>OY969807.1:0-2252123 GCA_963703285.1 uncultured Nitrososphaerota archaeon
CCGCCACACCCTCCAGCGATGGCAGGGTAATACTTACTGACCATCCCGGGCGCCCCGATGGCGCTCTTGTCACGGGACGGATGCCCGCGTCGCTCACTTGACGCCGACTTTCTGACCGCTGAGAATCTTGTTCAATCGCTCCGAGAGGTCTGCAATCGTCATCGGCTTCTTGAAGAGCGCTGCCACGTGAACTTCGGGGAACATCCTTCTGAATTCGTTCTCGTAGACGTCGAAGGCGGTGAAGAAGCACACTTGCGTCTCTCCGTCAAGCCTCCTGAACCGCCTGTACAGCTCGAAGCCGTCTATCCCTGGCATCCGGATGTCAAAGATGGCGAGGTCGTAATCCTTGCTGTCTATCTCGTCGAGAGCCACCAGAGGGTCGTTGTAGACGTCCACATCAAATCCGTGGCGCTCGAGGCCGAGCTTGAGGGCAGAGGTTATGTCGCGCTCGTCGTCAACTATGAGAATCTTCTTACTGTTGTCAGGCACTGCGCCACCGAAAAAACATATGTTATATCCAAGCTAAATGTAGTGTGTCCGGTTACCGTCCAACATCGGTCAAAACATGCTGGTGCGCCGATGCTCATCGACGCGAAAATCCAAAATACAACCTGACTTGTATACAATCTTTGGCAAGCAGACTTCATAGATTCGTCGCGCGCACCCGATCAAAGCCTTTCGAGGACGCTGGCGGGGACGGACCTCTTCTTCCCGACCTCCCTGACGACCTCCGACCAGATGACGTCCTTTACACCTTCCATCCCTTTCACCGACTCCATCAGGTCGAGCAGCTCGGCGTTGTCTTTGATCACGACCTCCGCCCTGAGGTCTATCGTCTGCTGGCCCACACTCGCGCCCACGCGCACTACGGGTTCTAGGTTCAGCAACTTTTTCGCCAGAGAGAAGGTCCTTCCTCGTTCGGTCGCAATGAGCAGGTCGACACGCCGGAATCCGAGCCCATCGAGCTTGAGGTTGTACTGGAATTCAAGAAAACGCTTCTCGAGATAGGAACGCCTGCGTTGAACCGTCGTCCTAGGGAGCTCAGTCCTCTTCGACAACTCGTATGTGGTGATCCTGCCGTTAGGAATCAGAAGCACACTCAGTATCTTCTTGTCTACGGCTGATAGCAGCCGTCCGCCGCCTCCCTTAGTCGTAACGGCCATTTTTTCCGCCTTGGCTTTTAAGGATATTCGCACTATATACAGGTTGTGGCACTGGATAGCACCAGATAGCACGAAACATAAATCATATGCACTATGATGCACGAGTCCCAAGGCGAGCAACCCCAGACGTTGTGTATCGTCGCGACCGCTGCGTCTATCCTCGTCTAGGTTGCCCTTCGTCCTACGAAGATGGTATCCTTGAAGGGAGCCGTGTTGATTCTCCTCCTGAAGGTCCAATCCGAATATGCCTCTACGTGCTCGAACCCTACTTCCCCCATCACACGGAGGAAATCTTCGGGGGCGAACAGGCCGAGGCGGTGGATGTCGTTCCTCAGGGTTATGACCTTGGGCCCGTCCTTTATCAGGTACGTGAACGAGATCTCCCCCACGCCTCGCCTGCGTATCGACGTGCTCAACCTCGCTCCTATCACCCTCCCGTCGTCGAAAATATCCTCGCCGCGGTAGCCGTCGATGAACCCCTTCTTGGTGAAGTGGGTGTCGAAGGCGACGACCCCTCCAGGCTTGACGTGTTCATGGAACCCTCGAAGAGTCTTCCTAAGCTCAGACTCCGTGAGGTTGTAGGATATCGTGCTGAACAGGCAGACCACGGCATCGAACTGACCTTCCACAGCTTCGTCCAAATCCCTCATGTCACCCCTGACGAACCTGGCGCCGTGACTCACCTTCTTCGCCGCGATCCTCAGAACGTCCTCGCTGAGGTCGAGGGCCGTGACCCGGTACCCCCTCGACACGAACAGTCTCGTGTGGTTTCCTGTCCCGCACCCGACCTCGAGGATTTCTCTTCCCGTAACACCCAGACGATGGAAGAGGCTGACAAGGAAGTCCACCTCGCGTCCATAGTCCTTGTTCCAGTATATCCTGTCGTAGTACTTCGCCAGCTGCCGGTACAACGCTCGCCGGAACACACTGAGACACCGTCAATCGTGAGATATAATCCTGCCCGGTCCCCTCACGGGAAGGCCGGTCGATTCGCCGCCGAATCCGCCAAACTCTCACTTTCCGAGCAAGAACCTCGAGACGCAGGCGCCGTACCTGCCCTTCAGCTCCGGGCTCAGATACTTGTAGCTCCTCACCACCCTCCTGCACGCCTGAGAGCCGCAGCTGCACTCCATGATGAATCCGTCCCAGCCGACGTTCGTCGAGTAGTCGAAAGTGACCTCGGCCCCCGGCTCGATGGCGCTGAGGGCCACCACCCTGGTCCTGCCCAGTATCACGCAGTTCGGCTCGCACGAGTGGTTGAGGTACCATCCCACGGACCCCTTCTCTGGCAAGACGTACCGGTCGTAGTCCACCTGGAAGGTGTACGGCCAGAACTCCTCGGGTATGTCCGATATCCACCTCTCCTCACCGGAGTAATCCCAGACGAGCTCGCCGGGCTCTATTCTCGCGACCGCAAACACGCCCCTCCCCTTCGGCCCGGCGTCCCCCACTCGAAGCTTATCGACCAAAAGGTTCGGCGGGCCGCGAGCCCGTCTCGTATGTAACGTTTATTAGAGCTGTCTGGATTATCCAGCCGGCCATGGCATCTACGAGGACGCTTAACGCGATCATCGTGGTTCTGGTAGCGGGAATCCTGATCTCCTCAACCTTCGCTGCCTTCTACCTCTTCCAATACGACCAGGCCCAGAGCAACGCGAACACGTACCTTACGGAGCTCAAGAGCGTCCAGCCCACCCAGGAGACAAACATCCTCTTCGACTTCGGCAACGGGACGCTCCTCTGGACCAACGGCACTGAGGTGCCGACGGGGGCGAACGCCTTCGTGGCCACGGTGATAGCGGCCCACGGCATGGTCAACGCGACGCTCTACCCGCCGCTGGCCCCGGGGGAGAGCGCCGAGCACTTCGTCACGGGAATAGACAACATGGCGCAGACCCCGCAGCAGTACTGGTTCTTCTGGACCTACAACACCACGGCCCGATGGCAGGTCGCGCAGGTCGGTCCGGACGACCTGGTCGTCAGCAACGGCTCGATCTTCGCCTGGACCTTCTGCGGCTTCAACCCCGCGACCTACGTCCCCAACTGTACGCCCTGATGACCGACAGACGCCGGGACGGCTGCAAAAGGACAAATATCTCGAAATGGCGAAGTAACCGAGATGGTCCTGGAGACTCTCAGAGACGTTCTTGAGACGGACTACAGGGGACCCAGGGCAGTCTTCACCCAGGTGCACGTCCTCAAGGCGCTGGTGGCGATAGGCAGGGCGGGGTCGGTCGGGCGAGGGAGGCTGGGCACCTTGACCGGGCTCGGCCAGGGGGAGGTCAGGACGCTGATCAAGAGGCTGAAGGATGCCGGGTTCATCGAGATAGAGCCCAACGGGTGCACCCTGAGCAAGAGGGGAGAGAAGGAGTTCGCCAAGATATCGTCAATCCTCCTCTTCTCCGCTGCGGTGGAGGCACAGACCCTCGACCTAGGAAAGCGGTGCTGGGCCATCGCGGTGGCGGGAGCCGCCCGGAAGGTCCGCTACGGGATAGAGCAGAGAGACGCAGCGATCAAAGAGGGAGCTGACGGGGCGTTCACGGTGGTCCTCAAGGGCGATCGCTTCACGGTGCCGGGGGAGGGGACGGACTGCGAGAGGGGGGGACCCAGCGAGCCGTGGAAGACGATCCGTAGGGCCGGTCTCCACGATGGGGACGCGGTGGTGGTCACGGGGTCTCCGTACGACGAGGTCTCCGAGAACGGCGCCCTGGCCGCGGCCATCACGCTGATGTGAGATTCATCGTTTAGGTTATATCGCTCCGGAATCGGAGCCGCGAACGTGTACACGACCACCGTCGTCGACGATGAACGCCACTGCCTCGCCGTAATGAAGCAGATGGAGGAGGAGTACGAGAAGAAGAACGAGCAGTTCTTCATAGAAGTCCTCAGGAGGGAGCCCAGCCTCGTCCTTCGCGTCCACGCGGTCACGATTCTTGCGGAGCTGGGGGGCGAGGCCGCAGTGCCGGTTCTCTCTGACGTCGTGCTCCGCGACCCCGACCCTCTCGTGAAGCACGAGGCGGCGTTCACCCTCGGCCAGATGGGACTCGCGTCCGGAGTCCCAGCCCTCGAGGAAGCGGTCAGGCACGACAGGGAGCCCATCGTGCGCCACGAGTCAGCCGCAGCGCTGGGGTCGATCGGGAACCAGTCGGCGAGAGCCACCCTCGAGGCCGCGCTCAAAGACGAGGACGAGCTCGTGAGGAACTCGGCGGCTGCCTCTCTCTTCAACCTCAAGTTCCTGAGGGAGTATTCCATCGGCGGGACGGCCAGGGACAGGATGCCGAGGCCCTAGGGCCCCAGTCCAAACCTTAAGTGAAGGGCGTGCGCCCAAGGTCCGATGAGTCTCAGAGGAAAGCGCGCGCTGGTCACCGGATCCAGCCGCGGGATTGGCGCCGCGATGGCGAGGAAGTTCGCGAGAGAGGGCGCCGTCGTGGTGATAAACCACCGCAACAGCGAGAGCGAGGCCCAGGAGGTGGCGGGATCGGTGAAGTCGGAGGGGGGGAAGGCTCTGGTCATCCAGGCGGACGTCTCCGAGGCCTCGAGCGTGGATTCCATGTTCGAGAGGATAAGGGGAGAGTTGGGCGGCCTAGACATACTCGTTAACAACGCCGGAATGGCGGACCCCAAGATTTGGAACTCCGGATTCGGAGAAATCACCGCCGACATGTGGAAGAAGGTCTTCGCGGTGGACCTCATAGGCACCTTCCTCTGCGCTCAGCGGGCCGCTCCCCTGATGAAGCCTCACGGCGGTAGGATCCTGAACATCGCGTCGACCCCGGTGCTCACGGGCGATGTCGACGGATTGGTGTACGCCCCGGTGAAGGCGTCGGTGCTGACCCTCACCAAGATGCTGGCGAGGACCCTCGCGCCAAAGATCAACGTCAACTGCATGATCCTCGGCTCGATAGAGACGGGGTGGGTCGAGTGGCTGACCAAGGAGCAGAGGCGGGACTACCGGAGGGGCATACCGATGAGGCGGTTCGGCTCGCCTGAGGAGGTTGCGAGCGTCGCGGCGTTCTTCGCAAGCGAAGCCTCGAGCTTCGTCACGGGCCAGAGCCTCGTCGTCGACGGAGGGGAGGTCATGGATTGACGGTTCAGTCGCCAGCGGCCCTGTAGAGGCCGCCGTTCGCGTCGACCTTTCTCAACGCCTCGTCCATCCTGTCGTCGGGGCGCACCGTCCCCTTCTCCAACACCCTCTCCCAGAGCCGGATGTAGATCTCGAGCGCCTCCTTGATCTCTTCGGGCTTGTCCTTCTTCGTCCGCCTCAGCTCCTTGACGTACCAGCTTACCACCCTCGATCTCTCGGGCAAACCTCTCCGTCCGTTATCTCCCGAGCCCTATTAAGCCCAGATGTCCTAGCCGCGCTTCAGCCTGGCCTGTCTTCCGACCGACGAGACGAGGGTCCGATACCCCATCTTGTTCATCGCCCTCCTCACCTTCGGCACGCTCACTTCATTCGTGTTGATGAAGACCGACGGGCCTGTCTGCATTGAGAAGTACGCCTGCACGCTGTTCGCCCTGAGCTCCCTGACCTTCGTGATCACGTTGATGGTGTCTGCGCTCATGACGATCATCCTGTTCTTGCCGGTCATGGTAACGCTGTGAAGTTCCATCGTGTCTTGCTCCACCAGCTCCCCGAGGCTGGCAAGGTCCCCGCCCTTGATCGCCTTCTCTACGAGGTCGCATCTCTTGTCCGCCGACTCTATCCTCGCGGCGAAGAAAGGCGAAGTCTCGACCTCCTCGTGGGCCACCTCTGTCCTCACGGTTGAGGGCAGCGGGACGATGACCGTCCTCAGCGGCAGGTCCCTCTCGTCTGCGAACCTCACCGAGTAGGTGTCCTCGTCGCCCTTGCCGGCGTAGAGTCTGGAGAACCCCCCGACCATCGTCCTGGAGGCCGAGGCCGCGAACAGACGCGAAACCCTGGAGAGCTCCTTGAGGTCGGTGGGCCCGCCGATGGCGCGGTTGATGGCGAAGGTCAGCGCGGAGCCGGCGGACGAGGAGAAGCCTAGCCCCTTCCCATCCACAGCGGGCACGTTCTTGGACTCGAGACGGAGGTCGAGGTCGTCGAACGGCTTGTTCGCCAGCCTCTTGCACACGGGCTGAAGCCTGCGTAAGGCGTCCTCGTTCTCTCGTCCCCCGACGAGGAGCCTCGACCTCTCCCCCGTCCTGACGGTCACCTCCGAGAAGAGCGCCGTCGTGTTGACGGAGATGCTGTCGTGGTAGGGTATCCTGAGCTTCCAGTCCTTGAGTCCGTGGTACTTCACGAGCGCCTGCATGGTGTTGGCTATGACCGTGTAGGTCATCGCAACCGCACCTCGATCCTGAGAAGCCCGCGTCGCGCAGGGTCCCTCAGAGCTTCCACCATCCTCCTGGGGATGTCCTTCGCGGCGGCGTCCGCCCTTATGGCGAGCGTCCTCGCCGAGACGAACTCGCTCCTCCTCACGACCATCTCATGAGCATCCGTGAGCGACAGTCCGCTGCTCCCGACCGCCCTCACCAGGAACTCCTCTGGCTCGACCTGGATCGTCAGGAGGACCTCGCTCCTGTCGTCCATGATGCATTCGCGGACGACCCTGGCGAGATCTGCCGGACCCTTATCCGCCCGGACACCGATGATGCAGTCGCCCCTGGCGGTAAGGTCAGCGGCCTTGGTCACCTCGATCGTGTTTCTGTGCGCGGACCTCACCATGGGATGGCCGAAGAATTCTACCTCTTCCCTGTGGGTTTGCACTGCCATCTGCCCTGTGGACCTCGGTTAATAGTCTTCGACCCGTCTGATCCGTTCGGGCCCGCCATTCGAATTCTCTTTATGAGTTTTTCTCGGTTACGAGGTCGAACCGATCAAGGTTCATTACCTTGTTCCACGCGGCTACAAAGTCGTGCAAGAACTTCTCCGTGGAGTCCTCACATGCGTAGACCTCTGCCAAGGCCCGCAGCTGGGAGTTCGAACCGAAGATGAGGTCGACGCGGGTGCCAGTCCACCTGAGTTCGTTCGTTGCACGATCACGACCCTCGAACACGTCTCTATCTCCCAAGCTCGCATTCCAGGTCGTTCCCATGTCGAGTAGATTCACGAAGAAGTCGTTCGTCAGCGTCCCAGGGCGCTTGGTGAACACGCCGTGCTGGGACTCTCCGAAATTGGTATTCAGAACTCGCATGCCGCCGATGAGAACCGTCATCTCAGGCGCCGTCAGCGTCAGCAGTTGCGCCCGATCGATCAGCAGTTCTTCGGCCGATACGGCGAATTTGGTCCTGAGGTAGTTGCGGAACCCGTCCGCGATCGGTTCGAGCACGGCGAAGGAAGCCGCGTCGGTTTGCTCCTGCGAGGCGTCCATGCGTCCCGGCGTGAAGGGAACCGTCACCTCGTGACCAGCACTCTTCGCAGCCTGTTCTACGGCTGCGCAACCCGCCAGAACGATCAGGTCGGCCAGTGATACCCTCTTGCCTCCGGACTGCGCGCTGTTGAACGCGCCCTGGATGCCCTCCAAAGTCTTGAGCACCCTCGCTAGCTGGGCAGGCCGGTTGACTTGCCAGTCCTTCTGCGGCGCCAGACGGATACGGGCACCGTTGGCACCACCGCGCTTGTCGGAGCCGCGGAATGTGGAGGCCGACGCCCAGGCGGTCGAAATCAGCTCCGACATTGGCAGGCCAGAAGTCACGATCTTGCCCTTGAGGGAGGCGACGTCCGACGCATCAATCAGTTTGTGATTGACGGCGGGGATGGGGTCTTGCCAGATGAGCTCTTCTGCCGGAACGTCCGGTCCGAGGTAGCGCGTGCGTGGGCCCATGTCGCGATGCGTCAGCTTGAACCACGCTCGGGCGAACGCGTCCGCAAACTGGTCCGGGTTTTCCATGAAGCGCCGTGAAATCTTTTCGTAGACCGGATCGAACCTCAAGGCGAGGTCCGTAGTCAGCATGGAAGGCGCGTGAAGCTTTGACGAGTCGTGCGCATCCGGCACCGAACCGGCGTCTGTGCCGGCCTTCGGCTTCCACTGATGCGCACCGGCCGGGCTCTTCGTTAGCTCCCATTCGTATTCGAAAAGGTTCCGGAAGAAGTTGTCGCTCCACTTCGTTGGTGTCCGACTCCAGATGACTTCCAGGCCGCTGGTGATCGTATCATCGCCCTTGCCCGTGCCAAACTTGCTCTTCCAGCCGAGACCTTGTTCCTCGATGGGGGCGGCTTCAGGCGCGGGGCCTACGAGCGACGCATCGCCAGCGCCGTGGGTCTTGCCGAAGGTGTGACCGCCAGCGATCAGCGCGACGGTTTCCTCATCGTTCATCGCCATGCGCGCAAATGTCTCGCGAATGTCCTTGGCGGCGGCAAGCGGATCCGGATTACGGTTTGGCCCTTCCGGGTTGACATAAATCAAGCCCATCTGCACGGCAGCAAGAGGATTCTCTAGTTCCCTGTCGCCGGAGTAGCGCTTGTCGCCAAGCCACTCGCTCTCGCTCCCCCAGTAGATGTCCTCTTCGGGTTCCCAGGTGTCTTCGCGCCCTCCGCCAAAACCGAAGGTCTTGAACCCCATCGATTCCAAGGCGACGTTGCCGGCGAGGACCATCAGGTCGGCCCAAGAAATCTTCCGACCGTATTTCTGCTTGATCGGCCAGAGCAGTCGGCGCGCCTTGTCGAGGTTCGCATTGTCTGGCCAGCTGTTTAGAGGCGCAAAGCGCTGGCTGCCGGATCCTGCGCCCCCCCGACCATCACCTATGCGGTAGGTGCCCGCGCTGTGCCACGCCATTCGGATTAGGAGCGGTCCGTAGTGACCGAAGTCCGCCGGCCACCAATCCTGCGACTTCGTCATCATTTCACGGAGGTCCTTCTTCACGGCCTCCAGGTCGAGACTGTTGAACTCCTTAGCGTAGTTGAAACCCTCGCCCATCGGATTGGACTCGGGGGAATGCTGGTGCAGGACATCAACCCTCAGCTGGTTCGGCCACCAGTCACGGTTAGTCATGCCACTTTTCTTATCCAAAAATCAAACCCCACTTGATTAAACGGCGCCGTTGTCCGGCGATATTTAGGTTTGCACAGTTAAGAATCCAGATTCAGTTCATGAACAAAGCGCCGCGCAAAGCTTCGTGTCTTTGGGCCGCGATTTACTCTCTTGATTCCTGCTAGCCTGAGGTCTTGAAATCATCTTCCCGCGCCGTTTTCCGAATCCCGCGAGGAGCTCGGCTCCGCCGTGGTCTCGCTCCTCTTCTGCACGACCCCGCTCTCGTGGTACTGGCCGTTCGCGATTGGACCTGTACCCGGAGCGCCGGTGGCCGCTATGCTCTTCAAGTGGATGTTATAGGGCAAGCCGCGATGAAGAACGGAACCCGGATCGACAGGGAGAGGGCGAAGGAGCTGTTCGGGCAGGTCGAGGAGGCGTCGGCCTTGGCCAGCGGCGCCGAGGTGAGGCAGAAGGTAGTGAAGATACTGAACCAGGTCCCGACGTACAACTGGGTTGGCATCTACCTCGTCCGTGGGAGCGACCTCCACCTGAGCGCTTGGGCGGGACCCGCCGCTACCGTCCACACGGTGATACCTGTCGGTAAGGGTGTCTGCGGCTACGCGGCAAAGTCGGGACGAACCGAGATAGTCTCGGACGTGAGCAAGGACCCGAGATACCTCGAGTGTTTCGCCAAAACCCGGTCGGAGATAGTCGTACCGATCATCCACGAGGGGAAGGTCGTCGGAGAGATCGACATCGACAGTGATGAGCTCAACGCACACTCGTCCATCGACAGGGAGTTCCTCGAGGCGGTCGCCTCGAAGATAGCCCGCTACTGCCTCAGCTGACGGCTTCGAGGTCCTGCGGAGCATTATAACTACGGTTATAAGCTCGGCCTTTAAGACCCGCCAGTCTAGGGGCTCTCAGATGTCAAAGCTCGAAATCCGCGACCTCCACGTTTCCGTGGAAGGCAAGGAGATCCTCAAGGGGGTCAACCTTTCAGTAAACCAGGGCGAGGTGCACGCGCTGATGGGCCCCAATGGGTCTGGGAAGAGCACGCTCGCTTTCACCCTGCTCGGCCATTCGAAGTACAAGGTCACCAAGGGCGACGTCCTCGTCGACGGACAGAGCATCCTCACCCTCCCCCCGGACAAGAGGGCGAAGATCGGGCTCTTCCTCGCCTTCCAGTACCCCGTGACCGTCCCCGGAGTCACGATGTTCTCCTTCCTCAGGGCTGCCTACAACTCGGTCCACACCGATGAGAAGAACCAGGCGCCGACGCTCTTCGAGTTCCGGGAGGCGATGAACGAGAAGATGAAGCTGCTGGGTGTCGACGAATCCTTCATGAACAGATACCTCAACGAGGGATTCTCGGGTGGCGAGAAGAAGAGGGCGGAGATACTCCAGCTCGCCCTGATGAAACCGAAGTTTGCGATCCTCGACGAGACCGACTCGGGCCTGGACATCGACGCCCTCCGCGTCGTCGCCGAAGGAGTTGGAAAGATAGCCGGCAACGACCTCGGGGTCCTGATAATAACTCACTACCAGCGGATTCTGAAATACATCAAGCCGACCTTCGTGCACGTCCTCTACGACGGGGTGATAACGGCGTCCGGCGGGGAGGAGCTCTCTCTGAAGCTCGAGGAGAAGGGCTACAGCTGGCTGAAGGAGCAGTCGGGGGTCGTCGCCTAATGGGGCTCTGTTGTCCAAAGGAAAGAGCGAGAGGGATGAGGCATCCCCTAGCCGTTCGACGAACCGACCATCGGCACGTAGGAATGGATAAATACTATAACATAAGTAATAATGTGAGTACTCAATGACCTCTGCTTCAGAGATAGTAACTGACGATTACCAATCGAAGTACGGATTCGCCGATTCGACCCAGTACCTCGAGCACAGCCACAAGGGGATAAACGAAGACGTCGTGAAGGAGATCTCGCGCATCAGAGACGAGCCCATCTGGATGGAGGAGTTCAGGCTCAGGGCGCTCAAGAACTTCCTAGCAAGACCGGTTCCCACTTGGGGGGTAGACCTCTCACCAGTGCACTTCCAGGACTTCTACTACTACGCGCAGCCCGCGAAGGAGACGGCGAAGAAGTGGGAGGACGTCCCCCCGGAGATCCGCAACACCTTCGAGAAGCTGGGCATCCCCGAGGCCGAGAGGAAGTTCCTGGCGGGCGTGGGGGCGATATACGAGAGCCAGGAGGTCTACAACAGCCTGCAGAAGGACCTCGCCTCGCAGGGCGTGATATTCACGAGCGTCGGGAACGCGGTCAAGGAATATCCCGATCTCATCAAGAAGTACATGGGATCGATCGTACCGGCCAGCGACAACAAGTTCGCGGCCCTAAACAGCGCGGTCTGGAGCGACGGCCCGTTCATCTACATCCCCGAGGGCGTGAAGATCCAGATGCCCCTGCAGTCCTACTTCCGAATAAACGCTCAGGGGATGGGACAGTTCGAGAGGACGCTCATCGTGGCCGAGCCGAACAGCGAGGTTCAGTACATCGAGGGGTGCACCGCCGCGATGTACCAGAAGTCGATGCTCCACGCAGCCGTAGTCGAGCTCCTAGCCAAGAAGGGCGCGAAGATCAAGTACATCACAATCCAGAACTGGTCCAAGAACGTCTACAACCTCGTGACCAAACGCGCCCACGCATACGAGGACGCGAGCGTGACCTGGCTCAACGGAGAGATGGGCTCGGGGAGGAACATGAAGTACCCTTCCATCTACCTCCTCGGTCGGAACGCCAAGGCAGAGATACTCTCCATGGCCTACGCCGGGGCGAACCAGGTCCAGGACACGGGCGGGAAGGTGATCCACCTCGCCTCGGACACGTCGTCGAAGATAATCTCCAAGTCGGTCTCCAAGGACGGAGGGGTCGCGATCTACAGAGGCCTCCTGCACATCGCCAGGGGCGCGCACAACGTGAAATCGACCGTCCGCTGCGACGCCCTCCTTCTTGACGTCCAGTCGAAGACCTCGACCTTTCCCTACATGGAGGTGATGGCGGACGACGCAACGGTCACGCACGAGGCGAGCGTCGGCAAGGTCGGAGAGGACCAGCTCTTCTACCTGATGGCCAGGGGCATCAACGAGAGGGACGCGCTCAGCATGATTGTCAACGGCTTCGTCGAGCCCTTCACCAAGGAGCTTCCGATGATCTACGCCATCGAGCTGAACAGGCTCATGGCCCTCGAGATGACGGGCGCGGTAGGTTAAACACCCCCCGCCCGACAGGGGTCTATCCATGGCCCAGCAAACTATGGGCGCTTTCACCGAGGAGAAGGTCGAGGCCCTCTCCCGGAGCCTGAACGAGCCCGAGTGGCTCAGGTCGTTCCGTATCGACGCCCTCGGCCAGTTCCTCAAACTCCCGCTCGAGATCTCCCCCCTCTACACGAAGTACGCCGGAGTGTCCCAGTTCGACCCTGGCCAGTTCTCCGTCGCTCCGTCGAACGAGGCCCTGGACCTTCGCTCCCACTTCGAGGGTCATCTGACGGGCAAGGAGACAAACATAGTCCTCCAAGGCAACTCGACGACGATTCACGTCGACCTCGACGAGTCTCTCTCGAAGAGCGGGCTGGAGGTCATGACCCTCCACGAAGCAATCTCCAGGAAGGAGGGCCTCCTGCGCACCCTCTTCGAGGACAAGCTCGCAAAGTCCAGCGGAGAGAAGTTCGCCGCCTTCAACAACGCCTTCTTCAACACGGGCACCTTCATCCACGTCCCGCGGGGCGTCGAGATACCATCGCCCCTGCGGAAGATGGTGATCGTGAGGAACCCGAGCACGAGCATAGTAGACCAGTCGATGGTCTACGCGGAGGACTCGTCCCGCCTGAACTTCCTCGAAGAGCTCTACACGGGGGCGAGCGAGACGAACTACCTTGTCAGCTCCCTCCTCGAGGTCAGGGCGGGGGGCTCCTCGCACGTCGACGCGAGCTCGAATCCAGCTCCTCGACGAGAGGGCGACCTACCTCTCGAACAAGCGGGTGGGCGCGGCGAACGACTCCCATGTCAACATCACCTCAATCTTCCTCGGGTCGACCATCTCTAGGTCCAGGATGGACATGGTGATGACCGGGCGCGGCTCGACCGTCGAGGGTTTCGAGGTCTTCTTCTGCAACGGCAGGCAGCGGTTCGACCTGGAATCCAACCTGGTCCACAACGCCCCGGACACGACCGCCGCGCTGCACGCGCGGGGCGTCCTGAAGGACCAGTCCCAGTCGATATTCAAGGGGATGATCAAGATAAACCAGGTGGCGAAGAACTCCAACTCCTATCTGGCGCACCACGCCATGCTGCTCGACAAGGGCGCCCGCTCGGACGGCATACCCGGGTTGGACATCGAGACGAACGAAGTCAAGGCCACCCATTCGGCCTCGGTCGCGCAGGTCGACGAGGACCAAGTGTTCTACCTGAGGGCGAGGGGGCTCCCGGAGGACGAGGCGAAGAAGATGATCATCCTCGGGTTCTTCGAGCCCGTCGTCTCCAGGATCCCCGTGGAGATGGCCCGCGAGGGCGCCAAGTTCATCATCGAGGGCAAGTGGTACGGCGAGAGGCGGCGGCTGATCGACAGGGAGGCGCTCATGGCGATAACGGGGGAGGCCCCGACCGAGGTCAAGCAGTCCGGGGACATCTTCGAGAGGCACTACAAGTACAGGGCGTGAGGGTCACGGGCCACTTCGTCCGCGCGATGACCCTCGCGGAGCTCCAGCCGGGCACCATGGCCGGGGTAGAGCTCGAGGGGACCAAGGTACTGCTCTCCAACCTCGGGGGCGAGGTCCACGCGGTCTCGGGCGTCTGCACCCACGAGTACTACGACCTCTCGCAGGGCTTCATAATCGACGACGCTGTCGTCTGCGCCCTCCACCTCTCCCAGTTCGACCTAAGGACGGGCGAGGTCTACAACCCTCCTGCGGAGGAGCCGCTGCGGGTTTTTAATGTTAAAATAGAGGATAATGCGATTTTTGTCGAGGTCTAGGGCGTTGGGTGTTCGCTTTTGTTGAGGTCGGAGTCGCTCGAGGTCGAGCAGATAAGGAAGGACTTCCCCATCCTGAAGAGGAAGATCCACGGCAAGAGACTCGCGTACCTTGACAACGCGGCCACGACCCAGAAGCCCAGATCCGTGATAAGGTCAATCGTCGATTTCTACGGGAAGCACAACGCCAACCCCCACAGGGGCGTGCACCAGCTGAGCATAGAGGCGACGGAGGCCTTCGACGACGGGAGGAAGAAGGTCGCCTCTTTCATAAACTCCCCCGCCTTCGAGGAGGTCGTCTTCACCCGCGGGGCCACGGAGGCCATCAACCTCGTCAGGTACGCCTGGGGCCCAGGCCACGTCAAGAGAGGAGACCTGATCGTGCTCACCATCATGGAGCACCACAGCAACATCGTCCCGTGGCAGCTCCTCGCGAAGGAGGTGGGGGCGCGCATAGAGTATGTGGGCATCACCCCGGAGGGGCACCTGAGGCGCGACGAGTTCGAGAGGCTGCTGGAACAGGCTCCCGCGCTGGTGGCCTTCACCCACTGCTCGAACGTCCTCGGAACGATCAACGACGCGGCCGCGCTCTGCGCCTCCGCCCGGAGGGCCGGCGCGACGACCGTGGTGGACGCCGCCCAGTCGGTCCCGCACATGCCCGTTGACGTCCAGAAGATGGGCTGCGACTTCCTCGCCTTCTCTGTCGTAGGTGACACTCCGGTGTTGATTGAATGCGCAGGCGAAGTCAAACTAGTCCCAATCGAAGAAGCGGTCGAACTGTACGACCGTGGCAGCGAGGTTCGCATTCTGACCCTCGGGTCGGATGCCAAAGCAAGCTTCGAACGGGTGAAGGGCACCTTGACCCATCTCGACAGAGTCTACGAAATCGACTATGAAGGCAGCGCTTTCCCTGTCCTTGCCACCGCGCACCACTCTGTCTACGTGTGGCGCGACGGCAACATGACAGAAGACAAGGTTTCCAACTTGCGGGAGGGTGACTACCTTGTAACTCTAAACAAGCAAGACAAGGCCGGCTTCGAAGGCGTGAGAAAATTCTCGCTGGAGTACAAACATGACCACAACCTTATCAGAGAGGAGGTAGAAATCACCAAGGAACTGATGCGGCTCGTTGGATACTATCTCGCAGAGGGCTCAATCGACCCGACAAACAACAGAGTGTCTTTGACGTTTGCAGAAAGCGAGGCTGAATATGTCAAGGATGCATGCGCTCTCATCGGTGGACTGAATCCAATCCAGTACTATGCTCAGGCATTTGCAAGAGTCAAGACGATGCAGGGTTCGTCATTGATGCAGATTGCTACGACGACTGGGATTAGTCGCAAGACTGCGAAGAAATATTCGACACGAGAAGAACCAGCGGGCCTTGCAAGAACAGAAAGCCCGAGCACCCATGTTTGGTACAACCCCCGCAATCACACTGCAAACATCGCATTTAATAGCAAGAAATGGTTTGAATTCTTCAAGTCGTTCTGTGGATCAAGGGACAACAAGCATCTTCCGAGTTTCACGTGGAAAGTCGATACTGAGTTTCTCGCCGAACTTCTGAAAGGGTACTTGCGAGGCGATGCATCCAAGAATGAAAATTACAGACTTGTAGTGAAGTCAGTTTCGAGGAGGATGATTAGCGAGCTTTCTTGGGTTCTAAAGCTGCACGGGATTTCGAACACTCTTGGGTTTGCCAAGTCGCACGTTGAACGATGGAATGACATGTACACACTAGTGATTCAAAGGAGCGAACTCGCAGACATCAAGGAATTCCATAAGTCTACATCAAAGAAGGATTCTCCCAGAGACAAGTCGTTATGCGTTGATGGACTGAGAGATGCTTACAGGCGTACAAAGCCAAAGTATGATTCAAAGATTTCTTCGGCTCTGCGGAGCAGCGGTAAGCGAGCGTCGCGGGAAGCAGTGCTAAACATAGTAAGATGGATCGAGTCGACACACAAAGAACCAATAGATTCTGGCACACGGGAAATCTTGAACCGGTACAAACTATTTGCGAAAGGCGACTTCGGCCTCGTAAAGATACGTGCCATGAGATCTGCGGAAGAGCGACTCGTGTATGACGTTTCCGTCGAGACGAGTGAACGCTTCTTCGGGGGACTCTATCCAGTACTATTGCATAACTCGGGTCACAAGATGCTGGGCCCGACGGGCATAGGTGTACTCTACGGGAGACGGGCTCTCCTCGAGGATATGGAGCCCTTCGAGAGCGGGGGAGACATGATCAAGGAGGTGCACACCTCTGGCGCGAGATGGAATGACCTCCCTTACAAGTTCGAGGCGGGCACCCAGAACGTCGAGGGCGTCGTGGGGCTCGCAGCCGCCATCGATTACCTGAATCATCTCGGCATGGAGAGGGTCAGGAGCCACGAGCGGGAGCTGACCGCCTATGCCCTGGAACAGATGGCGGGCGCCCCGGGGATAACGGTCTACGGCCCCAAGGACTCCGCCCAGAGGGGCGGGGTCGTCTCCTTCAACCTCGGCGACATCCACCCCCACGACCTGGCATCCATACTGGACGAGGAGGGCGTCGCCATAAGGTCCGGACAGCACTGCGCCCAGCCGCTCCTGGAGTCCCTCGGCATCATGGCAGCGACCAGGGCGAGCTTCTACGTCTACAACTCCCAAGACGACGTCGACGCGCTCATGCTGGCGCTCTCGAAGGCCAGGAGGATATTCTGTCTATGAGCAGCAGCGACATCTATCGGGAGCTGATACTGGACTATTACCGGAACCCCCGAAACTTCGGGAAGCTGGACCCGCACGACATCGACGCCAGGGATTCGAACCCCCTCTGTGGCGACGAAGTCGAGATCCAGATTCGTGTGTCGCCCGACAAGAAGATCGAGGACATCAAGTTCCTCGGAAAGGGCTGCGCCATAAGCCAGGCCTCGGCTTCGATGCTGACCGAGCTCGCGAAGGGGAGGCCTCTTGAATGGGCGAAGGAGCTCTCCAAGGAGGACATCCTGAAGATGCTCGGGACGTCGGACCTTGGCCCTGCGAGGATAAAGTGCGCGCTTCTCTCGATGAAGGTGCTGAAGACCGGGGTGTACAGTTACCTCGGTGCAACCTTCGACGACCACTCCGATCACTGAACCGGACGGTCTAGGGAGGAGGGTTGGCCGCGCCTCCAGCGGCTTCTGAGTGGGCCGCCCGGACGCCTCCCCCGCGCTTCAAGCGACTGTGGTCCCGCTTCAAACCTCGCAAAGTATTTATGCCCTTCAGAATTCGAGCGTGGTTTACGGAAGCCGTTAGTGCCTCAATTCGCGTACAGTTTCAAGGCATTTGACCCAGCGATTCATGTCAGGGCTAGCGGGAGGGAGGTCAACATCTCCCCCAAAGCAGCCCGCGAAATCTGCAACACGCTCAGGATGATGACGCTGACCAAGGCCATAGCCCTCCTTGAGAACGTCGAGGAGATGAAGAGCCCCATCGCTTTCAGGCGCCACAAGCTAAAGGTCGGCCACAGGAGCGAGCTCGTGGGCTTTCCATCGGGTTCGTATCCCGTCAAGCCCGCCAAGGCGATACTTTCGATACTACGGAACCTGCAGGCGAACTGCGAGTTCAAGGGGCTCGACCCAGACCGGGTCCACCTGATACACTCCTCCGCCCTCGCCGGACGCGTGCTCAAGGACTACACCCCTCGGGCGCACGGGTCCAGCTCCCCTAACTTCCACACCCTGGTACACGTCGAATTCGTCGGGAGAGAGCTCTGATGTCCGCGTCGGAGAAGAGCGCCGTCAAGAGCATCCTAGCCATGCACCGGACCTACGCCGAGATAGACGAGTACCTTGAGAAGGAGCTCAGGGAGGCCGGCTATGCGGGCGTCGACATCCAGAAGAATCCTATCGGCTCGAGAATCACGGTCTTCGTGACGCGCCCGGGCCTCGCCATCGGAAGACGGGGCACGGGCATCAAAGACCTCACCGAGAGGGTCGCGGCGAAGTTCGCTCTCCCGAACCCTCAGATAGCCGTCTCCGAGGTCGAGGCGCCCGAGCTCAACCCACGCATCATGGCCGCGAGGACTGCACAGATCGTCGAACGGGGGACGGCCTTCAGGAGGGCTGCGACCTGGACGATGAACTCCATCATGGCCGCGGGAGCGTCCGGGGTGGAGATAGGGGTCGCAGGAAAGCTGAGGAGCGACCGGTCGCACAGCGAGAAGTACAGGATGGGCGTCGTGCCGAAGAGCGGGGAGGCCTCAAAGGAGGTCGTCAGGGAGGCCACCACAGACGTCCTGTTGAAACTCGGGCTCTACGGGATTCAGGTCAAGATTGCGCTGAAGGACCTCATGCCACCCATGGTGGAGTACATCGAACAACCGGCCGCGCCGGCTGAGGCCGCTCCGCAGGAGCCGACCCCCGCAGCGCAGCCAACCGCCGAGCCCGCCGCGGAGAAGGCCACTGCGCCCCAGCCCGAGGTCAAGGAGACCACCCAAGCCGAGGTCAAGCCGGCTACGCAGACCAAGCCACGGCGGAGACAACCCAAGGCTGAACCGAAGGAGGAGCCGAAGGTAGAACCCGCAGTAGAGGCCACCAAGGAACCGACGGAGACGAAGACGGAAGAGAAGACTGAAGCGAAGGTAGAGGCGGCGGTCGAGACGACCGAGGAAGTGAAGGAGATTCCCCAGGTCGAGGCCAAGGTCGACGATACGCCGGAGTCTCCAGCCGTGGAGGCGGTGGAACAAGTTGCCGAGAGTGAAAGCAAAGAATCTTAGAGAGCAGGACTCGGACCAGCTCCGAGACCGCTTGTTCGAACTCAGGGGGGAGCTGGTGAAGCTCAGCGGCCTCTCCGAGAGGGGGATGATCCAGAAGCAGTCCGGGAAGATTCCTCGAATCAGGAAGGACATCGCCAGGGTCCTCACCGTAATGAAGGAGAAGGGGATCTCAGAGTGATGCGAACGCTCGGGAGGTCCGTGACGATAATCGCGTGCTCCGACCCTAAGATGGTCGGGTTCCGGGGGACGCTGGCTCTCGAGAGCATGCGGATGATCACGATAGTCTCCGCGGAGAGAAGGGTCTCCGTCGCGAAGACGGGGACCGTCCTTCGCCTCGACGGGACGGACGGGCTGGTCGAGTGTGACGGAATGAATGGGAGAGTCGAAGACAGGCTCTC
Source organism: uncultured Nitrososphaerota archaeon (assembly GCA_963703285.1). Classification (GTDB taxonomy): domain Archaea; phylum Thermoproteota; class Nitrososphaeria; order Nitrososphaerales; family Gagatemarchaeaceae; genus Gagatemarchaeum. Next base: position 19,213 of record OY969807.1, read on the forward strand.
GCGGGGGTCGCGGGTATGAGCTCGGCCGGGCTCATGGTGCCGCCGCCGAAGAAGACGTGCGGCGATTCCCGCTGCCCCTTCCACGGGCACGTCAAGGTCCGCGGCAAGCTCCTCACAGGAAAGGTGGTCTCCATCTCGGACAAGCAGACGGTGGTCATCCAGAGGGAGTTCCTCCACAGGATCCCCAAGTACAACAGGTACGAGAGAAGGCGGGGCAAGGTCCACGCGCACCTCTCGCCCTGCATCGAGGTCAAGGAAGGTGACGTGGCGACGATAGCGGAGTGCCGGCCGCTGGCGAAGACCGTCTCCTTCGTGGTCGTGCAGGCAAGGAGCCCCGAGTAGGATGTCGACCAAGTCAAGAGCAGTCTCGGCCAAGGGGGTCGAGGAGTTCAAGACCTACATCACCCGCGCCCTCCCCCTCAACGCTGTTATCACCTGCGCCGACAACACCGGCGCCAAGACCCTCAGGATAATCATGGTCTCCAAGGCGAAGACGAGGCTCAGCAGGTACCCGGCGGCCTCGGTCGGAGACCACATACTCTGCGTCGTGAAGAGAGGACCTCCGGACCTCAGGAAGCAGACCTTCGGGGCGGTCATAGTCAGGCAGAAGTACCCGGTCCGCCGAGTGAGCGGCCTTCGAGTCTGCTTCGAGGACAACGCGGCCGTCCTGGTGACTCCAGAGGGCGAGATGAAGGGTACCGATATAAAGGGACCAGTGGCGAGCGAGGCAGCTGAGAAGTGGCCGCGTCTTGCCAACATCGCATCGATAGTTGTATAGGTGAGCATTGACGAAATTTAGTTCTCCTTTATCAGACGAATTGCGTGAGAAGTACAAGAAGAGGAACCTCCGCCCCCGAAAGGGCGACTCGGTGAAGATAGTCCGCGGCGGGTTCAAGGGCATAGAGGGCAAGGTCTCCCGGGTCGACACGCAGAACGGCAAGCTCTTCGTCGAGGGCGTCAACAGGGAGAAGATTGCGGGAGGCACTGCCCTTGCTCCCATAGACGCGTCGAAGGTGCTCATCACGAGCATCCTCCTCGAGGACAAGCTGAGGAAGCGAAAGGTGCAGGGGGAGTAGATTCCAGTGGCGAAGAAGAGCGGCAGCAAGACTCTCAAGCGTCTGAGCGCCCCGCGCACCTGGGACATCGAGCGCAAGTCCCAGCGCTTCATCATCAGGCCCTCGCCGGGACCCTATTCTCTGAAGGACGGATACCCTCTCGGCGTTGTGCTCCGGGACCTGCTCCACCTCGTCCAGAACAAGAAGGAGATCGACAACGTCCTCTCCCACGCGCAGATACTCGTGGACGGCGTCCCACGTCGAGACGCCTCGTTCCCCGTAGGCCTCTTCAACGTGATAGCGGTACCGAGAGAGGGGCTCGCGTTCAGGCTCATCCCTTCCTCCGACGGCCTGTCCGCCCGATCCATAGGCAAGGACCAGGCCAACCTGAAGCTCTGCAGGATTAGCTCGAAATCCAAGATAGCGGGCGGACGGATACAGTACGGCCTCCACGACGGCAGGTCGATGGTCAACGATGTCCTCTCGCTCTCGCCCGGGGACGCGGTCCTGATGAAGGTCCCCGAGCAGAGCGTCGTCTCGAGCGTGAAGCTGAGCAAGGGCTCGCTCGGCCTGATCCTGTCCGGGGAGCGAGCCGGGCTGGTGGGGAAGATCTCCGATGTCAAGAAGGGAACTGTCTCGAGGGAGAGGATGGTCACGATATCGCTGCCCGCTGGAGAGACGGAGCTCCCCGCCAGGCTGATCTTCCCCGTGGGGACGGAGAGCCCCGCGATAGAGGTGCAGGCGTGATATGAGCCAGACCGAGACCGTGGAGACCCCGATGCGGCGGATATCGGTCGGCAAGGTCGTCGTGAACATCGGTGTGGGCAAGTCGGGGGAGGCCGTCGAACGCGCAAGGCGGGTACTGGAGCAGATAACAGGCCAGAAGCCCAACTCGCGCAAGTCGAAGAAGTCGGTCAGGGAGTTCGGAATCCACAAGGGGGAGCCAATCGGGCTCGTCGTGACGGTGAGGGGCGGCTCGACCGGGGACCTCATAACGCGACTTCTGGCGGCGCGGGAGAAGAAGCTGTCCGAGTCGAGCTTCGATGACAGGGGGAGCGTATCGTTCGGATTGAAGGAGCACATCGAGATTCCGGGGATAAGGTACGATCCGGAGATCGGGATCTGGGGGATGAACGTCTCGGTGCTCCTCGAGAGGCCCGGCGCGAGGGTGTCTAGGCGCCTCCACAAGCCAGGGCGCATCGGGAAGGGACACGTGGTGACCAAGGCCGAAGCCATCGAGTACTTCAGGAGCAGGTTCGGGGTGGTACTTCAATGAAGGAGAGGCATCCTAAGGTCCGAAAGTACGGCAAGTCGACCCGCTACTGCAGGCGCTGCGGGCAGTACGGGGCGGTGATACGGTCCTACGACCTCATCCTCTGCAGGCAGTGCTTCCGTGAGGTGGCCGAGAAGCTGGGCTTCAGGAAGTACGACTAGGAGAGATGCAGAGATGACAGTAACAAACATCCTCGCAAACCTCTTCGCCTCCCTGCAGAACGCCGAGATGAGGCGAAAGAAGGAGGCCGTGATCATACCAGCTTCGAAACTGGCCAGCGAGGTCATGCGCGTCCTGCAGAAGAAGCGGTACATCGGAGAGTTCGAGTTCGTCGACGACGGGGTCTCCGGGAAGCTCAGGGTCCAGCTCCTGGGGAGGATAAACAAGTGCGGTGCCATCAACCCGAGGTATCCCATCCGGGCGAAGGACTACACGAAGTGGGAGAGCCGCTATCTCCCCGCAGTCGGCGTGGGGATGCTGATCGTCTCAACGCCGGAGGGGGTCCTATCGCACGTGGAGGCCCAGGAGAAGAACGTTGGAGGGAGATTGCTTGGCTACGTCTACTAGGGAGCCAGAAGTCCACTCGGTGGGCCTAGCCGAAGGTGTAAGCGCCTCGGTCGACGGAAGAACCCTTACGGTCAAGGGGCCGCTCGGCGCCGTCAGCAAGAACCTCCACAAGATTCACGTGAACGTCGGCGTGGACTCGGGGACGATCAGGATAACGTCATTCTCCGGAAAGAAGCAGGACGTGGTCTCGTCCAACACGGTCTCCTCCATCGTGAGGAACATGGTGACGGGGGTGACGGAGGGGTACCTCTACAGGCTGAAGGTGGTGTTCGCGCACTTCCCAGTGACCGTGAAGGTCAAGGGGGATTCCGTCATCGTGGAGAACTTCATGGGCGAAAGGTCGGCGAGGACGACGAAGATAATCGGCGACTGCAGGGTGACGGTCGAGGGAGACGATATTATTATTAAGGGAGTGTCGCTCGAGGACGTTGGACAGACTTCTGCTAATCTAGAACAGGCCACCAAGATCAAGCGCAAGGACCAGAGGATCTTCTTGGATGGCATCTACGTCTACGAGAAGAAGAAAGGCTGGTAAGAAATGGCCAAGAAATCCGCCAAGAAGATGGAATCCGACACCCCGCAGCTCGAAAAACTGCTTGAGCTGAGAAGGACCATAGCGGAGCATAGGCCGGAGTTCGTCAGACCAGAGAGCTGGAGGTACGTCAGGCTCCACCCGGAGTGGCGGAAGCCCAAGGGGCTGGACAACAAGGTCAGGAAGTCGATAAAGGGATGGCCGAGGCGGGTCAAGGTCGGGTACGGTGGGCCCCACCAGGTCAGGGGTTACCATTCGAGCGGCCACACCGAGGTCCTCGTGCATAATCCCCACGACCTGATGAAGGTCGTCCCCGAGAAGGACGTAGTCAGGATAGGGAGGACCGTGGGCTCCAGGAAGCGGAACGAGATAATCAAGAGAGCGTCCGAGCTCGGGCTGAGAGTTGTGAACCCACAGAGGTTGAGAGTAATTGAATCTTCGAAGTAAGAGAAGGCTGGCTGCGGACGTCCTGGGCGTCGGGAAGGACAGGATAATCTTCGACCCCGAGGCTCAGGACCTGATACAGGACGCGATAACAAGGAGCACCATCCGCGGCCTCGCGGGGATGGGCGGGATCAAGGTCGCCCCCGTCCAGGGCGTCTCACGGGGAAGGGCCAGGATGAAGCACAGGAAGGGCAAGTCCCGCGGGCAGGGCTCCTTCAGGGGCGCCAAGACGGCAAGGACGACGAGGAAGGCGGCGTGGGTCCTGAAGGTCAGGGCGCTGAGGTGGCGGCTGAAGGTCTCCCTCGACAGGAACGAGATAAGCAAGGACCAGTACAGAAAGCTCTACAGGCAGGTAAAAGGCGGCCAGGTGCGGGGCGTCAAGCACCTCATGGAGATAATGAAGGAGTCGCGAAGGTAGCCATGAAGACGCACGTCCCGATGTACCGGAGGCGGAGGTCCGGCGCGACGAACTACAACTCGAGGAGGAAGGCCATCTCGTCCAGGGGCACCCTCCTGGCCGTCAGGATCTCCAGCAAGAACGTCAGCGCGCAGTTCCTCAAGCCGACCGTGACGGGCGACCTAGTGCTCGCGTCGGCCCATTCTCACGCCCTCCGGAAGCTCGGCTGGGCGGGCTCGCTCAAGTCCGTGCCGGCCTGCTACCTGCTCGGGCTCTGGGCCGGGAAGAACGCCAAGGGGAAGGGCATCGAGAGCGCGTACCTCTACAACGGGGTCTCCCCCTTCGTCAAGGGCTCGAGGATCTCGGCCTTCGTCAAGGGCGTGATCGACGGCGGAGTGGAGGTCCCGTTCGCGGAAGAGGCCATGCCCTCCGAGGACCGGCTGAAGGGCGAGAACATTGCCAAGTATGCGACCGAGCTCGCCAAGGACAAGGAGGCTTACGACAGGCGCTTCTCGGCGTTGCTCAAGCACGGCTTCAGGCCGGAGGATTACGCTAAGAACTACGAGCGGACCAAGGAGACGATAGTGGGGTCCAATTGATGTCCCAGCGCAGAAGGAGAGAGGAGAGGGAAGAGGCCCCCTGGGTCCCTCGCACCAAGCTCGGCAAGATGGTCCAGGAAGGCAAGATGACCTCCCTGGACGAGATATTCCAGCTCGGGTTGAAGCTCAGGGAGCCCGAGATTGTGAAGACTCTCGTCCCGGATCTCAAGTCCGAGGTCGTCAGCGTCGGCATAGTCCAGAAGCAGACCGACGCGGGGGAGCTGACCCGCTTCGGCGCCGTCGTAGCCGTCGGGAACGGGAACGGCTTCTTCGGGGTCGGGAAGGGGAAGGCCGCCCAGATGAAATCCGCCATAGACAAGGCGACGAACGACGCCCTCCTCAACGTCATCCCAGTCCAGATTGGCTGCGGCAGCTGGGAGTGCAGATGCGGGACCAGGCACTCTGTGCCCTACAGGATAGTCGGGAAGGCCGGGTCGGTACGGGTCGAGCTGCTACCCGCGCCAAGGTCGCTCGGGACGGTCGCGGGACCCGCCCTGGCGAGCCTCCTGGCCCTGGCCGGAATCAAGGACGTGTGGGCGAGGACGTTCGGGTCGACGGACACGCTCTCGTCCCTCGCCAACGCGGTCTACGACGCGTTCTCCAAGTCAAGAGGCTTGAACGTGTGAGGAGAAGATAGAGATTGACCAGCCTCCTAGTCGTCAACCTTCACGGCCTGATAAACACCCCATCCGAGGCCAGGACCACCCTCATCGAATTGGGAATCGGCAAGAGGTTCGCGGCGACCGTCGTAGTCGAAGACGCCTCCACGATCGGCGCCCTTCGTCTGTGCCAGGAATACGTGGCCTGGAGCAAGGTCGAACCCGAGTTCCTGGCGTCGCTTCTCGAGGCGAAGGGGAGGGTGAGCAACTCGAGGACGCTGGACGACGCCTCGCTAAAGTCGATGGGGTTCAAGGACTTCTCGGACCTCGCCACGAGGATAATCAAGGACGGGTCGACTCTCTCCGACGTGCAAGGGATGAAGCCCTACATCGGGCTCTCGCCGCCCCGAGGCGGCTTCAAGAGGTCCTCGAGGCGCCAATTCAGGCAGGGAGGCGTGCTCGGCGAGAATCCGACTCTCCCCGACCTGGTCCGGAGGATGATGTAGGATGCCGACGAGGCTCCGCAAGACGAGGCGGATGAGAGGCTCCAGGACGATGGGTTACGGTCAGGTGGGCCAGCACAGGCACTCGGGCAAGCAGGGGGGCCACGGTGCGGCCGGACTCCACAAGCACAAGTGGTCCTGGATGACGATCAACGACCCCGACCACTACGGCAGGGACCCGTTCTTCATCCCGGGCGCTCACAAGGCGGAGAAGTGGCTGAACGTGGGGGACCTGGAGGGCTTGGCCGAGCAAGGTTCTGACGGGCCGATCTCACTGGACCTGGCATCGATGGGCGTGGAGAAGCTGCTGGGCTCCGGGAGCGTGAAGCGGGCCTTCAACGTGAAGGTCCTGTCTTTCACCGAGAGGGCCAAGACGAAACTTGAAAAAGCCGGTGGTACGATAGTACCCTAGACCGGAGTTCACAATGGCTTCGATGAGAGACTTCGTCAAGAGCGTGGCGACCATCCTGCCAGAGGTCCCGAAGCCCAAGGCGAAGCCCGGACTCTCAGAGAAGTTCGTCTGGACGGCCCTCGCCCTCGTCCTCTACCTCACGATGGCGATAACCCCCCTCTACGACTACGGGGCTAGGCAGGACCAATTCGCATACCTCAGGATAATCTTCGCGTCCAGCCAGGGCACCCTCATGGAGCTCGGGATAGGCCCGATCGTGACGGCGGGGCTCATCCTGCAGCTGCTCCAGGGAAGCGACCTGCTCAAGCTCGACCTCGGAAACCCGGACGACAGGGCCATCTTCGGGTCCGCCACGAAGATCCTGACCTTCGTCGTGATTGCGGTGGAAGCCGGGGCCTACATCCTAGGCGGCGCCCTGGGCGCGCTGGGAAGCAACCAGGCCATAGTGATATTCTTCCAGCTCCTCTTCGCGAGCATAGTGGTCCTCCTGCTCGACGAGATGATACAGAAGGGATGGGGGATAGGCAGCGGCATCAGCCTCTTCATCCTGGGCGGAGTCGCGCAGACCTTCATGTGGTATACCTTCTCACCGGAATTGGCCGCGCTCACGAATGCCACCAACGGCCCTACGGCGATCTTCGGGTTCGTACCCGCATTCATCAGCGCCGCGTTCTCCAACACCCTCTCGTCGATCGTTCTACGGCCGAACAACTTCCCTGACCTGGTCACGTTCGTGCTCAGCATCGCCGTGATACTGTTCATCATCTACATCGAAGGCATGAGGGTCGAGGTCCCCATCACCTCGGTCAAGTACAAGGGCTTCCAGGGTGTCTACCCCATCAAGCTGCTCTACGTCTCCAACATCCCCGTCATCCTGGTCTCGGCGCTCACGGCGAACGTCGCCTTCGTCGCCCGGCTGCTGTACAACGACGCGGGCAACGCGTCCTGGGTCCACTTCATAGTATCCGGCTACGACACTAGCGGAAACCCGACCGGCGGCCTAGTTTACTACATTTCCTCGCCCAACGGCCTGGCTGCCACGGCTGCGGACCCCCTCAGGGCCGTGATCTTCGTCGCCTTCCTCACCACCTTCGCTCTCATCTTCGCAAGGATTTGGGTCGAGATAGGGGGGCTCTCCTCCAGGGCGGTCGCGAAGAACCTGATGAACGCCGACGTGCAGGTGCCCGGGTTCCGGCGTTCGGGACTCTCGCTCGAACAGGTGCTCAACCGCTACATCCCGCCCATCACCATAATCGGAGGTCTGATCATAGGGCTGGTGGCCTCGATTTCGGACTGCTTCGGCGTCTTCGGGACGGGGATAGGCCTCCTGCTGATGGTTGACATCATACTGCAGTACTACCAGATGCTCGTCAAGGAACAGCTCGAGGAGTTCTCGCCGAGGCTGGCCGGGGTACTAGGGCAGACCTGATCGCCATGGGTCTGAGGATAGTCGTCGTCGGGATTGCGGGCGTAGGCAAGTCCACGGTCGTCGAGAAGACCGTCGGCTCGATAGAGGGAGCGTCTCTCGAGGTCTTCGGTACGGTCATGTTTGAGGCCGCGAGGCGCCTGCGGTGGGTGAAGCACAGAGACGAGATGAGGAAGCTCCCCGTCGAGAAACAGAGGCGCCTGCAGAAGATTGCCGCCCTGAAGATCAGCCGGGGGAGGGGCAGGGTCGTCTTCGTCGACACGCACCTCTTCATAAGGACCCCCGAGGGTTTCTGGCCGGGCCTCCCGCTGGCTGTGATCCAGGCCCTGAAGCCGACCCACCTGCTGCTCATCGAGGCGAGACCGGAGGAGATTCTCTCGAGGCGGGAGAACGACAAGACCCGCTACAGGGACAAGGTGACCAACGAGGAGGTCTCGGCCGAGCTAACGCTCGCGAGGACCTTTCTCTCGGCGGCCTCTCTGGTCAGCGGGGCGCCCATATCCTTCATCCAGAACGGCGAAGGCAAAGCTGATGAGGCGGCGGAAGAGATACGGCGGCTCGTGAGGAGCGCGACAGTATGAGCGGCGGCATACAGCCCCCCGAGGCCACCCTGATAGTATCACTCACGGCCATAGCTCTCGGCCTCATGTCCAACGTCGCGACGCGCTTCCTCGTGGACCTCAAGAGGGAGAAGAGGCTGCGGACGGAGACCCAAGCCTTCGACAAGGAGCTCCGTGAGGCCATACAGAAGAAGGACAAGGCAAAGGAGGACAAGCTCAAGAAGCTGAAGCCGCAGATGGACCAGATGAAGCTCAAGGCCTCGACGGGCCGCTTCAAAGTGCTCATCGTCACGTGGGTGCCCTTCATCATCGTGTACTACTTCATGGGCGACATAGTGAGCGGCTGCAAGTTCCCGAGCATTTGCATATCCCAAGTCGTGGCGAAATCTCCCATTCCGATACCGTTGATCGTCGGTTGGAATGCTACACTGGGTTATGGGACGATGGTCCTCATCTGGTGGTACTTCCTCTCCTCGCTCACCTTCGGCACGCTCCTCAGCAAGCTCCTAGGCACATCCCCCACGTGATGAATCGTGGAGGCTATCATAGTCTGCGGCATGCCAGCGGTGGGCAAGACGACCGTCGCCAGCCTGATAGCGTCCAGGCTCAACGTGCCCTTGGTGGGGGGCGGGGACATTCTCAAGGAGATAGCGCTCGAGCAGGGCTACCACGCCTCCGGTGACGACTGGTGGGACACCGAAGAGGGGATGAAGTTCCTCGAGAAGCGCAAAGGGTCCTCGAAGTTCGACAAGGAGGTCGACGCCCGACTCCTGAAGAAGGTGGAGAAGGGGAACGTCGTCATAACCAGCTACACCGTGCCGTGGCTCGCCAAGAGGGGCGTCAAGGTCTGGCTCTCGGGCACCCCCTCGAGCAGGTCAATCAGGATGGCTAGGAGGGACTCGACCACACCCGAGGAGTCTCTGAAGATTATCGTAAGGAGGGACGAGGAGAACTACCTGCTCTACAAGAAGCTCTACAGGATCGAGTTCGGGAGGGACCTCTCGCCGTTCCAGCTGGTGGTCGGAACCGACGGGATTGCGGCGGATAAGGTCGCCAAGGAGATACTGGACTACATCTCAGCGATAGCCTCTTGACAGAGCAGCAACTGATCAGGGTAGCCGAGGAGCAGACCGACCCCAGGCACGGCTACGAACCGTCGAAGAGACCCATCGCCCTCTACCTGAACAACGGGCTCATCCCGCTCGACAAGACCAGGGGGCCGACCAGCCACGAGGTCGTGGCGTGGGTGAGGAGGTTGATGGGGATAGAGAAGGCCGGGCACAGCGGGACGCTCGACCCAGGCGTCTCGGGCGTCCTCCCCATCGGGCTGGGACAGGCGACGAAGGCTCTCTCGCTCCTCCTGCTCTTCCCGAAGGAGTACATGGCCGTGATGAGGATCCATTCCTCCGTGCCCCGCGAAGAGGTCGACCGCGTCCTCCGGGAGTTCACCGACGAGATATTCCAGAAGCCGCCGCAGCGGTCATCGGTTAAACGGCAGGTCAGGAGCAGGCGGATCTACGAGATGGAGGTTCTCGAGCAGGACGGCAACCTCTACCTCCTCCGCGTCCTCTGCCAGTCCGGGACCTACATCAGGAAGCTCATCTACGACGTCGGGGAGGTTCTGGCGGTCGGCGCGACGATGGTGGAGCTCCGCCGCACCAAGGTCGGCCCGCTCACGGAGGAGGCAGGCCTGGTCTCGCTCTACGACCTCTTCGACGCCGTCAGCAGGCTCAAGGCCGGCGACGAGTCCAGGATAAGGGCTCTCGTTATGCCGGTCGAGAACGCCATCTCGGGCGTAAAGAGGGTCGTCATCAAGGACGCGGCCGTAGATGCCGTGTGCCACGGAGCTATGCTCGCGGTCCCTGGTATCCTCTCGCTCTCACCCGGCATCGAGAAGGGGGAGACGGTCGTCCTCCTCTCGGCAAAGGGTGAGTTCGTCGCCATAGCCACTGCCAAGATGAGCACCGAAGAGATACAGGGCGTGAAGAAGGGCATCGCCTTCCCGGTCAAGCGCGTCGTCATGGACCAAGGCACCTACCCGAAGATGTGGAAGAAAGCCTCTGAGCACAAGGAAGCCGAGTCCGAGGAGTCGGAGGACTTCTGACGTTGGACCCCGGGTCAGGCTGACAGAGCCGGAATCGATTGTGAATGAACTGCGACAGCTCAAGGAGAATCGTCTTCTGGTGATGCCACGTCGGGATTCAGGGAAGCGCGCCGCCCATGGCTAGCGGGTGCGTGTTTGGAGCAGGCATCCCAGATTCAGTACATAGCGAACTTTTCTGACCGTGGACCATAGAAATCTCATGCACGAGCGGTGAAATTCACTGGCCTGATCATGGAAAGCCAGAGGTCTGCCACATAGACACGGTCACGCTGTCTGGCCACCGTTGGTTCGACGCATTATAGTTCTGAGACACGGAGAAGTTGAACTGAAACTCCGCTGAACCGTTCGGGGGAACCTGGCACCCTTGGGCACTGAGGCTCGGTCCAGACTCATAGGCACAGTTGGGGATTGAAGTGAAGTTCACGTACCGGGCTGCGGACGAGTAGACGAGGAATGCCACACCGACGCCACCCACATATGCCCCCGACTTGACTCCCTGAAAAGTGGCGGTTACCGTCACCGTACCGGAGTCCCCTCCTACGATGTAGATAGGACAGACCGCAGTGAGCTGGGTCGTCTGGCATATGGTGGGTCCGTTCGACCCTACTTGGGCCTTGGCGCCTTGGATTGATAGTGTCGGATAAGGCCCGCAGCCGACCAGCGGAGGGCAAAAATATTGCCCGACGTAGCTAGGAAGTATTGCTACGCCTGCAATCACGACAATTCCGACCGCCACCACGGCTAGAACTATCCGCTTTCTTCGGTTCGGATGGGGTTGGCCTTCGCTCATGAATGATCGATCTGTGGACGCCTTCGCAGATTTAACCCTGCTGTGACCGAACGGTGTTCATTGACTTCGGCTTCTCTGATTCACCGTCACAAAAGTTCGCTATGCACTCAGATTGAGTGAGGTGCTGAAACGGGCACCAGATGCTCATGGACTTTGGTTGTTCGGATTGGCTGCCATCCGCTTCGAGTAATCTTCCTCGAGCACGCGGATGAACGTCCTCATTTCTGCCGCGAACACCCGTCTTACGAACGGCTTCACGAGAGGGGAGAAAGCCTTCGTAAGGAACCCCAGGGGCTCGACCCTGCTGTGGTACGAAAGGACCGTCGTGCCGTCCTCTTCCCGTCGAAGGTTGTATTCGGACCTTGCACGCGCATCCTTGCCCTCATACTCAGCGGTCCACCTGTCCGGTCTCTCCAGCGCTACCCTGACGTCGAAGGTCATCCTCTTGAGGTACATCTCCTCCTCGTCGCGGAGCAGGATCAGTTGCGGCGTCCTTGAGATTACGCTCCTCTTCCTGAGCGGTTTCACAAGACCGCTGTCCTCGGGCGAGAGGTCGGTCCACCAGTCAAACACAAACTCCTTGTCGGCCCTGATGCTTCTAGTAAGCGATATCTCGAAAGCCATAACCTATTCAGAGCGGGCTACGTGAAGGCGGTATTGAGCGTTCCCCATAAAAGGTAGGGCAACTACACGTGATACGTGCCATCGCCGGACGTAATCTCAGGAAGGGTCCGTTGGTATGCGCTGGTCTCCCTACTTCTCCTCGCCGCCACACTTGCCGAGTTCCTCACCGGCTCCACGCTGATCCAGAGTGCAATCGCCTTCCCTCCGGGCTTCGCGATACTGGTGGGCATGTACGGGGGCGGCGCTCTCCTGATCAGGGAGGTGGCGCTTCGCTGGGGGAAGCGATGGGGAGCGATTCTCCTGCTGGGTGGGGCCTACGCTGTGGGCGAGGAAGGGTTCGGTGCGAAGACGATGATAGACCCGACCGGCTCCAACATCGGCAATCAGCTCTATACGCACTGGGTGGGGATTAACTGGGTCCCGCTGGCTGCGCTGACTCTCTTCCACGCCGCCTTCAGCATCACCGTCCCGCTGGTCATCGTGGAGCTGCTCTTCCCGGAGGTCAGAGGCCGGTCGCTAGTCGGCAAACGAGGCCTGACCGTGACGGCGCTGGTCTACCCGCTCGCGATATTCCTTGTCTCGTTTGGAGACCCGTTTGTGCCCACTCTGGCCGAAATGCTCTTTCTGTCGGTCTATGCCTCTGCTTTCATCATAGCCGCATATCTGGTCCCACAGCGTTTCCTCAGCGCAACGGGAGAGAGGCCTGACAGGTCAGAACGGCGATTCCTGATGCTGGGAGCCGGATTCATAGGATGCTTCTTCCTCATCGACGTGCTGGGGGCTCACTTCCTTCCCTGGCCGGTCGCCGCAGCGCTGTTCGTGCCACTTGCAATCCTGACGGGGTTATACCTCGTGAGGCACGCAGGAAGGGGCGGAAATGAAGTGGTGAAGGTCGACTTCGTCCTCGGGATGGTGCTTGTCTTCGTCCCCATCGACATCCTCCAGGAGCTGAAGGGAGACACGGGGGTGCTGCTCTATACCGGGTTCGTGGTGGCCCTGCTCTTTGGAATCAGGAGGCGCTTCGTGCGGCTCAGGCACCCCGCGATGCACACGGCGTCCGACTCGGGCCACCAGTTGTCAAGCCGATAGCCTGCTGGGTGTGTATAGGGTTCATTGCGCCTCCACCGCCCTTAAAACCGTCCCGCCACACGTGCTTCATGAAATCGGAGAGCGCGCTTCGCACTGGCAGTGCCATAGATCTGCGGCCCCTCAAGGAGAAGCTCAGGGAGAAGCTATCCCCTGACAGCCCGGTGCTGCTCGACCTGCTTCGCGAGCCCGACTCGATGCCGGTGGAAAGTGCCGAGAGCCTGATACCCCACTACCTCCAAAGACTCGAAAGGGAGCTCGAGAGGTACGAAACGGCGGGACCGCTCGTCCTGCGCTCCTGACCTACCCTTCTCTCGGCCCTATCACGGCCTTGTCGTTTGGCAGGTCCCGCTTGTAGTCCCAACCCTGCTCTATCCAGCGCTCTAGCTCGGCTATCGGCACGACCTTCTGCGTCCCCTGCTTCAGCCCCAGCATATGCTTCGACTTCTCGAGGATGAGCTCCTGCAGCCGGAGGACCACCCGTCGACCTTCAGGTACCCTTCAAACCATCGCACCCCCTACTGCACCCCCCAGACATTTAAGCCGAGGTTCGTAGGGGGCCTCCTGCCGGGGTCGCCTAGCCTGGAAGGGCGCAGTTCCGCAGGGTGCGTAGGCCTGGAAACTTTCGAGCTAGCAAGCCTGTCTCCTTTAGTGGGGTCGTGGGTTCAAATCCCACTCCCGGCGCTTATGCCCTAGCTCAGGGAGAGGCTCCGGACTTCCCAACGGCCCAAACTACTCGGGCGGGGTCGTTTTGAATGCAAGACCCATGTCGATGCCGTGGGACTTGTTCCTGAAGTGGGCGATCGCGTATACGATTATCGGGAGGCTTATGGAGACCGCGATGGCCTCGTAGACCGGGGTCTCCGGCCCGGATGCCGAGACCGGCAAAGGTTTATCCGAAATCCGGGGCAGACGGGAGAAGATTGCCCCGCATCATCGACGCCCACGTTCACCTCTCCGGGCTACAGGATGACGAGCTCATCCCCTACGCCGCGCTCAACGGACTGAGCTACAACCTCGACGAACTGCTCGGGCTGATGAAGGCGAGCGGCGTCACGCGGGGGCTGCTTCTGAGCCCTCCACTCAAGGGAGGGGTGCCTCTCCCCAACGAACGGGTCCTCCAGATTTGCAGGTCGAGCGAAGGCGTGCTCTCCCCCGTCCTGACGGCCGAGCCGGCGCGGGAGAAGGTGGCGGATGCCGTGGCCCTCGCGAAGGAGCACCGCTCCGAGGCGAAGGGGTTCAAGATCAGGCTCGGATACCTGAAGGTCTCCGCCGACAATCCAGTGTACAACGACCTCTACGCCTACGCGGAGGCGGAGGACCTTCCGGTCATGTTCCACACCGGGGACACGGCTTCATCCACGGGGAGCCTGGAGCATTCTCATCCGCTCACCCTCGACCGTCTGGCGAACTCCCGGCCTGGCTTGAAGATCGTGGCATGCCACTTCGGAAACCCCTGGTTCGCCGACGTCGCCGAGCTGATCTACAAGCATCCCAACGTCTTCGCGGACATCTCGGGCCTTATTGTGGGCGGCGGCAAGTACCTGGAGGGTTACCTAGATTCGACGGCTGAACAGGTCCGGAGGGCCATCTACTACGCCGGCGGGGCGGAGAAGGTAATCTTTGGGACGGACTACCCTGTCTCCACCCTCTCGCTCGCCCTCGCCCTCATGGAGAAGCTCGGGATCGAGGACGAGGACTCGGAGAGGATTCTCTGGAAGAACGCAGCGAGGGTCTTCCACCTATGAGCTCAGCGGCGGAGGGCTTCGAGGTGGTCGAGGCGGACCCGACGGAGAGGGCCTCGCTCGAGCCCATCCTCGAGGAGAGCTTCACGGGGATCTACCTGAGGCACGCCAAGAGGACGTTACACGACGTCGAGACCGTCCGGGTGGCCCGGGTCGGCGGGGCGGCCGTAGGCCTGGCGATGCTCAAGCTCCTCACGAAGGGGGCCGGGTACGTCTACTACATCGCGGTCCTCCCGTCGTCCCGCATGAAGGGTCTTGGCTCGAGGCTCCTCCTAGACTCGCTGGATTACTTCGCGCGCTCCGGCGCGACCGAGGTCTACGCCAGCGTCGGAGAGGACAACGTCGAGTCCAAGGCCCTCTTCTTTGGCAGGGGGTTCAGGAGGACGGACTTCTCGGAGGTCTCCAAGAAATACGGGACGATCAGGGCGCTCGCGATGTACAGGGGCATGTGGGTCGTTCCGGGCGAGATGCTCCTCGTCAAGGACACGGCGACCCTCCCCGATGGCGTCGCGCCCGGCGGCGCGTGAAGCTCCTCAGTCCTTGCGCGGTGCCTTCCTCGCAAGGTCCGCGAGGAGGGCGTTCCCCTCGATGAACTTGAGATTGAACCTGAAGGCGTCTATCCTCCAGCCGTCCTCCTCCCTCACAAGATGGAAGTCGTAGGTCCCGACGTAGGTGCACGTGTCCCTCCCCGTCGGGTTCGGGAAGTAGTGCGTGGCCGTGCCGTAGCAGAACGCGCTCGCCTCCTCACCCTCGACCTTCACGAGTGTATTGCCTATCTGGTGATGGACCGCGGCGAGCCCCCTCAGCCCCGACTCCCACTGGTCTGTTATCCTCTTCGAACTCACCCTGGAGGGCCTGTTCCCGTTCAGGGAGGACGTGTCGAAGAGAACCTTCGCTGCGAAACACTGGGTCACGCCCTGCCAGTTCCTCTCGTCGGTGTTGACAAACAACCTGGTCACCGTGTCCTCGACCTCCGCCCTCTCGGCCAGCGGTCCCCCCTTGGTCTCCATGGTTCCCGTCCGCGGAGGTACTCTCAATAAACCTTGGTCGCTGCGACCGGCTCCGCTAACGGGTAGGCCCGCTCGCCCGGAGGCGGCCAGAGTCGACTCCCGGGCTCGTCTCGTGGGACTTCCTGATGTCGTCCCTGAGCTTCTTGAAGTAGTAGAATCCTTCTCCCCCGAGTTTTGCATTGACCCCGTCCAGGAAGGGTTTCATCGCGTCCCAGGCCGTCTCGGTGAGGAACATGTCCTCGACCGTCTCGAGGGTCACTATCTTCCGGTTCGCCAGGACGCCGAGCGACTCGAAGAGGGAGGCAATCTGGTAGAAGGAGACCTGCTCATCCTTGGGCAGCTTCTCGAACTCCTCGAACGACTTCAGGTTGGAGTTCAAGACGGTCAACCAGGAAGTCTGGACCTCCCTCGTATTCGCGAACTCGTAGAGGCGCATTATCATGTCCATGTCGGCGATTTCGTTCGTCAGCTTCATCTGGTCGGAGCTCACCTTGGCCTGAATCCCGGCCGCCCTTGCCTGCTCGTTCGCGGCCTCGAGCATCCTCTTGTTGTCCCTCAGCTCGAACACCACGAAGAGGGCGCCGAGAATGATGGCCATCGAGCTGACGAAGGTGACCGCCGAGTCAGCCTCTCCGAAGCTGAAGCTGAGGACCTGGGCGATCATCCGGTCGAAGTCCTCCCCAGCCCTACTTAAGAGCGCGGCCGCCCTACATCTGTCCGGACCCCAGACCAGACGGGGGCTCTAGCCATGCTCGTGCTCACCCGCGGACTGCTCCAGCCCCAGGTGCCCCAGCATGTGGTGGTACTCCGGGGGCGTCATGAGCGAGAGGAAGGCCCGCTCGACGACCTCGCTCAGCGCAGGGTGGATGTGCATGGCGTGGGTTATCGTCGAGACGCTTTGGGCGGGCGTGTACATGACGTCGATGATCTCCTGAATCAAGATTGACGCGTGCGGCCCCACTATCTGAGCCCCCAGGATCTTCATGCTGCTCCCCTGTACGACGGCCTTCACGAAGTAGCCCTTCGCGCCCATGGCCTCTCCCTTCGCCGTCTTCTCGTACTCGTAGAACCCTATGAGGACGTCCCCCTCCCCGTACCGACCCACGGCCTCCTTCTCGGTCAGTCCGACGCCGGCCACCTCAGGGTAGGTGAAGACCGCGTGGGGGACGGCGTGGTAGTCCACCGTCATTGGCCTCTTCAGCACCGCGTTGTAGTAGACCACCTGCGACTCGTAGTTGGCGACGTGCTTGAAGAGGTGCTTCCCGTCAGCGTCACCCAGGGCCCAGACGTTGGGCTGGGTCGTCTCTAGGTACTCGTTGACCTCAATCCAACCTTTGCTGTCCGTCTTGATCCCCGACATCTCGGGATGGAGGATGTCCGTGAGGGGCTCTCTCCCGCAGGCTAGCATCACCTGCTCCGCGGTGACCTCCGAGGTCTCGCCAGAAACCCCGTCCCTCGTGGTCAGGACCTTCGCCCCGTCTCTCTCGACTATCCCGACCACCTCCCGGTTCGTCGCGATCGTCATGTGCTTCTCGAGCTCCCTCCTCGCGACGAGCGCGACCTCGGGCTCGTAGCCGGGGAGGAACTGCGGGTTCCTGCCCAGGATGGTGACCTTTGATCCCAGGCTGGAGAAGAAGTGGCCGTACTCGGCCGCGATGTAGCCTCCGCCCACGATCGCCAAGCTCCCGGGCAGCTTCGAGAGCCTCAGGACGCTGTCGCTCGTTAGGTAGTCCAACTTCTCGAGGTTCTTGATCTGCGGGATGGCTGTCCGGGAACCCGTGCAGAGGAAAATCTGCTTCGCCCTGACGGTCTCGTCTCCAATCCTCATCGTGTAGGGGGAGACGAACTCGGCGGAGGCATGGTAGTAGTCGATGTTCGGGCTGCTGGAGAGCCCCTCCCTGATTGCGTCAATGTCAGTGTCGATGATGGTCCGCATCCGCCTCATCACCTGGCCGAAGTCCACGTTCACGACGGCGGAGACGCCGAGGTCCCTCCCGTCCTCGACCGTCCGTACGAGTTCGGCCGGATAGAGCAGCAGTTTTGAGGGTATGCACCCCCTAGTAAGGCAGATGCCCCCGGGTTCGTCCTTGTCTATCACTGCTATCCTGATCTTCGGGTTCTCCTGAATCATCGGGTCCAGCAGGTTCGTCGCTGAACCCGTGCCGACGACTATGAGGTCGTAGTCCTTCATCGGAGAGTGCCGGCGCTTTGAAAAGTTAAGCTCTGCGGTCCGCCCGGTCAAGCCCGGTTGACCAGCTAAGCTCAGCCGTACTTACTTAGTAGCTGACGACTGCTCGGTATATTAGCCGAGGGCGAGGCGGTCCACCATGGCCGTCCAGGTCGAGCCCTGCGCCCTCACCGAGAGGGAGTCCCTCTACCTGTGCAGAGGGGGCCTCGGCAGGGTCGCTACGGTCTCGCCCGATGGCCAGCCGCACGTCGTCCCCGTCGTCTTCGAATTCGACGGTAGGTACGTCTACTTCAGCGGGAGGGCCCTCGCCAGAAGCCTGAAGCTCCGTCACCTTCTCAGCAACCCCAGGGTGGCGTTCGTGGTCGACGACCTGGTCTCTGTAAGCCCCTGGTATCCACGCGGGATCGAGATCAGGGGGTTCGCGGAGGTCTTCTCGGAGCGAGGGGTCCCCTACGTGAGGATAACCCCGGTCACCAAGGTGAGCTGGGGCCTCTAGCGGAGACGTGCCCGCTACAGCTTTGACGCCAATTTGACTCGAACGCGTAGCATAGGGTTAAATCCACACAGGCTGAACTGACGTTATGTGCGCAATCTCTGCATCGTAGGCCTTCAGTGGGGGGATGAAGGCAAGGGCAAGATTGTCGACTACTACGCCGACGGTTTCAAGGCCGTTGTGAGGTACAACGGGGGGAGCAACGCCGGCCACACCATCGTCATCGGCGGGAGAACGTTCGTCTTCCACCTCCTGCCCTCCGGGTCGCTCAAGCGGAAGAAGCTCCTGATAGGCCCGGGGGTCGCTCTCGACCCGATCACGCTCGAGGAGGAGCTGGCGATGGTCTCGAAGGAGGGCGGCGAGGCAGACCTGATGGTGGACGAGCGCTGCACGCTCGTCACGCCCCTCGAGAAGGAGATGGACTCCTTTGTAGAGGGCCTGAGAGGCGTCGGCGCAATCGGGACGACCAAGCGGGGCATCGGTCCGTCCTACGCGATGAGGGCGCTCCGGCTCACGCCGCGCGCGGGGGACCTGGCGGAGGGAGACTTCGAGCTGGACTCGGCGGTCAAGTTCTACCGGTCGTTCCTCAAGGAGATCCCCGACCTTTCCGCTTGGAAGGAGAGGTCGAGGCGGACCCTCGCGGGCAGGACAGGAGACGTCGGGGGCAAGGTGATGGAGCTGAACGACGCCGGGCACTCTGTCATCTTTGAGGGTGCGCAGGGCACCCTACTGGACCTCGTCTTCGGCACCTATCCATACGTGACCGGCGCTCACACCATCGCGAGCTACGTCCCAGCAGGCCTCGGGATACCCAACGCCTCCCTCGGCGACGTGATGGGAGTTGCGAAGGCCTACACCACGAGGGTGGGAGGCGGCCCCTTCCCCACCGAGATAACGGAAGTCACGGGGGAGCAGATCAGGACAGAGGGAAAGGAGTACGGCGCCACGACGGGTCGTCCCCGTCGCATCGGGTGGCTCGACCTGGTCGGGCTGAAGTACGCGGTGAGGCTCAACGGCGTCTCAGAGCTCGCGCTCACGAAGATGGACATCCTCACCAAGGTGAGGGGGATGAAGGTCTGCGTAGGATACTCGATCGACGGCGCGGAGACCGGCGACTTCTCCCGGGCCCTGCCACGGCTCTCCGAGGTCAAGCCCGTCTACCAGATGATGCCGTCGCTCTTCGGCGTTGAGTTGAGGGAGAACCACCTGCCTCAGGCCGCCGAGCAGCTGGTCGAATTCCTCGAGGACGAGCTCAGGGTGAAGGTGAGCCTCGTCTCGACCGGAGAGGAGAGGTCGGCCACGATGCAGAGGAACCTAGCAAAAGTTTGATAACGTAGCTACGGGTGCGCCGCCCGATGAAATCAGTTCAGGTGACCGTCCAGGAGACAAGACGGCTGGTCGGACAATCTCTCAGGCGCTCCGAGGACCCCAAGTTCGTGACGGGTTCGGGCGGTTTTCTTGACGACCTTAGGTTTCCAGACACGCTCTATGCGGTCTTCGTGCGCTCCCCCTATGCGCACGCCAAGATCCTGGGCATCAGGACGGCGCCCGCACTGGCCTCTCCGGGGGTTTTCGGGGTCCTCACCGGGAGGGACTTGGAAGGGAAGGTCGAACTGATGCCGACCGTCGACAGCGGCGGCTCCGAGGGAGAGGGCGGCGGAGCCTCGGGGAAGGCGAAGAGGGCGACCGTTAGGAAGCCCCAGGCGGTCGGCGAGGTGAACTTCGCGGGGGAGGCGGTGGCCGCCGTCTTCGCGTCGAGCTACTATCAGGCCGAGGACGCTGCCGAGCTGGTCGAGGTGGATTACGAGCAGCTCGACGCAGTCGTAGACGCGGTGGCGGCGATGGTTCCCGGCTCTCCAAGGGTCCACGAGAACCTCCCGGACAACGTAGCCTACCACTATGTGCACAGGTTCGGGGACGTCAAGGAGGCCTTCCGCAGCGCCGACAGGGTGGTCAAGGTCGAGCTCGTCAACCAGCGCGTCCACCCCGTCTCCATGGAGCCCCGAGGCATCGCAGCGAACTACGACGCCGGGAACGACGCGCTCACCATCTGGCTCTCCACGCAGGACCCCCACAGCATGAGGGACAGCCTGGCGGACCTCCTCAAGATGCGCCCCACGAACGTGCGCGTCGTAGCCCCTGACGTCGGGGGAGGGTTC
Organism: uncultured Nitrososphaerota archaeon; assembly: GCA_963703285.1. GTDB lineage: Archaea > Thermoproteota > Nitrososphaeria > Nitrososphaerales > Gagatemarchaeaceae > Gagatemarchaeum. Next base: position 39,779 of record OY969807.1, read on the forward strand.
GGGGGCAAGTCGGCTGCCTACCAGGAGGACGTCGTCGTCTGCTTCGCCGCGAGGCGCTTCAGGCGCCCCGTGAAGTGGGAGGAGAACAGGCGCGAACACATGCTCACGATGACCCACGGAAGGGGCCAGCACCAGTGGGCCGAGATGGCTGTGCGCAGCGACGGCAAGATACTCGGCTACAGGATAAAGATCGTCTCAGACGGAGGCGCCTACTCGGACGGCGCGACCACCGGGCTCCCCGAGCTGACGGCCAAGATGGGCACCGGCGTCTACGACATCCCGGCGTACGAGGCCGATATCTACTCCGTCTTCACGAACAAGGTCCCTCACGGCGCCTACAGGGGAGCGGGCCGCCCGGAGGCCGCGTTCCTCCTGGAGCGGACCGTCAACGTCCTCGCCACCCAGCTGAAGCTCGATCCGGTCAAGGTCCGCCGGCTGAACTACATCCGGAAGGAGAAGTTCCCCTTCAAGACCCCCGGAGGATACACCTACGACTCGGCCGACTACGACAAGAACATGACCAAGGCGCTCGAGGTTGCGGGTTACGAGGAGCTCCTGCGCGAGAGGCGGGACGCCAGGAGGGAGGGCCGTCTCCTTGGGATAGGCATCGCGACATGGACGGAGATCTGCGGGTTCGGCCCCGGCTTCCCTCAGACCGCGGCGGTGACTGTGCACAAGGAGGGGAGGGTCGTGATCACCATCGGCGGACAGCCCCACGGACAGGGGCACGCGATAGCCATGACACAGGTCGCCGCGGACGAGCTGGGACTGGGCGTCGACATGTTTCTCGTCCAGCACGGAGACACTAACATGCTGCCCTGGTCGACGGTGACAGCTGGAAGCCGGTCGGGGGCGTTGCTCGGTTCCGCCGTCCTGCTCTCCGCCCGCAAGATCAGGGAGAAGATGGCCCGGATAGCAGCGCACGCCCTCCACGTGCCCGACCCGTCCAGGATGGTCTTCCAGGACGGCAGAATCTCCGCGAGGGGCGACCCCGAGAGGTCGCTGAAGTTCGAGGACGTCGCGGCGCTGGCCTACGACGCCGAGGCCATCCCCGAGGGGATGGAGCCCACACTCTTCGAGTACACCGCCTTCGCTCCCCCCAACTACACCTTCCCGTTCGGGACGCACATCGCGGTCGTCGAGGTCGACAGGGACACGGGCAAGGTCAAGCTCCAGAAGTACTTCGGGATCGACGATTGCGGGAGGCTGATCAACCCCATGCTCGTCGAGGGACAGTTCCAGGGCGGCGTGGTGCAGGGTGCCGGTCAGGCGCTGATGGAGGAGATAGTCTACGACGACAACGGCCAACTCCTCACCTCGACGCTAGCGGACTACGCCATACCGGCCTGCGACACGATGCCGAAGATGGTCTGGGCGAGGACGGAGACTCCGACCTACGCAAACCCTTTAGGCGTCAAGGGGATAGGTGAGGCCGGCTCGATTGCAGCCACCCCTGTCATCATGAACGCGGTCGAGGACGCGCTCTCCGAGTACGGGGTGGTCGTGGAGAAGATGCCCGTCAGACCCGACTACGTCCTATCGCTCATCGCGAAAGCGGAGAAAGGCTAGGCCAGCCTCTTCTCGAGCCGGCCTATGATCTGCTTCACGTACCTGTCTGCGGCGGAATCGATAAGCCTGGAGCCGACGTTGGCAAGCATCCCGCCGACCTTGGCCTCGGCGGCCCAGCTCACGTGGGTGCCTCCCGACGGCGCGTCCTCGAAGGTGAAGCTGCTCTCTAGGTCGACGGTGCTGTTCAGCCCCGTCCCGTTGGCCCTCAGCTTCGTGAAGGTCGGCCTCCTGTTGTCCAAGAGCGCCAGCTTGACGTCCATCACGCCCTTGATGAAGGACATCCCGACCTGCGCCTTGACGGCGAAGTTGTTCGGGTCGATGACCTTGACGGACAGTACGTGGGGGAATATCGTCGTGACCTTGTTGGGGTCCGTCACGAAGTCATAGACCTTCTCCCTCGGGGCCGCCACGTCGAACGAACCTTCGTAGTGCATCTGACTTCACGCCCCCTCGATGACCTCGGGATTTAACAGGTTGGGAGGCTTCTCTCCCTTGAGTCCGGCCACGAGGTTCCGAGCCGCCAGGACCGCCATCCCTGTCCTGCTCTCTATGCTCGCGCTGCCTATGTGTGGCGTCAGCACCACGTTCTTCATCGTCAGGAGAGGGCTGTCCATCGATATCGGCTCCCTCTCGAAGACGTCGAACGCCGCGCCCGCGATGGTCCCGGCACTCAGCGCCTCGGCTAGGGACTTCTCGTCCACGACGCCTCCCCTAGAGGTGTTCACGAGGAAGGCAGTCTTCTTCATCATCGCCAGCTCCCCGGCACCTATGCTGTTCCTGGTCTCCTCTGTCAGCGGGACGTGGACCGTCAGGAAGTCGCTCTCTCTCAGCAGATCTTCCTTCGACCTGTATTCGGCTCCGTACTCCTGCTCGACCTTGGGATCCCTCCGCCTGTTGTGGTAGATTACCTTCATCCCGAATCCGCGGGCTCGTCTGGCGACGGAGGAGCCGATCCTCCCCATGCCGTATATCCCGAGAACCTTCCCGTGCACGTCACGCCCGACCATCATCATCGGGCTCCACTTCAGCCTCCACTCCCCTCCCCTGAGGTACCCGTCCCCCTCGACGACCCGGCGAGCGACGGCCAGCATGAGCCCGAACGTCGCGTCCGCGACGGCCTCGGTTAGGACGCCAGGCGTGTTCGTCACCATGACCCCCCTCGCGGTCGCCGCGGCAAGGTCAACGTGGTCGTATCCCACCGACATGCTCGAGACGATCTTCAGGCTCTTGCCGGCGTCCAGCAGCTCCCCGTCGACCCGCTCCGTGAGCAGACAGTAGAGACCGTCCACGTCCCTGACCTCGCGGAGGAGCTCCGCCCGGAACGGCGGACCATCGGTCTCGCGAATCCTGATTTCGGCGGCGCGCCTGATCATCTCGAGCGCAGGCTCGGGAACCTCGTTGCTCGTGACGTACACGCGCTTCGTCATTGGCGTAGTCTTTTGGCTTTCGGACCCGCGTCGATGCGGACCTGCTTGCCCTCCCGCAGCCTGGGCAGCTTCACGACCACGATTCCGTTCCTGAATTTGGCCTTGCCCTGGTCGGGGTCGACCCTGACTGGAAGCAGGACCTTCTTCGAGTACTGCACGAACTCGTCGCCCTCGCGGCGACCGCTGGCGACCCTCAGCCTCACCGGTCTCGTCATCTTCGCCTCCACGCTGATCGTGTCCTCGGTACAGGTTATCGCGATTTCGTCCCGGCTCGCCCCGGGAAGGTCGAAGGTCGCCGTGACGGCGTCGTCGCCCACCTGGACGTTGAAGAGCGGCTGGAGGCTCCTGGACGCGATGTCGAAGAGCGTCCCTTCCATCGAGCCGAACATCTCCGAGAAGATGTTCTCTATCCCCCTGCCGAAGCTGTCGAACTCGTCGTCGCCACTCGTGGCCATCACCTACCTGTACGCGCCCGGAGCCTGGCTCCCGGACTGCGTCGCCTGACGGGTCTGCTGCATCAGCTCCCTGGACTTCATCCTGATCTCCTCCGATTCTTTCATCAGCTCCTTCGTGTCGAGGTCGAGCGAGAGTAGCTTCCCGAGGACGTCAATGAGGGAGGCCGCCGCGGCCGGGTCGGGAAACTGCGTCAGTGACTCCGCGAGCAGCGTCAGGGCCGGCACCGCGCCGGAGCTGCAGTGCTTGAGGAGGCTTGCGTAGAACCCCGAGACCACCCCATCCTCGAACGGCGAGGCGCCGCTCTTCTTCAGCGCTTCGACCACCTGTCCCGAGTTGCCCACCCCCACGACCGCGGGCTTGCCTTCACCCTGGGACTCGTCCCTCGCCTGGGAAGGCGCTCCCGTGACTCCGATCACCATCTTCGCCTTCAGTGACTTCGCCCATGAGGCTATCTTCTTCGCCACCTCGAGGGACGCGAAGGGCGGGAGCGGGACCTCGGAGAGGACCACGAGGAGGCTGCCCTTGCCGAAGATGTGGATGGGGTACGTCGCTGCCGAGTTGTGCACGATCATGACCTGGGGAAGGAGGTCCGAGTCGATGAATCCCCTGTCGGACATCTTCAGCTGTTCCACCAGGTAGGAGCACGTGATTGTCCCGACCAGCCCCGCCTCGGGCACGCCGACGACTATGTTCGGCTTGGAGACCCTGGGACCCGTGTCGTTTATCTCGACGCGCAGTTCCTCGTCCGCCATGTCGCTCCCTCAGAGTTCCGGGGTCCGATAAAATCCTTCCCTCATTTGTTCTTGAAGACCCAGCTCAGGTCCGGGACCTCCTTCCTCTTCAAGACCTTCTCGCTCATGGCGTGGGTTATGAGGGGAAGCGCGATGGTGGCGTCGCAGTAGACGACCGACCTCGTCGAGTCTGGGGCGATCTTACCCCAGCTGATGGCCTCCTCGAGGGTGCACCCCGAGAGCCCGCCCCACTGCGGGCTGTCCGTGGTGATCTGAATCGCATACTCGTGGGGCGTCGGCTCCTCGCCGCCCTTCGAGAGCGACTTTATGATGGTGGCGAGCTGGATCGTGTCCTTGGGCACCCCTCCCCCCACGTATACGACCGCGGTCCTCTTCGTCTTGTCCGCTATCTGGCCGAGCTCCTCCATGTCCTGGGTCTGATCCAGCCTTACCAACTTCCCCTCCTCCCTCTTGAGGAGGCTGAGCGCAACCCCGTACCCGCTGTCGATCAGACCCGGCGAGTACACAGGCACGCCGTACTTCCACGCCGTCGCGGTGATGGACCTGATGCCCTTCTTCCACTGGTACTCCCCGAACCTGCTGAGGAACTCCCTGGTCGGGTAGGCGCGCTTCGTGTCGAGCGTGCTAGCGAACTTTCGGATGAGCCCCTCGAGCTCCCTGTAGTCGTATTCGTCGGCGTAGATGTCGTAGAACCTGTCGATCTTGGCCTCGAGCAGCTCCTCGTCGTTGGCCAGCCAGGTCCCCTGGTAGTACTTGTAGCCCATGGCCTCGAGGATGTCCTCCGAGATGTTCGCCCCCGTGCTGACCAGGACGTCTATGTAGCGGTTTTCGATTAGCCACCTCACCATCTTCCACTGCCCCGTCGTGCTCAGCGACCCCGAGTAACCCATGAATATCGTGAGGCCCTTCTGCTGGGTCATCTCCGACCATATCCTTGCGGCTTCTCCCAGCCTCTTCCCCTGGAATCCGGTCTGGGCCATCTCGTCCAAGAGGGCCGAGATTGACTTCTTCCCAACCTCGATTGATTTTTCAGGAGTGGTAAGGTACCGTTTCCTATCTTGCACGACCAACCGTCGAGCGGCTCGATATTAATTTTGTCTGTCTCGAGCCGGCGCCTGACGGGGCTATCACCGCACTGTGACCGACTTCGCAAGGTTGCGGGGATAATCGGGGTCGTACTTCCTCTCGGTTGCGATGAAGTAGGCAAGAAGCTGGAGGGGAACCACCTCGACAACGGGGGAGATGCTCTCGTCGGAGGGCGGAATCTGAATAAGGTGCCTGAAGACGGGGTGCTCCTTGTCCGATATCCCGATGATCTCGGCCCCCCTTGCCTGAAGCTCGAGGGCGTTGGAGATCGTGCTGTTGAATCCCTCTCCCCCCGGAGCTATGACGACGACCGGGGTCCCCTTCTCGATCAGGGCCAGGGTGCCGTGCTTCAGCTCGCTCGCGGGCATCCCCTCAGCGTGGACGTACGCGAGCTCCTTGAGCTTCAGGGCCCCCTCCTGGGCGATCGGGTAGTGATGCCCCCGTGCTATGAAGTAGAAGTCTGGCCTGTCGCTGAAGAGCTTCGCCAGCTCCCTCACCTTCCCCTCCGCGCGAGCGTGCCCCTGACGAAGTCGCCTATCCTCTTCGGATCCTCCGCGGCTTCCCTGCCGGAGAGCGCGTCCGCAATGGAGTTGCCGACCATCACCTGGGCCGTGAAGCTCTTCGTCGCCGCCACCCCTATCTCGGGCCCGCAGTTCAGGGGCAGCACCTCGCTGGACTCGCGCGCAAGCGAAGAGCCGGCTGCGTTCACGACCGAGACTACGGTTGCGCCGCGTCGACTTCGCGACCCTGACTGCGTTGAGGAGGTCTGCTGTCTCCCCGCTCTGGCTGAAGGCGATCAACACCGTCCCTCTGTCGACGAAGTGAGCCTGGTCCTCGAACTCTCCCGCGAGGACCGCGTCGCATCTGCACCTTGAGCTCGCGGCTCAGCCTGTCCTTCAGAAGGAGCGAAGCGTGGAAGCTCGACCCCGAAGCTGTCAGCACAAGAGAGTCTGCGCCCCTTATCGCTCGGACGAAGGACTCGAGCCTCTTCGGGTCCTGGAGGAACGCTCTCTGGACCGTCTCGGGCTGCTCGTGGATCTCTTTGAGCGTGTAGTGGGCGTAGTCCAGCTTCGAGAGGTCGGAGAGCTCCCAGGCCAGCTGCGTGGGCTTCTTCCTGACCTCAATCCCATCCATGCCAAAGACCCTGTACCCGCCGGCGGTGATGGAGACGACCTCCATGTTGTCTAGGAAGACCGCCCTGTCGGTCCTGGAGATGAACGCAAGGACGTCGCTGGCGAGGAACGTCTCCCTCTCGCCCACCCCGACTACCAGGGGAGCGTCGTTCCTCGCACCGGTGATGACGTCCGGGCGGTCCCGGAACGCAGCCACCACTGCGAACTGGCCCCTGAGCTGTCTCGCGGCGCTGAGCGTGGCGTGGAGCGGGTCGTTCCCTCGCTTGCGCTCCTCCTCGATCAGGTGAGGGATGACCTCGGTGTCGGTCTCGCTCCTGAAGGCGTGCCCGCTCCTGGTCAGCCTCTCCTTCAGTTCGAGGTAGTTCTCGATTATGCCATTGTGAACCACCGCGACGGAGCCATCGCAGGAGAGCTGGGGGTGCGCGTTCTCCATGGTGACGCCTCCATGGGTCGCCCACCTCGTGTGGCCGATTCCAGTCCGCCCCGCCATCATCGAAACATGAGAACCGCTCTCGAGGTCGTCGATCCTCCCCACCGCCTTCCTCACCTCCAGTCTACCATCGTGGACCGTGGCGACGCCCGCAGAGTCGTACCCCCTGTACTCGACCCGTCTGAGCCCCTCGATCAGCAATGGAGCAATCTCTTCGTCAGAGATGCCCGCTATTATCCCGCACATCCTGCGGCCGCAAATCTCACGCGGTAATAACATCAGTATCGTCGCTCGTTCATACATGCAAACAGCAGTTTGCAGGCCCGCCGGTCTCCGGGCCCGCCGGTCTCCCCAGAGTACTACCGACCATGCATAACCATTTAATAATAGTCGGGGCAGAAGGGCTTCCATGGTGAAGGAGAACCTCCTGGTGGACACGGACGCCGCGACGAGCAAGAGGGTCTCGGTCGCGGACGACCCGTCCCGCTTCTTCCCTGCCGCCATGGGGATGGGCAGCAGGATACTGAGGCTCCTCTCGAAGGGCCCGGCGTACCCCTCGGCGATAGCTCGCGAGTTGCGGGTCTACCACCAGACGGTCTACTACCACATGCGCAAGCTCGAGAAGGCCGGCCTCGTCAGGAAGGTCGGGCGGGAGGTCGTGAGGGGAGGGAGGGCCGACCTGTATGCGCTCGCTGTCGATGGGTTCGCCGTCGAATTTCCGGTCGAATCGGTCCCCTTCAGGGGTCCCTCGGCCGCCTCGACCTCCCCGCACCTCAGGGCTTTCCTCCGCGAGTTCATAAGCTCCGGAAGCTTCGACGGCTGGGTCGTGGTCGGTTCGCCCGAGCCGCACGGGCCCAACAAGACTCAGGGGAGGGACGGGCACTATGCGATCCAGCTCGGATTCGCCATCGGTCAGTTCGTCGGCGTTCCCCGCTCATTCCCGGTGAAGCTCGACGTGGACCTCAAGAACGAGAAGCTTGAGGGCTCCAACCTCATAATCGTCGGAGGACCGCGAACCAACGTAATCTCGGCGGAGATCAACCCGCGCCTCCCCATCAGGTTTTCCGAGGAGGGGTTCTGGGGCGCCATCGTGGACGAGAGGGGGACGAAGTACCCCTCGGAGTGGGAGGCCGTTCTGGCGAAGGTGCGAAACCCCTGGAACGCGGATCGCTTCTGCATCGTGGCCGCCGGGCTCAGCGGCGCGGGGACCAAGGCCGCGATAATCGGGATGACCAACTTCGCCGACCAGGTCCTCAGGGGGTACTCGGGCGGCGAGTACGCGCTCGTTCTCCGCGGTTCCGACCTCGACGGCGACGGCAAGATCGATAGCGTGGAGGTCCTGCACACCGCAACCGGCTGAGCAACTCGCTGGAACTGCCCCGAGCTTGCCCTCCCAGCTGGCTGAGGGTAGTTTGAACCCATAATTCTTATAATCCAAGCGTTGAGGGCTGACCAGTCGCTCATTTGTCGTCGGAGTTCAGGTATCTGGTAAGGATCAGGGGGAAGGACCTAGAGGGGAGGAAGAAGCTGATACCGGCGATAGCGGACCTCAAGGGAGTCGGAGACAACTTTGCCCAGGCTGTGGTCAACAGCTTGGGGCTGGACCCGAAGCTGAGGCTCGGAACGCTGAGCGAGTCCCAGCTCAAGGAGCTCGAGAGGGCCCTGATCGACGGGTCCTCGCTGAAGGTCCCGCAGTGGGCACTCAACCGGAGGAGGGACCCCGAGACGGGGGAGACGAAGCAACTCGTCGGGTCGGACCTCGACATGGCGCTCAAGACGGACCTCGACAGGGAGAAGAACGTACAGAGCTGGCGAGGCGTGAGGCATGGCCTCGGGCTGAAGGTCAGGGGTCAGAGGACGCGGACGACCGGGAGGAAGGGACGGACCGTCGGCGTCAGGAAGTCCGCGCTCCAGGCCGCGGCGGCCGCTGCCAGGACCGCCGAGGACAAGGAGAAGAAGTAGGTGCCATAGATGGGAGACCCTAGGAGACCACGAAGGACCTACTCGACGCCCAGGAGTCCCTGGCGGAGCGACCAGCTCGCCCAAGAGCTCTACCTTCTCGGGACCTACGGCCTCAGGAACAAGCGCGAGCTCTGGAAGGCGTACACTCAGCTCAGCTCGATACGCAAGCAGGCGAGGCACCTGCTGGCAGCGTCCCCCGCGGTCCGGAGCCGCGACGAGGGGAAGCTCATTGACAGCCTCCTGAAGAAGGGCCTCCTCTCGACCGGGATGATCCTCGACGACGTGCTCAGCCTCAGCGTCGAGGACATGCTTTCCAGGAGGCTGCAGTCGGTTATCTACAGGCGCGGGAGCGCGGTCTCGCCGTTGCAGGCGCGGCAGCTGATAGTCCACAGGCACGTGAAGATCGGAGAAAGAATAGTCACCGTGCCGGGCTACCATGTCACCGCGGAGGACGAGAAGAAGATCCAGCTCACGGGAGGCATCGGGACACCAAAGGTTCCCGAGCCCGCGAACGCCGCTCCTCAGGCGGGCCAGCAGGGTGCCGAACCGACGGAGCCGGCGCAGGGCCAGTGATAGCGCATGTCTGAGGAAGAGTTTCTCAGAGACAAGTGGGCTACTTCTGCCGCGCTCCTAGTACCCGCTCGATAACTAATCTGCCGTAGCCGAAATCTATTGCTAGTTTGACTATCGGTACCCGGTCGGTGTTGTAACGGTAGCGAATCATTGATTGCTCTTCTTCGGTCACGCAAATCCTTGTCGCGGCGTGAGCTTTTTCGAGATTTAGGGCAACCTTCAGTCTCAGCCCCTCAGACCGTGTGTATGGAATCTTCGCTGTCTTTAGTATCCCCACCTTATTTCCAATTTCTACTTCGTGGTTCACACAGCGTACTAGTTCATCCCCCGTAGTTCTGTCTTCTAGATAATCAACTATGGCTTGCAGTTCCGCTCTTTTCTTATACACGTACGGCAGCATTTCTTTCGATGCGAGGAGTACTCCGTCGAGGTTGGGAATTCTAATCTGCCATGCCGATAACCGATGTTCGAATTTCTTTTTCGTGAGACCACCTGCCCGAATGCCCTTCAGACTTAGAAAATTTCCCACTGCGATTAGCTGCCTGTCCCAATTGTCAGTGAATCCGATCTTGACATTGATTGTGAATTGGCCAAGTTTCTCTTCCACATTTCCGTCCCCATCGAAAAAACCGGCTACGACGGGCCAGCCTTTGTATCCATCATCCAATATCCCACAGGTTCTTGAATAAAGGTCCGGCGGTATCGGAAAATTCATTGGCGCGTTTTTCCGCGGCCTCCCAGGCCTCGGTTTGCTCTCCATGATTGTGTAGGATGACCTTACTTATCATCACCACCCTCAGGAGTATCTCACACGACTAGGGAAAGCGATAACCAGGCAGTCTTCGGTCGCCGAAGCGGTCTTGAGTGTAGGTCATAGGCAGTTCGAGTATCGGGTGACTTGGGGAAGTTTCTTAAGGAGGTGGTAGACGGGCTCAACGATTCAAAGACTTGAGTTCTGACGAGGAGCTGTTGCGGGATCGTTGGGCTGTCGTGCACATCTACAGCTCCTACAACAACACCATAGTCCACATCACCGACCTGACTGGTGCGGAGACCATCTCCTTCTCCTCGGGCGGGAGGCACGTGAAGGCCGACAGGTTCGAGGCCTCGCCCTACGCGGCGATGCGGTCGGCGTCCGCGGCGTCCGACGTCGCCAAGGGGAAGGGAATCACCGCCGTCCACATCAAGGTGAGAGCGGTTGGTGGCACGGGTCCGAGGACACCAGGTCCCGGCGCTCAGGCGGCGATCAGGGCCATCGCCCGCTCTGGCTTCAGGATAGGACGAATAGAGGACGCCACCCCCATACCTCACGACACGACCAGGAAGAAGGGTGGGCGCAGAGGAAGAAGGGCGTAAGAAGACCTCACGACTTTACTGCGGCTAGTCTCCCGCCCAACTAGGCCTGAGAACCTGATGGCGTGTGAATGCTTTTAAACCCCACACCCGCCCGCGTTAAAACTTAGCCCGCCGGAGTGATTGTTGGGAATGGTTATCGCCAAGGTCAAAGTGCTCGAGGAGAGCGACGAGAAGGTCTCGTTACAGCTAGAGGGCGTAGACCGGTCCTACGCCAACGCCATCCGGCGCTTCTGCATCTCCGAGGTCCCCGCCATGGCCATCGACGACATCGTGATCCTCGAGAACTCCTCGGTGCTCTACGACGAGATCCTCGCCCACAGGCTTGGGATGATCCCCCTCCGCACCGACCTTGAGCGCTACGTCCTCCCCGAGAAGTGCGACTGCGGCAACCCGCTCGGGTGCCAGAAGTGCAGGGTGCTCATCGTCCTCGACGCCGTCGCGACCGACAAGCCGCGCACCGTCCTCTCCGGAGACCTGGTCTCCGAGGACAGGGAGATACGGCCCGTAAGCCCGAACATACCGATAGTCAAGCTGGCCGCTGGCCAGTCCGTGAAGCTCGAGGCGTACGCCAGGCTCGGGAGGGCCAAGGAGCACGCCAAGTGGCAGCCCTCGACCACGTCGGTGTTACTGGAGGGCAAGCCGGAGGGCTCGTTCATACTGAAGGTGGAGAGCTCGGGCTCGATGCCAGCCAAGGAGATTGTGACACGGGCTATCCAGAAGCTGGAGGAGAAGCTGCAGGACCTGCACACCGAAGTGAGTAGTAAGACAGAATGAAGTCCAACACAGTCCTCAGGACACAGGCAATAATGCTCGAGAGGCTCGGAAGGAAGCAGAAGATCGGCGTCTGGAGGGACGCCGCGGCCTACCTGAGCGCGCCGACCCGCAACGAGACGATCGTCAACGTGACGAGGCTCGCCCGCGCAGAGGAGGGCGACGCACCGCTCTTCGTCCCGGGCAAGGTGCTGGGAGGGGGGGCGCTGGAGAAGAAGGTGGTCGTCGGCGCGTTCTCGTTCTCCTCCGCCGCTAGGAAGAAGATAGAGACCGCCGGGGGCGAGGCGCTGGGGATAGATGAGTTCGTGAAGCGGTTCCCAGACGGGAGTGGTGTCAGACTTGTCAAGTGAACAGAACACGATCTACGTGGACGCCTCGGGGCAGATAGCGGGGCGCATGTGCTCCAAGGTCGCCCTCGAGCTGCTGTCCGGCAAGCGGGTCGTCGTCCTCAACGCGGAGAACGCCCTGGTCTCGGGCAGGGCCAGCAGCGTCTACCGGCAGTGGCAGGCGAGGCTTGAGATATACAGCCACGTGAACCCGATATACGGGCCCATCCATCCGCGGAGGCCCGACAACATCCTCCGAAGGATGGTCCGCGGCATGGTCCCGAAGACCAAGGCCAAGGGTGTGAGCGCCATGTCCCGGCTCCGTGTCTACATGGGAGTCCCGACCAAGTACGCAGGCGTCAAGGCGAGCAAGTTCGACGACGCCCTTGCGACGAGGCCGCTCCCGAGCTACACGACGATCGCCGAGATAGCGAAGAACATAGGATGGAATGGTTAAGATGGTATCCCAATCCAAGCAGAAGACGAAGCCCAAGCTCTATCCCGGCTCGAGGAAGACGTCCAGGGCGACGGCGGCGATACACGCAGGGCAGGGGCGGATACGCGTCAACGGGGTGCCGCTCGAACTCTGCGAGCCGGAGGTGGCCAGGCTGCACATGCTCTCCCCCGTCGCGGTCGTCGGGGACCTGAGGGAGAAGTACGACATCGACGTAAACGTCTCCGGCGGCGGATTCATGAGCCAGGCCGACGCGGTCGCCATGTCCCTTGCGAGGGCCTACGTCGACCAGGTGAAGGGGGCCGAGCTCCGGGAGAGGATGAACGCCTTCAGCAAGTACCTCCTGTCGGGCGACCCCAGGCAGACGGAGCCCAAGAAGTTCGGCGGCCCCGGGGCCAGGCGCAAGAGGCAGAAATCATACCGGTGAGAATGATATGTTAGTACCCATCCGATGCTTCACGTGCGGGAAGCTCATAGGCGACAAGTTCTCCGAGCTCGAGGTCCGCGTCAAGGCCGGCGAGGACCCGGGGAAGGTCCTCGACGAGCTCCAGGTCACGAGGTACTGCTGCAGAAGGATGATGATAACATCAGTCGACCTGATCGACCAGGTCCTCCCCTACTACCAGCAGAAGAACCCCGGACCCTGAGCTGAAGGATGCAGATTCAGGACGTCCGGCTGAGAATCTGTTTCAACGGCCGTGGAGACCTCGGAATCGAGGCGGACGTCAGGGTGGGCGGGAAGCTCGGGCGAGCGCTCTCCCCCTCGGGGGCCAGCCGCGGTTCGAACGAGGCGCTCCCCTTCGCCGGAGGCAGCGCTGACAGAACGGTGGCGGAGTTCGAGACCTACAAGCGCAGGATCGTCGGCTTCGACGCCGCCGACATCGACGGGCTGGGCCGTCTCCTGAGGGAGATAGACGGGACGACGGACTACTCCCGCATCGGCGGCTCGCTGGCCTACTCCGTGAGCGTCGCTGCGGCCGAGGCCGAGGCGAACGCAAGGGGCATCCCCCTCTGCAGGGTGATCGACCCCGATTCTTCGGTGATCGCATTCCCCCTCGGGAACGTGATCGGTGGAGGCAAGCACGCCAGCGACCTCTCCCCGTCAGTCCAGGAGATACTCGTCACGGCGGTGGGCGCGGGGTCAGTGAGCGAGGCCGAGCAGCTGAACTTCGAGGTGCACAGGGCCGTTGGAAAGCGGCTCTCCAAGATGCTCTCCTACCCGCTCGGGAGGGGGGACGAGGGTGGCTGGGCCCCCGGGATAACGGACGAGCAGGCTCTGCTCGTGGTCTCCGAGGAGGCGGCGCGGGTCCAGGACGAGCGTGGCAGGAGGATCCGCGTGGGGGTCGACGTCGCAGCCGACAGCCTGCACGACGATAAGAAGGGCGGATACTTTTACCGGTCGACGGGGAAAACACTCTCGAGGGAGGAGCAGATCGCTTTCATCGGGGAGATCGTGGACAGGTTCGGCCTCTTCTACGTCGAGGACCCCCTCTACGAGGACGACTTCGAAGGCTACGCGAAGCTCCACTCGTCGCTCGGCAGGACCCTGATAGTGGGCGACGACCTCTACACGACAGACCCCGAACGCCTCAGGACGGGGATTGAGAGGAAGAGCACCAACGGCGTGATCGTCAAGGTGAACCAGATAGGGACGCTGGGAGAGGCCGCGCGCTTCTCCAAGCTCGCCCGCGAGCACGGCCAGCTCCTGGCGGCCTCCCACCGGTCGGGCGACAACGAGGGCGGCCACCTGGCCCACTTCGCCGTCGGGTTCGGCTGCGCCCTGATGAAGTGCGGCGTGGTCGGCGGCGAGAGGACGGCGAAGGTGAACGAGCTTATCCGCATCTCGGAGACCCTCGGCGCGAACCCCGACCCGTCGTGGGCCGGTCCGTGACGGTGGCGTGCAACTCTTCGACCTCAATACGCTTAAAAGACGTTACCCGGGAAGCCGAAAGGCTCGAGACAGCAACATTGGTGAACTGGAATAAGTAACATTGCGGAACACGGCGATGACGAGGGCGGGTCTGAGGAGAAGATGGTCATCCCCCAGCTCTCTGAGAAGGCCCTCCTGGCTACGGGCATCAGGATAGGGACCCAGGTCCGCACCAAGACAATGGAGCAGTTCACGACAAGGCCGAGGCCTGACGGGCTCCACCTCATCGATTACTCCAAGACGCTCCACAGGATCGACGTCGCGGGCAGGTTCATCGCGTTCATGGGCGCTGCAAACACGGTGGTCTACGCGTCCAAGGACTACGGCAGGGTCCCGGTCGAGAAGTTCTGCGAGGTGACCGGGGCGATCGCGGTCACCGGTAGGTTCATGCCGGGGACGTTCACCAACCCGCTCTACCCAGGCCACCTCGATGCCGAGCTGGTGGTCGTGGCCGACCCGGCCTCCGACACCCAGGCGATCATCGAGGCCGCGAAGATGGGCATCCCGGTCATCGCCGTCTGCGACACAGACAACATCACCGACGACGTCGACGTCGTCATCCCTGGGAACAACAGGGGAAGGAAGGCGCTCGCGGCGATATTCTGGCTCCTCGCCAGGTCGGTGCAGACCCACTCTGGGGCCCTAGCGGGGGACCAGCAGATGAAGTACACCATCGACGACTTCGAGACCAAGCTCCTCGAGTCCGACCTCGAGGGCGAGGAAGAAGAGTAAGCTCCAAATCTCTTAAATCAAGACCACCGCCTCGGTATCCCCAATGATTGCAAGGAGGCCTGTGGTCGCGGGTAGCTTCTACCCCGAGGATCCGGCGGAGCTGAGGTCTCTTATACGCAAGTCCTACAAGCACCCGCTCGGTCCGGGGTCGCTCCCACCGTCGAAGGTCGCCGCGGAGGGGGTCATGGCCTGCGTCTGCCCCCACGCCGGATACATCTACTCCGGCCCCGTCGCCGCCCACAGCTTCCTCTGGCTCTCGTCGCTTCGCCGGCCGGAGCTCGTCGTGATATTCGGTCCGAACCACTACGGCCTAGGGAGCGGCATCTCCACATTCCGGGAGGGAGCGTGGGCGACGCCGCTCGGCAACCTCCAGGTCGACACCGAGGCGGCCGCGAGGATCGTCGAACTCACGGGGCTCGTCGACTACGACCCGGAGTCCCAGAGGAGGGAGCACTCGATAGAGGTCCAGCTGCCCTTCCTGCAGGAGATCTACACCTCCTTCAAGTTCCTCCCCATCTGCCTCTCGTTCCAGGACATCGAGACCGCCAGAGAGCTCGGCAGGGGCGTCTCCCGCCTCCTGAAGGGCCGCAACGCGATACTCATCGCCTCCTCCGACCTCACCCACTACGAGCCCGCCGCGGTCGCCAGGGAGAAGGACGCGGCCCTCCTCGAGACAGTGATGCGGCTCGACGTCGAAGCCTTCTACGGGGTCCTCGAGGCCCGGGGCGTGACGGCCTGCGGCTACGGGGCCATCGCAACCGTGATGGAGGCGAGCCGTCTGCTCGGCTTCGGGCGCGGCGTACTGCAGAAATACGCAACCAGCGGGGAGACGACCGGAGACAACGATGCCGTCGTGGGCTATCCCTCCGTCGTATTCCGGTGACCCTGCTTGAAGGTCGTCGCCGAGGCTCCCGGAAAGGTCATCATAACCGGGGAACACTTCGTGGTGCACGGGGCGCTCGCCCTCGCGGCTGCCCTCGGCCAGAGGACAAGAGTGGAGGCCTCCCAGTCGGCCGGCCTCGTGGTGGAGACACCCGTCACCGGAGGCAGGCCCGCCGGTTCCGCGCCACTGCCCGTCGAGAAGGTGGTCAGGGAGATGTACAGGGAGAGGTCGATCGAGCCCCGGGTGAGGGTGGCGGTCAGCTCCGAGCTCCCCCCGGGGGCGGGTCTCGGTTCGTCAGCATCGACGATGGTCGCGGCCGTCGCCGCGGTCAGCAGGCTCGAGGGATGGAACATGGACCTCACCTCGATCATAGAGACGGCGATGCTGGGGGAGAGGGCCATCCACGGCCAGCCCTCGGGGATCGACGTCGCGGTCTCCGCGATCGGCGGTGTCATCCAGTTCAGGGTCGGCGAAGAGCCAAGGAGGATCGACGTCCCGGCGCCCGTCAGGCTGCTTGTCGTCAACTCCGGGGAGAGGCGGTCGTCCAAGCGGCTCATCAGCAAGGTCTCCTCGATGAAGGGCGTCTACCCGCACCTCTTCTCGAAGCTCTGCGAGTCTGCCTCTCTCGTCACTCAGCTAGCCACCGAGCGCTTCCTAGACGGGAGGCTCGACGAGCTGGGCAGGATCATGACCTACAACCACGCGGTCCTCGCGACCGTCGGAGCCTCCAACTCGAGGCTCGACCGCCTCGTCGACCGCTGCATAGAGTTAGGGTGCTACGGGGCAAAGCTGACGGGAGCGGGAGGGGGCGGGAGCGTACTTGCGGTCGCGCCCCGAGCGATCGAGGAGAAGGTCGTGGCCCAGCTCGCGGGGCGGGGCTTCGCATGCTTTCCCACGGAGGTGCCGTCAGGAGGGGTCAAGGTGTGGACGACAGAATAGTCGTGGTCAAGATCGGCGGCTCGCTCATGGGCAAGGAGCCCGAGTTTTCCTACAGGGCAGAGGCGGTCGCTCCCGTGGCGAGGGCGATAGCCCGCTCCGGCGTCAAGGTGGTCGTCGTCCACGGAGGCGGGGCGTTCGGCCACCCCGTCGCGAAGAGATACGGCCTCTCTTCGAGCTCGACAAGCCGCTCATCGAGGGGCGTAAGCGAGACGCGGCGCGCCATGTTCGACCTCAACATCCGCGTCTGCGACTCGCTGATGGCCGAGGGGCTCCGCCCCTACGCCTTCTCGCCCTTCCCCCTACTCGCCTCCGCGGGGAGGAGGGGCGAGGCCTGGCTCCGCTGGCTGCTCTCCGAGTCGCTCACCCCGGTCACCTTCGGTGACGTCGTCCGCGACGGGGAGGGGTTCAGGGTACTTTCGGGAGACTCCATCGCCCGCCAGCTCTCGACGCTCCTGCGCGCGGAGCGCTGCGTCTTCGCGGTGGACGTCGAGGGCGTCATGGGGCCCCGCGGGCTCCTGAGCACCATCGACGCGAAGACCCTCGCCGAGCTGGAGTTCGCGGAGTCCCGCGACGCGACCGGAGGGATGCGGCAGAAGCTGAGGGAGGCGCTCGAGATCGCCAGCGCCGGGACCGAGGTCGCGATCGTCTCCGGTCTCAGACCTGCAGAATTCTCCAAAGCCTTAAAGGGTCTCAGCTTTCACGGCACCACAGTCGAGGTTCCTTCCCGTGACCAAGAGCGAAGACGCGAGCGTTCGTGAAGTAGTCCGCAGGAAGGAAGAAGGGATCGACGTGGTCCTGGGGAAGGACGTCCAGGCTAGGGAGGTGACTACGCTGCTCGAGTGCGTCCACCTGATACACTGCGCGCTCCCGGAGATGGACATGGCCGAGATAGACCTCTCGACGGACTTCCTCGGAAAGAAGCTCCTCTCCCCGATCGTGGTGGACTCGATGACCGGCGGCGCCCCCAAGGCGGAGGAGATCAACGGGACGCTCGCCGAGGTCGCCGAGGAGATGGGGTTCGCGATGGGGCTCGGGAGCCAGAGGGCCGGTCTGATCTCCGAGGAGATGGCCAGGACCTACTCCATCGCGAGGAAGAAGGCCCCCTCCGCCTTCCTCTTCGCGAACATCGGCGGTGCCCAGCTCGCCAAGGGGTTCACCGTCAAGGACGCAGAGAGGCTCGTCGCGATGATACAGGCAGACGCCCTCGCCGTCCACCTAAACCCGCTCCAGGAGGTCATCCAGCCGGAGGGCGAGGCCTCGTTCAAGGGTGTCCTCGCCTCGATAGCGCACCTCTGCGCGGAGATATCGGTCCCCGTCATCGTCAAGGAGGTCGGGGCGGGGATAAGCAAGGACGTGGCCCTGGAGCTCGAGGGCGCCGGCGTGAAGGCCATCAACGTCTCGGGCGCAGGCGGGACGAGCTGGGCCGGCGTCGAGGCGATAAGGGCCGCCGAGAAGAGGAACTCGTCCAAGGCCTCCCTGGGGGCCCTCTTCTGGGACTGGGGGATACCGACCGCAGCCGCGCTCATCGAGGTAAGGGACGCCGTCTCCGTCCCCGTGATAGCCTCCGGCGGCCTGAGGAACGGCCTCGAGGTCGCCAAGTGCCTCTCCCTCGGCGCAGACCTCTGCGGGATGGCGAGGCCGATGCTCGAGAGCGCGACCAGGGGGCGGAGGGCCCTCGAGGAGTTCGCGGAGCAGACCCTCCTGGAGCTGCGGACGTCGATGTTCGTCTCGGGCGCCAGGACACCCGCCGAGCTCAGAGAGGTCAGGAAGATAATCACGCCCCCGCTGACCTACTGGGTTGACTGACAATGGTCGACTACGCGCCGATGCTCGACGAGATGAAGCGGTTCAAGGCGAGGGTCGACCGCCTCGTCCTGGACGAGATACTCCCGGGCTCCCACGCCATACCAGAGGTCGAGCTCCTCTACAGGATGATGAGGGACTACCCCGAGCGGGGCGGAAAGGGCATGAGGCCCTACATCTGCGTCACCAGCTGCAGGGCCTTCGGCGGGTCGGAGGAGGACGTCCTGCTCACCGCCTCCTGCCTGGAGCTCTTCCAGAACTGGATACTCATCCACGACGACATCGAGGACGGGTCCGAGCTCAGGCGCGGGTTGCCGGCGCTCCACAAGAAGTACGACTGGACCCTCGCCCTCAACGCGGGCGACGCTCTCCACGGGCGGATGTGGCAGGCTCTCCTCGGCAACAAGGAGAGGCTGGGCGGGGAGAGGACGCTCGAGATAATGCGAGAGTTCGGGCGAATGATCAACGAGACAACCGAGGGGCAGCAGATGGAGCTCAGCTGGGTCGTCAACAGGACCTGGAAGCTCTCTGAGCACGACTACTTCCGGATGTGCACGAAGAAGACCTCCTGGTATACGGCGATAAGCCCCATGCGGCTCGGCGGCCTGGCGGCCGGCGCCGACCGAGACGCCCTAGAGACCCTGATAGGCGCCGGGACGAACCTGGGCGTCGCCTTCCAGATACACGACGACGTCCTCAACCTCTCCGCCGGCGCCAAGTACGGCAAGCAGTACGCTGACGACCTCCTCGAGGGCAAGCGCACCCTCATCCTGATCCGCCTGCTGGAGGTGTGCAGCCGTGAGGAGAGGCAGAGAGTGGTCGAGCTCTTCGGCCTGTCCAGGGAGGAGCGCAAGCCGAGGCTCGACGAGCTGCTGGACTTGATAGACAAGTACAAGGTCCTGCCCTTCGCGAACGCGCGGGCCAACCAGCTCCTGGACGACGCCCTCGCGACCCTCGGGAAGGTCCGCTGGCCGGGCGACGCGCAGGCGGTCCGGAGGCTCGAAGAGGTGGCGCGCTACTCTGTAGAGCGGGACTGGTAGTGACCTTGTCCATCAGCGAGCAGGACCGTTCATCGATGGAGAAGTACGCGCTGCAGAACGCCGTACGGCACGGCGGGAGGGCGGAGACGGGCGCGGTCGTCTCGAAGGTCCTGGGGGACTCCGCCTCCCTGAGGTCGATCGCGAAGGACGTCGCCCGGGAGTCGGCGGAGGTCGTGGCGGCCGTCAACAAACTCACCCCCGAGCAGCAGGAGCGGGCGCTTCGGGAGAAGTACCCCGAGGCGCTGGAGGAGCGGAAGCAGGAGCAGAGGGTCGGGCTCCCCCCGCTGCAGGACGCGGTGAAGGGCGAGTTCGTCGTGAGGCTCCCCCCCGAGCCGTCCGGGTTCATGCACATCGGGCACGCCATGGCCGCCACCATAAACGACGTCTACAGGCAGATGTACGACGGGAAGCTCTGGCTGAGGTTCGAGGACACCAACCCGAGGAAGGTGCAGGAGCGCTACTACGAGAGCTTCCGAAGGGGCTACTCCTGGCTTGGGATAAAGTGGGACCACGAGAAGAACGTCTCCAGCGACGTCGAGCTCATCTACGAGCACGTCCAGGACCTCATCGAGGCGGGGTCCGCCTACGCCTGCTCGTGCGCCCCGGACGTCATGAAGAAGATGAGGTTCGAGGGCGTCCCCTGCGAGCACCGGTCGAATAGCGTCGAGAGGAACGTCGCCATCTGGGACGAGATGCTCGCGAGGAAGCACAAGGAGGGGACCTACGTCATCAGGCTCAAGGGGGACCTCTCCAGCCTCGACTACTCCCTCCGCGACCCGAACATCGCCAGGATAATCGACTACCCGCACCCCCTCACCGGCGACAAGTACGTCGTCTGGCCGACCTACGACTTCGAGGTCGTCGTCGAGGACCAGGTCTGCTCCGTCACACACGTCCTCCGGTCCTCCGAGTTCCACGTCGGACTGCAGGAGCTCGTCAGGAAGCTCCTCGGGTTCCCCGAGGTCAGCGTGATCCAGTTCTCGAGATACAACTTCAAGGGGACGCCGGTCCACAAGAGGTACCTCAGGCCGCTCGTCGAGCAGAAGCTCGTCTCGGGGTGGGACGACCCGAGGATGCCCACCATCGAGGGGGTGATCCGCCGCGGGATACTCCCCGAGTCCATACGCCAGTTCACGATGGACGTGGGGTACAGCAAGTCGGAGCACACCTTCGACTGGTCGCTCCTATTCGCCGTGAACAGGAAGCTTCTCGACCCCGTCACAAGGAGGTACTACTTCGTCCCCGACCCCGTCAGGCTCTCGATAGACAACGCGCCCATCAAGGACACCACGATCCCGTACCATCCCCTCGAGAACCTCGGTTCGCGTACGGTGAGGTCCGCGGGCGAGTTCTACATCCCGGCGAGCGACCTCGCCGCGGCCGCCCCGGGCCAGGTCATCAGGCTGATGGAGCTCTTCAACTTCCAGCTCGTCTTCAAGAGCGCCGACCGCGCTCTCGGGCGCTTCACCGACGACGACCTGGTCCAGGGCAGCAAGAAGGTCCAGTGGGTCGTGGCCGGCCGTTCGCTCGAGATCGAGGTCCTGGAGCCCTCTGAGCTCTACAGGGACGACGGGACCTTCAACCCCGACAGCCTGAAGACACGGAGGGGCTTCGTTGAGGAGTCCTTCAAGGACCTGAAGGTGGGCGACATCGTCCAGTTCCCGCGCTATGGGTTCGTAAGGCTGGACGCGCCGGGACGCTGCGTGCTCGCACACGGCTAGGACGCGGTCGGACGGGCGGTCGGCCGCAATCCCGGGTCACCGAGAGCAAGCCGAGATTGCCCGTGGAGCCCCCAAAGCGGCCTCAGGGCATCCTCGACTGGAGCGCGCTACCGACCAAGCTTATATGCACCCCGAAAACTGAGCCTGTGGGCGATATAGTTCGAGATGACCCCGAAAGCCTATTTCGTAAAGTTCGAGACACCCAAGGAGGTATCGGAGGCTGCGTACGAGGTCCTGAGGCAGGCTTCCCGCTCCGGGAAGGTCCGGAAGGGGACCAACGAGACGACCAAGGCGATAGAGCGCGGCCTGGCCAAGCTCGTCGTCATAGCCGAGGACACCGAGCCCCCCGAGGTCGTCGCGCACCTTCCTCTGCTATGCGATGAGAGGAAGATCCCCTACGTCTTCGTCCCCTCCAAGGACCAGATCGGGCCGGCGATCGGCATAGACGTCCCGACGGCGGCCGCGGCCGTCATCGAAGCCGGTGAGGGGCAGCAGATCCTCGACCAGGTCACGCAGGAGCTGACCCGGGTGAGGTCCAAGCAATGAGCAAGCAGGCCGCCGAGGACGTCACCCCCGCCGAGGTCGTCCAGATAGTCGGGCGGACCGGGGTCGCCGGGGAGATAACTCAGGTCAGGGTCAAGATCCTCGAGGGCAAGGAGAAGGGCAGGATCCTCACCAGGAACGTCAAGGGGCCCATAAGGCTGGCAGATGTGCTATTATTGCGAGATACGGAGCGCGAAGCTCGCAAGATAAAATAGAAATCTTTCATCATTTTGATGCTATTATCCTAAGACTTTCGTGTTGCCGCTTTTTTTCTGGATATACTCTCGCTTGGCATTGTCACCTTTCTGCTCCATCTTTGGACAGCCTCGAAGGAAATGAGCAGGCCCATTGTTTCCGCAACTTCCTCGACAATGGCAGGAACGGATAGTCCTCGCCTCGTCAACTCGGCGATTCGATCTCGAATGTTCGCGGGCAGACGTTCTTCCCGTCTGAGACGTCTGGTCGTGGCTAGAAGCTTCAGCTTCTGATAGCGGACCGTGTTCAGATGTGGCGCTAGAATTGGCGTCTGGAACGACTTTACAGCTTGACTCTTTACGAGGTCGATTGCTTCTCTGCAGCGAAACGCCTTGAGACCGAAAGTCGCCAGGAAGCGAATCATAAGTTCCCAGTTTGGCCCAAGCCAGAGCTCCATCGATTGGGAGGCAACGTTGGGAGACCCATCTGACTCCGCAAGCCCCTGGAGAAGTCCAACTCTGAAGTCCTCAGGCGCAGACAGAATCCATTCCGATTTGATCGGGTGGTAAGTCGTGACTTCGCCGTCGCGCAATCCTAGCCCGACGCCGTAGAGCCAATCGATTAGCGGCGAGGATTGCGAAATCCATTCGAAGAAGCCATTCGGTTTGCTCTCGGGCTTTGACAGGTCTGCCGCCCTATGCATTCGTAACCCCACACTCCACGCACAGACGCAAGTGAAATCCCCGAGGGCGAGGTTTGTATCGTACTTCATGCTGAGCACCAGCCCAATATGTCTGTGGCCTGACTTCTGTTTGGATTTTGAACCATCGCCAATAATCATTCCGTACAGAAAGCCGAGTAGGTATCTCCGGCTAAACGTCCTGTAATCAAGGGCCAAGGGCCTGAGTTGAAAGAGCACTTCCTCGACGTCGCTCCATGTCCTAACTTGGAGAGGAACTTGTACAAACTGACCGATGGGGATGGCGTACCCATGCGAACACTCAGTGTTAAGCCAGACTAGTCCCTGTCTCGCCATCCCCAATTCAATGAATGCCTTAAGGTAATGCCCCAGCTTCGGCATTGTCTCGAGTAAGGACCATGAACGCACGGTTGTGTTGGAGGCCTTCAGACCCCAGCCGATTGAGAATGGATTCTCGCCCCGGCATTTCGCCTGCATCACCCTCGCGAATTGGTGGTAACCAGTTACGTCTCTTTCTAGGGGTTCGCACCCTTTCCAGAAGCATTTCGTGAAATCTAGGCTGTCGCCATGCTCTGAGATATACGACCGGAGCGCATCCTTCCAGGGTTCCTCAGGCTGTCCTTCCACGCAATCCTATTCCACGGTGCATTTAAGCGGCGAGGATCCAATTCGAACTAACTGTAATCGAACTGCGTCCTTCTCGAAAATGCACTACCTCCGGCCCGGTGGTCTTCCCTTGACGGTGTAACCTGCCGTCAGTCCTATGATTAGCAGCACCGCCATCGCCGCGTATGCCCACGATGGTGTCGCCGAAGCTGCGGGGGTCGCCGTTGAGGTTATCGTCTGTGTAGTCACGGTCGTCGGTTGCACGCTCGACGTGGATGCGGGTAGTGTCACAGTTACGGTCGGACCCGTAACCGTTATCGTGGGCCCGGTCGCGATCTGAGTAATTGTCGCTGTCATGGATTCGGAAACCGTGGCCGTCACGGTCTGGGTAACAGTCACGAGGTTGGTAGTAGTCGTGGTCGTAGTGACCGTGGACGCCGAGGGCTGCTGGCTAGAAGACGCCGTCTGCGTGGGCGACTGGGTCGCGCTCGACGAGGACGTGACGGCTGAGGACGAGGTGAAGGTGGACGACTGGCTGGGGTTGGACGCGGTCACCGACGGGTTGAGGGCGTCGAGAAGGTTGTAGGCGCTGCAGTCGTCGTGCATGCACGGCAAGCCGAATATCGACTCGATAACCGTCGGGATTGAGTAGTGGCTCGCCAGATTGTGGTCGATTATCCCATTGGGCCCGTAGGGGGCGAGCATGATCATCGGGACCCGGTACCCGAACTGGCCCGGCGGCGTAACGTGGTCGTACCAACCGCCGGAGTCGTCCCAGGTGAGAAGCACCACCGTCGATTTCAGGTAGCCTGAGGAGTTGAGGTCGTCGATGACCCCGTGTATCCACGCCTGGCCTAGGGTCAGGTTAGCCGGCGGCTCGTCGCTCACCTCGTCGCTGTCTGGCATCACAAAAGACACGTCGGGTAGGGTGTGCGTCTTGATATCGGAGATGAGTGTCGTCGTGTCTTGCTCGTTGTTAAGCCAGCTGGGAGATTGCGTGAAGAACGACAGGGGGCACTCGTTGTAGTTGCAGTTGAAGTAGTCCCAGGACACGCCCGCCGCTGTCATCTCGTCGAGTATCGTCGTGTTGGAGCGCCAGGGGAAGGCTTGCCCGGAGGTGTTCCAGTCGGTCACGAAGCCGAGGGTCGAGCCCGCTATCATCGCCATGCGGTTGGGCAGGCTGGCCAGCGGCGAGACCGTGAAGTAGTTGTCGAAGAGGATGCTCTCGTTCGCTAGGGCGCAGTAGTACGGGATGTCGCTGCAGGTGAAGTAGCCGTAGTTCTCGGGATGACCCACGAACCCCCCGAGGCTCTGATTCTCGTAGACCTCATCGGTCGTATCGTGGAAGATGGGCGCTGTCGAACCCTGCAGCCCGTTGGCGCCGGGGTAGAAGCCGAAGAAGTTGTCGAAGGTATGGTTCTCCTGGACGAAGATTACCACGTGCTGGATCGCGGGTGCAGGCTGGGCCGTCGGGAGCTCCGGGATGGCGAACAGGAGCAGGAACGCCACGGCGGCAGCGAGGATGAGGTTCCTCATCAATGTCCCGCCACCCAAAGACAGTCGCGTCCGGGGAGCGTCTGCTCGGTCGTCATATTCGTGCAGCCCGGTGGTCCTACTTGGCACGATTGCGTGCAAGGTACGGGCCGATTACCTTCAGGGGCCAATATCGAAGCGATGAAACTTCGTCTCCAGGGGGGCCTACCGCGGTCACAGCATTCCATCGCTACCCACCAAGTGCGGACGACCTTGGTCGAGTATATAATGCCGGCCTGCCATTCTCATCTTTGAGACGCACTTCTATCAGGTTTATTCTAACGGCGTTAATTTTCTCTCCAACGGTGTTGACCCCAGGCTCACGTCAAGCCGGGCGGATGTCGTGGCCTTGGCCGGCGGCCCATCACTGGTTGGAATGGATTGCCGTCGCGAACTTCACTCCGGCTCGTTCTTTCACATCGTTTGCTTTATATGCAGATGCTGCGGGCCTCCGCCGAATTACTCGTCAGGCGATTGTCTTGTACACACCCAAGAAATGCTTCTTCTGCGGCAAGGACGTCCACCTCGGCGAGGGGATAATGCTCGTCTTGAACGACGGGTCGACCAAGAGCTACTGCTCCTCCAAGTGCAAGGTGAACGACCGCAAGCTGAAGCGGGACCCACGCAAGTTCAAGTGGGCGAGGGAAAACAGGTAATGTCCCTCCCGCCCGTGGAGAGGACGCTCGTAGTCGTGAAGCCTGACGCCGTGGGGCGGGGCCTCGTCGGCGAGATCATTGGGAGGTTCGAGAGGCGCGGCCTGAAGCCCGTAGAGATCAGGATGCAGACGGTGACCAAGGCCAAGGCCACTCAGTTCTACATCGTGCACAAGGACAAGCCGTTCTTCGGGGACCTCGTATCCTTCATCAGCAGCGGGCCCAGCGTCGGCGTCGTGCTCGAGGGTAGGGACGCGATCGCGCTCGTCCGCCGGGCGATAGGCTCCACCAAGAGCTGGGAGGCCGCCTCGGGGACTATAAGGGGAGACTACGCGACAGGGCTCCTGGACAACGCCATCCACGCCTCCGACTCGAAGGAATCCTTCGACTGGGAGAGCAAGACCTACTTCTCGTAATCATGCCGAGCTCATTCGATAACTTATATTAACCAGCCCTCGGGCTGAAGGTCAAGTTGTTCTCGGATGTCCCAGCCCACACAGACGTTACGGCAGCCTGTAGTCGTCGTACTGGGTCACGTTGACTCTGGGAAAACCTCATTTTTGGACCGCATAAGGGGCACCGCCGTCCAAGCTCGAGAGGCCGGGGGCATCACACAGGAGATAGGCGCGAGCTTTTTCCCGATGGAGACGCTATTCGCGATCTGCGGGCCGCTCTTGGACAAGTCGGGCGCGCAGCTGAAGATCCCTGGGCTGCTCGTCATCGACACGCCGGGCCACGAGATCTTCTCGAACCTGAGGATGCGTGGCGGGTCGGCCGCCGACATCGCCATCCTGCTCGTCGACGTCAACAAGGGCTTGGAGAACCAGACCATCGAGTCCATCGAGATCCTGAGGCAGCGGAAGGTTCCCTTCCTCGTCGCGCTCAACAAGATCGACATGATCCGGGGCTGGAGGAAGGAGACGACCGGGTCCCTTGCGAGCGCGCTGAAGCAGCAGCCGCCCGAGTGGAACGACGAGCTCGAGGAGAGGCTATACAACGTGGTCGGTGCCCTCTCCAGGCTCGGGTTCAACTCCGACGCATTCTACCGGGTGAAGGACTTCCGCAAGCAGGTATCGATTGTGCCGATCTCCGCCAGGTACGGGATAGGGATGCCCGAGATCATGGCCGTGCTCATCGGTCTCGCCCAGCAGTTCCTCGCGGAGAAGCTCGTCGCCATCGACGAGAACGGGAGGGCGAGGGGGATCATCCTCGAGCTCCAGGAGGAGGTCGGCATCGGGGAGACGGCCAACGTGATCCTCACGGAGGGGAAGCTCTCCGTCGGGGACAGACTCGTTCTTGTGAAGAAGGAGGGGGCGGTCGAGTCCAGGGTCAAGGCGCTGTTCATGCCCAAACCCCTCGACGAGATGCGCGACCCGCGCGACAAGTTCACCCCGGTCCAAGAAGTCTACTCGGCGGCGGGGGTGAAGCTCGTCTCGCCCGACCTCGCCGGCGTGATCCCCGGGACCTCGGTCATCTCGTTCAAGTCACCCGAGGAGTTCCACTCCGTAAAAGCCGAGGCGGAGAAGGACCTCACGACGCTGGTCACCAAGACGGACATCGACGGCGTCGTCGTCAAGGCGGGTAGCATAGGGGGGCTGGAGGCGCTCCTGAGGATGCTCGAGCAGAGGCAGATACCCGTGCGGTCGGCGGACATCGGCGACATATCCAGGAACGACATCGTGGAGGCGGAGGCCGTCGCGGAGCACGACCCATACCTGGGGGTCATCATCGGCTTCGACGTCAAGGTCATCCCGGACGCAAGGGAACAGGCGACCATGGCCCAGATAATCACCTCCGACGTGATATACGACGCGGTGGAAGGCTACGTCAAGTGGGCGGCCAACAAGAGGGACGAGGACCAGAGGAACGCGCTCTCCACGATAACCGGCCCGGCGAAGATCAAGGCGCTCCCTGGAATGTTCTTCAGGAGGAACGACCCCGCGGTCTTCGGGGTCGAGGTGGTGGGCGGCAAGCTCAGACCGAAGGTCCGGCTGATGGACGCGTCCGGCGTGGAGCTCGGCACCGTCGAGCAGATTCAGGACAACGGCAAGCCGGTCCCCGAGGCCACCCTCGGCATGCAGGTGGCGATATCGGTCCGGGGCCCGACGCTCGGCCGCCAGATCAAGGAGAACGACATCCTCTTCACGTTCCCCACCTCAGCCGACGTCAGGCTCCTCAGGGGGAAGTACGTGGGCAGTCTCAGTGCCGATGACGAGGCCGTGCTGGAGGAGATCGTCTCCATCCGTTCGGTCAAGGACATGATGTACGGGTTCTGAGGTTCAACTCTCGCCTGGGCGGTCCGAGATGGCCCGCGAGGGCTCGAGCCGCGGTACATCCAGCCCGTCGAAGTGACGATCGAAGCTGACTATCGCTCGAGCACCGAGTTTCTTCGCCACATAGTACTGGAGCGAGTCGTCGAAGTCCATCCGTCTTTCGGAAGCTAACAGCCCTACCGCCATCTCCTCCGTCGTTGTCGTGTCGTAGACGTGAAGGCCCGAGGAGGTCTCTATGTTCCGCAGGAAGTTCGTCAGGTCGTTTCCACCTCCGAGGATTGCCTCTACGGCGTGTATCGTGAAGTGCGTGACGGTTGCTTCCTCCTCGCCCTTCGACATGCGATCCAGGAGCGCCCTGCATTCGGGACCGCGCTTCTGGCCGAGCATGAACTCGAGGAAGACGTTCGTGTCTAGGACGATCAATCCTGTCTGCGCCAGGCTTGGTGTTGGAGCTCAACGGAAGTCATCTTGCTCGGGGCGAGCACCCCGTCGAGCTTCGACCAGTCTGGCTCCCCCGGAGAGACGAACTTCCTGATCGCCGCTTCCATGGCCTTCTTCATGGCTCCCTTCTTGTAGCCGTAGGTCTCCATCGCCTTCTTCCGGAACCTTCTCGCCAGCGCGTCGTCGATCTCCACTTTTATCGTCTCGGTCATTCCACCATAAGTACATTTGTCCGTATATTTAACCGCCTCGACGCGCGGCACCAATCCTTTTATTAACAAACCCGGGGGCGGCTGATGAAAGATGCCGACGTTCAAGATCGTGATCTCAGATTCCAAGACGGGCAGGTCCGAGGTGATGGAGGCGAAGGACTCGCAGGCACAGATATTCATGGGCAGGAAGATTGGCGACGTCATCGACCTCAGCGTCATCGGGCAGAACTACAAGGTCAAGCTCACGGGCGGCTCGGACAGGGCCGGCTTCCCCATGAGAGGCGACGTCATGGGCAGCGGCAAGAGGCACGTCCTGATGACCGAGGGCATCGGGTTCAGGCACTCCGTCGAGGGCGAGAAGCGCAGGAAGCTCGTCAGGGGCGGCACGGTGACCGAAGAGGTCTACCAGCTCAACGCAGTCAAGACTCAATAGACAACACCGCAGCAGCTTTATCTATCCCAGAAAGCCGAAGTTCTCGAATCATCTCTCATGGCCCAGACGATGTCCACGGTCCCGACGATGCGCATCCCCAAGCAGCCGGAGTGCAACATAGGCAGCGCAGGCCACGTGGACTCCGGGAAGTGTCAAAGAATCGACCAGTATGTCCTGCTCGAAGGCGTTCCTGTCACGGGGTCTCAGATTCTCCAGAAAGCGAAGTCGAGGGGTGTCTTGCTCGGGCGGATTGATGGTGGAGAGGTCTACGAGTTCGATGGAAGCAACGTAGTCTGCGTGGACGACAGATTCGAACCTGTGACCGCTGGCTCGAAGCTCTTCGTACAAGACTACAGCGGTCCCATGTATACCGTCATAGGTAAAAGTGGAAGATCAATCTGCATAACGCCAGAACACCCACTGCTCGTCAACAGAATGGGAAATCTCCAATGGATGAAAGCCAAGGATATACGCGAAGGCGATTACGCCGCGTTCCTTAGCCGCGTTCCCTTGGGGGAATCCATAACTCTTCCCGATGCCTTACCATCACTGAGAGAACGCTACGACGTGCTGACCTGGGAAGACTATAGTGAGTTGAGGTCAGCGACTTCGGACTTCACAGAGTTCGCGACCCTGCCCCAGAACAAGTTCGAAAAGATGAGGCTGCTGACCGGTCTCTCGGCATCTGGTCTCTCCAGGAAAGCAGGCATAAGTCGGGAAGCCTACTATAGAGTTCGTAGAGGAAAGACCATGCGCGCCCTCATAGGCGAGAAGGTGCGGCGGGCGTTTGCGAATTCAACTCTCGTTCCACTCTCTCCGCAGGAATTCCTCGTCGAGAGAAGCAGAGGGCACGGGAGGAGTGTGTCGAGGCTCGTGGATGTGGGGCAAGTCGATGGCGACATCGTAAAGTGGTTTGCGTTCGTCTGGGCCGAAGGTACGAGTCGGTCGTCCTTTGTTGGGGTCACGCAGACAGTTCAACGCAGGATGCTAGAGGAGTTCCTCAGGGTTACGAAGGAAAAGATGGGTCAGGAGATCGCGGGCTACGAAGACGGGAACTTCAGAATCCACAGCACAGCCTTCGTCGATTACCTTCGCGCCAGATTCGACTACGCTCCCGGCAACGAGTCCGTGTGTGGGATAGCCGATTGGGTCTGCAAGCTTCCTAGGAGTCTCAAGGCGACATTCCTCAGGTGGTTCCTCACCCTCGATGGCGAATTCGATGACAAAGGCGTCATATCCGTCACGCAGCTGAACGACAGAAATGTCGTCATAATCTCCTACCTCCTTCACTCGTTTGGCATAGTCCCGCGCTTCTCCATCAAGAGAAGCCCGACCAAAGGCGGCATGAAGCTGTACCCGAGGCTGTCCGTTTCCGGTCGAGAGAACCTCAGGCTCTTCGCGGAGCTCATCGGGTTTGAGGATTCTCGCATACAGGGAAGATTGCTTGGGTACCTCTCCAAAATCAAGAAAGAAAGCAAAGAGACGGATCTTAGCATCCCCATCAACATCGAGTCTATTCGTCTGCTATTCAGGAGTTGCGGGATCCAGCGAGAGGCATTCGACCGAAACTCGACTATACCACAAATGAAGGGGTCTGCTTGGTACAAGGCCTACGAAGGCGCCGTAAGATCAGGCAGGATTTCAAGGAGAAAGCTCTCCCTCGTGGTGGCAGCCATAGATGAGCACCTGAAGTCGACCGAGAGGTCCTTGTCTGTGCTCAGGGCAGAAGGAAACTCTGCGCGGTATCACATGGCGCTCATGGGTGCCTCGATTGAATCTGTCGCGAGCGAACTCGGAACTACACAAAAGGTGCTGAGACGCATTCTGCGGAGGGGGTCCGAGAGCGAGCTGGCACCCATCGTCAAGTATCTCAGGGCGGAGACGCGGGGGATTCTTCATTACGCCGCTGGCTCCCTAGAGCAATTGCGTCTGCTTGCTTCTTCGCCTCTGGAATTCGACAGAATCGTCTCCGTGCAGACCGAGGAGTACAGCGGTCTAGTCTACGACCTCAGCGTTCCCGAGTACGCTAACTTCGTTGCTGGCAAGGGAGCGACGGTCTGCCACAACACATCAATTGTAGCGAGCATAACCGGCGTGTGGGCGAGTGCTCACAGCGAGGAGCTGAAGAGGGGCATCACCATTAAGGTGGGGTACGCGGACGCGGCATTCTACAAATGCGCGCACACGCCCCCTCCAGAGGCGTTCTCGACCTCCCCTGTCTGTCCGGTATGCGGCCAGGAGACACAGCTGCTCAGGGCCGTCAGCTTTGTCGACGCGCCGGGCCACGAGAGCCTGATGACGAACATGCTAGCGGGGGCCGCGCTCATGGACGGCGCCTTCCTCGTGATAGCGGCGAACGAGCCCGTCCCGATGCCCCAGACAAGGGAGCATATGCTCGCCCTCCAGATGCTCGGAATGAAGAAGATGGTTGTGGTACAGAACAAGATTGACAGGGTAGACGCCGAGGGGGCAAGGAAGAACTACGAGGCGATCAAGAGTTTTCTCGCCAACACCATCGCGGCCGATGCCCCTGTGATCCCCGTCTCGGCTCAGCACGGCATCAACATCGACGCCCTGATACAGGCGTTCGAGGAGAACATCCCCACACCGGCAAGGGATCCGTCGGCGGTGTCGCAGATGTACGTGCTGAGGTCGTTCGACGTAAACAAGCCGGGATCGGAGATTCGCTCGCTCGTGGGCGGGGTGCTGGGCGGAAGTCTAGTCAGGGGAGAGCTGAAGGTGGGCGAGGAGATCGAGATATCTCCGGGGCTTCCGGACGAGAGGGGGAAGTACGCCCCCATCCTCACGAAGATAGCGAGCCTCGGGACCGGCGCTGGGATGGCCGATAAGGTCGGCCCCGGCGGTCTGATATCCCTCGGAACATATCTCGACCCCGCGCTTACCAAGGGTGACCTGATGGTCGGGTCGCTCGTCGGCAGACCCGGGACGCTCCCTGCTCCCAAGACCCACTTCACGGTCGAGCTCCAGCTCTTCGAGCAGGCGGTGGGTTCGGCGGAGCTGATGAAGGTCGAGAAGGTGAGGATGGGCGAGTCCCTCAGGCTCAACATCGGCACGGCTGCGACCCTCGGCTCGGTGACCTCCGTGAGGGACACGGTGGCGGAGCTGGACCTGCGCAAGCCCGTCGTCGCAGAACCCGAGACGCGCGTCGCGATCAGCAGGAGGCTGGCGGACCGTTGGCGGTTGATCGGCTCGGGCCTGATAAAGTAGGGCGGACCAGAAGGGTCCTCTTCGACACCAGCTTCCTCCTCTCTGTGATGGAACACCCGACTCCGTGGCAGGACGACATCCTGGGTGCGCTGGGCGGTTTCGAGGGCGTGGTCCTCCAGCCAGTCTACTCGGAGCTCAAGCGTCTCTCCGAGGGGAGTGCGAGGTCGTCGCGGTTCGCGCTGCTCGCCCTCGGGCTCGTCGACCGCGGGGCGATTAGGGTCGAGCCCTCCGGTCCGGGCGGGGCGGACGACGAGCTGGTATCCAGCGCCCTGGGGGACGGAGCCGCCGTGGCGACCCTGGACCGCGACCTCATTCGAATGCTGCTGGCTTCGCACGTCGACGTTGTGTCCCTCAGGCGCGGCAGGGTCGAGGTTCGCCGCAGCTGAAATCGCCAACAATCTTATATTAGGGACGCCGAGGGTGGTCAGTTTCTCTGGTTTAGACATGTTTCAGCTTGTTGAGCTCGACGATGTGGTGCGCGTTCCACCAAACCGTTTCGGTTCATCGCTCGAAGCTGTGGCTCTGGAGCTGCTGAAGCAGAAGTACGAGAGCACGATCAACCCCGACTACGGGTATCTGGTCCTCGTTACCAACGTCAAGGTCGACAAGATAGGGAAGATCATCGCCGGCGACGGCGCGACGTACCACAAGGTCAAGTTCGAGGTCTTCGCCTTCTTCCCTCTGAAGCAGGAGATAATCGAGGGAGAGGTCGTCGAGATCACGGACTTCGGAGCCTTCGTCAGGATCGGCCCGACGGACGCCCTCCTTCACCTGAGCCAGATAATGGACGACTACCTGACGAGCGACGTGAAGTCGGGCGTGATCACGGCCTCGCAGTCCAAGAGGACGCTCAAGGTGGGGTCGAAGGTGAGGGTCAGGATAACGGCAGTCTCGCTGGGGCACGGGATATCGATGGGCAAGATCGGGGTCACATGCAGGCAGCCCTTCCTGGGAGCGCTCGAGTGGATCGACGACGAGGTCGCGAGGGCGACGAAGCAGGCCAAGGCCGAGGCCCGGGCGGCTTAGTAGTGATCTTGGTTGAAGGAACTAGCCTGCAGGAAATGCCACATGCTGACGACCGAGAAGAAGTGCCCGAACGACGGGTCCAACGAGCTGAGCGATGAATGGTCGGGCCTCATAATCGTGCTCGACCCAAAGAACTCCAAGGTAGCCGAGACGCTCGCCATCAAGGTGCCCGGAAGATACGCGCTCAAGGTCAGCTAGAACCAGAAGCCGACAGGCTCGTACTGACCCCGTACCTTCGAAGGAGGCTGAAGAGGCCCGTAGGCAAGCTCTACACGGCTAGGCAGCTGCGGTCTGGCGAATTCCTCCAAGCCCTCCGTGCCTCTCCGCTGGTGATCTCCGTCGGGGACCGTGTCACCGAGTCCCTCCAGGAGCTCGGGAGAACCCCGGACGTCCAGGTCATCGACGAGACGGAGAGGAGGGTCAGGAGGCAGCCGCCCGAGGTCCCCTACCTGACCCTGCTGCGCGCAAGGAACCCGGCGGGGACGATAACGTTCGAGGCCATCGCCGCGATACGCAGCGCCCTAGAGGGGCGGAAACCGGCGCGGGTGCTCATAGAGGGGGAGGAGGACCTGCTCGCGATCCCAGTCATGGAAGCGGCCCCTGCGGAGTCCAGCCTCTACTACGGTCAGCCCGGGGAGGGCGTGGTGCGCGTCGTCGTCGACGGACGGGCGAAGGAGTCTGCGGCGAGGATTCTCGCCTCGATGGGGCGCGAATGATTTCCTACCCCCGGGGGCCGCGGCATCCGCTCAGGATTCCGGATACATCACCATAGTCTCGGTCTGGGCGGCCGTCCCCGGGGCGAAGTCGACCTTCACCGTAAGGATGTACTCCTGTCCCGACGCGATGCCCGACACGGCGATGCTTCCCGTCCCCAGCTGCCCCGCCGGCAGCGGACTAGACGGGGTCACGAGGTTGCCGTTGAACTCCACGAACGAGGAGTTTGCGACTCCCGCTATCTGAGGCTGTACAGATACCACTGTTATCCCGGTGATCGGAGAGCAGGTGGTGTTGGTTACCGTCAGGGTCAGGTTGCTGCCCACCGACCCGGTCGGGAGAGAGATCTTCCCGAACATCGTGACCAAAGTGGTCGCGCTCCGTGAGCAGCTGGCGCTGGCCTGTTGCTGTGTGATGATGTAAGAAGTGAGGGCGAGGACCACCGCAAGAGAAGCGACGATGGCGACTATCAAGATGACCCGAGAGCGCTTCATGAACCGCCTTCCCCTTCCCGGAGCGGGTAATTATCTCTCAACCCGCCGCCCTGTCCTACCCGGCCCCGTTACGGGTCTGGGGAGGCCACCTCCTGTGACTACTTTATTTACCCCCCTCCTCTGCACCGTCGGAAGCTATGGAGATTATCAGCCGCAAGGACTCGAAGCTCCTCGGGAGGAGCGAGGTCAGGGTCCTCTTCGCCGGCAAATCGGGGGCCATCGACAGGAAGGAGGCCGTTAAGGAGGTAGCCCAGGCCATGAACTCGGTTGAAGGCAAGGTCACCCTGGTGAAGCTCTCGCCCCAGTCGGGCTCGCGGAACCTGGTGGGGTTGTTTCAAGTCTACGACTCAGAGCAGGGGCGCAAGGACCTTTCGCACCGCTACCTTTCCGTCCGACTCCTGACGAAGGAGGAGAAGGATGCCCTGAAGGCCGCGAAGAAGAAGGCAGAGGCGGCCGCCGCTGCGGCCGCTCCGGCGCCAAAGAAGAAGAAGTGATAGCAGATGTCCAAAGAAGCGAAGGATGCCAAGGCCCCGGTCAAGGGCGCACCGGCCCCGGCTGCCGCACCCGCTCCTGCGCCTGCAGCGGCGCCACCGGTTGAAGGAGAGGGAGCGGCGCCCAAGGTAAAGAAGGAGCGCAAGGAGAAGAAGCCGAAGGCGAACGTGCAGGTCTGGAAGCTCTACAAGGTCGAGGACACCACGCTGACGAGGCTGAAGAAGGAGTGCCCGAGGTGCGGCAGGGGCTACTTCATGGCCGAGCACAAGGACAGGATGTCCTGCGGCAACTGCGGCTTCACGACATTCAAGACAAAGAGCTAGCTCAGCCCGCGTGGCTTTCCAGCGAGCCCCTTATCGCCTTCAGGACCTGATACACCACGAGGGGTCTGAAGGGCGTAAGGTATTTTGACGCCATCGCCTTAGCCACGGTCTCGCTCCCGCCCGTCTCCCGGTATCCGTCCAGGAATGAGTTGGCCACGGACCTCATCGCTTCCTCCCTGATGGAGAGCTTCCCAGCATAGTAGAGGAACTCCGCGATGTCCCAAGCCTGGTCGCCGCCCTCTTCCGCCTGCTCGAGGTCCGTGAAGTAGAGGCTGTCGTCCTTGACCACGATGTTCTCGGCCTTCGCGTCGCCCAGCGCGAACCCGGCCCTGTGCATCTTCCCCATGTCCCTGCCGTAGCTCCTGACGTACGTGTTGTCATGGGAGCTCCCCCGAAGGATCTGCTCGACATACTTCGAGAGCGGCCTCCCGTCGACGAACTCCTTCACCAGGACCCTGTCGTCGATGGCGGCGCCGAGAACCCTCTGCGTGCTCACCCCGGCGCTCCTCATCCTCAGCGTGGCGATGTACTCCCTGTGCATCCTCGCCTGCGGCGACAGGCTGAACTTCATCCTGGGAGCCCAGACGTTCAGGAGCGCCCACTTCATCGACCGGATGTCAGCGAAGTGCTTGAAGACGTAGCTCAGCTGCCTCTCGCCCTCTATAGTGACCAGCTTGGCGGTCGAGTAGACTTCACCGAGGTTCTTCGTCTTGTGGCTGTAGGTCGAGAGACCCGCCTGCTCTGCGAGAGCCTGGATCATGTCCGCCGTCTTGGCCACGACCAGTCCCTCCTCCAGCCTGAGCAGCTCCTTCGGTCGGAGGAGCTCCGCCGGCGGTTCGATCTTCTGCTGCATCCTCTTGACCTTCGATAGCGCCTCGTCCTTCACCACCGTGAAACCCACCCTCCCCGCGTAGCCGTGGACAGCGTACTGCCTGACTCCCCTCGCCGTCAGGTTGAAGAGGGCAAGGAGCTTCGCGAACGCCTTCCCCCTGAGCCTCTCGGCGGAGAGCCGCACCTGGTCCCCCCGCATCTCCAAGAATCCCTGGGATGCGAGCAGCTTCGACGCCTCTCTGAATCCGTCCAGGCTGCTCGCCCTGTTCTGCGCGGCGGACGGGCACGTGTAGGTCTTGATGTAGCTGTAGAGGACCGGGGGGTAGATCGACGCCCTCTTGTGCAGTTTGTCGAAGAGGAAGTAGTCGAGCGGGATGAGCAGGTCCTGGGAGAACTCCCCGTTCCAAGACGAGAGCTCGAGGATGGCCTCGGCGATGACCCGCTTCTTGCTCTCCACCTCCGCTTCCCTGGTGAAGTCGGCGTTGAGGAGGGGTTCGTGGACGTTCAGCAACCTCCCCGACACGAACTCCCCCAGCGAGGCCTTCTTCGCGTCTGAGAGGAAGAGTTCGTCGCGCACGATGAGCGCCGAGGCCTTGACGGGCGAGTCGACGTACCTGTACCTCACGCGGCCCCTGAAGCCCTTCGACGTCACTATGATGTCGTAGTCCGAGTCCGGCCTTGAGTAGCCCGCCACCTTGGAACCGTAGGCTGTCACCGACGTGACCTCGTCCTGGACCAGACTGCGGGCGAGACCGAGGAGCTTCTCCTTCTCGTCTTCGGTCAGAGCCTGGCTCAAGAAGCGACCTTCACTTCCAGCTCTCTGATCTTGGCGAGGACCATGGGGTCGAACGCCGTGTTCGCAATCACTTCGGCGCCGATGCTCACGACGTTCTCTTCGGGTGAGACCCTCTTCGTGGGAAGGCCCTTCTCAATCCAGTTCTTCGCGACCTTCTCGTTGAGCTTTTCGTCGGAGAGACCCACCACGAACTTTTTCTTGACCAGAGCGGCAAGCTTCTTGTCGCCCGTAAAAATCCTGGCCGGGTCGACCAGCCTCTCCTCGTCTGCATACGCGGACTCGAACAGCGTCCCGACCCTCTCGTCGCTCGTGACCTGCATCCTGCTGAACCTCCTGACGAGGTCGATGTAATGCGTGAACTCGTGGGCCGCGACCGCCTCGATGGTGCCCTTCAACCCGAAGGCTACGAGAGGCGCGGTGAACTGCACGATGATGGAGAGCCTGCCTTCGAACTTCGCTGGGATTACCCTAGCGTAGAGCGCCCCCACGGTCCCGAACTCCAACGAGCTCGTTGCCAGTGGCATGGACGGTTCGATGTAGTACGGCGGATAAGTCAGCCCCGACGCCTTCTGGACCCTCTCGACGGAGGCAGTCAGGTACTTCGACCTCTCCCTGACCTTGCTTGCCATGGAGGCTTTCAGGTGACCCTGTGAGACCGACTGGTCGAGCAAGACGAAGGGGTCCAAGTGATTCGGCCTGCGGGTGCCTTGCTATAATAGAGTATCAGGTTGGGGGCTCGTTGGCAATCCTGAACTTCACGACGGGCCTGATCTTCTCCACCTGTATGAAGGTCTCAGCCTGATTAACGCCGGGGACCTTGCCGAGGCTTTCGGCCACGATCTTGTAGATGTCCTCTATGGTCTTCGCTCTCAGCGTTATGAACGCGTCGAACCTGCCGGTCACCTCCTGTATCGTCCTCACCTCGTCGAGCTTCGCTATCTCGCTGAGCGCCTGGTCGCGCTGCTTCGGGTCGAGGTTCAGACCCACCATCGCCGAAGCGGGGAGGCCGAGTTTGTCCTCGTCTACGATTATCGTGAACTGCTTGATTATCTGGCGCTTCGAGAGCCGCTTTATTCTGCTGTACGTCACGGAGAGATTCAGCCCGAGGTCCTTGCTGAGCGAGGGTATCGAGACCGACGCGTCCTGGTAAAGAGAGCCCAGTATTTTCATGTCCACTTCGTCAAGTTTTCCCATTTGGAGCCACTTTAGTTGCAATTAATTCATGTCATGTATATACGTCTTTTGCTATTGCACGAGAATGTTAGTCATTTTCCGAACTTATTTCCAAGTGCGCGCTAAAATGCCCAGTTGCGCCGACCTTCGTGGGCAAGAAAACTAATCAATCTCGAATTCGAGGCGCGTCACGTGCAGCGCAAGAGCAGATACAATTCCAAAATTGGCAAGCTTGTCTTCTTCGCTCCCGCTGCCATAATCATAATACTCGTTGTCTATGCTTTCGTCCAGCTGAATTCACCGGGCACGTTGGTCGTGCGGGCTGAAGACCAGAATTTCAAACTGCTCAACGTCCCCTTCACAATCAACGGGAACTCCTACACCACGCCGAAGAACGTGTCGTTGTCGCAGGGGTCCTACGT
Organism: uncultured Nitrososphaerota archaeon; assembly: GCA_963703285.1. Lineage (GTDB taxonomy): Archaea > Thermoproteota > Nitrososphaeria > Nitrososphaerales > Gagatemarchaeaceae > Gagatemarchaeum. Next base: position 78,210 of record OY969807.1, read on the forward strand.
TGTGGACTTTGGCGTCATAACTTGGTACTACGCGCCGGCTTCAAGGGACGTAACGGTCACACCCGGCCACACCGTGTATGCCGTCGGATCCTACACGCCGGCCACGAAGTTCGTACAGGTCACCGGCAGTGGGTTCAACGTCACTTCGGTCTCCGCGCTCCACGGTGTCACACCCGTCGAGTGGATCAACCCTTCCGACTCTGTGGTGACGTTCAGCGGAGGCCCGTTCCAGCAGGTCAGGTTAGAGCCCGACCAGTCCTACACCTATACGTTCCCTACGGCGGGGACCTTCATCGTCAATGTCGGAACCACCAACGAGACCCTTACGATCAACGTCCAGTAACCGCACGTCCTATCCCATGGCCATGCATTCTGGAATCGTCTGGACTGGATTCGGCCCGCGGGTGTGCGTCGATTCAAAGCTCGGCTTGGCGCCCTCTCGACCCTTCGAGGCGAGGAATGGAATATTAGTGAGATTTGTGCCACGATTATTTTTTAGAGCCCTAAAACGGTTCTCTTGCCCCTAGAATCGCCCGAATTGTAGACAATTCGTCCACTCTCCTTATATACTGATTTCAAGCGACCTGCCATGAAAATAATGAATACATCTTCGATGTATTTCAACAAATTCAGTTCGGGAACTATACTAGCATTGCTAGCACTGTCAGGAATGCTGTTGCTGGTACCAGCAGTGGTACCGGCACATGCAGCAGGAAACGCAAGTCTTCCATCCCTCACCGCTGCGCCAAACACATTGCTTAGCGCGAACACCCCAGTCACCTTCACAACGACTAACCCCTCGTCAAACGCATACGCACTAACCAGCATGACGATCATCGCACCAAGCGGTTGGTCGTTTGTCCTTGCCACCTTCTCTTGTCCAACAGGACTAACGTTACTCGGGGCCTCGTCGACCTCAGCGTTCCAATGCACGGGAACTCTGCCTCCTGGCTTCAGTGCCACCGCAACAGGCACAGTAACGCCAGTCACCGCAAACACAGGTCCGGCAGCCACGGGCACATTCTCGTCTGCCGTTGTTGACGCGTCTTCAAGCGCATCGTACAACGGTCCGACGGTCGTCTTGTACTCGATAGCAGCTGGAACCACCGTCTCTTGTGTAACCCCAATCGGCGCAGGCACCTGTGCAGCCCCAGGAGGAACGAACTTCATCGCAGGTAGCGCTCCGATAACCGTTACGGCGACCCTGAGCACCAACCAGGCAGGCGTGCCCATCGTCTTCTCCGTGACGACGGCTCCATCGGCAGGCTTCACCGCGACTGTCTCACCGACATCTTCAACGACAACAGCTGGTGCAACACAAAGCAGCGCAACGACATCCTTCACTCCAAGCAACCACTTCCCTGACACGACGACCATAACCGCAACCATCGGCACCTCAGGCACACACGGCGCATCTGGTGTCATCTCGACCGTTGCCGGAAGTCCGTCAACTGTCGGATGGACCTACGCAGGCCCCACATCGTTCAACGCTGGAAAGACATTCTACCTCAGCACCGGATACTTCGGCCTTCCCACATACGCAGGAGCCACGAGGATGGCTGAATTCCCATTCGGAGCGCTAAGTGGCCCGTTCACGGTCTCGGTGTCTGATTCCTTTGGCAACGCCATCGCCTACAACAACGCCAATCTCGCCGGCGTGGCCATCACCGTCGCCGCTTCTGGCGGCTCAGGCTTCGATAACGGTGGAACCGCGCTGCTCAGCACGATATCTTGTGCAACAGTCGGCATCAACAACTGCAACGCAGCCGGCGGCGGACAGATCGACCTCAACTACTTCCAGGGCTATACCTATGGATTCGTTGGGGCCCTGAGCGCGCTGATAACCGGCACCTACTTCGGTACCGCGTTCTCAGTTAGCTCGACCAGCGGGAACATCATCACCGGAACCGACACGACATACACGATAGCGGCAGCCTCTCTCGCCCCAGGTGCAGGAACTACCGACAAGATCACCGTCACACCAGTAGGTGGCCTTACTCAGCCGGGAGTCCCAGTGACCTTCAACCTCTGCGGATTCCAGGTAGGAGCCACCGTATGTCCGGGCGTAACGACCGGATACACGGGAAGCTTCGTCGGTGGAGGCCAGACCGGCTTCGGAGCGACGACAGGCGGCGCAACCGGAACAGCGACGGCGACCTACACAGTCGATACGGCGCTGAACAGCAAGGGTGAATGGAACGCAACATACGCAGCACCAACTACAGCAGCTCCAAAGACGGTCGCTAGCGCGGGCCTAACCGGCGTCGCGATTACAGGACCGGGCGCGGCAGCCTCCTTCACGTCTCTAGTCTACTTCGACCAAGGAGTCACGGCGCTCAGTAGCACGCCCTCCATCGTTCCAGGCGGAATCATGTACGTCAACGTGCAACTCGTGGACGAATTCGGCAACCCCACGACGAACACGGGCGTAACCCAGATTCAGGTCCAGCTGTCCGTAACCGCACCCTCGACGATCGCGGTCCAGTCGGCCTACATCCCATTCGGCGGCTCCAACACGGTCGCAACCTTCGGGTACATCCAATGGACGGTTCCATCCACGGTCGCAGTCGGCTCGGTGCTGACCCTGACCATGAACGGAGTAGTCAATGGGATCCAACTCTCACCAGCTCCATCGTACACAGTGAAGGTCGTCTCACCACTACCGACCCTGAACGTCCTGGCACCGACTCCATCCTCGAGCGGATACATCTACTCATCCACGACAGGGGTAACCTTCAAGGGATGGGCTAACGTCTCCGCAGGTTACTCCCCGCTGACGACACACATAGCAACCGTAGGCTACAAGGTCGGCACGACACCGTGGGTACAGACGGCAGGCTCGGGTACCGCGACTGACAACTACATCCTCTCCCTCTTCATGCCAGTCGGCCTGAGCACCCTCCAGATCAACGCAACAGACAACACACACGCAAAGAACACGGCTGTAAGCCAAGTCTACAACGTACTTGTGGACACGCAGCCCCCGACGTTCACCTTCAGCACAGCTTCTTCCAACAACGGATGCGTCACTGTGACAGCGGCGACCGCTGAGGGCGACTTCAACGAAGCCCTTACCGGCACAGGTGCATTCAGCGCCTCGTTCGGCGGAGTAGCAGTCTCAAGCGGAGCCATAACATGGGCCGGAACGCAGACGCCCGGAACAGCCGGGAGCGTCGCCGCGACCATCTGTGGCCTCGTCTCTCAGACGGCAACATTCTCCGTGACGGGCAGCACCCTGGCTGGATTGAGCTCGACAAACAGTGAGTCACTCACAGTCACTGTTCCGTTCGCAGACTCGGTCACCTTCAACACAGCGACAGCAACCTACGGAACTGTTGGCGCCTACTCGGGTGTCACAGTCACCGTGACCAACGGTTGGAACACAGCTCAGACCCTAGTCATCTACGCGACCTTCAAGTCCGGAACCAGCATCTACGTGGCAGACGGTACGGTAACCCTCGCCGCCGGTGCATCCGCGCCAGTGTTCTGCATTGACGTGATCCCCATCCCGGCAGGTTCGTACACTGTCACATTCGCGGCCGTGACCACCTCCAACCAGGCGGTCTCCGCACCAACAACTGGCATCACCCTGGTAACTTAGGTGAGAGCATGAAACTCCAACTCCTCGCAATCCCGCTGCTCTTGGCACTGGTGCTGTCACCCTTGGCGGCAGCCGCGGCGACCGGCTCGATATCTTTCACGAGTCCGACCGCCGGGTCGTCGTTCACCGGTACAGCATCCTACACGATCAGCGGAACAATCACTCCGACCCCAACACTCCCTGACAACGTCTTCATCTCGGTCACGAATCCGGCCGGAGCCGTCGTAGACGCGCAGCAAGTGTCCGCGGCCGCAGGTGGAACTTTCTCCTACCCCACAAACGTAGGAGCAAGCTCCGCGTGGTCCAGCGGAACGTACACGATCACGGCCACCGACTCTAACGGCGCGACAGGGACGACGACGTTCAAGTACACCGCATCAGTCTCAACCACAACAGGAGCCGTAACGGTCTTCGGACCCAGCGTGCTAACGACAGGTCAGACAGCGGACATAGTCATCTGGTCCTCGGCGCCCGGGACGGTAACGGCCTGGGTACTGCCGGCAGGTGCAACGTCCACTACTCCCCTGACGACGGCACGGGTCAGCCTCGGAGCCGGATACTACGTCTACACGGGTAGCTATGCGGTCGCAGCGACAGCTGCTACCGGACCCTACCTCGTGGGCGCATCTATCTCCAACTCGACCTCAGGGTTCACCGGAAGTGGCATTAGCTCGTTCACAGTGAACGGCGGACTCGCCACCTCGGCGGCTCAAGCCCAGATCCTCACCAACATCGGGACACTCACCACCAACCTCGCCACACTTCAGACCGCAGTCACTACGGGCTTTGCAGGGCTGACGACAAACATCGCCAACATCGGCAAGAACCTGACCGCGGACACTGCTACAATCACCAGCACACTCGGCACGATCTCCAGCTCTCTCACCGGCATAGCATCAGCTGCGACAGCGGCGCAAACTGCGGCCCAGGCAGCCCAAACGGCTGTCACGAGCCTGCAGAACACCGTGAACACCCTCTCCACTACAGTCAACGGCATCACTGGCACCCTCACTGCCATCCAGTCGTCTCTGAGCACCATCAGTTCAACTGTTAGCGGCCTATCGGGTCTCACGACCTCCGTTAACAACATGAACTCGACGGTCTCGAACGACCAGACCTACATTCTGGTCGTAGCGGCTCTGGTAGTCATAACCCTAGTCCTCGAACTCGCCATATTGATCAGAAAGATGTCCTAAACGGGCACCTTTCTCTTCCTCTTTTTATTAGAAGACTCCTAGCGTAAGCTCCGCCGTTCTCTGGCGCTTAAATAAGCCCCCGCCGTCCTCTGTCATGAAGGCTATCAGCTCCGTCTACGGCTTCATCCTCATCTTCCTGCTCTCGATGGCTTCGATTCAGACCTGGTCGTCCGCCGTGGGGGCGATGGAGGGCATCCAGGGGGCCGCTGACGAGGGTCACCAGCAACAGCAACTCCAGGGCCTGGAGCACCTCTCGCTCTCCGTCTCGGGCCAGAACCTCACTATCACCAACGACGGACAGATACCCTCGACTCTCGAGTACCTGAGGTACGTTTCAGAGAACAGCTCGCGGACGGTTCCGATCGGGGTGCAGCTCGGAGTCGGAGGTTCGGTCGTGGAGAGGGTGACGGGCTCGGTCTCGGTCGAGGTGCTGACCTCCTTGGGAAACGTCTTCGTCCTCTCACCCGGTTCTGAGCCTCCCGGCATGGTCTGGTCGCAACCCTCGGGGGCGGCCGGGGCGGGAAACGACCAGAATCTTCGAACCCTACGAAGGATCCTACTTCTACGTCAGCTCGGGACCGCGGGTCTACGCGTTCTCCTCATCCGGGGCGTACCTGTGGTCCTTCGATGCCGGCGCAGGCGAGGTCACAGACGTGATGCCAATCTCAGGAGGGTTCGTCTACGTCTCGGTCGCGTACGGCTCTATCACCGACGTCGGGGCACTCTTCGAGCTGGACTCGGCAGGCCGGGTCCTAGCCTCCTTCACGGTCAGGGTCCTCGCCACGTCTAGCCCCTCGCTCTATCCGGTTTCGCAGTCAATCTCGATGGGTGAGGACTCGGGATACGTCTACTACGACGGCTGGTTCTACGGCCCCGGCGGCCCGTCGGTCTCCCTCACGGCCGAGGACCCGCAGCTCGCGTCCACCGACTCCTCGAGCTTCTACGTGTACTCGCCTCTCGGGGGGTCCAGCAACGGAGCCTGCCAGCCGGGCGGAAATGAGGAGGTCTTGAGCTCCTACCACCCTGGCCCGGGTACCAACGGTACTTCCGCGACCAACTGGACAGCCTACGCGTACGTCGGACCATGCACCCGCTACGACCCGCAGCTCCTCGGCGCGAGCACGGGCGGCGGACTCCTGGTGGCGCTCTTCGGGGCGCCGTACTTCAGCAACTCTCTCGCCGGGGCGCTGCCCGGGTACGACCCCTACATCGTGGCCATCTCCCAGTCCGGGGAAGTCAAGTACGACGCACAGGCTCCGACTAACGGCTTTGCGGCGATCGCGACCGACGGGTCGAACGTCTATCTCTCGTTGCCGGAGCTCGATGAGGTGGACGTGCTCTCGCTGTCCACGAACTCTACGAGCACGTACAACCTAGGGTTCCCGGCGACGGACCTGATATGCGACTTCGGCCTGCTCTTCGCGGTATCCCGGAGCCAGGTGAACGTATACGACGGCAGCATGCAGCTGATAAAGTCAATCAGCCTGGAGCCGCTTTCTCTCTCTTCTTTCTCGAACTCGCTCTCACTAGGCTCCGCGATGCAAGCCCCGTCGTTTGTTGTGCTCAATGACACGAGCTACGCGGCCCTGGCCGTGAACGCCACCGGGTTCTCCTCCCTCGTCGTGGGGAGTTACTGAAGCCGTCGGAATCCCATCTCTTAATTAGCCTTGGGCGGAACCGAGGCGCCAATCCGGAGAAACATCAGCCAGTTGTCCCACGCCGAGATCGCCCGCAGGTCCGCCCGTGGTTCCGTCGCCCTGTTCGCGGGGAACTTCACCACGACGGCCATCGCCTTCGTCGCCATCACCATCATCGCACGGCTGCTGGGCCCGAGCCAGTACGGCGTCTACACCCTCTCCATCCTGATTCCAAACCTCCTCCTCAACGTCCTGGGATTCGGCGTCACTTCGGGCATAACCCGCTACGCGGCGTACCACATCTCGCGCGGGAACCCCGACGAGGCGAGGAGGATGACCCTGAACGGCGTGTCCTTCATACTGATCTTCGGCGCCGTGCTGGCCGCCGTCTCGTTTGCGAGCGCCGGGTTCCTCGCGGACCTCGTCCTCAAGAGGCCCGAGATCGCGCCGCTCGTCAGGTTCGCCTCCCTCCTCATCTTCGGTCAGGCCATATTCCAGTCGGGCATCGCCGCGCTACTGGGCTGGAGCCAGATGGGCGACATCAGCATCACGAACGTCTCCCAGGCGATCCTCCGACTGCTCGTCGCAGTCCCCCTCGTGGTGATCGGCTTCGCGGTCTACGGCGCGCTAGCAGGCTACGTCGTCTCGCTCTGCGTCGCCGGCATCATCGCGTTGCTCATGGTCTTGAGGAAGATGAAGGGCGCCCGGTTCAGGCCTTTGCAGAGCTTCACCTCAGACGTCCGCACGATGCTGGCGTACTCTCGGACGCTCTTCGTCGGCCTCTTCGCCTCGAACATCATGCCACAGTACGTCGTCGTCGTCTTGGCCGCCTTCGCCGCCAACAGCTACGTCGGATTCTACCAGTCGGCGAACAACTACGTTACAGCGATAACCCTCACCTCCGGCGCGATGACCCAGGCTCTATTCCCAGCGTTCGCCCATCTCGAGGGCACGAAGGGCGACCTGAAGCTCGCCTTCGCATACGCGGCGAAGTACATGGGCTTCGTGCTCGCCCCGATCATCTTCTTCTTGATGGGTGCCTCGGTCCAGCTGATCCGAGTGACCTTGGGGTCCTCCTACAGCGTCGCCTCCGGATACCTCTCGCTCCTCGCATTCGCCAACATCTCGATCCTCTTCGGTCAGGGCGTGCTGCCGTCCTTCTTCAACGGCGTCGGAAGCCCGAGGTACTACATGATGTTCAGCCTCGTGGCAGCGGGCTCCCTCTTTGCGCTCGCCCCCGCCCTCTCCATCGGCCTCGGGATCGGAGTGCCTGGACTCATCTACTCGATTCTGGCAGCGAACCTAATCGGCGTTAGCGTTGGCCTCTACCTTGGGAGGCGTCATTTCGCCGCGCAGATAGACGTGAAGGCGACCCTGTCAATCCTGGCCTCCTCGATTCTTGCGTTCCTCGCAGTGGTCCCGCTCGAGACCTCTCACTTCGACGGCGTCGTCCTGCTGCTGGCTGAGATAGCCATCTTTGTCGCAGTATACCTCACGGCAGCGCCCATCCTCAGGGCGCTCACGACCCAGGATCTCGAAGTTCTGGAGTCGGCTGTTGCTGGTCTGGGCAGGTTCAAGTCGCTGGTCCTCCCAATCCTGGGCTACGAGCGCTTTGTGATTCTTCACACTCGTGGAGAGGGCGGGTCTGGTCAGCCCTAGCCAATGCAAGGCTTTTATCGAAGTGGCTGGCCCCGTTTTTCAATGAACCGGGCGAGGATGGTCCTTCCGGCACTTGCCCTTGCGGCTCTGCTGCTGGGCGCCGTCGGGACGGTGAGCGCTGCGAGTCCGGGTTACGCGGTCTACGGGGTCCAGGTGTCTTACATGGGGACTTCGCACAGCGTAACGGTGAACGAGTCACTCTCCGCGACCACCAGCGCGAGCTACGACAAGCTCATCCTCTCCGTCGTCTCGGGCAACTCCACGTACAGCTACTCCACGCAGATAAACTCGTCACTGGACGTATCCCCCTTCGTGCCCTCCATCTCCAACCAGAGCTTCACCTACACGTCCAACTCGACGACCGTTTCTGTATCAGTCATGAAGAACGGGTCGACACCGGTCCAATTCCACGGGTCTAGCTACTCCCTGACGAGCTACGCGGTGAAGGCGGCAGCCACCTCCAACGGGACCACCGAGACGGTCGACGCGGGACTCTTGACCTTCCCATCTGGTTTGATTTACTCTGTAAAGGCCAGCATCCCTGTCCCCAACATCGATAGTCTGGGGAACCTCACCGTGCCCGGCCTGACAACGGGCGCTGGGCTCGGCTCGCTGGGCCTTGGTCCGGACACCGCCGTCTCGTCGATTGCGACCACCTCCGGAACGGCGACGCTGAGCGTCACACTTCTATCCACATCGCTGCAACTATCGGGTCCCGCTTCATCCGCGACCGAGCAGGTCGCGTCGATTGGTATCGGCGCCGGCGCTGTGGCGGGGGTACTCGCGCTCGGGCTGAGCGTCCACAACAGGCGCAGGCACAAGCCGGAAGCAGCTCCGAAGCCCGAGTACGCTGTGGACTGACACCCGACCCTTCGTTCCAGATGGGACAATAGTTGGACGATGTTCTAAGATTCGAAGAAGCGGTCAAGGATTACGGCTCGAAGAAGATTGGTCCCATCAGCCTCTCGGTGAAGCGGGGAGAGGTTCTCGGGCTGCTGGGCCCGAACGGCGCGGGGAAGTCGACCTCGATCAGGCTCGCGCTGGGGCTCTCGCGCCCGTCTTCGGGCAGGGTGTTCACAATGGGACTGAACCCGATCCGGGACCACGTCGGGGCGCTCCGCAATGTCGGATACTCCCCAGAACTGCCGAACCTTCAGACCTTTCTTACTCCGGGCGAGCTGCTGGAGCTCATCGGCAGAGAGCTCGGGCTGAGCTCCTCAGCGTCGGGGGCGCAGATACCCGTCGTCCTGGAGTCGGTGGGTCTCCTCGAGTACCGTGACCAGCGAATAGGACGGCTGTCAAAGGGGATGGTCCAGAGGCTTAGCGTCGCGCAGGCGCTGCTCGGCACTCCTTCTCTCCTGATACTCGACGAGCCCATGATAGGGATAGACCCGGCGGGGGTCGTCCACTTCCGGTCCCTCTTCAGGCAGTTCGTGGCCAACGGGGGGACTATTGTCATGTCCTCCCACGTGATGCCCGAGGTTGAGAACCTCTGCACCAGCGTGGCGATAGTCCACTCCGGGAGGCTGGTCTTCAGGGGGGAAATCTCGGACTTCATAACGAGCTCGCTCGACACGCGGCTGGTACTGGTCGAGGTGCAATCTCCCTCGGCGGAGCTTGTCGAGAGGCTGAAGAAGATACCCGGGGTCGTGAGCGTCGCGGCCGCCGGCACCGAGGTGACCATCAAGACCGAGAAGGGCGCCGACCCCAGGGGCGAGATCTCCAGCGCGGTCGTGGAGATGAACGCGGGGCTGCTCGCCATGGGATACTCTAGGAGCGAGATAGACGAAGCCTACCTCGCCGCCATAAGGGGGTCAAGCGCGTGAACGCCGCGCGAGTCTGGGCGTTCGCCCGCTACGAGATCAGGAGGGCCACGGCCCGAAAGAAGGTCCTCGTGCTCGTCATCATGACCATCCTCGTGAGCACAGTCCCGGTGGTCCTTATCAGGTCCGTCGGGCTTTCGTTGGCGAGTTCGGCACAGGGTCCCGCCGGAGGTTCTCTCCTCACACCTCAAGACTATCCTTACATGTGGGTCTTGGGGATATTCCTCGTGCAGGGCTTCTTCCTCCCCTTCACCGCCCTGCTCATCGCCGCCGGGTCTATGTCCGAGGAGTACGAGCAGGGGACGGCCGAGGTCCTCCTCTCCAAGCCCGTGACGAGGGACGACTACTTCGCAGGCAAGTTCCTCGGTGGCTTCATCCTCATCACGGCGGTGATTCTTCTGGGCGCAACCCTGAGCGTGACAGCATCGACCTTCACCTTCGGGGTTCAGGAAGCTCTTAACATCGTTCCGCCCGTCGTGCTCTCCCAGGTGTATTCTGCCCTGGTCTTCTTCACGGTGGCGTTCATGTCGGGTGAGCTTCTCAGGCGGTCCTCGCTCTCCTACATCACCGCCTCCGCGGTGTACTTCGTCAGCGAGGTAGCGGGCATAATCCTGAGGATCATCTACACCCTCACGGGCGACTCATTCTACCAACAGATCAACGTCTACCTCCCCACCACCCCCGTCACCTCCCTGCCACTTCAGATCGGACTTCCAGGACTTCCTGCCGGAGCGAAGTCCATCCTCTCGATTATAGGGACCGGGCCCGCCGAGACTTCCGTTGCGCTCTCGATTGGGCTGATAGCGGCCTACGCGATCGTCGCCACGGCGATAGCGCGCACCTACTTCAACTGGGTCGACGTCGCCAAGCGCGTCTCCTGACACCGAACCTGATTAATAACGTCAGGAGACCATGCTGGCCGAGAACGCGTTGGCCACGAGGATCCCTTGCCTCCACTTCCGCGAAGCAGTTGGGACCAAACCGTGACGATCCTCGCCATCGTGGTCACCAGGGAGGACCCGTCCGGAGCTCTGAGCAGCCTGGAAGCGCAGACCGTGAAGGCCGACAGGGTCGTCGTCTCCGACCACCGCTTCAGCGATGGCAAGACGGGGACCCGCGTCGCTAGGTCGATGAACATGACCCTGGCCGAAGTGCCCTGGCGAGGCTACGACTACATCCTGCGGTTGGATGGCGACTCGAAGATACCTCCCGACTTCATCGAGAAGGCTCTACGCGAGAACGCAGACATGGTCGGGTCGGGAGGGTCAGGGCTGCTGCTGAAACGAGGGGTTCTCGAGGCGATGGGGGGGCGCTGGCCCGTGCTGGACCCGGAGGACTCCTACTTCATCTGGAAGGCGCGACAGCTGGGCTTCAGCCACAGGCAACCCAGCGTGAGGGGGACGGGACGGCCCTTCGGGAGCGAGTACAACCTCTCTCGGTTCCTCAGCTGGGGGTTCAACGCCTACTGGTTGGGATACGAACCGGTCTACTTCCTGAGGATGGTCTTATTGAGCGCCAGGGCTGCGAAGAGGCCCGGTTTCGTCTTGGCCATTCCCGTGTACCTCGACTGTTTGCTGATAAGGAAGCGGCGCCTCGACGTCGCGGACTTCGTGACGAGAACCCAAGTCAGGCTCATCTCTCGTGGGCTGAGCGGTTCGCGCCCTAGGCGCGTTTCTAACTAAAGCGGAACACCATATCAGGTCCATCGTATGAGGGGATGGTCCACAACGGGGACCCCGGGCTACCATCCGCCTATCATCGGCGGGTAGACGCGCTTGTGCGCGGAGCTCCGGTGGCGTCTGACCACCTCTTCGATGATTTTCAGGTCCACACCGGTCTTCTTCGAGACCTCGGGGGGTGGGAGCTTCTCGTCGAAGAGGCATATCAGAACCGGATCCAGACGGTCATAGTCGAGCGGGATCTCGTCGACTGCCCTGTGTCCGGGCCAGAGCTGAGGGGAGGAGGGCTTCTGCACGACTCGCTCTGGCAGGCCGAGGTACGCGCCCAGCCGCCTGACCTGCGTCTTGTAGAGGTGAGCTATAGGAAGGAAGTCTACGCCGCCATCCCCAAATTTCGAGAAGAACCCGATCTCGTCTTCGGACTTGTCGCCCGTGCCCGCGACGAGCATTCCTTTGGTATTGGCAAAATAGTAATTGATAATCATCCTGATTCTCGCTTTGACGTTGGCGTAGGCGATCTTCGTCTCTCCCTCTCTGGGTAGAGTCTTCTCGAATGCCGAGAAGATCGGGTCGATTCCCATCTCATAGGTCTTGATTCCCCACCCCTTGGCAAGCGACCTCGCGTCCTCCGTATCCTCCTTCGGGGTGTGGGATGCAGGCATCAGTATCCCGATGACCTTGTCCTTGCCAAGCGCCCTGACAAGAAGTGCACCCACGACCGCGCTGTCGATGCCCCCACTGAGTCCGATGACGGCCCCATCCCTCCCGGAGTCCGAAACAACCTTTCTGATGAAACGCAGAATCTCCTTCTCCGCCTTTGCGCAGTCCAACGACGAAGCCTTGGAATTGATCTGCACTCTACCAAGAAGCGACTCCTACGGATTAAAAGTGTTGGGTGGCGGGCTCTGGCGCCTATGTGAATGGGAATATCGGTCAGCCATTGACCGTCTCAGGAATTTGGGGTACTCCGTTGACGTTGCGCCGTCGAACCTAACGAAATTCGACGGAGCCGTGTCCGCACCCCTGATTCGCTTGGTGAGTGGCTTGGGCACTACGGAGGGGATATTTGAGCACAACACTATTATAGCCCAGTTCGCTGGTTCGATCTGTGTTCGTAAGAGCCAAGAGGGTCGGGCGGAGGCGATACCTCTACCTGGTCGAAGGGAGAAGGGACAACGGAAAGGTCAGGCAGGTCACGCTCTGCTACCTCGGCCCCCTGTCGGAATTGGCCTCTGGCGTGCCAGAGGCCCTCAGGAGAGGGATTGACGTCCGTCTCCGCGTCGACTGGCAGAGGGTGAACGACGAGATTGGTCAGATCCCTCTGACGTTCGAGGAACTCTCAGAGGCGAGGAGGGCACAGTTCGCCCTTTCCGCCAGGGCGAGGACCCAGCGAGGGCGTCCCACCCAGGGCGACTTGCCGAGAAAGGAGGGGGAACTCTCCGCGCTTTCGAAGCTGGCAGCATTGAGATTCGAAGAGCTCTTCGAGGAAACCGGAGCGCTCACCTTTCGGATGAGGTGAGGAAGATGATTCCGAGCAGAAGAACCCCAGCCGGGCCACGCAAGGGGCCCCGGCGCACACCACCGCGAATCATCCTAGCGCAGCTCAGGAAGGAGCCGAACGAGCTGAAGAAAAAGATGCTCCTCCTCGGATTCATCTCTGATGAACTATCGAGAAAGGATGGTTTCCTCTTCCTCGTCGGGGGGCAGGCGGTCGAGACCTACACCGCCGGTCAGTTCACGACCGGAGATGTCGACATCACCACCACTGACCAGGAGGCGACGGAGAACTTGCTGAGCCGATTGGCCTTCAAGAGAGAGGGGATGGTCTGGCTGAACGAGAAACTGGCCATCGCAATCCACATCGTCGGCTCTTATCCAACGAGGACTGAGAAGGTTCGCACCCTGGAGGTCGGAGGGTACTTGGTCAGGATAGTTGGGATTGAGGAGTTGATAATAGACAGGCTGAAAGCAGCGAAGTTCTGGAAGAGCAGACGAGACTCCGAGCAGGCCGTTGTCCTCTTCGACGGTTTCAGGGAGCGCATTGACCGTGAATATCTCAGGAAGAGAGCCAGAGAGGAGAAGGTCGATGACATCCTTCCCGAAGTTGGGCGGATGAACGGTTAGCAGGTAACTCGGGACAGAGCCTCGATGCGGTTATCTCGAGCACGATGTTTGGCCAGAAGTAGAGCAAGAGACCTCAAAATCAATAAAGACTCTCACTGGGAGAAGCCGGAGTCGACGGCGATGCTTTGACCGGGCCCAAAGGGATGAAGATTTTGTCGATCCTGTGGGCCCCATTCGGGTTTCGCGTGTTGCTTAAATCTTCGTTCCACCTGTCAAACAGTTGAGAAGAGGATCGCACCATTCCGTCGAGGCCAAGCGGAAGGTGTCGGAGGCTAGAAGAGGAAATCATCCAAAGACAGAGTTCAAGAAGGGTAACACCCTGTGGGTAGGAAGGCATCACTCTGAGGAGTCGAGACAGAGGATTTCTCGGGCGCTCATCGGTAGGACAGAGTCCGTTGAAACTCGAGCCCGAAAATCTAGGGCACACATGGGAAAGATCCCTTGGAACAAGGGTCTGACAAAAGAGACGACGCCAAGCTTGGCAAGGATCGGGGAGAAGAAAAGATCGTGGTGGACCGATGATAGGAAGAAACAACTAGCTGAGCGTAACCACTGGTTCTTCAGAGAATGGTGGAGAAAACATCCCGAACACGCGGAAACAATGGCGAGGGTCGCCAGGCCAACAACAATCGAGATGCTCGCGAGAGAGTCTCTGACGAAGAGAGGGGTGAAGTTCTCAGTCTGCAAGAGGGTCGAAGAGATTTGTTTTCCCGATCTCTTCCTTCCTGATGAAAAAATCGCGATATTCTGCAACGGTTGTTACTGGCACGCTTGTCCGAAGCACTGTCCAAGCGTGCCAGACTGGCTTCGAAAGAAGATTAAGGACCGACAAATCTATGAAGAGCTCGGAAGACGTGGTTGGAAGGTGCTAGCCATCTGGGAACATGAGTTCAAGCTTAATCACGATGTAGCTGGAGAGAGACTTGAACAGATGCTCCATGACGCGAGAGGTGAGTGAATGAAAACCATAGTCTTGGTTTGGGGTCCCTTTCGGCTTTCGTGCTGATGAACTCGCGGAATCCGTGGGTGCCGAGAGGGTCAGCATCACCGTCCTCTACGGCCCGCGATACTTCGCACCCATCCGCTACGTGGCGCTCTTCTTCAAGACCCTTCTGATACTCTCCCAGCGGAAGCCGGATGTCGTCTACGCCCAGAACCCTCCGGTGTTCTGCCCCCTCACCTGCATGCTCTACTGCCGTGCCACCGGCAAGAAGCTGGTCATAGACCACCACTCGGTTTGGAAGGTCAAGACCCTCGGCCGGGGGCCACTATCCAGAATCATAGGGGTCCTTGAGGGGGTCGTCTCCCGCTCGGCCGCTGGGAACACCGCTCCCCACGTCTTCTGGGCCGAGATGCTCAGGTCGATGGGCGCTAGGAACGTTCTGGTGGTGCACGACTATGTCGAGAGGAACACCAACGCGCGCGACGAAAAGCTGCGGCTCTCCTTCACGGACAGGCCCTTGGTGGCGGTCTGCTCCCACGGCGGGCATCCCCTCGAGCGTATCGAGGCCGAGGCGTCCGGCGTCGGTCAGGTCGGCTCCGTCGAGCTGCTGATCACCGGCCCGAAAGAGAAGCTCGAGCGCAGGCTCTCAGCGGTCGCGCTCCCGGAGAACGTCCGGTACCTGGGCTTCCTCCCGAGGCAGACCTACGAGTCGCTCAAGGCCTCCGCCGACATGGCGATCAACGTGACCGACGAGCCCTTCACCCTCTCTCACGTGCTCCTGGAGTATGCGGCCAGCTCCCTCCCGGTGATATCCTCCAGGGAGGAAGTGGTGCGGGGGTTCTTCGGGGACGCCCTGCTGTACACCGACACCACGGACTCCGCCGAGGTCGCGGAGAAGGTGAGGATGATGCTCGACCCGGCCGTCCGTGACGAGTACAGGGAGAGGGTGACGAGGTGGTACGGCGAGCTCTCCCTCTCGCACCAGGCCGAGGTGCGGTCGCTCAGGTCGCTGCTGGGCCGATAACCGGTTTCAGGAGGGCCCTCGTGAGCCGCCGGAAGTTCCCGTCGGTCGCGAACAGGAACGCGAAGTAGATCAGCACGCCCAGGATGCCGATCACGGCGAGCTCCTCCGTGAAGTCGAGGCTGCGAACATGGTAGCTCAGGTAGCCGCCCGCTGCCAGGAAGAAGACACCCATCAGCGCCGACCCCGTCACGTACTTGAGGAACGAGGGTCTCAGGGAGAGCTTCCCGCTCTTCCTGATTCTGACGACCCGCGCAGCCACGAAGACCGAGAAGACGACCAGCTGGGCGGCCGCCCACGCGTCGATTATCGCCTCGGGCGAGGCCCCGATGTGTGCCCCGACGGCGACGATCACGAGGACAGAGAGCACGTAGGCCACGGCGCTCGCGATATCAACGAGGAAGACGAAGAACAGGTTGCTGTGGAGGAAGTGCGTGAACCCGGCCGAGTCGTCGGCGTCGACCGTCACCCTCCCGGAGAGGACGTTGTCGAGGATCTGTGCCATCGCGTAGACGAGCGCGGAGAACGCCAGGATTTCCAGGGCCGTCGTGCTCTCGACGTAGTACATCGACTTCGGACTGAGCACGAAGAGTATCGGCTTCGCAAGGGTCGCAGCCCCGACGGCCATGGGGATTCCGAAGAGGAGCGAAAGGTCGAGCGTGATCGTGGGCAGCTCCTCGGAGCCCGCCCCGCCCCTGAGGAGGAGCGGGTAGAGCGCCGCCCCAAGGTAGTAGGAATACCCGGCGAGCGTCGCCACCGCGGCCGCCGCCTGATAGAACCCGACCGTCATCGTCCCTCCGGCGACGAGGCTAGCCACGAAGGTGTCCGCGATGCCGAGTATGTATGGTAGCGTCGCGAGGGAGGGCAGCCAGGCCCGCCTCCACCACCTCCTCCCAGAGTCAGGGTCGAACGGGAGCTGCAGCGCCCCCCTCGCGAGGAGCGTGGAGCTAGCCGCCTGGGCGAAGTTCGCCGCCATCAGGGAGACTATGACGCCGTCGATGCCCACGTGGAAGACGATCAGGAGGGGGTACGCGAAAGCAAGCTTGCTGACCTCCGAGGCCATCGTCGAGTAGCCCAGCACAATGGGGTCGTAGCCCGAGACGATGGCGTTCGATGCCTGGCTCCAGTACGCTATCGGCACGAGGAAGATTGCGAGGAGCATCGTCGTCAGGTCCGAGTGTCCTATTCGGGCGGACGTGGCGAAGGAGAGCACCGCGTAGAGCGCCATCCCCCCCAGGCTTAGGACCATGTTCATCCCGAGGGCCGTCTTTCCGAGCATCCGCCCCCTCGCTATGTCGCGCGTTGCCCAGTAGACGAGTATCCCTGCTGGGTACGAGGCGAAGGTGACGAGGTCGAGTACCACCTCCCAGAGCCCGAACTGGGAGACGGAGAGCGACCTGGTCATCATGAGGAGGAACGCAAGACCGGTGAAGATGCTGACGAGCCTGAACGAGAAGACCGCGAACCCAGTTCTCCTGACGGAGATGCGTTTCGCCATGTTCGACTAGTCCAAGAACTTCAAGTTCTTCTCGACCAGCTCGTTGTCCAGCTTCTCGTACGACTCGGTCGTCCCGACGTCGTACCAGAAACCCTCGATGTAGAAGGGCGAGACGAGCATCCCCCGCTCGACCACCATAGGAACGAAGTGACTCATTATGTCCGGCGCCTCCTTCCCTGCCGCGGCCTCCCTCAGGACGGGGACGCACTCCTTCGATATGACCAGCGCCCCCACCGTCACGTTGAGGGGGAGGGAGGGCTTCTCCGCAAAGGAGACCACCCTGTCCTTCTCGACCTTGGCCACACCGACGGGCACCTTGTAGTCTCTGGAGAGCACGAGCGTCACCGCCGACCGCCGCTCCTCGTGCTGTTTCACGAGCCCGCGTATGTCGAGGGTCGTGAGGACGTCCCCGTAGTAGACGACGAGCGTGTCGAACCCCCTAAGGCTCTCCCCATCGAGCGCGCCGACGAGCGATGCCGCCGTCCCCCTCCTCCCGGGCGGGTCCCTGGAGTAGCTCATCCTGACGCCGTAGCCGCGTCCGTCGCGGAAGTAGTCCTCGATCTCCTCCGACCGGTGTCCCGTGAGCAGCGTGACGTCCTCGATGCCGTTGTAGGCCAGCAGCCTGACTATGTACTCGAGGAGAGGCCTCCTCTTGGTACCTATGGGTATCATGGTCTTCTGGAAGTAGTTGGAGAGCGGCCTCAGCCTTGTCCCTTCCCCGCCGCAGAGGACCGCCGCCTTGGTAACCATGCCCGTTCCCGGGCTGCGCGGAGCCTTCACTTAAACCATCGACGGCCGGCAGGTTCCGCGAAGATTCTTTAATCAACCGTTGAGGGTCGGTGCCAAGGCGCAGCGAGCCATTGAAGATGAAAGCGACTGTCGTGCTCTTCTTCGTCGTCTCGCTGGCTCTCGCGCTCCTCCTCCCGGACGTCGGCTTCGCCCTCCCCTTCGTCTTCGGCTTGGCGTTCGGCCTGTACGGGGTGGCCGCGAGCCGCTCCCGGCGCCTCGATCCTCTCAACGACGCGCCGAACGCCCTCCGAGTCTTCCTGGGATCCTTGGGAGGGTACCTGGTGACCATCGACCGCGTCTTCATCTTCCCCTCCCTGGGAATCCTCCTGCTGTTTGGCGGCTTGTTCCTCAACGACGAGTTTCAGAGGCGGGCGATCTTCTCCCTGAGGAAGGGTCGCAGGGGGGGCTCCATCGCGCTGCTCGGGATCGACGGCTCGGGCAAGTCCACCCACTCGGCAGTCACGAGCGGCTGGCTCGAGGGGCGGGGATACAGGGTAAAGTTGATGCCCTTCCACAGGTACCTGTTCGTAGAGAGGCTCTCCTCCCTCTCTTCCTCCGTCAGGGGGGCCCCAGCCGCCCGCAGGAGGAACCCCCTCAGGCCGGTCGTCTCTCTGGTGGACAACCTCCTCCTCCAGCTATCGTCGTCCATCGGCTCGAGGTTGGAGGGAACGATCGTGATCTATGACCGCTTCATCTGGAGCACCTACATCAAGTACGAGGCGCTGGGCTACCCGGTGAAGCCGCTCTCGTTCCTGTACCTGCTCCCCCGTCCTTACTTCGCGATAGTCCTCGACGTGCCCATCGAGAGGTCGCTGAAGGTGATCGACGAGCGAGACTCACACATCCGCTATCCCGGACGCGTGCTCGAGCGCGAGAGGGAGCGCTACCTTGGCATCGCCGAGAAGAACGGCTACCCAGTCATCGACTCGACAGCGCCCTTCGACGACGTGCAATCGAAGATCGAGGGCCGCCTGTCGAAACTCTTCCCGAGCGCGGCTGGAGCGGAGCCGAATTGACCGACCAGCGCACCTACGCCGCGTCTACCATCGAGGACAGCCTCGGCCTCCTAGAGGGCTCGCTCAAGCCGAAGGGGCTCCCCGAGGGCCTCGTGGACTCGATCTCGTCGGCGGTCCGCGGCCGTCCTCCCAAGGAGACCGAGGGGCCCAGCATCGAGAAGCAGGTGATCGCGCTCCTCGCCGACGCCAGGGCGTCCGCCCTGGCAAAGGACGGCTTCTTCGTGCGCAAGGCCAGGTGGCCGCGCGCAGCTCCCTTCGCCGTCTGCCTCACCCACGACGTGGACAACATCTCCCGGCCGAGGGGGCACCTCTGGAGGACCAGGTCGAGGTTCGGCAGGTGGGACCTCATCAGGGGCTTACTCGGCCTGGCGTCTCTCTACGACAACGTGGACCTCATATCCTCGAGGGAGGAGTCGCGGGGCTTCCACTCCAGCTTCTACTACCTCTCCTCGAACTACCCGCTGGCGGACGTGCGCCGGGACGCGGGGCGCATACGCGCCTCGGGCTGGGACGTCGGGCTGCACGGGGACTTCGGCACGCACGATTCGCAGGAGAAGATGCACTCGGCTGTGTTGCAGTTCTCCAGGGGGATGGGTTTCAAACCCCTTGGACTGAGGGAGCACTACCTGAGGTTTGACTTCGCCAAGTCGTGGAAGATCATGGAGGCCGAGGGCTTCGACTACGACACGACCATCGGGACGACGGACCGTCTCGGGTTCAAGCTGGGACTGGCAACCCCGTTCCACCCTCCCGACGACTCTTGGTCCGAGATGAACCTGCTCGAGCTCCCGCTCGTTCTCATGGACACCACGCTCTGGGGGTACCTCAAGAGGTCCGAGGAGGATGGCTACGCCGACGCGATGATGATGATGAAGAGGGTCGAGGAGGTCGAGGGGCTCTTCACCCTCCTGTGGCACCAGGAAGCGGTGAGGATGAAGGGAGGAAGGATGTACTGGCGGCTCCTGGACGAGTTCATGCGCAGGGGATGCTATGTCGGGAGCGGCGCCGAGGTCGCGGGGTGGTGGCGCGAGAGGTCTCTTCCGCTCCTGAAGGAAGGCAAGGCGATCAGGTTCTCCGGGGAACCTCCGAGCGAACTCGTCCTGAGGCTGAACGTCGCAGAGGGGCGCACCCCGAGGGTCTCGTCGGGCACGCTCACGCGCAGCGGGGAGGAGATATTAGTGAGGCCGCAGGGCGCGAACTTCAGGCTCGAGGTGACCTAGACGGCAGAACGCGTGCTCGTGACCGGTTCGGGAGGTTTGGCTGGCGTGAACTTTGTCAGAGCGCTCAGGGCCTCCAGCAGGAAGTATTACATCGTCGGGGCCGACTTCAGCAGCTATCACATAGTCTACCCCGACGTCGACGCCCGGTACCTAACCCCGAGGCACACGGACCCGTCTTTCGTCCCCACGGTCGCTTCGCTCGTGAAAGCCGAGAAGGTCGATTTCCTTCACCCCCAACCCTCCAGCGAGGCATTCGTGATTGCCTCGAACAGGAAGAGGATCGGCTGCCGCGTCTTCCTCCCGGACAGGAGGGTGATGGCCCTGGGACAGGACAAGCTCCTCTCGCAGCAGGCGCTGGCCAGAAAGAAGGTTCCCGTCCCGAAGACGAGGACTGTCGAATCGATCGGCGAGGTGAAAGAGGCCTTCTCGGAGCTCTCCCTCGACCTCTCCCCGGAACCGGGTTCGCCGCTGTGGGTCAGGGCGAGGCACGGAGCGGGCGGGAAGCTGAGCCTCCTCTGCAACGGCTACCGAGAGGCTCAGCACTGGATGGGCCTCTGGGTCCTGAGGGGGAACCCCATCAGCGAGTTCATAATTCAGGAGTATCTCCCGGGGAGGAACATCGCCTGGGACAGCATCTGGTCCGACGGCTCGCTCGTCACATCCTACGCTAGGGAGAGGCTCGAGTATCCCTTCAAGCACATCTCACCCTCCGGTATAACCGGGACGCCCTCCGTAGCGAGGATCGTCAAGGACGATAGGGTGAACGCCGTGGGTCAGGCTGGGGTCAGGGCGATTGACCCCCATCCGCATGGCGCATACTCGGTGGACGTGAAGGAGTCTTCGACCGGCGAGGTCTGCGTCACCGAGGTCGACGCTGGGAAGTTCCACTCCACGATGCCGCTTTGGGGGTACATCGCGGTGAAGCACCTCGGGCTGCCCTGGTACGCGAACCTCGCGGACCTTTACCTGAGGCTGGGGATGGGCGAGAAGGTTCCCTCCTCCATCCCGCGCACCGACCTCATCCCCGAGGGCAACTACCTGCTGAGGGACATGGACGTCGGGGCGTTTCTCTGGCGCGAGGACGGCTTCAAGGAGAAGGTGCTTTGACCGCGGCGCCGCTTGCCTACGTTTTCGACTTCGACGGGACCCTCGGCGAGATACCCGTGGACTGGGACGGGGTGAGGGAGGGCCTGAGGAGGGTCACGGCCAACTCCTCAGAGTTCAGGCCCGTCTTCCCGACGCTGGGTGGCGTGATTGCAAAGAACCCGAAGCTCGCCGCCCCTGCGTTCAAGGTCATAGACGAGTTCGAGGCCGCGGCGGCGCCTTCCGCCCGCCTGTACGAAGGGAGCGTCGACCTGCTCTCCAGGCTCGCGGAGACCACCAAGGTCTCACTGGTCACGATGCAGGGGAGGAGGGCGTGCTCCCAGGTGCTGGACCGTTTCGGCCTCAAGCAGTTCTTCATCGAGTGCTTCACCAGGGAGGACTCCCTGGACAGGGCCGAACAGATAGGGCTGGCTCTGACCGCGATGAAGGCCCAAAGGCAGACGAGCATGTTCATCGGCGACCGACTCAACGACCTCAGAGCCGCGAGGACAGTCGGGGTCCCCTTCACCCTCATCCGCACGCATGGGACGGACCCCGAGGACGACGTCCCGATCTACCACAGCCTGGCAGAGTTCTCGGCTGCAATCCTCTAGCCGCCTTCAAGCCTCGCGAGGATGCGGGCGTGAAGGGTACCGTTCGCCCCAGCCACAAGGCTGAACCTCTCCCGGACGTTCATCGCAGGGTCGAGCGCCGTACCGCTATGATCGCTGAAGACACCCCCCGCCTGCCTGGCTATCAGGTACGCGGCGGCCACATCGACCACCCTCGCCCTTCCCCTGACGTCGACGATGCCGTCGAGCCTGCCCTCGGCGAAGAAGCACGTCTCGAGGGCGTTCGCCCCGAAGTGCATCTGCCTCTTTATGGAGGCTATCAGACCGTTGAGGCTCTTGACCACGGGCAGCGTGGTTCTGGAGATGTCTATGCCCAGGGTGGCGTCCCGCAGCTCGGAGGCGGCGCTCGTCTTGATCTCCGACCCGTTCTTCGTCGAGTACCCCGCCTTTTCTGAGTAGTACGTGTCTCCGTTGACGAGGTTTCGGACGAGCGCGTAGCTGGCGTCCTCGAGCCTCCTGCCCTCCAGCACAGCTATCGACGTGCAGTAGAACGGTATTCCCCGCTCAAAGTTCGAGGAACCATCGATGGGGTCTACCACGACCGTCCATCTCGCTCCCTTCGGACCCGACTCCCCGTGCTCCTCGGCGACGAACCTGACGTCGCCCTTCTGCCTCACTGCGTCGACTATCTCGTCCTCGGCCTCCTTGTCGACCCTCATCGTCACGTCCCCTGAGGCGCCCTCGCCCATACTCTCCGTCCCCTGCTGGGCCGAGACGAGCCTGTCCCTGACGTCTTGGACCCTCTCGGCCGCTTCGCGGAGCACCGATTCCCACTCTACCATCGCTTCGTCGCCCCTACCCTGCCGGAGCCCCCGAATCAGCTTTACGACTAGGGAAGGCTGAGCAGGACTCCGCTCTGGAAGATTGCGAGGTAGACCAGGTAGATCATGTACCCGACGGCGATGTAGGCGACTGTGGGCACGCCGTACTGCACCTCGACCATGGCGTTCTCGTCCGTCACCTTCTCGACGTCATCTCGCGATATGTTCACGTCGTTGACCACCTCCTTCCTCTCCTGCCCCGAGATGACCGCCTTCGGGATCCACCTGGCCTCCTTCTTGAACTGCCGAATTGGTATCACCTTGCTCTTCCCCGTCATGCCCGTAGCGAAGAGGTAGCCGATGTGGCAGAGAGCCACCCCCGCTATTGCGAAGAGGACTGGTAGCGGCGCCAGCGGCGCGGGGTCGGCCACCACGAGGACGAACGCAATGCCGTCGGCCTCGCCGACGAAGCCGTACCAGGCGATCACCAGGGCGATTCCGCCGATGATCGCTATCCTGACCAGGAGAATGAGGTCCTCAGACGGCACGAAGTAGAACGCAAGGACGACACCGATGATGGCGGGGATCCACGCGACGTCCGAGACAAGTCTCTCCCTGATGTCTTGGTAGCCTGCAATCAGGAAGGATACCGCCATGAGTATCTGCAGGAACAAGCTCGCACGCACACTCTGGCGGGCCTTATAAGCTCCGCCCGCTTGCTGGTCCATGTCAAACCAGAATTTCGAGTCGCTCGTGAAGGCGCTCGCCTCCATCTGCCCGCTCGGAGGTCTCGCCGACTCGTTACAGGTAAGGTTCTCGAGGTTGCTCTCCTCCTCCCAGCTCTATCTCTCGCCGTTCCTCTACTCGCGGTTCTCCGTCTCCCTCGTCTTCTACCCGGCCATCGCGGAGGTCCTCGCGCTCCTCCTCCCGCGCCCCCAGAGCCTCATCATCATCGCCTCCCTCGCGCTCGTCCAGACGATCCCGCTACTGGTCCCCGCAATCTCCATCTCCTCGATCTCGTTCTTGAGCAGCTTCAACCAGGGCAGAGTGCCCTTCCTGCCCAGTTTCACCGCTGTTTCTGAGAGTTACATACTCCTCTCCATATCGACGGTCTCGCTCCTGACGGGCGTGCTCCTCTCGAAGCTCTTCACCCAGACGACCAGGCACGCCATTGCCGTCCCGCTGCTGCTCGCCTCTACGATCGTTTCCCTACTGATCTTTGGGATCGTGTGAGAGGGGGCGATTAAATATCCCGCCCAGGTATGGGTGCATGAAGACTCGCAACGGCATCAGCCCGTTTCTGGCGACGATAATACTCGTCGTGATAACCCTGGCCATCGGCGGACTGCTCTACACACAGTTCAGCAACCTGATCGTGGCCCAGGTCAAGAACCCTTCGATGGACCTAACGGACATCAACGTCGCGCCCAACGGCGAGAACATAATCCTCAGCATCAAGAACGACGGAAACGTCCCGATAAATATCACATCCTTCTCAGTCAGCTATGGATCAGACCTCAACACGTTCAGGTTCAGCTCCTCGAATGTCACGGTACTCTCGTCTCCCTCCGGCGGGACCGACATTCAGCCCGGAGACATACTCACTGCACAGATGTCCACCAACTTCGTGATTCCCAGCTTCAGCACCTTCACGGTGACGGTCGTCGGGGATCAGCTGGCGCGGGCGTTCAACGTGCAGTCATGAGGACCTCGAAGGCGATAAGCGGATTCGTCGCGACGCTGGTGCTCGTGGCGATCGCGCTGTCGCTCTCCTACGTCGTCTACGAGGGGGTCAGCAAGCTCACCCCTCCCAAGACGGACGTCTATTCCAACCAGGTCCTGAGCCTCGGCGGCTCCCCCCAGATTGACGAAATCCAGGTCAACGCATCCTCGGAGAGCACGCCACAGGCGTTCGAGGCCGACTCGGCGGGTTCGGCCTCTGGGATTCTGTACTTCAACGGGTCAGAATACGGGACGACACGCCTGCTCTGCCTCCCGGGCTCCACCACGTTCTTCTCTGTCTACACTGCCACGCCCGGCCTGCTCCGGGTTTCAGCCACAGGCGCTGAGTGGATCGACGGGGTGATGACGAGTTCGCTGAGCGTGACGCCGGGGTGGCACGAGGTGATGTTCACGGACTCGGCCTCCTGCAGCGTGACCGCGCCCGACGGCTCTGGACTCGCATACCCCAACGCCGACGTCAGCTCCATCCCCATAATCGGTCCGGTCCCATCGACCAGCTTCACGATGTATCTCCCGACCGATGGCCTCGGCCATTCACTCGTCCTCGTCTTCGATGGAGGCTACGACCGGATTGCGTAGGTCGAAGGGGGTCAGCGAGGTTGTCTCTTCGGTCACGATGCTCGCAATCACGATCGCGGTCCTGGGTGGCGTGGGCGTGATATCCCTCGGGTCCCTTAGGAGCGCCAACGGCCTCCTGCTTACGGGCTCCCAGAACGCCGCGTCGGCGGAGGGGGTCCTGCTGACGGTCGTTTCGACGCAGGGCAACGCTTCCGGCACTTACGTCTGGCTCTTCAACTACGGATGGACGCCCGCGCAGATCACCCAGATCTACTTGAACGGGGGGCAGATCGCTGGTTGGACCTCGACATGCAGCCCCCTCCAGCCGAAGGGGATCTGCGACGTCAGGCTGGCTCCCGGCGCCCACGGCTCGGTGACAATTGCGTTTGGAACAAGAACCGTCAGCCTCACGTTATAGGTCTCTGGCCGGCCTGAAGATTCGCAAGACACGCCCGGCCGAGCCGAAGGCAGCCCTCGAGACGATACCGTTCGAGCCTCCGCGCGGCGGCGCCATGACCGAGAACTATCTGGTCGACTACGAGATACGCACCGCCGACTCCATCTCCTACAGGGCGAGCTACACCGTGTACATCTACGAGGCGGAGGGCAGGGGACTCTACCTTGTGAAGGAGCCGTACCTCTCGCCGGAGCTGAGCGCGGCGGTCGCGAAGGCGATAAACTCCCTGACATCCTGGCTCGCGCCCTCTCCGATAATCTCGGTCGACCCCCTCGGATACCTCTTCGCCGAGATAAGGAGAGCGGGGTTCCTCAGCTCGCGCGTGACCGAGGAGGACCTGCAGGCGGCGACCCACTACCTGATGAGGGACATCCTCGGCTACTCGACCATCGACCCACTAATTCGCGACGGAGCGATCGAGGACATCTCCTGCGAGGGCGCTGGGAGGCCAGTGAAGGTCTGGCACAGGAAGTTCAACTCGCACGGCTGGCTCGAGACGAACATCGCTTTCGCACAGCCTGAGAAGCTCGACGCCGTGGTCTCGAGGCTGGTCCACAGGTCCAACAGGTCCTTGTCCGTCTCCTCCCCAATCGTCGACTGCGTCCTCCCGGAGGGTTACAGGCTGGCCGCGACATGGGGCAAGGAGGTCACCAGCCTGGGCAGCAGCTTCAGCATCCGCAAGCTCCGCGCCGTCCCGTACACGGTCTCCGAATTGATCCGGGCCGGGACCCTCGATTCGAAGGTCGCGGCGTACCTGTGGATGCTGATGGAGATGAAGGGGTTCGTCATCGTGGCGGGGGTTACCGCCTCGGGGAAGACAACCCTGCTCAACGCCCTGGGGACCGTCATCAATCCCAACTGGAAGGTCCTGTCCATCGAGGACACAAGGGAGATCAGCCTGCCCCAGTCGGGATGGAAGCCCCTCCACACGAAGCACACACAGACCCCCGGGTCGGACGTCTCGCTCTTCGACCTCGTCAAGCTCAGCCTGAGGGAGAGGCCCGACTACGTGATCCTCGGCGAATCCAGGGGGGAGGAGGTTCAGGTTCTCTTCCAGGCCGCGGCCTCCGGGTCTGGCTGCCTGACCACGTTCCACGCCCAGAACACGGAGGGCCTGGTCGCGAGGCTCACGCAGCCTCCCCTCTCGGTCGCAGCCTCGTCCCTCGACCTGATAGACGCGGTCGTCTTCATGGTCCGGGACGCGAAGGGCGCGAGGTACGTCCACCGAGTCGTGGAGCCGGGAAGAGAGTGGAACGAGGTTTTCACCCGCGCAGGGGAGGCGTGGGAGGGGTCGGCCGAGACGTCAACGAAGCTCGAACGCAGGGCCGCGGCCTACGGATTATCGTCCAGGAGGGTCTCATCTGACCTCGAGAGGAGGTCGAGGTTTCTGGAGGAGGTCGTCGGCAAGGGCGTGGCGGAGTACGGGGCGCTCTCACGCGAGCTCGCCCGATTCTACAGCTCCGACCTGACCTTCTGAGCGCCGTATATCTTCCTGACCTTCTCGATCGTGTCGATCTGGCCCGCGTCCTTGTCGTCCCGGATCCTCTTGATCCTCGGGAACCGGAGGGCGAATCCGCTGTCGTGCCTGTCGCTCCTCTGGATGCTGTCGAACGCGACCTCGATCACCAGTTCGGGCTTCACCCGCCTGAAGTAACCATCGTCCTCGGTGGTGAGCCTCTCGATCCTTCCCATCATCTCTTCGATCTCTTTGTCGGTCAGGCCCGAGTACGCCTTCCCGATTACTCTGAGCTGGTCGCCGTCCCTGACGGCGAATGTGTAGTCGGAGATTACACCCGCGCGCTTGCC
Organism: uncultured Nitrososphaerota archaeon; assembly: GCA_963703285.1. GTDB lineage: Archaea > Thermoproteota > Nitrososphaeria > Nitrososphaerales > Gagatemarchaeaceae > Gagatemarchaeum. Next base: position 105,456 of record OY969807.1, read on the forward strand.
GTGACCCATCTCGGCCCCCACGATCACGACGTCCAGCGTGTCGAGCTCCTCCTTCAGCTTGACCCAGTACTTCCCGCGCTTCCCGGGGGTGTAGGGGCTCTCCGGGTCCTTGAGAACCAGCCCCTCGTAACCCAGGGACCTGGCCCTCCTGAAGAGGGTCTGGATCTCGGTCTGCTCTGGATACCAGCCGCATCTCAGCCATCCGGAAGGTCGTCCCCTCGACGACCCGGGAGAGAGCCTCCCTCCTGAGCCGAAGGGGCTTCCTGAAGAGGTCGTCGCCGTCCAAGAGGAGGATGTCGAAGCAGAAGAAGACCACAGGCGCCTTGTCCATCGCCTCTTCGAAATTCTCTATCCTCCTCAGCCGCCTCTGAAGCAGCTGAAAGGAGAGGGGCCTGCCGTCCCTGAAAGGGACTATCTCTCCGTCGATGAGCACATCGTGGCCGATCTTCCCGGCCCCCTCGACGAGCTCCGGGAAGCTCTGTGTTATCTCCTCGAGCCTCCTCGAATACGCCCTGACCTCCCGTCCCTTCTTGTGAAGCTGGGCCCTCACCCCGTCGTACTTGTACTCGGCGTAGACCTCCTTCCCGAAGTAGGACGCTATCTCCTCGGGTGTCTGCATCGGCTCGGCGAGCATGAAGTTGGTCGGGCGCATCAGCTGTAACCTGATCCCGCTGACGTCCCCCGACCTGGCCCGGCGCGCGAGCATCCCGATGTCCCCGATGAGCAGATGGGCCTCCCTCAATTCTCCGCGGTCGATGTCGTAGGCGCGTGCGATCGCCTCCTCTACCAGTCCGTCGACCAGCCCTATCCTCATCTCCTTCGTAAGAATCTTGATCAGATACTTCGCCTCGGTCCCGTCCGATCTCAAGAGGAGCGACTTGAGGTGCGCCTTCTTGAGACCTGTCGAGCCCTTCCCCTTCGCCTGGGTCATGGCCTCGAAGGTCTCGGCCACATCCTCGAGGGTCAGTTCCTCCTGGAAGAGTGTCGTCTCGCTCCTCTTCGCCAGCACCTCCTGGACTACCTTGCCGAGGTCCCCGTGTCTGAGGTAGACGCGGCTCAGCTCCCTCGGAGAGAGGCCCGTCAGCTCCTCCACGGCATCGGTTATGGTCGAGTACCCTATGTGTGTCTCGTCCACGCTGCCCTTCACGGAGGCCCTTCCCGTCGCGAACCGGGCCGCACGTTCTGCGTCATCGGCGTCGAGCTTGCGGAGGTACTCCGAAAGGATCCTCACCTTCTCGTTCTTCCCCGGCGACGCGCTGACTTGGTCGAGGGTGGAAGCGAACTCCGAGAAGCTGCCCATGTCCCGATCAGAGGGGTATTGCCATCGTGTACGCAGACTCGCCGTCTTTGTAGTACCCGTGGAGCGTGCTGCCTATCTTGAAGCCGAGCTTCTCGTACAGGTCGATCGCTCCCCTGTTCGTGGTCCGCACCTCCAGATAGCACTCCTTCCCCGAGCCCTTGCGAACCTCTTCCAGGGCCGACTTGATCAGCTCGGTCCCTATGCCCTTCCCCCTCCACTCCTCGAGGACCGCTACCGAGATTATGTGGCCCTTCTTTGCAAGCCCGAATCGCCTGGTCATCGAGAGGCCGTACTCGAGCCTGCACATTATGTACCCGACGACCTTCCCGCCCTGGTCCGCCAGGAGAAAGGTGTTGGGGAAGTCCTTCAGTATGTCGTAGTAGAAGTAGTCAGAGTAGTGCTCCGGCAGGGTGAGCGTGTTGACGTTGATGACGCTCGGGATATCCTCTGGGCCACAGTGCCTGATGGAGTAGTCCCCTGCTTTGCTCGTGGCCGACTCTTGCATTCTCTGATGTTCGTGCCGTCAACAAGAGACTAATAAATTTCTGGTTCCAGCGACCCGTCAGAAGCACGACGCCCCAGTCACCCGTCCTTCGTGCCGGTGGGCTAGACAGGGGATCTAAGGAGCCTTCTTGCCGTCGATAATCTTGAGCTGCTCCGCCAGGTTAGCGATCTGAGCGTCCAGGTCGAAGACCCAATCCTTGGTCTTATCATTGTAGACTCCTGGATCCGGAGCAAAGACAGCGGCCTTGCTGGTGTCTATCATGAAGTACTCGGACCTCTTCGCCACGGGCGCCAAGACTTCCCTGAGGTAGGTCATCGTCTCGACCATCTGCTCCAGCGGTACCCCCATCTCCGCGAGGTAGTCGGGCCCTGCCCCCTCGCACCACAGGAACGGGAGGAGGTTCATCCTTTCGCTCAGCGTGGACTGTTCTTCGGGGGTCACTCCGTGGACGTAGACGTGCATGAACGCGAACTTGTGATGGGGGGCGAGCGGTTCGCCCCGTTCCCGGTCGACGTGGGTCTTCATCCAGTTGACCCTGTACCACTCGATCAGACGCGCGTCTTCAATGTGCCGGGCGTGCCGGTAGGCTGTCTTGCTGCTGACACCGAGATCCTTGGCGATGTCCTTTATCGACATGGATGCGTCCATGAGGAAGTAGCGCAGGACCGAGAGGTCGGCCGCGTCGAATCTCTGCCTGGGGGTCTCTCGCCGGGCCTCGGGGCCGTCGCCAGAGGAGAGCTGCGACCAATCGAATTCCCACCTGCCCTTCTTGAAATCGAAGAGGTCCGCGCGCATGGGCTGGTATCTCCGCCAGGAGAATCGGAGGGTCGTGTGCACCTTGGTGACGAAGCCCGCCTCCTGCATTCCCTTCAGGAGTCCGGGGAACTCTTCATAGTGCTCCTCGGGCAGGTTGAAGTCAAGAATGTACTTGCCGTCGGGGAGCGTCCTGTAGATACTGTGAAGGAACCAATGACCGCTCATGTTGCCGCTCAGCTGGACAGTGTTCTCTCCGTGTTCCTCCGCTATGTCGACCACGGCTGCGATCTCCCTCAAACCCAGGGCTCCCCTGCTGGGACGGGCTTGGACCACGTACCCTTTCTTCTCGATGGTTGACCTGAAGTTGTAGCTCACGCTCTCCTTCGGAAGCTTCAGCCTTCTGGCTACCTCCGCCATGTTCGGTCCGACCTCTTCCAGTTCCCTCACGATGGACGCGATTCGGGATCGCCTCGTCTGAGGTCGAGCTGGAATCAGGGTCGGTTCGGTTGAGATTCCTTTCTTCAAGCCCCGGGTGGGAGCAACCCGCTAGTGGCTTATAATCGTAGGCAGTGACAGGCATTCCAGCACCGGTCCCGGCGAAAGAGCGCGCTACTCCTGCACCCAAGACTTAAAGCGTGTACAGTGAACCGCCCTCGAGGTACTTGTCGGAGGACTCCGGGGTCGAGGTGATCGTCCGCTCCCTCTTCACTGTCAAGGACGTCTTCGACAGGGGCGAGGGCTCGAAGGAGTTCAGCGTCGTCTATGACGACAAGAGCAAGCACGCCTTCAGGGAGCTGTACGCGAAGGTGAAGCCGCTCGGGTTCACGCCGAGGCTCTTCGGGACGAAGGACGACGCGTCCTTGACGTTGACCAAGGGGGAAAGTGCGCCATCGCTCGCCCCCAGAACCCCGATATTCCTCCTCCTCCTCTCGATCCTCGCGATCATCGTCGGCGGGTGGCTTCTGGGTGACATCTACTCCCGGGTCGAGGGGGGAAACGCGGTGCTGATTGGAAGCGGCTTCGTGGTGGGTGTTGCCATTGTCTTGGTCTCCAAGGGCCTCGTCCAGCGGTTCGTCGTCAGGCGGAGGGGAGGGGGCTCGACCATTCAGTACTACCTCCCCAACATACCGTTCTTCATTGCCCTCCCGGTCCTCTACTACCTGCCGACCTTCGGAGCGGTCACCTTCGTGCGCTCTCCCACGGTCGACAAGGACACGCTCTTCGACTGCTACTTCTTCGCCCCTCTGGTCGGGGTGCTCGTGGCGCTAGCCGTGGCGTTCGCCGGCGCCGCGTCTGCGATAACGCTGACGAGCACCCAATACTCGTCCATCTTCACGGCGGGGAACCTCGCGACCCTCAACACGAACCCTTCCCTCCTCCAGTCGGGGGCCATCTCCCTCGCAAGCTACCTCGGCCTTTCGCCCAAGATCCCTCCCGGCGGGGTCAGCATCTTCTCGCCGCTGGAGGTCGCCGCTTGGATAGCTTTCCTCCTTTCGTTCTTCAGCCTGCTCCCCGCCGCGCTCTTCGATGGGGGGAGGATGGCGACGCTGGCCCTCGGGGTCAGGGGGAGCCGCATCACGACCATGGTCACCGGATTCCTGCTGGTCGCGGTCGACGTCCCCAACTACTGGGTGATCTTCCTGATGATATTCCTGCTCGCCGCGGTGCAGCCGACCAACGAGACGCTCGACTCGCTCTCCCCCATCTCCCGCTCAAAGAAGCTGCTCTTCGTGGCGATGGTGCTCCTCGTCCTCCTCTGTGCACCCGTACCCCAGAACTTCCTTACCTACCCGATCTAGCCCAGGAGGGCTTCGGGCGCGCGGGTGAAGACGTGAACCTTCGCGTTGCGCCCGGCTGAAGCGAGGACCTTCTGGACCGCGTCCGCCGAGTTCTTCGCCGTCCTGAACCTGAACCTCCCACTGGCATAGAGCTCGGGGAGCGACGAGAGCAGCGTGACAGAGTAGTTGTCCCTCAGCGAGTCGAGGTACCCCAACTCTTCCAGCCCATCCGCATAGTACCCCCTTCGCAGGGCTGTCTCGCTCAGCCTCCCGGTCGCCTGCATCTGGAGGGCTTCTGAGCCGATGCCCTCCCTCGCCTCACCCACGAGGAGGATCTCGCCTCCCTTCCTCACGGCCTTGGTCGCGCCGAGGCAGAGCCTGAGCATGTGCGAGAGCGTGTCGTCGAAGCCGAGCCCTCCCGTTCCCACGACCAGCCCCTTTGCAGCGCTGACTTGGTGCTCGGCGAAGTGGACCTTTGCCTGCTCTGCGCCCCCCTCGACCAGCGAGAACGGCTCCCCTCCCCTCGTGACTATCGTCGCGAAGCCGGCCGCGGTCACCTTGTCGACCAACGAGACCATCACCGAATGGGCCTGCGTCTCCCGGAAGAACCCGGGTTCGTCGCTCCCCCTTCCGAGATAGGCCACCCTCCTTGCGCCGCCCAGCGCTGAGAGGCCGAGGGACACCCTCGCGTCTAGGTATCCGAACAGCGGATCGGGCTCGCCGGTCGCCAGCGCGAAGCCCGTGCCGCCCTCGACCTCCGCGGAATGGGTGACCTCCCCTCCCGGAGAGTCCGGCGGTGGCGAAAGCTTCAGCACCCGTCCCTTCAGCTCGGGCACCCCCTCCTCCAGCCCCTTCGGCGAACGAGTGTAGACCTTCGGGGGGTTCTCCTGAGGGAGCTTGGGGACCACCGCCCTGAGGAGCTTGTAGGTCGCGGGCTTTCCGTCGCAGACGAAGAGCCTCTCCCTCCCTCTCAGCCTCTCGGCTAGCATCTGACCGAGCTCCTCCGAGTGGTTCTCGGGCAAAGGGTCGACGAGCTCTCCGAGGTTCTCCGCCTGCAGCGTCAGCAGCGACTCTACGCCTCCGTAAGGGAGCCAGATCTCCAAGAGCTGTTCCTGCCCCCGCCCTCGCATTCCGCCACTATCAAGCTTTCCGCGAAGCCCGCGCCAGCGTCATTCTCGATACACATTTCTACTGGCCGCCAGGTCGCGGGGCCATGAGCTGGAAGGGGAGGAAGGCGATGGTCGATGAGCTGGCAATGGTCCTCGTCAAGGTGAGGGCCCTGCAGGTCGGGACCTTCACTCTCGCTAGCGGGAAGCTCAGCTCCTACTACGTCGACCTGAGGACGGTCCCCAGCTTCCCGGGCGCGTACCGTTACGTCGTAGACTGCTACGTCTCGCTCATCAAGAACGAGGTAGGTCTGGACAAGTTCGACGCGATCGCAGGAATACCCACCGCAGGGCTCGCGTTCTCTTCCCCAGTCGCCCTGGAGCTGAAGAAGCCGATGATATACGTCCGGAAGGACGAGAAGGATCACGGACAAATGAAGAAGATCGAGGGAGCCATCAAGCCGGGCTGGAAGGTGCTGGTGATGGACGACCTCATCACGACGGGTCACTCGCTCCTTTCAGGGATCGACGCGATTCGGGGAGAAGGAGGGGAAGTCGGGCAGGTCGCGGTGCTGATAGACCGTCAGGAGGGAGGGAGGCAGAACCTCAAGAAGGCGGGGGTGGCCCTGAGCGCCCTCACGGACATCTCCGAGCTGGCTCGGACGCTACACGCCAAGGACGAGATCTCCGATGAGGAGATGCGGGCGATTAAGAGCCAGGTCGCGGGAAGCTAACAAATGATTATCCGAGAGGATTCACCCTCCATACCCTGAACGTAACTTCACCTGCGACGCGTGGTGCTTAAAGGCGATTCTGGACTAAAGAGCAGGAGGTAAGCGGTTCTCGATTACCTACAAACTTCGAGTCTACCCGACGAAGACTCAGTACAGAATCATGTCGGAAACAATCGAGACTTGCAGGAGGTTGCACAACGAGTTACTAGAGGACAGAATTGAGCATGGAACAAATTGCTTCGCTCAGAAAAGAGCTCTCACCGCCTCCCGAAGGGGTAACAAATTCCTAAGCGCAGTCAATGCCCAAGTGCTACAAAACGTAGCCTTTAGGCTTGATAATGCGTTTGAGCGGTTTTTCGCTGGTCTCTCCCGTGCACCGAGATTTAAGCGAAGGGGCAGGTACAATTCTTTCACTTATCCCCAACTTGGTGGTTTCAGGATTGTTAGTGGAAAGCTTCGGCTTTCCAGAATAGGCTTACTCACAGCAAAACTGACCCGTCCAATAGAAGGGATTCAGAAGACGTGCACGATCGTTAGAGACATAGACCGCTGGTATGCCTGCATAACCTCAGAGGAGGAACCGTCTGGACAGGTCGTAATGGAATCGGAGCGACCTCCAGTCGGGGTTGATTTAGGAATTCCAAACATTGTCACTCTCAGCAACGGCAAGACTGTAGAGAACCCGAGATTCCTCAATTCTTCAACATCTCGCCTCAAACGTCTTCAGCGAGAATTATCGAGGAAAAAGAAGGGTTCTAACAACCAAGAGAGGGCACGAACGTTGCTTGCTAAAGCTTGGCGCAAAGTCAGGAACTCGCGATTGGACTTCTTACACAAAGTCTCAGCAGAACTTGCTGAGGACTACTCAACCATAGTTTTCGAAGATCTTCGCATTACGAACATGACCAAGAACCGCAATCTAGCATCGGCAATAATGGATGCGTCATGGGGAGAGCTACGTCAGTTGACTGCCTACAAGGCAGAACGACGTGGCGGACGAGTAATCCTCGTCAACCCCAGTAGGACATCGCAGAAATGCTCGAGATGCGGCGAGATAGTCAAGAAGGAACTCTCTGAACGAGTACACGACTGTCCGAACTGCGGTTTGGTCATAAACAGGGATGTCAACGCGGCAAGGAACGTACTCAGAGCGGGCCTGGAACGGGCCTGTGTGGAGGAACAGCCTCTACTTGTCCAACGCAGGGGATCAAGCATGTTCGTTCCCGTGAAACAAGAAGTTCAAGACGCGAAGCACAACGGCTTCAGCCTTGGGTAGTTCAATAGACCATCAGCTGCTTCTCTTCGAGGAGGACGTGCAGGTTGTTCACGGCCCTGTAGACCTCGCTCTCCCTCTTCGCCCCGGTGCAGACTAGCTTCCCGGACGCGAAGAGCAGTATCACAGTCTTGGGGTCGGCCATCCTGTGGATGAGGCCGGGGAACTGCTCGGGCTCGTACATCGACTTCGGGAGCTGCCTCGCGGCTTCCTCTAGGTGCACCTTCCCCCCCAGGTTGGCGGAGGCGACGATGTTCTGTATCTCTATTTCAGCCTCGTTCTTGATGGGGATGCTGCCCTTCTTCAGGCGCCTGACTACCTCCTGGACCGCTTTCCTCGCCTGCTCCTCGGACTTGGCTCCGGTGCAGACCATCTTGCCCGAGCTGAAAATCAGCGTCGCCGTCTTGGGGGTCTTCAGCCTGAAGACCAGTCCAGGGAACTGGTCAGGGTGGTACTCCACGTCGACGAAGTTCTTGGTTATCTGGTTAAGGTCGACCGTCTGGTTTATGGAGGCCGAAGCGACTACGTTCTCAATGCTGACTATCGCCTTTGTTTGGGGCATTGTTGGGCGGTCAGAATCCGTCGAGTATATAAAGGGTATTTAAGGGGCCGCGGCTTTTTCATCTCCCTCCCTTCCTTTCTCACCGCTCCCGCTGTAAAGCTCCACCAGGAAGATCAGCAAGATGATAGCTGCGACGAGGGCGTAGTTGTAGGGAGGCGGGAATGCCTCGGAGATCCTTCCGAGGAACGGTATTGAGACAACGACGAGTCCCTTGAGGCACTGGGGGGTGACCGGAGGCCAGCTGTCCGGCTCGTCGGGGCGGGGGTTCGTGAACCTGTTGTCACCCTGGGTGATCAGCCCCTCGCTGGTGATGTTCACTACCCTGTGCACGATCACCTCGGCCTCGCACCCTCCTCCCGCGATCGGGGGCGAGTAGATGATCACGTCCCCGATGTGGATGCTGTTGTACGGGACGGCCTCTGCCAACACGAGGTCGCCCACCTCGAGCGTGGGCCTCATGCTAGGTGTCGGATATACGTCGTACACCTGGACGCCCCCCAGCCGGCTGTCGATGAGGAACGCGGCCCCCACGACGAGGACAAGGACCACGACCGCGTATGTGGCCGCTCGGCTCGCTTTGGAGGAGGCGCTCAAGAGATACGCCGCAGCCGGTCCCCCCTTAGGTTTTAAAGTAGCGCTCAGGGGAGAGCGCGCTTCCAATGAAGGCATACGATCTTGCTAGAATCACTGTTATCAATGCGGTGGTTCTGGTCCTGATTTGGGCCGTCTACCAGGACTTCCAGGGACGCCTTGCCTACTTCCAGAAGCTAGGCTTCACGCCCTCCACGACCTACTACCCCTTCTTCTACATCACCTCCGCCGTCAACGGCTCGACCCAAATCCAAGGTCTCCTGACCTTAGACTGGATACAGGTTCTCGCTGTGGTCCTCGCGGTCATCGACGCGCTGTTCGTTGTGGGTCTCCTCAGGAACAGGAAGGCGACCAAGGCGACCGATGGGACGAACGGTCCGAATCTCTAAATACGGTTGGTCATCGTCTGCGCGCATTGCGGCACTCTGTCAAGGTCCTCCTGGCGGCCGTCTCCATGCTCTTCGGGTCCATCGCCCTCGACCTCGCCGGGTCGTACCTCCAGAACCTCGTGATTCTCGTGATTTCCTTCGCCCTGGGAATAGCGGGGGCGCTCGTGGCAATCCGCGGCCTTGTCGAGTTCCTAGGTGATCGTTACTAGTTGAGCCAGCAAGCGGCGTAGTGGTTCGGCGCCGCCTCCTTGAGCGGCGGTTCCTTCTCCTTGCAGATGGGCATCGCGAAGGGGCACCTGGGGTTGAACTTGCACCCGGACGGGTGGGAGGTCGACTGCGCCAGCTCTCCGACGATGTTGATCTTCTTGATCTGTGTCTTCATGGAGGGGTCAATCACGGGCGAGGCCTGGAGCATGGCCTTGGTGTAGGGGTGCAGCGGCGTGTCCACGAGGTCGCTGGCTAGGCCCAGCTCGACCACCTTCCCCAGGTACATCACAGCTATGTTGCTCGCCACGACCTTGGCGACCGCCATGTCGTGGGTGATGAACAGGAAGGCGACACCGTGCTCCTTCGACTCCCGCTCGATTATGTTGAGGATGTCTCCCTTCAGGGAGGCGTCGAGCATCGAGACTGGCTCGTCCGCCACGACGACCTCCGGATCGAAGAGCAGGACCCTCGCTATCCCTATCCTCTGCCTCTGGCCGCCGGAGAGCTGGAAAAGGTAGTTGCTTACGACCTCGTCCGGAAGGCCGACCCGCTTCATCACATCGGATATCTTGTTGTGTATCTCGGTACTGTCGCGTATCCCCTGGGACTGGAGGGGAAGACGGAGCGCGTCGTAGACCCTCATGTTTGGGTCGATTGACGAGAACGGATCCTGGAAGACGATCTGGAGATGCTTGCGGAGGCGCTTCCACTCTCGCCCCCTCGCGTTCCCGACGTCCTTCTCGGCCCCGTCGACCATGATCTTGACCGTTCCGCTGGACGGCCTCACCAGGCCTATCACTGCGCGGCCGAGGGTCGTCTTCCCTGAGCCGCTTTCGCCCACGAGGCCCAGTATCTCCCCCTTCGTCAGCTCGAAGGATACCCCATCGACAGCTTTCACGACGGTCGTCTTCTCCAAGAGCCTCTTCTTGATGAAGTGGACCTCGAGGTCCTTCACCCTCAGTATCGTATCTGCGGCTTCCCCGTCTCCGTCGCCCTCAGTATAGCCAGCAGGCAACCTCTTCTCCTCCTTCCGCACCCCTGAGCTCCGGTCTCTCGGCCCTGCAGACGTCCATGACGAACGGGCACCTTGGGCTGAAACTGCACATCTCCGCGGGGTTGGCCAAATCTGGCATGAACCCCGGAATCCCCCTTATCTGCTTGGTGTGGAGCGTAGGAGTCGAGGCGAGGAGCCCCTGCGTGTACGGGTGCTTTGGCTTTCCGAAGAGGGCCTCGGACGGCCCATCCTCGACGATTCTCCCGGCGTACATGATGTAGAGCCTGTCTACGGCCTCCGAGAGCAGCGCGAGGTCGTGGGTTATCAGCAGGATGGAGATGCCCATCTCGTTCCTCAGCCTCTTCAGGAGGTTGACGATTGTCGCCTGGGTGATGACGTCGAGGGCCGTGGTCGGCTCGTCGGCTACGAGAAACTTGGGATTGAGGGCGAGGGCCATGGCGATGAAAGCCCTCTGCTTCTGACCCCCCGAGAGCTCGTGCGGATAGCGGTGCGCGATGCTCTCGTCGAGGTCGACCATCTCCAGCAGCTTCCGCACGGTGAGCTCGCTGCCCTCCTGCCCGTGTATCTTCATGACCTCCTGGATCTGGTTCCCTATGGTGAAGACGGGCGTGAACCCGTTCATGGAACCCTGAAAGACCATCGCCATCTTGGACCACCTGTATTGCTTCCTGAAATCCTCCGCGGAGAGGCCGAGGATGTCAGTCCCCTCGAACCTGACCTCTCCCCCCGCTATCCTCCCGGGCCTGCCGATCAGGCGCAGCATGCCGAGCGCGAGCGTGCTCTTCCCCGAGCCGCTCTCCCCAGCGAGCCCGACGATCTCCCCACGGTCGATGCGCAGGTCGACGTCCTCGTTCGCTCTCACCTCGCCCCGGGGGGTCGAAAAGTAGACCTTGAGGCCCTTCGCTTCCACCAGCGGCTGCGTCATTTCGCGTTGACCCTCGGCGCGACTATCCTGTCGAGGGCGAACCCCACCAGGACGAAGGGGACGGACGCCACGAATATCATTATGCCCGGGAAGAGCACCCACCACCACCAGCCGTGTACCGAGGCATCGAACGTGATCGCATCGTTCAGTAACCCGCCCCAGGTTATGATGTTCCCCTGCTCTATGCCCAGGAAAGCGAGCGTCTCGGCCAGGATGATCACGCCCGGCACGGAGAGGGCCGTGTATGCTATCGTGACCGGGGTGAGCCTCGGGAGGATGTGGGTAAAGAAGGACCTTGTGGACGAGATCCCCATTGCCCTGTCGGCTTCGACGTAGGTCTGGGACCGGATTGAGAGCGTAACCGACCTGGCTAGGATCGCGTAGAAGGGCCATGTTAGGAATGCGATGATGAGAGACTCGTTGAGGACGGTGAGAGGCTTCCCTGAGGAGACGGTGATGGCGACGAGGAATGCGAGGGCCGGCAGAGCCAGGATGACCAGCGCCCCCCATTGCATGAACTGGTCCTTCCAGCCACCCATGAAACCCGAGAGCCCGCCATAGATGATGCCTCCGAAGACGGAGGCTATCGAGGCTATTATCCCGATCTCGAGCGCCCAGGGCAACCCCGCCAGGATGCCCAGGCTGATGGGCCTTCCATCGATGTCCGTCCCCATTGAACCGTAGGAGTCGCCCACGAGGGACAACGTCGACTTCGATGATATCAGCTGGGGGCCTCCGGCTATCAACTGGACCGTCACGCTGTACGTTCCCTTCTCGACCGGGTTGGAAAGTAGCTGGGGGCCGGCCTTGTTGAAGAGCCCGGCGAGCTCTTGGCTCGGCGTTACTGTGCTGATCAGCTTTCCGGTCTGACTCTGGAGGTAGGGAAGCATGCTCTGCTCGATTGATGAGGTCGTGAGGTCGTAGAACTGCCCAGAGGTGGGGTAGGTGACCGTGATGGGTATCGAAGACCCGTCGGGCTTTGTCCAGTTGATGGAGACCTCGTAGGCCGTGCCGTTGAAGATAGGGACGACCGCGAAGTCGCTGGGCGAGACCGCGTGGTTCCAGGCCAGGGTTGCGGTCGCGGTGTACGTGTATATCCCGCCCGACACCTGCTGAGTCCAGTCAGCCAGAGAGACCGTCGCGCTCGTGGGCGCGTCCTGGCCGAGAAGGTTCACCCAGGAGGGTGGCGCCGAGATCGGATTCCCCTGCCACGCAGTGGGGTTGTCCCATTTGTAAACCTCTGACGAGGGAATCGCCACCAAGACGTAGACTGAGGTCCCGATGAGGATGATGAGGACGATCAGCCCGAAGACCCCGGACTTGGATTTCAAGAAATCGCGGTCATAGGTCTTCAGCTGGTTTGGAGCCGACATCCTTTACTCGCCCGTCTTTATCCTCGGGTCGAGAAGGCCGTAGGTCAGCTCCCCGATGTAGAGTCCTAGGAAGAGTATCAAGGTCAGGATGAAGGTGGAGCCCACAATGACGGGAAGGTCGTTTTGATTTATGGCGATGAAGGTCAAATAGCCGAGACCCGGCCACCTGAAGACTACTTCTGTCGTTATCCCTCCCCCGAAGGAGCCTGCCACGGCCAGGATCGACTGGGTCGCGATGCTGGGCGAAGCCGCCCTCAACACGTGCCTGAAGAGCACCCTGTTCTCTGTCATCCCCCTCGCCCTAGCTGTCGTAACGAAGTCCTCTCCCATGGTGGATACCGCTAAGCTCCTCGTCACATAGGCGAAGCCGCCGACGTTGACGATGAAGAAGGCTAGGAGGGGCAGGGTCAGGTGCGCTAGGAGGTCTGCGAAGTGCGGGAGGATCGCAGCGGGCGGCGGAACGGACGAAATCCCGCCCGAGGGGAGGACGTTAAGCGAGTACGCGAAATAGGCTATCAGGATGAATCCTATCCACCAGGTCGGGAGGCTGGAGTGGATAACGGCGATTATCGGGATGGACCTGTCGAACTTCCCGCCGGCCGACCTCGCCGCCAGGAGTCCGAGCATTGCACCCACAGCGACCACGATGAGAGTCCCCGTCGTGAAGAGGAGGATCGTGTTCGGCAGGTAGGCGACGATTATGCTCAAGACCTGTTTGGAGCCATCCGGAGCCTGAAGGAAGTAGGCCGAACCAAGGTGGAACTCGAACAGATTGACCATCTGCAATGCGAACTTGACGGGAAACGGCTGGTTGAACCCGAAGGCGGATAGGTAGGTCGCTTTGTACGTCGCGACTGCCGTTGTAATCGCGGTGAGGCTAAGCCCCGAGTGCGACTTTATCAGATTGCGCTGGAACTCGCTCGCCGCTTCGTCCGCAGTAGCCTCGATGACCTTCTGCATCGTTGGATAGATTCCAACATAGAGTATGGATACGGCTCCGAACAGCGCGAGTACATAGGACACGGTTTTCGTCAGGACAAAACGGGCGTATCCCATTGTCGGACAATGCCGTGGAGCCTCCTATTAACATTAGCATTCGACGGAATCTGGATTCTGGCGACAGTTCCGGCTCCTCATGGGTCGACTTGTCCCCTTCGTTCCGCTGAGATTCCATCACTCGTCCCTCCCCGCTTTCACAGTGCGGGAAGAAGCGTTGCCAGATGAGGAAACGCGAGTCCTCCGAGCTCCGACCGGTTGAAGCGTTTGCTGCGAATCCGGATCCCGACTAGCTCCGCCTGCGCGTTTTGCATTGACTGATGTGGCGAAGCTTCCTGAAGTTGTCCTTCGGAGCGTTCCGCGGGGCGCGGGAGCATCGCGAGCAAGTGTTATATACGGCAGGCTCCCCTTAAGCGGCTTAAGAATGGTAAGCATTCTCAAGAACAAAAAGGCGCTCTTGGTTCTCGTAGTTATGCCGTTGTTGGCGATATCATCGCTCGTGGCGGTTCCGCTTGCACAGGGGTCGACGATCACCATACCATCGTCCCCGTCGCTCAATAGCATCACGCTCACTTCCTATAACGGTGCAGACTCATCAGGGGTCTCTGACCTTGTGGCTGGGAAGATCCAGGCGTACGACTTTGCGGTCACGCCCACCGAGGCGTCAACCGTGCCGTCCACCTTCGACCAGTACAAGGCCCCTGCTTCTTGGTACGGGCTTGAGATTAACCCGACCAACACAGCTCAGGGCTACAACCCGTTCCAGCTCCAGGCTGTGAGGTTCGCGCTCAACTACCTCGTCAACAGGAACTACTTCGTAGGAACGTTGCTCGGAGGCGAGGGGATTCCGACCGTCTCGGTCTTCGGCGGCGAGCCAGACCAACTGATTACGTCCTCGGCGACCGCGCCCTACGCAGGCATCACCTACTCGGTCAGCACGGCCAACTCCTCGATCTACACTGCGCTGATAGGCGCAGGAGCGACGTTCAAGGACACCTCGACTCCGCAGTGGTACTACAAGGGACAGGCCATAACCATCAGCATCTTCGACAGGACGGATGACCCGATCAGGCACACCTTCGACGGCCAACTCGCGTCCGAGCTCAAGTCGATAGGATTCGCCGTCACAGTCATCCCCGGAACCCTCCAGACAGCCGACACGATAGTCTACGGCACGGACCCGGCGAACGCTACCTGGGACATCTATCCCGCAAGCTACGGTGATGTGTACAGCTACTATGACGAAGGCTTCGCAGAGCTCTACGCTCCGATAGCGGGCGCCATCCCGGCCAGCAGCGCACAGGGCCTCGCCTTTGGCACGTATAACGACACAGCGAAGGAGCAGCCGTCCACGGTCGCGCTTCTGAACACAGCGGACACCCAGGCTCTCAACTTCTTCACGACCAACTTCACGAGCATCACTCAGAGGGACGCAGACCTCAACACTCTGACGGGGGCGGGGGTGCAAGCCGCAGTCGTGATAGGCATTGCGACATCGCTCGCGCCCTACGACGCATCGCCCTCGCTGCAGGGAGTCACAGCCAACTTCGTCGACGACCCGATCGACAACGCTCTCTCCTTCCTCACCATGAACACCGCCTCTGGGACGGCCGACATTGGCGTCCGTTACCTGGCCGAGTCCTCGTTGAACCCGGTGGGCGGATATTCAGACACCTACAGTGTCACCTGGTCCGAAGCGACTTCCTTCCCTCCGGTCTTCTATGAGCCGTCGACTGGCTACCCGTACACAGTCGGTTGGAGCTTCAATGTGAAGGGCGACAACCCGACTCCGACGATATCGGTCCCGACGAGCGCGGTAGTGATGAACGCCACCCAAGACAAGTTCGTCAACGTTGCCTCGGGGACGACCGCCAAGACCGCGGTGATAGCCAACTTCGCCCCGATGCTTCAGCAATCCTGGGCGGACGGCCAGCCTCTGACGCTGGCAGACATCCTCTACCAGTACATCCT
This sequence comes from uncultured Nitrososphaerota archaeon, assembly GCA_963703285.1. GTDB lineage: Archaea > Thermoproteota > Nitrososphaeria > Nitrososphaerales > Gagatemarchaeaceae > Gagatemarchaeum. The sequence goes on from OY969807.1 coordinate 120,937, forward strand.
TGCCGGTGAGGTCACCCAGAACCCGAACAGCCCTGTGTATGACGGCTACTCGGCTGCGGTCTACGGTCCATCCTGGCAGACCGTGGTGGGCCTGCAGATCATCAACGCGACCTCGGTGGAGGTCTACTCGACCTTCTATTATCCAGACACGTACTACGCGGGCATCAACGCCGCGGGCGCGCTCTTCGCGTTCACCCCGACCACCGGCGCTCAGGGAATGCTCCCATGGCAGGTCTACGCTGGCATGGCCAGCCTGGTCGCCAACGGAAAGGACGTCTGGTCCAGTTCGACGTCTGTCGCAAAGGGCCTGCCGTGGCTCTCTCTGGTCAACCCGACCGACGTCTCCAACCTCAACTCGGCGGTCACCAGCTACGCCTCCCAGTCGTACATCCCGCCGGAGTTCGCCTCGCTCCAGACTCTCACCGGAGTCAGCCTCGTGACGGCGACCACAGCGAAAGCAGGATTCACCGCGGCCTCGACATTCATAGGGAAGTACGGAAACGGGATAATCGGCAACGGCCCGTTCATCCTAACCGACTACTCCTCTTCCACCTCTCCGGCCTTCGCTACGCTGACGAAGAACCCGGCCTTCACGTGGGGCAACCAGATGTCTGCGCAGCTAGCACAGGCACCAGTCTTCCTCACCGCAGAGGCGCAGATTCCGCCGATTGTCTCACCGGGGCAGTCGATCACCGTGACGGCAGTGCAGACGGCCGAAGGCACGGGAGCGACATCGCCCGCCGCAGGCGTCAACGTGACCCTACAGATGGTAACGAACGGTGCAGTGGCATACCAGGGTAGCTTCACGACGAGTTCGGCTGGGACAGTCTCAGTGACAATCCCCTCCACCCTCGCCACAGGATCGTACACCCTCTCCATATACACCGCATCGGCCGGGTCCACGCTGTACAACCCGCTGGTCGAGACGGTGCAGCTAAGTCCAATCACCACCACGACGACCTCTTCGTCTCCGACCACATCGTCTCAGACGACCACGTCCACGTCCACTACAACGACCACATCCTCTACCACGACGACTACGTCGCTCTCGCCGACCGTGGTGGGTGTCATCACCCTGGTGGCCCTCGTCGCAACGGCCAGCATCGCAATCGGAACCAGCCGCAGGCGGAGCAACGCAGGAAGATCACAGCCGTCGTCTCTCCTCTGAGAGTCGACCCATCGTCCAGCGGGAGGCTACTCTGCCTCCCGTCATTTCATCCTCCATCTAGCGATGACTCTGTCGCTACTACGAGTCCGCTTTCTCCGTTTTCTAAGGTAGGTCCTAAAATAGGCGGCCGACTTCATCCATCGCAGGGTGCCCTGGTTGAACCTCTCCGGACCACTACCGACGGTAGAGACTCCCTTCGAAATCCTCTCAAAGAAGATGCGGGGGGACGGGGCCGCCTTCGAGGCGCTCCGCGAGCTATCATCACAGTTCCGGATGAGCCTCCAGTCGGGACTCACCGGACCCGTACCGGACCAGGTGCTCTCGGCCATTGCCCTGATCAACTTCGGGATGACCCCTGAATCCGTAAGCTCCCTCCTTACCTGGCGGGAGTTCGAGGGGTTCTGCGCAGGCGTCTTGAGGGCCTACGGATACGGGGTCTCTACGAACATAGTCCTCACCAAGCCCCGCAGGCAGATCGACGTCTTCGCCCAGGCGTCCACCCTCGCCCTCTGCGTCGACTGCAAGCACTGGGGCAGAACGTTCTCTCCTTCCTCACTCGAGAGGATCGCCAGGGAGCAGATAGAGCGAGCCTCGCTCTACAAGGAGAAGCGGTCTGTCAAGACGCCAATCCTGCCAATGGTCCTGACCCTCCTCGACGGTCCAGCGAGGGAAACCCTCGGGGTCCCCATCGTCCCGGTCTTCGCGATGGGGGATTTCCTCGCCTCCGTGAGCCGCTTCGAGTCCGGGCTCGTCATGGTCTGAGTGTGCGCCCCTCCTGCTGCGGCGCCGACAATCCCGGAGCGCTGGCGCCCGCGATCGACCAACCCCTAGGAGGACCGACCCCAACCAATGCTTTATAGTTCGTGACGGGTTGGCTGGGCTGGGGGCTGTGATGAATCAGAGTTACGAGAACCTAAGCGTGACGAGAAGGCATTTGTCTGAGCCTCCATCCAACAGACGGCAGCTCGCCCGGATGCGAACCATGCTGCCGGTCACCGCCTAGTTTTAAGGCGGGGCCCCCGAGTCGAGCCTCATGAGGGTCCACCCCAACAAGAGGGGAATCAGGGTTCTCGGCATCGCCGAGAGCTTCCGGAAGGGCGACTCTCGCTCGGTACTCGGCGGCGTGGTGATGAGGTCGGACCTCGTCATAGACGGGATCTCACTCGGCGAGACGACTGTGGGGGGCGACGATGCGACGGCCTCGATAGCGGAGCTGTATCGTCGGCTCAAGAGGCAGGACGTGAACGTCTTGATGCTCTCGGGCTGCGTGATAAGCCACTACAACATAGTGGACCTCGACTTGCTCGCGAAGAAAGTTGGTCGACCCTTGATCTGCCTGACCTACCGGGAATCGTCGGGCATCGAGGACGCCATAACCCGCGAGTTCGGGGCGGCCACAGAGAAGCTAGCTCTCTACAGGAAGCTCGGCGAGCGCGTCAGGATGGTGCTCCATACGGGCCACCCCGTCTATGCTCGTCTCGCTTCCATCTCGCGGCCGGACGCTCTGCGCGTCATAGAATCTTTCGCCCTCCAGGGCGGAATCCCGGAGCCGGTCAGGGTCGCCAAGCTGCTCGCCCACGCCAGGCGCTCCTCGGGTCAGCCGGGCGTGCGTATGTCGGCGACGAGCTCCAGGTAGTGGGGTCCTATCTCTCTGACCCTCCTGCTCGTCCAGCCGTATCCCTCCCCGAGCAACCCTCGCAGCTCCGTCTGCAGATTGGACGTCGCCTCTGCGACGTCGGCGCCCGAGACGTGCCTGTAGTAGTGTATCCAGCACCCCTTCTTCGCGAGCCGTTGTGCGACCGCTAGGAACCGGTTCGACTGGGACGGGTGCGGCATGAGTATCCTGTCAAACTTCGTGTCCAGGAGTCCGGGGAGCTCTGCCGCGTCCACGTTCGACATGCGCATCCTCGCGACCACCTTGTTGAGCCTGTTGTTCTCGAGGTGCAGTCCGTACGCGGCCCCGTTGAGCTCGTTGCTGTAGACCTCCGCCACCTTCCTCTTCGCGATGGTGATCGAGAACGGACCTACTCCTGCGAACATGTTCAGCACAGTCTCCCCGTCTTCGACGAGGTCCGCTATCCTCGCCCTCTCGGTCGAGAGCCGGGGTGAGAAGTAGCACGTCTCGACATCGACCATGAGCCTTAGACCGTTCTCTCTGTGGAGGGTCAGCGTCCTCTCCTCCCCCGCCAGGTGCCTGAGCCTCCTGAGCCTGAAATCTCCCTCCAGTCCCCCCTCTTGATCGTACACGGCCTTGACGCTCTTCATCGTTGCCAGAATGGCCCGACCGACCGCAGGGCCAGCCTTCTTGTCTCCAGGCAGCTTCACGATGGCGATGTCACCGATCACGTCTATCCCGGTCTCCAGCGCACCCTGCTGCTCCGGCGGTAGGACGTCCTTCAGCGAGTCTCTGAGCAGCCTGACCAAACGGGCCCCACCCGCTACTCCTCCTGCGTCTCCGCCGGAGCGAACTTGGTCACGTAGTAGTATTGGCCCCTTTCCTTCTGTTCCCTGTCGACCTTGCTGTCGGGCTTGTTGACCCGGGGCCTGCCGCTGTTGATGTCCCTGCGGTAGGTGAGACCGACCTCGTGCAGGAAGATGTTCATGCCCTCCTCCTTCCCCATCGGGGCCGTGGCTCTCCCCTCGACCGCGGGCGTTCCGGTGAAAACCAGTATCTTGTCCGAGACCAGGTCGAGGAGCTGGATGTCATGGTCGATTACCATCGCGCTCTTACCCACCGCCTTGACCAGCCTGCTGATCGCCTTTGCGATCACGAAGCGGTCCTCAACGTCGACGAACGCCGATGGCTCGTCGAGGGCATAGAGGTCTGCGTCCTGGGCGAAGGTCGTGACGATGGCCACCTTCTGGAGCTCGCCTCCGCTGAGCTCAGACATGTTCCTTGCGAGCAGCTTCTCGATCCTGAGCGGGACCGCCAGGTTCGCCTGAAGGTTGGGCTCGTCGAACCCCTTGCCGACCTTCTCTGTGAAGAAGTCCTGAACCGTCCCAGAGTAGTCGGACCTCAGGTACTGTGGCTTGTAAGCGATCTTGGCACCCAGGTTGATGCTACCGCTGTCCGGCTTCTCCTCCCCGGCGAGCGTCCGCAGGAAGGTCGTCTTGCCGAGAGCGTTCGCGCCTATGATGCCGAGCACTACGCCCCTCGTGAGCTCGCCCCCGTGGGCCTGGAGCCGGAAACCGGGGAAGGTCTTCGTGATGTCAGTGTAGCTGGCCACGACCTCTTCGGACTGCTGGCTTTCCATCGAGGTGGCCGTCTCGAAGGTGATTGCTCTGTCCCTGAACCGGATGTTCTCCTGGGGCAGCATCCCCTCGAGGAGAGAGTTTATCCCCGTCCGCGACGGGTAGAGCGAAGACACCACACCGTAGGCGCCTGGCTCACCGTAGATTATCTGGACGTAGTCGCTCGCGTAGTCCAGGAAGGTGATGTCGTGCTCCACCAGGACGACGTACTTTCCCTTCGCCGCTATCGACCTTATCAGCCTCGACACGGCGAGTCTCTGATAGATGTCGTTGAAGGAAGAGGGCTCATCGAAGAGGTAGATGTCGGCGTCCTTCAAGGAGGCAACAGCGACGGCCAACCGCTGGAGCTCACCTCCGCTGAGTTCGGGCACGTTCTTCTCCAGGGCCTCCCTGAGGGCGAGCTCCCTGACGACGTCGTCCATCGCCCCCGTCTCGTCGACCTTCTCGAGCAGCGACTTGGCGTCCTTCTTCCAGATCTCGGGGAGCTTGTAGACGGCCTGGGGCTTGAGCGAGACCCTGATCTCTCCCTGTTCTATCCTCTTGAAGTGCTCCTTCATCTCCCTCCCGCTCAGGTACGCTAGGAACTTGTCCCACGATGGCTCCCTGTCGTACTCCCCCAGGTTCGGGATCAGCTGACCCGAGAGTATCTGGAGGGCCGTCGACTTGCCCACCCCGTTCCTGCCCACGAGGCCGACGACCTGCCCCTTCCGCGGGGTCGGTAGACGATACAGCCTGAACGAGTTGATGCCGTACTGGTGGATCTTGTCCTGCTTGAGCTCCTCGCCGAGGTTGAGGATCGTTATCGCGTCAAAGGGGCAGACCTTGACGCATATCCCGCAGCCTATGCAGAGCGACTCGGAGATTACGGCGAGCTTCTCTTCACCGAGGACGATGCACTGCTCGCCGTTGATGTTCACGGGGCAGTCTCTGATGCACTCTAGGCCACACTTGTCTGAATGACACAAGTCAGAATCAAGTACCGCAACCCGGTGAACCAAGGGTGCCCACCACCAGTCAGTCGTTTCTTAGCTTTTTGGCAATCGGACAGAACGCGCAGATTTGAGGGTCGCCCGCGAGGCCGAGGCCGTCGTAGCTGTACTTCCTCCTCGCCTCCCCCCAGATGACATCCTCGCTCCTCTCCCCGTTGAGGTGCATCGACTCATGCTCTTCGATGATTGGCCTGAGCCTGCAGCCTGAGCAGTACTCCTTCAGAAAGGCGATGCGGCACCGAGTGGAGTTGTAGATCATTATCACCGCCGTGCCGCCGGTCAGCCAGGCCATGACGAGGTCGCCCGCGGGCCCTATAGACGCCGAGAGCATGAACCCCATCGTGCCCGTCACCCCGAGGAGCGAGAGGCCGAGGACCCTCCCTTCTATACCGCTCGGATAGGAGAAGCCTATCGCCCTCTTCGGTATTGAAGAGAAGAAGAGCGGGGGGAACGCCATCTTCACCAGGGTCGAGAGGACGACGAACCTGACCTCAGGGTCCGCCATGGGAGCCGACGGAGCGCGCCAAGACACCAGGCTCTTCGCCAACCCTAAGCACCGGACCTCATCGAGTCTCGACTTGAGAGGCATTAGACGAGCGCCCTATTTATCCTTGATTCCCCTTCTCTTGATTGTTTTGCTCTAGATATCCAACCATCAACCTTTATCACGCTGACTTTGGGGCACCACTGGCGGGACTGACAGCCGATGACGCCGTCGGAGCGCGTGAATTGGAGCGGAGGGTCATGATTCTCTATAGATTAGGGAACGATTTCGGAAATTTCCCAAATATCGACCATTGGGCGGCTAACGGCATGGGGTTTGAAGGATCCGATGACCTAGGGGTCGGGAGCACAGGAGTGCTTCAGCCCCGGCGCCGTGTCGAGTACCACGCCCTCAAAGCGTCTCCGGAATCGATGGGTGACGCATGATGGACCGGTCAAGGCGAATCTTGCTACCCGCGACGGTGGTCCTTCTGGCTTCTCTCCTGGTGATGTCTGGGCTTGCAGCCTCCAGGTCCGGGCAAATCGAGACGGCGACCCACGCGATTACGCCTGGCGAGACCGTCCACATGGGAGGCTCGCCGAGTGCTGCATCGCTCTCCGCAGAGCTCCAGAGGCACCCTCCGGTCCCAACGAACTATGACGAGCAGCTGGGGATAACCTTCACCCAGAATTTCAATTCATTGGAGTACAACGTGACGGCGGTCGAGCAGGTTGACCCGACCTTGGACACCGGCCCTGGTTACCTTCTCAGCGGAGTCTCCAGCGTCGGTTACTGGTTCCAGGTCGGCCTCTCCTATAACTGGTCTCCAGGAGACATGCCGGGGACGGGGTTCGCCATGAGCTACGAGGTCTTCAACTCCCAGGGCAACTCCATCTTCCCCGCCAACGGCGGCGGGGGTCTCACGTCATACTCGGGCACCATCAATCCCGGAGACAATGTGACCATCCAGCTGTACTTCTCCGCCGGATTCGTCGTCATGGCAGCGCACGACGTTAACACCGGCGCATCTGCAACGGAGGAGTACCCGGCAGGCGGCGCTACATACTTTCTCGGCCTCAACAGCGATGCAAACGCCGAGGGCTTCTTCACTGGCCTGATGACGGAGTGGTACCACGGCGAGCCCTACTACTCTAACCCGGCGGAGGTAATTTACTCTGCAAACACTTCGGTCTCATCCGCCTATCTGTGGATGGACGAGTTCAACGCTAACAACGGGCAAGTCGTCTTCACCAGCAACGCGACAGCTGTCACCACCTTCACCGCGAACCCCACGCAGCTCCAGCTGTTCTCGTACGAGAGCATCACCGAGTACAGCGATGCGTTCGAGTTCGTCACCGGCCCTCTCTCGGGTTCGACTACGACCTCATCCTCGTCAACGACCTCGAGCTCCGTGACAACGTCCATCGAGACTGTGACGGTAGGCCCGACCCAGACTGTCACGACCACCGTTCCAGTGACGGTCACCCAGACGGCAACGGCGACCGCGACGACCACAGTCACGCAGCCAGTGACTGCGACCGTGACCGTCATGCCCCCGACCGTCACTGTGACCACGACCTCCGTCCCTGCGCCGAGCGTCTCCACCACCACGCAGACCGCGACCCAGACAGTAACAGCGCCTGCTTCGACCGTCGTCCCGACTTGGGCCTACGCGCTAATGGGGGTCCTCCTGTTGGCCGGGATAACGGCGGGCTACCTGATCAGGAGGCCTGCGTCGAGCCCGCGCGAGGTCCAGCCGCCAGACAGCCCGAGCGGCCTCTGATTCGGCTGGAGGTCAGCCTTTGGGAGGTTGCTCCGAGCCGGCGGAGCTCGAGTACGCCTCGCCTATCCTCTTCTCCAGCCTCGCCCCGAACGACCGGACCCGCGCCGCGACGGTCGGGGTCAGGTCGAGAGACAGCGGTGATATGGAGATCGCGTTCTCCTTGTGCACGGCATAGACGTCGGAGTTCTTCTTGAAAGTCGGAAGCCTTGAGCCCCAGACCCAGTAGTAGGGCCTTCCCCTTGGGTCCTTCCTCTGCAGTACGTAGTCCCTGTACTTCCTCACTTCGATCGACGTCAGCTTCACCTTGGTCCCCACGACCGTCTTCCATGGAAAGTTCACGTTCAGTATGTTCACCCCTTGGGGCAGCCCGTTGGTGAGCACCTCCCGCGCTATCTCAGCCGCGACCTTCGCGGGCAGGTCGAACCGGCTGTCCTTCTGCCCGTGGCTGAACAGCCGGTTTCCCGGCACCTCCATGGAGAACGCGACGGCGGGGATTCCGAGGAGCGACGCTTCCATGGCGGCCGCCACCGTCCCCGACGCCAGTATGTCCTGAATCGTGAGGTTTTCCCCTATGTTTATGCCGGAGACGACCATGTCGGGCCTCCGAGGCAGCATCTTGTTAACGCCAACCATCACGGAATCGGCGGGGCTGCCCGAGACAGCGTAGCAGGGCCTCCCGTGAACGAGCACCTTCTCGACGCGCAGGGGCCTGTGGAACGTGAGGCTCATGCCGGCCGCGCTCTGCTGGCCCTCTGGGGCGATGACGGAGACGTGGGCGAACTGCGCGATAGCGTCCGTGAGCGCAACTATCCCGGGGCTGAAGACTCCGTCGTCGTTGGTGACCATCACCAGGTGCGAGCTTCTCCTCGTGCTCATCCCTCCTTCAGCCGCATTGCCACCCCGTTAATAGCCTCGTCCGGGTTACGACAACCGTAGTGCTCCCTCAGAATCCTTCTCACCTTCTCGGGCCTGTCGTCTCCGAATGAAAGGTACGTTATCTGCTTCTCTTCAGTGGTGATGTCCAGCCCCTCGATAATCCGGGATATCCTCGACTCGTCCTCGGTGACCTCCTCTGTCGTCCTCCTCATCCTCTCAGCGAGCTCTTCGGCCCTCCGTCTCATCAGGATTACGTCCTGGGCCAGCCTATCGAGCTCGGCGCTTGGGTCGTCGACTCTCGCTGGTTCTGTCGCAATCTCCCTCCCGAGGACCGCGACCGTCATGTCGCCCTCGGAGTAGTCTGCCACCCTCCGAGAGTCGATGTAGTAGAGCTTCCTCGACCTGAGGTACCTCCCTGAGGAGAGGTTCTTCGTCCTGAGTATGCCCAACCTCGAAAGTATCTTGAGGTGCTTGAGGACTCCCTGGACCGACATCCCGGTCGTCTCTGCAAGCTCCCCGAGGGTTCTCGGCCTCGACGAAAGCAGACTAGCTATGGTCAATCTCGCCCTCGAGCTGACAATCTCTTCTATCGCCGTCATTGTGCTTGGTGCTGCGGCAGAAATATTTAAAAGGATTTAACCATAGGCTAATTAACCAGTGGTTAATTTGTCAGAGGAGAAGAGAACCAACCTTCGGGACATGTTGGACGAGATAGACCATTACTTTGAAGAGTTCGAGAGGTCCGTTGAAGACGCGGTGAAATCGAGCGTCAACATGGGCCAGAAGGCCTTCTCGAAGCCGGTCGTGACTGGGATGGCGATGGGCTTCGGGCCCGAGGGTAAGCCCAGGATTCAGTTCTTCGGTGACAACCTCGTGGGCCCCGACGGCTACAGGGCGCCGATATACGAGCAGGTCCTCGACCAGGCGGAGGGAAATCTGCGACTGCTTGTGGAACTGCCGGGTGTCGAGAAGGAGGACGTCCAGCTCTCCGCAATCGAGGACAAGGTGACGGTCGAGGCGGCCAGGGGAGACCGGAAGTACAGGACCGAGGTGGCGCTGCAGCGGGACATCGATCCCGAGTCGGGCACTGCGTCCTACAAGAACGGTCTGCTCGAAGTGGCCTTCAAATTGAGGGACAACACTAATAAGGGATACAGGAGAGTCAACGTTGTCTGAAAGTGACAAAGGCGTGAGCCAACAACAGGTCCAGCTAAAGGTACTCGAGGCCTACACCCGAGACGTGGGACGGGGCGTGGCTAGGATCGATTACGATGCGATGGACGCCCTCGACGCTTCCACCGGTGACGTCATAGAGATTCGCGGCAAGAGGAGGACCGTCGCCAAGTGCCTTCCCCTCTACCCCTCCGACGAGGGCCGGGGCATAGTCCGCATAGACGGGCTCATCAGGAACAACGCCGGGGTCGCGATTGGCGACATGGTAACCGTGAAGAAGGTGAAGGCTCCGCCCGCCGAGAAGGTGGTCGTGGCGCCCCTGGAGGCGGTCCCGCCAATCGATGAGAGGTACCTCGCAGACGCTCTGGAGAGCGTGCCGGTCACCAAGGGCGACAACGTCATGATTCCATACTTCGGCGGCAGGCTGACGTTCCAGGTCGTAGGACTGAGCCCGGCGGCAGAGGCAGCGCTCATCACGCAGAGGACCGTCTTCGTGATATCGGAGAAGGGTGAGGCTCTGAGGGGAGTTCCCCAGGTCACCTACGAGGACATCGGCGGCCTGAAGGACGAGATACAGAAGGTCAGGGAGATGATCGAACTCCCCCTGAGGCACCCGGAGATCTTCGAGAAGCTCGGTGTCGAGGCGCCCAAGGGAGTCCTTCTGTACGGGCCCCCGGGAACGGGGAAGACCCTCCTGGCCAAGGCCGTCGCGACAGAGTCAAACGCGCACTTCATCCCGATCTCGGGACCCGAGATCATGAGCAAGTTCTACGGAGAGTCGGAGGCGAGGCTCAGGGAGATCTTCAAGGAGGCGAAGGAGAAGGCCCCCACCATCATATTCATCGACGAGATCGACTCGATAGCGCCCAAGAGGGAAGAGGTGACCGGAGAGGTCGAGCGAAGGGTCGTGAGCCAGCTCCTGTCCCTGATGGACGGGCTGGAGGCTAGAGGGAAGGTAATCGTCATCGCGGCCACGAACCGGCCCAACGCCATCGACCCGGCCCTCAGGAGGCCCGGAAGGTTCGACAGGGAGATAGAGATCAAGGTGCCAGACAAGAAGGGCCGCTACGAGATACTCCAGATACACACCCGCCACATGCCCCTTACCCAGGACGTGGACCTGGAGAGGCTCGCGGCCGTCACCCACGGCTTCGTCGGAGCTGATGCGGAGTACCTGTGCAAGGAGGCCGCCATGAAGACGCTGAGGAGGATGCTCCCCGTGCTCAAGCTCGGAGAAGAGAGGCTGAGCCCGGAGGTCCTTGACAAGCTCATCGTCACAATGAACGACTTCGAGGAGGCGCTGAAGGACGTCATGCCCTCCGCCATGCGCGAGGTCTATCTGGAGACGCCGGACGTCAAGTGGTCCGAGATAGGAGGACTGGAAGACGTGAAGAAGGAGCTCCAGGAGGCCGTGGAGTGGCCGCTGAAGTTCCAGGACCTCTACAAGGTCATCGGGTACAACATGCCCAAGGGAGTCCTGCTGCACGGTCCGTCCGGTACGGGCAAGACGATGCTCGCCAAGGCGGTCGCGACCGAGAGCGAGGCGAACTTCATCAGCATACGCGGCCCCGAACTACTCAGCAAGTGGGTCGGCGAGTCCGAGCGCGGAGTCCGTGAGGTCTTCCGCAGGGCGCGCCAGGCGTCTCCTTGCGTCATCTTCTTTGACGAGATCGACGCGCTCAGCGCCGACCAGGGGGCTGGGCGGCGACAGCATGGTCACCGAGAGGGTCGTGAGCCAGCTCCTGACCGAGCTCGACGGCATCCAAGCTCTCAACGGCGTCGTCGTGCTGGCTGCCACAAACAGGATAGACATGGTGGACCCCGCGCTCGTGCGGCCGGGAAGGTTCGACAAGATCATCTCGATCCCGCTACCCAACAAGGAGGCGAGGCTCCAGATACTCAGCCTGGCCCTTGAAGGCAAGCAGAAGGACAGGGACGTCGACGCCGACACGCTCGTCGAGATGACCGAGGGCTTCAGCGGAGCCGACCTGGCATCCCTGGTCAACACGGCCGTCTCGATGGTCCTGCAGGAGTACGTCGCGAAGTATCCGAAGATAGAGGACGCCAAGGCGCACATCAAGGAGGCAATCGTCACGATGGACCACTTCAAGGCGTCCGCGAAGAAGGTCCGCATGTCCAGAGAGTCAAAGCCGATGGAGAAGGTCGCGGTGCCCTACTACCGCTGAAGAGGGCGCCCGAACCCCTTTAATCGGCCGCGAAGCCACCCGATTACGCTTGTCTCAGCAGTTCAAGGTAATCGGCAGAGGCACGTGGCTCGACCGCGTAGCCAACGAGACCATAGAGCGAGACAAGCGTCTGGGCAGGGACCTTTCGCTCATCAGGGTGGAGAGCGGCCTTGGCGCGTCCGGTCTCCCGCACATAGGGAGCGTCGGCGACGCGATAAGGTCCTATGGAGTGAAGATGGCCCTCGAGGGCCTAGGCTACAGGTCCGAGCTCATCGCCTTCTCTGACGACCTCGACGGTTTCCGCAAGGTCCCGGCGGGGTTCCCGGAATGGCTCAACGACTACATCGCCCATCCAGTGACCAGGGTTCCCGACCCCTTCGGGTGCCACAAGTCGTTCGGAGAACACGTGGGTTCCCTGCTCAAAGCCTCACTCGACGAGCTGGGGATCAGCTACACCTTCATGAGCGGTGCGGAGGCCTACAAGAGCGGGCTTCTCAACGACCAGATCAGGACGATACTGGAGAACGCTGAGGTCATCGGGGAGAAGATCAAGGAGCTCACCGGCCAGGACAAGTATCAGTCAGTCTTCCCATACACGCCCATCTGCAAGAACTGCGGGAGGCTCTACACCACGAAGGTGACCAGCTACGACCCCGAGAGGGGGACCATCCACTACAGGTGCGAGAGCGCCAAGATCAGGGACAAGGTAGTCGTGGGATGCGGCTACGAGGGGGACAGAGCGATATCTGAGGGCGAGGGCAAGCTCGCATGGAAGAGCGAATTCGCGGCCCGATGGGTCGCGCTCGACATAAGGTTCGAGGCCTACGGGAAAGACATAGCAGACTCGGTCAAGGTGAACGACTGGATCTGCGAGAACATCCTCAAGCACCCCCCGCCCTACCACGTAGCCTACGAGCTCTTCCAGGACAAGTCCGGGCGGAAGATTGCCAAGTCGGTGGGCAACGTGCTGACGCCACAGGACTGGCTCCAATACGCCTCCGCCGCCAGCCTGAGGCTCCTCATGTTCAAACGGATAGTCGGCGCCAGGAACATCTCGATAGCGGACATACCGACCTACATGGACGAGTTCGACGACCTCGAGGCGTTCTACTTCGCAAATAAGAGGGACCCCAACGCGATGAAGGACGCAAAGCAGCGCGGGCTATACGAGTACACCGTCCTCACGAAGGTACCCGAGAGGCCCGACGTCCACGTGCCATACAGACAGGTGGCTGAGCTCGCTGCCGTGGCACCCGACACGGCGGTCGTTGAGTTCGTGGCAAAGCGCCTGATAGCGAACGGTGCTGTGAAGGAGCGGTCGCCTGGACTCGCGACCAGGATAGGGTGGGCTGCGAGGTGGGCGAGGGCCATGCAGCTCGCGACGATAGGACCCCAGGTCGATTCTGCCGAGGCTTCCCCCTTCAAGCGCACGTCGGCGGCTGGAGGGCTGCAGATTGACCCTCAGACGCAGGCTGCACTCAAGAGCTTCGCCGACGCCCTTGACAGCTGCACTACCCCAGACGAAGTGCAAGCCGCGGCCTTCGAGGCTGTGAGGAAGGCCGACGGAACCACCGCCAATTTCTTCTCTGCGGTTTATCGCATCCTGATCGGCTCAGAGAAGGGTCCCAGGCTGGGCCCCTACGTCGTCGACGCGGGTGTCAAGGCCGTCCAGGAAAGGATCAAGGCCGCGCTGGGATCCGCCTAAGGGTTAATAGCCGAAGGGTCTTGGCGCGGTGCGAGGGCCCGTAGCCTAGTACGGATCAGGGCATCAGCCTGCGACTTCAAGAGGTAGAAAGCTGAGGGTCGAGGGTTCAAATCCCTCCGGGCCCGCTCATTCATCAACCTAGTCTGGTCAGACCCCGTGTCTTCATCCGAACAGGTAATCTTGGGAAGCTGAATCTACTTCCCGCTTGCTCTCGAGGGGGGAGCCACTCCCAACGTTGAACACGTTCGCTCCCGCCTGTCCACCATGGAGCCCTATGACATCCTCGATTCTCTCCCAGACGCCTTCCTTCCTCCACTCCTTCAACCTCCTGTTTGCGGTAGAATCGTCTCCGTACTCCTTGGGGAGGTAGTTCCAGGGTATCCTGGCCTCCAGCACAAACAGAATGGCGTTGATCGTACGCCTGTCGTCAGCTCTTGGTCTGCCATCCTTGGAGGTGCCGGGAAGGAGGTTCCTGACCTTCTTCCACTGGTCGTCGGTTAGGTCCGAGAAGGCCATGAACAGCAGATGAGGTGGCTCGTCTCAAAGATGAGAAAGTGAAAAGAAATTGATAAGATGATGGAGTTTTGAGATAAAATTCAATTTCTTTATATGTCCTCCCGAATCTGCCTTTTCCGGTTGTCGGTCTTTGAGAAACACCACTGCGGGTGACCCGGGGAAGGGGAGGACCAACAAAGCGGCGAACCTATTCGGGTGTTTTCTTATAACTCAGAAAAAACCAAATCCATAGGCGAAGAAATTATGGGAAAGATGATAAAATTACCCCTAATGAATAGGAGCATAAGGCTGGTCTATTTGATTCTATTCTCGCTGATACTCGTCGGGTCCGTGGGCGCCTACGCCGCCTCCGTGACTATTAACACGACCAACAACGCTGGCTATCAGGGCAACTACGTCGTCGACAACGGGTACTTCCTCGCGTCGGCGGTAACCTATGACGTGGTTCAGGGAGCTCAGAGCGCCTCGACGGCGCCGTTGAGCTGGACCGCAAGCGGCCAGACTGCCTACGTGAACGCCCTCGTGGCTGGCGACTGGGAGATTCAATGGACGATGACGCTCCAGACCGGGGCAACGGCCTCCCACACTTACACGATAACCTTCGCGACGACCGCTGCGACTGGGGTGGCCAGCACCCTGTACACCTTCGAGTTCACGACTCCCGCGACGATCACCAACGGCTGGACCATGACGATACTCTACGATACGGGCCAGGTCACTTGGACGGCTCCTTCTGCGACCCAGGTCTCAATCGTATAGGGATGGATTGGTGGGAAGAATGAGCGATCACTTCGTCAGGTTGCCGCTGGTCAACCGGAGCATAAGGCTGGTCTACCTGCTCCTCTTCTCGATAATACTCATCGGTTCCGTCGGCGCTTACGCCGCATCCGTCACAATAAACCCAAGCATCAACGCAGGGTACCAAGGTGAGTACGTCGTCGATAACGGATACTACCTCGCCTCCGCCATAAGCTACAACGTCGTCGAGGCTGCGCAAGCAGCGTCGGCCTCCGGGTTGGCTTGGTCAAACGGTGGCACTATGTATGTGAATGCCCTCGTGGCTGGCGACTGGGAAGTAGCCTGGACGATAACCATCGAGGGCGGCTTAACCAGCCACGCGTACACAATCACTGTGACAAGCACCTCCGCTGCTGGCACGACGAGCACAGTGTACACTTTCATCTTCACGAGCCCGGCCACCATAACCACCGGGCAGACGATGACCGTCCTCTGGGACACGAGCGCGATTACGTGGACGGCCCCCGCGGCCATTCAAGTCACGGTCGCTTAGCGGGTGGGCTGAAGAGGAACTTGGGGCGACTGCGAGTCAGGCACCTGCTCCCTCTCGGGATTGTTGCGGCCCTCATAGTCACGCTGAGCGCCACCAACGTGACGATTCTGAAGACGAGCGCGGCCGATGACGGAGGCGTCTTCCTCAGGCCGTACTACGAAAACCTCAACGCACCCGTGACCGGCTGTGCATCACCGTGCCTGGCAGTGGACACTCAGGGCACCGAGCCAGCAGCGGCAGGCGGCACACTCTCCCTAGATAGCCACGGGATTGGCGGCAACAACCCATCTCCCTCCACCGTAAGCGTCTCGACTACTGACACCAACGACGTAATCGTGGTCATGGTGATGTGCAACCCGGGGGTTACAGCCATGTCAATAAGCGGCGGCGGTTTGGTCTGGAACACCCGTCTCGGGGTGAAGACTATCGGTTCGAGAACTGGTGCAGAGTTTTGGGCATTCTCTGCTGCCGCGATCTCGACTCCTGTCACGGTCTCGATAACCTACACAAGCGGCAGCGCTTGCAATCCAGCATACTTGGCTATCAATGGAGCCAACACGAACAGCCCCTTCGATTCCAACGGCGCCCTGCCCGCGGTGGCCAACGCCAACACTCCAGCAACGTGTACGGTGAGCACCTCGAACGCGGACGATATGCTCTTCGGATACATGATGCAGGGAGGCGCTCCCACGTCATACGGAGTACCGACGGGGTGGATAGGACCCTTGAACACATTTCCTGACGCCGCGCACTGGGATGCCTACGACATCGCCAGTTCGACGGTCTCGTCTCAATCCGAGACCTGGACCGCCCCAAACACCAGCTCTCCCAACATCTCCGGCTTCTGCGACGCAGTCCGGGGCGAGAACTCGTTCACGCTCGCCGCTGGGTCGAGCATGTACCTCTGGTCGCCGCAGTTCTCATCTGCGACCTCAATCCCAGCAGGAAGCCTCTCCTTGCAGGTCTTCGCCGACGCTCCTGCACCGGCTCTCGACGGCAGCGCGACGGGGACCTGGACGTCTGGCTCGACCTTCACCATCCCGTCCTTGACCACGACGAAGACAAACGACGTGGTTGTCCTCTCCATCGACACTTACTCCTCGGGCTCGTCGGTGACCGTCTCGTCGATCACCGACTCCCTGGGGAAGATAGCGTGGCAGGGGTCGGCCCGCAGCTCCTTCATCGCCTGCTCCGGGGTCAACGAGATAACCGTCGCCGAATGGTACGGGATTGCCGCAACCGCGGTCTCTTCGGATACGGTGTCTGTCCACCTCGCCTCAGCCCCCACCGGGGCATCGGGGATAGCGTTTGGTGTCTCAGGAGCCGACACGACCACGCCATTCGACTCGTCTTCGGGCCTACCCAAGACGGCGACCGCGTGCTCAGGCACCGCGGCCGACCCGACTGTCTCCGCAGTGTCGACTTTGGCAGACAACGACTTCGTCTTCTCGCTCTTCGGAGGCTACACCTCGACGACGGAGACGGCCGGGAGCATTGGTGTGTGGGCGGCCTCCTCCGGGAGCCCTGTGACTGGGACGGGGTACTCCAACGCAGTGCAATACGCTAAGGTGCCCAACTCTCAGGCCTCGGACTCGTGCACTTTCGGGACGGCCACGACCTACTGGGGCGTCCTCTGCGACGCTCTCGTGCCGGCGAGGCAGTCGATAGGCGTCTCGTACTACACGACCAACTCGGCGGGCGCGGTCCAATCCACGATGGCTAGCGACTCGGCAGCAACCCTCACCTCGCTCTACCAGCCGGCATCGATCTCCTCCTCCGCGGGAGCCGTACCTGCGTCCGGATACGTCGAGGTCGTGATCACCGCACCATCGACGGCCGCGTTGACCATCATCTGGGGAGCCCCCAAGCCAACCCTGTTCGAGGTAAGCTACACCTACAGAGCGTGAGAAGATGTCCACAACCAGAAACCGGTTCAAGCTCTCCACGGGGCGCATCGGGCTCATCGTTGGCTTCTCGGTCCTGGTCTTCTTGCTGAGCCTCCCCCTCGTCGCGGGGACCAAGACGTACCCTGTGGCCGTCGTCCAGGGGAACAGCATGTATCCCAAGCTCCAGAACGGCGAGCTCGTCTTCTTCGAAGCCCAGCACGGACCCATCCAGAATGGCACGATTATAGTCTTCGTCCAGAGCGGCACCGGCGTCCCCGGCCTCGACGCCTTCCTCAAGCCCATCGTGATTCACAGGGTCGTATCGGTGGGCCAGGAGCCGAACGGTATGGCCGATTATCAGACGAAGGGAGACAACAACCTAGCAAACGACCCGTTTGTCACCGATGCCAACCAGGTCCTAGGCGTGCCTGCCATCGAGATCCCCTACCTCGGTCTCCCTATACTCTTCCTCCAGACGCCCTACGGGCTCGTCGCGGCCACGGCACTCCTCTGCCTGTTCTTCCTCTCAGGAGTTGACACAAGACTGGACAAGGAGGAGGAGAGGAAACGCCTCGTGGCGGTCTTCGCAAGATACTCGCTCAACGGAAGGATCTCGCCGTCCCAGTTCGAGAGGCTGAAACTGGCCGTGGAGTATTACGAGGACATCCCCGTCGACCTTCTGAGCGATCCCACGATGCTATCGGTGGTCGACTGGCTGAAGGAGAGGGGGCTCGAGACCGGATGGAAGGAGGAGCAAGTGCCTTGCCCCACGTGCGGCGCTTCGGCGTTCAGGATTGTCAGCGGGTCCAAGTTCTTCCTCATCTGTCCGTCGTGCAGCGAATGGAGACCGCCACCCAGACAGAACGCGTGACGAGTTTTGCACCCATCACGATTGCGGCCGCCGGCCTACTTCCTGAAGAGCTCTATCCAGTTGCCGTCCGGGTCCTCCAGGTAGGCTTGCCACCCTTCAGTGCTCTCAGGGGTGACTTCGGTCCCTTTTGCTCCCTTTGACAAGAGCTCCGAGTAGGCCGTTGAGACGTCCTCGACCAGGAATCCGATGTGGTCGAGCCCCTCGCCCGGTGAGTAGGGTGTGGCGAACCTAGAGCCCACATGGTACCAGTTCAGCTCGAGCTGTTGTCCGCTCGCAGGGTCCCGCAGCACGATCCAGCGGCCCCTTCCGTGCTCCGTCATGTCCCCCCTCATGACCTCCTGCAGCCCGAGTGCGGTGGTGTAGAACTTGAGCGAGGCCTCGAGGTCGGTCACTCTTATCCCGAAGTACTCCATCTTCATGCTCGGGATCTCTGCGGCCTTTGAGATAAGCTATGCCACGCCCCGGGTCCGCCTCAGGTAAAGAGGAACCAACACCACCAGGCAGACCTGCATCGCAGACCCCGCCGCGAATATGAAGAACGCGCCGACCTGACCGCTTTCAGCGAACGCGTAGTGCTCAGGCTGGGGCAGGGAGACGGCGAGGACGATGAGCGCTAGCGTGGCGACGGCGAAGTATCCGCTTCTGTGCCCGAGCACGACGGCTAGGGCAGCCGCAGCGTAGGCGACCTCTCCGACCGCTATGCCTGCGAGCAGCCACGAAGGGACGAGCGCGCTCGCGGCATAGACGAACAGAAGCCCCAGCGCCACCGACGCGTAGACCAGCGAGTCTATCGCCCTCTTCAGACCGCCCATCCCGTCCCCGAGCCTATGGCCGGGATTAGCATGATAAATACCAGGCATCGATTTCTAAGCTTCGGAGACGGTCGGCGCATGAGCTCGGGTCGCAAAACCATCAAGATCGTCGTGAAGGGTCGGGTCCAGGGCGTGTCTTTCAGGGCCTCTCTCCACGAGAGGGCGGTGCGTCTTAGGGTGGACGGCTGGGTCCGCAACAGACCAGACGGGTCCGTAGAAGCCCTCCTCCAGGGTGATGTTGAGAGCGTCAGGAGGGTGGTCGAGTGGGCCAGGGTAGGTCCCCCGATGGCGGAGGTCTCCGCTGTCGCCGAGGAGGCGCTCGAGCAATACCCGCACCAGATCGGTTTTCGGGTCATTGCTTAACCCTGAAAGGATAAAATCTGCTGTCGCGAGGCCACCCGAACGTGAAGAAGGTCGCTCTGATCGAGGGTGACGGCACTGGGCCCGAACTCGTCGAGGCGATGATGATCGTCCTGAAAGCAAGCGGCGCCGACGCGGAGTTCATTCGCTGCGAGGCGGGCGCGGAGTGGTGGGGGAGGAACAAGGGGCCGAGCTTCGTCCCCGACGAAACCTGGAAGGTCCTGGAGGAGGCCGACTGCTGCTTCAAGGGGCCGACGACCACGCTCTCCATCCCGGGCACGCCGAGGTCTGTTGCGATCAGCATCCGCCAGAGGTTCAATCTCTACGCGAACGTCAGGCCGATCAAGACGTTCCCGGGGCACCCCGGCCCCCTCGGCCCGGTCGACTTCGTCTGCGTCCGAGAAGGGACGGAGGGACTCTACTCCGGTATCGAATACAAGCTGAACGAGGACGTGGCGGCCGCGGTCAGGGTCATCAGCCGCGACAAGTCGACGAAGGTCGCTCGCTTCGCGTTCGAGGAGTCGAGGAGGAGGGGCTGGACGAAGCTCGCCGCCATAAACAAGGCAAACATCCTGAAGGTCACCGATGGCCTCTTCCTGGAATCGGTGCACGAGGTCGGCAAGGCCTACCCGGAGGTCGCGATTGAAGACCTCTTCATCGACAACTTCTCCCAGCAGCTCATCAAGAACCCGCAGAGGTTCGATCAGACAGTCGTCGTGGGCACGAACCTCTTCATGGACATAGTCTCCGAGGAGGCCGCCGGCCTAGTGGGGTCCATCGCGCTGATCTACTCGGCGAACATAGGAGACCACTACGCGATGTTCGAGCCCGCACACGGGAGCGCCCCGAAGTACAAGGGGCTCAACAAAGTCAACCCATCGGCGACGATTCTCTCGGCCGCCTGGATGCTCGAATACCTGGGGCAGGGCAGCGCGGGGAAGGCGATTGTGGAGGCGACTACCAAGGTCCTCGCTGAACGGGAGCACGTCACCTATGACCTCGGGGGGACCGCGGGGACGAGGGAGATGGCGCAGGCGATTGCCGCGCACCTTTGAGCTGGGTTCTGTTAAGTTGATGGGCCGTCCTTCGGACTCTGGGCGCTGTAAACCTTCGGGCCACGACTGGTGTTCTGAATGACGATTAGGTCTGTGGGTGAATGGAATTCTGCGTGTGGCTAGCAAGGCGCCTACGCCCAAGCCGACGGGTATCAGCCATATCGCATTCATCCACGCTACTTGTCCGCACGCTGTGCTACATATTCCCTGACACGGTGGAAGTGGTGTCAATGTGCCGCAGTAGACCTGTATCCCAGCCACTGCCAGGATTAGTTCTATTGCAGCAAATGGTGCAAATCCGACCAGAAAGTTCTGAACGGTGACGTGGTTCATCTTGCTTCAGTGTCCTGAGTTGACTGGAAGGATATAGACGTGCTGTCACGAACGCGTCTTGAAGAATCAGCCTCATGGCCCGTCAACTTAACAAAGCCCATGAAAGCGACTTATGGCCCGACCCTTAACAGGCCCAAAATCCTCAGGTGTGGCCCATCAAGTTAACAGAGCCTGAGCTGGGAACGCTTATCTAACTGGAGACGACCGGTGACTTCATGTCTCTTCTGGTCAAGATAGACGCCGAGATCGAGAAACAGAGCCTGCTCAAGCACCCGTTCTACAGGATGTGGTCCGAGGGCAAACTGACTCGGGAGAGCCTCGCCGGCTACTCCATGGAGTACTTCCAGCTGGTCAAGGTCGTCCCGAGGCTCGTCTCGAACGTGGCCTCCCTGGCCGGACCGTCCCGCGCCGGCCCCATGATGGAGAACATGGAGGAAGAGCTCACGCACATCGAACCGTGGGTGAGGTTCGCAGGTTCACTGGGAGTGACCAGGCGCAGGCTCGACGGGTATCGCGGCGCTCCCGCGACCCTCAGATCTGTCCGGGCGCTGGAAGGGTTGACCTCCTCGGCATTCGAGGAAGGGGCCGCAGCGATGTACGCCTACGAGAAGCAGCTCCCCGAGATAAGCCGCTCCAAGATAGAAGGGCTGAGGAAGTTCTACGGAATGGAGGGTGGTGACGCGACGAGATACTTCGAGCTCCACGAAGAGGCCGACGTAAGGCACGCCGCGGTCTGGAGAGCGTTCATAGCGAGGCCAAAGTCCGAGGACAGGGTCATGAAGGCTGTGGATGATTCCCTGGGTGCGCAGAACGCGCTCCTAGACTCTGTCATGGCAAACCACTGCTGAATTCTTGGCTTGCCGACATCCAGGAGCCAACCTTAAGGCTGAGTCGTCCGGAGCTCGTCCGCGTCCTCGATGACCGACAGGATCTTCGTAGACAACGTCCGTGTCAGTTGCCAGGTGGGCATTACTCCCGAGGAGAGACGCCAGTCGCAGGACGTCATCGTCGACGTGAGCCTGTTCCTGAGCCTCGCACGCGCGGGAGGGAGCGACGACGTGGACGACACGGTAAACTACAAGGATGTCATGGATCGCGTCACCTCGGTCGTCTCTGGAGGGGAGTTCACCCTGCTCGAGACCGTCGCCGACGGCGTGGCCCGGGCGGTCTTGGAGGCGTTTCCAGTCGAGAGGGTCGTAGTCAGGGTCCGCAAGGCGAAGTACTCCCTCGAGCCATCCATCGGCGTCGAGATCGACCGGAGCAGAGAGACGTGGTCGAGTCGATAGTGGCGCTCGGCTCGAACCTGGGGGACAGGGTGGGCAACCTCAGGCGCGCCATCGAAGCGGTCGGCAAACTCGGGGAGGTCACTAGCGTCTCCCCGGTGTACGAGACGGAGCCGATGTATCGAGAGGACCAGGGCTGGTTCCTGAACTGCGTCATCTCGGTCGAGACGGCCCTCGGCCCCAGGGCTCTGCTGGACGCCCTCGAGGCCATAGAAGCGGAGATGGGGAGAAAGCGCGACTCGAGGTACGGCCCGCGCGTCGTGGACCTGGATATCCTCTTCTACGACGGCGCGGTTGTCTCTGAGCCTGGGCTGGAGATACCTCATCCGAAGATCTCTGAGAGACCGTTCGTCCTGGCCCCTCTGAAGGAGATACGTCCCGGATTCACCGACCCGGTCACTGGGAAGACCGTATCGCAGATGGCCGACTCTCTGAAGAGTGGAAAGAAGGTGGTCAGGAGGCCGGACCTGCTCTCGGACCTTGTCTCGTCAGCGCCTCGGCGACCCTGACCGCCTGAGCCGTCTCCTTCACGTCGTGTGTCCTTATCATGTCGGCCCCGTTCGCGACAGCGATCGCCGTGGCCGCGATCGACCCGGTGAGCCTCTCTCCCGGGTCGTCGAGCTTCAGGATTCTTCCGAGGAACGACTTCCGGGAGAGACCGACGCACAGCGGCCTCCCCAGCGACCTCAGCTCCTGCAGGTCCGCGAGGACGGCAGCGTCCCACCGGTGCCAGGGCATCAGCGCCTGAGGCGAGTACGCCCTCCCGGCGCCCTCCTCCCTGAAGAACCCTATACCCGGGTCCAGGACTATCCTTTCTTCCTGGATGCCGGCCCCCTCGGCGATTGCGAGCGTCCTCTGCAACGCCTCGCGAACCTGGACGATGGGTCGAGCCCGCGAGCTCTGCGAGGAGTGGGCCATCGCAAGGAGCGAGGCTCCGTGGTCCTTCACTACCGTCGCCATCTCTCCGTCGTTCTTGAGCCCCGAGACGTCGTTGACGGCGCACGCGCCTGCCTTGAGCGCCAGCTCGGCCACCGATGCGCGCAGGGTGTCGACCGAGATGACCACGTCAAGGCCCTCGAGAGCGCGCAGCGCCGCCGCTATCCTCTCCTTCTCCACCTCCTCGCTCACCTCGCTCTTGAGGTAGGGGGCGGTGGACATCGCACCGACGTCAATAATGTCCGCGCCGCTCTCGACGGCTCTCCTCACGGTCGCCACCATCGCCCGGGAGGTCGTGACGACAGAGCCCTTGTAGAACGACTCGGGGCTGACGTTCACGGCCGCCATGATCCGGACCGGAAAGCCGGGCCCGACCTGCAGGGGACCGAGTCTGGCGGTCTTCCTCAAGGAATTCGGCTCTTGCTTCAGCCGGTGTAAATCTATCGGTCACCGGCCCGACTCGTTATCCTTTTTAGCGCCCCCCGGGTCTCCAAATGGCGATGGCGACCAGCGAGGAACAGCTGAAGAAGGCTGCCGACCTGAAGCTCTGGATAGAGTCGAGGATATCCGAACTCCAGGAGGAGGTCGAGAGGCTGAGGGAGGCGCAGACTATGGTCGATTCGGTCCTGAGGGCGTCGAGCTTCCGGCCCGCGTCCGAGGTCCTCGCGCGGCCGAAGGAGGAGACGGGTCAGATACCCGAGATGCGGGAGCTGCGCAGGGACAAGGGCGGCGAGACGATAGCGGTCGCCAAGATCACGAAGGAGAGGCTTGTCGTCGAACCTGTGGCGGAGGTCTCCCTGAAGTCGGAGACGCCTCCCTTCAAGTCGTTCCTCCTGGGGAAGATTCTCGCGGGGATGAAGGCGAAGGACGAAGCTCTAGTCTCGAGCGGGAAGCTCGAGAAGGGAAGGGAGATGAGGTTCAGCGTCGCCGAGAGGTCCGGCAAAATAGGCGTGCTGACCATCGAGAACTATAGGGAAGGCGAGCGGCTGAACGAGATTCTGAACACGGTGTCCTGGACCTTCTCTAGAATGCTCGAGAAGGTCCCTACTTCATGACGGTGACGCTTCTCACTTCGCTAAGCTTGTTGAGCTCGTCCAGTACGTCGCCCGGCACCTGGCCCTCCACCACCAGCGTGAGCTTGGCGCCGGGGACCATGTCGGGGTCCTCCGCGAGCGCCTGGCGGACGATGACCCCATGCCTTGCCAGGGCCGCGGCGGCGGCAGCGAGGACGCCCGCAGCCCTGGGATCTGCGTCGATGACGATTGCCGAGTAGCCCAGCCTGGAGGCGACCGGGACGAGGCTGGAGCCGACGGGCGCTATCCTGGAGAACACCGAATACAGGAACTCGTCCCCCCTTATCTGCTCCGCAGTCTGCTTGACGACGCGCCTGTCCGCCCCCAGGTCCCTCGCGAGCGCCGAGTAGTCGACCTCCAGGCCGCCGACGAAGAGCCGGCTGTCGTCGGAGACCCTGACGCCGTACTCGAGCATCTTCCGCGCCACGCCGAGCCTGACCTTCTGACCCTCGAACTGCTCCCTTACCCTTGACCACAAGGTCGCTTCCTCTCTCCGCGCTGAGTCAGGGCGCCGAGCCGTAGGCCCTCGTTATCTTGACCCCGTCGACGAGTATCCAGGGGCAGAGGGTCGGCGTGTCGACCTCCCACCACTCTATCCACTCCCTCTCCTTGGAGAGCAGCTTGACGGACGAGAAGATTCTCTCGAGCGTGTCGCTCATCCTGAGCCCGCTCAGCGGCTTGGTCACCCTGCCATTCTCGACGAGGTAGGTGCCGTCCCTCGGCACGGTGGAGAACTCCCCCGTCCTGTAGTTGGTGAACCTGGTGTACCAGTTGCTCGTAAGGATCACTCCCCTCTTCATCTCCTTCACCATCTCGTCATAGCGCGAGTCCCCCGCGCCCACCTCGAGGTTCCAGGGGTTCGGCTCAATCCAGCCTGCGTTTCCTGTGCTCTCCGTCTTGAAGGTCTTCGCGGTGGTGAGGTTGTGCAGGTAGCTCGCGAGAACTCCCCGCTCGATTATCTTGGTGGTCTGGGTGGGCGTCCCCTCGTCGTCGAAGTTCCTGCCCCCTAGGCCCCCCTTGACCCTCCCGTGGTCGGTCAGGTCGAAGTTCCCGGTGGCGACCTTCTTCCCCATCTTGCCGACGAGGTAGGACGTCCCCGCCTCGACTGCGAAAGCTGACGCGAAGCCGCCCATGAGCGATATCAGGTTCGCGGCGACCGTCGGACTCATGAGCACCTGGTAGGTCCCCTCTTCGGGCTTCTTCGAGTTGAGCATGCGTCTTGCGTCGCTACCGGCCCTCCTTCCCGCCTCGGCCGGCTTGAACCCCTTGAGGTCGGAGGAGCAGGACAGCCCGTGGCCGCTGGCGTTCCTCTCAGTGAAGGCCCTGACGTTCAGTAGGATGCTGGAGGTGGTGTCGTGTCCCTCGGTCCCGTTCGAAGACAGAATGTGCGTGCTGACCAGCGACGCCTCGAGCGCTCCCGCGCTCCTGCGCCCGCCCGCCTCGTGGACGGACGCGATCGCCTCCCGGGCGTAGTCGGAGACCTCCTTCTCGGCCTCCCCGAGCCTCCTGTCGAACGTGCCAGGCCGCGTGAACTTCGAGGGCGAGCCGGGAAGAGGAGCGTAGACGGCCCCTCGGGAGAGGTTCATCATCGTCTTGTAGAGGCGCTCGACGAACGCCCCGAGGCTCGCGCCTTCGGTGTTCGAGGACCCCCCGACTATCCTCCTTCCTCCCTTTGCGAGGTACACGGACACCTCGCTCTCCTCGGCCCTCTTCGCCACCGAGAGGGAGTCGTTCGCGAACCTCACCATCTGCACCCTTCCGACCGAAGAGAGGAGGACGGCCTCGTCGACTCCGAGGTTCCTCGCAGCCTTCAGGCCGAGTTCGTTTAGCTCGCCGGGCTTCAACTTCTCACCTCACCCCGATCCTCACGCCGCCCAGCAGTGTGTCCGGGCCGCCGGTCCAGACGGGCGCTCCCTGCATCGGGTCACCCTTCCCGCAGACGGCCGCCTCGAACTCGAGCTTCCTCCCCCTCGCCTTGACGCTCCCCCAGAGGGCGGGTGTCGTTATCTCGAGGACCGGCGCCTTCACCATCTCCCCGAGGACCCCGTTCCGGATTCGGTAGGCCTCCAGGCCGACGTACCTCTGGTTGAGCCTCTTGTCGTCGATGTTCCACTCGGTGAACGATTTGAAGTAGATTCCGTTCTTCACCATCCGGACGAGCTCCTCCGTCGTGTGGTCCCCGGGCTCGACGAAGGTGTTCGACATCCTGATGATGGGCTCCCTGTTGAACCCCACGGCCCTCGCGGCTCCGTTGTTCCTCTCGCCCAGCTCAGCGGATGTGCTCCTGTTCTGCAGGAACTCGCCGATCTTCCCGTCCACGATCAGCCGCCTCTTGGTCGCCTTCACCCCCTCGTCGTCCACCGGGCAGTACCCGTTGGAGTGGAGCAGGGTCGGGTCGTCGCTGACGTTTGCCTCCTTGCTCCCAATCCTGTAGCCTAAGCTGCTCTTCTTCAGGTAGGACTCTCCCGCTTGGGCGCCCTCCCTCCCAAGGATACGGTCCGCCTCCTGCGGGTGCCCCACCGATTCGTGGGCCGCAATCCCCGAGAGCTCCGGGCTGAGTATCACGTCCATCTTTCCGGGCTCCATCTTCGTCGCCTTGGCGATCACCTCCCTCAGTATCTTGGCCTCCTCCTCGACCCTCGAGACGAGGTCGAGCCTCTTCACCACCTCGAGCCCTCCAGTCTCTCCCTGCTGGAAGAGCCTCTGTGCCACGTCACCGCCGGAGATGGCCGTGAGGATTCCGAAGAAGTAGAATCCTTGGGACCCTGCTCTCGGTCTCTGCCCCGTCGCTGTTGACGTAGTACTTCTCGTCAACCTCGGAGCCCGCCACCAGCATCCTGTTTGGAATCTTCGCTCCCTTCCCTCCTTCGACCCTCTTGTCTATCTCGATGAGGATGGACTTTAGCCAGGCCGCGTCGGCCCCTTCTATGCTCTCCTTCTCGGGCGCGCTGAACCTTCCCCTTACAGGCTTCGAGTCGTCGAGCTTGACCTTCTTCTTCACCAGCACTTGCGAGGCCTTGGCCATCTTCACGGTCTTGGCAGTCAGCGACCTCACCGACGACTTCTCCATGATGTTGGTGGAGCTGAAGGCGAGCGCGCCGCGGCAGAGCACACGGATGCCCATCCCGTAGCCGTCGCCCATCATGGAGGGCTGGGGCTCTCCGTTCTTCAGCATGAAACCCAATCCCACGGAGCTCTGAACCCGGGCCTCCGCGTAGTCTGCGCCCAGCCTCTGCGCCTCGCTGAGGGAGAGACGGGCAAGTTCACTGGCGTTCTCCTTGTTCATTCTGCCCTTCTTTCTGGAGGGAAGTTATTTCTGTCTTTGTCTTGGGGCCTTCGTGTTCGACGGGATGAGAAGAGGCCGGAGATTCGAAGCTATTCGGCCACGGTCCCCGTCTCTTCCGCCTTCGATGCTATCCAGATGATGTCGGGAGTTCAGACATCGTGGCACTGCAGCGTGTCGATTATCTCTTGCATAGTCTGCTTCTGGATTGCGGCGTTCGCGTCGGTGGCGGTCGCGTAGATGACGAAGAACCTGTTGGTCCTTTCGCAGTGGAGGTGGACCGAAGTCACGTCCTGCATCTGGCCCTTGCCGAACAGGCCCCTGCGGGGGACCTCGATCTTGACGTGGTTGTAGAGCGCATCGTGCCCGTCCACGGTGATGTCCTTGCTCTCGACCGTAGTCATCTTGCCCTGCACGCTCTTCTTCACCTTGTCGAGGCTGAACTTCGCGTGGTCCTGTATGGTGGGCGCCTTCTTGACAACCTTCTCCAGGTCGCCCCAGGAGACGAAGACGTTCGCCTTCTCGGGAGACTTGACCGCGACGTCCCCGTCCGCTCTCTTGAACTTGGGATTGAACTCGAGCCTTGCGGTCTTCGGAAATTTGAAGGAGAAGCCATAGATTGTCAGCGTATCCTCCTCCACGGGCGCCTGACCCAGCGGGAGGTCCGAATTCTCCGAGCTTTCCATTGCCACTCCCAGGAAGGAGCGAGATAAAAGAGTGCGTGGTCGGGACCTTGGGAAACGCTTAAGTCGGTCCGGGAAGGCGACGATGCTAGCGATGTCTCCTCTGCCTCTCGATATGGGTTCCGGAACCCTTCAGGCGCTCGCCATACTGGCCGTCGCGCTCGGCATCGCCGGCATAGCGATCCTGTTACTCTTCGCCAAAGACAAGATCTAGGTGAGGCGCGGTTGGTTAGGGGCCTGATCTTCGACGTCGATGGAACGCTGGTCACCCTCACGGTCGACAGGGAGAAGCTCCTGTCCGCGACGACCGTCACCCTCCAGAGGATGGGTTTCGACACCTCTTTCGTCGAGGGGGACAATCTCACGACGCAGGATATCATCGAGACAGCCAGGCAGCAGGTCGAGGAGGGGAAGGTGAAGACCACCTTCGAGTCGTTTAGGACCTCGCTCAATGCCACGCTCGATTCCGTCGAGATGGACTGGAACGCGCGCGCCGTCCCGATAGCGGGTACGGCCGACGTCTTGAAGAGGCTGAAGGCTGCGAACGTGAAGCTGGCGACGTTGACGAACAGCGGGAGGGTGCCGTCGGACTGGCTCCTGAGGAAGCACGACCTCCACGGGCTCTTCGATTTCACGCTCACGAGGGACGACGTCCCGGCGTTGAAGCCCAGGCCGGACGGGATAGTCAAGGCGATGGCGATGATGGGGCTCCCGAGGGAGGAGGTGATCTATGTTGGTGACAGCATCATAGACGTCCGCGCCGCAAGGGCGGCTGGAATAAAGGTGGCTTCCGTCACGACGGGAAGGTACACCTACGAGAAGCTTCGGGGTGAGGGGACGGACTACATCATGGGCTCCCTCTCGGAGCTCCTCGACATGGTCGGGTCGGGCTAGACGCGCTCTGTCCTCGAGATGGCGCTCCTCAGCTCCCTCGCCTCGGCCCTCAGCTTCTCGACATCCTCCCTCAGGCCTTCCAGCGCCCTCCTGCCTTCGCCCGAGGCAAGTTCTTCGAGGACCTCGACCGCCCTCCTCCGGTTGCGGTTGTCGACGTCCTCATCGGCCACGCGCCTCAGAGTCTCCGTGAACCTACCGTCCGACAGGTCCGCCACGACCTCGAGGACCTGGTTCCTGGCGACGAAGCTCTTGTCCTTGAGCGCGATCTCCTTGAGGAGGTCGACGTCCTCCGGTTCCAGCGAACCCAGCCTTCCGAATCCCTTCAGGGACCCTATCCTCACGCGTTCGGGGTTGCCGTAGGCGACGTGCCCCCTGATTATCTCTCTCGCTTCCCGGCTCTTGACGTATCCGAGGGCCTCGAGCGAGGCCTCGGCCAGCCCGTCCTCGGGCGACTCCAGCTTCATCGCCTCCACTAGGTTCCCCACCGCGTCCCCTCCGCCCAGCTTGCCTATCGATAGGGCGGCCTCGGACTGGTTGTACGGGCTCTCGTCCCCCAGGAGCGCCACCTTCAGCCTCTGGCCGACCCGCTCGTCTCCCCTAAACTCCGCCATGGCTGCCAAGGCTGCCCGCCTCACCTTCCTGTGCTTCACGCCTGCGAGGTCCAACACCGCCTCTAGAGCCTCGGGGCCGCCGATCTTCCCGATTGACCTTATGGCCTCGGCCCTCACGGACCAGAACTGCTCGGATGAAGCAGCGGCCTTGAGCAACGCCACCGTCTCCGCGCTCCTGAACGTGGCTAGCTCCTCGGCGGCGCTCCTCCTGCTCAGCGCGTCGGCGCTCGAAGAGAGCTGCTCCCGCAGAAGCGCGAAGCTCTTGACGAACTTCACCTTCTTGAGGAGCCATCCTTCCGGATCGAACTCCACGATCCCGGGTGGGGAGTCTAGCTCGAACTGGAAGCTCTCGCTCTGGGACCTCAGCTTAACCCTCTTCGAGAGCCTCCCCTTGGCCGTGTAGAATACCAGGTCCACCGGAAGCTCGAAGACGGGCGTGAGTTCGTCCGTCTGCTGGACCTGCTTCACAGTGACCAGCGCGATCCTCCTGGCGTCGTCCCATGAGTAATCGACCTCGAACTCTGGGTAGCCTCCCCTGTAGAACGACTGCTCGAAGTAGCGGGAGAGCGAGACCCCGCTGAACTCCTCCATCACCCTGCGGTAGTCGTCTGTCTCGGCGTTCCCCAGCGCGTACCTCCTGAGGTACTCCTGTGTGCCCCCGAAGAACAGCTCATCGCCGAGGATTCCCCTGAGCTGGTGCAGCATCCAGGCCCCCTTCTCGTAGGTGCAGGAGTCGAAGAGGTCGTCAGCGTACAGGTAGTCGTCCTCGACGATCCGCCTCCTGTACCTGCGCTCGTCTTCTTCGAAGAACGTCTGGGCCTTGTAGAGCATGTCCTGGCCGAACGCCTCTCGCCCCCTGCTCCTCTCGCAGTACAGGGCATCCATGTAGCTCGCGAATCCCTCGTTGAGCCAGGCGTGGGGCCAGTGCCTCATCGTGACGAGGTCGCCGAACCACATATGCGCCAACTCGTGGGCGACGAGGCCGACGTGGTCCCTGTCGGGCCTCGAGTACCTCGTGGCGTAGTCCTCCTCGGACCTCTCGTCGGGGAACCTGCTGTCGGTGAGGGTGGTGGCGGTGATGTTCTCCATCCCTCCGTATATGAAATCGTGGACGGCGACCTGGGCGTACTTCTCGTAGGGGTAGTCGATCCCGGTGATCTCTTCGAAGTCCTTCACCATCTTGGGGGTCTGGCCGAAGTACCTCAAAGCGTCCTTCTTCTTCCCTTCCGGGACGTAGTACTGGATGGGTACGCGGGCTCCCGTGTCGTCGATCCTGACGAACTTCCCCACGACGAAGGAGTTGAGATAGGTAGAGTGTGGAGCGCTCTCGTGCCAGTGGTAGGTGGTCCATCCCTGGTCAGTCTCCTCTGAGATCAGTCTCCCATTCGAGATGACCTCGAAGCCTTCCGGAACGGTGATGACCATCTCCGACTGGGACCTGTCGTTGGGATGGTTGTAGCAAGGGTACCAGTATCTGGCGGCCTCGGACTCGCTCTGCGTCCAGACCTGCACCGGCTTGTCCGGATACTTCTCGTCCGGGTGGATGAAGTACACCCCGCGTCTCGGAGCGGCAGAATACTCGACGACTACTAGGTGGGAGATGACGTTCAGGGGCCCGCTGGCCCTCACCGCCAGCCTCCGGCCGTCGTAGTCAAAGCTCGTCGCCAGCCCGTCCAACTGGACGCCCGAGACCTGCATCTCCGACGCGTCAAGATTGAGGACCGCCAGGTCTCTTCTCAACGGAGTAACCATGAGAGTGCATCGGCCCCGGATCGTCCTCTTCTCGGGATCGACTGTGAGTTCGACCTTGATGTGGTCCGTCCGGTACTCCCGATCTGGAAGGAAGTGCCTGTGCGAGCCCGGAACGTGGAAGGATTTCCTGGCGTTCATGTCCCTGGCCAGATTCTCCCCCCTGAAAACAATTTTCCTTCTATCTCCAGCCGTCCCTCACGCCCTTGGAGTAGACCTTCCAGTACGGGTCGAGCTTCGGCGGGACGTAGCTCTGATTCCGACCCCGCCAAGCGACCCGAAGCCTCGGGCCACTCCCGCCGACCACCCCTACGCCGAACGACTCTATCCCGCTGCCGGCCAGCGCCTTCATCAACTCGGGCGAGCGATCGGGCCTGCAGGCGACGAGGAGAGTCCCCTCGCTTATCGTCGTGAGCGGGTCGATCCCGAAAGCCTCGCAGACCGACCGACTCTCGCGCGTCACGTGGATCCTATCGCGCTCGATCTGCAGCGTCCTGCCGCTCGAGGACGCGAGCTCATAGAGGCCCCCCAGGACGCCCCCCTCGGTAGCGTCGTGCATCGCGGTCACCCCCGACCCCCTAATGCCGACCGAGGACGCCGTCAGGGAGTCCTCCAGCGTGGAACACCTGCGGATGTACCCTGCGGCCCTCCTGGCGGCCTTGGTCCCCACACGGGTCTCTGTCGTCTCCGGGAAGGCGAGCGCCAGTACCGCCGTGGCTTCGATGGCGGCTCCCTTGGTCATGACCACCACATCGCCCTCCTGAATCATCCGGGGAGTGACGTACTCGTCCTCCCCGGCTGTCGCCATCATCATGCCTCCCCCGACGACCGTGTAGTCCGAACCCGGATACCTGCCCGAGTGGCCACCGATGATGGCTATTCCCAACCTCCTGCACTCGCTGCCGACCGCCTCCACATACCTCTCGAGGTCGTCGGCCGCCAACGAGGGAGGCAGGTTGTAGTCCAGGACCGCGAACTGCGGACCGACCGCGCTCGTCGCTAGGTCAGAGGCGAGGGCGTGGACCGATAACCAGGCAGAATCCTCCATCCCTATGGCCGGGATCATCGAGAGCGGGTCAGATGTGACGACCATAACCCTCCGCGACCCCAGGGATAGGACCGCGTTGTCGAGCCCCATACCCGGGCCGACCAGGACAGCCGGGTTCTTCGCCCCCGTGTTCTTGAGAATGACCCGCCTCAGGAAATCCCGGTCCACCTTCCCAAGGCCTCCCTTCGCCAAGGCGTATCGGTGCCCGCATTCTCTTCGGTTCTGTTAAGTCTTCGGGTAATGCCCGAGGCTGTTAAACATCGGGCGATGACCGCCACTCAACTTGCTGGCATCGACTCTGAGGATTACCGTCCGCGTCGGGTTCCCCCTCATTGTTTCACTTGCCAGCCCTTTCTCCCTGGCCACAAAATCAGCTTGTTGCGAGCGGCCTTGTGGCTTTGGACGGGAACTCGCGAACCTCGCAAGTCCCCTCTTGGATAGATTGAGGGCCGCGTTAACGTCCCTGTCCATCCATGTCTTACAGGTCTGACAACACAGCATCCTCTGATGCGCGACATCACCCTTCACAGGGCTGTGAGTCCTCTCCCCACACGCCGAGCACTCCGAGGAGGAGCCGTAGGTATCAGACTTGGTAAGCGGAATCTTGGTCAATCCTTTCCATGCGGCCTTGTATTCGAGCATCTGCTTGACCTTCCAGTGCGGCCACGAGTCAATCGGAATCGATAGTCCTCGCCCTGACCATTCCTTCTCCGATACATCTTCCTGATGCCGGTGAGGTCTTCGAGAGCGAGCGCCGCGCCATTTCTTGAGGCTGTATCAACGATGAAGTTCGTAGTCGCGTGGAGCATCTGATCTGTCCTGTTGTAACATCGCTTCCAGTATTTCCGAGAAAGTTGCCTCCTGATTCTAACATCGTTCCTCTTGAACGACCCGACGATCTCTCTCGTCGTCTGCCGAATCTTCACGGCCTTCGTCATGTCCACCTGAATCACGCTATCCTTGTCTCCAAATGTGAGGTTCTTCTCATTCCTATCCACGCCATACACCGTCTTGACCGGCGCGGGTTCGACCTCCTCTGAGTAGCAGAACGAGAGATTGTCTGGTGTTATCGTGAGACTCCTCGTCTTTTTCCCTTCGAGAGTTTCAATCACGTGAGGATTGAGTTGGACATCGAAGTATCTGTCTCGCGCCAGAGGTAAGAACAGCCTGCCCTTCATTGTAACAAAGAACCCTGAGATTATGCAAACTTTCTCCTTCAAAGGCTTCAGATGCTTCGTCTCAGCCTCCCGCTTCTCAGATTTTTTCCTGCTCGCCACGACCTCACATGCTCGTCCTATCGCCGCTGTCTTGTAGCACGAAGGCAGCTTCACATCCTTGAGTGTCCGATAGAACTCTTTCATCCCCTTCCTGTTATCTATCCCGTGCTCCTGAGCGTAGTTGACAGCGTTGTAGGTCAGAGTCAGGCACTCGCCGAGGAGGCCTCGTAGTTCTTCCCCATCAATTGACAGAGAGACAGACTTTGTAGCTCGCAATGACTAATCATACGACTATGGGATATAACCGCCACCCGGGGGGTTAACAGGCGAACTCATCACCAAGGACTTAACTGAAGCTTCTCTTCTTGAGCTTTTATACCTGCACCCGACCCCGCGTGCAGTTTTGCCTACGAGGATCGTAGTCCATTACGGCGAGATAGGGACCAAGGGGGCGAACAGACAGGTCTTCGAGGCAAGCCTTCGCAGAAACATCATCTCCGCCTTGCGCCCCGTCTCGCAGCCGAAGGTGAGGCTCGTCGAGAACCGCTTCTTCGTCGAGGTGGAGGAGGACGAGGCACCCGAGGCCAAGAGATTGCTCGCCAGAATCTTCGGCGTCGCCTGGTTCGCCCAGGTGCAGAGCGCCCCGCTGGAATACGCCGCAATAAGGGAGACCGCCGTCCGGGCTCTGTCCGGGAGCCAGAGCGGGACCACCTTCAGAGTCAGCGTCAGGAGGCCGAACAAGTCCTTCGAGATGAAGTCTCAGGAGCTGGCCGGGAAGCTCGGGGAGGACTTGATCGAGAAGCTCGGGATGAAGGTCGACCTCTCATTTCCCGACACGACGGTCTTCGTGGACGTAATCTCAAGGGAGGCGCTCGTGTACCGCGAGCGCCTCAAGGGACCAGGAGGGTTGCCGGTCGGCGTCAGCGGCTCGGTCATGCACCTCCTCTCCGGGGGGATTGACTCCCCGGTCGCGGCCTGGCTGATGATGAAGCGAGGATGCGCCCCCGTCTACCTGCACTTCTACGTGGCACCGAGTGTGGAACCCATCCTAGAGAGCAAGATAGGGCGACTCGTCCGCATCCTCTCCCAGTACGGGGGCGGCTCACAACTCATCCTCATACCCTTCGCCCCCTACCAGCTCGCCACCACCGAACTCCCTCCCGAGTTCGAGCCCACGGTCTTCCGGCGGTTCATGAGGATGGTTGCGGAGACCCTTGCCAGGAGCCTCGACCTCCCCGCCCTCTCCACGGGCGACAACCTGGCGCAGGTAGCGTCCCAGACGCTTCAGAACATCGCTTGCATAGACAGTGGCAGCTCCATGCCCACCTTCAGGCCACTACTGGGATACGACAAGGACGAGATAGTCAGGCTGGCGAGACAGATTGGCACCTACGAGGTCTCCATCGAGGACTACAGGGACTGCTGCTCAATCGTCTCGAGGCACCCCAAGACGAGGATGAAGATTGCAGACGTCGACGAAGCGTCAAGACGGCTGGACTTCCAAGGGCTCGCTGACCGCTCCGTCGCCATGGGTCACATAGCCTCGTTCCCGGAGGGCGCAGTTGACCTTAGGCCCCTTGGCGAGGTACTTGCGAAGACCCGACGAGAGGGCGAGCTCGGTCTCCAGCGTGCCCACTAGGTGGGGCTGCTGACCTGGAATTCCGTGACCCTCACCACCCAGAAGTTCGTCGAGGGGAAGGTCTGGGATATCCTCACGCCCTCGCTGGTGCCCGTCACCGGGGCGGTCATGTACGTCTTGCCGTCGATCGCTACCGTGACCTGACTGCCGGAGACGGTTATCTGGAAGAGGTGCCAGACGAACGGGGACAGGCCGGTGCTCACCTCGTTCAGCCGACCCTCCTTCGTCCCGTTGGCGTAGCGCGCAAGCTCCAGCGTCCCGTCGGTGTGAAGCAGGACGTAGTAGAAGTTCTTCGAGTTCTGGTAGTCGAATATGATCCACTGGACCTCGTATGGGTGTGACCCTGCTACGATGGTCTGCATCCCGACGGTCAGCGTGTAGTCCGGCTGGCTGACGCTCTGGGCCAGGTCCACCCTCGTGACAGCCGGGATTCCGATTATGATCAGGACAACGAGGGCTATCGCCACGACCTCCCGCCTCCTCACGGAGAGGGGGGCGTGGAAGCTCTTGACCAGGGAAACGGGCCACATTATGAAGAGCCCAAGTACGACTCCGATGATCAGGGGTATGGGGATGGCCAGACCCGCGACGATCAGCGGGAAGTCGACCTCCTGAGAGAAGAGCAGAGAGCCGAGCACTATCAGGAGGAACGAGAGGATGTTCACGACTCTCACCGTGCCGGCCGTCCCCAGCTTGGATGCAGTGGTCCTCCACGCGCCCTGGTTCCTGAGGCCGACCAAGAGCTCCCCCGAGACGCCGAACAGGAAGACCACGACTAGGCCGGCCCCGCTCGCCAGGCTGAACGCGCCCATGTATCCGAGCCAGAAGAGTAACGCGTACCTGGAACCGTGGAAGATTATGTCGAGGGGGGACTTCTCCCGCGCCTTCAGGAGCCTGGGGTAGTTGACATAGAGGAGCATCACGATTACCCCAAGCAGAATCTCGGCGGGCGGCAGCAGGAGGAGGATGACCAGCGAGAGGACCGCTAGAGGAACCGCGGCCCACCGCAGATGAGTAAAGAACCTCTCGTTCTCGCCCGCGAAGAGAGCGAACGCCTTGGAGCTGATGGCGAAAGAGACTACGAGGAGAGCGGGGAACCTGGTTGGCTGGAGCAGCACCCCGAAGAGGACCGCTATGACTACGTGTGCGAAGGACGTCAGCACGAAGTAGACGTCCTCCCTCGCGTCCGGCCTTTGCAACAATCAGGGGCCGCTGGAGAGGCCGATTAAAGTTTCCAGTATCCCGTTCCGCACGCGACCTCGAGGACGTCCATGCCCGCAAGGTTCTCCTGTAGGGCGCTCGAGATCCTGTCCAGCTCGGCCCTTCGCCGGGGTTCGTCCCATAAGTAGACCTCCTCGTGCTCGAAGGCCTTCTTTGTAGTAGTCTTCCACGAAGGGGAAGATGAACCGGCCTGACTTCAAGCCTGCAAGGCGCCAGTCTTCTCAGGCCCCTGGAGCCTCTGCCGTCTCCGTTCGGGTTCGAGTCCCTCGTCCCCCTCGAGGGCTCATTGAACAATTGAGCCACATACCACCAAAGACCGAGTGCTAACAAGACTACAGCCATTCGGTTATCGATTGACACCCATTCAGGGGGTCAGGAATTGGAGCCGCAGATTCATGAATGAGAGCCGCACGAACTCGTCGCGCGCGCCTGCTACGGAAGTCCCTCTGCTTCTTCGATGACCTTTACCCGCCGGAAGAAGATCCAGAACATGAAGATCGACACCGAATAGAAGATGGACGCTATGTAGAACGGAAGGCCGAGCATCCCGGCGTTCATCATCGCGCTGCCGACCACCGTGCTGAGCGAATTGGGGAGCCTCGACAGCGCAGCACTGATTCCTGCGGCGGCCCCCCTCTCGTCCCTGTCCACGAGCCCCATGATCAGCGATGTCCCCAGGGGGCTTGACACGTTCATCATGAACGTCCTGAGTATGTAGATCCCTCCGGCGATCTCGAAGGTCGGGGAGAGCGGAACGGCGAGCATGAACACCATCGAGAGGCCCTGGGTGAGCACAATGGACTTCACGAGCCCGAACCTGCGGGCCAGGTTGGGCGCGCCAAGGGCGAAGGCAGCTAGGAGGAACCCAGAGATGCCGAGGACGGGCCCGCTGTAGGTATCGGGCACGCTGTAACGAAGGGTGAACCACTGCGTCATGAGCGGGACGAAGAGGCCGGCGCCGGTGGCGATGAGGACCGAGGTGACCAGGTACTTCACGAGGACACCCCGCGACCTTCTGGGCATGAACTCCCTGATGCCCTTCGACTTCGCCGAGGTCCTGGACTCGCTGATTCTGAACAGGAGCGGAGTGATGGCGACACTGAGCCCCGCTAGGATGAGATACAGCACCACGTGGGCCTGGGCAATGTCTAGCCCGAAAAGCTCGAAGACCAGCACCAATGGGATAGCGAATCCACTGAGCCCCCAGGCGATGTTCGAGAGAAAGAACGAAAGTGAAAACGCTGTCGTCCTGTTGGACTCCCCGGCCTTCTCTGCCAGCAATGCTGTCCCTGCCGCGGCGAAGGCCGCCTCGGTGCTGCCTTCAACCGCCGCGGCGAGAATCAGGACGATGGTGTTCGACGTCAGGGCGAACGCCGCCAGCATAACGCCGGCGAGCAGGTTGCCGACCACGATGAACTTCCTCCTTCCGTATCTGTCCGCCAGTATGCCGAATGGAAGGCTCGCGGCGACCATGCTGACCCCCATGACCGTGATCACCGTTCCGGTGAAGACGATCGACAGCCCCTTCACAGTCGTAAGGAAGTAGGAAAGGTCGGTGTAGAGGAAGCCAAGTGCGAATCCTGGGACGAAGCTCAGCACAATCAGTAGCTTGGCCTCCCGGGGGATCGACCTGTACTGCCTGAACATGGGGTCTGCGGGGCGAGGGCCTCGACACCTCGTATAAACGAGAAACGCGAAGAGGTAGTGATGCCTCTTCTCAGGCGCTGGATGCCTACAGTAGTCCTTCCTTTCTCAGCGCGCGCTCCGGTTTTGTGAGCCTATCTGGTCTGATTGACATTCACTCCAGCGTCGTCGCGACAAATTCCTCAGTCATTGTCGAGTACCAGTCCGTCGCCAATGATTCAAAGGAAGGGCGAGCCTAGGAAAAGACCATGAACAGCCGTCGTGTGCCGCAGGTCGGCTTGGTGGCCGGGAAGAGATGAATGAAGTTCAGCGGGGACTATTGGATGAGCTGACAGCGGCGGCGGAAGCATCTGTCAGACTGAGACTACTGATGGTCTTCCAATAATCCTGCTGTCAGAATGCGCACAAGTGTCTTGTCGCGCGCACAAGCGGACATGTATAAATAGGGTCATAAGCCCCGTGCGGCCGATGAAGGTCAAGGTAACGCTCGATCCCGAGGAGCTGCCGAAGAGCTGGTATAACATCCAGCACGACCTGCCGGAACCTCTGCCCCCGCCGCTCGACCCCGGGACGTTGAAGCCCATGTCGCCGGAGCCGCTCCTGCGCCTGTTCGCCAAGGAGTGCATCATGCAGGAGGTCTCCACCGACGAGTACATCCCCATACCCGAGGGCGTCAGGGAAGCCTACATCCGCCTCGGGCGTCCCACTCCCCTCTATCGTGCCACCCGGCTCGAGGCAGCACTGAAGACACCCGCCAAGATCTTCTACAAGAGGGAGGACCTCAACCCTGCGGGCAGTCACAAGCCGAACACCGCCCTGGCGCAGGCATACTACCACTCGAAGGAGGGCACCGAGCGCCTGACCACCGAGACCGGCGCCGGGCAGTGGGGCAGCGCCCTGGCGATGGCGTGCGCACTCTTCGATATCCAGTGCACCGTCTACATGACCAGAAGCGCCTTCGTCCAGAAGCCCTACCGCAAGACCCTCATGGAGGTGTACGGGGCGAACGTCTTCGCCTCGCCGAGCAACGCCACCAAGGTGGGGCAGAAGTTCCTCGCGCAGGACCCGAACCATCCCGGAAGCCTCGGGATCGCGATAAGCGAGGCTATCGAGGACTGCGTGACTCACGACAACACGAAGTACGCGATCGGCAGCGTCGTGAACCACGTCCTCCTCCACCAGTCAGTAATCGGCGAGGAGGCGGTCGAGCAGATGAAGATGTTCGAGGCAGAGCCGGACTACATAGTGGGGTGCATAGGCGGTGGGAGCAACTACGCCGGGCTGGCTTATCCGTTCATGAGGGAGAAGCTCCGGGGAAGGAGCCAGGCGGACTTCGTGGCCGTCGAACCGAAGGCCGTCCCCTCCACCACCAGGGGAGAGTACCGCTACGACTTCGGGGACACGGGCGAGATGACCCCGCTCTTCAAGATGTACACCGTGGGCCACACCTTCCAGTGCCCGCCCATCCACGGGGGAGGGCTGCGCTATCACGGGAAGGCGCCGTCGATGTCGATGCTGATAGACAAGGGTCTGATGAGGAGCGTCGCCTACTCGCAGAACGAGGCAATGGATGCGGCGATCACGTTCGCAAGGACCGAGGGAATCGTCGTCGCCCCCGAGACGAGCCACGCCGTGAGGGCGGCGATAGACATCGCGCTCCAGTGCAAGGAGAAGAACGAGGAGAAGACAATCCTCTTCAACCTAAGCGGCCACGGCCTCCTCGACCTCAAGGCGTACGAGGACAAGCTCGCTGGGACGCTGGTGGACTACTCTCCCGACGACGCCACAATTAGCAGGGCCCTCGAATCCCTGCCCAGGGTCGCCTAGGCAGGGGAGCGGGCCTTCCGCGGCGCGTCTCTCAAATACGCGGCTTGACGTGGCGGGACGCAGGATGAGAAACCTGCTCTCGATGGCGGACCTCTCGGGCGAGGACCTCGGATCTCTGCTCAAGAGAGCCGCAGTCCTGAAGAGGAAGATCAAGTCCCGCCAGGAGATAGGGTCCCTGAACGGCAGGGTGGTGGGCCTCCTCTTCGAGAAACCCTCCACGCGGACCAGGACGAGTTTCGAGGTCGCGACCGTCAGGCTGGGGGGCCACTCCCTCTATCTCGCTTCGAACGAGCTCCAGCTCAGCCGGGGAGAGCCGGTAGAGGACACGGCCCGGATACTGGGAAGCTACCTTGACGCCATAGTGGCGAGAGTGTACTCGCAGGAGCTGGTGATCAAGCTGGCCGAGTTCTCGGGGGTCGCGACGATAAATGCCCTAAGCGACCTGGAGCACCCGACGCAGATTGTGGCGGATCTCTTTACCATAGCTGAGGTTAAGGGGGCCCTCAAGGGGCTCAAGGTCGCATACATCGGTGACGGCGATAACGTCTGCAACTCTCTCCTGCTCGGAGCGGCCACCATGGGGATGGACATCTCGGTGGCGTGCCCGGAGAACTACCGACCAAACGAGACCATCCTGAAGAAGGCGATTAAGATTGGGGACTCGACCGGGAGCGAGGTGCAGGTCTTCACCGACCCGGCGAGAGCCGCATCGGCTGCAGATGTGATCTACACGGATGTGTGGGTCAGCATGGGAGAGGAAGGCGAGAAGGATAGGAGGCTGAGGGCGTTCCGAGGCTATCAGATAAACTCAAAGCTCCTTGCGCTCGCGAAGAAGGACGTTAGCGTGATGCACTGCCTCCCGGCTCACAGGGGCCTTGAGATAACGGAGGACATCATCGAGGGACCTCACTCCATAGTCTGGCAGCAGGGAGAGAACAAGCTCTACGGCGCGGCCGCGGTCCTCGACTGGCTGGTCGGGAGCCGAAGCCGTTAGCACATTGCGACCGCTGTCGTTGCCAGACCTGTATCATTGACTTACCCTTGTCCTGAGGCGCTAGGCTAGGCCCACCCTAGTCGGGCGAGAGCTAGTACCCCTTTCTTCGGAAGAACTCCGTCGCCGCCCTCCGTTCAGCCCCCTCGAAGCCCGCGAAATCACCCTGCATCATAGAATCCATATGCTCCCTTAGGAGGCGCGTGGAGACCTTGTGGTAGAACTCCTTGCAGACCTCGATCCCGCGCGTGACCTCTTCGTCGCTCTCGTAGAGCCCCCTCTCCTCGATGGAGTATCCGAGAGCCCTGAGCGCGCCGAGGAACCTGCCGAAGTTGCTCCCTCTGTCCCTGATCGCCTGGACCATCGCCTCCGAGATCGTGATGGTCTCTGGTTTGGAGGCCTGGACGAAGTCGATCACGGTTTTCGCTGACTGGAGCACGCCAGGTGCCGCTTTCCTGATCTGCGTGTAGCACTCATCCTGCATCTCCTCCATATAATCCACATCTATGTCCAGTAACCATCGGCCTGACTGGTTCAGGCGCGGCACAAGGGCGGAGAGGCGCCGCGGCGGACTCGGATACACGTCGATGTTCAGCGAGGCTCTGAGAAACGAGACCACGGACGAGACGGACTCCCGTTCGGGGAGCCTCACGGCGGGGGGGAGTCTCAGCTCAATCTCCTCGGCGTGCTTAGTCAGCATGCGCTCCGGTATCGCTACTATCAACCCGGGGCGGGTCGTCGACCTACGCCCTGCTCCGGAATCGTTGGCGCCTCCCAAGATCTCGCTGATGACTGAATGTACGCTCGTGCGTTGCGCCACGAGGCGGAGGTCCTCCGGATAGACCCCGTAGTCGCCTCCGAGGGAGACGTCGAGGTGGGAGTCGAGGCTCAGCACGGCGAAGTCTCCGCCGAGAGCCTCGATGGTCGGGGGGACCTGGGAGTGAATGCTGTGGACTATCGCTCTCATTTAGTGTCGCCCGAGTCAGACCTCGTAGAGGTAGATCGGGTGGGGCTTACTCCATCCCTTGGGCGTCACTTCAATCTCCTTCGCCGGCTTCCAATCGAGGATCGGATAGTCGAAGTTGACGACCCTCGCTCCTGTGTGGAGCTCCTTGGAGAGCTTCGGCGTCAAGAGGTTCAGCGTGTAGCTGGAAAGGTAGACGGCCAGGACATCCGCCTTCCCTAGGCCCACGTGCTTGAAGTTGCGACGGATGATGGTCACTCTCTTGGAGAGGCCCAGTTCTTTGACTCTCTGGCGGCTCTGCGTTACGAGGCGCGCCCTGAGTTCGACGCCCACGGCCCTTGCTCCGAAGTCTCTTGCGGCGGCGATCACGAGCCTGCCGTCCCCGGAACCGAGGTCGTAGACCACCTCGTCGGGCCGCACCGAAGCCAGACTCAGCATGATCGGGATCACATCTTCCGGGGTCGGGATGTGGGGCTCGGTGTAGTTCAACGGTCGATCGAGCGCTCTTTGACTAGATAAACACCCAGCCGCCGTTCGGCGTCCGCCGCTCCGACGGTAGGGCCGGGACCGTGGCCATCGTACTTTGCCTGTCTGGCGCCTATCCTAGCTTCAGCAGGTACTCTGCCAAGTCGTCGGGATCCATGACGTCCAGCTCTTCGACCGTGTCTTCAAGCTCCTCGATTGGCATCTCGATTTCCCTCATCACCAGCTTGCCCCCATCCTTGTAGGTCAGACGGGAACGCTTGTTCCCAGCATCGGTCAGGGACACGAACTCGAGACCCTTGGCCCTGAACGAATCCCTCACATCTGAAATCAGAGGCATGGGCTTGGCCCGGAGGGGAGCGCCTATTCACACTATCGGTGACCGTCACATATCGGTTCGCAAGGAGGCTCCGATACCTCCTTGAAGATGGGAGGGGATCCTATCGATGGCCCTTCGAGGCCGAGGGAATCCGAGAAGTGCTCAGGCCCCAAATTGGCGCGCATGCGTCGCGGGCATCTTGCATCTAATCGAGGATGGTAAATCACCGATGGTTGATAGGTCTCCTAGACATAGATCAGAATCCCAACCACCGCCGACAGCACCAGAAGA
The DNA here is from genome assembly GCA_963703285.1 of uncultured Nitrososphaerota archaeon. Lineage (GTDB taxonomy): Archaea > Thermoproteota > Nitrososphaeria > Nitrososphaerales > Gagatemarchaeaceae > Gagatemarchaeum. The sequence continues at coordinate 163,833 of OY969807.1, forward strand.
AGCAGTACGAGTATGCTCAACGCTCTAATCCAGCGCTTGCTCAAGTTGGCTTTGTTATCCCTCTTGGGGAGTGAATTAAGCTTCTAGAGTTCGGCAATCATCCTGCAGAGTGCCTCCGACCCCATGACTTGCGCAGATGCGCCACACGGACATTAGGATGGAAAGGGTAAAAGCGCAAGGCTGGCGCCGACGAGGACCATGGAGATGAGCGCGTCAAGGTCCCTTGAGCAGCTCTCTGAAAGGTATTGGCAAGAGAGGTTGGCAAACGACCCGCTGATGGCGACGGCTCTCGGCGACAGGAGATTCGACGGCGAGCTCCCGGATGTCTCACCCGCAGGGCGCGCCAGGTCCAGAAACCAGTACGAGGACGTCGTCCAAGCCTGCGGCGCGATTGAAGAGGCTGCCCTTCGTCCGCAGGAACGCCTGACGAGGACCTCCCTCCTGATCGATGCGCGTTCGCAGGTGGAATACGCCCTCTGCAATCTCGAAGAATGGACTGTTGACCCCCTCCACGGGCCCCAGGTCGAGATGATGAACGTGCAGTCCTACCAACCCGTGAAGACCCCCGAGGAGGGTAGAGCTTTGGCCAGACGGTGGCGGGGCATCGGGCCGTACATGGATCAGCACATCGCGAACCTCAGCATTGGCGCGGCGTCAGGGAGGTTTGCGACGAGGAAGGGCGTCGAGAAGGTCATAGACGAGCTCCAGGACCTGCTTGCCAAGCCCGATGCCGAGTGGGCGCTCCTGAAACCACTGGAGGTGGACCACTCCGGATGGTCTGACGAGGACAATCGGGAGTTCAGGACGGGGCTCATCGGCGCTGTCAGGGAGACTGCTCGGCCTGGCTTCGCCAGGTACCTGCAGTTCTTGGAGTCTGAGGTCCTTCCGAGGTCGAAGCCACAGGACCGTCCAGGGATATCCCACATCCCCGGCGGCGGGGAGGACTACGCCAGGTTGATCCGGGTGCACACATCTCTCGACCTGACGGCCAAGGTGCTGCACCAGACCGGCCTGGCGGAAGTATCCCGGATCAACGAGGAGATGAGGGCGCTGGGGAAGAAGGTGTTCGGGACGGAGGACAGGCAGGCGATTATGGCCCGCCTGAGGACCGACCCCTCGCTCTACTTCTCCGATGGCGACGAAGTAGAGGCAAAGGCGAGAGCCGCGCTGGCAAGGGCGAATGCCGCCATCGGAAAGTGGTTCGGCCGCCTGCCCCGGACGCCCTGCGAAGTGGTGAGGATGGAAAAGCACGAGGAGAAGCACTCCACGATAGCGTACTACCTTCCGCCCGCCGCGGACGGGTCCAGGCCCGGGAGATACTACATCAACACCTCTGCCCCGGAGACTCGACCGAGGTACGAGGCAGAAGCGCTGGCGTACCATGAGTCGGTTCCGGGGCATCACCTGCAGATCGCGATAGCCCAAGAGCTAGTGTCGTTGCCTCAATTCAGGAGGAACAGCGGAGTCACCGCCTTCATCGAGGGGTGGGGCCTCTACTCGGAGCGCCTAGCCGACGAGATGGGCCTGTACTCCTCCGACCTCGACAGAATGGGGATGCTCTCCTTCGATGCATGGAGGGCATGCAGGCTCGTGGTCGACACGGGGATGCACTCCCTCGGATGGACGAGGGCCCAGGCCATAGAGTACATGATGCAGAACACAGCCTTGGCGTCCAACAACATCGTCAACGAGGTTGACAGGTACATCACCTGGCCCGGCCAGGCTCTCGCCTACAAGACCGGACAGCTGGAGATGTTGGCGCTCAGGCGCAAGGCTGGGGACGCGCTGGCCGACAAGTTCGACATCCGTGAGTTCCACGACGCCCTGTTGGGAAGCGGTGCGGTCCCGCTCGAGGCCCTTAGAGAATTGATTGCAGACTACACGCATTCAAGAGAATAGTAGAAGATTCCGCATGCCGAGGTTCAGAATGCCCGAGGGGCGGTGCGGATCCTTCGGCTTTGGACCACTTTTCGGCGCGAGTTGGGCGCGCCTCTTATATCCTAGTATAACATACTTGATAACTCGGTTGTCCGGACCGTACACGCTGGAAGCCGTCCTGATTCTCGCAGTTTACTTCATAGGCGCCGCGGGAGACCATTTCACCACAGGCTACATCGTCACGGCACCCGGGGGCGGTCAGGAACTCAGTCCCCTGTACAACCTGCTGAAGAATCGCATCACGATTCAAGCGTTCGTGAACCTATCTTTCGTCATAAAGGCGGTCGGCGGGCTTCTCTTCTTCATGATTGCGCCTTCCCTGATGATTCTTCCGGCCCTGGTTGTCTGCGCCGCTCCGACGTTCAACATGTTCTGGCTCTGGAATGCTCAGAGAGCGACCGCGGGCGCTGCGCTTGCCGGAAAGATCGGGGTTTCCCCCCCGGATATGACTCCGCTCTCGGAGGCCGCAGAGACGGCAATTGCGGACGCCGACTAGGGAAAAGTGAATTCGCTGGCGCGGCACAAAGCGCTCACAGGGTCGAGTCGCACTGGTAGCCCGACTAGGATTCGCTACTAGGATGGGGTTGGAACCACCAGCTCCCTGATGACCTTCTTCGGGTTCCTCGTGGTCGGGCTCTACTTCTTGGGAAAGATTTCGAGAAGGAAGAAACAATCGGATTAGGAGTTAGGGGCTCGCTGCTGTGTCTGACCGTAAGAATAGGTGGGGATGGAGCAAGTCGCAAATCCCATCGTTCGGACGGTTCTGATAACTCGTCGGGGTATTGAAATATCCGGATTACCGATGCGGCATGCCCGCAATTGAAACTATGGATAATCGGGCTCGCCTGCGCGATCGGGCTATCCCTTGGGTCGTACTTCTTGGGCGCCGGACTCTTCGACCTCTGCTACACCATCGGGCCTATCCGGCCCGGGGCATGCGAGTCAGGTGGCTTTGTGGTAGAGCAGGATTCTTCTCTGGTAGCGATAGGAATCTTGTTAGCGCTGCTTTCCATGATCACCTTAGCTTATGCTGTGAAGAGGAGGAGAAGCCTCGAATCGACCGCCTGGGTACTCTGGTTCGCCAGGTCGGTCTTCGTAGTCGGAATAGCCACCGGAATCCTGATCTTCTTCGGCTCCTCTGATATCTGCGACCCGTTTGGGCCTTTTGGAACGACGGGAACGTTCTGCACTTCCTTCAATCCGTATGAAGCAATCGGTCCTATACTCACACTAATCTCTCTCGTCGGTTTAGTCTATTCATTGAAGACAACGAACCAACAAAGAAACGGAACAAAACCAAACCGTTCGGCCAAAAGCATTTAGGATTAGAAGATTCGCATTATTACGAAGGTCGGAACGATGAACTTCTCCCGGCTGAGCCTGATACTTGTAGCGTTCGGAGCGCTCTCGTTCGTCCTATGGGAAGAAGACATCGCCATTCCGCTGAACCTGGCCCTGGTCTATTTCGGGGGGCTGGGAGTTTTTGGAGGTGGTCTCTTTGCCTGTCTTGGTGCTCTTCAGAGGTGGAGGACTCCAAACGCGCGCTCCAACCTCTTCATGGATGCCGTATGGACGATGGTGTCGATTGCACTGATAGTATCCATTGGGTCGTTCCTGGTCCTGACCCAGACCCAGTGCTTCAGCCCGTTCCTGAGGGCCGAGACTTGCAATCTGGCTGGCTATCACGCACCCATCTATGCAGGGCTCGCGGTAGCGGCGGCCGGTCTAGGCATCGTCGTCTACGGGAGAGTTTCAAGATGATAGCCTCTTTACAAAACAAATTCAGGCAGTGACTTCCTTCGGCTTCGTCGTGAAGAGTCTCCTCTCCTCGTCGCTGAGGAAGTTATAGAAAGGTATCCGACCTTCCTGAGTCACCAGTATCCCCTGTCCTATCTTGGTCTTGACGATGAACTTCTCCTCGCCGTCGCTGAGGTTGAACGCCTCCTTGAAGATCCCACTTGGGCTCGTCCTGCCTGTAGATGGGAGGCGCTAGCTGTCAGCAAATGGAATAGCTCGCTTCTGCCTCTAAACGCCTAACAGAGCGAATTATGCGCTTATTTTAGATAGCCCGACTAAGATTATATAAAAAAGCTTGGTATCTCATGCCTTGCGCAGGTTCTGCTTCCTTGTCGAGTGATTCCTGATTGCGCTACACTTCGGGTGATGGATTCTCGGGCGGGAAGATAGGCACGATCTGAAAATCATCGTCTGTTCGTTATTGTAACGAGAGAACAGACGATTAGTGCCTTTGATCGCTGTTAATATGCATCTTGCAAGAACGGTTCGGGAAGGATAAGTCGTTGGTTATTGAGGTCCAAATGCTTGAATGGCTCCTCCTCTCGATGAAGCTCCTCCTCCTCCTGATGAAGCTTCTGTTGGCTTAGGAATTGAACCCGGAATGGCGTGAACCTGGCCTTCTTTGTCAATTCTAAACGCACGTTGCCCTGTGTTTACGATGTACATTGGGTCTCCATCTTGAGCGAAGAAACTTGTTCTGTGGACCTCCATTACAATAGTCTGTGTGAAGATGGTAGTGCCGTCTGCTAGTTCGTATTGGTTCCACGGCGCGAACTCCTGTTCGAACTTCATGGGAATCAGTTCTTCCTTTGGTATCTTGTTCGCATCCGGGATTGGTTCGGTCGGCTTTCCTCGGAGTTCCTTCGGGCAGATAGTGGTGAGGATTAGGCTGGTAGAACTGTAATACTTTCCTCTTGTCTCAGGCGTTTCTTTGATTATTGAATAGAACTTCGCCACCATCATTTTGGCCAGCACGATCGAACCGTCTTCGAGCCGATACCTGGAGAAGCCCTCGTGGGCGATTGAGAAGTCAATCGGCTCCTGTTCCCAAAGTTCTATGCTGCCCGTCATTAGTAGTTCAAGATGACCTGTAGCGGTTGAAAATGTTCCTTGTCCGTTCGACCGGCGCCCAGTGAAGGAATTCTGATTTGAGCCCCAACCGTGGTCGGAACAAGTGAACGCATCATTGCTTGCAAAAGTGACCACCCGAAAGGAGAGAGCGTGTAGAAAGAACTGCCCCTTTCGAACCTCTCTCTGGAGAACTGCCGAATCACGCCGGTTCGATGCAAGAGATCGAGGTGGTAGTTGAGCTGGCCATTCGCCAGACCTATTTTGTTTTGAATTTCGCTGTATGACATTTCTCTGTTTGAAAGAAGAACTTCAACTATCTTCCATCTGGTCGGGTGATCAAGTCCCTCGACCCCCTCTTTCAGCTCTTGAGGAACTGAATCTGAAGGCATGATGATCTTTTCCATGTCCATGGTCTTCAAAGTTGAGACAAATATATTTGTCTCAAGCCTATAAGTCTAGTGGATTCGTACTCCATCGGTTGAGTCTTCCCTTCGGAGAGGAAATCTCCGAATTCCAAGGTAGAAAAAGGGAATTGACGGTGACTTTGTACGGTTCTTACGAAAGTGGTTTAGTTCGGAGTCTTGACCGTTTAAAGGAACTCAAGAGCTGCCTGATTGGTCGCGGATACCTTAAAACGAGCTTGGTTTCTGATTATCCCTTTAGGAAAAGGGAGGAATCCGAATCAGAAGACGCATACTGGGCTGCGAAAAGTTTCTATTGGATTGCGAGAAGTGACGTCAATGTCTTCGCGTTTCTTTGCGGAATGAGGGCTGGAAGTCCGGCTGTGGAGTTGGCAAGCATGAAGGACGAGGCCAGCCTTATCGCAAAGACAATCGTACTCTTTGAGGAGAGATGTTACAACCAAATCGAAACCTTGATTCGGGGGTTTGTGAAGTTGCAGGGGGTAGACTGGGCGACCTTCAAAAATGAGGCTGAACTTTGTTCTCTAAGTGCTTCAAAATGCCACAGCGAACTGTTCAAGCCGAGTGGATCATGAGTCTATTGCCAAGCGCGGCTTGATTGCTTTCGCTAAGGATCTTGCATCTTCTCAAGAAACATGAGCGGCCCTGCCGTCTCCCTGCCTCGTCGTGATCTTCGAGCAGTACTCCTTCTCGTAGAGAGGCAAAGCCATCGTCCTCCGGGGCTCTAGGATTTGCGAGAAAAATCTGCCGTCTTTGACATCCCGATCCTGCCAAGTCGCATAGCAGCCCTCGCAGGATTCGCTACTAGGATGGGGTTGGAACCAAAACCCAGGATGTCTGCCAGTTCCAGGCCCATGGGCGTCGCTGTCATGATGACTAAATCATGCTTTCCGGTTTAGAAGGTGGCTCACGACTCTTCACTAACGGAGAGATCTGACGTCTCATCGTTTATATTTCAAGCCCATTTCCGCCATGTGAATGAAAGGAGAAGGAGGGCAGACGCCCGTTCAGAGACAGACTTGTCCCATATGCTTATCAAAAACAGTTCCACTTCGATGACGCATGGCAGAGGTCCACAAGTGCCCCGTGTGTGGAAAGGGAACTCCTACGAGTCCACCTGCGCCCGGCTTTTTTGTCGCTTATTCCTGCGGCCATACCGCACTGGAGCCTCCTTCGCCTCAAGAAGTGGCACTCCACGTCCAACCGATGCGTTCCCCGACTCTTGGGGAGAAACTCGAATTCAACTTGAACCAGCCTCTTTACTTGTCCACGGATCCCACAGCCACTAAGCTGGAGAATCTCGCCAGTTATGCAACAACCGTGTCGGCGGCTGTTGGACAGATTCAAGGTAACGGCTCGGCGGCTGTCAGCGTTGAACATCTCACGGCAATCAAGACATCCCTTGACACGCTGACGTCTGGCATGAGGGAAGTCGAACGCGAAGTAAAGAAGGGGAACGCATGGGGCAGAGTGTTGCTCCTACTCGTTGTGGGTGGGGCAATAGGTGCGGCCATCACTTTCATCGTTCAGCACCTCTGAGCCGTGCTGCGTCCATTCAGGATTTTCTGGATTTCATCGAGGATTGCCTCCCTTTCGTGGTCGACCTTCACGGCCAGTTCAATGAGCTTCTCTTTGACCTCATCGTCTGCAATCTCCGAGTCTACCTGTTCCAGGAATCTCCCTATTCTACGCGCGCATTGCTCACCTCCGCCGATGACTTCGCCGGCGAGAAAGATGGCTACCCCCCCCGTCGGCGTATACGATCAGCTTGTCCCACGGGACTAGCGTGTGGTCATCCTCGGTCATGAGTGCGAGAGGATGGTCTAGAATCCTATCGATACACTCGGTCAGCTTAGCTCGGTCTACGAAGTTAGAATAGTCATCCTCGAATTCTAGGTCTAGCATCATCTCCTTGCTATGGATGGCATATCGTAGCGACTCCCTCAGACCACTCGGCTTCTTCAGCCTCGGCCCAACCTTCATTATTCTGTCTACGATATCCTTGTTCCCAACCGTCAGGTCATGATGAAAGTCTTCCAGGGCGATGCGCTTTTTCGGAGAGCACTTAGGGACAATGGGTTCATCCCAAGGGGGTCGGATGATCGGCCAAGGGATTGGAACTGCTGGATTACGAACTTAGTAAAATGCCCCTGTAGGACCCATTTCTGGCGGCATGAACTTGAGAAGAACAGGAAAGAAGACACGCTGCAAAAAAGTGCGGACTTTCTAAATGATGAGGTAGGAGCAATCTCTCCAAGGATGGTCGTCATGATGGGTAGGGAAGTGGAATCATGCTTTGAGACCTATGCCTCCCGACTAGAGGACCTACCCAAGCAGCGCCGATGGGTCTACCACTATGCGCACAAGTTCGGCGAAGCAAAGGAGACCGAGTACGAGAAGAGATTACACGAAGTAGCTGAAGAGTGTTGGAAGGTGGCGAAGAAATGAAGGAACGCCTCGACCACCCTGCCTATGAAGCAGAACCGAAGGGGACTGCCTATGGTCAACATATTCCTTAGCCTGTTCTGGTCATTCATGGCAATAGCATTCCTGATTCTTTCCATTCACACTCAGAGGTTGCGCAAGAACATCCACGGGAAATTGCAATCTATCAAGGTCATAACTGAAACCGGCCAGCTTGCTTTTCCGAACCTCGCACCCTTAGAAGAGATAGTTAGGGACATCCTGATAGCTGAAATCGTGGTCTTCTTGTTATCGATTGCAGCGGCGATTGTAGGACTTCTTGGCGCCGTATAATCAGACGGAACAGCTGAATGAGGCTGCTCAGAGATGCTCATTAGTCGGGTGGTAAGGCTCTCAAGGCGGAGAGGAACCTGGATCACCTATCCCCTTCGCCCGAATTCGACATCAATCAACTGCCGAACCTCGTCAGCTACTTTGACTTCCCTCTTCGTCCATGAGGTTGGTGTTGCATCAACAAGCAAGAGGCAGGAATTGCTTAAGAGGCAAGCTGCGACTTGATTGAGTGGTCTTTCGTTGAAATTTGAGCTAAAAGGCAATTGGGGTACCACGATAGTGGTGTTGTTCTGGGCTCTGATCATATTGGGCGCTGTATCGATTGGCTATGGTTTCTATTATCTGCACTCGCCACATCCCCAAACAAACCCGAAAACTATTCACGAGGGAGTGACACTGTTCATCCCCGGCTCCCTGTACGTTTCAGAAGTCAATATCACAGCCTCGACCACAGATGTTTTTGCTTCATTCAACACATTCAATCTTACGATGCACATCCAGTTCAGCAATGCTCAAAGTATATCGAAAGCGTACTTCCTAATCATCCCGACTTCGTTCAATTCATCTGTGCTCAGTACTACTGATTCGATTCAAAAATACGTGACCACCTCACTGGCAGAAGGAAATGGATTCAACCTTACGAATACAATCAAGAATTACTCCGCCAGCTCAGTGAATGAGTTTCCCGTAAGGGCTACTGCCGACTTCAGCATTTCTGACGATGGTGAGTACACTATCATGTCAGTAATCCTTCCCAATGACGGTACATTCGAGATTGGTCATGTCGACCAAACTTTGCTGAACGTACTGCCCTACTCTAGCTACTTGGAAGCGGAAAGCGTGAGAGAGGTGGCTCAATCGACAGTAATTCAACTTTGGCTATCATACATCGTGCTCGGTTTCACATCAGTGGTCTCTTCCTTCACACTGTCGCAAGTTGTTGATGTAAAGCAGAAACCCGAAAGGAAGACCACAATGATTTGGTTACTGGTCTTGCTAGTAGTCTTGACGACTCTCTGGTTCATCTTCTTCAGCCGAGTCGAGTTCGGTGTAACGTATGTCTTTCTCTAGGGTCTTACTGTCCTAAACGGTGAAATGGCTCTGCATCAGATGGTCGAGGAAACGCATCACCATTGGATAGAAGACAAGAAGATTTGGAATGATATTCTGGGCTGAGCAGATTCAAAAGGGAATCCAGCTTTGGGCTGTTTGGTACGTGGGCCATTAAATAAGTGGCCCCAAGGGAGGGAAATGCATGGTGTCTATGAATGGCTGAATCCGAAACTGCCGGACCAGTCCGTTCGTTCTTCGACAAGAGATACACGTTTCCCGGTTACACTTTCCTGCTAGTAGTAACACTGGCGCTGGCGAATAGGGTTGTTGGCTTCGTCGGGAATTCAGGAGGCCAGACCGCCACACTCATTCTGGGAGTGGTATTGCTGTTGGACGGAGCGCCGCTGGGTTTCCTAATCTCACAGCCTTGGTTTGTAATCCTGAACCACTATGTTAAACCCAACTCCCTCTGGGTGAACAACATCAAGAGCGCGGATTCCAGTTTGAAGGAGGACACAAGCATGGCCCTTGTGGCCGGAGACCTCCTGGTCTTTTCTGAACAAAAGCAGACCGAGATGAAGGAATACTTGAGGAGGAGGATTGACCTGGTTAACCTGATGGGTTCAATCATGTTAGCCATTCCGTTCGCAACTGTCGCTTCCTTCGTATTGGATAGATTGTGGAAATCCACACCGCCCAACCCATCCTTCAACCACGCAGTCTACCTGATGTACTTCCTTCTAGTTTTGTTAGAAGCCACGATTTACCTCGCATATCGGTCCACTAGGCGGGAATGGGATCTAGCGTCGTGGGCAATGATGAGGGAAGCCATAGACAAAGACACCCCAGCATTCAAGAGCCTTGTGCAAAGGTTAGCAGAGGACGCCAGGAAGCAAACAGAACCGAACAAATTGGCTCAACCTACCAAGAGCTGACTTGAGGGTGCGTGAAGAGCACCACAAACAATGCTCGAACTTCATTAAGACTTCTTTCTATACTTGCTTTGATACTAACACCGTGATCTTCAAAAATGAGAAGCGTTGGGAACCCACACGGGGGCTAGCCCCATCGGACCTAGCTCTGAAGGAAGAGTTTTTGGCAGGACTCGCAGCGAACCTTACCTATTGGAGCCCCTAAATATACGTGTTAGCTACTTGGCGCGATAGCAACCCGTCCAACGTCTCGCCAGTCAATGGATTCGATGAACCCATCTAATCGTCTGAGTATCAGACGGCTCGCGATATGACCGACTACGCCCCGGATTGGCTCTCGCGTTTGATTCTTTCCTTTTAGCGCAACTTCGATTGTTAAACCAGTATCAGCGAAGTATCTAAGAAAGAAAAGATCTTGGAAGTGGAAAACAAGGCGATCAGTGAACCGATGAAACACGAACAAGAGAATTGCGAATGACGGTACAAAAACTGCTACGGAAAAGAGAAAGCTAGATGATTCCAGCGCCGCATACGTCGCCGCACGATTCGCCCCGACGTCAAATGCGAACGTCCTGAAGACGAGCGCAAGAAAGAAGAGTAGTACAAGAGTCGAGTACAGAAAAGTGGATTTGACGCATGAGTAAAGGAGCAGTAATCCGTTAGAAGGCGAGCGTATACTCGGCTCTTTCAGCACACGATTAATAGCGAAAGTCGATAAAAAGGCCATGGTCACCATTAACACAAGCAGTACTAGTACAGCGTAGCTAACCACCGAGTAAGTGACCACAGGACCATAGACTAGTGCTAGGTCTACTAGAATCAGCCCGGTGATGAAGACGAGAAAATTGGTCTCTTGCAGAAGAATGGTCCTGAGCTTGGTCTTGCCCTTTACGAATCTGGCAGGAGTTCGAACCAACCAGTAGAAATTGGAGAAACCTCCGTTGCACTCCGCCAGAAGCGATAGTATCTTGTTTCTCGCCGATGTTGTGTTCTCTGGTGAGAGGAATTGTCCCTGTCCCGCTCGCTCGACCAAGACTACGAGAATCGAGACTACGGATACCCCGAGGTATATCAGGTAAAGTGCGTCAGTGAGTGTTACCATTCAGAGAACACAGGCGATCCCTACAAGATGATGACAGAGCTTGATAAGCTTGCCACGGAACATCGTTCCCCGAAAGTGCAATGCGTAGAAGGCAAGAAGTCAAGTTGGAAAGCATGAGTACGCTCCCAAGCCATCGAATCCTGTGCGAGAGCGTCGGCCGATTCTTCGGAGGTCTCGCAGTTTGGGAGAATTGGCGACGCGACCTACGAAAAGCACGAAGCCAAGAACCCAATTCCTAGCGTGACGAGACCCGTAGGAGATAGTCGCAGACTGTTTCGGTGGTTTGGAGAACGAGCTTTCCCTCGCCAGGATTGGCTTTGAATCGATCGTGAACGTCCTCGCTGATGTAAGAATAGAAACTTGAAATGAATGTCTCAGTCCATTTGTCTATCTTTTTGTTGGCCCTCAGCTTCGTGAGGTCATTTCCGAACTTGTCAGTTTTCCCAACTGTGTGTTCCATCGTGTACTCCATCACCTGTTCCAATACAGACCGACAATTCTTGACAGCGTCCTCGGGATTGCCCTGAATCAGTTTGGTATCAGCTTGCGAAAGCAACTCGCTGACGGAGTTTAATCCTCGCTGTGCTAGCTTGCTTCTTAGTTCCGTAATTCTCACAAGAGGTCGAACTGCGGCCGGTTCTATCTCCGTACCTCCGAGAACAGCGACCATAATCTTCTTGATTAATTCCGTTGCTTCAATCTGAGCATCACTAATGTGCTGACCGAGCTGGTCTATGCCGCCCTGCTGTGCGATTATGAAGTACATCACGGGCTTCACTAGAATCTCGGCTTCCATGCGACCTCCTTGCTCGTGGTCGAAGATTATGCTGACTTCATTGGGTAACCCGGGACGCGCATTGCTGAGTTGTTTGAAATAGTCGTCCGACCTATCGAAGAACCGGTTCCTCGGAGCAGGAAGCTTCCTAACAAGAATGATTGACTGACCCACCGACGCACCGCCCCATAACTCGACCTGACCGCCGTAATTGAGCGATTTTACAACCTTCTCAAGAATCTCATCGACCGCCATGTAAGGCATCCCATATCTAGCTCTAACTACAAGCTGCTCTAACTCGGGCCGCCTGTAAGCATCCTTGGGGAATCTCTTCGACAGCTCGCGCTGCTTCCCAAACATGTACGCGATTACCGCGACCAGAATTAGCAGGATAACCCATGTTAAAGTGAGAGATGAAGATTCGGTCTGAAGAACGAACGAGGTGGGTCCTACAGACATTTGTCGCTCGCCAAGCGGCTAAGAAAAGACGGCTAATGAACCTAATCGGGGTGTAATCCAATCGGGCCCGCTACCATGCAGGTCCGCCTATGCTAGAGGCTATGGACATCAGGGCAGCGATGAGCATCAAAGCCGATTGATTCTCGTCATTTCTTAGCGGAAGCGGCCTTCCTCTGGAGAGCCTCTCGAACAGACCTCTTGAACTCCGGGTTTTGAAATAGTTTGTTCATTATCTCATCAGACTTCCTTTGCTTCTCACTGACCTCGGCTTGTCTTGACTCCGTTTTTCCAAGGCGATCAGCAAGAATCTTTACCTGTTCTTGAAGCTCATTATTCTGCTTTGTCAAGGAAGCAACCAAGCCCTTCGTTGAACCTTCACGCTCTCTAGCATTCACTTCTGATTCGTAGACAAGCTTCCATTCGTCAGTAACGGTAAGTTCGGGAACAGCCCTCAGATAATCGTTGAGCATATCATCCTCTGTCGGCCGGTTATAGCTCTCCTTAAGCCCGGTGTCGTGGTCTTCAAGCATCTCGACATGAAGACTCTTCATGCTTCTCTCACAGGTCGTGTCGAAGAATTTCCTGAAACCGTGAGTTGCCTTGAACGGATGCCTCCGGATGCCGGCAGGCAACTTCTCCCTCAGGCCCGCGCTAACGATAGCGGCGGTAACGAACTTCTTAACGACCCTAGAGTTCATCGGGAGAGGTCTCGTCGGCCCACCAGACCCGCCTTTGTCGTTGTACAGAAGGTCTCTAATCACGGGGGAGGCTGGAGTAATCTTTTCACCTTGAGTTCCGCGATACTGCATGTACTCCGCAACTGCCGCATAAGCTTCCGGCGTCACAAAGGTATTGTACCATCTCTTCGACTTCGTGTTGTAAGCTCTCAACTTTGCCGCCACGAGTTTGTCGTTCCTTTCGACCTTCTCAAAGTTGCCCCATTGCATGAAGTCCCAGCTTCCGACCCTGATGCCGGAAGACAGCATAACCAGAACGACAGGCTTGATTCGTCTGTCAGGATACTGAAGAATTTTCCTGACCTCCTCAAGGGAAGGCGGACGGTCGTCGGCAGCGTGCCTGCCCTTGGGCATTTTCTTTGAGAGCTTGGCCCAGTTGATTGGTACATCATTCATTGTGCAGAACAACTTCAACGGCTTCATGTATATGCTGACGGTGCTGGCGGCAATCTCACCGGCCTCAACACGGTCCTTGACTTCTCTAAGAAAGGAGTCAACAGTGCTTGTCGCCCACTCTGGCTCCTTCTTCGACCTGCTTACGAACTTGCTGGCAAGCCCACGTGTTGCCTCCTGAATCTCGCGCTCGGCCTTCTGGTCAATTTGCATGCCTTGGCGACCGGTTGGCAGAAACCCGTTTTCGGCACCATAGACCCACGAAAGGAACTGCCTCAACCTAAGCTCATACTTGCGCCTAGTGGTTGGACTCCCGATGGCATCATAGAACTCGGTCATGGGATCAAGCGCCTCTTTCTCCGTCAGCATGAGCTATCGCATCAACGCAATATAAAGAGGATAATAAAAGCACCAAGATAGGAGTAGCCCGACTAGGATTCGAACCTAGGTCAAGGGCTCCAGAGGCCCCTATCCTTGGCCACTAGACGATCGGGCTAGTTGCCAGCAGGCCAGACTGGCTTCCTTTTTATCTTCTCCCCGACAATCTGTCAGCCGTGGAATACGAGAGTGTGGTCAAGAGGAGGCGCATGGTCAGGAACTTCCGGAGGGACGCGGGCGTCTCCGACGAAGACGTCCGCCGCATGATGGACCTCGCCCAGCATTACCCGAGCGCCGGCTTCAGCCAGGGCGTGGCCTTCGTCGTCGTCAGGGACCCGGAGACCAAGAAGAAGCTCGGGGGAGAAGAGGAGCTCCAGCCGAACGGCAACCTGAACTTCGTCTCCTACGCGCCCGTGGTGATCGTCGTCTGCGTCAGCGAGGCAATCTACCACAGAAGGTACCAGGAGCCGGACAAGCTGCAGCCGGACGGGAAGGAGATAGAATGGCCAACGCCCTACTGGTTCTTCGATGCGGGAGCGGCCTCTATGATAATACTCCACGCGGCCGTCAATCTGGGCTACGCTGCGGTCTTCGTGGGGGCTCCGGGCGAGGAGATTCAAGTCCTGAGGCAGACCCTGGGAATCCCGGACGAGTTCCATCCCGTGGGAATCATCTCGATCGGCAGAGCCGCGCCAGACGTCAAGTCGCCCTCGCTCAAGAGGGGGAGACGACCGTATCTCGATGTGGTTCACTTCGAGCGCTGGTAGGAGGCTGACCTTCCCGATTGTGCTGACTAGATTCTCTCGACCGTCTCGATTCCGCAGAGCCCGAGGACGTCCTTCAGCTCCGCCGCGAACCCTTCCACCAGCGCCAGCCTCGCCGCCTTTATGCTCGGGTCGGGCTCCCTGTTGACCTGAACCGTCTCGTAGAACTCGTTGAACACTGAGCAAATCCTGTGCGCATACCTAGCTACCTCCTTGGGGTTCAGATAATCCCCCGCTTCGATGACCGACTTGTCGTACATCGAAAGGAGCTTTACGAGCTCGACCTCCTTCGGGCTGTTCAGGTGCGCGGCGCTCTCCTCGTCTATAGATGGAGCCATCCCCGCCTTCGAGAGGATGCGCCTCGCCCTCGCGTAGCTGTACAACAGGTAGGGCCCTGTCTCGCCCTGAAGTTCGAGGGCCGAGTCCATGTCGAAGACGATCATCTTGTCCGGGTCCTGCTTCAGCAGCTCGAACCTGAACGCGGCGATCGCCAGGCACTCGGCTACCTCCTCGACCCAGGCCTCCGAGTCCTCGGGGTTCCGCTTCCTAGTCTCCGCCGCGGCCTTTTTCCGCAGGGCTTCCAGCACGACGTCGACGTTGATGTAGACGCCCTTACGTCCCTGCATGTGGATGAACTCTTTCTCGGTCTGGACGCCTAGGGACTCCGCCGACTTCTTGGAGAGTGCGACGACCTCGTACCCACGGTGAAGGTACCTGCCACGCTTGCTGGGATCCATCATCTCGAGGACCCTCCCGACAATCTTCTGGAGCCTGCTCTGTCTCGTATCTATGACAGAGATTGCCGAGTCGGCCCCCCAGAACCTTGGATGCTCGGGCCTGCTGGGCCCGGTCGTCGTGGTCCAGAGGTCCCCCGAACCGGGCTGACTACTGTAGACCTCGTACCCGAAAGGGTCGTCGATGAGGCCCACCTTCCACGCCGCGTAGGGTATGTCCTTCGAGACGTAGACCGCGGTGCCGTCGGACCTCACGAGGACCTTCTCGTCCCCGGCCTCGGCGTCCTTGATCACCCAGCAGCCCGCGTTCTCCCCTTCGGTCTCGAATACAGCTATCCCTTCCTCCTTTAGCTTGCCGAAGAGCGTTTCCCACATGCCCGTCTTCAGGATGTGGGATTCCCAGTTGAGGAGATCGTACCGCGCCCCGAGCCTCCAGCAAGTCTTGAGTTGGTCGGCCAGGATTCTGAGCACCACCCCGTGGGCGAAGTCGCTTATCTCCCCACTTCCCCGCTCGATCTCCTTGAGGACGAGCCTCTGCTTTTCCTTGAGAGACGGGTCCTCCTCGTACATCCTGTTCACGCCCGTGTAGACGGTATCGCCGGCGTAGGTATCGAACTTCACGCCAGCTGGCGCCTTGTCACTGAAGCCCAGAAACCTCATCCCCACGATCACGTCAGCGACCTGCGCGCCAGAGTCGTCGATGTAGTTCAGCACCTGGACGGAGTTGCCCAGCTTCCTCATTATCCTCGCAAGCGAGTCCCCGAGCACTAGGTTCCTCGCGTGTCCGATGTGGAGAGACTTGTTTGGGTTCACGTTCGTGTGCTCGATCAGGACGCGCTTGCTTTCGAGTCCGAAGGGGCCGATGCCGCCGAGCGCCTGGGAGAGGGCACCGAACGCGAACCTTTGCCAGTTCAGCGTGAAGTTCAGATAACCAGAGCTATGAGCCTTGACCGAGGCGGTCAGGCGGAGGTTTCCGGCCGCGTTGATGGACCTCTCGAGTTCCTCGGCGATGGAAGCGGGCGGTCTCTTGGCTTGCCTCGCCAACTGCAGGGCGACTGCGCACGACAGGTCGCCGAGGCCCTCCTTGTTCGGGACGAGAAGCTCGATCCGAGAATCGGGATAGCCCATCTCCCGCAGGGCACCCTCTATCGCCGCCCGGACTTCTTCCTCGAACTCCCTGAAGATCAAACTCTCTTTCCCGTCTCTTCGCCTGACGGCTGATAAGGTCTTCGCGACTGACGTGGGTTCAAACGTGGTTGCTGTAATTTCGGGCTCAACCACTGCGCGTGGTCAAGGATTAATAGACCGCGACCGTGAGGCGCCAAGCGGGCCCGTAGCCTAGACCATTCGTTTGAGGGGAAGCATGCGCGCGCAAAGCATGCTACTCACAAATACGGATTAGGGCGTCAGCCTCCGAAGCTGAAGAGCGTTCTCAGAGACCGTGGGTTCAAATCCCATCGGGCCCGCCATTTTCCCCACCAGTTGCTCGACCAGTTGTAATCTCCGGAGAACCTCATGGCTGTAACTCACGCCTCCCCTTGAGGGTTCCGCACCTATGCGGCTGGCGTAGGTACGTCCTTCCTTAGCCGCAGCTGACGACGACCATGGCGCTGTTCGGCTGCGTCAGAACCGTAGAGTTGGCCGGCGCACCCTGGATCGCTATGCTCCCCCCGGGTGCGGTCAGGTGATAGGCGATGGCTGTCGAGGAACCAGGATACGGGGGGACCGTGGTCACCGGGGTGATGGTAAGACAGGACAGACTAGCAGGCACCGTCGCGGTCGTGCCTCCCTCGGGGCAGCCGATGTAGTACTCGGACGATAGGTGGTGGATTATGCCCGTGGTAGAGACGTCAACATCACTCCCGCTCTTCGTAGCTGTGATGCAGGCGTAGTGCAAACCGCCCGAAGACGGGATGGCGCCCGCCGCCGCGACTGTCACGCCAACAGCGAGGATGACGATGAACAGTATGAGATAGCCGCTCGACCACAGCGATTTCCCCTTTCTGGGCGGTGCAGTCTCCTGAGCCTCGACGTTCATGCTGCGGGTTGCCCGTCAACCTGTGAACCCGTATAAGCGTGCCGGACGCCGCGTTCTTTAGCGGGTTCCTCCCTGAACAAAGGTAGTCATTGATGACTTAAATATTCACCATCACCGCCCAGAGAATGACATGTGGTTCATCACCCTAGTCAAACTGCGGAAAGCTCCGACCATGCAAGAGTCCGAGGCCATGAACAAGATGATGATGGAGGCTGCCGAGAAGATGGGCATCAAGATTCATCAAGGTTTCATGACCCTCGGAAGGTACGACTCGGTATGGATCTCGGAGGCTCCCGACATCAGCGGGCCTATGAAGATGTCGATGATGGGAGCAGACTCCGCAGCATCCGAAACCCTCGTCGCGGTCTCATACGAAGACGCGATGAAGTGGATGAAGTAGAACGCGACAGCGTTCTACCTCCCTTTATTTTCGCACAGCCTGCCGAATCGCAGGACGCCCCCTAGCTCGATTGTAAGCCCGGGTTCGCAACCCCCTGAGAGGTTACCCTGACAGAAGCTGACCAGCCTTGGCGGCCGAGGCCGCGGATCGAGTCTCTATCCGACATGATTTTCGGTCTCGCGCTCTCGGTCGGGGCCATCACGCTCGTGAGTAGCCCTCCGACCACCGCCTCCGCCACCTACGGCGACCTGGCGACGTTCGGCTTCATCGAGCCCTTCCTCTTCAACATCGTGCGGAGGGTCCCCCCTGGCGTCATCAACACTGGCGGCTGAGAACGCCACCTCGACGCTCTATTCGCTCGACCTCGCTGCGATGATGATAAGCTTCGGTTTCTTCACATTCTGCGTTGCCGCTGAGGAGAAGCGGCTGATCCCGAAGGAGCTCGTGAGGGAGTTCCAGCGCGAGACGACCACCCGGTTCATATCGGGTAGCACCTTCCTCGTGACGGCGCTACCGTTCTTCTTCAACCACTAGGTCGGCGGGCTCCCGCTGAGGTACGCTCTCTGGTTCGCCCCGATGCTATTCATCGGGGGTACCCGCTGGTACCAGCGGATATCCGCAGGATTCGAAGCGGTGAATCCCGCCGAGCGGGGGCCGCACAAGCAGATCGGAAGACCGAATAGCTGCTTAGGTACCTTCTCTCGGGCGCCTGCGGGCCTGCCTTATTCCTTGGGGCCTGAAGATGGGCGTCCCCTCCTCCGGCCGTGAGACGATCTCCCTGAACTCGTCGTAGAGCTCCCTCGTGATCGGACCCACCCTCCCGGTCCCTATCTTCCTTCCGCTTACCGTTCCCAC
The DNA here is from genome assembly GCA_963703285.1 of uncultured Nitrososphaerota archaeon. GTDB lineage: Archaea > Thermoproteota > Nitrososphaeria > Nitrososphaerales > Gagatemarchaeaceae > Gagatemarchaeum. The sequence goes on from OY969807.1 coordinate 182,438, forward strand.
TGCTGCGAGTCCGAGGAGCGTACCCGTGAAGAACGCCTCTTCTGCGGTGTAGAGGTCGAACGGGGTGACATCGCGCTCCGACAGCTGGTACTTCAGATCCCGGCAGAGCTTCATGACCCGGGCCCTCGTAATCCCGTGGAGTATCCCCGCCGACGACGGGGGCGTGAAGATGGCCCCTTCCTTGACGAGGAAGATGTTCATCGTGGACCCCTCCGATACGAACCCCCTGTGGTCAAGCAGTATCGGGTAGTCCACCCCCGCCCGATTCGACTCGAGGACCGCCATGACGCTGTTGAGGTAGTTCAGCGACTTTATCTCGTGCGAGGTGGAGTCGACAGGGTCTCTCCTGACCGACGTGATGATGGTGGAGACGACCCTGGGGTCCTTCGAGAACGTCGAAGTCGAGACCTGCTCCGCTATGACGAACACGCCGCTCTCCTTGCACGACCTCGGGTTGACGCTCATGTCGCCTACCCCTCTTGTGACCACGAGCCTGATGTAGGCGTTCTGGAAGTTGTTCCTCCTAAGCGTCTCGGTCACCGTCTCGACCATCTGCTCCCTCTCCATCGGGATCGTCAGCTCGATGCAGCCGGCAGACTGGAAGAGCCTGTCCACGTGCTCCTTCAGCTTGAAGACGTAGCCGTCGAACGCCCTTATGCCCTCGAAGACGCCGTCGCCGTACAGAAGACCGTGGTCGAAGACCGAGACCTTGGCCTCGGAACTGGGAACGAACGCTCCGTTCAGGTAGACTAGGGGCTCCTTTTGCACGGGGTACATCCCCGGGCCCGATAGAAATGCGTTGCTCTCCGTCGGATCCCGCGAGCCACCCTCTTCCTCCCCTAGAAATTAATACGGCTCGGCTGGTCGGATGCCCGCCCCGATATGGACGGCCATACAATAGGCATCTTCGGAAGCAATCCGGGTCAGAAGATCCGGCTGATGTCGGCCATCGGAAAGAAGAGCGAGGTCGAAGGGATCATTGTCTATCACAAGAACGAGGCGGGGAAGAGGTACTCTCTGCTTGACGACTCCCAGTACCCCGAGAGGATCCAGGGCTGCTCGAGGATTGCATCGATCTGCGATTATGCCTATTATCTCATGCCTCCGGGCGGCAGGCTCACACCGCCCGACGGCGAGATCGCCGTGCTCCTAGATACCTACGGACTCCCGGGGACTGTCGTGATAATCGACGGCGCCGCGCCTCCGGACGCCGCCAGGTCCGCCTTCAAGGGATTGAAGCTGGCGGACTATCCCATAGATCAGAGGGCGGGTGACTCGTCGATCATCGACCTCTCCAAGATCGGTCCTTCTCCCAACTCGCCCCCCTCTGGGACGCTCATCTACATCGACCGGGCGTTCAGCGTGAAAGGGGTCGGGACGGTCGTCCTCGGTTTCGTACTCGGCGGCAAGGTCTCCGTACACGACAGGCTGCGGGCGGTACCCACGTCGCCTGAGAAGACCGTCGAAGTCAAGGGGATACAGGTGAACGACGAGGACTACGAGAGCGCAGGAGAGGGCATAAGGGTGGGTCTTTCCCTCAAGGGTGTGGATGCCAAGGAACTCGACAAGGCCGCCTGGCTGGACGACGGTTCGTTCAGGCTCACGGACAGCCCCCGCTTCCGGTTCTCTCGAACGCCCTACTACAGGCAGGAAATCGGAGGGCGCGACCTACACGTCCAGCTTCCCGGAGAGATGATGCCTGCGAGCATCAAGCCTGCCCAACCCGACGCCTTCACCGCGGCGCTCCTCAGCCCGGTCCCCGTCTGGGACGGGATGCGGATGGCGATCGTCGACCTGAACGGGAAGAACCTCAGAATTGCCGGCGGCGGAACGGTCGGCGCCTAACGCGTCGTCAGGCCTGTCTCAGCGTCTCTTCGAGCTTCTTGAAACTGATCTCGAGGGTGTTCATGCGCTTGTCCATCGAGTCCATGCGTATGGAGACCCCTGACTTCATGGAGTTGATGTCCGACCTCATGGCGCTCAGCTCCGTCTTCAGGTTGGCGAACTTGGCCCCCTGGTCCTCCAGCATCGAGTCCGACTTGGAGTTGGCCTCCGCCCGCGTGCTTCTGATAAGCTCTTCGACCCGCTTCACCTGAGCCTGCGTCTCCGCGATCTGCGCATCCAGCTTCTCCAGCGCGGACTGAATCCTCGGGAGCGACATCTCCCTAGTACCTGACGATTTTCTCTATATAAGGTTCTGTTGGCAGGTCGCCCCGGTCGGGCGAAGCTCGGGACTTCGGCATCCGGCGGTCCTCCCCCTTCCCCGCCTCCAAGCTCCACAGCAGCCGCTTCGTCACTTCACTCCTCGAAGACCTCGATCTCTGTGCTCTTCCTGACGAAGTTGGAGAACTTCCCCTTGAAGGTCGTCGCCTTGACGTGGGCGTCGTCTATGAAGTGGTACTCAACGTAGGGCGGGAGCTTGCGGGGCTTGTTCAGGATCAGCTGATGGTACCTCACGCCGTGCCTCTTGAGCCAGTCCCTTGTTGCCTCCTCGTGCTCGTCGGTGCGCGCCGTGAAGAAGCAGATGTAGTTTCCCTCGTCGTAGAGCTTGTTTATCGCGCTTATCGAGTCGTTGAACGGCCTCGCGTGCCTCATCTTCTCGGCGCCGAGTTCGTTGGGGACGTTCTCGCATATCGTCCCGTCGATGTCTATGATGAATATCTTCAACCGCGCTGGCCCCGCCAACTATGCGGACGGCTTCACGGAGGCGATCTGGAGGTTCTCGAAGAGCACCTTCCTCATCAGCTCCGCCATCTTCAACGGGTCTTGGTGCTGCCAGACGTTCCTGCCCACCGCGATGCCCGTCGCGCCAGCGTCGGCTGCTCCCCTCACCTGGGCGAGGAACGCGTCATCCGTTGCGGCCTTCGGCCCCCCGGACATGAAGACCTTGACCTTGCCCGCCGACCTCACAGCCCATGCGAACGACTGGCTGTCTCCCGTGTACTTTATCTTCGCGGCGTCCGCGCCCAGCTCCAGAGCCGTCCTGGCTGCGTAGGAGACGACCTCCCTCGACGTGTCGTTCTGCACCGCGGCGCCCCTCGGGTAGACCCACGCAATCGCGGCGAGCCCACTCTCGTGTGCTTCCTCCTGGATCGCGCCGAACTCCTTGAACATGTCCGCCTCGAAGGCACTCCCCAGGTAGATGGTGTAGCCGATGGCCCTCGCGCCCAGCGAGACCGCGTACTCCACCGAACAGTTCTGCTTGGCGTTCGGCTCCCCCTTCGAGAGGCTCGACTTGCCGTTCACCTTCACGATGAGGGGGACCTTGCCGTCGTAGTAACGCTCGGCGACGCCCTTCTGGAGCGCGAGCCCGTTGAACCCGCCCTTCGACGCTATCTCGACTATGAAGGACGGGTCGACGTTCCTGTTGTCAAAGTCCACCGACGGCCCATGCTCAAGGCCTTGGTCGTATGCTAGGATGAGGCTCTTCCCTTCCTTTAGGAAGACGCCCATGAGGTCGTTCTTGCCCGTCAAGCATCGTCACGCAACAGCTTTATCCCCTGCACGGGATATTTAAGAGTGCAGCGACAATTTGACGAATCTGGATGATTACCTCAGAGATTATACGCCGTCGGACCTAGCGAGGCTGCTGTCCAACGTCGCGGCCACGAGCGTCCAGGTCAGGCGCGCGTTCCCTTTCACCACCAAGCTGACGAGGGAGGTGAATCCGTCTGGCGAGAGGCAGACCGAGATAGACGTCTACGCGAACGAGCTGTTCGCGTCATCCCTCCTCGCGACGGGACTCGTAGCAGAGGTGGCATCCGAGGAGATGGCCGAGCCGAGGAGAGGACCGGGAAGGGTACACGTCGCGATGGACCCGCTCGATGGCTCTTCGAACATCGCGACGAACAACCCGCTCGGGAGCATTTTCGGATTCTACTCCTCCGCCCTCCCCTGCTCAGGCGAGCGACTGGTCGGGTCGGCGTTCGTCACCTATGGGCCGATGCTGACACTCACCTTCACCATGGGCTCGGGGGTCAAGACCTTCGTCGCGACGGAGGGCGGAGAGGGCAACCCGTTTGTTCTCATGGAAGACGACGCCAGGATTCCGGCCGAGCCGGAGGTCTACGGCCTGGGGGGAGAGAGGCAGGACTGGATAGCGCCCGTCGAGCAGTTCGTCACGTCTTTGGAGCGCCGCGGCCTCAAGCTGCGCTACGGAGGGACGTTCGTGGGGGACTTCAACCAGGTGCTGAGGCGTGGCGGCATCTTCGCCTATCCGGCGCTCAAGCACAAGCCCCGCGGCAAGCTCCGCGTCCTGTACGAAGCCGCTCCCATGGCCTTGATTACCAGGGACGCTGGGGGTCGGGCCTCGGACGGCCGCCGTGACGTCCTCTCCATCACACCGGCGGCCCTCGCCGAGACGACGCCCCTCTACCTAGGCTCTCCGGGGCTGGTGAACGAGGTCGAGTCCTTGATCGCTCGGTCCTAGGGCCAGAGCCCCAGCGTCTTGACAGCTTCGGCGACCCTGCCCACGCCGACGATGAGTGCTCCGGTCCTCATGGAAACCCCGTGCTTCTTCGCCTCTTGGTGGACCCCCTTGAAGGCTGAGGTAATCTTTGCTTCCAGGTTCGAGTTCACCTCTTCCTCGGTCCAGTACAGCCTCTCCAGGTTCTGAACCCACTCTAGGTAGCTCACGATGACCCCGCCCGAGTTGGCCAGGATGTCCGGGATTAGGAAGACGCCGTTCGAGTCCAGGACCCTGTCGGCCTCCGGCGTCGTGGGACCGTTGGCGCACTCCGCGATGATTTTGGCCTTCACGCCCTTGGCGATGTCCTTGGTGATCGCGTTCTCGAGTGCGGCCGGGCACAGTATGTCGCACTCGCTCTCGAGGAGCTCTTCGTTGCTTATCGGCTCGGCTCCCGCGAAGCCGACGACGGAACCTCCCTTCTCCTTGTGCGCCAGGACCTTCTTCGCGTCGAGGCCCCTCTTGTTGTAGATGCCTCCCTGGGAGTCGCTTGCGGCGACGACCTTCGCTCCCATCTGCTCCACTATCAGGGCGTAGTTCGCTCCCGCGTTGCCGAAGCCCTGGACCGCTACGGTGGCCCCCTTGAGCGGGACCTTGGTGACCTTCGCGGCGTCCCTCGTGCAGAACGCGGCGCCCCTCCCGGTCGCAGTGTCCCTCCCGAGCGACCCCCCGAGGGCGACCGGCTTCCCCGTGACCACCCCGGGGACGGAGTGCCCCTTCATGAGGCTGTACGTGTCAAGTATCCAAGCCATCACCTGCGAGTTCGTGTAGACGTCGGGCGCAGGGATGTCCTGGTCCGGCCCTATGATGCCGGATATGGCGACAGTGTACCTGCGAGTAAGCCTCTCTATCTCATCCTGCGACATATGCTTCGGGTCGCAGATCACGCCCCCCTTGGCGCCTCCGAACGGTATGTCGGCGACGCTGCACTTCCAGGTCATCCAGGCCGAGAGCGCCTTGACCTCGTCCAGCGTCACCCCCGGATGGTACCTGATTCCGCCCTTGAACGGACCCCTCGCGTCGTTGTACTGGACCCTGTAGCCCGTGAAGACGCGAGTGTTCCCGTCGTCCATCTTCACCGGCAGCGAGACCGTGAGGATCCGCTTGGGTTGTCGGAGGAAGTCCCTTACGCCCGGCTCGAGCTTCAGATACTCTCCTGCGATGTCGAGCTGTTCCAGGACGTTGTCAAAGGGATTCGGATTAGACTTGCTCATGCGGCGGGCGCGCTGCGTATTTTATTTAGGGGTTTCGAACATTCGTCCATTTCTTCCACGATTGTGGAATTTATTCACAGGAGGGCGGCTGCGAGTTCGCTAATCTTCGACCGCCAGTCGTTCGACTTCACGACGCTGCTGGCCACGAGCACGCCGTCCATGCCCAGACCCATCGCGGCTCTAACGTCGTTACCCGTCACTATTCCCGCCCCGCAGAGGAGTCTCCCTCGGAAGCCGGCGGCCCTCGCCGACCTCGCGGTCTCGAGCAGCAGCCCGGGTCTCGCCTGCGAGACGGCGACGCCGCCCCCTATCAGCTCCGGGGGCTCGACGGCGAGGAGGTCGGGGGCGAACCCAGCCATGACCACCACCTCTCTCGCGTCCTGGCCGCAGACGCACGAGGACAGGCCGAGCTTCCTCATTCTGGGGACCAGGTTCTGGACCATCTCAGCGGGTACCCTGGATTCGCTGTGGTTGATTATCGAGCCCGCGCAACCCGCGGCCTTGAGCGCCTCCGGTATTATGGCGCCCGTGCTCTTCCCCTCCTGCCGGTCTACAGCCGACTGGCTGTAGACTGGGACCTTGACGCTGGCCGCGACGGCACTGAGCCTCGGGATGGGGGGTGCGACGATGAGGTCGAGGTCAAGTCCACGGCAGACGGCCTCTGCGGTCGCAGCCAGCACGAAGGCCCCATCGCCGAGAACCTCTTCGTAGTTTTTGAAATTGATAAGCAGCACGGGACGACTCATATGGCTCGCTCCGGCCGGGTCATGGCTCTCTCGCCTCTAAAAGAGCGTGCTTCTGCGAAGGCCTTGCGGTTCCCTAGAACTCGTCCTCGTCCGAGTCCTCTTCCCATCCGTCTTCGTCGAGGTCTTCATCAAACTCTTCGTCGGATTCGTCGTCTTCGACTGACATGCGAACCGGCCGAGCGGGTTTTGGTTAGGCTATTAAAGCATTGTCGGTTGTCCGATGCCGCCTTGAAGGCTCTGTTGTTGGGGTCCGACGGGCGTTCGATCTCCGAGGCCGCGAAGCTCGTCCGACGCGGAGGGGTTGTCGCCTTCCCGACCGACACCGTCTACGGCCTGGGCTGCGACCCGTTCAGCGAGGTGGCCGTCCGACGCCTCCTAGAGGTGAAGGAGAGGGACCAGAAACCCATCCCCGTCCTCTGCGCAAGCCACAAGGCTGCCGCAAGGCTGGTTCGCCTCAGCCCCAGGGCCCTCGAGCTCGCGCGGGCGCACTGGCCGGGCGCGCTCACCATCGTGGCCCCCCTCAAGGTCGACGTCCCCTCGCAGCTCGACCGGGGATCGGGGTGGCTGGGGGTCCGGGTCCCGGCCGACGAGACGGCGCTCGCCCTCGCTGCGAAGTGCGGTGGCGTGATTACGGGGACAAGCGCCAACGTCTCGGGAAGCCCATCTTCCCGCTCCTCGGGCCAAGTCGCCGCCTCCCTGGGGGATCGGATAGACGCCATCCTGGACGGAGGGGTGCGGAGGGGAGCCGAGTCGACCGTGGTTAAGGTCGAAGGAGGGGCTGTCGAGGTTTTAAGGAGGGGCGCGGTCTCCTTGGTGTCGGCAAGCACCAGAGCGAGAATTGACAGATGAACCTGATTCTAACTTCCCAGAAGGGCAACGAGGCTAAGGCATCGGCCGAGTTCAAGGAGATTGCCCTCCAGCACGGGCTGAGGAAACTTCACATTGAGAAGTCCGACTTCGACGGCGTCCTCGAGGTCGACGTCGAGGACCCAAGACCGTTCGTCGCCTTCCTCAGGGAGTACGTCCGCTCAGAGCCGTTCAGGATTCACTTCGTGCAGAGGGTCATCCCCGTGGACATGGTCGTGGACACCGATCTGGAGCAGATCAAGCAGGGAGCCGGCCAGCTGGGGTCTCAGATAGCAAAGGACGAGTCGTTCAAGATCGACATCGACGAGCGCGACTCTCCCTATTCGAGGAGAGAGCTGATTGACGCAATAGCGGACGTCGTGGATAGGAAGGTCGACCTAGACTCTCCTGACATCGTTATTCAGGTCGAGGTGCTCGGGGAGTATACAGCCCTCTCGCTGGCGCGCCCGGACGAGATAATCAGCATAACGAAGCTCAAGCGCTCCGCCTAGGTCCTGGTTCCGAGCAGGGCTGCCGCCTCGACCAATGCGAATCCGTCCTCGTCCATCTCCACTTCAGGGAGCATCGTGTACCTGGGGTCGCTAGAGATCTCTTCCTCCAGCAGGTGCAGACTCCTAGACGACCCTGCGGCCACCAGGACCATCGTGCCCCCGGATCTGTATCCGGTCTTCTCGATGGCGACTGAGATTCTGGGTCGTCCCTGCGAGCCTGAGAAGGAGGTCGACTTCGGGCTTCTCGGCCAGGAGCGCGCCCGTCCTGGCCGCCCGCAGGGTCTGTTCGCCGATCATGGCGACCGCCTGCTCTGCCGGAAGGCGATTCATGGCCACCATCTGTATGATCAAGCGTGGATGTCGCTTCCTGAGGCCCAGGAGAACGTCGCCGGCGGTTCCCGCCGGGACAGACGCCCTCGCCGAGATGACCCTTCTCACTGGTCTAGCCACCATGGGAGAATGGGAGGAGGACGACCTCGTCACCGTCGTGGAGGACCCTGTCCCGGGTGGCCCCCGTGAACGCGTCGCCGCTGTTCACGACCACCAACGTGTTGAACTTGGTGAATCCCGGGGTGGGATTGCTTCGGCTCAACTCCCTCACCATCTCTATCAGCTCACTGGTCTTTATTCCATCCCCGGGAATCTCAATGGTCTCCCTCCCGACGCTCGTCCTGATGTGACCCATGCACGTGACCCTGATCAAGCTACTCGAACACCACTATCGCTTCCCGATAACCTCTCCCTCCGAAGGTGGAGGGAGACTCGATGAACCTGGGTCTCTTGGAGCCCAGGAGGCTCTCGATTATGTCCTTCCCTGCGCGGAGTTCTTTCAGTGGATAGTTTACGCCGAGGGGACGGAACGGGAAGACGTGCAGGGTCGACTTCGGGGGGAGCAGCCTCCCCACCGATCCCGCCCTCAGGACGTCAGCCTTCGAGATTCTCGGAGGGATCAGGAACAGGTCGTTCCTGTGGGGGGAGACGCTGGTAGCGGCCTCCTCGTCCACGAATTCAAGAGGAAGCCTTCTCGCAGTGACCGCCCTGTCGAAATCCCTCATTGTCTGCAGCTCCTCCTCGAGGCCGGCGTGGCTCCGACCGAAGGCCTGACCCCGCCAGATGATGCGCAGCTCGCTCCCTCTCGCCTCCGAGTTGGCAGTTCCGACTCTGTCCAGTCGCAACTCCTTCACGATTCCTTCGGCCGACTCCTCGGATGGGCTCGTCACCAATCTGTGCCATCTGAAGAGCCGCACCTCGGGGTCCTCGTAGTCCAGGACCCACGCAAGCGCCGACTTCGCCGAAGCCCTGGTCAGAGCCTCGACCCTGTGAGAACCATCGAGGACGGTCCTGGTGCCGGCATCGACCGCGATAGGGTCCCTCTGAAAGCCATCCCTGAGCAGCGCCCTCAGGACGCCATCGGCCATGCTGGCCACAGTCTCTTCGTGGGGCCTGAGCGCTGAGATCTGAATTATCTCAAGCTTGATCTTGTGCGCGGGGATTGCCACGGCTCACTCAGCAGGCTGCTCGACCGCGCTTTCTTCCTCCTTTTGGGCGGCCTTGCCATTCATCTTGGTGATATAGCCCGCAATCTTGTTCCTCAGCATCTTCGAATGCACTACCGCGATCTTATCGAGTTCCACCTTGTTTGCGTCATAATCCACGCCAAAAACTCCAGGATACTTCTGGACTATCTCTTCGGAAATCCTCCGAACTCTATCCAATATTGGCAAGCGCCTCTGGAGAGGTTAGATTAACCTTTCCACGCCCAGAAAACGCCTGGAATTCGCTTCGACCTGCTCCTCCATGGTCTCGTAGCTCGCCCCCTTGATCTCGGCGAGCCCAAGAAGGACGCTCGGGACGAGGCTCGGGCCGCTCGCACCCCCGAGGGGGCCGTAGGGGACGGGTCCGTCGCTCTCCGTGAGCAGGCTCTCGCGGGGAACGCTTGCCGCTATCCTGCGGATCTTCTTCGAGTAGATCAGTGCGGGCCCAACCGAGACCAAGTAGCCCCGCGACACGACCTCGGGGACGAGCACCTCCCCCTCGAACCAGTGCATGAGGACCGACCGGAGTTTGAACGTTCCCAGCAGCTCCAGGCACTTCTTCTCCGACCCCCTGCTGTGCACCTGAACCGGCTTCCCCAGTCTCTCGGCGACCCGGAGCTGGTCGATGAAGGCCTCCAGCTGAGGGCTTCCCTCGGAGACGGGGGAGTACTTCTCGTCAAGGCCAATCTCTCCGATCCCGTCGCAGGCGTCGAAGAACGGGCCAAGGGTGCGCGAAGGCGCTTCGGCGGTGACCTCCGAGGGGTGCACGCCGACGAATGACCGGACGGTGCCCTTGTTCTCCCTGGCGGCCTCCAGGTTCCTCGCCACCTCGCTCGGGCCTACGGTGCAGGAGAAGAGGCACATCGGGGCGGCCCTGGCGACCCGGATTGGTGTGCGAACTTCGGGGTATGACATCAGGTGAACGTGCGCATCTACCAACGTCATTGGTCTGGAGGCGGCGCTGAAGGATTATTATCTCCTAGGGGTGAGATTCCACGCTCCCGAAGTGCGATTCCTCGTTATTCTGCCCCTATGGTGATAAGCGGTGAAAATCACGTGGACGCAAGGTAATGGAGCCGAGATGTAAACGTTTTAGACCAAACATTTAATAATTAACCTCATAGGTCGGCTTATGGTATGTCTGAGTCTGAGTTTGGTCTAGCGGCCGTATATCGCCTGATAAAGAAGGCGGGGGCCGACAGGGTTGGAGATGACGCTGCCGTAGAGCTCCGGATGGTCCTGGAGGACGTGGGGACCCAGATAGCCAAGCAGGCGATTGAGCTGGCAAAGCACGCTGGAAGGAAGACCGTGAAGCCCTCGGACGTCAAGCTTGCCGCAAAGGCGATTCTGAAGCCTTAACCGCGACCCTGGACCCCGAGACGCCGACGCGTGACCGGTTTCCGCCGGTTCTGTCACCCCCCCTGAGCTCCTCTACGACCTTCGCGTCATTCGAAGTTCACCGTCTATTTAACCGCCAGTGCGCCATCCGACGAAGAGGTAACAGAATCGCTTTAATCCACATCAGTACCGGGGCATTCGCAAGCCGCCCCGGTAGTGTAGCCCGGTCAAGCATGTTACCCTCTCGTCGATTAGTTCTCGGGAGATAGGTAGCGACGTGGGTTCAAATCCCGCCCGGGGCATCCCTATTCAATTGAGCACGAAATCTTCCGCCTCGGGAGGGGATTTGAACCACAAAGTTGGAGATTTGAACCTAAAGTGACGTGCCCCCCTCAGGAAATTGTGAGCGGGCCAGAGGGATGCGCCTAATGTCCTGAGCGAATACATGGAAACCCCATGTTGTCTCGGGCCTGGGTTCGTATCGGAAAATTCGTCCGTTTCCGCTTGTGACTTCTCTAATGATACTGGGACAACACTGGCGCATGACCCTGTTCGCGTAAGATTAATCGAAGGCGGCTCGTTCCAAGGCCATGTTGCGCCCTCTGGTTCAGATGTCCGTTTTGCGATTTTCTCGGGCGCGCACTATCCGGCGATTACTTGCGGCTCATCTAGGAACCCTCGTTTTGATTCGCGTTCCAAACGTCATCACCATCAACCAGAAACCGCTAAGCAGTCGCCAGCACGAACCGGACAGGGGGAAGCGGAGACTCTTGAGTGCCTGCAGTGCCTTCACGCAAGTGTGAGATTTGAATCACTCAATCCCTTGGCTCCGCCTACCCGTCTCAGGATGCGATCCCTTACATCGATTATGCCGACGTTTCCGTGCGGGCAAGCCTCGACGCAATCACCGCAACCGACACATGAGATTCTGTTGGAGTACCCCTTCCTGAGAAGGTCGGCGACAAGCGGGACGGCGATAGGACATGAGGTCTCACACTCTCTTGTTTCACATCCTGCACAGATCGATGTGTCATTTGCCCGGATTCTGAAGAACGCCTTGTTGAAGATACCCGATAGAGTTCCGAAGCCGCACCAGCCCTGCCTGGCGCAGCTGTATGCGCCGAAAGCGGGGGTTAGGAAATAGAAGACCCACCAAACGTAGTTCAGAACGAACATCCCGTAGAAGTCGAGCGGGTTGATTGTTATCATGCCAATCACTATCGGCGAGAGGAACCCAGTCTCCTGCAGAGCGAACGCCCCAAACGAGAGGACCATCAAAGAGAAGGAGAGCCACCTTAGGAAGCCCCAGACGCGAGGGTGGTCTCCCGAGGGTTTGAACTGGTCGTAGTATTCATTCGTCCACATGTGCGCCGCCATGCACACGAGGTTGCACTGCGCCCGCCTTCCGAAAAGTACGGATGCGGCGATGATGGCGCCGATTGATACGATGAATAACAGAAGCGGAACTGAAAAGATCATGTCGCTCATGCCGAATACGTAGAATGGAGTGTAGAATGGTATCAGGACAACGAAGAGGGGGATTCCAACGATGATAGCCAAGGCCCAGTTTCTAACCCTCCTGTCTCCTGCGAATCTGTATCTCTGAAGAACCAGATAGCTCATCTCGGACCCCATCATAATGACGTAGAAGGGTGACATCGTGGTCATCATTGTGAGCGCGAATGAGGACCAAAAGTACGCGAAGGGTGTGCTCACGCTCAACCCCATCTGGAAAGCCATCACGCTCATCTTTGCGGGATTCCAGGGGAAGAGCCACCACAGGGGGTTGCTGAGATTCATGGGCCCGGACAAGTTAAGTCCTAACAGGGAAGTCGTGGCGGTTCCCGGGAAGATGGAAGTGGTGATCGACAGGCCGATGGAGGTCGCGGCGAAGCTCATGGCGAGTTCGGCTCCGTTGATCAGCACCAGAAGCAGGAAGCTGCTCGAACGGTACCACGAAACCGATCTGGAGTCCAATCTCTGGGTCACGAGAAAGAAATAGGCTACCATTGAGACAACCATGGCGGCTGAAAGCAAGGCGAAGCTGTTGTAGATCGCATAGAACGAAAGGCCCAGCATCATCAGAAGGTCCGAGGCGGCGAGGCCCATCGCGAGTGCCTGGGCGTCGAACGTTCTTCTTCTCATCTGAAGCAGATAGAGGAGCACGATGTTTGCCATCATGACGCCTGCAGAGACGATTATGCTGATCAGAACGTACTCATCACCAAAACTGGCGAAGAAGTTCGGCATCAGGACCATGGACAGAGCGAATGTGAAGAGGCTCGCTTGAGGAAGGTCTCTCTTCCTGTCCGAGATTAGCAGAAAGAAGAGCGCGTCGCCTGCCATCATCACAGCGAAGTCAAGATTGTTGACCGAGATCAGGAGTGGTGAGGAGTTGTGAGGAAGGAACGCCGACCCGTAGAGGAATCCCATGGAGAGCTCGAAAAGAGCTAGAGCTATCACCAGAGGGATTGTGTACTTGAAATGCCTCCTCCACTCCTGGATTTCGCCGCGCGCTAATCGCGGAACGAGAAGGACCGCTCCAGAAGCGACGAGGACCGAAGCGCCGAGCAGGAGACTGCCGCCCCAGAAGAGGAGATAGGAGATGATGACGGTGACGACGCCCAGGTAAAGAGTGACCGCGAGCGAGAGAAAGTAGAGCCTTGACTGTATCTGGTCTCTCCTGAACATCAGGTAGATAAAGAAGAACCCGACCATCATCATGTCCACTACGAAGAAATCCATCAGGACCTCCTCGAATGGTCCCGTGAAGAATTTCAGAACCCCGCCCATGAAGAACTCTGCGACGAAGATTCCCCCCAACAGCGCGGGAGCCCAGAGCGGCTTGTTCTGCCACCCAATCAGCGGGGGATTGGTGAGCCGCTTCTCGTCGAGCACTATCGTGAAGTAGATTGACATCTCTGCGACTATCGACAGGACGAACAGGAGGACATCACCGTTCATGAGCCAAAGGAACAGCCCCGCCATCATGAGGCCGTACGTGCCCATGAGGCTCACGATGTACTTCGAAGCGCCATCAGTCGTGGGGCGGTTCATGAAGACGTAGTATAGCGCGACGATCATTGCGATGGTCATCACCGTGCCGTTTCCGATCAAACTGCTCCAAGACCACGTCGTGCTCGCTATTGCGGTGGGAGATAGGACCATGACGACGGTCTGGATTGCGACGAGCCATCGGAAGATGCTCGGGAAGTTCCTCCCCACTAGGAAGAGCGTGACGGCCATCTCGGAGGCCATGGTGAAGATGAACCAATAGGTGCCCATCGAGTCAATGAGCGCCCAGAAGGCGCTCCCGGAGGTCGACGCGGCGCCGGAGAGGATCGCGAAGGTCCAGCCCATGAAGACCTCGGAGAGAATCGCGAGACAAATCACAGAGGAGATCGCTATCGTCCTGCTGGAGATCGCGCGGCTTTCGCGCGTCTCGTCTATGGGCCGATCGCCTCTGATGAGAGCGCTGAGTATCGGGATTAGCCCGATGCTCATCGATATCATGTTGAGCGCGACTAGCTCGAAGAGCATGACGATGCCTGGGAAGTAGAGGTAGACGACGGCGCTGGCGAACATCGACGCCATCATCACGAGGAGGAAGATGACGAGGCCTGCGTCCGACAGAGTCTTCATAGTAGACCCCTTCTTCAGCAGCCATGCTGTGAACACGGCCATCGAGCCGGCGATGAGCCATAGGACTTCCGCACCCATGCTCTCCTATCAGCACTCGGTCGAGGCTACTGGAAGCTGTTTTAATACATAATGTCCGATGTGGCGACGGGGTCTCTGTCTTCCCCACGGGGGAAGGGCGGAGTCATCGGGGGCACAGCCCTGGCCTTCACGCTGCCCGTCTACATCTACACGCTGGCTCGATTCCGCACCTCGCAACCTCAATGAAGCTCAGGCTCTCGCTCAGAAGACGAGGGAACCGGCATCGCACCCAGGATAGAACGGAGCCTTTGCGGGGTTTTCTCTATCACGCTAGGGATGTCTTCTTCTTTGGGAGTTCAGAGTGATGTCTCGCGAATAGCGGCTGGGCGCAGGGTTCGTAGGGCCCGGAGGGGATTCGAACCTAAAGTCAGACTCCCGCCCGGGGCATCCCTATTCGATTGAGCACGAAATCTTCCGCTTCGGGAGGGGATTTGAACCACAGAGTCGGAGATTTGAACATACAGTGACGTGCCCTAAGCTGACTGTGAGCGGGATCGACGGCAATCGTCAAGCATACTTCCATCAGATGGAATCGAATGAACAGGATGATGGGCCGGAAGGGATTCATCGGGATGTCCGTATTGAACCCCTTTAGGTTCTGCGAAGTCTACACCAAGCTATTTCCTCCCTCAGCCGCTCCAACTCGCCGTGGTCTCCCCTCGCCCCCTTCCTGCGGCTCTGGGTTCTCATCCGCCACCAGCCAATCACTTTCGCCCCGCTCGACTGCTTCCTCACTCCCGAGGCGCTTGAGGATGCTCTCAGCCCTGCGCCTATGGTACTCGTCAGGGACGGAGTAGGTTATGCCCGCTATCGCCACCGCTTCTATCAGCGAGACGCACATTTCTTCGTCGACGAACCCTATCCCCTGAACGAGCTTCGCATGCGCGACGGATATCATGGCGTACCTCCTCTTTCCATCCCTCCCCTGAATAACATACCAAATAGGTTCAGTAATGATTTTATTTACGGGCGCAACCGCGGCTTATCAAATGGTTAGGACCAGTATCGCCGTCGATAAGGCGATTGCTGACTCCCTAGCGGGGGAAGCGGCAAAGCAGAACAAGACTCTCTACGGGCTCGCTAACGAGTCTCTCGCCGATGTCCTGAAGATATGGAAGGAAGGGGGCTCGAGCAGGGATATATTCTCATCTTGGAGCTTCGGCCGAATCCTCAAGGAGACCGATTCTCTCCCGGTTCCTGGTCCTCTAATAGAGAAAATTGTGAGGAGGATGCATTCGATAGACAGCAAGTGGTTACTGAATGCTATGTTTGATGAGGGGGTGAACATTGGATCCTACCTGAAGCTGCGCTTCCCAGATTTCCAAAACTTGATTCCGATTTTGTTTGACCTGCAGGCATTTCTCCCGGTTAAGAGGGTTGAGTTTGAGCGGATCAGTCCAATTACAGATAAGATGATAATATCCATCCGTATCCTGGGAGCGGGTCCCTCTCCTGAGTCGACAGAATGCGCAGAGCAATTCCTCAAAGGTCTATTGTCACAGTATCCCTACAGAATAACTGATACAAGAGTTACCGAAGGCATCATTGAGGTTACAGTCACGAATGAGGAAGGAGAGCGAGACTCAGGAGGCTACATCAAGACCGGGTTGATTTAGCAAATCGCTCCTTCTCATCACTTCCCCAAGATAGGTACTCTGCGCGTATCGGGTGAGACGAGATGGCTCTGATTTCATGACCTCCTATTTGGACCACTTGCACAATTACGAAGCAGATGAATGGATGTTAGCAACTTCACCATGCATCAAATCTGGAAGGCGCACAGGAAACAGCCACACGGGGACAGGAGGGCAAAACTGAGTGAAGATGATTGTCACCTGCATAGACGAGAAGAACGGGATACGGTCCCTCGATAGGAGCGAGACTATCCTTCCCTTGCGTCCCGTGATGCCTCAAGGCATACCCTAGGATTAGAAGCGCGGGGACGAATAGGCCTATTGACGACCCTGAACGTACTCGACGGCACTGTCGACAAGGAAAGGCAAGGGAGTTCACATTCTTAAGAGCCAAGCCGATGCCCTCCGACAAGAGTTTCCTCTGCGCGACCTGCTTCTCCTCATCAGTTCTGGACGACGAAGCGCAAGGGTATCAACAAGTAGCAACAAACGTGCAAACATGTATACGCCAACCCGAATGGGTTCGGGCAAATGCACATAACATGTAGACAGAGTTAGACAATTGTTCACATTGACTGAAAACAAGGAGCGAAGGAAGTCTGTATCTGTTTCTCAACCTGAGAAAATAGCTACCAGGCCTGTCAGAACGACAGGCGGTGTAATTCAAGACGTCGCAAATACCAAGGTGAGCAGACGGGCCCTGATGAAGGGCACCGCGGCCGCCGCCGTGGTCGTTGGCGTCTCTACCTTTGCCATGAACGCACCTAAGGTCAAGGAACAGGGATCCTCCGCTTCCTCGACCTCTTACGTCACGATATCCCCTACACAAAGCGTCACGACCACCATTGCCCCGCCGGCGCCGACAGTGGCGGCAACTCCATTTGACGCGCGAACGATTACGCTCAACGTCAATGGTACGGACTATACCCCTACCGTGGAACCTAGGAGGATGCTCGTCGACGTGCTTAGAGAGGACCTCGCCCTGATAGCGACGAAGAAGCCGTGTGACAGGATGTGCTGCGGAGGATGCACCGTCTTGATTGATGGCGTGCCGCATGAATCGTGCACAATCTTGGCAGTGAGGGCAGTCGGCCATACCATCGTGACTTCAGAAATCACCACGGGTGACGCAGTGGTGAACGCCCTGCAACAAGCCTGGGTAACGGCGGATGGGGGTCAGTGCAGCTACTGCGCGTCGGGTCAGATAATGGCCGCCACATACCTGCTGAAGACCAATACGAACCCGACGGTCCCTGAGATCAAGGCCGCATTGAGCGGTAACATATGTCGATGTGGAAACTATCTGCACATAATCGAAGCGGTACAGTCTGCCGCGGCGAGTCTAGGAGGTGCCTAGAGCGATGAGCTCTTCCGTAGGTTCAAACGTAGGAACGGGCAACGGTCCCTTCAACCTGGTAGGAAAGTCTACGGTCAACAGACGCGCCACCTACAACCAGATTACAGGTGTGCGAGTGAACCAGAGCGACATCCTTCCCGTTCACGTCGGGGCCTCGGCCTTCGTCTACATGGGCTACGTTACCTGCCCATACCCTAACGCGATGATCAAGAGCATTGATGTTAGCGCGGCGGAGGCGGCCGGAGCCCAGACGCTATCTGCCCTGGACACGGACTACCTTCCAGCATTCAATTACTACTCCACCGCGAACGGCAGAAACCGGGGACCCCTCCCCTACCCCCAGTGTATGTACTCGGGCCAGCCCGTGGTCGCGGTCGGGGCTGCCACCCCAGACCTGCTCAACGACGCAATCAACCTGGTCAAGGTTGAATATGAGCCTCTCCCATACGTCTTCGACGCGGAGGGAGCGCTGGCGCCGGGCGCGCCTGTACTATGGCCAGGCGGCAACTCTCCAAATGGGGCTGCCGGCATAGACAACGGATATCCGCCGAGTGTGGCGGCCATCTCTTTCGGTGACGCGGCCGCAGCCATCGAGGCGGCCGACGCGGTCGTCACGCTCCCAACGCTGGACACTCAATTCGTCCAGCACTTCACGACCGAGCCCCGAGGGCTTGTCGCAGAATGGACAGCCAACGGCGGGGTCAATATCTGGAGCGACACCCAGTATGCCGCCTCCATACCGGCCATGATCTCCGCCTACTTCATGATACCGGCGGCCGACGTAGTCTGCAGAACCAACCTCGGTGGAGCCGACACAACAACGGGAAGCTGCGTTGTGGGTTGCGCCACCGGCAACAAGGTGTCTGGCGAAGAGTACATCACAGCGGTGGCGCTCTCGAAGAAGGCAGGGTCGCCTGTGAAATTCCTCAACACCAGATTCAATGACTCACTCGCCACAACTGCCCGCTTTCCGCAGCGCGCCTACGTCACGATTGCCGGGACGAGCGCCGGAAAGATTACGGCGGTGAAGGCCTCCGTGTACACGAACGAAGGTGCGCTCGCCGGCGAGGATAATGAACTCAGCGAGTTCTACGCGAGCTACACCATTCCGAACGTCGACCTCGTGAGCTATTCTGCCAACACCAACGGATACGGCCAATCCGGTGCTATGCGCGATGTCGGCGAAAGCCAGTGCTCATTCTTCATGGAAACGGCTGTCGACATGCTTGCCGAGAAGCTGAACATAGACCCCGTGACATTCCGGCTCAACAACATGATAACAACGGGTTACACCGACCCGGCCACAGGGACGGTCTACCCCAACACCGCGTTCGACCCCAGCACCGGACAAGCGTTCTCCGGATTCAGCGAGCCGGCCATCCAACTCAAGACAGCGGCGGCCTTCAACTGGAGCGGCAGATGGAAGGGCTGGGGAGTACCGAGCGGTACACCAATCAACTCTGGCGAAACCCAAGGTACAGGCCAGAAGCTGCGAGGGGTCGGCGTATCGCTGCTCTCTGCAAACAAGGGTAGCTTTGCGTACGGCTCGGGCCAAATCTCGGTCGATCCCACGGGCGCAATAACGGTCTACTCAGGGATAATGGACCACGGAGGCGGAGGAAACACGACCATACCGCTGATCGCTGCAGAGTGCCTTGGTCAGACAGACTTCAGCAACATGACTGTCGTCATGTCAGACAGCTCCCTCACGACCGACACACTGGGCACGTTCGGTAGCCTGGGGACGCGCGACGGAGGCATGGGCCAAGTCGTGGCCGCCCAGAATCTTGCGAGCCAGTGGTTCCCGATCGTCGCCGCCAAGCTAGCACCCGGGACGCAGCCGGCCAACCTCGCGTTCGGGACCAACACGATCTACGACACGACAAACCTCAGCAACTCGATGTCGTTCAAAGCCGCGGCCGCTCTCCTCCCCGCCACGATTACAGGCAACTCGGGGTTGGTGTTCGGGCCTTTCAACCTTACGTACCGCGTCGGCGGCACGAAGATGTGCGAAGTCGAGGTGGACACGGAGACCGCGGACGTCCGCGTGATAAACGCGACGTGCGGAATTGGTCTCGGTCGCGTTATCTTCGCGCGTGGCGCGGAGGGCCAGGTCCAGGGTGGCTTCATAGGACACGGGATAGGCGAATCACTCACCGAAGAGCACATAAACGACTCGTCAACCGGGCTCAAGTACTCCGGAGGCGCCCTTAACGCGAACTTCCTTGACAACAAGGTACCCACGATAACGATGGCGCCCGACACTCTGACCCCCGTGTATGAGGAGTACGTCGACCCAGTTGGGCCCTTCGGCGCAACCGGAATCGGGGAGCCCTGCCTCATTGGCGCCATACCGTGCATCCTGAACGCCCTGAGCAACGCACTGGGCGGGTACAGGTTCACCAAGACCCCGGTGAGGAAGGAGGACATCGTAACGGCGCTGCAGTGGATGGAGACGAACCGGAAGCTCCCATCATAGGAGAGTGGATCGAAATGAGAAACGAACTAAACCAATTCGGATACCTGGTGCCGACCTCGGTTGGCGACGCGGTATCACTCCTGACGAAGTATGGAGGGAACGCGAGAGTCATCGCTGGTGGGACGGACCTGCTCTACCTGATGAAGAACCAAGTGGATACGCTGACACCGGAGTACGTGGTAGACATCTCGGGGCTCGGACTCGACGAAGTAGAGTTCAGCCAGAGCGCCGGCCTGACCATCGGAGCGACCGCGAACGTCCTCACAATCTCGAATGACCCGAACGTCAACCAGTACTATGGTGCGATCGCAGGGGCGGCCACGGGCCATCCAAACCAGATAGCCAGTCAGGCCACCGCCGGAGGGGAAATCTCACAGGAAGTGTGGTGCTGGTACCTGCGTAACAACTACGACTGCTGGAGGAACGGCGGGAACGTCTGCTATGCGGTCGCCGGAGACAACCGTTACTACCACAGCATCTTCGGAGGCAACCTCTGCTACGCGGTCCACGCTGGCGACCTGACGACGGCGCTCTTCGCGCACGACGCCACTCTGACGGTGCAGGGTCCGGGAGGCTCGAGCAAGATGACGATGGACCAGTTCATGCCGGGCGTCACCATAGTGGACGGCCGCGTCAAGGAGAACAGCCTCCGCTACAACGAGATAGTGACCCAGATCAACGTGCCTACGCCCGCGTCAGGGACGCTCAGCACGTTCTTCAGGATGACCGACAGAGCCGCCATCGACTTCCCATTGGCGAGTGCGGCTGTCGTCGCGACGACCAGCGGGAGCACAATCTCCAGCGCCAGGGTGGTGGTGGGCCACGTCGCCAACAAGCCTATCAGGGCATCCTCGGCAGAATCCTACCTCGCCGGAAAGACACTCCCTCTGTCAGAGGACGTCATTGCGCAGGCGGCGAAGAACGCCCTGTCGGGCGCCACACCACTGACGCACCAGAGCGTCGGGGCGAACGGCTTGGGTCAGGGGAACGCGTTCCGAGTATTCATCGCGCAAGGAGTGGTGAAGAACGCCCTGCGGGCCCTGAACTCGTAGAGTCGATGGCTCTGAGTTCGGCTCCAAGCGGCCTTCCAGTCAGAGAGCAGGGTGAGCCGGAGGACCTTGCTCTCTCCGAAATTTTCGAGAGACACAAGAATACATGGGTGGCGATGACAGTTACCGGAAGGGACAGGAACTTTCAGCCAACAAGAGGTAGGGTGCTGGCGACCGACTTGGACCAGTACAAGCTGAGGCAGAAGATTTTGAAATACGCCGACATCTGCATCCTCTATGCTGGTGAACCTCAATTCCCTCTGTTCCTTTAACTTCTTCTTGCATGCCCATTATCAGAAGACCTCTTCTGTAGGTCTCCGACAATATTTGTGCGCGATAGGGGCCGCAACGACAGCGTGAGAGAGTCTAACGCGCCGGCCGATGTCGGCCCCGAGTACTGTGTCATGCCTAGAGTCGACGCCCACCAGCTCGGCTATCGAGAGGCCGCGCTCGATACCCGATAACGCCCCCCCCCGCCAACGCAGTAACCTTTTCAAGCAATACCGGGGATTACACGGCGGCAAGATTAAGATGGCGCGGGTGGACCCGGGAAGTGTGTCCTTCAGAGATGTCGACCTTGTCGCCCCTCATCCTCCTCAGGTGACCGGATTCGACGTCATACTAGTACAGAGCCTGTTGAAGTTCATGAAGCTTGAATTCGATTGTTCGGTTGGAAGGTTGAGGATAGAAGAGTTAAGAAAGAAGAGTGTGGAACCGTGAGATTCGCTCTAAAGTATCCCATGTTGGTAACCGTTCGAGTAGAAGGTCAAAACGGTCGTGTGAGGGAGTTGAGCTCGGTCATCGATTTCAACGCGCCATACTGTATGGTCCTTTTTCAAGATGGGATAGACCTTGGTTATCCCGAGGCGGCCAATAAACCTGTCAACTTGGGGCGGATCCACCCTGATAGGGTGCCTTGGTTTACCACCATGCGTGGTATAGAGCGAGGCATCTTAGTGACTCTGAGCAAGGTGTCGCTCGGTAGCTTGGTTGCGGAGAACGTGGACGCTGTGGTGCTCGAACTGGCACATCCACGCTTCCACACGTTCGAGATGATTCTGGGCCGGACATTCTTGAAGAATTTCAAGCTCACAGTTGATATGAAGAATGGAAAGGACGGTTACCTTTCTCTGCTCCCGTCAGGAAAGAGGCGACCTGGTCCGCCAGCCCCCTCCCACCCCGAGATTCAACGGATGAATGCCCGAAGCGAGTAATTTTGCAGTGAGGGGATTCCAGCAGGTTGCGCCCGCGTAGCTCCGCAAACACAGTAGTCGAGGCCGACAAGGGTTACTGCGACGGGCCACTCATGTAGACGGTACGGGCGATTCGGCAGGGTACAAACAAAGTTCTGAAAGACAGCATTGACGCTACGAGCAAGTCACGCAGCTCCCCGTAGAACAGAGGTGATTCAGCTCACCGCCAATTGGATCGCACCCGTAGCTCCAATCCATCCTGCACCGCTGGCTGAGTGAGAAGAATCTGTCGGAGATATGAGGGTCCTGAACTCGACCAAGCCATGCTCAGGATTTGATCCTCGCCGCATAACCCCTCCAACAGTCTTCGCCTCTTCATTTCCAGATTCATCACGTGCTTCTCGAGCGACGGTTCCTCAGCCTCCCGGCGACCGCACTTAACCCTGGGAATCAGCATGGGACGCTCAAAATTCTAAGCAAGCCTCTTCTGGCCCGCGCAGTACTCCTGGCGATTTCCACCTTGCCCGAAGTCGTTGTCTCAGTGTAATTCGAAGGGGCTCTTTGCAGGTTACTGCGCAAGGAAGGGATTCGAACCTAAAGTTGGACTCCCGCCCGGGGCATCTCGCCACCATTTCAAGCGTTTTTCAGCCGTAAATCAGTCTCCTGCAGTTGCCCGAGTCGCGGATCAATCGGCCAGGCGTAACCCAGCGATCTCCCTGTTACAAAGCCATAAATTGACCGCGCTGCGACGTGTGTAAGGTTCCGGTATGTGGAAAATCGAGTGCCCCAACTGCCACCATCTCTTCAGCGTGGTGACAGAAGAGAACAAAGACTTGATCGATGATGAGAAGGCGGAGGACATCAAGGAGAACTCCCACGAACGCGTGGAAGACGCCCTCGAGAATCTGGTCCCGTACAGCAGACGCGTCCCTGGATCCTTCGGCAAGGAGGTCGATGTGGACGACCTTACCTACGAATACAAGTTCAAATGCAAACATTGCGGCTTCGAATGGACCGAACTCAAGGAGAAAGAGCGAGTAGCGAAGGAGTAGGCCGGGTGCACGCGACCCCGTCTGCCGCTAGAAACGCCGACCGGGGTGCCTTTACCGCGGAGCTTCCCTTGCAGGAGGGAGGTTTCGAAGCTCTTGCAGGGCCCAGTTGGCGTTGCGAAGTCTCTTCGCCAGCGTACGGATCACTTCTATTGCGACGTCTGGGTTCTTCCTGAGGAACGCGTAGAACGCGGGTCCCTTGATGCTCAGGCAGGTCGTCTGCTCGATTGGGACGATGTCCGCGCTTCTCCCTGTCTGGTACTCGTCCAGGAACGCCATCTCCCCGAAGAATTGCCCCTTCCCAAGCGCGGCGATCACCCTGCTCTTCTTCCGGACTTCCACCCTGCCCCGCAGGATGATGTATAGCTCGGCCAGCAGGGAGCCGTCCTTGACCATCACCTGGCCCGGAGCGTAGGTCTCCTCCCTCGCGTCGCGCAGCAACGCCTCCAAGCTCCTTTTCTCCAGGTCGTGCAGTATAGGAACCTGGCGCAGGAGATCTACTACCCTGTCTTCCTCGCGCTTGTTCTGAGGTCTGGTCCCCATCCTCTCCCTGAATCGCAGCCTGCTACGTGCTTAAGCTTTGGCAGAGAATTTGCAGTCTTCCCTGGCGGGGCCGCAGGGAGGTGCAAGTCGCTTACTGAGTGTTGTTACCGCGCTTCCGCCTCTTCGCCTTCTCTCGTTCGTCCTCCTTCTCCTCTATCTTCTCGACCTGAAGCTCCTCCTTCTGCCCGACGGTCTCCTTCGAAATCTCCTCGCTCTCCTCCGCTCCCTCGGGCTTGACCGGTCCCTCCTCCTCAGCCGCCCCGCCGTTTTCCTTTGGACTCAACCCGCCTCCGGCCCCCTAGGCGAATATTTATGCGATGAAGAGGCCGCGGCGCCGCGTGCGACGTACGCCTACCAGAGAAGCCACCCCTCATGGAGCCCTGGGCATCACCGGCACCCCCGGGGTGGGCAAGAAGTCCGTCTCCCGCCCTCTTGCGGCGATTCTGGACGCGCCCCTCCTCGAGATCAGCGGCCTTGCGAGGGAGCACTCGACCCCCGACGAGCATGGCGAGCTTCTGGTCGACGTCAGGGAGGTGCGCTCGGCGCTCTCCCGTCGGAACCTCTCGGGGACGATCGTCACGGGTCACCTCCTCGCGGACGTCCTGGGTCGCTCCAAGGCGGGATTCGTGGCCGTCCTGAGGTGCAAACCCGAGGTCCTCAAGAGGAGGCTCGCCTCGAGGGGCTACCCCGCCGAGAAGGTCATTGAGAACGTCGAGGCCGAGCTGATCGGGGTGGTCCTTGACGAGACCGTCCGCCGGTTCGGCTCCGGGAAGGTCCACGAGTACGACTCGACCCGCGCCAGCCCGGCATCCCTGGCCAGGAGGATAGCGCGAGACTACCTGGAGGGCTCGGCCCAGTCCGCGCCCTGGATCGACTGGACCCTCGACTACGACTCCTCGACGAGGTTGACATCCCTCCTCTCCAAGCCGAGGACGGGGCCTGCGTCCACCTGAACGAGTATCGGGCTCTGCAGGCGGGTGAGGCTGACCACGGCCTCCCCGACTCCCAGGGAGGAGACGTGGGCCAGCTGCTCCTTCCCTAGGTTGAGCGCCTCGCCGATAAGCCTCAGGTCCTCGGCCCAAGAGGTCCTGTGGATTATCCTGACCCCCGAGTTCTTGATCACTTCGGAGGCGACCTGTGTCGGAAACTGCGCCACGAAGATCATGGCCTCGCCGAACTTCCTTAGCTCCGAGATCATCCTCTCGCCGACGCTCGGCGGGTCCTCCTCCCTCCTCGCGGGTGCCACGTTCCGTGCCTCCTCGACGACCAGGAGGTGCTCCATCCTCCCCCTCCTGGACACCCTCGATTCGTAGATCACCTTGAGGAGTATGTCGACGAAGACGCTCCTCGTCTGTATGTCCCTTATCTGCCCCAGCTCGATCGAGAGCACCTTGTCGAGCATCTCGTCGATGGTATGGCTGGACGGTCCGTTGAGGGCCCTGCCGACCTGCCCCTCGGTGAGCGGCACGAGCCGTCTCAGGAGCGCGACCTTGGTCTCGTTGTCGTAAGCCGACCTCAGGGGGTATCCCTCGATCACCTTGACGAGCGAGGAGAGGGTTGGAACCTCGCGCTCAGAAGCCTCGCCCAGGCACTTCTGCAGCGCATTCCTGAACATGTACGCCTGGGGGTGAGTGAAGTGGTAGATGTCCGAGAATATGTCCGTGGTCATCGCGATGTGCTCCACGGGGTCGGTCGAGGACCCCATGTCGAGCGGGTTGACGGTGAACTGGTCCTTGCCCGGCGAGAAGACCTGCCCGCCGACTGACCTTATGAGGTCTGCGTGCTCGTTGTGCCAGTCGAGGACCATCAGGGGCAGGCCCATCCCTGCCACCTGCCTGACGATCACCGACGCGCTCGTCGACTTGCCGGCGCCCGTCGCGCCCAGGATGGCCGTGTGCCTCCTGAGGTCGTCGAGCTGCAGCCTGAAGTCGTGGGAGGTGCCCGAGCGCGTCCTGACCTTGCCGAGCAGTATCCCGCTCGTCCCTGACTCGGCCGCGTTCGGGACGTAGAAGTCGGGTGCTCCGTGGCCAGGCTGGACGGAGGGGCTCCGCCCCTCGAAAGACTCCAGCCTGCTTATCGTGGAGGCGTCGGCGACCTGGGTGAGCTTCGGCTCGCTCGGCTGGAGGAGGTTCTGCGCGAAGTCCTTCAGCTCGTTTCTTGTGAGCCTCCTGACCGACGAGTTGGGGACGCCGACCGCGAGTGTGGCAGCGAGGACACCCGTGTTCTGCTCCATGGTCGCCATCGCGTCCGCGGCCCTCTTCGCCTTCACGTCCATCCAGGTCCCCACCACGAGGTCGAACTCGAAGACCTGGTTGTTCTCGTCGCCCTGCTCCGAGGGTTTGACGAGTATGAGGTAGAGGAAGGGTATCTTCGACCTGTGTAGGCCGTCGAACAGCCCCTTCATGCGCTGCTGCTGGAGCGTGATCCTAACGGCCGTCGAGTAGTCCAGCTTCGAGTCGTCCACCGTCTCCCCGAGGCCTATCCTCAGCATGGACATCAGCCTCGAGCTGTCTCCCTTGGTGAAGGCGAGGTAGCGGCCGTCCACGACACCGATGGAGTCTATCTTGAGCGGGACGGCGTTCCTGACCTTCCACTTCATCCTGGAGAAGATCCCGCCGCCCTCTCCCTCGCCGTCCACCCAGCTCACCACTGGAAGGCCGAGCTGAAGATGCTGCTCAGGGAAGAGGAGATGGAGTTCCAGACACCCGACGTGAACCCTCCGGCTTCCTTCAGGATAGACTCGATCCCACCCACCAGGAGGGAAAGCGCAACGAGCGCGACCGAGAGGAGGAGTGCCTCCTCAATCAGCTGCGCCGCCCTCCTGTCCTTCTTCAGCCTCCTGAAAATTCTCTCGATCATTGAGACCATACGCCCGCCCACTATTTAACGGCCAACCAACCCTAGAAGGATACGACGAGGGGCGCGAAGAAGTACGTCACGAGAAGGTAGGCGGCCAGCGAGACGAGCAGGTTGAGGTAGGCCCTCCTCGGCGAGAAGAAGAACCCGAGGAAGGACGCGGCAGGGATGACGAAGAGGATGCCGAGGTAGGAAGGGCTCGACGGGGCCGGCGTCGCGCTGAGGGTGAGCTGGAAGGACGTCAGGACCGGCGCGACCACCGAGATCATCGCGGTCACACCGCCAAGGATCGCCGAGACCATGAGGCTCCTCGTCTCCATTATCCGCTGGTCCACCAGCCGCTGCTGCTTCTTCCAGACCCAATGCTCGAAGAGCGTCGTGAGCCTGTCCGCCCGCCTGCTAGCCTCCACGGCGTTCACCTTGGCTTGGTTCACGAGGTAGAGCAGGACCTCCCGCGAAGGGTCCTCCGCGGAGACCAGGTTCGCGACCGCCTGTTCGACCGGCCTCCCGAGCAGGATCTGCCTGACCATCTCCCTCTCCTCTACGAGATTGCTAGAGCCGAATGTCTCCACGATGGACGCCGCTATACCCTTGCCGTGGGCCGAGAGCCTCAGCACCTGCCTCAGCCTTCCCATCCGGGCGAGTTCTCTAGAGCTCACGCCGAGAGCCTGCTCCTCTCCGTCGATGACAGGGAGAGCGCGATGTCCAGGACCACGACCTCAAGGAACGCGAGGCTGACCATCGCGACCGCCCCGGTGTGGTGGCCGATGGCGGCCAGAAGCATCAGCATGATGGGGAGGAAGAACGAGACGGTCAGGAAGACAGGGAACTTCGTCTCCTCCTTCGAGACCGACGCCGCCACCATCCCCTCCAGCTCCTCCCCCTCGTCGTCGAGCCTCTCGCCCTGTGCCCTGACCACAGAGCCGAGGATCTTGGAGACGGACTCGGACTCCGCACTACCTCCCCTCCTTGCAAAGCTGTCGGCGGGGTCGAAGCCGAGCAGCGTCGTCCTCCTGAGCTCACCCAGAAGAGCGGCGAGCCGCGGCTCCTCCGACCGCAGCATGAGTACGGTCTTGCACTTGGAGCCCGAGCTCCGGAGATAGACGGCCGCAGCCGCGGCGAGGGCGGGAGACTCCCTCGCCTGCTGGATCGCCGATCGTTCGAGCGACCGCCGGGGCAGCGCAGCCAGAGAGTACCCGGCCCCCACCGCGACGACGACGCCTAGCACGAGGGAGAACTGACCGAGGAGGGGGTAGGTGACCGCCGAGACGACGGATGCCAGAGCCAGCGCCACCGCGGCGACGGCGACGCCCATCCTCCTGCCATCGAGGCCGAGGGCGTCCCAAGACCCCCAGTTCAACGGCCCACCTTCACGCTCATCTCCTCTACCCTTGCCTGAACCGCCTCCAGCTCATCGAGGATTCGGTCCCTCGTGACGGACGGTCTCCTCACCTGGAGGCCCTCCCAGGGGATGATACGCTGGAGCCTGCCGTCCCTCCCCCTCGAGTAAAGCTCCGCGAGGGTCGCCTCCCCTTCCTCCTCCACGAGGAGACTGATCGCCGATACGTGCCTGCGCGACCCGAGCCTCTCCGGTCTGGCCATCTGGACGACGAAGTCGAGGTCCAGGAGGTTCGCCTTCGAGATGCCGTGCATCTCCCTCCACCTCCTGACAGCCTGGGCCGCCGACGAGGCGTGAAAGGTCTGTAGGCCCCTGATGCCAGCCGAGAGGGCGTGGAAGAAAGCCTTGCTGTGCTCCTCCGACTGGATCTCCCCCAGGATCACGACGTCGGGCGACCTGTGGAGTATCTTGGTTATCTCGGCCGACTTCGTCCTGGAGCTCTCCGCAGACCTCTCGAACGGGTCGACCTTGAGCTTCAGCTGGTGGTAGCCTTCGCCAAGCAGGTCCTTGGTCTCGACCGCGTCCTCGACGTAGATCCTCCTCAGCCTTGGGTTCAGGGCCTCATCGAGCGCGTTGAGGAGCGTGGTCTTCCCCGTCCCTGTCTCCCCCACCACGGTCACGTTCATTCCAAGCTCCAGGGCGGCTATGAGAAGCGAGGCAGACTCCATCGAAAGGACGT
Organism: uncultured Nitrososphaerota archaeon; assembly: GCA_963703285.1. GTDB lineage: Archaea > Thermoproteota > Nitrososphaeria > Nitrososphaerales > Gagatemarchaeaceae > Gagatemarchaeum. Next base: position 211,052 of record OY969807.1, read on the forward strand.
CCGTCCTCACGAGGTCCGCTATCGTCAGACCGCTCGAGGTCAGCTTCCGTACGTCCAGCGAGAAAGCGTTGACGGCCAGCGGGGCGAGGTCGAGGGAGATGCGGAGCCTCCTGCCGAATATGTCGAACTCGTTCTTCAGCGAGGGGTTCGAGAAATCTATCGTGTACCCCTTGAAAGTGTCCATGTGCGTCTCGATGGCCTTCCTCTCCCTCTCCGTCAGGGTCAGCCGTGTCTCGCACCGCCCGTACCTTGCGTGGTCGAGGTAGACCGGGGCACCCGGGGCGTCGACGTAGAACTCCGAGACGTGGTCGTCGAGGGAGAGGCAGTAGATGGTCGGTATGCCCACAGCCTCGAACGCCGCAATTCGCGAGAGGACCCTGACTCTCTCCGTCTCCTGGATTGAAGCCAGCCGGCTGACTCCCGCCTGAGACAGGTCCTCGACCAGCCCCGTGAACGACGGGGGTACCTCTGCGGCGGGGCTGAGCCTCGCGGAGACGTCCGCGACGGTATCTCGCAGCAAGCCGAGCTCGAGGGGGGAGATGTCGGGGATTGCCTGGTAGTTGACGCCATTCCGCGACCTCTTAATCGTGTACACGAAGGGCGGGATCCTGTACGACTCGACCTCCTCTCCATCTGCCTCCTGGAAGAGCTCGAGGAGGAGGGGCGAGACGCGGCGCGCGGCGGCCTTCTTCCCGGCCAGTCGTCGAACCACCCGGGTTATCGGTCCTTCCAACGCGCCGACAACCCGTCGGTGTATTAAGCCACCACTGGGTGGCCGCTTAAATCGACTGCGAGAATCTTGTCCGGTTCATATGGTCGAACTGGTTGAGTACATGCTCGTCCTCGGTCTGACCGTCACGCTCTCCGCCCTCGGTTTCGTAATCCTGGGGGGTGCCCTCCCCGTCTTGAACCAGAGCCAGGCCAAGGCTCAGCTCGAAGAGATAGAGGGTGCGGCGGGGCTCGCCGCCCTGAAGGGGAACACGACGTTAGTCCTCCCCCTCTCCGACGCCTCCCTCGAGTGCTCCCAGGGCCTCCTCAGCATCTCATCGGGCGGCTCGAGCTACTCCTCCCCTGTGGACTATCCGTGCAGCTTCAGCTACGAAGGAGTTTCATGCCTTTGCAGCCTCATTTTCAGCGAGTCTCAGGGCGAGGTTCAGCTGAGGGTGGTGAACTGATGCCCGTATCTGGAGTATCCGGGGCGCTCTCCACCTCAATCTACTTCGTCTCGCTCTTCCTCCTCCTTGCGACACTGATACCGCCAACTAGGGCCGCCTACGACGACGCCGACCTCGCCGCAGCCAGGCACCTAGCTGGCGCCCTAGCCCAGCAGATAGACGACCTGTCGCCGGGGATGACGAGCGCCCTGAAGTTCGGGTCGTCCCCTGGCGTCTCCACCTCCGTCCTCCTGTCCGGCCGGAACGTGACCGCGACGGTGGGAGGCTCGTCCGCCACCGCCGGTGTGGTCTGGCAGCTGCCGACCTCGCTCCTCTCGGCGGACGACACATACGTAGTTTCGCTCGATGGAGGTGCGCTAGAGGTTGCGTAGGCGGGGGTTCATAGACCTCTACGTGGACGTCGCCCTGGCCTTCTTGGTGATCCTCGTCCTCTCGGCGGTCTGCCTCTCCCTCCTCGCTTCCCACGCAGGTGCCTGAGGTTGAGGACCATCGACGTCGCCGTCGCAGCGGGTTACGCTGTACTTTGCATATCCCTCATCTCGGTGATGAGCCCCTACGGCGCGGAAGGTGGGGGCATCACAGCCACGGCGGACTCCAGGGCCAGCGTGGCTGCCGCCTCGTACGTCCAGAAGGTTGGGCTCCCCTTTCTGGCGACCGCCTCCCCGGGGCTCTTCTGCTCCTCCCTCGAGTCATCGAGCAACTCGACCGTGGTCCTCGGTGGGTCGATCGACGGCCACAGCTGTGGGCCGCCACCCACCGATGTCATCGGCTCCTCGAGCCTCGGTTTCGCTCTTTCGGGCCAGCAGGTGGAGATAGAGGCATGGGTCGCAGGGGCGTAGCAGCCACCATCGTCTCCTTCGTCGTCTTCACCTCCTTGCTTCTCGCCAACTCGGCGCTCTACTCCTCGGCCAACAGCGGCCTGAGCGCCGCTCTGACTTCGTCGATGCAGGTGAAGGAGAGGACAACGGCCGGGGTTCTCGACGGTGTCTCGGGCTTCGATGCGCTCTCTTCGGTCCAGGACTTCGTCCAATCTAACCCCCTCGATTGCGCCTCGCCCCAGGCGTACTTCGACTCGCTGGCGGGGAGCGCCAGCGGGACGGGGTCAGAAGGCGGGATGTCCTACGTTACGCGCACGTCCTGGTCGTACGCGACCGACCTTACCGCGAGCGGGGACGACTCCACGCTCTCGCCGTTCAACGGCTACGAAGCGGGCGCCCTGAACCTGTACGTCAGCGTCGAGGTCGACGAGTCCTACGACGGCGGCCTGCCATCCTACTCGACGCAGTCCGCCGAGACCGTGCACCTTCCCATGGCGCTCTCTTCCTCCATCTCGCTCTGCCTCTCGGCGCTCTCGGACCTGGGCGCAGCTCTCTCCTCCCTCCAGTCGTGCAACTCGACCGGCGTCGCCAGCGCCACGGCCTCGGCGGAGACCACCTATCCGGTCCTGGGCGCCTTCGAGCTCGGGGTCTCCTCCAGCCCTCAGCAGTCGGGCTGCCTGGTCACCTACTCGGTCATGACAACAGAGGCTGGGACGGGTGTGTCCGGCGGGTTTCAGTGGTCTGTGTGGGGCGAAGGATCGCTCGATGCCTCAGTTCCTCCAGGATCTCTTCCATCCGGGGCCTGAAGATCTCGACGAACTGCTCCCTGATGGTGTACTCGGCGACCTCGACCGTCGCTGCCATCACCCTCTGCGAAATCCTCTTCTTCCTGCGCTCAAGGAGCGCCAGCGCGATCTCCCCTGCGTAGACCGCCGTTGCGGCGAGCGCCCGAGGGTTGTGACCCCCCCTGGACGGTCCATCGACGCTCTCGAGCGCTATCCTGGCGGCGTCGTGGAGCGAATTGAGGTAGCCGAGAGGTAGCGAGCCATCTGCCGGGAGCTTCGACTCGAGGCGGACCATGACGTTCCCGACGTACTCCTCCGCGCGCCTCGGCCTGGTCCTGATGGGCGAATCGATCGAGATCTGGATTATCACAGATCCCTTCACGCGATAGCCCAGGTTCCGGTGCGCCGCCAGTATCTCCTTCACGCCAACGCTCGACGTGCCGAGCCTCTTGCAGGCATTGATAACCGCAAAGGCGGAGATGGCGGGTATCGTTATCTCACCGTGGCCCCGCCTCATCTCCATGACGGACTTGGCTATCGTCACAGAATCCGCGACTACGGCGCTCGGCAGCACGAGCTTCTCGCACACCCTCTCGATCAGCCTCGCGCAGTTGTAGACCGCCGCCCCGTCCCTGTAGGAGTAGTCGGAGATCGTCTTCAGGTACTTGAAGGTCGAGGGAGACGACGAGAGCCCCCTGGAGAATATCTCATCGTTCCCGTACTCGTGCGGTCCGAGGAAGCTTCCGAGCGAGTGATTCGTGAAGTCCACGGCCTGCGGGGCCCTGTACTCGCCGGTCTCGACCACCTCCTTGGGCGTGACCACGCCACACGAAGAGCAGACCATCTCTTCACCTATGTCGACCACGCGCCCCAGGCACTGGCCGCAACCCTCCGAGCGAGACGTTGTTAGCATGAAGGGCAGGTCCAACGGTCCTCTAATGCCCTAGGTTGGTCACCAGGTACCACTCCCTTACCGTGGAACGGCCCACGACCATGCCTCTCAGGCGGGGAGGGGTCGGGTCGTGTGAAAGTGTCGGCCACACCCAACAATTTAAAAATCGAGCGAGGCGCGACCGGTAACTCGATGAACCGGTCCGAACTTCTAGAGGTCTCCGACATCCGGCTGAGGCCCTCCGCCGAGCTGGTCGGCCTCATCGATCAGATGTACCGTGCCGGCGGCTTCATGGCGAAGAACCTTGCTGAGGCCGCTAGGATCGAGCTCGAGATGGTGAGGGACAAGAGGTGCACGAAGTTCCTCTCGTTCCCCGCGGCCCTGATGGCGACGGGAGCGAGGGGCGTCATCGTCGACATGGTCAAGAGCGGGATGGTCGACGTCATAGTCACCACCGTGGGAACCCTTGACCACGACCTCAGCCGTTCGTGGGGGCACTACTATCACGGGAGCTTCCAGCTCGACGACGCCAAGCTCCAGAAGGCGGGATACCACCGGCTCGGGAACATCGTCGTTCCCATCGAAGTCTACGGCCCGGCCATAGAGAAGAAGCTCCAGCCCTGGCTCGACGGGCTCTATGCCGGCGGGAGGCGCAGCCTCAGCACCGAGGAGCTCTGCTTCGAGCTGGGAGGGCTGGTCGACGACCGGCAGAGCCTCCTCTACTGGGCGCGGAAGAAGGGGGTTCCGATGTTCATTCCGGGACCGATGGACGGCGCCGTCGGCTCACAGATCTGGCTCTTCGCGAACCGACGGTCGGACTTCACGGTCGACGTCATCAAGGACGAGAAGCGCCTCGCGGACATCGTCTTCGACTCGAAGAAGACCGGTGCTCTGGTGGTCGGGGGAGGGATATCAAAGCACCACACCATCTGGTGGAACATGTTCAAGGGCGGCCTGGACTACGCCTGCTACATCACGACGGCGGTCGAGTACGATGGCTCCCTTAGCGGAGCACAGGTGCGCGAGGCCATCTCCTGGGGGAAGGTGAAGGAGAAGGCCAGGCAGACGACGCTCTACGCCGACGCCACGATCGCCCTCCCGCTCATAGCCACCTACGTCCTCACGAAGGAAGGGTCCGCCTGATCGGGAGACGCGCCTCATTGTTTATAACTGATTCTCAAATCCCCTGCGGGCCAAGGTCGACAAAGCCTATTTGCCCACCGATTATGGAATAGTTGCCGCCGGCATCGCTGCGGTGGCCCTCCTCTACGCCTTGGTCCTCTTCTTCATGGTGCGGAGGCAGGACCCAGGCACCCCCAGGATGACGGAGATAGCCACGGCGGTGCGGGTCGGGGCGAACGCGTTCCTCAGGAGGGAGTACACGGTCATCGCGCCGATAGCGATTGTAATCTCGATTCTAATCTACGTCTTCATCGACGTCCCTCTCAACACGGGTGGGGTGACTGCGGTCGGCTTCCTCGTGGGGGCCGCCCTCTCGGCGATGGCGGGTTACATCGGCATGGCGGCGACCGTGAGAACCAGCTCGAGGACCGCACAGGCCGCAAGGAAGGGGCTGGGGCCCGCCCTGACGCTGGCCTTCTGGGGCGGCGGCGTCATGGGGATGGCGGTGGTGGGCTTCGGACTTTTCGGCGTCTCGGCGTTCTACATCGCCTACCAGTCGGAGATTCTGTTGCACCCAGCCGTCATCGCCGGCCTGGGTTTCGGCGCCTCGCTGATCGCCATGTTCATGAGGGTCTCCGGCGGGATCTACACGAAGGCAGCCGACGTCGGAGCCGACCTGGTCGGCAAGGCCGAGGCGGGAATACCCGAAGACGACCCCAGGAACCCGGCCGTCATCGCTGACAACGTGGGCGACAACGTCGGAGACTGCGCGGGCATGGGCGCCGACGTCTACGAGTCCTTCGTGGTGACCTCTATAGCGGCCCTGATCCTTGCGGCGCTCATCACGAGCTCCGCGAGCTCGTACGGCTCCCTCGCCTCGCTCTTCTCGTCCAACCAGCTGCTCGAGTACCCCCTCCTTCTGGGCGCGGCCGGCATAATCGGATCCATCCTCGGCGGGCTCTACATCCGCAACTCGATCAAGAAGAACCCCATGGGGTCCCTGAACGTCGCCCTGATCATCGCGGCAGTGATAGCGATAGCCATCGACGCTGTCATAACTACCTCAGTCTTCTCGGGGAGCACATTCGGGTATGGTCTCCTCGCGAGCGCCATCGTCGGTGTCATAGTCGTCGTCGTCATCGAGAGGGTCGCGGACTACTTCACCTCCTACAACTACAAGCCCGTGAGGTTCATCTCGGAGGCGAGCCAGACCGGGGCCGCCACCAACTTCCTGGCGGGCTTCTCGACCGGCCTCCAGAGCACGGCGCCGTCCGCCATGGTGCTCGTCATGGCGATAGGGCTCTCGTACTTCATCGGCTACTACGCATCCGGCCAGAACGTCCTCCTCGGCGTCTACAGCACAGCGATCGCGACGATGGCCGAGCTCTCGCTCACGGGGATCATAATGTCCATCGACTCCTTCGGGCCAATCACCGACAACGCCAACGGCATCGTCGAGATGGCCGGCCTCGAGAGCGGGGTCCGGGAGGTCACCGACGAGCTCGACGCCGTCGGGAACACGACGAAGGCCACGACGAAGGCGTTCGCGGTTACGTCCGCGGCGCTCGCGGCCGTCGCCATCTTCTTCGCCTTCCAGTCTGAGGTGAACAACCAGATCGCGAGCCACCCGGACCTGATCTCAAAGTACGGCGCGGCCTCGCTGACCTTCGCTCTCTCGGACCCAAGGGTGATCATCGGGCTCTTCATAGGCAGCCTCCTGCCCTTCTACTTCTCCAGCTTCCTGATCCAGGCTGTGGGCAGGGCCGCGATCAAGATGGTGAACGAGGTCAGAAGGCAGTTCAGGGAGATCCCGGGGATAATGGATGGGACGGGCAAGCCCGACTACGCCAAGTGCGTCGACATCAGCACGACGGCGGCCATCCAGGAGCTGGCGAAACCCGCGCTCCTGGCCGTCGCCAGCCCCCTGCTGGTGGGTTTCATCCTGGGACCGGTGGCCCTGGGCGGGCTGCTTATCGGGAGCGTCGTGACGGGAGTCTACCTCGCCTTCACGATGACGAACGGAGGCGCCGCCTGGGACAACGCAAAGAAGTACATAGAGCTGGGACACCTCGGTGGGAAGAATACACCAGTACATGCCGCGGCGGTGATGGGAGACACCGTGGGAGACCCGTTCAAGGACACCGCCGGACCGGCGATCAACTCGCTGATCAAGGTCCTCAACACGATCTCGATCGTCTTCATCGCTGCGATAGTGATGTACGCGCTCTTCGTGTGAGCTTCGGGCCCGGCCGTCCCGCGTCCTCTAGAGCGTCGCCACGCAGTCGATCTCGACCAGAATATCGTCCCTGACGAACCCCACGACGACCGTGGTCCTGGTCGGCCTGTGGGTCCCGAAGAAGGCCGAGTAGACCTCGTTCATCTCCTTGAAGTGAGCGCCGTCCTTGAGGTAGACCGTGACCTTGACCACCTTCCCGGGTCCGCTCCCTCCCGCCTCGAGCACGGCTCCGATGTTCTCGAGCACCTGCCTCGTCTGCTCCCCTATCCCCCCTCCGACCATCGAGTTCGTCGCCGGGTTAATCGGGATCGTCCCCGAGACGAATATCATCCCGTTGGCCTCAATCCCCTGCGAGTACGGACCTACCGGCTTGACCGCCCTGGGTGACTCTATGTACTTCATCGGGAAGCTTTCGGGTCCCGTCCGCTATAATGCTTGCCTGACATGGAGGATTGCGTCATAGCGAGGCTCGGGATTCACAACCCTTAAGATGAATTCGGTCTCGCCGGCAACGATTGCAGACCCTCCCTAGAAAGGTGATTATCCTGCTCGCCGTCGTCCTGGTGGGGCTGGTGGCCATCTCCGCCTACTCCCAGCTAGCAGCACCGTCGAGCACGGGCCCCTGGAAGCAGTCCTTCGAATACCCTCTCGTCGTGGGTGGGACCTCGGCGGTCGTGGGCCAGTCTTGCGTCGACTCGGCGGGTTACGTCTACTGCGTCGGCGGTGAGGGCGCGAACCAGAACCCGACGAACTCGGTCTACTACTCACCCGCGTCCTCCGTCGGCGTCGGGAACTGGACGGCGTCGGCGAACCCCTACCCGCAGGCGATAACCTTCGAGTCCTGCGCTTCGGCCTCGGGCTACGTCTACTGCGTCGGGGGGCAGAAGGACTCGTCGGCAGACGACACGAACTCGTCCTACTACGCCCCGCTCACCCCCTCCGGGGTCGGCCCGTGGGCCTCGAGCACGCCCTACCCGGTTCCCATCGATGCGCTCTCGTGCGTGGCTTCGGTTGGGGACCTCTACTGCATGGGAGGGGAGAACGAGACCAGCGGGACCAACTCGACCACCACCCTGACGGGCTCCGTCTGGTTCGCACCCATCTCATCCTCAGGCGTGGGAACTTGGACCCAGGCAGCGGACTATCCGGCGCGTGTCTTCTTCCCGAGCTGCACCGGTCTCGGAAGCTACGTCTACTGCGTCGCGGGGGAGGACGCGCAGGACAACCCTGTGAACTCTACCTATTACTCGTACGTCACCTCGTCGGGGATGGGCCCGTGGACCGCCACCTCCGGTTACCCCATCGACACGCTAGCGGAGTCCTGCGTCACGTCGTACTCCTTGCTATACTGCATCGGGGGCCTCGAAAGCGGGGGAACGACCATTTCCTCCGTCTACTTCGCATCGGCCTCCTCCGCCTCGCTGGGTCAGTGGCAGGCGGCGCCCAGCTACCCCCTTGGCATTGCGACGGACTGCGTTGCCGGCCCCGGGTTGCTCTACTGTGTGGGAGGGTACGAATCCAGCAACGAGGCCCCGACCGGCGACAGCTACTATGCCCTGCTCAACGCGACCGCGGGCGGGTCCTCTTCGACCTAGGCCGACTGCGGCCTGCGCGCTATTTCTCCGCCACGGCCTTCTCGGGTTCGAGCTTGGAGATTATCTCCGCGAGGGAGGCGGTCGCTGCCTCTCTCTCCTTCGAGAGCTGCGACTTCTCTTGAACCTCGGCTTCCAGCTCCTTCAGTCTGACGGCGATGGCGTCGAGCCTCATCCACTGCTGTTCGTAGAGCCCGGAGGGCGTCCCGCCCTCCCTCTCGATCGAAGCCCTGACCTTGTTAAGGTTCGTCCCCTCCTCTTCTAGTGACGCCACGGACTTCTCGATCTCCCGTATCTTCTGCTCGACTGGCTCTGTGGGCGGCCCCGACCTGCCCGCGAGCTTCGAGAAGAACGACGCGGACTTCCTCTTCGCCTTGATCTCCTCGAGCGCCGCCTTCTCGACATCGATGTCCTTTGCCCTGGCCTCCTTCTCGACGCGGAGCTCGTTCAGCCTCGCAACGATCCTCTCCTTCTCCCGGTCGAAGGTCGACCTGATCTCAATCTCCTCCTTCCTGATGGCCTCGGCCTCCGACTGGATCTGCGAGGTGTCGACGCCCGCGGAAAAGCGCGCCGAGATCTCCTTTCGCTTCCCCTCGTATTCCGCGGGGAGTTTCCCTCCCTTCATCTTCGCCTCAAAGTCGTCCAGCAGAAGGTTCAGGCTCTTGAGCCAGTGCTTCAGGTCGTAGTTCCCCGGCCCCGCGGTGAACTTCTGAGCACCCAGGTGGGTGAGCCCCTCTAGGGTCCGGGTCTTGACCGCTGCTAGGTCGACCTGCTCCTCCTTCGCCGGCCGCTTCTTGTTGGTGCGGAAGTCGCGCTTCTGTTTCTTCACCTTCTTCGAGCGGGTTCCCTTCTCCCCTGACCGTGCGCCACGGGGCGCGCTGCTGAAGCTCAAGGTACGCTCCCATGGGCCCCGCGCAGACTCGATTTAAGGATGGATGATTGATTCTACGGCCAGGGTCGGTGGCGCTCTTAGCGCCCTCGTCCCTAGTCATTCATGAGGCATGGTACGAAGAGACCGCAGCGCGACCTCGCCACGAGGATGAAGCTCTACGAGGCCGTGATGCGGCACCGGGCGGCGGGCGAGAGCTACAACGAGATCATCCGGGCTGTCGAGGAGGAGCTCCACGTCAGGCTGAACAAGTCCCACGTGTCCAACTGGATTCGGAGCGACCACCTTCCCGACGGCAGCCTGACCAAGTTCGTCCCCGTGCCCACAGCGAAGCTCGGATACGTCGTCGGCGTCATGCTCGGAGACGGCTCGATGAGCGTAAGCGGCGACCACTGCTACAGGTTGAAGCTCAGGGTCGGGGACAGGGACTTCGCCCAGGCCTTCGCGGACGCGATCGCGGTCGTCCTGGACAGGCCGGCCCCGCACGTTCGATACCACGCGAAGACGAACCAGTGGCACGTCGACGTCTCGAACTACCTCCTGCAGCAGTTCCTGAAGAAGCCAGTAAGCGAGATCGGGACGGTCATTAGACAGACCGAGGAGTGCTCGTGCGGTTTCCTTAGGGGGTTCTTTGATTCAGAGGGGTGCATCCACAAGAGGAAACTGACCGTGCATAATGGCGATCTAACATTGTTGAATTTTGTGGCAAATCGACTCACGGCGCTCAACATCGAATTCACAGGTCCGCATCTTGAAAGCGAAGGTGGACATTCGGTCATGATTCGTGGAATTATGAGGAGGCAGAACCTCAACGAATACATGTTGTACGTGAGAACCGGATCGCTGACTATCTTCCATGAAAAGGTCGGTTTCAGCATTAGGAGGAAATCCGACCGTCTCGCTCTGGCCGTTTCCCGAGCTAAGTTCTCAAGAAGGTGAATATGGCTGTGAAAGAGAAATCCGACTCAAATCATACCATGATTAACAAATATGACTGTGTTTGGGCTATTTGCTGTAAAAAGGCGGGGACGGGACTCGAACCCGTGTGAACGCGCTCTGCAGGCGCGCGCGTAGCCGCTCCGCCACCCCGCCGCGAGCGCTCGTCCATTGTGTAGCTAATTATGCGTTAGCAGCGACGACCGATTCACGCCTCCGGATCGCGATATATCCGGGACTAAGAATCATCGATGACATACTTGATAATCTTTATATCGAATCTTCATCTCGCCAAGGCCGTCGAATGTTCTTTCTGGCGCTCGACGTGGTGGCTCCAACGGACCAGATCTGGTGGACGCTGCTCCGGTACTATCTGTTCCTCGGTTTTGCCGCTGGTACCATCGTCGTGGTGCTGATGTTCTACTGGATTTCGAAATACCACCACAAGAACGTCAAGGAGGCTCCCCAATTCCACGAGGAGCCCGGATGGGGGAACTGGAAGACGGTGGTGCTGACTCTCCTGCTGACCGGCTCGGTTCTGGCCTTCGTCGAGTTCGAGACCTTCCAGTCGACCGGTCTTTACAACCCTCCGGCGAACGCGGACCCCCCGCTCAACATCAGCGTCACGGGGCAGCAGTTCGTGTGGATTTTCACCTATCCGGACGGATACGTCTCATTCCATAACCTGATCGTCCCCCAAAACGCGGTGGTGATCCTCAACATCACATCGGTCGACGTAGACCACTCTCTCTCTATTCCGAGCCTGAGCGTCGCGAAGGACGCGATTCCGGGCGAGTACAACTTCATCTGGTTCAACGCTACACAGACCGGTCTGTGGGTCGACGGAATCCGATGCAAGGAGCTCTGCGGAGTTGGCCACGCCACGATGATAGGCAACCTTACGGTTCTCTCTCCTTCTGCCTACAACGCCTGGTACGCTACTACCATGCCCAGCACGACGACGAGCACCATTACCAGCGCCTCCACCTCGGGCACCGGCCTGACCGCGACCATCACCATCCCCCAGGGCGCGGGCGGTGCGCAGGAGCTCAACTTCGCACCTGCGACGCTGAGTGTTGCCGCCGGCACGACGATCACCTTCGTCGACCAGGACAACACCGCGATATACCACGACGTCGACTTCATGACGGGGCCCTCGGGAGCGACGCTGCCCTCGACGTCGCCCAACCTGAAACAGGGTGATACCTTCACCGTCATGCTCACCACGCCCGGGACCTACACCTACGTCTGCGACTACCACGCTTGGATGAAGGGGACCATAACGGTGACCGGGTGATAGATGGTGGACCCCTGGCTTAAGCGCTGGCTCTACACGACGAACCACAAGGACATCGGCATACTCTACTTCCTGAGCGCTCTCTACTTCGGTTTCATCGGAGCGATTCTCGCGATCTTCATGAGGGTGCAGCTCTCCGTGCCCCTGAACAACTTCCTTGGCGCGGGCGCGTACGACCAGGCCGTGACACTCCACGGGCTGATAATGATCCTCTGGTTCCTCTCCCCGCTGGCCATCGCCTTCATGAACTACATGATGCCACTGCAGATCGGCGCCAAGGACATGGCGATGCCGCGCCTGAACGCCTTCGGTTACTGGCTCTTCGTCTTCGGCGGCATCCTCGCGACTCTCGGGTTCTTCCTGCCGGGCGGGAACGCGAGCGGCGGGTGGACCTCCTACGCGCCGCTCTCCACCACCTACACGGCCGGCCCCGGTCCGACCCTGGCCTTCCTGGGCCTTATCATGCTGGTCGTCTCGATCACCATCGGCAGCGTAAACATCCTCCTGACCATAGCCTACATGCGCGCCCCCGGCATCACGTGGCGCAAGATACCCATGTTCACCTGGTTCGTCCTATTCACGATACTCCAGATGCTCTTCTCCTTCCCGTCGCTGCTTGCAGGCCTCCTCATGCTCGTCTCCGACCGCGTCCTCGGTACGGTGATCTTCTCCCTGCCGGTCTCGCAGGGAGTCTCCGCAGGCGGTTCAATACTGTGGGACGACATCTGGTGGTTCTTCGGGCACCCGGAGGTGTACGTCGTGCTGCTTCCCGCCTTCGGGATGATAACCGAGGTACTTCCGGTATTCTCGGGTAGGCCCCTTGCGGAGAGGAACATCATCCTCGCGGTTACCGGCGCCGTGATCGTCCCCCTCAGCTACCTCGTGTGGGAGCACCACATGTTCATCACGGGGGTCAGCCTGACCGAGGACGAGGCCTTCAGCGTGGCCACGCTATTGATCTCTCTGCCGTTCGATGTGGTCGTCCTAGCGTTCATCAAGACCCTGAGCAGGGCATCGATCAGGTTGTCGGTGCCGATGCTGTTCGCCATAGGTGGCATCGTCCTGTTCATCATCGGTGGGATCACGGGTGTGTTCCTATCGTCATTCGTCCTCGACGTGGTCTTCCGCGGGACGTACTTCGTTGTCGCCCACTTCCACTACGTGATGGTGGGTGCTTCGATCTTCGGTCTGTTCGCGGGCATCTACTTCTACCTCCCAAGGATGACGGGCAGGATGTTCCACGATGGTATGGCCAAGGCCCACTTCATCCTCTCGTTCGTAGGGTTCAACGTCCTCTACTTCCCGATGTTCTTCCTCTACGACATGCCTAGGCGCATCTACTTCTACCAGTCGATACCGACCTGGAACCTCCTCAACGCGATCTCGACGGTCGGGGCCTTCGTCTTCGCATTCGCGCAGATACTCTTCGTCCTCAACCTGTACTACACGTACAGGAGGGGCGCGGTCGCTCCGATCAACCCGTGGGGGGCGACGGGACTGGAGTGGACCCCGGCCATCATGGGGGCATCGGGCGCCCACGATGCGGGCCCCTCCCCGGCCGGTGCAGGGTCGGGGTATCTTGAGAACGAGATGGAGGGGGGCCACGAGGGCGGGCACGAAGCGCACTACAGCTCGAGACCCATACAGCTCTCGGCCGGGATTGCGACGACCTTCTTCGGGCTGTGCCTGCTCACCTGGTATCAGACTTCCAGCGTCCTGATAATGCTCGCCGGCTTCGTCATCCTGGGCTACACTCTCATCGAGTGGGGCGCCGACGACACCAGGAACAGGTTCAAGTTCCCCGACTACCCGACGGAGAGATGGCCGTTCAACAGCATCCCCAAGCTCCGCCTCGCCATGTGGATATTCCTCTCTTCGGACATCATCGTCTTCGGGGCGATAATCTCCAGCGACCTTTACCTGAGGGTGAACTCTCCCATAGCCTGGCCCCTGCCGGGGTCCATCCATGACGTAACGCTTGGACTGATACTGACCATCGTCCTGCTCACGAGCGGCCTCACTGCGGTCCTCGCGCTAGAGTCGGCGAAGAAGGGTGAGAACTCGAACCTGATTCGCTACCTCACCGCGACGTTCGCCCTTGGGGCCGCGTTCGTGATTATACACGGTTACGAATGGTACGGCTACATCGTCACCAAGGTTCCGTCCTTCGCGCCATGGGGTGGGACGCTCCCGGAGAGCACTTACTTCTTCACAGTGGGGCTCCACGCGGCCCACGTCACTACGGGGCTGGTGATAATGGCCTACCTCATCAACAAGGCCAGGAAGGGAGGGTTCACGAAGGACAACTTCACCGGCGTCGAAAACTTCGCGCTCTACTGGGCATTCGTCGACCTTATCTGGGTCTTCATCTTCCCGCTGTTCTACCTATTGTAGGTGTAGCGATGAAAACAAGCCTAGCGCTAGGAGTCTGGCTGTACCTGGTCGTGGCCTCGGTGGTGGAGGTCGCCCTGTTTGAGATCCACCCTGGAAACCTGAACATCGACATCGGCATATCCCTGCTTGCCTCCGTGAGCGCGGTGCTCACCGCCCTCTTCTCGATGAACCTAAGGGAGGAGTCTACGGCGATCAAGTACCTCTTCCTGATACCCGTCCTGCTCGTCGGCGTCCTGTTGATTACGCTGCTGCTCTCGTTTCCGATAATCCAGTGAGAAACATGGGCTACAACATGACACGTCAATCGAGAATGGTCGTGGCGCTCGTCGTGATAATCGCCGTCGTCATTCCGATAGCGCTCGGGGCGGCCCTCATCACGGGCGGTCTTCCAGCTTCCGACCTTCCGACGACTTCTGTGAGCCTACCGATCACTTCCATCTCTACTTCGTCCACCAGTTCCACCTCGGGCACCGGCCTGACCGCGACCATCACCATCCCCCAGGGCGCGGGCGGTGCGCAGGAGCTCAACTTCGCACCTGCGACGCTGAGTGTTGCCGCCGGCACGACGATCACCTTCGTCGACCAGGACAACACCGCGATATACCACGACGTCGACTTCATGACGGGGCCCTCGGGAGCGACGCTGCCCTCGACGTCGCCCAACCTGAAACAGGGTGATACCTTCACCGTCATGCTCACCACGCCCGGGACCTACACCTACGTCTGCGACTACCACGCTTGGATGAAGGGGACCATAACGGTCACGGGCTGATATCATCGTTACCGCAACAGGTTTAAGACGGCAGACACAGCGTCGGCGAAGGCGCCCGAATTGCCGCGCTCCCCGAACTCCTCAGGTGCATCGTGGGTCGGGGCACCTCGCAGTCTGCCATCCTCTGAGGGCAGAGGCGTGTCCTCTCTCGGGAAGAAGCTGTCCCTCTCGACAATCATCATCCTTGTCATAGCCGTCGCCGCGGGAATCGGGGCGTACTACGGAGGCGGCCCGACGCCACCTTCCGCGAGCGTGACGACGGACGCTTGCTCCGCCCAGGGAGTGCAGCTGGTTCTCCCGCAGAACCTTGAGACGCGCGCGGGCCAACTCATCCAGCCGCCGACCCTTGTCCTCGTCATCGGCGTCAATAACACGATGGTCTGGAACGATCAGGACCCGGTCGAGTCCGACACGGTGATCTCCTCTGTGGTGCCACAGGGGGCGCTGCAGTGGGACATCGAGGGGATGACTGCGGGCAACACCTACTGCACGACCCTGACGGTGCCTGGGACATACATCTACAAGATTGACACCTTCGTCCCCGTCTTCATCACGGTGAAGTCGCTTCAGTAAACGCGCGACCTGCGTCTATGTTTTTTCTAACAAACCGCACGCGCCCGAATCTCGGCAGACTCTTTTTCAACCGATTTCAGCCAACGGCCCACGCGTCGCCTCTGCCCATCGGACAAAGCGTTTCGATTCTATCTTCTAATCATGTCCCTCACCAGCGCGCATCGGCAGTTTTCGAGTTGCGGGCAAAAATCTGAGAAATGGCGATTGTGTTCTGAGGGGTGGTTTCCTCCTATGCTATTTTCCGGTCGCAAAAAGTCTCTGTTTTCCCTAAAAACCTCGATTCTTGCCGCTTTACCAAGAGCTTATATACGAATGCCTACGCTCATGCTGCGAGGAAAAGACAGCTGTGGTAACTGGCTACTGCGTCTACGAGAAGAAGAAGAACAGGGAGATCAAGAACCCGAAGCAGATCAAGCTCAAGAACGGGAGAGCTGCTGTCAAGGGAACTTGCGGGTCCTGCGGAAAGCCCATATTCCGTATCGGCAAACTGAAGTAAGTCGAGTCTCCCTTCCTTTTTATTTTCATTCAGAAGAGCTTATCACATCAGTCTCCGCGGCCCCACCGACTTGGCCCTCCGTCTCTACAACAGCCTCGGGAGAAAGGTCAGCCTCTTCACGCCGATGGTGGAGGGCGAGGTACGCATGTACACCTGCGGGCCGACCGTCTGGAACTACGCTCACGTCGGAAACTTCAGGACCTTCGTCTCCGAGGACATCCTCAGGCGCTACCTCCTCTTCAAGGGCTACAAGGTGATCCAAGCCAAGAACCTTACGGACGTCGAGGACAGGATAATCGAAGGCATGAGGAAGACGGGGATGACGCTGAAGGAGCTCACGGACCTCTACGCCAAGGCCTTCATGGAGGACCTCGACGCGCTGAACATCCAGCGGGCGGAGCACTACCCGAGGGCGACGGAGCACATCCCCGAGATGGAGGCGCTGATAAAGTCCCTCCTCAAGCGGGGATACGCCTACCGTGCCGACGACGGCTCGACCTACTACTCAATCAGGAAGTTCAAACGCTACGGCAGGCTCTCGGGCGTCAAGGTCCAAGACCTCAAGGAAGGGGCCCGCGTCTCGGCCGACCACTACGAGAAGATGGGAGCGCACGACTTCGCGCTCTGGAAGGCCTGGGACGAGAAGGACGGCGAAGTCTTCTGGGAGAGCGAGCTGGGGAAGGGAAGGCCCGGATGGCACATCGAGTGCTCGGCCATGGCGATAAGGTATCTCGGCGAGAGCTTCGACATACACACCGGTGGTAAGGACCTCCGCTTCCCCCACCACGAGAACGAGATAGCGCAGTCCGAGGCCGTAACGGGCAAGAGGTTCGCGAAGTACTGGATGCACTGCGAATTCCTCAACGTCGAAGGAGAGAAGATGGCCAAGTCCGCAGGCAACTTCGTCACGCTTAGAGAGCTACTGGGGAGGGGTTGGAAGCCAAGAGAGGTGAGGCTCTTTCTGATCACCGCGCACTACAGGGACGAGCTCAACCTGACCGACGATTCCCTCAAGCAGGCGAGAGCGTCAATCGCTAGGATGGATTCTTTCTCGAGCAGGCTACGGGAAGCCAAGGTCCTTCAGATTGGCGTGGGGGGCGTTGTCGAGAGCCAATCCTTCCTTAGGGAGTTCGAGGGGGCCATGGACGACGACTTGAACGTACCGAAGGCGCTGGCTGCGCTTTACGGCTTCCAGAGGAGGATAAACTCTCTCATCGACACGGGGAAGCTGTCCAACCTTGGCAGAGTATCCGTGCTGGAGGCGCTTCGAAGGGCGGAATCCGTCCTCGGCATCATGGAGCCAGGGAAGAGCCTGGTCCTCCCGAAGGAGGTGGAGGGCCTTATCCGGGAGCGCGAGGACGCGCGCCGCGCAGGGGACTATGCTCGGGCCGACGGGATACGCGAGCGACTCAAGAAGATGGGGATATCCGTCGAGGACGTGCCGGGGGGCGGCACCTCGTGGAGAAGGGAGTGACACCGGGCCTCGCCTTGTAAAGAACTCGCGCACAATCGCTCAACTTAGGTAAATCCATTCGCATTAGTTCCCCGGGACCGAAATCAACCCGATGCAAAGGGAGGTCCCCGCCGCCTCTTCGCGTGAGATTTCGAGCCTGGTCCTGAAGCGGAGCGTCTACCTCTCGGCGGGCCACTCTATGCTGAGGGTCGACCCGGACGGGACCGTGGCCTCGCTCCACTCCACGAAATATGGCAAGCTCCTGTTCGGAAGGGGTGGCGTCGAGCCGTTCAAGGTCCAGTCAGGGGTCATCATCTCTCAGAGGGCCAGAGAGCTGGGCTTCTCGCTCTCTCCCTCCGTCCTCCGCTTCTCGTCGCGCGGACAGGAGCAGGTCGGGGCTTCGCACACGCTCAGGCTCTGCGGTGATCAGTCGACCGGCTACGTCCGTCAATCGAGGTTCACGAACCGCTCCGACGCTCCCCTCAGGCTCAGGATCCTTACGATTCAAGACCCGACGACGCTGAACTTCAGACCTGAGAGGGACGCTCCGGCGGAGATAGGTGTGAACGCCTTCAATCGGGGGGACCACGTGGTCATGGACGACGCGGGGGATACCACCGGGGTCAGGGTCGTCGGCTTCTCGCCGCAGCCCGGCGCGATTTACCTCACGAGGAGCAAGCAGAGGGCGCTCGAGGTTTTGGCCGGGGGAGATCTTCCCGAGACGACGGCAGGGATGTCCGGCGCCATCCTCCTGCTCAGCCAGCACGACGCGGAGATTCCCGCGGGCGGCGCGTTCGAGCTCGAGGTGACGTCACTCTATCACGGGTCATCGCTCGAAGTCGCGCTCTCGGAGCTCCGGTCGAGAGCCCCCAGCGCGCGCACCCCGCACGAACGAGGGCGGCCGACCTTCAGGTGCTCGAACCCCTCTCTCAACTTCTCCTTCGCATGGGCCGGGGCGGCCATAGACTCGGTCGAGAGGACGACGGACCTGCTGGACAGGATCTCCAGCGGTCCGGGGGTCTCCATTCTCAGGCCGGAGCTGTTCGAGAGGGAATTCCTCGAGCTCAAGGGATACCAATCGAGGGACGGGATGGTGCGCCACTCAAGCGCAGAGAGGGGAGGCCCCCTCGAGACCTCGCTCTTCGTCATCAACGCCTTCCTGCACCTCAGCCTCGTTAGTGACAGGAAGCTCGCCAGAAGGTGGTACCCTGCGCTCAGGAAGGCGGGGAACGCCCTCCGCAAGGCCGCTTCGGACGGTCTGATAGTCACGCCGCCAGGGTCTCCCGACGGGTGGAGGAGGCGCCTCCGTTCCGGCTACCCCACGGGCTGCGTCAGCGAGGTGAACTTCGCCGCCTCAGGCGCCCTCGCGTGCCTTTCGACCCTCGCCCGCTCGCTCAACAAGGGGAACGATGCCTCCGCGTTCGGCGGCGCGTCCGAGGCCATCCTGCGGTCGGTGGACGGGCGCCTGCGGGAGGTCGAGACGGGCAAGCTCGCGCTCAACCTGGATCCCCGCGGCAGGCTGCACGCTGAGACGACCGTCGATCAGGCAGTCGCCCTTTCTTACTCCGCGCCCGACACCAGCCTGGCTTCCTCCATCGTCCGCCGGCTCCTGGAGAAGGACTTCGAGACGGGGTACGGGCCGAGGTGCGTCTCGAGGAGCAACAACCTGTACTACAGCCCCGACTACGGTGAGGGCCAGCTGGGGGGCTACTGGACGAGGGCCTCCCTCGCGCACGCGATACTCGCCTTCTCCTCGGGTCAACCCGCCATCGGCAGCGCCCAGCTCGAGAAGGTCTCGGCGCTCGTAGGCTTGGATTGCGAGAAGATGGGCGGCGTCCCCGGCGAGTTCCCTTACTGGTTGGACGCCGACCGCATGCAGATGGGCTCGGTCGGCTCGGACACGGTCGCCGCCTCGCGGTTCGTCCAGGCGCTCCTCGTCGGGGAGTTGGGCATGAGAGCCGCGCCGGGACGTCTGAGCTTCAACTTGCCCGACGACTCGCGGCTCCGCTGGCTCTTGCTGTCCTCCGCCAGGTTCGGCGGGGGAGGGTCCATCTTCGCAGGCCGAACCAGCTCGGGGACGTTCGTCGCCACGAGCTTCGTGGGCGCCGAGGTCCCGGGATTGACCAGGCACGAGGGGAGCGAGTTCCTGGAGACAGCGCCCCCTATCGACTCCGTCGTCTTCTGGGACAACTCGTCCCTGCTGATCTGCGCCGGAAACGCCTCCAATTCGCGGGCCTCGGGGACGGTCTCGGTGAGGACGAGGGGCAGGCCGCTGGCCTCCTCTCTCTTCGTGGACGTTCAGGAGTACGACCAGGAACGCATGTCCTGGGGAGGCGCAGAGCGCAGGCGCCTCCCCGAGAGCCTGGAGATGAGGGTCGAACTCCAGCCGAACTCTTGGAAGGCCTACAGGGCCGTC
Organism: uncultured Nitrososphaerota archaeon; assembly: GCA_963703285.1. Lineage (GTDB taxonomy): Archaea > Thermoproteota > Nitrososphaeria > Nitrososphaerales > Gagatemarchaeaceae > Gagatemarchaeum. The sequence continues at coordinate 230,898 of OY969807.1, forward strand.
CGGATGGCCTAGATTCCACACCGGGCGGAGTGCCCCGGGATGGCGGTCGCTGCCGCCTCCGGTCAGATAACGTCATTAACCAGACCCTTCGCCTCGGGGTGCAGGTCAATCCCTTTTGGGCAGGGCAAAGGTCTCGCTCCGCAACGGCATCACCATCGACTACGGGGTCGTTTCGTATGCGCTAGATCCGAAGGGTCCGTCCAAGACCGACTACACCTTCGTCTCCCATGCGCACATGGACCACGTCCAGACCCCCGACCCCAAGACCAAGGTCGTGGCGTCGAAGGAGACGCGCCTGCTCGCCAAGGCCAGGGGTTTCGATCTCGGCAGGACGACGGAGAGCGTCGAGGGAGTGAGGCTCCTGGACTCGGGGCACATACTCGGCGCAAGGGCGATCTGCATAGGGGACGAACTCCTCTACACAGGGGACGCCGCCGGGCGGGACCGCGCGTTCATGGGGAGGTGCAAGACCCGCAAGGCGAGGATGCTCATAACGGAGTCCACGTTCGGGAAGCCCAGCTACGTCTTCCCACCAATCGCACGCATAGTCAAGGAGGTGAACTCGACCATAGGGACGTTGTTCGACAAGGGTCGGCCCGTTGTCCTCATGGGGTACGCCCTAGGCAAGTCGCAGGTCCTGTCCCACCTGTTCTCTTCTTGGAGCCCCTTCTACGTGCACGCGAGGGTGGCCGAGATCAACGAGGTCTACAGGTCCTGCGGTGTCGACCTCAGGAAGGGGAAGGTCGTGGGGTCCGACCTCGCCGGCATCTCGCCGGGGCCGTGGGTTATGGTCGCCCCGATGATGAGCTCGAGGAGTTCGTTCGCGCTCCGTCTGAAGAAGGACTACGGCGCCGCCTTCGCCGCCTTCAGCGGTTGGGCGGCCGACCCCGGATACGCGCGCTCGATCGGGGCGGACTTCGCCTTCCCCGTCAGCGACCACTGCGACTACCAGGAGCTCCTGGAGCTCGTGAAGGAGGTCTCCCCCGAGATCGTCTACACGACACACGGCTTCACCACGGAGTTCGCGCTCGACCTAAGGAGGCTGGGGTTCGACGCGAGGCCGATGAACGGGTACCAGTCCTTCCTCTCCGACTACTAGGGCGGTCGTCTGGATTACTTTGCAGGCTCGACGGCCACCGGGGCCGCCTCGGGCTTGAACTCCTTCAGGAAGGCCACAAGCGAGACGAAGTTAGGGTTGTTGCTCGCGTTTCTCAGCGGGACCTTGATGTCCTGGTTCGCCAGGTTGATCGGGAAGTGGGACTGGAACCCCACCCGGGTGAAGGTGACCGAGAAGAGGTGAAGCTTCCCGTTCAGTGCGTCCCTGACGACGTCGTCGGAGTCCGGAAACCTCCAGACGGAGAAGGCTATCCCGTCTATCCAGTTCACCGTGGGGATGACTGAGATCTGCTGCCCCAGGTTCTGGCGCATGACCTCCTCGAAGAACGTCTTGTTGTCGTACTCCAGGACCTGGTGCACGACTATCTGCTCCGCAGGTTCGTAAATTATCCGCGGCACGTTCTGTCGGCCGAAGGGGCGTCTCCCCCCTAATAAATACGGCTCGGTAAACGGGGTTTCAGGCCCGAGCCATCTCCTCTCCGAGGCCGGGACGCCCGACGATCTCCCCCGGCAGCATTCCTGCAAATCTTTTAACGCCGTGCGGCTCCAAGCGAGCCGGCAAATGAGTGATCATAAAATCAGGAGATGACAGCCCAGCCCCCGAAGCCGGTTCGCTCCCATCGAACTACGACTGGAGGACGGCCGAGTCGCGGGTGCGCCGGTTCAGGACCGAAGTAGACCTATCCGGGATCGTCCACGACCACCTCAAGGCGCATAGACCGGTCGGCTACGTCGAGGGCCCGCCCACCCTCAACGGCGTGCCCCACATAGGCCACATCCGGGGGAGGATAATGAAGGACCTCTGGTACCGGTTCAGCACCCTCTCCGGGATGAACGTGGTCTTCAGGGCCGGCTGGGACTCCCAGGGCCTTCCCGTCGAGCTGCAGGCCGAGAAGGAGCTGGGCCTATCGGGGAACAAGTGGGAGGACCTGAAGCAGATCGGGGAGGAGAAGATGGTCGAGGCCTGCAAGAGGCTGATAACCAAGTACCTCGCCGCGTGGGAGGAGGCGGACGACCTCCTCGGGCTGCTCCTGGATCACAGCAGGGCCTACATGACCTACCGGAACTCCTACATCGAGAGGGAGTGGAAGTTCCTCGAGAGCGCCTGGAACGACGGAATCCTCGGAGAAGGCTTCAAGGTCGTGCCCTACTGCCCAAGCTGCCAGACCTCCCTGAGCCACGCCGAGGCCGTCCTCGGATACGAGACTCTCGAGGACCCCAGCCTCTACTACAAGGTCAGGGCCTCCGACGGCTCATACCTCCTAATCTGGACGACCATGCCCTTCACCGTGGTCACCGACGAGATGGTTGGCGTGAAGCCGGACGCCGATTACGCCTACGTGAAGATGGGAGGAGAGGTCTGGGTCGTCGGGGCGGAGCGCATGGCCGCTCTCGCGAAGGAGCTCAAGCTCGAGTTCGGGGAGACGACCAAGGTGGTCAAGGGGAGGGACCTCGAGGGCCTCCGGTACTCCCACCCCCTGCTCTCGATGATCCCTGGGCTCGAGAGGCTGAGCAAGGAGGGGAAGGTCCATGTCGTGGTGGCCGAGGACTTCGTCGACACAGCGACAGGGACGGGGCTGGTCCACCTCGCCCCCGCGAACGGAGAAGAGGACTTCTTCGTCGCCACAAGGAGGAAGGTCCCCGTCTTCGTGCCCATCGACGACAGGGTCCGCTTCACCGAGGACGCTGGGAGGTTCTCAGGGATGTTCGTCAGGGACTCGGACCCGCTCGTCGCCAGGCTCCTCCGCGAGTCGGGCAATCTGGTCGAGGAGGGAACGCTCGAGCACGAGTACCCCACGTGCTGGCGGTCGGGCCACAGGCTCGTCTGGGTCGCGAGGAGGGAGTACTTCTACTGGATAGACAGGATAAAGGACGACCTGGTCAAGGCGGCCGAGAAGGTGGAGTACTACTTCGAACAGCCCCGCAACCGCTTCATCGAGTTCATCAGACAGTCGCCTCCGTGGTGCATATCGAGGGAGAGGGTCTGGGGGACGCCCCTCCCCATCTGGGTCTGCACGTCCTGCAGGGAGAAGGTCCCCGCCTTCTCGCGGGAGTCCATCGTCCGACAGGCGGTCGCGCTCCCCGACGGCAAGGACTTCGAGCTCCACCGCCCCTGGATAGACCGAATCGCGCTGAGGTGCCCGAAGTGCGGAGGCGAGGCGAGGCGCGAGCCCTTCGTGCTCGACACTTGGCACAACAGCGGCTCGGCTCCCCTCGCATCGTTCACCGACGATGAGCGGCGAGAGCTGGTGCCCGTCGAGCACCTCACCGAAGGGATCGACCAGACGCGAGGCTGGGCGTACACCCTGCTCGTTCTCAACGTCATCTACACCAAGCAGCCCGTCTCGCCCTACCGCGCCTTCCTATTCCAGGGCCACGTCCTAGACGAGAAGGGGAGGAAGATGTCGAAGAGCCTCGGCAACGTCGTCGACGCTCTCTCAATGCTCAGGAACGACTCGGTCGACCTCCTCAGGTTCTACATGACCTGGAAGAGCTCCCCCGTGGACGCTGTCTCGCTCGACCTCAAGGAGATGACCGGCCGCCCCTACCAGATCCTCAACACGCTCTACCACCTCCACGTCTACCTGAAGCAGAACGGGGAGCAGGACGGGTTCGACCCTTCCGTCCACGACGTCGCGTGGGCGCAGGGAAAGAGAGCCCTGACAGAGATGGACAGGTGGCTGCTCGTCAGCGTCGAGGAGGCCAGCGCTGACGTGAGAACCGCCTACAAGGAGGGCCGCTACAACGATGCCTGCAGGAGGCTCGAGGCGCTCATCGTCGAGGTCCTGAGCCAGGGCTACGTCAGGATGGTCCGCAACGAGCTCTGGTCCGACTCGCCCGAGACGCTGGACCGCCGACTTGCAATCTACGCGGTGATAGCCTTCGCGCTCAAGAGCGTCGACCTCCTTCTCCACCCGGTCTCCCCCTACGTCACGGAGTACCTCTACCAGGAGGTCTTCCAAGGGTCCGAGTGGAAGATGCCGCTGCTCGTCCAGGAATTCCCCCACGCCCGGCTCCCTGAGACGGCCAAGGAGGACAGGGACGTCGTCAACCTCGCCCTTGAGATCGAGGGTGCGTGCAACTCTGCGAGGCAGAAGGCGAAGCTGAAGAGGAGGTGGCCCCTAAGGGAGATCCAGGTCCTCGTCTCCGGGTCGAGACAGCCCCAGATGGAGAGGGCGAAGGCCCTCGTCTCGCTGCTCTGCAACGTCAAGAAGGTCACGGTCGCGAGGTCGGTGGGCGCGCTGCCCATCTCCGTCACGCTCGCTCCAAACCGCTCCCAGATAGGCGCCCACTTCAAGGAGAGGACGCAGGCCATCCTGAAGAGCTTCAGGGGGCTGGAGGGCGACGAGGCATGGCGCGTCTTCCAGTCTGGGAAGCCCGTCTCCGTCGAGACGGAGTCCGGCGTCGTCGACGTCCCCATCTCCACACTGATGTTCAGCTTCCAGGGGACGGGGGACTGGGAGGCCGTCGCCAGGGACGGCATACTGATCGCCCTCGAAAAGGTCCGCGACGACGAGCTGATAGCAGAAGGCCTTCTGAGGGACGTGGCCAGGAGGCTCCAGGCCCTGAGGAAGGCGAGGGGCTACTCACCGACGGCGGTGCTGGACAGGGCCATGGTGGCGGGGCTCGACGGCGAGATGATCGGCCTTCTCGAAAAGAGGGCCAGCGAGCTGAGCTTCCTCGTCCGAGTCAGGGAGGTCCGCATCCTGGCCGAGAGGTCGGTCGAGGGCGAGTGGGAGGAGGACGAGCTCGACGGAAGGCCGATCTACATCGACGTCTCGTGATCCTAGTCTCCGGTGAAGAGACGCCTCGCCAGCACCTCGGGGAGACCCGCCTCGACAATCTTCCGCGCGGCTGCGCTGACGTCGTACTCGACGCTCCTGTGCGCTACCGAGACCTCGCCCCCGTCCACCTCGAGCGTCGCATAGGAGGCCCTCGGGTCGCCGGCCCGCGGCTGGCCCACGGACCCGGGGTTGAAGACGACCCCCTCCTTCCCCTTCCAGACGAAGGGGACGTGGGTATGCCCCAGCGCAATCACGTCCGCGCCCAGCTTCTCCAGATAGAAGCCCAGGAGGTCCGAGTGCGTGCTCGGAAAGACGTACTCCCACAGGTTGTCGTCGGGACTTCCGTGGGTCATGTACACCTTCTTCCCTCCCACCTCTACGGTCCGGCTCCGCGGCAGTCCGGAGAGAAACCTGCGGTTCTTCTCGTCCAGGACCCTGTTCGTCCAAGTCACGGCCTGCATGGCGCGGGCGTTGAAGTCGCTGACCTCGCCGCTCAGGACTGCGAAGTCGTGGTTTCCGATGATGCACGCGACGCCCCTCTCTCTGAGGAGACCGACCACCTCGTTGGGAGAGCCGCCGTAGCCGACGATGTCTCCGAGGCAGTAGACCTCGGTCGGACAGATGTCCTCCAGGACGGCCCTGAGCGCCTCCAAGTTCGAATGCACGTCGGAGATGAACGCCACCTTCGCGCCGGGAGCCATTCCGCCGCACCGACAGTCTGCACTGCTTATATACCGAACAGAGGTCGCGCGCGCGGAAGCTGGAGATGGGAAGAAAGACGACCCTCATGGGGTTCGCGCTCTTCGGGTTCGTTCTCGGTTTCCTGGCCTGGCTGCTCCGCGGCCCGGTCGCCAACCTCATTACAAGCATCGGCGTCAACCAGGACGTCGCCGGCGCCATCCTTGCCGGGATAGCGGGCGGGTTCCTCCTGGTTGCCTCGGTTCTGGTCTGGTCAGCCGTCGACTAGTTCGTCGCCGCGAACTTCCTCTGGATTATCCTGTTCCTGGCCTCCGGGAAGGGCGCGTCCTGAAGCAGCTCGTTCCTGACGCCCCAGTCCTTCAGCAGGCCGGAGAGGGCGAAGTACCAGGCGGACCTCGGGGTTCCCTCCTCGTAGGCGGGGAGCTCGAGCCTGAATATTCGCGTGAGCGGATCGTACTCGGCGGAAGCCTCCTCGCCCAGGTCCTCCTGCATGAGCGCGAGGACGAGCTTCACCGCGTTCTCGAAGGACCCGCCGTGGAGCTTGGTGGCCCCCCTCTCCTCGAGGGCTCTGAGGAACTCGCGGCCTATCCCCTCTATCTGCGCCTCCTCCCTGACCACCCTCGTCACGGCCTCGATGAATATCCTGTTGATGGTCTGGCTCTCGATGAGGAAGGGGAGGTTCTCCGCGTCCGCGATTGACGCAAGTGTCTTGTTCGCGGTCGAGGACCTCCAGTACTCATCGAAGAGGTCCTCACCGAGCGCCCCCCTCAGCTCGCCGAGCATGAACTGGAAACCTCTCCCGGTCTGGCTGTTGACCAGGAGGACCTCACCGTTGTCGATGACGAAAGCGCTCCTCCCCGCCATGTGCCTCCCGTAGCGGATCTTGAGCTTGGAGGAGGAAAACGGGAATGCGGGGAGCACCGCGGGCACCGAAGCGACCACCCTGACCTCGACGTCCTGCCGGCACACCGTCTCGAGCTCCTCGGCGCACTCCTGGATGAGGTGGAGGCCCCAGCTGTCGACGGTGCACCTTATCGAACCCTGGGCCCTCATGATCCCCTCCTTCAGCTTCATCAGGATGCTCTGGGACCCGAGCGAGAGGTACCTCTCCTCTACCGCGTCCTGTGGCATGATGTTCCTCTCCCGGAGCTTCTTGAGGGAGAACATCGCCCTCTTGAGCGACCGCACCGACCTCTCCCTGTCCATGAGGACCGACTGGAAGACATCGGGCGGGAGCGCCTCGAACCTGACGGGCTTCCCTTCAAGCTCCTTGGCGACCTGCTTCCTGACGAGCTGCTGAGCGACCTGATACACCTTGGTCCGCGGGACCATCGAGGAGTACTGGAGCTGGTTGACCGTGCTGGGGCCTGCTGCGAGCAGGGCGACGTAGACTTTGGACTCGTATTCGGTCAGCCCAAACCCCTGAAGCCCCGCCGAGATGTCTCCGACCTCGTTGGCCGATGCCGTCAGCTCCGGTCCTCCTCCCCTTTCACTGTGATCGAGCTCCTTTTGAGCGCGATTTTTCGATAAGCTGCCAGGTCATCGGGAATAGACAACCGGGTCAAGGCTCTGTCACCGCGCGCCGCGTCACCGCGGTGACGGGGGTCCCGGTCACAACGGCGATTTATCTCGAACAAGCCGACCCGATGGCAACATGAGCACTTTCAGCAGCAAATGGGAGAAGTCAAACACAACAGGATTCGCGGAAAGGATGCGCGATTCTGTCAAGAACCCGGGTCCGCTTAAGCCAAGGCTGGACCTAGCAATCCGGCAGATCCAAGTCCAGGTCGCAAAGCTCGACGCGACCACAGCGAAGCTAAGGGAGAGGGACGCCTCGATCTTCAACAAGGTCGTTTCATCCATCCAGAAGCATGACTCACAGCATGCGTCGGTCTACGCGAATGAGCTCGCGGAGGTCAGGAAGATGAACAGGATGGTCACCCAGGCCAAGCTCGCACTAGAACAGATCACGCTCCGCCTCAACACCATCACAGAACTCGGCGACATCGTCGTCACCCTCACCCCTGCAATGTCAGTGATACGCAGCGTAAGGCAGGGACTCGTCAGCGTGCTCCCGGAGGCAGAAGGAGAGATCGGTGAGATATCCGGCCTGCTCAGCAGCATCCTCGTGGATGCCGGCACGGTGGGCGGATACAACCTGAACTTCGAGGCTGCCAACGAGGACGCTGAGAAGGTCCTTGCAGAGGCTGCAGCAGTGGCAGAGCAGAGGATGAAGGAGAAGTTCCCAGAGATTCCCTCTGGGCTCCCCTCTGTGGAAGGTTCCGCAGAAACATCCTAAGGAAAGCGAGAGTGGGGCAGATGCCCGCGGGGCCGAGGGAAATGCCGCGCGGGCGGGACACCCACTCTACTCCTCTTTTTCTGAGATGCTTCGCTATGTCTTGACGGTTTTGGTCCTATGTCTTACTCGCCAGGTTTCAGCATTTGTAACGGTTTCAGTTTTTTGTTTCCAATTGTTGACCAAGATGGTGATTACCGATTTCGTATCCGGCACTCTCAAGAGTGGTTAGTGGGGATTGTCTTGGGTGCTTTTGGTGCCTTAAGGTCTCTCGGCGGGAAGAAGGACGGCGATTACAAGGAGAAGATAGGCGTCGCACTCAAGAACATAGAGATCCAGCGAAGGGAGCTCGAAGGCCTGCGGGGTCGCCTCTCTGAGAGGAGGCAGAAGCTCTTCGACTCGACGGTGAGGGCCCTCCAGGAGAAGAACAAATCGAGGGCGAACGTCTACGCGAACGAGCACACCGAGGTCCGGAAGACCATCAAGATAGTCGAGGCCTCCGAGCTAGCGCTCATACAGGTCTCGCTCCGGCTCCAGTCCATCATGGAGGTCGGCGACGCCATGGTCCACGTCAGCGCCGCGTTCAAGTCGCTGAAGACGGTTTCAAAGACCATGGAGGAGTACGTCCCGGCCTTGGACGCGACCTCGGCCAGCATCAACAACACGCTCGCCGAGACCATGGCGCAGATGGGCCAGATCTCGCCCGGGATCACGGTCGACGTCCACACGGAGAACGCCGAGGAGCTCGTCGAGCAGGCGCGCAGGTTCGCGGAAGAGCAGGCCGAGGAGCTGAAGAGGTCCTTGCACGTTATGCCCTCCCGCTACGAGCAGGAGATACACTCGGCCGAGGACCACATCCCCATCCTGGCCACCGGCGACGATGGTTCTGAGGAGAACGTCGTGCTCGGCACGATCTTCGGCCCATCGCCCAACCCGAGGGTCGAGGGCGAGGTGCTCAGGTACGCGACGGACCACGGGGGCGTCGTGAACGTATCGGAGACCTCCCTGAACCTTGGGATACCCCAGGACGAGGTCGAACATTCGATGATCCGCCTGGTGGCTGAAGGGAAGGTAAAGTCACAGAGAAAGGGTGAATGATTGCGATGAGCGTAGTAGCCGCGAGAGAGCTCGAAGAAGATGCAAGGAAATACGCGGGCGAGGCGATCCGTCTCGATTCGCAGGGCGCGCACGGGATGGCGATCCAGAACTACCAGAGAGCGATCTCCACGCTCATCAAGCTGGTCCACCTCTACCCGGACTACAAGCTCAACAGGCACTACATGGAGCGAGCGGGGCTCTATCAGGAGCGGGTCAAGGCGATACAGCAGGCTCACGGTTTGATACCACGAGATATACAGCCGGAAGAGTCGGTCTTCACCCCGATGACCGTGCCATCGGGGACCGCCGAGCAGGAAAACGGACGCGCGCCAGAGGGCGGAAACGGCGCCGCGAAGGGACCGCAGATGGTCCAGCAGCTGAAATCCTCGTTCAACGAGTTGGTGGTGAAGGAGAAGCCGAACGTCAGATGGGACGACGTGATTGGCCTGGACGACGCGAAGCGGGCGATTAGGGAGTCGATCGTCTTCCCGTTCGAGAGACCCGACCTCTTCCCTCTGGGCTGGCCCCGCGGCATGCTGCTCTACGGCCCTCCGGGCTGCGGCAAGACCATCCTCGCTGCGGCGACGGCGGCCGAGATCAACGGCTACTTCATCTCGATAGACGCGGCCTCGATAATGTCGAAGTGGCTCGGGGAGGCTGAGAAGAACGTCTCCAAGCTCTTCACCGAGGCGAGGAAGCTCCTAGAGAAGGGAGACCCCGTCATAATATTCATCGACGAGCTGGACTCGATGCTGGGGCAGCGCAGCAACGAGGTCGGAGGCGAGATCAGGGTCAGGAACCAGTTCCTGAAGGAGATGGACGGGATACAGGACAAGGGGAAGCACACGCACCTCTATACGATAGGCGCGACCAACAAGCCGTGGGCGCTCGACTGGCCCTTCCTTCGCCGCTTCGAGAAGCGCATCTACGTCCCGCTCCCCAACTTCGAGGGGAGGATATCGATGTTCAAGAACTACACCGCGCCGATAAACGTCGACCAGACCATCAACCTCGAGGAGCTCTCAAGGATCTCAGAGGGCTACTCGGGGTCGGATATCCGCGACATCTGCCAGGGCGGTCAGCTGCGAGTCGTCCGCGAGCTCTTCGAGAGCGGGAAGGCGGTGGACAAGAGCGTCCAGCCGAGGCCCATCGTGATGTCCGACTTCAAGGAGATAATGAAGTCCCGCCGGCCGAGCGTCTCCCCCGAGATGCTCCGGGCTTACGCCAACTGGACCGAGCAGTACAAGGCGCTCTAAGCGGCCACCTTCAGCTCGACCTCCTCGAACCCGTCCTCGACGAGTATCGCGACCTTCATGCCCTTCAGGCTCTCCGTTTCCATGCCCCTTGCCTGCTCCCTTGGGTCTAATGCCGAAGGCTGGATTTGGACGACGGGGCCCTTCAGCGGACCGTCCTGCGAGATTCCTCTGGGCGAGCGCTCCAGCCCTCTCCTCCCGGGCGCGTCGTTCAATCTTCATAAGGCTCCTTCGACGAGCGCGAGGGGCTTTGGAAGAGCTGTTGACGGTTGACCAGATCAGAGCCAGGATTGGGCAGCCCATCCGCGTCTCCGGATGGGTGCATGACGTCCGGCTGCTCGGAGGGATCAACTTCGTCCTCCTGAGGAACAGGGAGGGCATCGTCCAGATAACCACGCCCAAGAAGAGCGTCACCCAGGCCGTCTTCGACGCCGTCTCGACCCTCCATCCCGAGGACGTCATCCTCTGCGTCGGGACCGTCAAGGAATCCAAGATCGCGAGGAACGGCTTCGAGATAATCCCCGAGTCGCTCAGCGTCGTCAGCGCCTCTGCGACGCCCCTCCCCCTCGACCCCAGGGGGGTCACCGACGCTAACCTCGACACGAGGCTCCAGTGGCGCACCCTCGACCTGCGTAGGCCTGAGACGACAGCCGTCTTCAAGATCGAGGCGGCGGCGATTCAGGGGATGGAGTCGTACCTCCGGGAGCAGGGGTTCCTCCAGGTCTTCACGCCGAGCATCCTCGGAGGCGTCTCGGAGGGCGGCTCAGAGGTGTTCAAGCTAGACTTCTACGGGAAGCCGGCCTTCCTCCGCCAGGACCCGCAGCTCCACAGGCAGCTCGCAATCGCCGGGGGCCTCGGCAGGGTGTACGACCTCGGGCCGAACTGGCGCGCCGAGCTTTCGCACACGCCCCGGCACATCAGCGAGCACAGGACCATAGCCGCCGAGATGTCGTTCATCGCCGACGAGAGGGACACGATGCGCGCGGAGGAAGGGATGATAGTCTCGGGGATCAGGTCGGTGGTGAGTTCATGCGGACCGGAGCTCTCGCTCCTGAAGGTCTCCCTCGAGGAACCCAAGACGCCGTTCCCAGAGCTGAAGTTCCCGGAGATTTACCCGACCCTCGAGAGCCTCGGCCACAGGCTCCCGGAGGACCAGGACCTCGACCGCGAGTCGGAGAAGCTCCTGAGCGAGCACGTGAAGAGGGAGTTCGGCTCCGACTTCTTCTTCGTGAACAGGTTCCCATCCAAGGTCAAGCCGTTCTACGTGATGCACGTCGACGAAGAACCCAGGTACGCCAGGTCGGTCGACATGATGTACAAGGGGCTCGAGCTGTCCTCCGGGGGCCAGCGGGAGCACCGCCATGACAAGATCATCGAGCAAATCCGCGGCGCGGGAATGGACGAGGAAGGATTGAAATGGTTCACAGAGCCGTTCAGGTACGGCGTCCCTCCCCACGGAGGGTTCTCCGTAGGGATCGAGCGGCTCACCGCCCAGATGCTCAACCTATCGAACGTGAAGGAAGCGGCCCTGTTCCCGAGAGACACGGAGAGACTGCAACCCTAGGGGCCGTCGGGCCCGGGCGGTGTCAGAGCCGGACCGTCGCTTCGCGCTCGAACTCCACCATGAGCTCGATCCCCTTGACCTGCTTGACTATCCTCTTGAGGAGCTCTATCTCGCCTGCCAGCCGCTCCACCCGCCGCCCGGGGATTATCGCCTTCGTGAGCTTGCTGCCGTCGGGCAGCCAGACCGTGTTGACCGTAAGGAGCCTGATGGGGTAGAAGAGGTCTTCCAGGAAACGCCTCTCCGAGTTCGAGGCTGCAATCACCCAGACCCTCCCCTTCAGCAACTCCTCGAGCTTCTGCTTTATCTCCGGCTTCGACCTCACTATCGCCGCATCAGACTGCTCGACCTCGAGGACGTAGTTCCCCTCGACACCGAAGCTCCTCAGGAGGGTCATCTTGTTGACGTCCGGTATCTTCTCGGCGAGCTTCACCAGGGCACGGGATGCCTGTATGTCAGCTTCAGTTATCTGGCCTGCCGTGAGCTTCGCCTGGCACTTGGCACAGAGGATGCCGGTTTTCGCATCGAAGGCGCAAATCGGAATTCTCAGTGGCAAGTTACGAGAAGGCCGTTCCACTCATCAAATATAAAAATATCGGCTCAAAACCACTCGGCCGGAAACCCGAGCCCCGCCCGCCGGTCACTTTGAGAGGTGGATTTCCATCGAGCTGACGTCGCTCGACGCACCCGTGTCGACGCTCCTCACATACTCGGTGCCGAGTTCGATGCTCTTCACCGTGACTTCGGGGACGAACTTCTTGGTCAGTATCTGGGCGGCGTCGACGGCCCTCGAGATCGCCCTCCCCCTGGCCTTGAGGGTGATGTCCGTCGTCCCGTCCTGGAAGAGCGTCAGGCACGCCAGGACGTAGCTCATCACCGGCTTCTTGCCCACGAAGACGACGCTGTCGTTTCGTTGCTCGACCATGATTTTCTCAAAACTGCGAAAAGCCTGTCGTTATTTATCCTTAGTGGAGGGACGGTCCCATCCGCCTTCCCGTCCGCTAGGTTTATGCAAGGTTGGCCGGCCATGTGGGACGTGCGTCTCTTCGAGTACCAGGGGAAGGAACTCTTCGAGAAGTACGGAATCCCCGTCCCCGCCTCCACCATCATCAGATCCCTTCAGGAGCTCGACGCGGGTCTCCGGGAGGTCGGCCTCCCCGCGGTCCTGAAGTCGCAGGTCCTGGCCGGGGGCCGGGGGAAGGCCGGGGGGGTAGCTCTGGTGAGGACCGAAGACGAGGCTCGAGGAGAGGCCGCACGGATAATGGAGCTCCGCATCGGCGGCGAGAAGCCCAGCGCGCTCCTCCTCGAGAGGGCCGCCCCGCACGACGGGGAGATCTACCTGTCCGTGACCCTCGACCGAGCGAGACGTTCCTTCGTCGTCATAGCCTCTAGAACGGGAGGAGTCGAGGTGGAGTCCGCGGAGGGAAGGATCGTCGAGCCTATCCCGGTCGACGGCATCCCGCCGGCAGAGGCCGAGTCCGTGGCGCTCCGAGTCGGACTCTCCGGGAACCAGAAGGAACAGTTCGCCATCGTCCTCCGTAACCTGGAACGCCTCTCCAGGGAGGAGGAGTGCGAGCTCGCCGAGATCAACCCCCTCGTATTCTCAGAGGAGGGCTCACTGCTCGCGCTCGACGCCAAGGTCATCCTCGACGACAACGCGCTCTTCAGGCACCCCGAGTTCTCGCAGCTCCCACCCGAAGACCCCCTCGAGGGCGAGGCGGCCAAGGAAGGGTTCGCCTTCGTCCGGTTGGACGGCGACCTCGCGGTCGTCGGGAACGGAGCGGGGCTCGTCCTCTCGACGCTCGACCTCGTCGCCGACGCTGGTGGAAGGCCCGCCTGCTTCCTCGACCTGGGGGGAGGGTCGCAGAGGGAGAGGGTCGAGGCTGCCCTGAGGCTGGTCCGGAAGCTTCCGAACGCCAAGAGGGTGCTCGTCAACATCTTCGGCGGGATAACACGGACCACGGACGTCGCCGATGGCCTCAGGGCCGTCCTCGGCGAGGGCGGAATGCCTCCGGTCTATGCCCGCATCAGCGGAGCGGAGGAGGAGAGGGCGCGCGCAACGCTTGTTGGAACGAGGGTCAAGCTGTTCAGCTCGGCCCCTGAAGCGGTGAGGGCTGCGGTGGACTCACTGTGATGCTTCCCGGGAGGGACTCACCGGTCATCGTGCAGGGTATCACCGGGAAGTACGGCAGCCTCCACGCAGGGCTCATGCAGCAGTACGGAACGAACGTGGCTGCGGGTGTGACTCCAGGCAGGGGCGGCGAGGCGGTGGGCGGAGTTCGGGTCTACGACACCGTGGCCGAGGCGGTCGCCAAGACGGGGGCGGCGAGTTCAATACTCTTCGTGCCCGCGCCGCACTTCCTCTCCGCGGCTGAAGAGGCGATTCTTGCGGGCGTCCGCCTCGTCGTCGCAATCACGGAGCGCGTCCCCATAAGAGACGAAATCAGGCTGGTCGAACTTGCCCGAGCCCACGGCGCCACAATCATAGGCCCAAACACGCCGGGACTGATAATCCCATCCCAGCGGCTAAAGCTTGGGATTATGCCGGCCAACTCGTTCATGCCTGGCAACGTCGCCCTTTTCTCCCGGAGCGGCACCCTGATGTACGAGATTGCGAACCAGCTCTCCTCCAGGGGCTTCGGACAGGCGATTGCTGTCGGCGTGGGCGGGGACCCGATCAACGGGTCCACGATAACCGAGTTCTTCGAGCTCGTGCGGAACCGCGGAGACGTCGGGGCGGTCGTGACCGTGGGAGAGATAGGCGGCGACTCCGAGGAGAGGCTGGCCAAGTACATCTCCGAGACCAGGTACACGAAGCCGGTCTTCGCCTACGTCGCGGGGAGAGCCGCCCCGACGGAGAAGCGGATGGGGCACGCCGGCGCCATAATCTACGGTAGCTACGGGACAGCCGAATCCAAGATAGAGGCGTTCCGCGCCGCCGGGGTCAAGGTCGCCATGGCCCCCTCCGAGATACCGGACCTCCTCGCTTCGACTCTCAAAGGGTAGGGGGAGCTTCCTGACCGACTTGGGCGAAGCGCACGAAGGGGGCGACCTCCTTCTTGATGACCCTCTCGACCGTCAGGTCGAGGACGACCTCTGCGATGTCCCGGGCGTACTCGGCGATTCGTTTCTGTGAGTCCCCTATCACGTTCAGAGCCTGGCCGGTCTGGCTGTCCCTCTCCCCGCCGACACCCAACATTCCGTCCTCCGAATCCCTGAATCGCCTCGCTTCCTGAATGACGGCATCGGCGCCGCCATGGTCTCTCTTGAAGAGCGACAGGAGTGCCTCATCGACCAGCCTGGCAGCTCGCTCGCTCGTCGCACCAAGCCTGACGGTAGCCTGTTTCGGGAGCGGTCCATCGAGTCGGACGGCCACCTCCGCCATCCTTGCCGCGTGCGACGCAATCCGTTCCAGAGTCCTGGCTACCTGCGTGTACACGAGGATGTCCCTCGGCTCGAGTATAGCCTCCCTCGAGATTCCTTGGTTGATGGACATGTTCAGCTGGCGCATGACGTAACGGCTGAACCTTCCAACCTCGTCCTCTCTCTGCATCACCCCCTCTGCGAGAGCCTTGTCTCCGTTCTCGAGCGCCGAGACCGAGTCTCTGTGCATGGAATCGGTAATGAAAAGCATCTTCTTGAGAGCGTTGTCGACGCTCAGTTCGGAGTACCCGAGAAGGACGTGGATGGTCAACCTGTCCCTCGTGTCTGCCACAGCCTCCGCGCCGATAAGCTGCCTCCTTACGAGGTCCTTGATGGCGTCCCTCGCGGTCGGGCTCAAGAGCGAATTCCCTCCTCTCACGCTAATCCGGCTGTAGCCGAGAATGTAGAGGGACACTATCTTCCTGAAGAGCGTGTCCGGGTTGTCACGTTCGGAGACGTCAATCGTCGCGTCCTGCTTCTCCCTGACCGGCTCGCTGACGTCGGCGGTGATGAGGAGGGATGATAGGCTCGGCCTAGTAATCAGTATCTCCGAACCCTGCTGCAGACCCATCTCCTTCACCCACTTCTTTGGCAGGGCGACCATGCACGATGACTTGCCAGAGACCTGGACCTTGCGCCTCTCCTTTTCTAGTAGTGCGACCATTCTATTCACTTGTTTGAGCGGGATAAGCATTTGCCCCGCGTCTATTTATCCCTTGGTAATTCTATATTGGCAATAGGTTTTTCATGCCTGATATAGCTTTCAACACCGAACGACGGGTTATTACCCCACTTGCATTCCCTCTGCGTCTGTAAATGCTTGGTCTGGTTGTCACGATCTTTTTCTTAGCTTCACGTGACGACCACCGTGAAGTAGACGGACCTGTAGATGCTCCCGTTCGTTATCGTGGCGGCCGCGATGTAGGTCCCGGGCTGGATGCTGCTCGCCGCGGAGATGCTCAGGTTCACCGTGCTCCCGCCGGAATCAGCCACAGGGCTGCCTGGAGTAAACGTCAACAGCTTCGCCGTCCCGTTGTTGAACTCGTTGTCGGAGAACTGTAGCGTGACGTTCTTTGCTTGGACGGCTCCAGAGAGGTCCAGCGTCAGGTGCGTCGACCCGCCGGGCGCCAAGCTGATCGTGCTGCTGGACGTCGATATCGAGAACGGCGGGACGTATGACCCGTTGACGAATCCCACGAACCCTCCAGCGGCGGCAAACCAGGCTCCGTCCTGGGCCAGCGCCATAGTGACCATGTTGGTACCTCCAGTCGGGTCTGTTATGGTCGTGAGATTGTACAGTGGCGGGTTCGAGACCTGGTACTCGGTCAGCTCTGTCGCGTTGTCGTAGATCACGCCCATCCTGTTGCCATAGTGCTCGTTGAACCAGACCGCCGTCCCGTTCGAAGCGTCGAAGTAGGTGAGCACCCAGGGCGTGTAGGGAACGGTCGAGGTGGGGTACAGGGTCCACGCACCCGTCGTGAAGTTCAGGAAGGCCATCGCGGACGCGGAGTGCTCGGTCGCCCAGAGGCCACCCTCCCCGAGGGTGAAGCCCGTGGGTGCATATAGGGTCGCGTTCTGGCCCACGGCGGTGAACGTCGGGTTCGCCTGCTGCGGGTTGAACGAGAAGAGCGCAGCGACCTCAGGGTCTATGTAGTCGAGCGCCATGACGTAGCCGAGCGTGCTGTTCTTGAAGGCCATGTAGACAGTCTCCCAGTACTTGGTTACCGGTAACTGGTAGAGGCTCACTGCCCCTCCCGACTGGGCCACCTTCCCGATGTCGGGGAAGCCGAGCTCGGTGAACCAGAGGTTGTTGTCCGGCCCGACGGCAAGGGTGTATGGCTGTGACCCGTTGGCCAGATCGATGAGCTGGGTCTTCGCAGTGGACGGATTCACGCCCACCAGCCTGTTGTAGAGCATGTCGGCGGCCCAGACCGACCCGTTCCAGAGGGCGACGCCCCAGATCTCCGTCAGCTGCCCGCAGAAACTGATGTTCGAGTCGTAGGAGTAGGGCCACTTGTACTCCGTGAGCGTCCCGTTCTGAAAGAGGTGCGCGACTCCTGGCAGCCCCCACTCCCCGAACCAGACGGAGCCGTCGGGCGCCACAGTGATTCCGCTCGGAGTCCTGTTCGCGGTGACATTGTACTCTGTGATAGCCCCGAAGGTCGTGATCGGCACCTTCTGGTCGACCGCAAGGGGAGCGGTCGCGCACGCCTCGCTTGAGCTGCTGGTCGTGCTTGAGGTCGTGACTCCCTTCCCCGTTCCGACTAGCCCGAAAGAGTAGATGCCCGCGATCGCCGCGGTGATGAAGAGCGCCGCTGCGAGGACCGCGAGGTACTTCGGAACTGCGCTATTGCGCCGGTCCTTCCCCTCCCCGCCCATGAGCGAACGCTTTGGTCCGGAAAGTTAAGAGTTGTGGCTCAATCCAGCCAAAGAAAGTTCCCGGTCGTGGTTCGAGCCCTTCTAGGGATGGCTCTGAATCGTGATGCTCAGGACCTCGGCGTTTGTAGGGTCAAGCGGCTGACAGTTCAGGCCGCCGCTCGCCATGCAGTCGGGGCTCACCGGCAGGTTTGCAATCTTCTCCACAACGTCCATGCCCACGACGACCCTGCCGAAGACGGTGTACTGCCCGTTGAGGAAGGAGTTGTCGGCCAGGTTGACGAAGAACTGCGAGCTCCCGCTGTTAGGATCGGACGTACGGGCCATCCCCAGGGAACCGATGCCGTTCTCATATCCCTCGTTGACCAGGGCCCGGCTGGTCTCGAGAGGGACGGTCTGGCTCGAACCGGTGCTGCCCCAGGTCAACGGGTTTCCTCCGCCGTTTCGGCTGGTGGGGTCGCCCGTCTGTATGGCGAAGCCCTTGACGATCCTGTGCCAGACCAGGTTGTTGTAGAACCCTGCGCTTGCGAGGCCGATGAAATTCGCCACAGTCTTCGGAGCGGCCTTTGGGAACAGTTCCACCTCAAACGTCCCCTGGGTTGTCGATACGACCGCCCGCTGGCCTGAACCGCCTGATGATGCCGTGCTCAAACCCTTCGGCACGGGCACCGAGGGCCGGGTATTAGGACCCTTGGGCTCGCCACTCGCGGGCTCTCGTCTGATTATTGCGTGCTCTGGATCATGACGCTGATCAGGAGAGCTTGGCTTGGGTTCGACGGTGGACACGTGAGACCGTTGGTGCTCGCGCACGAGGATGCGACCGGTAGTGCCCCGATCGCTTGCACGACGTTCATGCCGCTGACGACCATCCCAAAGACGGCGTACCCCGAGCCGAGCGTGGAGGTGTTGTCCTTCAGGTTGATGAAGAATTGGGATGACGCCCCGTCGCCTCCCGGACTGGTGTTGGCCATCGCCACGTAACCCTCTCCCTCCGGCAGCCCGCTGTTCTCGAAGGGAATGGTCGTCCCCGAGCCTCCCGCACCCCAATCGCTCTCGTCACTCGGGTCACCCCTCGTGTTCGGGTCGCCAGTCTGTATGATGAACCCGGCGACGATTCGGTGCCAGACGAGGTCGTTGTAGAACCCCGAGTCCGCGAGCTTGACGAAGTTCGCCACCGTCTGAGGAGCGTCCTGCGGGTAGAGTTCGATGACTATCGTGCCCTGACTCGTATCGAGCACGGCGTACTCAGGGCTCCCGGGGGAGCTCGATGCGCTGCTCGTGCTAGCGGTCGAGTTCGTGCCCGTGCCGCTCCCAGCGCTCCGCCCCGCGACCTCGTACACTGCGGCTACAGCCACGACGAGTATCGCGACGACCGCGATGCTTAGGTAGAGGTTGCGCCGGGATGAACTCTTGGCTCTCCTGGACTTGCGCGCCATAGCCACCGGTGGCGTTTCAAGGGGAGTTTATTATCGTTCCCCGTCCCGGGACGATTGTTCGCGAAAAGTCCTTAAGGGGGACGGGCCCGGCTCGGGGAGAATCGATTAGAATTGCCAATAGCCGACTCCACCAAGAAGCAGATCGCCCAGAAGAAGCGACTCTTCCTCAAGGTATGTCTCAAGTGCGGCTCGAGGAACCCGCTCGCCGCGACGAGGTGCAGGAAGTGCCACGCGTCGGACCTCCGCCTGAAGAACAGGTCAGTGGGCCTCAAGAAGTAGAACCAAGAGAGTTGGAGGGATTAATCGACGGACGTCTCGTTCGTCTTGGGCGCGGGCGTCCTCCTCGGGGTCGTCCAGGGCATTAGCGAATGGCTGCCGATCAGCAGCAAGACTCAGATCCTGATAGTCTCCTCCCTCGTCCTGGGCCTCAGCTTCAACGAAGGCTACACGCTTGGTCTGTTCCTTGAGGTAGGCTCGTTCATCGCCGCCGTCATCTACTTCCGGAGGGAGGTCTGGCTCGTCCTGAGGTCCATCGGGGGACGGGGGACCAGGGAGGGTTTCCTGCTGCTGAAGTATCTGGTCGTGCTGACGGCGATAACCGCCGTCATTGGGGTTGCGATCTACGTCTCGGTCTCTTCCCTGAACCTGGGTAGCGCCATAGGCGTCCCCATGATTGTGCTGGGGGCGGTTCTCATCCTCGACGGAGTACTCATCACAGTGTCCCGGTCGAGGTACACCCCCCGCCTGACGCTCGAGACGATGAAGCTCCGCGACCTCGTCGCGATAGGGTTCGCCCAGGGACTGTCGGCGTTCCCGGGCGTGAGCCGCTCGGGCGTCACCGTCTCATCCATGCTCCTGCTGGGCACGGACGGCAAGGACGCGTTCAGGCTGTCCTTCCTCGCCCTGATTCCCGCATCCGTAGGGGCCACGGCCGTGACGGTCCTCTTCTCCCGCCATGACATATCCAGCAGCCTCAGCCTCCTCTCCCCGGCCACCGTCCTGGTGGCCATCGCCGTCACCGCGGTGGTGGGTCTCGCGACCATAAGGTGGCTCCTCCGCGTAGCCTCCACCGAGAGGATAGCGACGCTCGTCTTCGCTCTGGGCGCGCTCGCCATCCTCGGCGGCCTGCTGGGAGTGGTCTTCGGCGCCTCCGCCGGCGTCGCCGGGTCGTGAAGCGCTCGCCAGATGGTCAGGTTCAGTATCCCGATGGATTTCCTGTCCATCACCTTGAGATAGAGCCGGTGCTCGGGTGGGACCTTATGGCTCCGGCGAAGGAAGGCCGGACTGGGGGCGGGAAGCCGAAGTGAGCTGCCACACGCACCTTCTTCTTCTTTCACTTCAGCGCGATGGGGTTTATCGGTGACGCGACCGCCTTCGTAAACGGGAGCGGCTGAGCGGCGAGCATGAAGCTGTAGACACCATCCATTGCGCAATCCTCAGCAAGAGCGTCCAAGTCGAATATCTCTCCCAGCGGCATCCCCATGTAGACCAGGGCGACGACGTGAAACGGCAGGTGGACCTCCTTCACTTCGTACGGTTGCACCTCCATCCCCCAGGTGTCAGTCGCCAGGGCCGAGACCTCATTCTCGCGGAGCCACCTCAGTGCGTCGAGGGCCATTCCTGGCGCGTCGCCGCCCGCGAACTCCCCCCAGCCGGGCTTGGACATACAGGCCGACATGTGCCCTGTTCGGACGAGGACCATGTCGCCGCGCCGCAACCTCACCCCGTGAGCGCGCGCCGCTTCGTCGAGCATCGCCGAATCGATCCCTTCTCCCGGTTCCATCGGCCTCTTCAGCACACGGGCAAGGTCGAGGAGCACCCCCCGTCCGACGAACCCCGTGCGCATGTTGATGATCCCGTCCTTCTTTGCGCCCGTGCTGCTTATCTCTGAAGCGGGAACCCCGTTGTACAGGATGCCGTTGTGGGAGACGTGCGCCGGGGAGTCCCAGTGCGTCCCTCCCTGCGTAGGCATCACCACCACCTCGTCGGCCGTCGCCGTCTCCTTGGAGGGCCCCCCGATCCAGTCCTGCGAGTACGCGCCTGTCACGGCATCGCCTCCGTCCCGCGTCATCAGCAGCATCGGGTTGAACCGCCCCGCCCGTCCCCTCTGGGGCCCGTTCGCGTCGAGCGAGATCGCGAGGGAGAACGCAGTCCCCTTCCTTACATCGGAGCAGGCCGACTTGACCGCTCGGGCGTCCAGAAAGTTTAGCGTCCCGACCTGGTCGGACCTCCCCCACCTGCGCCAGTTGGTGCTTGCCCTGATGATCTCCCTGTACTCCCGAAGCGATACCCGCGCTCGCGGTTCCATGTCGGCCCGGCCCAAGTCTCGGCTTAATAATGCTGACAGGAAGTGCGACGAATTGATTCTGGTACCACCGTCGTGATAACTCTTTTACCTGAGCCGGCGGTGATCGGAGCATGAATCAGCTGGTGAGGGTCTACCTGGGGGCAGGGATGGCCTTCCTCCTCAGCGTCTACGCCATAATGCTCTCGCTCTGGTTCGAGGCAACGCTGAACGGGTCCGTCAACGGGCAGTTCGTGGTGGCGATTGACACCAACGCGCTCGGGGAGAGCTATCTCGAGCTCGGCCTCCTCTTCCTCTTCCTCCCCGTCGCGGTCTGGGTGTTCACGAGAGGCCTGAGGGGGCTTCTCCGCTCCAGCGAGGGCCCCTAGGGAAGAGCTCTCCATCCAAGGATTTTACGGAACTGACCTCGCAAAGCCTTAAAAGCCGGCAGATGAAGCGTTTATATAGTACCTGCATCGGGGCC
This sequence comes from uncultured Nitrososphaerota archaeon, assembly GCA_963703285.1. GTDB lineage: Archaea > Thermoproteota > Nitrososphaeria > Nitrososphaerales > Gagatemarchaeaceae > Gagatemarchaeum. Next base: position 252,709 of record OY969807.1, read on the forward strand.
TCTTTTTGGCGTTCCTTAGGGTGCATTGTCGACTGTTTCTAGGGCGTAGTGTCGATGGGGGTGTCCAAGCCTAGATGGCAAGGACCAAAGCTAAGAAAGTAGAGGAGGAGCTTCCGTTCAAGATAACGGACCACTTCCTCGTGCCGAAGCACGAGCTGTTGACTCCGGAGGAGGCGAAGGCTATATTGAAGAAGTACAGCGCGATGCCGCACCAGCTCCCGTTCATATCGTCCACCGACTCCGCGGCGAAGTCGATAGGTGCCAAGGCCGGGGATTTCATCAGGATAACGAGGAGGAGCGAGACGGCGGGCGAGACCGTCTATTACAGATACGTGGTGGAGGAGTGACGATGAGCAAGCAGATGGCGAGGCCGTATGACTCGTGGATTGTCCTGCAGGACCTCCTCGAGAAGGAGGGAGTGGCGAGGCAGCACCTCAACAGCTACAACGAGTTCATCAGCAAGGGCCTACAGTCGATCATAGACGAGATAGGGGACGTCGAGATAGAGACCGTGAGCACGCCGTACAAGGTGAAGTTCGGCAAGGTCGAGCTGGGCAGGCCTAGGGTGATCGAGATTGACGGCTCGGTGAGCAACGTCTTCCCCATGGAGGCGCGGCTCCGGAACCTCTCCTACGCCTCCCCCATCTACCTCGACATGACCATCGAGGAGGAGGGGATGTCCCGCGAGGCCACCAGACAGCACATCGGCGACCTCCCCGTCATGGTCAAGTCGGACCTCTGCCAGCTCTCCAAGATGACCAAGGAGCAGCTGATCAACGCCAGCGAGGACCCGAACGACCCAGGAGGCTACTTCATCATCAACGGGTCCGAGAGGGTCATCGTCGGGCTGGAGGACCTCTCGCCCAACAAGATACTCGTCGACGTCGAGAAGGCCGGGGGTATCGCCGCCTACAAAGCTCGCGTCTACTCGTCAGTCGTCGGCTACCGCTCCAAGCTCGAGGTCACCCTGAAGCAGGACGGCTCGATCAACGTCAAGATCCCGTCGTGCCCCGTCGACCTGCCCTTCGTGATAATCATGAGGGCGCTGGGCATCAAGTCGGACAAGGACATAGCCAACGCAGTCTCCCCCAAGCAGGAGATCCAGGACCTCCTGGAGGTCTCCTTCGACAAGGCGAGCGAGGCCCCCACCGACAAGGACGCGCTCGTCTACATCGGCAACAGGGTCGCCCACGGGATGCTCGAGGAGTTCAGGATCAAGAGGGCGCAGTCGATGCTCGACTGGGGCTTCCTTCCCCACCTGGGGAAGGCCGACGACAAGCGGTACGACAAGGCGATGTTCCTCGGCGAGGCCGTCTGCAAGCTGATGGAGCTCAGGCTCGGCTGGATAGAGCCCGACGACAAGGACCACTACGGGAACAAGGTCATCAAGTTCGCTGGACAGATGCTCGCCGACCTATTCAGGACCTCTTTCAGGAACCTGGTCAGGGACATGAAGTACCAGCTGGAGAGGGCTGGGCAGAAGCGCGGTGGCAACGTCGTCGGGGCCGCCATCCGGACCGGCATCATCACGGACAAGCTCAACAACGCGATCGCGACGGGCAACTGGGGCAGGGGTAAGGTCGGAGTCACCCAGCTCCTCGACAGGACCAACTACCTCTCGACGCTCAGCCACCTCAGGCGGGTCCAGTCGCCGCTGAGCAGGTCCCAGCCCAACTTCGAGGCGAGAGACCTCCACGCGACACACTTCGGCCGGATCTGCCCCTCGGAGACACCAGAGGGAGTCAACTGCGGCCTAGTCAAGAACCTGGCGCTCTCGGCAACAATCTCCGTCTCCGTCCCCCCCTCCGAGGTCGAGGAGAGGCTGTGGGAGCTCGGAGCGAAGCCCATCCGGGACATCCCCGACAAGCTGGCGCTCGAGGGCTGCAAGATATTCATGGACGGGCGCTTCATAGGATACGTCGACGACGGCGAGCGCCTGGCCAAGGCCTTCAGGAAGCTCAGGAGGGAGGGCCAGATCAACCCGAGCGCCAGCGTCCTCTTCTACGCCCCTCTGAACAAGAAGGGCTACGCGAGGCTCTACGTCAGCCTCTCGGCCGGGAGGGTCATGCGGCCCCTCATCGTCGCTGAGAACGGCAGGCCTCTCCTCACCCAGGAGATGCTCACCAAGGTCGTCGCGGGGGAGCTGACCTGGAGGGACCTCGTGGAGCGCGGCGTCGTCGAGCTCATCGATGCGAACGAGGAGGAGAACTGCCTGCTCGCGATGTCGCCCGAGGAGATAACCTCGAGGCACACGCACCTCGAGCTATACCCGGGCGCCATGTTCGGCATAGCAGCCTCCATAATCCCGTACCCCGAGCACAACCAGTCCCCGAGGAACACCTACGAGTCTGCGATGGCGAAGCAGTCCCTGGGCTTCTCCACGCCCACCTACCCGCTCTCCACCTTCGTCCGGCAGCACCTGCTCGTCAACCCGCAGTCGCCGATGGTCAAGACCAAGTCGACCGAGCTCCTCAACATCACGGAGCGGCCGTTCGGCACCAACGCCGTCGTCGCCGTCCTCTCCTTCGAGGGGTACAACATCGAGGACGCGATAATCATGAACCGCTCCTCAATCGAGAGGGGCTTCGCGCGCTCCTTCTTCTACAGGCTCTACGAGGGCGAGTCGAAGCAGTACCTGGGCGGCATGCGCGACACCTTCGAGGTCCCGTCAGCCGAGTCCAACATCAGGGGGTACAGGGGCGAGAAGTTCTACAGGCTCCTTGAGGCCGACGGCGTCGTCATGCACGAGTCGCAGGTAACGGGAGGCGATGTCGTCATCGGGAGGACCTCCCCTCCGAGGTTCATGGAGGAGTACAAGGAGTTCGAGATAAAGGGCCCCTACAGGAGGGACACCTCCGTCTCGGTGCGACCGACGGAGACGGGCGTGGTCGACGCCGTCTTCATGACTGAGAACGTAGAGGGCGGGAGGATGTTCAAGGTCAGGGTGAGGGACATGCGCACCCCGGAGATAGGGGACAAGTTCGCGTCCCGCCACGGGCAGAAGGGGGTCATCGGGCTGGTCGTCCCCCAGGAGGACATGCCCTACACGGCGGACGGGGTGGTCCCCGACGTCATAATCAACCCGCACGCGTTCCCGTCAAGGATGACCGTGGGGCAGTTCATCGAGTCGATAGCCGGCAAGGCCGCGTCGCTCAGGGGAGTCCCCGCCGACGGGACCGGTTTCGCAGGCGAGAAGCCCGAGGACCTCGAGAAGATCCTCGAAGAGCGCGGGTTCGAGAAGACGGGGAGGGAGGTCCTCTACGACGGCAAGACGGGGAAGAAGTTCGCCGTCGACGTCTTCATCGGTGTCGTCTACTACCAGAAGCTCCACCACATGGTCGCCGACAAGATCCATGCGAGGGCGCGCGGGCAGGTCCAGATGCTCACCAAGCAGCCCACCGAGGGAAGGGCTCGGGGCGGGGGCCTGAGGTTCGGGGAGATGGAGAGGGACTGCCTCATAGCCTACGGGGCGTCGATGGTGCTCAAGGACAGGCTCCTCGACGAGGCGGACAAGACGGAGATCAACGTCTGCGAGAAGTGCGGCCTCATCGCCTACTACGACGCCAAGCAGAGGAAGTACGCCTGCAAGATAGACGGTGACCAGGCGAAGATCTCCACGGTCGTCGTCGCCTACGCCTTCAAGCTCCTCCTCCAGGAGATGATGTCACTGAACATAGCCCCGCGGCTGAGGCTGAAGGACGCGGTGTAGTGGTGATAGAAGATGGCAATGAAAGAAGCGCTTAGGACGATCAAGAAGATCGACTTCGCCCTCCTCTCACCCACCGAGATCAGGAAGTACTCCGTCGCAGAGATTACGCAGCCGGAGACCTACGACGAGGACGGCATGCCGGTCCAGGGGGGCCTGATGGACGGCCGCCTCGGGACGCTGGAACCGGGGCAGAAGTGCGCGACCTGTGGCAACACCGCGTCCCGCTGCCCGGGCCACTTCGGCCACATCGAGCTCGCCGAGCCGGTGCTCCACATGGCGTTCGTCACCGACATCAACAAGCTCATCCAGGCCACGTGCAGGACCTGCGGAAGGCTCCTCCTCCCGACGCCCGAGCTCGAGGCCTACGCCCAGAGGATCAAGAACGCCACCGAGTTCACGCCCACGCTGGGGGAGGAGATAGCCAAGGAGATACTCACCAAGGCGAAGAAGGTGAAGCTCTGTCCGCACTGCGGGAAGCAGCAGTACCAGATCGAGCTCACCAAGCCGACAATCTTCCACGAGATCACCGAGGAGGGGGGCGCCACGAGGCTGCTCCCGGGCGCGGTCCGAGAGAGGCTCGAGAGGATCACCAACGAGGACCTCGAACTGGTCGGGTACAACCCCAAGGTTGCCCGCCCCGAGTGGTTCGTCCTCCAGGTCCTCCCCGTCCCGCCCCTGACAGTGAGGCCCTCGATCACGCTCGAGTCGGGCATCCGCTCCGAGGACGACCTCACCCACAAGATCGTCGACATCCTCAGGGTAAACCAGAGGGTCCGCGAGGCGAAGGAGTCGGGCACGCCCCACCTCATCGTCCAGGACCTTGTGGACCTGCTCCACTACCACGTCACGACCTACTTCGACAACGAGGTCTCGGGCATTCCGCAGGCGCACCACCGCTCCGGCAGGCCGCTGAAGACGCTTAGCCAGAGGCTCAAGGGGAAGGAGGGGAGGTTCAGGGGTTCGCTCTCGGGCAAGAGGGTGGACTTCTCGTCCCGCACCGTCATCAGCCCCGACCCGTCCCTCGACATCAGCGAGGTCGGCATCCCGTTCGAGGTCGCGAAGAAGCTCACGATACCCGAGAAGGTCTCCCAGTGGAACATCGAGTCGCTCAAGGCGCTCGTGGTCAAGGGACCCTTCGAGCACCCGGGGGCCAACTACGTCATCAGGCCCGACGGCGTTAAGATCAGGCTGGACTTCGCCAGCGACAGGAAGGCCCTGGCCGACTCGATAGCACCCGGGTTCATCGTCGAACGCCACCTCATGGACGGCGACATCGTGCTCTTCAACAGACAGCCCTCGCTCCACCGCATGTCGGTGATGGCGCACACCGTCAAGGTCCTCCCGTTCAGGACGTTCAGGCTCCATCCCTCGGTCTGTCCGCCCTACAACGCGGACTTCGACGGCGACGAGATGAACCTGCACGTCCCCCAGAGCGAGGAATCGCGCTCCGAGGCGCTCATGCTCATGCGCGTCCAGGACCAGATCCTCTCGCCGCGCTACGGGGGCCCGATAATCGGCGCGATAAGGGACTTCCTCACGGGCGCGTACCTCCTCACCAGGGACGAGACCTTCCTCACGCCAGAGCAGTTCACGAACCTCGCGCTCGCAGGCGACTACCAGGGCGAGCTCCCCGAGCCAAAGGTGAAGGGCGCCAACCCGATGTACACCGGCAAGCAGCTCTTCTCGCTCTTCCTCCCCAAGGACCTCAACTTCGTGCTGACGTCGAAGTGGGGCAAGGCGAAGACGGGGGAGGCCAACGACGTCGTGATCAAGGACGGCGAGCTCATCTCCGGGGTCATCGACAAGGCCGCCATAGGCGCGGAGGAGCCAGACAGCCTCCTCCACCGCATCGCCAAGGACTACGGCAACGACCAAGCGAGGCGCTTCCTAAACTCCATCCTCGCGGTCCTCAAGACCTACATCACGAGGCGCGGTTTCACCTACGGGTTCAACGAGCTGAGGCTCTCCCCGGAGGCGGTCCAGAAGATAGCCGACACGCTACAGGAGGCCTACGACAACGTCACAGAGCTCATCAAGAAGTACAAGGCCGGGACGCTACCCCTCACGAGGGGCCTCTCGCCCGAGGGCTCCCTCGAGTTCTACATCGTCAACGAGCTCTCAAAGTCCAGAGACAGGGCGGGCAGGATCGCAGACAAGTCATTCTCCACCGAGAACTCCGGCGTGATCATGGCCAGGACGGGCGCCAGGGGCTCGAGCCTCAACCTCGGGCAGATGACCGCCGCCCTCGGCCAGCAATCGGTCAGGGGCAAGAGGATAGAGAAGGGGATGCGGGGCAGGTCGCTCAGCCATTTCGCTCCCTACGACCTCTCCCCGGAGGCGAAGGGCTTCGTCAAGAGTAACTACAGGGACGGGCTCACGCCGACGGAGTTCTTCTTCCACGCGATGGGCGGCAGGGAGGGGCTGGTCGACACGGCCGTCAGGACACAGCAGAGCGGCTACATGCAGAGACGCCTCGTCAACGCCATGGAGCACCTGAGGGTCGAGTACGACCTGACGGTCAGGGACCCCGGAGGAAACATAATCCAGTTCCTGTACGGCGAGGACGGCATCGACCCGGCGAAGAGCGACCACGGGCGCCCCGTGAACCTCGACAGGGTGATAAGCGCCGAAGGGCTCATGAACGCCTCTCGGGGCAAGTTCGGGGAGAAGGAGGCGGAGGGGCTGCTCAAGCGCTACCAGGGCAAGCTGAACAAGCGCCTCTTCGAGGAGCTCCAGCAGAGGCTCTCCGAGAGCCACCTAACAGAGGAGGGATCCAAGAACGTCCTCGACAAGGTCATGGAGTCGATCGACTACGCGACCGTCGAACCCGGGGAGGCGTCCGGTATCGTCGCGGCCCAATCCATCGGCGAGCCGGGGACGCAGATGACCCTCAGGACGTTCCACTTCGCGGGCGTCAAGGAGCGGGACGTCACGCTGGGCCTCCCGAGGCTGATGGAGCTCGTCGACGCGAGGAAGATCCCAGCCAAGCCATCGATGGACGTCTATCTCACGGACGACTACAAGCGGTCCCGCGAGAAGGCTCTGAAGGTCGCGAACGACCTTCTGTTCACCAAGGTGGGGTCCGTCGTGGACTACAGCGAGGTCGACCCGACCGAGGGGATCAAGCTGCACGTCAACGAGGAGATGATGGCCGACCGCAACGTCAAGATCGAGGACGTCGCCGAGGTCATGGAGACGGGCAAGCGCAACGTCCAGCCAGACAAGAACGGGAAGATCATCCACGTCAACCTTGAGGGCGCCGACCTCTCGACTCTCTTCACGCTGCGCAACAAGCTGCTCAACATGAAGCTCAAGGGGATCCCCGGCATAAGCAGGGTGACGGTCGTCCAGGACAACGAAGAGTGGGTCATCCAGACGGCCGGCTCGAACCTTGCGAAGGTCATCCAGATACCCGGGGTCGACACGAACCGCATCTACACCAACAACATCCACGAGGTCGCCCAGGTCCTCGGGATCGAGGCTGCGAGGGCCACCCTCATCCGGGAGGTCATGGGGACGCTCGACGAGCAGGGGCTCGAGGTCGACGTGCGCCACATTTTCATCGTCGCAGACCTGATGACGTCCAAGGGCTACCTCCAGCAGATCGGGAGGCACGGCATCGCAGGGACGAAGACGTCGGTTCTGGCGAGGGCGGCCTTCGAGATCACGGTCCCGACGCTGGCGGAGGCGGCCATCCGGGGCGAGTCCGAGGAGCTGAAGGGCGTGACCGAGAACGTTATTGTAGGCCTCCCCATACCAGTCGGGACTGGGATTGTAGACCTCTACATGGGGTAATCGAATGGTCGACCAGCAGATTCTCGGACGCGTCCTGAAAGACGCAATGAAGGGAGGGAAGTTCACCCTCGGCACCAGGGAGGTGATCTCCGAAGTCAAGAGCTCGAAGGTCGTCATAGCCGCGTCCTCGATGGCGGGGAAGGCCGGGGAGCCCCTCAAGGCGGAGGCGGAGAAGAACAAGGTGCCCGTCGTCATCCTCGACAAGAACTCGGCCCAGTTGGGCAGGCTCCTAGGAAGGCCCTACAAGGTCTCTGCCATAGCGCTGCGCCAGATCACCGAATCCGACCTGAGACAGCTCCAGGCGAAGTGAGAGGATGACGAACATCAAGCTCTCCTCTGACCAGCTCGGCCTTATCTCGATCTTCCAGAACATGAGCGGCGCTACCGTCAGGGACTGCATCGTCGACGACAAGGCGGGCCGCCTCATCTTCATCATCAGCAAGGGTCAGATGGGCCTCGCCATAGGCAAGAAGGGGGCCACCATAGAGAACATCGAGCGCGTCGTCAAGAAGCCCGTCGAGGTTGTGGAGTGGTCCGACGACCCGGCCGAGATGATAAGCAACGCCCTCGACCCGCGCTTCGTCTCCGAGGTCAGGATAACCGACAGGCTCGACGGAACCAAGGGCGCGTCGGTGGTCGTGGACCCGCGGAAGAAGGGCGCGGTCCTCGGAAGGGGCGGGAGGAACGCAGAGAAGGCCCGCCTGATCGCGAAGAAGTACTTCGACATCGCCAACCTCCAGATAATCACTTCGCAGTGAAGACGTCGGCCAGACTAGTAGATTCATCTCCTAGGCAGAAATGCTCCTCACGCATCGCAGTGCAGACGCAGTGGTTGAGGGTATCCAGAAATCCAACGGGTATGAATTACGTGGTGCTCGGAATCGCGATGGCCCTGGCCGCGGTCCTCGTGGCCGCGAGCGCTCTCGCCTATGGCGCGAGCCTGCCTTCCACGCGGATAGTCACCACGACGGTCTCGGCGCCCTCAACCAACTCATCCGGCGTCCGCGTCTACCAGGTGACCTTCAGGCAGGTGGGTGATTGCACGCCAGCTGTGTACACCGCACCTTGGTCTGTGGCAATGGGCGCGGAAACCGAGGCGGAGCCTGCGAACACCACGCTGCCGGTTCCAAGCTCTGGAATCTCCGGGAGCCCCAGTTTCGTCAACGAATCGGCAATCGTCTTCTCGGTCCCCAACGGTGTCTATAGTTACACCATAGCTCCTAAGTTCGGCTTCTCAAGCACCTCCGGGACAGTGACGGTCCAAGGAGATGACCTCACCATCTCGCTTTACCAGGAGTTCTCCTGCTCTTCGGTCTCGACCCCAGGCGCTCCCTGACGCGGGCGCTCCACCCGTCAAACCTTTTATAGACAAAGGAGACGACGGGGTGAATCTACATGCCCGGCGGTGAATTCTCAGCCCGTCAGATGTCGCTTAACAGGCAGAGACTCCGCTGGAGCAACAAGTACTACAAGAGGAAGGTACTCCGGCTCGATGTCAAGGCCGATCCCCTCGAAGGAGCCCCTCAGGCTAGGGGAATCGTGCTCGAGAAGGTTGGCATCGAGTCAAAGCAGCCCAACTCGGCGATCCGGAAGTGCGTTCGCGTTCAGATTGTCAAGAACGGCAAGCAGGTCACAGCTTTCCTCCCCGGCGATGGCGCCCTGAACTTCGTCGACGAGCACGACGAGGTGATGCTGGAGGGCATTGGAGGCTCCATGAAGAGGGCCATGGGTGACATCCCGGGCGTCCGATGGCAGGTTTCCATGGTCAACGGTGTTTCGCTCAACGAACTTGTCTACGGCAGGAAGGAGAAGCCGCGGAGATAGGCATTGGTGAGCCAGAAGCTCGAGTACCCGAACCTCCTGCTGTGGGGGAAGTGGGACTTCACCCAGGTCAAGGTGGAGGACATCGGCCTCACGAGCGTCATCGACCTCAGGCCGACCATGATCCCGCACTCCGGAGGCAGGCACGAGCACCAGAAGTTCTCAAAGTCCAAGGTGAACGTCGTCGAGAGGCTCGTCAACCAGATGATGCACTTCGGCAAGAAGAACGCAAAGAACACCGGACGAATGGGCGGCAAGAAGCAGAAGGCGCTCAACATCGTCAAGACGTCGTTCGAGATAATCCACCTCAAGACCGGCCAGAACCCGATTCAGGTTCTCGTCAATGCCCTGCAGAAGTCGGCCCCGAACGAGGACACCACGAGGATGAGCTACGGAGGGGTCGTCTACCACATCTCTGTCGACATATCGCCCACGCGGAGGATGGACATCGCCCTCAGGTTCATCTCGGAGGGCGTCAGGGAGGCGGCGTTCGGGAACCTGAAGTCGGTCGAAGAGGTGCTGGCCGACGAGCTGATCCTCGCTTCTACGGGCGACTCGAACAGCCACGCCGTGAAGAAGAAGAACGAGCAAGAACGGATTGCGATGGCCTCTAGGTAGTGGCCTGACCCTTCGTCGCGTCGTCGCTCTTCATAGCAAGTCCCTTCAGCTCCGGCTCCAGCTCTGGCGGCGCGGCTATCTTCTCCGACGGTGAGGAGAGGAAGTCTCGGATGAGCTTCAGTATCACGTCCTTCCTGTACCTCTCGAGCTTGTGGGCCGCGGTGAAGTCATACTGCGGGTCCTTGGCGACGGCGCCAAGCACCTCCAGCCTCGAGGTTCCGATCGAGTCCCTGAGGAGGTAACCCCCCTTGATCTGCGCGACGAGGTCGTCTTCGGCCCATATGATCAGCGTGGGTCTCTTCATGGCTCCGAGCCGTCCGAGCTGTGGCTTGTCGTAGGTGCTCGAGATCAGGACCAGGGCCTCCACGGCCGCCGGCCAGTTGATCGCGAGCTCGAGGGCGACCTGACCTCCCCAGGAGGTCCCCACGAGTACGGCCTTCTGTATGCCCAGCCTCTCCATCATCTCGTGAAGCACGCTGGCCTGGACCCTGTAGTCGGGCGTCTCGGCCGGAATCGTCGACCTCCCGAACCCCACGAGATCGGGCATCACCAAGGAGTACTCCTTGGAGAGCTCGAGCAGTGGCTCCCACACCCTCCAGTCCTCCCTCTTGTCCGACCCGTGGATCATTACCATCGCTGGGCCGGTCCCCTCCGTGGCGTAGTTGACCACGAACTCTCCTAGCTCGACCGTCTTGACGGTCGCGGAAGCGCTCATCGTTCTCTCCGCCCCGCGGCCCCGAGGTGGTTTTATCTGCTTCGGCCATTGAAAACGGCCGAAAACCGCGTTTTCACAAGCGTTATTTAGGGGTCAGGAGGCTCCATGCCCAATGGAAGCCGACCCCACTGCCGTCTTCGGAGGGCTGCTGAAGGCGTGCATCAAGGACGATTGGACCAAGGAGTCGATGCTGGCAGCGACAGCCATTTCCTTCGTTCTGGGGATCGGGGCGAGCATGGTCACCGCCTACGTCCTGACGGCGGCGCACGCGTTCATCTGACCGGCGTCTATAAAATTCGACTTGTCTGTAAAGAGTTTCCACTCTTATCGCATTTACGAGTTCTGAATCCTATCATGCTTCGGTAATCCACAAAATGGGTCGAAAAGCAGTTCTGTTCGGGTTCTGGCTACTCGGGTACTTCCTAGGCTTCTTCGCCTGGCTCGTGCGAGCGCCGGTCATCAACATGGTTCAGAACCTCGGTGTGAGCGCGGACGTCGCGGGCGCCCTGATCACCGGGTTGGCTGGGTCCATAGTGATGCTGGTAGGGGTAATCCTCTGGAGCTACCTCTCGAACGCGTAGAGCCTAAAACCCTCGCGGCTAGGCAGGAAGATTCGAGCTATCGCCAACTTTTGTTTCAGACGGTAGCTCCGCCCGCTTTTCATTCTTCAACATGTTGAGCTTCTTGTTCAGGATGATCGTCAGGGCGATGAGCGCTACGAACGGCACCCAGGTTATCAACAGGTAGGCCGCACCGAGCTCTATCTCCACAGATTCGAATGTCGCGGCCACTGCGAGCATCACCACCACTATGGCGAGGTTTATCACAAACTGCCATCCCTCGATGGTCCAGTTCACGGGATTCCCGCCGCTGGAGAAGGCCCACCTCCAGATCGCGTAGAGCAGGTAGAGTCCCTCGCCGGTCGCGACGGCGTAGGCCGGGAGTTCGATGTAGCTGTGGGGGAACAGCAGCAGGAGGAGGAAGACGACCAGGAAAGGGGGGTCGTGGTACGATATGGCGTAGACCTCGAGGATCCTTGCCGTCGAGTAGAGGGAGAACGCGAAGAGGGCGGCGCCTAGACCGGGTACCATCTCGAAGAGGGCTATCCTGAAGTTGTTGGAGAAGATTCCCCAGAACAAGACCAGCAGGCCCGCTCCCGCGAACTCGTTGGTAATCTGGTTCCCCTGGCTAGTGTAGAGCGCCTGTTCGCCTGGGAAGAAGGGAAGGCTCGAGACGACGAAGAAGATGACGACCTCGGCTCCGAAGAGGATGACGTAGAGCATCAGGCCCCTCGTAGCATACGCGGCGAGCCCCTTTCTCAGCCCTACGCTAGGCCGCTCGTTATCCATCTTGTCCAATCGCGGGGTACCATTGCACCAAGAGAAAAAGCTCCCTACAATCCAACTGGCGAATCGCAATCGAGACTTCGTCAGCTGCCGTATAACAATTTAGCCATCGGCTCTTCTGAATGAATTGGACGGTAATAAGCAAGAAGGTTCCGCAAGTTATTTATGTAAAGTCTGACGGGCTATACGAGTGGGCCGAGTTCGTGGAAGTCCCAAAGGGTACACGCGGCCATATTGAGGTACATGCCCCGGTATGGACAAGGGGAGGTGTCTAGGATGAGCCTTGAGACTCGGCCGAGTGAACACATACCCAAGGAGGACTTCGCCTCGATGGTACGAGAGATTGCGGTGGTCGGCCCTCGAGTCCCCGAAATTGCCCGTAGACTAGGCAGACACAAGGAGACGGTGAGGTACTGGTACAAGAAGCTGGAGGATCACAACTTCGCAATTCAAGGCATCACAAACAACCAGGCATTCGGGCTCAGGAGAATTCTGCTGCAGGTGACGATCGGAGAGGACTACGAGGACTACGTGAAGCCCCTCATGTTCGCCATGAATGAACTCTGTTACGTGACCAGCTATGCAAAAGCGCTCGCGGAGGATTACTACAGCGTAAACTGTGCCGTGCCGGAAGGGCTCCTGTCGGAGTACTTCTCGTTCGTCGAGGACTTAAAGGAGATGGGACTCTTCAAGAGTCTTGAGTTCTACGACCTAGGATGGAGCCGTAACATCCCCATGCGAGGAGAATTCTACGACTTCGCAACGGGTAAATGGGAGTTCGACCTGAAGTCTCTGACAGAACGAGAGTCGGCCTTCCAACCACCAGAACAGTACGATGAGGTCAAGTTCGACAAGATAGACCTTCTCATCGTGAAGGAGCTCTACATGGACGCTACCCGTGAGCTGCGGGAAATTCAGAGGTCTATAAGCCAGAACGATGGCGTCGATATCAACTACAAGACCCTCTGCTGGCACCTGAAGGAGCACGTTCTGGGCAGAAAGATGATAAAGGGTTTCAGGATCAACTGGATGGGAACGCGGTGGGACGCTGTGACGGACAGGCCCGAGCAGAAGTCGCACAGCTACATCGGTGTTCATTTCATGGTCAAGAACCCGACTGAGGAGGAGAGGTTGGAGCTGATGAAGAAGTTCGACCGCCTGCCGGTCGTCTGGATGGAAGGGGCTGGGCTCGATTACTTCGCGGAACTTGCAGTCCCTACCGAGATGATGATTGACTTCATGGAGTTCCTTACGAAGACCATGGCGCCGGTTCGCGACAGGGCCACTTTCCACATAATGGACCAGCGCAACGCAGTGGGATTCTTCATCTCGTATAAGCTCTATGACGAGGAGACGATGTCATGGAGGTTCAACAGGGAGGAGTTGTTAGTGAAGTTCAAGGCGTTGGAAGCACAGGTCAGGCAGAGCTCCTAAAGATTTCAGAACTTTGCGAATTCGAGCGCCGTCCGCGTTGGCGTGCACGTTGCCCTAGAAACGCACCTAGGCTAACACTGGGCATGCGGAGCAGGGGCACGCGAAATTATTGCGTCCGAGGTTGGGAGGAAAAAATCCCTAGGTTCCGCCGAATCCGCTGCCAGCAACCGCCGCTGGGTTGATGTGTACGCCGAATGCTGCCAGTACAACAGACGCTCCGCCTAGTGCCATCATTCCGTATCTGATCTTTTCGTCGGTAGTCATGGGCACCCTACACCTGACAGTGGAAGATAAATCTTCAGTATACACATGAACCCGTCTATTAGGGCATCCATGAGACATCTAACTCTCTATGCCCTAGGCATGAGACGAGAAACGTTGTCCCGTAACAGTGTCCTAGTCAGATGTTCTATAATCAACGAAGATAAGTTTTGTGTTTCATCGAAAAAGAGGTGAAGTACATGGGAACTTCGTGTTTGCCACCCTTTTTTATGATGGAGTTGGAGCTTCCCTGGAGTCAGAAATGGAAGCAGAGTACGACGCTCTGGCCGAAGAGTATGATGCGACCAGGGAGTCGGCCACCCAGAAGGAGATCGATTCTCTTGCAAGGTCGTTTGAGGGGTGCAGGACGATTCTCGACGTTGGAGTCGGGACCGGCCGATTTGCAAAGCCCCTCTCTGATTTGGGGTTCGATGTCACCGGTGTCGATGTCTCTCGCAGGATGCTCTCGAAGGCGCACGAGAAAGGAGTCGAGCGGCTCGTTCTCGGAGACGCGTACAAGCTGCCCTTCACTGGCAAGTCCTTCGACGGCTCTGTCATTATCCACGTGCTCCACGTCGTCGCCGACTGGATGACGGTCATGCGGGAAATGGGACGGGTCACCAAGGGCCCGGTCGTCTCGCTCCTGAGGGTGCCGCAGGGGCAGGGGCGCTCCCCGCTCCCGCAACAGTCGATTGGCATCGCCGGCCCGCCGCCCGCGTCCAAGGGGTACCCCGTCAGGACTCAGCACAGGATGTGGCAGAACGAGCTCGAGCTGAAATCGAGGGTCCCCCCGGCCAAGCTCGAGAGGATCAGGGACGAGACGATATCGATACCCGTCGCCGATGCCATGAGGAGTCTCCAGGCCAAGCGGTCCATGGGCGCGCAGATAATGCCTCCCGAGGTGCGACAGGAGATGCTGGAGAGGATAGTCGCGATGACCGGCACCCGGACCGTCCAGAGGAGGATAGTGGAGGACCTCGCTGTCTGGCGCGCCGACGACCTGACGGACCTGGCCGAGTGAGCAAGAGTCGATTCGGACGCGCTTCGGGGGTGTGTGTCCTCAATCCGCCCAGTTCGGGAAGGCGCGACGGTTCGAGGTCAGCACGCTCCGCACCTGCCCCCGTCTCAGCTCGATGAAGCTCGCCGACGCGGACCGCTCCTCTTCGGTGATTCCCCACTCGCCCGGGATTGCGGCGACAATCTCTTCGATGACCGAGTCAGGCACCGCTTCGATCCGCCTAAGCGTCGACTCGAACGAGGAGGGGCCTCTCACCAATACCGCTATCTCGGGGAGGACCGGCATGGGGACCCTCAAGAACGAGCCCTGCTCCAGCGAGTCGACCGTCCAGTTCGGACCCGTGAAGCTGTGGGTGAAATCCACCATGAAGTACCTGAACCCTCCCGGTACCGCCTGAAGCAGGTGATTCTCGGCCCTGTCCCTGTCTTGCGTCAGTATCCAGTTGTCGAGGCAGACGGTCCCGGGAAGCACCTCTGAGTTAACGAGCTCTTGGTCCAGACTGGTCTGGCGGTTCAGTATCTGAGAGAGGTCCGACGCGTTGGCGACAACCTCCGAACCCTGGTGGAGCCCGGGCTCAATCGCCCTGTTCTGCAGGTCGTTCGAGTGAGCTATCATCTCCGAGCTCACCTCCACCAGCGCGCTCGGGGGTGTCGGGAGGCCGGCGGTGTGCGCCAGCCAGTGGCCAAGGTGCTCGTTGACAGCCGCCCTCGATCCTTTGGAGAACTTCACTAGGTACGTCAGGCCGTCGTCGCACTCCATGAAGTGAGGACCTGTCGCGCCTCTGTTGATCCCGACGTCGCGCACAGCCCTCACAGCCTTGACCTGCACTCTAAGCTGGCCCCACCTCCGGCACTTTGCAGGGGCTCTTAATCCTGACTGGCTGGAGTTCATCTCGATTCAACCCGAAGCCTTTAAGAAACTCGACGAGACTGCGAGACGAATGGCCGGGGCTGATGGGGAAGGAATGAGCGCCGAGCCCCATAAGGAATCCAGACCCTCCCGGGAGCTCTTCTGGGTGGTCAGCGGTCTGGTCATGCTCTACCTCATCCTCGACGTGATAGCCCAGTCGCTTCCGCCCCACTACAACCCCATCAACACGGCGGAGAGCGACCTCGCGGTCGGTCCCTACGGCTACGTAATGGCCCTGAACTTCCTCAACCGGGGCGTCCTCTCCCTCCTGTTCCTGTACGCGTTCTCCCAGGCGCTGAGACTGCGCGGCGCTGACGTGCAGAGGTACCGCACTGGAATCCTTCTTCTCTCGGTCTGGGGCGTGGGAGCCTTGCTACTTGCGGCTTTCCCAACCGACGTCCCAGCGACGCCCGTCTCGTGGCACGGTCTGATCCATCTGGTCGTCGCGTTCTTCGCCTTCGTCGGGGGTGCCCTGGGCGTCCTCAGCCTCTCGTTGCAGTTCGAACGGGATCCTGCCCTTCGTGGCGCTAGGAAGTTCGCCCTCCCGATCGCAGTCGTGGCCGTCCTCTTCTTTGTCCTGCTCTTCGGTCTGCCCTTCTCAGCGCCTCACTTCGCGTCGCGCGTCGGTGGGGTGACAGAAAGGGTCCTGATAGGATCTGTTCTCCTCTGGATCCTTTACGTCTCGGTCTTCCTTTCTCGGGGACAGCGGCCCGCTCGGGCGGCGTCTCCTGTTGGCTAGAGGCCGGTAGAGTTCCTCTGGGCAGACGACCCTTTCCGGGAGCCTTCGGTGTACGGCGAAACCGTAAATAATCTGGAGGCCTGGCGCGTGCCAGATGGCGACGAGCGATCCCCTTCTTCTACTCGTACTCCTGCTCAACTTCCTGCTCGTCATTGGCGTAGTGTACGTGCTCTTTCGAATCTACCGCAGCAGGAACAGGAAGGTCAAGAAGCTGCGCTGAATGCCGTCGGCTCCCCCACCGAGACTTAGAGTCATCAAACAAAATTAGATTTATCTAACTTAAATACACCCCAAAAGTCCCAAGAAGGCGAGTGGCTTTGCCAAGCATCATCTCGGCCGAGGACCTGGTCATCGTCTACGCCGACGGCACAAGGGCCGTCGACGGCGTCTCCTTCGATGTCGAGGAGGGCGGCTTCTTCGGTTTCCTGGGTCCGAACGGTGCCGGAAAGAGCACCACCATCAAAGTTCTCACCACTCTACTCAGGAAGACCTCCGGGAAGGTGAACGTCGCCCGCCACGACCTCGACACGTCCCCGGCGGAGATCCGCAAGGCAATAGGGGTGGTGAGCCAGGAGACGATCGTCGACGTCGACCTCACGGGGAGGGAGAACCTCCGCCTTCAGGGCCGCCTCCAGCAGATGCACGGGCGCGCTCTGGAGGACCGCGTCGACGAGCTGCTCAAGATGGTTCAGCTCGACACGGTCGCGGAGAAGGAGGCGGGCAGATACTCGGGCGGCATGAAGAAGAGGCTGGATCTGGCTTCCGCTCTGGTGCACAGGCCCCGACTGTTGTTCCTGGACGAGCCGACGACGGGGCTCGACCCGCAGTCGCGGACGGCCATCTGGGAACACCTCGAGAAGCTCAACAAGGTGGACGGCGTAACCATCTTTCTGACCACGCAGTATCTGGATGAGGCCGACAGGCTCTGCCGCGAGCTCTCCATAATCGACCACGGGAGGATAATCGCGAGGGGCACCCCCTCCGAGCTCAAGGCGGCCATGGGCGGCGACACCATCTCTCTCACGCTCGAAGATGCCACCCTGAGGTCCAGAGCAGCCGAGATACTCAAGACGATTCCGGGCATAACGAACATCATGGGTTCTGAGGAGGGCGTCGTCGCCTACGCGAAGAACGGAGGCCAGGTGATCGCCGAGATAATCACGACCCTCGGCCGAAACGGCATCAGGTCCTCGCTCCTGAGCATCTCCTCTCCAACGCTGGACGACGTCTTCCTGCGCCAGACCGGCAGGCGCATCAGGTCCGAGGAGCTGTCGCAGAAGGAGACGGAGCCGTTCCTCACGTGAGCTAATCCGATTGACCATAATCTACGACACGCAGTCCCTCCTCGTGAGGTACCTCACGAAGCTGGTCCGTAACCCCACTCTGCTCGCCACGAACCTGCTGACGCCACTCCTCTTCCTCCTGCTCTTCTCCCAGCTTCTTACCAAATTCGGCCAATTCATCCCCGGCTCGCCCGGCGGATACCTCGCGTATCTGACGCCCGGGGTCGTGATGCTGAACGCGATGATCAGCGCACCCCTCGGGGGTGTCTCAATCGCGAATGACCTGAACTCGGGTTTCCTCTCGAAGATGCTCTTGACCCAGGTCAGGAGACCGGCCATCCTGCTCGGACGGCTGCTGACGGACGTACTCGTAGTCGTCGGGCAGTCTCTCATCACGCTCGCCGTCGCGGTCGCCATGGGGGTCAGGATCAGTTACGGGGTGCCGGGCGTCCTCCTGATCATCCTGACCGCTGCCTTCTTTGAGGTTGCCCTCTCCGGAATCTTCCTCACGATTGGGATAAGAACGAGGAAGACGGAGACCATCTCCGCGATCTCTGGAGTCCTCTTCTTTCCGTTGATCTTCATCAGCAGTGCCATGTTCCCGGTCTCGTTCTTCCCTGACTGGGCGATGACGGTCTCGAAGTACAACCCCGTGAGCTACGCGTCTGACGTCACCCGCGAACTGGTGATCGGCGGGCTGTCCCCGGGTACGCTTCTCTCCGCCTTCGCTCTCATAGGGGCCATAGCGGCGGTGACCTTTGCCGCGACGCTTTACCAGTTCAGGAAGGTGGTCAGCTAGGCGGGATTCGGCGAGCCTCCCCATGATGGCGGCGGGAGCTGCACCGTGGCGTTATCAAAGATGAGAATCATAATCGGACGTTAAATAGAGTGGGGGTGCGCGCGTACCAACGTGGAGAGAGATGGAATCCGCGGACCCGATTCGGCTCTTCTCGGGCAGAAGATACATCAGCCTCGAGTCCTACGACTCTGACGGAGAGCCCAGACGGACTCCGGTCCTGTCGGTCGAGAGCGGAGGTCTCCTCTATCTGCGCACGGATCCACACACCTGGAAGGTCAAGAGAATCCAGAGCAATCCTCATGTCCGCGTCGCTCTCTGCGACAGGACCGGGAGGCCTACCGGGGCCTGGCTCGAGGCGGATGCTAAGGTGATTGAGGGGCAGGAACAATCCAAGGTGACGGACGTCTTCGATAAGGAGTACGGGTCTCTCGGAAACCTGCTGGTCACGCTCGTGAGCCGCCTCAGGGGCGAGAAGCTCACGACCTTCATCTCAGTTAAGCTCAGGCCGTCCTAGGCCTCCAGCGCTTCGTCGCAGACAAAGACCACCAGATGGGACGCAGATAGCGCCCGGCGATGCCGCGAGACACCCCGTCCCCCCCTCAAACCTTAAATAAACGACCCCGGGAGCGTTTCGAACGTAAAGGTAGTTATTCGTAATGGCAGACAAACCTCACCTGAACCTTATCGTGACCGGTCACGTCGACCACGGGAAGTCCACCAGCATGGGCCACTTCCTCTTCGACCTCGGCGCAGTCGACCAGAGGACGATCGACGAGTTCGCCCGCGAGTCCGAGAAGACCGGTATGGGTGACAGCTTCAAGTTCGCGTGGGTCTTGGACCAGCTGAAAGACGAGAGGGAGCGCGGAGTCACCATCGACCTCGCCTTCCAGAAATTCGAGACGCAGAAGTACTTCTACACGCTCATCGACGCGCCCGGCCACCGCGACTTCATCAAGAACATGATTACCGGCGCCTCGGAGGCGGACGCGGCCGTCCTGGTCGTCTCCGCGAAGACGGGCGAGAAGGACACAGCCCTCGGCCCGGGCGGCCAGGCAAGGGAGCACGCCTTCCTGCTCAAGACGCTGGGCGTCAACCAGCTCGTCGTGATCATCAACAAGATGGACGACCAGACCGTCAAGTACAGCGAGAAGATGTACAACGACGCCAAGCAGGACGTCGAGAACCTGCTGAAGGCCTCGGGGTACAATGTCTCCAAGATACGATTCATCCCTGTCTCTGGCTGGACCGGAGAGAACCTCGTCAAGAAGTCCGATAACATGCCCTGGTACAAGGGTCCGACCCTCCTCCAGGCGCTCGACGAGTTCGTGGAGCCCCCGAAGCCGATCGAGAAGCCGCTGAGACTCCCAGTTCAGGACGTCTACACGATTACAGGTGTCGGAACCGTTCCGGTCGGAAGAGTAGAGACGGGCAAGATCAAGGTCGGGGACACGGTCGCCATCATGCCAGAGGGCTTGACCGCAGAGGTCAAGTCCATCGAGACCCACCACACTCCGATGCAGGAGGCGATGGCGGGCGACAACATCGGGTTCAACCTCAGGGGCGTCGCGAAGACGGACTTCCACAGGGGAAGCGTCTTGGGGCCCTCCAACAACCCTCCGACCATCGCAAAGGAGTTCATGGCCCAGATCATCGTCGTCTTCCATCCCACCGCCATCGCGGCCGGGTACACGCCGGTCCTGCACGCACACACGGCCCAGGTCGCCGCGACCATCACGGAGATAGTCGCCAAGATCGACCCGAGGACAGGCCAGGCCACCGAGGAGAAGCCGAAGACCATCAAGACCGGAGACTCGGCAATCGTAAAAATCACACCCTTGCGCCCCGTAGTCCTCGAGACCTTCAAAGAATTCCCAGAATTGGGCAGATTTGCATTGAGAGACATGGGGTCAACTGTCGCAGCAGGCATCGTGCGAGAAATCACCGTCAAGGGTCAAGTCGAGAAGGCAGTCGCAAAGGCGTAGGCTCCCCACCTCTTACTTTCTATAGACAATTCATGGGGGTGTTTCCGACGTTCCCTTCTGCTGACCAGTGGGCACGTAGCCCTCGTCCAAAATCCATAGCCGGAGAGGATTTAGATAAAACATATGGTATAGACTTAAAAGTCACAGATAGGCTAGAAATCACCGATGTCGTCCAAGGGGAAGAGCGATTTGTCGGTAAGCCAGTCGAAGCAAGCGGCCAAGCCTGCGGTCCCGAAGGAACGAGAGCAGTTCAGCGCCCTATTGCTGACCAACCCGAACTACTTCGGGAATCTTGCGAGCCCAATCAACCCAGTTGTGAGCATCCTGTCGGACACGACCTACGAGAATCTCGCGTGCGTCGGGTTCCAGCCGCAGCTGAACTGGCTCGAGGGGGTCGTGTATGTGAACCAGACCTCTGGCTACGGCGGCGGTCTCTGTTCCAGCGGATCGCAGGAGTACGTCCGCTTCTACCTCTCATACGACGGCGGGGTCACCTGGCTGGACCAGGGCCTGACGAGCTTCACAGTGTATGACATCACCCACACAGGGGCGCTCGAGTACGACGTCACGCTCCCGATCAATCCGAACGCAGAACTCTGCTTTGTCGAGAACCTGCCGACGGTCCGAGCGATACTCTCCTGGAACAACCCTCCCCCTGCGAACACCCCCAGTTTCATACCTGTCTGGGGGAACGTCGTCGACTCCCGAATTCAGATAGCGCCTGGCGGATTCATAACGCTGTCGGACCTGCTGACCGACGAGAAGGTCGCTCTTCCGGCGAATCTGAAATCCGTGCTCGACCCTATGCAGCCGCTTCAGACGGTTAAGCCCAAACCGGTAGCGCTCGCCGACCTGCAGACGGCCTACAAGGCAGCGAACGTTCCCGTCCATCGTTACGCGTTCGCAGACCTCCAGAAGCTCATCAAGTATCCGGCTCCCTCCCCATCCGCTACCGCGTCCGGGGCAAACAGCAGCCTGAGTGTGCTCAACGTCAACATCGCCGAGGTTCTGGGGAACCTTGAGGCGACGGAGGGCGACACCAGCTATGAGCAGCTAAACTGCGTCGGGCTCGACACCAACAGGAACGTCTTGGACGGCATCTTGACGATCAAGCTTCAGGAGGGATACTCCGGAAGCCTCTGCACCGCCGGGAGCCAGGAGTACGTCGCTTACTGGGTCGATTGGGGGAGCGGCTGGACTTACGTCGGCACGACCTCCGTGAACGTCCACGACATCAGCGGGATTCCCGTCGAAGGGCTGAAGTATGCGGCCGTCGTCCCGGTCGACGTATCGAGCCATCGCCAGCCCTGTCAGCAGGGAGCCAACACCGCCCGCGTGAGGGCCACGCTCTCTTGGCAGACACCTCCACCCCCAAGCGACCCTGACTACGTTCCAGTTTGGGGGAACACCGTGGAGACCATTGTCAACATTGACCCAGGGGCCGCGGCGACCGCTGGTACCCCTGACATCAGCATCATCGGAGGCGTGGGGATCGCTGACATAGACGTGACAGGTACAGGGCTAACGTTCCCTGGCGCGAACTTCGCGCTGACGGGAGGCCCCACCGACCCCTGGCTCAACACGAGACAGTGCCCGTTCGGCGGCCAGGTGGTGATACAGGGCTATCCGACGGTCGGTTCGAAGTACAGGGTCTGGGTCCAGGAGTCCGGCAGCCCCTTCCCGACGATGCTGACGTCCGAAATCTGGACGGTCAACCTGATGGGAGTGGGAAGCTGGATGTCTCCGGACAGCAGCGGCTTCTTCACCTACCTCGACACCACCCAGAACATGGACAACACTCTCGCGTACTGGTACAGCACGGGAGATGACCTCTGGCAGGTCTGGCTCGAGATCGCCAACACCTCCGACGTGGTCTTGGGATCCACGCCAAGGTACAACATTCAGCTCGACAACACGGCACCCACCGTCCAGATCCACATAGACTCCGGCGGCGACTGCAAGGACTTCACCGTCGACACGACGGTCGACGGACACTTCGTCGCGCAGGACGCAAACTTCGGCTACTTCTCGCTGAGCACCCTCCCGAACAACCCGCCCACAATGCCCTCGAACGACCCAACGACCACGACGCCCAACGCCTCAGAGACTGCAGCGCCTCCGGGAGACCCCTGGACTCTCAACACGATGAGCCCAGCAGAGATGGTGCCGTGCGGCTACGTCGTCCTTCTGGAGGCGTGGGACCTCTCGATCGTCGACAGCTCTCCTGGCTCGCACAACGGCAACAGCACATCCGTCGGGTTCTGTCTCCGCGCTTCGGACTAGAAGCGCGGGCTTCCCTGGCAGGTCCTCGAGTCGGGTCGGCTTCACAGCGCCCGATTCCTGGCTCACAGAAATCGCCAACGATGCCTCGTAAGGAGCCGCTCCGGCATGTCTCGATCTTCTGAGGTCCTCGGGGTTTCTCGCGATGCGACTTCTGTGATCCGACTTGACGGCGCTAGTCCTTCCGGTTGGATATCAGGAACTCGTTCCCATCCGGGTCAGCAAAAACCGCCCGGTGGAAGCTGGCTCCCGTCACCTCGACGAGCGTCGGCTCCACCGTCACGGCTCCTCCCCTCCTCTTGATCTCTTCACAAGCGGCCACCGGGTCGGGGCTATAGAAGACGACCCCCGTGACCGTCCCCGGCTCCCTGCCTCCCTCCCCCGGAGCCATTATGTGCATCGTCAGGAGCGTCGAGGTCTCCGGCAGCGCGAAGACCGCCCGGTTCGCCTTCTCATTGAAGCTCACCTCCTTCAAGCCGAGCACCTCCGAGTAGAACTTCCTCGCCTTCTGGATGTCGACGATGTGCAGTGTCACTGCGTGCAGCCCCGCAACTGGATCAGTCATGGCAGGACAGCGGACTCGGTAACTGTTAAGGGCTGCGGCTCTGCGGAGTCTGGACGTCGGGGACGGCCGGGCTCTCGGCCTTCTGGCCCCGCTCTAGGAGGAGCAGCATCGAGGGGAAGTAGAAGATGCGGATAACGAAGGTGTCGATTATCATCGATATCACGAACGCTATCCCAATCTGCTCGAGGAGGCCGAACGGTACGAGCCCCAGGCTCCCGAGCGATACCGCTAGGATGAGGCCCAGGGCGGTCACCACGGACCCCGAACCGACCATCGCCCTTGCCAGGCCCTCCTCGAACCCGTGCGCAGCCTGCTCCTCCCTCACGCGGGAGAGTATGAAGACGGCAAAGTCGTTCCCCAGCGACATCAGGATGACGTAGATGATGATGGGAATCAGGAAGACCAGTTCCTCACCGAGCAGGTACTTCGAGATCGCGTACAGTATCGCCGTCGTCCACGTGATGCTGATGAAGACTCCCGTGAGCGAGATGAATGGATACTTTGCGCTCCTGAACGAGTAGCCGAGCACGATGGCGATGACCGCGACGATGAGAAGCTCCAGTTCGAGGAAGGCTGAGTTGTAGTAGCCTTGGAGGTCGATGATGCTCGACGTCAGCCCTCCGACGAGGAACTGGCTGTTTGACCTCAGCTGGTCCACGAGCGAGATGGCGTTGCTCGAGTAGGGGTCGTAGACCGTGAATACGATGAAGTACGCGTAGGAGCCGTGGTCGAAGACGAACTGCGAATCCAGGTTGCTCGGCTGGATCTTCGTCCCGTTGATTGTCGGACCTATCACCTCCTTGATCCCAGGCGTCGCGAGGAGGGTCCTCGCGTCCGACTCCAGGGTCGACGTCGCCGCGGAAGTGAGGCCTCCGGCGCCGCCCGTAGCGTTCTCGGGGAAGCTCACGATCACGAACGTGGGGTAGATCTCGTTGGTGCCGAACTTCTGGTCTACGATGTTCAGCGCCTGAACGCTAGACAGATTCTGGGGCAGGCCCTCGTTGAGGTTGTAGGTGGTGGGAATCGTGAACCAGAGGAGGGTTGTGGGGACGGCGAGTAGCACGATTACCCCCAGAATCAGGAACTTGCGCCTCTGGGAGAGCCTCGCGATCCTGTAGAACGACGACCCCTCCACCGACGGCGCCCTCTTCTGCGTCTCCGCCCGCCCGCGCCGCAGCCGAAGTGTTCCGATGGTGAACACCCTCGGCCCGAGGAGGCTGAGGATGGCTGGCACGAGGGTCGTCTCGAGAAGCACGGTGAGGAGGATCGTGAGCGATAGGACGGGCCCCCAGCTCTCGAGCCCTGAGACCAGGGAGATTGCGCCCAGGCTGAGGGCGACGGTGACGCCAGATACGAGAACCGCGAATCCAGCCTTCCTCGTCGCAGTGTTGAGCGCCCCTAAGCTCGATTGGCCCTTCCTCAGTTCCTCCCTGTACCTCGACAGCATGAAGACGAAGTAGTCCGTCGAGACGCCGAGCACGACCGCGGTCAGGATGTTTGTGACATCATAGTCCACCGAGCCTATCGCCATCCCCGTCAGCGTGATGGAGACGTATCCCAGCGCAGTCGTCAGGGAGACGACGATGAGCACCAGGACGGGCGGGAGCACCGCCGCGAAGAGCAGCCCGACGGTGACGGCGAGAAAGACGAAGATGAGGCCGAAGGCGTAGGCTGAGCTCGCCGAGAGCTGGGCCGTGTCCGCGGCCACCGCACCGAGTCCGGTGACCTCGGAGGTCCCGAAGTACTTCCCGGACAGGGTCCTGACTTCGGCGGTCGCGCTCTGGGCTGGATAGAAGTCATTGGCGCCACGGTAGCTCTCGGTCACATTGAAGTTGACCGTGACCAGGTACGTCGAGTTGTCGGGGCTGACGTACTGCTGCCTGATGAAGGACGGGGCGCCCAGCAGGCCGTACTTTGTGAGGTAGTAGTCGCTCGCGTTGTCTCCCGCGACGAGCGAGGCCTGTACGAGGCGCGTCGATATCGGGAACCCTGAAGCGGCCGTCAGGAACGCGGAGACCGGCGTCAGGACGTCGGAGCGATAGTTCGTCACGTTGTATCCCGCCGTGTAGACCACGGGGAAGATCTCGAAGGGCTGAAGCGGGAAGAATTTCTGGACGGCGGCCCACGAGGTCGAGTTCTGTACCTTCTCAACGGGGCTCCATGATGGTTCCGTCGAGAATGTCTGGTTGAGGTCCTTCAGGAACAGGGACTCGTAGGCGCTCCCGTCGTAGGAAGCGCCCGACGCGGCCTGGTTTATGGCCGTTTGAGCATAATCATACTCCGTCCAGTTCCCGAGGAACGCGCTCGGGAACGCGTAAACCTGTGCCGCCAGCGTCGAGATGCTCGAGTAGGTGGAGTTTATCCCTTGGACGGTGCTGTTAGTGAAAACCTGCTTGAGGAACTTCTCGAAGCTGGAGAACGCCGAGCTGCTGCCCGAGAGGTACGGGATGCGGCTCGAGTTGAGCGCGGCTTGGAATGCGAGCGTCTGGTTCTGTATCTCGGCCTCGGTCTCGGTGCTGCTCGGCTGGAAGACGACGACGAGGGTGGAGTTCGAGGGCGAGAGCGAGGAGAGCACCTGCTGCGCTCTCGAGGATTCGCTGTTCGCGAGAGACTTGGGGCTCTCTGAGTAGCTGATGTAATGCCCATAGTTAAGGAGGAGCGGCGTCACCGCGATGAAGGCGATGACCCACAATATGATCACCGTCCTCTTCCGCTGTACCACCGTCTCTGACATTCTCAATCCAATTGTCCTGCCTCTTCCCGGGAGGGAAGATTCCCTCTATTCTTCACGAACGCTCGCCGGACGGGCATTGATAACCGTTACATCCGACGTGCCGAAACAACCCCGTTTGTCCTCGCTACCCGTTTAGCCGTCCAAGGGCGCCCCGCTTCTTGAGACAACCCTTACATGCAAGTGACTCCCCGTCGATCCAGTGGAAATGCTCTGCCAGCTGTGTCACCGTCCCGTTTCCATGGTGGACCAGTCGTGGGCGGACAGGCTGTCGGCCCTAGAGGGAAGACCGCCCGGCCGCAGGGCTTACGAATGCCACATCTGTGAGGCCCTGATCTTCGAGGATGAGATGCCTGGTGGCGACTTCGCTCCCAAGCAGCCCCGCAGGTTCTGGAGCTGACTGGTTTCGACGGCGTGGGGTTGACACCCCGGTCTCAGCGATTCTGTCTCGAACTCGGCTGCTATGCTCACTCGATGGTCGAAAGGATGTCGGCGATCTTCTTGCACACGTACTCGGCGATGGATGAGCGCGACATCCTGAGCGCGAGGGACATCTTGTGATCCGGGGCCTCGATCAACACTATCTTCTGGTTCTTGAATGCACCTATGAGGAACTCCAGCCCGCCGAGCATCCCCGATTCTTGGTCTGCCGCACCGAGTATCAGCTTGGACAGGACCCCCAGCTTCGGCAGGAGGTCCTCGTCGATGTAGTTGGCCCTGGCCAGCCTCCCCGACCTCCCGATCGCCAGGACCTCCCCGCGGGAGTCCACGACGAGCAGGCTCAGGATCGAGGGGTCGCAGTCTACGACCGCTTTCGCTATCCTCCCCGCTAGCTGCTTCCGCGCCGTCTCCTCCGTTTCTCTTGCCCCCTTCTTCATGCGAGGTCGTCGAGGCCGACGGGACGTATTTGAGAGTTGAGTCGACTTCGTGGGGGCCCTAGGCCGCGGTAACGGAGCGAAGTGAGGCAGGCTGGTCACCTCCATCCCTCTCAGTGTGCCCGGCGACCGGATTTTCAAACTTGAGAATTGACTAGGCGCATTAAATAGCTTGTTGTAACGCTCGACAACCATGGACCAGCTCGTTGTTGCCGTCGACGGCTCCCCGCACTCCGTCAAGGTGGTCGACTTCGCCGCCCAGCTGGCAAGGTCGATCCCCGCAACGATAGTGCTGGTGAACGTGATCCCGGATCCGAACGTCCCGAGCGGCTACGTGGAGTATACCAAGACCGAGGGGGTGGACCCAGCGGCCTACTACGAGCAGGTCTCTCGGGTGATAGTCGATACCATGGGCGCTCGCCTCAGGAAGGCTGGTCTGAAGTACGAGGTAGCCGCCAATAGGGGCAACCCCGCAACCTTCATCCTGGAGGTAGCGAAACGGAAGAAGGCGAGCATGATCATAGTAGGGGTCTTCGGACTGCACCACCTGGGTCGCATCAGGTCTCTCGGCAGCGTCTCGCGCCGCGTGGCTGAGAACTCGACGATTCCTGTAGTGCTGGTCCCCTAGGGAACCCGGAGAGAATCGAGAGTTGACCCACTTGCACCTCCTCAACGCCAGGTGCTCCTCAGGCTCAGGAGCGTCGGGCCCAAGCCGTCCAGTCGGCGGGACCGGCCTGTCTCCGTTCAATAGTCTTATGAAGCGCCTGCCAAAGCGAAGGTCAAGCCCCCGGAGCAATGTGGTTTGGGTCTAGACGACGCTTTCAGGACGGACCTTACGCTGCTGCATGCGCCATCTGTCTACGACTTCCGCAAGAAGACGATCATGCAGGGCCCGGTTGCGGACGCTGTGCCATCGACCAACGAGTTCGAGATGTATCCCGTCGGCCTAACCAGCATAGCGTCTTACCTCGGGAAGAACCAGTACAACGTCAGGATAATCAACCTCGCCTACAGGATGCTCCGGGACCCAGCCTACGACGTGGAGGCGAGGCTCGGAAGGCTCCGTTCGACGGTCTTCGGGATAGACCTCCACTGGCTTCCCCACGCCAACGGCGCGCTCGCGGTAGCACAGATCGTGAAGAAGCTGCACCCGGAGAGCTACGTCCTGATGGGGGGGCTCTCCTCCAGCTACTACCACGAGGAGCTCATCCGTTATCCGTTCGTCGACTTCGTCCTCCGGGGCGACTCCACCGAAGAACCATGCCGACAGCTCCTTCACGCGATTCGAGTCGGCGGAAGGCTCGACTCGGTGGAGAACCTGACCTGGAAGCGTCGCGGCGAGGTCGTCGTCAACCCCCTCACGTTCATCCCCGCCAATCTCGACTACATCGACGTCCCCGACTATCTCTATGCGATACGGCTTATGCTGAAGTACAGGAGCGTGGAGGACATCTCCCCCTACCTCCGCTGGCTCCAGCACCCGACCACGATGCTGCTCAACTCGCGGGGCTGCACCCTCGACTGCTCGACGTGCGGTGGGTCCCGCTCAGCATACGAGAGGGTGTGCGAGAGGTCCTGGCCGGCCTTCAGGTCGCCCGAGAAGCTTGCGTCGGACGCCAAGTCGATTATGACCTTCTCCCGGAGCCCGATAATGCTGATACACGACCCGCGCATCGGGGGGCTCGCACGCGCGCAGCGCCTCTTCGCCCTCCTGAAGAAGCTGGACATGCCCAACGAGTTCGTATCCGAGCTCTTCTACCCCGCCGGGGACGAGTATTTCCGGATGATCAAGGACAGCGTCCGGCGCTGGTCGATCGAGGTGACGATAGAGACGGCGGACGAGAAGCTTCGCAAGCAGGACTGCCTCAAGTTTCCGGTGGCCAACGCTAAGATCGAGGAGACAATATCGAGCGCGCTGTCCAACGGTTGCCGCAAGCTCGACCTGTTCTTCATGGTCGGTATTCCGCACCAGACATACGAGAGCGCGATGGGCACCGTTCCCTACTGCGAGAGCCTCATCCGTCGCTTCAACGCCGACCCCCGCCTCCAGTTCTTCGTATCTCCGATGGGACCGTTCCTTGACCCCGGGTGCGGGGCTTTCGAGGATCCGAAGTACGGGTACAGGCACTTCTACCGGACGCTCGAGGATCACAGGCGTGCGCTCCTGCAGCCTTCCTGGAAGTCGATACTCTCCTACGAGACAGACGCGATGACCAGGAGTGAGATAATCGCGGGTAGCTACGACGTGGCCGCGGCGCTGAACGATCTCAAGTACGAGCACGGGCTCATCGACGAGGCGACGCACTCGAGGGTGAGGGACCATCAGGAGACGGCGAGGGTCGCGATAGACGAAATCGAGAGCGCGCTTCTGCTTCCGGAAGGGGATAGGGAGACGGCACTGGCCACGCTTCAGGAGAAGGTGAGGCGGGCCAACGCCGATACCCTCTTCACAAAGCAGGAGCTGGATTGGGATTCCGACAGCGGATTGAGGGTCAGCGCCGCCCTGGTCAGGACCATGGTCTCGGGCTTCATCGCGGAGGTGGACCACGGGATGCACCGTCTGGCAGGTAGCTATGACACGGCGGTCTTCAGGGGAGAGCGAATCCCGCTTCAGGCCATGACGATGGAGGCTTTCCAGGAGCTCAGCACGGTCAACCAGCCGGGGACTCGAAGCTGACGCAGCCGGATTGGTTCTCCGGTGGGAGAGGATGACCACCCTCTACAAGAACAGGACAGAAGCGGGCAGGCAGCTCGCGCGTGCACTGGGCTTCCTTGGGGGCGACAGGAGCGTCCTGGTGCTTGCCATCCCAAGAGGGGGCGTCCCGGTCGCGAGGGAGATTGCGGACTCGGTCGGCGCTCCTCTGGATGTCATCATCGTCCGGAAGATAGGAGCGCCGGGTAACCCCGAACTGGCCGTCGGCGCCGTGACGCAGGATGGAGACCCCGTCATCGACCGCGAACTCGTGCGGACGCTCCGCGTCCCCGAAGACTACCTGAAACGGGAGGCCGCGAGCGAGAGCGCCGAGGTGAGAAGGCGACTGGAGGAATACCGAGGAGACCGACCCTACCCACACCTGGACGGGAAGACGGTTGTAATTGTGGACGACGGGGTGGCCACCGGCTCGACCGTCTTAGCCGCCGTGCAGTCTGCAAAGAGAAGGGGGGCGAGGTCCGTGATGGTCGCGGTTCCCGTGGGCCCCCGAGATACCATCTCAATGCTGGCGGGGTCGGCCGACCGCGTGGTCTGTCTGAGCACGCCCGATCCCTTCTACGCGATAGGAGAGTTCTACCAGGACTTTTCTCAGGTGGCCGACGCGGCCGTGAAGGAAATCCTGGTCGCCTCGTGGCGACCCTGATTGCGCAAGTGCTCGCCGCTCCGCGTAGCTACCGCTTGTACCCTATCTTCCGGAGGAACTCTCTTCTCTCCTGCTTGTCGGCCTCCGACTCCACTCCCTTCGACGTCACGCCGTCCACCACGCCCAGGATCCCCCTTCCGTCCTCTGTCTCGCCGACTATCGCGGTGACGCTGTTGGATGTCGCGCAGTAGACGCCCGTGACCTCCTCCAGGGCTTTGATCCTGTTCAGGATGTTGATAGGATACGAGTCCTTGAGGATGACAACAAAGGAGTGGCCCGCCGCGAGGCGGGTGGCGAAGTCGACGGCTGTCCGCACGGAGCCCTCGTCCGTCCCGTCGTACCTGATGAGCGCCTTACCCGAGGCCTCGCAGAATCCAATTCCGAACTTCGCTCCCGGCATCGAGGATACCAGCGTCTCGTAAAGGTCCTCGACCGTCTTGATGAAGTGGCTCTGCCCGACGATGAGCTGGTATCCCTCTGGGACCTCGAGCTTCACCTGCTTTATCTCCATCTTAGTCCGGGGATACGTCGCCCCGCTCTCCATTTAAGTCGCTCTGACAGCGAAATGAGGCGACCTGCCCTACCTTACCAGAACCTTGTGCTTGGAGCCCTCCGTGGGAGTCTTCTTGGGGATCCTCACCTCGAGGACTCCGTTGTTCAGCGTGGCCTCAGCGCTGTTGGCCACGACCTCCTCTGAAAACGTCACCTTTCTCATTATCCTCGAGTTCGCCCCTCCTTCAAGGACGGAGCCCTCCGTCCCCTCGAGGATGACCGGCTCAGAGACCCTCTCTATCTTGATGTCTTTGTCTGTGACTCCGATGTAGATTTGGTCTTTGGGGACGCCTGGAACCTCGACCACCACCCGGTAGTCCTTGCCCGAATCGAAGAGGTCGGCATACTGGCGCCAGTAACTTGACGGGTCCCCTCCCATGCGTTTGGACGGAAACCTCGCCCCTGCAAATTGCGCCGGTGCCCTGGCAAATAGCCTCGAGAGGCCCTTGAACTTCTGGTCTCGCTCAGCAATGTGACTCGTGGAAGAACTCGACGGGGGGCCGCTCTCCTCGGCGCCGTGAACCTTCACAGGAACCCGCTTCTCGTTCTCCGACATTTCCGTCGAATGGATGATTCCATCCGAGACATTTAAGATGAGGAGTCGATTCTCAATTGTGATAACGCCGGTGAACCGAGGGGAGTCCTCGACCCTCCTCTTCGGGCGGTTCCCATTTCTGAGAATCGCATCGGGGCTATAAATACCCATTGCGGGCTCCGCAACTGTTATGTCAAGAGGATTCAGAGAGCGGGTTACGCACATCGCGATGGCTCTGGCGGTGGTGCTCCTATTCGTGGTTTCTTCCACAGCCGTATCCACGGTGTCGGCAGCGCCGACGGCGATAACGGCGCCCCCGGCGACGGTGCCGGTCAACGTGAAGTCCGGGTACTCGGCTTCCCAGTGGACGGACGTCACGCCGACGACCGATGCCCTCTCGGGTGTAACCTTCGGAGCGAAGGTGGCCCAGAATGACTCCGGTTGGTACTTCTTCGTAACCTGGCAGTCCGGCGGCGCGACCTGCGCCGACAGCTCCTGCTATGGAGGGATCGAGCTCAACACGCTGTCCAACACAGGAGCGATGGGCTCGTCGAGCACGCCATCTCTGATGATCCTGGCCAGCCAGTCGTTCACTAACACCGTCGGTCACGCGGTCGACGAGTTCATCTCGACCGACGTGGTCACGCCCTCCTCAGTCGAATCGCTGGGGTCCTACACCACGCAATCCGTCTGCAGCGCGCTCTCCCTGTCCGGAACGACCTACTCCTTCCAGTGCTACCGTCCCTTCAAACTGACCGGTGCGGACCCCCAGGACCCGACGGCTTCGATGAACGTCGGCTCCACGGTGGAGATAGCCTTCGCGGTCGGTGAGTTCAGCAGCCCCGGCCTGCACAGCGCGGACTCGATGTCTTCCTACACCCTGACCTTCAGCGGCTCCACCTCGACGACGAGCAGCTCCGGACAGTCCACCACCTCCTCTTCTTCAAGTCAGTCAACAACCTCCACCACCTCGACAAGCCAGCAACAGACCACGCAGTCCACGCAGTCCACGCAGTCCACCACCTCCACGCCCGCATCTTCCGCGACAACTATCACCGCCTACAAGTCCCAGAGCGCCGTCAACGTCAAGTCTCCGTTCCAGAGTTCACAGTGGCAAGACACGGTGACGACGACAGAATCGACCAGCGGCATGAGCGTCGCCTTCAAGGAGAACAGCACCGGCCTCCTCTTCACGATGAGCTGGCAGACGTCCTCGACAGACTGCTCAGACAGCTACTGCTACGGCGGAATCGAGCTCGGTTCCCTCTCCAATACACAGGAGATGGGCTCCAGCTCCACGCCCACCCTCATGATACTCGTCAGCCCGTCGTTCACGGGCAACGTGGGCGAGTACATCTCGACCGGGCCGTTCACCCCGGCCGCCGTCGAGAAGAGCGGGTACGCCACTCAGACGGTCTGCGGGCTGAACTTGTCCGGCACCACCTACACGGCGGTCTGCTACAGGCCCTTCGTGACCAACAACGGAGACCCGCAGGCGCCAGCGCTCTCAATAGGCTCGACGGTTGAGCTGGGCTTCGCCGTGGGAGAGTTCAACAAGCCTGGCACGCACCTTGCGACGACCATGCAGAGCTACGTCCTGACTATCAGCGGAAGCGACATCCCGTCGAACGTCAGCACGAGTCAGACGGCCAGCCAGGTCTCCACTCCGAGCACCTTCCCAGGTCTCAACACGGAGACGCTCTTCATCGTGATGGCCGGCGCGTGTCTCATCGGAGTCGTCCTCGGCATCGGCGTCTCGGTAAGGGCCAGGAAGGCCGGGCACCCATGAGCTCCGTCTTCACTAGCAAGGTAATCTCGAGCATCGTCATCTATTCGCTCATAGCGTCGCTCACGGTGATGTGGATCATCACTGTCGTCGTCATCCCGACCCTCACAACCGCCGTGACCTTCGACCCTACCGGCCTGGTCAGCCTGCTCTTCGACATCCTCATCACTGGCCTGATTCTCTTCGCGGTAGTCCACAACGGCCTCGATATCATAACCTACGCCGGCAGAGGGATACAGAAGCTGCCCGACTCGCCGAAGATCAAGAGGTTCGACCTCAACCAGCGCATCCAGCACCTCGTTCTCTTCATCTCGATGATATTCCTGAGCGTGACTGGCATGGCGATGCTCTTCATCGGGAACTGGGGAGGGGATGTAGTCAACGACCTCGGGGGCTTCCAGAGCACGCTCGACATACATTACGCCTCGGCCATCGTCATGGGTGGCCTGGTCTTCTACCACTTCGGCTTCTACACATCCAAGTACATCGCCAACAAGCTCACCCACAAGCCAGCCCCGTTCGACATCAACCTGGGCCTGCAGGACATCAAGGACGCGATGGGCAACATGAAGTTCTATCTCGGTATCGGTCCCAAGCCGAGCTTCGGCAAGTACGACTACATGCAGAAGTTCGACTACTGGGGCATCTACTGGGGGATGATAATCCTCGGACTTCCGGGGGTGCTCATGTGGTTGTATGGAGTGAACGCCTACAACGGGCTCGCCTTCGTGTTCCACACGAAAGAGGCTCTCCTGGCTGTGCTATTCCTAGGCATATTCCACCTGTACCAGGCGCACTTCAGCCCGCGCAAGCTGCCCATCAACATGAGCATCTTCTCGGGCACGACTTCAGAGGCGGAGATGAAGGAGGATCACCCAGCCGAGCTCGAGAAGCTGAAGGAGCAGGGCAAGGCATAGCCGTCGCGGCAGCGTACCAGCCCCGCCAACAGCCGTAAGCAGCGATCAGCGAGCGATGCTACTTCCGTCTGGCAGGCACGATCGAGGAGATGGTCTTCAGGATATCGGCCTGTATCGGTTGATTTCTCTTGGGATCGCCATCGTAACGTATGCGGAGCTTGTTCGAGGCTAACATGAGCTCGACGCTGTTGACCCCCCTAATCTTCGTGAGCCGCTTCTTGACCGTCTCAAAGTCTCCCACGTCGCTGAGGGTGACTATGAGCGTCGCCTGGGATTCTTCTGTCATGCCTCTTCAGATTCATCATCGAAAGGTGCATTATATCTCCGGGACGTACCGATTGCGGTCGATTGCGTTGCGCCGATGGGCAAGCTCCGCGACCCGCGACACGGGGCGTGAACTACAGCCTGATGGTTATCGCGTCTGGATACTGCGTGATCTTGAACGGGGGCCCCAGCGGCTTGAGGAGCGCCTCCACGTAGTTCGCCAGGAATATGCTCCCCTGAGGTCCGAGGTCGTGCGTCAGGGTGATCGACGACGTACCGCTGCCCATGGACTCGCTGTAGTCGAAGAGGTTCGCGTGAGCCCCGGTCGTCCTCAGGTAGTCGATCGCGTTCGGGAGGTTGTACTCACCCTTCTCCGCCAGGATGAAGCTGACGGGGACGCTGGAGCCGGCCATCTTCCCTGCCTCCTGGATCGCCTCGGACGTCGAGGCGTTCAGGATTCGCTTGAAGGTCGGAGCCGAGAGCTTGATCATGCGGAACTTCGCAAGATACCTGTCGTATTCCGAGTAGGTGACGAACAGCTGGTTTGCGAGCGTGTTTATGCTGACGTTACGCTTCTTCGAGTCCTCCTGAAGGGCCCTGAAGGCGCTCTCACTTATGCGGAACGAGATGGTTACGGTCTTCTCCTTCAAGTCGAGCGCCTTGGATGGGCGACCCCTCCTTAACCGATATAATCTTTTCAACTCCTCCGTCCAATTTCAGAAGGAGAGCCCGAGATTCGCTCCCCCGCCCGCCCGAATTGCAAATCGCTGCATTTGCGCCGACTGCGACCAAAAACGTTGCAGCCAATACGGCCCCATCAAATATCACACCCGCTCTCTCCGTGCCGACGAGAGATGGCGACGGCACCAAGACTCGAGCAGAAGGGGAATAGCGATGTTCTGGTGTCCACTGTCCTGAACGGTGCTCTGGCAAGGTGCGTCGTCGCGGCTCTCGCAGACGAATTCTCCAGGCGCATTATCGCATCCACGGTCGACGAAGGCAGGACCGTGCAGGAGATCAGCGTGGAGCAGGCGATCCCCCTGAGCACGTGCTACAGGAGGGCGAGCGAACTGGCGCACAAGGGTCTCCTTATGATCGAGCGCATCGTGGTGACGGGGGAAGGCAAGAGGTACGCTGTCTACAGGAGCTCCTTCAAGGCCCTGAAGATAACCTCGGATCTCGAGACGGTGTCCGCGACCGCCGAGCTGAACCCCAGTGTGGCGGAGAAGTTCCACAGGATGTGGCTGAACGGCGGGATGCCGACCTCCGAGCAAGATCGCTCGTCTTGGACGAAGTAGCCACGCGCGCCCCGGGTCAGGGCCTTCGATTTGACCGTACAATGAACCGCCGGTCGTCATTCGGAAGTTTTATGACTTGGAGCGGGGAACACCGTCTGACCGTGCCTTCCTTGGGTGGGGACCGACGTTCGCTTCTGGGTGATCTCTGAATGGGCATAGTGGTATCGCCTTCCACGTGCGCGGAGTGCCACAGGACCGAGATCCTGAACCTGCTCTGCAGGAAGTGCAGACTCCACTTCTGCGAAGAGTGCGCCAAGGAACTCTCCTACAACTGTCCCGTCTGCAAGGGGAAGCTGGAAAGAAGGGGTTTCGAGCTCTACTAGGCCTCGGTAGCTACCAGCCCGGATAGTCCGGGGAGCCGCGCCGGGGCCATGTGCGCGCTGTTTTTCTACTGGCCAATGCGAGAGAATCAGGCGATACGATGTCAGCGAAGAGCAAGGCGAAGGCTGCGATGAAGAAGACCGAAGCGGACGTCTCCAAGGTCGGCCACGAGATAGCGAAGGGCGGGAAGGCCGTCGGCAAGGATCTCAAGAAGATCAAGAAGAAGGTCTAGGTCAGAACACTCCTGCCCGCCTGCCACCTTACCGGGGCGTCTGCCGGATGAGTCCCTAGACCGGGCTCACGACCGTCGTCTCGTATGGATGCGCGCTGTGGGTTGAGATGAAGACGGTGTAGTTCGACTCGGGCCTCCAGGAGAACGGGACGGTCACTTGGTCGACGTGCCCAGGGGGAAAGCCCTCGGTGCCGACGGTAGCCGACCCGGCGCTTCCAGCTGGCAGCGTCGTGCCATTGTTCAGGATGTAGCCGTAAAGCGAGAAGTCGAGGTTTCCTGTCTGGAGCTCGCTCGAGGCCTGGGGGCTGTTCGGCGAGAGCAGGCCATAGACGAGCCAGAGCGACCCGTTGTTGATCGCCACCGATTCCAACCCATCCTCTAGAGTGCCCTGGTTCGCGACGATCACGACGACGGCCGTAGAATTGGGGAAGCCGATGGCCGTTATCGCCAAGTCGTACGTCCCGACGGGACCAGCGGGACGAGAGTAGATCTCGTATCCGGCGCCTATGTACACGAACGAGATGAGCAGCCCGATCGTAAAGATTGTCGCGGCCACCCTAGGATTGTATTTCTTGACCGCCCGGTAACCTATGACTCCTCCGACTACGGCAAGGAAGACCAGGAGGTAGTACCTTGCCGGGATGGTTCCTTCGGCGCTCCCGGCTTGCACGCTTACCGACCGCGCCTCTCGCCCTGCTTCTGTCGATGCCCCGGGCGCTGCAGCCGAAGGCGGGACCGGCGCCGGTTTGACGAACTCGTAGCCGCACCTTGGGCAGAATCTCGGGTCCGGGTCCAGGATCTCGTGCCCACAACCAGGACAGAGCATATCCCCTGCCTTGGGATTCTGTCTAATAAGGCCGCCTCGGCTGCCGCTTCTGATGGCCACAACACCACCGGCGGAAGAGGGTACTTGGGCTCGGACCGAAAGCCGTACCCCTCGGTTTGGTTATGGGCGCATGAGACGCCCCATGTCAGAATTATGTCTTATCCAAGTACTTACGGCCCAGCACGATTAGAACCGCCTTCAAGGCTGAGGAGACCAGGTATACGTACGCGAATATTCCCGCAAGGGCGAGGACCACAAGGTATGTGTTGATGACAAAGCCCCCGAGGATGCTGACTACTATCCCGGCTATGCCCGCGGCGCGCGACCCACGCAGAAGGAACATCGATATCGACATGTCAACGATCCCGGCCCCGAAGGCGAGCAGCCCCACATCCAGCGCCTGCGAGGCAGGGAATTTGAGCACGTCGGCGAAGTAAGTGAAGAACGCCTGAAGCACGGGGGTAAAGGAGTAGGAAGCATTCGGCTCATGCCCGACGAGACCGATTACGATTAGGAGGAAGCCCACCACGGCGCCCGCGAGGCCGTTCAGGACCGCGAGGACGGCCGCCACATAGATAGCGGCCCTCCTGAAGCGTGTGTGGGGTGTCAGCTGAGCCTTCTTCTGCAATTTCACCGCGTCCTTGACCTGGAGCGTCTCGGCGTCCGACCTGCAGTAGTTCCTGCCATTGAAGGTCGCTCTGCATAGCCTGCAGACGCCTCTATTGCATACCGCACAGACCGCGACGGCCCTACGCTCGGGGTGCACGTAGCAGTGTGACTGGGGCGTGCGGGCCCCCGCCTGCGGGTTGGGAGTTTGGCTACCAGTCGGAGTCGTCACGGACGACCTTCACGCCTTTCTTCATACGGGAATGGCGGGAAGTAGTCGCGTCTTTATGCTTACTGGATGCAGCCTCCTCGAGTTCCAAGGCGGGAGAAGACCAATCATCTCGACCGGACGACTGCTTAAATAAGAACCGCGCTTCATTACTCCCAAATGCTCTCTGAATCAGGCACCCACGCGACGCTGCTGACGGTCCGCAACATGGACCGGGCGGTGAAGTTCTATACGGAGACGCTCGGTGGGAAGCTGCTCTCGAGGGACGAGGGGGAGATGAAGGACTTTTGGGCTTCCGTGAGGGTAAGCAAATCGGTATTCTGGCTGGTCACGCCGGATCAGAAGGAGAAGCGCGAGCTCGCCTACTCTGTCTTCATCGTCAAGGACATCAAGGGGGTCGTCGCCGACTTGAAGTCGAAGGGCGTGAAGTTCCAGCGCGCTGAGAAGGACGAGATGACGTCGAGGGTCGAAGGGCCGATAGGCTACTCTCCGATGGGGGCCACAGCGTTCTTCAAGGACACCGAAGGCAACCTCCTGATGCTGTATCAGGGCGCGTAGCGGAAGAGCCTTCGGAGTCGCTAGCAAGACGCCTAAAACCTGACACGTTCTTAAGCCCGAGGCTGAGGGGCCGGTCGCAAGGCAATGAAGCCAGTAGATCTGATGTCTGTTTCGATCTCTGAATTCGTCACCGGTGTCGACGCCTTCTCCCCTACGGACCGAGTCTCGGAGGTGATAGGCTACATGAAAGAGAATCAGTGGTACGAAGCGCTGGTGGAGGACGGCGACCGGACATCAATTGTCACCGTCCGCGATCTGCTGGACCTGACGAGCCTCGAGACCCGGCTCTCGAAGCTCATGCACCAGGTGCCGCGGCTCAACCGGCAGAACACCGTCAGCGACGCCGCTTCCCTGATGTTCGAGTACAGGACCAGGTCGATGCCGATTTACGACGGTGACAAGCTCGTCGGACAGGCGACTTCGCCGCTGATATTGGGCAGGATGTTCGACTCGGAGGTCCCGGTCAGGTTGTCCTCGGTAATGACCAAGGAGCCCAACACCATCCAGTCGGACAGTACCGTGGCCTCCGCCAGGGAGCTGATGCGCAGGAAGAAGATCGACCAGGTTCCCATCATCGATCAGGGCAGGCTGAGCGGTGTCATCACCTCGGATTCCATCGTCTTCAACATGGTCCCGAGGACTGACCGAGATGTGAAGGGCGGCAACCGCGGGGGCAGGTTCGCTGAACCGCTCAGGGAGTATGGAACCGGCAGCATCGTGACCAACGAGGTCACCGACTCGCTCTTGGACGTGTACGTCAAGATGAAGGAGGAACAGTCAAATTACTCGATGATAGTCAACACAGGCGAGCTTCAAGGCATCGTCACATACAGAGACTTCATGAAGGTTCTCCTGAGACGGAGCGCGCCGGCTCAACTCCCCGTCTACATAGTCGGCCTCCCCGACGACCCGTTCAGCGCCGCGGCGGTCCGGCAGAAGTTCACTGAGGCGATACGCACCCTTCGGAAGGGGTTCCCTGAGATGTCGGAGGCCAGGGCCGTGATCAAGTCAGCGGAAGCAGGCGGTCCGAAGCAGAAGAGCCAGGTCGACGTCTTCATCGCATCCCCCAAAGAGAGGTACTCGTACAGCGTCTTCTCGTACGAGGTTGCGGACGCCTTCGACCAGGTGAACGCGTGGGCGAAGAAGCTGAATTCCCAGCGCAAGAAAGCCCGGTTGAAGACGAGGGAGAAGCGCCGTCTGCACGCGGTCGAGTTCCCAGAAGAGTGACCCTAGCAAAGGGGTGTCGCGACCGGCGACACGCTCTCTCGCGCACATCAGTGCGATGTTCCCGCTGGTCGAGCAAGGATTCGAACCCTCATTGGACCTTGGGAGCGCGTGCCACCTCACAGGAAAACAGCCTGGTGGAGGTGATTCTGATCCCGATGGCTCTGACCCACCTGCCGGTGTGACTCCAGGGACTATTAGATATAGGAGAGCTTTCATCTCCCCCGCGTTGTCGAATCAAGAACCGAGAAGACCTCCGAAGGGGTGGAGGAGAAACATGGCCGTCTCCGCGCTCCTCTTGATACTTCTCGCAGCAATCATCGTCTCGCCCTCTCCGAGTTTACCGAGACTCTTGTTCGCCCTTCTCGTCGTTATCATCGTTCTTGGTGCTATCGCAGCCATCTGGCGTCGCAACTCCCGCCTCGAGCGGGCCAATAGCTGAAACCCGGAGATGCCGTCATTACTTGGGGCAGCCAAGCAGATGGCTCGCCGATGTCCTGCCTTGCGCCTTTCCCGGAGTTTCCTGTCAAGGTGCGACGATTACCTCTGCCCCGATTTCCTAGAATTTCGCATGAATGAAGGGTAATTGGAATATTAAATACGTATATACCGCTTTATAACATACGTTAAGGCAATGGCTGATAGCAGCAAGCCAATGACCAAGGAAGGAGACCGAAGGACCTTCCTCAAGATTGGCGCCGGCGTGGTTGCTGGCGCAGTCGTAGCAGGTGTCGCAACAGACGCCTACCTCAGTAGCGTGATAGGAAGCAACAATAGTAGCTCGAGCAGCGCAGTCGCATCCCTCTCGAATCAGCTCGCATCGACGCAGAACGAGCTGTCATCGACTCAAGGTCAACTCTCCTCGACGGCAGCCCAGCTGTCATCCGCGCAGGCGCAGGCAGCGTCTCTGAGCGGCCAGCTGAGCTCGACGCAGGCGCAGCTCACGAGCGCGAACTCCGCACTGACCAGCGTCAGCTCCCAATTAACCTCGACGCAGCAGGCACTGACGAGCGCCAACAGCCAGGTCACCACCTTGAACAGCCAGGTCACCTCCCTGAACTCAGAGTTGAGCCTCGCGAACTCGCATGCCTTTCAATTCTTCCAAACCACCGAGATACCGCTTGTGGCTGCTATCGCATCGACCATGATCCCGACGGACAGCAACGGGCCCGGCGCGAATGAGGCCGGTGTGATTTACTTCCTTGATGGTCAGCTGGCGGGTGATTACGGGACGAGCGCCAACATGTATTTCCAGGGTCCTTGGATCCAGCCGTCTACGGCTGGGCCACTGACGGTCGATGGCGTGACCTACTCCGGAGGGAGCGCGCCAGCTAGGCTGACCGCTGGAGGCGGATTCCAGTACCCGTTGACTTGGCAGAACTTTTGGAGGAACTGCCTCACCTATACCGAGGCCTACGCGAACAGCGCCTACCGAGCGAACTTCGAGGACCTGTCAGCGGCTAACCAGACTGCCTGCCTTACCGACCTGTGGAACAACAAGCCCACGAACTTCAACGGTATCGTCCCCCAGGCATGGTTCTCCGAGCTCCACGACATGGTTTGGGCTGGGTTCTTCACCGATCCGCTGTACGGCGGAAACCAGGGCATGGTGAGTTGGAAGCTCATGGGGTTCTCGGGCACGAACCAGGGCGACGCCTACGGAGAGGGATACACCACCAAAGAGTTGATGCTAATGACAACCCCATTCAGACTGCAGCCGCAGAGCCTGACGGAATTCCAGATAGCGGCCGGACAAACCCCCGCGGGGAGTAGCTAGACATGTCCACCACAATAACCGAGCCGGCAGCCGACGTCGTCGTGGTCGGCCTAGGAGCGACCGGAGGAATCATATGCGCCGAACTCGTGAAGGCCGGGCTGAAAGTCGTAGGAATCGACAAGGGACCCTACCTGGACTACTCAGTCGACTTTGCAGAGTCGCAGAAGTTCGACGAGTGGAAGACCCAATTCGCGCACTTCTACGATCATCACCTCAGCATGTG
This sequence comes from uncultured Nitrososphaerota archaeon, assembly GCA_963703285.1. Classification (GTDB taxonomy): domain Archaea; phylum Thermoproteota; class Nitrososphaeria; order Nitrososphaerales; family Gagatemarchaeaceae; genus Gagatemarchaeum. The sequence continues at coordinate 294,293 of OY969807.1, forward strand.
GACCTACAGCATCCGAAACGAGCCGACCCAGTTCGCTATCCCGGTAAGGAGGTACACGAAGTCCATCTCCACCGTGCCCGAAGCCCACGAAGTCGGCGGAATGTGTGTACACTTCAGCGGCGGCCTCGGGAGATACATGCCCTGGACCTATCAGGCCTATTCCATGACCAACAGCAGGTACGGGACGAGCTTCCTTGACAGCATAGAGGGTAACATCGACCTCGAAGATTACCCCTTCACCGCCGCGGATCTCGTTCCCTACGCCCAATCTTGGGAGCAGTGTGACGGTGTCTCCGGGACCAACCAAGAGCCCTTCATTCCCAATTCGACCTATCCTGTGCCGCCCCATCCGACGACAGCGTTGGGTACCTTGTTCAACGACACCGCCTCAGATCTTGGATACCACCCCTATCCATCACCCACAGGAATCCTGTCCGAGCCCTATGTGAATCAGTACGGCCTCTCCCGCAACGAGTGCGTCTACGATGGCTGGTGCACGACCGCGACCTGCAACTTTGTATGCGAGACCGGCGCCAAGGGCAGCTCACACGTCAGCGCCATCCCTTATGCCTTGGCATCGAGCAACTTCACCATGGTCACAAACTCCTACGTCTTCCGCGTCAACCTGAACTCCGCCCAGACCCAGGCAACGGGAGTCAGCTACTACGACCAAGCAGGGAATATCCATATTCAGCCCGCTTCGGTCGTCCACATCTCGCAGTGGAGCGGATCGTCCATGAGACAGATGTTCCTTTCTGGAATAGGAACGCAGTACAACTACACCACTCAGACCGGTGCCCTCGGCAGAGGTTTCGTCCCGACGCCCGTTGGGAACGCCTCGACTTCGGGGACCATTGCCATCGGAGGCAACGGGTATCCAGCCGGTAACGCGTCGGGCGGAGGCTACGCGTTCGAGGACTGGGCAGGCGACAACGTGGACCACACGGGCCTCAACTTCATAGGTGGAGTAACAGTCTCTGCCGGAGGCTACCCAGGAGGCTCCATAAACACTCTCACGCTCGTGAGCCCCGGTGCAACAAACTTCGGGAGCACTTACAAGGCGAACCTGAAGAACCACTTCCTTCCGACTACCCAGACCGTGAGCGTGGGTGGTTCCGGCATCATTCTCCCCACCTACGACCACTTCACCGACCTTGATCCCCACTACGAGGACATGTACGGGGACCCCATCCTGAGGATGTGCATGGACAACGACACCAACGCCCCAACCTGCACCAACTACTTCGCCCAGCTCCCTGAAGCGACGACGCTCCTCCAGAAACTGGGTGCGACGAACATCAAGACCTCCGTGCCAGCAATCAGCAGCATAGCCCACGTCGACAGATGGAGCGCGCACCAGCGTGGCGGCGCGAGGGCGGGGGCAAATCCAAGCACGTCGGCCTTCAACGCGTGGCTCCAATCCTGGACGGTGGATAATGTCTTCACGACAGGAGAGCACCTCCAGATGCTCGGGGACAACGTGACTCCAGGCACCCATGGGATTGGCCCCTACGCGTATCTGGCTTCGGAGGGAATCCAGATGTATTTGAAGAGTCCAGGACCGCTAGCGACCTGACCAGAAGATACCAGCACACAATCTCGGATAGGAAGACGTCGGCCTCAGGGGGCAGTTCTCTGGTCCTGGCTTCAAGGTTCGGAGCACCGCGTAGGAGGACGGCATCTCGGCATCGCCTGATCAGGGAGTTCACCTCGTCGGGTGTCTTTTCGAGTATGCAATCGTTCACCAGGAAGTCCCTAGCTGACGGCTCCTCCATGAAACCGATGAGCGGAAGGGCGTCTCGCGAAGTATCGGCCACGGTCGTTCGAAGAGACTTCAGCTTCGATTCGATAATAAGCTGAGCGTCAGCTTGCTGTCTCGGGACGGATAGGAAACTGGCGGTCCCTCTTCGGCCTTCCTGTGAGCGCGGATTGAAGGCCTGACAAGAACCATATAATGTTGGGGTTAGGAAAGAAGGGCAATCAAGTCGTAGACCTAACCAGGGGGCCTCATTCGACGGTAATCGGCGTCGTAATGAAATCTCAGGCCTGCATCCCCCATTGGGTCGCTTGGTCGAAGGACCGATAATTTTTTCCAAGAGACCGATGACTGGACCAGCCATGACGGTGAAAGAGGCCTATGTCTTAGAGGAGAAGCAGAAGCCATCGTTCATCTGCGATTTCTGTGGTCTCGAGAAGCCCGCGGATCGCTACCTTCGATGTCCCCGCTAACTTCACGATCTAGGTCTTGCCGCCGTCGCGCTCTAGAACGTGGGACCCCGTCGCGCCGCTGGCAATGCCGAGATCCTCTAAAGCTCTGACCGCCTTCAGGTGGATCTGCGCATGCCGGATCGGCGGTTTCTTCACGCGCCAACACTTGAGCCTGATGCGAGCCTTTCCGCGCCCGCTCTCCAACGGCGGCTGCAGATTCCCGCCTTTGAGCCGGGCTGCCAACGCGTTGTCGTTAGTCCGCCCCGAAACCTTATTCAACACAGGCTTGTCGGAAATGGCGAACTTCGGTTTGGGCCGGACTCAATCGCGGCAATTCTCAACAATGAGCATCGTGCGCGGTCAATATCCTTGCGTTCCGCATAAATGATGAATGGCCGGAATATTAAATACGTATATACCGCTTTATAACATACGTTAAGGCAATGGCTGATAGCAGCAAGCCAATGACCAAGGAAGGAGACCGAAGGACCTTCCTCAAGATTGGCGCCGGCGTGGTTGCTGGCGCAGTCGTAGCAGGTGTCGCAACAGACGCCTACCTCAGTAGCGTGATAGGAAGCAACAATAGTAGCTCGAGCAGCGCAGTCGCATCCCTCTCGAATCAGCTCGCATCGACGCAGAACGAGCTGTCATCGACCGCAGCCCAACTAAGCTCCGCGCAGGCCCAGGCGGCTTCGCTCAGCGGTCAGCTGAGTTCGACTCAGGCGCAGCTCACCAGCGCGAGCTCCGCGCTGACGAGCGTCAGCTCGCAGCTCACCTCGACCCAGCAGGCGCTCTCGAGCGCGAATGGGCAGGTAGCGTCGCTGAACACCCAGGTCACGTCCCTGAACTCCGCCGTCTCCAGCGCGACCATGCAGGCGACGACCCTTCAGGACAACCTGGACACGCAGTCCGCTTTCCTCTCCCTTAGCACGACGGAGCAGGTGGAACTTGAAGCGATATGCGAGTGCATCATCCCGTCCGATAGCACCGGACCCGGGGCAAAGGAGGCAGGAGCAATCTACTTCATAGACAGACAGCTGAAGGGCGTGTACGGGACGAACGGCCTGATGTATAGGCAGGAACCGTACATCCCCTCGAACGTCTCGACCACACTCACGGTGTTAAGCTCGGCCGGAACTCCGATCACTTACCCCGGAGGCTCGGTCACGTACGTGAACGGTCCCAACTCGTTCACGGTGAAGTACAATCCAACCGCCAACGTCAGGGTCGGCGCAGGGTCCCGGTATCAGTACGCGTTCGACATGAAGGAGTTCTGGACGATAGGCCTCGCAGGCATCCAGCAGTACGCCAACGCCAAGTACGGCGGAAACTTCGAGACGCTCTCGGCAACGAACCAGACAGCCTGCCTAACCGACCTCTGGAACAACGTGCCAACCTACGACGGCGCGGGCGGTGCCATCACGGGTGGATCGCCGAGCAGCAACCAGGGGGTCATACCGAACATCAACGCCCCATCCGGACTCGACAGCAGCGTTGCAGTCCCCGGAACTCAGTTCGGAGCCGTCCTTCCTTCAGACTTCGCATACGAGCTGTTCTTCATGGTGTGGAACGGCTACTGGGTGGACCCAGTGTACGGTGGCAACAAGGGAATGGTCGGGTGGTCCTACGTCGGGTTCCACGGTGTCAACCTGGGCGACTTCTACAACGAAGGATACACATCGAAGCAGCTCATGGTCGCGACGACACCGATCACCCTCAAGCCAGCGAGCCTCGGGCAGTACCAGAAGGGGTCCGCATAGGAGCTGATGGAGATGTCTACTACAATCACGGAACCGGCGGCCGACGTCGTCCTGATGGGCGTCGGGGTAGTGAGCGGCACAATCGCGGCCGAGCTCACTGCCGCGGGATACAAGGTGGCGGGTATCGTCAGGGGTCCCTACTGGAACTTCGTGACCGACTTCGCGTCCACCAAGTACGACGAATGGGGCATCCAGTGGGAGAGGAAGTTCGACGTCCCATACTCCTGGGGAGCCCAGACAATCAGAAACAACTCCAACCAGTTCGCACTTCCCATACGGAGAGCGACCTTCCCCATCCAATACCACAACTTTGGGTTGGGTGTAGGCGGAGCGGCGCACCACTACGGTGGGGCCATGGGCAGGAACAGCCCTTGGGGCTTCTCCATGATGTCCTCGACGGTCAACCGTTACGGTGCGAGTTTCCTCCCCTCGATCAACCCCTTCGATGACACCGAGGACTGGCCGATGACCTATGCCGAGTACGAGCCATACTACTCGGCTTGGGAACAGAACTTCGGTCTCAGTGGCCACACCGCAGGGAGCAACGGAAACGGCGAAGCCATCACCTCTGCTGGCATCGCCGGCGGACCCGCCATACCCATGAGCAAGGACTATCCACTTCCTGGACATCCAGATACACCCCTCGGCACGCTGTTCAAGACAGCCACTGCGGATCTGGGTTACAACCCATTCCCAACGACAAGCTCACTCGCGTCCGAAGCCTACGTGAACCCGTACGGGGTCACGATCAACGGGTGCGTCTATGAAGGATGGTGCACAGGCGGAGGATGCAACTTCGTCTGCGAGACGGGCGCCAAGGGCAACTCGGCGTTCAGAAGCGTCCCCGCGGCGGTCAAGTCCGGCAAGTTCACCCTCTCCCTGAACAGCGAGGTATTCAGGATGGACTACGACACAACAACAGGGCTCGTCACCGCTGCAAGGTACTACGACGCGGCAGGTAACGTCCACATCCAGCCCGGCACGGCCTTCTTCAACGGTCTCCACGGTGGCAACCAGGTCAGGGCGATGCTCACGTCAGGTGTGGGTGTCCCGTACAATCCGACCACTGTCACGGGGACCGTGGGCAGGGGCTACACCAACGGCTACCTCCCGTTCAGCGGCACCGGAGGCCCGAGCGGTTCGATCGCGGGGCTGGGCCTCAACTCCATCGCAGGAAACGGGGGCGGAGGCTACACCCTCTACGAGTTCATGGACGACGGCTTCGACCACACGGGACTGACCTTCATCGGCGGACCCGAGCAGTCCGCTGGAGGCTACTCAGGAAGCGGTCCCACCAACGTATCCACGGCCGGTGGCGCGAGCTCTGGCAGCCAAGGCAGCAAGTACAAGGCGACGCTGCAGAACAGGTACATCACGGGCGGCAGCGCCGCACGCGTGGGCTTCGGAGGAATGGGGCCAGACCTTCCCAACACGCTCAACATGTGGGACCTCGACCCACACTACAACGACCTATGGGGAGACCCCATACCAAGAATCACGCACGAGTGGACCCCGAACCCCTATCAGTCGGCCACCTACTTCGCTTCAGCGCCCGGGAACACGGCTTTCATACCGATCCTGAACAAGTTGGGCGCAACGAACATCTCCGACGGGGGGACCACAATCGTGCAGCCTTACAGCGCACACAACGACTGGTGGGGACACCACATCAGAGGAGGCAACAGGGTCGGCCTGTCCTCGAGCTCCTCCACATTCAACGCGTACCAGCAGTGCTGGACGGCACCAAACCTCTTCGCCGCGGGCGAATGCAACAACACGACGGGCGACACGGTTCCATCCGGGACGCACCAGGCAGGGATGCAGTCGGAAGTAGCATCGGAAGGCATCCAGATGTACCTGAAGAACACGTCTGGCGGCCTGCTAGTAGCGTCGAAGTAAGCGTCCAAAGAAGAGAGGTGCCTGAACAAGGCACCTTCTTTCCTCATTTTCTAGGATTTTTGCAGCTGTGTGAAGCCACACTTACTGCTATCAGTTTCGATCAAGGGTTCCAATCGCTGGCACGAGCCCTTCCGATCAGTGTCGCTCTGGGTTCCAGGGCAGGGCCTAGGATTTATTTAGTGCCGCGGAGGAGAGTTCAGGTAATGGCTGAGAAACAAGCTGACCAGGCTGGAGCCGTCGAGGGAGGCCGAGCGACCCCGGAATCTCCGGAAGCCGCCCCCGTTCCCGCGAAGGAGCGGCCCACCTTCGTCTGCGAGTCCTGTGGTCCGCAGAAGCCAGTACAGGAGGTCTATCAGTGCACGCTTTGCACATTGAGCTATTGTGTCAACCATATCGCCCCCATGGCTCACTATTGCTTCGGCGCACTAGGCAAGCCACAGACCATCGGCGTGTCGGGATCCTAGGGTCGGCAGGACATCCGCCCGCTGGACTGGGCCCGGAGCTCGGAGTCCCTTCGTTCGAACGTACTCCTCGCTGAGACAGATTTCTTCACACGCACGTCAACCGGGTCGACTGGTCGAAAGACCGATAATTTTTTCTAAGAGACGGATGGCTGGCCCAGCCATGACCGTGAAAGAGGCCGACGTCGCGGGGGAGAAGAAGCCGACGTTCATCTGCGATTTCTGTGGTCCCGAGAAGCCCGCGGATCAAGTGTTTCAGTGTACGGTCTGCCTGAAGGACTTCTGCGTGGTCCATCTCGTCACCTGGGCACACGACTGCTTTCACAACGAGTGAAATCCAACAGCGGCGGCGCTACGGGCGGAGGACGGCGTTCGCCTTCCTCCGAATCCTAAGACGTGGACGTCTCTCGACAGAGCTGCTTAGGAAGAGCTAATATCTCCCCTCGAGCGCTGTCGTTGAGGAGATAGAATTGCTCAACGCGCCCAGGAAGGGTCCGCCCCCGAAGCTCGAAATGTACTCGAGCAGGGTCCCCAAGCCGGAGGAGATTGTGCTAGTCCCCCAGCCGATCCTCAAGACGTCAATGAAGGTCCTGGATAGGCTGAAGGACAACGTCAGGGCAAAGTGGGCCGTAGGAGGGGATGCGGGCGAGGTGATGTCGGGCGTGAACGTCACCCCGGAATACCTGGAGATCCTCACGACAAAGGACGGATGCGACGAGATATGCAAGGAGCTGGCCGAGTATCAGACCTTAGCACCGTCGGTCGTCGAGAGGAAGCTCTCGAAGGAGGCGGACATAGACGGAAAGATGCTCCCCGTCTACACGAAGAGCTACTATGCCGAACTCACGATCGATGGTGTCAAGGTCGAGGTCCACGGTGACGAGCAGATCAAGGTGGGCGAGTGGGAATGGGGAGACCCATTGGACTTCACGCCAGATTACACCTACATCCCGGGTGGGAAGCTCCCGCTCGTCCCCCTGTCGCTGAAGAGCGAGCTCTACATCGGCTTGGGCTGGCTAGACCGTGTAAGGCTGGTATCCGACGCGGTCCTCGCGAAGCATCACGGCCACTGAAGTTGGTCGGGGCTCAGGCGCCGCAGAGGAAGCACCTGAGATCGGAACCGGTAGGGCTCGCAGGGTGCGTCTTGTTCTCCAGCTGCCCGCGGAAGTTGTGATACTGCGCGCATTCCGTCTCGAAGGCTATCTTCGGGTTGCCCAAGCTGAACTTGAAGTAGGCGTACTTCATGGTCGAGAGCTTCTCCGTTATCTCGGCCCTCAGGTCGGAGTCGGACCTTCCGATGTATCTCGGGATGAACTCGCCTGAATCGTCCTTGAATCCGAGGACGTAGTTGCCTGGCTCCCCCGGCCTGACCATGCGCTCTATCACGACCTGTTCGAATCTGAACACGTTCGGTCCCATCCAGAGGTCAGGCATGCAATCGTCGGCCCGGACGAGCCGTAATTATAGTTGTGCTCGTATCTCCACAGAGTCGAAGGCCAATCCGTGTGATTCGTGCCAATCGACCGGGCCTCGAACAGGTATGGCGGTCCTCGCCGACCCGCGACCGTCACCCCAAAACCTTTTTCTAGGAAGAGACGCTACCGTCGGCATATGTCTTCTCCGGCGAAGCCAATACTACTCACTGCCAACTATGTGACTGGCTACAAGGTGGATAGGGTCCTCGGCCTCGTCTATGGGATCACCGTAAGGTCCCGGGGCGTCGGAGGGAACATAATGGCGGGGCTGCGCACGCTCAAGGGCGGCGAGATCAACGAGTACACGGAGATGGCCCACCAGGCCCGGCAGCAAGCCCTGGACAGACTCTCGGACCAGGCGGCCAAGATCGGTGCGAACGCCGTAATCAGCGTGATGTTCGACTCCACCGAGATCGGGAGCACGATGGACGAGATAATCGCCTTCGGCACCGCGGTCGTCGTCACGCCTACCTCAGACCCACAGCAGTTCGTCCGACTCAGCTGATGCGTCTAGTCGGCGCGGAAGGCGCGTGACTCTCCTCCGCGAGCGTCCCGAAATCACTATGGTTATATAACCACTGATTAGTGGGCGTCCAATACGTTCTGGGGATTTCCAAGTGACCGAGCCACAACCTTCTCCCGCCAAGGCGAGTTCTGAAGCCTCACCCTCCGCCGCAGGGTCCGCGCTCTCCCAAACCCAGGCCATACCGAGAAGGAACTTCGTCCTGATAATCGCCGGCCTCATGACGGGCCTCCTGCTCGGCGCGCTCGACCAGACGATCGTAGCCACCGCGGGTCCGACCATAATCTCCGACCTCGGCGGTCTCAACGTGTACGCGTGGGTCTTCAGCGCCTACATCCTGACGCAGACGGTCGCGATGCCGATCTTCGGGAAGCTCTCCGACCTCTACGGTCGCAGGAGGTTCTTCGTCCTCGGGCTCGTCATCTTCATGGCGGGCTCGATTGCCTCCGGGGCGGCGCAGAACATAGACTGGCTCATCGTCTCGAGGGCCGTCCAGGGACTCGGGGGCGGGGCGTTCTTCCCCATCGCCCTGAGCATTGCCGGCGTCACATTCCCCCCCGAGCAGAGGGGCCGGATAACGGGCATCTTCTCGAGCGTCTTCGGTATCGCGTCCGTCCTCGGTCCGTCGGTGGGCACCTACATCGTCGACATCGTCAACTGGAGGTGGGTCTTCTACATCAACCTCCCCCTGGGCGTCGCTTCGATAATCCTGCTCTTCGCCGGCCTGGCCGAGTCCAAGAGCCCCATCAAGCCCAGGCTCGACCTCCTCGGGATTCCTGCGCTCGCGGGATGGATCGCGCTGCTGGACGTTGGGTTTCTCAACGGGGGGTCCACCTACCCGTGGGTGTCGTGGCAGGAGTCGGGTTTCTTCCTAGGCGCGGCCGCCCTCTTCGTGGCGTTCATCCAGATTGAGAGGCGGGCGTCGGAGCCGGTCCTACCGCTGAGCCTCTTCAAGGTCAGGAACATCTCGTCCGCCTCGGGCGTTTCGTTCCTGAGGGGGCTGATGCTCCTGGCGGTCGTCTCGTACATCCCGCTCTTCGTCGAGGCAGGACTGGGACGCTCCATAAACACCTCGAGCGAGGTGCTCGACGCCTTCCTCCTTCCAATGATCGTCGCGAGCATCTTAGGCGGGGTGCTCGTCACAAGGCTGAGCTACAGGACCCTCACGGTCGTCGGCCTCCTGATCGCAACCGCCGGGGCCTACACGCTCACCCTCTTCGATGCGACCGTGGGGACGGCCCAGATAATGGAGTCGGTTGCCATAGCGGGTTTCGGGGTGGGCATGACCTTCTCCGCGACCTTCCTCGCCATACAGAACTCCGCGCCGAGGAAGCAGATCGGGATAGCCTCCTCGCTGCCTCAGTTCATGGGAAACCTAGGAGGGACCATCGGCCTGGCGATTCTCGGGACCATCCAGGTCAACACCTTCGCCTCCAAGGTGCACGGAGTGCTGGCGCAGGTACCCCCTCAGGACCAGCAGCTCGCCTCACAGTACCTCGGGAATGCCAACCAGGCGGGCCAGATACTCGCCTCTCCGCAGGCGCTGCAGCAGCTCCTCTCGTCCTATCCCTCTCTCGGCTCGCTGATTCCAGAGCTCAGAGTGGCGTTCGTCGCCTCCATCAGCCCCCTCTTTGAGGCGGGTGTCGTGATGGCCGCAGCTTCCGTCGTCGCCGGTCTGCTCTTCCGTGGCTCCATGAAGCAGCAGCTTCTGGCGCGGCGGCTCGCCGCCGAAGCCTCGGGCGCGAAGGTAGACGAAACGCCTACCGCGGCGCCGATGTAGCCCGGGTTGGAGGCCTACGTCGACCCGACCCACGCGAAAGGGAGAAATCCCCTATCGTGGCGGCATCCGGGATGCAATACAAGTGGGTTGCGCTCTCCAACACCACCATCGGCACACTGATGTCCTCCCTCGACACCAACATCGTGCTGATAGCGCTCCCCACGATAGGGCGGGAACTCTCCAACACCAGCGTGGCCGACCTGCTCTGGACCCTCCTGGGCTACCAGCTCATCACGGCCTCCGTCCTGGTCAACTTCGGGAGGCTCTCCGACATGTTCGGGAGGGTGAGGCTCTACACTCTTGGGTTCGCGGTCTTCACGGCGGGGTCGGCCCTCTGCAGCCTCTCCCAGTCGGGAATCGAGCTCGTCTTCTTCAGGATGCTCCAGGCCTTCGGCTCCGCCTTCCTGTTCTCGAACAGCGCCGCCATACTCACCGACGCCTTCCCTCTAAACGAGCGGGGAAAGGCACTCGGCGTCAACCAGTCGTCCATCGTGGCGGGGTCTGTCTCGGGGCTCGTCCTCGGCGGTGTCCTGACCTCGACCATCGGATGGCGGTCCATCTTCTGGGTGAACATCCCCATAGGCATCTTCGCTACCGTCTGGTCGCACTACAAGCTCCGTGAAATCAGCCGGCAGACCGAGCGTCAGCGGATCGACATCGTCGGCAACATCACCTTCGCTGGCGGTATCTCGTCCATACTCGTGGGCATGACGCTGAACCTCATAGCTGGGCTCAGCCTCGTCATGACCTACGCGCTGATCGGCCTCGGCGCGGCCCTCCTGGTGGCGTTTCTCGTCACGGAGAGGATCGTGAGCATGCCAATGCTGACGCTCTCGCTCTTCCGTGTCAGGGCGTTCGCGGCGGGCAACCTCGCAATCATCCTGAACTCGCTGGCTCGAGGTGCGGTAACCCTGGTGCTCGTCTTCTACCTCCAGGGCCCGACCATGCGTCTCAGCGCACTGACCGCGGGGCTCTTCCTCATCCCAACCTCCGCCTCGCTGGCCTTCTTCGGTCCGATAAGCGGGTACCTCTCGGACCGCTACGGGGCCCGGCTTCTATCTACGATCGGGCTGCTCGTCTCCTCGATCGGGTTCCTGCTCCTCACGGGCCTCGGCCCCCGGGTGTCATTCCTGGGGTTGGCGGTCCCCCTGATCTTCGTCGGGAGCGGTATGGGACTCTTCGCCGCGCCCAACAGGGCCTCGATAATGAACTCCGTCCCGCCCGAGGAGAGGGGCATCGCCTCGGGCATCAGCGTCACCTTCGTCAACCTGGGCTCCACTCTGAGCCTGGCGGTCGCGTTTCTGGTCATGGCGACCGTCACCCCCTTGAATACGCTCGTCCAGATCTTCCTGGGAACCGGCTCGGGCACAGCGGCTTCGACGGCGAGCTTCATCAGCTCGACCCACGTGGTCTTCCTCCTCTCGACCGCTTTTCTCCTCCTTGCACTGATCCCCTCGCTGCTGAGGGGACCGCGGCAGGCGACCGTGGAGATTCCCGTCGACGAGCCTGAGCAGTGACTCTCCCTTAAGTAACGACGGCTACCCTCCACGGGCCATGGTTTCAAACGAAGAACCCGAGCCGCAGAGGAGCCTGAAGCGCGTCACGTGGCAGTACGAGAACTGCCTGGCCTGCGTCTGGTTCAGGCCCAACGACCCTTTGAACGCCGACCTCTTCGAGAGGGGGATGTGCGTCCATTCGAAGCTCAAGGAGTTCGAGCTCGTCGTCTCCGGGCGAGACTGGTGCAACCTCTTCACCGAGATAAGGCAGAGGCAGATCGACAAGGTTCAGGAGAAGGCCTCGAAGGGCTGACCGGCATCAGCGCGCCAGCGCGCGCCTGATCGCCGCCGCGGTCTCCGCCATCTCGCCCTCGTCGAGCTTGATCCTGTCCATCGGCCTTCCCCTGTCCTCCATCATGACGGGGATGACGTGCACGTGGACGTGGGCCACCACCTGGTTCGCCGCCTCGCCGTTGTTCTGGACGAACCTGAAGCCGTCCGACCCGGTGGCCTCCACGACTGCCCTCGAGACCTTGGCGGCCACCGAGAAGAGCCCCCCTATCTGTGATTCCGTCATGTCCCACACAGTTTCTCCGTGCGCCTTGGGACAGACGAGCGTGTGCCCCCTCGAGAACGGGTTGATGTCGAGGAACGCCAGGTAGTCCTCGTCCTCGTAGACGATGTGGGAAGGCAGCTCTCCCCGCTTGATCCGGCAGAAGACGCACCTCCCTTCGTCGACGCTGGCGGAGTTGACGATGCGCCTGGAAGCTCCTTTCAATCTGCTCCCCTGCCGGGCCCCGTCCAAAAGTTCTAAACGTTTGCCTTGGCTTCAATCCCTCGCGGGTCGTGGCGGGGGGAGGTGCGAGGAGGCTAGCTCCACCTGGCGTAGGCGGGGTGGCCCTCCTTCACCGCGACAAACGTTCCCCTGAACGTCGCTCTGACCTTCCCATCCGCCTCGAGCGTCGCCTCCACGACCGCCCTGTCGCCCCTCAGCTCGACCGCCCTCGCCCTCAGATGCAGAGTCGTGTCCATGGGGGTCGGCCTCAGCATCTTGAGCTGGAACTCGGAGGTCACCGTCGGCGGCGGGGTCTCCGTCCCGTCCCTCACCATCATGGCGTGGACGGCGGTCCAGTTGGAGTGGCAGTCCAGTATCGCTCCTACTATCCCTCCGTTGAGTATCCCTTCGAACGCGTGATGGTGGTCCTCCGGCTTCCAGTCGCAGACAACGTCGTCCCCATCGACCTTGCTCTTGATTCTGAGGCCGCGTGCGTTGGCCGGACCGCACCCGAAGCAAACGCTCCTAGGCGCGTACCTCTCCTGCAGGCTTGGCTCGGGCATGCCGGGGATAGGCTCGTCTGCCTATAAATCGGTTGGGCGGTCAGGAAGCGGTGCCATTGGTCAGCTTCACCGTGGCGGTCCAGGTCGCCGTCTGCTGCAGTGTGTCGGTCAGCGTGATCGTGTAGAGACAGCCGATTCCGGTGGGCTGGCCTGTGGGCCCTATCACGATGTAGTTCTTCTTCACGGTCGAATCATAGCTGATTGTGATGTTGGTGTAGACTCGCACCTTTCCCGTGTTGTTCGCAGTAGGGTCCAAGCAGAGTCGGCTCGCGGTTACCGGAAGCGATACGTCCGTGCCCGGGGGAAGCGAGAAGTAGAGCGATATCGTGCTTGCGTTGGTAGTCTCCAGGTTCAGAACCCCGCTCTTGAGGGCGACACCCTGGGAGGGGGTTCCCCAAAACACCGAGTTCACCTCCGCGTTCGTTATCCCCTTGCCGGTGACGTTGCCGTAGTTCCCCAGCAGCAGAATCAGCACGGCGAGGGCGAGGAACTGGGCGCTCACTATCGCAACCTCTCCCCTCTCCAATACCCTGACCTCTCTCGGCGCACGGCCAAAGTCCGCTGATAAGTCTACCGCTCGGGCGCCCGCCCCAGAGCGTCCTCGAGCTCCTCGACTACCCTCTCGTTCACCTTCGGCGTCCCAATCGTCGTCCTGAGACAACCCTCCAGGCCTCTGACCCCGCTAAGATTCCTCACCACGAGTCCCTTCTCCATCAGCCTCTCGTGGACCCGGTCCGGGTCCCCCTTCCGGAGCCTGAAGAGAACGAAGTTCGTCTTGCTCGGGTATGGTTCGATCCCGGGAATGGCCGCCAGCATGTCCACGAGCCTTCCCCTCTCCTTGACTGTCTCCCGCACGTGCCTCCTCATCTCGCCGACGTGCGCGAGCGCGAAACGGCCCAGGGCGAGCGACAGCACCGAGAGGCTGTTGGGGGGCCTCACCACGTTGAGCTTCCTTGTCGTCTCGGCTCCCGCCACAAGATAGCCTATCCTCACCCCCGCCATAGAGAATGCCTTCGAGAGCGTCCTGCAGACTATGACGTTCTCGAGCCTGTCGGTGAGGTCGATGGCGCTCGTGCCACAGTACTCGAAGTAGGCTTCGTCCACCGCTACGGCGACGTCCGACTCCTTGGCCAGCCTCTCGACGGCAGCTATCGGTGACAGGTCCGCGGTGGGGTTGTTGGGGTTGCAGAGGAAGATGACCTTGGTCCTCCTCCTGACCGAGGAGAGGATGCCGTCGACGTCGAGGCTGAAGTCCTCCCCCCGCGGCACGCCGACGACCTTGGCGCCCATCAGGCTGGCGGCTATCCCGTACATGGAGTAGGTGGGTGTGGCGACGATCGCCTCATCGCCCGGGTCCAGGAACACCTTCGCTATGATGTCGAGCCCCTCGTCGGCCCCGTTCGTGACGACGAACCTCCCGGAGTCCTTGCCGGTGTACCTCGAGAGGCCATCCCGGAGCGAGCGGTAAGAAGTGTCAGGGTACTGGTTGACGTCCATCCTTCCCAGGACGCGGCCCAGATCCCTGAGCGCCGACTCCGGCCTGAACGGCGACGTGTTCGTGTCGAGCCTCACTATCTGGTCCTCCCTGAGGCCCACCCTGGCCGCAATCTCCCAGCTGGGCGTCTCCCACCCGTACTCCTCGAATCCCTCGAAAAGTCTCCTGACCTTCATCGTCGATTCTCCCGCCAAGGGCGCGGCCATTTAAGAGCATGACCGTGGCGGCCCTTACTTACGACCGGGATTATCGAGCGCTAGATAGGCCCTCGGAACACACAATAGCTCCTTCCACGGGCCCCGCGGCGGCGGGACACAGTGCCAAAGTCGTCTCAGGGCTCGGCAGTGATACTCGAGGCCGCCGCCAGGCTCTTTTCCGAGAGGGGCTACTCCAACGTCTCGATAAGGGACGTCTGCAAGGAGGCCAAGACCTCCCCTCCGATGATATACTACTACTTCAAGGACAAGAAGCGGCTCTTCGAGGCGGCGGTGAGCTACAGGGTGAGCATACGGGAGTTCATCGCGAGGCTCCGCAAGCAGGCGGACCTGAAGGATCCGGCAAAGGGCGTCGAGGCCTTCATCCGGATCTACCTCTCCTCCTTCCCGACGGACGCCTTCGAGCCCGGTCTGTATCTGGTGGAGACCGCAAGGCTGGACCGGACCAGCGCGGCCCGCATAAGCGAACAGCTGGACGAGGTTCACAACGTCGCGGAGAAGATCCTGCGGCGTGGCGTCACCGAGGGCGCCTTCCTCAAGACCGACCCGAAGTCCGCCGCTGACTGCCTCATGGGGATGCTCAACCACGTCGTCTTCCAGAAGTTCCACTTCGCGAAGACCTGGGACGCCGAGAAGACAGGGCGTTTCATAACGCAGTTCTTCCTCAGGGCGATGGGCTCCCGGGCCGCCACGTGACGGCCTCACCAGAACGGCCGCGTCTCGATGAACTTCAGCTTCGCCTCGAGAAGCTCCCTGTAGAAGCTCCCCTCGTCCTCCTCCATCCTCGCCAGTATCCTTGCCGCCGTCTGCGGCCCGATCCCGTAGACCGCCTGCGCCACCACAGCCCTCCTTCCATAGGAGAGGACGAGGTCGGCCGCCCGCCTTGCCTTGGCGAGCTCCGACTTCTCGTCATCGGAGAGCTCCTCGCGCGCCAGCCTCCTCGACATCAGCTTGGCCACCTGGCTCGACGTCCAGAACGCTGGTGATAGCAGCCCAGAACCGCACGCGTCGCACTTCGGCTCCTCGGCCAACTCGCCAATCGTCGCGGGGCCCTGCGGCTGCCCGCACTTCATGCAGACCAGCTCGACGGACGTCCCGTAGATGCTGAGCTTCATCTTCTCGATGGTCGTCTTCGCCAGGGAGTCGGGCGCGACAAGCTCGGGGACGTCGAGATACCTGTACAGGATGTGGTACGCTATCGGTGTCGGCTTCTCCTCCGAGAGGAACGTCTCGACGTGGACCCTACCCTTCGCCACCGAGACGAGCAGCTCCTTTGCCCGCGCCATGTCCAGGAGGTCACGCCCCGTCTCCTGCAGGGCTTCCTCGAAGACGGGCGTGTTCTCGAACCTGGTGGGGAGCGAGCAGAGGTTCGGGTGGGCTATGAACTGGCCCCGCCTCAGCGCGCCGAACCTCTCGGCTATCGCCTTCACCCTGGCCGGGAAGGGGAAGTTCCGCTGGGCCGCCACCGCGTAGGTCCTCTCGAACTCCTCGGGCGCCATCCCGAAGAGCTGCTCCCCCAGTCCCTTCAGGTCGAGCTCCGCCGAGTCCACGGTCAGCTCTATCATTATCCTGTATCCGTCGAGGTACCATAGGCGGATGAGGCCCTTGCGGGACAGGACCTCCTCGAACGTGTAGGCTAGGGTCCTGTTGACGTTCTCTCCACTGCAGGTGTGGATGATGAGGTACTTCTGCCACCCCTCGAGCAGTATCAGGTCCTCGCTCGGGAGGGGCGCCCCGAGCCGGAGGTGTTCGTGCACCTCGTCAACGACGATTCGGGTCCCCTCGATGGCGACTGGGATCTCGGACGCGAGGAGCTCGGACGACTCCTCCGGCGTGTTCCCGGCGAGGATAGAGGCGACCCTCTTCCTCAGGCTGCCCGTCTTCTGGGCGAGGTGGTAGGGTATCGGGAGCATCTCGCCGTCCCATCCTGGCACCGCGGCGAGCGGGTCCTCGACGGTGGTGACGTAGATCTTCCTGTCGTCCGCTATCTTCTCGATCTGCCATATCCTTCCCTTGAGGATGAAGTGCAGCCCCACCTTCGCCTGGAAGAGGACGAACTCCATGCCGAGGATGCCGACGCTCTGGTTGTTCGCGACGTCGATGACCAGGTAGCGCGTCTCGTCCGGGATGGTCGAGAGGTTCTGGAAGTAGTACTCCCGCGTCCCGCGCGTCCTGTAGAGCTTCGTCCCTTCGACCCTCAGCTTGCGGAGCTGGCCCAGGTAGTCGACCACGCGCTGGAACGTCTCCTCGTCGAGGTCCCTGTAGGGGTGTGCCCTCCTTACCTCTCGGAAGATCTCGCCCTTCTCGACCGTCTCGAAGTCCATGAGGTAGCCGGCTATCTGGTGCGCCAGGACGTCAAGCGACTTCGCGTACGGCCTGGTCTCCTCCAGCCGTCCCCCCTTGGCCTCCTCTATGGCGGCTGCAGACTCGAGGACGTCCTCGGCCGAAACTGTGATCATCACGCCCTCCGACGTCCGCCGCAGGTCGTGGCCCGACCTCCCCACCCTCTGTATCAGGGATGTGACCTGTCTCGGGGACATGTACTGGAGCACGAGGTCGACGGACCCGATGTCGATCCCGAGCTCCAGCGTGCTCGTGCAGACGAGCGCCCTGAGCTCGCCCTGCTTGAATGCGCTCTCCACCCTCTCCCTCTCCTCCCGCGGAAGGGAGCCATGGTGGACACCGACGTCCCCGCGAAGCCTGTTGAGCTTCTCCCCGAGCATCTCCGCCAACGTCCTGCTGTTCACGAAGATGAGCGTGGACCTGTGCGACTCGATCTGTTCGTCTATGACCGACAGCCTCGCCGCGAGGTCGATCGTGCTGAAGGTTTCCCGGGAGATCTCGCCATCAGCCGAGTCGGGCGTCGGGTACTCGACCCTATAGCGGAAATCCTTTGGGACGGCGGCCCTCACGATCCTGTGCTTCGCCTCCCCGAAGATGAAGCGCGCCGTCTCCTCCGGGCTGCCCACGGTCGCCGAGAGCGCCACCAGCTGGAAGTCTCCCGCAACCTTCCTCAGCCTCTGCAGCCCGACCGTCAGCTGGACTCCCCTCTTGCTCTCCACGAGGTTGTGCAGCTCGTCGACGACAACGGCCTTCACGCAGGCGAGGTTCCTCCTCATCCTAGAGCCAGGCAGCATCGCCTGGAGGGTCTCGGGTGTCGTGACGAGGACGTCGGGAGGGTCCCTCGACTGTCTCTGCCTCTGCGCCATGGGCGTGTCGCCGTGCCTGACCTCTATCTTCAGCGAGAGCTTGGAGCACCAGACCTCCAGACGCCTCAGCATGTCCCTGTTCAGCGCCCTGAGAGGGGTGATGTAGATGATCGAGACCCCCTGCCCCCGCCCCTCCTTCACGAGGCGGGAGAGGAGGGGGAGCATGGCCGCCTCCGTCTTGCCCGAACCGGTGGGCGCGATGACGAGGACGTTCTCGCCCCTCGCAATCATCGGGGAGGCCTCAATCTGCGGGGGGGTGGGGCTGCTGATTCCCATCTCCTCCAGCATGCCTCTTATCGGGTCGGCGAGAAACTCAAAGCCTGTACTCAATCGACGGGACTGATTTCCCGGGGTTCTATTAAGGGCTCACCCGCGATTCGCCAGACAGACGCTGCACTCGCAGAGGGAGAGGAGGTAATCGTAGGGGTATATCCCGGTGCTGTGGCCGTCGCTCCACGCGAAGGAAAGCGCATAGAGCCCGACCCTCGTGAAGGCCGTCGCCTTTACGTCCGCCGATATGTCCTGCAGCACGCGGAAGGAGCGCCTTCCTCCCATGGGGCTGACCTCGCCCTTGCAGAGGGCGCACGGACAGGCCTCCCTCAGGGATACGTTCGAGAAGACGCTCGAGTGGCCGTCACTCCAATCGATTCTCACCCGCTGCTCTCCGAGCTCCACGGACCCCGGTCTGACCATCCCGAAGCGCCTTCCATCTCGCCGCCATGAAAAGGCTTGGTTTCCAGTCAAAAGGTTAATCACCGAGCGCGCGCCAACGCGACACCGGCATGGTCAAGCTCAACGAGAAGGCCGCAAGCGTCCTCAAGGGCAAGAACTTCGCATTCATCGCAACGATAAACCCCGACGGCTCCCCTCATGTGAGTCCGGTCTGGGTGGACACCGACGGCACGAACGTCTTGATCAATACCGCGATCGCAAGGGTGAAGGAGCGAAACGCGAAGAGGGACCCCCGCGTCGCCGTCGCCGTAACCGACGCAGCGAACCCCTACTATCGGGTAGTCCTCGACGGGAAGGTCACGGAGACGATCACCGGGAAGAGGGCGAACGACAGCATCGATTCTCTCTCCTTCAAGTACACGGGGAACAAGAAGTACCAGGCTGGCGGTTCCGGGGAGAAGCGGGTTCTCCTCGTCATAAAACCGACCAGGATAAGAGAACAGTAGGCGTCGGCCTCGAGAGTCCACAGACGGGACGCGGCCTCGCCATAGGCCGGAGCGGGCCGACGATGCCGAAGCAGAGGCTCTTCACCTCCGACGGACGGTCTCTCCTCGAGAGGACCTTGGAAGCTCCCGGACGTCTCCGCTGGGCGTGCTGGAACAGGTCCGGCGACACCTCGCTGATCGTCGGAGACCATGGGACGGTGCTTTTCTTCAGGGACGGCGACTCCAAGGCCCTGGAGTCTGGGACGACCGGCAACCTGAGGTGCGCCGACTACGGGAGGGGAGAGACGGTCTACGCCTGCGGGAACAGCGGCCTCATCCTGAGGATCTCCGATGGGCATCCGGAGAGGATGCGCTTCGACGTGCGCGAGAACCTTCGGCGGGTCGCGTCGGATCCCTCGGGCGAGAGGTCGCTCTTCGTGGGGAACTACGGCTCCGCCTACCTGCTCGGCCCGTCGCGATTCGAGACCATCCACGGCGCGGACACGCACCTCCGCTCCGTCTCGTGGCACCCCGCCGGGGGATACGCGCTCGTCGCAGGGAACTGCTTCAGGGACTCGGTGGGAGGGCTCTCGCCCTCTCCCAACCTCTTCAGGTTCGAGGGGAGCTCGCTGAGGGACGTCTCTTCCCTGGCCGAGAGCAGGGCCGACCTCGTTGCGGGAAGCTGGAGGCCCGACGGCTCGTCGTGTCTCCTGACCGGTTTCGACCAGACCTGGCACACCCCCGTCCTGCTGTCCTACGAGGACGAGTCGCTGAGGGAGATTCCCTGGGTCGGTGGGAGCGTCTTCCCCACGGCCTGTGCCTGGCACCCCTCCGGGGAATACGCCCTGATCGGGACGAGCGCGATTACCTCCGAGGAGGGGACGGCAGCCCTCTACAGGTTCGACGGGAAGACGGTCACGAAGCTCTCGGGCCTCGGGGGGATGGGCGTTTCTTGCATCGCCTGGTCCCCGGGGGGCCTCGCCCTCATCATCGGGTCCAGGTCGACGAGGGCGTTCTCCGCCTGAAGCCGCGCCCCGGCGGAGTCACGCGGTCGCGAAGAACGACTTCATCCCGTCCATCGCCCTTTCTATCGTCTCCTCTGGCGCCGCGAAGCAGAGCCGGAGGTGTTTCTCCCCAGAGGGGCCGAAGGCGGTTCCCGGCAGGACCGCGACGTTCTGCTCGCTGAGGAGCCTCCTCGACAGGTCGCGGGAGTTGAGCTTGAGCGTGTAGCCGGGGAAAGCGTAGAAGGAGCCCTCTATCCTCGGCGGGCGGAGCTTTGGTATCTCTGCCATCCTGTCGCTGATCAGCTTCATCCTCTTGACGTACTCCGCCTTGAACTGCTGGACGAATCTGTCTCCCTTCCTCAGCGCGAAGGCCGACGCGCTCATTATGAACGGCGGGAAGCAGGTGACGGTGTGTTCGAGCAGCCTGTTGGCCAGCTTGATCCTCTCTTCGGATCCTACTATGTAGCCTGCCGTCCAGCCGGGCATCGAGTAGCTCTTCGAGAGCGTGTAGAGCGACATGACCAGTCGTGGCTCCTTCTCCAGGGAGCCGATGGAGACGTGTTTCTTGGCGTACACGAGGTCCTCGTAGGCCTCGTCGCTGAGCACGTACATCCCCCTCTCCGCGCAGAAGTCATAGAGCTCACGAAGCTCCCGCGATCCGTAGACCGTCCCGCAGGGGTTCGAGGGCGTGTTGATCACGATCGCCCTGGTCTTGGGACCCGTCCGCCTCCTGATCTCGTCCAGGTCGAGACCGAAGGTCGGCGACAGCCCGTAGCGGACGGGACGTCCCCCGGTGAGGATAACGGGCTCGGAGTAGAAGTACCCGGGATCGGGGACGAGGACCTCGTACGACCGCTGCGAGACGGACGCGAGGGAGGCGAAGACGGCCATCTTGGCGGTGACGAAGATGGTGTTCTCGACCTTCGCCCTTATGCCGTTCTTCCTCCTGACCTTCTCGACTATCGCCTCCCGGACTTCGAGCGTGCCGTAGGAGTGCGCATAGTGGGTCCCGCCGCTGAGCATGCTTGCGTGGGCCACGTCCGCTATCTCCTTCGGGGTGTCGAAGGAGGGGTCTCCGGGCGCGAGCGAAATCACCTCCTCTCCTCTGCTCTTCTTCTCAAAGACGAGGTTTATCATCTCGAGCGAGGGTGAGTCGCCCAGTTTCTCGAGGAACAAGGATGGGGAGGGCGGGGAGTGGAATCTTAAATGTTCTTCAGAACCCCGCCGGAAGCCCCTCGCCCCTGACATCGCAGACGCCCTTCAGGCAACCCTCCATGAGCTCTACGCCCTGCGCGACCCCCGTGGGTCCGGGATAGGCGACCACCTCGTGCTTCGCGCCCAGACCTTCGAGACCCGAGTATCCCTCCTCGACCCTCAGCCCCGCCTGGCCGTCCCAGAGGAACCGGGGGAAGTCGATCGCCCTCTCCAGGCTCATGGCGTGGTCCACGAGGTTGGTCACGAGGAGCGCGTGCTGCTGGGGCCTGTACTCCCCGCCGCTGCAGCCCGCCGCGAAGGTCGGCCGGCCATCCCTGAACAGTATGAGCGAGGAGAGGGTGTGGAGGGGCCTCTTCCGGGGCTCGAGCTTGTTCGGTCCAGCCATCGCGAAGGCCGACCCCCTGTTGTTGAGGAAGAAGCCGCAGTCCTCCAGGAACACCCTCGAGCCGAAGTGGTGGAAGAGGCTCTGGATGCACGAGAGCAGGTTCCCCTCCCGGTCGGCCACTGCGAAGTAGGTCGTGTCCGCCTCGTCTATCCGCCTCTGCGCACCAGCCGCTCCACGAGACCCAAGGAAGTCCTCTAGGTCGAACCCCACGAACCTCGGATCACCCAGCATCCTGTCCCTGGCGGCGTAGGCCTCCTTCGCTGCCCCGACGGTCGCCCCGACCCTCTCTGCGGTCGCCGGTCCGTACCTCCCAATCCCGTCATCCTCCAGAATCTTCAGCATCAGCAGTGTCGTGGCTCCCATGCTGTTCGGGGGGACCTCGAAGACCTCCGACCCCCCGTATGGCATCCTGAGCGGGTCCGTCCACTCGGGTTCGAACGAAGCCACGTCCTCCTCGCTCGCCTCGAACCCGCCGGAGGCGAAGGCCTCGCGGATTGACCTGGCGGGTCCGCCGCCGTAGAAGACCTCCGGCCCTCCTCGGGCCACCTCTCGAAGCGTCGCGGCCAGCCTCGGCTGCCTGAGGACGCTGCCGACCGCAGGTAGAGTCCCATCCGCGCCGAAGACCTTCCTGGCGCTCGGAGCGAGCTCGGCCCCGACCGCGGCGAGGGACCTCACGAGCCCCGGACCGATGGGGAACCCCTCCTCTGCGAGACGCGTCCCGTCCTCCAGGGTTCTCGAGAACTCTAGGACTCCGAACCTTCTCTGCATATGGTGGACGCCCCTGAGATAGCCGGGGATCACCGCGCTCCCGGGACCGAAGAGTGGCACCCCCTCGCGACCCGACCTCCTCATCCCATCCACCGTCATGGACGAGGGAGCCCACCCGCTAGAGTTCAGACAGAGCACCTTGCCTTCGCTCGCGTGGTAGAGCAGCGCGAAGAAGTCACCGCCGAGCCCGCTCAGGTGGGGCTGGGTAACGGCGAGGGCGAAGCTTGCGGCGGCCGCTCCGTCGAACGCGTTACCTCCCCGCTCGATCGCTTTGCAGGCCGCCATCGAGGCAAGGGGATGTTCCGTCGCCGCTACGGCTCCTCCGGCCATCATCACCTTCCCGGGCAAGGGACCCCAAGACCGTGCCCGCCCAATAAAAGCATGTCCCGTCCGGGGTCGCGGGAGCGGCTCAAGAGATAAATCTCGTACAACGGTCCTCCCCACGATGAAGAGAATCGGTTTCATCGGTCTCGGCATCATGGGAAGGCCGATGTCGCAGAACCTGCTCAGTGCAGGATACCCCCTTACGGTCTTTAACAGGAGCAAGGGCGCCTCCGACGCGCTCGCCTCACTCGGAGCAAGGGTCGCAGCCTCGCCGAGAGACGTCGCGGCAGAGTCTGACGTGGTGATAACGATGGTGACGGACACTCCCGACGTGGAACAGGTCATCCTCGGGCCCCGGGGCGTCATCGAGGGCGCCAGGAAGGGCCTCGTCGTGATAGACATGAGCACCATCTCGCCGAAGGCGACCCGCGAAATCTCTTCGAAGCTGGCCGGGGTCGGCGCGCAGATGCTGGACGCCCCCGTGAGCGGCGGGGACAAGGGCGCCCGCGAAGGCACTCTCACTATAATGGTCGGCGGGCCGGAGGAGGCTTTCAATGACTGCCTCCCCGTGCTCCAGGCGATGGGGAAGAAGGTCGTCCTGATGGGCGGTCCGGGCTCCGGGCAGCTGACCAAGCTCGCCAACCAGATCCTCGTGGCGGGCAACATGATGGGCGTCTGCGAGTGCCTCGTCTTCGCCAGGAAGGCGGGGCTCGACCCGAGGACCGTCATCGAATCGCTCTCGGCCGGGGCTGCCTCGTCATGGAGCCTCGTGAACCTGGGTCCCAGGGCTGCGGACGGGGACTTCGCGCCCGGCTTCAAGGTCAAGCTCCTGCAGAAGGATCTCAGGCTCGTCCTCGGCACCGCCGATGACCTAGACGTCTCGCTCCCCAACACCAGCCTCGCCCACCAGCTGTACAACGCACTGGACGCCGCCGGGGAGGGGAATAAAGGAACCCAGGCTCTGATAAAGGTATACGAGCGCTTGTCGGGGTTCTGCTTCGTTAGCGGGGTGATGGGTCGGGGTGGTTCATTTGGGGTGATTCGTCGCACCATGAGCGATTTCCGAGATTGCTTCGGTTCCTGTAACTCCTCGTCGGAATCGTCTTGGTGATAACTGTCGTCGGATTTGACCGCCGCCTTCTTTGGGTGCCTGAAACGGTAGTTGCTTTCTGATTGGTAGCCCGCCAGTGCGAGTCTTTGCATCACCCGCTCAGGAAGAATGTGCTTGTGCCAAAAGCCGTCTCTTCCTCTGAGGTAAAGGATGTTCCCTTCCAGTCGGTAAGGTCTGGTGCAGATGTGCTCTTCCATCTCTTCAAGAATGACCCTCGCCCCGCATCTGGGGCACAGGACGATTGAATCCATCAAGGGCCTTGCACTACTTCGGTCTCGGTGAGTAGTTCATCCAGCATGATTTCGAAGAAGTGCAAGTCCTTCGCGTTGAGGGCGACAGACTTGATGAGGCTGTTCTCATTCCTTTTGAGCCTCTTGTTTTCCTTGCTCTGAGACTTGAGTTGCTTCTGCATTTCGTCGCGTTGACTCTTCAGTCTGCCCACGTAATCTCTGAGTTGCATCAACTCCTCATTCAGCATCTTCGCTGTCTGGGCGGGACTCTGAACCTCTTTGCTGTCCGAATCGAGTTCTTCAAGGTCTTCCTCGATTACCTCAAGGTCTGCGAGGTCAAATCCTGCTCTCAGCAGTTCGGTTTCTGCCTGTTCCAAGGTGCCGACTCTGTGTACGGTGAAGTCATAGAGGCCACCTTCTCCATCCCATCCCATCTTGCTGAGTTTTGAAAGCGCCTCAGCCGTAAATTCTAAGCGCTCTTTGAGTTCTTGACCCTTGCTCCGCATTTCAGCGATCAGTTCAGTCGTGAGAACGCCGTTTTCAAATCCCTGAATTTCCCAACTGGGTTTGCCGAAAAGGAAGAGTGTGGTCGAAATCACGATGCTTGGTGACTTTTGCTTCTTGATTCGGGGTGGCGCTTCTGAGACGAGGGTTTCTGAGATTCCTGTGTGAGAGGACATCATCTGCTCCTCGTCCATCTCATCAAAGGCTTTGGCGGCTCGCAATGCTTCTTCCTTCAATGCTTCTCTCCCTTTCTATGCCTCTTCATGGCCTCGGTGACTTCCTTGGGTAAAGCGTCTCTTCTGGGCTTATTCCAATACGGTGACTTGCACTTCGGGCAAATCACAGGCTCCCCTTCCGTAGTCGCCCTCGGCACCCAAGTATGACCGCACCTCTCGCACTTGTATCCTTCCAGCATCAACTTCATTAGTTGTGTGCACTTACCTTTTACATATATACTTAGTGCATAGGCTTTAGCACATATCTGCTAATAAGCCACCCCCAAAACATCTCTCTATGGGAGTAGTGTTATATACCCGTTGGGTGATACCTATTAGGTATGAGCCCAGAACAATGGCGAAAGGTCAGACGCATCCGAAGGAGAAGGGGATTTTGAGCAACCCCTCACCTTCCGACGCGCGAATGACAAGGGGTCTTGAGATTGCCAAGATGAACGTCATAGCAGAGAATCCTGACGGCTCTTTCAGCGTTCCTTCGCAATCGGTTGAGGAAATAGCATATCTGGTAAGGGCGATTGACGGTGAGTATCTCTGCAACTGTCTGGACTTCAAGCAGAGGCGCGAGCAAATCAAGGCGTGCAAGCACATCCACGCGGTTCGATTCTGGGTCGCTGCACAGGTCGAGTTAGAACAAAAGCCCAAGCCCAAGGTCTTCGCGGACGACGCGACCCAATGCCCCAAGTGCGGCTCAATCCGAGTAGTCAAGTGCGGAAGGAGCAGGGGCAAGCAGGCTTTCAGGTGCAACGACTGTCTGCACAGGTTCAGGGAGCAGAGCCTGATCCGACGGTCGAGGTATTCGCCAGAGATGGTCAGCCTCACTCTCGACCTTTATTTTTCTGGAATGTCGCTCAGGAAGATTTCTCGGACAGTGAACAATCACTTTGACCTGAACCTCGGAAATGCGACAATCTATCGCTGGATTCAGAGGTTCATCCCTCAAATCTCCGAATATGTCAATTCCCTGACTCCACAACTCTCCGACACTTGGCACGCAGATGAGCTGTTCGTCAAGATGAAGGGCGGGGTCAAGGAGAGCCAGTACGGTCAGAAGAACATGGCCTTCCTTTGGAACGTGATGGACAGGAAGACGCGGTTCCTTCTCGCCTCCAAACTGTCTGAGAAGCGGTGCGTGGTCAGCGCGGCAGGCGCGTTCAGGGAGGCGATTCAGAACGCCCATGAGAGCAGACCGGAGAGAATCTTCACCGACGCGCACAAGTCATACAAGGATGGAATCGAGATTGCCTTCGGTCAGGAGCGCCCCGAGCACATCGCCAAGGCGGGCATGGGCAAGCCCCACGCCAACAACAACCGCATAGAGCGGTTGAACGGGACGCTCCGCGAGAGGGTCAAGGTCCAGCGCGGATGGAAGAGCATGACTTCACAGATCGCCGAAGGTCAGCGTATCCAGTATAACTTCGTCAAGCCTCACATAGCCTTGGATGGGCAGACACCTGCGCAAGCGGCGGGTGTCGGCATAAACGGGAGAGACAAGTGGATGGAACTGCTTAAGAAAGCCATGATACAGGGATGATGCAGGTAAGCCATGAGAATGTCCGTCTCGGAGGTGGTCGAGATAGCCAAGAAGTTTGTAAGATCACAAGCGGGCTACTCCAGTGTAGAAATTGCATCCGTAGACGCTCTCACACAGCAAGGGAGATGGAAGGTGCTCGCTGACGTGGGATTATTTGCGACCATGAGAAAGGAACTGATAATTGATGATAGCGATGGAAACATCCTCTCCTACAGGCAAATTTGAAAGAATTTCTGAGTATCTAAAGATGCGGGACCAGTATTACAAGAACGCTGAAGAGTTCATAGGGCGTGGGGAGCTAAGAAAATCATCAGAATTACTCTGGGGTGCAATCTCGCAGAGCATCAAGGCGTTGGGTATACTTGCAAATCAAGAACTCGTCAGTCATAGGGACTTCTTTCCGTTTATGCAGCAGCTTTCTAAAGAATTAGGCGATCCCAGCTTATACGAGGATTTTGTCGACCTTAACACTCTACACAGAAATTTCTATGACGAGTTTATTCCTCCTGAAGCATTTCCACTTTTTTTCAGAAAGGCCACTCTTTATGTCAAGAGAATCAATGACCTGATTCAAACCAAAGTAGGAAGACCAGCCAGGGAGAAAGGGTAACGCCATCACCCCAAATGAACCACCCCGACCCATCACCCCGCTAACGAAGCAGAACCCTACGACCAATTATTCGGCAACTGTGGGCCATACTACTGTCAGCACCATCGGCCCCAAGGCCGAATTTGGGACAGCCGAAGTGTATATCACCAGTTCTTGCACCTTCGTAAAGTAATCGTCTGACCCGTCACCCCGCTAACGAAGCAGAACCGGGCCGTTCGGACAAGACTATCAATCGTGAAACGCGACCTTGATATGAATGGTGGGAATGTTGATTTCAGAACGCCTTATAACGCCATGAATACTCGCCGCGCCAGCAAGCAAGGGTTGGAAGAGATGACCGAGTTTATGCTTTCATTGACGGGAGTGCACGCGAGGAACGAGTCGACCATCCAGGCGACCCAGGACTGGGAGAGGGCAAGGATTGACTCCAGGCGACTGCGAGCCGCGTTCAGGGAGGACGCAGACTCGCTGGTTCGGCTGCAGAAGCAGGTCGGCGCGGACTACCTCTCCGACGGCCAGCTCTCCGCATCGTGGCAGGACTTCCTCACCCCAATAACCGAGGGCTTCGAGGGGGTGAAGAAGGGGGCGATGGTGAGGTGGTACAACACGAACACGTTCTATCAGACTCCCGTGGTCGACGGTGCGATATCCAGCAGCGGTAGGGTCGTCTGGGGGAAGCTGGAGCGCAGGTTCGCTCGCGGAGGCCGGTTCAGGGTGGCCCTCCCCGACCCGCTCACGTTCTCAGAGCTGGCCGAAGACAGGTACTACCATGACACCGGGAAGGTAATGTTCGGCTATGCCGAGGCTCTCAACGGAGAGCTGAGGACGCTCCAGGCTAACGGCGTCGCATACGTGCAGTTCTCCTCGCCCGCCCTCGTGGCGAGGTTCAGGAAGAAGCCGCTGACGCCCGAAGGTCTCAGGCGGCTGGGCGACGCGCTCAGCGTGAGCACGAAGGGCACGACGATCCGGACCGGGTTCCACACGTTCTTCGGCGACGCCGCGCCCTACATCCCGGAGCTCTTCGACGCGCTCCCTACGGACGAAGTGGGGTTCGACTTCACTCAGACGGACCCCTCGCGACTCTCCCCGACGAAGAAGGGGATAATCGCCGGGGTCGCAGACGCCCGGACCACCTACCTCGAGGGCGTCGCCGACCTTCGGGAGAAGGTCGAGCAGATCGCCGAGAAGACCGGTTCGAGGTCGATAACGCTCGCGCCTTCCTGCGACCTGCGGTACATCCCGCGAGTCTCGGCCGACGAGAAGCTGAGGCTCTTGGGCTCGGTCAAGGCGGAGCTGGAGGCGACCTAGAGCTGGCCAAGCCGTTCCCGACCCAGGAGATAGGGAGCCTGCCCAAGTTCGCCTGGAGGACCAAGCCCTTCAGGGGGATGGAGCTCTCGGACGCGGACATCGAGTCCGCGCGGTCGTGGGGCGAGCGCCTCCAGGTGCGAGGGCTGCGGGGCCTTCTGGGGATCCTCTCGAAGAGGGCGGACTTCTCGGACGCAGATAAGGCGTCCATCGTCGACTTCTCTCTCCTCTACGCCATCAGGATGGGGGAGACCGCGGGGAGCGGCCTGGCGAAGCAGACCGGGCTCGACCTCGTATGGTCGGGGGAGCAGGCGAGGACCGAGATGTACGAGACGCCCGTCTCGAGCATCAGGGGATTCGAGTTCATAGGGAAGGTCAGGAGCTTCGACAACAAGTACTGGAGGATGGCCTCGATCAGGTCCCCCCCGGCCTACGAGAGCAACTACCACCTGGACGAGCTCCTCTTCACGCAGAAGCACGCCAGGCGCAAGATCAAGCTGCCCGTGACAGACGCCATAACCATCATGGCTTGGTCGGACAACAACTACTACACCTCGAAGTGGGCGGCGGAGAAGGTCGCGCCGCTCGAGAGATTGTTCAACGCGAGGCGCGAGTTCACCCTCGACCTCGCCAGGATAATCAGGAGGGTCATCCGCGAGCTCATAGCGAAGGGCGTCGAGGAGGTGCAGATCGACATCCCGGCCGCCACACAGTACCAGTCCCGGGAGGACATCGCCCTCGTGACGGAGGCGTTCAACGAGACGACGAAGGGGCTGAGCGCGACCTTCAGCGTCCACAGCTGCTTCCCGCCGAGCGTCGGCTACGGCATCCTCTTCCCTGAGATCCTCGAGATGAGGAAGTGCGAGCGCTTCTCCTTCGAGTACGGCAACAGGGACTCCTACGGCCGGGGGGTCACCGACGGCAGCAGGCCGGGCTTCGCGGACCTGAAGCTCTTCAAGGAGTACGGCTATTCCCGAGGCCTGGGGGTCGGCGTGATACACATCCACACCGACCGGCTCCCGTCCGTCGACGTCGTGAGGGACAGGGCGCTGTACGCGGCCAAGGTGACGGATATCGATCCGGAGGACCTGTACGTCAACCCGGACTGCGGGCTGCGCACCAGGCGGCCGGAGGTCGCCCAGGCCATGCTAGACCTCGTCGTGGCCGGGGCGGAGAAGGCGAGGGGTGAGCTGGCCGCATCTTGATTCCCAAGACGACAACCATCGGAAGCTACCCCACGTTCCCGAAGCCCGAGGACATCGAGTACTACCTCGCGATTTCCAGTCACGGGCTCGGGGACGAGGTCATCGACCCCTACCTCTGGTCGATCGACGAGGCCCTCGAGGATTTCACCTCGGCGGGCATAGAGGTCCCGTCGACGGGCCAGTCGCGCGGCGACCTGTACTCGCTATTCCTCGACCCCAAGTTCGTCAAGGGCCTCAGCTGGAACGGTTCCGAGGCCTTCGTGGACGGCAAGATATCGAGGCTCGGCCCGTCAAGGCTGGCGGACGTCATTCACGCGCGTAAGACGCTCCCATCCAACTACGAGATCAAGGAGCCGATTACGGACGCGTACACGCTCGCCAGGTTCGCGAAGATCAACACCACGGCGTACGCCGACACGCGCGAGCTCGCGGTCGAGATAAACAGGAAGATCATCATCCCCGAGATAGAGCAGCTCCAGCAATCAGGCGCCGTCTCGTGGATACAGCTCGACTCGCCCGCGGTCGCCTCCGACTCGTTCGTCCCCGACTACTTCATCGGCCTCTACGAGGAGGTGGCCTCGGCCGCAAGGCTCCCCGTCGTGCTTCATGCGTGCGGCGACGCGTCCAGGGTCTTCCCCGAACTGACCCGGACCAGGGTCCACACCATCTCCCTCGACTTCTACCACTATCCGCGCCTCTTCGACGAGACGAGCCGGAGGAGCTACGACCAGCTCATAGGCCTCGGCTGTACCGACAGCCAGGGTCTCAGGGTGGAGACGGCCGAGGAGACGGGGAAGATGATTGACTTCGCACGCAGCCGGCTGGGCGAGGACAGGATACAGTTCGTCCACCCCCACTGCGGGCAGAGGAACCTCAACAGGGAGGTGGCCTACTCGAAGAACGTCGTGCTGACGCTCGCGAGGGACGACGTCTACTTCGGTCGCCCCGAGGAGGCCCTCCCGTCCAGGCTCGCCTCCGACGAGTACGACCCCCAGGGCTACTTCCTCGTCTCGATACTCCGGGAGACGAAGGAGATACTCGTCACCTACTACTCCTACCAGCACGTCCCGAAGAGGCGCTTCAAGTCGAGGTCCGCTGAGCGCATATTCCAGTCGCTGAACGACGAAGCCGACGGCCTGGGCGTGTCCCGGCGGCATCTTGCCTACCTGACGCTCGAGCTCGGGAGGGCCGAGGCGTCCCTGCAGTCTGGCGCGCAGGTCTACCGCCAGAAAGTGATCGAGTAGTTGAGGCTCAACGAGAGGATGAGCAGGGGCATCTTCACGACGCTCATAGAGGTCTTCCCACCTAACTTCAGCCTGGAGACGGCTAGGGAGCCCCTGATAGGGATAAAGCAGAAGATGCGCGACATGGTGGCCAGGGTGAGGAAGATAGAGGACCTGGCCGACGCCATCCTCGTCGCCGACATGAAGGACCCGGGTCGCCTCCAGCTGGCTTCGGTCTACACCTCCGCCGTCCTGAAGGAGGAGCTCGGCACTGAGGTCATACCGGTGGTCCCCATGAGGGACATGAACCGCAAGGCGGTGCGGACGACCTTCCTCACGTGCCTCTCGCTGGGGCTCGAGTCCGTCTCCCTCGTGTGGGGGGACAAGTACGGGGAGGGCGAGGGCTCCAGGAACGTCTACGACTTCAAGACCCTCGCCGAAGCCCTCTCCGAGGTGAGGGCCCTCGCAGAGAGGTCAGACGTCAACGCGACTTTGCTCTCGCCCGTCGACATCTCGACCCTCGACGGGAACCGGGGGGCGAGGATTGCAGAGGGCCGGTTGAAGTCCGGCGCGGACGTCCTCCTGGCGCAGCCGCCGACCTCGGATGTCGCCCGAACGCTTCAGACGCACGTAGCGAAGCTGAGCGCCAACCACCTGGAGGGTAAGGTCCTCCACAATATCTTCCCGTTCAGGAGCCTCGAGGACGTCCGGAGCTGCAGGGCGAGGTTCGGGTGGGACCTGCCAGCGGAACTGGACGCGATCGCGGCCGAAGGGGAGCCGGCCCTGCTCAAGGAAGCCCGCGCGGTGGCCGAGGCCGTGAGGGACCGCGGCCTTCCCGGGATATACGTCTCGACCCGCGGGAAGCCCGAGCTGGCCCGCTATCTGCTCG
Source organism: uncultured Nitrososphaerota archaeon (assembly GCA_963703285.1). Taxonomy (GTDB): domain Archaea; phylum Thermoproteota; class Nitrososphaeria; order Nitrososphaerales; family Gagatemarchaeaceae; genus Gagatemarchaeum. The sequence continues at coordinate 325,849 of OY969807.1, forward strand.
ACTGAACTCCTCCAAAAGCCTAAATATCGTCCGGAGTCCGGCGGCCAACAGAGTCCCATGCAAGACTCAGCTCCTCTCTTGAGTTCCTCCGCTCGGGTGAGTCGGTCATGAAGGCCCTCATTCTCGCAGGAGGGCAGGGTCTGCGCCTGAGGCCCCTGACGGACGACAGACCGAAGCCCCTAGTCCTCGTCAACGAGCGTCCCATCGCGGAGTGGCAGATAGACTGGCTGAAGAGGGAGATCCCGCTGGACGAGGTGGTCTTCCTCAGCGGATACAAGTGGGAACGGCTGAAGGACCACTTCGGCTCCACCTACAACGGCGTCCGTGTCTCCTACAGCGTCGAGGAGACGCCGCTGGGCACGGGGGGCGCGATCAGGAAGGCCCTCGACGGTCTGTCCTCGCCGGGCGAGAACATCGTCGTCATGAACGGAGACATCATAACCTCCCTCCCGCTGAAGAACATGCTCGAATCCCACCAGACGCCAGGGACGCAGCCTACCGTCACGATGGCGCTCGTCCCCTACAAGTCAAGGTTCGGGATAGTCCACATCGATAAGCTGAAGGTCGTCAGGAAGTTCGAGGAGAAGCCCGAGTTCCCGGACGTCTGGATCAACGGAGGGGTCTACATAATCAACGTTCAGAAGATCGCCAAGCACCTGCCGGAGGAGGGCGACATCGAGAGGGAGACGTTCCCCAAGCTCGTCCAGTACGCCGAGATAGTCTCCTACCCGTTCTACGGGTTCTGGTCGCTCATCGACTCGATCAAGGACCTGCACGAGGTCGAGACAGAGATGAAGGCCCAGCAGGCCGAGCAACGGGGTTAGGGCTCCGAACTGGTCCGGGAACCCCTTAGGCTGGCCGGATCCCTCCTCTTCGTCGGGGGTGCCCAGTTCCTCGTGGCCCTCGTGATCGCCGAGGCGGTCTTCCCCGGCTACAGCGTCTCGGCGAACCACATAAGCGACCTGGGGGCGGACTGCACCAGCACCTGCATCGTGAACCAGCCTTCTGCCGGCGTCTTCGACGTCAGCGTCTTCATCCTCGGCGTCCTCGGGCTCGCCGCCGGCTACCTGGTAGTCTCCGGCCGCCACAGGGTCACGGGAGTTCTCACGATGATCGGCAGCATCGGCGCTATGGGGGTCGGTGTGTTCCCCGAGTCGACGGGAGGGCTCCACGTCCTCGTGTCGTTCATCGCCTTCTTCTTCACCGGTGTCGCGGCCATCTCTTCCTTCCGCCTGCTCGCCCGCCCGATGTCCTACTTCGCCGTCGTCCTGGGGGCCTTCACCCTCGTCGCCCTGGTCCTCTACGCCAGCGGGACGTACCTGGGGCTGGGCCCGGGAGGGATGGAGAGGATGGTCGCCTACCCCGCGCTGATCTGGGTGGTCGCAGCTGGGGGTAACCTCGCGGGCCGCGCTGGATAGGACTCCACAATCCTTATTATAGCACCTTGGAGTGCTTCTTTTGGCAAGGACTACAAGACCTTGCCCCTAAGTTTCGTCTCAAAACTGAAGAACGCTTCCAATGTCTTCACCTTCCGGGATTTCATACTCCTCCCGGGTAGGAGCGAGGTCGAGCCGCGCGACATCTCGCTCGCCTCCCATCTGACGAAGAAGATCGCGCTCGAGCTCCCGTTCGTCTCTTCCCCGATGGACACGGTCACGGAGTGGAGGCTGGCCCTCGAGATGGCGCGTCTCGGTGGCGTCGGCGTGATACACCGGAACCTCTCCATCGAGGACCAGGTCGCGCAGGTAACCAGGGTGAAGGCATCGAAGGTCCAGGTCAGGTCGGCCGACACCCAGGGACGTCCCCTTGTCGGTGCGTCCGTCTCGCCGATGGATGCCAAGAGGTGCGAAGCGCTCGACAGGGTCGCTGACTTCCTCGTCGCTGACGTCGCCCACTTCCACAACTCGAACGTCCTCAGGGCAGCCGCGAAGGTCCTCCCTAATCTCAGCAGGGACTTCATCGCAGGGAACATAGGGACGAGGAGGGCGGTCCACGACATCGTCTCCGAGCTCCCCAGGGTCGACGGCTTTCGCGTGGGGATAGGCTCCGGGTCCGTCTGCATCACGTCAGAGGTCACGAGGGTCGGCGCCCCAACGCTCTTCGCGGTCGCGGAGGTCGCGACGGCGGCGAGTGAACTCAACGTGGACATCCCGATAATCGCCGACGGCGGAATAAGGGGCTCCGGGGACGCCTCCCTCGCCTTCGCGGCGGGCGCCTCGACCGTCATGCTCGGTTCGGTCCTGGCGGGCACAGACGAGTCGCCCAGCAAGGTCATCACGAGGAACGGGAGGAAGGTGAAGGTGCACAGGGGGATGGCAAGCGCCGCGGCCCGGAGGGCCAGGTTCGCGCTCGACAGGTACAGCGTGCCCGCGAAGGGGCTCGACGAAGGCGTGGAGGCCTACGTCAACTACGCCGGGAGCGCCGAGGACGTCCTGGGGGGGATGGCAAACGGGCTCCGGGCCTCGTTCGGGTACGCCGGGGCGAAGAGCATACCTGACCTGTGGGGCGTCGCATCCTTCGGGCTCGTCTCGGCTGTGGGTTACACAGAGCTGGGGGTCCATTCGTTGACCCTGAAGGGGGGGACCTAGGCTGGACGAGGGTCTCCTCGAAGGCGGGATAGCGGTACTCGACTTCGGCGGACAGTACTCGCACCTGATCTGCCGGAGGCTGAGGGGACTGGGCGTCTACGCCTCCCTCTTCAGGCACGACACGCCGGTCGAGGAACTGCTCAGGCTCAAGGTCGCGGGCGTCGTGCTCTCCGGCGGCCCCGCCAGCGTCTACGCCCCCTCCTCTCCACACCCTGACGAGGCGCTCCTTCGCAGTCCCATCCCAGTCCTCGGCATCTGCTACGGCTACCAGCTCATCGTCCAGGCGCACGGGGGCGAGGTCGAGAGGGCGGCCAGGCGCGAGTACGGCAAGTCCAGCCTCACGATCCTCGACAGGTCGGGCATCTTCGGCGGCTTCTCCCAGAGCAAGATATCCTGCTGGATGTCCCACGGCGATTCCGCCACCCGCTTGCCGGAGGGGATGTCCGTTCTCGGCGTCAGCGAGAACTCCCCCTACGCCGCCGTCCGGTCGGCCGACGGGAGGCAGTACGGCGTGCAGTTCCATCCCGAGGTGGCGCACACGGAGAACGGCAACGCCATCCTCTCGAACTTCGTCTTCGACGTCTGCGGGGCGAGCAGGAGGTGGAGCATGTCGAGCTTCCTCGAAGACCAAGTGGCCGGGCTGGCCGCCACCATCGACGGCAGGGTGCTCTGCGCGGTCTCCGGCGGAGTCGACTCCTCGGTCGCGTCGGTCCTCCTCAACCGAGCGGTGGGCGAAAAGCTCCAGTGCGTCTTCATAGACACGGGCCTCCTCAGGGAGGGGGAGGGAGCCGAGGTCTCCAAGTTCCTCAAGGAGGACCTAGGCGTCCCAGTGGATTCGGTCGACGCCTCCCGGACGTTCATAGAGGCCCTGCGCGGCGTCTCCGAGCCGGAGGCCAAGCGCAAGGTCATAGGGCGAGTCTTCGGCGACGTCTTCGAGCGGTACGCAAGGGAGCGGGGGCCCTTCCGCTACCTCGCCCAGGGGACGCTCTATCCCGACGTCATCGAGAGCGGCCACTCGTCCGCTCCTGCCTCCGTGATCAAGACACACCACAACGTGGGCGGCCTCCCGAAGGATCTCTCTCTGGAGGTGGTCGAGCCGCTCCGCGCACTCTACAAGGACGAGGTCCGCTCGCTCGGGGCCCTCCTTGGCCTACCGGCGAAGGTCCTGCAGAGGCACCCCTTCCCGGGGCCTGGCCTAGCGGTGAGGATAATCGGCGAGGTGACGCCCGAGAAGCTCAGGGTCTGCCGGGAGTCGAACAGGGTGGTCGAGGGCGCGCTCCTCGAGGAGGGCGTCTACAACAAGGTCTGGCAGGGCTTCGCCTACGTCGGTGACGACAGGGTGACGGGAGTGCTCGGGGACGAGAGGAGGGTCGGATACCAGGTCACCGTCAAGATCGTGGAGTCGATCGACGCCATGACGGCCGACTGGTACAGGGCTCCCCACGCCCTCCTCGAGAAGATCTCCGCGAAGATCACGAACGAGGTGGAGGGCGTGGTGAGCGTGGTCTACTCGATCTCCTCCAAGCCTCCGGCGACCATAGAGCCCCAGTGAGAGTATGTCGCACTTCCTCGGCCCCCAGACGAAGCTCGCCGAGCTCCACGTCCACCTGGGGAGCTCCGTCGACCCCTCGGTGATGTGGGAGATAGCCCACGCCCAGGGCATCAAGCTGCCCACCAAGGACTACTGGCGCTTCACGGACATGATCACCGTCAACCCCCGCAAGGTCAAGTCCTTCGACGACTACCTCGAGATGTTCAAGTGGACCGAGCTGATCCAGTCCAGCCCCCTGGCGATAGAGCAGTCCGTCTACCACACTATTGCCGGCGCCTACAGGAAGAACAACATAACCCTGCTGGAGCTCCGCTTCAACCCCATGAAGCGGAACAGGGGCGGAGAGCAGGACCTGGACCAGATAATGATGGCGGCGATCCGGGGGATCGACAGGTCCTCGCTCGAGTATCCCGTTCGCACAGGGCTGATCGTCTGCCTCGACAGGACGTTCAGCCACTCCCAGAACGAGATACTCCTGGAGAAGGCGCTCCGATACCGTTCCAGGGGCGTCGTCGGCATAGACATAGCGGGGCCGCACAGCAAGCGGTTCCGCTACTCCGAGTGCAAGGACCTCTACAGGCGCGCGCAGGGACGAGGGGCTCGGGCTCACAGTCCATGCAGGCGAGGACGAGGGGCACAACTCCGTGAGGGAGGTCATCAAGCAACTGCAGCCCGACAGGATCGGCCACGGCGTCAGATCGATAGAGAACGACCGCACCCTCGAGATGGTCAGGCAGGCGGGGGTCACCCTCGAGGTCTGCCCATCCTCGAACCTGAACACCCGCGTGATCAAGGGGGTGGGACACATGAAGCAGATCTTCAGGGCTTTCGAGTCCCGCCACATCAAGTACACCATAAACACGGACGGTCCCGAGATGCTCATGACCAACCTTAGGGGCGAAATCGACTTCCTCCTCCGCAACGGGATCCTGAACGAGGAGGACGTGCTGCGGGCAAACCGCTACGCGTTCGCGGCCTCGTTCATCAAGTGACGCAGACGGAAGTTCCTCCCTGGCGCCTTCTGGGACCGGGCGCTCAAGGACAGACCTCGCTGCGGGCCGAGAGGGTTCTTCATGAGCACCTACGGCATAGGCTAAAGGGTCTTCCCGATGGTAACGTATATCGGCACCCCCTAGGTGCCCGGAATGAAGCCTTGGTCTCGAAGAGTCCGCCGGAGGGTCCTGACGAGGTCGACGACGCGCTCGACGAAGGATGCTACTATCTCTCCATCCTGGGACTCAAACCCGAGGAGGTCGGTGAGAGGTTCGAGATATCTGGACAGGAAGTCCTGAGGCGGAAGACGCGGTTCGAGACGAGGGTCAGGAGTGGCGAACTCGCAGAGGAGAGCGTCTCGCTCGAATTCTGGAAGAGCGTCAGGGAGGAGGCGGAGGGCAACGTGAAGGTCACCTTCGTCAGCGGGAGGGGTTTCCACCACGCCTGGCGGTCGGACCTGAAGAAGTTCGACGGGCCCACGCTCCTGGCCATCTACGAGTCCTGCAAGGAGTTCCTGAACCTGGACCCCAACGCGCGCTTCCTCCAGTACGATGCCCCCAAGAACTACGACCCGCTGGCGATGCAGAGGGAGATCTCCAAGGCGGTCGTCGTCGTGGGGAACCTCCTCGAGGAGAGGTGGAAGCAGGAGGGCGCTGAAGGGTCGCGGACGGAGCCTGGGCGCTAGCGCACGGTGATGCGGACCCTCTCGACCGCGTTGTAGCCGTACTGGAACCTGTTCTCGAACGGCTCGGGGGGCTGGACGTTCCCGAGTTCGTCGGCGGCCCTGGCTGAGATCACAAGCCCGCCCCGCCTCTCCGGCGTCCATTTCATCCTCCAGGGCACCCAGGCGTACCTTCCCCCCTTCGTACGGCCGAGCACCGCTCTCTCCCACCCCCCTCCCAGGTCGACCTCCACGGTGGTAACCCTCCCGCTTCCCGACCACGCCATCCCCGTCACCTCCGTCGGCTTGCCCAGCCCGAGCTCTTCACCCTCCAGCGGGCGTGTGATCAGGGACTTCACCCTCATCTCCCTCACCGGTTCCCGCCTCTCCCGCGACCCCGCCCCGGTGACGTAGACGTACTTCACGCCGTTGAAGTACGGCGGGGTCCCCCGCCCCGAGACGACCCCCACCCTGCCAATCCACTTGACAGAAGCCATGCCGTACCAGCCGGGGACGATCAGCCTCGCCGGATACCCGTGCTCCCTCGTGAGCGTCCTTCCGTTCATGCGAAGCGCTACAATGGTCCCCGCGTCCAGTGCCTTCTCAATTGGGAGGGAACGCGCAAATGCGACGCGGCCTGCGCCTGGGACCTCACCCGAGTCCGAGCCCTCTGTCACGACTTTGGTCGCGGTCTTCCTCGGGCGGCAACTGCCGAGGACCTCGCGCAGCGGCACCCCCGTCCAGATCGCCGTACCGACGGCGCCGTGACCCCACCGCACCTCTCCCTCTGCGGCCGTCGCGAATCCCTTCCTGCCGTTGCCCGCGCACTCGAGCGTGACCGGGATTGTCACCGTCGGCATGGCGAGGAGCTCGTCATAGGTGAAATCGCGCGGGGAATCGACGTCCCCATCAACCCTGAGCTTCCAGGTCGCGGCCTCCAGGCTCGGCATGTCGAAGTGGGTTCTGACGAAGAACGACGAGGTTGGGGTCGTCGGGGTACGGAGCACCGTCCTGGGCGCCTCCGCGTTCAGGGGAGAGTCCCTCACTACGATCATCCGCGCTTCGGCCTTCTTCATGCCCCCCGAGCGTGCCACGCCCGGCCCTTATACGCGCTTGCGGACGCCTCGCCACCAAAGTCTTAAAATGAGGCCATCACCGGGCAAAACTCAAGAGGGCCAGCAGTCAGCATGGAAGTTCTCTCCGTCGAACGGCTTGCCTCGGTCCTCTCCAGATTTCAGGGCAGGCGGATACTCGTCGTGGGCGACCTCATAGTGAGCAGGTTCGTGGAGGTCTCCGCGCGGAAGCTTGCGCGGGAGGCCCCGGTTCCGGCTGGCGACTACGTCGGAGAGACGCTTCTCCCCGGAGGGGCGGCGAACCTGGCCAGGGAGATTTCTTCGCTGGGAGCCAACGTCTCGGTCCTCGGGGTCGTGGGCGACGACGCCCAGGGAGCGTGGCTCAGGGAGGACCTCAACAGGAACGGGATCGGCACCGCAGGGATCGCTGTCGACAAGAACAGACCCAGCTCGCTCCGCACGTGGGTGATGGTGAACCGGCTGCACTACCTCAGGATCGACCAGGAGACGCGGAAGGACATCCCCCCTGTGACGACGCGGGCGTTCATCGAGGCCGCCACGGGGGAGATCCCCAGCGTCGACGCCGTCGTCCTCTCGGACTACGACAGGGGGGTGATCGGCCCCATGCTCATAGACGGAGTCGTCTCCGCCGCGAAGGAGTCGAAGAAGATCGTAGTCGCCCAGCCCAAGATGCGCCACTACCTCGACTTCTCGGGCGTGACCTACATCAAGTCGAACATGGAGGAGGCGACGCACGCCACCGGCATGAGCATGGTGAACGAGACGAGCCTGCGGAACATGGGCGTCAACCTGATGCAGAGGCTCGACTGCAAGGGGATGCTCATCACGAGGGGCGAGCAGGGGATGACAGTCTTCGAGAGGGACCAGATAACGAACTACCCGCCGATCTACGGCAGGAGGAACTTCTTCAGTAAGGTGGGCGTGAGGGACGCCATGACAGGGGTCTTCGCCCTGGGGGTCGCGGCGGGAGGGTCCATCACGGAGGCCGCCTGCCTCTCCAACATCGCGGGGCCGCTGAGGTCGGACAAGGCGCGCAACGTGACGCTGACTACCTCGGACTTCCAAGCGGGATTCGACGAGCTTGGTGACTTTTTACAGCGGATTTCCCAGGCCCCCGTGAGGAGGTAGAGCCAGATGGAGACAGCCCACGAGGCCGCCAGGCTTCAGGAGATATCGAGGAACACTAGGAAGCTCATCCTGGGGACGCTGGCCGAGGCGGGGTCGGGCCACCCCGGCGGCTCGCTCTCTGCCGTCGAACTACTGGTGACGCTCTACTTCTACAAGATGAAGCACGACCCGAAGAACCCCCACTGGCCCGACCGTGACCGGTTCATCCTGTCGAAGGGTCACGCCGCACCCCTGCTCTACTCGATTCTCGCCCAGGCGGGATACTTCCCCGCACAGGAGCTACTCTCCCTCCGCAAGCTCGGGGCCCTCCTGCAGGGCCACCCCGACCTCAGGATCCCGGGGGTGGAGATGCCCGCCGGCTCAGAAGGCATCGGCCTCTCCGTGGGCGTGGGCGAAGCCCTCGCCGGGAAGCTCGACGGCAAGTCCTATCGCACCTACGTTCTCATGGGTGACGGCGAGCAGCAGGAGGGAGAGGTGTGGGAGGCAGCGATGTCGGCCTCGAAGTTCAAGCTCGACAACCTGACCGCGATAATCGACAGGAACGGCATCCAGCAGGACGGGCTGACCGAGCAGATAATGCCGCTGGAGCCCCTGGCGTCGAAGTGGCGCGCGTTCAACTGGAACGTCATAGAGGTGGACGGCTATGACTACCTCCAGCTCATAGACGCCTTCGACAACGCGGAGATGACCAAGCACCGGCCGACTATGATCATCGCGCACACGGTCAAGGGGAAGGGCGTCTCGTTCATGGAGTGGTCACCCACCTATCACGGCACCGCGCCCTCCAAGGACAAGATGACGGCCATCTACGACGAGTTGAAGTGACCATGAGGCCCATCAAGATCGCCCCCTCCATCCTCGCCTCCGACCTGAGCAACCTGAGGGAGGGCCTCGAGATCGCATCGCGGGGCGGGGCGGACCAGATCCACCTCGACGTCATCGACGGACGGTTCGCCCCCAACATAACCTTCGGGCCCGGGACCGTCAAGGCGCTCCGCCCGCGCAGCAGGATCAAGTTCGACACTCACCTCATGATTGCCGACCCGCAGCTGTACGTCGACAAGTTCCTCGAGGCAGGGTCGGACCTCCTGACCTTCCAGGCCGAGGTGCTCGACTCGGCTGCCTTCGACGCTCTCCACTCCAGGATCAGCTCGAAGGGCAAGGAGATGGGGCTCGCGCTCAGACCCGAGACTCAGCTCCCGAAGTGGGCCGAGGACCGGCTGCACGCGCTCAGCGCTCTCCTCCTCCTCACGGTCAACCCGGGCTTCAGCGGCCAGGCCATGGAGGTAGGCGTCTTCCCCAAGATAGAGAGGATGAGCGCGCTCGTGGCCGAGAGGGGACTGGACCTGGACCTCGAGGTCGACGGAGGCATCGACGAAGGGAACGTCGGGGAGGTAGCGAAGCGCGGGGGGAACGTCTTCGTGGCCGGCGCAGGCGTCTACGGAAAGCCTGACCCGGTACGCTCCATAGGCGAGCTGAGGGCGAGGGCCCAGGCGGCGAGGGGTGGGAGCTGATGCTCGAAAAGCTGGCATCGATGCGGTCGGCCTACGGGGAGGCCCTGGTCGAGCTCGGGGAGAGTCACCCGAACCTCGTGGTCCTGGGCGCCGACACAACGGAGTCGATCAAGTCGGGGATGTTCGGCTCCAAGTACCCAGAGCGCTTCTTCAACGTCGGGATAGCGGAGCAGAACCTGGTCGGGGTCGCGGCGGGGCTAGCCCTCGCGGGCAAGACGGCCTTCGCAGGGACCTACGCCATCTTCGTCCCGGGAAAGTGCGTCGACCAGATCCGGAACATCGTCGCCTACGCAGACCTTGACGTCAAGCTGATCTGCTCCCACGGCGGGATATCGGTGGGGCCGGACGGGGCGTCCCACCAGCAGCTCGAGGACATCGCCATCATGCGCGCCATCCCCAAGATGCGCGTGATCGTGCCCTCCGACTCCGTCTCGACGAAGGGCATAGTCAAGGCGATCGCGGACATCCGGGGTCCCTTCTACGTCCGCCTGACGCGGGGCGTCGTGAAGGGGTCCTCAGTCCCGGTGATATACGAGACGGGATTCGAATTTAGGCTCGGGTCGGCCAACGTCCTGAGGGACGGGAGCGACGTGGCGATCTTCGCCTGCGGCGTGATGGTCGCGGAGGCCCTCAGGGCCGCCGACTCGCTCGGAGCCCGCGGGATAAACGCCGCGGTGATAGATTCCCACACCGTCAAGCCCATCGACGAGGCGCTCGTGCGGAAGTATGCGAGGCAGTGCGGCTCGATAGTGACCGTTGAGGAGCACAACGTCCTTGGAGGGCTCGGGTCCGCCGTCTGCGAGGTAGTGACTGACGACCATCCCGTGAGGGTCAAGAGGGTCGGGGTGAACGACAGGTTCGGAGAAAGCGGCGAGGCCCCCGAGCTCTTCGAGAAGTACGGGCTCACGGCCCGCAAGATAGAGGAAGCGGCCGTCACGGTACGCGGCGAGAAGGGACAAACCGATTCCTCCGTTGCCTCTATCGGTACCAAAACTTAAATCGGGTAAGGGAGCCGCGGGCTGACCTCTTGCCGCGGTCTCGATTCGAAGCCTTCAACTCGTTCCTGAAGAGGCGGCGCAAGCTCATCATCGTAGCATGGATCATCGCCCTGATAATCGCGGGGACGCAGGTCCCCACGTTCTTCGGAGCCGTGTCCTACAACGTCGCAGACCAGAGCTTCGGCGGACCGACGAACTCCGAGTCGCAGCAGGCGCAGAACATCATAGATGCGCAGTTCCCCTCCTCCAACAGCTCTGGACTGAACACGATCATCGTGGTCCTCCAGAACGACGAGATGTATTCCGCCTCGGTCCAAGCCGCGGTCCTAGGGCTGAACCGCACCCTCGCATCCGACCCCGCGCTTTCGCCGAGCTTCACAGGGATCGAGAGCATCTACTCCACCGAGTATTCGTTCCTGGAGTCGGTGGTCCCCTCGCTCCTGCAGCAGGTCTCCCAGCTCAACGAGAGCCTGGCCTCCGCGGGCATGGCGTCGACCTGGCAGACGGCCTCGGCGCTTGTGGCGAACGCGACCGCGGCCTCGTTCGCCTCGTCCCCCCTGTTCACCGCCCGCGTCGCCCCGCTCGCGTCCCTCCTCTCGTCCCTCGCTTCGGGCTACGCCCCGTCACAGGTCAGAGCCGCCATAGAGAGCGCAGTCGTCTCTGAGGACTACCAGCAGTACCCGCTCGCGCTCTCCCCCTCGATCACCAGGAACTTCGTCAGCCCCGACAACGGCACGATGATAGTGGTCTACAGCTTCTCCGTCCCGCCCACCTCGGCGATGATCGCCGCCTTCCGGTCGGACATCGTTGCCTCGGCGCTTCCCCCTCTCGGCACCTATTACGTGACCGGGTCGGCGGTCCTCACCCAGGACATCTCGAAGGTCTTCGGCCCCGTGGTGGGCATAACGGTGGTCCCCGGGGTTCTGGCCTCGCTCGCCATAGTCGGAATTCTGCTGCTTGCGCCCCTGGCGGCGCTGATCCCGGTGCTCGTCGGCGGGATAGCGATCGCGATAGCGCTCCCCACCATATACTACGGCGTCGACATCCTCGGCCACGGGACCCTCACGTTCCTGACCCCCGCCCTCACCATCCTCCTAACGCTCGGCCTCGCCGTGGACTACTCCGTGCTCCAGCTCAGACGGACCAAGGAGGAGAGGAACAACGGAAGGACGACCGATGAGAGCGTCTCCGTCTCCGTCAAGTGGGCCGGCCAGGCGGTGCTGACCGCCGGCGTCACCGTCGTCGTGGCGTACATAGTCATGGCCGTCGCCAACGTCCCGCTCTTCAGCGGCGTCGGCACCGCGATAGCAATCGCCGTCTCAATCCTCATCCTGGCCTCCCTAACGCTCCTCCCGGCGCTCGAGTTGACGCTCGGCGACAGGCTCTTCTGGCCGGGCCTCAACAGGCGGAAGAACGTCCAGCGGTCCAAGATCAGCCGGCTGAACCGCATCGGGGAGAAGACCCTCAAGAACAAGGTCGCAGTCATCGCGGTCGTCTCGGTCTTCGCCCTGGGCGCGGTCTTCGTGGTGGCGGAGACAGCGACGGGGTCCGACATACTGAAGCTGTTCCCGAGCTTCGAGAGCAACGTGGGGCTCAACGTGATGGAATCGGCGCTGGGAAGCTCCACGGTGGATCCCTCCATCATCGTCATCACGACGCCCACGCCCATAGTCTACGGGCAGGACCAGTTCAACCAGACCCTGCTGAAGCAGATAGAGCTGATCAGCTCCACAGCTTCCTCGGTCCGGGGTGTCTCCACCGTCTCGGGTCCCACGCGCCCGTACGGTTCGCCGTTCAACTACTCGGGCGTGCAGCAGCTGCCGGAGCCCGAGAGGTCGCAGTACCTCGCCGGCATGCTCTCGACGATCGGCAAGAACAACGAGACCGCGCAGGTCGTCGTGGGGCTCGGCAGCGACGCCATGGGCCAGAGCTCCATCGACACGCTCCTCAAGGTGGAGTCTGCGGTCGCGGCGCTTCCGGGCGTGAAGGGCGTCGCGCTCTACTACGGCGGGACCACCCAGTCGACCTACGACAGTCAGGCATTCCTGAATGGGATTCTCCCCGAGGTGATAGCAGTCCTAGCCGCCTCCGTCTACGTCATACTCCTGATCCAGCTCAGGTCCGCGTTCACCCCCGTAAGGCTCGTCTTCACCATCCTTTGCAGCGTCGCCTTCGCGAGCGCTCTCCTAATCGTCCTCTACTACTACATCCAGGGGCTGCCAATCCTGGACTTCGCGCCCCTCTTCGTGGTCGTGACCATGCTCGGGGTCGGCATCGACTATGACATCTTCTTCGTCACCAGGATCAGGGAGGAGGTGCTCAACGGCAAGTCGGACGACGACGCCATCAAGACCGCGCTGAACAAGATCTGGGTGACCATATTCGGGCTCGGCCTGGTGCTGGCCACGGTCTTCTCTTCGTTGATAGCCACGAGGATCGCTCTCCTGGGGGAGATAGGCTTCGTCGTGGCGGCTGCGGTCCTAGTTGACGTCGGAGTCGTGATCCTGCTCTTCGTCCCGGCGCTCATGGGACTAGCGGAGAGGTTCAACTGGTGGCCCTCCAAGCTCGGGAGCCGCGAGGCCCAGGGGGCCTCCGAGACCAAAGACTGAGCCGCTGCTCAGGACGCCAGCCAGGTGACCTTCTCGCGGAAGGGGGTCCTCTTCCCCGGAGCGACCGCTCCCGAGGCGTATCCGACCTGGACCATCGCGACGAGCACCTCGCCCTCAGCCATGGCGAAGAACCTCTTCACCACCTCCGAGTACGAGTGCATCCCCGTCCTCACCGAGGTCGCCAGCCCGAGTGACCGCGCGGCAAGGAGCATGTTCTGGAGGGCCGCTCCGGCAGCTACGATCTCCTCCTGGGGGACGACGTTCCCCCCGGTCCCCGGGGCCCCTATGAGGGCGATCAACACCGGTGAGGAGAGCGGCTTGGACCTCTCCTTCTCGAGCCGTTCCGACGGAAGGGGCTCCGGGGAGGATCCTTCCAGCGCCGCCGCCAGCGCTTCCCCCAGTCTCACCCGCGCGCCCTTCTCAAGGACGACGAACCTCCAGGGCTCGGTCAGGTGGTGGTTGGGGGCCCAGGTCGCCGCCTCGATAATCTCCTCGATGAGGGCTCGGGGAGGCTCTCCGTCCGGGTCCATCCTCTTGACGTTCCTCCGCGACCTGATCGCCTCGATGACCTCGTTCATCGCGTCAGCCGCGCGATCCCGACCCTAGATAAGCGGGTCTCTACCTAGAACTTAAATAGAAAAAACAGTCGTCGTGAGAACGATGAAGTTCTACCTCGACACAGCGAACCTTGCCTCGATCCGGAGGTACAACCAGATGGGCCTGGTGGACGGGGTGACGACGAACCCCTCCCTCGTGGCCAAGGAGCAGGGCGACTTCGAGGAGATCGTCGTCGCGATATGCAAGGAGGTCAACGGCCCGGTATCCGCCGAGGTCGTCAGCACCGACCACGACGGTATCGTCTCAGAGGCGAAGCACCTCTCGAAGCTCGCGCCGAACGTCGTCGTGAAGATCCCGATGATTCCCGAGGGTCTGAGGGCGACCAGGACCGTGAGCTCGATGGGCATCCCCGTCAACGTAACCCTCATCTTCTCGGCGAACCAGGGCCTCCTCGCCGCCAAGGCTGGCGCCTCGTACATCAGCCCCTTCATAGGGAGGCTCGACGACATCGGCCAGAGGGGCATGGGGGTGATAGAGGACCTCGTCAAGATAAAGCGGAACTATGGCCTGAAGGCGGAGGTCCTGGTCGCGAGCATCAGACATCCGCAGCACGTCCTCGAGGCCGCGAAGCTGGGCGCGGACATAGCCACGATGCCGGCCGAAGTGATGGAGAAGATGATGATGCACCCGCTCACCGACGCGGGCCTGAAGAAGTTCCTCGAAGACTGGTCCAGGGCCAAGAAGGAGAAGCCGTCGCTTACGGTCTGAGACCTTCGGTGACGTCAGGGTCCACCGCATGAAGTACATGACGGACGCCAACGTGAGCGGTCTCGCGAGGGAGCTGAGGGCGCGGGGGGTCGACTGCGAGACGGTCCACAGGCTCATGCTGGGGAACGAGGACTCGCGCGTTCCGATATCCGACCCCCAGATCGTCAAGTTCCTTTCTGACAAGGGCGGCTCGATAACCCTAATCACGCTCGACAGCGAGCTCGCCTCCTACTGCGCCGCCTTCGGAATCTCGTGCATCCGGCTGCAGGACCTCGTCATCGAGCACATCTCCCCCGCAGGAACAAAGCTACCTAAGTAAAGTAGCGGTTCTGTCAACTCTTCGGCTCATGTCCGAAGGAGTCAACTTCCACCCATCTGCTCGGAGGATTACCCGCCTTCTCCTGCCTTCGGGGTTCCCCTTCACCGCTTCTTCTGGGTGGCCGAGCCGCACGAACCTGTGCGGCCATCATGATGTTCCTCGATGCGTTCGCGTCCCTATCCTCGGTCTTGCCGCAAGAGGGACAGATCACCGTCCGTCCCTCGAATCTCTGAGAGGAGCCACACTTCGAGCAGTTTCGGGACGTGTAGCGCGGGCTCACGTATGTGACGGGGAGACCCTCCCATCTTGCCTTGTACTCGATTTGCCTTTGAATTTCCCGGAAGGTCCAGGAGTTCATCCTGCCTCTGTAGACGGCATCCTGCCAATTCCCTTTGCGGTAGAGCTTCCGTATCCCTTTCAGCCTCTCCATGACCGCACCGAATCGCTTCCGTTTCGCCTCCTGAACGATGGCCCTGCTGATCAGGTGAAGTCTGTGAACCGTCCTGTCCTTTTCCCTCCTTCCGTACTTGCGATAGAGGCGCTGGCTGACTCGTCTGTCCTGCCTTGTCCGATTTCCTATCTTCGCCCTAATGTCCCTATATCGCTCCCTGAGCTCGGAAATCTCGGAGGTGTCGTACCGGGCCACGCGTCCAGACGCGTCTGACGTGGTGACGTTCCTCTCGTTCACGTCTAGTCCTACGTTACCTGCGATGTCAATCGTCGCGGATTCCTTCGAGAACGCGATCGAGAGGCCCTGAGGCGTAAGAGTGATGGAGCCTTTCCTGAGGCTTGAATCGTCGATGAACGCGAGGTGGTACCTGGAGCCCTGCAGGACAAGGTAGACGAACTGCCTGGGCCTGGTCGGGATCCTCAACACCATGTGGTTCAGGAGGTACGACTGGCTGTCTAGCTTGAGAAAGACGCGCTTCACGTACGGTCGTGACCTTCTCTCCTTGTTGCGATATATCGAGAATGCGACTTCGCAGGCCGAAAGCAGGTAGTGAGTGTGGAGACCGTACTCCTTCAGGCGGGAGTATGCGAGCCTGATTAGAGCGAACCTATTCTTGGGCTTCTCCTGCAATGCTATCCTGATGGCGTCGTTGCACATCAGGCGGAAGTCCTCCAGGAGGGAGCCCAGCTCCTGGGAGTAGGCGTAACTGAACCGGACGGCCCTGACGGCTCGCACATCTTCTCTGTTCCGCCGAATACTTAAGCGCCATGAGCCGAAGGGGTACTAGAACCAAAGTAGCAAAGGTTTTAACGAGTCGGGCCGGCCAAACTCTCATGGCTAAGACCTACACTCTTCCGCCGCTGCCGTACGCCTACAACGCTCTCGAACCGTACATATCGCAGCAGATAATGACGCTGCATCACGACAAGCACCACAACGCCTACGTGACGGGCGCGAACGCAGCCCTCGACAAGCTCGAGAAGGCGCGGGCGGGGCAGATGCAGATTGACGTGAGGGGCGTCCTCAGGGACCTGAGCTTCAACCTGGACGGCCACAAGCTCCACTCTCTCTTCTGGCCGAATATGGCCCCCGCAGGAAAGGGAGGAGGCAAGCCCGGAGGGAAGCTGGCCGACAAGATCGACGCCGACTTCGGGGGGTTCGACAAGTTCAAGCAGCAGTTCGGAGACGCGGCCAAGGCCGTGGAGGGTGTGGGATGGGCCCTCCTATGTTACGATTCTGAACTGGGTCAACTCATGATGACACAAGTCGAGAAACAAAACGTGATGCATCTGGCCGAACTCCCAATTCTGCTGGGCTGCGACGTTTTTGAACACGCATATTACTTGCAGTATCTGAACGACCGAGGAAAGTACGTCGACGCTTGGTGGAACGTGGTGAACTGGGACGACGTCGGGAAAAGGCTGGACAAAGTGAAGTAGTCCAACAGCTAATCTGCTACCTAGTTCGGAAGCTCTCGGTAGGTCTCACGCAGTAGACCTTGCCGGCGACGAAACCGATCAAAAGCAGGGCCGGGGGGTCGAGAAGGAAACTCAGGGACTACACGCGCGCCTCTGGAGAGGACTTCGTATTTAGGCGCTCCCTCGTCAGAGTGAAGAAGCCCGACGTCAAGATTCCTGAGATGTCCGGCAGGCTATTTATAGCGAGTTCGACCCGTTCAAGAGCCGATGGGCGAATTCACCATCAACACCGAGGGCGTCCCCTTCAGCCTCCGCTACACCCTCGAGAGCGGCCAGTCCTTCCGGTGGGCGCAGAGGGGCGACTGGTGGGTCGGCGTCGTGGGCCCGGGCGTCGTCCGCATCAGGCAGGACGGCGCGTCCCTCGTCTGCGCCTCCAGCACCGAGGCCCTGGACTCCCACGCCCTCTTCGGCTACCTCGGCCTCGAGGACGACCTCGAGCGCATCCTCGCCTCCATAATGAAGGACGAGAAGATAACCGAGGCCGTCCAGGCCCTCTACGGCCTGAGGCTTATGAAGCAGGATGTCTGGGAGTGCCTGCTCTCGTTCGCCCTCGCCCAGAACTCCAACATCCCGAGGATCAGGACGATGATATCGAGCCTCTGCGGGCTCCTGGGAGAGAGGGTCGATTTCGAGGGTGAGGCCTACTCGCTCTTCCCCACGCCGGAGTCGGTCGCGTCCGCCGAGGTCTCCGCGCTGACGGCCTGCGGCCTCGGGTACAGGGCGAGGTACGTGAAGGGCATAGCGGAGGCGGTCAACCTGGGCTATCGGAACCTCGACGAGCTGCGCCTCTACGACTACCCCAGATCGAAGGAGCTTCTCATGGAGGAGGTCCTCGGAAAGAAGACGCTGATGGGGATCGGTCCCAAGGTCGCCGACTGCGTCCTCCTCTTCTCGTGCGGCAAGTACTCTGCGTTCCCCATCGACG
Organism: uncultured Nitrososphaerota archaeon; assembly: GCA_963703285.1. Classification (GTDB taxonomy): domain Archaea; phylum Thermoproteota; class Nitrososphaeria; order Nitrososphaerales; family Gagatemarchaeaceae; genus Gagatemarchaeum. The sequence goes on from OY969807.1 coordinate 343,485, forward strand.
TCTGGATCGCCAAGGTTCTCGCGGGCTACTACCCCCACCTGTTCGCCCCGGAGCTGAAGGAGAAGCTCGCGTCAGCGGTCTCGGGCAAGAGCAGCCTCTCGGAGGCCACCTACGAGGCTCTCGCGGCCGACGCCAGGGGGTACTTCGGGGAGTTCGCGGGCTACGCTCAGCAGTACCTCTTCCACAACGAAAGGACGCGGACCTAGGGCTCTAGTCTTCCTTCGACTTTCGGGCCTTCTTCGGCCTAGACACCTTCTTCTTCTTCTCCTTCTCCTCTCGGGCCTCCTCGGCCTTCCGCGTCTTCGGCTCGGGGACGTACCACCCCCTCAGGCTGCTTACGTTCCTCTCGAGCACCGACCTCCTCTTGCTATCGACACGGACATCGTTCCTCCTCGCGAAGAGCACACCCACACCGGCGCTCTCGAGCTCGCCCAACGAGTAGCCCCGCGCGTCCCTCTCCTTCATCTCGCGATCGTGCCTCGCTAGGACGACCGGCGTCGGCGCGGGCCCCGGGTCCGCCCTCGCAGCCGTGACCTCGGCGGCGGGCTCCGCCTTCTCCTCCTTGGGCGCCTTCTTCCTCGCCGCGGCCCTCCTGGCGGACGTCTTCTTGGCGGGGGCCTTCTTCTCGTCCCTGTCGCTCATGTTCTGGTGCCGCCCGGCCCGCGGACTTTAAAAGTCGTTCCCCGCGCCTCGTCCTGACGGCGGTCCTCGCCATCTGCGACCTCGCAGGCTGCGCCACGGAGACCTCGGAAACGCTTAAGAAATGCGGGGCGGGCGCGCCGTCGTCCCGGAGTAGCTCAGCCTGGTAGATCCTCGTGGGGAACCAACAGCTTCCGGCTGTAGCGGTCGGCCATCGGCTGACCCGATCAGCCTACTCAGGCCACAGTAACCGGAGTGTCGTCGGCTCAAATCCGACCTCCGGGACGTATTCCTATGTGACTAATCCATCATTGCCAATTATGCCTACCAGTAATCTTTGCCCACCTTCGGTTTCGAAGTGTATAGCTCGAGAGAAATGCGACGTATCGACCCTTGAGAGGAACCTCGTTGATTATTGCAATCATGTCGTCGAGTTTGTCCTTCTTGCTGGGAACCGAGAACCCCACGACTGAATGGTAACGAAAAGCGTTCTGGATGCCGTCAATTCTGATCTGGGATACCTCGTGCCTCCTCGTGAAGGTCTTGCCGCGGCTAGTCATTGCCTCGCCAATCTTGTGAGTTTTGGCCAGACGTGACTCGATACCCAGACCCGTAAGGAAATCGCTCACCAGCGCCAAGTAGTCCAAATTCGTGTTTGCCGCTCCTATCTCGATTCCACTGAACAACTGTTTCTTGTGATTGAGCTTGGGCGAGGCGAAGCCCTCGGCATCGAAGAAACCACGGAGAAAATCGCTTGGAAATGATTCGATCAACTTCGAGAATTCGTGAATGGGCTGTTGCAGAAAATCATAGAGAACCGCAGAATCGTAGCTGACGGAATAGAATCCTCCGTCTACTGTCACGGTCTTCAGGGTTGCCCCAAGAACCTGCGCGACCAATTCGTTAAGCAGATTTGCAAATGCTGAATCTGCAAGATTGAACCTCACCCTCTTGTCTTTAGGTCCGGCTGTCCTTCCATCCCCAAGATACGCGCCGACGAGGTAGGACAGATCCGGCCTCGGCGTGAGGTCAGGACTATAGACGGTCCTCGAAGGCCGGTTAACCCTGAACCAGTAGCTCACGTCGCGCCTGCTGATGCCGAGACTTTGCGCAATGTCCCTGATTCCGAGGCCTTTCGACCTCAACTCGTGGACCTTAGAATACAGCTCAACTCTCTCCTCGAGAGGCCTATGCCTGTAGATTCTCGGCGTCCCCACATCCTGAGAGCATTGCCGCTCTCATAAGGGCCACCCGAGTATTCGTCCCTCGTCCCTTCACTGGAACGATTAAAGCCACATCGTCCGTGCACCCGGCTCGGCATTGAAGCTAAGCCTGGGCGGGAACCTCGCGCACCACAGGGACTTCGCGAGGCTCTGGCTCGGCGAGACGATAAGCTCATTCGGCGCGCAGTTCAGCTCCATCGCCATCCCCGCTCTCGCCATACTCCCCCCGTTCAACGCGCCTCCCCTCTACGTGGGCCTACTCACGTCCCTGGCGATCTTGCCCTACCCCCTCTTTGGCCTCTTCGTGGGCGTCTGGGTCGACCGGTTCAGGAAGCGGAGGATAATGGTCGCCTGCAACGTCGGGAGGATGGCATCGCTCGCCACGATACCGATAGCCGCCGCTCTGGGCCGACTCACACTCGACCAGCTCTTCGTGGTCGCCTTCGTCACAGGTGTCTTCTCGGTCTTCTTCGACATCTCATACCAGGCGTTCCTGCCTATTCTCATCGAGAGGAAGGACCTGATCGAGGGGAACCAGAAGCTCCAGGTGAGCGCCTCGGGGGCGTCGGTGGCGGGGCCGCCCGCCGCTGGCTTCGTATACGGCCTGATTGGTGGCGCCCTCACGTGCCTTGGCGACGCCATCGGCTATGCCATGGCCGCGCTTGCGCTGCTCGACATCAGGCGGGTCGAGGAGAAGCCGAAGGCCCCCCGCCGCGACTTCTTCCTGGAGATGAGGGAGGGGCTCCACTCGGTGCTCTCGAACCGCCTGCTCTGGACCATCGCCGGGAGCACGGCCACGAGCAACCTAGGCTCGTACATGGTGGGAACTCCCCTGTACATCTTCGTGCTCAGGGCGCTCCACCTGTCTGTGTTTGACTATGGGATTATCGGCGGGTTCGGGGCGCTGGGCTTCGTCACCGGCGCGATCGTCGCGGCGAGGTTTACTCGAGTGTTCGGGCTCGGGAGGACCCTCGCGGTCTCCGTCTCGGTTGCGGGCCTCGCCGTCCTCTATCCGTTTATGAGGTTCACATATCCCATCGTCTTCGCGTCCCTCATCGCGTTCATCATAGGGACGAGCTCTCCCATCTACAACATCGGCCAGGTCAGCCTGAGGCAGGCGATAACCCCCAACAGGCTCCAGGGCCGGATGAACGCGACCATGAGGGTAATAGTCTGGGGGACCATCCCTGTGGGTTCGATCCTGGGCGGCTATCTCGGGGGGGCCATCGGGCTTGTCGACACGATGTACCTGGGCGGGGCCGTGGCCGCAGCGGCGGGCCTGTGGATAGCGCTCGGACCGGTGGTCCGGCTGAGGACGCAGCCAGAGCCTCTCGAGGAACCGCCCGGCTCCTAAGGGACTCCGTCCGTGCGGAACTCATTTAAGCAGAGAACGGGGCCGCGGCCACAGCAAGCAGAATGGCTTCGAAGGCCCTGATTGTCGGACTGGTCTCCCTCGTCGCAGGAGCCTCGATAGCGTTCTTCAACATGTTCAGGTGGTCATCCGCCCAGGACTCCATTGGCTACGCCGCGAAGGACCCCGGGGCCGTGGTTCTCGAGTTCTACCTTGCTCAGGCCCTCTCCACGGTCCTTGTGGTCGTTGGGCTTTACGTCGTCTACAAGTTCATCCTCACGAGGCGCGGGGCGGCGAGCCCCACCATAAGGTCGGTCATGGGCGAAGCGCTGAGCTCCAGAAGGGCGCTACGGATTGCGACCGTCGTCGCAATCCTTTATGGCATCATCTATGCGTTCTTCTCGAGCCTGCTGACCTTTCAGCCGACCGTGGATTTCGCCAAGGCCTACGGTGTCACCCAGCCGAGTTGGGTCTACTTGACTTGTTGCGGCGACACGGGCACAGTCCCCAAGCTGGTGGTCTACCTGTCTCCTTGGCTGCACCTGGGGATGGTGATCCTGCCACTCACCCTCCTCTTCGTCTTCGTCGTACCCCTCCTCTTGGGGTTCAACGTCGCGCTCAGCTACTACGCCTTCAGGCAATCGTCGTTTCCCATGTCGGAGCGCTGGATTCTGGGCTCGGGGGCCATCGTGGGCCTCTTCACTGCTTGCCCGACGTGCGCAGGGCTCTTCCTCGCCAGCTCCATCGGCGGGATCGGCACTACGCTCGCCATCGCCCTCGCACCCTACCAGCTCCTCTTCGTCGCCGTAACCATCCCCGTCCTCCTCGTAGGCCCGTTTCTCACCGCCCTGACCGTCAAGCGGTCATACGAGGCCTCGTGCAGGGTCCCCGGCGCGCCCGCCACAGGGAAGGTGCGGGCCTGATACAGTTAAATCGCCTTCCGGAGGGCTCCGCCAGATTCAAAGGACCGTATTGTGAATGACGCTTAGGGACTACCTGCGCCTCGTCAAGCCGAGGATCATCCCGCTCCTGGTGCTCGTCGCTCTGGCCTCCGCAATAATCGCCGGGAGGTCGATCCCCTCAGCGCGGACCCTGGCGGGTCTGGTCGCCGGGGGGACGTTCACCTCTGCGGGGGCGCTGGCGACGAACAGCTACCTCGAGATCGGGGTCGACTCCATGATGAAGCGCACGAAGGGCAGACCCCTGCCCACCCGGCAGATACCCAAGTCGCACGCGCTCGCCTTCGCCGTCGCCCTCCTCGCCCTCGGGATCCTGGTGGCCTTCCTCACGCTGAACGTCTACGCGACGGTCTTCATCGCGCTGGGGGCCCTCGTCTACATAGAGATCTACACCATCTGGCTGAAGCCGCGCACGACGTGGAACATCGTGCTCGGCGGCTTCGCCGGCAGCTGCGCCGCGCTCGCAGGTTGGTACGCAGTCACCTTCGCCGACCCGCTCATAGCGTGGGTGCTCGCGGCGCTCGTCTTCGTCTGGACCCCGAGTCACTTCTGGTCGCTCGCCGTGATAACGGAGTCGGACTACTCGGCCGCCGGGATACCCATGCTCCCCTCCGTCGTCGGCAAGAAGAGGGCCGCGCAGTTCATAGTCGCCAACACGCTGCTCCTCATCCCCATCAGCCTCCTCTTCTACCTCTACCTCTCCGGGACGGGGGGCATAGTCTACCTCGCCGGCGCAGTCATCTTCGACGGCGGCCTCCTCGCCACGAACATCAAGCTGCTCCTCGCTCCGACCAAGGAGAACGCCTTCCTCGCGTTCAAGTTCTCCAGCCCTTACCTCGCGGTGATCTTCGTCCTCGGCTGCGTCGCGGCGATCCTCTAGAAAGTTATAACTAATCTGCCGGGGGCGCGGCCGAGACGGCCATGAGCCTGGGGAAGTATCTCGTCTACGCAACGATACTCTCGACCTTCGTCCTGATAGTCTGGGGGGCGTACCTCACCGCAGGCAACTACGGGGGCGACTGCGGGACTAGCTCCGGCCTCGTCAGCGGCGACTGGCCGTTCTGCAACGGGTCCCTCGCGATACCCAACCCCGCCGTCAACTACGGCGCGCTCGTGGAGTACATCCACAGGACGCTCAGCGTGGTGACGACGGTCTTCCTCGTCGTCACGCTGGTGGTGGTCTGGAGGATGAAGCCGCGGCCGGTCGAGCCGGCCAGGGCCCTGCTGCTCGCCATGTTCCTCCTGCTCGTCCAGATAGCGCTCGGGGACTTCGTGATAAACTCCAACCTCAACTCCGTCGTCACTGCGATCCACCTCGCCAACGCGACAGCGCTCTTCGCGGTCATTGTCTTCGCCGGGACCCTGATGTACGTGCGCGAGAGGGTCCAGACGCAGCCCGGTGTGACCGGAAAGTAGAAGGGCGCGAGAGCCCCTCCCGCCCGCATGGCCGAGGGTCCCAAGTTCATCGCGGACGCCATGCTGGGGAGCCTCGCGAGGAAGCTCCGTATCTTCGGCTTCGACACGGTCTACTTCCGGGAGGGTCCAGACAGCGACCTCGAGCGCATCGCGAGGAGCGAGGGGAGGGTGATACTCACCTCCGACAGGGCCCTCCTGGAGCACTCGAGGCGGCGCGGCCTTAGGGCTCTCTGCGTTACAGGGAAGAGCGAGCGCGCGAGAATCGAGCGGCTCCGCGAGGAGGCCCGGGCCGCGGGGACGGAACTCAACCCTGGCGCGCCCCGGTGCGCCCTCTGCAACCGCGTCCTCGCTAGGGTCGCGAGGGCCGAGGTCGAGGCGGACCTCCCTAGCTCCATAGCGAGGCGCCACAGGCTCTACTTCAGGTGCACCGGCTGCGACAAGTTGTACTGGAGGGGAAGGCACTGGTCGCGGCTGCGGGGCCTCTCGTCGCTGATGGCAGGGCGACAATAACAATTTATGCGGACTCCGGGTCGCCGCGTCCATGGCCCTCACAGGTGAGCAGGGTGAGGAGATGGTCCGTCTCGCGAGGGCGACCGTCGACGCCTTCGTGAGGGGGGAGGATATAGCAGGCGCCTACGCGCCGACGGGGGACTTCCTGCAGGAATCGCGGGGGGCCTTCGTCACGTTGAAGCGGCAGGACGGCGAGCTCAGGGGCTGCATCGGTTTCACCCAGCCAATAATGCAGCTCGGCGAGGCGATCAGGGAGGCCGCCATCAGGGCCGCGGCCTACGACCCCCGCTTCCCGAAGGTCGAGCCTTCAGAGCTCGAGGGGCTGCTCGTCGAGGTGAGCGCGCTCACCAGGCCAGAGAGGATAGCGGTCAAGTCCCCCAAGGAGCTTCCCAAGCACGTCCGCATAGGAGTGGACGGGCTGATAGTCAGCTCGTTAGTGACCAGCGGGCTGCTGCTGCCGCAGGTGGCGACGGAGTACAAGCTCTCCGCCGAGGACTTCCTCGTGCAGACGTGCCTGAAGGCGGGCCTTCCTCCCGACGCCTGGCTGACCGACAAGGTGAAGGTCGAGAGGTTCCAGGCCGAGGTCTTCTCAGAGACCTCGCCGAGGGGGAAGGTCAAGCGCGAGCTGGACTAGGGACGAAGCTGCCCGCATACCGTCCCCCGTCTCTGGCCGCGCGCACCGGACCGGGCCCTAGGTCTGGATAGAATCCAGGACGGCGTTCTGGTCCGCCTCGAGTCCCCCGAAGGACCTCGTGGTGAAGGCCGTCTTCCTCCTCGAGACCTTCAGCCCGGCGACGCTGTCCGACGGCTTGGTGCGGAGGCCCAGCTCATCGAGCTTCGCCCTCACCTCGGGCTCCTGGAGGAGGAGGAGGGGGAAGAGGGCGGACTTGTAACGGCGCAGGAGCCCCAACCCCCCCGCCCCCCTGCACTGCGGGTGGACTCCGGTGAAGGCTTCCGCGTTCGCGCGCTCAAGCCACGCCGCGACGCGGTCGCCTGTCGGGCCGTCCCCTTCGAGCACCGTCAGCGTCAGGTTGGACGCGTCCATCCTCCTCGAGAGCTCGGCGTAGAGGCGGGCGACCTGCCTGAGCGACTCGTCGTCGTCCCTCGCGTGGACCATCGTAAGTGTGTAGCCGGAGACCGCGGCCATCCAGGCGGTGACGGAGCTGTGATACCCGCCCGAGACGAGCACCGATGCCCTAAGCTTGCGCGACGTCGGGACGCCTCCCACCCCCTCCCTCAGCTGGACGCCGCAAGCTCCGCTCCCTCCCACCATCACGATCCTGAACCGGACCCTAGGATTCTTCTCGTCCACCGCGGTCCCCCCCGCCGCCTTCAGGATGGCCGTCGTGGCCTCGATCAGGACGTCGCCCTCCTCCTTCCCCCTCCCCTCCACCTCGGCGGTCACCTTGAAGCTCTCCCCCGGCCGCAGGTATCTCGAGGCGAGGACGGAGAGCCTGTCGATGCACGACTCGAACGACCCGAATTCGTAGCCGACCGCGATCCACGCGATCCCCGGGAGGTGCGCCAGCCTGCGTGCCACGGCGATGGGGTCCTCGCCCCGGACCGTCAGCGACCTCGCGCCGTTCGTGACACGCGCCCCCCTGGGGAGCTTGGACCTCGTCGTTCTCGACAGGTCGCCCAGCGCCCCGCGTCCCGTCCATCCCAGTATGGCTGCGCCCTTCAAGACTCCAGCGATGGGTGCACGACGTTTTTAAGCCGATTAGGGGCGCGCCTTCAGGAGCTACTCGATGGAGAGTCAACCAAAGCGCGTGCGGGTCAGACAGGTCTTCGGCTCGAACGCCGGCGAGGCCGTCGAGGTCAGGGGATGGGTCGCCTCCAAGAGCGCCATCGGGGGCCTCGTCTTCGCGGTGGTAAGAGACGGAACGGGGTACGTCCAGGTCTCGGCGAAGGGCGGCGTCACACCACAGGAGCCCATGGACGCCATCAGGTCCGTCACCAAGGAGTCGGCCGTCTCTGTGACCGGGATCGTGAGGGAGGACAAGCGCGCCCCCGGGGGGAAGGAGATTTCCGTCCGCGGGTTCAGCGTCCTCTCTCGGGCCGAGACGTGGCCCATCACAAAGACTGCGGCGAAGTCCGCGTCCTACCTCTATGACATCAGGCACCTGAGCATAAGGAGCAGGAAGGTCGCAGCGACTATGAAGATACGGAGCGAGATCGTCGCCGCAACCTTCGACTACTTCCGGGCCGGAGGGTTCACCCTCATCAGCGCCCCGTCCTTCGTCCAGGCGGCAGTGGAAGGCGGGTCCACGCTATTCGGGGTCGACTACTTCGGGAAGAAGGTCTACCTCAGCCAGAGCGCACAGTTCTACGAGGAGGCGGCCCTCGCAGCCCTGGAGAAGGTCTGGATCTACCAGCCCGCGTTCCGCGCCGAGAAGTCGAGGACCCCCAAGCACCTCACAGAGTTCTGGATGATAGAGGCGGAGCAGGCGTTCGTCGACCAGGCGGAGAACATGTCCCTGCAGGAGGGCCTGCTCTCCTCCATGGTCAAGAGGGTAGTCGAGAGTCGCGCGGAGGAGCTCGCGATCCTGGGAAGGTCGCCAACGCCTCCTTCGCTGCCTCTCGAGAGGGTCTCCTACGACGAGGTCCGCGACTTCGCAGAGGCCAAGGGCCTGCCCTTCGTCTGGGGCGAGGACGTCCCGACCGAGGTGGAGAGGCTCATATCGCTGACGCGCCAGAGCCCCTTCTTCATCACGGACTACCCGCTCTCGGCGAGGAGCTTCTATCACATGACCTACCCGGACCGGCCCAAGGTGACCAAGTCCGCCGACCTCATCGCCCCCGAGGGATTCGGGGAGCTGGCGACGGGTGGGCAGCGCATAGCCAGCTATGATGTCCTGATGGAGAGGATCAGGAGCCAGGACCTCCCCACGGAGGCCTTCGGCTGGTACCTCGACCTGAGGAAGTACGGGATGCCCGAGCACGCGGGCTTCGGAATGGGCGTGGAGAGGGTGACGCGCTGGCTGGCGGGCCTGAAGCACATCAGGGGGGCGAGCCTCTTCCCGAGAACCATGACCCGCGTCTCTCCCTAGGGCTCCGAGCACCGCCACGCTTATTTACACAGACCCGGGTTGAAAATCGAAATGGCAGAGGAGGAGAAGGCTGAGGACGAGGTGGACGAAGAGCTCGACGTCACGACCATAGCGGGCGTCGGAGCGGTCACCAAGCAGAAGCTCAACGAAGCCGGGATATTCTCGATACTGGACCTCGCGACGTCGGGGCCCGCAGAGATAGCTGAAGCCACCGACTGGGACATCACGAAGTCGGTAGACGTCAACAACAAGGCCAGGAAGAGGCTCGTGGAGCTGGGGAAGCTCGAGCCTGACTTCGTCAGCGCCTCGGCGCTGCTGACGCGGAGGAAGAACATAGCGCGCATAAGCACGGGATCGAAGAACATCGACGACCTGCTTGGCGGCGGGATCGAGACGTGGGCGATCACAGAGTTCTACGGGGAGTTCGGCTCTGGCAAGTCCCAGATCTGCCACACGCTCAGCGTCATGGTGCAGCAGCCGGAGTCGCAAGGGGGCGTCGGCGGAGGCGCGGTCTACATCGACACCGAGGGGACGTTCAGGCCCGAGAGGGTCTCCGAGATAGCCGTGGCTCGGGGCTACAACCCCGACGAGGTGCTCTCCCGGATCATGGTGGCGAGGGCCTACAACAGCGCGCACCAGGAACTCATCGTCAAGGACCTCGGGAGGCTGATAGCGAAGCACGACATCAAGCTTATCATCGTGGACAGCGCCGTAGCCCACTACCGCGCCGAGTTCCTCGGCAGGGGCACCCTGGCTGAGAGGCAACAGAGGCTCAACCGCTTCATGCACAACCTCCTCCGCACCGCCGAGATCTACAACGTCGCAGTCGTGATGACCAACCAGGTGCAGTCCGCGCCGGACAGCTTCTTCGGTGACCCCACGAGGGCGACCGGCGGGCACGTCGTGGCGCACACCAGCACCTACAGGATCTACCTCAGGAAGGCGGGTAAGAACCGCATAGCGAGGATGGTCGACAGCCCCTACCACCCCGAGAGGGACGCGGTCTTCATGCTCGACGAACGGGGGATCGACGACCCGTCTGAGGATACAAAGAGGAAGTAGCTTCCGCTCTGGCAACGGTTTAATATCGTCCTTTGGGCGGCGAGAACCTTCATGAAAGCAAGGGGGATACTCGTCCTGCTGCTGGTGGTCTCTCTCGCCCTGGTACCCGTGCTGGTCTCCGTCCCGGTCCGCGCCTCGGGCCAGTACACGGAGAGCCTGGTCGTCTACACGGCTGGGACGAGCGCCTACTGGCAGATGTCGTTCAACCAGCTGAACGCATCGATCCCGGCCCTGGCGTCCGCCGAGTCGACTGCGGGCCTCACCTCATACCGGCTAGTCGCGATGTCCACGCAGGAGGCGACCTCCGATCTCCAGGTCTTCGGGGTTGACGGGTTCAACGTCCTGGGCGTGCCTTCGCTCCCCTCCGAGGCTCTCTTCCTGGACGTCAACGCGTCGAGCAGCTCAGCGGCCTCGGCGATCGTATCGTATTTCGCCGGCAGGTTCGACACCACCTTCACGCTCGTATCGTCCGGCTCCGGGACGTTCGTCTACTCGGCCCCGGTCAACTTCGTGGGCGTCGCGGCGCCGGTCCTCTACCGGCTCGTGCCGAGCGCCATGAAGGGCTTCGCCGCCTACATGACCGAGCCGGTCTTCGTCGGTCTCGCGATGCCCTCGATTGAGCTCTACGGTGTCAACGACGGATCGGGCTTCAGTCACTCCATAACGATAGGTGCAGCCGCGACGAGCGCAGTGACCTCGGGGAGCCCCATCAGCATCGTCGGGATACTCGGCGATTCCAGCTCAACCCTGACCGCCTCGTCATCCTCCTCTTCGAGCGAGGTCACGGTCCACGCCCTGGACGGCGTGATACAGTCGACCGACAAGACCGCCACCATGTCCAACGACGCCTCCAGCTTCTCGGGCACGTACTCCCTCCCGGTCACCGCCGGGGCCAACGTCGACGCCAACGTCACGATCTCCACCACGCCTGTGACGGCCATCGCCTACAGGCTGTTCGACCGAGGCTCGCTGACCGCCGGCCAGAACCTCACGGTGTCCGTCTTCGTCGAGAATACGGCAAAGAGCGGCGTGATCGCCAACGTCACCGGTGACGACGACTGGTGGAAGGCCGACTCGTCCGTCTTCAAGCTCGTGAGCGGGAACTACAGCTTCGACATACCGTCCATCGCGGCGGGACAGAACTACACCGAATCCTACGTCCTCCAGGTGCTCACCTCCTCGGGCCAGCAGGTCGCGGTGCCCTCGGCGTCCGTGGGCTTCCAGTACGCTCTCTCCACGGAGAGCTACAGGGGTGAGGCCGAGCTCGGCGAGGCGACCCTCCAGGTGAACAACTTGGGACCTGCGGTCTCGGTCACCGCCCGGCCGACCATCTCGTCCGGCTCTGCGCTCGGCACGGACGGGAACTACACCCTCACCGTTACCAACAACGGCAACTCGCCCGCCCTCAACCTCAAGGTGGGGAAGGCCTCGATACAGAGCCTGTTACAGGGAGCGACGCAGACCGTGAACGTCCCGATCACGCTCTCGAACCTGCTCCAGAGCAACCTCACAAGGACGTTCCCGCTGGAGTTCTCCAACTCAAACGGACAGACCCAGAACGTGACGTCGAACTCTGTGACGCTCGACCTCTCGCACGCTGGCATGGTGATACCCCTGCTGCAGGTCTCCACGAACGACTCGCTGACGGCCAGCTCGCTCGCGTCCCGTGTCCTGAACGTCACCTACACCTTCACCAACGGCGGCTCCGGAACCTCCGGGACGGTCGTGGGGACCCAGGTCCTTCCGCCCGGTGTCACCTGCAAGATTCTGAAGGCTGGGAACGCCACGGTCGCGTGCTCTGGGGGGTTGTACACGATGACGATCCCGATACTCACCGTCTCGGACACGGTCGTCAACGAAATTCAGCTCAGCTTCGCCCGGGACAACTACATTATCCCTCCCGCAATCATGACGACGTCCTACGAGGGGGCGACGCTGCACACGTTCGGCTCACCCTACCTGGTGCCCGCCGGCGTAGTCCTCACGAAATCTTTCGGGCTCTCCGGAGGGTTCCCCGGGATGACCTCCTCCGTCACGCTCGGCATAACCAACGCCGGCTCGACGCCCGTCTACAACGCGACCCTCAGCTCGTCCCAGGACCCCTTCGACTCGGCCAGCGGGACACTTAGCCACACGTACGCTTCGCTCACCTCCCAGCAGTCCGAGAGCTTCAACTACACGGTGGAGCTGACGACGGGTGCCTACGGGATTGAGAATTCATCCGCGGCTACCGTCGACCTGGTGCTCGGCGGCCTCACCACGACCTTCTCCTCGGGTCCGGCCCAGATACAAGTCTACAAGCCGGTCTCCGCGGTGGTGACGTCCAACCCCTCTACACCGGAGGAAAACCATGACTTCACAATCTCGATAACCTTCGTGAACTCCGCCAACGTAACAGTCTCCGACGCGACCTACAAGGTGACGATCCCGACCGGTCTCAAGGTACTCTCCGGCGGGCAGGTATCGGGCAAGACGCTGACGGTCTCCGTGGCGACGCTCGGTCCAGACTCGAACCAGACCCAGACCGTGACGCTCTCCTCGTCGATGGGCCTCACGTTCGACCTCTCCTCGTCTCACGTCACCTTCCAGTACCAGGGGTCCTCGCTCTCGGGCCTTGCCCCCGCGAAGTCAATCAGGGTAGCCGTAGACGTCACGCTGAGGTACACCTTGCCGATAGCCGTGGCGATATTGATAGCCATAGCGGGATTGGTTTACATGCGGCGCAGAATCACCCCCGCCGTCGAGAAATGACTCCCGCAGGCTCCCGACACGTCGCGGGACCGAGTCCAACCTCTGGCCGCGCCGAGGAGCGGTCGGCCGGCGCCCTCGTCTTCAACGAGTCCTCCACCGGGAGGAGGTATCTCCTCCTGGAGTATCCCGCGGGGCACTGGGACTTCCCGAAGGGGAACATCGAGAAGGGCGAGGCCCCCCAGCAGACGATGGTCCGCGAGGTTCGGGAGGAGACGGGGCTCGTCGACGTAGTTCCCGTGCCCGGCTTCAGGAAGGTCATAGAGTACTACTACAAGAGGGGCGGAAAGACCGTCCACAAGCAGGTCACCTTCTTCCTGGCCGAGTCGAAGGTCGACAAGGTGGTCCTCTCCTTCGAACACAGGGACTACGCCTGGCTTACGTTCGATGAGGCGATGAAGCTGGTGAACCACTCCAACTCCACGATGCTGCTCCGTGCGGCCGAAGATTCCTTCAGGCCGCGGTCAGAGCAAGGTTGATCTCTCTCAGGGCTAGGATTGGGGAGTCGGCGTCCACGACGGACCTCCCCACGATGGCGAAGTCAGCGCCTGCATCCAGCAGGGCCCTGTCGGCGCTCCCTCCCTGAGCCCCCACTCCCGGACTCAGGATGAGCTGGTCGCTCCTCAGGATGGCCCTCACCTCGCGGATTATCGACGGCGACTTGGCGGAGACCACCGCACCGTCGGCGTCCCAGTCCCTGACGCGCCTCGCGAACTCCAGGTAGAGCGGCTTTCCGTCCACGACCAACCCGTAACCCTCCCTCGCACCAGCGTGGCTCATGTAGACGAGGAGGATCACCCCCTTCCCCTGCGCCCTGGACCTCGAGATCACCCTTGAGAGCCCCTCCTCGGCCCCCACGAAGGGGTTCGCGATGACCGCGTCTATCCCGCTCGAGTAGAGCAGGTCCACGGTCTCGAGGTTCGTCGACTCTATGTCGTTCAGCTTGATGTCGGCTATCACGGGGAGTCCCTTGCTGAAGGTAACCCCGAAGACCTCCCGGAGGCCCTCGAGCCCCCCGGGGAGGAGGATGTGGAATTGGACCTTCACGGCTGCGATCTCGTCCCCGACCTGTCGGAGGAGTTCTGCCGCCCTCGCAGCCCTCGTCTCCGGAGGCCCCTTCAGGTCGAGGCCGAGGACGATGCGGCTGGAGTGCCTTTTCGATGATGAGAGTAGGCTCTCCCGAAATCCCACTAGAACTCCACCAGCGGGTGTTTCTCCGCCAGCTTGATCACCTTGACGTAGTAGAACCCGTGCTCGTCGGTCCGCTTGCTGAAGCCCGTCTCGGCGACGTTGGTGGGGGAGTACTTTACGAACCCCGTGGTGGGCTCGTCCTTCATCTTGGTGTAGAAGAACAGCGAGGCCTCCTCGTAGTCATCGAGCCTTGCGAAGGACCCCACAATCCAGCTCGTCCCGACCTTGAAGGAGTAGAGGGGAAGTGGCGGCTCCTCATAGAGCATCTTGTATGTGGCTAGCTTCACCAGGGACGCCAGGTCCCCGACCTCGGCCGCAAGAAACTTCTGGTGGAACTCCCTCTTGTGCTCCAGAATGCTGGGCATCTTGAGGACGTGGATCACGGGGGAGTAGATGTAGGAAGGGGTCGAGGCGGAATCGACCAGCTGCACTTCCTCGGTCTCACCTGCGTTCCTGTAGGCGAGAAACTCGCCGCCCTTCTCGGCCTCCGCGTAGTAGAAGATGGGCACGCCCATGAAGAGGTCATTCTGCACCGAGAGCCTCGTCGCCCCCCCGTGCTTGGACATGAAGATGGGCAGCTGAGCCCTCTCAAGCGCGCACGCAAGCCTTCCAAGCTCCAGGAGCCCGCCAAGCCTCACAAAGCATCCCCCGATTATCCTCCGGGTAACCTTCTTGGCTGGCAACCTGTCCGCCCGTCTGTTGTGGGATTTAATAATGTTCTGACCCGAAAACGAAAAAGCAGGCCGCGCACGGACCCGGAGACCATGACCCGGCCGACCCCTCCCCGATTCGAGGACGTCTCCCTCGAGGTCGAGGCCCTCGTCCAGGCGCTGTCGAACGCCACCTCCATCGCAGGTCCTGCCCCGCCCGTCGAAGCCGACCTATGGAGAATCTACGCGCGGAGCGAGGTGGCGGTCGCCAGGCTGAAGTACCGCCTCGGAGTTGAGCGGCCAGGCGCCTTCTCCACGCTTCCTCGGCCCGAACTTCCAGCAGAACTCCTTCCCGAGGCGCTGGCCGACATGAGGAAGGCCGCCTCGCTGATGCGCTCGGGTGAACCCGACGCCGCCCTCGGGTCGCTCAGGAGCGCCAGGACCTCTCTTCGGGCGTACCTTGCAGAAATCGAGCGTGTCAGGAGGAGGGAGAAGCGGAAGGCTGCTGCTTCGCGGAGGCCTTCTTCGTCCTCTTCTTAGTCTCCTTGGGCGCGGGTTTCTCCTCCTCTGCGGGAGGTTCGGGGGCGGGCTCAGGGGCAGGCGCCTCCGCAGGCGCGGGCAGAGCTGGCTCTACCACGGGCGGGACTAGCTCCTTCGCAGGTGCCGCTTCCTCCTCGGCCGGGGCCTCTTCTTCGGGCTCCTCCTTCTTCGCGGCCTCCTCTCTCTCCTCCTTCTTCTTCCTCTCCTCCTTTTCGGCCTCCGAAGGCTCGAGTTCGAGGAGCCTCAGTTCCTTACCTTCGACCAGCACCCTGTAGTTCTTCCTTTCGCCCTTCTTCCAGAGGAACCTCTTCACGTACGTCTTCACGTGCCGCGTCCTCACGGTCTTCTTCATCGAATCGTCATCCACCGTGAGCTCCCCACCGCTCACCTGCAACTTGGCACCGACCCTCGGCTCAAGGAACTCGGCCAACTCGTCGCCGTTGTCCTTGAAGGTGCCCAGAATTATCTTCATTTCCCCGACCTCTTCGGGTGTGGCATTATAACGGTTTAGGACGGGGCGCCCGCCGAAGGCTCCTTCTCTGTGCGGGGCGACCCGAGTCGGGGGGTCTGCGGCGGACCCCCCTCCCTGAGCGGCCCTCCTCCGGAGTCCTGCTTTCTCAGCCTGACGTAGAGCGTCGAGAGCGCGAAACAGCAGGCCCCCAGCAACATGAGGTTCTCGTTGGTCAGCCACGTCACTCCCATCCTGTTCAGCTCGTCCGAGAACCCGACGTAGAACCAGTGATTGTCATCGAAAAATAGGATCGCCCCGAGGGCGATGGGAGCGACCGAGACCGCCCTTAGGGAAAGAATGAAGGAGCGGGACGAGGCGAGGAACGAGGCGAAGACGAAGGCGAACATGGCGAACCAGATGTCGTCGAAGGTGTTCACGTTCTGCGTGACGCGGGGACCTGGCCAGGTTTGGGGCCAGGCGCACGGCGATGTGAACGTCCCGCAGACGTGGATGCTCCCGTAGGTGATGAACTGGGCGAGGTAGAACATGGAGGCCGCCGGGGCTATCAGGAGCTGTATGGGGAGGGGCGTCCCTGGCTGGATGCCGTAGGAGTTTATCGACGTAGACTGTGTTATGCCGTAGGATACGGCGCACACGATCAGCCATGAATAAGCGGCGATCGAGACGTAACGGAGGACCCGGTGATGAGCCTGAAGGAACCCCGACAGGCGTGGTCTGAGCTTCGCCTTTGGGCTTGCGGCCCGAGCGTCGGGACCGGGAGCGCTCCCAACTATCTGGGGTGTCAACCTCAGGTGCAATCTCGGGCGTCCGGGTTATACCCGCTCTGGAATAATCTTAGGGTTCGCCGCTTCGCAGGACGGGAACGGAGTTCTCCCGCCGGCGGCGCCGGAGCTTCATTCCTTGGTTCCGACGGTGCGCCGCTTTCCCATGGCCATCATCCTCGTCACCATCTTCCCGTGCTTCGCCTCGTCCATGTCAATCCATTCCAGGAGAAGCCGAGCCACGGGATGGTCTACCGTGACGCTCTCCCTTAGGTTCGCCTCCCTCGCCGAATCCTCGAGCGCGAGCATGCTCTTGAGGAGGTCTTCTCCGGGTATCTCGAATCCCCTCCCCTTCTCCGTCTCGAGCCAGGAGAGCACCTGGGAAACTATGTCGGAGTGCCTTATGCTGTCAGACGCTATCAGGCGTAACAGGAGCTTCGTGTGGTCGTCGGTGGTCTTGTTCGCCAGCTCGAGGTAGTTCTCCGCAGCACCCAGCTCGAGCTGTAGCCTCTCCCTCAGCAGCTCCAGCGACTTGTGCCTCCCCGGGTCCTCAGACTCGCTCGAGACGATCCTCCTGCCCTCGTTCATGACCATCACCTGGCGGGCCGTCTCCAGGAGCTCCACGGCTCTTATTCCTCCGGCCCCCGAGCGGACGAGCCTCGCCGCTTTGTCGGAGAGTGGGCCTATGAGGTGGTCGATGCTCTCGACCGAGAGGAGGTTCGCGCCCCTCTTGTGCTTGAGGTACTGGGTCACCGCCGCGGGGGTCACGTTGAGCGCGAGCGCAATCTCCCGGACCTGGAACCCCTGGCTTGCGAGCCTCGCGGCGACGGCCGCACGGATTATTGGTATCAACCTCTCCTCGCTCTTGAATCGGGAAGGGGTGGTCATCGGGTTCGCCGGATGTCCCCAGGTCGAGCCTGTTAATAACAGTGTTAATGGAAAAGGTTAACATCGTTGCCATTAAATATTACATATGTTATGGCCGGCCCGATGGTCGACTTCGTGGAGGCCGTGGCCCTCTCCGCCGTCATGGGCTTCTCGATATTCATCTCTCTCCCCATCGTCCTCCGGATGCGTACAAGCAGCATATTGAACAAGCTCCTCCTCGCCGCCGCCATAGGGATACTGATCTTCCTGATGGGAGACGTCTGGGGAGACTCCGCCGCGATAATGTTCAACGGCTCTCTGTACGGCTACGGGACCTCTCCCTACTTCGACTTGATCTTCACGGGCGCCCTCTGCTTCGGTTTCCTGGCGCTCTACTACGGCGAGAACAGGAGGAGGTCGGGGCTCTCACCCTCGCAGACGGGGCTCATCATCGCCCTTGGAATCGGATTCCAGAACCTGACCGAGGGGCTGATATTCGGAGCCCTCGCGGCCTCGTTCGGGCTCTCTGGGGTCGCCCTCGTCGTCCTGTTCGGTTTCGTCCTGCAGAACATCACGGAGGGTTTCCCGATAGCGTCCCCCTTCCTCGGCCTTTCGGACAAGAAGCCCTGGGCGATGGCCTCTCTCTTCTTCGTGGGCGGAGTACCGACCGTCCTGGGAGGCGCCTTCGGCTTCTTCTATAGCTCCGGCGCCTTCGAGGTCTTCTTCGGGGGTCTCGCCATAGGTGCCATACTCTACGCAGTCCTGCCCATGCTGAAGTCGATGTTCAGGGACTCCGAGCACGCCGCCCAGAGGGTGACATACCTGGGCATATTCCTCGGCTTCCTCGTCGGCTTCCTGGTGAACCTGATCTGACTGCTAACTTCCCGTCCTCCGCTTTCTCTTCTGGTAGGTCCTTATTGCGCGCAAGAGGTCTATCTTGCGGAAAGAGGGTCGAGTAGAGATTCAATGAACATGAGTGTTCATAAGACCTAGGAAAGGAAATCCCTTGAGATAGAGGCCTTGGCCAAGCGAGGAGTAAAGGACTTTTCTCAGTGGGAACGCGCTTGGATTGGCGAACTTGTCGCTGTTCAGGCGTTGATCATCTACCTAGTCTTCGTTTCCGCTTTTGGTAGGTACGTATTGCGCGTAACAAATCAATTTTTCTAAACGCCGGCCAGTAGACGTCCATGAAGATTAGCTCGCTGTAGGCTCCCTGCCAGAGGAGGAACCCGCTCATCCTCTCCTCCCCCGAGGTGCGTATTATCAGGTCGGGCTCGGGGTTGGGCAGGTGGGATGTGTAGAGCCTACCGGCTATGGTGTCCTCTCCGATCCTCGAGGGGTCGAGCGTCCCATTCTTCACGTCCTCTGCTATCGACCTGACGACGTCCGTAATCTCGGCCCTCCCGCCGTAGGCTATGGCTATGTTCAGGAAGTGCCCGTCGTAGGCTGCGGTCCTCTCCTCCACCTCTCTCAGGATGTCGAGGAGCGACTTGGGCAGGACGTCGAACTTGCCGATCCCCTTGACCCTCACCCTGTACTTGTAGATTCGTTCGTCCGTAAGCAGCTTCTGGAGCCTCTCCTCGATCAGCCTGAAGAGCTCCTGCACCTCCTCCGAGGTCCTCTGCAGGTTCTCGGTCGAGAGCACGTAGAGCGTTATCGATTTGATGCCGATCTCGTGGCACCAGTCGAGGAGCTTCTCGACGACGTCGGCCCCGTAGGCGTGCCCCGCGTCCACGGAGTACCTGCGGTCCTGCGCCCACCTCCTGTTGCCGTCGAGGATTATCCCGACGTGCCCCGGAATCGGGCCGTCCTCGACCTGCCAGCTCAGCCTGTTCTCGTAGAACCTGTACGCCCCGGTCGCCCTAAGCAGCCCGTCAAGCACTCGTGTCACTCCTGAGCATCGGGTTCCTGCTCCTTATGCGGCCGTAGAGCGCGGTCAGGACGGCGAAGGCGACCGCGAGCGTCAGGAGGACGTACGAGATGAGCAGGACCGAGCTGTTGGCCCCGCCGGTCAGGACTACCGCGAACTGGTCGACGGGCAGGTAGAGCAGGCCGAGCAGGACTATGAGGACGCCGTCCCGCCAGACCCTCCTCGACCCCCTCGCCAGGTGGGCGAGCAGCGCCCCGATGAGGTAGACCGCGTAGGCGGCCCAGACGAGGGGGATTGCCCCCTCCATGTACCATCCCACGAGCGTCGGTCCGACGATGAGGAACTTCGCCGGGTCGGCCACCACCTGGGCGATGCCGCCCGCGTCGTTCGAGCTCATGTAGGAGTACCCAGCCGAGAGCCCCACCAGGAAGATCAGCGTGCCAGCCACGGCCGAGAAGATCCTGAGGTAGCCGTACGGTCTCTGGCTGAGCATCGCGGCGACCGAGCGGTCCACGCCGAACCCCCTGACGAAGAACGTCGAGCCGAGTATCAGAAGGATCGCTATTCCCGCCTCGTAGGCGCGCCCGAACAGGACCAGGACGCCCGCAAAGAGGAAGATGACCCCCGGGACTCCGATTACCCACTTGGAGTATCGCTCGTCGAAGACTAGCATCCTGAGGTACCTACCCAGGACCATGTAGGTCTCCTCAACCGTCCTGCTGTGCTTGACCGCGATCCTGACCACCGAGGCGACGGGCTTCATCGACTGTATTATCGGAAGTACCTGCTCGTCCTCGGCGCCGTCGGTGACCAGGACTATCCCCGAGAACTGCCCCTTGCTTAGGATGTTCTCTATCTCCCTCTTGATCTTCCTGTCGGCGTCGACGCCGTTGTCCGGGACGCCGCACACGATCCCTATCTCGCAGCCCTCGCCCATCGACTGGAGCCTGTCGTACTCCCTCACCGCTGCGAAGAAGGAGTTGGCGTCGGCCTCCTCCGGGTCGGAGATGGCGAGCTGCGTGGCGGCGGCGAGGACCTGCTCCCTCCCGAAGACGGGGGTGCGGACCCTCGTCTTGCTTTCTAGGTCTCCATCCCGGTCGACCGCGAGTATGAGCAGCCTGTCCCCCTGCGCGGACATCTCTGTTCCAAGTTTGGGGCGCCTAGATACTTAAGCGCTCCCTCAATGACCGACGACGAAGGGCGAGCGCGCGTCGCGCAACGTACATAAGAGGGAGCGGCGTAATCGCCCGCCCAGACGGGATTGCAAGTTTCACGACCCTGGTTCGGATCCTGGCCGAAGCATCTCCCCCGCGACGTGGGCGTCGACCCGCAGCCTCTCTACAAGCTCCTCGAAGACCCTGCGCGCCGTTCGCCGGGCAGGACGTGCTTGGTGTTCCAGGGCCGGTCCCTGACCTACGGCGAGGTCGACGGGATCGCCTCGCGCCTGGCTTCGGGACTGGTCTCGCTCGGCCTCAAGAGGGGTGACCGCGTCGCCCTATTCATGCCCAACATGCCGCAGTTCGTAATGTCCTACTTCGGCGCGCTGAAGGCTGGCGGGATTGTCGTCCCGTGCAGCCCGATGTACAAGGAGAAGGAGCTCGAGTATCAGCTCCGCGACTCGGGCGCCTCTATCCTCGTCGCCGCGAACGACATCGTCGGCGGGAACGACCTCTTCGCCAGCGTCGAGAAGTGCAGGTCCAGGCTCGAGCTCAGGTCCCTGGTGACGGCCAGCGTCACCGACTACATCCCCTCCTTCAAGAGGCCGTTCGCAGGGCTGAAGGGGGTCAAGAACGTCGAGAGGTCGGGGACCATCGCGTTCACGGACCTCGTGGGGAAGAGCGAACCCATTGAACGATCGACCGAGGTCGACCCCGTCAGGGACGTCGCCGTGCTCCAGTACACGGGGGGCACGACCGGAGTCTCGAAGGGGGCGATGCTGTCGCACGCCAATCTCTACATAAACGCCTTCCAGACAGCGGTCGTCCTCCCCCTGAGGGAGAGCGACGTAGCCCTCGCGGTCCTGCCGTTCTTCCACATCTACGGCATGACCACGGCGATGAACGCCCCGCTCAGCGTGGGGTGCTCGATAGTCGCGCTCCCCCGCTTCGACGTGGAGGACGTGATGAAGACCATCGAGAAGTACAAGGTCACCAGCTTCTGCGGTGTCCCGACTATGTACATCGCGGTGATCAACCACGCCAAGGTCTCGCGGTTCAACCTGAGGACCGTCCGTTCCTGCATATCCGGAGGCGCGGCCCTGCCCGTCGCCGTGAGGAAGCGCTTCATAGAGCTGACGGGGAGCGCGCTGGTGGAGGGATACGGTCTGACGGAGGCGAGCCCCGTCACACACGTCAACCCCACAGGCGAGGGGGCGACGGTGAAGGACGGCTCGATAGGGATACCCGTCTCGGGGACCGACGCCGGGGTGGTCTCGTTGGAGGACCCCTCCAAGTTCGTCGGCGTCGGGGAGGAGGGGGAGCTGGTCGTGAAGGGCCCGCAGGTGATGCTGGGCTACTGGAACAGGAAGGACGAGACGGACACCGTGATAAGGGGAGGCTGGCTACTCACCGGGGACATCGCCAGGATGGACGAGCAGGGTTTCTTCTTCATCGTGGACAGGAAGAAGGACATGATCGACGTGGGCGGTTTCAAGGTCTGGCCCCGCGAGGTCGAAGAGGTGCTCTTCACCCACCCGGGGGTAAGGGAGGCCGCCGCCGTGGGAGTCCCGGACGACTACAGGGGCGAGGCCGTCAGGGCTTACGTCGTGCTGAGGCCCGAGAGCAAGGGGAAGGTCTCCGAGAGGGAGATAATCGACTTCTGCCGGGAGCGCATAGCGACCTTCAAGGCCCCCCGTTCCGTGGTCTTCGTCGACGAGCTTCCCAAGACGCTGGTGGGCAAGGTGCTGCGGAGGAAGCTCCGGGACAGGTCCGACTGGCTGAAGGATACCGCTAGCCCACCTGTATGACCATGGCCACGGCGTTCCCCCCTCCGAGGCAGAGCGTGGCCAAGCCGAGCTTACCTCCCCTCCTCCTGAGCTCGTAGATCAGCGTCGTCAGAACCCTCGCGCCGCTCGCTCCGATGGGGTGGCCCAGGGCGACCGCGCCTCCGTTCACGTTGAACTTCTCCTCCGGTATCCCCAGCTCGTCCCTCACGACGATGGAGGCCGTCGAGTAGGCCTCGTTGTGCTCGAAGAGGTCGATCTCCTCTACGGTGAGCCCGGTCTTGTTCAGAAGAGCCCTGACGGTCGGTATGGGAGCTTCCATGATGTCGGCCGGCTCGGTCCCGCCGGTGTGGTAGCCGATCACCTTCGCAATCGGCCTCAGCCCCATCTTCTCCGCCCTCTCCTCCGACGCGAGCACCAGAGCGGACGCGCCATCGGAGAGCTGCGATGAGTTCCCGGCCGTGAGCACGCCTCCCGGCTTGAACGCCGGCGGCAGCTTGGAGAGTCCCTCGACCGTTGTCTCCGGGCGTATGCACTCGTCGCGGGTGAGGATCTCTGACGCCGCGGGTCCTCCCTCCGAACTCACCTTGACGATCTCGTCGTCGAACCTCCCGGCCTTCTGCGCGGCGGCGGCCTTCATGTTGCTGGAGTATGCGAACCTGTCCGCCGCTTCCCTGGAGACGTGGTACTTCTCGGCGATCCGCTCGCCGGTCATGCCCATGTGATAGTTGTTGAAGGTCTCCCAGAGGCCGTCGTTCAGCATCGAATCGACCAGGCGGGAGTCCCCGTACTTGCTGCCCCACCTCAGGTCCTTGACGAGGTACGGCGCGTTGCTCATGCTCTCCATCCCCGCGGCGACGACGAGCTGCGCGTCCCCCGCCTTGATGGCCTGGGCCGCAAGCATCGCCGCCTTGAGCCCGGAGCCGCAGACCTTGTTGACCGTGTACGAGCCGACCGTCACGGGGACGCCCGCCCGTATCGCCGCCTGCCGCGCAGGGTTCAGCCCGGCCCCGGCCGGGAGCACCATCCCGGCAACGACCTCTTCGACGTCCGCCGGCTGCACGCCCCGCGCGATATCGCCTCCCTGACCACGATTTCGCCCAGCCGCGTCGCTGGGACCCGCACGAGGCTCTTACCGAACTTCCCTATCGGGGTTCTGCACGCAGACAGGATGACCGGTTGGATCATGATGACCGGTGCACCCTCCAGCTGGACCCGATAATAACGGGCGCGGTCGCACCACGGTCACGCTTATAAGGATGGCTGGATGAGCCATCCAGCTAATGCAGGGCCCTGGCCTCGCGGGAAGCAGGAAGGTCGCCATCGTCTCCATGTTCACCGCGCTCGCCGTCGCGACCGACTACGCCATGCTGCCGCTGGCCAACGTCAAGCTGATGGACTCGGTAGTCTTCGTCTCCTCGCTGGCCTTCGGCCTCGAGGTCGGCGTCTCGGTCGGCGCGCTGACCTGGCTCGTCTACGGCGAGGTGAACCCCCTTGGCCCCGACGGCGGCGTCCTCCTCCTGGTCCTCATCGCGTCGGAGACCGTCTACGCGCTGCTCGGATACGGCGTGCGGCGGTTCTTCAATCCGGAGGCGTCGTCCATCCCCTCGAGGAGCCTGCTCTGGGGCTCGCTCGGTCTGATCGGAGCCTTCGTCTACGACCTTGTCACGAACGTCGTCCCGCCCCTCCTCTCCGGGACTTCGCTCGGCCACGCCGTCCTCTTCCTCGTCCCCGGCGCCCCCTTCATGCTCGCCCACGAGATAAGCGACTTTGTGTTCTTCTCCACCGTCGCGCCGGTGCTCTACGTGGCCATTCGCAAGGTAGCCAGGCGGCGTGGCTTCGTCGAGGTGAGGAGTCAGGTCCTCGACGCGAAGCCCTGAATGTCGTCTATCGAGCCGGTCCTCTGCCTCTTCGGTCTGAACTTCGCGGCCACCTCGCTCCCGACCCTGGCCCTTCCGATCAGCCTGTGGACGAGCCCGCCGCGCACGCCCTTGAACGTCACGAAGACGAAGGCGCCGTCTCCGCCTCCGGACGTGACCGCCTTCGCCCTCCCCACGCGCCCCACGCTCACGGCCCTGCTGATCTCGCCGTAGCAGAGCAGGCAGTACATCCTCAGCGGGATCCAGGTCTCCCCGCATCCGGGGCAGTAGCCCGCCAGTATCTTCCCGTCCGCCAGACCGCGAAGGAACTTCTCGCCCGCCACCCCGGCGGTGTACTCGTAATGGAAGGGGATGCTGTCAGCCCACTGCCTCACGCCCTTGACCGAGTCGAGCCTCTCCTCGATCGGCGTCCCCTACCGCCTCCCCCTCTTCGGCCTGAAGTACAGGATGTCGGTGATCGCACCTGCCCTCTCGCCGTCGGGCTTCCACACGGCCTCGACTTCCATCCCTACCTTCACCTTCTCCGGCCTCACCTCGCCCAGGAGGTGGAGGATCCCCATCATCGGCGACGCGCCTGCGATCTCAACCACAGCGACCACTATCGGCTCCTCCCTCCTGCTGGCGTCCGAGTTCACGTAGGCTACCGAGTAGGTTACCACCCTCCCCGAGTCCTTCAGCCTGACCCAGCGGTCCGTCGGCCTGAAGCACCTCTCGCAGTACATCCTCGGGGGGACGAGCGTCCTCCCGCATCCGTCGCATTCCCTCCCCCAGACCTCCTTCTTCGCGAGCCCTGCGAGGAAGCGTGAGGTGGCTACCCCCGAGCTCCAGGCGTACCTGAGGTCGGTCTCGTACCTCGTGATGAGGTACCTGTGCCCTCTGGCCTCCTCCGGGGTGATCTCAACGCCCGGGTACCTCGAGATCTTCGAGCTCAACCCGGTCGTCAGCCGCTACCTGCGCTCATATAAGCTGAGTCACTTCTTCATCTCCCGTGCGAAGCTGACGAAGTACTCCATCGACGAGGGGTTCTCGAGGGAGTCCGGGTTGTAGACCTTGGCGGGGTCGGCCCCGAGGAGGATTCTCCGCACGGGAACCTCGACCTTCTTCCCGTTGAGCGTCCTCGGGACCTCCTTCACGGCGAAGATGTCGTCGGGGACCATCCTAGGCGAGAGCTCCGCCCTTATCCTCTGCCTTATCTCCGCCCTGAGGGGCTCGTCGAGCGCGGCGTCCTCTCGCGGGACCACGAAGAGGGGCATGTACGAGCGGCCGCCCAGGAACTCCATGTCGACGACGAGGCTGTCGGCGACGGCCGGAATCGCTTCGACGACTCGGTAGAGCTCGCTCGTCCCCATCCGTATCCCCATCCTCTTTATCGTGGCGTCCGACCTCCCGAAGATGACGCAGGTGCCGTCCTCGTTGATCTGGATCCAGTCGCCGTGCCTCCACTTCCCCGGGAAGAAGGTGAAGTAGCTCTCGCGGTACCTCTCGCCGTCACTGTCCCCCCAGAGGTAGAGGGGCATGGAGGGCATCGGCTCCTCTATGACGAGCTCCCCCATCTGTCCGACGACCGTCCGCCCGATCTCGTCGTAGGCGGCTACGTCGGCACCCAGGCATCTGCACTGGATCTCCCCCGACCTGACGGGGAGCACGGGGCACCCCCCCAGGAAGGCCGTCACAAGGTCAGTCCCGCCGCTTATCGACGCCAGCCAGACGCTCTCTTTCACGTGGGAGTAGACCCACTCGAACCCGTCGGCGGTGAGCGCCGAGCCGGTCGAGCCGAAGCCCTTCAGCTGCCTCAGCGAGTGCGTGGAGATCGGGTCGACGCCGGTCTTCATCTGGGCTCCCACGAACGCGGCGCTCGCCCCAAGGAATGTCATCTCCGCCTCGTCGGCGAGGTCCCAGAGTGCGTCCGCTGTGGGAAAGAAGGGGTCTCCCTCGTAGAGTACTATCGTGGAGCCGAGCAGAAGGGACGAGACGAGGTAGTTCCACATCATCCACCCCGTGGAGGTGTACCAGAACATCTCGTCGTCCGGCCCCAGGTCGTTGTGAAGGGCGAGCGCCTTGAGGTGCTCCAACAGGATCCCTCCGTGACCGTGCACCATGGCCTTGGGGAGGCCGGTCGTCCCAGAGGAGTAGACTATCCACAGCGGGTGTTCGAAGGGGACCTGCTCGAAACGCATCTTCGATGCTGACCTGGTCAGGTCGTCCCAGTTGTGCACGCGGTCGATACCCCCGGTGTCCCGCCCGACCATCACCGTGTGCCCGATGGTCGGGATCGACTCCCTGACCTGCCCGACGACCTCGGCCTTCTGGATCCACTTCCCCCTGTAGCTGTAGCCGTAGGAACCGATGAGGACCTTCGGCTCTATCTGCTTGAATCGGTCCACCGCGCTGAGGACACCGAAGTCGGGCGCGCAGCTGGACCAGACCGCACCGATCGACGAGCAAGCCAGGAGGGCGATCACCGCCTCGGGGACGTTCGGGAGGTACGCGGCCACCCTGTCACCCTTCTCCACCCCCATGTCCCTGAGCGACTCGGCGAAGGCCGCGGTCTTCCTCTCGACCTCCGACCAGGAGACGCTGCGTAGACCCTCCGTCTCGGTCTTGGCGAGGATCGCGGTCTTCGCCGGATCCCTCGCAGCGAAGAAGTGCTCCGCATAGTTGAGCGCGCCGCCGGGGAACCACTTCGCCCCAGGCATCGTCCTGCTCTCGAGGGGGGTCGTGTACGGCGAGCTCCACTTCACACCGAAGAACTTCGAGAGCGACTCCCAGAAGCTCTCCAGGTTGTCGACGGACCACCTCCAAAGCTCTCCATAGCTACCCGTCCTGACTCCGCATTCGCGCTCCAGCCAGCGCGAGAACACCGTGATGTTGGCTTTGTCGATGGTCGCCTGCGAGGGCTTCCAGAGAGTCTTCGGCTCAGCCATGTGATGAAGAGTAGTAGGAGGGGGGCGGTATAAGCTCGCTGGAGTGAGCCGCCCAGGGGTGGGGCTGATATGCTCGGACTGACTCTCGACGCGTGAAGAAGAATCCCGCGCCGACACTCGAGCGAATCAAATCCTACGAGATGCTCCGGAGGCTGGTCGACGAAGGGGTCGATGACGGGCCGGCGGCGATTGTTATCAGGCTTCGAGAGGCAGGATTGCAGGTTCCTTCCAGGGGTACAGTCCAACGCTGGGTCCACAAGAGGAGTTCTCCCTCGACGAGCATGAGAACGTTCGAGCCAGTGCCTTCCAATGAATTGTCGTTCTTCGTTGCAGCATGGATTGGTGACGGCTGGGCGGACGAGGCCGACGGAGGGAAGAGGATGCGGCTGAAGGTGAGGTCAAGATCGTTTGCGGAGGAGTTCGCTCGCTGCGCAAGCGTAATCCTCTCAAAGTCGAAGCCTTATTGCGTCTGGACGACGGAGGACGAAGGTGGCAAGTGGTACAACGTCAAAGTAACGAGCCTCAGATTGTACGAATTCGTCACCCGGCCTCTCACAAGTTTGAAGAGTTTCATATCTGAAAATCCAGAGGGATTTCTACGGGGCTTCTTCACGGCCGAAGGTTGTCCCTCAATCAACATCTCCAAGCTCCCTTCGGAATCCGGCAAGAAACTGCGCCTTGACATAGCTGCCGTTGTCTCGAATTGCGACATTGAACTTCTCGAGTACTCTAGGGACTTGCTTAGCAAACTCGGATACCATCCAGGGAAAGTTCGCCTGAATCATCCTAAAGGGAAGAAGACCAATCTGTCAGTAGCCTCGAAGGACAATTACCTGGTTACTATGGGAAGATTTGACGAGCTCTCTGCCTTCGCCGATGAAGTGGGCTTTGCGGATTCGGAGAAGAACGCGAAACTGCACGAGGCATTGGAACTTGTGGGCGAGGCGGGGTCATTTCGTGCCGCCGAGCGCTGGCTGGAACTTTACGTGAAGGTCGGCGGCAAGTGGACCCGAAAGGACTCACCTACGTAAGGTTATGACTGTGCCACATTGGAGTAAGTCCCCCCAGGCCTGCGCGAGGCCCCTCTCCGCCTTCTTCTTGATCTGCCTCTTCCCCGCCTCGCCCTTCAGCTGCCAGTAGACCTCGCAGACCTTCATCATCCCGGCCGCGGCGATGGGATTCCCCACGCCCAGCAGCCCGCCGGACGGGTTGATCGGGAACTCGCCTCCTCTCTGGGTCACGCCCTCCTTGGTCAGCCTGGGCGCCTCCCCCTTCTTCGCCAGCAGCAGGCCCTCCATGTGGTGAAGCTCCTTGTAGTCGAAGGGGTCGTAGACCTCGGCGAAGTCCAGGCTCTTCATCGGGTCCTCTATCTTCGCCATCTTGTAGGCCATCCTCGCGGCGCTCTCGACGTACGACGGGTAGTACAGGTCCCTGTTGGTCCAGTACTGCGTGTCGACGTTCCAGCCCACGCCGTCGATCCAGACCGGGTCCTTGGTGTACCTGCGGGCCACCTCCTCCGAGGCTAGGATGACCGCTGCCGCGCCGTCCGAGGGGGGCGAGACGTCGTACCGCTTCACGGGCGAGACTATCCTCTCGCTGTTCATCACGTCCTCGACCGTTATCTTCGCGGCGAGCTGCGCGCACGGGTGGTCGAGCGCGTTCATCTTGTTCTTGACTGCGACCAGTGCGATCTCCTCCTCCGTCACGTGGTGGACGTGCATGTAGCGCCTCATCTCGAGCGCGAAGATCCAGAGGAGTGTCACCCCCAGGGGCCTCTCCGTGGTGTGGTCGAAGATGGACCAGAAGGCGGACTGGGGGTGCGGGTGCAGCGGCGACATCTTCTCCTCGGCGACGGCCAGGCAGGTGTCGAAGAGCCCCGAAGCGACGTGCCACCATGCGCCGATGGGGGTGAAGACGCCCGTTCCTCCCCCGACATAGACCCTGCTCGTCGGCCTCCCAATCCCCCCAGCGCCCTCGAGCAGGTACTCGCCCTTCATGTGGACGCCGTCGAATGCGTCTGGCGCGCTCCCCATCACCACGGATTCGACGTCCTTCATAGTCATCCCGGCCGAGTCGAGCGCCATCCTCGACGCCTCGAACGAGAGCTCCCTACCCGTCTCCAGCAGCCGCCGCCTGAAGAGGGTCATCCCAGCCCCGATGACCGCGACCCTTCTCTTGATCATACCCTCGCCCCCGACAGTATCGCGACGCCCCCGGTGGCGGTCGGGACCCCCCGCCAGGACTGGACGAGGGCCCTCCGCGCCCCATCCACCTGCATCGGGCCGGCCTCCCCGCGCAGCTGGAGCACGCACTCCAGCAGCCGGTGCAGCGCCGACGCCTCTAGGAGGTTGCCCACCCCCAGGGAGCCACCGCACGGGTTGATGACGGGCCCGTCCCCCGAGAGGATCCTCTCCATCTCTGCGCGGCTCTTGGCGAGGGAGAGCAGGTGCTGGAGTAGCTTGAACGAGTAGGCGTCGTCGAGCTCGAGGACGTCGAAGGCTCCCAGGTCGCGCTTGAGCCCCGCTCGAGCGAGCGCCCTGCCGTAGGACTCGCTGGCGTAGCCGGCCACCGACGGGTCGCCCCCGTCGTACCACGGGAGGGACGAGCTCCAGGCGACCCCGTCTACGAAGACTGCATGCCTCCTGTTCTTCCTTATCCAGCGCTCCGAGGCGAGGACGAGCACGACCCCGGCGTCGGCGAACGGGGCCCTGTCGACCCTCCGAAGAGGAGGCGAGAGGTACCCCGACCCATCCAGGTCGGACTTGCTCAGCCTGGCCCCGTAGCTCGCCCGCGGGTTGTCCAAGGCGCGGCCCTTCACGCCGATCAGCAGCCCGTCAAGAACGTCCCTCCGGCTGCCCGAGGACCTCATGAAAGCCCCCATCTCCAGGGCGGCTAGCGAGTCCGTGCTGATGCCGAGAGGCCGGATGAGCGTCGGTTCCTGGGCGAGCCTCTCCACGGCCTCCTTGTCGATGACGTCCGCCGCCTTGCTGTGAGCTTCGAGCGCGACGACCTCGGCCACGCCCGAGAGTATCTGCATGACCGCGTTCCCGAGCCCGGTTATCGAGTCACCCGCGATGGTGCACAGGGGTCTGCCTGCCCCCCCTATCTGGTCGGGGACCATCTCGTCGGCGATGGACCAGCCCTCCCAGAGGTCCTCGGTGCAGCAGACGAATGAGTCGACGTCTCTCCTCGGCTCGACCGAGGCGTCGTCGTATGCCCTCGCGGCGGCCTCGTACATCATCTCCCTCGTGGAGAGGTCGGCTACGACGGGTCTGAAACCCTCCGACCCCACGCCCACGATACCGACTCGGTTCGGCATGTCCGTGGAGCGGCGTTTTCCCGTCTCGGGCCATAAGGCTTCCGAAAGGGTTCGTCGATGGCTTAAATTCCGGGGCGAACGGTAGGCCAACCATGACCGGAAGGCTCGCACTCGGTTTCAATCCGGTACTGCCCGTGAAGGACGCGGTCGCGGTGGGGAAGAAGGCGGAATCTCTGAGCTACGAATCGGTCTGGTTCCACGAGAGCCTGTTCCAGAGGGACGTCTTCTCCTACCTCTCGGCCGTCCTCCTATCCACGTCCCGCATCCGTGTGGGTTCGGGGGCGATCAACACGTTCACGAGGCACCCGCTGACCACCGCCGCCACCTTTGCGTCGCTCAGCGAGCTCTCGGGGGGGCGCGCGGTGATGGGTGTCGGGTTGGGGAGCTTCCCGACGATACCGAACATCGGTTACAAGATATTCCCGGTGGCCGAGACGAGGCCCCTCCAGAGGATTCGGGAGTACGTTGCCATCTGCAGGTCCTTCTGGGCCGGCGAGAAGCTGGACTATCATGGCACCTTCTTCACGGCCGAGAAGCTCCAGTCGGACATCAAGCTCGCGTTCAAGGTCCCGGTGTACATAGCCTCGCTCTCGGAGAGGACGCAGAGGTACGCGGGGGCCGAGGCCGACGGTGCGATACTCTCGCCCTCCATCGCGACGACGGAGACCACGGCCACGATGGTGGCGCACGTCAGGGAGGGGGAGAAGACCTCCGGACGGACGGTCGACAAGGCCTCGTATCTTCTCACCTCGGTGGACGAGGACAGGGAGAGGGCCCGGGCCGCCGTCAGGGGGTTCTACTTCTTCAAGTATCAGCTGGGCGAGGTGATAAAGCCCGAGTCGTTGAGCAGGTACGGGGTTTCACTCGACGAGGTCGAGAGGTTCAGGGCTGCCTGGAGGTCCCGGGACCCCGGGGCGGAGAGCCTCGTGCCCGAGGGGGCCATCGACGCGATGAGCGTCTGCGGAACCCCCCAGGACGCGCGGTCGAAGATTGAGGGCTTTCGGAGGGCCGGCGTGGACCTGCCAATCCTGATGCCCATTGGAAACGTTAATTATGCGATAGAATCACTCGCACCAAGCTAAGCATGCCAAGCCGGCCGCTGGGTGAACGACTTGGACTGTTCGTCCGGTTCGCACGGGTCCAGTTTCTCCCCGTCGTCCTAGCCCCGATGCTCGTGGGTACGTCCGCCGCCTGGTACGCGTCGCACTCCCTCAACCCGCTCCTCATCGCGCTCCTTTTCGTCGGGAGCGCGTCCCTGCTGATCGCTGCCAACTCGATCGACGACGTCTACGACTACATCAACGGGGTCGACCAGATTTCGGAGAGGATGTTTCCAAAGGAGTTTCCAGGGTGGAAACCGATCCCCCGGGGCATGATGTCCGTGGGGGAGGGGTTCGCGATATCGATGGGGTTCTACCTCGTCAGTCTCGCCGTCGGGGTCTACCTCGCGGTGACGGTCGGCTGGCTGGCGCTCGCCATCGCGGTGCCAGGCATCATCCTCAGCTACTTCTACGCCGCCCCCCCGCTCAAGCTCGATTACAGGGGGTTCGGCCTCGGCGAGATCGCGATATTCCTCAGCTTCGGCCCGATCCCCGCCCTGGGCGCCTTCTACGTCCTCACGGGGGGCGTCGGCAGCCTCCCCGTCCTTGCGGCCATACCCGCGGGGATGCTCACCGCGAACGTCGTGTTGACCCACGACATGATCTACTACGATTCCTACAAGGAAGGAGGCAAGCGCTCCCTGACCGTGGTCCTGGGGAGGGTCCGCACGGAGCGGCTGACCTTCGGGCTCTCGCTGCTCGCGTACGCATTCGTCTTCGCGCTCATGGCGGCTAGGATCGTCCCCCTCTCCGCCGCGCTGGTGCTTCTGTCCGTGCCCCTCCTTCTCTGGCGGGGGCTGCCCTCCGGGAGGGAGAGACCACCCTCGGAGTACGGGAGGATGACGGCGCGCGTCTTCGTCCACTCCATCGCCTTTTCCGCGCTGCTCGCAGTGGGGTTGTTCCTTTAGCGCCGCCGGAGGCCGAGCGATGAAGAGCGCCCGCGGGGCCTCCTGGCGCCTGGTCTTCCTCGGGTTCCTCGTCGTCGCCGCCTCGATGGCCGTCCTGTTCACCGCCCCTTCGCGCTACTTCATCGCCGCCACCTTCGCTTCGATGACGGTCATGATGGCCGCGACCCTCGCCCTGACCGGCTACCGCTGGCTCTTCAGGCCCAGAGCCAAGACCATCGCCTTCGGCCTCGCGAGCGCCGCCCTGCTCTACCTCGTGTTCTACATCGGCAACCTGGGGGTGACGTCGCTGCATCCCTTCGGCATGAGCGCCGCGAGCGAGACTTCGATCTACTCGCTCATCGCCTCGCCCTCCAACCCCATCCCGCTCCAGGTCGGCGTTCTCGTCTTCGACGCCGCCGGGTACGAGTCGTTCTTCAGGGGCGTGCTTCAGACCCGACTGGAGCCGCGGCTGGGCGCCGGTTCCCCCTTCGCCGTCGCGCTCATCGACGCCCTCCTCCACGTGGTCACCCTGAACCCGCTCTGGGTCGTCACCACCTTCGTCGCGGACTCGGTCTGGGGTCTCACGTACCACTACACGAAAGACCTGGCCTCGAGCATGACCAGCCACCTGGCCTGGGACCTCGTGATCTTCATCCTCCTGCCGATTCGGTGACCTCTTTGGCAACTGTCGAAATGCACTGAATCCTTTAATCCGCCACGAAGTGCACGGGGGTGGTTCTTGGATGGGCCTCTTTCGACCCGAACACGGGGACGCGCTCAAGGCGTTCTACGGACCTGAGGCCGAAGGCTACGGCACGGTCCTCGGTTCGCTCGCCACGTACCTCGAGTCGGAGGTGGCCCCCCGGTCCCTCGAAGTCGACGCCGGCACCGCCCGCATCTCCGACCTCAGAAAGAAGCTCTTCGACCACGGTCTCTCCCTCATGCCGTTCGAGGAGCCCGTCGGCATGTCGCTCCCTTTCGGTGTCTACACGCTCGCGATGGAGCTGGTGGGC
Organism: uncultured Nitrososphaerota archaeon; assembly: GCA_963703285.1. GTDB lineage: Archaea > Thermoproteota > Nitrososphaeria > Nitrososphaerales > Gagatemarchaeaceae > Gagatemarchaeum. The sequence goes on from OY969807.1 coordinate 376,858, forward strand.
GCCGCCGATGCGCCCACAGCCATGAGCATGGGCATACACAACACGGTCGCGGAGAGCGTCCTCCGCTACGGCACCGCGTCCCAGAAGCAGGCCCTCCTCGCCGACCTGATATCCGGGAGGAGGCTCGCTGCCTTCTCCCTCACCGAGCCCTCCTCCGGGTCGGACGCCAGGTCGATGTCGACCCGCGCAGTCCGCACAGGGTCGGGGTTCACGATCAACGGGTCCAAGACCTTCATAACAAACGCCGGCGAGGCGGATCTCTACCTCGTCTTCGCGCGGACCGGGGACGGGCACTCGGCCTTCTTGGTCGACGCCTCGACGCAAGGCCTCTCGGCGGGCGACGACATCGCCAAGCTCGGGATGAGGGGCTCTAGGACGGCGGAGCTGAGGTTCGAAGACTGTCCGGTCCCTGCTGACCGCCTCCTGGGCGAGGAGGGGAGGGGCTTCGACTACGCCAAGGCCCTGCTCAACGGGAGCAGGATAGTAATGGGAGCGATCTGCGTGGGGATCGCCCTAACCGCCTACGGGAAGGCCCTCGAATACGGCACCCAGCGGGAGTTGTTCAAGACGAAGCTCGCCGACCTGCAGATGACGCGCGAGAAGATCGCAAACATGAGGACGGAGATCAGCTCGGCGCGCCTCCTCTGCCTCTACGCATCGCGCCTGAAGGAGCTGGGGCTCGGCTACGCATCGGAGGCTGCGCAGGCCAAGGTGCTGGCCACCGAGATGGCGGCCCGCGTCTGCGACCAGGCGATACAGATGTTCGCGGGATACGGCTACACCAATCCGGACGTGCACAGGCACTGGAGGGACGCCCGCCTCCTCACCATCGGGGAGGGTACCTCGGAGGTCCTCAGGATGCTGATCGCCGCCAAGGAGGTCGCTGGCGCGAGATGAACGTCGTCGTCTGCGTCAAGCACGCCATCGACGAGTCGGAGTTGAGGGCAGACTCGAGCGGCTCCCCCCAGCTTCAGGGTGCACAGGCCAGGATGAGTACCTTCGACAGGAACGCCGTCGAGGAGGCCGTAAGAATCAAGGAGGCGCGAGGAGGGGCCGTGACCGTGGTGAGCCTCGGCAGCGGGGACTGGAAGAAGTCCATCAAAGAGGCGCTGGCCATGGGGGCGGACAGGGCCGTTGCCGTGAACTCTTCCGGGCAGCTCGACGCCCTCGCCACGTCCTACTTCCTCTCCCGCGCCATAACGCGCTCTGGGCCGTTCGACGTCGTCATCCTCTCGGAGGGCTCCTCCGACACCTACACCGGCCTCGTGGGCCCGATGACCGCCGAATGGTTGCGCCTGCCCTTCATGGGCTACGTCCGCAAGCTCGAGGTCCGCGAGGGCACTCTGCGGTGCGAGCTCTCCCTCGAGGAGCACGACGAGATCGCCGAGTCCGACCTTCCAGCCGTCGTCACCGTCGTGAGCGAGATCAATTCGCCGAGGTATCCTACGCTGCTGCAGATAATGCAGGCGTCGAAGAAGCCGATGGAAGAAGTCTCCCTCGATTCGCTGAAGGAGAACGATTCGCCCGCGTCGAGGGTGCAGGTCGGCGAGGTCAAGGTTCAGGCCGTGAGCAGGAAGAGGGTCTTCCTCGAGGGGACACCGGAGGAGAGCTCCAGGAGCCTCGTCGAGGCGCTGAGGAAGGAGGGAGTGATTTAACCGACATACTGTCATTCTCGGAGGACGAGGGCCTCGCGCGCGAGCTGTCGAACGGGTGCGCCGCGCTGGGGGCCGCTTCCGGGAAGAGGTCCTCTTCGGTGGTCCTGGATGCCATCGGAGGAGCTTCGCCGGCGGGCTCGGTCCTTCTGGCTAGGTCCGAGGGGCCGCTCGCCGGCGACTACGAGCGGATATCGGAAGCCCTCTCCGCCATCGGGAGGGCGAAGGGCGCGACCATCTTCGTGATAGGCGCGACCCGGCTTGGGCGACAGGTGGCGGCGAAGCTCGCCGTCTCCCTCGGCGCCGGAGTCCTCAGCGACGTCAGGGGGCTCGCCGTCTCCGATGGCAGGATGAAGGGTACCCGGGGCGTCTACGCCGGGAGGTTCCTCGCGACGGTCGAGTCGGGCCTGCCCTGCATCGCCCTCGTCCCTCCGGGCTGCTATCCGGGAGACGCCAATGGCGCCCGCACCGTCGAGGAGGTCGACCTCGGGGCGCTGCCTTCGAAGGTCCGATACCTGGAGTCGCGTCCAAAGACGAGGGGGACTGTCGACCTCAGGAGCGCCAAGATAATCGTCTCCGCAGGGAGGGGGTTCAAGAAGAAGGAGGACCTCTCGCTGGCTGAGGAGCTGGCGCGCGCCCTGGGAGGGGAGCTCGGCGCGTCGCGCCCTCTCTCCTCTGACCTCGGATGGCTAGGGGAGGAGCGCCACGTGGGGCTGACCGGGATTTACGTGAGGCCCGACCTCTACGTAGCCGTGGGCATCTCGGGGCAGCTGCAGCACGTGGCGGGGATCAAGGACTCCAAGGTCATAGTCGCCATAAACAGGGACAGACAGGCGCCGATATTCCAGGTCGCAGACTATGGGATCGTCGGAGACCTCTACCAGGTGGTCCCAGCGCTCGTCAGGGCGCTGGGCGCCTAGCTCTTGGGAAGGCTCTCCGCCACTATCTCGGCGACGTCCTTGACGGCGATGGTCTCGTTCCCGAGCCCTTTCGCCGCGTCCTCGAACATGGCGACACAGAACGGGCACCCCACAGCGAGGGTCCCCGCCCCCGTCTCGACGGCCTCCTCCAGCCTTATCTCGCTGATCTTCTTCTTCTCGGGGACCTGGTACCAGGAGTTGGCGCCGCCGCCCCCGCAGCAGAACCCCTTGGACCTGTTCCTCTTCATCTCGACCAGCTCGATCCCGGTCTGGGAACCGAGGACGGAGCGGGGCTCCTCGAAGACGCCATTGATCCTTCCGAGGTTGCACGGGTCGTGGAATGTAACCCTCCCCTGGGTAGACCCCGGCTTCAGCCTCCCCGACGTCGTCAGCTCCCAGATGAGCTGCGTGTGATGGATTACCTGGAAGTCCGCGCCGAACTCCGGGTAGTCGTTCAGGAAGGTGTTGAAACAGTGCGCGCAGTGCACGACCACCTTCTTCTTCCCTGCCGACTTCAGCGTCGCTATGTTGCGCATCGCGAGCTCCTGGAACCTCGCCTCCTCGCCCATCCTCCTCACCGGCTCGCCCGTGCAGACCTCCTCGTTGCCCAGGATGGCGAAGTCCACCTTCGCCGCCCTGAGGATTTGGACCACGGAGGCGGTTACCTTCCGTGCCCTCGGATCGTAGCTGCCCTGGCAACCCACCCAGTAGACGTACTCCGCTCCAGGGTTCTCCTTCAGAGTGGGCACGCCGAGGTCGGTGAGCCAGGTCTGCCGCTCGCCCTGCGGGAGGCCGAAAGGATTGTTGCTCCTCGCTATGTTCTCAAGGAACGCCCGCTTCAAGGGGTCTAGCTTGTTCTCTGCGACGAGGGTTCGCCTGAACTCGACGATGTAGTCCACCTGGTCTATGAGAACAGGACAGGCGTTCACGCAGGCGTTGCAGGTCGTGCACGACCAGACCTCCTGCTCCCTGATCACGCCGGTCGCGAGGGAGTCGCGCCCTCCCGACTTCAACTCTGCCCCGAGGTCCCGGACCACCGACCTCGGCGAGAGGTCCCTCCCCGCCGCGTAGGCCGGGCAGACGTCCTGGCACCTGCCGCAGTTGGTGCAGGCGTCGAGGGCCAGGAGCTGCATCGGCCCGAAGTCGGTGCTCGAGGTCACGTTCGGGGGAGCCTCGACGTCCCCGGACTCTAGCATTGCGGCCAGGCTGAACGGCGTCGCGAGCCGGCCCATGGGCTTCGCTTCCGCGACCGCGACGTTCAGGCCCGAGGTGAAGACGTGGACGAGCTTCGTGTAGGGGACCAGAGCCACGAGCGCGAACACCGAGAACATGTGAGCCCACCAGAAGTCCTGGTAGGCGACGGGCGCACCCGCCCTCGAGACGAGACCTCCCACTAGCCAGGAGAGGAAGCTTCCCACCGGGGAGTAGAGCGAGGCCTGAGCGGGATGAGCGACGAACTTGAGCGTCTCGAGGAGGAAGCCGGAGATCCCTATCCAGACAAGGAACCCGAGCACGACGTAGTCGTCCCACGCCGTCCTGAGCTTCTCGGGTCTCTGGACGAACCTCCTGTAGAGCGCTATGCCGAGGCCGACGACGAACGCGAGGCCGAAGGTGTCACCTAGGAACTCGAGCGTCTGGTAGAACTGGCCCTGTATGAAGAACGCGCTGTAGAAGAGGGGGACTATGTCGCTCTGGATGAAGATGATGGTCGTGTAAGCGAGCAGCATGAGGAAACCGTAGAAGATCGCTCCGTGCATCACACCACCCTCGCCATCGGAGAGGACGCGCTCCTGTTCCATCCCAAACCTGGCGAACCTCCGGAGCTTTGTCCCTGCGTCCCTCGAGGAGAGCTTGAGGAACTGCCAGGGGGAGAGGCCGTATCGCGCAAGGTGCCTGTAGAGCCCGTAGATCATGATCGCGCCGCTGATGAAGAACGTGACGAAGAGGACGTCCGGGGCGTACCAGGGTAGGAAGAGGTAGCTGGGTCTTATCGGACCGGACATCGCTCGGCGGTCGAAAGTCCGGTGCTTTTAATCGGTTCGACTCGCGGCCATGGTCATGCCGCCGAAGGCGCGGGACCGTTCTCCGGGGGATCCTCTTGCTTTCGATTCACCCTTCTGCGAACGACCTTCCCCCCGCCGGCTGGCAGTGCCCTGGCGACCTCGTCCAGGCTCAGCCTCCCCGCGTCGTCGCCGTAGAGCTTCTTCAGCTCGAAGAGGACCTTCTTGGCTGTGTCCGAGGTCTTCTCCCTCGCCGGTACGAGCGTAACGTGGGCGCGGCAGGCCTTGATGAGCGACTCCTCAGGACCCGCCATGACCCTCCCCCTGGAGTCGAGCCCCACGGCGACCTCGACGGGGTTCTTCGTGGCGAAGTTCTTCTTGCCCCTGATGACGAACGAGCCCTTGGCCAGGAACTCTCCGCTCGGTGCGGTCGTGCTGACCTGCTCCGGCCTCACCCAAAAGGCGTCGGCAGCGGCCAACCCCGTCTTCCAGGCGCTGCTGAAGGACGCGGTCGCCTGCGCCACCTGGCGTATCTCGTCGGCGGTCTGGTGCTCGCCTCCCTTCAGGACGAAGAACGGCGATCCGAAGAGGTCCGCGTGATATGCGACATCACCCTCCTCGAGGTGCTTCTTCACCAGGATTGTGTTGGATTGGGCGTCCCTTCCTCCGACGGCCAGCCTGCCCTCGGTGGTGAAGAACCACCTGAACTTCTCGTACCATTCCTTGCTCGCCCGCGTCACGACCTGCACCCTGGCCTTGGGGATCTCCTTCTGGGCCCTGCGCAGCCTCGGCCTGAGCGAGAGCTCGACCTCGTGTATCCTCCTGATCTCCGCCTCCGCGCCCTTGGCGCTATCGAAAAGACTCGACGAGATGGCCGCGGTCGACATCCCCAGTAGCGAGGTGCGTAGAGACGGCTCCAACTTCATCTCTGCCAGGGCTCGGTCTGCCTCGTCCGGAGAGGGAGCCGCCCGGACGGCGATGGCCGCTGCTCGGAGTGCCGATGCCCTCAGCGCCAGATCGCCAGCCTGCTCCTCGAGCCTCCTCAGGGTCACCTCCAGCTCCTTCGTCCGCTGGTTCTCGCTTCCCTCGGGCGCGCTCTCCTCCTCTAGGAGGAGCGGCGAGAGCGCGCTGTCGGCGAGGAGGCTCATCGTCGGGGCGGACTCGACCACCTCCGCGCTCTCGGGCCGGACGGCCATCAGCTCCAGACCGTCGCCCGTCCTGACCAGGCTCGGGCTGGGTGACTCGAGGCTCGCCACAAGCTCCGCCACGACGGAGGATACCCTCCGTATCCTCTCGGGCGGGACGTCCGTCGAGTCGCCCTGGGAGAGAGATGCCCTCTTCAGTATCTCGTCGACGTATCTCCTCGGCAGCGACAGGCCGCGCCCGAGCGCCCTCCCCACCGTCTTTTCTGCAGAAAAGGCCTCCGCCAGGGACTCCGGGTCGGCTCTCTCGGGAGACGACCTGCTCTGGGGAGGCGGCTCATACAGCCTCCCCCTGATGATGCTCCTCTGGGGGCCGCTCGCCTCCCTTAGCGAGAGCACTATCCTGCCCGCCGCGTCGGTGAGTATGATGTTCCCGGGAGGCATGACCTCGAGGACGAGCTGGAAATCCTCCCTGGCTCCGGAGAAGCGGAAGAACACGACCCTGTCTAGGTCGAACTGGGATACGCCGTCGAGCTTCATCCTGAGGAGCTCGCGCCTGAGCGAGGTCGTGAACTCGTCGGTGACGGTCTGAGCCGGCCTGGTCGTGATCCACGCGCCGTACTTTGGAGAGACGACGACGTCGACGTCCTCGCCAGTCTGCCGCCTGATCCGGAAGACCTGGGACTGTCCCAGCGAGTGGATGTTGGAGACGTACCCCCCGCTCAGGCTCCCGAGCTCCCTGACGAGAACCCTGACCTCGAAACCCGAGAGCGACGGCCTCCTCTGTCTCTTCTCCACCCTGTCTCCCCTTTTTCCGCCGGACCACTCGAGAATTATAACCTATCCTCTTCGGCGGTGGAACCTTTTTTTAGCCCACTCTGGCTGGTGCCATTCCCGTTGACGCGGAAGGATGCTCTGAGGGCCAGATGATGGTCCTCACCAAGACCGACAAGATATTCTGGCTGAGGGTCGGGTTCGGCGCCTTGGCGGGGGTCGCGTCCGAGCTGCTCTTCGGGACCGACTACGTCAGCGGGGTGCTGCTGGCAATGATCACGTACTTCGCGTCCTATTACCTGGTGAGGTGGGTCTGGGGCTCCCAGTTCAAGGTCGAGGAGGCGACCAAGATGTACACCGCGGGGCTGGGCAGCTTCGTCCTCCTCTTCCTCTTCCTTTACATTCTGCTCTTTACGCTTGGGGTGCACTCTCTAAATCTCTAGCCGGGCTGCGGCTCTTCTTCGCCCACTTCGATATGGTCTGGATGTACCCCCTGTCCATGTCGTCTGTGGTGTGCAGCCTCGGTATGCGCTCCGCGGCACGGAGGATCTTGTCGTAGTCGGACATCCTCTCCGTGTTCTTGTTGTCCAGCACGCTCATGATTCCGTTGAGTGCGAGGATCGCTCCCCTCCCGTACTCTGAGGAGACCTCGGGGACGAGGTGGTTCAGCCTCAGTCTCGCGTCGTCCGTCTTCTTCTGGGTAAGCAGATCGACGATTACGTCAACTTCCTCTCTGAGCATGCTGATAGAAAGCATTACCACAGTGGGTAGTGCAAACGAAGTTTAAATGCTTAAGGTAATCGGAACTGAGTAGTTTAACTAAATGTCAAGACTCCGCTGCGCCCATGGCCGAGGTCGTGGTCTGCTGGTGCGGTCATAGACTGTCAGAGCACGTCGCAAATCCTGCTCCTGAAGCGCAGGTTCGAGACGATACCCGAGACGATACGGGTAATCCTGAGCGAGTGGTATCAATCGAAGTCATGACACGACCAGCGTTATCTCATTCCACCTCTCGAATAGGACTGTTGCCTTTTTTGCGAGGGTCGTAGTACTGGTATTCTTCCCTTTTGCCTGCAATTCTACTGTCGTGATGTGACCCAGCCCGAGGGGAAAACTTATGCTCCCAAACGCCTCCTCCGTAGCAAAGTAAAAGTCGGAACCGTCCTTGAAGGAATACCCAACTATGAACCTGACTCCCGAACCCTTCCCTGTTAGAACAGGGACATCCTCGAATCCGTCCTTAAGCAAGACTCCCGCGAATTCCTTTTCCTTGGGCAATTCGGAGTATGTTTTCAGTATCTTGTAGTCAAGCAATCTAGCGCTCTTCCGCAAAGGAAAGATGGATGAGCGCGTGGTGCGAGTCCAAAAGTGGGAACCCGTGGTTCCTTTCTCAATTACCAATCGAACCTCGGGGTCGAAGGCATCATCATTACCTTGGTTGTGTAAGAACACCGTTAGAAGCTGAACCTCCTTAGTTGCTTCAGCCCCTCTTGGCGTGCGAAATACGACGTCTTGCGAATTAGAAAGAACTTCTCCTAATTGGAAATCAGGTTCGTTCCACCATCTGGTAAAAAAGTTAGTCCTCCCGTTGCTGAAAGTGCGGCTATGACTAACAAGATTGCGTTGCCAAGACCGACCGAATTCAGGAATGATTGGATGTCGCCGCGAAGAGCGGCCATTTCGGGCGCGGACAACTGCGAAATCTGGACCGTCAATCCCACCAGAATTCCGAGGACCGCCCCCATTGTGAAGAGTAGCAGCAGTCGCTTGTGTAGGATTCTCAAGGCCTAACCATCTGAATCGGAACGGTTCGCAATATAAGGATAGAGTAGCCCACGCGGAGCGGAACAGTTTACGGAAGGCGCGGAACGCCGAGGATTTTTACGGAACCTGCGGAACAGAGTCTGTTGTCGAATTCGCATCCTTATAGAGATTGATTGGAGCAATCAGGGCACGGTGTTCTCCCAGAAGTCGTCTTCTGCACCCATCTGCTTTCTGTAGTGTGCGACGAAGTCGGCTGACAGGAAGAAAGCTCAAGAAGAGGCTAAGCTTAACAATCTGATACGGCAAGCGGTCAGCGTTGCGTCTCAGATTGACCCGTGACTCGGAGCTAAGATACTGTTCAGAATTTCTCTGGCCTCCGCTGCTTCCGTAGGATTGCCACTCAGAACCGTAGTCACGATGCGTCTCCCTTCGGTCTCAATTCTGCCAGCCTGCTCCTCTGTGACAGACCCCGCAATGCTTGCGAGCGCACGGAGATCTGAGACTATCTTCTGCGCTTGACTGCCACCATAGGCATACATCATGGCTATTTTCTCGTCAATCTCTCCCGTCCGAATCTCCTGTAGGTACGTTGTCGTTCGGCGCGACGTCACCCAGTTTTCCGCCAATGCGAGCACCCCGATTCCGACAGCAAGAGAACTCAATCCAGGCTCCAAAAGGGAGTAGTCCTTTAACGGAAGGGCGAGGAACGCAACTATCCCTCCCTCTATTGCGAGGATTGTGCCAAGAAAAGTGAATAGCCACTCCAGAGCAGTTCGACTCTCATGCATTGCCGTATACAGTTTGGGCCGAGCAGGGGCGACTGTCTTCGGGACTTGGACCGGGGTGCCAGACGCTGCTAGGCCAACTTTGTCCGGTTTGTCGGGCAGTTTCTTCTCTAACGATTCCAGCTTGAGCATGACCTGCCGGTGCCTATTCTGAGCCAATTGCTCGACAAGGCCGGCAATGACGACGACCAGAGCGGCATAGATGACGGTAAGGTAGACTTCCAATCCGTAGGTCGGCAGGGCGATGATAGCGGCGAACGCCACAAGCGCCCCCATGACGATGATGATGACTGCTGTCGTGCTCACCTTCGGGATGGCGCTCATCTGGAGCGCCTCGATGCCTGTCGTACTGCTGTAATCTGTTCTGCTTCATAGGCAAAGTGTTCGTTCAGGAACTTGGTCTTCCCTTCATCATTCCGTATCACTGTGCTTTACCACCAGGACGACTCTCTACGCTTTCGACGCTTCACGGGCGCACGGGCCGGCATCTCTTTCAATTCTGTCGCAATGTCCTCTTCTTTCATCATCTTCGAAAGTGCGTTGACGAATTTTATCTTTGAAGGCGGGTGCTTTGTGTCCGAGAAGATTCCTTCTTCGACCCATCCCTTCACCTTCACGCCGTGCTTCCTCGCCAAGAATCTGAGTTGAGATGGCTTCAGAGCTTTCAGAGCATTGCGGGTCTTGTTGTTAGGCTCCTCAAGTCCGATGCTTCTCCGGGCCTGTTTTAGGGTCTGGGTTCTCATCGAGCGATTGCAGGCAGGGTGAAGCAGGAGTGCGTTCTTGAGAGTGAGCTTCCCTCCTTTGGAATGCGCCAAGTCGTGACCTATCTCCGCCTCATAGGGGTTGACCGGATACCCACAGAAGCGGCAGATTCCCTTGTCCCTGTCATAGACCAGTTTTCTAAGCACTGCTTTCGGAACAGATCGCTTCTGTTCATCCTCGTCGCCCCAGAAGAAGGACACTCTCTGCGCCCCATCAGATGCACAACAAGGATTATGTAAGGTTGTGGGAAGGATAAGGAGGAGGGAGATGCGGCTCCAAAATCATGAGTGAAGACAAGCCAGCAAAACCTCCTACCATGGGAGTGTCATTCGAGCAGGCTCAGAGCCTTCTTTCAGAAGCCATCATGAAGCGGGATGAGTTGCCGAGGGAGCTTGCGACCTTCGGACAGATTCGCATGGAGGATGGGATTCAATGACAGTCGTTGAGATACAAAATGAACTGCGAGCTAATGAGGAGCGCATTGTCTCGGTCAGAGAATTGCATTCTCTAGTGCCTCTATCATGGTAGACCTATCGAACTCGGTCTACCTCGTATACATCACAGCGGCAGCAATCTTGTCGGTGCTAGGACTAATAAACAACATTCGCAATATTCAAGTCACTACTCTCACCTCTTCGAGAAAAAAAACCCTCTACCCAATTGCCACTTGTAGTAATGAATTTCGAAGCTTCTACAGGTTTCTCAACTCACCAGACGGCCAGCTCGTTCTTACAAATCGAAGGATGAAAATAAAGTACGGCACATACATACTGGCCGTAATCGCGGCTCCAGGTCTCGTCTTTGTCTATGCCGCTGCTTCACCACCATTGAACTATCTAACCATATTTTTGGCTTCCTCGATTACACTAGTAGCATTTCCCATTGTTGGCATCCTTCTCCGCTATCTAACGCAGAAGACCTTGGATGAAGAGATTACAAACCTCAGGCCATCAAACAAGCTAATCGTGCTCTTCTCAAATTTCAAATTCCTGAACCCGGCAGCTCTGATACTCTTCGCCGCATATCTGATTGGGCCTATCAGAGAGTTTGATAGTTTCATGGCGACATCCACAGCTGCTGATATAGAAGCCACTCTTGTATTGGTCTCGATAATTCTCATCACGTATGGATTCTTCTTCTTGCTTATCCGCAACATCATAAGCGGCAGTGTTTGCGACTTGGATGATAGGTTCTTCAGAGCATACTTCAGTCAGCAGGCTCCAAACCTAGAAGTCGTTGTCAGAGACGAAGGCGGGCAAGACTTGCAAACAGTTCAAGGAAGTCTCGTGGGCGTGGGCAGAGCTCTCCTTGTCCGCCGGATTGATGGGTTCATCATGCGGCTTGAATGGAGGAGCATCAGACGGGTTGGGGCCTCGCCACCCGCAAGACCGATAAACGCTATCCAATGAAGACCTTCAAGAGGCCTTCCTCCTGCGCTGCGTGATGGATCTGGCCTTCCTCATCCCCAATGGGGCGAGCTGAATCGAGACTGTGGACGCGGGTTGTCTCTCCTTGCAATAATGTTGCCAGGCTCCTTTTGATAAGCGCCACGGGAACATGACCGCTCTCGCGGGTTGCGACCCACCCTTGGCCGCCACGCAGGAACATTTGACTGAGAAGTTCGGTTTCATTCAAATGCCGGGTCACCAGTCAGGGGTCCGGTCGTGGTAGATTGTCCACTGATAGGCACCTGTTGATTTAACATCAATCTTGGGCTTGAACTTTGGCTTTCGGTTCTGAGCCATTGCTCTACGCCTCTTCTGATTCTGTCTGACCGGCGAGCGAATCCAAGTAACCGGCGTTCCCGAACATGGAGTCGCCAGCGTCTTCGACGTTGACCTTCGGTTCTCGTGACCTCTTCTTCGCCATAGCCGACGAGACTGCGGACAGAGCAGAAAAACGGCACGAAGAACAACTGAATTGTTGTGGTTCTCTATGAGAATTAGTGAGAGGAGGGCTCTCGTCGCTAACTTTCGAAGACAGCTTATATAGTCCGGCCGGTCCAAAATGACCAAGGTGGCCTCGCTAACAATAGAGGCACACCTCACCATCCAATACAAAAGGAAGAAAGATCGGCGGAAATCTAAGAAGGCGGCTAACAGGCGGAAACACTTTTGGGAGGACGGAAGGCTGTATTACACAATATTACTGATACACGGAATTTTTACAGAGGTTCACGCACTGATATTCGGATGGTAAGTGAGATGTGCCTGAAGAAAAAGGGAAAGTTGAGGGTAGTAGTGAACTACCCCCTCCTCCAATTTTTCTTAGAGAACTTAGCCCCAATGCACTGGGCTTATCTTATGGTCAGGGCTCAAATAGGTGCCCTTAAGGTAAGGTCAGGGGCGTTTCGAACGTTTTAGCCGAAAATACGGCTGAAACGCCCTCTTTTAATAGCTCTGTCCTGTCCTCTATCTGTATGAGTCAGATTGTAGTAAAGCCGAAGGTTCTACGGAAGGACTGCCCAGAGTGTAGAGCTTCTTCGTGTTAGCCTCCCCATAGGAGGCAATCCATTCGTCGAAAGTGTAGGCTCTCGACCCTTCGTCGTCCTGTTGCAGTTTTTGCATACCGAGGCGTCGTTACAGCAACATTTGTGGGTTTTAATTAACCAATTAGTGCAGATTTAGTAAAATGCTTAATCCGCGAAAAGGCCTCAATCGCGCCCCAGACGCGCGTTTGGCGGCATGCCTTACTCAAGACCACGGTCTGTGATCTTCAGCGTCACACCCGCTCGTCCCGACCCCTCGTCCGCCTCCGCCCAGATGCTCGTCCCGCGACGGCTCAGGTGGATGGCCCTCTGTACGAAGTGCCTGAGTGTCTCTCCTCCGATGTCGACCTCCCTGGACGCTTCCCCGGTACCAGTCGAGGCCACCCGGTTGAGGAGAAGGACTGCCCTGTCGTTGGAGTAGGCGTCCCGGGCCAATCTGTTCAGGTAGGCTCCGAGAGCGGCCTGCCTCGTGGGAACGAGCCTCGCTCCGGGGAACTCGAGGGTGAAGTTCTTCGTGACCGTGTCCACGACGACCATCCTGCAGCCCTCCAGCTCTTCACCGAACCTCGGGATGGCTTCGAGCTGCTTCCGGGTGTCCTCTGCCCTGAAGCAGTACACCAACGGCAGAATCTTCTCGGGGTCGAGACCTCTGTTCAGGCACATCGACTGGATCCTCTCCGGTCTGAACTGTCCTTCCGTGTCGACGTAGGCGCTCGTGAAACCCTCTGCCGCCGCCAAGAGCGCCGACTGCAGGCCGAGCTGCGTCTTGGCCGTCGCGCTCTCCCCGTAGACCTCCACCATCTGGCCAGTCCTGAAGCCGGATTCCAGCAGCTCGTCCAGGGTGACGGAGCCCGACGAAAGGCCGAGGCGTGAACTATCCCTGTCGAGAGCAGCCCTGAGGGTACGCGTCAATGACCGGTCACCCGAGAGGCTCGCCAACCCGCTCTTCGGCGCTCTGGTGACGTCGATGTTTGAATAAGGCTTCTGAATCCCGTCCCGCTGCCTTCTTACCTCACTCACCAGATTCCCCTTGCTACTATTATCCTGCGGTTCGTCATAATCGGCGAGGATACGTTTTTATTCGAATCAAAACGAGCACGAAAAAGTGAACTCCTCAACACCCCAGCCCTCCAAGAAACCGTTGAGTGTTCTTCAGAAGTCCATCAGCAAGTCCGCCTCGGTGCGGCTCAAGAACGAGATAGAATACCGGGGCAAGGTCTCCAACGTCGACCCCTACATGAACGTGATACTCACCGACGCGGAAGAGTACGAGAACGGAAAGCTGTCCGCAAACTATGGCAAGGTCGTGATACGGGGCAACAACGTCCTGTACATCAAGCTAGAAGCTTCGCTCTGAGGGAAGATACCCTTGCAAAGAAACCTACACGTGGAACCAATTCCAGCCTGCGTCTCGGACGCGGAGGTCGAGATAGTCGAGCGCAAGGGGATAGGGCACCCCGACAGCATAATCGACGGGTCGTGCGAAGCCGTCTCCATAGCGCTCTCAAAGTACTACCTCGAGAACTTCGGTGTCATCTTCCACCACAACGTGGACAAAGGACTGCTGGTGGGCGGCAAGTCGGACGCTCACTTCGGAGGGGGACGGGTCATCGACCCCATCTACATCCTCGTTGCGGGGCGCGCCACCGACGTGGTGCCGTTCAAGGGGAGGGATCAGAAGATTCCGGTCGAAGAGATCTCGCGGGAGGCGATAGCCGACTACATCAGGGCGACGATGCGTTACCTCGACCCCGTGAAGCACGTCCGTCTCGAGACGATGATCAGACAGGGGTCCCCCGACCTCATCTCGGTCTTCCTGCGGAAGAAGGAGATGCCCGTGGCGAACGACACCTCGGTCGGCGTTGGTTTCGCCCCGCTCTCTCCCACGGAGAGGGCCGTCTTCGACATCGAGCAGCTCCTCAACTCCCACAAGTTCAAGAGGAAGTTTCCCGAGGTCGGCGAAGACGTCAAGGTCATGGGGCTGAGGGTGAAGGACAAGCTGACGGTCACGGTGGCGGCGGCCATGGTGAGCGGGAAGATCCCGGACGCGAGCCACTACGAGAGCGTCATCGGAGATGTGAAGAGCCACGTCGAGGACCTCCTCGCAAAGGGGCCGCTCGATTCGAACCTCAGGCTCAACAGCGGGGACGACCCGAAGAGGGGAAGTTACTATCTCACGGTCACGGGGACGTCGGCCGAGCAGGGTGACGACGGGAACACCGGGCGGGGCAACAGGGTCAACGGCCTGATATCACCCATGCGCCAGTACTCGATGGAGGCGACCGCCGGGAAGAACCCGGTCAATCACACGGGAAAGCTCTTCAACGCCGTAGCGCTACTCGCGGCTGAGAGGATAACCAGAGAGGTCAAGGGCGTGAGGGAGGCGTACGTGAGGATTCTCAGCAGGATCGGAAACCCGATAGACCAGCCCCTCATCGCAAGCGCTGCAGTGGTCCTCTCCGCCGGCACTTCCTTCGCCCGGGTGAAGCCCGAGGTCGAGTCGGTGCTCGACGAGTCCCTCGCAGGGATACGGAGCGTCACGGACCTGATTCTCGAGTCGAAGATCGTGCTGTTCTGATCTCTGGGAGCTCCCCCCGCCCTTCGACGTACTCGAGGGCGCTCTGCCTATCGGCCTGGAGGCCGTACGCCCTCGCGAAGAACCTCAGCACGGTGAAGACGTCCCTCCTGAGGAGCTCGGTCGCGTTCGGGTGCTCGGGCCCGACCCACTGCGGCCAGTCGATGAGCCAGGCCCTCCTGCCGTCGGTGAGTATGTTGTACTCGCTCAGGTCGCCGTTTATCATCTTCGCCGAGACGTAGGCCTCCCTCGCGGTCCCGAGGATGGATGAGAGGACGGCCACGGAGTCCTCGAGGTCGGGCCTCTGAGAGAGCCTGACCCCCGGGAGCTCCTGCAGCAGTATCGTGTGCCTGTTCTGGTCGATGGGCATGGGGACGTTCTCTGTGAGCTTCCTCATCCTCGACAGCGCCGCGAACTCGTGTCTCGCTGCGTTGTAGTTGCTCGTCACCCAGGTGTTGGACTCGAGCTTGCTCCTCGACCTCTTCCTCTTGACGTCGCGGAAACTAGTCCTCCCGAGCCTGAAGAGCTTGAGGGCGTAGAGATCGCTCCTCGGGGAGAGCACCTCGTAGACGTCCGACTCCTTCCCCTTGGCGATCAGCTTGCCCAGCGCCAGAGCGTAATCCTCGTCGGCGTAGTGCTTTAGCGCGAGGAGGTCCAGCGCGGAGGTGTAGACGACGAAGTTCTCGCCTGCGAACCCGATCAGCTTCCTCCTGTTGAGCTCATCCAGGGCGAACCTAACCCTCTCGGCGGGCTGGCCGCTCATCCTGACGACCGCGTCGAAGTTTGTGCTCCTGCCCCCTATCATGCACTTCTCGAGCCCCCTGAGGGCGTGCCACTCCTCGTCCTTCAGTTGCTTGATTAGTCCGGCGGCGACGTCAACTGTCGACAGGCGAGATCAACGCTCCCGCCTTGGACTCCTTGGGTTCTTGAAGGTTTGACTTGAACCCGAGCCTTCTGAAAGCCGGCGCAGCCGCGTAGACGATGCCGAACGCCACGGGTATCCAAACCAGGTCGATGAGTGTGCCAAAATCGAAGGCCGCGAGCCCGAGCGCGGACGAGCCGCTCGCCACCGAATACTGGAATAGGCCGTAGGCGTAGAAGAGCCAGTCTGGGAAGAAGAACGCCAGCGTCTCGAAGGCAGTAGCAATCACCATCGAAACGGCCAGCCACTTCCTGCCCTTCCTGGCTCCCCAAATCACGATGAAGACCTCAGGTCCCCGCGCCCATACCATCCCGAACGGGTAGATGGGCGACCCCCCTGCCTTGTACGCGACATTGATTGCCTCGCCTATGAATCCGCCGATGGCCGTCGCCGAGAAGGCAGTATAGCCATCGGTGAGCACCGCCAGAGCAAGGTAGATGGCCGGCGACCAGGTTATCTCGTAGAGCGGGGGCGGGGCTGGGAAAGAGAGGAGGGTTCCGAGGGCGATGATCGACGCGAAGACACTCGTGACCGCAATCCTAACGTTGAGGGGCGGTTTCCTGTCCATCGTTTGGGCAGCGCCAGCGAGGCTTATAAACGGCTTCACAAGTGACTTGTGGCATGCACCCGCCCTGTGAGATGATGGTTGATTCCTTTCTGCCAGCGATGAGGGAGGCCGTAGCCGCGCGCCTCGCGGAAGAGGGGCTGTCTCAGGGTAAGATAGCGGGCCTGCTGGGCGTCACCCAGGCGTCGGTGAGCCTCTACCTCAAATCGAGGGGGAGGTCGGCGGAGCTGCTGCGCGGTTTGGGGGTCCCTGAAGAGGAGGGTCGGATGTATTCTTCTCTCCTCGCGGAGGACTTGAAGAAGAACCCGGTCTACGCTGTCAGCACTCTCTACTCTCTTTGGTCAGACATCCTAGGGAGGGGCTCCATGTGCGCTCCGCACCGCTCCCTCTACCCGGGGCTCGCGGAGTGCGACGTTTGCATCAAGGCCTTCGGTGGCAGAGAGAGTCCCTCAGGTGAGGCGGTTGAACATGTGGCACAGGCTGTCAAGATGGTTGAGAGTTCGCCGGAGTTTGTGGGGATCATGCCTGAGGTCTCGGTCAACATCGCCTACGCCCCGGAGGGAGCCTTATCGGTTCAGGACGTCGTGGCCGTCCCGGGGAGAATTGTCAAGGTCAGGGGGAGGGCCCGGTCGTTCATGCGACCCGAGTACGGCGCATCCACCCACGTCGCCAACGTGCTTCTCGCGGCGATGTCTCACGATGCATCCATCAGAGCCTCGATGAACGTCCGGTACGATGAGAAGATGCGTCGGGCCTTGACTAGGCTGAAGGTACATCCGTTGCTGCTGGAGGCGAGCGCAGCGAAGACGGACTCGGAGATGATTCGCTCTCTCAGACTTGCCCTCAGGCGCGCTGCGAAGCCGGTCGAAGCGGTCATCGATCCTGGAGGTCCAGGCCTAGAACCGGCTCTCTACCTCTTTGCGGAGGACGCGGTCGAAGTGGTCAGGCTGGGCCTCAAGGTCGCACGCGCCTGCTTCGCAGAACACTAGGATTTCGCCTCGTGCGAACGCGTGTTCTTGTTTCTGGCTTCCTCGCGAGCCGCGCATAGCTCCTGCAAGAGGAGTGACAAGATAGAACGATTTGTTTCTCGCTCAATCAGCCGTTTTCTGTCTAGCGACTCTAGCCCTGCTCTTCTTATCTCTCATGATCCTGGCCTCGATGATGCCTTCGGTGATTCTGCTGTAGGTTATTCTGTATGGATACTGTGACAACAGACCTTTGAGGAATTGCTCTGCGCATTCTGTCGCCTCAAGAGAGGGACCCGCCCCCAAGATGCGAATGGATATGACCATTTTATCGGTAGTCGCACTGACCGGCTCAAACTCAACCCTCTTGACCGGGAGATATCCCTGCAGGTCAAAAAGTCTCGGAATCAAGTCTTCGAAATCAGGAAAGCGCAGCTTCAGGTAGGAGCCAATCTTCGCACCTTCATCATACATCGCCTCCAGCAGCCACTTGCTGTCCACTGAATACATCCTCTTCACTATCTTCTCTATCAGAACGCCTGGAACTGGCAAAGAGTCAGTGTCTTTCAGGATCCGGCCGAAGTCCCAAGATGAGTATATCTCCTTGGTGGACCCCCCATCGTCACATATCTTCAGGACATCCGCGAGGGACTCGTTTGCGAGCCCGTACAGAGTCTTGTTCTGCTTCTCCGCTTCCCTCGCAAGGGAATCGGCGACTGCTTGATCGACGGCGATGCTCGTCCTGGCCATTGTTCAGTTGTCACCGCTCCCTTAGATAAGGCTAGGAGGGGCAACACCCTTTACGCCAGCTGGGAACTCACTTAGGTGGCGCGCGCCTACCTAGTGGAGCACTAGGGCAGAACGCGAGGATTCAGCTCCTGCTTCAGCCCCTCTCCAGAAGTCAGACGACCATCGGAATCTCCGCGTCCCTGCTCTGCATCATCCCGAGCGGATAGATTGGCGACTGGCGACCCCCGAGTGTCGAGCCTGTACGCATAACGAGGTGATCGGTATCTCACAACTGAACCTGTTCGGGAGAATGTGTATATATGTCTACGAGGACAAGGTTTTGGTTACGAATGTCAACAGGGCAAAACGGCAGCGTGAGCGGTAAGATTACGAGGCGAGGCTTTGTCAAGGGGGCGACCGCGATAGGAGCGGGGGCCGCGGCCCTGTCCCTGATCAGACCGACCCTGGCCGAGACTCAGACGAACGAAAAAGTGGCGAAGAGGAGGTCCAGGACCCCGGCCAAGATGCTCCCGGCGAGGACCCAACCTACGGTAATTCCAGCCGATACGGGTGCACGGGCGCTCGTCGAGGCGACGACGGCGCTGGGACTGAACTATTGGCTGCTGAATCCAGGTACCGACTGGCCAGCCCTTATCGATGCTATGGCCGGGATGATCGGATCCGGGGAATCACCAGCCCCCAGAGTGATGCCTGTACCACACGAAAATGTCGCTACCGAGATGGCTGGAGGATACGCAATCGTGAGCGGCAAGCCAGCGATCATTGGGTACCACGTGATCGTCGGTCCGGCGAACGCTCTTGCGCACATCGAGAACCTCTTCACCGCACAGATACCCGCGATCATAATCGACGGAAAGAGGTCCTGGACGGAGACGGGCTACCTGCTCTCCGACCAGGGGCCGCAGGGCCAGGACACCTACGACCAGGGGGGCCTACTCAGACCCTTCGTGAAGTACGACTACGAGTTCAAGACCATAGATCAGATTCCTGAGGTCTTGGCCAGGGCCACGCAGATTGCGATGACCGATCCCAAGGGACCGGTCTACCTGATGCTCCCCTGCGAACTGGGCGCGATGCCTACCACGAGCGTGACGATTCAGCCGCAGGAGCTCTTCACTCCGTCCGCCCCGGCCGCCCCGGACCCTGTCTGCATAGGCCAGGCAGCGGAGCTTCTCGCGAACGCCCAGAACCCGGTCATATTCACCGGAGGTGGTACGACCGGTCCAGGCATCGGAAGGATCCCCGCCGCCGTTCCTCTTCTGGTCGAGCTCGCAGAGCAGCTTGCGATTCCCGTGAGCCCCGCTCTGGGAGCGTACCTCAACTTCCCCACCAACCATCCGATGGCAACGACGATACCGCTCTCTAAGGCTGACGTCATAATGTACATCGACGCTCCCGCACCGTGGAGCACGGCGTCAGCGGGGATAGTCCCGAACGCAAGTGCAAAGTACATCTCCGTGGCGAGCGAGCCTCTCTTCGTCGACTCGTACCCCTTCGATGCCTTCTACCCCGCAGACGTGCGCATAACAGCGCGTCCTGACCTGGCCCTCAGTGCCATCCTTCAGCAGACCACCGACATCCTGAGCACGAGCCCCAGCCTTCAGTCCTCGATACAGGAGAGGTACGCGACGTTAGCCGCCGCTTCCGCCAAGGCCGCGCAGACCGCCATCGCAACCGCCCAGGGTTACTCGAACACGACGCCGATCAACGACAGCTGGTTCGGATACTGCGTAAGCCAAATCATCGATTCCAACACCATCTATGTGAATGAGATAGGCCCCCCGACATCGACCTTCGCGTTGACGCAACCCGGCACCTACATGGGGAACATGCCTTCCGCAACGCTGGGTGCAGGACTTGGGCAGGCCCTGGGGGCGAAGCTCGCATCGCCTCAGAGCACAGTCATCGCAGCAGTGGGCGACGGCAGCTACATGTACGGCGTTCCGGGGGTTGCCTTCTTCGCCGCAGCGAAGCACAACCTGCCGTTCCTAGCCCTGGTTGATGCCAACACCTGCTGGCGCGCCGTGAAGTCGGCCCTCCTGAGCGCGTACCCCAAGGGCCATGCGGTCACCTATGGATTGAGTGACCTGGGGACCGACCTCTATCTGGGTCCGCTTGGGTCGGGTGCGGCCGGCACCACAGCATCGCCCCCGCCCCACTACGAGATGGAGTGCGAGGCCTCCGGAGGCTACGGCGAGATGGTGACGGACCCCACCGTGCTTCCCGCGGCGCTCCAGAGGGGACTCACCGCAGTCAAGAACGGCCAAGCAGCGTGCCTCAACGTAGTCACGTCTCATCCTGGTCCGTAGAGGCGTTCAAAGGAGAGCGACCGCGATACGGTCGCCTTCCTTTCCCTCCCGTGTTTTGATTCTCCTCCTAGGCTGCCATAGCAGAAATGGAGGGCGATGGCACGCACGATGTCTTCCTGCCTGCCAAGATGAGCGGCCACGCTTGGCGCTTCAAGTCTAGAGAGGCTGCTGGAGTGGCTCGCTTTCTTTGCTAGTAGTGGTGGAGGATGAGGCGTCGCGGAAGACGGAACGTCCGGCGAGACCCAACCGATATCCTCGATACAGCGCTGGTCTTTGCGCTCCTGCTTCGTCTCCGGTACTTGTCGGGTCGCTCGGAACTCGCCAGTCCCCGACCTTCGGTTGTTTGCGGGGTCGCGGCAGCGTCGAAGGCCAAGGCGGTAAGAACACCTCGCGCTAGTGTTCAATGGGTTCCTTAAGGTTCGACTGGAACCCGAGCCTCCTGAAGGCTGGCCCGGCGGCGTAGATGATGGCGAACGCTACTGCTCTCGAGAGAGAATTCCTCAAGCGGGGTGTTTGCGAAGCCAATATTGTCGGTGGAAAGTCTGACAGCGGTGTAATTGACGCCGACGACCAACGCCTTTGTGGTGATTCGTCTCGTATTCTTCCCCAGTCTCTTCAGCACGTCCGACAAGGTGTCCTTCAGTGACCGACGCCGTAGACAACTCCGCTTCAATCTGCCCTGGCGCAAACTTGGGCCGCTTCATCCCGTCGAAGAACTTGGTCCTGCTCTCTCAGGATTCCTGACTTGAGAACGCTTCGACGACTCGGGACTTAATTCGTTCCGTTCCGAACCGCCGCCCACGGACGCTCTATTGAGTCTTGGTAAGTGTCTCGCGTGTGAACCTGCCGTCCGCCCTCACCCGCGGCAGCCGCTCCAGCCTCGTAGCGTACCATCCGACCTGCTCCGCCGGCCTCGAGTCGAACTCCGGGACGTAGGGCTTGATGTCCAAAAGGGGAGTCCCCTCGACGACGTCCAGATCCTGCACATAGAGCCGCCCACCGCGGACGCTCCTGAGCGTCACCACCGAGATGCCGATTGGGTTGGGCCTCACCGGAGCCCTGGTCGAGAATATCCCGTACTGCTTCACGTCCAAGAAAGGCCGGTTCCTGATGGTCACTTCGGTCACACCTGCCGCCTTGGCTATGTCCCGGGCGGGGAAGTATATGCGCTCCTTCATCCTCTTGTCTGGCGCTGGAGAACGCGGCTCTGGCATCCATGGCGACTTCACTTGTTTGCCTGCAACGACGCCAAGGTGGCGCAGTTCGGCCTGAGGGTCGCCGATGCCTGCTCTGGGGAGCCCTAGGCGGGCATCCTGACCTTCTCCGTCGTCTCCCGCCCTGACCGCGCTATGGCAGCCTTCATGAATGCGACGAAGATGGGCTCGGGTGCCTCCGGCCTGCTCGTGTACTCCGGGTGGAACTGCGTCCCCATGAAGAACGGGTGGTCCTTCAACTCGAGTATCTCGGCCCTTCTTCCCCCATCGCTGAACGCTGAGAAGTGCATCCCGTTCTCCTCGAACCTCTGGGCGTAGCTCTGGTTGAGCTCGAATCTGTGCCGGTGCCTCCCCCTTATCGTCTTCTTGCCGTAGACGTCGAAGGCCATGCTCGGGCGGAGGATGGATATGTCGTGACCGCCCAGTCTCATCGTTCCGCCGAGGTCCGAGACCTGCCTCTGCTCTGGCAGGAGGTCAATCACCGGGTCGGGCGTCAGGGGGTCTATCTCCGTCGAGTTGGCCGCCCTGAGCCCCAGCACGTTCCGCGCGAACGAGACTATCGAGAGCTGGAAACCGAAGCAGAGCCCCAGCAACGGTATATCGGCCTCCCTGGCGAAGTTCGCAGCCGCAATCTTGCCTTCTGTCCCCCGCTTTCCATAGCCCTGCGGGAGCACCATCCCGTCCGCCGACTCGAGGACCTTCAGCCTCGAAGGTTCGTCCTCGAACTCCTCGGACTCTATCCACCGGATGTCCACTCCCACGTTCCTAGAAGCGGCGGCGTGGTGGAGCGCTTGGTTGACGCTGACGTAGCTGTCCATGAGCGTCACGTACTTGCCCACCATCGCAACCGTGACCGTATCC
The DNA here is from genome assembly GCA_963703285.1 of uncultured Nitrososphaerota archaeon. Classification (GTDB taxonomy): domain Archaea; phylum Thermoproteota; class Nitrososphaeria; order Nitrososphaerales; family Gagatemarchaeaceae; genus Gagatemarchaeum. The sequence continues at coordinate 399,306 of OY969807.1, forward strand.
CGGAAGTCGACGAACCTCGACGCAGTCTGTTTCCAGCCGGCGAGGTCGGTCCTCCTGGGTCTCATTCCCAGGTGTGCGAAGACGGGCCTCAGGACTCCCTCGTCGTACAGGATCTCGGGGACCCTGTATATCGAGTCGACGTCGGGGTCAGAGATGACGCTGTCCATGGGCACGCTCGTGAAGAGGGCTATCTTCTCCCGAGCCTCCTTGGGAAGCCTCTTCGTCCCCCTGACGAATATCAGGTCCGGCTGGATCCCGATGCGTCGCAGCTCCTGAACGCTGTGCTGGGTCGGCTTCGTCTTCATCTCGCCGACGACGTCGATTTGCGGGGCGAGCGTGACGTGGACGAAGAGCGTGTTCGCCTGGCCGTCCTCGAGCCTCATCTGCCTGAACGCCTCGATGAAGGGCTGGCTCTCTATGTCCCCTACCGTCCCCCCGCACTCGACCACGACAACCTGGGCCCCGCTCTTAGCGGCCACCTCCCGTATCCTCCGCTTGATCTCGTCCGTCACGTGGGGTATGATCTGGACGCACTTTCCAAGATACTTCCCCCTCCTCTCGTCCTCTATGACCTTCCTGTAGACCTGGCCTGTGGTAAGGTTGTTCTCCTTGCTCACGTCGACGTTGAGGAACCTCTCGTAGTTGCCGAGATCCATGTCTGCCTCGCCTCCGTCGTCTGTCACGAAGACCTCGCCGTGGGCGATGGGGTTCATCGTCCCTGCGTCGAAGTTGAGGTACGGGTCGATCTTCATGCAGGTGACCGTAAGGCCCGAGAGCTGCAGCAGCTTCGCGAGTGACGATGACGTGATACCCTTTCCGAGGCCCGACATCACCCCGCCGGTAACAAAAACGTACTTCGGCATATAGTCACCCCAATCATCAAGTATATTGGCTTTGTTGTCGAGGAGGTTCGCTCTGTTATCCTGAAATTGGTTCACCCCCTTGCCATCAAGATTAGAGCGAGGTGGGTATGGAACAGGGGAAGACGCTTCTACGTCTACATGAAGCTCGATCCCATCAAAGTAGCGTGGATCGTCAGGCAGAAGGAGGACGGGATGAGGAACTCCGCGATAGCGAGCTCGATGGGGGTCTCGGTGAGGAGGGTCCAGGAGCTCTACGCGTCCTATCGCACGACAGGTGCGATACCAGAGCTGAAGAGGCCGGGAAGGAAGCGCGTCGAGGCGACTGAACAAGAGTCGAAGGTCGTCGCAGAGGCCTACGCAAGGCACAGGGCGGGAGCGGTCGTCCTCGAGCGCGTCATCGAGGTTAACTACGCGACGCACATACCTCACAACCGCATCCACAGGGTGATGAGGTCGATGGGACTCGCGAGGGACGAACCGAGGAAGCAGAGGAGGAGGAAGTGGGTACGATACGAGAGGAAGTACTCGAACTCGCTCTGGCACACGGACTGGACCCTCATCGAGGGTATGGGATGGCTCATCGCATACCTTGACGATGCCTCAAGGTTCATCGTCGGGTACGGGTTGTTCCCCGAGGCGACGTCGGAGCACGCCGTGGAGGTGCTGAAGGAAGCCATCAAGAAGCACGGGAAGCCCGCCTCGATCCTCACGGACAGGGGAATACAGTTCTACGCCGTGGAGGCTGGCGACAGGCTGAGGGGGCTGACGGCGTTCGAGAAGTACCTCATCGAGAGCGAGATCAGGCAGGTCCTATCGAGGGTGTCACACCCGCAGACCAACGGGAAGGTGGAACGTTTCTTCAGGACGGTCAAGGACAAGCGCCGATTCTTCGGCAGCATCGACGAGCTGATGGAGTGGTACAACGTGACGAGACCGCACATGTCGCTGAACCTGGACGTCATCGAGACCCCTTACCAGGCATACCTGAGGAAGATGCCCGACAAGGAAGGGATGGTGACGGACGAGGAATCGGGAGAGACATACCATGCCCAGAAGAGCTAGAAAGGGGCGAACTCATTTCGGGATAGCACAGTCGAGGAGGTTCGCGGGCCGAGCCCTCAGCTCCATTAACCTCTCACACTTGGCTCCCTCAAGCCCTCTCCAAACACGAGCCGGCCAGGCGCAGCAATTGACCATGCGGTTCGAAGACGCATGCTGCATGCGCCGACACCGACATATCAACTGGTGCCCGGCGGTGCAGGAAAGGATAATATGATTGCGCTCATTCGCGTAGGCATGTTAATACTAAATGCGCGAAGTTTATTAACACGACCCTGCCCGTCTACCAACGCGCGTAGACAATCCATAGTCCTAGTCGCCGTCGCTCTGGCCGTGATAATCGTGGTGGGTACGGGCGCAGGCTTCTACCTCGCGGGTAAGCCGGGAGCCTCTCCGTCAACGAGTTCGAGTGCGCCCATCCAGGTGGTCGCCGCCGAGAACTTCTGGGGCAGTCTTGTTTCGCAGCTCGGCGGTGTCCATGTCAACGTGACGAGCATCGTCTCCGATCCCAACACGGACCCGCACACGTACGAGGCAAACCCGGCGAACGGCATAGCTATCACCAACGCCCAGTTCGTGATCGTCAACGGCGCTGGCTACGACACCTGGGCGCTCGACATCCTGGCGGCCGAGAACACACCGGGTCAGGTCGTGCTGAACGTCCAGGAACTCATCAACCAGTCGGTGGACGCGAACCCGCACTTCTGGTACAGCCCGTACTACGTGAACGACACGGTGGCGGCCATGTACAAGGACCTCGTCAAGATCGCCCCGGCGGACAAGCCCTACTTCACCCAGCAGTACGCCAGTCTAAACGCGTCGCTCTGGCAGTCTTACATGGCTCAGGAAGCATACATCAGGCAGAACTTCGGAGGCGTCACGACCCTGGCGCCAGACGGATCGCAGGACTACTGCACCGGAAAGTGCACGCCGGTGGCATCCACGGAGAGTATCTTCCTCTACATGGCAAACGCCACGGGCCTCCTCGTCGTCTCTCCGAGCGCGTTCATGTCTTCGGTGGCCGAGGGGAACGACCCTCCAGCGCAGAGCGTTGCCCAGTTCGAGAACCTCCTCGCCGGCGGGAACACAACCGTCAGGGTGCTCGTGTACAACGAGCAGACGGTCACGCCACTCACCCAGACTATCAAGGCCATGGCCGCCGAGAATCAGATTCCATTCATCGGCGTCACCGAGACGATACAGCCCGTGAACTACACCTTCCAAGCCTGGATGCAGGGCGAGCTCGCAAGCCTGACGAACGCTCTCAACGCTGAGGCTCTGGGTCAGTAGCGGTGGCATTCACATATAACCCCCAAGGGCCGTTGCGATTTCAGTGTCTTCTAGCCTCATAAGCGCCCAGAACCTTGCCGCGGGCTACAGGGACAAGACCGTCTGGCGCGGCGCGAACTTCGAGTTCGGTCGCGGAGAGTTCGTCGCCGTGATAGGTCCCAACGGCGCGGGAAAGACGACGCTCTTCCGTCTGCTGCTCGGTCTGCAGCCCCCCATGGGAGGATCGCTGAGAGTCTTCGAAGGACCACCCAGGCGGGGAAGCCCACGGATAGGCTACGTGCCGCAGCGACACGTGATAGACAGCGACACGAGAATAGAAAGTTTGGAGCTCGTGCGGCTGGGGCTCTCGGGCATGAGGTGGGGTTTCAACCCGAACCCCTTCTCAGGCAGCGAGCGCGATGCGGGCTTGGGGGTCCTCGAAAGGGTAGGCGCGACGGAGCTGGCCCATCGTCCCCTGGGCGCGCTGTCCGGGGGGGAGCTGCAGCGGATATTCCTCGCCGAGGCCCTGGTGAGCAAGCCGGACATACTCCTGCTCGACGAGCCCCTTTCAAACCTCGACATGAGGCGGGAGACCGACCTGCTGCACCAGGTCAACAGCGTCGTGCGCACCCAAGGGGTGACTGCTCTGCTGATAGCCCACAACATCAACCCGCTGCTGCCCCACCTCGACAAGGTCATGTACATAGCGAACGGGAAGGTCGCCACTGGGAAGCCCAGCGAGGTCCTGACGTCCGAGAGCCTAACGAGGCTGTACGGTATCCAGGTCGAGGTGCTCCGCGACCCGCACGGCAACGTCGCGATCGTCGGGGTCGAAGAACACCACGGTGACATGCAATGAGCGGATGCCCACTCGTTCCCTTCAGTCCAAACATCATCGCCGACCTGCTGCACATGACGTGCTTCCAGTTCATGCGAGACGAGTTCGCGGCGGGGATACTCACCTCGATCTTCGCGGGTGTCACCGGCTACTTCGTGGTCCTCCGCCGGTCGGCCTTCGTGGCGCACGCCTTCTCCGAGATAGGGTTCGCAGGAGCGGCCGGAGCGGTCCTCTACGGCATTCCACCCATCGGAGGTCTCCTCCTGGGGTCAACCCTCGGCGCGCTGGCGATAGCTGCGCTCGGCCGCCGGGCGACCAACCGCGACACCCAGATCGGGATAGTCCTCGCCTTCTCGCTCGGCTTGGGGCTCCTATTCATCAGCCTGTACACAGGCGGCTACGCCCAGGCAGCGTACTCAATCCTCTTTGGGGAGATCGAAGGGGTCAGCGCTGGCCAAGTCTACCTCACAGCCGGTGCGTGCGTGGGAATCCTCGCCGTAGTCGGCTTGCTCTACCGCCCGCTGCTCTTCGCGTCGCTGGACGAGGACGTAGCAGAGGCGAAGGGGATGCCGATGTTCCTTCTGGGCACTGTGTTCATGCTCGTCGTTGCAGTGGCCGTTTCGTTCGCAGTCCAGGTCACCGGCGTGCTGCTCATATTCTCGCTCATGGTCACGCCCGCGGCTACGGCGCAGTATCTCTCGCGGAAGGCGAGATGGGCAATCCTCATCTCGGTGGGAATCGCCCTCCTGGCGACGGTCGTGGGCGTCTTCGTCTCGTTCTACACCCAGCCTCCTGTGAGCTTCTACATAACGGGCATAGTGTTCGCCCTCTACATCCTTGTCAGGTTGACGAGCTGGGCAACGACATCAAGAAAGCTCTCGGCAAGAGTGCTGCAGACTGGCTGCTGATTCGAAGAGAATGGAGCCGCGACTTTTCAGGGCCGTTCGTGCATGGCCACGGCACTAAAAAAATTGAAAACGAAAGGGTAGACGGAACGAAGTTCCGTCTAATGCTGGGAGACCGACCGTCTCGGTCTACATTGTTGTTGCTTCTACCTTAGTGGCGCTGGCGAACCGTGGGCCGACTTGCGTGATCTTGATCTTGGTCTTCTCACCCTGCTTGCCTCCCGCCACAAAGATGACAAAACCGTCGATCTTGGTCACTCCATCGCCCCGTCTGCTCGTCTCGGTAATGGTGACTTCGTACTCCTTTCCGACTTCCACTGGCTTGGGTCCGTTGCTTGATGGGCCGCTGCCAAAGCGAGATCGTCCGTAACCACCTCCGCCTTGTCCGTAACTCGTTCTTCTTTCACTTCCTAGTGTACGACACTGCTACCCACCCTATTATGACCCGTATTAAATCTGCCGAGCCGCACTCTCGAGGCATGAGAAACACGTAATAGGGATGCTTTTTACCGACCTTTCATGTCAACAAACGAGAGTTCGATTAAAACTTACACCCTATGCAACCGCCACGCGATTCGGATGGTAGAGGTGGCTCCGGGCCGTCTGGAGTGTCCCGTCTGCGCCCAGTCTGAGGGCACCCGACGCAGATACCGCAGATAGTCGCGGGTACGATAGGATTCGGGTTTAAGGATCGGGGCGCGCCCGAGCCCTTCACAGGCCATTCTCCCACCCCAAAAGGTCGAAGAGTTCCGGACCGTGGACTGCCGTCTGCCCACCGGGGGGTCGGTCGTTCCTCGCCGCTCTAGTCGTCGAACTTGTAGGTGGGCAGCGAGAGGTCCGAGACGTCAACGAAAGCCTTCGAGATCCTCTCGAGGAGGCCCAGAAGGTCCACCACGGCGCTCGTCGGGATCCTCCCCTCCTGTGCTATGCTCCGGAGCCGCGCCATGACGTCCTGGTGCATCGAATCGATGAGGAGGTACCCCTTCCTGCTGCGCCCGCTCTTCCTGCCCAGGAAGCTGCCGAGGGACGTCTCCTCCATCTCCTCCAGGGTCATGAGCACTTGGGCGGTCTCTTCGACCGCCATGAATCCCGGCAACTCCCTCGCAGCCCTTGTCGAGAACTCTCCTATGGTGTCCCCAAGGCCCTCGATGAAACTGGCGAGCACCCTGTAGTCGAGGCACTCCACCGGCGTCAGGCCGTATCCTCGTGCGACCTCCGGGTCGACGGTGGCGCTCCTGATCGCCCTTACCAGCAGGAAATAGAGCCTGTCCACCTCGTCGTCCCTCTCAGAGATGAGGGTCATCATCTTGCCGTCCCCGCCTACGAGGGCCTCCCTCGCGTCCCTGAGCATCGCCTTCGTCAGGCTTGCCATCCTCCGTACCATCTTCTCGGGGTCGAGCGTGGAAGGCTCGGGTAGGAACTGGAGCGTGAGGCTCTTGGAATCTTCGTCCATAATCTCCAGCCCGACGAGGCGCCGGATGACCGCCTTGATCTTCTCCCAATCCTCCCTTGAGATGGCCTGGCTTCCCTCGATCTTTATGACGTCGTTTCCAATCAGGTAGGCTCCCGTGATGTCGTTGATGACGTACGAGAGGTTATCCCTTGGATAGGCTATCTTGGTGGTCTTGGGCGCCTGCTCTTCAGTCCCGACCGGGCTGACCATGAGCCTGCTCGGGGACACCTCCTCGACGAGCACCGACGCGCCCCTCAGGACGTTGTTCCTCCGCGCCCACTTCTTGGGCAGGGAAATCAGTACAGTTCCTCCGCCCATCTCCAGGACCTTCCTCGTGTCCATAGAACTATAGAGTTCTCTATATTATTTATAGGTTGTCTTGATATGCGCTCCGGTCCACGGCGCCTTGGTAGTCTAGGCCAATGGCACGCGCCGCGAGTGTCGTAAACTATGAACGCGAAGATGGCAGTGACCCTCGGGTCTCGCCCCGTGCAAAGCGACCACGGCTGACTGGAGAGATGAACAAGCGGGACCCGCTCAAGGACATACAGTCGACGCGCGGCAGGGACCTGGAGGGCAAGAGGATAGTCCTCGGAGTGACCGGAAGCGTCGCCTCGGTCGAGGTACCGCAGCTGGCGCGCGAGCTAATCAGGCACGGGGCCGATGTCACCGCGGTCATGACGCCCGCGGCCGAGAGGCTGATACGCGCCGACCTCTTGGAGTGGGCGACGGGGAACCCAGTCATCCGGGAACTGACCGGGAGGGCTGAGCACGTGAGGCTGCTAAGCGAGTCTCCGGGACGGGCCGACCTGCTGCTCGTGGCACCCTGCACGGCCAACACCATCTCGAAGATCGCCCTTGGCATAGACGATACGCCCGTCACGACGTTCGCGTCGATGGCCATAGGGAACGGAGTGCCTGTACTCGTCTGCCCGGCCGCTCACGAGCCCATGTATCGGAACATAGCCGTGTTGGAGAACACAAAGCGACTGAGGGCGATGGGGGTCGAGGTCGTCGAGCCGAGGATTGAAGAGGGAAAGGCGAAGATCGCGGACAGACAGTCGATAGTCCTGGCAGTGTTGAGGCGGCTAGCAAGGAAGGACCTGGAGGGAAGGAGGATCCTGGTCTCAGGAGGTCCCACCTTGGAGTTCATCGACCCTGTGAGGGTGATAACGAACCTCAGCTCGGGGAAGACGGGGCTGGACATCGCCATCGAGGCGTGGAGAAGGGGCGCATCGGTCTCGTACGTCTACGGCGGGAGCCTCGCCCCCCCGCCTTTCGTCACCTCGCGCAGGATAGTCACAACCGAAGAGATGTCCGAGGCGGTCCTGGGCGAGCTGAACTCCAAGCGATTCGACGTCTTCATCTCCGCCGCCGCTCCTGCGGACTTCACGCCGCTGAAGGGCGCGAGAACCAAGATACCTACCAAGCTCGGAAGCCTATCGCTCGAACTAAAGCCGACGCGCAAGATAATCCGGGAGGTGAGGACGGGGTTTCCGGAGCTCTTTGTGGTCGCCTTCAAGGCCGAGACGGTCGGTTCCCCCAAGGAACTCGAAGCTGTCGCGAAGGCATATCTCGCGGAATCGAAGGCAGACATGGTCGTCGCCAACGACGTTTCCGGTGGAGCTGGGTTCGGCTCTGACTACAACGAGCTGGTCATCGTGACCAAGCGGAGAACGGTCCACCTCGCGAGGGACCTGAAGACCAACCTCGTGGGGAGGCTGCTCGAAGAAGTCGCCTCGGAGATACGGAGGAAGAGAAAGGTCGCTGTGAAGGTCTCAGCGAAGGCTGGCTGATCAGCCGCCCCGGCGCCGGGGTTGAGTGGTAGAAATGCAGCGCGACGTGCTAGTTCGAGCTTCACGAGCCCGCTGCCTCGGACACTTGTGCAGCAGGGGCAGGCGACCACCGAGTCGGTCTTCGTCAGTTAACCGGTCTTCGTGCGCTCAATAGCCTCTGAGCCTCCCCAGGGTCCATGTGGAAGGTGTGCTCTTCCCCCGGGAAGGCCCCGGAGGTGACTTCCTTCGCGTACGATTCGATTGCCCCCTGTATCTCCGCGGAGAGGTCCAGGTACTTCTTCGCGAACCTGGGCGTGAACCTATCGAACAGCCCGAGCATGTCGTGGATGACGAGTATCTGGCCGTCGCAGGCCCCGCCTGCGCCTATACCTATCGTGGGGACTTCAACGGAGTCCGTTATCAGCTTCGCAGTCTCGGATGCCGTCATCTCGAGCACTATCGCGAACACGCCCGCCTCCTCGAGCGCCCTGGCGTCCTCAACCAGCGCGGTCGCGGCCGCTGCCGTTCTGCCCTGTACCCGGTAGCCTTCGGCTGTGGGCGTCGTCTGCGGGGTGAAACCTATGTGGCCCATAACGGGGATCCCCGCTCTGGTCAGGGCGCGAACGGTAGGGGCGAAGTCGACACCCCCCTCGATCTTGACAGCGTCCATCCCTCCCTCCTTCACCATGCGCGCCGCGTTGTGCACGGCCTCTTCGATGCTCTCCTGAAACGACATGAAAGGCATGTCGGCCACGAGGAGGGGCCTCTTGGCTCCCCTCGAGACGGCGGAAGACATGAGGATCATCTCCTCCATCTTCACCGGCCTGGTGTCGCGATATCCGAGAGTGACCATCCCTCCCGAGTCGCCCACCAGGATGATATCGACTCCCGCCCTCTCCGCCAGGGTGGCCGTGGGGTAGTCGTAGGCCGTGATAGAGACTATCCTCTTCGCCTCTCCGTTCTTCGACGGCTTACGACCACGGATGTCCGCTATCGTGACCTTGTGCTCGGTCATCTCCCCGCACCCCTGGCTACGGGTATCCCTTCGGCCGTGCCTCCGGTCTTGGACAGGTATGCGAGCCGCTCCGCGATTGCGGCTATCGAGGAGCCTAGCACTCTCTTGTTGTCGTACTCCCCGACCAGGGCGTTGAGCTTCGAAGGGTGCGCGCCCTTCAGTTCCTCGGCCATCGAGGTGAGGTTCGGGATTGCCCTGACGACGTTGTCCACGATTGTGACGGTCGCTCTTTGTGACGTCCGGGACAGCGGGTTGAGGTCCACGGCTATGGTCAGCTTGCCCATGCGCTGAAGCGCCTCTACCCTGTCTCCATCTTCCAGCGGGACGAGCACGACATCCGCCGCGAATATTCCCTCCGGGTCGACGATCCGCCTCATGCTGCTCAGCTCCGGTATGACAGCGCCGCGTTTCCTCCGAGGCCTTACACCGAGGACCTCTTTCGCGCCCGCCCGCCTAAGCACCGAGGCTATCGCCTTCAGGCGTCTCGGCGACCTGTAGAAGAGGTTCACCTCCAGTGCAGCTCCGGTGGCCCTCGAGAGCTTGACGAGCTCACCCGGCACCAGCGCCGCGGCGTTGCCGTTGACGGATATCACGGGCCTCTTGGCTAGAAGCAGATATGCGGCGGCAGCTCGGGTCGCCTCCAGCGCCTGAGCCGTCGTCTCCTCGCCCAGCAGGTAGTCGAAGGCTTCCCCCCTCCCTTGAGCGATCAGGCCGGCGTCAGCTACGACCCCGAGCTTCCAGTGGTGGATGAGCTGCTCTCGCTTGCGCAGGGACTCTGCCCTCGGGTGGTCTGGGGGTATCTCGAGGCGCATCGTCATGCGGCCAGCCTTGCGCTCTCCGTCTCTACAGAAGACACGATGACCTGGCCGTCTTTCCATTCCTTGATCATCAGCCGAGCAAGCTCCGTGGTCTCGTTCTCCCTCACGATGGTGAAGAGGGTGTGACCGAACATCGCCATCCCGAGCAGGTAGCCGTGCGACCTCGCGTTGTCCATGACGCGGAGATACTGTTCACCGAGGCCCAGCCGCATGCTAAAGTCGTGGGCGAGGCTGAGGAACGTCTTGAGGTCCCTCTTCCTGCATATCTCGTCGGAATACGCGCCACCCATGTCGTTGATCCTCTTCCTGTAGTCAGGATTGGAAAGGAACTCGCTCGTGAGCATCGGGCCATTGTGGAGGGCCACGACCGTGTGCTTTCCGGACAGCGGTATCTGGAAGACCGTGCCGACGCCGGGGGCTCCCTCCTTCTCCCTGACCTCGAGGCCACCGCAGAATTGTCCGAGGACTGTGCCCAGTCCCGTCTTGAGCTCCACCTCGGCGGAGTGCGCCAACTGATACACTTCGAGGCTCGTGAGCCCCAGACCGAGCGCCTCCAATCCTGCCATCGCCGCGCTTATCGCGCCGGCGCCGCTGGTGCCGAATCCGCTCCCGACAGGTACCGGAATTACGTGGCGGACCACCAGACCATGCCGGCCCCCGGCGAGCGCGAGCAACCTCTCCGCCACTCTCTTCGACACTCTGGCGTCGACTTCGTGGCCGTTGATCAGTGTTCGTATGCCTGGCTCGGAGACCGTCTCCACCTCCGTCTCGACCTCTTTCATGAGGTTCACACCAGCGCCCCTAGACCCCCTCCTGAGTGGGTCAGAGGCCGAGTCCCTGATCTCGAAGAACCCGGTGATGTGAGTGGGACATAGAGAGGCCGCTTTCAAGAGAGATATGAGGGTCGCCGTCGACTAAATTAATATATCCTCTAGATACTCTATATATCTATAGACATTCTGAGCGTGAATCGGTCGGAGAACGGCGATTTTTCGGGGGACACCTCTCGACCTCCTCTGCTCGTCCGCAAAGACGAGGTCCGACTTTCCCGCCGGAGGGGCCATCGCCTCGGCCCTTAGAGGACCAGGAGCTCTTTGGTGTAGGTGTAGAGGTCCTTAGCGCTCGCACCGATCGACAGCGTGTCCTCTATGCGCACTCCGAACTCTCCGGGGATATAGACGCCGGGCTCGATGGTCACAACGTCCCCCTCCTTTAGCCGGTCCTTGCTCGTGCGGCCCAGTGAAGGCGACTCGTGGACGTCGATCCCCACGCCGTGACCGGTCCCATGCGTGAAGAACTTTCCGAGCTTCCTCTCGGTGAGGACCGCCGCGACGGCTTCGTGGACTGACCTTCCAGATGCCCCCCTCGCAGCGAGCGCGACCCCCTTGAGCTGGGCCTCGAGGACAGCCTGGTAGGAATCCCTTCGGTCCTGGGCGACCCTGCCTATGGCGTAGGTCCTCGTGCAGTCCGAGCAGTAGCCCTCGTAGCGGAAGAAGATGTCGGCGACCACCAGGTCGCCCCGCCTTAGCTTCCTGTCGGTGAGGACGGCGTGGGGGAAGGCCCCGTTCTCCCCTGAGGCGATGATCACCGGATCGAGCGAGCCCTCTGCCGGCAGGGGCGTGAGCTCCTCCTCGGTCGCCAGCTTCATCACGCCGGCCGCGACCTGCCACTCGGTCATCCCTGCCCTCATCGACTTCTCCAGCATCTCGTAGACCTTCTCAATCTTCCTGCTGGCGCGCCCGATCCTCGCCAGCTCCTCGTCGTCCTTCTTCCTCCTGACCCCCAGGAACAGCTCGGCGTCGACCGTCGACTTCCCCAGATTGGTCTCGAACTCGTCGGTCACAATCCTTCCCCTCGCCATCCTGCGCGCGGCGTCGAACTGTTGCGACCTGGCGCTGGTGGGTACGACCTCGACCTCCTTGCCGCTCTGGGTCGCCCGTCTCTCCTCCATGAAGGAGGTGAGCAGGACGGTCCTGTCCTCCCTGACCACCCCTATCCCGCCTCCCCAGAAGTCGGTGAGATAGAACAGATTCTTCGGGTTCGTCACCACCACACTGTCGAAACCCTTGGCCGCTGACAGCAGCCTCCTCCTCCTTCGAGCGAACGCGTTCAAGGACGGCAGCTTGCCGACTGCGGCGTATAATGGTGTTTGGGGCCGGAGCTCCCTGCGCGCCCGCTTCTCAGCTTCCTGCGGCCGGGGACTCGGGAACCTGCCTCGAGCCGCAGTTGGCGCAGAACGCCGCGTCGGGTTCGACGGGGGCACCGCAGTTCCCGCAGAACCCAGGGGCCGGCTGCTGCTCGCCCTTCTCCTGCGGGACCGCGGGCTCGGGCCTCCTCCTCGCCGCCACGAGGACGACCGCGACTATCACGACCACCAGCACGCCGGCACCCGCGTAGGCCAGGAGGGCGAGGATGGAGGAATGGTGCGGGGTCGCCGAGGCGACGAGCGAGGCCAGCGAGGCGTTGAAGTCGTTGGTCAGGATCCCATAGTTCGGCGTGCCTGACTGGGCTATGGCGCTGCCGTTCCCGTAGCTGACGATTATGTTGTAGGCGGCCTCCGCCGAGTCGTCTCCGAACGTGTACAGGGACGGGAAGGGCACGAGGGTGTGGCCCTGATAGAACAGCGCCAGGTTCGCGTCGAGCTTGTACGTCGCGGCCTGTCCTCCAGCGGCCCCGCCGAAGACCAGCTCCGCGTCATAGAACATCCCGTTGATCGACGAGGCTCCGGCTGGCGTGTAGGACATGCCGTCGACGACGAGGGCCGCGGCAGCCACGTTGGGATCGTGAATCGTTATCCTGTCGTACCAGGTGATCTCTTTGGGAGCGGGCCCGTCGAGCGCGCGGACCCCCATCGAGATGAGGACGCCCACGCCCTGCTCGACCGTCTCGTTCGTGTAGAGCACCCAGGACTGCGGTAGCGCGTACACGGAGGTGTAGTCAGAGCCGTTGTTGCCGTAGTATGACTGGATGACGCCGACGTTGTCGTCAAGCGAGGTCGTCCCCGCACCAGTGATCGACTGGTTCGTGAGTTGCGCCCCATCCCCCGTGATGTTGAGGACGTTGTCCCTGTAGGTCACGGTCGCCGCTCCGGTGTCGAAAGCGAGGACATTCTGCGGCCAGTAGGTGAAGCTCGAGCCGTCGGTATCGTTTACCTCTAGGACGGTGTTCTCCTGCAGCGAACACTGGTGCGACCCGGACTCGTTGTCCGTCGCCTGCAGCTCGCTCACCTGTGCGAACCCCACTATGGCGGTCGATTCGACCTCGTAGGGGACGACCGTTCCCGAGTCGTTGTAGATGCCGTAGGCAGCTATCCCGGTCGGGCTCGGCGGCCCGAAGGCGAAGAGGTATGGATTCACGTTCGTCGGCGTGATGGTATAACTGAAGTAGACGTACGCGGGATCCGAACTCTCGTCTGTGATCCCCATGACGTACAACCCTGGCTTGAGGGTCACGTTGTAACCGACGCTGACGGTCGGAGTGACGGTGAAGTTGGTTATGGTGACGTCGGGAGACCTGAAGACCATCTCTCCCGTCGACTTGTCGAGGAGCGCGTACTGGACCACTCGGGTCGAGGCTCCGACTATGTCGACCTGAGAGCTCGAACCCAGCGTCTCGACGTGGAGGGGCAGAGCAAACACTTCTCCCGGGTCTATCGTGACCAGCTCGCCCACGCTCGTGGTTGAGTTCCTGAGGTTCACGTTCGGGTTGACGACGTAGAGCGCCGTGACGTTGGCTGCGCCGGCGTAGGCGTACTCCACGAGGTAGTACGTCCCCGGTCCCTCCAGGACCGCGTCGTACAGCCCGTCGCCCGCTTGGTAGAAGATGGAGTTCGCGATGGCGCTCGGCTGGGTGAACCCGTCGAGCTCCTGCTGGTCCATGAACGCGGTGTAGATGCTGACGTTGCTCTTCGTGGCGTATCCGATTATGGAGGGCGATTGTATCGTTATCGCGGTGGAGTTGTAGTAGCCGGCCCGGAGGGAGTTCGTGTACTCCTGCTCGTATTCGCCGGTCCCGGTCTGAGCTCGCGCCGGGGAGAACGGCTGCGAGACCATCAAGACGGGAAGCAAGAGCAGGACTACCATGAGTGCCGCGCTCAGGCCCTTCGCCATGCCGGCGACGTCGCACCTGATTTGTATTAAAGAGCGAGGCTGTCACCTCCCCCTCGCGTGGCACGTCGCGCGTCTTTTCGCAGGGCCTTGGTAGCCGGGCGGAGCGGGAGGTCCGCGTCTCAAAAACAATAAATAACGTCTGATTTGAAAATTCGCACGATGTCGTCCCCGAAACACTTCAGGAAGGACGAAGTCGACGGAAAGGTCGTCATTGAGACGACGGGAAAGGCATTCGGAAAGGCCAAGGACATCGCCTTCGGTCTGGACGGGACCGTTGCTCTCATCGTGCTTACAGACGACAACACGGAGGTCGAGGTGACCATGGACAAGGTCATGGGCGTCGCAGACTACATCGTGATAAGGAAGGACACCCCGCTGCCGAAGGCTTCGCCCCCGCCCCCGTCACCGTCCCCGGTGGCGGTCCCCGCACCGGCCCCCGTCTCCATCCCCCCGCCCGTCATGGTGGCGCCGCCAGCCCCAGTACCGATGGCCCCGAGCGTCTGCAGGAACTGCGGGGCAGCCCTCAAGCAGGGAGCGAAGTTCTGCACCAGATGCGGCAGTCCTGTGTGACGCAGGCGCGCAGGCCGGCGCGGTCTCTCCTCAATCCCACGACGACCGGGAATCCTCGATGACGGTCGCGTCTTGGCACCGCGTTTTCGCTGGCGCGATTTATACGCTTATATCGCATAATCTTCCTGCAACGTGACACCGGAGCCTCTGGGAATGGGTTATATTCGAAGGCTGGAAGTCAAGGGCTTCAAGTCATTTGGTCCGAAGACCCTTGTCATCAGCTTCGAGCAGGGCCTCAACGTCGTCACGGGGCCCAACGGGTCCGGCAAGTCCAACATCGCCGACGCGATACTCTTCGCGCTCGGCGAGAACTCTCCCCGGGTGCTCCGCGCCGCCCAGGGGCGGCTCTCGGGCCTGATATACGACCCCAAGAAGGAGAGCCAGGAGACCTCCTACTCCGAGGAGCGTCCGACGAGCTGCCGGGCCACCATCCAGTTTGACAACGTCGACCGCAGGATTCCCGTGGACACGGACCTCGTGACCGTATCCAGGGAGCTGCGGAACAACGGCGAGAACATCTACTTCCTCAACGGCAAGAGGACCACCAAGGGCGAGATCTCGGACCTGCTGGAGGTCTCGGGGCTCTCGCCGAGCGGTCTGAACATCATTCCGCAGGGCGCGGCGACCAGGGTCGCCGACCAGACCCCCGACGAGAAGAGGAGGATGATCGAGGAGGTCGTCGGCATATCGCGATTCGACGAGAAGAAGGCAGAGGCGCAGAAGCAGCTGTACCAGGCAGACACGAAGCTCCAGATAGAGCTCGCGAGGACGGGCGAGATGAAATCGCAGCTGGAGAGGCTCGAGGAGCAGAGGAACGACCTGATCCGCTACTCCCAGCTCGAGACGCAGGTCGCGTGGCTGACGGCCGTCCAGACGTCCCGCAGGATCCTCGAGCTCAGGGAGAGGCTCGGATCGACGAAGAGGCAGGAGGACGAGATGCTGCTCAAGCTCGAGGAGGTGAGGAAGAGGAGGGAAGGCTTCGAGTCGAGGATTCTTTCGGTCGGCGCGGAGCGGGAGAAGTTCATAACCGAGGTGGTCCAGGGCGGCGGCGAAGGCCCCACCCTCCTCAGGGACGAGAGGGAGTCCACCAAGCTGAAGCTGGAGCAACTCACCGCGGAGATGCAGAAGAGGGAGGAGAGCATCCGCCGCCTCGAGGCCGAATCCGTGCCCACGCTCAGGACGCTGCTCAACGAGAAGAAGAAGACCATCACGGCTTCGACGTCTGCGGTCGAGTCGCTGGCCTCCTCCGAGGAGAAGCTCGAGGCGAGGAGGAAGGAGGTCGCGGACCAGCTCGATGAGGTGAGGGATGCAGAGGAGGTCCTCAGGGCGACCATCGAGAAGAGGAGGAAGCAGGTCGAGAGGATAGCGGAGAAGACGGCCGAGCTGAACCTGGACCTCTCGCCCCTCGAGTCGGAGGCGAACGTGGTGAACGCGAACCTCGGCGTGGAGAAGAAGAGGCTCGAGGAGCTGGACTCGAAGATGAAGAGCTTCGGCGAGCTACTCGAGAGGCTGGAGTTGGGCGCGAAGCAGCTCTTCGAAGTTCAGGGCAGGACCGCGCAGGAGCTCGGCGAGATCGACCAGGACCTGTCCGAGCTCGAGAAGCGGCGTGGCGAGATCAGCAGGCACATCGAAGCGGCCGGCAGGGTGCTCGAGAAAGCCGCGGGAGAGGTATCGCTCACCACCGTCAAGAAGGAGCTCACCGACGAAATATCCGGGGACAGGGTCGGACACTCCCGTCTCAGGAAGCTCTGCGAGGAAGGGGGCATCGCCGGGTACGTCGGAGTTCTCAGCCAGCTAGTCGCCTACCCATCGCAGTACTCCAGGGCGTGTTCAGCCGTGATGGACAGGTGGATGAACGCCTTCGTCGTCGAGGACGTCCGAGCGATGACGGCGGTCATCAGGGCGGGGAAGAGGCTGAACGTCAAGTCCTTCGCCGTGGTGCCGCTCTCGGTCGTCGCCTCGACGCCCGAGATAGACGTCGAACCTTCGGCCGGGGTTGTCGGCCCGCTCTCCGGGGTGCTGAGGGCCGACAGACAGTATCGCGGCCTGGTCAACTTCATCGCAGGCGACACGGTGGTCGTCGAGTCGGAGGGGATCGCCTACGCGCTCGCCACCGAGGGCTTCAGGACCGTGACTGCGGGCGGCGAGATATTCGAGCTAGGAGGAAGGGCCTTCGCCTACGGCCTGCACGACGTCGTCTCGAACATCCTCCAGTCCCTGGAGGACATTGAGGACACGGGCGAGGTCGAGAGCGCGGTGGCCGCGCTGAAGGCCGCCATAGAGAAGCGCAAGCAGCTGCTCACCAACATGGAGCTCGACGGCCGAGCGCTCGGCAAGGACCGCGTGAAGAAGATCGCCTCTGTCGCGGCCACGGGGGCGGAGGCGGAGACCATCTCCCGCCTCAGCAAGAGGTACCGCGCCTTGTTCCGATCGCAGAGGCAGGAGAGGGACAACCAGCAGAAGGTTGTCGACCGGTACCTGCGCAGGCAGCAGACGCTCCAATCCAAGAGGGAGTCCATCACCCAGGAGATCAAGACCTTCGAGGTGACGCTGAAGCAGTGGGATGAGCTCGAGCTGGACAGGATGCTCGCCGAGCTCGAGGGGTCGAGGAACGACCTCTCCCTGCAGCTGAACGAGCTGGTCTCCCGCGTCTCGGACGTCCACCTGTCGTACACGCGCGAGAGGTCGAACCTCGAGGAGATGCTCGAACCATCCTACCAGAGGGTGAGGGTGGACCTCGAGAACGCGGAGCTCAAGTACGAGGACGACAGGCTCTTCATGCAGAACGGACGGAGGGAGCTGAGCGAGCTTGGCAAGAGGTTCGCCGACCTCGACGCGCAGCTGCAGAAGGTCCTCTCCTCGTCCGCCAACAGCCAGCCGGTCATAGCCGAGTTCAACACCAAGATCAAGAGGCTCGAGGAGGAGCGGTCGGCGGCTGAGAGGTCAGCGCTGAACACCGAGAAGGAGATCTTCTCCCTCCAGCAGGCCGCGGGCTCCATCCAGGAGAAGGTCGAGCAGTTCCTCGGACAGCTGCGCGTCTACGGCTACGATGACGTCCTCGAGGTCTTCGAGGGGAGCGAGCAGATGCTCTCGCAGGTGGAGTTCGAGTTCGAGGGTTTGGGCAGGTTCGTGAACAAGAGCGCCGAACGCGAGTACGCCGCGATCTACGACAACTACAGGCACCTCTCGGAGAGGATCAACGAGCTCGAGCGCGAGAGGACGTCCATCGTGCGGTTCATCGAGAACATCGACGCGGAGAAGAAGAAGGTCTTCACGTCCGCCTACGAGACCATAAACGCCGAGTTCTCGGCCACCTTCAAGCGCCTGACGAACGGGGAGGGCCGGCTCGAGCTTGAGAACAAGGAGGACGCCTTCTCGGGAGGAATATTCCTGATGGGCAACTTCCGGGGAAAGGGCGACTGGGAGTCGTCGTCGATGTCCGGGGGAGAGAAGTCGGTCACGGCGGTCGCCCTGATACTCGCCATCCAGAAGGTCCACCCTCATCCGTTCTACCTCTTCGACGAGATCGACCAGAACCTCGACCAGGCCAACTCGAAGAACCTCGCTGAGTTCCTCAGGGAGCGGTCAAACGGGGCCCAGATCATGGTCGTGTCCCTGAAGGACACGATGGTAGCCCAGAGCAGCGTCACCTACGGCGTCTACGCCGTCGGGGGTGTCTCGAGGATAGTCCGGTCCAAGCTGGAGGTCGAGCTCAAGAGTGGTTGAAGACGAGTCGCTGTCGCGGCCGCCGCTGAACCTGCTGATCGACCCCAGGGCCGCGAAGAGGCAGAGCCCCTGGGAGATACACATAACCGAGCTGCTCGACCTCTTCCTCAAGGCGATCACGCGGTCGGAGATTCTGGACCTCAGGGTAGCGGGGACCGCCGCGGTGACGTCCGCCACGATCTACCGGTTCAAGGTCGAGTCGCTCTTCCTCTTCGAGAGGCTCCAGAGGGAGAGGAGGATCGTAGACACGACGGAGCCCCCCCAGATCGTCGTGATGCCCTTCCGGTACGAGATTTACTCCACGACGGTCGACGAGCTCTTCGAGGCCCTCTCGCGGATCCTGGAGGAGATTGTCGTCCACGAGAGGGAGGAGAGCACCGTCTCCACCTCGCTGCTCGACGATTCGCCTCCACCGAACCCCGAGGAGTACCTCATAACCATCCTCTCGAACCTGCAGGCCTTCAAGGCCATCCTCCGGGACAGGATCGGGGAGCTCGGACGGATCAAGTTCTCGGACCTGGTCCGGGGGATGCCCGTGGTCGAGGCGGCGCGGACGTTCATCCTCCTCCTCTTCTCCGCCAGCGGCGGGGAGGTGGTCCTGGAGCAGGACGGCGAAGAAGACTTCCTCGTGATTCTGGTGGGCTGACTTGAGCGAAGCGGCCAGGGACGTCCGTGCGAGGATAGAGGCGGCGCTCTACTCTTCGGGCAGGGCGCTCGACGCAGAGCAGCTCGCGAACGCGGCGGGGATATCGTCGAAGAGGCGCGCCACCGAGGAGGCGAAGGCGATAGCCGCGAGCCTCAAGTCTGCCCTCTCGGCCGTCGAGATAGTCGAGTACCCGGGGCCCAGGTTCGCGATGCAGCTCAAGGCGGAGTACACGAGCGTCGCCCGCAGGTTCGCCACGAAGCCGCTCCTCTCGAAGGCCGCCCTCAGGACGCTCTCCTTCATCGCGTACTTCCAGCCGATCTCCAGCTCCGACCTCGCCGCCAGGAGGAGCTCGTCGGTCTACGAGCACGTCAAGGACCTAGAGGAGGTCGGCTTCCTGGTGTGGGAGAGGAAGGGCCGCAGTAAGCTCTACAGGACCACCCCCGAGTTCGCGGAGTACTTCGGGCTCAGCACGGACGTACCGACCCTGAAGCATCAGCTCGAGAGACGGACCATGATACTGCGGTAGCCGTCCCCTCCAGACAGTGCGGATGGGAGGACGCCAGGCTGATCCCTCAAGAGAAAGCCTTAACACCTCCCGCTGGGCCGCCGGTCAAGGTTTCCACACATGGTCAAGGCCGTCGAGAACCTCAGGAAGAAGAAGCTCACCGGAGGGAAGAGGAGGCCGAACCGCTCCCGAAGGGCGTTCGAGGCCGACGACTATCCCTTCGAGCCGGTGGTCGGCGAGACCGTAAGGTCCCCGAAGAGGACTAGGGGAGGCACGCTCTCCTACGGGCTCCGCTCGGCGTCGGAGGCAAACGTCTGCGACGCCTCCACCGGGAAGACGGTGAAGAGCAAGATAATCCGCGTCTCGGCCAACAAGGCAAACAGGGAGTACGAGCGGAGGGGCGTCATAACGAAGGGAGCGGTCATCGAGACGGAGCTTGGGAGCGCGAGGGTGACCTCGAGACCGAGCGACGATGGCGTCGTCAACGCGGTGCTCATCAAGTGACTTGAAGTCCTACGACAGGTTCGTTGTCTGGCTGGATTACCTCGATTCGGAGAGAAAACGGTCCGAGGGGAGGCGCGTCCCCCTCAACTCGTGCTCCCGCGCTCCCACGCTCGACGAGCTGACGCTCGCCTGCGCCAGGCTGAACCTCCACCCCGAACCCCAGGTTGCGAGGTTCCCCTCCGCGGCCTCGCGGATATCGGGTTACGTCTCGGTCGACAAGAGGTCGAGGAAGCAGCCCGAACTCATGCAGATCTCGCGCGAGCTCTCGAAGGTCAAGGGCGAGAGGGCCGCCGGCCAAGGAAAACTTAAAGGCAAGTCCTAGTCATTCCGCTCCTACATGCGAGAGGTAGGGGAGGTTCTTCACACTGCCCGAAGCGGGCGCATAATACTTCGCCTCGAGGGCGAGGTTCCTGCGGGGACGGTTCTCCTCGATTCGAAGGGGAGGAACGCCGCGAAGGTGATGGAACTCCTCGGTCCGGTCGCGAAGCCGTACGCGTCTGCGATACCCGGGTCCTCGAAGTTCGGGACGAAGGGACAGAAGGCCTACCTCTCAGGGTAGGGCAGACGCACATGTGGGAGACCAGAGCCGACGAAGGGCTTTTCCGGATTTACTGCCCCAACTGTGGCAACAGGCTCATCGGTGACTCGGAGAAGGGCGAGCAGGTCTGCCCCTCCTGCGGCTACGTGACCAGCGCTCCGGAGGACGAGGGCCCGGAGTGGAAGGCGGTGGACCTCGAAGAGAAGAGCAAGCGCGTCCGCGTCGGTTCGCCGACCACGCTCACGCTCCACGACCTGGGCCTCTCGACCGACATAAGCATGGAGATGCGCGACTCCCACGGGAAGTACCTCGACCCGACCATGCGCGCCACCGTGGAGAAGATGAAGAAGTGGCAGAGTCGGATACGGACCAGCAACAGCCAGGAGCGCGGGCTCTCGATAGTTCTGGCGAGGATCACCGAGGTCTGCGACAACCTGTCCCTTCCCAAGAACGTGGCCGAGACGGCGGCCCACATCTATCGCACCTCCGTCAGGCTGAAGGTCGCCAAGAGCAAGTCGATAATGGGGATGACCGCGGCGGTGGTACTTCTCGCGTGCAGGAAGTGCGGCGTGAGCAGGACCCTGAAGGAGGTCGCTAGGGCGGCCGGTATCGAGAAGGGCGCCGCGGCGAAGTACTTCAGGCTGATTCTGAAGGACGTGGAGAAGGACTACGTGCCCCCGCCGTCCGTCGAGAAGCACATCTCCAAGCTAGTGAACCTTGCCAAGATAGACCCCAGGGTCGAGCACCTCGCGCTGTACCTCTCCCGTTCGACCAACGACTCGAAGATCTCGAGCGGCAAGGCCCCCGCGGGGTTGGCCGCGGCGTACGTCTACATGTCGTGCGTGATGCGCGGCGAGCACCTGCCCCAGAGGGAGATAGCAGAGTTCGCCGAGGTGACCGAGGTGACCGTCAGGAACAGGTGCAGGGAGCTACTAGACAACTACATAATAAGGCAGAAACTGGGGTCGGCGGAATAGTTGGAAAGGAAGAAGAGCTCGACGCAGACGAAGACGGAGAAGCCGGCCAAGGCGGAGAAGGAGGCTAGCCAGAAGCCCCCGCGCCCCGCGGGCCTGGCCGAGAAGACTGAGGAGGAGCTCGTCGACCTGACCTCGAGGGTCTACAAGCTCGTCGTGGAGAGAGGCAAGGACGGGGTGCTCCAGAGCGAGATATGGAAGGAGCTCGGGCTCACGAGCAGGGACGGCTCGAGGCTGGCGATAAGGCTGGAGAAGAGGGGCATGATAAAGAGGGTCAAGGTCCTCGACGACGGAAGGTGGACGTACAAGCTCACCCCGCTGCGACTGCCCGCCAACATCTCGTCGATGGAGTCGGCCCCGTGCATCGTCTGCCCGGTGGAGGGCAAGTGCTCCGTGACCACCGAGGTCAATCCGTTCACATGCCCGCTGTTGGGGCCCTGGGTTGTGAAGGAGCACAAGGACTCCCTCGTGATGGTCACCGTCGCGCAAGTCGCCTAGGGCGCCATGAGGCTATCAGAGGCCCGCAGGGACTACTACCGCAGGCGGGCAAAGGAAGAGGGGTACAAGAGCAGGGCCGCCTACAAGCTCCTCGAGGCAATCAAGAAGTACGGGCTCATCAGGCCGGGCGAGAGGGTCATTGACCTCGGGGCGGCACCAGGCGGATGGCTCCAGGTCGCATCCAAGGCCGCCGGCCCGACGGGGATGGTCGTCGGGGTCGACATCTCCCCCATCAGGGTAGAGATGGAGAACGTCCGCACCCTGAGGATGGACGTCAACGACCCCGGGCTGCCGGCGGCCATCAGTGACCTCCTGAAGCGACCGGCCGACGTCCTTCTCTCCGACATCTCCCCCCGGATCTCAGGCGTCTGGGACCTCGACCAGTACAAGCAGATCGAGCTCACGATAAGGTCCATCTCGATGGGAGACGAGCTCCTCAGGGTGGGCGGGAAGGCGATGTTCAAGGTCTTCCAGGGCGAGCGCTTCAAGGAGGCTGAGGAGGCGGCGCGAAGTCGTTTCGAGTTCGTTGCCATCATGAAGCCCCTGGCCAGCAGGACCGAGAGCTCCGAGATGTACCTCCTCTGCCTAAAGCGGCGCGCGTGATGCCTCGCGCAGCGCGGAGGAGAACTGTTCGTAGCTCGCGTCCGTCTTGATCCCACCCCCTTCGAAGGGCTGACCGGCCGCCGCGAAGCCCGCGTTCTCGAGGGCCTCCAGGGCCCTGCGGGCCGAGACGGAGGGTATCCTCATCCTGGAGCACGCGCGCTCCGTGGAGTAGCTGTATGGTGGGAAGCGGTCCACGTTCCGTAGCGAGACAAGTGTGCCCGCCGCGTCCGTCCACCCCCTGCTCTCCGAGAACCCGGCAGCGCCGTCCACGACCTCGTTGTCGAGGAGGCCCCCGGTCCAGAGGGGTCCGGCCGAGTGCACTCTGGACCCGCACCGCGGACAGCGCTGGAGCGACGTCGGGCCTTCGGAGCGGTCGCCGCAGGCGTTGCACTGCGTGACGTAGCCGATGGATCTTACCGACCCGTCCGCGGCCTTCGCGCCCCTCCTCACCCTGAAGAAGACTCGAAGGTAGTGCAGCGTGCTGTGGGCCGCGACCGGCTCAATCCCGATGTCGTTGATGCCGCCCATCCGGGCCGCGAACCCCAGGAGTATCCTGAGTCCGGTCTCGTGCACGTATTCGCTGCGGACGGCCAGCGCACCGTACCTCCTCAGCGATACCGCGGGGTAGACGCCGCAGAGGACCGCGGCGTCTGTCGCCGTCACCGACAGCATCGCCCCGTCCGAGGCCGCCATGGTTGCGGCGAGCACCAAGGGCGCGGGCGTGCCGAACGGGTCCACGTCGACGGCGTCGAACTTCTCCTGCCTCTCGAACCTCGAGGCGAGGAACCTGGCGGACTCTCCGTGCACCACGGTGCACCTGCCGCCGAGGCGGTTCCTACGGACGCTCCTCCTCGCGACGGCGAGCGAGGGCTCGCTGAAATCTAGGAGCGTCACACGGACGTCGCGGGACGACTCCTTGGCGATACGAAGCCCCCTCGCCCCCGTGGCCGCGAGGGCGTCGAGGTATGTGGCGGGCCTCGTGACCGCGGCTACCGCCACGGAGATGTCCCTGTTCGTCCTCGCGGCGGGGTTGAAGAAGACGGGATGCGTGGGGGGCAGCCTCCCACCGAGGCTCGCGGCGGGAACGTACAGCTCAGTCTCACCCTCGGTGACGAGCTCGAGCTTCGGAAGCACGACGCCGGGCAGGCGGTGAAGCATTTAAGCCGAACCAGGCGCTGGACTGCCGTTGTCCACCCGCGTTCGAGCCTGGATCCTCTCCGGGCCACCGGGTATCGGCAAGTCCACGGTCGTCTCCAGGGTCATCTACCTCGTCCGCTCGAAGGGGTACGGGGTCGGCGGGTGCCTAACGAGGGAGAGGAGGCGGGGAAGGGAGCGGGTCGGATTCACGATAATCGACCTCATGACGGGCATCGAGGCGCCGCTCGCCTCCTCCGACAGCTCCCTGGGCCCCAGAGTAGGCCGCTACCGGGTGGACGTCAAGGGGCTCGCCGAGATCGGGGCGGGCGCTCTCCGCAGGGCCGCCGGGGGCGCCGACCTGATAGTCATCGACGAGGTAGGTCCCATGGAGCTGACGAGCCCGGAGTTCAGGAGGGCCGTCGAGAGTTGCCTAGGCTCGGGTAGGCCGATCCTCGCCGTCGTCCACGAGATGATGAAGGACCCCCTCATAGACTCGATTCGCTCGCTCCCCGAGAAGGAGACGACGGAGGTCACCCTCCACAACAGGGAGTCTCTCGCGGAGTCCCTCTCGCGGCAGATCCTGGACGCCCTCTCCCTGCGTGAGCAACGACCGGAGTCCTGAGGATGGCGTCCCGCGACAGGGTTGGGGGGATCGACGAGGCGGGACGCGGATCCGTCGTCGGTCCGCTTGTCGTGGCCGGAGTCTCGGCGAGCGCCGGGGCCCTGGATCGTCTCCAGGAGCTGGGAGTGAAGGACTCCAAGCTGCTAACGAGGCGGAGGAGGTCGTCCCTCTACGAGGACATCAGGAGCCACTGCGACGTGGTCGTCTTCCTCCCAATCCACCCGCCCGAGATCGACAGGTACGTGATTTACGGTCGCAGGCTGCGGAAGCTCAACTTCCTCGAGGCTATACACATGGCGAGGATAATACCCCTCCTCTCGGTGGATCAGGTCTTCGTCGACGCGCCTGACACCAACCCCTCGCGGTTCGCTTCGGAGCTGTCTGCGATGCTCGACCCCTGTCCGAAGATAGTGGCGGAGCACAGGGCCGACAGGAACTACGTCGTCGTCTCGGCCGCATCCATAGTCGCGAAGGTCGAGCGGGACCGCGCCGTGGAGCTGCTCCGGGCGGAGAACGGCGAGTTCGGGTCGGGGTACCCCTCGGACGCAGAGACCATAGCCTATCTCAGGAGCTGGGTCGAGAGGGAGGGGGCCATCCCGTCCTTCGCGAGGAGGTCTTGGAAGACTTGGGACAGGATTCTTACCCTCACGCTCTCTCCCTAGATGCCGTATGTTGCGGAGATGAGGGCGTGGTCCCTGTCGAAGGGGCTGAGCTCTATGGTCCTGCCCACCGAGAAACCGGCTTGGGCAAGCTTCGCCGCCTCATCGCGGAAGACGTCCCTCGGCTCCCTAAGCACGTCGATGGACCTCGACTTCACGACGAGGAGCAGGGTCCCCCCGCTCTTGAGGTTCCTCCTGCAGTTTTCGATCGCTATCCCGGTCTGGTCCTGCTGGGCGATGTCGCAGTAGACGACGTCGACCCTGCCGAACGACGAGAACCTCCCCGCGTCCCTGGCGTCGGCGATGTAGGGGACGACGTTCTTCCTCACCTTCGCAACCTTCTCGATGAATTCCCGCCCCACCCGGGGCGCGAACTCGACC
This sequence comes from uncultured Nitrososphaerota archaeon, assembly GCA_963703285.1. GTDB lineage: Archaea > Thermoproteota > Nitrososphaeria > Nitrososphaerales > Gagatemarchaeaceae > Gagatemarchaeum. The sequence continues at coordinate 424,773 of OY969807.1, forward strand.
CCGATGACCAGCCCCTTTGGCCCGACGATGTCGGAGACGTGGGAGGGCGTCGTCCCGGTCGACGTTCCGAGGTAGAGCACTCTGTCGCCGACTCTGATGGTGTCGGGGGGGAGCCCCTTGAGGATGGCGCCGGCGAGCTTGGACCTGAAGGGGTCCCAGGTCCGGAACTCAGTCCCCTCTATCCTGACGAGGTCTTCTCCGTACGTCCTCGTACCCGGAACGAGGTTCCTTGTGAGGACCTCTTCCCTTCCGCCCCTTGCCGTAACGAGGACGTTTGTCATCTCCCTGCGATCTTTTCGGCGCGACGGTCTCCCTTGGCTCCTTATACTTTATCCTGATCTCCTCCAGCCTCCTCTCCAGAGTCCCCGTGAGCGCGTCCTCCTTCGAGCCCCTGTAGAAGTCGATCCTCGCTGCGATGGCTATCTTGTTGGCGAGCGCGCGTGCGATCTTGCCCCGCTGCCACTTCGGCGCGCTGTGCACCGCGTCGTGCTGGAAGAGTATCCCGTGCTTCGGGGGGCGGGCGCCCGTCCTGAGCGCCCTGAAGAGCGCCTTCTCTGCTCCAAGGACCTGGATGGTGCTCGCGGGCAGCCTGGCCAGCCTTTCGAGGCCGCCAGCCCTCGCCATGAGCCTCGCCCCGATCGTCGCCCCCGCCACCGCCGTCGTGTTGGGCGCGATCCTGCCCATGGTCGACTCGACGTACTCGGCCATCTTCTCCCTCTCCGATGCTATCCCAAGCACGACCTGCGCAAGGCCGATCATCCTGTTGAGGTCTCGTTCCGTGACCGCGCCCCCCTTCGACGCTTCCGAGGCGAGGAGGATCGCCTCCACCTTCTTGTCGCTGAACCCCTTCCCGTCCAGCTTCTCCTCGCTGAACCCGCCCCTGGCTCCGTTCTCGACAATCAGCCTGCTGAGCGCCACGTTGTCGCCAATTATCTGCTGGAGTTCAGGGAAGTGAAGCCCGTACCACTCGGCCACCCTCTCCGAGGTGACGTTGAGGAACCTGTCGAGCTCATCGAGCGCCTGGATGGCGTGTACGAGCTGGAGGTCCTCCCTCGACGACTCCACGCTGATCCGCTTCTCGGCGGCCTCGAGCGCCCGCAGCCTCACCATCTCGGTCGCCTCGTCTTCGTCCTTGGCGAGCCCCGCCCTGACCATGATGGCGATCCTCTGGGCGTTGAGCTCGTCGAGCTCCGCCTCCGTGAGGAGGCTCACCCTGAGGCCGAGCTTCTGGAGCTCCGGGGGCGACGCTTGGTCCGCCACCTTCACCGACTCGAACCCCTCCGACCTCGCTTTCCCGCCGATCCTGGCGATGTCCTGGGCTGGGTCGGTGGACCTCTTCACCGCGAAGACGACCCTCTCCCCTTGCAGCAGGACGAAACCCGCTTCGGTCTCGATGAGGACTGGCTCGTCTGCCAAAATCTTTCCCACCCCGGCGTCTCGTCATCGGCTTAAAGGTTATCTTCGTTGCCTTTGGCCGTCGGGCCGATGGTCGAGAAACCTCTCCGAGTCTCCTTCGCCGGGCTGAAGCTGGAGAACCCCCTGATGCTCGCGTCGGGGATAGCCGGGGTCACCGTGAAGACCCTCACGAGGGCCGTGGAGTCGGGCGCGGGGGCGGCGGTCTCCAAGTCGATCGGGCTCGAGCCGAGGGAGGGATACAGGAACCCGACGGTGGTAGCCACGGACAGCGGCCTCCTCAACGCGGTCGGTCTCTCCAACCCGGGCGCGCGCGTCTTCTCCGAGGAACTCTCAGAGGTCAAGGGGCGGCACCTTCCGATAATCGTCTCGATATTCGGCGGAGGACCGGTCGAGTTCGGCCGGGTCACGGAGATACTCGACGGCAACGAGTTCTTGGCTTACGAGCTCAACCTCTCCTGCCCTCACGTCGAGGGCGTCGGCACGGAGATAGGCCACGACCCCGAGATAGTCGCCTCCGTCGTGAAGGCGGTACGGGCCAGGACGAAGAGGCCGGTCTTCGCAAAGCTCTCCGCCAACACGCACCGGATGGTGGAGGTCGCGAGGGCCGCCGTGGACTCGGGAGCAGACGGCCTGACTGCCATAAACACGATGCGGGCGATGGCCATCGAAGTGGAGACAAGGAGGCCGGTCCTAACCAACAAGTTCGGGGGCCTCTCTGGCGGCGCCATAAGGCCCATCGCCGTGGCACGCATCTTCGAGCTCCACGAGGCGCTGAAGGTCCCCATAATCGGCTGCGGAGGCGTCTCGAGCTGGGAGCACGCCGTCGAGATGATCCTCGCGGGCGCGAGTTCGGTCGAGATGGGCACCGCGCTCTACGAGGGCTATGGCGTCTTCGAGAAGGTGAACAGGGGCATAGAACGGTACATGAAGAGGAAGAGGTACAGGAAGATCGAGGAGATGGTGGGGCTTGGACATAGGTTCTGAGAGGATCCGCATCCGGCGGGTCCTGAGGAACGTCAGGGAGAACCGCAGCATCAACACGGTCTACTTCAGGGACGAGGCTTGCTCGGGGGCGAAGCCGGGACAGTTCGTGATGGTCTGGGAGCCGGGGTACGACGAGTTCCCGATGAGCCTCTCGAACTACGACGAGCGCGGGCTCTGCTCCGTGACTGCAAAGCCCTGGGGGCCCGGCAGCAACGAACTCGTGAGGTCGAAGAGGGGCGACCTCATCGGGATCAGGGGTCCCTACGGCAGGCCGTTCACCGTCGACGCATGCAGCGCGCTCCTCGTGGGAGGGGGGACGGGGCTCGCGCCCCTGCTGCCTCTCGCAAGGGCGCTCCGGAAGGCCGGGGCGAGGGTGGCCGTCGTGGTCGGAGGAAGGTCGAAGCCGGACCTCCTCTTCGAGAAGCAGCTGCAGCGGCTGCTGAAGAAGAAGAACGTCTTTCCTACGACAGACGACGGGTCCTACGGGCACGCGGGGTTCGCGACCGACATGGCCGAGGGGCTTATCACCGAGAGGAAGGTCTCAAGGATCTACTGCTGCGGCCCGGAGATAATGATGAGGAAGCTCTACGACATCTCCGCGCGGGCCGGCCTGGAGTTCGAGGCCAGCCTGGAGAGGAGCATGAAGTGCGGGATAGGGATTTGCGGGAGCTGCGCCGTGGGCGAGAAGCTGCTCTGCAGGGACGGGGCGGTCCTTGACCTCGAGGACCTGAAGCCCTCCCTCGACGAGTTCGGCCTGCTCCAGCGGGACCCGTCGGGTCGATACATCAAGGTCTGACCCGCCCCGGAAAGGCTTTTACAATCTTCGCGATACACCGCGACCACATTGAGCTTCCCGTTCAAGAGGATCGTCGACCTGGCAGTCCCGATGACCAGCATGAACACGCCGGTCTACCCCGGCTACCCCCAGCCTCTCCGGACGACCTTCTCCACCCTCAGGGACGACGGATACCAGTCTTATGTCTGGACGTTCGGGGAACACGTCTCCACCCACGTGGACGCCCCGGTCCACATGGTCGCCGGCGGCAAACCCGTCGAGAAGATGCCCCTCTCCCACTACGTCGGGCGCGGGGTTGTCCTGGACTTCTCCAAGAAGCCGAGTCGGTTCCAGATCAGGAAGGCTGACGTCGAGAAGGCGTTGGTAAGGAGCGGCCACGCAGGTGAGGTGGGGAAGGGATGGATAGTCCTCTTCCACCTGAACTACACGTCCAAGAACAAGACCCCGGAGTGGATGGAGCATCCGGACATAACGAGGGAGGCGGCCGAGTACCTCATAGGCCTCGGGGTGGAGGCCGTGGGCGTCGACGCCCCTGGGCCGGACCACCCTCCGTTCGAGGCGCACAAGTCATTCCTCCCGAAGGAGGTGGTGATTTTCGAGAACCTGAACAACCTCGACAAGCTCGTGGGGAAGGACTTTCTCTTCGTCGGGACACCGATTGCCCTTGCGGGCGGGACCGCCGGAATCTCCCGGCCGGTCGCCTTACTCTCCTAGACCCGAGCGACCGCGGTTACTCCGGCGGGATAGCCCTGAGCGCCAGGTCCAAGCTCATACCCTTGCTCTTGTGGTACTGGTCACTGACGAAGTAGATCAGGAAGCCGGCGACGATGAGCGAGACTACGAGGACCTCGCTGAACTCGTTGGCGACGCCTATTGCCGGGTTCGACAGTGCGAGGTACCCGACGTAGCCGAACCCAATCGCGGTCAGCGCGCCTATCAACGAGATGATCGGGAGGCCCCCGACCTTAGCAGCCATCCAACCACTGGCCGTCGAGAAGATGTCTCTCCTCATGTACGGGAATGCCATCAACGCGAGCCCCGGGACTGTGTACGATATCCCCCAGATGACGGTGCCCATGGTGAAGTACGTCGCATAGCCGAGCACCTCGAAGAGGTACGAGAGAACTACTCCGATCACCGCCGCGACCAAGACGGCAAGATACGGTGTGTGGAACCTCTCGCTCACGTTTGCGAACGTCGACGGGATCACCCTGTCGAACGACCAGGCGAAGAGATACTTCGTGACGATCCAGAAGTATGCGAATACGGGGCCAAGGGAACCGATGATGTACACGATGAACATGGCCGTGATGAGCGCGTTGTTAGGGTAGGCAGACACCGCAAGAAATAGGGGCTGAGTGGGCTGGAAGGGGAGCGGGAAGCTCGCCGTACTCGGGACCGATCCTCCATGAATCCAGCCATAGCCGACCTGAGTGATCCAGTTGAACCCTAGCGTGTTCACCGTAAGTTGGGACGTGACCGACCAGTAGATTATGCCGAACACGAGGGACAGGAAGAGGGCTATCGGGAGCGCCCTGCGGATGTTCTTGATTTCACCGGCGAACGCGTTGGAGTAGTTGCCGCCGAAGAGGAAGAGGAATGCAAAGGGCAGCGCGAGGAGAATCCCGGAGAATCCCAGTTTGAAGCCGGGGAACGTCGCCGTCGACACGGCGGTGCTCTGCAGCGCCGAGTAGGAATACGAGGGACTGAGGGTGGTCATCGAGCGCGTCCCAGTTGTGTATGAACGTCGCGTTGCTCGTGGTCCCGAGTATGTACCACATCATGATCATACCTGCGATGGCGAAAATCCATGTCACGTAGAGGAATCCCTTGATGAACTTGGAGCCCAGGATTGCGAATACCGCCACCATGATGGTGAACAGCACCGACAGCTCGAAGGTCCCCGTGGCCCCTCCGAGGAAGGTTCCAAGGTTGGTCAACGAGGCAGAATTTGAGATGAGCCCGTAGGTCGAGAAGACGGACGAAAACGCGAACGAGAGAGGCCCCACGCCCGCCCCGATGTAGGCGGTCAGGAATACGACCATGACGTAGACCAACGACCACGTGAACCCGATCGACGGGTGGAAGACACGCCCGATCCACACGTAGTCGTTGCCGGTCCTGGGCATCAGTATGCCGATTATCGAGTATGTCAACATCAGCACGACGAACGGGATCGCGGCGACCAGCAGCGATTCGGTCAGGTTCGCGCCTAGCGTGTTCCCGTAGAACCACGGGAACTGCGTTATGGTGAAGACCAGAGCGAAGACGAAGACGGAGGCCAGAAGGAGGGTATCTATTGCACCGAACTCCCTTACGAGTCCGGTTGCATCTCGCGCAAACACCTTTGTGGGATTCTGCAAATTACCGTTATCTGGTCGACCCCGGGCTATATAACTTGTTTGCCGTATTTAAAGCGGGAAGAGTTAGGAGACTTCTGCCTAACCTTTCGGTCAGGGGTCCAGAGTCAGCAAGACTGGGCTGATGTAAGCTAGACGATCGAACCGCTCGTCAGCGCGCACCACGCTGGGCCCGATGCTCAAGGAGTCCACTCGGGCAGAAGGCAAAGGTTCACATTGTGCTCGCAAGGGATACTCGGGCACTCGCAGCATGTCCTACAGACACGCTCTTTCTCGATTGGGCAAGAGTGGAGCCGTCGCCTCCGCCGACCCGCTTGCGACCGCCGCCGGGCTGAGGGTTCTGAAGAGGGGAGGGAACGCGGTCGATGCGGCCGTCGCGACCAGCCTGGCCCTCGGGGTGGTCGCCCCCGCTCTGTCCGGAATCGGCGGCGGAGGGTTCTTCCTGGTCCGCCCCAGCGGCGGCGAGACGCTCTACATCGACTACCGGGAGGTCGCTCCCAGGGCCTCGAGGCCCGACATGTTCCCCCTCGACGGGGACGGTTCCCCGCTCGGAGCCGCCAACAGCGTGGGTCACCTCGCGGTAGGAGTCCCGGGGACGGTCGCCGGGCTGACCTTCGCCCTGGAGAGGTACGGACGCATGAAGTTCAGGGACGTCGCCTCGCCCGCGATCGAGTACGCGAGGAGGGGGTTCCCAGTCAGCCGCTTCCTCGCCCACATCATGTCGAAGGACGTGAACGGCGCGAGCGCGAAGCTGAGGAGGTTCCCGGAGAGCCGAAGGGCCTGGCTCAGGGGCGGCAGGACCTACCGCTCCGGCGCCGTCAAGCGGTCGGCGGACCTCGCCGAAACACTCGAGCTCGTGGCGACCGAGGGTCGGGACGCCTTCTACCGCGGCGTCCTTGCGCGGGCGATAGCCAAGGAGATGACCCAGAACGGAGGCAGGCTGGACGAAGCAGACCTGGGGGTCTACGACGTGAAGGTGAGGAAGCCCGTGACCGGCACCTACAGGGGCCTCGAGGTCCACTCGATGCCTCCCCCGTCCCTCGGCGGAGTCACCATCGTACAGCTCCTGAACATCTTCGAGCGGATGGACCTTCGGGAGAGCGGGCTCAACACTGCGGCGACCATAGCCAGCATGGCGAGGGCGATTTCGTCCGTCTGGCCGCCGCTGAGGTCGCAGATCGGAGACCCGGACTTCGTGGCCTCCGACCTCTTGAGGTTGAGCTCGAAGGACTACGCGGCCAGGCTGATGTCGGGCCGGGCAGAGCGACGCGCGCCCCCGCAGCGGGGCCGGGGAGCCAGACCACGCACCTGAGCGTGATGGACGGCGAGAGGAACGTCGCGGCCATTACCGAGTCGATCGAGTGCTACTTCGGGTCGGGTGTCACCGTCCCGGGCACAGGGGTCATCTTGAACGACACGATGCACGACTTCGATCCCAGTCCCGGCCTCCCGAACTCGATCGCGCCAGGCAAGAGGCCGCTCAGCAACATGTCACCGACCCTGCTCCTGAGAGACGGAGAGCCCTTCCTGGTGGCGGGCTCCGCAGGCAGTTCCAGGATAGTCACCTCGACACTCCAGACGATACTCAACGTCGTCGACCACTCGCTGGACGTCGGTCCCGCGGTGGACGCGCCCCGGTTCCACTATGAGGGGTCGGGTCCGATACTGATGGAGAGCAGGATAGGGGAGGTCGTGAGGGAAGGGCTCCGCGAGGCAGGGTACGAGTGCGAGACGCCGGACTACGTCCAGCTGAGGCGCGGGTACGACGTCTACTTCGGCGGTGTCCACGCGGTCATGGTCGGGCGCAGGGGAGAGCTCAGGGGCGCGGCGGATCCCCGAAGGTGGGGGTCTGCGGCGGCTTACTGAGAACCGTTAATTATTCTGACAGGGAGGAAGCGGAGCGTGAAGCGGAGCAGGGCGAAGGAGCTCTTCAGGAGGCTGAACGGGACCGTCGCGGCTTCCAGCAGGCTGGCCTACTACCCTCTGGTCGTGAAGGAAGCGCACGGCTCGACGGTGACCGACGTCGACGGGAGGCGCTACATCGATTTCAACGCGGGGTGGACGGTCGCCGGGGTCGGATTTTCCAACCGGGAGGTGATCGAGGCGGTCGAGGAGGAGCTCTCAAGGTCGGCGGGGCTGGCGGGAGGGACCTTCCCGAGCGAGGTCACCATAGAGTTCGCCGAGAAGCTCGTCTCCCTCGCACCGGGGCGCTTCGACAAGCGTGTCTGGTTTGGCCACTCCGGGGGTGACGCCTGCGCCGCGGCCTACAAGCTCTTTCCCATCTCCACCCAGCGGGAGAGGTCGGTCACCTTCTATGGCGGGATGCACGGAGTGGACCTTGCGGGCCTCGCTATGGGGGGCATCCTCCCGACCTCGCGCTACCGCGTCCCGAGCCTCGTCTCAAAGGTCCCGTACGCTTACTGCTACAGGTGTCCCTACGGCCTCGAATACCCTGGCTGCGGTGTCTACTGCTCCAGCGGCTTCATCGAGGAGCAGCTCTTCAAGAACGTCTGCCCGCCCGAGGACACGGCCTTCATGCTCGTCGAGCCGATGCAGAGCGATTCTGGAGACGTGATACCGCCCAAGGAGTTCCTCCCGAACCTTCGAAAGACCGCCGACCGGTTCGGGATAGCCCTCGTGGCGGACGAGGTTAAGGTGGGTTTCGGGCGGACGGGCGAGATGTTCGGGGTGGACCACACGGGCGTCGTCCCTGACGCGATGGCCCTGGGCAAGTCTGTGGCCTCGGGGTTGCCTGTGGGAGCACTCGTGGCGAGAGAGGCTCTCTTCCCCCGGGCCTACGCCTACTCGACTCTGGTGGGTAACGCCGTGGGCGCCGCCGCCGGGCTGGCGACCATAAGGATAATCGAGAGGGACAGGCTTCCCGAGAGGGCGGCGAAGCTCGGCCGCAGGCTCAAGAAGAGGCTGGAGGAAGCCATGGGGAGCCACCCCCTCATCGGAGATGTGAGGGGGCAGGGGTTGCTCGTGGGGGTGGAGCTCGTGAAGGACAGGAGGACGAAGGAACCAGCACGGGCCGAGACGGCGAAGGCCGTCTACCGCGCCTGGGAGCTCGGGCTTCTCTCGGTTTTCGTCGGAGCGGACGGCAACGTCATAGAGCTCACGCCCCCTCTCGTCGTGGGAGAGGACGAACTCGAGAAAGGCACTGAGATCCTCCTTAGGGCGATCGGCGACGTAGAGAAGGGGAGGGTCCCGGACTCTGTGACCCGGGGATACACCGGGATGTAGCGCGCTACCAGGGCTTGTAGACCCGCCTTGCGTTCTCGGCGAGTATCATCTTTGCAGCCGCGTGCGCCTCCTCCTCGTCGTAGACCCCGGTCGCCACGAAGGCGGAGAGCGACTCCTCGAGAACCCTTCTCCCTATCTTCGCACCGGCCCAGTGGATCTCTGGTATGACCACACCGTCGGAGCCGTAGACTACCCTGGCGGGCGGCGCCATGTCGAGTATCTGCGTCGTCTTCTCGATCTCTCCGGGCACGCTGGCGAAGGGTATCATTTCAGAGAGGTCGACGTAGACGTTCTTGAGGGCGTTCGCGTAGAACGCCGCCTCCTGCGAGAACGGGTACCCACCGTGGATGAGGAAGATCTTCGTCTTGCGGCTTACGGGGTCCTTGAGGAACTCGTAGAGCTGCGTCGGATTGGTCTTGTCGAAGACGACGTCGATGTCCCCCATGCCGGAGTGGATGTGGAATGTCGCACCCAGCTCGGGGCACATGGATGCGACGCGCCTGACGTACCAGTCCCTGATGTGCTTGACGTCCCTCGCCCTCGTCGCCTTGGACCTCTCGTAGTCGGCCTTCACCTCTTCGTCCGTCGGTTCCTCGATGTGGAGGCCTGTTCTGTAGGCGATGACCGACTTGAACGCGATGGCATGCTGCTTCGTGACGGCGTCCTTCAGGGACTGGTCGAACCTCGCCACGAAGTCGTCGAAGCTGCTGGACTCGTCCACCGCCGCCTGGAATCTCGGCTCGATGCGTGCCACCCTCCTCATGGGCACCGGCATGAGGTCCTCGAACTCCGTCAGGTCGATCCTCGCGAGGCCGCTCCCCACGGTGACCTCGGAGTACCCGTCGTCCACGAAGAGGCCCTCAATCCCGGCGTCGTAGAATAGCTCGCCGCAGTACGCCCAGTAGTCCTTCGCAGCCCTCTTGTTCCTCGCCTCGATCACCTCGGAGAGGGTGGGCTTGCATCCCAGGAATCCCGCTAGGAGGTGCGTTATCTGCCTCCCCATCGGGGTGAACTCCGAGTGCAGGAGGTTCTCCGGGTCCGCCGCCTCCTGCGCCGAGAGCCCGCCCATGTTCATAAGGCTGAGATAGAGCTCCTTCGATATCGCACGCGTGGACTCCGACCACGGGTGGCTGTGGTGGTCTATGGCAGGGTATGCTGAGAAGTCCAGCTTCAAGGGCTCCAGCGGTGGGGCCGCGGTCTATTATGCCTTCGGGGGCCTAGAATAGGTCGAGCTGGTTGTCCACTTCGTACTGTGTTACCTTGTCCGCCATCTGAGCGACCTCCTGCTCCTTGTTCCTGATGTACTCCGTGAAAAGCGGCTCGCCCATGGACTTCCTGAGGACCTCGTCCTTCTCGAGCGCCGCAAGAGCCTCGCTCAGTGAGCGCGGCATCAGTCTGAAACCCGCCTCCCTGATCTCCCTGTCGCTCATGAAGGAGAGGTCGACGGTCAGGGGATCCCCGGGGTCCAGCCTCCTCTCGATGCCGTCAAGCCCCGCAGCGAGTATCGCGCCGAGCGCGAGGTAGGGGTTCATCGTCCCGTCGGGGAACCTGCACTCCAGCCTCGCCGCCTTCCCCCTCTCGTCGGGTATCCTGACCGCCGCCCCCCTAGCCCCGGCGCCGTAGACGGCGGCGTCGGCGTTCCACTTCCCGGGGAGCATCCGCCTGTACGAGTTCGGCATCGGGGCCGCGACGGCCGAGAGGCCGGGGAGGTGCTCGATGATCCCGCCTATGAAGTGGTACGCCGTTGGGCTAAGCCCCATCTTCTTGTCCCCGGGTCTGTCGAAGAGGTTCCTCCCCGAGGAGCTCTGGAGGCTCATGTGAAGGTGCATCCCGCTCCCCCACCAGTCGTGACCTATCTTGGGCATGAACGAGGCGATGAAGCCGTGCCTGCGCGCGACGGCCTTCGTCGCATCTTTGAAGTAGACGATGTCGTCGGCGGGCTTGATCCCCTCGCTGTGCTCTATGTCGAACTCCAGCTGACCTCGGCCTCCCTCGACATGGCCCTTGATGACCTGGACGTTCACCGAGCGGAGCGCCGCCACGAGATCTGTGATCAGCTCGTGGTGGACGTTGAAACCCTCCTGGCTGTGCGTGTAGAAGTTGTCGACGCGTAAGACCCGTCCCTCCTCCCTCCTCACCAGGTGAAACTCGCCCTCGAACCCGACGAAGAACCGGTACCCCCGGGCGGCCGCGCGCCCGAGGACGCGCCTGTAGTACGACCGCGCGCACAGCTCGGAGACCCGTCCGTCCTTCTCGTGGACATCGCCGAGGAACCGCCCTATCCCGCTCAGGTAGCTGGGGATTGCGAACGTTTCTGGGTCCGCCACCACCGCAAGGTCGCCCTGAGAGATGTTCATCGACGCTCCCCGCACCGGGTTGTCGTTGTGGCTGAACGCGAAGTTCCCCCGGGAGGTCTTTATCCCCTCGTCGAGGATCCTGTCGAGTTCCCCGATCGTCGCGGGTTTCATCCGCGCGATGCCCGTGAAGTCGACATAACCGACCCCCAACATGCTGAGCCCGTTCTCCTTGATCGCCCGCCTGATCTCCGAGCGCTGCAAAACGCCACGAGGCGCTGTCGTTCCGCTTTAAAAAGGGGCTTTGCGCCCTCTCCGCAGGACGCGACCTCCCTCCAGGCGGCCTGGCGCCTCAGTCTTTTCGCTGCTTACCCGCCGTCATGGCCGCGAAGACCGAATGTGCGGTCGTGGGAGCGCTGTCGGCCTCGGCGCCCGGCCTCACTCGCGCCAGCGCGTCGTTCAGGGCGTTGATGACGGCTGCGTACGACCCTATGGTGCCGCTCTCGCCCACACCCTTCACGCCGTTCAGCGTCACCGTCGACGGGGTGACCCTGTGAAAGACCTCTATCTCCGGGCTCTCCACGGACGTCAGGAGCGAGTAGTCTCCTAGGTTGCACGTGAGGAGGTTGCCGCCCTCGTCATATGCGAGCTCCTCGAGGAGGCTTCCGCCTATGCCGTGGACGATGCCCCCGCGTATCTGGCCGTCGACTATGGTCTCGTTTATCATCCGTCCGCAGTCCTCCACGACGACGTACCTCGAGATCTTCTCCACCCTCCCCGAATCGGCGTCCAGGGTCAGCGCGCACAGGTGCACCCCGCTCGAGTAGCTCATCGAACTGAGGGCGAACTTCGACTCGGCGGAGATGTCCATCCCTCCGGAGTCCTCGAGCACCTTCTCCAGCGTGGCAATCTGGGACCGTGGTTCGGTAGCCGTCACGATGAATCCTCCCGCGAGGGAGAGGGACTTCGGCTCGACTCCCAGGGTCCTGGAGGCCCTCTCGAGGAGCTGGGCCCGCACTTTGCGTGCGGCGTCGACGACCGCGCTTCCCCCCGTGGCCGCCGACCTGCTGCCGAAGGTCCCGATGCCGAAGGGGACGAGGTCGGTGTCCCCCCAGACCACCCTGACCCGCTCGAGGGGGACCCCTAGCTCCTCGGACGCCAGCTGTGCGAAGGCGGTCTCGTGCCCCTGCCCGTGGGGAGAAGAGCCCGTGAAGACGGTCACGTTGCCGGCGCTGTGCAGGACCACTCTGCCATACTCCGACAAGAAGGACAGGCCGCCTTCCCACGCGGAACCACCCTCCTCGCCCGTCCCGCCTCCCTCGCCAGAGGAATTCCAGGCCGACCCTCCTTCCTCTTTTGCGTCCGAGTCCTCCGATTCCTGCCACTGTCCAGAGTCCGAATCTCCACCGGCCTCCTGCTCTTCGCTGCTCCCGCGTAGGGAGATCCCTATCCCGGCTACGAGGGCATGGCCTGAACCCGCTCCCCGCCGGAAGAGAGAGTTGACCGTCTCACGCCACGTCAGGAGTTCATCGTATCCGGACGACTTCACGAGGGTGTCCATGAGGGCCTGGTAGTCGACCCCGTCAGACCTCTCCGTCCCCACGACGTTCCTCCGCCTGAGTTCTATCGGGTCGATACCGACCTTCTTGGCCATTATGTCCATCGCCCTCTCGATGAAGTAGCAGCCCTCCGGCAAGCCCGCGCCCCTCATCGGACCGATGGGCATCTTGTTCGTCACGTACGCCGTCACCGACAGGTCGAGGTTCGGGATGTCGTACGGCCCCGCCATGGTCTCCATCGACGCCGATGGCATGTGGACCTGCGTACCCGAGACCCCGACGTCGCACTCTATCGTTCCCTTCAGCGCGACGATCCTGCCGTCCCTGTCGCAGGCTAGGGTCACGTCGCAGTACTCGTCCCTCCCCGCCGCGCCTTCGAGGAACTCCTCCGTCCTCGTGGCGGTCCACTTGACCGTGCGCCCGGTCGACTTTGCGAACAGGCAAGCGAGGAGGGGCCACGGATAGGAGGGCCCTCCCTTGCTCCCGAAGCCCCCTCCCACGTCCACGACCCTGACGTGGAACTTCTTCTGCGGGAGACCCAGCTCTCCCGCAAGAACCCTCTGCAGTCCGTGCACTGACTGGAGCGTCGCACAGACCTCGAAGCGGTCGAGTCCCTTGTCGTAGCTCACTAGGACGCTGTGGGGCTCCATCGGCGCGGCTGCCTGGCGCCTGATGCCGAGCCTTCGGCTGATGACGTGGAGGGCTCTCGCGATCGCCTCTTCGGCGCGGCCACGCCGCTGCTGGTCGCTCTGCGAGACGTTGTCCTTCCAGTCGGAATAAACCAGCATCCTCCCGCGTTTCGACTCCTCTATGGTAGAGACGGCGGGGAGCGCCTCGTACTCTACCTCGACCCGCTCGACGAGGTCCTCGACCGAGTACCTTTCTCTCGCCAGTATCGCGGCCACCGGCTCGCCCACGAACCTCACCTCCCCCACTGCCAGGTGGTAGCGCCTCGCCGGCCTCTGCTGGGGCCACGGATTCTGGATTACGGGGCGCACCTTCGCCTTCACGAGGTCCTCGCCGGTCAGGGATGCGATGAAGTCGGGGGAGGAACGAGCCCGGGAAAAGTCGATGCGCTTGATCCTGGCGTGCGGGTGGGGACTCAGAACCAGGCCCATGTATGCCTGGCCCTCAACGTTGACGTCGTCGAGGAAGCGAGCGGCTCCGGTGAAAAACCTCGGGTCCTCGACCCTTCGTGGTACCTCCTCCCTCTTCTGCTCCGTGACGGCCCGTGTGATCATCTTCAGTCAGCCGCTGCGTCGAGCGCGTCCCAGAATAGGCTTTCGGCGCTCCCCGTCGTGACGCCGATCCCATCGGCCCTAGAGCTTCGCGCCGCAGCCGCCGCAGAACTTCGCGCCAGGGGAGTTCTCTGCCCCACACGCGGAGCACTTCGACGGCCCGAGGGGCGCTCCGCAGTTGTTGCAGAACTTCCCGCCCCCGCTTTGCTGGCCGCACTGCGGGCAGATACCCGCACCCGCCTGGGCGCCCGTGACCGCTTTGGGCTCCGCCAGGGCCGCCGCGTCGGTCGAGCAGAGCGAGACGTCTGCCTTCCAGTCGTTGTCACACACGTACTTGCTGCACTTCGGGCACTGGTGGAGGTGCGCCGCAGACTCGGCGGTCGCCTTCTTCAGTGCGGCGTCGTGTTCCTTCGTCCATTCGGGCGTCTGGTAGGCCTGCCCCCCGAGCGCGCCGGCGAGGCTCGCCCTGCTCGAGAACATCGACCCGAACCTCGAGACGTCGTTGAAGACCGCCTTCTTCCTAGCTTCCTGGGAGGCGACGAACGCCGACTCGAATCCCTTTCCGCAGGCTTCGCACTTGAAAATGAACTGAAAACCCTGTTCCGTGCTCTTGTCCTCCACGTTCGACCCTAGGGATTGCACGGGCCGAAGCGAGGTCGGCGGACTTTTAAGGCTTGGGACGGGCGCGGGTAACCACGACCTAGTGACGACCGGGTCCCAAACAATTGCGCGTGACGCTTAACTGCCAGAGTTTTCCAAGCAGAGCCATGGCAAGCTTCGGGTTCCTGCTGACGGGCGGCCCGTATCAAACCGAGCGCTGGGAGACCGCGTGCAAGATTGCTGACGCGGCTCTGGACCGGTCCGACAAGGTCACGTTCTTCCTCTTCCTCGACGGGGTCTACAACTGCCTCGGCACCCAGGTCTTCGCGATGATGGAGAAGCTCCCCATGGACTACTTCAAGGCGCTGCTGGCGAAGGGCGCCGTCATCTATGCCTGCGAGACGTGCTGCTACAACCGCGGGCTCGGCGAGGGGTCGAACTTCTATCCGGGGGTCAAGATCGCAGGCGTGCCGACGGTAGCCGCGATGGCCAAGGACTGCGACAGGCTTCTGACCCTTTAGGAGAGATGAGCCTTGACAGTGTACCTGATAGACGAACCCTTCGCCAAGACGGGCCTCGCGTACGCCGCGAACGACGCCGGGGCGCGCATCGTGCTCTTGCAGGACGCCGTGCACATGGCCCGGAGCGGCGCCATCCCGGGAAGCGTCTTCGCCCTCGCGGACGACGTCGCGAGGAGGGGGCTCACGGGCTCCATCAGCCCGAGCGTTCAGGTGATCGGGTACGACAAGCTCGTTGAGATGATGGAGGGCGACCGCGTGGTCTGCTTCCTCTAGCGGTGAGATGATTGCCCAAGAACATCTTCGTCTCGTTCCTGCGCCCGCCCGTCGGCAGCATCTTCTTCGTCGAGGGATTGAGGGTGGCGGGCAGCCTCGTGAAGAGCGATGACCACAACAAGGTGGTCGTCGCGTTCCTGGGAAAGGGCGCGAGGTGCGCCCTCCGCGGCGTGGAGAGGTCGTACGCCGTCAAGTTCCAGGACCTTTTCCCAGCCGAAGCTGGCAAGAGGTTCTACGTCGAGGAGGAGTCTCTGAAGGAGGAAGGCATCGACCCAGGTCAGCTGGCGGATGACTTCGCCGTCGCCTCGAGGAGGGCACTGCAGGAGATGATGCTGAAGGCGGACCAGTGCATAAGCTTCTAGAGTCGAGCCACAACTTCAGAGACCTGTTCCGGCTGATTCTCAACCCTCTCACCACCGAACTGCTTCATGACTTGAACTGCCGTCTAGACGAATGAAACAGACGTCCTTGCTGGGGGGTTATATCCGTCCTTGGTCTTACTCTAGGAACAAAACGTGCAAGCGTCGAGGGAGAACCCCGGGACGTTCGATTGTAGCATCTGTGGGGCGAAGTTCCTTCGTTCACGTCAGCTATGCGGTCACAGAGTCGGTAAACACAGCGGTCGTGTCCGTGCCAAGAATTCGTCGATTGTCCTAGATGAACTCTCGGAGATTCAAATCGGGTACCTTGCGACATTCCTAGATGGTGAGGGAGGAGTCCAGATCACTCGTTCGGAGAGGAAAGACCGCGCATACAAAATCGCTCTCCACCCTACTGTCTACTTCACGAACACCTTTAGGCCCTCAATCGACGCATTGCACAACTGGATTAGATCAGGCACTCAGGTTGTCTCACGCACCCGTGATGGCCGCAAGGACACTCACGTCCTTCACGTGACTGGTATGAGAAACATCTTGCTCTTGCTGGAGGTGCTCGCTCCTTACTTAATCATCAAATCTCGACAGGCAAGCGTGATGATGGAGTTTTGTCACAGCCGACTAGGCCACTACAGGGGCCAGGATCGACATTACACAGAAAGGGAGTTAGAACTATATAGCTGCCTGCATCGACTGAACGAAAGAGGTGTAACAAAGAACGCCAACGCACGGAAGTCTTACCAAGGCGGGGAAATGCGATACCGCACCCTTTAGTCCGAGGTCAGACTCCAAAGATAGAAGGCAAGCCTAGGAAGGGAGCAATCCCCAAGGTAAGGAACCGCAAGACCTACATCAAGAGATTCACACTCAAGCGAAAGCCAGGCCAGAATTGGCAGCGCACCTAGATCGGGAGTTCACGGACCCCGAGAGGGCGGCGGTAAAGGACGTAGCATCCCAGGTCCTCCAGGGGAGGATACGGGGGAGGCCCCAGCTCGAGCGCGCGAAGCGGGAGGCCGCCGTCAACCACCACCTCTCGATGTACCTGTCCAACTCCTCGATCCTCCTCGCCCTCCCTGAAGCCGAGCGCTCCAGGTGGAGCGAGCTCCTCCGCATCCACCCCAGGAGGAGCGCCTCGGGGATAATCATCGTGACCGTCTTCTCCGCTCCCTTCGGCTGCCCTCACGGCACGTGCGTCTTCTGCCCCGGCGGGCCGCGGCTCGGCACCCCGCAGAGCTACATGCCGGATGGCCCGAGCCAGAGGATAGCGAAGGGCCTGAACTACGACCCCTATCTGCAGACCAGGCGCTCCCTGAAGAAGTACGCCGAGAAGGGGCACGAGACATCGAAGGCAGAGGCGATCATCGAGGGGGGAACGTTCATCGCCCTGCCGCAGGACTACCAGCTCCCCTTCGTCAAGAGCGTCTACGAGGGCCTCAACGGCGTCAGGTCCACCTCGCTCGAGGAGGCACAGCGCAAGAACGAGTCTGCCTCGAGCAGGTGCGTCGGCCTGACCGTAGAGTCGAAGCCTGACTGGTGCAGGAGGGAGCACATCGACCAGATGCTCTCATACGGCGTAACCCGCCTCGAGATCGGCGTCCAGAGCCTCCACGACGGTCCCCTCAGGGCGAGCAACCGCGGCCACACCGTGCAGGACTCCGCGGACGCCTTCCAGGTCGCCAGGGACGCGGGCCTGAAGATATGCGCGCACATGATGCCCGGGCTCCCGGAGTCGAACCCGAGCGATGACCTCCAGGACATGAGACGGCTGTTCGATGACGAGGCGTTCCGACCGGACATGTCAAAGCTCTACCCGACCCTCGTCGTGAGGGAGACGGCGCTCGCCAGGCTGGCCGAGTCGGGGCTCTACCGACCGTACGACCTCGAGGAGGTTGTCGACCTTCTCGCCGAGATGAAGAGGTACGTCCCGAGGTGGCACAGGATCATGAGGATAATGAGGGAGATACCCGAGAAGGACATACGCGCCGGCCCCGACGCCGGAAACCTGCGGGAGCTCGTACTTCGTCGGGTCGAGGAACTCGGCTTCAGGTGCAACTGCATCAGATGCAGGGAGGTCGCCCTGGCCACCCCGCTCGACGCAGGCCCATCCGACCCCCAGTTAGTGACAACGGAGTACTCTGCCTCGGGAGGGGTGGAGACGTTTGCGTCCTTCGAGTATCCGGAGACGGGCGCCGTAGCCGCTTTCATCAGGATGAGGTCGCCCTCCGACCTGGCGCACAGGACCGAGGTGGACGGGTCGTGCATCGTCCGGGAGCTCAAGGTCTACGGAAGGGTCGTCTCGGTCGGCGAGAGGAACCAGGACGCCTGGCAGCACAGGGGGCTTGGGAAGGCCCTCTTGGGAGAGATGGAGAAGGTGGCCCGTGAACGCTTCGGCGCCAAGCGCATTCTTGTGATGAGCGCCGTCGGGACGAGAAACTACTACAGGAAGTTCGGCTACGAGAGGTGCGGCCCGTACATGAGCAAGCCGCTTCGTTAAAAGCGCACGGATCCGACGGGTCCACGTGCAGAAGATAGGGGACTGCCCCTTCGCGGACGACGTCCTCTTCGACGTCGAGCGAGGCGTCTGGGCCAGGATGTCCGGGGGGCTGGTCACCGTGGGGATAGACACCATACAGGCCTGGATCAGCGGCCCCTTCACGGCCGTCACGTTCAAGGAGCTGGGCGCGGTCGTCGACCGCTGGAAGAGCCTCGGGTCGGTCGAGGGACCCCGCCACTTCGACGTCGTGAGGTCGCCGCTGAGCGGGCGCGTCGTCGCGGTCAACGGGTCGCTCCTCGCCGACCCCGGGCTACTCAACCACGATCCGTACGGGGAGGGGTGGTTCGCGAAGCTGGCACCGCTGAAGCTCGAGGACGAGAAGGGCGGCTTGCTCTCCCTTGGTGCCGCGAGACCCGCCCTCGAGCGGAAGATCGGGGAGCTCAAGGTCAGGTGCTTCGCCGACTTCCCCGACTATGAGATGTTCGAGATAGGCTCGGAGTGCGCGGGCATCCTCGTCAAGCTCGACGAGCTAATCTCGCGCTCCCCCATAGGCGCGGTTGTGCACCTCGTCTCGGACGACCCGACGGCCGAGGTCGAACTCGTAGCCTGGGGCGAGCGGACGGGTCAGGAGGTTCTAGAGAGCAGGAAGGAGGGGAACCTGTATCACTTCATCATAAAGAAGACCCACTAGGGGATGGTTTGGCGCGCCTAGTCTTCAAGGGACGGCGGCGAAGGGCCCGAGGAGCTGGGCACTCGCGTCCACGCTGCTTTGGCTGTTCTCTTTGGGGCGTCTCGGCAGTCGCCTCGCAGTTCGTGTTCGACGCCTACTCATCCCCTCCGCTGGCGGATTCACGAAGAAATAAATAACATACGATGTAATGCGAAAGCTGCCAAAAGATTGACGAGTCCCGAAAGGGGAGCTTTCGTACGCGAGGCGACGGGCCTCACGCGGCAGATCAGCGGTTTCGACGCATTCCTCGGAAACATCCTCGCCATGGGGATCGCCTACTTCTTCGTATTCGAGTTCTTCGCGACGCTCCTCTTCCCGGGCGTAGACCTGCCCATCACGATCCTGGTGACGCTGATACCGGGGCTCGTGGTCGCTCTCCTCTACTACCTCTTCACGGTCGCGATGCCCAGGACTGGCGGGGACTACGTTTGGACCAGCAGGGCTATCGGCGCCCCCCTCGGCTTCATGACCAACTTCGTCCTGACGTTCACCTGGTTGGCGAGCCTCGCGACGGCCGTCGCCTGGGGGATCAGCTACGGGGTCATCCCGAGCCTGGCGGCGGTCGGAATGGTACAGAGCAACTCGGGACTGATCAGCCTGGCGAGCTCACTGGCGAAACCTGACACCGCGTTCGGGATATCCTGCGTCCTGATAATCGTCTTCATCCTTCCGATAATGTTCGGCACGAGGGTGGCGTTCCGCGTCATGCTCGCCATGTTCCTGATTTCGCTGGCCGGAGCCCTGGTGACGGTGGCGGCCTACTTCTCGGCCCCGAACGCCACCTTCATCGCGAACTTCAACCACTACTCGGGGATGAACTATGCGAACGCGATAACGACCGCAGCGCTCCCTCTGGGCTTCGTGGCGTCGGCCACGGTGGTCGGCTCGATATTCACCATGACCAACTTCCTGGGCTTCTTCAGCTCGGCGTACTTCTCGGGCGAGGTGAAGAGGGTCCAGCGCTCGCAGGTCTACGCGATGTTCGGCTCGCTCCTCTTCCTGATGGTGATCGCGTTCCTAATCTACGGCTCGGCGTACTACTCGGCGGGCTCTAGCTTCCTCAACGCCATCTCGCTCCTCTACGTAACCGGGAAGACCTACACGCTCCCGGCGGTCCCGACGCTGAACTTCCTGGTCGCCTTCGCGAGCCCCAACCCGGTGGTGATAATGCTCTCCGGGATAGCGCTCCTTGCGACCGGCCTCGGCGGCGCGACGCTGTTCGCCTTCGTGTGCGTCAGGAACCTGTTCTCGTGGTCCTTCGACAGGGTGATGCCGACCGCGCTCACGCGCCTCGACTCGAAGAGGGGGAGCCCGAACTACGCCGTGGCGGTCATCCTCGTCGTGGCCATAGTCCTGGAGGCGGTCTACTACTTCAGCTCGTTCTTCACCTACTACGTCTTCGCGACGCTGAACCTGTTCATCGTCTTCACGATGGTCTCGATAGCGGCGATAGTCTTCCCGTACAAGCTGAAGAACGTCTTCGAGAACTCTCCGGCGATAGTGAAGAAGAAGATCGGGTCCGTCCCCGCGATAACCGTCCTCGGCGTCGTCGGGGTGGTGGTCAACGTCTTCTTCGGGTACGAGACCACCAACCCATTGATCAGCACGCCCCCGAGCGGGACCATACTCGTCCAGTACCTCTCGTACGCGACGGTGCCCCTGACGATAGTCGCCGGCCTGGTCATCTACGCGATCGCGTACTACGTCCGCCGCGGTCAGGGGATACAGCTCGGGGCCGCCTTCAAGGAGATTCCGCCGGAGTAATGGGTTGGCCGGCTCGAGACCCGGGCGCATCAAGAAGACCGAAGGGAAGGTCAAGGTCCTCGGGTTCGGCCTCTACTACAAGGTCTTCACGCCTCCCTCGCCGAGGGGGACCGTCGTCTGCCTCCACGGAAGGCCCGGCGCGACCCACGACTACCTCCTCCCGCTCAGGGACCTGGCCCGGTCGGGGTGGAGGGTCGTCTTCTACGACCAGCTGGGCTGCGGGATGTCGGAGCTCCCACGGGACCACGCCCTCTTCACGATCGAGCGCGCGGTAGAGGACCTCGAGGAGTTCAGGAAGACGATGGGCCTCGGCAGGGTCCACCTCATGGGTTCGAGCTACGGGGGGATGCTCGCCCTGGCGTACGCGCTGAAGTATCAGAGGAACCTGAAGAGCCTGATCACCACGGGGGGCATCGCGAGCATACCGCTCGCCATCGAGGAGATGCAGCGTCTCAAGCATGAGCTCCCGCCGGCGGTCCTCCGCACCATGGCCAGGTATGAGGCGCAGGGCGCCTACGAGGACCCGAACTACGAGAGGGCTGTGATGGTCTTCTACAAGAGGCACCTTCTCCGGAGGAAGCACTGGCCCAAGGAGCAGGAGTACACGATGTCTCACATGAGCAAGCCGGTCTATGGGACGATGAACGGCCCGAACGAGTTCACGATAATCGGGAACATACGCTACTGGGACGTCACCGAGAGGCTACACGAGGTCAGGGTCGCCACCCTCGTCACCGGCGGGCGCTACGACGAGGTGACCCCCAGGGTGGCGAGGGGCATCCACGACCACATCAGGGGCTCCAAGCTGGTCATCTTCGAGAAGAGCTCGCACCTCGCCATGTGGGAGGAGCGCCGGCGCTACATGCGGACGCTGGATCGATTCATGGGCTCGGCTTCGCGGCGTTAGGGGGTTCCATCGCGTCGTGGTTCTTGAGCCACCAGCGCGCTATCTCCTCGGCCGTCGCGACCCAGACTCCCTCGTGGGACTTCACGTGCGCTATGATCTTCTCGAGGGCCCTGCTCGCCGCCGGCCTCCCGGTCACCAGAGGGTGCATGGTGAGGCAGTAGAACTTCCCCTCCTCGTAAAGGACGTCGAACTCGTCCCTCCAGAGCTCGAAGACCTCCTGCGGGGAGTACCCCCTCTCCACGTAGTTGTCGAAGTCGTCCAGGGTGACCGCGCTCGGGAGCTCGACTATGCCGGAGTCCTTGAAGCTGTGGACGTATGGCAGGTCGTTGTCGAGCGCGTCGCCCCTCCAGATGAACCCTCCGAGTTCGTGCAGCAGCCTCACCGTGTCTTTGCTGGGGTTCCAGTCGGGAGTCCTGTGCCCCACCGGCTTCCTCCCCGTTATCCTCTGTACTATCTCGACGGTCTTCCTGATGTCCTCCTTCTCGTCCTCGGCCTTCATGTTGTAGTAGGGCCGGTGGTCCCATCCGTGGACGGCCAGCTCGTGCCCCTCCGACTGGATGAGCTTCACGACATCGGGTCGCTTCTCCGCGGTCTTGCCCACCATGCAGAAGGTGGCCTTGACCTGGTGCCTCGCCAGGACCCGCAAGACCCTCTGCGTGCCCGCGTTCATGTCGTAGTAGCCCTGGCTCAGGTAGAACATCTTCTCCGCGCCGTAAGCGTCTATTATGCCCGACTCGTCGTCGTTGTCGAACGTGAAGACAGCCGCGCATCTCACGCCGGGTGGCCAGACGGTCTCGTTCAAGGCTGCGTCCTTCGACCGCCGACCCCGGATTTGAGCTTTTGCCTCCCCGGCAGCGATGCGGGGAGGACGGAGGCGAGGTGCCTTACCTCTCGATGGGCGTACCGACCGAGTTCCCCCACTCCGTCCAAGAACCGTCGTAGTTCCTGACGTTGGGGTATCCCAGCAGGTAGGTGAGCACGAACCAGCTGTGGGACGACCTCTCGCCGATCCTGCAGTAGGTTATGACCTCCTTCTCGGGGGCGACACCCTTCGCGGCGTACAGGGCCAATATCTCTTCCCTTGTCTTGAAGGTGCCGTCGGCGTCGTTGACGGTCTGCACCCACGGGACGTTCTTGGCGCCGGGGATGTGCCCGCCCCGCTGGGCGTGCTCCGTCGGATACTCCGGGGGCGCGAGTATCTCTCCGCTGAACTCCTTGGGGCCCCTGACGTCTACGAATACCTTGTCGCCCCTGCCGATCGCCTTCAGCACCTCGTCCTTGTAGGCCCTCAGCCTCTGGTTGGCGCCGGCGGCCCTGAAGTCGGTCTTTGGATACGAGGGCACGTCCTTCGTCACCGGCCTGTCCTCGAGGAGCCACTTCTTCCTTCCGCCGTTGATTATCTTGACCTTCTCCACTCCGTAGTACTTGAAGACCCAGAAGGCGAAGGCCGCGAACCAGTTGTTGAAATCGCCGTAGAGGACGACCCACGTGTCCTTGGTTATGCCAGCGCCGCTGAAGAGCTCATCGAGTTGCTCTCTGCTCAGTATGTCCCTCCTCAGAGGGTCATTGATGTCCTTCTTCCAGTCGAAGAGGACCGCGCCCGGTATGTGCCCTATGGCGTAGTTCGCCGCGGGGTCGTAGTCGACCTCGGCGACCCGCACGTCGGCGTCCTTCAGGTGCTCGACAAGCCAGGTCGTCTCGACCAGCACCTCGGGGTGAGCATAGTTTCGAGTGGCACTCATAATTGATAGGAGAAATTATTCGCTATATTAATTATTTTGCTCATGTTATTCTGCTGCGAATATGAACGGGACGCCTAGTGGTGACTCCAAGGATTTATCTCCACCGTCGCCTAGCGCCCTCACCGTGGACGAACTTGCGGGGTATCGCGGGCCGGCCCTCGAGAGGCTAGAGGCTGTCGGCGCGAAGATCGGAGACCTCGTCGAGCTGCGTCTGCGCGACGATACGATAAGGGGCACCCTCGTCCCCCGGTACCAGAGCAACGACGACTCGCACATCGTCATCAAGCTGAAGAGCGGCTACAACGTCGGCATCGGGATAGAGCGGGTGTCGGGCATATTGGTCCTCGCGGAGGGTGAGAAGCCCGCCTTCACGTCCAATCCTCCCGGGGCCAAGCACGGGCTCCCCCGCGTCTCGATACTGGGCACCGGCGGCACCATCGCCAGCCGTGTCGACTACAGGACCGGCGCGGTTCGCCCGGCGATATCATCCGAGGACCTCTACTCCCTCATGCCCGAGCTATCGGAGATCGCGGAGGTGTCCCCGGAGATAGTCGTCACGGCCCTGAGCGAGAACCTCGAGCCGAGCCACTGGGGGAAGATCGCGGAGAAGGTCGCCGGGTCGGTTGCGGCCGGGGCCCGCGGCGTGGTCGTCACGACGGGCACGGACGTCATGGGCTACACGAGCGCCGCGCTGAGCTTCGCCCTCCAGGGGGTTCCCGTCCCGGTGCTCGTCGTGGGCTCCCAGCGGTCCTCCGACAGGCCCTCCTCCGATGCCTACCTGAACCTCATGGGAGCGGTCTCGATGGCCGTGACCGCGGAGTTCTCGGGCGTCTACGTCGTCATGCACGCAAACACGAGCGACGAACTCCTCGCGGTGCATCTGGGGACGAGGGTGAGGAAGAACCACACCAGCGCGCGGGACGCGTTCCAGTCGGTCGGGAGGGACCCCGTGGCGTTCTGGACGCGCGGGGGCCTCCAGCAGGTCTCCGGAGGCCTCCCTCCTAGGGAGTCCGCGCGCTTCTCCGCGAAGCCCGCCTTCGAGCCTGCCGTCGCTCTCCTGAAGTTCTACCCCTCGATGCCGACGTCCCACCTGGAGGCGATCACCGGCGGGGGTCTGAGGGGCCTAGTCATCGAGGGTTCCGGTCTGGGGCACGTCAACAGCAAGAACATCGCGGCGCTCAGGCGCTACATAGAGACGGGGGGCCTGGTCTGCATGACCTCGCAGTGCGTCTGGGGCCGGGTCGACATGAACGTCTACGACAACGGGAGAGACCTGCTCGGCGCGGGCGTCGTGCCCTTGGAGGACATGCTCGCCGAGACCGCCCTCGCCAAGATGATGTGGGTTCTCGCCAACACGACGACCGTCGAGCAGGCGGGGTCCCTGATGAGGACGAGCCTGGCGGGCGAGATCAACGAAAGGTCGATGCCGAGCCGATCAGCATGACACTGCCCTTCGACCCATCCGAGGCGGGGATGAAGGTGGGCATCGAGATACACCAGCAGCTCGCCACGACGAAGAAGCTCTTCTGCCCTTGCCCCGTTGTCAAGTCCTCGGAGCTCCCGCTCTCCTTCGAGAGGAGGCTCAGGCCGAGCCAGAGCGAGCTCGGAAGGATCGACCCAGCGGCGGTCTTCGAGTTCAACAAGGGCAAAGCGAACAGGTACATGTGGAATCCGGAGTCGTCCTGCCTCGTTGAGGCGGACGAGGAACCACCCCACGCCATGAACCGCGACGCCATAGGGATCGGCCTGCTCATCTCCTCGATGCTGGGCGCCAGGGCCATCGAGGAGATTCACGTCATGAGGAAGATCG
Source organism: uncultured Nitrososphaerota archaeon (assembly GCA_963703285.1). Taxonomy (GTDB): domain Archaea; phylum Thermoproteota; class Nitrososphaeria; order Nitrososphaerales; family Gagatemarchaeaceae; genus Gagatemarchaeum. The sequence goes on from OY969807.1 coordinate 449,881, forward strand.
TCATCGACGGGTCGAACACCTCGGGCTTCCAGAGGACCGCCGTGGTCGGGCTGGGTGGGCGCCTGGCGTTCGACGGGAAGTCCGTCGGCGTGCAGTCGGTCACGGTCGAGGAGGACTCCGCCAGGGTCCTCGGCGAGGAGCCCGGCTTCAGGTCGTTCGCACTGGATAGGCTCGGTGTGCCTCTGGTCGAGATCGCGCTCGACCCGCTGGTCGGCTTCCCCGAGGACGTCGAGAGCGCCGCGCTCCAACTAGGGAGGGCGCTGAGGTCGACCGGCAAGGTCGCACGCGGGCTCGGGACGATCAGGCAGGACCTCAACGTCTCTGTCATGGGGGGCGAGGTCGTGGAGGTGAAGGGCGTCCAGAAGCTGAACCTCATAGCGAAGGTGGTCCGGTACGAGGGCCTGCGGCAGGTGGGCCTCATCCGCATCGCGGAGGAGATCAAGGGGCGCGGAATAGCATCGGTGAGCTGCCGCGTGGTCGAAGCGACATCGCACCTCCCATCGAGCTCCTCCCCGATAGTCAGGAAGGCGGTGCACGACGGGGGCGACGTGCTCTGCGTCGTCGCAGGAGGGCTCGCGGGCATCCTCGGCTTCGAGCCCTTCCCGGGGATAAGGCTCGGGAAAGAGCTCGCCGAGATAGCGAGGACAAACTCGCTGGGCGGCGTCATCCACTCGGACGAGTTCCGAAAGCAGAGGATCTCGGAGGCCGAGGAGTCTGCCCTCAGGAGGGCGACGGGTGCTTCTGAGAAGGATGGCCTCGTCCTGGTCGCGGGCCCACGGGAGAGCACCTCCGTGGTCGCATCTCTCCTGGCCGAGAGGCTGGAGGCCGCGGCGAGGGGGGTCCCCAAGGAGACCCGGGCGGCGACCGAGGAGGGGGAGACGAGGTACCTCAGGCCGCGTCCGGGGGCAGCCAGGATGTACCCGGAGACGGACATACCAGAGATCGTGATCACCGAGGCCTGGATGGCCGAGATAGAAGGCGCCATCCCCGTGCCGTGGGAGGAGAAGGTCCGGTCCTACGTCGACCTGTACTCGCTCAGCCCCGACCTCTCCCTCCGGTTGTACGATTCCGGTGACGCACCGCTCTTCGAGAAGCTCGCCGACGTGCTGAGCCTGGACCGGTCCGTCGTTGCGTCCATCCTTGTGGAGCTGCCAGCACGTCTCGCGAGAGAGGGGCTGGACGAGAGCAGGATCACCGAGCTTCAGCTGACTGAGCTGCTCACATCCCTGGACAGGGGTGAGTTTGCGAAGGAGGCCGCCGTCGAGGTACTCCGGGAGGTCGCGGGAGGAGGGGCGGCGACGGTCGGGGAGGCGGTCAAGAAGCTCAAGCTGTCGCACCTCCCCGAGGAGGAGCTGCGGGCGACCATAGACAGGGTCGTGCGTGACAATCGGTCCCTCATCGAGGAGAAGGGCGACCGTTCCTTCAGCGTGCTCATGGGAGAGGTGATGAAGACCGCGAGGGGGCGCGTCGACGGCGAGGTCGTCAGCCGGCTCCTCAGGGAGCGGATGGCCGAAACCCGTGAGAACTCGGCGGGATAGATTTTCGACGCAAAAGTTTAGAAACTCAGGTGGAGGGGTTCCTCGCGTTGTCATCAGATAGGATCAAGATTAGAGTCAGGTCGGGTCAGAACGAGGCAGAGATCGAGGCGGAGGCTGGAAGGATCAGGGAAGCCATCGAACTGATCCCCGAGATAGCGAGCAAACTACCAGAGAGCAGGCCCGACGTTCGCCGCGTCCTCTCTCCCAACGAACCGACCTCGGCCCAGCCGCCGGCAGACGTGCGGTCCGGCTCCGAACTTCCTGCGATCTCGATAGAGAAGGGGGACTCTCTCAGCGACGTCATCACGAAGTTCTTCGCCGACCAGTGGGGCAGGTCCCCCAGGAAGCTCTCTGAGGTCCGCGACGCCCTCCAGTCCTACGGGTTGAACTATCCAAAACAGTCAGTAGCGGTAGCGTTGCTGAGGCTCGCCAAGTCGTCGAGGATGAGGAGGTTCAAGAGCGAGGGCGGCGAGTACGTCTACACGACGTCGACGGCGATGATGCCATCTCAGGTCCTGATCCTCCCTGACACAGAGGAGGCGCAGCCAGCGGTCCAGAGCTCGGCAAACCTTTAAGCGCCGCAGGACCGGCTCGCTGAACCAGGTGTCGGTTGCAGTTGTCTAGCGAGAAGCCGCTCTCCATCTCCGTCGCCTACGGCGATGTGAAGGTCGATTTCTCAGGGTCTCCCGAGGTCGTGTTTCGCTCCCTCCACGAGTTCATCAGCAAGGAGATACCGAACATAGACCTCGCGAAGAGCATCTCCGTCAACTACTCGCTGAACGACCTCGTCCAGATGTTCAAGGACTACATCCGCTTCACGGAGGAGGGGCCCCGGGTCTGGGTCCAGGACAGGAAGCTCAGCGACAAAGACGTCATCCTGCTACAGCTCGCCGCTGCGAGGGCCGCCCGCCTCTCGGGGAAGGCTCAGCACGAGGACATGAGCGTCTCGGAGCTCGAGACCGCCACTTCCCTCAACCCGAAGACGATCGGCTCCAGGCTGTCAGAGCTCAACAAGGCCGGCGCGGCGGAGCGCAGGGACGTGGACGGCACTGGGAGGTACAAGATCACGACGACCGGCGTCCACTGGCTGCACACGCAGCTCCAGAAGAAGTTCCCGAAGGGCGCTCAGGTCCCGCCGGTCTGAGCCGAGGGCCTCTTCTGCACGTACCTGTAATTCCTCATCGTCCCGTCCCTCGAGAGCGTCCCCTCGCGCACGAGGTCCACGAGCGCGTGGGAGACGGCCGTCCTGTCGTAGTGGTATCCGCGCCTCGCCATCTCGTCGTGCACCTCGGAGAGCGCCCTCTCCGCCCCGAACCAACCCTCCTTCCACATCGTCTGTAGCAGCCCCCTGCAGGTCTCGAACCTCCTCTCGCCCTCTTCCTCGGTCCCGCCCTCCGGGGGCGCGATTGCGACCTCCTCCTTCGAGGCCATGCCCGCTATCACGCTCTCCACCGCCTGCTGGACCTTGTCCGCGGGCGAGGTGATCTCAATCTCCCATGCCCCCCTCTTGAGCTTCACGGTCACGTTGAGCGGCTGGGGGTCGGTAGACAAAACGCTCCTATCCTTGTTGTTCCTGTTGCGCATCTTGGGCGCCTTATTTAAGATGAGCCCGCAGAGGACCATGGATTCCTTATTGCGCAAGCGCATGTTGCGCAATACTTATAAAGCAAGATGCCGTAGCCCATGTTGCGCAACATGAGCACTCAACTTAAGGTCGCGACCGTGGTCAACGTGGACGCGCTTACCCTCCTTGCGAGCGAGTTCCGCGGGCAGTTCAACGAGGCCTCGGTGGTGATAAACGAGCGGCTCGTCGGCAGGCCATTCATATTCAACAGGGACGGGAAGGACACCTATCCGTTTGAGGGGTGGGAGGGCGGGTCCGAGGGCGAGGCACTCCTCATCGAAGCCTCCGCGGAGTCGGTGACCATAGCATCGACCGACTCGTCTTGCATCCTTCTTGGGGAGAGCTCGGACGGAGCCGTCTACGCGGTCCGCGCCGCCGTCTGCTTCGCTTGTCAGGGCTCCGTACAGGGCTACTTCAGGATAGGACCGATCATCGTCCACCTCTCTCCGCTCGGGTCGCTGGGCCTTCCCGCGAGGCTCGAAGGCTACGAGCTTAGGGTGGCGCTCTCGGACCACCTCATAGCCGAGAGGATCATCAGGAACGCGGTCGAGAAGAAGATACTCGCCTCGCTCCTCTCGTTCCCCGGGAGGATGGTCGTCGTGGCCGACGGCTCTCTCAAGCACCCGCTCGACACCTTCCCCGCGTCGCTGCTGAGGGACGAAGGGTCGGAGTCCCCCCTGGTCGGTTTCTCCAAGTCGAGCGGCATCATATCGTCCAACAGACTCTCGGCGCTCGTCTCCAGGGCGGCGGGCCCCGCCTACAGCACGGTCTCCGACGGTCCAGTCCAGACGCTGCTCGCGAAGTTCTCGAGGGACGGGCTCGTCTTCAGGCTCGACCTCGCCAGGACGGGGGGAGGGTCGGGGTGACGCTGGGCTGCATGCTATCCAACGACTCGTACAACGCAGGGTATCCCGAGTCTCTCCGTGTGGCGCACCACCTCTCGGTCTTCTCGAGGTGCGAGGACATGGCGCTCAAGGCCTACATCTCGAACAGGTACTCGCTCAAGCAGCTGAGGTCCTTCGGGCTCCGCAGGATAGCTCTGGGCGGGCTGAGCAACTCCGGGTGAGCGTGGGTGAGGATCCTTAGGAAGGACGGCCCAAACATCCTGGTGGTGGCCTCCCACAACGAGGACGTAAGGATGGGGGACTATCTCATGGTCACTGAGAAGGACAGGAGCCTTGTGCTCCAGGTAATCGACGAGAACTACCTGGACGTGGACGGCATAATGGAGGAGGTCGCTAGGGAGGAGGTTCTCCTCTCGTCCGTGCAGGGGATGACAGAGGACCCCGCGGGCGTGGGGAGCATCTCCAGGGAGATACGCGACATGAGGCTCCTCCAGTGCAAGGCCAGAGGAAGCGTGGAGCACGGCCGGCATAGCCCCCGGATCGACTGGATCCCCTCACGGACCACCTCGGTGATAACGAGGCAAAACGTGAACGAGATCCTCGATTCGGCGGGCAACCGGGGGCAGAGGAGGATCAAGATAGGCAAGTCTGGCAGGGCCTCCTCCTTCTCAGTGACCGCCGAGGCCCTCGACGGCAGGATCACGATAATCACGGGGAGAAAGGAGTCGGGCAAGTCCCACCTCGCCAAGATGCTGGTCAGGGGGCTGCTCGAGCACGGCGCCTACTGCATAGTCTTCGATCTCAACGACGAATACGGTTCCATCGGCCTCGCAGCCGACGGGACCAAGACGGGCGTCGCCGACAGGGTGGAGGTCCGCAAGCCCGCCAGGGACATGAAGTTCAGCCTGGAGGCTGCGGGGCTGCGCGCGGTCACCTCCCTCCTCCAGCACTCGCTGGAGATGCCGGGCACCACCATGCGGGAGTTCATGAGGATCTGGGAGAACATGGAGAGCAAGCACGACCTCTCGATGGAGTCGCTGGGGACGTACATCCAGCAGTGGAGGTGCAACGAGTTCGTTCGGGACGCCCTCAACGCGCGGTACTACACGCTCTCGAACTCCGGTCTCTTCAGCGACTCCGACCGCGCCTTCCGGCTGGACGACTTCTTCAGGTCTCACCCGGACGGCGGCGCGCTCGTGATCTCCCTCAGCAGGGTGTCGCCGCTCAATCGGAGGATGACCGTCGAGCTGATACTCTCGAAGCTCGTCGAGCTGCTGGAGCAGAGGGCGATCCCGCCCGTCTTCCTGCTCTCGGAGGAGGCGCACCTCTACCTAAGGGAGACCTACTGGGAGGACCTGATAACGAGGATGAGGCACTTCGGCGTCTTCACGACCTTCGTGACGAACCAGCCCGACGCCATAAAGCCCGAGATCTACAGGCAGGCCGACAACATCTTCCTGTACAACTTCTCGAGCGAGACCGACCTCAACATGGTCGCCCAGGCCTCGATGGTGGACACAGACACGGTCAGGTCGATAGTCAGGACCCTCCCTCCGCGGATGTGCCTCGTGCTGGGGCACGCCGTGAACAACCTGCCTGTGGTGGTGGCGATAGACGAGTTCGACGCTCCGCCGAGCGGCATAACGAGGCGCTTCTTCGACGGGCGCGTGGTCGCAACCCTCAGCAGGTGACCCGGTAGTTCGGGGTGAGGTCCGGTTCGGCAAATGTTTAAAGCGGATTCGCTAAACGCCAAGCATGTTGGAGTCTAGCCGGCAGGATTCCCTTATCAAGATTGCAGGTGAAGTGGTCGCCAGCCCCGATCCCGGGAGGGCGCTCAAGGTCTGGCGCGAGAAGCTCGCGATAAAGCAGGTCCAGCTCGCGAGGGCCCTGAAGCTCTCCCCTTCCGTCCTGAGCGACTACGAGAGCGGCAGGAGGCCCTCTCCCGGCGTGATGTTCGTGAGGAAGTACATCGAGGCGCTCGTCTCGCTCGACGAGGCTCACGGCAGGGTCGCGTCCAGGCTCCTGACACCCGAGAAGAGCTCGGCGATTCTCGCCATCAGCGAGTTCAACCGCCCGATCTCGGCGAGCGCCATACTTGCCGCGGTCAAGGGCACGGTCCTCTCCGGCGACCCTTCCAGGACCAGCCTCTACGGTTACACGGTGGTGGACAGCATAAAGACGATCTACGCGCTCTCGGGCTACGACTTCTACAGGATATTCGGCGCGACGACCGAGAGGGCAATCGTCTTCACCAAGGTGGGCGCTGGGAGGAGCCCGCTGGTCGCGGTGCGTGTCTCCCAGCTGAAGCCGAGGATGGTCGTGATCCATGGCCCGACCCAGACGGACCCGCTCGCCATAGAGCTCGCCAAGAAGGAGGGCCTGATATTCGCCCTCTCCAACGCGGCAAACGAGGAGGAGATCATCTCCTCCCTTCGAGCCCTGACCCAGTAACCGCCGGCCGCTGGGCCCCCGCACCCGTTTGGCAACCCTTTTAGGCACACCTCCGACACGGCCCGCGACAACATTGCCCCCGGCGGACCTGCTAATGGCCCTGGGAGAGCTCGCTGTGGTCATCGCGTTTGCGCTGACAGCGATTGGAGCAAAGGCCATCGACAAGAGAGGCTTCCTCGCGAGCGTCGCCGTGGGTTTTGCGATCTTCCTCGGGGGAGGCTGGAGGTGGTTCGTCATAATCGCCTCCTTCTTCGTCCTCGCGGTGAGCGCGACCTGGTTCAAGTACGAGTACAAGAAGAGCCTGGGTAGCGCCCAGGAGAAGGGGGAACGCGGAACTGGCCGAACATCCTCGCCAACGGGGGCGCCGCGGCCGTCTTCGGTTTGGCGGAGCTCATCGCGGGAGGCTCCGTCTTTGCCATCCTGTACCTCGGCGCCATGTCGGCCGCGGCCTCTGACACGGTCGCGACGGAGCTCGGCCTCCTGAGCAGGTCCGAGCCCCGCCTGATAACACGGCTTAGGGAGAGAGTACGCCCGGGGACCTCCGGCGGAGTAACTGCGCTGGGCTTTGGAGGGACCCTGATAGCGTCGGTGGCAATCGGCGTGATAGCCGCCGTCCTCGGCGTGGTGAGGGAGCTTCCGGCGCCAGAGGTGGTCGCCATCACGGCAGCGGGAGGCATCATCGGTTCGGTCGTCGACAGCATTGTGGGGGCGACGGTTCAGGGGAAGGGCGTTTGTTCGGTCTGCGGCAACCCGACCGAGAGCTTCATCCACTGCGGGAAGCGGGCTCGGAGGCTGTCCGGGTTCTCCAGCGTAGACAACAACATCGTGAACCTTGTCGCCACGATCGCGGGGGCAGCCGCTTCGCTCGCCATCTTTGCTTTCGTCGTCTAGGAGAGCCGCTTCGTTAGCCAGGCGGGGAGGTCCACCACTTCCACCCTCTCCTGGAGCTTCGTGTCCCTGTTCCTGACCGTGACCGTCCCCCGGGAGAGTGTCTCGCTGTCGACGGTCACGCAGAAGGGCACCCCTGCCTCGTCCGCGCGGGCGTAGCGCCTCCCGATGGACCCGCCCTCGTCGTGGATAGCGTCCAGCTTCACGCGGAGCGCGTCGTATATCTCGGTGGCCTTCTCGGGCAGCCCATCCCTCGAGACGAGGGGGAAGACGCCGACCTGGACCGGCGCGACGTCCGGCCTCAGGGCCAGGTAGGTCCTGCCCTCCTCGACCCTGTACGCCGCATCGAGCAGCGTGTAGAGGCTCCTGTCTATGCCCATTGAAAGCTCGAAGATGTGGGGAAGCACCTTCGTTCCGCCGTCCTCGACCGTGAAGTCGCTCTTGCTCACCTCGGCGTGCCGGCGGAGGTCATAGTCGGACCTGTAGTTGCAAGCCACCAGCTCGAGCCACCCCCAGGATGTCCTGACCTCGAGGTCGAACGCGACGGTGGAGTAGAACGCCCTCTCCCTATCGCCCAGCTTCCTGAGCCTGATGTCCCTGGTCGCTATTCCGACGCTCTCGTAAAACGACTGGATAAGGTAGAGGTAGTAGCCTATGAGCCTGTTGGGAATCGTGCCGGCGGCGATGGCGTCCGAGACTTTGACGGGGACCGGTTCCTCGTCCCCCTCTGAGATGTTGAGCCCATGTGGCAGGGCGACATCGAACCTGGCAAGGTCGACGTTCCCGGGATTGAAGAGGACCTCGATCTCCGCCTGGTAAAGTTCCCTGAGCCTGATGATCCCCTGGCGGGGCGCGATCTCGTTCCTGAAGGACTTACCCAGCTGTGCGAAACCCTTGGGGAGCTTGAGGCGCTGCGTCTTGAAGAGGAACGGGACGTCCACGAATATCCCCTGACACGTCTCCGGGCGGAGATAGGCCTCCTCGCCGAGTGGTCCTATCCCGACCCTGAACATCATGTTGAACCGCTTCGTCCCGCTCAGCGGGTTCTTGCAGTTGCTGCAGACGATGGAGTTCTCCGTCATGAGGGAGTCGTACTCTGCGTCCTCCAACCCCTCCGGTACCGCCCGCTTTGTCTTCTCCTCGATGAGCTTGTCGGCCCTGTAGATGGCGTGGCACCTGGAGCACTCCACGATGGGGTCGCTGAAGGACCCCACGTGACCCGAGGCGACGAAGACGGCTCTGGGGAGAATCTGGGCTGTGTCCACCTCCACCATCTCGTCGGCCTTCACGAGCCTCTTCCTCCAGAGCGAGACGTACCTGTTCTTGAAGAGGACCCCGAGGGGCCCGTAGTCCCAGAACCCGGCCGGCACGTTTGGATACGAGTCTGCCGTCCTGAAGAAGAAGCCCCTGCGCGCCGCCAGATTCATGACCTCGTCGTACCTCCCGGTCCTCTGGGCTGGCAATCCCTCCGCGGTCTCCTGTGTCTCTGGCAACTGCTACGAGGAAAACGCCCTCGGTGGACGTCTTAAATCTCTTCTTCGGCGCGGGCCGTCCTCCCGGTACCCGTCTGCCGGTGGCGGGAGCCGGCCTCCGGTCAGATCGCTTTGATCTGCTTCACGACGCTGGGCCTTACCTTTCTGAAGACCCTGTACCCGCAGATGCACTTCACTTCGGGGAGGTTGCTGAGCTCCTCCTGGCTGGTCTTGGTCCCGCACCTCACGCACTCGTATATCGAGCTCTGGAAGACCTTGACCGGCTCTTCTGTCTCTGCCATGTTTCCGAGTGAACTCGGCGCCTGCATCTATTTCTGTCTTGCTCTGCTTTCCGGCTCCGTCCTACGTTCCCCGGACAAAACGTTAAATCCGGCTCCGGGGGGAGACCGCCCACACGACATGGCCAACGACAGGGCTCTTGGCGGTGCGATTCTCGGCGGCAGCATCCTCGGAATCATCGTCTACGGGCTCCTGCTCTACTTCTGGCCAACCATAATACTCGAGATAACCGCCTTCCTCGCCGTGGTCATCCTCCTCGGGATCCTCGCCTGGATCGGCTGGACGATGGCGACGACCCCGCCCCCGGAGCCGATAACCGAGTCCCCGCCGCCCCCGGCGGCACCCCCGACGACGCCCGCGACGCCCGCCACGCCTGAGACCCCCACCCCTCCTCCCCCGACTGAGAAGGAAGCATAGCCCTCAGCGCGCCGCTTGCGCTCGCCTGTAGTTCCTGAACCGCATCGCGAGCACGCTTCGGAAGAACTCCCAGACCTCCTTCTCCGACATCTTGGATTCCCCCCTCTCGCGAAGCTCGAAGACGAACGGGACCTCCGCCATGCTGAGGCCGTTCTCCTTGAAGACGTAGAGCGACTCCACCTGGAAGATGAACCCCGTCGAGTGGAGTCTGGCCCCGAGGAGCGTGTCGACAGCCCTGCGGTCGAGGGCCTTGAAACCCGTCGTCGTGTCGTGGACCTTCAGCCCCAGGACCGTCCTTGCGAGCCGGTTCGCGCCCCTGCTCACCATCTTCCTCCTGCCCTTCAGCCCCCTGAAGCTCCCACCCTCGATGTACCTGGAACCTACGGCGACGTCGACTCCGCCCGAGACCACGTCGACGAGCGGCTTCACGCTCTCCGGAGGGTGCTGTAGGTCCGAGTCCATCTGCACGAAGACTGCGGGTTCGAAGAGCTCGATGGCCTTCCTGAAGCCGTCCAGGTAGGCGGTGCCGAGCCCCATCTTCCCCTCCCTCTCGAGAAGGTGGACGTAGTCGTGCGTGCCCGCGAGCCTCGAGATCTCCGACCCCGTCCCGTCAGGGCTGCCGTCGTCGACGAAGAGGAGGTGGAGGTCCCCTCCGAGCGCGGCTCTGACCGGCTCGAGCCTCTCCAATAGCGGTCCTACGTTCTCCCTCTCGTTGAAGGTCGGGACGACGACGACCACGCTCACTTCTCTCGCGCCCCGGGCGGCCTAGCCGCTCCGAATGGCCTTCCCAAGCTCCGAGGCGATGTAGCCGACCTCCTCCTCGGTGACCTCCGGGTGGACGGGGAGAGACAGGACATGGTCGACCGCGTCGTACACGCCGGGGAGTTCCTCCGCTCCGTGCCCGAGGTTGCGGTAGAGCTCCATCCGGTTTACGGGGGTCCTCCAGTACACCGAGGAGCCGATCCCTCTCGCCCTCAGCCTGTCGTTCACGCCGTCCCTGTCCCTGTCGAGGTGGACCGTGTAGAGGTACCAGATGTGCGTCCTGTCGGCCTTCGTCTGCCTCATGGTCACGCCCCCGAGCCCGGCTATCGACTCTCCCAGGGCGGCCGCGTTCCTCCTCCGCGCGGCGATGAACTCCGCGAGCCTGTCCATCTGGACGGCCGCCAGGGCCGCAGCCACCTCCGGCATCCTGAAGTTGTACCCGAGTATCCGCGTGTCGTAACCGTCCCGCATGCCGTGGTTCCTCATCATCCTCAGCCTGTCGGCGAGGTCGTCGTCGTTGGTCGAGATGGCTCCGCCCTCCCCTGAGGTGATGACCTTGGTGGCGTAGAGGCTGAAGCAGCCCGCGTCGTCGGTCGCCCCCGTCTGCCTTCCCTTGTACTCGGCGCCGAGGGACTCCGCCGCGTCCTCAATCACCTTCACGGAGTTCTTCGCCGCGATCTCCCTTATCTCGTCGAGGTCCACCGGGTAGCCGTAGAGGTGGACCGGGATTATCGCCTTCGTCCTGCTCGTCACCTTCCTCTCGACGTCCCTCGGGTCTATCGTGTAGTCGGACTGGACGTCCACGAAGACGGGCTTGGCGCTGCAGGCGACGACCACGTTGGCGGTGGCCTCGAAGGTGAAGGCGGGGATGATGACCTCGTCGCCGGCCCGGATGTTGTAGGCCATCAGCGAGGTCTGAAGCGCGGCGGTCCCTGAGTTGACCGCTATCACGTGCTTCACCCCGAGCTGCGAGGCGAGCTTCCGCTCGAACTCCCTGACGTGCTTCCCGCCCTCGTAGCTTGCATCGGTGAGGAGTCCGCTCTCCAGGACGTCGGAGACAGCCCGCTTCTCCCTCTCGCCGATGACGGGCTTGTTGATAGGTATGAAGCGCACGGTTCTCGACATCCTAGGCCGCCAGGACCTCCCGCGTAATCTCCCTTCCCTTGAAGTGGTCCCTGACGGGCGCCAGCACCTCGGCCAGGCCCTTCGAGACGGCCCCCTTGAGGTCCGTCGGGTGGAGCTTCCCCGCGGCGTAGTCCCCCTCGACCTCGGCGTAGCTTCCGTAGGTCACGTCCCCCCCGTACTTTTCGTCCCTCTCTATGCTGAGCGACGGAGCCTCGTGGAAGAGTACGTACTTGGTGAACTCGAGCACGGGGTTCCCCTCGACGACCCTCTCGGGGCACCAGGCCTTCGCGACCTTCCTGGCTATCTCGTCGGGCGAGTCGTGGATGAAGATCGCGCTGTCTGGCTTCGACTTGCTCATCTTGCTGGTGATGACCCTGTCGGCGACGACGTCCTCGTCTATGCCGGAGCTCCTGGGCTCGCCTAGCCCGGCCAGGATGTGGTGGTGGACCGCCACGGGCTTCTTCCACTTGAGCGACGGGAAGACCTCCCTGGCGAGCATGTGCACCTTCCTCTGGTCCATCCCCGCCTGGACGACGTCGAGGTCCATCGCCCGGATGTCGGTCGCCTGCATCGGCGGGTAGAGGTACTGCGCGACGTCGAGCTTCTCCTTGGTGGACCGCCCCATGATCGTCAGGCATCGCACGTCCCTCTCGAGGCTGATCTGCTTCGAGAACCTGAGGAGGTTCCTCCAATACTCGTCGTTCCCCTTGTAGAGGTCGCTCCCGTACTTCACATCGACCCCCGGACAGACGAACCTGAACGCCTCCGCGTAGTAGTCCCTGGCGACGCGCTCTATCTTGGCCCAGTCGCCACCCCACTTGTTGTTGATGTAGCTGTGCCAGTCGGCGAGGAAGACGGTGCAGCTCATCCCGGCCCTGATGAAGTCGTTGATCTTGAAGCCGTTTATCAGCAGCGAGCCCAGGTTGAGGACGCCAGAGACCTCGAGCCCGATGTAGTGCTTCGGGTGCGGCTCCCTCTCGAAGAGGGCGCGGAGCTCCTGCTCGGTGACTATCTCCTCGGTGGGCGGCCTCTTCACGAGCTCGACCTTCTCTTCCAGTTCCATTCGTCAGGGGCCCAGCCTCGTTCGTGATTTAAGGTATTGTCCGAGGCGTCCTACTGCGTCCCGGCGCCGCGAACCGAAGGCGCGGGTCCACGGACGAGGCTATGTCTCTTGCTTCAGGACGTTGGCGTAGAAGAGGTAGAGGTAGAGGACCGTCAAGACCAGGAAGAGGGGGACCGAGACGAACGCAAGAGACTGGACTGCGCCCCCTACGACCGTCAAGCCGACGTACACCTGGTAGAGCGCGACGATGACACCGAAGACCGAGCTCGCCGCGACCACGGGCTTCGTGAGCCAGCTCGAGGCCCACATCACCAGGAGGGCTCCGCTCGCGAAGCACGCGAGAGCAGCCCAGACGAGCACGACGCCTCCGCCTGCGGCTACGATGCCCGCCCATGCGACGCCGGCCACGAAGAAGAGGATGGTGGGGACCCTCAGGAGGTTGCTCTGCTCCGGCTTCACATCGCAAGCGAAATCCTGTCCGGATATAAATGTAGTAATCTGAGCGCGCGTGTTTCGGTCGCGGAGGCGCGGCGAATCTCCGCCAACTATAAATCCACGGGGCGAGTCACCGGCCTTCCTTCTTCGGTGTGCTGCTACGATGTTGACGACCATCAATGAACCGCTTGACCTCGCCGCGAAGCTCTCCGGGCTTCTGGCGCCAGCCTCGGAGCTCGAAGAGGGGTTGCTCGTCTCAGCGGTCTACGACGGCGAGAAGAGGCTCGCGGTCCTCAAGTTCTACGACCCGAAGCTCGACAGGGTCTGGAGGTGGGAGGACAACACCGGGCACAGGCCCTACTGCTTCAGCAAGCAGCCCATGAGCGAGCTCAGCTCGCTGCGTTCGAGGCCGGACATCGTCGGGATTGAGGAGGTCCAGAAGCTCGACCTGCTCTCGGACTCGACCATCGAGGTGAGGAAGATCGTCGCCTCGGACCCGCTGGCCATCGGTGGCTCTCCCGGGAAGAGCGTCCGTGACGAGATGGAGGTATGGGAGGCCGACATAAAGTACTACGAGAACTACATCTACGACAGGAACCTCAGGATCGGGACCTACTACAGGATACGTGACGGCCGGATAATCGCGGTCGAGAAGGAGATGCCCGAGATCGTCGCCCGCTCGCTCGACCAGATACTTGCGAAGAACACGGGGGGGCAGAACAGGTTCATACGCGAGTGGGCCGAGCTCCTGTCGCAGCCGCTCTGTCCGTTCAAGCGCATCGCGATGGACATCGAGGTCGCGAACGAGGAGTCCAGGATACCCGACCCTGAGAAGGCCGACAGGGACGTGATAGCGATCTCGTTCCACAACGACTCCGAGTCGCTGGTCTATGCGGTCGCGAGGGAGGGAGACCGCTCCCTCGAAGGGGCCGCGACGAGCTACTCGGCAGTCCTCTTCGACGATGAGGAGACCATGATTCGCGCCGCCTTCTCCAAGATCATGGACTACCCCTTCCTGATAACCTTCAACGGCGACGACTTCGACCTGAGGTACCTCGTCCACAGGGCGGAGAAGAAGGGGATCAAGCCCGACGAGATACCGATCTCCCTCATGCGGCAGGAGGCAGCGCTGAAGCATGGCGTCCACATCGACCTCTACCGTTTCTTCAACAACCGCTCAATCCAGATCTACGTCTACGGCAACAAGTACAGCGAGCACACCCTCAACGGCGTCTCGGAGGCGGTCCTGGGCAAGTCCAAGATAGAGTTCGAGGGGAATGTGGCGGACCTCCCGCTGCTCGAGCTCTCGAACTACTGCCTGAACGACTCGCAGCTGACCTACGAGCTTACGAGCCTCAACGGGTCGCTCATGATGAAGATCCTCCTGGTCATCTCGCGCATCGCCAAGATGCCGATGAACGACGTTGCCAGGGTTGGCGTTTCGAACTGGATCAGGTCGATGCTCTTCTACGAGCACCGGAGGATGAACGCGATCATCCCCCGCAAAGACGAGCTCGCCCAGAAGGGCGGCGCCTCCTCCGAGGCGATAATCAAGGGGAAGAAGTACAAGGGCGGGCTTGTCATAGAGCCGACGCCCGGGGTCCACTTCGGCGTCTCGGTACTAGACTTCGCGAGCCTGTACCCGTCGATCATCAAGGTCCACAACCTCTCCTACGAGACCGTCAACTGCCCGCACGAGGAGTGCCGCTCGAACAAGGTCCCAGACACGGACAACTGGGTCTGCACGAAGAGGTCCGGCATCGAGAGCCTGGTCACGGGGTCGCTGAGGGACCTGAGGGTCGGTCACTACAAGCATCTCGCGAAGGATAAATCGCTCTCCGTTGAGGAAATGGAGCTGAATTCGGTCGTTTCACAGGGATTAAAGGTGATTTTGAACGCCAGTTACGGCGTGATGGGTTTTGAGACGTTCGCGCTCTACTGTCTCCCGGTCGCCGAGGCCACGGCCGCGTACGGGAGGTACGCCATCACCAAGACGATAGACAAGTGCAAGCATGAGGGAATCTCTGTGATCTACTCCGACACGGACAGCCTCTTCGTCGAGAATCCGAACAAGTCGAAGATTGACGAGCTGACGAGGTGGGCGGAGCACGACCTGGGCGTCGAGCTCGACGTCGACAAGAGCTACCGTTATGTCGCGTTCAGCGAGAGGAAGAAGAACTACTTCGGCGTGCTGCAGGACGGGACGGCCGATATCAAAGGTTTGACTGGCAAGAAGTCGATAAGCGGAGACACTCCTATTCTAGCTCGGATTGACGGAAGCGTCTTCTTCACGAATGTCGAGGACGTCTTCCGGAAGTTTACCGATGGGAGTCGAGTGGAGTTGCCAACCATCAGCGACGATCTCATCTCAAGCTGGAGCGTGATTGACGACGCGACTTCACACGAAGTCCAGGAAATCTATACATTGGGCACGAGCAAAGGGAGACAGCTGAAACTTTCTGGCGACCACAGTATCTTTTTCATCGACAAATATGGCCGGCTATTCTGCAAGGCCACAAGAGACGTCCAGGTGGGAGACGTACTTGTGGGTGCAAAGTTCATTCCAGACTCGGGAAGACCTTTGACTCTCGATGTTAGCAAATCTCTGAACCAAACCGTCGAGGTTGACGGCCTGCTTTACTCAGCGAAGACTCACTCGACAAAGGGGACGCCTATCAAAAGGCTCCTTCCTGTTACGGAAGATTTGGGAATGTTGTTTGGCCTCTTCACCGCCGAGGGGTCTACCGCATCCCGCGAGGGATCAAGGTCCAACGTGATTACGCAGAGCGAAGTCATTAATCGAGAGGTTTGCGACGCGCTAAGATCCGCGTGGACGAGGACTTTCGGATGGGACATCAACCCTCTCAGAGACCCAAACAAACGATCATTCTACTTGCCCATCCTCTACGCTCAGTTATTCAAGTTCCAATGTGGCGGGAGGAGCGAGTCTAAACATGTTCCTGGCTTCATGTTCTCCGCTTCATTGGAAGTTGTACGGTCCTATCTTAGGGGTCTATTCTCGGGAGACGGATTCAGCGGCGAGGGTAAAAAAATCGGCATTGCTTCCGAGAGTCGGCTGCTGATTGAACAGACGGCGTATCTACTGGCCTACTTCGACATCGATTGCCGATTCAGAACATGCTACAACTCCAAGTACAAACTCTATTATTATCAGCTGAGCATCATTGGCACCTCGAGTCGACGAAGGTTCCAAGAGCGCATCGGCTTCCTGCAGCCGAGGTTCCAGAAGATTCCAGCTAATGGCCCGCGAAACAAGGAGTTACTTCCCGTCTCAACCGAAGGACTGATTCAAGTAAAGAGAAGTATTCTCAAGAGGCTAGGGGTTAGCAGGTTCAGGCACGTCAAGATGCACGACTCTAGGTCGTTCAACCTGAGCCTGCTGAGCGACTACAATGAGGTCATTGCTTCCTTGGCTGCCCGCGCGGACCCACTCGAGAAGAGCTTGCTTTTGAGCATTCGGAACATGATTAACAACCAAGACGCGACCTATGACGAGATCGTATCCGCCAAGCGAGAAGTTGGCTCGTGCAGGATGTACGACTTCTCCGTACCTGGTCTTGAGAGGTTCGTGGCGGGTAACCTTCCCTCTCTGCTGCATAACAGCCAAACACCCGAGTTCCTGAAGAAGGCGTTCTACGACTGCCTGGCGATACTGGGCACGGTCTACGGCGCGGACGACTTCGAGCGCGCGAGGAGGGAAATCAAGGCCCTGCTCACGAAGATGGTATCTTCTCTCAGGAACAAGGAGATCCCGCTTGACGAGCTCTCTTTCAACGTCATGATAGGGAAGGCCGTCTCCGGTTACGCAGGGACGACCCCCCAGCACGTGAGGGCGGCGCAGCTGCTTCAGAGGACCGGGCGGGAGATCAAGGCGGGCGACATCATCTCCTTCGTGAAGACGAAGACGCCCCCCAACGTGAAACCCGTCAGCCTTGCGCGGGTCGACGAGGTCGACGTCGACAAGTACCTAGAGTATGCGAGCTCGATGTTCGACCAGATGCTCGACTCGCTGGGTTTCAGCTTCGACGAGATCCTGGGCTCCACGACGCTCGACGCCTTCTGGTCCTGAGCCATCGCAACTCTTATCAAAACGTCCCCGTCGCTACGCGCGGCTTGGAACCAGAGAGGGACCTCGTTGGCTACGGGAACAAGAAGTTCCACTTCTCCTGGCCCGGGGGCCGGAGGCTGGCCCTCAGCATAGTGCTCAACTTCGAGGAGGGCGCCGAGCACTCCGTCGCCACGGACGGGATGATAGAGTCGGTGGGGGAGTTCCTCCCCGTCGACCTGAAGGTGCGCGACGTGGGGAACGAGAGCGCCTACGAGTACGGCCCCCGCGTGGGCATCTGGAGGATCCTCGAGACCCTCAAGAAGTACGACGCCAGGGCTACCTTCTTCGCGACCGCGATGGCGCTCAGGGCCAACAAGCCGGCGACCGAGGCCATCGTGAAGGCGGGGCACGAGATAGCCGACCACGGGCTCACATGGACGGAGCACTTCCGGTACACCTACGACGAGGAGAGGGAAGTCATCGTGAAGTCCGTCGCGCTCATCGAGGAGCTCATCGGGAAGAAGCCGGTCGGCTTCTACGCGAGGGAGCCTAGCCCCAACACTCTCCGCATCGTGGGGGAGCTGCCAAACTTCATCTACGACTCGGACGCCTACAACGACGACCTCCCCTACAGGGCGAAGGGGGGTGGGATACTCATACTCCCGTACACCCCGGACGCGAACGACTTCCACTTCCTCTCGCCGATGCACCGCTTCAGCAACTCCTCGGACTTCTTCGTCTATCTCAAGGACTCGTTCGATGTCCTCCGCGAGGAGAGCAAGGCCAAACCCAAGATGATGTCCGTCGGGCTGCACACCCGCGTCACGGGTAGGCCGGGTCGCATCGTGGCCCTCAGGCGGTTGCTGGAGTACGTGAGGGGGTTCGACGACGTCTGGATAGCGACGAGGGAGGAGATAGCCCGCTACTGGATCGAGCAGGTAGAGCCCCTCCTGATGTGATTTCGCCCCCGAAACGCACATTACCGGCGACGTCGGCACCCAGATGATTTGCCGCTAAAGTTCGGGAAGATAGAGCAGACGGTCTTCGTTGACGCCAGCCCGGAAGAGGTCTACGAAGCCTTCCTCGACCCCAAGAAGCACGGCGCGTTCACCGGCTCGCCCGCGAAGACGAACGCCAGGGTGGGCTCTGAGTTCACTGCCTGGGACGGGTACATCTCCGGCAAGAACGTCGAGCTCGTGAAGGGGAAGAAGATAGTCCAGGAGTGGGAGACGACCGAGTGGCCGGAGGGGTACCCCCGCTCGCGGCTCGAGTTCACGCTGACACCCAAGAGGGGCGGGACCGAGCTCAAGATGGTCCACTCGAAGGTCCCTGCCGAGCAGGTCGAGGAGTACACGTCCGGCTGGTACAGCTCCTACTGGGAACCGCTCAAGGAGTACTTCGCAGAGAAGAAGCGCGCGCCCTAGGCGTAGGACGCCATCTTCTGGCCGAGCTCCGAGAGGAAGTCCTCGGTCCTGAGGCCGTACCTGACGTCGCCCTCTCTCGCCCTCACGGCGATGGTGCCTCCCTCCTGCTCCTTCCCCCCGATGACGACCATGTAGGGGATTTTCTGGAGCTGGGCGTTCCTGATCTTGCCCCCGATGGTCCCAGAGTCGTCGTCCAGCTCGGCCCTTATGCCCGCGGAGCGCAGCTTCCTCAGCACTCCCGTGGCATACTCCCTGTTGTCGTCCGAGATGGGCAAGACCCTCACCTGCACCGGGGCCAGCCAGAGCGGGAACCTCCCCTGGTAGTGCTCGATGAGTATCCCAATGAACCTCTCGAGGGTTCCGAGTATCGTCCTGTGGATGACCACCGGGGTGTGCTCCTTGCCGTCCGTGCCGGTGTAGGCGAGCCTGAACCTCTTGGGCATCTGCATGTCGAGCTGGATGGTCGCGCACTGCCAGGCCCTCCCCATCGAATCCTGTATGTCGACGTCAATCTTGGGACCATAGAAGCCGCCCTCCTTCTCCTTGACCTCGTAGGGGAGCCCCTTCGAGGCGACGACCTCTTTGAGGATCTTGGTGGCCTTGTCCCACTCCTCCTCGGTTCCGAGGTGCTGGTCGGGCATGGTCGAGACGTATACCTTGAAGTCGAGCTTGAACTTCCCGTACATCTCCACCATGAGGTCTAGGAGGCCGGCGATCTCGGCCGGAGCTCCCTCCTCGCTGACGAAGATGTGTGCGTCGTCCTGGGTGAGAACCTTGACCCTGAAGAGGCCGCTCGCGACGCCGCTGAGCTCGTTCCTGTAGAGCGGGTCGAAGTCCGAGACCCTGAGCGGGAGGTCCCTGAATGACCACTTCCGCGTCTTGTAGAAGAGGAACGTCGAGGGGCAGTTCATCGGCTTGAGCCCGAACTCCTCGTCGCCGAGGTGTGTGATGAACATGTTGTCCTTGTAGTTATCCCAGTGCCCGCTCACCTTCCAGAGCACGGTGTTGGCCAGCGAAGGGGTGCTGATCTCGATGTAGTTCCTCTTGGCCAGCTCCTCCCTCACGAGCGCGATCAGCCTGTCCCTCAGCTTGACGCCCTTGTCGTGCCAGTAGACCATCCCCGGGGACGGCTCCTGGAAGCTGAAGAGGTCGAGCCTCTCCCCGATGACCCTGTGGTCGGTCTCGGGGAGGCCCACGAAGTCGCTCTTCTTGACCCTGGCCAGCATCTGCTCCTCGGTCATCTCCGGCTTCCGCTCGGAGACCACCCTCACGGGCTCCGCGGGCAAGACCGCCTGCGCGGCGCCCGACTGATAGACCCTCGACTGCTCGGCGAGCGGGTGGCCCTTGACCTTGATCTGGAACGCCTTGTTCCACCCGAACGGTGCCCTGTAGGTCTCCAGCCCCGCTTCCTTCGCGTACCTCTCCATCGCCTTCAGTACCTCGAGCGCCTCCCTCGGTCTGGCCAGGTTCTGAGAGAGGTGGGCGTAGGGGTAGATGATGACCCTGTTGACCTTAAGCCTCCCGAGGAACTCCCTGGTCCCCTCGATGGCCCTCTTGGCGACCTCGTCGTCGTCCCCCTGCTCGACCGATGTGAAGAGGACGACAATCTCCTCGTAGCGGAACCTCTTCTTCTCGGCCTCCTCGGCGGAGGAGATCTCCTTCTCCTTCGGCTCGTACTCGATGAAGTCGAGGTGCTGCTGTAGTATCCTCATGTAGACTATCCGGTCCTAGCCCCACCGGGCCCTCTCGATGTCGCGGTCCTTCTTGGTCGACTTCTTCCACGCCTTGTAGTGGTCGTGGCAGAGGTAGACCCTCCTGCCCTCTCCCCCGGCCGACAGGCCCGACCCTGCGAGCTGGCTTCTGCTGATGGACCTCTCGCCCGGGTTCCGGCAGCCGCCGACCGAGCAGGAGACGCCCTTCTCTATCTTCCCCATGTGGAGCCGGCCTCTCTGCGGGTGACCACGTTTAGAATCTTGCGGTGGGACGCCGGGGATACTGTTTAGTCTCTTGTCATGATGGCCGTGGGATAGCCAGAAGGGGATTCTGGTCTATTCAGGCGGGATCGTGGTCAGCGTTCGCCGAACCGTAACCCCTTACCATGGATGACATCAAAGATGTTCCCGTCAGGGTCTGCCAAGGTGGTAAAGTCCTCTCCTCTACGCCGAGCCCGCTTGAGGGTCGCGCCGAGGTTGATTAGCCGTTTGACTTCATTCTCAGCGTCTGTGCTGTAGAGTTCCAAGTGGAGTCTGTACTGGTCCATATGCCCCCCTGACGTGAGGCCGAGTGAAATGTTAGGACCTTTCCCCTGAGGGTCTTTCAGAATGACCCAGCCCCTCTTTGGGGGTACTTCGGGACGTAATGAAGCGCCTCCTGCCAGAATGCCATCATCTTGGGAAAGTCATCGCAGTCAATGAATATTGAACCGACCCAGAGTTTGCCTTCTACCATAACTTTACGGCCAAGCGACGTTCAAGTCATTTGGGTTAAGAATTTCGGTTCCGTCAATGGAGCTTTTCTTGATTTCGGGTTAGAGCCGCACGTATCGCCCACGTATCGACGCCGGGAAGAGCTCTAATACGAACAGGGGGGAGGAGGCGGTGCGTGCTAGACAAGCTGAGGGGCAGGGTGGCCGCGGCCTCTCTCCGGATGGGGCGCAGCGCGGCGAGGGTGATGCCCTCGCCCACGGCCTGGACCGCGACGGGCTTCTTCTTCTCGCTCGTAGCCGCGGCCCTCTTCGCGACGGGCCATCCCGTCTACGGCGCGCTCGCCGGGGTCGCCGTCCTCGTCTCGGGGTTCTTCGACATCCTGGACGGGGCGGTCGCCAGGGCCACCGGCGCGGTCAGCAGGAGAGGCGCCTTTCTGGACTCGACGATGGACAGGGTGGGAGAGACGGCGATCTACCTGGGGATACTGCTGGGGAACACGACCTCCCCGTTCCTCGTATTCCTCGCGCTCGCGGCGAGCCTCCTCGTGAGCTACACGAGGGCGAAGGCGGACGCCCTCTCCGTGAACCTCGCCGGGGTCGGCATAGGGGAGAGGAGCGAGAGGCTCATCGTGATCGGCGTCGCAGCGCTCCTGGGGCTGCTGCCCTGGGGCGTCATCGTGGTCGCGGCTCTCGCCATCGTCACGTTCGTGGAGAGGGTGGCGAGGGTGACGGCGGCGCTGAAGTAGAAACGGTCCCTGCGTTGGCCAGCTCGCGCTTGTCTAGGCCCCGTCTCGCACGCGCTGTTCTGTTTTGAATCCACGCTTCGACCATGTCGTCGAGTTGTGTTTGTGATAGCTTGGTCCTTCTTCTCTCGTTCCAAGCTTCGACAGACTGCCTTGCGAATTGCCTCCAAACCGTTCCCATATAGACGTCGGTGGTTAGCTTTCCCCGGATGACCCCCGAAGATGGAAAGAAAGATAGGGCGGCTCTTGACTCGAGTGCCTTCAGGCCTTTCAAGTCGTCTGACAGGAGGCTAAGAAGGCAGTATGCTCTTACGCCTTGAAGCTTGACGATGTGAGTCGGAAGCCGTCCCTTCGGAGGGGTAGCCCCGGAGATTACTCTTGCCCCCAGTTGCTCGGCGATGACATCGATAGCACCGTCATCATTCATCGCTCCTTCTACCATCAAGGATGTCCTGCCGGATTGTCGAGAGTGCGCTACAGTTATCGACGCTTCGTCCGATATCCACTGTGCGACTCTGGCTCTAGCTGCAGGCGTAGACAAGAGGTCTGAGAGTACCTGGTTGATTGGAATCTCCGGTCGCATTTCTGGTTTGAGGTTGAGCCTTTGTGTCCATCGTGTGACAGTACGCCTCGAGACCCCGAAGAAAGTCGCTACCGAAGTCTGAGTTCCTAACTCATGATATGCTTCTAGAATGCGTTCAGACGGAGGGGGTGAAACTGGACTTGTGTTGGTGTGCTCAATACGATTGGCACTCTGAGACCGTGCCGCGGAGCTTCCCAAAGTTCTCTGCGGATAGAAGCCATTTCTCGGTTTAAGCACCAATGTCTGACAAAAGAAGGAATGAAGAGGGGTCGGGTCCCTCAACATTTCCGGTTGGCTTTGCTTAGTTGAACCTTCGCTCCGCCTTCGCTCTCACGTTGACGATGCCGTAGTGCACCGCGCAAGACACGCAATAATATTTTACAGAGGTCGGACTTGCGATGTACGCGCCCGCCGCCCTCAGCTCCCTCGCAAGCTGGGGCTCGACCAAGCTCGTCCTGGTCGTCACCTTCTTCGCCTTGTCCCTGGGAACGTGCGCGCCGCAGTTGCTGCAGGAGACGACTGCCGAGCTGCCCTTGCCGCCCTTGGCTCTTCCTCGGCTCTTCCTTTTCTTGGTCATAACGGCAGCGCCCCCGGGGGTGGCTTAAAAGGTTGGGGTGCCAGACGGCTCCCCGAGCTCCTGAGACCCGCCCGCGGAAATTCCTAAATACGGAACGGCCGGGCGGTGCGAAAGGCGAGCTGGTAACGTCCCTAACACCCGTCTCCGCAGTGACCGCGCAGGGTCAGCCTCCCCAGATCCTCAACGAGGACGCGACGCAGACGAGGGGGGACTCGGCGCGGAGGAACAACATCCAGGCGGCGATGCTCATCGCGGCGACGGTGCGGACGTCGCTGGGCCCCCACGGGATGGACAAGATGTGCATCTCCTACGAGAACGTCGTGACGATAACCAACGACGGCGCGACGATGCTGAAGGACATGATGGTCTACCACCCCGCGGCCAAGATACTGGTGGAGCTCTCGAAGGCCACCGACGGGACGGTGGGGGACGGCACGACCTCGGCGGTCGTCCTCGCCGGGGCACTGCTCGAGAGGGCGGACGAGCTGATGAAGAGGGGCCTCCATCCCGTCGTGATAGCCGGGGGGTTCGCGAAGGCGGCCGCGAAGGCGGTCCAGGTGCTCGAGGAGGACTCGGTGAAGGTGCCGGCGCGGGACAGGGCGACGCTGGTCAAGGCCGCCAGGACGAGCATGCAGACCAAGGTCATCGCCGGGTACGCCCAGACGCTGGCCGAGAAGGTGGCGGACGCGGTGCTTAACGTAGCCTACCTGAAGGACGGCAAGTACCTCGTCGACATCAAGAGCATAAAGGTGGAGAAGAAGGCCGGCGGGGGCGTCTCGGACACGAGGTTCATCAGGGGCGTGACGCTGGACCAGAAGCTCGTCCACCCGAACATGCCGAAGAGGATAGAGAAGGCCAAGATCGCGATACTCAGCGTCCCCTTCAAGATCGATACGACGAAGTTTGCCTACCTCAACAACATGATCACCATCAGGGACCCGTCGATGCTGACGAAGTTCCTCGACGAGGAGACGAGGATGCTCAGGTCCATGGTCGATAAGGTCAAGGCGACGGGTGCAACCATGGTCATCTGCCAGAAGGAGATCGACGAAGTGGCCCAGTCGCTGCTAGACAGGGCGGGGTTGATCGCGGTGCAGAAGGCCTACGAGTACGAGATGGCGAGGACGGCGCGGGCGGTCGGCGCCAGGATCGTCGACAACTTCGACGACCTCAGGGCGGAGGACCTCGGCTATGCCGAGGTGGTCGAGGAGCGGAAGCTCGACAACGACACGTTGCTCTTCATCGAGGGGTGCAGGGACCCGAGGTCAGTGACGATACTCATCAGGGGCGCCCAGAAGAGGATTCTCGAGGAGGCCGATCGGTCGATCCACGACGCGATAATGGTGGCCAAGGACCTGTTGGAGGAGCCGGCGCTCGTCGCGGGCGGGGGCGCGGCGGAGGCGGAGGCGGCCTACCAGGTTGAGAAGTGGTCGGAGGGGCTCTCCGGCCGCGAGCAGCTGGCCGCCGAGAAGTTCGCCGAGGCGCTCGAGCAGATACCGATAACTCTGGCCGAGAACGCAGGGATGGACAGGATCAACACGGCGGCCGAGCTACGGTCCAAGCACGGCGCCGGGGGCAGGTGGCACGGCGTCTCCGCCGCGGGCAAGGTGGCGGACATGCGCAAGGAGGACGTCGTGGAGCCCCTGAAGGTGAAGAGGCAGGTCGTCCTCGCCGCGACCGAGGCGGCGTCGATGATCCTGCGCGTCGACAACATAGTGATGAGGAAGCCGCCGAACCCGCACCTCCAGCAGGGGATGGAGAGGACGCCTGAGATGAACGCGCCTCCGCCGGTCTGAGCCCGCGCGCAGCGGGACCGTCCCCTAGCCAAACTCTTAGATAATCTCCGATTGGTAGGCGGTGCCTCTCCGATGAACGTCCTCGTCGCCGGTTTCATGACCATCGACAAGATCGAGCTTCCGGTCAGGACGATATCGTCGGTCGGGGGTCCTCCCTCCTACGCGGGGCTCCTCTGCTCCCGCTTCGGGCTGGACGTCACCGCGCTGACGAAGATAGGTGTCGACTTCCCGGACGAGCAGCTCGTCTGGCTCGCGCGGAACGGGCTGACGCTGAGGGCGGTCGACAAGAGCGCGACGAAGAAGACCACACGCTTCAAGCTCGTCCCCAAGGGCGACGAGAGGGTCCTCTACCTCCTCGAGAGGTGCGAGGACATCGGCATCGAGCAGGTCCCCGACACGCACTACAACGCGCTCCTCGTGAGCCCCCTCGCCAACGAGATCACCCAGCCCGTCTTCGACGAGATACGGCGGCGCTCCGACTTCTGCTTCCTCGACCCCCAGGGCTACGTCAGGAGCTTCGACGATACGGGTCGCGTCTACGTGACGCCCTGGAGCGACGAGAAGGTCCTGGGGTCGGTGGACGCGCTCAAGATGGACCTCGCCGAGTGCGAGGCGATAACTGGGAAGGCCGTCCCCGCGGAGGCCTTCGCGAAGCTCTCCGCGAGGGGGATAAGGAAGGCGGTCATCACCAGTGGCGCAAACCCCGCCATGGTGCTCGACGGCACGCGGGTGATGAGGGTCGAGGTCCCGACCGTGAAGGTGGTCGACTCGACCGGCGCCGGAGACATCTTCGCAGGGGCCCTCGTGACCTGCTACCTGCGCTCCCGCGACTTCCTCTGGTCCTGCTGCTTCGGAATCGCCGCCTCCTCCCTCTCCCTGACCTCCATAGCGCTGGGGAAGGTGGACCTTCCGAGGTCCGTCGACCAGGTGGCCCGGCGGCTCTACTCGTCCGCCGTCACCGTCTCGACGGCCTAGGCTCAGTAGGACTTTGCGAAGTTGGCGATGGACGCTCCGGCGGCCCCGCAGAGCACGCACGCGCCCGCGCCTCCCGCCTGACCGAGCGGGATGTTGATTATCTTCGCCCCCGTCTCCTGCTTGACCTTCTCCTCGCAGGCGGAGGCGCCGCACCACCGCGCCTGGACCACGCCGCCCTTCGATGCGATTATGGTCTTCAGCTCGTCGTAGGTGTCGGCCGCGCGGACGTTCGCCTTCAGCCACTCGGTGGCCCGCGAGAGCAGGTTGCTCTGGATCTCCTGCAGCTCCCTGGAGACCTCCTGGGCCAGGTCCGTGAGCTTGACGGCCCGCTTTGAGGAGGTGTCCCTCCTCGCCAGCACCGCCTGGCCCTGCTCCATATCCCTGGGCCCGACCTCGACCCTGAGGGGCACCCCCCGCAACTCCCACTCGTTGAACTTCCTGCCCGGCGTAAGGTAGTCCCTTTCGTCGAGCTTCACCGCGAACGAGCGGGCAAGCTCGTCGCGAATCCTTCTTGCGACCTCGAGCACCGGCCCCTTCGTCTCGTCCTTGACTATGGGGACGATGACGACCTGGATGGGCGCCACCCTGGGTGGCAGTACCGGCCCTCTGTCGTCGCCGTGCATGGCGACCATCACCCCGATCTCCCGCGTGGTTATCGCCCACGTGTTCTGCCAGACGAGCTGCCTCTCGCCCTTCTGGTCGACGAAGCCGAGGTCGAACGCCTTGGCGAAGTTCTGGCCGTCGGAGTGGAAGTCGGGCCCCTGGATTGCCTTCCCATCCGGCATGACGTGCTCTATGCTGTAGCTGGCGAGCGCGCCTGCGAACTTCTCGCTCTCGGTCTTCCTCCCCATCAGGCCGGGGAGCGCCATGAGGTCCTCGGTAATCATCTTGTAGATACCCAGTATCTGGTCCCTCTCCGCCTCGGCCTCCTCCCTCGTGGCGAACATCGTGTGTCCCTCGTTCCAGAGGAACTCCCTCCCCCGCAAGAACGGTGTCGGGTGCTTGAACTCCCACCTGACAACGTTGTTCCAGAGGTTCAGCCTGAGAGGGAGGTCCCTCCATGACCTTATCCACTTCTTGACGACCTCGTAGATTATCGTCTCCGATGTGGGCCGAACCGCGAGCCTCTCCTCGAGCTTCGAGTTGCCCGCCTCGCTGACCCACGCGACCTCCGGGGCGAACCCCTGTACGTGCTCCTGCTCCTTCCTCAGCAGGCGCTCGGGTATGAAGAGTGGGAAGTACGCGTTCTGCACGCCCGCCTTCTTGAACTCGAGGTCGGTCGCGTCCCTGACCTTCTCCCAGACGGCGTAGCCCGAGGGGCGGTAGACGAGGCAGCCGGAGACGGGGCTGTAGTCGGCGAGCTCCGACCTTAGGATCGCCTGGGTGTACCACTCGTCGAAGTCCTCCGCCTTCTTCGCCGTCATACCCTCCTGCTTGCCCTCGGACATGGAGTTGGACGGGGCTTCCTCAGGGTTAATGAACTTGAGCCCTTCGGGGGCGGGCTCTCCGACCCGTCCGGCCTGGAGTTGCCTTTCCGCGCGGCTTTAGGTGCGTGTTGAACCACCTGATGTAGTGGTTCAGCCTCTCGACGCGGTGCTTCGGCTTCCCGGTCCGCGAGAGGTCGTGGTTCTCCCCGGGGAAGAGGACCATCTCCGGTTTACGCCCCGCGTACTTCAGGGCGGCGAAGAGCTGGAACGCTTCCGGGAGCGGGCACCTGTAGTCCTCGAACGAGTGGACGATCATAAGCGGCGTCTTCATGGCCCTGACGTACCTGATCGGCGATGCGGCCATCAGCCTCTCCTCGTCCTCCCAAGGATCGGACTTCGTCTGGTCCTTCGTGAACCAGATGCCGATGTCCGAGGTGCCGAACATGCTGAACCAGCTGGCGATTGACCTGTCGGTGACCCCGGCCCTGAACCTCTCCGTGTGGCCCAGCGCCCAGTTGGTCATGAAACCGCCGTAGGACCCTCCCGCGATCGCCACCCTCCCCCCGTCGATCGGGAAGCTCGCGACCGCGTGGTCGAGCCCCTCCATGAGGTCCTGAAAGTCCCTCGTGCCGTAGGCCCCCCTGATGTCGGCGAACCTCTCGGAGTAGCCGTCGCTCCCCCTCGGGTTGAGGCAGACGACGGCGTAACCGGCCCCGGCGTAGCACTGCAGCTCGTGGGAGTAGGCGTAGCCGAAGGCCGTCTTCGGCCCACCGTGGACGTACAGGACCGCAGGGTGCTTCCCCTCGCCCTCCGGCAGGAGGACCCACCCCTCGATTCTCGCCCCGTCGCTGGCCTTGAAGTTGAATGGGACCGCCCTGGCGCTTGCAAGACGCGAGCGCGCCTCGCGGTTGAAGGAGGTGATGGCCTTCGCCTCCGCTCCCCCGACGTAGAGCTCCTCCGGGCTGGACGCGTCCATCGCGACGAAGGCAATCTTGCCCTTCCGTACGTCGAACCCCTCGATGGACCTCTCCCCTCCTAGCACCTCCTCGGAGGCGCCCTTCAGGTTGGTGCGGAAGAGGCGCGCCGAACCTCCGTCCTGCCTGAGGTGATAGATCCATTCACCGTCCCAGACCAGGTCCGTGGGACCGTGGCCGCCCGACCTCACGTCGGAGTTCAGAGTGTTTGCCAGGTTCCTGTCGGTGCGGCCGATCTGCTTGGGCCGCGGCCCGCCTCGCGCGCCGACCACCCACAGCCTGTCGTGCGATGCGAAGCCCCTCGGGAAGTTCGTCCCCGAGAACGCGACGAGTCTGTCGTCGGCGCTCCACGCGACGGCCTCGACCCCGAAGTTGCCCCGCGTCAGCTTCCTCGTCCTCCCCGACCGGAGGCCTTTGAGGAAGATTTCGCTGATGTACGGCCTCATCTCGCTGACGCGGGCCACGTATGCGAGCGTCCTCCCGTCGTGGGAGACGGCGAAGTCCGAGACGTCGATCTCGCCCGACGTAAGCTGGCGCGGCTCCCTCCCCTGTTCTACACTGAAGACGTGCCCGCGCGAGTTGTACACGAACCCCTTTCCGTTCGACCAGACGTCGAGGCGCCTGACGACCCTGACGTCTGTCTTCTCTGCCTCGACCACGGACGAGAGGAAGAAGACGGTCCTCGAGTTCGGGGACCAGGCGAATTTGTCGATGCCCTCCTTTCTCTTTACCACGAGGGTGGCCTCGCCCCCGTCCGCTGCGATCGAGTATAGCTCCGATCCCTTCTCATCCTTAGCCAACCCCCTCTTGGAGGCGAACAGGAGGCGCCTCCCGTCGGGGGACCAGGCAGGCCCGCCGTCCTTGCCCGTGCTCGTGAACCTGCGCGCCCTGCCCTCCTGAGAGATCACCCAGACATCCGACGTGTAGGCGTCTTCTTTGATGTCGGCGTGCTTGACAGAGACGGCGACTGCGCCGGTTCGCGGCGAGATGCTCGGCTTCGAGATGGTCCTATAGACCCCCAGGTCTTCCGGCCTTATCAGTCGGCCCATGGCGATGGTGCGGACGGCCCCGCTAATTCCCTTTCGCTGGCGGCCGACCGTGGGCGCTCGCGCACGGAAAGGTGATAACGGCGGGGCGGCAGGCTCCATAGCGCAGCGATTGAAGAGAGTACGAATAGGCTTCCAGGGCGAGCACGGCGCGTTCAGCGAGGAGGCGGTCGTCAAGCACTTCGGAGGCGCCGTCGAGCCGGTCCCCGCGAGGTCCATCCGGGAGGTCTTCAACCTCACCGAGGCGGGCGGGGTCGAGGCGGGCGTCGTGCCCGTCGAGAACTCGATAGAGGGCAGCGTCTCCGAGACCTACGACATGCTCCTAACCTCAAGCGCCAAGGTCGTCGGCGAGGTCCCGGTGAAGGTCGTCCACTGCCTTATCGCGCTGCCGGCCACGAAGCTCACCCAGGTCAAGGTCATCTACTCCCACCCCCAGGCGCTCGCGCAGTGCAGGAACTTCGTCGCCGGCCTGCGAGCCGAACCCAGAGTCGCCTATGACACCGCCGGGAGCGTGAAGATGATCAAGGAGGAGGGACTCGTGGGCGCGGGGGCCATCGCGAGCGAGAGGGCCGCCGAGATATACGGCCTCAAGGTGCTGAAGAAGGGGATAGAGGACTACGGCCGCAACTTCACCAGGTTCGTCGTGATCTCCATGAGAGAGGGGAAGAGGACGCGGGGAAGCAAGACCTCGCTCGTCCTCTCGGTGCCCAACGTCCCCGGGTCGCTTTACGGCGTCCTTGAGGTCTTTGCCGGGGCCGGGATCAACCTCACGAAGATCGAGTCCCGCCCGACGAGGCAGCGTCCCTGGGAGTACTACATGTTCCTGGACTTCGAGGGGCATCACAAGGACAGGGTCGTCTCGAAGGCCCTAGCCGAGATAGCCACCAAGACCGTCTTCCTCAAGGTCCTCGGTTCCTTCCCGATATCGAGGGAGGAGCTGCTCTGAGACGAGCGGGAGCCAGGCGCTAGAGGAGGTGGCCGCTGAGGTGCGGTCGTGCGAGAAGTGCCCGCTCCACCTCTCCCGCACCAACGCGGTCCCCGGGGAGGGGCCGGCCGACGCTTTGGTCGTGATCGTCGGCGAGGCGCCCGGTCGGAACGAGGACGAGCAGGGGCGCCCGTTCGTGGGGGCCGCGGGGGCCAACCTTGACGGCCTGCTCCACGACGCGGGGCTGTCCAGGGGTTCGGTCTTCATAACGAACGCCGTGAAGTGCAGGCCTCCGTCGAACCGAAGACCGGCCCGGGGCGAGCTCGACTCCTGCCACCCCTACCTCCGGCGCCAGATCGAAGCCATCTCGCCGAGGGTCGTGGTGCTGCTCGGGGATACCGCGACCAAGGAGTTCTTCCCCGAGGTCACGCTGTCGCGGGGGCACGGCTCCGCGGTGAGGAGGGGGTCGGTGGACTATCTCCCTACGTATCACCCGGCCTCGATAATCTACAACCCTTCACTGGAACGCGCGCTCCGGGACGACTTCGCCAAACTGGCGACCCTGGCCGAAGGGGCCGGGTCGGGCTAGGCCGGCTTGGCTTCGCCCGGCTTGGCGAGGTAGAGGTAGAGCGCCACGGCGAGCATGACTATCGCGAGGCCCATCCCGCCGAAGAAGGAGACCTTCCCGACCTCGTCCAGGACCAGGGGAAGTCCGAGGAGGAGCAGGATGGTTACGACGTTCCTGGCCTGGTCCTTCCTGATGGTCACCGAAGGAAGCATGAGGAAGCTGAAGAGGATTACGAGCGCGGGGAAGACGACGACGTATCGTCCGTTCAGGACGTTCGTGGCGGCGGTGCCGAGGTCGAACCCCGCGGCGTACCAGGCCGAGAGAACCCCGAGGACCAGCGCGACCAGGGCCAGCTTCTGGAGCGTCGAGCTCTCCTGGACGACCTTGGCCCTCCGCCTCGCCGGCTCGGTGTAGATCACGTCTAGGATGGCGCCGAAGACAACGGCGACGAACCCGACCAGGAAGACGTAGGGGCTCTCCGCGACCTGGAGGAAGACGGTCTGCGGGAGGGTCGAGGAGATGCCGGTCTGCGCCCAGAGGACTATCGCGTATAGGCCGCTCACCGCGAAGGGGACGAGGAAGAGGAGGAACGGTATGTCCTCCCGGTTCTGGCTGGCGCTCATCGAGTGGGCGACCGCACATAATGTCGGATTAAAACTCTTGCCATCTTTCGCCGAGACGGCGGGGCTAGACCGTCTTCCTCCCGAAGGTGACGTAGCAAGTGTGGCCTATCATGAACTGCGATGGGCGCGTCATCCCCGCCCTCGCTTCGAGGTTGCGGACCAAAACCTCCAGCGTCTCGACGTTGACGAAGGACTCCCCCTTCATCGTCTCGGTGAGCCTCTCGGCCTGGTTCATGGTGGGACAGATGGCCGCCATCATCCCCGAGGGGGAGAGGGCGCCCTTGACGTTCCGCACGAGCTCCCAGGGGTCTCCCATGTCGACGAGGGCGGCGTCCAGGTCGCTCTCCTCGATTCCCTCCTTGGCGTCCTTCCCCCTGAGGGTGACCACGTCAAGCAGCCCGAACCTCTCCAGGTTCTTCCTCGCCACCTCCTGGAACTCCGCGTTGAGGTCGTAGCTGTAGACGCGCCCCGCCGGGGCGACCATGTAGGCGAAGGCCGCCGTCGCCGCGCCCGACCCGGTCCCCGCCTCGAAGACTCTGCTCCCCGAGTGGATGCCGCAGCGCATCACGATCATGCCCAGGTCCTTGGGGTAGATCACCTGCGTCTTCCTTGCGAACTTCATCACGATGTCCTCCAGGGTGGGCTTCAGGACGTAGACGGTGTCGTTCATCGTCGTTGTCGCGACGGTCCCGAAGGGCAGGCCTATGAGCGCGGTGCAGTCGAGTATCCCGAGGTGCGTGTGAAGCTTGGGCGTGTCTGCGGGGCGCACCAGCCACTTCCTCCTCCTGTCCCTGTACACGAGTATGTACGAGCCTGCGCTTATCGTCTCCATCGACGGGCGCCCGTCTGCGACCGCCTTTTATTGTGAACGCGAGCCTCTCCGGTCAGGCCCGCCACCAGTCGAAGGCGAGGAACTCGACCTTCTCCCTGCTGCCGCTCACGACGGCGATGATGAACTGCTTCCTCACGGTGGTGGCCAGCCTCCCCGACCTGACCATGTCCATGGCGTTTATCTCGCTCCCGGCCTTCTCAACCTGCACTATGTACGGGGCGTGGTCGATCCCGGGCCCGTGCTCGTAGACGGCGAAGTCGGTCCCGAACTTTATGCCCGGGGCCACGACGTAGCCCGCCTCCTTCAGCAGGCTGTAGACCCTGTACTTCTCCGCGAAGTCCGTGTACGAGTCCGCGCATATCTGCTCAAGCCTCTCGGCCTGGATGCCCTTGCCGCCCTGGTCCTCGACCCTGAGCTTCTTCTTCTTGACGAGGTAGTATCCCTCCATCAGGTCGAGGATCAGCGGCGCCTCGAACTCGAAGTCCTTCGGCTTTGGGATCCCGAGGGGCTTCCCGTAGTAGGCCTCCTTGAAGAGGCGCCTCGACGAGTCGATGTCCCAGACGACGATCCTGTTCTCGAATAGCCTTCCCGTGGACACCCTCGCTGTCAAAGCTCCTGCCCCGCCTAGACGCCGAGCGCCACTATCGTGGTCGAGTCTGCCGCCCGCATAGCCGCGTCGGAGGCGTCCTCGATGGACTGTATGACGTCCTTCATCGCGATCAGCGCCCTGTAGCCGTTCATCGATTTCAGGACCTCGTTCATCAGGTCCCTCTGCTTGCCGTCTATCTCGCTCTCGATCTTCTGGATCTGCCCCGCCGTCTCTATGGCCTGGTCGGGGTTCATCGAGAGGGCGCGCACGCACTCGTTCTGCTTGGAGACCTCCTCGATGAGTAGGTTTAGGAGGTCCGAGAGCGGCTCCCTGTACTTCTTTATCTTGACGATGGACCGGTTGAGATGAGAGATCTTGAAGGCCGTCCCGTTGACGTAGCCGACTATCGATTCGATGAGGAACGCGAGCCTGAGGAGGTCCTCCTTGTTCAGGAGTAGGGTCCCGACCTGCGCGAGCTCCCTTATCAGGGACCTCCGCAGCGAGACGACGTCCTCCTCCGCCTTCTTGATCTTCTCCATCGAGGCCTTTAGCCCCGCCTTGTCGTTGCTGAGAAGGGCCTGCAGCTCCTCGTTCAGCACCCTCGATGCGTCCGTGTTTCTTCGTGCCATGTCCTCGAGAACGAGGAGAGTCCTCCTTCTGGCTTGGAGGTCCGCTTCAGAACCTGACAGAGTCTTTTCCCCGCTGGGGTATGAAATTTATGCAATATAAGCGTCACAAATTTCGGACGTTTTGCCAATCAGCCCTTCGTGTCCTCGTCGCCCATCAGCCCCCTGAGGGGCTTCAGAAGCTCCGTGAACTCCGCCGGGATGATGTACTTGGTGGACGGGCTGTTGCCTATGGTCTTGAGCGTGTCGAGGTACTGGAGGGTCATCGTCTTCGCGTCTATGGTCTTCGCCGTGCCGAAGATGATCCCCAGGGACGTCGCGTAGCCCTCAGCGCGCAGAATCACCGCCTGCTTGTCTCCCTCGGCCTTGAGTATCGCCGACTTCTTGTCTCCCTCCGCCACGAGTATGGTCGACTCCCTCTTGCCGTCTGCCTCCAGGACCATGGCCCTCCTAGTCCTCTCGGCGGACATCTGCTTGACCATCGAGTCCTGGACGTCCTTCGGAGGTTTGATCTCCCTGATCTCGACGTTGGTGACCTTGATGCCCCACCTCTCGGTCACCTCATCCAGCTTCGTCCTGAGGATGCTGTTGATCTGGTCCCTCTTGGCCAGCAGCTCGTCGAGCGGGATGTCGCCGACGACGGACCTGAGGGTCGTGGTGGCGATGCCGACGGAAGCGCCCGCGAAGTTCTGCACCTGGACGATCGACTGGGCCGCGTCCATGACCTTGTAGTAGATCAGGAAGTCGATGTCCGTGGGCGCGTTGTCCTTGGTGATGCACGTCTGGTGGGGGACCTCGATGTACCTCTCCCTCAGGTCGACCTTGTTGACCCTGTTGATGAACGGGAAGACGAAGACGATCCCGGGACCCCTCGCACCCACGAGCCGCCCTAGGGTGAAGAGGACGACCCTCTCGTACTCCCGGACCACCTTGATGGTCGACGCGATGAACCCTAGGACTATGAGGACGACTAGGATGAGGATGACGTACTCGGCGATGGCCGTGGCCGACGCGAACGCAAGCGGTGAGAGGGTCGTAACTAGACGCCTTCTACTACGAGCTTGTAACCGTCGGTCTCTTTAACCTTTACACGCGCACCCTTCACCAGGTCCTGCTTGGATGTGACGGACCAGTCCTCCGAGTCTATGTTCGCCGTGCCCGTCGAGTTCGCCTTGACGTCTGACGTGAGGACTCCCTCCCTCCCGATCATCCGCTTCATCTCGAAGAGCCCCGTCTTCCTCCTCTCCAGGTCCCTCCTGAGCTTGTACAGGTAGAAGCTCCCTATGATGATCGCCACCCCGAGCACTCCGAGTATGGCGTAGGTGATGGGGCTCGGGCTCACGACGGCGGCTGGTGGGGTTATCCCCGTGGAGGTCGGGGCGGGCGTCACGGTGTTCTGGAAGACGAGCAGGACGCCGATGGCGAAGACGATGACCCCGCCGACGGCGCTTATCCCGTGATGCGTCTTGACCTCGAGGAAGATGAAGGCTGCGCCGATGAACATGAGCAGGACCGCGGAGAGAGGGGCCCCGAAGTAGCCGAGCCCGATGAGAGCCATCACAATCGCCGCCGCGCCGGCGGCAGACAGGATGAAGGTCGGATGGAAGAGGTCGACCATGATCGCGAGGATGCCCGCGAGGAAGAGGACCGACGCGAGGTTGGGGTCGCTCAGGACGCTGATCAGCTCGGCGCTTATCCCCTCGTTCTCCGTGGGTGCGCTGGAGGGAACGCCCAGCGCGGCGAGGGCGGCGGAGACCGTGGACGCGTTCACGACGCCGTCCACCGCGTGGACCCTGAGGGCTCCGGTCGCGACGAAGGAGGCGTCGGAGCTGACCATTAGCGCCGTCGCGGTCCCGTTCCTGCCGAAGTACTGGGTGAGCGCCTGCATGTAGGTCGTGTAGGCGACGACGGAGCCCGTCTCGGATGTCGCCGCGACGTCCAGCGCGGACCCGATCGATGTCCCGTTCATCATGTAGACCTGGTTGGACGCCTCCGCCACGAACGCGCCCGTGTCCACCGCGCCCGCGCCGTAGGGTCCCACGAGGGTGATGAACGTCCCCCCGCTCGACTCGTAGTTCGACATGGCCTGTATTATGCCGTCCATGCTCTCGTCGTCGCCGGCCACGCTGTTCAGCACGAGCACGACGTGGCTCGCCCCCGCGGACTGTGCGTCGCTTATCGACGAGGCGACGAAGGCCTCGGTGCCGGGGTCGATGTTCGCGTTGAGCGAGATCACGTAGTATGGAGGCGCGACCGACGTCTGCCCATGCGCCTGGCCTCCCATGGACACCAGCGCGAGCGCTCCCAGGAGCAGCGTGACCGCCAGGACTCGCCTCGTTCTCAACCAGGCCGCCTGATGTCTCGCGCGCAACCGACGGTAATTAATGTTCCCGCCTTGCCGCTGGACCGGTCAGCGGTTAAGGTCGTCGTCCCCGAGCGGAGAGACCTTGACGTAGAAGGGCTCGTCGGGGACGGTGGTCGTCCGGGAGATCAGTCCCTGGGACGCTAGGCGCTCGCACGCCTCCTTCACCTGGTCGGGGTCGAGGTCGCCGTCGAACTTCTTCTCGACCTCCCCCTCGATGGTCAGGACGCCCTTCTCCTGCATGTCGGAGAGGACCTGGAGGATTCTTCCCTCGAGGGAGTCCCTCTCCGGGGCTCGAGGGAGCATGTGTATCTGCTGCCTGCCGCCCTTGAGCCTCTCTATGACGGGAGCCCAGTCGTTCAGGTTCCTCGTCCTGGACCTTCCCGTCTCCTGCTCGACGAACTCGGTCTTCTTGACCACGCCGTTGTCGTTCCACTGCACCTCGAGCTTCGGCGCGAGCCCTGGAGTGTGGTGCCCCTTCACGGATACTATCGACGAGAGCTTGATGGAGAGGTTCGCCGGGTCCTGGGGGATGTTCTCCAGGTCCTCGACGTCCGAGATGTAGAGCCTTTTCTTCCCCAGGGTCTCGAAGGGGTCCACCATCCCCACCGGGACGTCTACCTCGCTTTCCGAGCCGTGGGCGTAGACCAGCCTGAGGTTTGTGAGGATGAGGTTGCCCTCCGTCTCCTTGCCGACGTCCAGGTCCGCCTCCATCTCCTGGCGTACACCGACCCCGCGGTTGACCACAGCCTCCTCCTCTGCGAGGATCACCTCTTGCGAAGGGTTGCCTTCCAAACCGGATTTTCGGCTTCGGACTGCATTATTAAAGCGTCTAGGCGAGCCTACTCCTTGATCTTCTTTTTCTGCAGCCCGTACATCTCGACTATCTCCTTCACCGTCGTCGCGTCCTCAGGCCGTTTCTCGTCCCTGACCTTCCCGGTGAACTTGGGGAACCTCGAGCGCGAGGCCGCTCCCCTCCCTTATGCTGTCCATCCCTGCGGGGTGGATTGGCGAGAGCGTGATCTCGGAGGCGATGGTCTCTATGACGACCTTCGGCCTGTACCAGACGTCGGGCACCAGCACCGACTCCACGTTGGGGGGTTTCACGGTGCTTTCATAGGGTTTCAGGAGCTTCGGGAACCTCTCCAGGTCCTCGTCGGAGAAACCCGTCCCGATTTTGCTTATGGTCGGGAAGTCGTTCTTCTTGTCGTCGTACGCCGCGAGCAGGTACGCTCCGTAGGCCCCCGCCCGCCTCCCCCTCCCGTGGTACGCGCCGACGATCGCCAGGTCTATGGTATCGGTGAGCTCGCTCCTGTACTCCCGCTTGAGCTTGATCCAACCGAATCCCCTGGCGCCGGCCGTGTAGACGGCGTCGGGGTCCTTGATCATCAGCCCCTCCCCGCCCTCCGATATCGCCTCCTCCATGTACCTCTCTATCTCCTCCGCGCTGCTCGTCCTTATGGCGGGGACCGGCCTCGTGTAATCGGTCGCGCGGACGATCTTCTCCAGCTCCGCCCTCCTGACCGTGTATGTCTCTCCCGTGAGGTCCCTCCCCTCCGAGAACATCACGTCGAAGAAGTTGATGGCGACGGGATACTCCTTCATCGCGTCCTGGATGCCGTGCTTTCGTCTCCTGTGCATCAGCTCCTGGAACGGGTAGTACTCCCCTGTCTCTGTGTTCACGGCCACGACCTCGCCCTCGAGTATGGCCCGCCTGCTCCTGACGTAGTCGACCGCGTACCGCGCGACGTCGGGGTAGGTGGGAGTGATCTTCTCCAGCCTGCGCGAGAAGAGCTCGACCTTGCCGGAGTCCTTGTGTATCTGGACCCTCTCGCCGTCGAGCTTGTACTCGGCCGCAACCTCGCCGCCGATCTTCTCGAGTATCTCCTTGGCGCTGCTCAGCCTCTCCGCGAGCATGGGCCTGATGGGCTTCCCCACGTGCACTCGGACGCCCTCGACACCTGCCAGCCCCTTCTCGGCCGCGAGCTGGACGACGAAGCCAAGGTCGGAGGTGACGTTGTAGGCGCGCTCCAGGCTCTTCCTGTGCTCCTTGCCTCCTAGGAGCGCGGCCGCACAGGCATCCAGGATAGTGTAGTCTGCTACTCCCAGCCTCAGCTCTCCCACGGCGGTGCGGAGGATGTACCTGGCCTCCCTGGGCGTCGCGTCGCTGAGGAGGCCCACGAGCTCCTTGAGCTTGGACTCGATCGAGCCGCTCCCGGAGATCTGCGAGATCGCGTAGAGCCCGTCGTAAACCCTCTTCAGGGTGAGGGGTTCTGACGCGAGGTGTCGCTGCCTCCCGTCGGCAAGGAGGGCCTCCGCTGCGGTCCCCAGGTCCCCCGCTTCGACGTAGGCCCGCTTGACGGATTCGGGCGACGCTCCAGACGCCGTCGCGAGCGCGCGGACCGCGAACTTCTCGGCGATGCCGAGCTCGACGCCCTCGTAGTCAGGCTTGAGCTTCCCCTGGGTTAGGTACACGAGCATGGGGAGCTCACCGATGGGGGCGTCCCTCAAGAGAGACGCGAGGACCTCGGTGATCGCGAGCCTGCCGCTGAGCGACTCGAGCTTGGCGTAGGCGTCCGCGACCTCCGAGAACTTCAAGCGCAGGAAGCGCGGCCGCGCTTCTTTTTTATGTTGCGCGGGTGCTCAGGGAAGGCTGTCAACTCCTCCTTCAGTCGGGAGGGATCTCCCTGAAGAGGAGGGAGATGTCCAGTCCACCGCGGAGGTGATACCGTCTCGACGCGGCGTAGATTGCGACGCCCGCCACGAACGTCGCTGCGATGTATCCATAGGCGAGCGGGTTCCCTCCCCACACCGTCGGGGCTGAGAGGAACTCGTAGGCCAGGAAGAGGAAGACGGCCGCCATCAGCGCGCCCGAGACGAGGAGGGTTCTCCTGGCGGACCCCCTCTCCTTCCTGAACCCGTAGACGGCGGCCGCCGCGCCGACGAAGGCGAAGTAGAACATCGAGGCGAGGATGGCGCCGTAGAGCGAGGAGAGAGTTCCGTAGACGAAGGCCGCGAGGCCGATCAGGACCACCGTCACCGCGAGGTCGAGGAGGTGAGCGTAGACGGGTGACGCGAACCTCTCGCTGACGTAGCCGAGCTTGGCGGGAAGGAACCTGTCGAAGGACTGGGCCATCATGTACCTCGAGATGGTGATTATCCCGAAGGCGAGTATCGCCACCACCCAGAGTATCCAGCCGAGCCCTATGAGGAGCTTCAGCGCGGTGACCTGGGTGACGCCCATCGCCAGCGTCCAGAAGTTGAAGGAGGCGGAGTAGACGAGGCTGCTGTTGGAGAGGGCTGCATCGGTGAAGCCGAACCCCCCGACGTAGTACATCACCGCGAGCGGGACCGTGACGACGAGCATCGCGAGGAGTGCGGAGATGGGCGCGTTCCAGGTGACGGCGCTCCTCCCCTTCAGCTCGGAGCCCACCGAGGCCGAGGCGTTGAACCAGGGGTAGACGAAGATTGCGAAGAAGGGGAGTATGGAGACGGTCGCCGCGAGGTCGAAGCCGCGGCCGGTGTAGGAGTTGGCGACCGACGCGTAGGTTATCGGGTTGCCGTTCGAGCCGGTCAGTCCCAGGCCGTTGACATAATCCGCGACTCCTCCCCTCCCGGCGGCCAGGAGCGTCCCCATGGAGACGAGGAGGGTCACGACCCCCACCAGCATGAGCACGGAGATGAGCCTGAAGCCCAGTCTGGGCCGGACGATGTTGAGCGCTATGAGACACGCGAAGATCGCCGCGGCGAGCGAGAACTGGTCGAGGGGGGCCGACCCCGCCACCGCCAGGCCGCTGAACGCGGAGCCCCCCATCGACACGCCGACCGACCCAATGGCGAAGACCACCGAGAGCGCTATCAGCGCCAGGTAGGGCATCGTCTCCATGGTGATTCCCATGAACGTCACGGAACTCCCGACGAGGCCGCCCAGGGACCTCGACATCCAGACGTAGTCGCCGCCCGTCCTCGACGTCCTCCTCGACATCATCGTGTAGACGATCACCTGCGGGATGGTGATCAGGAACCCTATGAGGGAGGCGTAGACGAGGTTCACCCCGGAGACCGAAGGTAGAAGGACGAGGGTGAACCCGAGGAGGGAGAGCGCGGCGCCCGTGGACATGTAGCTGACGTTCACGGCCACGGCGTCGAAGAGGGAGACGGTCTTCACGAGCCCGGTGCTCTGCCTGGCGAATCCTGCGCCGCCCTCGGATGCCACGATGCTACCCCAGGAGAGCCACGAATAAGTTTTGATTCCCTCTCGGACTTTTCGGATGAACGAGGAGAATCTCCGGCCGGCCTCCCCGAGCGACACCTCTTTAGACTTGGGGCGCGTGGGCGCGGCGTCTCAAATTGCGGTGGTCGGTCAGGCTGATGGTCATCGGCGTGTTGGTAATCCTGGTGGGTTTCCTCCCCATCTACTTCTCAGGTCTGACGATCGGCACTCTCGAGAGCGCCGCCTCGTTCTTCGCCGTAGGCCTGCTGATCCTGCTCGTCGGCATCATGCTGCGGACCCTCAGGAAGACGTTCCAGCCGGGGCCCTAGCGGACCTCACGCGGCTTGGGTGGTCGGGGCGGGCTCGGCCTGCTCACCTCGGGCCCTCGACACCCTCCTGTACGCGGGAAGGATGGCCAGATAGAGGACGACGAAGATCGGGAGGACCACTGCGGCCACCTCCACTATGCCCTCGACCACCCCCGAGAAGAGCGCCCAGACGAACCCCCCGAAGGCCGCGACGCCCGAGGTGACGGGCGGACTCGTAACCTGCACCACTATCCAGGCGAGGGAGACGTTCCCAGACTGGTCCGTGGCGCTGACGGTCACGTTGTACCTCCCGGGCTGCGTGAACTGGTGGATGAGCTGCTGCCCCTGGGCGGACGTTCCGTCACCGAAGTTGTAGTTGACGATGTAAGGCTGGACCCCTCCGCTGACGACGGCGTTGAAGGTTACGCTGAGGGGGCTCATGCCCTTCAGGGGCGTCGCGGACAGCTTGACGACCAGCGGTACCACGGTCAGCGGCACCGAGGTCTGGAACACGATGCCTATCGTGGCGTAGTCGATGAGGCGGGCCGTCTCTAGGATGCTGCTCTCGACCGAGTTGATCTGGGCGTCCGTCTTCTGGAGGACGGACTCGATGTTCAGGGTCGCGTTGACGGAGGTCGACTCTCCCAACAGCTTGATGAGAGAGGTCTGCTCGGTGAGGAGGGACTGGAGCGTCGCGTTGAGGTCGGTGTACTGGACCGTGACGTCGTCGCTCGACGAGGAGGAGCTGATCACGCTACCGAGAGCCTCGAGCTGGGTCATCGCCTGCTCGAAGTTCTGTGCGGGTATCCGCAGCGTCATCGTCGCGTAGGAGCCGGAGTAGGTGGAGGACGCCACGTATCCGCCCAGCGAGGCTGCAATCTCGCTCGCCTTCTGCTGGGATGCGGAAGGTTGGCTGACGTTGAGGGTGAGGTTGCTGAAGAACTCGATGTCGGCGCCGGAAGAGGAGCCGCTGCTGTTGGTCGTTGCCGCGGCCCCGATCGAGGCTTCCCCAGTACTGGTGGCGACGGTCGTCGTCGAAGCCGAGGTCTCGGTCGTAGCCACGCCAATCACGGTGGTAGACGGAGTCGCCGACCCGGTCGACGATGCCCCAGAGAAGCCGAACTGACTAGTCAGACCTCCCAGAACCGTCGTCCAGGGAGACCGCGCGGAGGCCGCGGAGTCGCTCGAGTAGAGCGCTCCAGGCTCTCCCCTCAGGGCGGGGATTAGGACGCCGACGACCCCCCCGCCTATTAGGAGAATTACAGCAAGGACGACGACCGCCTTCGGATTGCCTCTCTTGGGGTCCAACGACCTCCCCAGGACCGGGGAGATGTGATGACCTTTTGTCCCATCACTCGGACAAAAGTATTTATCAGAAAACGACCGTTTCTCTCCGCCTTATGAAGACCTCCTCCTACGCCTTGGCGGTCCTCGTCGGATTCGCCCTGGTCAACACGGTCTTTCTGGGCGCGTACCTCTTCTCATCATCGACTCCCGCGTTGGCCGCCTCCGCGACCACCTCCACACTTTCGTTCACTGTCTCCAGCACGACGACGTTCACGGCAACCTCGACCGAGACATTCGCAAGCAGCACGACGACCCAGAACTCGGCCTCGAACTCCGCGGCCAGCTCGTCCCAGACTTCGCAGCCCGTTACGACCACCACAACGACCGTACGCCAGAGCGTCTCGAGCACCTCGCCCAGCTTCGCCGCGTCGGGCGCCTCGGCTGCGGGCGTCGGCGGGTTCACCCTCCTCTCGGTGGCGGCATTCCTGGAGAAGCACTCCCTGGCGATCGCCCCGACCAGCTGGGTCGCTGTCGGCGGGATGTGGATCTGGAGGGGCAGGATGAGGTCGCGCTGGACGGACCTCGGGTTCGACTCGGACGTCTTCGGGCTCTTCGTCAAGATGAAGGGAGGGAAGACGCGTTTGAGGCTCCTGGACGCGCTGTCCCTTCCAAAGGACAGGCTCCAGCTAGCCCAGGAGCTCGGCCTCGACTGGAAGGGGGTTGACAGGCACCTCGTGCTCATGAAGAAGTACGGGTTCGTGG
The DNA here is from genome assembly GCA_963703285.1 of uncultured Nitrososphaerota archaeon. Lineage (GTDB taxonomy): Archaea > Thermoproteota > Nitrososphaeria > Nitrososphaerales > Gagatemarchaeaceae > Gagatemarchaeum. The sequence goes on from OY969807.1 coordinate 491,935, forward strand.
TGGACAAGGTCGCCTACGGGAAGGTCAGGATGTACGAGCTGACACCGATGGGCACTTCGCTGCTGAAGCTCCTTCAGGAGCTGTCCAGGGAGGAGGGGCGGCAGGGCGTCCCTGGGCAGCGGCTGTACGACAACTGAGAGCGCGGTCCGTCGCCAAGGCGGCCTGCCTTTCCGCAAGGTTAATTATTCGGTGCCGGTCGCGGGGCATCGAGTGAACTAGATGGGCGGAACAAAGAAGAAGACCCTGGCCTCCATGGAGAAGACCCAGAACGAGGAAGGGGAGGTGCAGGCTGACGGCTCCAGGAAGAAGGTCGAGAAGACAAAGGCTGCCGTCGGCGAGAGGAAGAGGGTCGAGGTCCTGATGCCGAAGATGGGCGAGCAGGAGATGTTCAAGTCGCTCTCTTCGCAGAAGGCGATCACGATTTACTCGGCAGCTAGGAGCCTCAACGTGAGCGCGTCGATAGCGAGGACGATCCTGGGTTCGCTCGAGTCAAAGGGAATGCTACACAGGGTCGGCGGGTTCAGCGGGCACTACGTCTGGGCGCCTTCGCTCACTTCCCGCACCTGAACTATCTCCATACTGTCACCCGCAGACAGCGACTCGAAGACCTCGAGTCCTCCCTCGACCTTCCCGAGGGGGTTCAGGGGGCTCTGGCTCTTCGCGTTCGACAAGAAGAAGCAGAGCGAGCCGTTCGCGGCAAGGAAGGCGACGTCGCCCTTGGTGAACTCGAACCTCTGCTTCTCGACGCCAGCCTTGATTCCGGTGAGCAGACAGACCATCGCCCTGGGGTAGATGGTGACGCGCGCGTTGATTGGCAACTCCCTGAGGACCGCGCTCACCGTCACAGGTGCGAGGTGCTTGTAGACGTCGAACTTCAGCTCGCCCTTGCCCCTGACGATGGCTCTGCACTCTACCTTCGATACCGACATTGCATCTCCTCTCCGCTCCTGCTCTCCATGGGCGCGGATTCAGAGCGCCCTTTCGGTCCTATTTCATGCTTGTGCCCCAGCGGGCCCGCCGGGCGCACAACGCCCATCACAAACTTTATACAAGCGCCCCAAAGCGGCTTGAGCGTTCTCGAGGGTATTGGTTGTCCCCAGCAGTTACTTCGCGCGATAAAAAGAAACCTCGACGCGCGGTTGAAGAAGGTTTCGAGATCAAGATAGGGCCTCCAAAGCTCACGCGCTTCGAGAAGGCGAGAATCATAGGCGCTCGGTCGCTGCAGCTCGCCATGGGCGCGCCCTTCTTCGTCCCCGTGGACGAGACCACCAAGGACCCGATATTCCTCGCGATGACGGAGCTCGCGAGCGAGGCTCTCCCGCTCTCCGTCAGGCGCACGCTCCCCAACGGCGAGTACCAGGACATCCCCGTCCGCTATCTTCTCTAGGCCTGCGGCTCTCGTGTGGACGATTCGTCTAGTCACGCATAAATAGGCACTGAGCGTCGGCGGCGGCCAACATGTCCAGCAAGCCAAACAATCGGGCTCCCACTGGGGAACGCGCACCGGGCGCAGACCAGCCAGAAGAAGAGATGCCACCGCCAAGCGGAATGGCACAGAACCACATCTACGTGGGCAAGAAGCCGGTGATGAGCTACGCAATGTCTGCCCTGATACAGCTGTCGCAGGCAGGCGAGGTCGTCATCAAGGCCAGAGGCCTTGCCATCGGAAGGGCGGTCGACGTGGCTGAGATCGTCACCAAGAGGCTCGGGAACGGCGCCTTCGCGGTGAAGAACATCGCCATCAGCACAGAGCAGGTTAAGAGCGTCGACACCGGCGAGATGAGGAACGTCTCCTCCATCGAGATCCTCGTCGGAAAGTAGGGGCCCAGGCCCGGCCACCAACGGGGCGGCGGACGGGTAGTAATGGTGCTAGAAGAACCACTCTCGCGCTAGGGCTTATGTTCAACTGGCCGCGTCCTTCTAGCTCGTGTTCGACCCTTCGCTTTTCCGTCGCGAGAGAAGTCTCTCCTCTGGAAGGTCGTCGAGGTCTTCGGTCCATCCCGCCGCGATTCAGCCGGCTGTCGCAGAGTGGCCGCGAGATGGCTGACGCCGCGTTCGCGAAGCTTTCCCTGGCGACGACGTCTCCCTCTGACAAGACGGCTGGTCGAAGAGCCTCGACCGGGCCGCGTCGCGCGACGAAAAATTTTTCGCGGGGGGATAAATTTTTAAGCGAAACTTTCGATACTATCGACACAAACAATTGCCTGAACCTCGGACTCAGCCGGTAACGAAGACCCGGAGTCTGACGACACCAAAGTTCAATGACCAGGATTTGTACAGTCTGGCCGAGAAATTTGGCACACCCTATTTCCTGATGGACGAGACGGTCCTGAGAGAAAACGTACGCGAGATCGAAGAAGCGTACCAGGGCTTCAAGGGGCCCTTCAGGGTTGCTTACTCGATAAAGGCGAACTTCAACCCGGCCGTGATAAAGACGTTCGTCTCCGAAGGGATAATGTTCGACCTGACGGCGGCGAACGAGCTCTACTTCCTCCTGAAGTGCGGCGGGTCACCCGAGAACGTGATCTACACCTCCATCACGGAGACGGAGGCCGAGTTTGAGGACCTGATCTCCCGCGGGGTGAGGAAGATAGTCGTCTCGAGCTACAACGGACTGCTCAATCTCATCGAGGCCGCGACGAAGATCGGAGGCGAGGTCAAGACCCTGATCAGGGTCAATCCCGAGGTTCACGTCAAGGCGGAGCTCAGGTTCTCGATACGCCACGGTAAGTTCGGAGTGCCGCTCGAGTCGATCGACGAGGACGGGGCCATGTTCATGCTCAAGAAGATACTCGACACGCCCTCGCTGGGGTTCGACGGTTTCCACTTCCACCTCGGCAGCCAGATCGAGGACCCCTCCTGCTACTCTGAGGCGCTCGAGAAGCTCGAGGCCTTCATCCTGAACGCGAGGAGGAGCCTCGGCGAGTTCCCCATCAACACGCTCGACATCGGAGGAGGTCTCCCCACGTCCTATGGGAGGAGCGTCCCTTCCCCGGCGGACTTCTCGGCCAAGATACTCGAGCAGCTGAGCAGCCTCGCTGAGAGCTTCGGGAGCAAGTTCACCCTGATCGTCGAGAGCGGAAGGTTCCTCTCCGCGGGCTCGGGCGTGATGGTCTCGAAGATAGTGAACGTCAAGAGGTTCAACGAGAACAGGTACGTCTACGTCGACGCCGGGTACCACGACCTGGCGGACTCCGCGCTTCTGAGGCACGAGTATCCGGTGGAGGTAATCCCGGGAGGGAGCGCGTCGCAGCAGAAGACCATCCTGGTCGGACGGCTCTGCGACTCTCTCGACGTCTTCACGACCTCGAGCAGGTCGAAGCTGGGAGGAGCCGAGGTGGGGAAGCTTGTCGTCTTCAGGGGAGCGGGAGCATACTCGGTAGTGCTCGCGTCCCCGTTCCACTGCCAGCCGAAGCCGTACGTGCTCATGAGGGACGCGCAGGGGAGCTACAGCGTCATCAGGAAGGGGCAGACCATTGAGGAGCTCTTCGACGAGGAGGGCGGCGCTCTTCTCCAGGGACCCGAGCCAAAGCAATAAGACGACCACCGGTGCCCTACGTCAAGGCGTGCCTCTCTCGAGGATAGCAAAGGTCATACTGTCTGTGAATGACCTCGAAAAGTCGGTGGCCTTCTACCGCGACGTCCTGGGGATGACGAAGTCCAGCACCCCGGGTGAGTTCGCGTTCCTTGATGGAGGAGGCGTGACACTGGCCCTGAGGAGCGCGGCGAGGGCAGGCCCCGTCATCCCGGGAGGTGTAGAGATCTCGTTCGAGGTCGGAGATGTCGGCGCCACCTATCAAGAGCTGAAGTCGAAGGGCGTCACCTTCCCGTACCCGCCTCGTGCCGTCACGCACAGCGGAGACATGGAGCTGCTCGCTACGGACTTCCGTGACCCCGACGGCCACGTCCTCTCGATCACAGGGTGGGTCCCGAGGCGACGCTAGCGTCTCCTGCGGTTGCTTGGACTCCCGTGCTATCTAGGCCCGGTCCTGGTCGAACATCTCTGGGTCAGTCGTTCTTTGGCTAGACGATTGAGAGGGCCCTGGAGAGGACGTCGGCGCCCCGGAGGGTCCCCAGGCTGCCCTTCTCCGCGTCACCCTCCGTGAACCTGCAGCAGTCCCGGTCTCTTTGCGTCGTGGTGACCATGAGGGGAACTGGGTCGCTCGAGTGCATCTTCAACACGCAGGGAGTCGAGTGGTCACAGGAGACAGCGAACTTGGCGTCACCCGCCCTGATGGAACCGAAGAAGACGTCGTCGATCGACTCGATGTTCTTCTTCTTCCCCGTGGCGTCTCCGTCGTGGCCGAACTCGTCGGGGCCCTTGATGTGCGCATAGACGATGGAGCCCTCTGAGAGCTCGCGGTTGAACAGCTCCGCCTTCCCTTGCAGGTCCCTGTGGTCCTTGACGGTTACTTCCTTCATGCCCAGCAACCTCGCAATCCCCACCTCGGCGGGCATCTCCACCAGCGCTACCCCCTTTACACCGTACTTCTCTCTGAAGGGCTGGACGACCGGGACGTGGTCGCTGGCGTCGCGGAGCAGGAGGAGGTTGGCTGGCTTCTTTCCCTGCCTCGTTCGCTCTGAGTTGACGGCGGACGAATCCAGGACCTTCGTCGCGAGGGAGAGGAACTCGTTGACCAGCTGGGCCGCCCTGGCCGCGCCGCGCGACCTGGCGATGGGCTTTGAGGTCTGCACCTTCTCGGGTCCGGAGACCTTGCGAGCGGCGCCAAACCAGCGCGTTCGCGAGTAGGCTGGGTCGGTGTTGGTTATCTCGGCCGAGAGCCGCCCGCCCCCCCTGATGACCAGTACCGCCCGGTAGCCCACGGTGCTCCTGAACTCGAACTCCCCGCCGTCGAGCTTGATGCCGTTCAGATCTTCCTCCAGGGAGAGTGCTTCCTTCTTCGTCAGGTCCCGACCTGCCCGCCTGTCGGTGATGTATCCTCCCTCGGCCGTTGCGAAGTTGGCCCTGACAGCCAGGTCCCCGTCCTTGAAGCGGACGCCGGCGCCGATGGACTCGACGACGCCACGGCCAGGATAACCGCTCGGAAACGCGTAGCCCAGCATGTTGAAGACGGCGATGTCCGACTCGGGGGCAACCCCCCTCCCCACCGTGACGACGCGCCCCATCCTTGACCTCCCGGCGAGCGCGTCCATGTGAGGCGTGCTGGCTGCCTCGAGCGGGGTCGTGAAATTCAGCGACGGGACGGGCCTGTCGGCGCACCCGTCGAGCAGGACGTATCCGAACTTCATGTCGTCAGGGCGCTCCGGCGTCGAGCGTTATGTGTCTTTTTTCGACGGGGTCCTGAGAAACGATATATCTCATCGAAGCCGACCCGACAGTCACAATGGTCGAGATAAGGAAGGACTACTTCACTGAGCGGCTCTCCATAGTCACCAGTGATGCCAGGGCTACCCGCGTCCCGGCAAGGCATCTCGACCACGAGAAGTGCCCATTCTGTCCGGGGAACGAGGCGATGACGCCGCCGGCGGACCTGGTACTGGTCAAGATGGGCAACACGCTGGTAAAGCAGACCGACACGGAGGGGGAGCGAATCACCGGGTGGGTAGTGCGCGTCTTCCAGAACAAGTACCCGGTGGTGACGCCCAACGCCCCGGCGTCCTACGGCGAGTATCCCCACTACAGCGAGCCGGCCGTAGGCTACCACTACGTCGTCGTGGCCTCGCCCAAGCACGAGGATTCTTTCGCGAAGCTGACCATAGACCAGTGGACCGACCTGCTGGCCACGATGCAGGACAAGGTGCGCTGGCTCTACGCCCAGAGGGGCGTCAGCTACGTCGCGACGTTCATCAACTACGGGAAGGGCTCCGGACAGACGGTCGACCACGCGCACGTGCAGCTCGTCACGCTGCCGAGGCTGCCCCCGGTCGTGGAGACCGAGGCCGCCATGGTCCAGAACTCCTTGAACGAGCTCGGTGTCTGCCCAATGTGCCAGGTCGTGGCGTCGGAGAGCGGGGGTCCGAGGCAGATCCTCTCGACCGAGTTCTACATCGCGTTCGCGCCGTGGGCGTCGGCGCACTCCTACGAGTTCTGGATCTACCCGAAGCGCCACCAGACGAGCATACTCAAGCTCTCACAGAAGGAGCTCAACGACCTTTCCCTCCTTCTCAGGTCCACGCTCGGGGGGATGTCGAAGGTCCTGGGCGACTGCGGCTTCAACCTGGTGATACACAGCTCGTCGGAGAAGAAGACGACGAAGCAGATCCACTGGCACGTCGAGGTCTATCCCAGGCTGTCGACCTGGGCGGGCCTGGAGCTCGGCACGGGGATCTTCGTCAACGAGGTCTCTCCGGAGGCCGCCGCCGAGCAGCTCGGCGCGGCGAGCAGGAAGGAGCTCGCGCAGATGGTCGGCATCACCTAGTCTTCTTCAGCTCGTCGATGAGCCCTATGCCGAACGGCTCCACGCCCCTGAGGATGGCCGCGTAGTATGAGGCTACGTCGAGCGTGTAGCAGAGGTTCATCAGCTCCGCCAGGTTGCCGTTGCCGCTCGCGCTGACCCTCGTCTCGCGGACCCCCCTGCGCGCTAGCATCAGGCCGAAGGCCTCCAGCGACCTCGTCTCGGATCTCGGGTCGCCAGGTCGCCCCAGGATCACGGGCCGCTCGCGCGCATCCGGGAACTCCCAGGCTTCCACCTCGTTGTGCAGGAAGTCGGGGGCTGCGGCGAACGACGCCCGCATCTTAGCGTTCTCGTTCAGGCTGTTCTTGAACCTCCTGGCCACGCTCTTGGTGACCGACGTCGCGTAGACGCAGGGCTCCGTGTCGCTCACCTCAGACGCCAGGAGCTTTGACGGGTTCTCCACCGTGGGGACTTTGACGCCGATCCGTTCCCAGGTGCTCTTCATCGTCGCGACCGTCTCGTCCACCTCCCACTCGATCCCCTCGAGGAGCGAGGCGGATCGGAGGACGGCCACCGAGGCGAAGAGGCTGTACGGCAAGCTGAACCTCGGCGCCTTGGTCAGCTTGATCGCGACGTGGGGCACACCCTCGCTCTCGGCCATCTCCCTCAGCCTCCCGCCTGCCGAGATCGCGACGGTGTCTGGATGGCTCCCCATAACCCCGCGCCACATCTGGAGGGTCTCCTCGGTGTCGCCGGAGGTGCTGCAGACGACCACGAGAGCGTTCTCGAGGTGGACCTTCGGCAGGTTTCCGCGATACACGGAGACTTCGACCCTGCCCGACGAGAGGAACCAGTCGGAGATTATGTCGCCGGCGGTCGCGGAACCGCCCACAGCCAGGTAGATGACCCTGTCGTAGGGTCTTTGCCTGACATCGACGACCGTCTTCAGGGCGTCCTCGACGTTTGCGGGCCAACCCTCGTAAAGCTCGAATACTCTCCTCGGCTCAACCCTGACAACCTCTTCAGGAGAGAGTTTGTCTACTTGCAAATTCCCAGGACTCGTTCTTGCTGCCCCGGGACTCCAAAACCCTCCCATTTAAGCTGCTCAGGGCAGGAGAGGGCTAACTGCGGTCGTTTTCTGCGGTCAGGGGCGGTTGCTCGGGCTCGGCGTAGATGCGCTCGATCAGGGCCTCCCTTGCCGGGGTGAGAGCGAGGTTCCTCCTGGCCATCATCCTGCCGGCCGTCTGCACGACGGACGCGAGCGTGAGGTCGAACGACTCGCGCCTGTAGCCGTCGTAGCTCGTGAAGTCCGGCACATCGAGGTCGACGAGGCCTGAGGCGTGGGCGGAGACGCCGAGGACCTTTCCCCCGTACAACATCGTCCCCACGGAGACCTTCGCCATGTCCCCGATGAGGGCACCCAGCTTGAGGAGGCCGGTGTCGACCCTCCCTGAAGGGGTCGCTACCCTCACCGTCCCGTATGTGCTCTTGAGGTCGCTCGTCTCGCTGCCCGCGCCGAGGTTCACCCATTCGCCGACTATCGAGTGGCCGAGATAGCCCGAGTGCGCCTTGTTGGAGTGTCCATAGACTATTGAATGGTCCACCTCGCCCCCTATCCGGCAGTCGGCGCCGATGCTCGTCCCCCCGCGAATGAGGGCGGAGTGCACGATGGTCTTCGGGCCGATGTAACAGGGCCCCGTGAGACGCGAGAACGACTCGATCCGGGCGCGCTCTTCGATTACGATCGGGCCCGTGGAAGGGTCGAACGAGACGAACTCCTCGACCTCGGCTCCTGGGCTTATGCTCAGCGCCGGTGTGCCCCGCTTCGGGGCCATCGCGCGCAGGGCTGCTTCGTTCGCCTCGAGCATCTCCCACGGATAGCTGAACATCGGTTGGTCGCTTTGTAACCGCTCCAGCCGCTTTGCGACCTGACGGAGCTTCCTCTGCGCAATCGTCGAGTCTGGTGCAAGGGTTCGCTCGAAATCGGCCCTAGAGAGGACCGCTGCCGCGACATCGTCCCCATGCAGGATTGCGGCACCGGCCTTCTTCTTCGTCAGTTTGCCCAGGTCAGCGAGCGGGTTGACCCTGGCGTTAATCGCGAGGACCCTCCCGTCGGCGCCCTCGTTGTAGACCAGCCCCGTCTCCTCCCTGACGACCTGCGCGAGGTGAATCCTCCCTGCGAGGGACGGAGGCTCGTCCAGCCCCGCGGAGAGGTGCTCGATCGTGGAACGCGCCCCCAGGACCTGCTGGCCGACGTGCCTTGTGGATGTGAAGGGGCGAAAGTCCCCCCACCGGTCGTCCTCGAAGATGAGCACTTTCACGAGGATCGCCCTGACTAGGGAACCGTCCCGTAGAGCTTGGAGTAGTATTCATCGGCCTCCTTGTAGGCGGCCTTGTCTCCGATGTCTCTGAACGTGCCCGTCATCTTGAGGGCGAAGATCCTCTCGTGGTGGCCCAGGGCGACCTCGAAGGCCTCCTTCATCCCGTAGGTCGACCCGCTCGGGATGTACTTCAGGAAGGGCTTTTCCATGACGTAGCAGCCGACGTTGATCTCGCTCTCAACGACCGGCTTCTCCTTCCACGCAGTTATCGCGCCGTCCTGGCCGACCTCTATGACGCCATACTTGCCCTGTGTCCTGTGGGTCATGAGCGCCATGGTGAGCATCGCGCGCTTCTGTTCGTGGAACCTCACGAGCCTCTTTAGATCAAAATCGAGGATCGCGTCCCCGTAGAGGCAGACGAACCGACTCGGGAGCAAAGGCTCAGCGTTGCGAAGCTGCCCAGCGATGCCCAGCGGCTTGCTCGAGGTGGCGTACTGGACCCTGACCCCGAACTGCGAGCCGTCCCTGAAGTGGTCCTCTATCATCCTTCCCAGGTAACCGGTCGAGATGACGATATCGCCGAAGCCGTTGTCCCTCAACCAGTCGACTATGTACTCGAGGATTGGCCTGTGGCCCACGGGGAGCATCGGCTTTGGCACGAATAGGGTGTAGGGTCTGAGGCGCGTCCCCAGGCCCCCCGCGAGGATTACCGCCTTGGTTCTATCTGTTCGCTTCAAGCGACCCTGACACTCTAGACCTGAAGGTCGTTATCGCATCCCTATATGCTTCAACGCCGGGTTCCAGAGAGGAAGGGTCGACGCTGACTCCCCTGAGGCCTGCATCTGCGATGCTCTTGTAGTCCGCCGCCTCTATCCTCTTCTGGGCACGGAGGATCACGGGCTTCGACGAGAGCCTCGTTATCATGCGGAGCGTCGAGAGGTCGAGCACGCTGAAGACGTGGGCCAGCCCCTGGGGGGAGACTATCGCGGCTTCCAGGGCTCCCACCTGGTCCATCTCCGAGAGGCTCTTTATCTGTTCGACCATGTAGCCCGCGCCTATCGAGACGAGCTTCTCGATCCTGGTGTCCGAGAGGACGAAGGGCGGCATGTGGTGGGCGTACATGTTCACGAAGCTGAAGGGCTTGCTGACTATGCGCTCCCATCCGTCCGGGGTGAGGGGCCTCGAGTCCCCGATCGAGATGCCGACCGGGATGGTGGAGGTCGATACTATGCCGAGGATGGAGTCTTCCTGGAGGTCGAAGCTGCCGAAAAGCCCTGGGAACATGGACTCGCTCTTGTCGATGCCCAGAATCATCGCGTCCGCCCCGCCGCTTTGAGCCGCCTCCGCGTACTCGGACGTGTTGTGAGGGAGTATCGCCATCAGCGGAGCTTCCGCTAGGGTCAGCAGTCTAGAAAGTCCCCTGACGTCCGTCTCCAGGCTCTCCATCTCTTATTGGGGCCGAGTTCGCTCCGCTCCCTTAGAAGCAGGCTGCTCAATTACGCTTCTTGGCTCTGTGAATTCGATTTGACTACCGTGCGTGGACGCTCGTGGTAAGCGAGGTCGGCACCCGGAACTGTAGGATGGACTACCCGATGTCGAACTAGTCAATCGGTGAGACCTCGGGTGAGTCCCGGGGTCGTTCCCGGCCGGCTCCGAGAAGAAGAGGGAGTGCCTGTAAGGGCTCGATCCTCGCGTCCTGCCTCTCAGGCCACCGTGATCGATGTTATCTGGGATGTGATGGTGAAGGTCGTCGTGCCTGCTCCGTATGGGCCTCCGGTGGCCGAGCCCACAACGTCCACTTCGAATGGGAACGGATAGTTCGCCCCGTTCGGCGACCCTATGGACATACTGGCGGTACTCAGGGTGATGCTCGCACCGCCGCAGGCCGGAACGGTCTCCGGAAGCGAGTTTGCGGCGTAGTTGGTCAGGGTGAACGTGTTCGTCCCGATCGTCACAGGCGACGTCCCGGTAGAGCGGAAGTACGCGGTGTCAGAAACGTAGTCGGTCGTCAGCTGCTGGCCGAACACAGTCTCCGTCCCCCACGCGGTGAAGAGACGCGACGACTGGTAGTACTGGATGGCTGCAGCGCCTGTGTAGTTGGACCCGGCGTAGTTAATCGCCACGATGGTCCCGTTCCTGAGAAGCCACATCGTAAACGCACTCGGATAGTCCGAGGATACGATGCTGACCTTGAAGGTCGTCGCGCTCGCATAGACCGTGGAATAGCTCGAGGTGAAGGTGTAGGATGCCGAATTCTCCGAGATCTGGAAGTTCCCGCCTATGGATGAGTAGGCACTGAGCAGTGGTACGAAGACGCTCGCAGGCTGAGACGTGAAGCTGAGAGTCGGCAGGCAAGACGCCGACGCGGTGCTGGTCGACGCGCTCGACTGTGATGAAGTTGTCGATGTCGTGGTCGTGCTTGTCGTGCTGCTGGTCGTGGTCTTGGTGGTACTGGTCGTGGTGCTTGAAGTGGTGCTGGTGGTCGTGCTCGTGCTAGAGGTGGTGCTCGTAGATGCGCTCGTGGGCGTGGAACTACTGGTTGTCGACGGTGTCGAGCTTGTGAGCAGTGTGGAGCTTGTGGTCGGAGCTGAGCTGGTGCTGGTGGTCGTGGCCGAGGAGGTGGTCGCGATTGGAGACGAGGAGGTGAAGGACGTCGTGGTCGAAGGCGGACTCGAGCTCGAAGGACCAGAACCTGGCGCGGCAAGAAAGACATACGCAGCGACGCCAGCGATCGCGACGATGACCACAACGACGCCAACGGTTACAATGGTTGAGAGACCTCGCTCTGCTTGCAACTCGGCGGCATATTCTGAATGGCGTATTTAAGTAGGATAGGAATAACATATGTGTTAAGCCGGCTGGAGACGTCGCTCGCCGCGACCGAGAATGGCCCCTAACGCAGACCTTCCGAATCGCAGTAGCGCTCCGGATGCGGGGTTTCAGCGCTGGATTTCGATTCGAAGGTCGCGAACATTAGGGAAAGCCTTGATAAGCCCTCGAGAGCCAGAAGACTGGGTGCGTTGCCCACCATCAAAGTTCCAGACCTGGGTAAGGCGTCTGTCATAGACGACGAGTTCGCGGGTTCCTTGGGGAGGTTTCCCCTTCTGGAATACGAGGTGACGAGCAAGCAGGCAGCAAACTGGAACAAGCTCAACGAGAAGGAGCAGCTCACCCTGGTCCTCAAGGCGGACAGGGAGCGCAAGGACATCCGCGACTATCTTTAGACTCGTCGTCCGTTCTGTAGAAGTTCACCCTTCCGGCTCTATGCCACAGCTGTCGTGAGCTTCCGGCGTGACCTTGAGGCACTGGCCGGGTCGGAAGATTGCGTCGTGCGTGACCTTCGGGCTGCCTGGCCACAGGTAATGCAAAACATTCTCGCGTGCAGCGTCGCAGGCCAAAAAGGGGGAGCAGGAGCGAGGGCGTCCAGCCTCTCGCCCGCGCGTTTCAGGTGGGACTCTTATGGAGCTGCCTTGACGATGATGGTGCCCCTCATCCAGGCGTGGTAATCGCATGCGTAGGTGTACGTGCCTGGCGTGACGAGGGTTATCGTGTAGGTCGCCCCGCCCTTCATGTTGGGAGATGTCGTCCCTGCGGGAACGGTAGACCCGGCGGGCACGGTCCCGAAGTCGACGTTGTGAGTGACTCCTGTGTCGTCGTTGGTCCACGTGATCGTGTTGTTGACTCCGACGACGACGGTTACCGTCGCCGGCGAGAAGTTGAGGTTGAGGGCTTGGTTTCCAACCCCGCTGGGCATTATGATGTTCGTGACCTCAGCGGAGGCGGTCGTCGATGTGGTTGAGGTGGTCGATGTCGTGCTCGTCGTCGTAGTTGTGGACGACGAAGAAGTGGTCGTTGTGGTTGTCGTGGTGGTCGTAGTTGTGGGGGATGAGGACGTCGTTGTCGTCGTTGTGCTCGTGGTCGTGCTCGTGGGGGACGTTGTGGAGCTGCTGGGCACAAAGATGACGTAGCCGGCTATGGCGATCAGTACCACCACAACTACTACAGCAACGATTGCCCCAGTGCCTATTCCCTTTCTTTGTTCAAATTGCATTCCTTCAGATCCTCAAATCGGCCCAAACTCTTTCTTCTTTTAAAAGTTTCTCACTTCGGGTTCAGTAGATACCTCTTCCTGAGCTACTTGCTGATGTTTTTCGCCAAGAAAAGGGAGGCAGGTTGGCCTTTTAGTCCAGCTCGGGACGGCCAATCTCGTATGGCCGAGGGCGGTGAACCGCGATCGTGACAGAAGAGGTAATATCACCCCCCGCCGAGGGGCGGCAACGGTGATGTGTGGCTGATTAACATCCCGGGCGGCAGACCGCGTCCCGACATCCCGATCATGGGGAGCCGGGTCCCGAAGCCGGAAGAGATAGTCATGCTTTCCCAGCCCGTCCTCAAGGCGGTGATCGCGCTGGGGAGCGCGCTCAAGGACGTCCGAGCAAAGTGGGCGATATCGGGCGACGCGAGCGAGATAATGAAGGGCGTGAACGTCCATACGGACCACGTCGAGATCCTCACCACCAAGGAGGGGACCGAGGAGATATGCAAGGTGATGTCCGAGAGCAAGACCCTGGCCCCGGCGGACAAGGAGGAGAGGCTGGGCCGCGACGCCGACGTCGACGGCAAGATGCTCCCGGTCTACATCAAGAGCCACTATGCGGAGCTGACGGTGGGTGGCGTGAAGGTCAGGGTGTTCGGCGACGAGCAGTTCAAGGTTGCAGAGTGGGAGTGGGGCGACCCCCTGGACTTTGAGCCCGACTACGTCTTCGTGGTCGGGACGAAGGTCCCCGTGGTCCCTCTCAGGCTCGACAGCGAACTTGACCTGGGGCTGGGCTGGCTCGACCGCGTCGAGCTCATCTCCGACGCCATCATGCGCAGCCAGCACAGGCACTAGCCACATCGAGTGGGCTTAACAAATGTCAACCAAGGAAGTAATCGGTCCCAGCTTCGGAAGGCTCCGTGGGAAGCGCGCGTGGCGCCAGAACCTGCACCTCGCGGCGCTCTCCGCGGCGAAGGTGGAGAGCGCGCTGGGGCCGCGCGGTTCCTACAAGATGGTCACCTTCAACAGGGGTCCCGAACGGATCATCAAGGTGACGAAGGACTCCGTGGAGATGCTGAAGGAGCTGGAGGTCCAGTACCCCGCCGTCAAGACGCTCTCGGAAGCGGCCAAGCTCCACAGGGAGGAGGTCGGCGACGGGGTGGCCACCATGGTGATACTGATCGCCGGCCTGCTTAACGGTTCGGAGAAGCTCCTAGAGAAGAAGATTCACGCCAACGTGATACTCAGAGGCTACCTCGCGGCGGGGAAAGAGGCTCTAGCAGTGATCGACAAGGCGTCCGTCGTCAAGGGCGACTCCAGGCAGCAAATCCTCGACACCGCGGACTGCGGAAGGGACATACTGACGCCGGGCCTCCGGGCGGCGCTCCTCGAGGCCGGAAAGAGGGCCGATTCCCAGGGGGAGATCGACCTCAAGCGCATTCGCGTGATCTCCAAGAGCGGTGCTTCGGTGGAAGATAGCCGCCTTGTCAGGGGCGTGATCATCAAGAAGGAGAGGGTGCACCCCAGCATGCCGGAGAAGCTTCAGAACGTCAAGGTCGCCGTAGTGAACAAGACGTTCGACAACAAGCCGCTCGAGATACTGAAGAAGGGGACGGGCCCCTTCCACATCAAGCTCGACATAAGCGAGGCCGACCAGGTCGGGAAGTTCAAGGGCGAGGAGAGACGCATGAACGACAGCCTCGTCGACGCCGTCGAGGACGCCGGCGCGAAGGTCGTCTTCTGCAGGGCCAAGATCGTCGAGCCGGTCGCGGACGAGATGTCGAGGCGCGGGATCGTCGCCTTCGAGCTGCTGGACCAGCAAGACATGGACGCCGTCGCAGAGGCGACGGGGGCGACCGCCGTCGGGGACGTGAGGAACCTCGAAGCGAAGGACCTCGGCACGATAGATGCGCTCACGGTGGAGAAGATCGACGGCCTCTACTACGTGACGGTCGAGGCCGCGAAGGGGTCAACCATCCTCATCAGGGGCAGCCAGATCGAGCGCATAGACGAGACCGAGCGGGTCGTCAAGAACGTCGTGAGGCTCTTCCGGAACGCGAAGAAGGACCCCAAGACGGTCCCCGGCGGCGCCGCCATATTCATGCAGATAGCCGCCGACCTCAGGGAGCACGCCCTGAAGTTCCCCGGGAAGGAGCAGGTCGCGATCGAGACCTTCGCGGACGTGATGGAGCAGGTCCCCGGGGCGCTGATACGGAACTACGGCCTCAGCTGGTCGAAGACCCTCCCCGAACTCCGAAGCTACCACGCCAGGGGGCAGCACAACATGGGGATAGCCCAGGCGGGGTGCGTCGACATGGACAAGGCGGGCATCAGGGAGCTGGCCTCGACTCCCAGGGCGGCGATAAGGCGGGCATACGACGTCACTTCGCTGCTGCTGCGGGTCGACGAGTACTTCTACGTGAGGGAGATCGCAATGGTCCACAAGCAGATCTAGGGCCGGGAAGTCAGAACGCCCAGAAGTTCAGGATCAGGACCGTGAAGATGATGGCGAGGTAGGGGCTCGAGATCTTGAACAGCGTCCAGGCCGTCTTCTCCGTCCTGTCTATCGCGAGCTTTATGCTGTAGGCGAGGATGAAGGCCCCGCACGCCGTCGCCGAGACGACGTAGAAGAGGCTGACCGTCGCGACGAAGAAGATAGAGAGCGAGAAGACCGCGAGCAGGGCGCTCGTTATCGCGATGCAGACCGTCGCGATCCTCGTGCTGACCACCACGGGGAGCATGGGGATCTTGGCATCGAGGTAGTCCTGCCTCTGCCTGATCGCCAGGCTCCAGATGTGCGTCGGGATCCAGACGATCACGAGCGCGCTCATGAATATGGCGAGGGGTGACACCGCGTCGGCGATGGCCGCGTATCCGACGAGCACCGGCATCCCTCCCGAGATGCCCCCCAGTATGATGTTCAGCCAGCTGCGCCGCTTGAGCCAGAGAGAGTAGACCACGACGTTGTCGACGAGGCCGATTACCATGAAGATCGCCGCCAGCGCGTTGAACCAGTAGGCAAGCGCCACCGAGAGGATCGACATCGCGAAGCCGTAGGCGAGGGCGCGCCGCCCGCTGATCCTCCCCGTGGGGAGCGGTCGGTGGTTCGTCCTCTTCATTATGGTGTCGATGTCCCTGTCGCGGTAGTTGGTCAGCACCTCCGCCCCGGCGGAGCCCAGGAAGACGGCCGCGATCCCCACCGCGAGGTCGAGGATCGTCGGCGTCCTGCCCACCTCCTTGTAGGCCACCAGCATCCCGGCGAGACCCGTGAAGACGAGCAGCAGGACTATCCTGGGCTTTATCAGCTCCCAGTAGTTCTTGATGCTGCTCGACAAGCCCATGATTTTTTCGCCCACGCGTTCGGTGATAAACGTTCCGTATCGGGCTTTTTGAGTCGTGTTACGCTGGGAGTTTGAGCGGTCTCGCTCGAGCTTGCGCTGCGGGTTGGAGGGCGGTCCTCTTCTGTGTCCCGTCTAGGCCATCGACTTGCCACAGGACGGGCACCACAGGGTCCCGATCGGAGATTCGTGCCCGCACGACTTGCACGCTATCATCCCGGGCGAAGGCGCGCTCGCTCTGAGGGCGACGGACTCGTCCCTCACCACTACGTTGTCAGAGACGCCCATCACCTTGCTGAGCGGGATCTCGGATCTCTCCCCCGTCGCTTCTCTCGACGATTAGCGTTATCGAGCCGTCGAGCGTGAAAGTAAGGTCCTTCACCTGACCGGTGTTCCTCCCTGACGAGTATATCACTGACTTGCCCGTGATTTCTTCCTTGCGAAAGGCCTTGGACGAAGACATACTGATCGGCCGCCTTTCTGCTAATTAATAACCTTCTCCCCGACGTTACGCGGCCCCCTCACACCGCGTCCACTTCATATCTTCATGAAGAAGTTCTTGGGGGTGGTCCAACTCGGCGGCCCCCCGCTTGTGGTGCGCGTCGCAGCGGCGGATGTGTCTCGAATAGTTCTTCTCGCCGATGGGCCTCTTGCACGGGTCTAGGCCCGGACGACCACGTAGGGGGAGGTCTCGAGGAGCGCGCCCATCTTCCGCGGGATGAGGATGAAGCCAGGGATCGCCGCCACGAGCACCAGACCCGCGATGATGTCCGCCAGGACGGCCTGGAGCTGGCTGAACGCGCCGGGGTTCACCACGAAGAAGGCCGTGAGCCCGCCGCCGTAGGCGAGCATCGGGATCCACCCGTAGAGCGACGACCAGGTGTCGACGATCGTGTACCCCTCGATGCCCTGGCTCGCGAAGACGCCTATCTCGTACCTGAAGACCTCCTCGCTCGCGTCTACCAGCGCGTACATCCCCAGGGTCACGAAGACGGCAGGGAGGAGCGCGATCGAGGCGAGATAGATGGACGGGACGAGCCCCGGGAGTGCCCCCGAGGAGACGTTCGCCGCAGTGTAGGACGCGGACTCGAAGTAGCTCGAGACGTACCCTGCGAAAGCCATCGCCGCGGCACAGACCGCGACCGAATCGGCGTGGCCCCGTAGCTCCTGCAGGAAGAAGTTCTCAATCTCCATCTCAGGCCGACCTCCCCCGCCTAGTCTCGCCGGGGCCCGACTTCGAGAAGCTCGCGAGGGTCTGGCCGGTCAGCCAGAGGACCAGCGTCGAGGCGAAGACGAGGGCGAGCAGCGCCGGGATGGCTCCATCCAGGCCTAGCGACAGGTCGACCGCCCAGGCGACCGCGCCGGTCGCGAGGGCCGAGGCTACGGGGATCACAGGATGAGACGTGAGGACCAGTCTTAGGGCGGACCTCGCGGGCAGACCGGAGGCCCTGTAGACTCCCAATTCGGGGTCGAGTCTCTTCCTGACGGTAAGGATCACCGCGACGCTGAAGGCCAGGCCGAGCGCGGACGCCGCGTAGGCAAGATCGGTGGATTGCAGTCCGATGGAATGCAGCTGGGCTCCCGTGGCGCCGTAGGCCGTGACGGCGTTCGCGAGAAGGTGGCCGGAGAGCTGTGAGACCAGCACCAAGAGGACGAACCCCGAATAGAGGAGGGAGAGCGACCCCAGCGGGCTGCGCCTAGGCGACATCGATGCCCTTCCCCTCGGTCCGGGAGACCCTCCCGTCTTGGAGGAAAACTATGCCATCCACACGGTCCAGAACGCGCTGGTCGTGCGTGGCGATGAGGACCGTCTTCCCCCGCCCTCTGCTCTCCCCGATGAGCAGGTCCACTATCTCGGACCCCTTCTTCGAGTCCAGGTTGCCGGTCGGCTCGTCGGCCAGGATGACGCCCGCGTCCCCCACGATTCCCCTCGCGATTGCGACCCGCTGGAGCTCCCCCCCGGAGAGCTCCCCGGGCAGCCTCCTCTCCTTGCCCTTCAGTCCCACCTTCTCTACGGCCTCCATGACCCGCCTCCCCTTCTCTTCGGCAGGTAGGTCCCTGGGTATCAGGGGGACCATCACGTTCCCGTAGACCGTGAGGTGGTCGATGAGGAAGAACTGCTGGAATACGACGCCCACGACCTCGTTCCGGAACTTCTGCAGCCTCTCGCCCTTGAGGTCGGCGGTGGTCGTGCCCGCGACGCGCACCGTACCCTGGGTTGGGAAGTCGAGCGCCGCGGCCATGTTCAGGAGCGTCGTCTTGCCGCTTCCGGACGGGCCCGCGACGGCGACCACGCCTCCCTTCTCCACCCGCACGGTCACCGAGTCCAGCGCCGTGACGGTCTCGTACTTGGTCGAGTAGGTCTTGGAGACAGAGCCGAACTCCACCGCAGAGTGACCGTCGCTTTCATCTTTCGAAGAGGTCAAGGAGCTTCAGTGCCTCGCGGCGATGCGGGCTCGGCCGACGGGCGATATTAAGGGATGCGCCGTTCGGGTCGGAGACTCCAATCTCATCGCTTCAGGAGGCCCAGTTCGGCCCCTACCCTGCGGAAGGCCGAGATGGCGAAGTCGAGGTCCTCTTTGGTGAGCGCCGCGTTGATGATGGTCCTCACCCTCGCCTTGTCCTTTGCGACCATGGGGAAGACTATGGGGAGGGCGAACACCCCCTCCTCGAAGAGGCGGTCGCTGAGCCGCTTGGCCGCTCCGCTCCCGCCAACCATTATCGGGATTATGGGCGTCTCGCTCTTCCCCGTGTCGAACCCCATGCCAACCATCGCCGCCCGGAAGTACCCCGTGTTCTCCCAGAGGCTTCTGACGTGCTGCGGCTCCTGCTCGAGGAGGTCTATCGCAGCCGTGCACGCAGCCAGGACGGCCGGAGGGGAGGATCCCGTCAGGAGCAGCGTACGCGACTTGTTGTAGGCGAAGTCTATCAGCTCGTGCGACCCCGAGACGTGACCGCCGACGACGCCGAAGGCCTTCGAGAACGTCCCCATCTCGACCTGCACTTCCTCCCTGCTCAGGTGGAAGTGAGAGACTATCCCCCTCCCGTTCTCCCCCAGGACGCCCTCTCCGTGCGCGTCGTCGACGTAGACCATAGCGCCGTGCTCTCGCCCGAGCCGGGCGACGGCGTCCAGCGGCGCAATGTCTCCGTCCATGGAGAAGACGCCGTCGGTGATTACAAGGATCCTCCGATACGCCGGGACGTGACGCTCAGCCTCTTCGAGCACGCGGCCGAGGTCGTCCATGTCCCTGTGCTTGTAGACTCCCCTCTCCGCCCGGGAGAGCCGGACGCCGTCGATGATGCTTCCGTGGTTGAGCTCGTCGCTTACGATGAGGTCCTCGGCTCCCACAAGCTGGGGGATGAGCCCCGAGTTCACGGCGTAGCCCGTCTGGTACACCAGCGAGGCCTCCGCCACCTTGAACCGGGCGAGCCTTCTCTCGAGCTCCCTGTGGAGGTCCATCGTACCCGCGATGGTCCTCACCGAGCCAGAGCCGGCGCCGCGCTCCTGGACCGCCCTTATCGCGGCCTCCTTCAGCCTCGGGTGGTCGCTGAACCCCAGATAGTTGTTGGAGCAGAGCATGAGCACCCTCTTCCCGTCGACGACGCACCATGGGTCGCTCGGGGTCTGGAGGACGCGGACCTTCCAGTCCAGCCCGCTCGCAACGAGCTCGTCGTACTCGGCCTTGAGAAACGCCGCGGGATCTCTCATCTGGGAAACCAGCTCATCGGCGGTCGGATTCCGACCTTTATCTCCTCATCGCTGGCGTCACGCCCGTCGTGACGCGGCTCGGGACCGTCGTTTGGGCAGCTTCTCGGAGAGCCTGCGGATCATGTCGTCTACGATGAACGGCAGGTCACAGCTCGGCTTCCACCCCCAGTCGTGGCGGGCCCGGGAATCGTCCATGGACCGCGGCCAGGAGTCTGCTATCTTCTGCCTAAAGTCCGGCACGTAGTAACACTTGAAACCGGGGACGCGCTTCGCTATCTCGGTCGCGAGCTCCGCGGCAGAGAAGCTTACGCCCGTGACGTTGTATCCCATGCGGTAACTCACCCGTCGTGGCGGCGCCTCCATGAGATCGAGCGCGGCGCTTATGCAGTCCGGCATGTACATCATCGGGAGCACCGTGTCCGCCCTGACGAAGCTTGTGTATCGGCCGTCCCTTATGGCGGCGTAGAATATCTCGACCGCGTAGTCAGTCGTGCCGCCTCCGGGGGGCGTCTCACTGCTTATGATGCCAGGGTACCTCACGCTCCTCACGTCGACGCCGAGGTTGTCGTGATAGTACTTGCAGAGGAGCTCTCCCGCGACCTTGGTGGTCCCGTACATCGTGCGCGGGATCAGGACCGCATCCTGTGGCGCGCTGTCCCTGGGGACCCCTTCGCCGAACACCGCGACGGAGCTCGGCCAGAAGACCCTCAACCCCATCTTCGCCGAGAGCTTGAGCACGTTCCGCAGCCCCTCGACGTTCACGCGCCACGCGAGCTCGGGGTTCTCCTCCCCCACCGCAGAGAGGACCCCCGCGAGGTGGTAGATTGTGCCGACGCGGTGCTTCCTCACGGCCTCCCCTAGCGCAGATGCGTCCGTGACATCGAGATGGTCCGATGGCCCGTCCCCGAGCGTACGGGCGGGTCGTTGGGGGAAGAATCCAGCGACCACCCGCTCCCTCCCGTACCTCCTGCGAAGTTCGACCGTCAGCTCGGAGCCGATCTGCCCGGTCGATCCCGTGACGAGGATGTTCGTGCTCCTTCTGGGCAACCGCGACGCGCCCTTCGGCGCATTATGTAAGCCTTGAAGCGCCTCCTCGGGGGATTTGGGAAGAGCTAGGAGAACGACGAACGTCCGGCAGTCGTTGGTACACGCGGGGTGCTGTTTGTTGGAAGAGCGCCGCACGCAGGCTTGAACGCTTAAATATCTGCCCGGAGCGGCTGAACAATTATGGCACTAACTGATCCACTGCAATGGGTGGTCATCGCAGTTGTGGCAATCGTCTTCCTGATGTACGGGCCGAAGAAGATTCCCGAACTGGCAAGGTCTATCGGCTTGGCTAGGAAGGAGTTCAACGACGCCTCGAAGGTCGCGGCAGGGGACGTGCCTCTGGTAAGCACCGCGGCAGCGGCAACCACAGCGCCCGCCATCGCCTCCACGGGGGACACCCTCATCGACACGGCAAAGCGGTTGGGCATCTCCACCGAGGGCAAGACGCGGGACCAGATTTCGTCAGAGATAGTCGCGAAAGCACATAGCAGCTAGGGACGTATCCTTAGCTTCTTAGGCTGCTGGAAGCTTCTCCTGAAACGAAGTCCGTACGGTAGGTCTTGCAACG
Source organism: uncultured Nitrososphaerota archaeon (assembly GCA_963703285.1). Lineage (GTDB taxonomy): Archaea > Thermoproteota > Nitrososphaeria > Nitrososphaerales > Gagatemarchaeaceae > Gagatemarchaeum. The sequence goes on from OY969807.1 coordinate 513,310, forward strand.
CCGACCCAGATTCGGGTTAGTCTCTCTCCTTGGGACCCTCCCCCATTTTAAATATGCCAAGGGGCGATCGCAGCCCCACCCAATGTCAACGCCTCCGAACGTCTCAGAGAACGACTACAACTCTCCCGGCTTCTGGAGCGAGAAGCCCGAGTCCTGGCACGACTTCATGCCGGGCGTCAGAAGGCGGATTCTCATGAACACCTCGGCGGCGACGGGGACGCTCTACAAGCTCGACGGCGGGGCGGAGGTGCCCCTCCACTCGCACCCCCAAGCCCAGTACGGCGTCTGCATCGAGGGGAGCGGAGTCTTCAGCGTGGGAGACAAGACCTGGAGGATGAAGAAGGGCGACTCGTACTACATCCCGCCCTCAGTGACGCACGGTCTCAGGATTGACGTGGGAGGCGACGCCACCCTAGTCGAGTTCTTCACCCCGATGCGAAGGGACTTCCTCAGGGAGACGCAGCCACCCGACGGACCGTGACCATCTCAGACGTAGTCCAGGGCCTTCCTCGCGCCCGGCGAGGTCCTGTAGTCCTGGTATCGCAAAGGTTCGTCGCCCTCCGAGCGGGCCCACGACCGGAAGAGCGCCTTCTCTGCCTCGCCCGCGACCTCTTTCCTCTGGATCCTGTGCTCTAGAACCGGTCTGGCGCTGAGGCGCGCCTTCGTCTGGCGCATGAGACCCTCCCTTGCGAAGGTTACGGTGACCTCCGACCCCGGCGCCGCGTTCGCGACGCAGTACGACAGCCTCTGGCCGTCCATCCTCAGACCGTCGAGCGCGATGATCTCGTCGCCCGCGGAGAGGTCCGCCGCCTCTGCCGGGCTGTCGGAAAGCCTGCTCACGACCGTAAGCCCGCGGATGGAGCTGACCTTCAAGCCAAGGAAGCCCTCGGGGTTCTCCGTAGGCTTCTTCGGCTGCAGGGTCAGCCCGGCGTATCCCAGGTATCGCCCGAAGTCGATCGAGTCCCTCCCCCTGACGAACCTCTCGAATATCTCGTCTGTGGCTCCTCCCGACGCCTTCGAGCACGCGGCCTGGAACTCCATATCGGTGAAGCCCCTGCTCCTCTTGAAGGTCTCGCGATAGACCTCGCGCATGGCGTAATCGAGGCTCTTCTCCGAGGACGAGCTCCTCCTTATCTCCAGGTCGAGGATGGTACCCAGAGCCGAGCCCTGCCTGTAGTATGATGGCGAGACGTTCGGCGAGTTCTCGTCCTCCCTGTAGAACTTGATCCAGGTGTCGAAGCTGGACTCCTCCGGGCTCAGGCGCCTGCTCGACGGAAGTGCCATCAGCGGGTCTATCTCCTCGCAGACCAGGTCGAGGAACTCGGGGACGGAGATCAGGTTGGCCCTTCTTAGAATCAGGTTGTCGTAGTAGCTGGTGATGCCTTCGGAGATCCAGAGCGACCTGGTGTAGTTCTCTCGGGAGTAGTCGAAGGGTCCGAGCGCCTCCGGCCGCATCCTCTTCACGTTCCAGGCGTGGAAGAACTCGTGGCTGAAGAGCGAGAGCATCTTCCTGTACTCGGGCGGAGAGGAGGCCGAGAGGTAGCTTGCAATGCAGAGTGTGCTGTTCAGGTGCTCGAGCCCCCCGAATCCGTCGTCCGTGAAGTCGATCATGAAGAGGTACCGTGCGTACGGGATCTCCCCGAAGACGGGAGCGGTGGCCGCGACTATCTTCCTGAGGTCCTCCGTGAGGCGCGCTTCGTCGATGGACCTCGGCGCGTATATGGCCACCTGGTGCTCGACGCCGTCCACCTCGAAGGACCGAACGTGCTGGTTACCCGCCTCGATCGGGGAGTCGACCAGGACATCGTAGTCGGGCGCCTCGAAGACCCAGCCAGGCTCGTCGCGCCGGACCAGACCGGTAGAGACCACCTTCCATGATGCGGGGGGGACGACCTCGACGGTGAGGGGCTCACGCTCGTGCCCCACCACGAACAGGAAGACGCTCGCGCCGTTGACGATTGCGTGGTCGACGTCGAGATAGCTCTGGCTCGTCTCGTGCCTGAAGGCGTACACCCGGTAGGTCACCTCGAGCACGTCCGACCCCTGGGTCGAGACGGACCAACGGTCCTTCGCGCTCTTCACAGCGGTCAGGGGTCTGCCCGCCCCGTCGACGGCCGCGAGGTCTATCACGTTGCGGGAGAACTCCCGGACCAGATACGAACCGGGCGTCCAGACGGGCATCGCGAGGGCGACGTCCGCGCCGAGGGACGGCGGCTCCATATCCTCTATCCTCATCCAGACCGTGAAATAGTGGGTCCACGGCTGTTCCATCCGGACCTTGTAACGCGTCTTCATCCTTAGGGTCGCCTGGGAGGGGGCCCTGCGGTATTTAGTCTGTCGAGCCGGAAGGCTCTGTGGATCGCCCTGACCGCCTCCTTCCCATCGGATTCGTGGACGACGAACGAGATGTTCTGCTCCGAGGAGCCCTGGGCTATCATCCTGACGTTGATGCCGCTCGCCGCGACGGCGCCAAAGACCTTGGATGCTATCCCCTTGACCCCCCTCATGCCGCCGCCGACGACCGCGACCGCGCTGACGTCGTCCTCGTAGTTCACCTGCTTCAGCCCTCCCTCTCCGAGCATCGAGAGTTCCAGGGCGTTTACCGCCCTCTGGATCCCCTGCCTGCTCACCACCATGCTGATGTTCGACTCGGAGACGCTCTGCGAGATCATCAAGATGTTTGTCCCGCTCTTCGCGACGATCTCGAAGATCCTTGCGGCAGACCCGGGGCGCCCCACCATGCTGGCGCCGGTGAGAGTGATTATCGCCACCCCCTTGACGAGCGCGACCGACTTCACTATGTTCCGCGGGTACGCTCTCGGGTCGCGCCTGACGACCGTGCCCGGCTGGTCTGGCCTGAAGGTGTTCTTGAAGCGGACGGGGATTCCCTTCTCGGCCACGGGCTCCAGCGTCCTAGGGTGCAGCGCCTTCGCCCCGAAGACGGCCATCTCGCCCGCCTCGGCGTAGGATACCTCGCTCAGGACCCTGGCATCGGGTACCGTCTTGGGGTCGGCCGTCATCAGCCCGTCGACGTCGCTCCAGATCCACACCTCGTCGGCTCCGATGGAGGAGGCGATGAGCGTGGCCGTGAGGTCGGAACCCCCCCGCCCGAAGGTTGTGACCTCGCCTCCCTGCGTCGCACCGATGTACCCCGTGATGACAGGCACCTTCCCGTCGGCCAGGAGGGGCGCCAGCCTCTCGCCGACCTGGTACCTCGTCATCTCCATGAGGGGCGCCGCGTCGCCGAACCGGTCGTCGGTCATTATCCCGCACTCGCCGCCGGTCATGTAGACCGATTCGACGCCCCGCTCGAGGAGCGCCCCCCACACGATGGGGTTGGAGAGCCTCTCCCCACAGGAGAGGATGCTGTCCCTCGACCTGGGGGTTACCTCGCGCAGGATGGTGGAGGCGAAGGCCAGCTTCTCCAGCTGCCCGAGCGTCTCCTCCATCCTCCGCCTCACCTTCGCCACCGTCGCGGACGACCTTACCGCGGCCTTCAGCGCCGCCTCGTGACTCTCCCTGATTGCAATCAGCCTGGCTTCGACGAGCTCCTCCGAGCCCGACCTCGCGTCCTCGGCGAGGGCTATGAGGTGGTCGGTCACGTCCCCCATCCCGGAACAGACCACGACTATGCTGTTCCCTTCGGAGAACCTGGCCGCGAGCCTCGCGACCTCCCCAATCCTCCTGCCGTCGGCGACGGACGAGCCGCCGAACTTCATGACGACCTTCATTGCGTCCCTCCCCCGCCGAGGCGACCGCGTATTTCAATCAGGTCTCTCAGGAGCGAGGAGGCCGTCTCGGGGCCGCCGGCGCCCTTCCCCACTATAACCTTCGGGCCCGAGTACCTGCAGTGGAACTTCACCGCGTTGTAGGGGCCGCTTATGCAGAGGGGGTCGTCCCTCGGTATGGCAAGCGGTGCGACGGAGAGGTCGCCGTCTGCGGTTGCGATCAGCCTCACCGCGGCGCCTTTCGCTGCCGCGCGGGCTAGCTCCCCGGGCGAGATCTGCCCTATGCCCCGCACCTTGACCTCCCTGGCCGTCTTCCTGCTGAGGTTCAGGTGGTTGGCGATTATCGCGAGCTTCACGGCGCTGTCGAACCCGTTGATGTCGAGGGACGGGTCCGTCTCGGCGTACCCCTCCGCCTGCGCCAGGGAGAGCGCCTGCTCGAAGCCGAGCCCGTCCTGCTCCATCTTCGTCAGTATGAAGTTGCACGTCCCGTTGAGTATTCCCGTGACGCTCGTGATCTCGTCGCCGATCGAGCAGGTCCTCCCGAAGTCGAGTATGGGCGTCCCTCCGCCCACGGCTCCGCTGTACCTGAACTGCACCGAGTTGTGACGGGCGAGCTCCCTGAGCGCGTGGAAGGCGACTCCCAGCGGGCCCTTGTTGCAGGTGATGACGCTCTTCTTCGAGACGAAAGCGGCCTTGATGTGCCCGAGACCGGGCTCTCCGGTCCTGAAGTCCGTCGGCGTCGTCTCGACCATCACGTCCGCTTCGGTCTGGCCGATTATCTGGGCGGTGGTCCGGGCGCCAAGGCCCGAACGGACATGACCCTCCCTCTTCTTGAGCCTTATCGCCCTCGCGAGGTCTAGGCCGCGCTCGTCCGTCACCGAGCCGGTACTGTCCACGATGGCGACCACCCGGGGGACGAGGCCGTAGGTGGCGACGAGCTCCTTCTCCTTGCGGGCGAGCAGCGCGGCGAAACTCTGCCCCACCACGCCGAACCCAGCGAGGACGAGTCTCACACTCGACCGGCCTCCGCTCCCGCATTTGAGGGTTTGGAAAAAGGGCGAACTTTGGCCGGAGATCTCTTCTCAACATTAAATACCGATGACCTTGGGGGCTCGAACGCAAGCTTGTCCTACCGTTATCTCGAAAGGCTCGAGAACTCCGTCGCTCTTCACGAACAATGGAGGAACACGGAGTGTCTCAACATGATAGCGTCAGAGAACTTCGCGAGCCCCGAGGCGAGGCGGATGCTAACGACGGACTTCTGCAACCGCTACACGGCTTCAGACAAGTTCTACAGAGGCTCGAAGTACACCGACGAGGTCCAGGCGCTGGCCGAGGAGGTGGCGCGAAAGGTCTTCAACGCGAGGTTCGCTGACGTGCGCCCGCTCTCGGGGCACATCGCCGACATGGCGGTGATGCAGGGGCTCACGAAGCGCGGCAGCAAGGTGCTCTCGGTGGGTCTGGAGGACGGGGGCTACCAGGGGTTCTCCCAGTCCAGCCTCGGGGCGCTGTTCGGCGTCAAGGACCTCTACTTCCCGTACGACAAGGAAGAGGTCAACATCGACGTCAGGGAGACCAAGAAGCTCGTCGCGGACGAGAAGCCCGACCTGATCGTGTTCGGCTCGAGTTTCATACCGTTTCCACACCCGGTGAAGGAGATCACCGCCGCGGCAGACGATGCGGTCTGCGTCTACGACGGGTCCCACGTGATGGGGCTTCTCGCGGGCGGGGAATTCCAGGACCCGCTCAGAGAGGGTTGCTCCCTCCTCATGGGCTCGACGCACAAGAGCTTCCCCGGCCCCCAGGGAGGGATTATCCTCTCCAACAACGAGGAGGTCTTCAAGAGGGTGTCGGCCGACCTGTACCCCATGATAGTCGACAACATCCACTGGAACAGGGTCGCGTCCCTGGCGCTGACGCTCATGGAGCTCCTCCAGTTCGGGAAGGCCTACTCGCAGGCCGTCATCAAGAACTCGCAGACCCTGGGGAAGGCGCTGGCGAAGAACGGCGTGATCGTGAGGGGCGCGTCGGGCGGCTACTCCAAGTCGCACCAGGTCCTCCTGGGCTACGAGAAGAACAAGAGCGCGTTCATAGGGAAGCGCCTGGAGGATGCGAACATCATCATCGACAATCTCGGCAGGGTAGGCACGAGCGAGGTGACGCGAATGGGGATGGGCCCTTCACAGATGGAGGAGATAGCCGAGTTGATCGCGACGGTGATCCACGGGAAGAAGCCGGCCGATGTCGTCAAGAAGAGGGTGCGGTCCCTCACCAAGGACTTCAGGACACCTCGATACGTGCTCAGGAGCGCGGCCGAGGCGACCGAGAAGGCCTGACCGTCCACCGCGCGTCGCGCTCTCGCGCAGGAGCCCTCGACCCTAGTGCCGCAGTTCAGGGCGCGGGAGCGACATTCTCAAATGCGAGAATCATGTCCTGCCCTTATTTACCCCTCGGCGGCCGTTGGCTTCAAGTGCTAACATTGCCGGAAGACAAAAACGGAAATAAACTGTCCAGGAGACAGTTCGTAGGAGTCGCGGCCGGAGGAGCCGCGGCGGTTGGCGCAGGGGTACTCCTTGCGCCGAGGCTCGCCTCCGCGGCGCCAAGTGCTGCGCCCGCGGCATTGGCGGCCCAACAGCTAGCAGCTAACCAGCTACAGCCGACGGCGTCGAGCGGTATCCCCTCGTCTTGGGACTACCAGGCGGACGTCGTTGTGATAGGAGCCGGAGCTGCAGGGATGACCGCGGCCATCGCGGCCTTCGAGGCGGGAGCGTCCGTCCTGGTCGTAGAGATGAACTACGACATCGGCGGCCACGCCATAGTGTCGGGAGGCACGGTGGACATCGGAGGCGGAACGTCCGCCCAGATCGCCTACAACATCTCCGACTCGCCGGCCCAGGTCTTCGCGGACCTGACCTTCCCAACCACGGTGGGCACCTCAGCGGCCAACGGCCCGAACACGGGTGTCAACTGGGGAACTCCGGCGGTCCAGCCTTCGTTCTGCTCGCCCTACCAAGACAGGGGAATGTGCTGGACGATAGCCCAGAACAGTGTAGCTACTTTCAACTGGCTGCTCGCCAACGGAGTCCAGTTCTCGGACACGGCGGTGGCTAACACGCCGCCCGCGACTTCCCACTGGAACCCGGTGTCCGGCATCGCGAGGAGCAACGTCCCATACTGGAACGGAGCTACGAGCTTCACCGCGAGCGCGGCGGCTCCCGGAGGCGCGGGAGGGACCGCGCTCATGAGGCCGCTCGAGGCAAAGGCACGCGCGCTCGGCGTACAGTTCCTGCTGAACTTCAGGATGACCAGCATCATCCGGGAGCAGCCGTACGGAGGGAACGTGCTCGGTATCACAGCTGAGGCGACGGGCGGGAGATTCCTACCGGGACAGACGACCGCCCTCCAGCCATACCTCACCCAGGGCAACATCACCCTCGAGAACTCCGTCGTGAACCTACGCGCTAACAAGGCCGTGGTCGTCGCTACCGGAGGCTGCACGAGCAACGTGTCCGCTCGCAGGGAGTACGACCCGAGGCTCTTCGCGGTCTACGACGTGGCCGGTGAGCCATACTCGTACGCGACGGGCGACGGTGAGTACGCAGCTCGCAGGATCGGCGCCAAGCTCTGGGCCACGGGCAACATGGCCGCGGAGAGGGGCCAGAACTTCGCAAAGCCCGGGTACATCGGCTGCCGCTACGGATATCCCAACCTGCACTGGTCCCCATCAAGCCCCATATTCGCGCTCGCAGGAGCGAGCGGTCTCAGCGTGAGCAACTGGGATGGAATCATCCAGGTGAACATGGCGGGCGTGAGGTTCGTCAACGAGAGCTCGACCGGATCGCCTGAGGCGTTCGCGTGGATAGACGCAGCGATGTCCATCAACGCGGCCGCCGCGGCGCCTGACTTCGACGCCGGACCGATCTGGACCATCTTCGACTCTGCCGCCGTCTCGCGGGAGGGCTGGACTCTGGGTGCACCCAACACAGACCCGCTCTTCTTCTACGAGGCGAACGACCTTCCCACACTCGCGCAGCAGATCAACACCAACGCGTACCAGACAACGACCATGAGCGGAGCCGCTCTGCAGGCGACCATCACCAGGTACAACACACTGGTAACGGCGGGAGCTGGCGACACCGACTTCGGGAAGTCGCCCTTCAAGAACCAGATCAGCACACCGCCGTACTATGCGGCATTCTCGGCGCCGGTGGTGCACGACACCCTCACAGGAGTTCACATAAACACGAGCTCACAGGTGATGGACCTCGACGACAACGTCATCCCCAGACTGTACGCAGCGGGGGAGGTCGCCGGCGGGATGTCGGCCCACGGGCTCTTCAAGTGCCACGTCTTCGGCCTGATAGCGGGCAGGAACGCGGCAGCGGAAGCGCCGTTCCTGGGCTAAGGAAGATTGCGTGAGGCCGTGGGAAGAGCGTATCTTCCCGGGCCCCACAACGGTTTTTTCAACCGTCCTTCGCAGGCGTAGCGGAAGCTGGCCATGGTGCGATTCTCAATTGTGAGAATGGTAGTCTGACCTTAATTACCGCGCCGCAGCCATCGCGGCTAAGTGCATACAATTGTCCGAAGAAATCAAGGACATGAAACTGTCGAGGAGGCAGTTCGTAGGAGCTGCGGCGGGAGGAGCCGCGGCCCTGGGCGCGGGAGCGATCCTCGCGCCGAATCTGGTCTCTGCCGCAGGCGCGACGCCCGTGGTGAAGTCGACGCCGGCCCAAGCCGTGGCGATCGACCGGCTCCAGGCCGCCTCAACGCCTAGCACGATCCCGTCGTCATGGGACTATCAGGCAGACGTTGTGGTGATCGGTGCTGGCGCCGCAGGGTTGACGGCAGCCATAGCGGCTTTCGAGGCCGGCGCGTCGGTCGTCATCGTGGAGATGAATTACGATATAGGAGGCCATGCCATAGTGTCCGGAGGGACGGTTGACATCGGAGGCGGAACCTCCGCTCAGATCGCCTACAACATCTCCGACTCGCCCGCGCAGGTCTTCGCTGACCTCACCTACCCGTGCACCGTAGGCACGTCAGCTACCAACGGCCCGAACACGGGTGTCAACTGGGGAACTCCGGCGGTCCAGCCTTCGTTCTGCTCGCCCTACCAAGATAGGGAGATGTCTTGGACGATCGCTCAGAACGGCGTGGCGGCGTTCAACTGGCTGCTCGCCAACGGAGTCCAGTTCTCGGACACGGCGGTGGCTAACACGCCGCCCGCGACTTCCCACTGGAACCCGGTGTCCGGCATCGCGAGGAGCAACGTCCCATACTGGAACGGAGCTACGAGCTTCACCGCGAGCGCGGCGGCTCCCGGAGGCGCGGGAGGGACCGCGCTCATGAGGCCGCTCGAGGCAAAGGCACGCGCGCTCGGCGTACAGTTCCTGCTGAACTTCAGGATGACCAGCATCATCCGGGAGCAGCCGTACGGAGGGAACGTGCTGGGCGTGATGGCGGAGGCGACGGGCGGGAGATTCCTGCCTGGGAGCACAACGGCACTTCAGCCATACCTCACCCAGGGCAACATCACCCTCGAGAACTCCGTGGTGAACCTGCGCGCTAACAGGGGCGTCGTGATCGCCACCGGTGGATGCACGAGCAATGTCAGCATGCGCAGGGAGTACGACCCTAGGCTGACCGCAGAGTACGACGTGGCCGGCGAGCCATACTCGTTCGCTACGGGAGACGGCGAGTACGCGGCTCGCAGGATAGGCGCCAAGCTCTGGGCGACTGGCAATATGGCTGCTGAAAGGGGGATGAACTTCGCCAAGCCCGGGTACATCGGCTGCCACTACGGATATCCGAACCTGCACTGGACGGCTACCAGCCCGATATTCGCGCTCGCAGGAGCAGGAGGGCTCAGCGTGAGCAACTGGGACGGCATCATTCAGGTGAACATGGCGGGCGTGAGGTTCGTCAACGAGAGCTCGACCGAATCGCCTGAGGCGTTCGCTTGGCTCGACGCCGCTATGTCCATCAACGCGGCTTCCACGGCTCCCTACTGGAACGGTGGACCCGTATGGACCATCTTCGACTCTGCCGCGGTCTCACGGGAGGGCTGGACTCTGGATGCACCCAACACAGACCCGCTCTTCTTCTACGAGGCGAACGACCTGCCTACCCTCGCGCAACAGATCAACACCAACGCGTACCAGACAACGACCATGAGCGGAGCCGCTCTGCAGGCGACCATCACCAGGTACAACACACTGGTAACGGCGGGAGCTGGCGACACCGACTTCGGGAAGTCGCCCTTCAAGAACCAGATTAGCACACCACCCTACTACGCAGCATTCTCGACCCCGGTCGTCCACGACACCCTCACCGGAATCAAGGTGAACACGAGCGCGCAGGTGATAGACCTCGACGAGAACGTCATCCCCAACCTCTACGCGGCCGGAGAGTCGGTGGGCGGGATGTCGGCCCACGGGCTCTTCAAGTGCATCATCTACGGGCTCATAGCGGGAAGGAACGCCGCGGCAGAGGCGCCGTTCCTGGGCTAAGGGTGAATGTAGATGTCCGAACAAATCAGGGACAAGAAGCTCTCGAGGAGGCAGTTCGTAGGAGCTGCGGCGGGAGGAGCCGCGGCCCTGGGCGCAGGAGCAATCCTCGCGCCGAAGCTGACTTCTGTCGTAGGTGGCACGCCCGCAGCGGCTAAAGAAGGGGCGGTGGCGTATCCACTGCTGCCAGCGACGACGGGCAGTGTCATCCCGTCGTCCTGGGACTACACGGCCGATGTAGTGGTCGTGGGTGCAGGGGCGGCAGGCATGGCGGCGGCGATAGCGGCCTTTGAGGGAGGCGCTTCGGTCCTCGTCGTAGACATGAACTACGACATAGGGGGTCACGCGATCGTATCGGCCGGTGATGTGGACCTCGGAGGGGGCACGTCAGCGCAGATCGCGGCAGGCATCTCCGACTCGCCCGCGCAGGTCTTCGCCGACCTCACCTATCCCGTTACGGTCGGGACCTCGTCGACTAATGGTCCGAACATAGGACCCAACTGGGGAGCTCCGGCGGTCCAGCCGTCGTTCTGCTCTCCCTACCAGGACAGGGCAATGTGCTGGACGATAGCCCAGAACAGCGTTGCGACCTTCAACTGGCTGCTGGCCAACGGAGTCCAGTTCACGGACACGGCGCTGGCGAACACTCCACCGACCCCGACCCACTGGAATCCCGTATCTGGCATCGGGCGGACGAACGCTCCCTATTGGAACGGCGCAAGCAGCTTCCCAGCTAGCGCAGCAAGCCCCGGAGGCAACGGGGGGACCGGCGTCATGAGGCCACTTGAGGCGAAGGCGCGCGCACTGGGCGTGCAGTTCCTCCTGAACTTCAGGATGACGAGCGTCATCAGGGAGCAGCCGTACTCGGGCAACGTGCTTGGGATCACGGCGATGGCGACGGGAGGCCGATTCCTTCCTGGCGCTACCAGCCCGCTGGGGTCCTTCCTATCGGAGGGCAACATCGGCCTCGAGCACTCGGTCGTGAACCTGCGGGCGAACAAGGCGGTCGTCGTCGCGACGGGAGGATCGAGCAGCAATGTCAACATGCGCAGGGAGTACGACCCTAGGCTGACCGCAGTGTGCGATGTGGGAGGGGAGCCATATTCCTATCAGACCGGAGACGGCGAGTACGCGGCGCGCAGGATTGGCGCGAAGCTCTGGGCCACCGGCAATTTCGCGGCGGAAAGAGGTATGCAGCTGGCCAAGCCCGGATACATAGGCTGTCGGTACGGCTACGGCACTCTTCACTGGGCGACGGGGTCGCCGCTCTTCCCGCTCGCAGGAGCAGGAGGGCTCAGCGTGAGCAACTGGGATGGCCTCTGCCAGGTGAACATGGCGGGCGTGAGGTTCGTCAACGAGAGCTCGAGTCAGTCGCCCGAGGCGTTCGCGTGGCTCGACGCGGCGCTCTCGATCAACTCCGCCTCCTCTTCGCCAGACTGGGCTGCGGGCCCGGTATGGACCATCTTCGACTCCGCGGGCGTCACGAGGAACGGATGGACCCTCGGATACCCCAACACGGACCCGCTCTTCTTCTACGAGGCGAACGACCTTCCCACACTCGCGCAGCAGATCAACACGAACGCGTACCAGACAACCACAATGAACGGAGCGACCCTCGCGGCGACCATCACCAAGTACAACACCCTGGTAACGGCAGGCGCCGGCGACACCGCTTTCGGCAAGAGTCCATTCAAGTCCCAGATCAACACACCGCCGTACTACGCAGCCTTCTCGGCGCCCGTGGTCCATGACTCCCTGAACGGCATCCACGCCGACCCTACCTCCGCGAAGGTGCTCGACCTCGACGACAACATCATACCCCACTTCTACGCGGCGGGCGAGACCGTAGGCGGGATGTCGGCCCACGGGCTCTTCAAGTGCTTCGTGTTCGGAGTGATAGCTGGCAGAAACGCCGCCATGGAAACACCGTTGGCCGGCGGCTCATAGACCAAGTGAAGGGAGGACGGGAGACCGCCCTCCTCCCACCTTCATGTTCTCTGCGACGGACAGCCTCGGCTCAGGGTCACGCAGGCAAATGTGCCCCGTACCTCGGCCGGCACAGGGCCGGGTGGGTCAAGCAGGGTGTTCAGAGGCGCTTGTAGAGGACGTGCTGTGGCGTCCGACGTCGCGGTGTTCCTCTCGAGCAGTGTGGCAGGGCCAGCGATTCCGGTGCCGAGGGATAACGCGGTCATAAATTTTTTTATAGAAGATTTCGGCGGGCCGCCGGGCATGGCGCAAGTCGGCGGTAACACCGTAATCATCGACGTCATAACGGAGAACACCGGACCGGACGTGCTTGACATCAGGCGGATCATCTCCGTCCAAATGGGTGACTCATCAAAGCAGGACGTCTTCCATGCCGAGGCCAATGACGGAGCCCACTCCCTGTTTGGGGTCGCGTTGCAGGTCAACGCCCTGGTCGCGCGCGGCAGCGTCTTCGCTGGGTATGACATCAAGCAGTTCGAGCTACCCCTTCTCAAGCGATTCCTCGGCCTGACGATACCCGGGTACAGGGTGGTTGACCTGAAGGATTTGAAAGGGGTCGTCGCGTTGCAGTCGAAGGCGACCGGCCCCATTCTGAGATTGGACGACGTGTGTCGAGAGTACAAGGTGTCCCTTGAGTACAAGCTCGCCATCGAGCAAAAGGCGGAGGCGATCAAGAAGAATGCGGAGACGGTGGCGAAGGCGGATGCCGCGGCACAGCATCTCGCGGCCAGCAAGGGGTGGACTCCGGAGTTCGCCCGGCAGTACGCCCTCGACAGCATTTCTAGCGGGCAAGCGGTGCTCGAGTCGTACAACGAGTTCGTGGAGAAGAAGGGTTCACGGGACACTATCTTCTACAGGTACGCGGCCGGCCAGGTGACCTGCGAGCACAGCCTGCTGGTCGCGCTGAGCAAATAGCCGGAGCCGCACGCCAACGGATTCGCGCTGACGGCGACCGCAGCGTACCGACGCGCATCGCTCGAAGCGGACAGGGGCCGCGAAGGAATGGGTCGGCTTTGTCGTTCTTCCACGGGAAAAGATTCGCCAACGATTCCGACGCCAGCAGTCGTTCTGTCATGGACGGCCTGTATCAGGCCAGGGACGGGTATCTTCGAGCGCGCGGACCCCCGCGACGTTGGTTCTCATCCGTGAGAATTGTCCCTCGGGTTTAAGTATCATGGAGAGGCGGAGCGCTCGAGCGAAATTGATGTCAAGGGGCAAGTTGGGCTGTACTATATCTGCTCTGGCTGTTTTGCTGATTCTAGCATCGGCATTCTCTATCGGGACGGCCTCGGCCGCCCCTACGACCGTGACGGCGTACAAGGCGACGGTCGCGGTAAACCTGAAGGGCAGTTATTCCGCGTCGCAGTGGACGGACGCGCAGACCATCACCGACGGCACATCGGGAGTGACGTTCGGTGCAAAGCAGAACACGACCGGTTGGTTCTTCTTCGCAACATGGCAGACCAATGCCGCGGTCTGCTCTGACACCGCCTGCTACGGTGGCATAGAGCTGGACGGCCTCACGAACACGGGCGCGATGGGAAGCTCCAGCGAGCCCTCGCTCATGATACTCGCAAGCCCGTTCTTCGTGAACACAGTCGGCCACGCGGTCGATGAGTTCATCTCGACGGACACCGTGACCCCGTCTTCGGTGGAGTCCCTAGGCGACTACACAACCCAGGCCACCTGCACTCCGCTGGCGCTCACTGGAACCACCTACTCGGTGCAGTGCTACCGACCATTTGCGCTGAAGGGCGCCTCGCCTCAGGACCCCACCGCCACGATGGGAGTGGGATCGACTATGGAGCTCGGATTCGCGGTCGGTGAGTTCAACGCCCCTGGAACCCACGACGCGACGTCGATGAGCCAGTACCAGCTCGTCTTCAGCAGTGCAACCCTCGGGCAGACGGGCACGACCTCTTCCACGACGTCGAGCACCACCAGCAGCACGACGTCGACGACTAGCACCACATCGACGACTTCGAGCACGACCTCCACCACCTCAAGCACGACGTCGACCACATCCAGCACCCACTCCACGACCTCGAGCACAACCAGCAGCACCACGTCAACCACCTCAAGCAGCTCGACGACCACCTCTTCGACGAGCTCGGTGACGAGCACGGCATTCGGCTACACGATGAAGGTCGCTACGAACGCAGGGACGTACACGAACACGCAGCTGGGGACGATCACTGCGACGATCACGCCGACACCGCCCGCGGGTACCGTGGTCCTTTTCCAGGTCCTCAACCCGTACTCAACCGCCCTCTACTCCAAGTCGGTGACGGTGGCGACCAGCGGTGTACTCAGCGCCAACTTCACCACAGGGACGCCGTACTTCGAATGGGTCCCCGGGACGTACACGGTGACGGTCTCATGGGCCCCTGAGGGCACGACGGTCCTCTTCGGACAGGCGCAGTTCTCCTTCAACGGACCTCCGACCCCAGCACAGTCCTCGACTAGCAGCAGCGGATCGGCGAGCGTCTCCACGGTCACCACTACCGTGACAGGACCGGCTTCGACGGTCACACAAACCGGCCCCACAACGACGGTCACCGGAACGGGGTCGACCGTAACGACCACATCCACGAGCACCGTGACGAGCAGTTCCGTACCGGTGTGGGCCTACGGCGGGATGATCCTGCTTCTGGCCATCGGCCTGGCGGCCGGCTATGTCGTAGCTGGCCCTCGGCTGAAGCCCGCGCGAAAGTGACGCGCGCCTGGCCGCGCGTCTCCTGCCTTATTTCGCAAAGCCAGTCGGAAGACCGCAGGCGCTCGATGTCCAGCCACAAGGGGACGTCGGAACCGCAACTCTGAATAGGCCGGAGCCGGAAACTCGGCCCCGGATTGGAATACGTCAGACTAGGAACGAGCGGCCTGAAGGTCTCCCGACTCTGCATCGGCTGCATGAGCTTCGGGGGGAAGAAGTCGGGGACGTTCACTTGGACGCTGGACTACGCCAAATCGCAGGCGATAGTGGACCGCGCGATCGACCTCGGGATAAACTTCTTCGACACGGCGGACATGTACTCCGAGGGCAAGTCCGAGGAGATCCTCGGCAGGGCGATACAGGGCAGGCGGGACGGTCTTGTCATCGCGACGAAGGTCTACAACCCGATGGGGCCGGGCCCGAACGACAAAGGCCTCTCGAGGAAGCACATCAGGCACGAAGTCAAGCGCTCCCTGGAGAGGCTCGGGACCGACTACATCGACCTCTACCAGATTCACCGCTGGGACTACGAGTCTCCCATCGAGGAGACGCTGAGGACGCTTGACGGCCTCGTCGCGGACGGCACGGTGAACTACATCGGGGCGTCGAGCATGTGGTCGTGGCAGTTCGCCGAGGCTCTTGACCTCAGCGAGGCGCTCGGGCTGGAGAGGTTCATCAGCATGCAGAACCACTACAACCTCGCCTACAGGGAGGAGGAGAGGGAGATGATTCCGCTCTGCCGAAGCCGCGGGGTCGGCATAATCCCATGGAGCCCGCTGGCCAGGGGCTTCCTTACCGGGAAGTACAGGCGGAACAGCCAGCCGAGGGGGAGGAGATACGAGGGGGACCCACTCCTGAAGGAGCGCTACTTCAAAGACCAGGACTTTGACACGCTCGACAGGCTGACCGAGGTCGCGAAGGAGAAGGGTGCCACGCCCGCCCAGGTGGCGCTGGCCTGGCTGCTGCACAAGCCCTACGTGACCTCGCCCATCGTCGGCACCAGCAGCGTGGAACAGCTGGACGAACTCGTCGCCGCCCTCGAGGTCAAGCTCTCATCGGGCGAGATCAAGACGCTCGAAGAGGCCTACAGGCCGAGGGCTGTCGAGGGTCACTTCTAGGCCGGCCGAGCGATCCCGAGGGTGCGGTCGGTCGTAGCTATCGACTCGGCGGCGGGAGTCTGGGTGGCGAGGGCCCTAATCGCGTCGACGTTCTCCGGGATCACGATGGCCTCCTGCTGCACGCCGAGGAAGAGAGACACCTCGTCGCCGATGACAGAGACGGAGTCGCGCCAGACCACCGCCTCGTAGACGTCGTTGCGTGACCTCCCCTTCTCCCTGGCCCACTCTATCACCTGGGCCGTGGACTTGAAGCCCGACTTGCCGTCGACGAAGAGGATCCTCGGCTCGGCGGCCAACGCCTGCAGCGCCTCCTCCCTGGTGTGGGTTCCCTTGAGGGTGACCATGAGGGCGTGGATGTGCATGTGCGTGGTCGGCACCTTCACCGCCATGGTTGTGATGTTCACGTCCTTGAGAACCGTCTGAACGTCCGGACCGTGGTGCGAAGGGAGCGTCACCGGGTCGAGGACCACGGCGTCGATCGGTCCCTTCGATATCTCGTTGGGGTCGGCGGCCCTTCGAACGAGGACGGCGCGCGCCCTCGATATTCCAAAGTTCCTATGCAGCGCGTGCAGCGTCCTGCAGAGCCCCGTGGTGTTGCAGCTGACGACGCGCGTCATCCGCCTCCCCCTGGCCTCGTCGAAGTTGCACTGCGCAACGAAGGACGAGCCCGTGAGTTCGTGCTCCTCGCCGCCCTGGAAGACCGCCTTCACCCCGGCCAGCTCGTAGACCGGCTTGTACTCCGCGCCGAGCTCGGGGGTGCCGTCCACTATCACGTCGACCTGCTTCAGGAGGTCTTCGAGGTTCCCCGAGTGCGGGACCTTCGCCTTCTCGAAGGCGGAGGCGCTGTCCCTGGTCGCCACATAGACCGGTATGCCCTTCTCGAGCGCCATCGTCGCGTAGTAGTCAGGCTTCGTCTTGGTGACGCCGACGAGCTCCATATCCTCCTGCAGCCCCACCGCGTCGGCGACCCGCCTCCCTATCGTGCCGTAGCCGTTGATACCTACCCTGATCACTTGGCCCACTTCGCAGCCGCCCTCTCGAGCGCATCCATAAGAGGCAATCGCTTGCCCGCCAAGTACTGGACGAGCGCGCCCCCGGCCGTGCTCACGTGGTCGATCGACTCGTGGACGCCGTACCTGTAGAGGGCGGCCGAGAGGTGGCCTCCGCTGACGATCGTCGTCCCGAAGGAATCCCCCATCGCCTTCAGGAGCATCTCGGTCCCCAGGGCGAACTCCCCGTATTCGAACGCACCGGGCGGCCCGCTCATGAAGACCGTCCCGGCTCCCTTTATGACGCGCGAGTATCTGTCGATCGTCTTCGTCCCCACGTCGAGGACCTCCATCTTCTCCGTCACCTCGGAGACGTCCATCTCCCTCCGCTCGCCGTCCGACCTCACGGCGACGTCGATGGGCAGCTGAAAGGCCTGGGGGTGGTCGTCGAGCAGCTGCCGCGCCTTTAGGAGCATCTTCTGCTCGTTCTCCACCTTCAGGACGCCCCGGTACCTCCCCTTGGACTTGAGGAAGACCAGCGCGACGAGCCCCGAGAGCAGAACGTTGTCGGCGCGGTTGTTCGCGATGAGAGCGTCGATGGCCTCTATCCTGTCCGTGACCTTTGCGCCGCCGAGGACCGTCACGTAGGGACCCTTCTCGACCGCGAAGATCCTCTCGAGCTTCATCAGCTCCTTCGCGACGACCCGCCCTGCGCAGGTCGGCACGAGCTCAGCGAAGCCTACGATGGAAGGGGGGATCGGTGCGCTGTGGGGAAGGCGTCGAGGATGCAGGCGTCTATGTGCGGCCTGAGCCTCGTAACCAGCACCGTCTTCTCCGCGTCGGCCGGCGAGAACTCCACGTTCTCCTCCGCCGTGAACCTCAGGTTGTCGAGGACCAGCACGTCGCCCGGGGTCGCGCCGTCTATGGCGGACTGCGCGGCCTCGCCGAAGACGTCCTCGACGAAGCGTACCGGCTTCCCGAGCACCTTCTCCAGGGCCCTGGCGTGCTTGTCCATCGAGATGTAGTCGTATCTCCCGACCCTGCCCTGGTGCGAGGCGACGACGGCGACCGACTTCGGCAGGTCGCGTATGGTCATCGCCGCCTCTTCAATCCTGCTGAGCTCGAGCAGCTCTCCCGTCTCAGGATGGACGGGGGTATTGATGTCGACCCTGATGAAGACCCGCTTCCCATCAAGGTCGAGGTTGTCCATCGTCAGGGTCTTGGCAGGCATTGCACGTGTGCGGCCTCAAGTGAACCGATTATAATCGTTTTGAGCAAGTGGCGCGGCTCACAGTCTTCGTCGCGACGAATACGCTCTCCGCTCCATCCCGCGGCACTGAATTCGCGCGCCGATAGGAGATACGTCTTACAAGTAAGATGGGGTCGTATTCAAGTGCGCGCAGCTGCGCGATGACGGCCGTGCGTTGCGGGGCAAGGCCCCCCGCGTCTGCCCAGCGACCTCTTTCGGGATTGTGGCGAACTAGGCCGGAGGGCGCGAGAGGACCGGAAGGGCGCCCCGGGCTGAGGTGCTCGCCATTTCAAGCCTCGACGGGCCCGGGCATGGTGAAGATGGGGTTGCGGGTTTGTGGGTCACGAGAGGAGGCGGGGCCTTAAGAGAGCGAAGGCGCCGCGCAACGGCACACAACTGGGGACGGGACAGTCTGGGAGTCGGATTTTGCCAAGCGCGGCGAGAATTTTCATCGACTTTCAGACCGATGAGCGTGCATAGATGTTAAAACGCCACGACGCGGAGCCCTGCTCGCTTTGAGCGACGAACCGGCCTACTTCCCGCGGAAGATAAACGTCGTAATCCCGCTGGGCGAGTCGGTCTGCCAATTCATAGTCATCGGAAAGGACGAAATCGGCGCGCTCGCCAGGATCACCGAGGTGATGGCCAAGCATGGCGTGAATCTCGTCAGCGGAGGTACCTACGACGCTGGCACGACGGGCGAGTTCCTCTTCAACTTCTTCGGAGAGCTGGCAGAGTGCGACGTCTCTGCCGAAGCCCTCTCTTCCGAGCTGAGAACCCTCCCATTCGTCTCGAGGGTCAGCGTCTCGCAGGGAGACGAGGCCGTCTACGACCGTCAAATGTTCCCGGTCGTGCTCTTCGAGAACAATCGTGCCGTGATACTCACCGCCGACTCTATGACGTTCATAGAGCGCGACCTCCAGAAGCAGATCGGGAAGCAGGGACAACAGGTCCTCTTCGAGGTCGGGAGGTCAAGCGCATTGAGCATCGCAGCGCTCCACAAGAACATGATTCCCGAAGCAGACAGGGAGACCCTGCTCAAGACGGCGTGCGACGACGTGCGCGAGGGGCTGGGGGCTCGTCAGCTACGAGGTCCCTAAGGAAGCGGGCGAAAAGACGAAGGTGACCGTCAAGGAGCCCCTCTTCGCAGGGATACCAGGGGTGCAGGAGAGCTGGTGGCTGATGGGCCTCGCGTCAGGCTTCCTCGAAGGGGTGTACGGCCACAGGACTGTCGTCTCGGGACGGACCACCTTCGACGCCAAGACACGAGCCTTCGCGTTCGACTTGGTCGAGTTCAGCCCAGATTCGAGGTCGAACCGGGATCTCGTGTGAGCGACCAGGAGGACAGCGGAGGCGCGCCGATAACGCTCAACGGGGACGGGGTCGTGGTCCTGGAGCCCAACGTGGCAGCCACCCAGACCTCCTCGGGTGCCAAGGCGACGACGTCCCAGGGCGCCTCGTCGACTACCTCTTCGACGACGGGGAGCCCATCCTCCTCGACCTCCCCTTACCTCCTCGGGGCCGGGATCGCGGCCCTGGCGGCGATAATCATCGTGGGCTCCTATGCAGGCCTGAGGACAAGGCGAGCCTAGGCTCATCTCCTGCAAGCCTGGATAAGGTCCGCGGCGATGCCCGTAGTGCGCAGAGCCTGCAGGGTGACAATCAAGCTCGATATCGAGGTCGATATCACCCCTCCCCTGCGGAGGGACCTCCTCAAGGAAACTACGCGTTGGCCTTAAGTATCCATAGAACCTATTGCCCTAATGGAATCAATGAATTCGACCACCATAACCATCTCTGACAAGACCCGCCGCGAGCTCCTTCGGGTCGCGGGCGAGCTCCAATCAAGGACTGGGAAGAAGGTCGACTACGAAGAAGTGATCGAGTATCTCCTACTCAGGACGCGGAAAAGACCCGACCTGCTGCGGAGAGCGACGGCTGCAAAGGGGATAGGGGCCGCGGAGCTCCAGAGGGTCCTCCAGGAGGGCATGGCGGAAGACCGCAAGCGAGAAGAAGAACTTGAGCGACGATACGGCTAAGGGTCCCCTGGCCCTCGATTCGAGCGTACTGGTGGCGATGCTTGACGGAAGCGACGGCGGGGCTGCGATGACGAGCCGTCTTGTCGGCGGGGAAGTGACAGCCTTCACGAGCTACGTGAACCTTGCGGAAGCGGAGTACGTCCTCTGCCGGAGGCTCGGGCATGACGTCGCCGCAAGATCGGTAGACGACCTGCTGGCCTCAGGTTACGTCATGGTACAGGATGAACCGGCTATCCACAGAGCCGCTTCGGCCATAAAGTGCGGGAGGGCGATATCGCTCGCTGACTGCTACACGCTGGCCGTCGCGGAGGCAACCTCCTCGAGACCGATGTTCGCTTTCAAAGAGCGCGAGCTGCTGAAGGAGATGGAGAAGAAGCCCTTCGCGAGCCAGCCCGTCTTCCTGGAATAGCCTCAATCCGACGCGGCATCGTAGTAGAGCCGGATTCGTTCGGGGCTGAAAAAGGAGCTCAAAACGAGCTATTTGGTCGCGCGAGTCAGACTTTTGAGGCGTGGTTCACCTGAATGGGCCCTATCCCACCACTCACGCAAGAAATATCGAGTAACCAGAGATTCGTCATCGGCGTACACTTTTCCCTCTTTAACGAGCCGACTACCCAGCACGCCTGCCACCTCGTGCCTGTTCGCTGTAATCTGCCATCTTGCATACAACCTGTTGGATATCTCGCCGGCGTTAAGACCTTGCTCGTGAGTGAGAAGCATTAGTACGTAATGCGCCAGTCTGGTACGCCTCTTTTCGTCGTGGTACTTGTCAAAGAGAGAGCCCTCAATCTTGACCAGTTGCCCCTCATCGGTTCCGATTACGATTCCTTCTCCTGCAACGTGCCCCGGGATTAGCTTCCTTATCTTTCCCTCCTTTATCAAGGCCTCCACGATGCCTGCGACTTTCGACCTGTTACGCTTGCTTGGTTCAAGCCCAAGTTCTGTCACGAGACGGCTCGTGGTTGAAGCTCGTTCCTGAAGGATTTGTTCGACGAGCCGCTTTTGCTCAGCGTAGACCCAGTGCCATCGGGGAAGGCCGTCAGAAGCCTTTCTTATCAGATGACTCAGTGTAGCCTGGTTTACCTCATCCGGCGCCTTTTGCAAGACGGCATCAAGGCTCAGGTCTCTGCCCGAGAGGACGTAGACTCCCCACGATGAAGCGAGCTGTAGGTCTCGGGAGCTCGCGGGCACGAGATCGCTCCATATCATCACAGGAGTAAGTTCGTGGTTCCCGCTCTTCATGTCTATCAGTTTCAAGAGCATGCTGTAGAACTTCTCGACGTGTTGCACGCTGCTCTTGTTGCGGCCTGTGTGCTTGACTCTTCGGCTGCAAGCTTCGATGACGAGCTTCCTGCTTTCGGAGTAAAGATTGGCGACCCAGGACTTGCCCTTTCCTTGAATTGGATACTCGGGAATCAGATCAGGGACAGTTTTCTTAAGCGCCTCTAACAGCCCAACTTCGTACTCGGAGGGCAAAGCATGGTGTGTATATTTTTGGTCTATATATTCATCACTAAAATAATCGAGCCTGACATGGCCTGATTAACCTGTATGGGGATGGTGTCACACGCCGCGAAACGCCTTTGGCCACGCTCAGCGACGCGTGGGGCTTAAATGCGAGCCAAGACTCTCCCTATATGTCTGACGAGGCTGACGGCAAGACCAGGATGACGATCAACGTCACCATACCCGTAGAGCTTCGCGTCAAGCTGATTGAATTGGGCATCTCACCGGCTGATGTTGCCAAGAGGGCGCTGATGTCCGCCGTAAGCAAGCACGACAAGAGGGATAGAAAACGGAACAGAAGACTTCAGCTCGAAGCTGTGCAACGGATGGATCCTAGGGTAAAGGATAGCGAGCTGGCAACCTCTGCTAGGGCCAGACGTCTAAGACGAATCGTCTCCGTAAAGGACCCAACAGTTCAATCAGATACCCTGTAGGAACACTGGGTAGTGCGATTTTTTTGCCCGGGCAGCCAGGGTGCCGCTTTGCTCCTACGAGCGTGTTTATGTCCCTCCAGGATACACTATACGTTTAGAGGGCGTCACTTGCGGTGTTCCCCTGCAAGGGAACTCGCTGAAAACGCTGAAAATTGCAGTTTTTCAGTTCAGGCGAAGTTGACGCCCTCCGGGCCGCGCAAGTGCCCGTCGCTGGTAGCTGTCGATGCTCATCACGTTCGGTCCTGCTCGTCCCGTAGACCCTTGCTGTCCAGTCCGGGGTCGATGCCCTTCGCGTCCCTGATCGGCCTCACCCGGACGTATTGCAGCACCCCGTGCTTGGTAAGCACCATCATCTCGTCCCCAGGTTTTATCCCCGCTTCGCGGCGGATGCTCTCGGGTATCACTACCTGGTACCTCTTAGAGACCTTGGCCGTGGAGGTCGATGCCATATCTGTGATAAAATGGCCTTTCGGTATAAGCGCTGCTCCCCCCGGCTTCTTCGAGCTGGGCCCGGCGGCGGGAAGGAGAATATCGGCGTTGAATTTCAACGAGGGCGTTGACGAGGTATTATCAGGAAAGCACCACATTGTCGGTGCGTTGGGACCAAAACAGAGGAGCTGGGTTGCAGGTCTGCTCGCATCGGGATTCGTCATCGGTCTGCTCTTCCTCAGCAGCGCGACGGCCGTTACCTCCGGCGCGCCGGGCATCCCCAACGGCACCTCGGGCAGCCTGAGCATGAGCTCCTCGACCACCACCGCGACAGAGACGGTGACCTTGATGTGCTCCGCGAGCCCGCAGACACAGCAGGTGGGGCTTCCCGTCAAGTTCACGGCGACCGCGAGCGGAGCAGACTTCGTGTCGTTCAGCTGGAACTTTGCCGACAACTCCGCCTACGGTAGCGGAAACCCCGTGAACCACACGTACTCGAGGACGGGCACGCTTACGGTGACCGTGACCGCCAAGACGGCTCCCGGTCCGAACCAGATAACGGCGGGCGCCTCCTGCCCCGTCAACATCATCCCGAAGTATCTCAACGTGGGTGTCTCGGTGATCCCGATGACGGGCCCCTCGCCTCTGGTGTTTAACGTCACGATCAAGATAAGCAACGGAGTGGCGCCCTACAACATCTACATCGCGCTCTCCGACTGGCAGGGTCAGGTAGTCAGTTCGTCCAACGGCTCGATCAATAGCAACAGCTACACGACGCTGTGGCGGGTAACGCCCCCCGGGATGTACATGCTCTATGTCAAGGTGACCGACGCGAGAGGGGCGACCTTCTCGACGAACATCTCCTTCATCGAAGTGTTCCAGCCCCCGCCGAACCCCGGACCGCCCTTCGCGAAGCCACTCTAGCGGCCTCGTCTCTCCTCCGCTCCGACGAGGTGGAGGTGCTCTTCGGGCCGGATTAGAGCCTCCTATGGAATTTCTGACTTCGCTTAAATCCGCAGCGAACCTTCGAACCCCCGCCCGCAATGGGGACATGAAGCTTGGAGCCATCGGAGCTCGACGTCACGAGGCTTTTCTTCGACCTGGCCAGTGACGATAGGCTCGTCCTGCTGGGCGAACTGGGCGCCGGCAGCCAGCGGGTGACGAAGCTCGCGGCGAAGATCTCCGCGTCGACCCAGGAGACCTCCAAGCACCTCTCCCGGCTCCAGGAGTCGCGCCTCGTCGATAGAGGCAGCGACGGCACCTTCTCGCTGACGGCCATCGGGAAGACCATCGTCCAGCTGCTCCCGCCGTTCAGGCTTCTCGTGGAGCACGAAGGTTACTTCCTTGGCCATGACCTCTCGCACCTTCCCGCCGGGTTCGTGGGCCGGCTCGGCGAGCTCTCTAGCTGCACGTTCGCCCGGTACACGGGAGAGGTCCTGGGCTTCTATGAGCGGGTGGTCGAAGAGGCGGGAGACCACATCTGGGTCATGATGGACCACCAGCTGAGGACGAACAGCGAAATCGTGGAGGCACTGTCGGAGCGCCGCGTAGCGATACGGTACATGGTCCCCGAGAGCGATGACGTCAGGAGGGACTACGAGGAGGCGAAAGCGATCCTGGGAGACCTGCTGGAGGTCAGGCTCAACGGGAGCGTGCCGGCCTCCGTGCTAATGGACGAGAAGGTGGCCGGCATCGCCTTCGCCGACCTCACGGGGAAGATCGATTACAACACGGGCTTCTGGAGCACGGACGCTCGGTTCCGTCGCTGGTGCGCTGACCTGTTCCAGTTCCACTGGGAGAGGGCGCGGACGCTAAGCCCACCGCGAAGCGCCCCTGTGACGTCGATGGGGTACGCGCTCGCAGGCGACCCTCCGGAGACCTGAGAAAGCGCTTGGGAGATGGACCGCGCCGCCCCTCCAGCTCGATATCAAGCTCGATGCGGGAGGGGCCGCTCGAAGAAGCTCCCTTAGGCTTAATAGCATATGTGATAACGGGTGCACCACTTGGCTGTTAGGGTAAGCAAATCCAAGCCTCTAGCTATATGCGTCGCCGCTGTCCTCTTCGTCCTCCTGCTCGGCATCTCGCCCCAGGCCATGGCGTTCACCAACGGCCAGGCCGCGATAACCGCGATAGGGCAGTCCAACCTCACCTCCGGCTCCGATAACAACGGTAACGGCTTCAACGCGGTCTCCAACGGGGTTCTCGAACCTCGCGATATAGCGTTTGACTCCCACGGCGACCTCTGGATAGCGGACACCGACAACAACAGGGTGCTCGAGTTCGTGCCCGGCACCGGGAGTTGCTCGATGGGTGTCCTGTGCACCGACATGGGGGCCAGCATCGTGATCGGGCAGAACAGCATGACCGCGAGGAACATCAACGAGGGGGCCGACGCGCCGAACTCCTCCTCCCTGAACTCTCCCTACGACATCGCGTTTGACTCCGGCGGGAACCTCTGGGTGGTCGACAGCAGCAACAACAGGATCCTCGAGTTCACGTATCCGTTCTCCGACGGGGAGGTGGCCAGCGTCGTGATAGGCCAGTCTACCTTCAATACGGGTCCGGGAGACGAGTCAGCGGGAGCGGCCGGGCTCAGCGTCCCCACGGCGCTCGCCTTCGATTCCGGCGGCGACCTGTGGGTCTCGGACAGGGGGAACAGCCGGGCCGTCGAGTTCGTCCCCGGGACGAGTGGGTGCTCATCGGGCCACCTCTGCACGGGAATGAGCGCGAGTATCGTGATAGGCCAGACGGGCTTCGGGTCGAGTACCGAGGGTCGCACGGCGACGACGATGTACGAACCGTACGGCCTCGGCTTCGACCCCAGCGGGGACCTCTGGGTGCTCGACAGCGACAACGGCAGAGTCCTGGAGTACGTACCAGGCACTTCGCCGTGCTCCTCGGACCAGTTCTGCACCGGCATGCCGGCGAGCGTCGTGCTGAGCGAGCCGAACCTGACGAGCGGCTCGGGGAACCTATGCAAGCCCGAGACGCTCAACGACACGGCGGAGTGCGGCGGGCAGGGCATGGCGTTCGACTCGAACGGGGACCTGTGGGTCGCGGACTCGTTCAACGACAGGGTCCTCGAGTACGTGCCGGGGACGAGCGGTTGCTCAACGGGACAGCTCTGCACCGATATGGCCGCGAGCGTCGTGATAGGCCAGGCGAACTTCATGGGTTCCGGCGAGGCCACCACGGCGGCGGGGCTCAGCGACCCGTACGGCGTGGCGTTCGACCTGAGCGGGAACCTCTGGGTCTCAGACTACAACAACAACAGGATCCTTGAGTACCAGGGCTCGGAGTCTACTAGCAGCTCGTCGAGCAGCGCTTCGAGCAGCTCGTCGTCCACGACCTCGAGCTCGTCGACGACGTCCTCGTCCATCATATCGACAGAGATCTTGAGTGCGAGCGCGCCGGTCTGCCCCAGCACCATCGGCGGGACCTACATGCCGGTGGGCGCCACCTTCACGGATAGCTACGGCAACACATGGACGGCCCCGGGTGGCACCGCCGACGGCGGAGTATTCAGCAGCTACTTCTTCACGGGCCCTGAGCCGAATATCCCAGCGCCCATGCTCCAGGGATGGGGAGGCGTCTACGGCACGTACCTCGGCCAACAGGGCTGGATAGTCACCTTCTACTGCGCAGATTGAGCGAGCTCTCCAGCTCGATAACGAGCTCGATATCGAACCCCACTCCGGAATTATATATACCGCCGAATCTGACTTCGCTCCGGTATGACGAGGATCGAGTCCGCCGTCCAGATCGAGGCGCCCATGGAAGTTGTCTGGGAAGTCCTCACGGACACCTCGTACATTGTGAAGCTCTTCCGGGACGCCGTGATGGTCACCGCGGACCCACCCGGCCGGTCGCAGGTCGGCCAGAAGTACCACCTGGTCGGAAAGGCGGGGAGGAGGCGGGTCGAGTTCTTCCTCGAGGTGACCGAGCTGGTCCCGGAGAGCGTGGTCGTTACGCGGCAGTTACCGGGAGGGCTCTTCAAGAGGTTCATGCAGAAGACCGTCCTCGAGGCGGACGCCGGGATGACGAGGGCGGTGACCGTCTTCGACTACGAGCTCTCGCTGAGCTACATCGGCAAGGCGCTGAACATCATCCTGGTTGAGAGGCTCGTGAAGGACAACCTGATCTCGTACTCCAACACCCTCAAGGAGCTCTCGGAGCTTCTGCCGCTTCCCGGCGGGACCTAGCAGCAACCACATCCTGGTCGCGTCTGGAAGCTCCCGCTGAGGAGCTTAGCTGGCGATAACCTGAGGTCGTAGGCGCGGAACCTGAGGAGATTTTCGAGCCCGTCCCCATTGGTGATTGAGAACGCGGTAGCAAGCCCTATTAGTTGACGCGGGCCGGGAACGGTCCCATGGAGCGGGTCCAGGTGACTCTTCTGGTGGAGGCCGGGCCCGAGGCGGTCTGGGCTGTCCTGATGGACCCCAACTTCATCCCGAAGCTCTACCCGGACATGCTCAACATCTCCGTCGATCCGCCGGGGAGGACCGCGGTCGGGCAGTACCGCACCCTCGGCGGGAGGGTGGGGAAGAGGCTGATCGAGTTCAGGACCAGGGTTGCCGAGCTCGTGCCGCTGAGGAGGTTCGTGATAACCGGGAGGAGGGGCGGGGCGCTTGAGAGCTTCCAAGAGGTCCTGGAGCTGGAGGCGGTGGACGAGGGGACGATAGTCAGGGCCTCCTTCGAGTTCAAGGTCTCCCAGGCGTACTTCGGGCCCGGGTTCGACTACCAGGCCCTCTCGCAGGCCGCCAGGCTCAACGAGGAGCTCTACGTGAAGAACCTGAAGGAGCTTTCGGAGCTCAAGCCCCCGAGCCCGTAGCCTTTGTCCCGTCCCGACGCTCTCGCGAGGCGACCCCATCCTCCCAATTATATAGTCTGGGCAAGGATTAGCACGCAGGTTGAAGGCCGAAGACGCGTTTGAGATCGACTCCCCGCGCTGGACGGTCTGGAAGGTCCTGGTCGACCCGTCGTACATCCCGAAACTGTTCCCCGAGATCATAACCGTCGAGATGGACCCGCCGGGCGAGATAAGGGTCGGCTCGAAGGCCAAGGTGTACGGCAAGATAGGCAAGATCAGGTTCGAGATCCACCTCGAGTTCCCGAGGGTCGACACCGAGGCCTGCCTCATGAGCAGGCAGCTGCCGGGCGGCCTCTTCAGAGCTTTCAGCCAGGCCGTCTACCTCGAGGCGGTGGGCATGACCACACGGGTGAGGACGAGCTTCGAGTTCGCGCTCGATCCTGAGTACGCCGCGAAGGTCACCGACGTCTCGCTCTTCGAGCAGACGGTGACCAACAACCTCCACGCGTACCGCGCGCAACCTGAAGGAGATCTGCGAGCTGCTACCGCTGCCTAGCTGAAACCTTCGCAAGAGGGCAGCCTGACGACTATCAGTAGAAGGTGACTATCCAGCCCTGCTGGCCGTCGTATGTCCCGTAGACTCCGCCCCAACCCATCATCATGGGAACCGGAACAGAGCTCTGCGGGCAGGGGAAGAAGTAGGTGCTCATTGCGCTGCCGCCGGGAGCGACCCAGGTGTAGCCGTCTGCAGTGAAGCTGGTGCCCGGGGGCATGTAGACGCCTCCCGTGGTGCTGGGAGTCGGCGGCATGCAGGTCCCCTGTTGCTGGACGGCATTCCCCGAGTAGGTCCCCGTCCCGGTGACGGCGACGGTCGCGCAGTTCACGTCGGTTATGGTACCCGAATTCTCGATCCCAGTGCCGCCGTTGTTCTCCACCGTTATCGTGCCCGAGTTGGTAATCGTACCGACTGGGCCGCTCGAGGTCATGATGCCAGTGTTCCCGGCTCCTATGCTCTCCACCGTTATTGTCCCTGTGTTGGTGATGCTACCATAGGCGAAGATGCCGATGCTGCTGGCTCCGAAGTTCTCCACGGTGACTGCGCCCCCATTGGTGAAAATGCCGCCGTTCCCGTTGAAGATGCCGTCGGTGACTATGCCCGAGTTCTCCACGGTGACTGTGCCCGAGTTGGTCAAGACCCCGCCGTTGTCGATAGTGAGCCCGAAAGTCTCGAAGGCGTCGTTCGATATCGTGACGGCTCCTCCGCTGTCAACGGTGAGGGTGACTCCGTCGGCTATAATGAGAGTGCCACTGGATGCTATGCTGAGCGTCTCACCGCTCGAAACCACGACAGAGACGGACATAGTAACGCCCCCGGACACGGTGCATGTGCTGCCCGAGTACGACAGCCCGGTACCGGTGCACCAAGAACTGAGGTCGGTGGCAGCCTGAGCCGCAGGAACCGAACACAGCGAAGTGACCGCAGCGATGCTCAGAATCAGCAGACTCAAGACGGCGAAATGGCGCTTTTGACCGCTCAACGTCCAATCTCCCGCTGTGCGTGACAATGTGCCCACTATAACTGCAGAGCATGATTCTCAAAATTGAGAAACGCATATCGACGTATATTGAGGTATATCAACAAACAAGTGATATGGAAGAGAGGCCGTTCCGAACCTTTGAAGGAGATCTGCGACCTCCTCCCGCTGCCTACCTAGTCCCCGTGGCGCGATGAGGACCTGGCTGGATCGGCTTTGGGGTGATGGGTTCGAGGGAGGCGCGTTTACATATCACAAATACACCTGTGTATGGCAGTGAGGAACCTGGCCATAAGGGATGAGGTATACCGGAAGCTGCTGGACGCGAAGGCGGACAAGGAAAGCTTCAGCGACGTGATAGATCGCCTCCTTTCGAGCAGACCGAAGCTCTCTTCGTTCTCGGGAACATTTGCCGGTGACAAGGAATTCGCCTTGGTCGAGGAGGACAGACGACGGGTGAGGTCGATGACGGTCTCAGGGCGACGTACTCTCGATGGCTCTGGATACCTGCGCCCTAATCGCGCCCCTGAAAGGAAACCAAGCCTGCACTAGGTGCGGCTCTGCTCTACTAGCAGTAGAAGGTGACTATCCAGCCCTGCTGGCCGTTGTACGTACCGTAGACTCCTCCCCACCCCTGCAACATCGGAGCCGGGATGTTCAACTCTGGCCCTTGGAAGAAGTAGCTGCTGAACACTCCGCCGTTGGCGGTGCCGCCCGGAGCGGTCCAGGTGTTGCCGTAGCCATCGGTGAAGGTGGCGCCGACGGGCATGTAGACCCCACCTAGGGTGCTTGGGCAGACCGGGGGAGCGTTCGGGTTGGTAGACGAGGCCGTCGTGGACGTCGTCGAAGATGAGGTAGTGCTGGAAGACGAGCTGCTGCTCGAGCTCGAAGATGATGTGGTCGAGGACCCGCCGATCTGCGAGTAGTAGTCATCGCTGTACTGGCCGCCTATGCAGTACACGTAGCCGCCCGACAGGGCGCACTGGGCATATGCCACAGCCTTGGGATACGCTGCGGTGGAAATCCAAGTACCGGGATTGCCGCTCGTGAGCGCGGCGTAGTATACCGTCTGCCCCACACCCCCGTTGTAGCCGCCCATGCAGTAGAGGTAACCGGAGCTCGTGACGCACGGATAGTTCTGTACGTCGGACGGGTACAGCGAGGTCGAGTTGGTCCAGGTCGCTCCCACCGCGCCGTTGCTTATCGTATCGTAGGCGACCTGGTCGGTCGCGTAGCCGTGGTACGGGTTGTAGTTCCCTCCCACGCAGGTGATGTAGCCGCCTGCGGCGACGCACGCCTCGCCGCTGTCCCCTTCTGTTATCGCATAGTTAGTGGTGGGGGTCCAGGAGCCCACAGCCCCGTCCGTTATCTGGGCGTAGTTGACCGCGTCAGTCGCTCCTCCCGCTTCGTCAGGCGTCAGCAGCCCGCCCACACAGGTGATGTAGTTGTTCGAGGCGCCGGAGAGGACGCAGGAGCTGGCTTCCATGGCGTCCGGGTAATGGGTCGTAGCGGTCCAGACGCCGACAGTGCCGCCGGAGACCGATGCGTAGTAGACTGCGTTGCTCTCCTCGATGCTCGGGGTGGCTTCGATTATGCCCGCGACGCACGTCATGTAGCCCCCGGAGATGACGCATGAGGGGAAGTAGCTGTGCACCGGATAGTGGTTGGTCTGGTTCGTCCAGGTCCCGATGCCGGAAGACGAGATAGGAGCGGAGTAGACCGCGCCGTTCGGGGCCGGGTTGGGCGGATAGTTGGCGCCTCCGACGCAGTAGATGTAGCCGCCGGAGATGGCGCAGGAGTTGCCGAGAGTCCCGTTGGACGAACCAGAGTATAGCGTAACCGTGGGGAACGAGGTCGTCTGGGTCCACGCGCCGAGGGTCTCGGCTGCGACGGGAGATGCGAGCGGGACGAGCACGAGACCGAACGAGACGAGGACCAGAACGACGGCAGTTAGGGTTAGCGACTGCCTCTTCAAACAACGCAGGCTATAACCCGCTACACATAAACCTTCGCAGCTTTCCTCGGCGGGCGGGAGCCCGAGAACCTAGGCTATGGGCACCACGGCACGAGCAGAGAACCGCACGTCCTCCCGAGGGCCCTAGTCCCAGCCCCCTGTTACTAGCCGCCGTTCTCCTCACGCTACGAACCTAAGGCCTTTTTCTTCGCCATGGGGAACAAAGGCCTAGGGAAGTGACAGCAGCGCTTATGTAGCACCAATTGCATGTAGTACTTCGAGAGGTTATGGTCGAAGACGTAGTAGTAACGCGGAAGGGCCAGACAACGGTTCCGATTAGATTGAGGAAAAAATATGGCATCTCTGAGGGAACAAGACTCGAAGTCGAGGACACGGGTACGGGCATCCTGTTCCGAAAAGCGGCGAGCGTCCTGGACCTGGCGGGCACGGGCGCCAAGTCTGCCTCGGTAGACGAGATGAAGAAGCTGCTGGACGATATGAGAGCCGAAGAGGATTGAAAGGAAACTCCTTCGACACGAGGTTCCTTGTCGAACTGTTCTACTCTAAGGATGAAGATACCCAGCGCAAGATCAGAGCCATCCTTCTGGACTCGAAACCGAATATCCTCTCGACCGCTGCTCTTTCTGAGGTCTACAAGCTCACCCTAGAAAAGGAGGGCAATGATGTGGCCGTGATCCGAGCGAACTACCTGAGCAAGGACTTCCGATTGGCGGACGTGGACAAAGAAGTCGCCATACAGGCTGCAATCATCAAGCACACGCATGGAATACCGTTTACCGATAGCTTGATCGCATCTACAGCCAAGGTGCTCGGCGTTCCCTGCTACACCGACGACCCCCACTTTCACAACATTGCGGGCTTGACCGTGAAGTGGCTTCACTGAAGACTAGAAGCTTCGGCGGGCTCCGGCCATTCGGGAGCTTTTAGCTTCGTTTTGCAGCGATCCCCGTCGGGTCAAGAATCCGTCTACCAAAGGGATATTAGCGAATTTCGTGACGCGCGGTCCTGACGGCGGATGGCCCGCAAGAGCATCAAGCTGTACTGGGACGACAAGTCCATAGCTAACGGAGACGTCCTGGCGGTGCTCTTCGGAGAGAGGGAGGAGACCATCGAGGCCGCTAAGACGCTCATCCGGAGGATGAGATCGAGCCCGAACCTCTGCATGACCAAGCGTGAGGTGCGGTTCTTCGCCAAGGACCTCGAGGAGGGGAAGCTGGGCGTAAAGTACAGCTACCACAACTTCTACGTCAAACTCCTGCGGAAGCTGCTCGACCTGGGGTTCGTCGAGAAGGACGTCCTGATTTGGGACGACAAGAGGAAGAAGACGCAGTCGGTCTACCAGCTCAAGCTGCAGGTGATCCCCGAGAGGGGGCCCCAGAGCGGCTTTGTGAAGCACTCCTGGCAGCTCGCCAAGGGCTGGAACGACATGATAAAGGCTGCATGACCGCCTCCGGATAGGCGAGGACTCATTCTTGACACCCGCTTGCACGCGGCCCCCTTCGACCTTGTTGCGGTCCGTAATGTGTCGTCTCGCAGCAGAGCCCCTCCGCACCTAGACGAGAGCGGCGTCACCAGATATGAAGGAGCAGCGTATCTGTCTTACAAGTAAGATGCAGATGCTATCGCCAGACCTTGGTAGCCTAGGCTGAGGAAACAGCTGATGCAGGTTACCCAACGCCCGGCATCGCTCGCGGCCTGATCGATTCGTGCCGCTTTGGAAAGGTGCATGGCCGAGCTTGGGCGTGCGACGGTAAGAAGGGGGGCCTCATCTTCCGTGGCTGATGGAGCAGCTAATGGGGAGAAAGACTACCTTGCCGTCATACACGCCGAACGCCGCGACTCCGGTAGCCATGGCCGCGCACAGAAGGAGGTGAGAGTGCAGGGGCGTCCCGACGGAGACGTTGACCAGGAGCGCGTCCCGCCCCGCTCTGGCCTTCAGGGCGTCGAGCGCCGAGAAGATTGCGTCCGGAGAATCTGAGGAGGCCTCTACAACCTCGAACGAGATTCTCCTCTCCGTCAGGAAAGACCGGACCTTCTCCAGGACCAGGAGATCCAAGCCCGGGGAGACGATCGCAACCACTCCCGTCGTAGGAATCTCCGGCAGGGACTGCTCCAGTGCCCGGACATTGTCACCGTAGGGAACCGCTTGCTGGAAGCTCAAGATGAGCGCGCCCCCGCCGGAGCTTCCACGTTTGGCTTCGCGTACCTCAAAGCGTGCTGAGCTCCCGAGTCCATGGGTTCGACCGCCTCGTCGAAGGACAACGGGCGAAGAGACCGCCGATTCAATATATAGCTACTAGCGGGTGCTGGCATCTCAGCCGTGTCGGTGCTCTCGCTTTATTAGGGCACAGACCTGTCGACCGGAGTATGGCTCCAATCCAGTGGGCGGAAGGAGTGACCTGCCCCGTGGTCCTCTCGTTCGATGTTGACGCGGAACTCCTGTGGAACGTCTGGCTGTCGAAGGAACCCTCGCCGATCGACGTGTCGCAGGGGGTCTACGACATCAAGGTAGGGGTGCCGAGGGTCCTCGCCATGCTCAAGAGGCAGGGAATCAGGGCCACTTTCTTCATCCCCGGCGTGATAGCCGAGAGATACCCTGAGACCGCGAGGGCAATCGCAGCCGAAGGCCACGAAATCGCCCACCACGGTTACCTCCACGAAGACTGCTCCAAGCTCTCAAGAGAGCAGGAGAGGGAGATGCTGACTCGCGGGAGCGATGCCCTCAGGACCGTCACTGGGTCCGCCCCGAAGGGCGCGAGGCTCTCGCTCGGCAAGACGACGTTGTCGAACCTGGCCGACCTGGGATTCGTGTACGAGAGCACCCTGATGGACGACGACCAGCCATACAGGATTGTGCTGGACGGCAAGCGAACAGGGATGGTCGAGCTTCCGGTCTGCTTTGCCTTCAACGACACCTCCTACTTTGCCTACACCTTCGGGCTTGCGAAGCCCTTCCTGACACCCCGGGAGGTCGAGGCGGTGTACAGGGACGAGTTCGACGCCATGCTGCGGGAGCGCAAGTACTGCATGTTCATGCTTCATCCGCAGGTGATTGGGCGCGCGTCGAGGCTAGACATGCTCGAGAGGACGGTCGAGTACATGAAGGCGAAGCCGGGGGTGCGGTTCCTCACCGCGCTCGAGGTCGCCGAACACTGCCAGAGGGTCCTTCCCTAGGCCCCGAGCTGGATCTTGAGGCGCCCTACAGCCTTCGCTCGCACCCTTATTGCCACTCCGGGCAGGTAGGACAGGGGAATCTCGTCCACTTCCACGATCTCGACCGAGTCGGGGTCCGCGCCGGCCTTGACCGCGTCCTGCTTGGCGAGGTCCTTGGCCGTCTGCAGGACCTCCTCGCGTGTGGCCTTCTCGAGCTCGAAGATCTTGTCGACCTCGCCGCTCGCCTGTGCTATGGCCGCCCCTATGGCGTTCGCGTACTGGAAGTGCGCCGGCCTCTCCACCCTCGACGCGCCGTGGAACCTGGGATAGTACTCAGGGGGAATGATGATCCCGCCTCCTCCCACCAGCACCACGGGCACTGGCTGGGGCGACGTCTTGACCTTGTCGACGGACTCCTCGACTAGCTCGACGATCCGGTCCTGCGCCCTCTGAAGCTGCTCCGGGGCGAACTTCCTCCTCACCCTCTCGGGGTCGCAGGCCGGGTCGTCGACGGTCGCGCGCCCGAGGCCGAGGCTGACGTCGGTCGTCGTGAGGGTGCTCCCGCCCCAGGCGATGCTCTCGCTCGTTATCCTGAACCCGACGCTCTCGGGCCCTATCAGGACGCGCCCGCTCCCCTCCTTCACCGCGGTCCCGCCGCCGCAGCTCACCGCGAGCAGGTCCGGCATCCGGAAGTTCGTCCTGGCCCCGCCTATCTCGACCGCGACGCTCGATTCGCGGGGGAAGCCGCGCACCACGGCCCCGACCAGGGTGGTCGTTCCCCCGATGTCGATTATGATTCCGTCGGTCAGACCCGTCAGGAACGCCGCGCCCCTCATGCTGTTGGTCGGGCCGGAGGCAATGGTCTTGACGGGGTACCTCATCGCGTAGTCGACGTTCATGAGCGTCCCGTCGTTCTGGGTCAGGAAGATGCGAGCCGAGGGGAGGCCCGCGTTCTTGACCGACTCTACGAACCCTGAGATGGCCCTGCCGGCCACCTTGACAAGCGCCGCGTTGAGCGCCGCCGCGTTCTCCCTCTCCAGGAGCCCAATGCTCGCTATCTCGTGCGAGAGCGTGACCTGGATTGTATCTCCCATCTCCTTCGAGACTATCTCGCCGGCCCTCTTCTCGTGGACGGAGCTCACCGGAGAGAAGACCGAGGAGATCGCGACCGCCTCCACTCCCTCCGACCTGAATCGTTCGGCCGCGGCCTTCGCGCCCGCCTCGTCGAGCGCCCATATCTCCCTCCCGTCGAACTCGTGCCCTCCGTGGATTATCTCCCAGGTGTCGCCTATCGCAGTCCTGAGGTCAGGGGGCAGCGAGTAGAGAGGTCTGATCCCCAGCGTCGCGGGCTTCCCTATCCTGAGCAGGCCCACGTGGGCCAGGTTCCTCCGCTCGACTATCGCGTTGGTGCAGTGGGTGGTTCCGAACATGACCGCGGCCACGTGGCCGCTGTCGACGCGGGAGGTCTCGAGGACCTTCTCCAGCGCCCTGTCGATGCCCGTCGAGACGTCGGGCGTGGTGTCGACCTTCTCGGCCCCCAACAGCGTGTTCTGCTCGTCCAGTATGACGGCGTCGGTGTGCGTGCCGCCCACGTCTATGCCGACCCTGAGGGTGGTCATCTGTTCCCCACCAAGACCTCCACGGGCGTGTAGTCCAGTTCGTAGCCGAAGTACCTAGGCCCCACCAGCTTGACGCCCTCCGGCGTCCTCCACTTGGGGTCGCACGGGGATCCAAGGACGAGCGCCCTGTTCCCGTACCTCAGGCCCTCGGTCGTTATGGGCAGCCCGGACTCCAGATCGAGGACCGAGATCAGGTCCGGAACCATCGCCACCGGCCTCCCGTCGAGGGTCGCCATTAGGTTCTCGTTCTGAAAGCGCACCTTCAGCGTCCTCCCCGAGAACTCGTCGAGGCCCTGGAAGGTCGCCTCGCCCTTGGCGAACCCGGCGGTGGTCCTCCTGAGTATGTCCGTCACCTTTCCCTTGAAGAGGACTCTGCTCCTCATGTGCTCTATCACGCCCTCGGCGGGGTTCGACCCGTGGGTCCTCGCCTCGGCGATTATCCTCCCGACGTCCAACGCAAGTGAGACCGAACCCCTGATGCACGATTGCTTCAGTCGCCGTCCGTCCATGGGGTAGATCGCTATCAGGGACGAGCCCCCCATCTGAACCGTCACGGCCCTGGCGATGCGCTCCGTCCAGAGGTTGTCTATGGCGTCGATCTGCAGGGAGTTGCCCTTCTCGTCGGCCATCACCATCGGGGTCGCGGTGATCCCGTAGAGGGTGAAGGTCACCATCTGCAACTCCGGGAACGCCCGCCCCATCCCGTCGCAATCGATGAGCGGCAGCTTCAGGCTCGCGGCCACGGCGATGGGTATCTGGGAGTTGATGCCGCCTTCCTCGATCGGAGTGATGGCGAAGGCCTTCTTCCCGAGCCTCGCCTCGAGCGACTTCAGGGCCTGAAAACCCTCGTTTCCGTTCGGAATCTTCTCGACCATCACCGTCGGCGCACCCATCATGGCGGCCGGGATGACCAACTCGTCGTCGGGTACGTCTTCGGGCTGTATGAGCTCCACCTCGCCGTGCCTGTCCACGGCGTCCAGGGCCAGGAGCTTGCCCACGAAGGGGTCGCCCCCTCCACCCGTGCCGAGGAAGGCTGCGCCGAGGGCAATATGCTCGATTTCTTCGGGACCGATTCGCACCGCAGTTTTGTTTTGCCTTTTTGCCTATATATCCTGCGCGGCCGGCGAGCGCCCAGCAGTCCGGGGGCCGGCTCGCTTCTACAATCGCTTAAATATCGCGCGGCATCATCAGACACAAAAATTGCGGTTTTGGGAGTTCGTCGTCCGTCGCATAATGCTGGCGCTGGTGACCGTACTTGGACTCTCCCTCATAATCTTCTACATGTCGCGGGTCCTTCCGTCCAACCCCGGTCGGCTCGCCCTCGGCCCCTCCGCCACCCAGGCGCAGGTGGCCTTCTACGACCGCCAGCTCGGGCTGGACCGGCCGCTCTACGAGCAGTACTTCTACTGGCTCTGGAACTTCATCCATGGACAGTGGGGACAGTCGCTGATCACGCACGACAACGTGCTCCACGACGTCGTGCTGCACTTTCCCGCGACCTTCGAGCTCATCACCATCTCGATAATACTCACCGCGCTGATCGGCATCCCGCTTGGGGTGGTGGCTGCCGCCAGGAGGGGCAAGCTCATCTCCGGGACCGTCCGGCTGCTCTGGATAATCGGCATAGCCATCCCGCCCTTCACGGTCGGCCTCGGCCTGCAGGTGATCTTCGGCTACGGCCTGAAGTACAAGGACATCATAGGACAGCTCTCCGGCCCGGCCCCAATCCACGTCACGGGAATGTATCTCGTGGACTCCATCCTCACGCTCAACTTGCCCGCCCTAGCCGACGCCTCTCAGCACCTCTTCCTGCCGGAGATAGCTCTCTCGCTCGCCGGCATCGGCCAGATCGCGCAGCTGACCTACTCCGGGATGCTCGACCAGACCCAAGAGGACTATTACCTCTCGCTAAAGGCGTACGGAGCGCCGTCCCTCGCCTCCGACTTCAAGTACGCGCTCGAGGAGCGCGCTCATACCCGTCCTCACGGTGCTCGGCCTTCTCTACGCGTCGCTGATCGCCAACGCCTTCCTGGTCGAGGAGGTCTTCAGCTGGGGAGGCCTTTCGACCTATGCGGTCACGGCGATGCAGAGTGATGACTTCAACGCGATAGTCGCGACGGTCCTCGTGATCGGCGTCTTCTACGTGGTACTCAACCTGGTCATAGACCTGGGGCTGGGGTTCGTTGACCCGAGGATCAGGCTGGGGGAGAGCCAATGACCGAGGTCAAGCCGTCGGTCCGGACGAGGGAGCTAGTCAGGCAGCTGCGCAGGCTGACCTACGACCGCCTCGCCCTTGCGGGGATGATAATGCTGGGGGCGATAGTCCTGCTCGCCATCTTCGCGCCGTACATCGCCCCCTACCCGAAGGAGGCGGGGGCCTACGCCAACTTCGGGGACGCGCTTCGCGCGCCGTCGTGGGCCCACCCCTTCGGCACCGACGACGTGGGGAGGGACATCCTCACGCGGGTCCTCTTCGGCTTCAGGATCTCGCTCCTGATCGGGGTGGTCGTCCTGATACCCAGCGCCCTGCTTGGAACGGTCCTCGGGCTCTTCGCCGGATACTACGGCGGGTGGGTGGAGGCACTCATCGAGAGGGTGACCGACGTCTTCCTCGCCCTTCCAGCGCTGATATTCGCGCTGGTGATCACTGGCATACTGGGTCCCAGCCTAGAGGACGTCATCATCGCCCTCCTCGCCATCTGGTGGAACTGGTACGCGAGGATCATGTTCACGCTCACCAAGTCGCTGAAGAACCAGCCCTACGTCGAGTCCGCGAGGGTCCAGGGGGCCGGGTCGCTGCGTATCATGTTCAGGGAGATACTCCCCAACGCCACCTCGACGCTCTCCGCCAAGATGATGCTCGACCTTGGATTCATCATCCTCATCGAGGCGGGGATGGGGTACCTCGGCATAGGAGTGCAGCCACCCCTGCCAGACCTCGGACAGATGGTGGCCGCGGGCGCGAGCTACATGGCCACCAAGTGGTGGGTGCCCCTCTTCCCCAGTCTCGCGCTCACCCTGCTCATACTTGCGTTCAACCTGATAGCCAACGGCATAAGGGACCTCTTCGACGTCAAGGTGGTATGAATGACGTCGCTCCTCGAGGTCCGCGACCTGAGCATCTTCATCCGGTCTGAGGGGAGGCGCCTGCCTATACTCCGCGACGTCTCGCTCAGCGTCGACGCGTCGGAGACGGTCGCCGTCGTCGGGGAGACGGGCAGCGGCAAGACTATCACCGCCAGGGCGGTCATGGGCATCCTCCCGAAGAACGCCGAGGT
This sequence comes from uncultured Nitrososphaerota archaeon, assembly GCA_963703285.1. Classification (GTDB taxonomy): domain Archaea; phylum Thermoproteota; class Nitrososphaeria; order Nitrososphaerales; family Gagatemarchaeaceae; genus Gagatemarchaeum. The sequence continues at coordinate 552,377 of OY969807.1, forward strand.
CGAGTCGGGGAGCATAACCTTCGAGGGGACCGACATGCTCTCGGGGAAGGGCGCGACCGAGGCCCGGGAGCGGCTGTCGATGATATTCCAGAACCCAATGTCCTCGATCAACCCCCTCTTCAGAGTGGGCGAGCAGATGAACGACGTCCTCACCTGGTCGTTCGGGGAGAAGGGCCGAGGCGACGCCTGGAGGCGCGGCAGGGTCAGGTCAGCCCTCGAGGACGCCCAGTGCTACGACGGCGGGAAGATACTCGACATGTACCCGTTCCAGCTCAGCGGCGGGATGCGCCAGAGGGTGATGATAGCCATGGCGCTGCTCCGCCAGCCCGTGCTCCTCATCGCCGACGAGCCGACGACCGCGCTGGACGTAACCACGCAGAGGGAGATACTTGAATTGCTCAAGCACCTCACCGACGCCGAGAAGATGAGCCTCATCCTCATCACGCACAACCTCGGCATCGCCCGCGAGTCGTCCAGGAGGACCTACGTGATGTACGCCGAGAGGGCGTCGAGCTCGCCCTCGCGACGCGGCCTCGACCCCGGCGGGCGGTTGCCAGCGCGCCTAGCTCCCAGGGACACGATGTAGTTCGACCGCCTCATCTCTGAGAGCTCCTCGACGGTCAGCGGAATCTTGGCGACCTGGCGGTTCACTTCGTCCCAGTCGATGTCTGAGCGCTGAGCGCCGACCTTGACGGCGTCGGGGATCTCGGTCGCGACCGTGACCAGTGGTCCGAGGTAGCAGACCACCCTCTGTCTCACGCGACCTCCGTCTCTTCGCCCGTCCACCAGGTAGGCGTACCGCTTCCCTCCCGTGGTCTTCGTCCTGACGTACACGGGTTTGGAGCGGCGCCAGATGGATAATAATGTTGTGCCCAAAACGTCAGCAGGTCTGGCCGGGAGCCACAGAAAACCTTCGCCCGCGGCGACCGAGCATCGAGCTTCAATGGAACGAGAAGGCCATCAACAGCGGCGAAGTGCTCACGGTGATCTTCGGCGAGAGGAAGGAGGCCCGGTCCGTCCACGAGCTGAAGCCGCATGTGATCACCGAGAGGGGACCGCAGGTGGGTCCGTCAGGAATGCCTGGCAACTCGCCTAGGGCTGGGACCATATGGTCAAGGCTGCATAACGGTCCCGATGCTCGTAACCGGGTAAGGTTGACGCCGGCTTGAACACCGCGGGCTTAGATAAGGGGTCAAAACGGCCGGACACGCTTAAATAAGCGCGGAGCCGCCGCGGTTTTGGTTTATGGAGGAGACGAACCCTCCCAGAAAGCGGAAGACAGAGAACCGCTCCTTCAGGATAGATTCGGAGGTACTGAGAGGGCTCGAAGAGGAGGCCGGAAGGAAGCAGGTCAGCGTCAACACCCTGGTGAACCAGCTGCTAGCCGACTACATAGACGTGGGGCGCCACAGGAAGAGGCTCGGAACCGTCGCCCTGAGCATAAGCGCATTCGAGCTGATCATCGCGGCGGCGAGCGATGCGGACATCGTCCAGGCGGGGACCATGTCGGGCAGGAACGTCCCCAGAGCGTACGCGCTGAGCAAGTGGGGCAGGGACAACCCCCAGTACGTCCTCAGCTTCATCAGGGAGAACGCCTCCGTGACGGGGCTCTACGACTACAGCGAATCTCCAACCTCGCCGAAGACCATCACGCTCACCCACCAGTTCGGCAGGAAGTGGTCGCTCTATCTTGCCAGCTTCTTCACCGCGGCCTTCGATGACGCGGGAGAGAAGGTCCAGACCGAGGTCAGCAACCAAGCGGTCGGATTGAAGTTGTTGTGACATGCTATCTGTCTTAACTAAGATGCGTTCCCTATCGTGTCGAGCTGCCGCCGGTTTCGCCAAGCTCCGCCCGAGGCTAGAGCTCAGATGAGCAGGCTAGTTTGATCTCTCCTTCTGAAACGAGAGAAGGATCATAGTCGACCGAGACGACCTGCTCCACAACGTCGGCCCTTACCTTGATGAGGCCCGGCAGCCTGGCGATTCTCCGTTTAACCACCATCGGCGACCCTCGTACTTGGAAGATCAGCTTGCGGCTGCTTCTCGATTCCAACATGTGTCTCACTATGGCAGCATATCGCCGTCGATGTTGGTCCCTAGCGGCTATTTGGGGGGTATGAACGCAGACGCTGTTCATGTGACCATCTGTGTTCCTTGTCATTCACATGGACGGCCATTGCAGCCGCTCCGCCAGGGAGTATCGCGGAAAGCACAGCCAAATCATTAGCATCCCTTCCGGCCCATCACAGTTCATCTTGAGCTCATTTATGCCGCAAGGAGCTTGAATTGAGTCAATAGACGTTGAATCTAGCCGTGCCCAGACCCATTGACTGGCCCTAGCGAGACCCTGACTTTACTGTGATTGGTTTCTGATACTCTTCGACCGCTCTCTGCATCGTCTTTCTCGAAATGGTCATGTCCAGCTTAATCAGCTGCTTCACAACGTCGTTGGCTCTGTCGAGCTTGTACATCGTGGCTCGTCCGACGTGCCTAGTGGCCTTTACCGCGCTCGACGTCTCAAGTTCCTTCCAATACTTGAAGAAAGTCACGCGACTCATAGCAAGATTCCTCGCAATCTCGTTCTTCGAGTAGTCTGATAGCGGATTGTCCAAGAAGAAGTCTATGATTCTCAATGTCGGGCTGGCGCCAAGATAGCGGAGCAAGAGTGTTTCGTCGGGCTTGTATGCCATCAAAATATTTTTAGGTTTGAAAGTATATAAGGTTAACCTTTCAAAGTATCTTAAGTGAACTCATGTTCTCCGACGATGAGATCAAGGCCACGTTGATGTTCAAGCTTCACAAAAGAGGAAACTGGGGAGCGAGCCACACTGCCCTCGACAACCTCACCAAGGGCTGGAATCAGTCCGACCTAGGAAAGCATGGACTGAAGCGGGTCGAGCAAATCGCTAAAGAGCTGATTCGTCAGGGTGCGATAATTCCAAAGCCCACTTCATACGGCCTGCAGGTCTCGCTGAATCCAAGGCAGAGCGATGCGATAACGGCGTTCATGCGGAGATACTTTCCGAACGTGTGATTTCAAATGTCGAGTTCGCGCAAAAGAATGATTACGCTATCAAAAGTAGATCACTATCTTTAACCTAGAATCCAACACTCGCCTGCTTTATTTCGACCAGGTCAAGCTTTCGAATCTGCACTTATTCGAATCCTTGTCAAGGTCAAGGTTGTGAATCCCGACATTCGACAACTGTTTAGAACGAATCCCTTCCGGCCCATCATTCAGACCAGCCCACAATGAACTGCGTTTTGCCTGGAAACGACCCATTGGAGCCAACCTCCGGGCAAGCGGCGTTCACTTCCTGGCATCAAATCAATTTGAGGAATTCCTCAATCGTCATTCCCACATCATCGATAATGCTCTTCATTGTTCCTGTCTTGATTGGGTCATGACGCGGTACCACAGTCCATCTGCCATCACGATGGTCCAGGATGACATGACTTCCTGACTGTCTCTTTACCACGGAAGCGAGTTTGCCAAGAGCCTTGACCATTTCTCGCCAGCTGTGGTTGCTGAGACTCACCTTATCGTAATCTCCAGCACTTCGCCCTTCTCTCTCTTTGCCTTCTCGCGAAGGTAATCCATCGTCAGAGTCAGAGCGTCGCGCATGTTTTTCTTGACCTCGGTCAGGGTTTCACCTTCGGTGTGAACCTGAGGGAGTTCTACGCACTTGGCGACGTACCCACCTTCTTCGGCCCTGCTAATGACGTAGGTGTACGTTCGGCCCTTTACTCTCATTTGACAACGCTACAGGCTTGGCCGTGAATATAACCGTCTCGGCGGGGCCGCTCATCTTCGCTCTGAAAGAGCCACAATCAGACGCATCCCTGAGGATCTGTGGGCAGCGCTGGCTCCTCTCCTGGGAGAAGAGAAGGTGCCTAGCACAAGAGGGAGGCCTCCCGTCTCCTTCAGGAGGGCCATCGACGGGATACTCTACGGCGAGGTCCCTGCGCGTCGTTCCCGTAGGCCCTACGTGGGACCGGTCAAGCCGTCGAGGGAACCGGTCAGCAGCTCCGGGCTCTTCAGGTACTTCTGCATGCCCTCAGAGGCGATCTGCACCTGTGGACCGGCTATGTGCGTCCCCGAAGGGACCGTGTCTCCCGTCGTGTTGTTGACCTCGCCCGCCGCGAAGAGGTTGGGAGCCGTCCAGCACTGCTGCCAGCCGTTGAAGGTCGAGGTCGCCTGGTTCGCGCCGACCCTGTTTCCTCCCCTCCAGTGGTGACCCCACCAGTCGGTGTGAGCCGAGAAGGGCGGGACCACGGTTCCTCCGGTGGTGATGTTGGCGGCACCGAGCTTGTTCAGGATGGCGATCAGGGGTGCGTTCCCGGGGCTGGTCGCGAAGTAGGTTGCGCCGTTGTAGCCGTTGGGTGTCCAGTCGTGGGTAATCCTGGCGCACGGGTCCCCCCACGCGTCTACGTAGTTCGGGTCCAGGTCCCAGTGGTTCGTCGTGTTGGGAAGGTCAGGAGCGACTCCTCCCAAGCTGACCCGCGCCGATGCCCCTCCGGTCTGGTACCTGTTCTTCAGGGTTGCCTTGTAGGCGCTGCCCTGGCTGCCGGAGCTGACCCCGCCGGCCTGGGTCAGGTTGCCTGGACCGCTCCCGGCGTAGCTGCCGGCGCTCTGCTGCGCGCCGCCGACGAAGTTCAGCCCCGAATGGTCGAAGTTGTCATCCATGAAGTCATAGATGGCCGTGTCTCCGCCAGCCGCGTTCCCCGCGGTGAACGAATTTGTCCCCATGTTCGCCATCAAGCCTCCCGGGCCGCCGGTCGAGCTGTAGGTTCCATAGCCGTACGTCAGCCCCCTGCCGACGGTCCCGGTCGCGGTGACCGGGTTGTACGGGACACCGACCTCTGACATCAGCATCGCCCTCGTTTGGTTGTACCCCCACAGCCCGTTGAAGAACACGCTTCCGGGCTGGATGTGGATGTTTCCCTCCATATCGTAGTACCTGACGTCCGCGATCGTGCCGTCGGGATTGGTGCCCAGCCTGAATATCTCGCTGTTGAGGACCATCGTGAAGTTCCCAGTCGCGATTGCGGCCGGGATGGTCCTGTTCGCCGAGTTGGCCTTGGCGCCCGTCTCGCACGGATAGTTGCAGGACGACCCGCACCAGCCGTCGTAGACGCACTCGTTGACGGCGACCCCGTAGGAGTTGGTGTACGCGTGGGAGCAGAGGGAGCTGACGTGAGGAAAGGGTCCGTAACCGAGGGCCTCGGTCGCAGCTTGGAAGGCGCTTCCGAGGGGTGTGAGCGGGTGGCCGGGCAACGGGTAGTTCTCGCTCATCGGCATCGGGGAGCCGTTCACGTTGCCGTTGCCGTCCCCGCAGATGCCAATCGCCTTCTCCCAGGCGACGAAGTATGGTTCATAGTCGGCGTAGGTGAAGGGCCAGTCCTCTGTGTCGTCGTTCGGGTTGATCGATGCCAGGAAGCCAGAGCCGTAGCTCGAGGCTGTGGAGGAGTTGATCGAGAAGGCCCAGGGTCCCTGCCTGCCCATGTTCCCGCCGTAGTGCTGTGCCGCCCCCCCGACGCCGAAGCCCAGACTGTGATACTGGATCGGGAAGGTCGGCCTCCTGGCCGGGAGCGCAAACTGGTTGACGTTGTTCCTGATCGTGGTCGTCTGGTACGAGGCCGGGAAGTCGAACTTCCTCTCGAAGCCTATCCCCCACTCGTCGTACTTGTTGGACGGGAAGTCGACGCCGAAGTCCCAGTAGGGGCCCCTCGTGATCCCTGTGACCTTGTATTTTGCCAAGGACAGCTCGGTGGCTATGGTCCCGCTCATCACGCCGAGACCCATCACGACGACGTCCGCCGCCTCTTCGGTTATGGTGGTCGACATGCCCATCGCCTCCTAGGGGGACCCCTTCTGGAACTGACCCAGGCTGACGGGCTTGAGCGTGATCGGAGTCGTCATCAGCATTATCTCCTTGCCGGTGTAGCCTTCGTTGTAGAAGTCGCCCATGTTCGCTCCGCTGAAGCCCGTGTAGGTCCACCCCACCATCCCCTTGTTCCCTCCATAGACGGGGTCCATGGCGAATCCGGCCCAGGTCATGAAGAAGAGCTCGTAGGCGAAGTCGGAGGGAAGGATGCCCCCGAACTCGGCCGTGGTCGGCTTGTTGTTCCAGAGGTCGGTCAGGCAGGCCGTCTGGTCCGCGGAGGAGAGGTTCTCGAAGTTGCCTCCGTGGGCAGAGTTGGCGTATGCCTCTATCCCCGCCAGTCCGAGTCTCCAGAACTCGCGCTTGTTCCAGGCGTACTGATAGCGCGTCCCCGCCCCGACCCTCACGTTCGCGGTCGGGGGGTAGACGACGTTGTAGACGGTCCCGGCTACCGTGTAGCTTACCGTCGCGCCGTTGTAAGTGGTCCCGTTGACGGTGACGGGCGTCTGGGTGTTGGCGGGTATCCAGGGGCCGTCGATGAACACGTTTCCGTCGTTCCCGTATATCCCCTTCAGCTGATGGTCGATGAAGTAGGCGACGCCGGCGGCGCTCGCGCCGGGCCCGGAGCTGTCGGTCGGGATTATCGCCTCGACGATCGCCTGGAGTTCGGCCTGTTCGCTGGTGTTGAGGACGAGGAACGAAGCGTCAGAGTCGAGGTCCGCCTGAAGGGCGGACGCCTGAGAGGTAGCGCTGCTCACCTGGGAAGTGAGGGTCGAGACCTGCCCGTTGAGAGAGGTGACCTGGGCGTTGGCGCTGCTGAGCTGCTGCTGCGTAGAGGTCAACTGCTGCTCCGTTGAGGTCAGCTGGACGCTGAGCGTGGTGACCTGAGACTGGGCAGAGGACAACTGACCGGCGGTCGAGTTGAGCGCGCTCTGCGTAGTAGATAGCTGCAGCTGCGTCGATTCTAGCTGGTTTGAGAGGGATGCCACCGCGCTGCTCGAGCTGCTATTGTTCGTCCCTATGACACTGCTTAGGTAGGCGTCGGTTGCGACGCCTGCCACGACTGCGCCAGCGACAACGCCGGCGCCAATCTTGAGGAAGGTCCTTCGGTCGCCTTCCTTGGTAACTGGCTTGCTGCTATCAGCCATCGGACAGTGCACCGTGGACGCCATATATATGGAGTCGCATTTTTGAGACGATACCGGGACGAGATAGTCAACAGGTTCGAGAACCACACGATGGTCAGGGACTACTTCCTCGCCAGGAGCGCGGGCGTCGTAATGAGGAGCCAGGAGGATGAAGTGCGCTACCCGACTGGCGGGCAGTATAGCGGTTCGCTAGCCATCGTCAGACGTTGGAAGTTTGGGCCAGTAGGAGGAGAGCACAATTCCAAGCCCTCTCCGGCCCGTAAAGGCGAATTACCTGTCCATTCAGTTGTGGCCGAGCTGCCTGAAGATGTGACCGATTCGAAGAGACCCGTCCTGAGGTCCCTAGGCGGTTCGAGCCGCAGCGTCAGTTGTCTGGCCAAGTCCGCCGCCTGTGTATCTGACAGCATCCGTGAGCTGTATGATCCAGACGAAGAGGAAGGCGGCCAGCAGGATTCCGACCACCGGGGCCGAAGACGTCCACGCTAGGCTCGTCACCGCTTGAATTTTTTGCCCCGAAAGAAACTCTCCTATCCTCGATGGCAGAATCATGTACCAGGATGAGACGGCGCCAAGCGCCAGCCCTTCAACTAGGAAGGCGACTCCCCTGGACCATCTGCCCTGCCTGAGCTGCGCCAGCCCCATCAGCCCGAAAAAAGAGGGAATCGCCGCCAGAGCCACATCTCTCCATACCCTTCCGGGGATTTGGAATCGCTGCGAGCTCGCCATCGCCACCGACCCTGGCTTTAGCGAGGAGACGTCCTCGACGGACTCGGTCATGTGCCCGACCGCGCTCGTGTCGAGGTCTATGGACTCCAGGGCTTCGAGAGGTCCCGCCTCTTCCATGGCCAAGAGAAGTTCGTCCGGAAGTCCGCTGGCCCACCGACTGAAGTACCCCACGAGGGCGAAGGAGACCGACAGCGTGACCAGAACGAAGAACGCTCCGATGCCATCCACCGGCAGTATCAAGAGGAAGAGCGCTCCAACCAAGGCTGTCACGACGATGGCCGCAAGCCAGTTCGCCAGGGCGGATGCTATCTTCCTCCCTCTTACGACCTGATAGGGATACCAGGATGACCGTACTCCCACAACGAACGCCGCAAGCGAGGTCACTCCAACGAACGCCAGCAAAGTGAGCACGAACTGGTAGTAGCTTTGTGGGGAGTAGTTCTGGAGGTATCCACCTGGGTTGAATGCGGGGCTCTTCGTAATGAATCCGGGATTCTGCAAGATAACCAGGATCCCGGCGAAGACCGATACGCCGAGCAGAGCGGGTAGAAGGATGGCCTGGCGACGATAGCTGAGATGCCTCCCCGTGTTCCCCGTAGTACCGTTAGAAGCCGTCAAATTTCCCCACCCTAGCCGTTAGCCATATCCGGACTGATATTTCAAGTGTCCATGGCCTCCAAAGCCCGCAGTTTGGTGACTCCAACCGATGTAGCCGTAAACACCGCAAATGAGAACACGCATCACTGAAGGCTGTGCCCCCTTATGTTCAAACTAAGCTGTAGCGATTGCACGCGAGAAGCATTCTACAGCAACGGTCGACCTGAAAGCAGGCTAACATACCAACGATAGTACTCCTCCACTCCCTCTTCAAGCGAGACTTTCGCACGATACCCGATTAGCGACCTTGCCTTGCTGACGTCTGCTTGGCTGTGCACAGTATCGCCAGGCCTCCCTCTAACGTGTACAACCTTGCTTTGGTGGTTGCTAATCTTAAGGAAAAGCGAAGCTAGTTCGTTGATACTGGTCGAACGACCTGTACCGATATTCATGGTTTCGTTCTTGACCCTCTGCTTGCTCAAGCAGAGGCATATCGCGTCCACGGCGTCGTCTACATGCGTAAAGTCCCTCGTTTGATTGCCATCACCATAGATGACGATAGGTCTCGCACTTGCTGATGACTCCGCAAACTTAGTCATCACCCCGGAGTAGGGTCCCTGCGCCCGTCTTTTCCCGTAGATGTTCATGAGTCGTAGTCGGATCGTGTTAATGCGGGAGTCTTGGGAGTACGACTTGCAATGCTCTTCCCCCGCCACCTTGGATGCGGCGTACGGGGAAGACGGGTTCAATGGGCTCTCTTCTGTGAAAGGAAAGCCCTTGGACTCGCCATAAACAGCGGCTGAGGATGCGAACACCATCCTTTTGACACCGTTTCTCTTGCAGCCTTCAAGAACGTTGAGAGTTCCTCCGGCATTTACTGCGTTGACCAGACGGGGTTCCCTGAACGAGCGCGGGACGCTCACGATAGCCGCGAGGTGAACCACGGATTCAGCACCTTCAAGCACTTTGGAGGTTTGCTCCGCTCGCCTCACATCCCCCTTAACCAGTTTCAGGTCGTCCCTAGCTACGAGGGAATTGAGACTGTCCGGTTGTCCCGACGAGAAATCATCAAACACGACCACTTCATGGCCTTCTCCTACCAATCTCTCGACGAGGTAATGCCCAATGAAGCCCAATCCGCCCGTGACGACCACTCGCTTGGTTGTCATCTTTCCTCAGGTTCGGTCGTCCTTGTCTGCAATTTGAAAGAGTGCTCCAGAAACCAATATTTCAACTGTTCAAGCAAATATGTCAATTTGTGGCCAATACAGGTTGCAGACGATGGTAGATCCTTCAATCCTACCGATTACCAAGGAATCCGCGCTCTCTCCTGCAGGGTTGTTGAATAACTATCTTTTTCGCAGAAGTCTCTCGCTCTCAGACGCTTGAGTACCGTAATTCGCATTTTGACTCCCTATAGTAGGAGCGATATTCGACCTACGATGACGGTAAACCGTAGTTGTTCAACACAGCTTCTCCTGCAAAAGAGTTAATAGAAGGGTTCAGCAAAAACATGAAGGCGAAGCGAGGATGGCTTTATCATTCAACTCAGCCTTGCGCAAAGTGGCAGTTTTGCCCTCGCGAGTCGTCTCGCTCGCCGCAGCCAACATTGGTTTGCTCACCTTGATGCTGGTCGTCGTCTGCGCAGGCGTAGTGCTCTTTTACCTGGTTATCCTTCCTCCTGCCACCTCCGTGTACCCTTAGACAGTCCCGTTTGAGCGAAATGGATCCTGTGCCGACCTCTGAGCCGTCAGGCGGCACCCAAGTCGCAGATAACCCGTTCAGGCGCATCTGGCTGTTCTCCATGGGGGTGAGCGTGGGGACCGTCGCCACAGTCTTTTGGTACTTCAACTACACGCGAGGACGCGACTGGGTCCCGTTGGGATATGATACATACTACTACCTTGGTCACATCAGTCAGGTCGTCTCGTCGGGACCTTTGCAGTTCGCTGCCTCCCAACACTATGTTGAGTTCCTCTACCCAATCGTTGCCAGCGTCCCGGTCTACCTTGGGGCGTCAGCCGACTCAGTCGAGGTAATCCTCCCTGTGATTCTGGCATGCGCGACCGTCCTAGCCACTGGCGTCCTAGCGCTGGAGTCGCGGGACTGGAGGGTCGCCATCTTGTCCGTGGCATTCTCGAGTGGCTGGTTCGCCATCTATAGGATGGGAGCTGATTTCCAAGCGAACCTGTTCGCGTTTCCGCTTCTCATAGTAGCGTCGGCCTTGATTCTCAGGGTGTCTCGCAAAGGGGAGATTTCCGTCCCCGTCTTCGGAGCGTTTGCACTGCTGGTCGTCCTAGCGGCTGGAACACACATCGAAACGACGGATTTCTTCATTCTTGCTTGGGTGATAGCAATCCCTCTACTGGGGCTGAAATCGGCGTCTATTCCGAGTAAGTCGAGTCTGCTAATGATCCTGGCGTCAGCGCTGATAGCCTCTCCATTCACGGTGGCCTACATCAAGGAAACGGCAGCCGGTCTCGGGAGTCAGTATTGTGTCCTTCCCGCCTACTGGCTGGAGGTCTTCGGACCCACGGCATTGCTTGCCGTATTGGGCATTGGGGTCCTCGCGTCGGGGCTCCTGACGTCAAGCTCGAGTGGATATCTCGCGAAGCTCGTGATTTCGTGGTCCGCTTTGGCTTTGGCAATCGGAGTCCTTGGTTACCTTACTGCCTTCCCGATTTCCATATCCGACAGAGCACTTTTGCTGCTTCCTGTTCCCTTAATCTCCTCATTCGGCACTCTTTGGGTAGTAGACCATGTTCCGTTGCTTCAGCATTCGTCTCAAACTCGCTTGATCACGATCTTGGCGATAGTGATTCCCATCCTCGCTGCACCGGTTGTAGCGATTTACGTGGCCCCCCATTTCAGTTACTTCTCGGAACACAGCTCTTCTCTCGTGACGTGTGGTTCGACTTGACCTTTAAGACCGCGGCGAACGGCACTGGAGGCAGCGGTCGTGTTTGAGTCGTCGAGCTCGTCCGACGGGGGGTATGCAATGCAAAGTGGAATGCGGGTAGCCGTTGTCATTCCTGCCTACAACGAGGCGAAGAACATAGCCTCGGTCATAATTTCCGCGCAGAAGCAGGGAGACCAAGTGATAGTCTGCGACGACGGCTCCCAAGACATGACCGTCGAGATTGCGAGGCGACTGGGGGCAATCTTGGTGGAGCATCGAACCAACAGCGGTTACGGAGCCGCATTGAGGAGCGGGTTTGAAAAGGCAATCCAGATCGGAGCGGACTTCGTCGTTTCCCTGGACGCTGACGGACAACATGACCCTTCGGACATCCCCCGTCTGTTAGAGCCGCTGATAGCCGACAAGGCCGATATCGTCATTGCTTCAAGGTTCCTGAACGGTCAATCGGACACGCCGGGTTACAGGAAGATTGGAATCGGAGTCATAAACTCCATCGCTCAGAGCAAGAAGATGGGCGTGACAGACAGTCAGTCGGGTTACAGGGCTTACACTCGTGAAGCTCTGCTCAGAGTCCTTCCGGCCGAGATGGGCATGGCGGCAAGCACTGAGATTCTGCTGAAAGCGCAGGAGTCAGGCCTTCGGATCCAAGAGGTTCCGTCGATAATCGCATATAACCAGAGTCCTTCAAAACGCAGCCCGGTGGCGCACGGACTCGACGTGGTGTTCGGTCACATCAAACAGCTAACCTTCAGACACCCATTGATCCTCTATGGCTTTCCTGGCGCGATTTCCATTTTAGTCGCGCTTGGTTCAGGGCTATACCTCCTGCGGCTGTTCAACGCAGAGCGATACTTCAGCGTGCCCCTCGCGCTCCTGACTCTTGGTTTTGGTTTGATTGGCGCTTTGCTGATCACAGTTGCGCTGATAGTATGGACGATGGTCAGCCTATTCAGAGAAGGGCAAGGCTGAGCAAACGACATGCGACTTGATTCTGAGTTTCGCGACCCTAACACCGTTCGCTATGGCTTGGGAATTCGCAAGGCTTTTCCCGAAGGCCGATTTCATTTGCCACCATCGGCTTGGAGCTTCGAGTTGATTCTTCTGGTACGCGCAGGGGCGAGCTGAACGAATATTTCTATTGTATTAGGCACTCGCCCTGAAATAATCAAGATGGCTCCGATAATGAAAGAAGCGGATTCCCGTCACGTGCCCTACTCGGTGATTCATACAGGCCAGCATTACTCTCCCGGCATGAGCAATGTCTTCTTCGAGCAGCTAGGCCTGCGCGAGCCCGACTATAACCTGAATATCGGGTCAGGGATGCACGCTGAAGAAATCGGCAGGATGCTCATCGCCATTGAAGGCATCCTTGCCAAGACAAGGCCAAGCGTCGTTCTCGTGGAAGGTGACACGAATTCGGTTCTTTCGGGGGGGCTTGCAGCGAAAAAGCTGAATATTCCAGTCGGGCACGTCGAAGCAGGCCTAAGAAGCCATGATTACTCGATGCCCGAAGAAACCAATCGCATTTTAACGGACCACCTGTCCGACCTTCTCTTTGCGCCGACACCAATCGCAAGAGACAATTTGACTTCCGAAGGCATTCCCGCTCAACGGGTGTGGGTGACCGGCAACACAATAGTTGATTCTGTTGCCCAGTGTACGGAGCTGGCAAAACGCGTTGGTCACCTTCCGGAAAGTATTCGTGAAAACGAGTACCTTCTCCTAACCCTTCATCGGCAGGGAAACGTTGACTCGGAGAAACGACTGAAAATGATTCTTAGAGGGCTAGAGATGGTTCACGAAAAGACAGGGATGATGATTATCTGGCCTATCCATCCGCGAACACATAATCGCATAGATAGAAGCCATTTGAGGCCTCCGAGAGGTCTGAGCCTCCTGAGCCCCCAAGACTACTTCTCTTTCCTGCGTCTTCTGATGCGTGCAAGGCTGGTGTTAACTGACTCTGGCGGAGTGCAAGAGGAGGCATGTATCCTCAAGGTCCCTTGTGTGACTTTGAGGGACAATACCGAGCGACCAGAGACACTCACGATCGGTTCGAATGTCCTGGCAGGGAGCAACCCCGAGACAATCGTCGAGAAGACTACGCTTATGCTAGGCAGGACGAGGCGCTGGAAGAATCCCTTCGGAGACGGCCACGCCAGCGCAAGGATTCTGAACATCATCGGAGGCGCTCCGGTATTTGGCTAGAATCCTGGTTACCGGCGGGCTCGGTTTCATAGGGAGCAACCTCGTACGTCAGCTCCGGGGTCGGGGGCATGATGTATGGGTGGCTGACCTCAGACACTCTGGCGACCCAAGATCGATACGAACGGACGTATCGGTCTTCAGGCAAGTCGAAAGACTTCTGGAGGGCCACGACTTCGAATTCGTCTACCATGCTGCTGCCGAATACGGAAGATGGAATGGCGAGGAATACTACGAGAACCTTTGGAACACCAACGCGGTTGGAACCAAGAACATCCTGAGGATGCAGGAGAAAACACGCTTCAGGATGATTTTTTTTGGCAGCGCGGAGGTTTATGGTGATTATAGAGAGGTCATGAACGAAGCGGTGATGGACAGCTCGGAGATAAGGCAGATGAACGACTACGCCATAAGCAAATGGGCCAATGAGATGCAGATCATGAATTCAGCGACGATGTTCGGGACGGAATCCGTCAGGGTGAGGTTATTCAACGTATACGGTCCAGGAGAGCGCGTATCTCCTTACAGAGGATTCGTCCCGAACTTCATCTCCAACGCCATCAACGATTTGCCATACACGGTTTATCTTGGACACAAGCGGACTCTGGAGTACGTGGATGACATCTGCAGGGCCTTTGCGAATATCCCTGAGCGGTTCAATGCCGGCGTCGTATACAACCTTGGCGGGGATACGCAGTACGAAATCAAAGCCGTCTCGGATCTGATTCTAAGGCAACTGGGCAAGGACGATTCCAAAGTGCTTTACAAGGACTCCGAGCCTTTCACCACGAAGGTCAAGACGCCCGACTCGACCAAGGCGAAGAGGGAGCTTGGCTTTGAACTGAAGGTACCTGCAGAGGAAGGAATTGCCAAGACGATTGAATGGTTCAAGGGGTTGTCCGACTAGCTAATGACCAAGACGTTGAGTTCCCAGGAGGTTCTGAGGAGGTACAACGGATCTGTGATACTGATCACAGGAGGAGCGGGATGCATAGGGACAAACCTTGCTCGAGCTCTCATCAAGGCACGCCCGGAAAGATTAATTGTTCTCGATGACCTCTCGGCCGGGTATCGTTGGAACATTCCCAAGGATTCAAAGTTGACGTTCCTCCAGGGCAGCATCATGGATGACGCGGTCATGAAGAAGGCGTTCAACTTCAAGCCTGCCTTTGTTTTCCATCTCGCCGCACACTTCGCAAACCAGAACAGCGTCGACCACCCGGAGTCAGACCTCATGGTGAACGGGATGGGAACGTTACGCGTCTTGGAGTACTCAAGACTCGCTGACGTGGAGAGGTTCGTTTTCGCTTCCTCAGGATGCTCGGTGTACGGGAACGCTGCACCTTTGCCACTCAAGGAGGACTACGTCTCACTGCATCTGGACACTCCTTATCAAGTCAACAAACTACTCGGGGAACTCTATTGCAATTACTTCTCGAATTACTACAAGCTACCGGTATCTGTTGCAAGATACTTCAACGTCTACGGGCCGGGTGATGTTCCCGGGCGATACCGTAGCGTGATTCCCAACTTCATCTGGGCTGCGATTCAAGGCAGGGCGCTTACGGTCATGGGCACGGGCCGAGATACCAGGGATTACACGTTCGTGAGGGACATCGTTGATGGCACGCTCCGCCTAGGCGTCATAAAGGGCGCTCTTCGAGAAGCCTTCAACCTTGCTTCCGGGACGGAGACGAAGGTGATCGACCTCGCCAGGTTAGTGAACAAAGTCGCCGGGAACAAGGCCGGGGTCGTATACACGGCCAAGAGGAACTGGGACAAGTCCTCCAGACGCAGAGCTTCCATAGAAAAGGCTGAGAAGGTCCTTGGATATCATCCGCAGGTGCCCTTTGCTGAGGGGGTAAGAGAAACCTATCAATGGATACTGAGCAACTCGAATCAATTTCCAAGGGTATGAGTAAGTGAACGTAGTCATCATCTCGCTAATCTATCCACCCGACCTGGGGGGCAGCGCGACCAGGGCGAGGAACATCGCTCGCGGTCTCCAGCTCCAGGGAAATCGAGTAACCATCGTAGCAGGATTCCCTCATTATCCTGAGGGCCGGGTGCCCCAGACTCTCAGGAGAAAAGCCCTCGTCAGGGAGAATGACGCTGGGATCACTGTGATACGAACCTACGTTCCGCCTCTGGCATCTAGAGGCCTGATCAACCGGTTGGTGATATTTGCATGTTTCATGCTCTCGTCTCTGTTCGCGCTGACCTACATCCGCCGCGTCGATGGTGCCTTCGCCTCCAACCCGCAGATACTCGCTGCGTTCCCTGCGAAGGTCTATGGTTGGTTGTTCAGCGCCCCCATGATTCTGAATGTTGATGACCTCTGGCCTGAGTCCCTTTCCGAACTTGGAATGCTCAGAGGTGGTCTGCTCAAAGGAGTCTCGGGACGATTTGCCAGGTTTGCTTATCGCATCGCCGATGCCATCGCGCCCATCAGCCCGTCATACGTAGAGCCGATTGTCACGAAGTACGAAGTTCCCAGACCGAAGTTGGAGGTGATCCCCGGGGGTGTCGACGTCGGACTTTTCCAAGCTAAGCCGGGTCCGAGTCAACGTTCCACGTTCGAGGTTCTCTATATAGGCGCCTTCTCCAGGGCATACGACTTCGGCCAGGTCCTGCGAGCGGCAAACGAACTGCGCGGGATCGAGGCGATCAGGTTCCAACTGCGCGGCCAGGGCGAGATGGCTCCGGCCATAAAGAGGGAGATAGAAAGATTGCAGATTCAGAACGTCACCCTTACGCAGGGTGTGGTCTCTCGCGCGGAGGCAGCGAGGCTGATGATGAACGCCGACGTGCTGCTTCTGCCTCTGAGTGGTATGGAGAACGTCGAGAAGGGTATCTCATCGAAACTGTATGAATACCAGGCTGCGGGGAGGCCCATTGTGTGCTGTTCAAATGGCGCCCCTGGGAACTACGTGCGAGAGAGCGGCTCAGGTCTCGTCGTGCAACCTGGCGACTCAACTGGTCTGGCTACTGCCGTGTTGCGCCTCTGCAGGGATGCTGCACTGGCTTCCGAACTCGGCCGCTCCGGCCGCGAATTTGTCACGAGCCGCTATTCTGTCGAGAAGGTCGGCGAGATGGCCAACAGTCTGTTTGAGCGTGTGCGCTGATGCGATATGGGAGGCTAGGCATGAAAAGTCTGATGGTCTCCGAAACCCGCATTGGCGTGTGTGAATTCGGGAACCAGCGACTCGTTCCTGGGTGCGAGCGAGGCGATGAACAAATCGCCAGGGTTGATTATGCGAATTTTGATAAGGAGGCAGAGTTGTATTCTTGGTAATGATGCGTGGAAGAGTTGGCAAGCTGGAGCTTAGTAAGTATCTCCTAGGCTGGGCGAGAACCCTTTATGCCTCGGCATCTTAGTATTGTCGTCATTTCACGCAGTTTCGTACCGAACATGGGAGGTGGTGAAATCCAGCTTCATAGTTTGGCAAAACAATTGACTGAGCTGGGACACAATATCTCGGTTATAACTTCGACACGTGGAGGTAGGCGAGCCTCGTACCACGAAAAGTACAGATTAGTAGAACTTCCATCCACGGGTGTGCTCGCGTTGGACATGCTACTGCACGTGACGTTTCTGCTACCTTGCTTGTTAGCTCTTGCTGCGGTCGTCGAGGTTGACGTTATCCAGGTAAATTCGCTGGTTTCGCTTTTTCCCTCATCCTTGGTTGGGAAAATCCTTCGGAAGCCGACGATAGTGCACCTTTGGGGGGATCAACAATTAGGCCTTGTTTCGAGAAACGCAAGAGTGATTAATCTACTGGTCGATCGTGTCATCGTACTGAATCAAAATGCCAGGGGCAGGCTTGCTGCATCAGGGTTCCCATCTTCGAAAATCAGATTAATCCCGAACGGTGTAGACATTCCTCCAGCCGGAATAAGGCCCAGCCAACGCGAAGTTGACGTGGCTTGGATTGGTAGATTGGACCCTATTAAGAGGCCTCAGCTAGCACTCGCTGGCTTCGCCAGAGCAAACTGCAGTCGTAGGAATTTGCGCCTCTTAATTGTAGGTGATGGGCCGCTTCGAGCAAGATTGGAGAACACTACTGCATCTTTGAGTCTGCAGGGGAATGTTACATTTCTTGGTCAGAAAGAACACAGGGAAATTGCGGCGATTCTAAGCAGTGCCAGGATTTTGCTAATCACATCTTATTCGGAAGGCCTTTCAAACGTACTTCTCGAAGGAATGGCGTCAGGTTGCGGAGTAGCTTCAACGATTGAAGCGTCTGGGGGAATCATCCAAGACCTGAGGAATGGTGTTCTATTCGAGGGAACTGAAGAAGGTACCGCGGACGCAATCCTCGCGCTTCTAGACGATGATGATTTGGTCGACAGTTTGGGATTACATGCTAGAGAGGACATCAAGGCGAATTTCAGCTTTAGCCGCATTGTTGAAACCTATATCCAATTCTACCTCGAGTCGATTGAAGATGCAAATCGTTGATTGCCGCTTTAGAGAATGATGCCTCAATGTCTGTGTATACTATTTGCAGAACAATGTGTCTTATGAAGACCGACGGCGCGAAGAACTATAAATCTGGTGCGGTGTGTGTCGTCAGAATCCACGCGTATTGCGTGACCAGAAATCGCCGAGAGACTTGATGTCTCTCGATTGGTTGCGAGATTACTAGAATCGTCCGGGTATGGAATCCACACGCTCGAGCGGGCAGATGGAACTGTCAATCCCGCATCGACAAACGGTTTATCACTACCTTCTGAATCGACTCTCTGACTGATGTACTTGGCTCGAAGCATAGAAGATCCTGGAGTGGACCCGCCTGTTTAGATACGTTTCTGGGCTCCCAAGCCTCATGGTTTTATCGTCAGTTGTTCACCTTGGTCTCCGTGGTGACTTTTCCATCCTTCCACCCGTCCAGGTACTCGTAAGGTGTCATGTAGTCCAGTGCTGAATGCATTCTGTTTCTGTTGTAGTCTACGAACGCCTCTTCGACCGCCACCTCTGCCTCCTGGTGGCCGAGGAACTCCCTCGGACCAGACATACTCGCGCTTCAGCGTCTTGTGAAACGACTCGACGAACCCATTCTGCTCGGGCGTGTGGTAGAGGATGTACTCGAGCTTCAGGCCGAGGACGTCCATCGAGTCCTTGAAGGCATGCGAGGTATACTGCTGACCATAGTCGCATCCGAGCGTCAGGTCTGACGGCACGGCATCCACGCGAGATGCGAGCGCGTTGTTCACCGACATTATCGCGTGCTCCTTGACCGCCGACCTCTCGAACGCGTAGCCGAGCCACTCTCTGTGGAAGACATCTACCACGTTGAAGAGGTAGGACCATCTGTCTGAGCTGCCGCACCAGAGATAGGTCATGTCTGTCTGCCAGAATTCGTAGGGTCTGGATGCCCTGACAATCCTCGAGGCAGACCTGATCACCTGGCTCTTCGTCTTCACTGGCTCGATTCAGTTGAGTTCGTGGAAGACCTTCTGGACCGTCTTCCTGTTCACCGGGACGTGAAGCTCCCTGGAGAGCTGTGCGGCCATCCTCCTGGTCCCGTAGAACGACCTCTGTAGCGCAATCTCCTCGACCTTCTGGACGACTGCAGGATTAGGCTCGAATCTACGGGCGACAGGTCTGTAGTAGTACCATGTCCTGGGCGCTCACCTCCTCTTCTTTCGCTCCTAGTGTCGCCCCAAATCTTATCCTTATCTTCTGCGGTGAATGACGAATCTATCCCTTTGTCTACTACTGTAAAGGTATGGTCGAGGGTTTGAGGCGGTTCCTCACATCTGCACCTCTAAGCAGACAGGGATGAAGGCCCTACTGACCGTAGTCCTTCGTTAGAAATAACGACTCCTAGCGATTTGACTCTAACCAAGGTGTTACAGAGGCATTGTTCCATCATTGTCAGGAACCTTCTTCTGCGGTCTGATTCAATTACAAGCCAGGATTTCCCCCAATATCCTTGTCAGAGATTCGCCTACTGCTCCCTCGCTGTAGTGATTCTCGATCGTAAGGCGTGCGTTGCGCGCGACTGACTCGAGGAGGTCTTTCTCGAAAAGAAAGATGTTTACTTTCTTTGGAATATCCTTCTCCTCGAATACAAGCAAGTTATGTCCTGGCGCCGCGTAATCCAGTCCGATAATCCCTCCCGAGGTTGTAATGACTGGGACACCTGAAGCCATTGCCTCTATTATCTTGTTCTTTGGACCATACGTTGCATGATCGATGGGAACCAGTAGCGCATCGAAGCTAGAAACTAACTCAGCATACCTTTCTTCGCCTTTTACGAATCCAATCTGAGTGACCCTTTCTAGGGAAAGGACGAGAGGCGATTCTCCAACTACGATGAATTTGATTCGCTCATCAAACTCCGAGTAATGTTCCTGGAGGAATTCCAGCGCGTGTAGATTACCCCGCATGAAGAACGACCCAACGACACCCACTGTTTTCGTGGCGGCCTGCCGCTCCTTCTCTCTCACTCTGAAGAGTTTCGTATCAACGAAAACTGGGAAGAAGTGAATGTTCTTCCCCAACCTATAATAGAAATCGGATGTCCCTTCTGAAAGGGAGATTACCTCGTCAGCTAGAATCCCGGTCAGTGACTCAGCTATCAAGGAAAGGAATGAGGAAACTGCAGATGTTTGGCGCGCTTCCTTGTGCGCCAATGCGTGTGCTTCATACACTAACTTACAGCCTAGTATGCGCGAGAATAGATAACAAAACGGAACCTGGTACAACCCTATGCAATACATTAAATCAGGTCTGAGCCTCAGCAAGGCAGAAAACATCTTCAACGAAGAAACCGGTTGTTCCAAGAGGTCTAGGTAGGGATTCTGGGAGACGTTGTCATAAACGACAAGCGCTTCTGCAGGCACCCCGGCAACGCCAGACGCCCTAGCTTCTGGCGAAGTTCTTGTCACCACCGTAACTCGATACTTCGGCCGAAGGAGACGATACACTCGGAGTGCCCTGACGGTCGTCCCGGTTGTCCTTGACAGGTCAGCGGGCACCACTATCACAATATGTTCTGGATTCATCAACCGTCACTTTCTACTCGGCCCCATAGTTTACTGTAATCCACGTAGTCGAATTGTTCTTGAGCGGTCTTTCAGTATTGGCTTCAATCCTTCTCAAGCTAGCGAGGTCCTCGATACTACACTCTTAAACACGCATCGGCCTGATATTTGGGCATGGCGATTGGAACATCGGGTCCAAGATTGTCGATATGATGACAGAACAGCAGACTACAGCAAGGGTGATAGAAGGAATGGCTTCGGTTGATGAGGCTAAGCCTGACTCCACGAAGTTAGTTCCCCTTCGCCCTCTGATAACCAAGCCAAGCTCGTGACATGGCGCTAGAATCAACTTGACACTCGTTAGCGGCCTCATTGCCGGTGCCATGTGTTTCGTCCCTGGTCCGTTCCTCCTGGATTACTTGGCGAAGCGCGGGAAATTGAGGGTCTCCAAGACTGAAATAGTGCTACTGGGAAGCGTTGTTTGGAACTTTGTCTGGGTGAGTGGAGCTTACCTCGTCGCAATTCTTACCTCATCAATTGCCATATTCTACTCGCTCTCGCTTATAATCGGTGCTTCGGTGGTCCTGCTCGACCTGTACGAAACGGCCCGGAGGGGTCCTCGGCTCAGGCTCCCATCTATCGACTTCGACAGCGTACTCGCGTTGGCCCTAATCGCAGTCTTAGGGGTTATCATCAGCATCGAAATAATGGCGCACACCATCTACCAGGAGTTTGACGCGATTTTCTATTATCTTCCTTTGGCGAAGTCTATAGTACTGACCGGCGGGCTGCATTTCGATCCCCTGCACGTCACGGGTCTTACGACTACAATGTCACCAGCCCTGCCTCTGATGTATGGTTCGGTGCTTTTCGTTTCTGGCTCGTTATCGGAATTTGGTATGGCGGTAAGAATTATTCCCTTGATGTACGTCGTACTCACGTCGGTAGCAGTGTATGCCCTCACCTCTGAAATCTTCGAAGATTCCAAGTTGGCGCTGGTCTCGACAATCTGTTTCCTCTCACTGCCTGTCTTGATGAGTATGTCCCTCAACTTCACGCTCTACCTTGACATGGGTTTCGTCTTCGCAGCGACAGTCTCGATGTATCTTCTCGTCAGAGTTTTGAGATACCAGGGCAGCGACTCTTTCCGATGGCTGGCTCTTGGCGTCTCGTTTGGCCTTTTGATGTTGATAGATGATACAGCGTATTTCATCGTACCGTCTCTGTTCATCCTGGCTATCATGCCTCGTTTGCGTGGTCTGGGGCGGAATTCGGCTGCTCTCCTAGGCGCTCTGGTGTTCACAGCGATCTACACTTTCTTCTTCGTAGTCGATGTTCTATTCCCGGGCACGAGTTCTGAACTCGGAATTGTAGCCACGCAGACAACGATCTTCGGAACAATCGTCCTGGCGTTCCTGATTTTCCGCCGGATGGGGCTCGACAAGCTCAATGCACCCAGCGGCCGACAAATTCTGCTGCTGATTTTACCGTCCGCCACAGCGGTCGTATTCATACTTCGCAACCTCCTAGAGTACAGGGTAGTGAGCTTTGATCTGATATGGTTTAACGCCGCGGTGTCTCGCGCTGAGAATCTATTAATCGCTCAATCCAGCATCAAGACGCCCCCTTCCATTGTGCCCAGTTTCCGGAATCTTCTCGAGATTCTCTTCAGCTATAACGCTGGGTTCGTCCTTCTTTTGCCCTTGGTTCTAGGCATTGCAAGTCTTCTCATTTCATCTAAAATACAACCGGAAAAAAGACTCGTCTTCTTTCTCTTCTGGCTGATGCTCATTGATTTATGGGGATGGACATTCAATTTCTCATATGTCAGTTCGGAGCTCAGATGGGTGTACCCCTTCGCCCCACTTCTCGCGTTGCTGGCTGCCGCCGGCGTGGGGTTTGTCTCCAGAATGTGGAAGCTCCAGAACTCGATGGTCATTCGAGTGGTCTTCTTTGAATCACTCGCTCTGCTTTACTTGTGGACAGGTCCATTGAATATCAGCACTGGCGGAATGATATCCCTCGGTTACAAGTTTGAATACATCTTATCGCCCACGCTGGAGAGTCTTTCAATCCTCTGCATCTTCTTCATAATCGCTTTCATTCCAATTCGTTTCAAGAATCCGGACCGGCCGCGCGATTCAAGAAGGATAGGGAAAGTCATCGTTATTGGGGGCTTACTTCTGCTTCTCGTCTTTCCCGTGTATTCCTTCGCATCTCCAGCCACCGCTAATCTGCAAAAGACCGATGCTGCTGCCCCTGCAGGCTGGGAGAACAACCTCTCTCAAGTCATAAACTACGTCAATAACAATCTGCCAAATAACTACACAATCCTTGTTTTTTATGCGCTGCACATCGCTTATTTCACGGATCACCCGGTCATCGACTTGACTAGCTACTTCGGGGTTGCTTCCATTCTTGGCCTAATTGGGGTGAACGACAGCAGAGCCACGGAGGCCTTGCTGAATGACGGCGTGCACTACCTCTTGATACCTTCAACTGGCAACAGCTTCTATCAGTACTACATATCTCTCTCTAAGGACTTCACCTTTCTGAGTCCGCAATCAATAGCCACGAATCCCCAACTGGTTCTTGTTTCAAATTTCACCGATTACCAACTCTACCAAATAGAGAGCTGATTTCCAGACCGTCGTTCTTAAATCAGGCCAAGGAAGTCAAGGACTGCGACTTGGATAGCGACCTGCCTAAAGTAAGCGTTGTAGTCCCCACATTCAACCGAAAGGTAAGCCTTTCCAAACTCCTTGATTCCATTCAGGAAATGCGCCCAGTACCAGTTGAGGTCATCGTGGTGAACGACGGTTCGACAGATGGAACAGCAGATTACGTGAGGATTAACTACCCTGGAGTCGAGCTGATTGAGTCCTCTGGATTTGGGCACCCTCGTGCCCGTTCCTTAGGGGCAAGTGTCGCGACGGGGAACCTAATCGCCTTCTTAGAGGACGACATGATTGTACCCATCGACTGGCTGGCGAAGGTAACCAAGGCCTTCGAGAATCCCGATGTTGGAATGGCGGGTTCCATAATCAGGAACAGAGATGGGACGGTCTGGGGGCCGATAGTGTCATGCAGGCGGTTCGGCGACCAAGTGACCCTGCTCGACGAAACTTCGGTCGAACCAGTCCAGGTACAATATGCCAACGAGTCGGGAACGGTAATCAAACGGGAAGTCCTACGCGTGCAAATGGTCGATAACGGGTTAATTGGAGACTCTTGGGGAGAAAGCATCTCCTTCTATTCGAGGGCGCGGAGACTCGGCTTCTCGACGGTCGGAGTTCCCCAAGCAATCCTCTTCCATGACTCCGAAACACCAGGAGGGGCTAAGGAGCGCTACGGGAAAGGGCGAATCGAATATTACTACTCGTGGTACTCAAACAGAACCTACGTCTATCTCAAGTATCAAGCAACGACCAAAACCGTCCTCCCATTCTACATAGCATACCGCGTGATGTTTATCTTTGCTCACGCCGCAAAACGACGCAAAGCCCTATTGTTCTACCTCGGTACTAAAGGAATGGTAGAGGGTTTGAAGCGGTTTCTCAGATCGGCACCTCTATGATGGTGCAGAGCCCTAGACAGACAGCGATTAAGGCCATGCTAATCGTTGTCTCAATGGCCGATGAGCTCGTTATCCTGCTGGGTTCTGCGCTACGGGATGTTCATGATTTGTAAAGAATGACATCTATCGGAGGGTGCTCTCATTAGCCCAAAAGGACACGTTACGCGTTAGTCACACCAATAAACCGTCAGTGTTAGTAACCCTTTGTCTGAAGCGTTGAAATGAGTATGGCGCGGAGTAGAATAGGGATCACGGGCGGCGCGGGATACATCGGCAGTAGCCTTGCTCCAAGATTGTCGGAAGTTTTCGATATCAAGATGCTCGACGTCAGGGAACCGCGCTCCATCCCGACCGATTGTACCTTCCAACCCTGCGACGTGCGGGACTACGACTCTCTTTCAAAATGCCTATCGGACGTCGACCTCGTCGTTCACACAGCTATCATCCAGATTCCGCAGATAACCAAGCTAAGGAGACTTGCGTACGAAGTCAACTTTCTAGGGACACAGAACGTCTGCAGGGTCGTCGGGGAATCAGAGCGCGCAAAGGGAATGATTCTCTCGAGCTCTTGGCATACCGTTGGCGAACATGGAATTGGTGGGACGATTGACGAGTCGTTCGGCTACCGTCCAGACAAGGTCGAGCCGCGCGCCAGGCTCTACGCGCTTTCGAAGATAGCGCAGGAGAGCGTTGTCCGATTCTACGACGAATCATTCGAGAAGACCTACGGCATGATTAGGATGGGAACTGTCCTGGGCCAGAATATGCCAGCCGCGACGGCCGCGAACACCTTCATCGAGAAGGCCCTAGGAGGAGAGGCCCTCACGCCCTTTAAGCATAGCATGTACCGGCCAATGTTCTTCGTCGATATAGACGATGTCACCGAAGCTTACATGTCATTTGCAAAAGGCATACTGAATGGTGAGATTCCAAAGAGTAGCGACAGCCTCGCTCATATCGTCAATTTCTTCCTCCCCCAGCCAGTAACCGTTCTAGAGCTTGCCGAAATCGTGGCAGAGTCCGTAAGTCATCTAAGCGGAGGAGCCCTCAATCCTCGGATAGAAGTTGTAGACAACGGGGTGGCTTCTCAGTTCACCAAAGATGATAAGGAGAGAGTTCACAGTGACAACCAAAAATCGAGAGAACTGCTTCACGTTGAACCCACGACAAGCGTGCGTGAATCAATCGACAAGGTAGTCCGCGCTCGCCTCAATCACTCCTAGTCAGCTTGCGCAAACAAGAGACTTACCTTTCCCAGAAGTAGCTGAACAACGAACTTGTCTTCGTGAGGTCCTCAGCAAGCTTGCGGACGCTCTCCTTGGCCTGCTCGGGGCTCTTTGCCTCTTGGCTCTTCGCGGCGATGTGCACGGCCATCGGCACGGTTGCCATCGAAGCCATTTGCCGGGTCCGCTGGGGAGCGACCGAAATCGGGGAGATAGAGTCGTACACCTGCAGCGCCCAGAGCGCGGGCATGAAGGCCAAGAGTATTATGCAGGCCTCGCTGAGGCCGGCGCTATAACCCGTGATACGGGACATCCACGTGAGAGCGTACGGAGGCAAGGCCGCCGTGCCGGTCACGAACGCGTAGATCCTCTCGGGGAGAATCGTGTACCAGGAGGACAGGATGCTCAGTGCCGCGCCTGCGCCCAGGAACAGCCAGCCCTTCTTGGACCTCTTCTCATAGAATTGCCCTAGCCCCATCAGCCCGAAGAACCCCGGGACGGTGGAGAGTATCAGCTTCTTTATCGAGCCAGAGACGTGCAGCCCGCTGCCGAGCATCGAACCGGTTCCCATCGAGCTGGGTCCCATGGAGGGCATGGGACTTGGAAAGTTGGAGGCTTGGGAAATCATTGGTGCGGCAGCCGTGGTCTCCACGACCCCCTCGTCGCTGGGCGTGCGAACGAGCGAGAAGGGCATGAAGGTTGGCGGGCTGAGGATTGGGTTCACAGAGTTCACTGTCAGGTAGCTAGCGTACTTCCTTGACGCCACCCGGGCTTTGCTCGCGCCGCTCCTCAACGAGAGGATCTGGCTTGCGGGATTGAAGATGCTTCTACTCATCGACAGTGAAATGCTGTCTTCGTAGCGGAAACCTCTGAGTCGGGCTGCCATATGCCAACGTCGTTAGAGTACATTGGACGGTATATAAATTTAGAGATTACACGTAGTTTGAAAGTAGTTTACGTGCGTAGTCTGACACCTGCCCGATAGCCCTTCTTACAGAATTAGCATTAAATGACCCCTTTATCATGCACGAATTACAGACCCATTATCTAGAGGGATACCATCTCAGAATACACCTGTTTCTACAGACTAACTCTCATGGAGAATCTAACACGCTAGTCTTCACCGACACATTCGCGACCGAAAAAAGCCATACACGCGCCATATGGTCGGATTTCCTAGATCGTCAGCCCGAAACCCATCACGAAAGCCTCCGCCTTCTTGATCTGGTTGATGAAGTCGAGCCCCTCCTGTGTCAGGACGTAGTACTTGCTGTCCTCGTCCTGCCTCTCCTCCAGCAGCCCCTTCGCGCTGAGCTCCCCGAGGTACTTCACGAGCCTGTCGTGCGAGAGGTTCGCCTTGTAGAGTATCCTGGTCGGCTTGGTGTTCCCCTCGTCCCTCACGGTGACGAGGATGTCGAGGTAAATCTTGAGGGAGCTCCGGGGCTTCTCAGTCGACACCGCGACCACTCCAAATCAGGAAGAAGAGAAGGGAGACGAAGCCGCACACCTCGACCGTGTTGCCCACGAGGAAGACGTTGTTGTCGACTGCGATGGCGGCGGTAAGCATCAGCACGTGGGCGAAGAAGATGAGGGCGAAGCCGAAGAGGACCATCAGGGAGAGGTTGCTCTTCGTGTGCGCGAAGATCCTGACGCCGTGGTAGACTATCAGGAACAGTAGGACCACTATGGCGGCCTGTGAGGCTATGTATATCGCGAGGACGAGGACGATGTACTCCAGGAGCTTCTTCGTGACCGCGTTGGTGCCCACCAGCACCCCGGGTATCGCCCCGGCCTTCGCGGTGGCGCGGGAGAAGAAGCTGAGCCCGTATCCCCAGGCGAAGAGGCCGTAGGCCAGGAGCTGGAGGGCCGTGTAGATGAGGAAGGCGACGAGCTCCACCCCCCGCACCCTGAGCGCGTCGATGGCCGTGGCCCTGACGATGGTCTCCGTCCCCGCCTGGAGGAAGAGGCCCACGCCGAGCAGGAGGAAGCCGAAGCTGATGTACCTCAGCAGTATGCTCCCGACCAGCCGGTTGTTCTTGTAGGCGTAGTAGCTTATCAGCAGGGCTACCGCGCCGCTCAGAACGTTGAGGACCGAGATTATGGTCGCTGTGGGCACGGCCGGACGAACCAAAGCTCGGACAAAGCGGATTAAACTCTTGCGATGCCGATTCTATGGTCATCTCCAGGGGAGGCCAGCTGCCACGGCGGAGAGACCGATCGTGGCGCCGCGTCGGGGGGCTAGTCAGCACTGGGTTTGTCAGTGGGAGCCGTCCCCAGAGGTTGAACGGAAACGGTTTCCATCTCTCCCCCATTAGCATGATACACCCAACGGTTCGAGGCACCAACGGCACAATCAAGAGCATGACGTGATGTGAATAAGCAGGCGTCGGCCTCCTAAGCTGAAGGGATACTCTGAGAGACCGTGGGTTCAGGTCCCATCGGGCCCGCCACCATTCAAGTCCTTTTATATCGCAGACAAAGAGAGTGCGTTCCGAGCTAGTGAGCGAGGCTTGAAACGAAAAGCCGGGCTCTTGCCCTTTGCTGTTTTCTTCGTCCTCTTGTTACTACTTGTTTTCCCGCAAGGCCACGCCGCTCTCTCGACCGGTCAAGCAGCGGGCATCGTAATCGGACAGAGCACCTTCGGGACGGAAGGATCCGCGACTACCCAGACCGGCCTGAACAGCCCTGTGAACAGCGTCTTCGACCCGTCTGGCGACCTCTGGGTTGTGGAGCTGACCAATAGCCGCGTGCTCGAGTACCTACCTGGCACCGGCGGGTGCCCGTCAGGCCAGTTCTGCAACGGCATGGCGGCCTCGGTGGTCATAGGACAGCCGAGCTTCACTAGCAGCACAGTCAACTCCGGCTTCGCTTCCTGCAACGGGGTCGCCGTCACCGCCGGCGCCGTCAGCGCGTGCGGTCTGAGCACCCCCAAGGGCATCGCCTTCGACGCGCTGACCGGCGACCTCTGGGTCTCGGACTTCGGCAACAACCGGGTCTTGGAGTACGTACCCGGCACAGGCGGGTGCTCGGTGGGGTTCTGCAACGGCATGGCGGCCTCGGTTGTCATAGGACAGCCGAACTTCAATAGCAACACGGCCAACGCGGGCTTCGCCTCGTGCGACGGCTCCCCCGTCACATCCGGCACCGACAGTGCGTGCGGTCTTGGCGGTCCGCGGGGCATCGTTTTCGACGCCTCCGACAACCTCTGGATTACGGATAACAACCGCGTTCTCGAATATTCCAACCTCGTCGAAGCCATCACCCCCTCCCCGGTCACCATCGACACCGGTCAGGCGATCACGCTGACCTCTCACAGCACGGGAGGATTCGGCCCCTACACCTACCAGTGGTACACGGCTCCAAGCCCCGGCACGTGCACCGCGAGCGACACCTCCCTGGGAGCGACCACTTCCACCTACTCCGTCCCGTCATCCACAACGCCGGGTACCTACAACTACTGCTACGTAATCACCGACAGCACCGGAGCCAGCGGGGGCTCACCGACCGACGCGGTCACGGTCGACGCCATAACAATCGGAGCCATCACCCCCGCCTCTCCCACGATCGACAGCGGCTCGATGATCACGCTCACCTCAGCCGCCCCTACCGGCGGCACGGGCGGCGGGTTCACCTATCAGTGGTACTCCGGGACGAGCGCGACCTGTTCGTCGGATCCGACCGCCCTGGGCACGGCGCTCGCCCAGGTGGTGTCTCCGACCTCGAACACGGACTACTGCGTCCAGGTGACAGATGCCGGTGTCACGCCCGGCGCCGGGCCGCTTTTCAGTTCCACTGACTTGGTGGCGGTCAGCTCTGGGCTAATCGCAGGCGCTATCGCCCCCTCCAGCACATCAATCGACAGTGGCCAGTCCATCACTCTGACGGCCAACCCGTCCGGAGGCACCACCCCGTACTACTACCAGTGGTACACCGGGGCAGGCTGCACGTCTCCGATATCCGGTGCCGCATCCTCCACCTACACCACGGGACCTCTGACCTCGGACACGACCTACTATTACGAGGTCACGGACTCCGCGCACCCGTCCGTCAGCGCATGCTCGGCCGGCACCACGGTCTCCGTGATTCCGCCTCTCCCAGACACGACGGGAGGAGTCTTCATGCCAGTGGGCTCGACCTTCACAGATGCCTATGGGAACACTTGGCTCACTCCCGGCGGCAGCGCATTCGGCAATCCCCTCCAGAGCTACTTCTTCGTGGGTCCGGCCACCCTCATCCCATCACCAATGCAGGAAGGGTGGGGAGGGGTGTACGGGACATACGGCGGGCAACTGGGCTGGATAGTCACGTTCTACTAAATTCGAACCGACGACGGGTCTTGTTTCCCATATTCGCTTGGATAATCAACTGCAGTTGACGGAGATTCGAAATCGAGGGAAGGTTTTCTAATCGCGACCACCATCTGGCGCCCACTCGGACGAAGCAACCGCCGGAGAGAGCCCCAAGATAAAGCTGCGAATCGAGTGACTATCCGACCTCATCTTCGGACTTGCGCTCTGCATCGGCGCGATCGCCCTCATCGAGCACATCCCGAACGACGCGTCGGGGCTCCTGTCCGATGTGGAGCTCTTCGGGTTCAGCTTCCTGATAATCGTGGCTAACTGGGTCGCATACACACGCATAGACTCAGCGCTTCCCGTCGAGACCTCGAGTGCGCTGATTCTCAACCTCGCTCTCTTGTTCTGCGTCGTAATCGAGCCCTTCCTCTTCTACGTCTTCGAAACCTCGACGGGAGCGTTCTACGACACCACGTCCGCAGCCTTCGCCCCGTCCAGGGGCATGATGGCGATCATGTTGAACGTCGCGAGGAAGACGTTGATGTACGAGCCCAGGACACCCGCCACGAAGGTGTACGGGTTGCCCGTCGCGATGCCCAGGAAGTAGAGCGGGAGAACTTATAAATCGGTAAGACATTCTTACAGACATGGTAGAACAAGCCCAAGAGATAGAGTTCACCAAAGCCAGTTCCAAAGGACAAGTGGTGATACCAACTAGAATACGGAAGAAGTTTGGCATCAAGGAAGGTAGCGTCTTCGCCGTAGCAGCCCAAGGCGACATGATAGTGCTGAAGAAGATAGAGTCTGGCGTGTCCGCTGAAGATTTGAAGAGTCTCCGGCTTATTGAAGAGGCCTGGAAGGACATTGAAGAAGGGAGGTACAGCGTCCGATCCAAGGAGGCTTTCTTCAAAGAGCTGAAAGAATGGTAGAGATTAAGGAAATAGTCTATACGCAAAAGTTCGAACGAGACGTAAGAAAAATTCGAGACATCCTCGTGAAGGATAGGCTGCGGAAGCAGATAGAGAAGATTGCGGACGACCCAGAATCTGGAAAACCGCTAAGGTACGGTTTGAAGGGGGAGCGGGCAATCCGAATCCCGCCCTACAGATTAGTCTACGCCGTTCAGCAAGACAGACTCATCCTGCTCCGTTTTGAACATCGGAAGGCAGTGTACCAATAGGTAGCCGCCTTACAAGAGCCTTAAGGTGCGTTCGAAGGTCAGCATTCGATCCCCGCACCACCCCTCTCCGACACGGCGTTCGCAGGCTAGGGGCTGGCAGGGGCGATTATGTCTGTGCAATGAGTGCAATCGAGGGCATTGCGAGCCCGGTGGTCAGCGCCCCTGCGGCGTCTGCCCTATCAGTTGCCTAGCATCGTTCACAACTCTCGACAGGGCTCTCTCGTGTGTCGTCCATTCACGTGACAATCATTGTTCGGCGTAGCAAATGCATCGAAGAATATGGGAAAAAATCTCGACCTATTCAGCCGAGGCCGTACCGCTTCACCTTTTCAATGTCAAGACCGCGCTTCGTGCACATCCTCTCGATGTAGTGCAGCAGCCCCCACCCGCCGAGGTTGAGCACCATGGCCATTCCAGCACGTCGAAAGAGGTTGCCCTGGCTGTCGCTGACAGCGTCCCTCTTTACCATCTTCGCCAGGTGCCTGTAGCAAGCGTAGTACACAGCGAGCTGCGACTCGTCGAGAATCTCGGCCGAGAATGTGCGGTTCTTTATCAGCCCGAGCGGCACGTTCTGCATGGGTGTGACGGTGAACTCTGAGGGCATGCTGCCGACGTCCATCTCGCTCAGCCGGTTGACCATCGCCACCGTCTCCCAGTTGTCGTCGGGCGCCTCGTCCATCTGTCCGACCTGGACCGTGAACGCCGGCCGCCAGTAGGCGCGGTTCATCGCCCTCACGCCCTCCGCAACTATGGACTGCCAGGTCCCGTCGGGCCCTATCTTCAGCGGCAGGGTCTTGTTTGGCATGTGTCTGAGGGCCAGCTTGTCGCTGCCGGTCTCGAGACCCACCTGTACCCCTATCCACTTGTCCGGACCGGCATGGACGACGGACGAAATCTCCTTGACCAGTTCAGGATAGCCCGCAGGGACGGAGATTCTCCCGTGTGTTGGGTTCGCATATTCGATACCCTTGACGCTCATGGTGGCCTCGAATAGCTCCTTTATCGCGTCCCCGTTGGGCGTGAAGTGGGGGCCATGCTGATACGCGAATATCTCGTCGCTGTGCAGCCAGGCGGCCGTCTTCCCGGACTTGGCGTTGACCTCCACCTCCTTCTTGACCATCTCCGGCGAGTAGTATCTTATGGGCCTGAGCGTCACCTCGCAAAAGTCACAGCCGATGCCGCAGCCTCGCATCACCTCGCTCAACCCCTTCACGGTGGGAGCCTGAATCAGGGGTATGTCATCCAGCGTCGGGAACTGCTTTGAGTTACGCGTGCCGCGTTATGAAGCGGTCGTGCTTCACCCACTGCTTGTGGAATCCCTCGTCGAAAGACTGGTAACCCTGGAAGTAGCCCTTCTCGTAGATCGCGTTCTGGGTTATGTCCTCAAGCACTTCGTTGATTATGTCGTCTGCCTCGCCCTGGAACGCAAGGTCGATGCCGAGCTCTTCCATCACCTCCGGCATCACGGTCAGTTCCCAGACTCCGGGTCCGCCGACGACCACCTTGGCCTTCTTGCCCTTCCTGGCACGGTCGATCGTCTTCATCAGCCGCTCGAATTCGACCCTCACCCACGCCTTGGAGTGGTCGCCGAAGAGTATCGAGTAGGACATGGTCAGGGGGCCTAGACCCAGCGGGTCCATCGTGTAGACACCGATTATCTCGGTGTCGTCCTTGATGAAGGAGGTCGCGTAGTCCTCGTGGGGGATGACCACTTCCTCTCTCTTGTGCTGCGCCAGGAGCGCGGACTCGAGCTTTCTAAGGGCGTATGGGGCGATTATGGCTCTACCGCTGTCGTCCGGCGTCCGTTTCCCCTTCAGAAAGTTGTAGAGAAACTCGGGGAGGGTTCCGCTCGGCGCACAGGGCAGAAAGTCGAGGAGTGGGAAGTTGTTGTACTCGCGGGAGAGGCTGGGATCCGAGATGAAGACGTATTTGGCCATCTGTCTATCTCGTCTCCACGCGCAGCGCCGAAGGAGACGCTGCGGCTATACCCAGGCTCAGCACGACCGTGTTGGATCCGTTCGCGTGCATGGGTTCGAGTCTCGGGCGACCGGTCCAGCTCAGGGTTGCCAACAGCGGTTCAGCGCGCCTCCTTGACTAGGAAGTATGGATTCTTCCCTCCGGTCTCGAGGTAGATGACCCTGCTGGAGAATCCCCTGAGTTCCTCAATCGTCTCCTTCGAGACGCCCGCCATGTCCCTCAGGGATGTGTATAGTTTGTGAGTACTCGCCAGCTGTCCCGGAAACTTCGCTATCTCCCTCACGTACTCTGGCATCATGTTGAAAGCGAATTTCTGCGCGTTTAGCATCAGGTCTCTCTTGAATCCCTTGAGCTTGCGTTCTGCGTCGCGCCTGACCTTGCCCTTGAACCAATTCAGGACGTAGAACGAGTAGTTGCCGTAGAACTGGAGCAGCTGTATGAGTGCTGGGTTGACTCTCGTCTTCATGACGGGGGTCGAGACATCGTACCTGTTCCAGTCGAGTGTGAAGAGCCTGTTGTTCTTCAGAGCGTCATCGAATATCCTCGTACCCGGCAGAGGAGTGTATATGGTGAACTGCACCCCATTGGCACCGGCATCCGCGAGCCGGTGAGAGAACCGCACCGTGGCGAGCATGTCTCCGAAGCTCTCGTATGGCGCGCCTAGCATCATCCCGACGAGGACGATGACTCCGTTCTCGCTGAGGACCCTCACAGCCTTGACGGACTGAGGTGTAAGGAGGCCCTTGTGCATCTTCTTGAGCGTCTCTTGGCTTCCTGACTCGACCCCGAGGAAAGCGAGGCGCATGCCCGCCTCGGCGCCCCTCCCGATGAGCTCAGGGTTCCTTGCGGTTACGTCAGCCCTCATTTGGACAATCCACTTGAACCGGTCATATCCGTTCTCTATCATTGCGTTGAAGAGTGCCATCCTCTGGTCCACGTTCGGGTGGACGACGAAGATGTCGTCGGTGAAGAAGATCCAGTCATACCCAAGCCTTTTCGCGAGTTCTAGCTCCATGAGTATCCTCTTGTTGGACTTGTTCCTCCACTTGTGCCCCCACGTCGGTGTGACGGAGCAGAAGTCGCAGGCGTAAGGGCAGCCCCTGGACGTTTCGAGGCAGGTGATGCTCCCCTCGCCGAATAGCTTGATTGTGTAGAGCTCTTTCCTAACGAGGTGAAGGGCCGGAAGAGGTAGGGTGTCCAGGTTCGGAATGAGGGCCCTCGGCGTGTTTTGCACTATGCTTGATTTTCCGTACTCCTTCTTGTTGAAGAGGATGCCCGGGATCTTCTCGAACCTCTCTCCGCCTCGCAACGCGGCGGCTATCTCGGTTATCGTCTGGTCGCCCTCTCCGAGCGCGACTACATCGAAACCGTTCCTGAGAAGGTCGTAGGGGACGAATGTCGCGTGGTGCCCTCCGGCGACGAGGAGGGTGTTCTCCTTCCCCTCCTTCACCCTCTTGGCGATCTCGGTCGAAGTCCCGTGGGCGGCGGTCGCGTGAATGGTAAGCCCGACCATGTCCGGGTCGAAGCTCAGAGCCTCCTTTACAGCATCCTCGACTGTCCTCTTTTCGTCGGCCTCCATATCGATGACCCTGACTTCGGAATCTTCAAGCGTCAGAAGAGAGGAGGCGAGCTGAAGGAGGCCGAGGGGTAACGGCAGAAAGCCAAATTTTGTGAGGTAGGCGCTCCCGCCTGGGTTCGATGGCCTTATGAGAACCGTCTTCATCTTCCATGCCACCGCCTATCCGCCGGGTCTGGACATCTCCCTCTGGAGCTTCGCAAGAAGACCGCGGAGCGTCTCCTGTTCTTCCGTCGTGAATCCCTGAAGGGCTCTCCGCATCATCTCGCTGTACCTTACAGCCACCCTCTCTTGCACCGCCCTCCCCTCTGTGGTAAGCTCTATGATCGTAGCTCTCCTGTCTCCTTGGCGGGCCACCCTCTTGACGAGTCCCTTGTGCTCCAGCCTGTCTATTATCCCGGTGACGTTGGCAGGAGTAACGAGCATCTCCTCGCTGATCTTACACATGAGCATGGCTCCCTTCCTTGAAAGCACCCTCAAAGCGATAAACTGTGGCTGAGTCAGATCCTCCTTGGCGAGCAGCTCTGCGATGCTGCGATGCATCGCCTTGTAAGTGGCGATGACGGCGTTGTAGGTCTCGTTCTGCTGCTCCTCAGCCAGCGCCAGTGGTCCGACCATGCTTTTAGAAGTGATAATCAAAGTATAAATAATTAATCCTTTAACTTTTCCGACGTCGCATCCTTGAATTCAAGCAGGATAATCTCCGAGGCTGTCACTTTTGGAGGCACGCGAGGAGTCGTGGAAGCCTATCTCTCCAGGCCCGAGACGAACGAACCACGTCCCGCGATCGTCGTGATACACGAGGCGTGGGGGCTTGTAGAGCACACGAAGGACGTAGCGGACAGGTTCGCGAGGGAGGGCTACGTGGCGCTCGCTCCCAACCTCTTCTCCTCGGACCCGGAGCTTGTTTTGCTGCTCACGCCTCAGAACATCGGGGTCGCCATGGGCTTCATGCAGACTCTCTCCCCCGAGAGAAGGGCGGACATGGCGTACGTGCAGGAAGAGCTGGCAAAACAGCCAGCGGCGACAAGAGACGTGACCCAAAGGGTGATGGGCAAGATGTTCGGAGGATTGCCGAAGGAAGCCCTGACGAAAGAGGCGGTAAAGGCGGTGGAGCACCTGAACTCGCAGAATTACGTCAAGAGGGACTCGATAGGCACGGTAGGCTTCTGCTTCGGAGGAGGCGTCTCGATAAACACAGCGTGCCACACCAAGACGGAAGCGTGCATCGTCTTCTACGGTGAGAATCCCTCGCCGATAGAGCTCGTCGAGAGCATCCAGTGTCCCGTGCTTGGTCTGTACGGCGGAGAGGACATGCGCATAAACGCGAACCTCGACAAGCTGGTCACCGCGATGGTGCGCTACAAGAAGGACTTTCAGATGAAGCTCTACCCTGGAGCACCGCACGCTTTCTTCAACGACACGAACAAGGCAACCTACAGGGAAGAAGCCGCAAAGGACGCCTGGGACCTGGCGCTCCGCTTCTTCGCGCATTCGTTACATCGGGCTAGCGGGTTGCGCGCATCACCCGCCGCTTGATTGGAGCAGAGGTGCAAGCTTAACGGTCGAATACAAGTGGGTCGCGCTCTCCAACACAACAATCGGGACGCTCATGGCAGGCATCGACGGCACCATCGTCCTGATCTCCCTCCCCGCGATTTTCCGAGGCCTATCGATCAATCCCCTCACTTCGTTCCAGTACCTTCTATGGATCCTCTTTGGATACAGCCTGGTGACCTCGGTCCTCCTCGTCTCATTTGGCCGAATCTCGGACATGTTCGGGAGGGTCAGGCTGTTCAACCTGGGCTTCGTGATCTTCACGGTGGGCTCGCTGCTCTGCGCCGCCACCCCAAGTACCGGTGATTTGGGTGCGACGGAGCTCATCGGGTTCAGGATAATCCAGGGGGTCGGAGGCGCCTTCCTGTTCGCCAACAGCGCCGCGATCCTGACCGACGCTTTCCCCGAGAACGAGAGAGGAAAGGCTCTCGGGATAAACATGACCGCGGTCATCGCCGGCTCCATCATCGGTTTGGTTCTGGGCGGAATCCTCGCCCTCTTCGACTGGCGCTATATCTTCCTGGTGAGCGTGCCGGTCGGGGCGCTTGGCACAGTCTGGTCCTATGCTAAGCTCAAGGAGATTGCGGCCAGAAGAAAGAATCAGAGGCTCGACATACTGGGCAACGCCACCTTCGGGGGAGGCCTTACCCTGTTGCTCGTAGGGGTTACCTACGCCCTGATTCCGTTCGGAACCTCGTCGATGGGCTGGGGCGACCCCTGGGTCATCGCCTCCCTGGCTGCAGGGTTCGCCCTGCTCGTGGCCTTCCCGTTCGTAGAGCGCAGGGTGGCGGACCCTATGTTCAGGCTGGAGCTGTTCAGGAACCGCATGTTCAGCGCAGCGAATTTTGCCGGTTTTCTGTCCTCGATGGGGAGGGGTGGAGTCCAGATAATGCTCATCATCCTCCTCCAGGGGATATGGCTCCCGCTGCACGGGATCAGCTACCAGTCCACGCCGTTCTGGGCGGGGGTCTACATGATTCCGATGATTCTCGGATTCGTGATAATGGGTCCGCTTAGCGGATTCCTCTCGGACAAGTACGGGGCGAGGACGTTTGCCACCCTAGGGATGGTCGTCACGGCCAGCACGTTTCTAGCGCTTTCGCTCCTTCCATACGATTTCAGCTACCCGATTTTCGCGATAATCATCTTCGTCATGGGGCTCGGGGGAGGGATGTTCGCAGCTCCGAACACCGCGTCAATCATGAACGCGGTGCCGGCGGAGGACAGGGGTGCGGCCTCCGGAATGAGGGCGACGCTTCAGAACACGGGGCAGACGGTGAGCCTGGCGATCTTCTTCACCGTGATAATCACGGGGCTGTCCACGAGCCTGCCGAACGCGCTCTCAGCCGCTATGACGAACGCCGGGGTGCCGCAGCTCGCTAGCGCGTTCACCTCAATCTCACCGACTAGCGCCCTCTTCTCCGCTTTCCTCGGGTACAACCCGATGCAGTCCATTCTCTCCACGCCGCAGCTCTCTTCGGTGGTTAGCCAGATACCCCAGACGGCTCTGACCTATCTGGAGGGGAAGACCTTCTTCCCGACCGCGATAGCCTCCGCGTTCATCTCGGCGCTCGATCTTTCATTCTACATAGGTGCGGGGCTGTCTGTTGCAGCCGCCGTCGCATCGCTTCTGAGGGGTAAGAAGTACGTATACCGCGCGAAAGAGGAGGCCGTTCCGATCGCTTCTCCACCACCGCTGACTCCCAAATCGCGAAGAGCCGCACCAATAGCTCGTGGTGAAGGTTACACCACCGAATAGGCCGCGTGGCAGCAACACTCAATCTGGGAGGCTGGGGGCTGCTGCACTTCATAGAGAGACTGCGCAAGGAGCGCCCCCTCCACCTTGAGAAGACAAAGCGGTATGGTCTCGAGTGAGACTGACCCCCGGCTACATCGCATCGAACCTGGCGAAGACACGAAGAAGAATGTTGGCTAGCCGGTACGACTGGAGTCGCAGGAAGTAGAAGGCAAAGACTACGAACGATGCCACCTCAAACGCGAAGAAGTGAAGAGAGAGGCCTATGGTAATTAGGATTGGGAGGACAAGCTGCCTTCTGTATCCTACCGCAATGAGAAGAAAATACAGGCTTGAGACAAACGTCATGTATCTCGTGCTGATTCTGTTCTTCCACCCGTCTACCGCCCTCAACGCCCCAGATGTCTTGATTCGCACGTCCCTGACACACTCAGACACCACGGTGCGCTATTTTAGCGCAACGAAGCCTCCGTCCATCTAGGAGCATGGAAAGATGGTCTATCCATTCCCGTCGCCTAAATCAAGAACTCATCCTTGTCGTCGGCCCACGTGACCTTGGCGTCGTAGTCCAAGGCCCCCCGCCTGGTCTTCTCTCCGACGCCGAGCTTCGATGCCCGATTTGATCAATCCGGTATACTGGTAATTTCGTCCCAAAGCCGCGCCGCAGGAATAGATTACACAAGTATATCTTGAACGATGTACAGAACTATAGTCGGGCATCACGCAAAGCGGTGGCGAATCCGCAGCGTGCCGCTTCAGCCGTTCGTCGGAGCGGCCATTCTCGTCTCGGCGTAGTGCGCCATGCCCTGGAAGTCGACGACGACCACCGGTTCATTCCCGACGACCCAGGCGTCGTGCGGGCATGGCACGAAGGAGACCTCGCCCGCCTTCGCGACCTTCGAGGTCCCGTCGCTCATCTCGATGTGCAGCCTGCCCGAGAGGTGATACTGGAAGTGAGGGGCGTCGCACCACTCGGTCCCCTCGTGCTGCTTGAGGGACGTCGACCAGCGCCAGCCGGGCTGGTAGACCGCGCGCTCCACCCTCACACCGCCGATCCTCGCGA
Organism: uncultured Nitrososphaerota archaeon; assembly: GCA_963703285.1. Taxonomy (GTDB): domain Archaea; phylum Thermoproteota; class Nitrososphaeria; order Nitrososphaerales; family Gagatemarchaeaceae; genus Gagatemarchaeum. Next base: position 591,055 of record OY969807.1, read on the forward strand.
TCTCGACCCTGCCGTTCCTGAACCTCCGAGTCTCCTCAGGCTCGTCGAAACTTATTACCTCCAAGCTCTCCAAGTTACCTTCAACTATTCGGATTACGTCCAGTCGCTATAACACTATGCACGCAAATTTTCTCAACTGCACGCAGCGCTGGGACTGCACTGGGCAGTCTCGAGTCAACCAGTCGGTTGCTGGAACCCAGTCACAAGCAAGCGATGTAGTGACTTCTAGCCAAATCCCCCGAAGTCGAACCCTATTCAATCGCCTTAACCTAAGATTGCGACTACGCGAAGTCGACTATCGCAAGTAGAACTATCGTGACGACAAGAACCGCTGCCCCTATCGTTAGGTTTCTATTGATCCTCTCCAATCTGCGCACGTTCCCTTCCGCTGTGTCCATTCCCATTCTCTTTCACCTCTCGCTCAAACGATCAGCAAGACGAGCGCGACCACGGACAGAACGGCCACTACAATTGCCAGTTGTTCCGTTCTCTTCAGTGCCCTTTCGTAGCGGTCCGAGGTATCAAAGGTGTTGGTCATTTCGAATAACACTTCTGTGCAAGAGTCGGAGGGTTCGATTATTAAACTCTGAGGCTCATGTGGGAAAGGAAGGCGGCGGAGAAAATTACCGACGAGTCGTAAAGGAATTAAAAGACGGGAGACACGTCAGGAGTAGATGGAGTAATAGAAATCCGTGCTGAAGATTCCAGCAGATCTTCAATCATTCTTCACACCTGAAGTCCTTACGAAGGTAGTAGACTCCGAACGTGGTATCGAGGTGGAAATGAACCAGCCAGATAGAGTCGGTTAGGATTGTCGAAAGGTAGCCATTTTGGCCGAAATCTTCGAACTCAGCCCAGCCCACATCTATATTGATGAGGCTAACGACCTCTCACATTGGATCGGATGCTCTCTGGTTGAGCAGGATCCTCGTGTCACCGACAAGGTTCATCAGATTGAGAGGCTTAAGGTCGTAGGCGTACGAGTACCCCCTGACGCACGTCCTAAGGCACATGTTGCAGTTCTCAGCTCTGGCCACGTGATTCCGGTAGAGGTCGCTCGAAAAATAGTCCTCGAAAGACCCCTTCTTGAGGTCGTAGCTGTGGTCGAAGGTGCAACTGTAAATCTTCTTGTCGGGGGAGACGTAGACGAACATCTTCGGGAAGTGGCAAGTCCAGCTCCTTCCTTCGACGAAGTGCTTCAGCACGTATTCGGTCTCCAACAGAGGATACCCTTCTCGCTTCAGTCTGAGCAGAGTGACGTAGAAGTCGTGGAGCTGCGCTCCGCTGAGCCCCAAGCTTTCGTTACTTCTACCCATGTTGGGTAAATCTGTCGACTCGTCCGAGCCGAGGCCCGATGCGGGCTCTGGGAAACCGTAAGAGATGCCTGCGGGCTCTACGGTATTGTAGGATATGCCGACCCTCAGGTACCTCGCCAGCTTCGCCATCGGCTCCATCGCATCGAGATTGTATGTGCCGATGGTCGTCACCAGTATGACCCGAGTCTTACCCGCCTCCCTTATTCTGTTGATTCCCCTCATCGCGTCGTCAAATGAACCACGCCTCCCCCTGATAGTGTCGTGGTAATCATTGTAGTAGTCCAGCGAGACGAAAGCGAAATCGAGATTACTCAGGGACGCGGCCTTGCTTGCGAGCAGCGAAGCGTTCGTGTTCATCGTCGTCAGGAAGCCCTTGTTCTTCGCATAATCCACGATCTTTCCGATGTCCTTCCTGATGAGCGGCTCACCGCCAAAGACGTAGTAAGCGCGCATGCCAAAATCGTACGCTTCATCGAGAAGCTGGTAGACCTCCTCGGTGGAAAGGTCCTCCTTCATCCTCGGAGTCAACTGCCAGTATGTACACATTCTGCACTTGGAGTTGCAACCGAACGTGATGGCGTGGGCTAGGAAGAAGGGCTTGTGAGTGTAGACCCTTGATTTCAGCAGCGAGAGAGAGGAGTCAAGATACCTGGCTGCGTCCCCCCTTGCTCCTCCTTGATTCCTCCCGGGCTTCATGGCGACCACCATCGTAGACTTGCAGGCAGGTCGCTAATAAACACGGGAACGATTCTCAATCTCGGGAAAGATGTTGAGGGAAGTTTTCAGTGGTGCTGAAGACGGCTGGTCGATTCGACCACGAAAACAGCGACCCATAGGTCTCAGTTGAGGGCGGGCGCTCTTCACATGGCTCGATATCAGTCCACAACAGCGATTTAGTCTCCAATCTCTGCTGAAATCGCTTCGCAACGGAGAGTCTCGGATGGATGACCATCCCAGGCATTTTTCCAGCCTGTCCACGTAAGCGCAACTCCACAGAGGGTGGAACTTGCCCAATGACCTCAAATCAACCTCCACCTCCCGCAAAAGCTTTAAGGAAGGGATTTAAACTCAGAGCTATGGCACCAAAGAAGGGAAAGAAGAAGGTCGTGAAGCGAAAGACCTCGAAGAAGGTTGCTCCCGGTCCGGTCGCATCCACTCCCGAACCGGCGAAGGCATAACCTAACCACCTTACGGCTAATCTTGACAGGACCCTCGTCCGAGCGGCGGGGTCATCCTTCTTTTTTGCTCTCAGGAGGAAGAGACTCGTGTCCTTTGACATTTCGACAGCCGCCTTCAAGTACAGGTTCCAACGAGCCTCAGAGTTAGTCAGTCGGGGTGCTCTTCCATCGCGAGACGAGACTACAACACCCTGTTCGAGAGGTCGCTCCAGAGGACTACCCTAACCAGCATCACGATGGAGCCAGAGAGCCGGCGGTCAGCGCCCCTGCGGCGTCAGCGTTCACACCTAAGGTCGTGTCGAGAGCCAACCATTTCATCAAATGCCGTTGGAGAGCCAGGGCAGGTTCAGCGGCGTCTGCACAGGTATACTGGACTCGCCCTCGAGCGAGTTCAGAATATCCCCGTACAGCGCCCTGTCACTCTTCTTCGCGGCCTTCGAGAGCTTCATGATGATCAGCTTCGGCGTGCTAGACCCGATGTGGTCGAACTTCGGCTGCCTGTCGACGATGAGCTCTCCCTCTCTGTCAAGACCCTCCGCCTCTATCCCGTCGACCCTGATCGAAAGCTTCACGTGAGGAAGGGTCTCCCGGGCAAGGTGCGTCACCAGGAGGAGGAGGCTGCTGCCCGTCGCGGCCGTGTTCACTATCCCCGCCAGGATCCTGCCCGCGGCTCCGGGTTCGGTCAGGGCCTCGAATTCGTCCATGAGGACGAGCTTCCTGCGCCTGTCGGCGAAGACGGGGATGAGCGAGCCGAGGGCCTGCTCGAGGCTCCCTATCTTCCGCGTCACCCTCCTCCTGAACAAATAGATGGGGATGGGGGCGACCTCGGCGCTCTCGCAGGGAACCGGCAGGCCGAGGAGCGCGAGGATGTGAACTGAGGCGAGGGTCGTGAGGAGCGTCGTCTTTCCCCCGCTGTTCGCTCCCGTCAGCATGACGACGTTCCTTGGCTTGGCCCCAGCTATCTTCGTCGACCTCGTACTGCCCAGCGCGTAGCTGACAGGCTGGACGACCGCCCTTCTCCCGCCCTCAATCTCATCCTTCGTCAGGAAGAGGTTGCGGCCATTTACGAAGGCCATACCCTCGTTTCCGATAACAGGCACTGTGAGGGTGTACTCTTCCATCATGGATGCTACCGCCAGCATCTGGTCGAGAGAGACTACTCTCTCAACCGCATCATCCACCACGACCCAGTACCGCTTCAGAGACGACTCTGTCCTGGCGAGCTTGGCTGCCCTCTCCTCCTTCTGTCGTCCCTCCCATTTCTGGACGACTCTCCGCCTTCCAGCCCTCTCGAACTCGAAAGGAATCGACAGCCCCTCGAGTGCTGCCCTTCTGACCTCGCTCTCCTCCTCCGAGTCCATCCTGAGAGTGCTGACCACCTCCTCGACCTGCTCTTCGACTATCCTCCTCGCCCGCTCTTCGTCAACCCCTCCCTTTCGGAACTTCTCGTTGATCAGAATCTCCGCGTCGGACAGGACCCCCTCCGCATCCTGGACTCCCTTGCTCTCATGCTCCTCTAGGGTCTTCATTACGCTCTCCAGAATGCTCCCATCGGTGTTCCTGAAGAACGACCTCAGCGTCACAACCTCGTCGAAGCTTCCAATGATCGAATGAGCCGCCTTGATCATGCGCCTGCGTTTGATGAAGTAATCCAGGGTGTCGGATTCCGTCCTCGAGGACGGCTTCTTTCCGGACGGAGCATCGAAGGAAACCTCGGCGAGCACACCCCTTAGCTCATCGAGCCTTCCTAGCTGCCTCAGCTCCCTCATGATGTCCGTTCCAGTCAGGCACGCGCTCAGCCTGCTCTGGATCGCCTCCCTGTCCAGCGCTGGCGCAAGCAGCGAGAATCTGTTCTTGGCGAGCTTGGACGAGGCGTGCTCCGAAAAGAGCGAGAGTATGTCCCTGGCAAGCTTTCTGGCGTCCGGCGTCCTGAAGACCCTCCTCTCCCGGACACCCGAAGCCTCTTCGCTGTGCGCGCGCATGAGCTGGTACGCCTTCTTCCTCCCTGTCGCAGCCATCTCGGCGAAGCCATCGACGTCAGCCAGCCTGACCCTGCCCAGCAGATCCCGGGCCTTCTCTTCGGAGACGGTCTGGAGGTTGACTCCGAGACGACCGGCGAGCTTGAGTAAGTCATCGTACTTCATCGGCGCCCCCCGCCTCGACAAATCTGAGACCGACATTGGCTCGTGCGCTTGTCGGCCTCGCTTTATCCGTTTGTTGCCAATACTTGCTGATTCACTCGCGCTTCTTGTCTATCCTGCGACGGAGGAGGCGTCGAAGCGCTCAGCTCTGCTCCTTTGCCTCGACTCGATTCGCGGGCAACACCCCAGACGCCTATGCAGCCTTGTACCTGAGCAAAGCAGCAAAACCGCCAAGAGCGTTGAGTTTTTCCTTCTCCTCGGACTCGGAAGAGATCACTTCAACCTTGGCATCGGTTGAGCTAGCGGCATCTTCCAAGACATCCACGATGTCTCTATCTTCCACCTCGTACTCTAGCCCATCGCACTTTCCGCATCGTACTGCCAGTTCCTGCTCGGTGGTTTCCATCTTCTCATCTTCATGCGCCAGTCGTGTTCTTGACTCCCCGCACTTTTTGCATGTCAGGATAATCTCGGTCAGGCCGGTGTTATCCGCGACTAGAACGGTGTTTGCAACTCCATTCCTCACAGCGTCCAGCACCTTATCCAATCCCTGAATTGCCAACCCGTCTTCCTTGGCCATGTCTGCCTCCAGCCGTTGCAACAACTTGGCATCCTCAGCAGAATGAATCCTTTTCAGCGCCTCGGCTGATTTCTCAAGAGCTTCTTTCACCCCCTCTTTTCCTGAAAGCGCTGTGTTCACCTGGGGAAGAAGGATGTTCTTGAGCTCGTAGCGAAGGAAATCTTCTTTCAGAAAATCCTCCTTGGTAAAGCCCGGCCCTCCGACGATCAGTGCCGTAACTCTTTGTTTTGTGATGAAGGCCTCCGTCGCGTAATCCGCGACCCTGTGAAAGTAATACGTGAGCTCCATGTCGCGCTCTCGCTCATACCTTCTCTGGCTCCATCCGCCCTTGTCGGTCTTGCCAGGAATGCCGGAGGTGATGTGGTCAACTATGTCGAGTCTATCGCCGTTCAGGACACCAAATCCTGCCTCGTCAGCATCCATCGCGATTACTCCGACGACCCTTTCTTCTCGGAGCATCTTCCTGAGCGTCGCTAGATTGAAGTGATCGTCGATATCGAAAGTAAACTCGGTTAGGGGTTCTGGCGGGATCAACACTTGAACCTCCGCGCCCTTTGCGCCTACATTGGCGGCAGCGAATATCGCGAGGCCATTGTCTGGAATCTCGCTTCGCGTCTTGAGAAGATGAATTATCTCCGAGAGTTCGTCTCGAACCTCTCGTCTTGCCTCTTGAGATTTGATTTCTGGAGAATCTAACCTTTCCTTGAGGAACGCATCCAATTCCTCAATCGTCTTACCCCTCGGTATGTAGAGCGATACAAGGTCTCTTGCCGTTCCCTCTTTGCTCGACAAGGAAGCCATGAGCTTCCTCATCTTGTACTGCTTTAGAGAATTCGTACTCGTTGCAAGCAATCCCTCCAGTTAGCTCCACTCAAAGTGCATGTATCCTTTGCGCGCTCCTTCAAGCCTGTGCTTGGACTTGGACTCCGGCGTTCTAGCCCAGAGATTGTACATGGGCCCTCGTGCCGGGGGGGGTCAACAAGAATGGTCAACGTCGTGGGAATGAGGCGCCATCCGCCTCAGACCTCCCATCCCTTAGGGGTTCGTGGGTTCGAATCCCACCCCCCGCACTTATGTGGTACATATATTATGCCCCAGCGATATTTTTCCCACCATCTTTAACTAGTGGGACGACGCAAGGCTGAATATGAGCGAATTGGTTTCGATGGATAAGAAGGGCAGGCTTGTCTTGCCAAAAAAAGTCAGGACAGAAGCGCGTATTGATGTCGATAGAAAGCTGGTTGCCAGAGTGATAGGCGTAGGACGCGTGGAGTTGTCCGATCCGGATGTCCTATCGACGAAGGCGCAAGAAATCGGGAAAAAGAAACTGGCAGGGTGGAGGGAAGAAAAGCACGAGTCAAGCAATTACCTCTACGAGTCGGCGAAAGGGAAATGAGACTTATCGACACCGTCGTGCTGATTGGCTATCTTAACCCCCTGGACAAGGAGCACAGGCCATCAGTTGGACACCTTGAGAAAGTCAATTCAGATGAGGACGTTTTTGTTCCAAATCTCTCATTGGTAGAAGCTGATCTCGTCATGAAGATCCGAGGGTATTCTCACTCCGAGAGGGAAACCTCCTGGCGCGCGCTTGAAAGCAAGATTCCTCAATCGAAGATAATGGTGCACTCAGTGTCTTCGATTTACTCGGCATTGCAGCTCCAGGAACAAGGAATGGACTATTTCGACTCTCTCATCACATCACTCGCTCTGGAGACTAGCTCTATCGTAGTGACCACGGACAAACAAATTGGAACAGCGGTGAAGACGGAATGGTAAGGGAACCACCTCGGCGCATTGCCCCCTGACGTCCAAGGGAACTGTCATGGGGTTCTCGTGTTCGAATCCCACCCCCCCGCATCTTAATAGAGTTGAATCTTGCTCTGTTCATCATTTAAAGTTAGATTTGAGGGGCTTGTCAATGACTATAGAAGTTTGTTCGACCAGCTGCAAACCAGCTTGGCAGGCGGCTATCATGCACATGGGCGGTTATATCCTTCCTAAACTCGAAAATCAGATAGGTGCGCGAAGTTGGCAGAAGAGATCAAGTATCCCTCTATGGACCAGGTTTCGAGGCTCTATAATCGAACGATTGACGCGACAGGCGGTGAACGCGGATACCTCAGCAAGTCTAACCTGGACTACCTTTTGGACACGGTCCGAGATGTTGGGGAGAGGCTGCCGAGAAGACGGGCCATTCTGAAGAAGGCAGCGTTTTTACTGTACAACATAATTGTGATACACCCGTTCCTTAACGGCAACAAGCGAGCCGCTTATGGACTTGTGGAGCTATTCTTGAACTCTAATGGCTACAAGGTTTCTCCCGAGACCAATGAGGCATACCTATTCCTCATTGAAGTTGCATCTGGGAAGATTTCAGAGAGCGAAGTCGAAACGTGGATAGCAATGCATTTAACGGAGCTGACAGCAGAATGAAGAGCAGATGGCCCAGAAAGTGAGGACAGCGAAACAGATTACAGATAGAGATTTCGACAGACTAGCAGAATTAGTCCTCGAAGAAAACAGCGAACTCTTCGAAATGCTGGCCAAGGTATAGCTACGGTTCTCCCACGCCTTTGTGTAATGGTTGCTACCCAAGGGGTCGCCATCTCGATGGGAACCCCCATCCAATAAGGGAACTGTTGGGGGTACCTCGTGTTCGAATCCTACCCCCCGCACCACTTGGTCTGAATTCGGCTTGTACTCGAATCTGGCGGCCCAGACAGCAGGTCGTAACGTTTTTATCGATAGATATGATAAGATATCATACGCTATGGCGCAGATACTGGTTCGAGTAGATGAGGATTTGGCGAAGGAGGTTAGGAGGATGGTCAAGGAAAAATACGGGGGAAGAAGAGGTGGTCTGAGCCTGATCGTCGAGGAGGCGCTCCGGAATGCTGTTTCGCCTCCGGCTGAGATTTCATCGTCCACGCTCCTTGAGGTAATCGACTACGTTTCGAGAGCTTCCAGAGAAGGCCAGCCCAAGGATCAAATACTGACCAATGTCTTTCTCATGCTGGACCGGGAGTTCGAGCAGAGTATCATCAAGGGGCTAGAAGATCAAGGGAAGGGCAAATACAAGAGCGCCCCGAAGGGGGAAGACCCCGTCGAGTTTCTTCGGAAGTTGGCCCAGCGAGTATGAGCTTTGCCAAGGCAGATTAGATACACGGACGAATTCGTGATTCGTTTCAAGGAGCTCTCGCGGGGACAGCAGTCATTGGTGGAGGAGTCCGTAAGACGAATCCTCTCAGCTGATGATCCAACAGCATTTGCCCATCACTTGGAACGCAGGGCCTACTTCTGTAACTGGAGTCACAGAGTGAGGAACAACTTGATAATCGTCTTCGGCTTATCAAAGATGACACTTACATTCCTGTCCACAGGAACTCATTCGCAAGCTTACCGGCCAAAACCATTAGCCTAGGAGTCCCCAGAGCTCAGGCAATCGTTGGACTTGAGCCCCCCTAACCTGCTGCGACCCCTGACACCGAAGGGAACTGTTGGGGGTACCTCGTGTTCGAATGCCCTCCCTTCCGTACAAACGGCTAGGAGATTCTAACGGTCGCATGCAGCGTAGAGTGTGGAGCAGAACCCTCCGGCGGAACTGGCTTACAGTGACACAATCTGCCAAGTCTGAAAACCTGTCAATACGTCACTGTAATCACAGCTCATGGTCAGGGTTGCCAAAAGGGTGCTGCGCGGTAAGACTTTCGCCCAGGCGATTCCTACCTCTCGGTAGGATAAAGTTCAAATGTGAGTTCATACCTCCTTCCTCACATGTCAGCCAAGCGAACCGTGGGAGCGAAGGGCCAGGTTGTAATCCCCAAGGACATGCGAGACCAGCTTGGGATCTCTCCTGGTTCAGAGATAGTCTTCGACCTCAGGGACGATAAGATTACGATCCGACCCGGGAGGGACCCGGCGAGCGAGGTCGAGGCGTACCTCTCGGTGATAAAGGACAAACTGAAGAAAGAGGTCGACCTAAAGAAGATCATCGAAGAGGAGTCGTTTGTCGCGAATGATCTACCTGGACAGTAGCATCTTCCTTTCCGCGGCTCTCTACGATCCAAAAGCTTCGGCATCCGCAAGTAGAGCCAGGGCGGCCCTCAAGCGACTCCCCAGCGGGGAGATTGAAGCCTGCACGGCGACGCTCACCTGGGACGAGGTTGTCTGGACCGTTCGAAGGCTCGTCGGCGCAAAGGAGGCTCTCGACCAGGGAAGGGCCCTCCTACGCCTCCCCCGGCTCAGGCTCCTCTCGGTGGACTCGGATGCCCTCGCGAGAGCCCAGGAAATCGCGGAGGAGGACCACCTCAAGCCCAGGGACGCGATACACGCCGCAGTCGCCTTGAACAACGGCGTCAGGGACTTCATGAGCTTCGACGGCGAATTCTCCGATGTCAGGGGCGTCAGGAGAATTGAGCCGTAACGGGCCGTCTATACCCCCGGTCTGGACCCCGCGTCTAGATGCGGCATTCTTCCGCCCTATATAGCATCCAGCAGTTCTGCAGCCCTGACGACATATGAAGACAGCGAAAGTCGCAGCAATCGGCGCAGCCTCCATCTTCGCGGTGGTAGCGCTGCTCCTCGCAGTCCCGGCAATGGCAGCCACGCAGAACACATCCCTGATAGCCAACACATCCACCACGGGCGCGACCACCTCGGTGGTCCCCGCCCCGACGACCCTCTCGCCCGGTCAGACCATAACCTTCACCAGCACCACAGGTGCCTGGAAGGTCATAGCGTCCCCGTCCGCGGTCGAGAAGGTCAAGTCAGGTCCGGCGTCCGGCACGATGACCCTCACCGTGACAGGCGCCTACAAGGGCGGGTACGCCCTCTCCCTGACGTCGGGCTCCGTCTCAATCAACGGGACGACCTACGCCTTCGGACCCGGCTCGGCTGAGATGGGCCCGCACCAGGCTCACCTGGTCGGCCAGGGCACCCTCGCCACAACCACCGCCTCCGCCACCCGAGGCTCGTTCCTCTTCGCGGCTGGCGCGCACGCCAACTTCCAGGGGTCGACCTACAACACACTGCGCCTAGACGTACAAGTGAACGGACAGGAGTACGGCGTCCTCCTCTTGGTGACCGCAACGGTCTCCTAGGGGACGCCCCTCCTTCCTCCCCTTTTTGTGATGAAATACCAGTGCTCTCAAGGCTATAGACACGCGAGATGCGCCACCGGACGCGAATCCAATGGCGACTTCGATGGTCTGGAAACCGGCGGAGCGCGTCGGCTGCCCTAGGAAAGCGGCGCCGTGAACGAGCGCGAGAACGTCAGCCCTATCGCCGTGGTAACGGTGACCGTGTAGATCTGCCCCGGGATCCAGTCGAAGGACTCCGCCATGATTATCTTCTGCCCGGGGCTGAAGTAGAAGTTGGAAGCGAAGTTGGAGGTCGAGCGCGGCGCCAGGCCCCGTTATCACCAGCGAGAGCAGCTTGATGTCCGTGTTGCTTAGGTTCTTGAGTTCCACGACGGCCCTGGTCTCGTTGAAGGTCTGGATGACGGCGTAGATGGAGACCTTGACGGTGTAGGGCGTGAGCGGCTCCGTGCAGGCGTACGCAGGCGCGGGGCAGGCGGACGACGTGGCGTTTATCCTGATGTTCAGGTCCCCAGTCTCAGGCACCCCGACCTTCGTGTAGGTCGTCGAGTTGACGTAATACGCGGCCTGTGGAAGGGGTATGACGGTGTCTATCACGCTGGCGTTGGTGGTCGAGGCGGACCCGAACTGCGCCCAGAGCACGGGGTTGTAGACGAAACGCGAGTTGTCCGAGACGAACGCGTAGATCGTCGTGTTCTGGGGCGCGCTCGTCATGTTGACACCGAGCTCGAGCCCCTGTACCTGGTTGTAGCTCAGCCCGGTCGGAAGCTCGAAGGTCTGCGACCCGTAGTAGGTCGCGGGGTCCGGCTTCAGAGCTAGCCCCACGTTGTCTAGGTAGACCGACAGGGCGGGAGGATAGCCCGCCGACTCGGGGAACTGGCCCGGAACCGTCATCGCCACAGATATCGTGAGGGTGTAGGTGCCCGCGTACCATCCTCCTCCCGCGGTGGTCCACGACACGGGCGGGATGAAGCAGGCGTCGCTCGTGACCCACCCGGAGGGCCCGAAGTCGTTCTGGACGGTGGGGTTCACGTAGTAATAGTCGCTGGGGCTCGCGCCGCACGAGGTCCCGCCAATCGGAAGTTCGATCGTTCCCTTCGGTCCCTGGAGGTAGACCTGGTAGAGGACGAGGGAGTCGCGGGGGGCGTTGATCGACGCCATGTCGCTGTCCCAAGTCAGCGTGCAGCACTTGGACCCGGCGATGTTGGCCGCCGTCGCCTGGTCGAGATAGAAGGACGTGGTGAAGTCCGCGGTGCTCGTGAGCTGCTGGCCGTCCGAAATCGGCACCGAGTTGAACGATGGCTCGAAGGTCGCATACAGGCTCCCCGGCGCGCTCTCCGAGGACGCAACGAGCGTGTTGCTGTCGTAGCCCGCGGACATCCCGCTGGGGGTGAGGGGCTGCGACGGGGCCGGGTTGATGGCGGCGATGGACGTTCCCGGCCCGAGCGCAACGATGATGAAGTTATCGTTTCCCGTTGGGGTTGGAGCGGGGTTGAACGCCGAGCCGGTCGTTATCGTCATTCCGCCGTTGCCGATGATCTCCAGACTTTGGCCCATCGCTGGTCCTGAGGTGTACTGAAGGAAGTCACCAAACCACTGGGCCGCCGTCCAAGTTGCTGCTGCGTCAGTTAGAATCGTGGGCGAAGCTGCCGTCGTGGTACCACTGAAGAGGGGGGAAGCCACCGTGGCGTTGACAGTTGCTATGGCCGTGTCGGTGAACGGGAGCATGCTGTTCTTCAGCCAAGACACGACGACGGTCATGTAGAACGTCCCGTGGGCATTTGGAACGCTCGCGGACCAGTCGAATGTCTGACTCCCACCGTTCGGCCCTATTTCGAAGGGAAGGCTCGAGAGCCACGTGATGTTATTGCCCGTTACGTTCGGCGGGCCGGTCGCGAGGAACGTGGAGCCCCAGTTCACGGTCGTCGGTTGCGGGACCGGGACCGTCCACTGCGAGTCCACAAGGAGCGAGACCTTAGCGATCCCGTACGGCGAGCCGAGCGGATCACCATTCGTCACGGTTAGCGTAAACGGGACTGTGGAGGGCGAAGAGGAGGAGGGGTAGATGTTCTGCGGGCTCGTCTGGACAGAGCCGGTGTCGCTCACTGGAGTGTAGCTGCGCGACGTCGTCCATCCGTCCATGTTCGACGTGAAGTTCATGTTGCTGATGGGCAGGATCGGGTTCTGCTGGTTGTTCTGGCTCAGCGTGACGGAGCCGGTCGTCGCGTAGTTGAACGAGCTGTACGAAGTCAAACCGCCGAACACGATGTCCTGTACGCCAACCGCCTGCGCCTGGGCGCTGAGCGTGCTCGCGTTGGACGTGTGCTGACCGTCCACGTAGCTGTTGAAGGTCCCGAACATCGTCGCGAGGGCGCCGACCATCAGCACGACTATCAGGATGAAGAAGACCGCGCCGACGATGTTGGCTATCCCTGATCTTCTCGCTCTCATTCTCAAATCGCCGCGAGGTATCCGGTGAAGTACAGCAACAGCAGCACGGCGAGCGGCACGAAGACCACGGCCCAAAGGACTTTGTTCCACCTTAAGACCTTAGCCCCGTCCAGGGGCATCACGGGAAGCATGTTGAAAGCCCCCAGGAAGACGTTGAAGTACGAGCCGAGGAAGCCGGCGAGGAAGAGATAGGGGTTGTTCAGGTCCAGCCCGACCACATACAACGGCACGAAGAGGACCGCGATGATGACGTTGGTAAGCGGACCGGCGAATGAGATTATCCCGTTCTCCTTGGTCCTTATGCCGTAACCTTCTATGTAGGTAGCCCCCGGCGCGGCGAATACGAAGCCGGTGAATGTCGAGATGACGAGCGCAAGCACAAGGCCCTGTGGCCACATCCGGAACTCCGCCTGGAATCCGTATCTCTGCGAAGTAAACTTGTGCATCAGCTCATGCAGTACGAACCCCGCGCCTACAGTCCCGAGCGCCATCACGAGCACCAGAGCTGTGGGTATGACCGTATGCGGCGAATTGGGGGCGCAGGTCAGAGCGACCGGGTTGCAGACGCCAATGACGTAGGCAAAGCCTTGGATGAGACCCCCGGTTTCTGCAATCGTGAACGCGGTCCCCAGGGCCAGCCATGCGATGATGATGTCCCTCACCTCGTGGCGCGTGAATGACATGGATATCGGCCTCCGGCCCGCTGAGACCGCGGCGTCGCTCCACGAGAAGGTGGAGGCGGTCGTCTCGGCCACCGGCCTACGGGAGAGGTCTCCGGTGCACCTGTGCGACTCGGGGAGCCTGTGTTCCCCGCAGAACACGCCGCCGCAGTAGTTGCAGACGAAGGGCAGGGACTCCTCCTTGCCGCAGTACTGACAGTTCAATCGCTATTCGAGCCTTCCTCTGCCCGATATATACGGTCTCTGTGGCTAGATGACGCAGAACTTCACTGCGTACTGTGCGCCCGATGTCTGGACCCATGTGAGCCCCACAGTGTTCCCTGAGTATGATATCGTCACGCCGCCAACGAGGCCCGACACTCCCGGAACCTCGACGGCCTGGGACCACGACACTGCGTAGTTCGGTGCCGCGCCCACTGTGCCCACCTGGAACGCGAGCTGGTCGTCGATGCCGTACGCGACGTAGAGGCTGCTCCCTCCGAACGCCATGGAGATGTGCCACGAGTGGTTGACCACGGCGTTGGCCGGGATCACGGAGATCGAGAGTGCGGTGGGAGCCGAGAAGCATCCGCCGTTGGTCCCTGAGTAGCCCGCGGGGCAGGCTCCTCCGGCTGGGTTGTAGTTGAATGTGTAGAACTGGACGTCAGCCGAGCCTCCCGCGGCAGTCGCCAGGCCTGCGAAGAAGACCACGTCCGTTCCCGCTACCGGCATCACCACGCCCTGCTGCTGTTGGGTGTAGATCTGGACGCCGGACCAGCTCGCGGGGAGGTCGCTGCAGAAGCCGGACGCGAGGCTGCCGCCGAGGCAGTAGGTGTTGGACATCGTGTACCCGTGGTCGAAGACCGTTATGTGCGGATACTGGGGCGTGTTACCGACCGTGAAGGTCGCGGCGACGGCATCAGGCATCACGTAGAGCTCTGAGTGGACCTGGGAGTCGGGGCCGGTGTAGACCGCGTGCAGCTGGACGTCGCCAATCCCGCCTATAGCTGCCGGAATCTTCCAAGTCGTGAGCGTGAGCTGCCCTACCTCGACGTGCCACATCAGGTTGGAGTCGAGAGCGGGGATTGTGACCCAGATGCATCCCTCACCCGGGGAGACCGTCAGACACTGCGCCGACGAGTCGACGTAGATGTTGGGTGACCCGGCCGTGGTGAGACCCGGCGCCGTGTGCACCATCAGCATCTGGACAGGGCCGAGGCCGCAGTTGCCTGAGCACGCGGTCCACGAGATGGACGCGCCGCCAGCGTTGGCCACGACGGTACCGGAGGCAAAGTAGAAGCCGCCCGTGAACGAGGGTGAGAGCAGCACTAGGTAGACGTTGTTGTTGTAGTTGGCGACGGCGAAGGAGTACCCCTGGTCGATGCCGTTGACGATCTCCGTGGCCGGCCCCCACGAGTTGCCGGTGTTGTCCGTGCTCGCGCGGTAGACCAGGTTGGTCCCGTCCGAGTACACCACGAACCAGTGGTTGTCGGCGAAGAAGAGGGCGTTCTGGCTCCCGTAGGTTATCGCGTAGGCGCTCGTCGTGAACCCGATGGTGGTCACGCTCGGCGAGATGATGGTCAGCTGGTATGTTGAGCTCGACTGCAACCCGTCAGAGTCTGTCGCGGTCACCGTCCACGTGTAGACACCGAAGGGCGCGTTGGGCGCTATCGTAATCAGCATCGTCGAGGAGGCCCCGCTGGCGCTCGCCGGGAAGCCATTTGAGGTGTAGATGAGCGTCACTCCTGAAGGCAGGGCGCTGTTTGACAGCGTGATGACGCCGCTGCCACCCGTCGCGGTTATTGAGCAGCCCACCTGAGTTCCGACTCCCGCCGTCTCGGGCGTGCAGACGCTTATGGAGAGCGGTACAAGGAAGTTCGCGGTCGCGGTCTCAGGTCCGTTCATGGTGATCTGGATCGAGGGAGAGTCGCACGAAGGTGCGCAGGACCACCCTGACCAGTCTTCGAAGACCGCTCCGGGGGAGGTTGCGGTCGCCGTCAGGGTCGGGATCGTCCCCCCGAAGTACCACCCGGGCGACGCGCCGGCGCTGCTGGGGGGGGCGGCCGCGACCGTGCCCGCCGAGATCGGGTTAATCACCACCGTCAGGAGGTACTGTACCTCGAATGGCACTGTGACTGTGGCCGAGGGGTCCGCGGCCGACAGGGTTACCGGTGTGGGGACAGGGCCCGTGTAGGCGTACTGCGTCCCCGCAGGCAGCCATGCCTGCGGCGATGGGACGGTGTAGGTGTAGGACCCCACCGGAGCTGAGCTTATCACTATGTCCTGTGAAGTGCTCGAACACGTGTAGGTGGTTCCCGAGTCGAGGACGCACCCGGAGGATCCCGGATTCGGTATCGCTGACGGGGCGGTAACCTGCACGGACCACGAGGGCCCAATCAGATTCATGCCTGTCTCGACGAATGCGAGTCCCGTGACCAGCGTGAAGCTGGCCGTTATGGTCCCGGTCCCGCTTATGACCGCGGTCGTGCTCGAGGACCCGGGCACTTCTATCAGGATGCTCCCGGTTTCACTCCACCCTCCGAAGCTGTAGCCGCCGATCCAGTTCCCGATGATGCTCACGCCGGGGAGACCCGCTGCCTCCCAGACCGGGGTTGCAAAGGGCACGGCCATGCCGCCGGCCGTTATCGAGCCCGTCCCCACGGGCGAGACCACGAAGGTCACCTGGAACTGGTGGTTGTAGACTATCGGGTCGGTGACCTCGTTGCTCTCGTAGATCGAGGGCCAGGAGCTTAAGCCGGGCTGAACCGTCCACTGCTCCGTGGGGAACGCACCGAGTATAGGATCGTTCACGAAGACCTGCTTCGTGGCGTCCAGCCAGACGACGTTGGCCGTGAGGTTCAGGAGGTGGGCCTTGTCGACGCCGAGCGAGTAGTAGTTTATCGTCACGCTGCTGGGGGCACCGTGGATCGCGCTGCCGTCGGAAGTTTCGTACACGAGCGTCTGTTGGAACTGGTGGTACCATACTATCGACGGGTTCGTAACGATGTTGGTGGCCGTGATGGTCCAGGATGCGGTTGGCGTGTACCAGCGCTCTCCCGAACCGCCGACGTAGGTCTGGGTCACGCTTGCCGTGGTGCCCGCGTCCATCCAGACTTGCGAGGTCGTCGCGTTGAGCGTGGGGGTCTTCACCACCCCGAACGCGGTGTAGGTTATCGGGGGCGGGCTGACCGGCGGCGTGGTCCCGTCTGAGATGGCGTACGCGAGGCTCTGTTCGTACTGCTTGAAGTAGGTGACCGCGAAGACGTTGCCTCCCGACGTTATGATCGGGGTGACTTGGGTGCTCGTCGGAGACAGGGTCCACCTCGTCCCCGCAGGCACGTTGTTACCCTGCGCAGGAAATGAGACCGTCGTCCCGGCGTCCGTCCACTGAAGGGTGGTTATCGACGAAGTGCTGCCTGCCAGGGTCGCTATCGCTATCCCGGGCTGGCCGTACTGGGTCCCGTACAACACGAAGCTCACAGTGGGGTCGAAGGTCAGGCCGCCCGCGGCTGTGATCGTGTAGGAGTTCAGGAACTGGTGGTAGTACGGGATGTTGGCGAGCACTTCGTTCGGTGCGTTGATAATCCAGGCCGCGTCGGCCGGATTCGCCGCCCACTGTTCATCCGGCTGTCCCGAGACGGCCGTGTTCACGTACGAGGTCGAGTTCCTCAAGATCCAGTAGGCGTCTGGTGTGCTCGTGGGCGCGAAGGAGGTAGATATCTCGTTCCAGGGCGACGAGGCCGTGAGACTGTACGGGGTTGTCTCCGTGGCCGCCGCGACGGGCCTGAACTCTGAGACCCCTTCGAGCGTGGCTCCCAGCGCGAGGTTGCCCGAGGGCGACGACGAGATGGTGTACCCCGAACCGGCCGAGACGGAGCACGCGCTCACGCACCCGGTGCTCAGCCCCGAGACTACTATGCTGCCGACCGTGGGGGCGTATGACGCGACCGCGGCTAAGAGCGACGTTCCCGTGCCTATCTTCGATGTGGGCGCGGCGTTCTTGACGTTCTGCATCTCGTAGACCATGATGTCCGATGCCGCCGCCGCCTTCAGGTTGACGGTGATGGTGTCGGCACCGCTCGACGCCAGGTGCGCGTACCACATCTCGACGTCCCCGCCTGCGACCGAGGCCTCGCTGGTCGACTTGGCGTAGCCCGTCAGCAGCGAATCGGTGATCGAGTTGACCGTAGATGTGGAGACGGAGGACATCACGACCACCGCGAGCTCATCTCCCGAGACCACGTTGCTCGGCAGGGTTATCGAGCAGGATACTGCCGACGCGCAGCTCTTCGAGGCGAACTGGTAGACTCCGGCGCTGATGGCAAGGGCGATGTTCTGCGTCGAGGGCGTGCCGGTCGTTGACACTGCGCTGGGCGCTGTGTTGTAGTGTATAGTGGGCGCAGTCGGGCTGCCACCACCATAGACGGAGTAAACCGAAGGTTCTGAGAGAAGATCATAGTAGTAGTACCGCACGGTGACACCGTCCGAAGCGCCAAACGAGACCGCGCTGCACGGCGCGCTGGCCCCTTGGGTCCCGGCACCGTTGCCTATCGCCAAGCACCAGGCTTCCGTGGTGCTCGACCCGGAGGTCGTGGCAGAGATCGATACCAGAGTCTGGGAGACAATGTTGGTAATCGTCAGGTACTGACCGTCGGAGAACGTGTATTGAGCGGTAACCTGAGTTGGGGAAGAACAAGACGGACTACAAGCCCAATACGTAATCGTGTAGTAGTTGCTCGCTGTGACATTCTGCGTCTCTGTGAAGGGCGTCTGCTTGAACGCGTACTCGACAAGAGACAGCTGGACCGATACCGGCACCGCGCTTATGTCCAGGGTCGAGAAGCGCACGACCCCTCCGCTGTTCGTCCAGATGTAGGCCAGGGCGCTCCCATTGTCTCCCGATGTGGCGCTCAGGTCGTATCCTGAAACGACACTCTCGGTGTTCTCCGCTATGTATCGAGGGGGCGTTGCACTGCGTACCAACGTCCACACGAGAGTGGAAAGGGGCGCCGTGTCGTAGTACACCGTAGCTCCGGACCCGAAAGCTAGCACCAGTGTAGACCCGCTGATAGACAGAGTGGGAACGAATGAGCTTCCCGCGTTTTCTACGGCTGTCTCTGGCGTCACGATCCCTCCCAGCGTGTAGGTGAAGAAGTTGGTGAATGTCGCCATCACACCTGCGACATAGATCGTCGTACCAGATACGACTGCAGAGAACTCATAGACCTGATAGAACGTGCTGGCAGGACTGCTGGGGCCTGTCCAAGCAACGTACGATGAGCCGCTACTGACCAGGTAGTAGATATCGAGCGTGCCATATTGAGTACCAGCATTGGGATTGACGAAAAGCAAAGCCACATAATTCGTCACACCGGATGAGAGAGAAAGAAGGACCGGAGTGAGATACGTGCCACCGTTGCTGTTGAGAGCAAAGGTGCTGGAGCCGGATGCCGAACCCTGAGCCACCCAGTCTGACGGGGTTGCAGTGCAGGTGGAAAGCGCGGCTTGCTTGCAGGCCCAGGTCTCAACGAAGTAGTTGCTGGTTCCGGTATATATGGCGACCCAGGTGTAGCCGTTCCCGTCAACCGTTATTGAAGACGTTGTAAAACCGTTGACCGCATTCGCGAGATTGAATGTCCCACTCGTGTCTATCGTGACACCTCCGGTGGTAGGATTGACCGTGATTTCACCGAAATAAACGGCCTTCGCGCTGCTGGCAGGGGAAATCACCCAATAGATGTTGTCGCCTGCTTGGTATGCGTCAAATCCCCATCCATATGTCGTGAACCCGTTGGTCGTCAAGGTGGCCGGGGTAGACCACGTCTTGCCATCGAAGGAATACTGATATTCGATCCCTTTTACAGCGCTCCCGGTCGTGTAAAAGATCCACCAAGTGGTGTGGCCCAGACCCGTCGGCGTGCCGAAGACCTTCCTTTGGTCGGCAAACCCAGTAGCGTAGCTTGACCCGCTCGCAGGGTTCGTCGTGACTACTGCATGAGCCTGTTGCACGCCGAGCGCCACGGGCGCCGCGAACATCGCGATAATCGCGAGGGCAAGCACCAGCTTTCTGTCGGTTCTGAGTCTCCGGGAGAACCCGGGCCCGATGAGCTGGCCGGGCATGCCCCTGGCCGCCAACTTAGACCGACACCCCGACCCTGGCAAGGCCAAGCCCCAGGACGAAAGGAAGAGCAGCGATCAGGCTCGCATCCGCCAACTCGGCCGAGGGAAGCTTCTGGACGGCTCGAGGCGACAGCATCAGCGACGGGCTCGGCAAGGAAATCAAATCAAAGGAGACGGCCAGTCGCCTCATGACGACCCCCTTGGCAGGAGACGTCAGGCTTCGCCAGGGTAGCGCTTCAGGCATGATCATTGGCTTGCAAGCACCGTTCTCGGTATGAGTTACGCCTCCGGAATTGTGTTATATAAGATTAGTTCCAAGTTCGATTAGCGTGGATTTTCATGGGATTAATTCCCCATTTTATGCCTCTGGCGAATTAATATTAACGGATTATTAAAATAATATTATTGGAATAACCCCGCTCAGATGAACAAGCAAGGGCGGTCGGTTGCGGGCGGGCGACAAGCGAAGCCGCTGCCAAAGGGTCTTGCGAAGTTCAGCTCCCAGGTCTAAACCGAGAAAGGCTATCATCGAGCGCAGAGGGGACTGAAGAGACCAGCCGGGCCGTCGGAGCCTGCCGCGCCTCACGCGTAGCGATGATTGACCCGCGTGTCAACCAACACAACCACGAGTTGGTAAAATCTATATAAGCATCTTATGGAGCCAAATGTTGATGCGGAAGTCGGTGGTGGCCATTATTTTGAACTCTGCACCTCGTAGGAAAGGTGAATATGCGCCCTTGCTCATTGGAGACTCCGCAGCCGGCGCCTGAGCTGGCGCAGGGTGGTCACATGTCTAGTTCCTCGAAGAAGAAAAAGGGCACCCGGTCAAAGTCGACCATTAACGCACGAAAGGTCAGGAGGAAGCGCGTCAAGAAGCGGCAAGCGCAGAGCGCCCGGCCGGGGGAATCCCGGGCCGCGGTCCAAGATGAAGTGAAGACAACCCCAGATGGGAGTGCGATGCCGGAGAACGTCCAACCGGTGTCCCTGGAGGCCGAGCCGGTCCCCCAGCCTGTCATCAACACCTCCCTGCTGCCCGAAGAGGCCCCTAACATAGTCACCGGGTACGTCAGGCTGATTACCCTCGGAGTGTCTTTCTTCCTCGCGGTCTACCTAGGCCTGGAGGCGTTCTCCATATTCGTCTCTTTTCCCGCAAAGCTGCCGATTTCAACCCTCCTGATGAATTACGGTCACCTTTCTAGCAATTCTGCGGCCTACGCCCTGGTCGGAATCGCGGTCGCCGAGGTTGCAGTGGTCCAGCTCTGGGCCTGGAGGACGAGGCAGTCCAGTGAATTCTATGAGGAGTTCGAGGAGGAGCCTCCGCAAGCTCCGGCGGTCGCTCCCGAGTCGGCTCCGACCTCGGCGCCAGTACTGGAGGCGCAGGCTCCCCCGGCGCACCCGCCCGCGGTCATCATCGTCCCGAGCGCCCCTGAGGCAATGCCGACACAGATCGCGCCAGAGCCTGTCCCGACAACCACGGTTCTCTCTGCAGACCCCGTTGTCCCGACCCTTCCGCTTCCTGCCCCTGAAGCCATCCCAGAGCACCCCAAGATTCGAGGCCATCCCGGTCAGTCAGCCGATGGCAGCACCTGAGCCCACGCCCGCTCCACAGGGTGTGGTCCCCCCGCGCGTCGAGCAGGCGACTGCGACGGCTGCTGCCGCTCAGGTTACGGAACAGCAGGAGCAGAAATCGGGTCTGGTGTCGCAGTTCGAGTCGCAGGCTGCCAAGCAGGAGACGAAGGGCGGGGAGCTGGCCCGAGTGGATAGGCTACCCCCTGTCAGCGCCCCGAAGTCCGCGGAGCTCCGGAATCAGGAGCACACCGAGGCAGCGACTACCGGGGTCCATTCGACTCCCTTCGTCATGCGCTACCAGATTTACCCGGACCACCCCGAAGTCTACGTCGGAATCCAGAGGGACGAAGACACGGGAGGGTTCAGGTACGTCGTCGTCGAGCCGAAACTGACCATATGGGAGAAGCAGGTCTACCAGAAGCTGACGAGGCTGCTCATAGACGAGCTCGAGGTGGACATGGCCAAGCTGAAGAACAACAAGAGCGCAGAGGCGTACCTCGTCGAGGAGGCCAAGACCCTGGCGAAGAAGTACAAGATCAGCGTCGCGCCCGAGTCGTACAAGAAGATAGCCTACTACTTTACCAGGGACTACATCAAGCTCGGCAGGATCGAGGTCCTTATGAACGACCCGCGCATAGAGGACGTCAGTTGCGACGGGCCGAGGATCCCGCTCTTCATATGGCACAGGGACTACGAGTCGATCCCCACTAACATCATGTTCAACGGCGACGAGGAGCTCGACACCTTCGCGTCGAAGCTCGCCTACGTCTCGGGGAAGCACATCTCCATCGCCTCGCCTATAGTGGACGCCAGCCTCCCCGACGGGAGCAGGATCCAGATCACCTACGGCAAGGAGATCACCAAGAAGGGGAGCACGTTCACCATAAGGAAGTTCAAGGGGGACCCGATCACGATCGTCGACCTTCTGAAGTACAACACGCTGTCGCCTGACCTCGGCGCCTACCTCTGGTACCTGATAGAGAGGCGCATGTCGCTCCTGGTGGCCGGTGGTACGGCCTCGGGAAAAACAACGACGTTGAACGCTCTCTCCATGTTCATCCCCCCCGACCAGAAGATAGTCTCGGTCGAGGACTCTGTGACCGCCGATTCGGAAATCCTCGTCTCCGAACGCGGCTCAATTCGCAAGGTCAAGATTGGTCCCTTCATCGACTCTTCCCTCGAGGCCTCCAAAGCGCTCACCGCGTTGGGACACGAGCTCGCGAAGCCGGACGACCTCAAGGTCCTAACCGCAGATTCTACAGGCAGGGTGCTTTGGAGCGACTGCACCGCGCTCATCCGACACAAGGTGCACAAGGAGTTCATCAAGGTCAGGACGCGCACGGGCAGGATGGTGGAAGTCACGGCCGACCATTCACTCTTCAGCTTGGACGAGAGGGGAGAGGTATCGAACATATCCGGACGAGACATCTCTGTCGGAACCTTCTTGGCGGTGCCACGGTCCATCCCTACCAGCAAAGCGGAGACGACCTTTGACCTCAGCACGCTCCCAGAGTATTCTGAATGCATCATCAAGGCATCGCCCGCCACGGATAGCGGTAGTCAACCACAGCTCAGGGTCTACGCGCAAAAGAGCTCGATGTCAATCCCGGCTCAGATTGCACTCGGCGAAGATATCGCCTTCCTCGCTGGGCTCTGGGTGGCCGACGGTTTCTACGGCAAGAGGACTGTCGGCTTCTCCGCCGGAGCAAAGGACATCGAGTCGAGGATACGGAACGCCACGACAGCTCTCGGCCTCAACCTCACTCGGCATAGCGATGGGGTTTCGCTGCTCATTCATTCCCAGCCGCTCAAGACATTCTTCGAGAAGACGCTGGAGCTCATTGGGGATGACTATTCGAGGCACGTGCCGGATGTCTTCTTTGGCGCGCCGGACAACGTCGTCGCTTCGTTCCTGCGAGGTTACTTCACCGGAGACGGAAGCGTGGAAGCGAGCGAGGTCTACGTCGAATCCGCATCTATGCAGCTGCTGAGCGACATCCAGACGCTGCTGCTGAGATTCGGCATCATCCTCTCAGTCGGGAACAAACGAAAGATAGGAAGCCTGGGGGGACTCGGGACCTTCCGAGCGGCAATCGTCGGGACGACTCAGGTGTCAGCCTTCGCCAGGAAAGTCGGATTCGAACAAACCACCCAGATGCGGAAGATGTTCAAGAGGACGAAGACTTCGAAGTACTACCTTGACCCGGTCCCTCTCTGTGACTTGCTCATTGGAGAGGTCCAGTCGACCAAGAAGAGGATGAGATGGGGACAGAGAGATGCGCTCCGTCAGCGGCTGAATATGGGAGTCGCTAGACGAGTCGTCGCGCGGAAGACGCTCTTGGACCTCGCCGAGGTGGACCCGGAGTTCAGGGGGAGCAAGGCGTACGCGCTCGCGACGAGCGAATTCTACTTCGACCGGGCGGTGGCGATAGAGCGCAGCAATCGCGAAGAGATGGTCTACGACCTCAGCGTCCCGGAGACGGGTCGGTTCATCGCCAACAACATCCTCTGCCACAACACCCCTGAGCTCAACCTCTCGCACAAGAACTGGATTCAGTCGGTCTCGAGGGGAGGCGGCGTCGCCGGCGAGATCACGCTCTTCGACCTCCTCAAGGCTGCGATGCGCCAGCGCCCGGACATAATAATCGTCGGGGAGGTGAGGGGTGTGGAGGCGTTCACTCTCTTCCAGGCGATTGCCAGCGTCGCCGGCGACACGCCGGTGCTCGTTCGCGAGAAAGGGGAAGTGAGACTTAGGGCTATAGCCGACCTGGTCGATCCGTTCTACTCCGGAGAAGAGGAGAGGGTTCCTAAGCACGTCGATGGCCAGGAGGTCCTCTCGTTTGAGAAGAGCGGGGCTGTCTCCTTCAGCCCGGTGAAGTACGTGTTGAGGCACAAGGCGGATGAGATCTTCGCGCTGGCATACCCAGGGGGTCGCGTCCGGGCGACCGGCAGCCACTCGGTCTTCGTATTCGACACTAACGGCAAGGTGGTGACGAAGGCGGTCAGCGACGTCTCGACCGATGACGTGATGGTCAGCTTCTGCGGCTCTGAGATCGAGAGGAAGCGGCCTTCGGTCGATGTCGAGCAGATCCTGCGCGCGGTCCAGGGCCACAGAGTGATCACGGAGAAGCCCAGGCCGATATGCCCGCAGTGTGGCGCCTCCGCCGCGAGGCTGAAGGGAAGGATAGCGAATCACCAGAGGTACCAGTGTGGAAGCTGCCAAGGGACCTTCGTGGAGTCGCCGGAGCTGGTGTTCACCAACGCACTGCTTTCCGACGGCGCCTCCCTCGTCTCGTTCGAGAGGTCGCTTGCCCTGCCCAAGACAATGGAGGTCGACGAGCAGTTCGCGAGAGTCCTTGGAATCTATCTTGCGGACGGGTGCGTCAAGACCCACAAGGGGTCGAGCAGAATCGTGTTCTGCCTGGGGGCCGGAGAGAAGGCCCAGTTTGCCGGCGACGTGACCCGATTCTTCGGCCGGTTCGGCTCTGAACCGTCTGTGGACGACAGAGGGACGTACGTCATGCTGGAGTTCAACCACAGCCCGCTGGCCGAGGTCTTCCGTGCCCTCTGCGGGGCCAAGCTCGAAGAGAAGAGGGTTCCCGCCTTTGTCTGGTCGGCCCCCGAATCGCTGGTTCACGCTTTCCTTTCAGGATGGGAGGCGGACGGCCACCGCACCGTGAAGGACAGAAGGTCGGTGCCCATCAGCTCGGCCAGAAAGGACCTGGTCGACTCCATCTCGTGGCTTGCCAGGCTCAACTCCAGGACGACTTACATCTCCGAGAGGTCGTCCAAGTACCCCTCGGTGTACGTCTCGAAACCGCAGCATGACAGCAGGTCTGACTCCATCCCAGCGGGAATGCTGCTCAAGCTCAAGGAAGCCATGGGGTCGAAGGCGTGGATCTACATGCCGAAGAGGTCCAACAGGACGATATCCAAGACGAGAGCACAGAGAGCACTCCAGGAGATAATCGCGACGTCCACCAAGGAGATGACTTGGGAGGCCGCCCAGCTAGTCAGCTCCATCTCAGCCTTGATAGGGGGGTCTCTGATCGCCTCTCGCGTGCTCGGTGTGGAGAAGGAGGAGTTCAACGGATACGTCTACGACATCTCGGTGCCAGGAACAGAGGCGTTCTTCGGCGGGGACTCTCCCGTCGCTCTCCACAACACTGGCCACGGCGGCCTCGGAACGGTCCACGCCGACTCCGTGGAGGCCGCCATCAACAGGCTGACGACCGAGCCGATGAACGTCCCGAAGAGCCTCCTCGGCTCGACGCTCGACTGCCTCATCATGCAGCTAAGGATAAAGATGAAGGACAAGAGCGTCAGGCGCATGGTGCACGTCGCGGAGATTGTGGGCCACGAGTCCAGCTCGGACCAGATCGTGCTCAACAACGCTTTCAAGTGGGACCCCGTCACCGACAAGTACCTCTTCGCCGGGAGGAGCCGCCTCTTCGACAAGATCACAAAGCGGTACGGGACGACTCCCGAGAAGATAAGGCAGGACCTCGAGGACCGCAAGATATTCCTAACCTGGCTCGTCAAGAAGAACATCCGCGACTACAGGGACCTGTCCCAGCAGATCAGGGAGTTCTACTCCGACACCAATAAGGCAATAGACCGGGCGATGAGGGACCTTGAGGAGCCCGGCGCTTGAAACCCCAGACCAGCAACAAAACCGCAAAGAGAGTCAAACCCAAGGCCGAGGGCGGGCTAGGGCGGGCATACTGGAGGTTCGCCTACTTCCATCTGGACAAGCACATGGGACGCCTCTACAAGGCCTGCATGTCGATCGAGCCGCAGATACGCAAGGGCGGGATGAGGCTGAGTTACCAGGCGTACCTCTGCGGGATGACCCTCACGACCATCATCGCGGGCGTCGTCGCCCTGGTGGTGGGACTGGTCCTCGACGCAACCGTGAGTTTCCCCATCGGCACCAAGATCGGGCTGCCCATAGGATTGATGATCACAGCCGGGATAGCCTTCTTCGGATTCCAGTTCCTCAGGCCGAGGTTCAAACTGAACGGCAGGAAGCGACAGATCGACGAGGAGCTCGCCTACGTCGTCAGCAGGATGGCCGTCCTCTCTGCGAGCGGGATGACTCCCGCGACGGTGATCAGGGAGATCGCCGCCGACGACTCCAAAGAGACGATAGTCCAGGAGTTCAGAAAGATAGTGAGAGACCAGAACCTCCTGGGCATGGACCTGACACAGGCGCTCATAGAAGCGCGAAAGCGGTCCGCGTCCGACGAGTTCGCCGCCTTCCTCGATGGGATGATCTCCACCTCCAACTCGGGAGCCAGCATTCAGGACTACTTCGTCAAGTCGTCGAAGACGCTGATGAACGACAAGAGGCTGAAGACCAAGCAGTTCTCGGAGACCCTGGGGGTGATAGCGGAGATGTACACGACGATACTCGTCGTCATGCCGCTCATCCTCATCATCCTCTTCGCCGTGATGGGTGTCATCTCAGGCAGCCTCGGAGGTATCAGCATAACCCTGCTCATCGAGCTCGTCGTCTACGTCATGGTGCCGATAGGGGGCGCCGTCATAATGGTGATGGCGGACGGGATAATGCCCAAGAGATGATGTGGCCGTGAGTCTCAGAGCGGCATACGCATACAGGAACTTCGTCTACGCAGTCTCGATGGTGGGCGCCGTCATCGTCTCGATCATCGTGGCCGCCCTGATGGCCTCCGGCCGCCTGTCGCTGCCATTCTCTGCCCCGACCATCATCATCCTCGTCTTCATCGCGTTCCTCGTCTTTCCGAACTTCATGGAGCTGGCCTACCAGAGATGGAGGAGGCAGATCGACGACGCGATACCGGCGCTGCTGACCGACATCTCTGCAGAGGTCAAGACGGGCATCAGCCTGGACCGGGCGCTCGAGATCGCCTCCACCAAGAACTACGGTCCGCTGCAGGGGGAGCTCAAGAAGCTCCACACGCAGCTCCAGCTCGGTGTTCCCTTCGACGTGGCTGTGGACAACCTGACGAAGAGGGTCAGGACGAGCATGGTCAAGCGAACCTTCGGCATGCTCGAGCAGGCGAACAGGGCGGGCGGGAAGATCGAGGAGCTCCTGGACATCATCCAGTCGGACGCCAACGAGCTCTTCCTGCTGGACAAAGAAAGGAGGTCCGCCCTGAGGCCCTACGTCGTCGTGATCTACATCGCCTACGGAGTCTTCGTCGCAGTCTCCGTGCTTCTGGTGGACAGCTTCTTCAAGCAGGTGCTCGGCTCGAGTACCGGTACCACGGTGAACTTCGGTAGCGGCAACGGCCTCGCGGGTCTGACCCTGCCCGCCGTCAAGGACCTCTTCCTGCAGATGGCGCTGATAGAGGCGATATTCGGCGGGTTCGGCGCGGGCAAGCTAGGTGAGGGCAGCTTCACCGCAGGGTTCAAGCACGTGCTGATAATGGCAGTCGTCACGGTTGCCGTGTTCCTGGTAATCGTCTAAGTCAGACGCTAGGGCGAGACTATTGTCGAGGAGATTGAGAGCCCCTTATTCGTCACCACGGTGACTACGTAGGTCTGATCCGTCCTCCACACGAACGCTAGCTGGAAAGACTGACTCTGACCCTGGTTCACGTAGCACGGAGACGGAGCTGGGGTGGCTAACCCTGCAAAATCCTCGCAGAGGTAATTGCCTGAGACTTGAAGCACTGGGGTAACGTAGTAGCTCGAAACCCCATCAGGCCCAGAGATGTATATGTTCGAGAAGGCGACCGGAAAGGTGCTGTTGTTGAGTAATGTCAGACTCACGGTATTCTGCTGGTACGTCTGGACGATGGCGGACGAAGACACGGTCAGCGACGTGAAGTCGTAGTTGACGCCGAGCTTGTTGCCGTCGGAGATGGCGTACACTCGGACGCACAACCCTGGCGCCCCGCAGATCGACCCGCTCGTGTCGATGAAGTTGGACGCTGACGCGGCGGGAATGGACACGGATATCGTCGCGGAACTTGACAGTTCCAGCTGGCCGATCTCTACCCAGACGGGCGCGGGAGTGCCGCGAGAGACGTCTCCTAGGAACACGTATGCCGTGACGTTGGCGTTGGCGATCGGATCAAGAGCTAGGTTGGTCGTGAGGGTGATGGACTGGACCTCCGAAGGCTCCGCGGTAACAGGAATCTCGAGTAGACCGCAGGGCACTGTCGCAGGCGGAGGCGAGGAGTTGACGCAAGCCGACCCGGCCATCGCATTGTCCACGTAGTAGGCGCCCGACACGTCCTGAAGGGAGAGACCGATATCGTCGAAGTGCATCAGGAGCAATGAGGGATAGTATACGCTAGGCGGACTGGACGCGGGCATGCTCGCAGTCACGGAGATGACGAGTTCGTAAAGGCACGATGGCTTCCCAGCTACGTCACAGTATGCCGGGTTCCAGGTCCATCCGGGGTATCCTTGCTGGACAGCCAGCGTGTTCGGGTTGAAGTACGGCTCGGTGCAAGTGGTTGAGCCGGGTCCGCAGGTGACCCATCCCGAGGAACTGAAGTCGTTCACCTGGGTGGGCACGACCGGCGTCGTGTTGGGTATCTGAATCATCTCGTTGACCGTACCGGTGTTAGTCAGCTGGACCAGGTAAGCGTCGATAAGGATGAGCGGGTTGGGAGGCGCGATAACCTGGTCCAGCGAGTAGCCGAAGTTGACCGCGTCGGGCGACCCTGCCACGGCGAGCGCGTCCGCCTGGCCTGCGTCGATCGTGAACGCGGCGGTGTAATTCATGATCGCGGTGAGCTGCTGCCCGCCCGTCAGGGTCGTGCCGTTGTATGTCGGCTGGAAGTCCAGGTAAACACTGCCCGGACCGCTCTCCGAACCGACGCCGGCCGAGATCGGGTCATAGCCGCCAACCGCTCCTCCTGGAATCACGCCTTGCGGCTCCGCACAGATGTTCCACGTAGCCGGCGAGGGACACAGGTTGGGGACCGACACTCCTCCGGGGCCGCCGGTGACGACCTGAGTCGTTACGGTCGCCGACCCTTCGTCGTTAATTTGCACGCCGTGGAAGACCGTCTCCCATGTCAGCGTTGCCGTCTGGAAGTAAGACCCGGGCACGCCCGGTGCAAGCGCAGTCCAGTTGAAGAGGAGCGGTCCGCTGGCAGACGGGATTCCCCCTCCGGCGACCGCTGTCCAAGTGATCGTGTTGCCAGCGACCGTAGGCGCGTTCCATCCGGCCGGCTGAGCCCCCTGTGGAAGCCCCACGAGGCTGAAGCGGGAATCGACCTGCAGCGTGACCTTGGTGATGCAGGATGTCTGGGCTGCGCAGGTGCCCGAGGCATCAGCGTTGCTCACCCCCAGAGAAAAG
Organism: uncultured Nitrososphaerota archaeon; assembly: GCA_963703285.1. Lineage (GTDB taxonomy): Archaea > Thermoproteota > Nitrososphaeria > Nitrososphaerales > Gagatemarchaeaceae > Gagatemarchaeum. The sequence continues at coordinate 620,470 of OY969807.1, forward strand.
ACTGTTTCCCCCGGTATGATGTTGAGGAATGTGTTCGTCACGTACCCGTCGTCCCTCACAATCTTGTAGTTGCGCGAGAAGACCCATCCGCTCATGCTGTTGCTGAAGTTCATGTTAGCTATTGGGAGCAGAGAGCGAGTCGACGCACCGTCGTTCTGAACTGCGGCCAGAGTCTCGGAACCGGGAACGGAATTTGAAGAGGCCAGCCCGCCAAAATCGATTGCAGACAGGTCGACGCTCGTCACCCTGTTCTGAGCGTCCTGCTGGTCGACCTGCTTGAACAGGAGCGAGTAGTTGCCGAACGACTGGAAGACGAGTACGGTCGCTGAGAAGACGAGGAACACTACCAGTACGAAGAATATCGCTCCGATGACGCTGCTGACTCCGGAGCGCCTACGCCTTTTCGTAAGCAACTATCTGGTTACCTCTGGCGGTTATCAGCGTGAACGCGTATGTGGTACCCGCACTAACGGGGCCGTTGGTTTCGAATCTCAGCATGACCGTTTGTCCCGGTGGAATTGAGAGAATGCATGTGCCGGAGCAAAGTGATTGGGGGTTGCCTCCGCCTACGTCTGGCAACAGGATGTCATAGTGACCACCGACCGTGTCAAATGCGAGGAATTCGATGTTCGCGCCGCCAAAAGGCGCGCCCGAGTTGACATTCGTTACGAAAACATCATTGATCGTCGCAGTATTCGAACCCGAGTTGCCGATGAATATGTCGCCTGCGCATTCCAATGGAATGCCACAGCTGTCAGCAATACCGGTATCGTTGTGCAGGAAGTAGACCTGTTCGACGACGACATTCTCGGTCAGCTGGCTCCCCGCATTCTGGACAAGATTTGAGAATCCAGCCCCAAATCCTCCGAACGCTGTCGATGCGAAGCTATAGACCAGTGTGCCTATGGCCACGGTTATGACAATCAAGAGGAGTTCCGCGATGACGGGGCTGACCGCGCGCCTCTTCGTGAAACGCAAGACGATGCACTACCTCAGGTTCCGGGATAAAGCGTTTCCTCCAAAACGAGTCGCCCCGGGGCAAAACAGGCTCTGTGTCGGCGAGTCAGGAGGGTTTTCCCCGGCGGGTGGTCCAGCCTCCTCCGCGCCCGGCTCACCAGGCTCTCCTCCGCCAGGAATCTCCTCCAATTCATCATACGGCTCCGTCTCCTCGGGTTGGGGTCCTGCCGAGGACTTCTTCTGCCTCCATTTCCGGAAGAAGAAGAAGTAGAAGACCACGGCGACCACGATGACTATCGCAATTATAATGTAGACGAGATAGGGCTGTATGTCCTGATAGAAGGACTTGGTGGGCGGGACAGGGACGGGTTGCACCACTATCGTGGTGGTCAGGTTCCTGCTTCCGGTGAACGGGCTCGTCACGAGAGCCCTGATGTCCGCGACCAGCGGGGCCTTGCCCGTAAAGCCAGAGGGATCGAACGTCACGGTCGCGGTGCCAGCCGAGTTAGTCGTCGAGTTGGTTGCGGTGAGGGTACCGAAACTGGTGAACCATTGCACCTGCGCGCCGGGGACTCCAGCACCGAAGGCCTGGACCGACGCGATGATTGTGGACGTCTCGTTGGCAAAGATGAGGCTCGAAGTGGCTGCGATGTTCTCCGTTGCGGGGCTGCTGACGGCGCGGAGAGTGAGGCTTGAAGAGCCCAGTCCTGGCGAGGACGCCGTGAGGCTCGTCAGTCCGGTCATGTTGGTCGTGAGATAGGTCGTGGCATAATCCGCACCTAGAGCAATCTTCAGGACGATAGGTTTGCTCAAGATTGTGCTGTTAGACGAGGTCACCGTCACGGTGGTAGCCTCCTGCGCTCGTGCCGGGAGGCCATTGATATCCTGCAGTTGTACCGTCAGGATAGCATCCGGGGCTATGGCCGAACCGACAGTGTCGTTCGGCCCCACATACAGGGCAAGTTTGTCAGGCGCAGGGACGACGGTAGTGAGCAGGTGCGAAGACGCGCTATACCCTGAGGCTGACGCGGTGATGTTGGAAGAACCAGGTGAAAGGCCCGTCGTCACGCTCGCAAAGGCGTATGTCTGTCCCGCCGGTATTATGATGGGAGAAGCGACCGACAAGATGTTCGAACGAGAAGAGGCGAGCTGCACGACTATGTTACTCGGGGCTACGGCTGGATCGCCGAAGGAATCCTGCAGGCTCACGGCAAGCGCCTGATAGGTGCCACCGTTTGCCGGGATTGTGCTGGCCACCGGCGTCACTACAACGGATACGGGTATTGGACCGAATGCAGACTCTTGAGCTTGAGCGGATTCCAGCCCCTGGGCTGATGCCGTGATTGTGGTACTTCCGACCAGGTAAGTCGACGTGATGTTGGCGATCGCGTATTCCTTCCCCTGGGGAATCGTGACCTGTGTCGTGACCGTTCCGACGGCCGTGTCAGACGACGTTATGGTGACGACCGTGTTGCTCGAGACGACGTCGGGTCTGTTCGCATTTCTTAGAGTTGAGTCAACCACTCCGACTAGGATTGCAGAGTACTCTCCGTTATCAGCCAGTACAGGGTTCGGAGCAGTGAAGATTGCGAGTCCCGCTGGCTTGTCGTCAGCGCCGAAGGCCGTTATTGCGTCGAACGCGGAAAGCAGTCCTTGAGCCGACGCGCTGACTGTCGCGGTACCGTTGAACTTTGCAGTCGTAAAGGCAGCGACCGCGCTTATCTCCCCGGTCGGGATCGTCACGGTAGTCTGTGTCACCGAAAACACTGTGAGATTGGACGAGGTCAGAGTCACAGTGATTGGCGACGGCGCCCTCGCTGGGTTGCCGGCGGGGTCGGTCAGCCAGACCACCAGCCTCCCCGTGCTGTTCAGGACCACGTTGTTCGGTTCCGCGCTTACTTTGAGCGAATATGGCGGGGAGCCAACGACGCCGAGCGAGGTAGTTCCCGCACTGAAGCCAGTCGACGTTGCAGTGATGAATGCTTGACCGATGGCGTAGCCCGAGGTGTAGTTCACGACGGCAAGGTCGCTTCCCGTCGGCACTATCACCCACTTCTGGTCGAGCGCTGCTATTCCAACGTTGGAAGATGAAAGAGAAACGTTGGTGTTGTAATCCGCCTTGGCGGGTAATCCCGTCTGGTCCTGGAGTTGTATCACGAGGGAGCCGAACCCGCCAGGTCGGGCGAAGACATCGGCCGGCTGGGGCGTTATCTTGATTTGAGTCGCGTACCCGCTGGGAATGTCGGTTGCGACTACGACCTCGAAGGACCTCATGCCGCTCGCCGACGCAGTCACTGTCGTCGTGCCCGCGGTCGGGGTCGTGATGACGTTGGCAACGACGTAACCTTCGCCCTGGGGGATAGTAACGGAGGCCGGCACCGTTGCGACGTTCTGCTGTGACGAAGATAGATAGACGGTCGTGGCGTTAAGCGCAAGGGTTGGGTCTCCCGCCTTGTCAATCAAGGCCACCACCAGGGCCGGGTAGGTGTTCCCGTCCGCCGGAAGCCTAGTCGGAATCACGGTGAGTGACAACCCGGTGGCCACCGTCGGGGTCGCTCCCGGCTGTGCCAAGGCTGGTGTGACTATTGCAGGTAATCCTCCTAAGAGCAACAAAAATAGTAGGGCTACGGAGAAGGTTGCTCTACCCCAGCGCTTCAATAGTGGACCCCCTTGGCGCAGGGCATATATCAATTATGTGCCTGTGCCCCCCAATATTCAGGAAGTCGAGGGGATGCCTACGCTCAGAATCTGAGTCGACCCTCCCTCGAACGTCACGGTGATGATTAGCTGGTAAGTCGTCCCCGCCGTGAACGTGGTAGCGGCGCCGACATCCACGCTCCCACTCGCGAACGCGTCAATCGGCAGCAGATTACCGGGCGCAACTAGCATGCCCCCATAGTCCAAGGGGAAGCCGTTGCAGGTTGCTGCCGCGAAAGGCGGATCCGCACATGACACTACGATGTTCTTTATTGGTTGAACCCCTTCATTCCTGAGGTTGAGCGTTAGCACCCCGGTCTGGCTCGTGGATCCCGGGACGGTCATCTCGCCCGTAGCGGTGACGAGAGCCGTAGGACCTCCTCCGGTCGTAAGGTTCGAAAAGAGACCGGTGGCAAACGCGTACAGTAGGATTGCTGCAGCTACGGCAATAAGTATCAGGAGAAGGGTCGCAACCAATTCTGAGACCGCTCGCCTATCACCCGACCGACTATGACTTGTGGATAGACGCACGCCTACCTCGCCCCAAATGTCGTATAATGATCGCCGTGTGCTGCCACAGCATTAACCTGCCTGGGCCGGGAGCTGCAGGGTCTGGGTTTGAGAGCTTCCGTCAGAGAAAGTGGCGGTCACACTCAGGTTGTATATGTTGGCGTAGGTAAAGTACGTCCCTGGCGCGGCATCAACTGTGATGGAGCCGCTCCCTGTGTCGCCCTCTGGCAGCGGAGCTTGCGCGGAGATGGGTACGCCGTTTCCTTCCAGTACCAGTCCCCCGCACGTGCTAGAAGCGAATTCGCTGGCGGGGCAGGCTAGGGTGATGCCAGTGATTGCCGAACTGCCCGTGTCCCTTACCTGAACAACCAAAGTGGCAGCATTCCCCAGACTACTGGTAAGAGCGAGTACGCCAGAGGTCGTCATCGTGCCGCCCGTCGGAGGACCGAGCTTAAGGTAACCGGTGAAGTAGACGAAGATCACGATTACCGCGACTATCGTAATGACAAAGATAACCAGCAATGTGAGAGTCCTCCCCAGGGGAGTCCCTTCTGTTGCCATAATCGCCGTCAACCACGGACTCCTCGTTAGTTTATAAGATGATTGTGCCCTGCGACTCGCACATGCCGGAAGCGCCTACCATAGACGTGACAAAGGTCTCGGGCAAGGGCCAAGTCGTCATCCCGAAGGAGATACGCGACAGACTAAAGCTTGTCCCGGGTACGAAACTCATTGTGGTGGCGACCGAGGACGCGGTCGTGCTCCAAAGGATCGAGACCGTTGCCGGCAAGATGAAGATGCGCGACATCATGGAGATTGCCAAGTCGATTACCGAGCGCTTCAAGCTAGGGAAAGGCTAATCTCTACCCCCTCGGTACTCAAGAAACGCACAGTGCCGAGTCCCACGCTACTCCATACCCTGCATATCTTGAGAGAGTAAACCCTCGCAGCATTCTAATGCTTCAGTTTCGACGCTGGGAGTTCACTAATAAAAGGGAAAAGAGCGAGGAAGATCGTCCTCGCTCGGATGGGCTTAGATGATTCCCGTTACCGTGATTGACTGAGTGTGCGTGGAACCGTTGGCGAAGTCGACTGTTACTGAAAGGGTGTATGATGTCCCGGTTGTCAGGGGCGTGCCGGCTACTGATGTTGTGACGGCGTCGACTGCGCTGGTTTCAGCGCTGACGGCGAGTGGGGTGGCCGTGATGAGTAGAGTTGTACCGCTGGTGGTGCAGAATGGTACGGAAGTTGCTGCTAAACCAGTTTGGGTTTCACCACACATGGCCGCTGTCTCGGCGACCCCAGCAGGGGTATAACACGAGATGTCACTTGGGAGTTCACCCATGCAGACTGCCCCAGAGGTCCCCGAATCCTCCATGCCGGTGTAGGCGACTTGTATTCCGGTGATTGGACTGGCTGCATTGTTCGTGACTGAGACGATTAGTGTTCCGGCTCCGCTACCTGACGGGATTGTGAGGCTGCCTATAGCTGTAATGAGGTTAGAGCTTGCCCCGCCAGAGAGGCCTCCGATCAACCCCGTGACGAAGGCGTAGACGATGATTGCTGCTGCCACTGCGATGGCGATGAGGAGGAGTGTTGCGATGACTGGAGATACTGCTGATCTTTTCTTCTTTGGTTTCAGAAGGAACTTCATTTTTAGGAGTTCACTTGACAGTAGCCTTCTTATGGGCATTATTTAAGGAGTATGTTACTGGAACAATTTTACGTAACTAAATGCTGTATTTTTAGATAATCCATGGATTAAATAAAGGACAAATATTTGATAAATTCTAATTAAATTAAATTTGCAGGGGAATTAATTGAATTAAATGAGGGAATTAATTTCCTGTGTTATGGCTGCGGAGGAGCGTCAGAGGTTGCCTCGGCTACCTTCTTAGCCGACTTGGATCCCTTGGGTCTACCCCTCCCCCTCTTGGGCTTGAACGGCAAACCGGTAACCGGATCTATCTGAGGGGCTCCCGTCTCCTGGGGGGCAGACTCAGTCATGCTTCCGGAGCCCGATGAAGCCTGGGAATAGGGTTCGTTGGAGGAAGGTGATACCGCAGTGGCTGCTTCGGGGCCCTGGACGGCTGGTTCGGGCAAGACTTCGACGCCCTGGAGCCTTGGAGGAGCGCCTCCCTCCCAGACCACTTGGCCCGGCCTAGTATCCTGAGGGCTCGGACCTGCCGGAGTCGGGGAGGTCCCCGCCTCGCCCTTCGATGCTGCTTCTTGCGGGGCCATGGATTGCGTCTGGACGTCGGCGGAGCCTTCTGCACGAACGGGAGTTTGTGCCCCCTCTGAAACCTGTCCCGCGCTCGAAGCCGCTTGTGGCTCCTGCAGTGGCGCAGCTGGAGGACCCCAGACGGGCGCCAGCTTCTTGTCTTCGGCGCTGGGCACAACCTCCTTAGGTTTCGCCGGAGAAACAAGGCCCATCGGTGCGACCTCGGTGTGCCTTATCCCGGGGTGAGAGTCAGTCGCGGAGGCCTTGGCTTGGCTGGGATGAATATCTACCCGGTGCTGCTCTTGGGCCGCCTGAGCTGAAAGAGGCCCCCTGCCGTAGGTCACGTCCGCCGCGCTCTCCATCTCCAGGAGCTCCTGCCTCCTTATCCCGTCGAGCCCCTTTGCGACCAGACCGTATCCAAGAGCCGCCATCACTCCCAGGAAGACCGCCTCGAGCGTCGCGTCTTCGAGCAGAAGGTTGGTGTTCGTCACAGTGCCTACCTCCTTCTGAAGGGTGCTCACTATGAGGTACGCCTCATAGAATGCCACGACGAGCAGCACCAAGCCTATCAGCGCGGCGCCGGTGCCAAAGACGAGTAACCTACGCAACTTGCGTTTTCGCCAGAATCTCAGAGCGCTTATTGGCCGCTATATTAAATCTGCTCCTATTCTGGTCCCCGAAAATCAGGTGGGGGCACATCGCAACGGTTCTCGTCTTCAGCTCTTCCTTCGTACCACTAGGTAGGCGGCGAGGATAATCAGGGCGAGAAAGGCACCCTCGACGCTGTAGTAGATGAGGGCGCTTGCGCTTCCGAAGAAGCTGCTCGCCGTGCTGATCTCCGCCGAAAGCTGCATAAGGAGGTACGCGAAAGCCACGCTGAAGACAAGAACAATCGATACGAGTGTGCCTGAGATTATCCTTGTCATGTCCGACGCGCGGATTCGGAACATTGCTCCGAGCTATCTTCTAGGGCCTAGTTATAGTTTTGGATATTACATAAACTGAGTCCAATATGGTGGTGTATTGTCCGATATGCCACTGCTTCACTCGTCCAGAACCTCGACTTCTATCGTGGGGTGCTTCACGGCGTTGGCGAAGACGTAGTATCCGCCGTAGAGCATCAGGAATACGAAGGTCGCCTCGATCGAGATGTACGCGTAGCCCGTGAAGGAGAAGGTGAGGCCTATGTTGGTGTCTGCCAGCGAAAACGCTTTGATTATCAGGAGGGTGAAAGCCGCGCCGAACCCGATCATCGCTAGCACCAGGGCCGAGACGATAACGTTGGTGAGTATCCTGGGTGTCGAATTCGACAAAACAGCTCAAGAAAGCGGGTTCTAAAACTATATTTATACTTAAGCCGTTTTTCACATAGATAATCTGGATAAACCTTTATGTATTATCGGAACAGGTGGGGTAAATTCGAGCGACAACTATGGCCGCGCGCCCCAGGGATGCCTATGCGTCGGGAAAAAGTTATAAGGACAGTCCCGACCGCGGTAAGTTCGAGGGCACTAAGCGTTCTTTGTCGGCCAAAGGGCAGACTACCATAACCAGTCGGGCCCCTGTCGAACCAGGGCTGTCCGATTTCGGGCTTCAGGGGATAGGGTACATACTCGGGGGAGGTTTCCCGACGAACAGCGTCTATCTCCTCACAGGCGAGCCCGGGACGTTCTACGCAACTTTTGCCCAGCAGGCGCTCTACAACGCCTCGCACGATAAGACCAAGGTCGTCTACTACACATCCGAGTCGTCCAGCGAGGACGTCATCCAGGATATGCACACGTTCAAGTGGGACGTGAACGACGCCATGGACGATGGGTCTTGGATATTCACCAGAGTCGTTCCTCCGCAGCTCAAGACCATAGTCAGCAACACGCCCGAAGATCCCAGAGAGGAGCGGATCGACCTACCGCCGAACTCGCTCAACGCCCTTGAGCAGGACTTCCTCGAGAAGCTCAACGAAGGAAGGTGGAGCGCTCTCTCGCTCTCCTACCTCATGAAGAGCTACCCCGAAAGCGAGGTCATGGACCTGGTGATGTTCTGGGTCGCGGCCGCGCACAGCATGGGAGGCGTTCACTTCGTCCTTCTGCCGAAGGGCATTCATGACGACAACCAGGTCAACTACATCAAGAGCCTCGTCGACGGCGTGATGTCGTTTAAGTTCGCGCAGGGGTTCGAGCAGGCCGAGGGCGAGATAGACATCGAGAAGCTGCGCAGGGTCATCCCCAAGGTGAAGACGATCAGGCACGCGGTTCAGGACAACGGGCTGGCAATTGAGACCACCGCAAGGGTCGGATAGTCCCAGAAGTCGCACTGGCTTGAGACATTACACGGGTACCGTTACGCTGACACTATGTGTACTCCAAATCTATAAAAGCAACTGCCGCGGCGGGCCTTCGGGCGTGCTCAACCTGAAATCGGGAGCTGCATGGACGTGAGTGCCAGTCATGCCGACTGTGCATGGTTCAGCCTTCCCCGGTTCGGTCGAATCGACGCCGACAAGAGAGAGTGGTGACGAGAGATGGGCATGGGGGGCTCGATGGTGATGGGGATGTCCACTGACGAGTTCGTGGAGACAATTGAGTCTAGGAACCTTCGGGGTCCGGGCCTTTCGGAGCTCATCAGGTCGGCGCTGACGGACCTGCTCGGGGAGATATCCGCCGCAGCGTCGCTAGCCTACGTCGGAGACGCGGAGAACGGCGACATCAAAGGTTTCGCGGTGAGGGCGGACGAGCTCTTTGGGTCAAGCGCCCCGCTGATCTTCAGCCACATCGTCGTGATGGCCGACAAGCAGACGAAGAACCAACCGCATCCCGACGCCTGACAGGGACACTTCTCACCTGGGCGGGAGGTTTCTAATCGCGCATGGCAGGAGTCGCGAGCAAATTCTGAGCCTATCATTCTGGCATATGCTCTTAAGCCGACCGACCACGACGCCCGAGGAGTGCGCGTGATTTGATAGGCGTACTAACGACCGGCGGTCCGAGCTTGACGCTGGAGCTCGTAACCGTCGCAATCTTCGTCGCAATAGCCATAGTAGGATACTTCCTCTGGCCCTTCATCACCGGCGCCGGCTACGAACCCGTCCCGGGCAGGATACTCGACAGGATGATCGAGATGTCCCGCCCGGTGAAGGGGCAGAAGGTGTACGACCTCGGCTCCGGCTTCGGAAGGATCGTCATCAAGGTCGCACAGAGGACGGGGGCGACCTGCGTCGGCGTGGAGATAGACCCGCTGAAGGTGTGGTGGACGAGGAGGGTCGTCAGGAGCAGGGGACTGGAGAGCCAGGTGACGGTCATCAAGTCGAACCTCCTCGACGCGGACATCTCCCAGGCAGACTTCGTCTACGCGTTTCTCTGGGAGGGAATCATGCAGAAGCTCGGCCATAAGGCGAGGAGGGAGATGAAGGGCGGCTCGATGATAGTCTCGTACTACCACCAGATAGACGGCTGGGAGACGGAGGCGAAGGACGCGAAAAACAGAATCTACCTGTACAAAGTACCCGAGAAGGTGCTGGGTTCTGTCAACTTTGCGGGTGATGCCCGAAAGCGTTAGCCATCGGGTGGCGCCCGCCAACTAACTTGCTGGCATCGACTCTGAGGATTACCGTCCTCGTCGGATTCCCCTTCACAGCTTCACCTGCCAGCCCTTTCTCCCTCGCCTCAAAACCAGCTTGTTGCGAGCGACTCTTCGGCTCGGGACGGGATCTCGCGAACCTTGCAAGCCCCCTCGTGGACAGGTTCAGGGAGGCGTTCACATCCCTGTCGATCCACATCCTACAGCTCTGACACCACAGCATCCTCTTGTGCTCGCCATCGTCCTTCGCAGGACTGCGGAGCCTCTCCCCGCACGCCGAGCACTCTGACGAGGAGCCGTAGGTGTCAGATTTCGTAAGCGGTATCACCGTTACTCCCTTCCACCTGGCCTTGTATCCTATCATCCGCTTCGCCTTCCAGTGAGTCCAAGAGTTGAGTCGGAACCGGTAATCTTCGCCCCGGCCGTTGCCTCTCCGATACATCTTCCGGATGCCAGTAAGATCTTCGAGGGCGAGAGCCGCCCCGTTCCTCGCAGCGATTGCAATCATGAAGTTGGTCGCCGCGTGGAGCATCTGGTCAGTCCTGCGGTTTGCCCTTGACCAGTACTTGCGAGAGAGTCTCCTTCTGACTCTCACATCATTTCTCCTGAACGAACGGATGATTTCCCTCGTCGTCTGCCTGACCTTCACTGCCTTCTCAATGTCGATCCGAATCACGCCATCCGCATCTCCGAATGTGATGTTCTTCTCGTTCCTGTCCACTCCGTACACGGTCATGACCGGAGCTGGTTCGATCTCCTCCGAGTAGCAGAACGACAGGCGATCCGGGGTTATTGTCAGGCTCCTTACCTTCTTCCCTTCAAGTGTCTTCAGAACGTGGTGATTGAGCTGTACGTCGACATAGTGGTCACGTCTCAGAGGGATGAACAGCCGGCCCTTCATCGTGATGAAGAATGCGGAGATCAGGCATACAACCGGTCTGAGCGGCTTGGAATGATGCGTCTCGACTCCCCTCCTCTCAGACCTCTTCCTGCTCGCGACGACCTGACACGCCCGGCCTATCGCGGCAACCTTGTAGCACGATGGAAGTTTCTCATCCTTGAGCGACCGATAGAAACCCTTCATCCCTCTGCGATTCTCGATACCGTGCTCCTCAGCGTACCGGATCCCATTGTACGTCAGAGTGAGGCATTGACTGAGGAGCTCCCCGACTCCGGCGCCGTTGAAGGTCTGTGTGACGCACTTCGTCGCTTGCAACGACCCAGTATCTGATTCTCCAATATAACCACCACCCGAGGATTAACAGCCCGTACCATCCCCCAGCAAGTTTACAGAGTCAGGTGCTGTAAAGTTCATAAAGGTCTGCCTGGGACAACGCACCGATAGTCATGGTGGCAGAAAAGACGCTCAGATTCCAGGGCAAGAACAAGGACCTGGACCAGCTTTCCCAGCAGATAGAGCAGCAGCTGCAAGGGGATGGTTACAAGACGCAATCGAAGAAGCTGCCCGTCGGAAACGTGATCCAGGCGACGAAGGCCGGAATCGCCCGCGACCTCATCGCGGCGGACAGATCCTTCACTATAATGGTCTCCGGACAGCCCAGCGACTTCACCATTCACATAGGAATAGGGAAGTGGGTCCAGAACCTCGCAGTGACCGCGGCCGAAGTAATACTCCTGAGCGAACTATTCCTCGCGTTGGACGTCCCGGAGATGCTTTGGACGACCCACGTCGAGAACGGCGTAGCCAAGGAGATCACCCAGATAGTCGGCTAGCCCCCGTCGCAATTGCGGCCCGCGGAGAGAGGGGCTTAAAGGGGTCATCAGCTTGGCTGTCGGAGAATCTAAACGATGACGACCGTCCTCGCTCCCGACGGGTCCATCACCTTCATCACGGCCCTGATTGTCCCGCTCGTCATCGGGTTCCTGGTAGGGGTCATAGCCAAGGCCGCGGTCAGGATAGGGGTGGCGATAGCGGTGATCATCATAATCCTGATCGTGCTGGGCTTCTTGACGCCTGGCCAGGTCATTCAGCCGCTCGTCCAGCTGGTGCGGAGCGGGCCGACGCTGGCGACGAAGGTCGACCAGATTGCGGGCTACCTCCCGTACGCGTCGATAACCTTCATCGTCGGGTTCGTGGTCGGGTTCTTCAAAGGCTGAGCTGTCAGGGTCCGTGCCTAGCAAGCCTTAAGTATACAAGATAATGAGATGTATACTGATGACGGAAGTCCTCTCAGTGAAGGTGGATAGGGAGAAGCTCCAGGAGCTTGAAGAAATAGCCCGCGAGGAGCAGAGCGATCGGTCCAGTACAGCCAGAAGGCTTCTTGAAATGGGGATGAAGGAATGGAAGGTCAACAAGGGGGTCGAGTTATTCAGACGAGACAAACTGTCCCTCTGGAGGGCAGCCACGACCGCGGGTGTTTCATTGAGGGAATTCACCGAGATTCTTGACGAAAGGAAAGTCTCATGGGTGGGGGTCAGCGTGCGAGACCTGGAAGCTGAAACCAAGGCGATCAAGAAAGAGATACGTTGAGTGTCAAGTTCGTCTTCGACGCAACCCCACTCATTCATCTCACCAAGGCCGGACTCAGACCGCTGATTGTCGAGCTCGAAGGAGAGAAATACACCGTCCCGGCTGTATTTGAGGAAGTCGTCACCAAGGGAAAAGAGAGAGACTATCCTGACGCAGTCGGCACGTCTTCCCTGGTCGACGAAGGCGTACTCGAGGTCAAGATTCCCAAAAGCAAAACAGCTGATGCGATGGCCCGGCTCCACAAGGACGTCCATCCTGGCGAAGCAGAGGTTATTGCGCTGGCCAAGGAAATGGAAGCAATCGCAGTTATCGACGACCGAGTGGCTAGGGCCATCGCGAAGATCGAAGGGGTCCGCGTCGAAGGCTCCTATGGCGTCATAATCAGAGCAGCTGCGAACGGCTCGATTTCAAGAGAAGATGGTGAGGACGCGCTGGGAGAGCTCATAGCATCCGGGTGGAGATGTGACGCTGAGTTGTATGCAGCCTTGCTCAAGTCGTTGCTAGAGGTCACTAAACGGTAGGGCGCTACCTAGCGCGTCGCGAATGTGCGGTGGAAATTCTACGGCAGCAGCCACTCCTTCGGCGGCCCCTGACCTCCGGCGCAGTCCACCTGACCCGAGACCCTGCGGATGAACGAGGGGCATGCGAAGCAGACGAGGAAGTTGACCTCCCCCTTGACTATGGGGCAGTCGACCGCCTCCTTCTTCATTTTGGATATCATCTTCGGGCTCGCGCCTCCCTTGAGCTCCCCGCTCACCACCTTCGGGACCTTGTGGGGATTCGGCGACTGGTAAATCTTCACAACGTATTTGGTCTCGGTTGACAAGCTGTCGAGCGCCCTCAGGGGAGGGATAAAAACTTGGGGATGGTCCTAGGGACGTTAGAGCGCGGGCTGGTCCAAGGCCGACGCAGAATCACTAATAAGTTCCCCAAGGCCTCGGTCCGTCTGATATGCCAAGAGACCTGCGGGACGTCGTGAACAAGATCATTGTCGCAGTCAGCGAGGACGACGCGACGACGACGGAGATCGCAGCCCTCTCCTCCGACCTAGCGACCTTCTTCGACGCCTCCGTCGTCCTCGTCTACCTCGCCAAGACGCCGCTCGTCGTCCCTCCCACCGAGGGCGCGGCCGGTCAGACCACCTTCGCCATCGCGGCAAACGTGGTCGAGGAGGTCGGGAGGAAGACGCTCGAGAGGATGGCCGAGACGATGGCCTCGAACGGGGTACCCGTCACTACTCGCCTGATCATGGGGCTGGCAACAACAGTCGTCTTTGATACCAGTTGGTATCAAACCGTACAGTTGAACATTGGTCGTTAAATAGCCGCAGACGGTACGATTATGTTGAAGCTAGCCGGCTGGGCCAGGACAAGATCGATGTCCTCACTTCGTTCTGCACCCGGCTGTACGGGAAGCAGTCAGCGAAGAACAAGGCGAAGAGGACACCGGAGGCGACCGAACGGTGACCCACCTCTGGAAGTCCCTCGGCCAGAAGCGGACCATCGCAGTCGAGTGCGACCCGGGCCCGCAGGTACTCGCGTATCTCTCTGACATGCGTGATGCCACGCGGATGGCGCTCGCCTACGCCCTAGTGGATGCCAGGCTCAACGGTGGGGAGATCCCTTCGCCGATAAGGCTGAGGAAGAAGGTCAGGCCCTGGTTTGTGGAGACGATGCCGTACGCGCGCCACCACATCAACCCGGTCTGCAGCAAGGCGGTCGCTTTGCTGAGGGCCTACAGGAAGAGGCACAAGAGCCTGGCGCTTCCGTCCCTGGAGAAGCTCTCCATGCGAATAGACAGGGAGCTGTTCAAGATGACGGAGGAGCGCGACCAGATGGTGATTCGCATTACAATCCGACCCCGCGAGTATGAGTACATACGATTCACACCAAACCACAAGAAGTGGCCGGATTATTCAAGGGGCAAGCTTGGCGAGATGACCCTGACGGACGAAAGGCTGCTCCTGACGTTCGTGGACGGCCTCTCCACGAAGCCTCTCGGAGACCAGCTCGTGGGAGTGGACCTGAACTTCGCCACCATAGACTGCACTCCCATAGACAAGGGGAGACTCGGACAACCGGTCACCATTCCGACGAGCGACGTCGAGCACATCCAGGACTCGTTCACCAGGCGTCGAAGGCGGCTCCAGCTCCACATCAGGAACCCGCAGAAGCGCGCCAAGAAGCTGGAGCAGACCAGAGGGAGGCAGAGGCTGCGCATCAGGGACTCGCTCCACAAGCTGACCACAGGCCTCGTGAGGAGATACCCCAACGCCACCTTCGTCTTCGAGGACCTCAGGCACATCAGGAACAAGTCTACCGAGGGGAGGAGGTTCAGGACGCGCCTGAACCGCTGGCCCTACAGGATGGCCCAGGCGATGGTCGACTACAAGTCACCCAGCACGACGCTGTACGCGAATCCGAGAGGGACTTCTTCGAGATGTCCCGTATGCGGTGGAAGCATAGAGCACCCAACTCGGATCCCGTCAGACATGCGCTGGAGGGTAAGCGCGTGTCCAACATGCGGCGCGGACTACGACAGGAACCGGCTGGCCTCGTTGGCCATAGCCTGTCGCGGTTCGCGCCTTTGCGGACGACCGTTCTCCGTGAGTGAGGATGCCTCTTGGAGCCTTGTGAGGGATGAATACCTGTGGCACGGGCCCGTGGCCGAGACGGCCGTGGCGGGTGGGACCGAGGAAGGCGCCAACGCCCCTAAAGAGGTAGTGTCCTAAATGGGCTTTACTTCTAACAACGGCTATGCTGTCCTTCCGGACGAGGAAGCCCACTGGGCCGCCGGCAGAGTGCAACCGTCTCTCACTCTTCGCGCTGGGGTCAGCGTTTCGAGAGCTCGACTATCGAGTTCGAGATCTCGTCGCGGCTCTTGCCTTCGGTCTTGATGCCCAACTTCTTGGCCGTATCGATCAGCGGGTCGCCCGAGATCGCGACCTGCGGTCGCACCGTCGCCGCAGGCGGAGCCACCGTCCGTGCTGCCACGCCCGCCGCCGATGGCGTCTGGTTCAGGCCTGCGGAGGCGTTGTTGAACTCCTTCCTAGCAAGTCCGATCGACCTCGCCAGCTCCGGTATCTTCTTCGGGCCCCACATCAGGAAGACGATGGCCACGACCGCTATCACGACCCATTGAAGGGGGTCATCTAATGCCATGGAATTTTACCTGGATGTCGGGCTTGGGACACTCTATTTACGCTATGAAGACGTTTCTCAACTCTGGGAATCAAACGACCCCGAGATTACTTCCGAAACCGCATTTCACGCAGTTCTGCGGTCGTTTGCGTGCTAATGCGTGCCGCTCGTCCGTCGACCCTCCGCGAGCTCCCCCGGAGTACCCTCTAAGACGCCTGCGGCGATGGGAGGTCTGGAACGTCCCTCGAAGCTCTCGTTCCAGTTATTAAGACGACCGACGGGCACGGCTGTCCATGACAGTTGTTGGCAAATCCATCCTCACCGAGCTCGTCCAGAAGTACAAGGTCATCTCCCCCACGGCGCCAGAAGGGTTCGATGGCGACGGGTACGTCCTGACCGTGAGGGAGGATCGGACCCTGAACTACCTCGAGCACAGGAACATGATTTCCAAGGAGGTCATCTTCACACCACCGAACTACGTCGCGCACCTGACGGCGAAGAGCCGATTCGGGCGCATGGGGCTCTCCTTCCTCAACTCCGTGAAGGTCCACAGCGGCTTCGTCGGTCGGCTGGCCCTCGAGCTCGTGAACCTCAACAACGAGAGGGCGCCCATCACCGTCAAGCACGGGGACCCGCTGATCCACATAGAGTTCATCACGAGGGAAGGCGAACCCTCCCCCTACCGCGGCAACTACATGTTCCAATACATGACCGAGAAGGAGACCGAGGCCTACGTCAAGATACTCTCGACCCACTTCGGGACGCTCTTCACGCACGATGAGCTGGTCAAGATGAAATCCCGCAGGGTCCAGGAAGGCTGACCGGGGCGTTTCTTAGACTTCGCACGGATAACTACAATGTAGCACCAAGAAAACGCTAAGCTTAAACCGGTGCCATACTGGCCATATGGCATGAACACTCAAACAGAAGACCCAATGGGCGGCGTCGGTCCATCAAACTGAGCGGCGGGTCCGCTAGAGCCTTAGGATACGTTTCTTTGGTATCCTTTGGCCTTCTGGAGCAGGTTCTCGAACCTGCTCACCAACATTTCTTCATTGAACTGCCAGGCCTGCCTGGCCTCGTCGAAGAGCTCGGGGATGATCGTGAACGAGAGGGCATGACGCTGGTCGATGATGAAGTAGCGGGCGTTCGTCTTCGTCTCCGACATGACGCCTGCAAGGTATTGTAAGCCCTCGGTGATCGACTCCACCGGGAACGCGAGCTCGGCCTCGTACTTGTCTCCGACTGACTCGGACCAGAGGAAGGGAAGCTGGTTGAGCCTGGACATGACCTCGATCCTCTTGGCCTGGTCTAGGTCGGAGAAGAGCACGGCCACGTAGATGTAGGTGTGCTTCTTGTTGAGCGCCCTGTCCGCCTTGTAATCGTACTTGGACCCCATCCAGCGGATGGTGTAGCCCTTGGTCAGCCTTCTCTCCTCGATGTGCTTCCTGAAGTGCCACGTCAGCGTCTTGTAGTTGATGTTCAGCTTCTCGGCCATCTCCGCCAGGCTCCTGTTCCCATCCATCTGGAGCTGCTTGAGTATGAGGAGATCGGTCGTGTCGAACCTCTCCCTGGAGGACGGAAGGTACGAGGCGGCCTTCCTGTCGACCTTCGTCTCCGTAGGCCAGTCGAAGTCCCAGCGTCCCTCGTCGAAGTCGTACATCTCCGTCTTCATCGGAGGGTTCCGGAACCAGAGGAAGGTGTTGAACTCGAAGGACCTGAAGTATCCCTTCTCCTTGAGGCCCGCGAAGAACTCGCGGTAGGTCTCGACCAACTCGTCGGGAACCGAAGCGTGCACCAGGAACTTTCCGTCGGGGAGGACCTTCTCGAACCCGACGATGTAGCCCTCGGCGCTGAGTATTGTGAGCATCATCTCCGCGACATCCCTGTACCCGTCCGCGAAGTCCATGACCATGACCACCCTGCGAAGCCCCAGCTTCTCGTGGTCGATAGCGACGAAGACCGCGAACCCCTTGTTAAGCAGCTTCTCCTTGTATCGGTAGCGGACGCTCTCCTTGAACTGTCCTAGGCGCCTCGCTATCTCGGATATGTTCGGCCCGATCTCCGTTATCATCCCTGCGAGCTGTCCGGTCTTGAAGTTAGAAGTCCCCTGCTCCCCCTCGTCCACTGTCCTTTCTAGTGGCATGCCTGTCCTCGGCGCGCCCACATGGTAGGATACTTATAAGTTCTGGTATGAATTCTGTGTATCTTCTAACTGCCTTTAGAGATTCCTTGGCCCAGCGCTACGTCAGATACCCAGGGCAGACCTGAGCCCCTTGTACCTGTTCCTGATGGTGACCTCTGTCACGCCCGCCGCCTCCGCGACGTCCCTCTGGGTCTTGTCCTCCCCTTCGAGCGTGCAGGAGACGTAGAGCGCCGCAGCTGCGAGCCCCATGGGGTCCTTTCCTGCCGAGATCCTCGCCTCCTCGGCCCTCTTCAGTATCTCGAGGGCGCGTCTCTTTGTCTTCTCCGACAGCCCGGCCCTCGAAGCTATGCGGGATACGCACTTCGTCGGGTCGACCACTGGCATCTTGATGTCCATCTCCTTCAGGAGAAGCCTATAGCACCTAGCGATGTCCTTCTTCTTGACGTTCGAGACGACCGCCAGATCCTTGAGCGTCCTGGGGGTCTCCCTGTCCCGGCACGCCGCATAGAGCGACGCCGCTATGATCGCCGATATCGAGCGACCCCGCACCAGCCCCCTCTCCAGGGCCTTCCTGTAGATGTAGGCCGCCTTCTCGACGACGGCATCCGAGACAGCAAGCTTGTCAGAGAGCCTGTCGAGCTCGCTGAACGCCTGCCTCAGGTTCCTGTCCATCGGCTCGTGCACCTGGCTCCTGCTGTCCCAGGTCCTCAGCCTCTCGACCGTTGCCTTCATCGACGCCGAGAGCGACTTGCCCGAAGCATCCTTGTTGATCCCCCCTATGACCGTCGCGAGGCCCATGTCGTGCATGGCAATCGAGGTGGGCGTGCCTCCCCTGGACCTGTCGTCCTTCTCCTCCTTGGAGAAGGCCCTCCACTCGGGACCTGTCTCGACGATCTTCTCCTTCACGACGAAGCCGCAGTTGCTGCAGACCAGCTCGCCGCCGTTCGTGTCAACTACCATGGGTCCCTTTCCGCATCGCGGGCACCTGTCGAGCGCCCGTTGGAGTTTCATTACCCTCGAGAAGTCGCGGTCGTAGGACATCGCAATGGCACCGAAAAGGTTTAATCGTTCGACGCGTCCTCGCCAAGATATATTTAACGTTTGTCCAGATTGTCTGGAGCATCGGAAGGAGCGGAACAACATGCAAGACGTACAGCAATCCTAAAGCCGCATTGCAGGTCTTAGATTTCCTTGCGCGGATTCAAACCCGCGCCCTGTGATGCCACCGCGCCCAGGCGGGTCTCCTTCCTAGCGCCAGAAAATGAATCACCCCTCCATCAAGCTTTAATAGAAGTTGGGGTCGATGGCCGCCAGAGACGGCTATGCAAGGCCTCGTGCTGTTGGAGGACGTCCTGCAATTCGTAGGGGCCTTCGTTGCGTTTTCCATCGCGATAGTCTCCTACAAGGGGGTCAAAGAGACCAACAGCGCTTCCCTCCTGCGCCTGGCGGCCGCGTTCGTCTTCCTCGGGACGGGGTTCGTCCTCGAGGGCCTCTACGGCCTGAACTCGCTCTATCTGATCCCAGGATTCGAGGTTTCTCTGGCGACCCTCCTGATAGCGGGCCTCTTCCTCGAGACGGCGGGATACTTCTTCCTCGCGTTCTCCCACATGCTCGACGTCTTCCTGGACAAGAAGATGGGCGTGATGCTCGCCCTCGTGCCCCTCATGGCGATCAACCAGACGAGCCTGGTCGTGATACTCACGAGCCTCTCGTTCTACTTCATCCTTTACGGGGTGGTGGAGACTCTCTTCGCCTACTCCAAGAACAGGAATCCGAACACGCTGCTGATCGCCTGCGGGCTGGCTGTGATAGCGGGCGGGTGGTGGGTGTCGCTGGCGGGGCCCGACAATCTTATGTTAAATATTTTACAGCTGTTGATGAAAGAAGTTGGACTCGTCACACTATTCATCCCCGTGCTGAGATTTACCTTCAACAAGAAGAGTGGGTGGAATGGCCCAGTATAGAACCCAGACGAAGATAATAGCGGATATCTTGGTCACGGCCCGTGACATGAACACGGCCGGGGACGGTGTGGGCATCACGACGCTGCTGCGGAAGGGCAACGTCTCCTACAACAGGATGACCAAGCTCATCGCCGACCTTGTGGGTGCGGGCCTCCTGGAGGAACTCACGATGGAGAAGATCTCGAAATACAAGATCAGCGAGAGGGGCATCAGCTTCCTCGTCGCCTACAACCAGTTCGAGGACTTCGCCCAGTCGTTCGGCCTGCGTCTCTGAGCGGTCCTTCGTTCCGAGTCCAGCGCGGCTCGAGTCTGATTTTTATCCTCCGTGAACCGACCTAGGCCCGATATGTTAGCCTTCGTAGGAGCCGGGCGGGTCGGCGCCCAGGCCGCGCTCGAGGTCGCGTCGCTCGGGCTGGACGACCTCGCCCTGGTCGACGTGATCCCGGGGCTGGCCGACGGAGAGGCGCTCGACATCAGCCAGAAGATCTCAGAGACGGGCGTCGACGTCTCCGTGACCGGGTCGGCCGACTTCTCGTCGATAAGGGGCGCTGATGTGGTGGTGATAACCGCGGGCCTGGCGCGGAAGCCGGGGATGACGAGGATGGACCTGTTGGGCAAGAACGCGGGGATCGTAGAATCGGTCTCAAAGGAGGTGGCGAAGTATTCGCCGACGGCCGTCACGATAACCGTCACCAACCCGATGGACGTGATGAACTACGTCGTCCGAAGGGCGACCGGCTTCGCGAAGGAGCGCGTCGTCGGCATGGGCGGGGTGCTCGACCTCTCTAGGTTCAAGCACGTCCTCTCGCTCAAGCTCGGGGTCTCCCGTTCGTCCATCTCGGGCCTTGTGATAGGTGAGCACGGGGAGAACATGCTGCCTCTTCCGCGGTTCACCTCTGTGGGCGGCGTGCCCCTGACATCGATCCTGAGCGAGGAGGAGATCGAGGAGGCCATCCAGAACACCCGCCAGGTGGCGATCGACGTGATCTCCAAGAAGGGCGCGACGGTCGACGCGCCCGCCAACGCCGTCTCCAGGATGGTCCAGGCGGTCGTCCGGGACAGGAAGGACGTGCTGCCGGCGTCGACCTTCCTGGAGGGTCAGTACGGGGTCAGCGGCCTGGCTATCGGGGTCCCGATAGCGCTCGGGGCCGGTGGGGCCGAGAGGGTCTATGAGCTCGACCTAGACGAGGGAGAGAAGGCTCAGTTCATGAAGGGGGCCGACGCGATCAGGGAGGGGATAGCGGCCCTCCCGGCACTCTGAGGGCGGGGCGACTGGAGCCGGTGCCGCGGCCAGGCTCCGCCGAGGGACGGGCGTCTCCATAGGCGGGGGACGGTTCATAAACAGGCCTCTTCGGGAGGCGCCAGAGGGAAGATCCTGTCCAAGTTCGACGTCCTAGTAATCGGCGCGGGTATACTCGGAGTCTCCTCGGCATACCACATCAAGAGGAACAGTCCGGAGAAGCGGGTCCTGCTGATCGACCGCCTCGGGGACGCGGGGCAGGCGAACACGGGGAGGTCCAACGCCATGTACAGGAACACGTTCACGTCGGCCGACAACCAGGCGCTCTCGAACGCGGCCATCGACTACTACCTCCACGTCCAGAAGGACCTCGGGGTAGACATCGGGGTGGACAGCGTCGGCTATCTCTGGCTGATGACCGAGAAGCAGCTCGCGCTCTCTCGCCCCCACCTGGAGAAGATGGCGGCCAACGGCGTGGACCTGCGGTCCTACGACCGACCCGAGCTCGGGAGGATGATGCCGGGCTTCGTGGCCGGACCGACCTCGGAGGAGGCGAACCTCATGAGCCTCGGAGAGGTCTCCAGCGGAGTCTTCGGGGTCAAGTGCGGCCGGCTGGCACCCGACAGGCTCGTCGGTTACTACAGGGACCAGTTCACGGCCCTCGGGGGGAGCGTGCTCTTCGGGGCTGAGGCGAAGAAGCTCACCCTAGGGGCGAAGGAGACCACGGGCATAGAGGGCGAGCCGTTCGTCTGGCAGGAATGGCGCGCTACCGGCGCGACGCTCGCAGACGGGACCGAGGTCGAGGCGGAGACCGTCGTCGTGGCAGCGGGCGCCTGGACCAACGAGCTGCTCGACCCCACGGGCATCGACGGCCACACGAAGGCCAAGAAGCGCCAGCTCTTCACCATCCCGGCGGCCGGGAAGCCCAGCCTGGAGAGGCTGCTCCTCTCGGGCGGATTCAACTCTTCTGGGGTGCTCCCGTTCGTCATCCTGCCCAAGGCGGGGATCTTCATCAAGGCGGTGAGGGAGAGCGGCGAGTTCTGGATAGGGTGCGAGGACGAGGTGAAGAGGCCGTTCATCTCCCTCCCGGACCACGACCTCGACAGCTACCCGGCCGAGCCCTCCTACTACGAGCAGGACATCTATCCCGTGCTCCGTGAGTACTTCCCGCAGTTCGACGGGGCGAGGCCGGCCAGGATGTGGGGAGGGCTCTACGGATACAACACCATCGACAACGTCCCCTTCGTCTTCGCGGAGAACGGGCTCGCGGTCGTGGGAGGGGACAGCGGAAGCGGCGTGATGAAGGGCGACTCGCTGGGAAGGATAGTCGATGCGGTGTACCGGGGTGGCGAGGGGGCCGAGGCGGTGCTCTTCGGCGGGGCTTCCTTCAAGGCGTCCAAGCTGGGGTTCAAACACAGGGACGTCCAGCAGGAGGAATGGGTCCTCTGACCGCGGGGACGGCCTCTCGGGAGTAGTCGAGGGGAGAGATACGCCAAAATGAACATAAACCGGCCGCGATGCGCGACCTTCGGTTTTTTTGGAGGACGGAGAGCTCGTGTGCAGGGACCTCACCAAGGTCTACGCCGGTTCGCAAGGGAAGAAGGCCCTTGACAACCTGAGCCTGACCGTCCAAGCCCGAGGAATCTTCTCACTGATAGGAATGAACGGGGCCGGGAAGACCACCCTCGTGAGGATTCTAGCGACCCAACTCGAGCCGACGTCCGGGGTTGCGCTGATTAGGGGCTTGGACGTGGTCAAGGACGCAAGGAAGCTGCGAGGGAGCATCGCCGCAATCCCGCAGGAGGCGAGGACGGTGCCCTGGATGACGCCGATGCAGACCATCTCGTCCTACCTGCTTTGGCGGGGAGTCCCCTATCCCGAGGCGAAGAGCCGGGCGGTCGAGGCACTTTCCAGATTGGGACTGGAAGAGCAGGGGAATATCCTGAACCGAAAGCTCTCCGGGGGGCAGCGCCGCAAGGTAATGGTAGCGACGGTGTTGGCGGCGGACGCCGAGATCACCTTCCTCGACGAGCCTACCACCGGGCTGGACCCAGTATCGAGGAAGAGCCTCTGGCAGTCGCTGCAGGACCTGGCGAAGGACCATTTTCTGATTCTCACGACACACTATCTCGAGGAGGCGGAGAACCTTGCCGACAGCATCGGGATACTCGACAAGGGCCGTCTTCTCGGACTGGGTACTTTGGAGTACCTCAGAGGCCTCGTGAAGTATGAGTACAGCATAAGGATGCCCTCTGGTACCGCGGTCCCCGGCCTAGAGGATGGGAGTGTGACTACGGGCAGGGACGGTCAGGTCCAGATTCTGACCAGCAGGTCGGAGGCGTACCGGATTTCGGGGGAGCTTTTCAAGACCGGGGCCAGAATCTCGGTGAGCCGCATCTCGCTCGACGACGTCTTCTTCCATCTCGTCGGGGAGCAGGGGAGCTCTTGACGGCGAGGCAGTGGCTCAGGCAGATAGCTGCGTCGGTGCTGGTCAACTCGATCTACGCGATGAAGAACTATCCGGTCGTACTCATCAATACGCTCCTCGCCCCACTCTCGTTCTTGGTCATTGTGAACTTCGTGAGCAAGGGAGGGCTTCTCACTCAGGCAATCGAGGGCGCGTTCATCATGAGCATGTTTTCCAGCGGGATGGGGCTTCAGAGCGATCTCTCCCACCTCAAGAACGATTTCAAGCTCCAGGACATGGTGGTCAGCTCCCCCGCTTCGCCCGCTGCTTACGTGTTCGGCATGGCAGTGTCGGAGATAGTATATTCGATCCCCGCGCTGATAACGGTGACCATCCTGCTGGCGATCTTCGTCCATCCCGACGTCGCCCAGTCGCTGGACCTACTTGGTGTGATACTCATGATGTTCACCACCTCTGTCACCCTGGGCTTCACCCTCTCGACCCTCTCTAGCGACATAGTGCAGAGCTACGCCTTCTCGGGCCTCGTCTCCGCGGTGTTCACGACGCTGTCGCCCGTCTACTATCCCATCACCTACATCCCCGAGCCTTACAGGTACCTCGCCTACCTGTCGCCGACCACCTATGCCGCCGAGATAGCCCAGTCGTCGATAGGGACCTTGAAATTATCTTCGGATTCCATCGCGCTGGCGTGGGTGGTCCTGGCCATAGTGACCATAGTCTTTGCGGTCATCGCCGTCACCAAGGCCAGGTGGCGCGAAGTTTGACACCGTTCCTCTTAGTGCTTCACACTCGCCGTTAGAGCGTCTTGTTCCTTCTTTCGCGCTCTCCCTCTCGCTTCGCAAGCTGCTCCCTGTAAGCTACACGCGACAGCTCATCCGCCTCGGAGTTCTTCTCCCTTGGTATCCACACGAACCTCAGCTTCTTGAACTTCCTCGCGAGCTCCACGGCCTCGAGGTACTTCTCGACGTACGACCCGGGCAACTTGTGCTTAAGCGCCGTCTTACTCACCTTCAATGCACCAGACATCTGCCCAATCAAGAGCTTCGAGTCGGAATAGACAGTAATCTCTTCATCCCTAAACTCGTCCAACTCGCGGAGTAATTCGACCAGAGCACTGTACTCTGCGAAATTGTTCGTAACTTGGTCGCCTGCAAACCCATGCCGGCCCAGAATGCTCTTTCCGTCTCTATAGACAGCATAGCCATATGTTCCGACACCAGGATTCGGTTCCGCGAGTCCGTCGGTGTAGGCCTGAATCATCAATTTTGCTCCCCTCGGATAGGTAATTATGCGATACGGATGCCTAGCGCGAAATCGATTTCGGTTTAAGAGGCGTTGGTGAGTCGAGTGTTTTTTACTCTTCTCAAGTTCCGTTCTCATTCCGCTCACCGAGACTAACATGCCGCGCGTAGTATCCCTTGCTGTTCAGCGCTCTTATCTGCATCCTCAATCCTTCTCGGAATTTGATTTCATCCTCGGAGAACCCGGCAGAACCAAATCTTCCGTATCTCTCCCTCCTGGCGAAAGTTCTCCTCTTGTCAAGGAATTGCAGAATGAGCTCAGCCTGCCCTCGCTTCAGTTTGAAGTAGTTCAAGGTGTCGAGCAACAATCTTTTCGTCGAAGAGATCGGGCAGTACCAGTTGTAGGCGTCCGACCATTTGAGTCCAGACTTGTCCTTTCGCTCCTCATGATGCACATAGATCGCCCCTCCATACTCGTCCTGAAAGAGGGTGGGTACTTCGCGACGAGTGTTTGAGACCTTGACGTACGGTCTGTAGGTCGGCGACGGCCGACGTTTTCTGACCTGCTTCAGGATAGCAAGATAGCCCTCTCCATCCATGAAGCCGGCCATCCATGCCTTGTCCGTCTCGCTGAGCAAGCGTAATCCGAGTTTGGGACACTAGATAAGCGCCCCTCCCCGTCTTTCAGACGGCTTGGTCGAAATCGCCACTACCTATGTCTCTCGAAATCTGTTTCAAAAGGGGGGGAGGTTGCCCTTTGGCGGGACAACCCATCTCTTGTAGGACCGCAGACCTGCGTCTACTGCTCTGCTGACTCTTCCGTAGACTCTTCCGCCTCAGGGGCTACTTCCCCCGAAGCTGCGGTCGCCGTCGAGCCTTCCACGAGCTGTCCGCTCGCGTACCGGTTCGAGACTTGGGTGACCTTGATCCTCACCTGCTGGCCCTGCTTCGCGCCAGCCACGAAGATGACGAAACCGTCGATCTTCGCGATCCCGTCGCCGCGCCTGCTTACGTCGGAAATGGTCACGTCGTACTCCTTTCCAACTTCGACTGGCTTTGGCTTGAAGGATCTGAAACCTCCTGCTGAGGACCCACCGCCGAATCCACCGCGGTTATACCCGCCACGTTGTCCGAAACTCATCCGTTTTCACATCCTACCTAAGTTTCCGTCGGTGATTTTCCATGTCGCGGCGGCATAAATAAACGTAATGGTCGTTAATTTCGTCCCGCGCTGATAGTCGGCGATTTAGCATGGCCGAGACTCGAAGTGGTGAATCACCGAGAGGCATGGTTTGGACACCGAGCCCACGACGGACGAGATTAGAGCCGTGATGACCAAGAACGTTCCCCTGGTCGATATATGGCGAGCGCGCTGAGGGCATACCCAGGGCGGCACCGAGGGCGAGCTGATCTTTCGCGCCTGCGTCTCCAGCGTTATGAAGACGGTCGCCGGTAGGGTGAACCACCCTGAAGTGGGAGCGCCCCAGCTGCATGCGCGTCGTATGACTAGCGATACTGCAACCATATTTTCTATATGAGAAACGTTATCCTATCGGAGCCCCAGGTCCGGTCCGGCGCAGCCCGTGGAATGATTCGATGGACATTATTATCCTGAGGCACGGCGAGGCCGGCAACCGGATGACGCCCCAGTCCCGGGACTCCGAACGCGCTCTGACCGTCTCCGGGAGGGAGGAGGTTCAGGACGTCTCGAAGGGGCTCGCAGGGCTCAAGCTCGAGGTCACCAACGTCATCACGAGCCCGCTCTCCCGGTCGAAGGAGACGGCCGAGATCGCGGCCAAGGTCCTTCACCGTCAGGACCTCGTCGAAGTCTGGGACGAGCTCAAGCCGGAGGGGGAGACGTCCGCGCTCTTCCGGAGGCTCTCCAAGCTCAAGGAGGAATCGGTCGTCCTCCTCGTCGGGCACGAGCCGTACCTGAGCGGCATGATGGGCGAGCTGATCGCGGGTAGCGGGCAGACGAGGATCGTACTGAAGAAGGCAGGGGCGGCGAGGATCGAGGTCACCTCCTTCACGCCAAAGCCGTCCGGGGAGCTGAGATGGCTGATGACCCCGCGGCAGCTGAAGAAGCTGGCGTGAGAGAACGGATATAGTCACTAGAGAGTGAGACACCACCCGTGAGGGCCTCAGTAATCGACCTCGGGTACAACTCGCTGAAGATGGTGAGCTACGACATCAGGCCCGACGCGACCTTCAGGGCCTACGACCAGAAAGGCAGCCTCACGCGTCTGGGCGAAGGACTGCACCAGACCGGCTTCCTCGGCCAGGACGCCATGGACCGGACGCTCCACCAGCTCGAGCTTCTGAGGGAGGTGAACCGCCTCACCGGGGTCGACCACGTCCTGGCCATAGCTACCTCGCCGGTCCGGGAGGCCGCGAACGGACCGTCCTTCCAGGCCGAGGCGGAATCGCTCCTCGGCCTCAGGTTCAAGGTGCTCTCGGGCAAGGAGGAGGCGCTCTACTCGTACATCGGGGCGGCGCGGGCGACGCGGCTCTCGGACGTTCTCTTCTTCGACCTGGGCGGCGGCTCCCTCGAGTTCACCTACGCCAGGGGCTTCAGGATCCGGAAGATACTCTCGCTCCCCATCGGCGCCCTCCGGATGACAGAGCTCTTCGGCCGACCGGGGCAGCGGTTCTCTAAGAAGGAGTACGACAGGATGAGGAGGAGGATAGCCGAACTCCTGCCGACCAGGGAAGAGTTCGGGATCAACGAGGGCACCGCGCTCATGGGCGTGGGCGGGACCATCCGCGCCTTGGCCAAGTACGACCAGTGGCTGAGGGACTATCCCCTGTACAAGCTCCACAACTACCGCATCCGTCGCAAGTCGGTCGGGGCGATGAACAAGAGGCTCCGGAAGATGAACCCGCGGAAGATAGCCGGGGTGGATGCTCTGGGGCGCGACAGGGCGGAGAGCGTCACCGCCGGAGCCCTGGTGATCTCGACGATGATGAACAGGCTGAAGTTCGACGAGGTCGTGGTGAGCACCCACGGGCTCAGGGACGGGGTCCTCGTCGAGTACCTCCGAGACAAATCGAGGTACTTCGCCGAGGGGTTCGACGAGCACAAGGCGAACGCCTCCCTCGCGTCCTGGAGGGCCAGGGAGAAGAGGACCGAGGCGCTGAGCGACGCGCTCGGCGTCCAGGCGACTCCTGAGCCTTCGGGAGAAGCTCATCCTCGACGAGGCGGTGGGGTCGTTCCTCGACATCTACCTCAAGACCCGAGCCGAGAGCCTCTTCTACACGATACTCAGCGAGGACAGCTACCTGGACCACAGGGATCAGGTCGCGCTCGCCCTCGCGCTCCTCCGTGCGAAGGCCCCGAAGACCGCCAACTGGTTCTATGCACGCTACGAGTCGGTCCTCAAGGACGTGGGGAGGGACACGGTGGAGAGGCTGGCGGCGTTCATCGAGCTGGAGGGGGTCCTCGAGCTGACGGGTTCGTCCGCCCGCGTCAGGATGCGGGACGGCGTCCTGAGGTTCGAGATAGCGACCTCGAAGGCGGACTTCCCTGCTCTGCTCCTCGAGAAGGCGGCGAGGGAGCTCGAGGACGCCACCGGCAGGATCGTCAAGACGGCCGTGCGCCAGAGACTGGAGCGGGAACAGGTCGTCCCGGTTCCGGGGCGATAGCGTTGGCCGAGAGGAGCAAGCCGAAGGAGGAGCCGCCCGGCCGGCTCATAGTCGTCGAGGGGATCGACGGCTCCGGCAAGTCTACGCAGCTGCACCTCCTGGACCAGTGGCTCCGCCACCTCGGGGTCCGCGTCTTCCAGACGGAGTGGAACTCCTCGGACGTCGTGAAGGAGATAACATCGAAGGGCAAGAAGAAGGCCCTCCTGACACCCACGACGTTCAGCCTCCTCCACGCCACCGACTTCGCCGACAGGTACGAGAGGAACATCGCCCCCCTCCTCCGTTCGGGTTACTTCGTCCTCGCAGACCGATACATCTACACCGCCTACGCGAGGGACGTGGTCCGCGGTTGCAACCCTCGATGGGTGCGAAGGGTCTACAGCTTCGCGGCCAGGCCCGACCTGGCCTTCTACTACCACGTCCCTGTCGAGGTGGCCGTGAAGCGCATCCTGACGGGAAGGCCCAAGCTCAAGTACTACGAGGCGGGGATGGACCTCAACCTGAGCAACGACGAGTACGAGTCCTACCGGATATTCCAGTCACGGATCATCGAGGAGTACAAGGCCATGGCGCCCACCGAGGGGTTCCGGGTGATGGACGGGTCCCTGGACATCGAGATGCAACAGGACCTCATGAGGAAGCAGGTCCTCGAGCTGCTCCCGCCAGGTCCCAGGGCCGCCGCGGTGAAGGAGCTCGCTGGGACATGAGCGCCGTGAAGAGGCCGCTCGCTCCGAGGCCCCTGACCTTCTACGGAGACGGCATACCCTACCTTAGGGGCACCGAGGTCAAGGGAAGGCTGATTGTGATAGAGGGCCCTGATGGCTCCGGCCGTTCGACGCAGGTGGACCTGATCACGGCGAAGCTCGAGGCGGACGGCCACGCCGTCGCGACGACCGGACTCAAGAGGTCGGAGCTGATAGGCAAGGGGATCCTTATGGCGAAGCAGAAGCTCCCGCTGGGGAAGAAGACACTGACGCTATTCTATGCGGCCGACTTTGCCGACCAGCTCGAGCACAAGATCATGCCTGCGCTCGAGGCGGGGTACATCGTCCTGGCGGACCGCTACATCTACACGCTGATCGCGAGGAGCATCGTGAGGGGCACAAGCAGGAAGTGGTCGCACGACCTCTTCGGGTTCACGATCAAGCCCGACCTCGTATTCTACCTCGACGTCGACCCGAGGGAACTCTTCCATCGCGTCTTCCAGAAATACTCCGGGCTAGACTACTACGAGTCCGGCGCCGACCTGGGCCTCTCCGACGACCTCTACGACTCCTTCGTGATCTACCAGAGGATGATGGCGAAGGAGTTCATCCGGATGGAGAAGAGGTACGGTCTCGTCCCCATAGACGCGAACCGGACCATAGCCGAGGTCAACTCAGACCTACAGGGCAGGATAGAAAGGTTCCTCCATGAAGGAAAGTAGCCCCTTCGCCGTCCACTTCCTGGACGAGTACGGCAGGATTAGCGACCGCGCCAACAAGTCTCTCAGGGAGTACCTGGGAGACCCCGGGACATCTCAGACGCACAGCCTCCGGTCGTCGGTCAGGCGGCTCGACGCGGCGATAAAGGTGCTGCCGAAGAGCACGAAGAGGGTGAAGGAGGTCAGGCGGTGCCATGAGAGGTGCAGGGCGCTCCTCAGGGGGACCTCGCGCATCAGGGACATCGACGTGCTGCACGCCAGGCTCTCCCGACCGCCCGGCGACGAGACGGTGACGCTCGTGCTGAACAACCTGATGGAGGAGAGGGGAGAGTACGTCGGCGACTCGACCGAGGCCGCCTGGAAGCTCTTCGAGCACCATCCTCCCAAGCTCGCCAGGAGGGACCTCCCGAGGCTCGCCCGCCGGATGGAGGGCGTGCTCCGCCGGCTCGAGGAAGAGATCGGGGAGGGGCTCGAGGTCTGCCTGAAGGACGAGGCGAAGATCGACGCGCTCCACGGCGTCCGCAAGGACTGCAAGCGTCTGAGGTACACCCTCGAGCTGACGCCTCCCGGCGCGCGGAGCGCTGCGGTCCTCCCGGTGTTGCGGAGGTGGCTGGACATCCTCGGAGAGATCCGAGATTGCGACGTGACGATAGACTACCTGAAGCGGGCCAAGCAGTCGGCGGCTGTCGGGACGATCCTGGCCCAGGAGAGAGCCCAGCGGCATGCGAAGTATCTCTCCTTCGTCCGCCTCTGCAGGGGGACGCGCCAGAACCTCGCTGCCTTCCCCCTCCGCGTGGTTGCGCTCCCGGCGCCGCTCAGGTAAGGATGGAGAGCTTGAGCACCGGACGGCCCGAAGAGACGTCGCAATCGACCGAGTAGAGGTTGGTGTACGGCTTGACCCCCTGGAACATCAGCAGGCCGTACTTCTTCGTCAGCCTGAAGTGCCAGTCGACCATCCCGAGCACCTTCCCCAGCAGCCCGAACGTCGGCTTCGCTATGCCCAGGGTTATGTCGCCCGAGACCCTCGTCCTCGCCACCGCCTGGCCTACCTCGTTGAGCAGCCTGTCCGGGAATCTCGCATAGCTGGCCTCCAGGCTGTCGTAGCCCATGTTCCGCAGCACGGGCTGGTTCCTCGTCCTCGACTTCAGCTCCTTGTAGGCAGAATAGAAGGTCTCCGAGCTCTTTGCCAGCTCCTCCTCGTCCCCCGCCCCCTCTTGGAAGATGCTGGGCACCATGTAGGGCGGCATCCTCGAAGAAGCGCGCTTCCCCGGCTCCTGCTGCTCCTGGATGCGGACGTACTTCGAGAAAAGCTCCTTCGCGAGAAACGGGGACCAGTACCTCTTGACCTCGCTGGCAGAGACTCCTTCCGTCGGGACGACTATGACGCCCCTCTTCTGGCTGATGAAGTTCAGCGCGAGGGACCGGGTGAACAGCCTCAGCTCCTTTATCGTAACTTCGATGGCCGACTCGAGGACGGCGTAGGTACCCCTCGGGAGCCCCCCTCCCAGGACGGCATCGAGGTCCAGCGAGCCCGTCGAGATCAGGTCGCCCGAGTCGGGTATCGGAACCCACTTCTTCGCCCTCGGGGGCTCCTTCAGTTCGGTGGTCAGCACCCTGAACCCGGCGTCGATGGTGTAGATAGCCGCCCTTGTGTTGAGCTTCGTTCCGCGCATCTTCCGGATTTCCAGCTCCCTGGGCGTGGTGAGCTTCAGGTTCAGGACGCCGTCCGCGACGAACTCCTCCGCCCCGTCGGACAGGCGCTCCTGTCCCGTCGGCTGTTCTCCGATGACTATCGTGGTGCACCCCAGGTTCCTTACTATCTTGCTTAGCACCGTGTGCAGGACCTGCCGTCCCTCGTACTGTCCGCCCATCGCCTGGGACATCGCCGAGTATGAGTCGATCACGAGCCTCTTCGTCTGGAACCTCCTGACCGCCTCGAGGATGTCCCCAGTCACCTTCCCCATGCCGCCGCCGGTAGCGCTGAACATCTCGAGAAAGCGGAACCGCCCGTCTTTCTCGATGGGTTCGAAGTCTAGGCCTACCGTGCGCATGTTCTCCATGAAACTCCGCCTCCCCTCCGCGAACGACACGTAGATGCCGTTCTCCTTGTCGACCACGGCACCGTGAAAGAGGAACTCGGCCGAGAGTATCGTCTTGCCGGTCCCCGGGTTCCCTGAGATCAGGATGAGGCTGCCCCTGGGGAAGCCACCGCTCAGGAAGTAGTCCAGCTTCGAGTTGCCCGTGGACGCACGGGCGATCCCGCCGTCACTGCCTTCAGCCGGTCCCATCGAGAACGTTCTGCGCAGAATCACTATTTAACATGTCGAACGCATCGCAGGGAACTCGCGCCGACAATCCGCGGGAGCCGCACAGCAAGCGGTCGATGCGGCATCAACCGTTATATCTGGCCGGTCGAGGAGCCCGGGTCCATGCCTCGAGAGATCCTCAGCAAGGAGGAGTTCCAGAGACTTCTCCCGTCGGCCACAGAGATCAGGGTGGTCAGGAAGGGCGACTCGACCAAGGTCAAGCTGAGGACGGCCAGCCACCTCTACACCTACAAGACGACCGAGGACGAGGTGGATGCGCTCACGAAGGGGTCGAAGACGCCCGTCGTCGAGTTCTAGACGAATATCAAGACCAGGAGGGTGCCCAACCCGAGGGCCATCGGGATCGGGAGACCGGGGAGCAGCTTCGACTTGGAGAGCAGGTAGAGTGTGATCACCACGCCGACGTCGACGGCGACGAGCGTGTAGACAGCGTAGTAGAGGCTGAACTGGAAGAAGGCGAGCGCAGGAAGCATGGAGTAGAATATCGTGTCCCCCGTCCCGATCGAGAACTCGCCGAGCTGGGAGGTCACGGCGGTCATCACCTCGTTGGGTGCTACCTTGACGAGCTGTTTCAGCGGGCCAGCGAAGACCGCGTAGAGGTCGTAGATCGAGAAGACCAGGGGCAGGATGAGAGCGGTGTAGAGGGGGATGGCGGAGGCGAAGTAGCTCCCGACCTCCGCCGAGAGCAGGCCGGTGACCACGGGGGCGAGTATCAGCATGCTCTTCATCCGGACGCTGAGCGCGAACATTGCCACCGCCCCGACCGAGACGGCGGCCGAGAGGACTAGCGACGGGGTGGAGGGCATGTAGTTCGCCGTCGCGTCCACAGCCGTCAGGAACGTCAGGAGGAAGAGCGCCAGGGAGGTGCCGAAGTAGACTATCGACGTGAAGACCCTCGTCTTCCGGTTCCTGATCAGCCAGACCGCGACTATTGTCGTCGCGAAGACGGCCAGGACGAGGATCAGCGCGTTCGAGAGGGACCCGAAGGACGATGTCCCCGCGGGAGCGTAGGAGCCTCCGACCTCGCCGGCGATGGGCATGTTCAGGTACGTGATGAAGAGGGCGGCGACCTGGACCACCACGATGAAGCCCAAGGTCAGGGCTATGCCCCTGGAGTTGACGGTCGCCATGTCCGAATCCGGACCCAGGGAGGTTACACCGTGTATATCTCGCTAGCCTTCGGCGCCACGGTCTCCACGCCGAGCTCGCTGTGCAGCTCCGTGGCGAGCTGCACGCAGGACTCCTCCTCTCCGTGGACCGTCATGAACTTCGGCGACCCGCCTATGCCCCTCAGATCCGACAAAAGGGTGGACCTCCCGCTGTGCGAGGAGAAGTCGAACTTCCTGACCTCGGCCCTCACCTTCGTCGGCTTGCCGTTGATCAGCGTCAGCCCGCGGTCGAGGAGCGTCCGGCCCGGCGTGCCGGGTACCTGGAAGCTCACGAGCGAGATGCCGTTCTTCTCCTTCTGCGAGAGGTGCTCGTTGTAGTAGATCGAGGCGCCCCCGACGAGCATGCCCGCCGGCGAGATGATGACCCCCGGCTTCCGGATGAAGTTCTTCCTCTGGGACCAGCCCGTGATCTGCTCGAGGTTCTCCATCGTCCGGCGGAATAGGGCCGCGTCGCGGATGTACTCCTGATACCGCATGATGATCTCGTTGACCTTGAGGGCCATCCCGTCCATCGCGATCGGGTGCTTGAACCCGTGGCGGTACAGCGTCATGGCGAGCTCCTGCGCCCTCCCCACCGAGAAGGCGGGCGCCAGAAGGACGCCTCCCCTCTCGACGACCTCGTTGGCGTAGTCGACGAACTCCCTCTCTACCTTCTGCCTCTCGGGGTGTTCAGCCGTCGCGTAGGTGCTCTCCGTGATCACCATGTCGGCCTCGCCGAGGGACTTGAAGGACGGATTGAGCAACTCTGTCTCGGCGCCGTTGATGTCACCTGTGTAGATCAGCCTCTTGGAGCCGGCCTCCACCGCGGTGATGCAGGACCCGGGAATGTGCCCGGCGTCGTAGAACGTCACCGTCATCTCCCCTATCTGGAAGCTCTCCTTGTAGTGGTGGTTGACGGTGCTCTTCTCCATGGCGAGGAGGTCTAGGTACTCGAACGGGAGGTACGGGCCCGAGATCTTGATGAAGTCGTTGACGAGGAGACTCGAGAGCTCCGACGTGACAGGTGTCGCGTGCATCTTCACCTTGTCACCGCCGATGAAGAACATCGGCGCCGCACCGCTGTGGTCAAGGTGGGCGTGGCTGAGGACCAGGCCATCGACGCTCTTCGGCTGCACGTGGACCGGGAAGCCCGGTTCCTTCGTCGTCATAGCGCCGTAGTCGAGCAGGATGTTCGTGTTGCCGTGCGATATCAAGAAGCCCGACCGTCCGACCTGGCGGGCCGCTCCTAGGACTTTAACTTGCATAACTCTAAGCTTGGATTTCGGGCCCGACGGCCATTCTTTAAGTGTTTAGCGGCATCTTTCTGACCGGGAATTATGGTATGAATTCGGAGAATGTTTGCGCGCTGAGAATAGAACTGGCAATAATGAATATATACGAAATGCCGCGCTCGGCCCCCGGATGTCTGAGCAACCCAGGACCGTGTTCGCCCGCGAGGCCACCGGCCTCGTGCGAGCCCTCGGAGCCAGGGACATCTTTGTCTGGACCATCGTGTTCTTTCCCTTCTTCTCATCGTGGGTGGGGAACTTCTGGTACACGCCGAGCCTCGTCGACCACGTGAACTACTACATCTCTCTGGGCCTCTGGGTCGTCCTCTTCTGCCTGATCCCTCCATTCGTCTGGTGGATGCTCACCGCCGTGATGCCCAGGACCGGCGGCGACTACGTCTTCGCGTCCAGGGGTCTGCATCCCTCGCTCGGCTTCGCGGCGAGCCTCGGGATAACCTTCTCCGTCGGCCTCACGGCCGTTGGGTCGGCTCCCCTCTTCGCCCTCGCCCTAGGTTCCGCGCAGTTTGCGACGGCGGGGCAGGTCGCGAGCAACTCCGCGGCGACGAACCTGGGGGGCTTCCTAAACCCGTTCGTCACCGGGTCTGCCGAGAGCACGGTCTGGGTCCTCGGCATCATCATTCTCGCCTTCGGCGCAATCTTCGCCGCAGTCGGCACGCGCTTCTTCAACAAGGTGATGTGGGTGATATTCGCGGTCGGCCTGCTCGGACTCGCGATCGAACTTCCCATCCTTCTCACGACATCGAAGGCCGCCTTTGACGCCGGGTTCGCCACCTACAACACGGGCGGAGTCTCGGCCGTCTTCGCGACCGCAGCGGGCGACCATTACATCACGGGAACGACCCTGGTCGCGTCCGTCGCCGCCGTCCCGCTGCTGTTCATCAACTTCGGCCCCTACTACCTGATGTACAACGTCGCCGGAGAGGTGAAGAACGCGAGGAACAGCTTCCTCTATGGCGCGTGGGGTGCCATCCTGCTCTCGGCAGCGATCGCCTTCCTGCTGACGTTCCTGCTGGACCGCGTGGTGGGCCTGGACTTCGTCGAGGCCTACACGGTAGCGAACAACTACTCCGCGCCGGTGGTGAGCGCGTTGCTAGCCTACGCCGTCCCGAACCTCACCGTCAACGTCCTCCTGGCGATTGTGCTGCTAGTCTCAAACATAGGCTTCGGGTTCCTGGGGTTCATGTTCCTGAGCAGGCCGATGCTCGCCTGGTCCTTCGACAGGATTCTCCCATCGAAGCTGTCCCTGGTCAACAGCAGGTTCGCCTCTCCGGTGGTGGCCATTGCGGTCACGCTCGTTCTCGCCGCCAGCGGCTGGACGCTCGAGCTCTACACGACCTACGCCGGCGTGATCCTCGACAGCCTCCTGATCAAGTTCGTCGGGTGGGGCATAGTCAGCGTCGCGGCCATGGCTATACCCTTCAGGCAGAAGAAGCTCTTCGAAGACTCGGGCGTGAACTTCAAGATCGGCGGACTCCCCGTCCTGACCCTGGCCGGCTTCGCCTCGTTCCTCGTCTTCGGCTACTTCGTTGTGAACTCCGTCACCACGAAGGTCTTCTACACCCCGACCACGGACCAGGGCGCCTTCCTGATAATCCTCTTCGGCGGTGCGATAATCTACTACTTCCTGGCGAAGTTCTATCGCAGGTCCCAGGGAATCGACCTCTCGATGGCTTTCAAGGAACTCCCTCCGGAGTAGCCTCCGGGAGAGGCACAAGGGTCCCGCGGAGGACGGCTCGCCGGTCTTCAGGCTTGTGAGAGACTTCTGTTCAGGAATGCAAGGGAACGCGTCCAGGCCTCCTTCGCGGCCCCTTCTCTATACGTCCCGGGGTTCGTGTCGTTGAAGAAAGCGTGGGGCGCGCCTGGGTATATCTTCATCTCGAAGTCCTTCTTGTATTTGACCATCGCCGCGACCAACTGGTCCAGCGTCGCGTTCAGGCCGGCATCCTCGCCCCCGTAGTTGCCGAGGAACGGGCAGTTCATCTTCTCGACGAGCTCTATTGGGTTGGGGTTCTGGCCGTAGAAGACCACGCACGCCTGGGTCTTCCCGGTGCAGGCCAGCCTCGCCGACATGCCTCCGCCGAAGCAGAAGCCGACGCTGCCCACCTTCGAGGCGTTGACGAAAGGCTGCGCTGCGAGGTAGGCGTGGGCCGACGAGAGCTCGTCGACGAACCTCGCGTAGGGAAGCGCTCCCCCGAAAGCCACGGCGAAGAACTTGCCCACGGCCATCCTGTCGGCCTCCGGGAGCTTCGCTAGCTCTTCCTGCTGGTAAGCCTGGTCCCTCATCCTCCCCGGCTGGAGCGTCCTCATGAACGCCCTCACCGCGGTGAGGTTGGCGGGCGCGAAGGTTGGGGCCAGTTGCGGGTCGGACCCCATGAGATTGGGGGCGGCCACTGAGAAGCCCTCGTTCGCGAACCTGTCGGCGACCGACTCGATGTGGGGGTTGAGCCCCCATATCTCGTGTATGAGAACGAGGCCGGGGTGCATCCCTTCGTCCGAAGGGGTCGAGAGGTAGGCGTTCACCGGATGGGACGGCCCCGGGAAGCTCACCCTGGACCTTTTGAGGTCTGTCATGATTCACGATTGGGGGCTCTTCCCTTAATCAGTCTTTTCGCGGCCTTTAGGGGGAGGCGACAACAGATGACTTTAAGGAGAGGCTCTCCAAAGCGGCAGAGCCCATTTGTCGTCGATTAAGATAATACCCGAAGGTAGGGGCCTGAAGTCCAAGACGCTGATAGCGGGGTTCCACGGGATAGGCGCCACGGGTTACTGGTCGGTCAAGTTCCTGATAGAGGAGCTGAAGGCGAAGAGGTCGTTCTACATCGACTCGGAGTTCGCGCCCGCGGTCTCGTCCACGATTGACGGCATGATATCCACCCCCTACGAGCTGTTCGTCTCCGAGGACCTCGCGCTCCTGAAGGCCGACGTCCCGCCGCTCAGGGAGAACGAGAACAAGTTCTTCAGAGAGCTCGGACACTGGATAGTGCAGTCCGGGGTCCACGAGGTCGCGCTCATAGGCGGTCTGGACGAATCCCTCCGGACCGACGACTCCAAGTACAGGATCGTGCTCACCGACGCCATGGCCAAGCTCGGGGAGCTCAAGGGCGAGCCCGTCCTCGAGGAGGGCAGGATGATCGTCGGGCCCGTGGCCGTACTACTCAACACGCTCCAGATGTACAACATCGCGGCCTACGCGCTCCTCGCCTACTCCAACACGGAGCGGGTGGACCCCAGAGCCTCCGCAACGGCGGTGGAGTTCCTATCGCGGCGCTACGGTTTCAAGATCAGCACTGCGCCTCTGATCAAGGGCGCGGAGGAACTCGAGCGGGAGATGCTGGGGCTGGCCCAGAAGGACAAGGAGAGGGGCCCGTCCAGCGCCATCTACTCATAGCCGCTGGATCCGTCGGCCTCTGCCGGGACCTTGCCGTGCACGGTTACGGTGGAGTACCCCATCTTCCTGAGCCGCGCAACCGCGTCGCGCACGTCCCTTCTGCTGACCGCGGCGTCCGTCACGGTCTGCGTGAAAGGATAGACGAACTCCAGCTCTGCCGGGTAGGGACCGAGCAATCTGTGCAGCTTGTAGATGTCATGGCTCGAGCCCTTCCCGGCTTCCATCAGCCGACGCGGGAGGGCGGTCCTGGAGAGCGGCCTCTCGGCATCGGAGACCAGCAGAACCGCGCCCATCGACCTCCGCTTCATGACGGCCGAAAGGGCGGCCTTCGCCGTAGAAAGCTCAGGACGGGACTCGTCTACACGGCTCCTAACGAGGAGGCCACGCTCCTTGAGGTAGGGAGTTCCTTTGGCGAGCCAGTCTCCGTTCTTGGCCATCTCCCTGAACGCTGACATCACCCTCGGATGGGAGGCGGCCCTCTCCTCGACCAGGTCCCAGAGCCTTCCCTCGGAGATAGCCTCCCTGCAGCGCAGCACGTCCTGACGCAGGAGGTAGAGGTTGTGCAGGGAGAGCTTCTTCACGCGCTCCTTCCGCTCCATCTGGACGAGATCGTTCTTCGTCGTCGAGTTGCAGACGGGGCAGCTGCAAGGAAGGTGGCTCATCTCCTCGAGGATGAGCGTGCCTCTCTCCGTCATGTACCTCCCCTGCCTCGCGAAGAGCACGTAGCTCGCAGAATCGAAGGTGTCGCACCCCAGCGCGACGGAGAGGGGGAGCGTGAGCGGGTGCCCCGCACCGAACAAGTGGAGGGGCATCGAATACGGCATCTCCTTCTTCGCGGCGACTATCATGCGGACCAGCTCTGCGAAGAGATAGTTCTCCATCAGCTCCACGGGACTACCCAGCGCGAGCATCTCGAACCCCGCCGA
This sequence comes from uncultured Nitrososphaerota archaeon, assembly GCA_963703285.1. GTDB lineage: Archaea > Thermoproteota > Nitrososphaeria > Nitrososphaerales > Gagatemarchaeaceae > Gagatemarchaeum. The sequence goes on from OY969807.1 coordinate 659,245, forward strand.
GAGCAGTCCCTTCGTAGAACGCCTGACTAGTTCGTCGAAGATCCCGCCCTGTATGGGACCGACCCAGGTCGTCGTGGAACCCCCGAAGGCTCTGATCGTCTCCCGCGCACCCTTCATGCTGACGCGCACGGACTCCGACGCGCTCTTCTCGGAGCGCGTGTATCCCGTCGGCTCGTCGAGGGTGACCGCGAGGTCGGAGCCGATGTCGGATTGGAACTGAGCTATCGTCCGCGGCGTAATGTCGAGCTTCCCGTACAGCAGCGCCTGGTAGCCTCCGGAGTCGGTCATCAGGGCGCCGTCCCAGCCGAGCATGCCGTGCAGCCCCTTCTCGAGAGCCTCCTCCCTCCTTCTCTTGTGGATGATGAAGGAGTTGGTCATCAGCGCGTTGAAACCCATCTCCCGGAACTGGACGAGGGGGATGTCCTGGACGACCGGATGGATGACAGGGATGAGGCAGGGAGTCTCTATCCTGTGGGACCCGACCGCGATGACGCCGTTCCTCCCCATCAGGTCGGTCTCCCTCACCTCGAATGAGATGGTCATCTGGAGCCGGGGCTGGTCGCGATTCGGCTAATAAGATAGCATTCCGGTCCAGGGTGTCTTTCGGCCTTCCTCGGCAGGTCCGTCCTGTCCGAGTCTTGACGTTCCCTGTGCTATCCCGGCTTCGCGTCGCTTTGCGCTTCCTTCCCGCCTGCTCTGTGTTGCTTTCTGACCGCATCCATTTGTTCTTTCAGGTAGGACGTCTGGTCGTCCAGGTCGAAGCCCCAGTCTCCCTTGGAGACATCGAAGGCCTTGGCAGGCGGTGAGTAGGCTCGGGAGGACGCCGTGTCGACCATGAAGCAGATGGACCTCTCTGCGACGGGCTCCAGCACCTCACGGAGGTAGGACATGGTCTCGACCACCTGCTCAAGCGGCACTGGGATCTCGGCGGCGTAGTCGGGCCCCAGGTATTCGACCCAGAGGTACGGCAGCGCGTTCAACTTCTCCCTCAGCCAAGCCACTTCCTTGGGGTTCACTCCGAGGACGTCGACGTGCATGAAGGCGAATTTGTGCTGGGGGGCGAACGGTCTGCTGAGGTCGTCGTACATCTGCGTCTTCATCCAGTTCACTCCGTAGGACTGAATCATGTGCCCCTCCGCGATGTGCTGTGCGTGGCGATAGGCAGTCTTCGGGGTTACCCCTATCTCCTTTGCAATCTCTCTGACGGGCGACTCGGCGTTGACGAAGAGGTATCCCAGGATGGATACGTCCACGGGGTCGAGCTTCTGTCTTGGCGTCCTTGCTGGGAATTCTGGCGCCCCGCCGGGAGGGGGCTGCGACCATTCGAACTCCCACCTACTCCTCTTGAAATCGAAGAGCTCGGCCCGCATAGGGCGATGTCTCCGACCAGAGAAACGAAGAGTCCGGTGGACTTCGGTTATGAGCCCCGCCTCCTTCATCCTTCCCAGGAGCTTCGGGAACTCATCGTAGCGCTGTTCAGGCAGCGTAAAAAGCAGGAAGAACTTCCCGTCGGGCAGCGTCCTGTTGAAGCCGTTGATGAAGGAGCGGTCCATCCTGTCAAAGAGATACCCGGCGAGAGGGGCGTACTCGGGGTCGAGGTCGACCAGGGCGGCCGCCTCCCTCAGCCCCAGGGCTCCTCTGTCGGGGCGGGCCTGTACGCGATACCCCTTCCTGTCGATGTTGGACCTGAACGTGTAGCTGACCTTCTCCTTGGGCTCCCTCAGCCTTCTGGCGACCTCTGCCATGTTCGGGCCGACGACCTCCATCTCTGAGACGATTTGCGCGATAAGGCTGCGCCTCCGCGTCGATGAAGTTAAGACTGGGACGGCGTCCGAAGGGACCCCTCTGCTTAGCACGGCGTTCTGTGATTGCCTGTCCAAGGTTATTAAAGTGAAGAATTATTGTCATTTTTAGCACTTTTCGACACCTATAAATACGCCAGACGCGAGTCGTGTCCAGTCAGTGCGACACATAGGACGAAAAGTCCGTCCTTCCTCCCGTGCGAACGCGCAAATTGAGGGAGCCACCGATGGGTGATTCCAACTCATCAACCTCTGCCACGAGAGTGATTGCTGCCCTCGCCGTGATATCTCTTCTCGCTGTATCCGGAATACCGGTCGCGGCGTTGACGCTCGCTAACGCGTCCAAGGCCTCAGGCACAGCCGCGGCACAGCAGCCGAGCACCACGCTGCTGGCAACCCCCGCGGGCCTGCAATCTCGCGGTGGGGCTCCTGCGACTATCGCTTCCGAGAGCGTGAGCGGTATCGGGGCGTCCCTCCTGAGTCCGGTCACCACTCTGTCGCGTGGATCGGCTGGCGCATCAGTATGGCCTCTTGAAAGCTCCCAGAAGACCGGCTTCAACCCGGACGCTGTGGGTGGAGGCGGAGGGGGCGGAACTGAAACCCCCGTGTACAGCTTCCTGAGCAACAGCAATGCAAGCGAACTGGACGAGGCGGAGGGGTCGACGGTCGGGGGCGACGGGAGCTTGTACGTGGTCGGGACGACGGTCGCTTACAAGCTCATGGACCAGACCGATAGTTTGGACATCACGGTCGTCGGCGGGTTCCTGGCCAAATTCAACAGCGAGGGCGCGCCAGCCTGGATTGACAGATGGGCCAACGTCGGGACGGGAAGGTTGTCGGTAGCGACGGCTGGAGCATATGTGTACGTTGCAGGCTCGGCCTATGTGGCCTGCACCTCTCCCTGTGACCCCACCTACCAATCGCAGTATCAGGTCTCGGTCCTCGCTCAGTTCACTACTTCAGGAGCTTTCAATTGGGCGAGGACTTGGAGCCAACCTTTCCCCCCGGATGTGTCGCCGCTTTCGTACACAACCTACTCGGATGCCGCGTTCGGAGTGGCGGCGTCTCCGAACACCGGAATGGTCTACGTGATTGACAATTCGGCGGCACTCACGACTAACTTAACACCTCTTGGAGGCGAAGGCAACGCCACGTTCACATTCACCCAGCCCTTCCTGCTGACGTACAATGCCAACGGCGGACCCCCGAAGGTTCAGGCCTTCCCAAACTGTAGGACCGAGGGTACCGCTGTTTGCAACCTGACCGCGCTCAACTCCATCGCCGTGAGGTACAATTCGGCAGCCGGCCAGGACCAGGTCTACGTCGGCGGGGAGGAGGGGTTGACGACGGGAGCCGACACGGAAGCCATGACAGCCATCGTCGGCATGTATCAGGGTGGATCGCTGGCTTGGGTCAACGCTTTCGATTTCAAGGACATCGCAGACACTATTCCCGATAGCGGTCCAGTGTCGGAAGTGACGACATTGACTGTTGCGCAAGACGGAACGATCTACGTGGGCGGCTCTGTCTATGGCACCTATGGGAGCCCTTACGGCGTCTTGCTTAGTCTCTTGGTTGACACGTTCTTCCTGGTCCTCGGGGCGGTGTGCGGTGCGTCGGTACTTTGCGCTGCCGTCGTGGGCGCGTACAATGCTTACCAAATCGTGTTCGAGCTCAACAACATCCCGAAGGCGACGGTTGACACTCTGGGACTCAAGACCGCAGCAGCGGGCTTCGTGGGTTATCTCATGGGCGTGTTTACCGACGGGCAGCAGATTTCTCAGGACCAGACTCTGAACCCGTACCCATTCGTTGCGAAGCTGGATTCTTCCGGCAATCTCATCTGGACAGACATCCTCGGTTACGACCAGCGAGAACCGGGATCGATGATTGCCCTTGCGCCGCTTCCGACCGGTGCGGGGGGACCCGACGAGGGGCTTTACGCGGCGGCCAACTTTGGAGTGAGAGGAGGGATAGCTCCAGGAATGACCAACGGCACAGCGATATTCTCTATCGGACCGACCGGAACTGTCCTGAGCCAGGCCGCAGTTGGCCCCATCGGTCTGAGCTACAGCGACTTCATCGCAGGGTTGAATGCGACCGCCGACGGCAACCTGGAGATTGCCGGGAGCGCCTCCGGGATTCCGCCCTTGTTCGAGGTCACAGGCATTCAGCCTTATCAGGATCCAATTGGCTCGAGCAACGTCAAGAGCGAAGGCCCCCACCCGCTCAGCGTCTACGCGGGGACGCCCCTCGTGTTCGGCTCCTACATGTACCTAGCCAGTACTCCTCCGCGGCCACCGGTCCTGACCCCCGTGAACTCAGCGATTGTCCTCAGCGACCCCCCCGCCAAGACGGTCTCATTCAACAACGCTCCTCGGAGCGGCTCTCCCGGAATATACTGGGCGATCGTGGGGCCGCCAAACCTGGAAGTCACATTCTCTGTTGAGCCATCAACGGCTATCGCGTCTATCTACCTTACTGCCCCCTCCGGAAGCGGCACTACTGGGGGTCCCCTCACGCTGCTCTCGGTCTTTCCGGGGGCGGGGCTTGACGTTTCAGTGCCGACCTTCTCTCAGCTCTATCCCTCTAGCGGTTATCAGTTTCCGACGTGGACATCCACGGGTCTCGTCACTATCAACAAGGGTAATCCCTGCTGTGGAGTCGATGCTACTGTCTACGGAGGAGGCTCGGTGACTGCCAACTTCGCCACGTACTTCCAAGTCCGGCTTACTCCAACCTCCTCCGAAGCAGCGATACCCAGCGGCGGCAACGGGGTAAGCGTCAGCTCAGAGGTGCAGGTCTCGCAGACCCTTCAGTTTAGCGCGCCTGACTCTGGCCTCGTCGGTCTTACGGCCTCTGGTCCGTCCGACCTCAACTTCCAGATTGCCTTTACTTGCCAGTCTAGCTCCTACTGCAGTTACGAACCGCCCGGTCAAACCCCAACGTGCATAATCGGCTGGGGACTCCCCTACACTTGCACCGTTCCGATGAAGGTCACGGTTCCGTCGTCGACGCCGCCGGGTACGTACGCGGTCACTGTAACGGGGACAAGCGACATGGGAACTGCGCCGATTTCCGTAGCGACGTACACAATCACAATCCTACCGCCCCTGGTCGTCACCGTGACTCCCGCCAGTCCCTCGATTGATCTGGGGCAATCGATTACCCTCACCGCCAATCCGTCGGGAGGATCAGGAATGCACTTCTCGTACCAGTGGTACTCCAACGCAGCGTGCACCACGTCTATCTCGGGCGCGACATCTGCTTCCTACAAGAGCTCACCGGCTGCCACGACCACGTTCTGCGTCAAGATCACCGACTCGGCTAGCAGCCCCTCCAGTGGGACTGCAACCGATGTCGTAAAGGTGAACCCCGCTCTCACTGCGGGACCGATAACATCCTCAGCGTCGACGATCAGCAGCGGGCAGTCAGTAACTCTGACCGCCAATCCAGCTGGGGGAACCGGCAAGTATTCCTATGTTTGGTACTCTGGTGGGAGCGCGACGTGCTCTTCCGATCGCGTGGTGAGCGGTCAGACGGGAGCCACCTACTCTCCCTCACCGACGTCGAGCACCTATTACTGCTACCGGGTCAGTGACAGCGCCTTCATCCCGTCGACAGCCACCTCCGCCACCTACGAGGTAGTGGTCGGCTCCTCAGGGGCCTTGAGCATATCTCCCTCAAGCGGTCAGGATGGCACTGTGGTCTCACTCAGCGGGTCGGGCTACGCCCCATCTACGGCCTATGACTTCTGTTACTCTGCGACCGATTCGGCCTGCTCCTCCTATGCCTTCACCTCTACAGCAACCGGAACGATACCTTCGGGCACCACATTCGCAGCCTATGGCTCGCCAGGGACATACTACGTGACCACGGAGCATGGCGGTGTGCTCATCGGCTCCGCGACGTTCGCCCTTGCCGACCCTTCGACACTGTCCGTTAGTCCCACATCCGGACCCGACGGCACCGTTGTCACCCTGAGTGGGTCTGACTACGCTCCGTCCACATCCTACGACTACTGCTACTCGGCCAGCGACTCCGTATGCTATTCCTACACCTTCACCTCGACGGCGGGCGGCACCATCCCCGTAGGGACGACATTCACGACCTCAGGAGCTGCGGGGACCTACTACGTAACCACGGAGTACGCGGGCGTCCTCCTCGCGTCGGCCACCTTCACCGTGGCAATTGCTAGTGGTCTTCCTTCAACTGTTTCTGGCATATCTGGTGTAACGACAGTATGCTATTATGACGGCTACTACTACGTCTTTGGTAGCGGTGGTCCCGAGGGTGGGCCCGCCTATGTGACGTCCAGTGATGGGGGGAACACCTGGTCATCTGCCACTCAGATATTTAGTGCTGGAGGCGGAAATTATCCGTTCACCGTCTCCTGCGATGGGAGCGGTGGAGTCTATTTTGCTTCAGGATACAGTGGTTCATACTCTGAGTCCTCCTATTGGCAATACGCTTATGGGACAATGTCAAGCGGCTCGATCAGCTTTTCAAGTTTTGTAGCAGAAGAATGTGAGCACGAGGGCGAATGGTGCTTACCTCAATCAATCTACGGATATTCGTCCAATGATGTGGTTGTTGCAGTATCGAGCAACAGCGGAGGATTCTGCGGGACCGATGAGAATTCCTGTTTCGTTGAGGTCTGGCAATGCACGACATCCTGTGCGACAGGTGAAGTACAGGTTATTGGCGGGGAGGACTTCCTCATTGGCTCCAATTGGAATCACATGTATGCGTCCAACTCTTATTCCTGCGAGCCAACTTCTTCTTATCAGAACTCGTGTTCCATTTTTGGGCTCGGTTCAACAAGTAGATATGTTGTCGTCGCAACAGCCAACAGCACTGATTTTGATTCTGGGAATGTTGTCTCTATAGAGACAATCAACGGTGGGTCGACATTTACAGTAGTTAATTCTGGATTCGATGGCGGCAACGCCGGTTTTCTTTTCTTGGGTCAATGTCAAGCGGTTTCAACCACGGTTTATTGCGCTGGAAGTGTTCTTTCTTCATACGAGAATCCAGGGGCAACACTCTACAACGTTTACTTGCTTTCTTACACGGATGGGGCAAGCAGCTGGAACACCTATGAAGCTTGCACCAATTGCGGGGCAGACGATACTGGTGTGGCACTAGTAACTAACAGCACGACTGCCATGTTGGTGTTTGGTGACGGAACAACAGACTCTCAGGTGGATTGGGTTTATACGAGTCTGTCATCAATTTCCTTCTCTTCGGTCTCGCCTCTGGCTACCGGTGAATCTACTCCATTGAGTCAATTCTACTGGAAAGGGACATCAGGCACGGTTAACGGGCAAGGCGGAGCCGTTTGGGTAGCAGATAACGGAGATAGGTTTGGCCTAGGTAGGCACCTTCACCGTCACCCAACCGGCGACCCTTACGATCTCGCCTACTAGCGGTCCTGGCGGCACCGTCGTCACCCTCACAGGCTCAGGCTACGCCGCCTCCACCGCCTACGACTTCTGCTACTCCGCCATCGCCGTCGCCATCGCGTGCGACGACGGGTCGTTCACGTCGACCGCCACCGGCACTATCCCGGCGGGAGTCACCTACACCGCCTCAGGCGCGGTCGGCATGTGGTACCTCACCACCGAGTACGCCAGCGTGGTCCTCGCGTCCACGACCTTCACGGTGACTGCTGGGGAGACGCTTGCGATCTCGCCCATCAACGGTCCTGGCGGCACCGTCGTCACCCTCACAGGCTCAGGCTACGCCGCCTCCACCGCCTACGACTTCTGCTACTCCACCACCGCCATCGCGTGCGACGACGGGTCGTTCACCACCACCGCGGCGGGCGCGATACCATCCGGAGTGACCTGGACGGCCTCGGGAGCCGCTGACACCTACTACCTCACCACCGAGTATGGAGGCGTCCTACTAGGCATCCGCTGAGTTCACTCTGAACTCTGGGGTGTCAACTTCGACCTCAAGCTCGACAACATCCAGCTCGTCCACGAGCACCAATGGCGCGGATATGATTGCTTCTAATGTTGGACAGTTTGTGTTGATGCCTCAGGTCTGTTACAGCAGCGGCTACTACCTTGCGTTCTACATAAACACGGCAGGTGACTTGGCTTATGTCTCGTCGCAGACTGGTTCATCATGGTCGAGCTCCTCAAACACGGGCCTTGTAGACTACGCTCCAACCGATCAAAATTTCGGCAACTTCGGTGTGTACTGTGGTAGTTCCGGGAACGTTTACACCGCGACTTCTGCATCGGCCACCACGTGGCACTTTGAGGAATGGACGTCCTCTGGCGGGATTTTGACTGCCAGCGAGTCCGTCTCGATCACCTGCAGTTACGGTGGATATTTCTGTGCCAATTCAGCTAACAGTGACTATCCCACATCCATATTTGCATACAGTACTTCGAGTGTGTTTGTTGGCTTGACCTCGGCCGTGACAAGCACCGGTGCGTGGCATTCCGAAATATGGGAGTGTTCGTCTAGCTGTGGAAGCTCAAGCAGCTGGGCTGATGTTGCGAGTCAGACCACCTACAGCTTGCTAACTGTTCAGGGCTTCGGTTCGAGCGCGTCGTCAGGTCAAATTGCTGTATTCTCCTTGGTAAGTGGAAGTAACAGCTACTATTACGCGCTATCAAGCGCATCAAATTGGGGTGGGAGTTACATCACAACCGGGCTATCAGACTTTTATTACTTGGGCGGCAGCTACAATAATCCCACTTGCCTCACGTGGGGTACAAACACCCTATACTGCGCGGCAGGAGCTTACTCAGGTTCTGGTAGCGGTGTCTATTTCGACACCTTCACTTCGGGCGGGTCTTCGTGGACACAACAGAAGATGGATAACAACAACGGAGCCTTTGGCTTCTTTTTGAGTTCAGATGGCACGAACGTAGTTGAGTCATACACCCTCGTATCTAACAACTACCCTGTTTATCAAACAGCGACACTTAGTACATCGCCTACGTGGTCGGGTGAGCTGGCCCTTGAGTCAAGCCCAACAGGAGGGAACATTTGGGCAACACCAACGCTCCAGTCAACAGCGGCTGGTCTAGTTTGGATCCCGGAGGAAAGCGGCGACTTGTACTTTGCTTTGACCAGCGCGATTTCGACGAACGGAGCTCTGCCAGTTGGTTGCAGTCCTGGCGATGCCAGCTCTCCGGGTTCGAACGCCTCCACATCAGATACCTCACCAAGCTCAGCGACAATCAACTCGAGAGCCGGAGATTGTTCCTACAGCGTAGCTCCCGGGTCCCCGGTTCCTCTGCTCACGGCCGCCCCCTCTATTCCTCTCGCCTTCCTTGCGGGCGTCTTGCTCGCCGGCCTCTTTATGAGGCGAATTCGTAAAGGCTCTCTGCAAGGTAGGCTTGGCGAAGCAGCCCTCTCGGGCCGCTCTTGGCAATGGAGTGTAGTAAGCGATGTCAGACGGTCCCGAACGCCCGCCTAGCGACTGGCTTGTACCCAGCCCCTTTGAACCTCTCCTCGCCATCGACGTTGCCCCTCTCGTGGTAACCGTACATCTCCCAGTATCCATCCCTGTATTCAGGGATGAACTCTATCTCGTTGAGCCACTTGGCGCTCTTCCAGAGGTAGAGGTGGGGCATGAAGGGGCGCGCGGGGAATCCCTGCTCGTGCAGGAGGGGCTTCCCGTTCATCTTCAGCACGACGATCGAGTCCTCCATGAGCGCGTCGGCCAGAGGGATCGGGGCCGTGTAGCCGTCGAGGCAGTGGAACATCACCCAGGTCGCCTCGGGTTTGACCCTCGCGAGGCCCGCGAGGTACTTGATGGGCACCCCCTCCCAGAGGGGGTTCTCTATGCTCCACTTCGTCACGCAGTGCGCTGAGTGAACCTCCGTCTTCATAGGGAGCTTGACGAACTCCTCGAGCGTGTACTCCAGAGGGTTCTCGACCAGGCCCGTTACGCGTAGCCTCCAGCTGACTGGGTCCACCTTGGGTATCCCGTTCGCCGCGTAGATGACAAACCTGCGCCCCCAGAACTGCCCCGGGGGCAGGCTGCCTCGGTCCCGCGCGGGGCTGGGCTCAGTGGGCTTGTCCTGGTCCGAGTCCCTCCTGAGGACCCTGCCGAATATCGAACTCAGTCTCTCTTGGCTCCCGTTGGGCGAGAGGGAAATCGACGCCCGCCGGTTCTTATGGGTTGGGGTAGATGGTGTTCGCGGTGGTCCCATTTCCCGGTGCGGGCGTCAGTGAGGGCCGCGCGCCCTGACGGTTACCAAACCATACGAGAAAGCCCATAGGCTTCAGCCGTGGGAGGATGTCACTTCTTGGTCTCTCGCATGTACTCGTCGTAGATTGCCTTGGCCTTGTCCACGGCGAGGCCGCTGCCCTCGACACCCTTCTCGGTGACCTTGATCTTGTCCATCACCATAATCACGCCGATGTCCTCCCTCACCGACACGAGCCCTGGGAAGACACGATTCATCCGCTCGCCGAGCGCCTTCAGGTCGTAGGGCTTGGCCTTGAGCTTGATCTCCCTGACATTGGAGCCGTTGATGGCGACCTTGAAGACGTTCTCGCCTGCCCCGGTGACCCTGTCCAGGATCAGGTTCAGGCTCTCGTCGACCCCGAGAAGCACCCCGCCGTACTCCTTCCCCTCGCCCGTGATCACGGCGACGGGCTTGCCGATGAAAAAGCTCAGCTCGTCCCCAAACCTCCTGTAAACTATAGAAGACAATTTTCCTAAAGTTCAGGATTCCCACCCTTTTAGAGCTTTTGCACCAGCCGACGCTTCATTTGGAACCACCCTGACGGTTTTTTCAACCAACTGGTAGAGAGTGGAAGAGTTCTAGGTCCATTCTGGCAAACTGTAATAACAGACCGCGGGTCGACTCCCTGCCGTGTCGAGTGAGAAGACATACTCGGGCCTCCGCTTCTGGGTCCTCTTCCTCGCGGGTCTCTCGTTCGTCGACCTCTCGATAATGCTGGTGGTCGTCACCCTCCACGCCGCCTGGCCCGACTACGTGCAGATTCCAATCCTGGACTGGATCATCTACGCGCTCAGCGGGGTGGCCGTGGCGTCCGCGGTGGCGGCGCTCTGCGTGTATCGCTTCGGCAGGGCCAGCCACAGGACTGCGCTGACCGCCATCATCTCCGCGACGACGGGGGTGCTCTTCGCAGACCTCGCGGCCATCGCCCTCCACGCTTTCTTCCCCCACGCTATCGCGGTGACGGAGGTCCCCGTCGCCGCCCTGACTCCGATGACGTACATCCTGGGCGGGGCTTCGGCGGCCTCCATCATCCTGGGGCTCGGGTGGTTCCTCCTGAGGTACCCCCAGCACAGGACCGTCCTCCTCCTCGTCGTCCTGCTGACCACGGGCGTTCTAATCGCGCACCTCTACACCATCAACAGCCCGCCCGCGTACACCCCCTACAATCTCTCCGGGTCGATTGGAGGGACGGTGCACGACCCAAGGGTTACCGTGACTACCGTCGTCGCTGGCCCGAGCGTCGCCGTGACGGTGAGTGACACCGGAGGAGACGCCATAAGCCACGTGGCGGTCTCCTGGGGGGGCACGGAGCTGCCCACCTCGGGCTTCGCCTTGGAGCCGAGCGTCACGCAACCTCTCCTCCCCGGGAACGAGATTAGCGGCAACTGGACTCTCCAGTCCACTCCAACCGGCGGGGTCACCGTGTCATACGTCGACTTGAGCTGCTACGACGTCTCGAAGCAGGTACAGGGTTGCGTCATGGACGAGATCTACTACATTCCCGCAGCGCAGACGCTCCTCTCTGGCGAGAAGTGCGGGCCGTACGCGGACAACTGCAACCTAGAGCATCCCTTCCTCTCCAAGGCGTTCATCGCCGCGGGCATATCCCTCTTCGGGAACAACGACTTCGGCTGGAGAATCTTCGACGCGCTCCTTGGGACGATGTCCATCCCCGTCGTCTTCGGGATATGCTGGTCCATCACCAAGGACCCGAGGCTCTCTGTCTTCGCCGCGTACCTCATCGGCTTCGAGACGCTCTTCTTCATCCAGTCGAGCATAGCGGTCATAGACATCCAGATGATCTTCTTCTCGCTGCTCGCCTTCCTCGTGTACCTTGCCAACATACGCGTATGGCGGCTCGACAGGATAACGCTCTCCGCGATCCTGCTAGGGATCTCGGCACTCAACAAGGAGACCGCGGTCTTCTTGGTGGCCTTCCTCGTCGTCTACAACCTCCTCTTCGGGACGGGAGACGGGCGAACGAGGTTCCTCTCGTCGCTGAGGATGCTGATCATCGTCATCGTGGTCTTCGCAGCGGGCCTGCAGCTCTACGTGACGCTCTTCGGGAACCCCCAGACCACCACCTTTGTCGCGGACATCCAGTACATACTGAAATACGGCGGCTCCCTGAGATGCCTCCCTACCAGCTGCGGCTGGGGGTTCTATGGCAACGGCCAGGCGCCGTGGATCACGCCCTTCAGCTGGATGACCTACTACCCCGCAGTCGGCTACTTCGTCTCGAGGGAGCTGGTGAACAACGTCCCGAAGTACGTCCTGCTGGGCTACTGGGGCGTAACCGACTTCTTCGAGATCTGGCTGACGTGGATTTGGGTCCCGTACGTGGGGTACCTCGCCTACAAGCTGTGGACGAGCCGAGCCGCCATCGTCCAGGACGTCACGACTGCGCTGAACATCGACACGCCCTCGTTCAGGCTGGCCTCCTTCGCGCTCCTCTGGTACCTCATCGCCTACCTCCCCTACATCGGGCTCTACGTTTACGGCAGGGTCACCTATCCCTACTACATGCTCCCGGTGATGCCCGCGATAGCGATCGGGTGCGCCTTCCTTCTGACCAGGAAGTGGTTCCCCCGCGAGGTCGCATACGTCCTCCTCGGCGGCGTCTTCCTCTGGTTCTTCCTCTACTACCCCGACAAGAACTTCCTCCCGACCTGGCTGAGGATCATCCTGGGGCACTAGCGTTTGCATCGCTGGCTAAAACCCACCTCAGGGTGACAATATTTTTCTACACCTTTCTGTGAAAAGGGGAGGTGAGAAGCCTTGAGTCGAGTCGCGGACGTCAAGTCGCGTATATCCTCGGTGGAGCTCCTTTCGACGCTCAAGAAGAACTACAGCTACAAGGAGCTGTCGGCGATCCTTGGTCTCTCTGCGCCCATCCTGAGCCGCTACGTGAGGGGGCACGTGCTGCCCAGCGCCGCGAGGTCGGAGAAGTTCGTCGCGGTCTTCCGCGAGAAGCTCCTCAGGAAGATCGTCGCTGACCAGATCAAGGTGACGCCCGATGGCACCTACGACCTCTCGCGGGCGGTGACGGACGTGGGGCTCCTCGCCCAGATCGCCAAGGTGGTCTACGGGGAGTTCGGCCCCTCCCAGGTTCACAAGGTCCTGACGATGGAGGTGGACGGTGTCCCTCTCGCGGTCGAGGTCGCGGGGGAGTTCAACGTCAACGTCGCAATCGCAAAGTCCGAACGGGACCAGGGGATAGAGGACTTCTACGAGCATAGGGTCGTCTACTCGCCTGACTCTATGAAGTACCTCTACCTGCCGAAGAGCGCGATAAAGAAGGGCGAGCACGTGCTGATCGTCGATGACTTCATACAGTCGGGGATCACCATAGACGCGCTCGTCAAGCTCGCCGAGAAGGCGAAGGCGAGGGTGGTGGGGATCTTCACCATCGCCTCGATGGAGCAGTCCCTCCCCAAGCTCAAGGAGCGGCTCAACCTCAACTGCCCGGTGGAATCGCTCGTGACGCTGCCCCACACGCAGAGGCACTACAATTTCTGAGGTGGGCATCGTTGGACGCGATATCGATCGACAGGGAGTTCGTCTCAGCGAGGATCCCTCCGAGGAAGGCTGATTCCCACAAGGGCATGAACGGGAAGGCCGCCATCGTCGGCGGGAGCAGGATCTACCACGGGGCTCCCTTCAACGCCGCGATGGCCGCGCTGCGTTCGGGCATCGACCTCGTGTACCTGGCGGTCCCGGCGGTCATAGCGACCCCCGTTAGGGCGATGTCCGCCGACCTCATAGTCATCCCGATGCCGGACAGCAAGCTCACGAGGGGAAACGCCAACAGGCTGACCTCCTGGCTGCCGGAGCTCGACTCCATCGGGATAGGGCCCGGGCTGGGACCCCAGAACCCCGAGGACCTGGCGCACGCGCTTACCCGCCTCTCGACAAAGAGCAAGTCCCTCGTAGTCGACGCCGACGCGCTAAGACCCCAGATCGTCGGTGTCGTCAAGAGCATCCCGACCATAGTCACGCCGCACTACGGCGAGTTCGAGAGGCTCTTCTCCGCAAAAGTGGAGGGAGGGTTGGAGGACAGGGTCAGGCTGGTCAAAGAGAAGGCGAGGGAGTCTGGGATGACGGTCCTCCTGAAGGGCCCCGTCGACATCATCAGCGATGGAGAGAGGGTCGCCCTGAACGAGGCGCACACCCCCGCCATGACTACGGGGGGAACCGGGGACGTGCTGACAGGCCTGGTCACCGGCCTCTCAGCCAAGGGCATCCCTCCCTTCGAGGCGGCGTGCTGCGCCGCATACATCAACGGGTCAGCGGGAATCGAGGTCGTCAAGAAGAGGGGCCTCCACATGGCCGGGGGGGACCTGATAGACGAAATCCCCGCCGTGATGCGGGCCTTCGACCGCGTTGTCTGACGCGCCGATTGCCGGGAGTTTCAGTCCGAGTCGGAGACTATGTTCGTCTTCTCGGTTATGGTCTGGCCGTTCGACATCGTGGCCTGGACGGTGATGGTGTACGTCGTCGAGAGCGCTCCTCCCGAAGTGAACGAGTAGAACCCGGAGGAGTACAGACCTATCTCGAGCTGGTTGGAGACGCTCACGACGCGGCCCCCTGATGTGAAGGGCGTGAACTCCGCGAAGCCGGCTAGGCCCGGCGCGGCGCTGAGAACGGTGATGTTCGTAAAGGGATAGTTGGCCGCGTTGAAGACCGTTATGTTCATGATTCCTGCTCCGAGGTCGTTGCCTATCATGATCTCTCCTTGGATGTTGAAGAGGCAGGGCACCGGTGGAATGAGGCACGCCGCAGCCCCGGACCTGTTCCTGCCAATGTCTGTCGTCACTATCCCCGCCAGGCCCGCGGCCGCTAGTACAACAATCGCTGCTATCGCAAGCGTCCTTCTGGCCAGCATGACGGCGAGGCCTTGCGAGGCTCGCTAATTACGCCTATCCCCAAACGACCTTCGCAAGACCGTCGTCAGGTCCCGGGGCGTCATCAGGAGCGCCCCGCTCAGGCTTCGGGCCTTCTCCTTACGATGATGAGGCTCGCTGTGGCCAAACCCAGGGCGAGCGCGCCGACCACCGTGAGGAGCTCCGTGGGGTACCCCGGAGAGCCCGACGAGCTCTTCGGCGACGTCGAGGAAGGCGTCTGAATCAGTTCCGAGACGGTCGATGTCACGGTCGTCGCCCCTCCCGAGGACTGACCGGTCGCCTGCGCGGAGGAGACGCTCGCTGGGATGAGGTCCGGGCCGCTGGACGCGGTCGCTGGGGTTGCGGAGGTTCCCGTCGACACCGTGTTCGGTGTCTCTCCTCCGGCCGGCGTGACCCAGTAGTCGGTCTGCTGCAGCCTGAGCGTGATCGTCCCGCTCGTCTGCGGAGGCACGATCAGGACGGAGCCCGCGAGTCCGACGTACGAAGGCTCCCAGTTGACGGTCACGTTGACGACCTGGCCTCCGATGCTCACCTGGACTGTGCTGTGGCTGACGGGCGTGCTTACCGGGACCCAGTCCCAGGCCGTCACCTCGAGGGGCGCGGCGGGCACGATCAGCTTTGCGATCCCGTCCGTTCCAACCGTTCCTGACATGTTCACCCCGGCTGCCTCGGGCGGCGCGTACCACTGTCCGCCAAGAACTGAGGAGTAGACGTTGGCTCCCACGGCGGCCGTCCCGTTGACGAAGTTGACGTGGACCGCTATCGTGGTGGTCGGGTACTTGGCGACCGGCAGGGTCGAGATGGTGATGAGCGTCGGGCCGGAGACCTGCTGGACGGCGTAGCCGTACTCGGTGTCCTGATATCCGGGGTAGCACGGGAGAACGATCACCGCCGGACCCCCGCTCCCGCCAGACTGCTCCGTGGAGACCGTCCCTGTGGATTCCGTCCCGGTAGCCAGCGGGCAGGCGTACGGGTACTCGGAAGCGGCGCTCACCGTGAAGATGTAGCTGGCGCTCGGAAGCTCGAACGAGGCCGCCGGGTAGGGCGTTTCGTAGGTCACCAGGGCGTAGCCGGTCGAGTTGTAGGCGGTCACGGTGTAGGTCCCCACGAACGTGCTGTTGGTCGTATGAATCATGACTTGGACTTCGTCGTAGGTCGTCCCTGTCGTCGCGGCCCTCCCGGGCGCCGCGCCCACGAGCAGGATTGTCACCAGCGACAGGCCGACGGCCAGCGCCATCATCTTGTTCCGTCTGATGCTGAGAGTTATCGGGTTACGCACTTTCTTTCACAGCATACCCTGTAGCTCGCTGCTCCCTTAATCCTAAGCATAGAAACGGGTGTTCTCGGCATTAGAACGGAGGTACTCGCAGGCCTGGAAGGCCCCTGATAGACCGAGGTTTCCTGCGGCTATACGCCGGAGTCCTCAATTGCGTCTATCATCGCTTTCTCGGTCACCACTTCTCCGCTCGTCGTCGTGACCCGAACGGTGACGGTGTAGACCCCGGAAGGACTCGCTCCGGAGATAAACGAATAGAACGCGATGGCGGTGTCGCCGGCACCCAAGGGGCTGGACTGCTTGACCACGATGCCGTTGTCGGTGAACGGCGCGAAGACAGCCAAGCCGATCAGGCCGCTGAGAGAAGTCAACGCGGGGGCTACTGAGACTACGGTGATGCCGGCGAACGAAGACCGGGCGTCGTTGGCGACGGTCACGTTCAACATTCCCCCTCCATAGTTCGTCTCAATCCAGATTTCTCCCCCGATGCCGAAGGGGCACGGCGAGGGAAGACCAGGGCACTTGGTACCGGAAGGGGTTCCCACGGGCATGGTGAAGAGAACTCCTCCGAGGACTATCCCTGCGAGCAGGAACCCTGGAGCAATCGAAGCACCAAGGACGCCTGCGACGCCCTTCCGTCTATGTGCCAATTGGCCCCCGAGCACTCGACGATGGGAGTCTCAACCTATGAGCCGTGGTCCGCAGCGGGCCAATGCACCACAGTTGCTTGGAGCGCGATACAGATAAGCATTTTTCAAGCGCGAACCTGAACTCGCCGCCAGTCTGCCCGCTGCTTTTATTCCTGGAAACCGCGAGCATGCCGACGCATCCGATGGCTCTCACCCCGGACTCGAAGAGGTACCTGAGGCGACTCCTTCAGATTCAGACCCCCGACCTCAGCCAGCTCACGGCGCAGGGGGCTAGGGAGGTGTCCCGGCTCCTCGACGACCTCTACCGGTGGGATCCGGGCGTAGCGGTCGAGTCTCTGGAGATTCTCGTTCCGGGGGCCAAGGGTAGCCTGCCCGCACGAGTCTTCAGACCGAAGGGTCTGAGAGCGACGAAGCTCCCGGTCTTGCTGTACTTCCACGGAGGGGGCTGGGTCCTCGGGGGACACGCCGACCCCGAGATCGTCAGCACTTGCTCTTACCTCGCCTCGGCGGCTCGCTGCGCGGTCGTCTCGGTTGGCTATCGGCTCGCCCCCGAAAGCAAGTTCCCGGCGCCGGTCGAGGACGCGTACTCGGCGTTATCGTACGTCAGCAGTGGAAAGGCGTCGACGGCCATCGACCCTGCCAGGGTCGCTGTCGGCGGCGATAGCGCGGGCGGCAACATCGCTGCCGCGCTCTGTCTCATGACCCGCGACAGGGCGGGGCCCGCGATAACGTTCCAGCTCCTGGTCTATCCGGCGACCGACCTCTCGTTCGAGACCGCTTCCCATCGAGAGTACGGGGAGGGCTACGGGCTCTCTAGGGAGGAGATGAAGTGGTACTGGAACCACTACCTCCGGACACCCGAAGACGGAGACGATCCCTACGCATCCCCGCTGCGAGCGAGGGACCTCGGTGGGCTGCCTCCCGCCTTGGTCCTCACGGCCGAGTACGACCCCTTGAGGGACGAAGGAGAGGCCTACGCCCGCCGTCTGGCCAGCGCAGGAGTAAGGACGAGGATGGTAAGGTACGACGGCGCGATCCACGGCTTCTTCACGCTCCCCTTCGGACAGGAGGGAAGAAAAAAGGCCGCCGCCGCGCTCAAGGGTGCGTTTTCGACTCCACGAAGGTAGCCTCCCCGGGTGTTCGTAGCTAGTGCCCGCGAACGAGCCATCGCGCTCATCTCATGAACGCGACCAGATGGCTTCGGGATCCCTGTCCGTTCGAAATATTGGCCGATTCCGCGGTCACGTCCAGGAATATGAAACTGCGGTCGTCTGCTCGGTGATGAGCTGTCCGTCCACCGTCGTCGCTGTTACGGTAAGCGTGTAGACTGTTGGAGAGGTTCCGCCGTAGTCGAAAGAGAAGTAGCCGATTGAGGCCTTTCCAACGTCTAGAGCGTTCGACGAAGTTACCACCCTGTCGTTGATGGTAAAGGGCGTGAACCGTAACAGCCCGTTGACCGGCGGGCTTATCGCGGATAGGGTGATGTTGATGAACGGCAACTGGGCGTTGTTGGTCACATTCAGGGTGACCATGCCACCGCCATAGCCGCTGCCGATGAACACGTCCGCGCTCAAGGCGAAGAGACAGACGTTCGGGCCTAGACAGCCTCCTTTCTGGAAACCTGATCCGACCGGAAGAAGGCTGAGAGTCAGCCCGACAAGCGCGAGAATCACGACAGTCGAAACCCCTGCGATCGCGTGATCGCTCCTGCCTCGAAGCTGCACCGTGCATGTATGAGAGACCCTGCTATTTATTCATCCTGCGTGATGTTAACGCTTGTCTTGGTCCAGCGCAACGCTGGGCCTACGAAGTCTCTCAATATGTCGGAGAGCGTTTGGAATCTTGCCGGACTCCATTGAATCTCCGGTGTAGCAAACTGATCTCTGACGGGGGTTTCTCACTGCTGGACTGGTCCAGCTCCACCGCTGCCGGGCTCCTCGTTGTGCACCGGCGCTCCGCAGTTGGGGCAGAACCTCGCGCTCGGCATTATGGCGCTCCCACAGTAGGCGCAGTAGGCGGAGGCCGAAGGCGGCTGCGGCGGCGGGAATATCGGCTGGCTCATGGCCTCGCCGCTAGGCGCCTTCCTCCTGGTAAACAGCACGAGGACTACGGCAACTACCGCTATCAGCAGGACCCCTGCAGCGAAGTACGGGAGGTAGGCTGTGAGTCCGTTGGAAGGGCTGGAAGCGCTGGAGGAGGTGCTTGTGGTCGTCGTGACTACGACCAAGGAGGGTATTTGGCACGTGCCAGGGGGAAGCGCGCAGGTGCCGGAGGCCTGTCCCAGGTAGGCATAGTTGGGGGTACCGACGGAGACCGTCGAGAAGCCGTTGCTCGCGTAGGAGACGTGCAGGTTGTACGTCGTCTCGCCCGTGTTGCCCCCAAAGCTGTAGTAGGATGGGTAGGCGCTCTGGGGACCCGTAACCGAGTTCCCGTAAAACAGGCCCATCGACGCGCTCAGCTGGGTGAAGGTCGTCGCCTCCCCGTTGCCCTCGCCGCCAAAGACGAACTCCGTATCATAGAACTCTCCGTTGGGCACCGTGGCGTTACCCGCGACGTAGAAGTACGCGCTCTGGACTGTCGGGTCGTTGATTGTAGCGTTATCGAACCAGTCGATGGGCTTCGCTGGCGTGGTCCCGTTGGTTATCTCTTGGATGCCCATCTGGACTCTGACCCCTACTCCCTGGACGATGGACTCCCCCATCACGAGGGCCAGCTCAAGGGGCAGACGATAGGTCGTGTTCGAGGACTGGTAGGAGTAGTAGTACCCGGTGCTCCCGAAGTTGGAGAAGGAGTAGACGTATCCTCCGTCGGTCGATGAGACGGTGCCGTTGCTGAGGACGCCCGAGACGCTGGCGTTCCAGATGTTGTCCGCCCAAGAGACCTGGTTGGTCGCGGTCACGAAGTCCGGCGTGTTCTGGGTCCAGTAGTCCTGCTGCTGGCCTCCCTTCTCGTTGATCACCAGGATGGCGTTCAGCTGGAGCGTCGCTCCCGAGAGGGTGTCGTTGAACTCGGCGGCCGACGCGTTGTAGGCCTGGAGCGAGGCTATGTCCGCGACGCCGAGGACGTCGCTGCTCTCGACCGTGTACGATGTCACCACCCCGGAGTCGTTGTACAGACCGAAGGAAGCGACCCCGGAGGGCTCGGGCGCGGTGAGGGGGTAGTAGACGTACGGGCTGGTGGGAACGGTCGAGAGAGCGAAGCTGACGTTCGCGCTGTAGCCGTAGGCGAAGAAGACGAGCCAGTAGATCCCCTCAGAGACGCTCATGGAGTGCGTGGCGCTGCTACTGTTCACATCGTAGAGCGAGTCGGCAAGGTCCGTCGTTCCATAGCCGAAGGAGGTCGCCTGCGAGTTGGTCATGAGAGCGGTCGAGAGGGTGGCGTTGCTGCTCACGGCGAAGTAGACCGTCGTCGGCGTCGCTGGCGCATTAAGCTGGATCGGCTCGTAATACCCGGACAGGAGGACGCCCAGCTGGTAGGGAAGCGGCGACGATGATGCCGCGTGGGGTGCGGAGACGACCGGCGAAAGGCCGATTACGAGCGCAATCAGCAGCGCGCTCGGTGCCGTACCTCTTCTCATCGTCCGGGCCCTGACCTCGAATCTATATACGCAGTTCAGTCGCCCAGCCCAGGTCTTCAACGCCACATTGTAACGACCGGGCGAAATGCTCACGGGGAATCCCCGAGATTGGCCCGTCTCGCTCCACGGCTCTCATATCACGGGACCACTCGACCAACACCAACGCTTACTAACCCGGGGAGAAGGCTCGCACCCGTGGCCGCATCGCGCAGGCCGGGCCTCCAGTCGAGGTGGCAGCACGTCTACGACTCCCTAGAATCGATCATCCCGATATACGAAGAGGGCTCGTCCCGCATAGCCATGTTCTCTGACAGTGAGATGAGGGAGGAGGTGGTGGACTTCGCAGTTCGCCGGGGAGAACTCGTCCTCGACCTCGGCTCAGGCCCAGGCACACTGGCGAGGGTGGTCACCTGGTCGGGTGGCACTCCCGTGCTCTTGGACGCGTCGAGGAAGATGCTCATGGTAGCGGGTCGGGACATGGCGGTCCAGGCGGTCTTCGAGGCACTCCCCTTCCGTGACGCGGCGTTCGGCTCTGTCGTCGCCGGGTTCTCGAATCAGGGACTCGCGCGACCTCCTGACCGCCGTCGCGGAGATAAGGAGGATCACCTCGGCGGGCGGGAGGTTCGGATTCTGCGACCTCGGAAAGCCAGACTCTTTCGCGAGCGCAGTACTCCTAGGTTTCTATCTCAGGGTTGGGGTCCCGATAATCGGTGCTGTGACGGGAGGAAGGAGGGGGTTCAGGTTCGGGTCCCTCTATGACACGTACCTGCTAACGCTGAAGAACGGCGAACTGACCGGGGTCTTGCGGAAGCACTTCTCGGAGGTTGAACTCAAATCGAGCCAGCTCGGCGGGGCAATCAAGGTCTTCTGCACCGCCTAGGTGGGGCACGCCCAGAGTCCCGACGGTCCGGGGTGCGAAACCATGTTATCTTTATTAACATGTTAAGCAAGTTAACTTAGCATGAAGAAGGAGGTGCTCATCAGGGGGGTCGACTCAGACTTGTACAGGAGAGCGAAGGCGCGGGCGGCCCTCTCGGGCGAGACGATGGGGAGCGCCTTAAACGAGGCCCTGAAGTCTTGGGTGGATGGGAGCGGATTGGAGGGCGAGACGAACTACCGGGCCGAAAAGGCCAGAGCGGAGTTCGTCAAGAATCTGAGGTTCGTGAAATCCAACTGGAGACAGCTGGCTAAGCAGAGGGGGAAGGCCATCGTTGTGTCCGCAGGCAAGCTGCAGGGAATCTTCGGAACGTACCAGGAGGCCCGCACGTTTTCATCGAGGTTCAACGTCGCGCTGGCTTTTGTGGTTGACGAGGGGAAGGCCCCCGCTGATGGGGAGATTGAGATTGGACCGGAGCTGGAGATACAGCCAAAGCAGGACGCCTAGCGCTCCGTCGCTGACTGTCGAGGTTGCAGGTGCGCGCCTGGAGTGTGACGTCGATACGGGTTTTTCAGGCGGACTTCTAATCCCGTTCGCGACCTTCGAGTCCCTAGGCTTCCTCTCCCACCTCACCCCCGAGTCATACAGAGCCGTCATGCCCGATTCTCGGAGGATTGCCGTCTTCAGCGCCGTGGACGACGTGGCCATAGGGCCGTTCGTGCTTACGACTGACATCCACTCTTCCGCCTCCATAGAAAGGAGACTCGTCGGTCGAAGTCTACTGAGGAGCTTCCTCGCGGTGTTGGACGGACCGAAGGAGGTCCTCAGCCTTTCTCAGAGATAGTCGCGCTGAGCCCGCCTTGCTTCAACCGCTGTCCGCTGGGCGACGCGTAGTCCCGCTGTCCTCCTCTGCGAGACGGGCGTCCAGCTCCCTGAGCACGCTTGGAACCTCTGCGGACGGCACGGTGCAACCGGCGGCGCGGGCGTGACCTCCCCCGTTTCCCCCGTGCCTCGCTGCGATCTCGCTGATGGTCCGGCCGAGGTGGAGAGGGCACTCGGAAGTGCACCTCAGGCTCATCTCGACCCGCCCTCCGCTCTTGACCCTGAAGGACACCCCAACCTGCACATCAAACGCGCCGAGCAGCAGCTTGGCGACGTTCCCCGTGCTGCTCTGGTCCGTCTCCATGTAGGCAAGCTTCCCCATCGCCACTCCCTTGGTTCCGACGACCCCCTCGAGCTCGGCGACCGTCTCCGCCTGGCGCAGGGCGAACGAGCTGACCCCCTCTATCCTGTGGGGTAGCTCCATCCTCGACAGGGCCCTCACCAGGCCTTCGATGTAGCTGACGTCTCTCCCCTGGTTCGCGATCGCGTAGGAGAGCATCGTGCTCTCGAGGAGGACGAACTGCCGGTCGAACCTCTCCATCATCTTCCCCGCAAGGGGCGACGAGTCCATGTAGTCCGTCACCGCCCCGAACATAGCCAGATAGCTGGACCTCGGCGGCAGCGCGTCCTTGAACGTGGTGTAGCAGAGCATGCTCGAGCACTCGTTGGTGTCGTGGACCATGCGGATACCCAGACCTGAGAGCTCGGCCTTCATCTCGTCGGAGAGGTAGTGGTGGTCGATGTATGTCACAGCGAGCCGCTTCGCGAGGTCGGATATCTTGGCCCTGAACTCGGGGAACCGAGACGGGTCGGTGCCCAGGTCGCATATGGTCAGCTCGCTCGTCCCGGAGGGGATGGCGTCGAGTTCGCCGATGATGTCGTCGTAGTCGGAGAGCCGGAAGGTTCCGCCCTTCGCGGCCAGGGTGATCGCCGCGGAACAGATTCCGTCGGCGTCCTTGATGTGCGAGATGCAGTGGGAGGTCAAGCAGCCCAGGGCGGTGCAATCGCCTTAATGAATGCTCGAATGGAGCAACCGTCCACAGCGGCTCGCGGCTCGCTCGCGGATATATCAGGCGCGGAGCAGGGGCTCTCCTGTGGCCAGCGTACCCAGAGGCCTCCTCAAGCTGATAGCGCTCCAGCTCCTGTCGGAATCCTCACTCTCCGGCGCGGAGCTCCAGGAGCAGATACGGCGGTCCAGCTCAGGAGTCTGGCGGCCGGGCCCGGGCTCCATCTACTTCATGATCAGGGGCCTTCGGGACGAGGGGCTGATCGTCGAGCTTCCCGCGAGCGGGGGGACGACGAGGCGATACGTGATCTCCACCAAGGGCAGGGGGGAACTGGAGAAGAGGAGGGGGCAGGTGAGGACCGAGGTCAAGAAACAACTCGGGATACTTGCCTACTACTCCAAGCTGGCGGGCAACGAAACGCTCGCAACAAGCCTGAATGACCTAAGCGCTAAGACCTGACTCCACAGGGCGGACTTCGGGGGCGGCTGAATTCTTCAATCACCGATATAAACCGAGAGCAGACCTTCCTTCAGATGCGGTCCGGAGTCCTCAGGCTGGCAATCATCCTCGCGATTGTCGTCGCGGCTGCCTTCGCAGTGATAACGCTCAACCTCGCATTTCCCTCGTTCACCTACGGGCTGAAGTACGTCTACGCGGCCCTGATACTCGTGGCGGGGGTGTTCATCACGAGAGAGGTCGCGTCCATAGTGGGCCTCAGTCTCCGTGACCATGCGAAGAGGACGGTGCTCGTCGCTGAGAACGCGGTCACCATCAGCGGGTACGTGATAAGCATGGCCGCGGCGTTCCTCTACGCCTCCTTCTCTCCGACCGCCCTGCTGGCTTCGGCCGCCTTCAGCGGGCTCGTCCTGGGGCTAGCCCTCCAGCCCACCCTCGGCAGCTTCTTCGCCGGGATGCTCATCCTCGTATCCGGCGTGATACGCCCCGGAAACCAGGTACGGATAATGACCTGGCACATCCCCTTCCAGTGGGCGATGAACCCGGGCTACAAGTACTTCTCACCGGACCAGATCTACGCCGGCTACATGGCGGAGGTCATCGAGATAGGCCTCTTCTTCACGACCGTAATCACGGAGGAGGGCCAGACGATGAAGATCCCCAACACGATAATCGCGACCGACGCAGCGGTGGTGACGTACACGAACAGGGACTACATCTTCAACGTGAGGTACGAGTTCTCGAACAGGCTCGACCCGAACGTGGTCCTGAAGAGGGTCAAGGAGGAGGTGGCGAGCTACCCCGTGGTCAATTGCTTCATCAACGAGCAGAGCGACAAGTCATACTTCATCGTCAAGATCGTGATGAACGCCGTGAGGAAGGACCACGCCCTCATCAAGTCTGAAGTGCTGGCGCGGCTCATCCTCCTGAACAGGGAGCTCGAGGGAGCCGGTTCGGCGGAGCCGAAGAAGTGAGGGGCCGCCACCGTTAAATTTTTGCCGAAGGGAGCGGGCTCCGTGGGAGAACCGAGGTTCATCAGCATCAGGAAGCTCGCCGCGCTCGAGATCGTCTACAGAGGGGAGCGGAGGGTCCTCCTCGAGTACGGCTCGGGGGTCTTCTTCTTCGGCGTCGTCGGGGTGCTCTTCCTCCTCTACGCGCACCAGCGCACACCCCTCACCACCTCCATAGGGGTCTACGTGCTCCTCCTAGCCCTCAACTACGTCCCGCTGCTGGCCTTCTCGATCTCCCTAGCCAGCAAGAGGAGCGCGAAGACCGCGGTCGCGCTCGAGCTGGAGCATCAAGAGACCTACAGGAGGCGCTACGGCATCCAGCAGGCGATGGTCCTCATACCCTTCGCGGTCTTGCTGCTAGCCAGCATCCAGGAAGCGTCCCGAGGGAGCGACAGAGCCGGGGACCCCACTTAGCACCGGGTCACGAAGGCGCGGGTCTCTCGCGCTGTCCGAGGGCTAGACCGGGACGTTCGGCCTTCGATGCCGTCAGCCACTTGGTTCCCTTCAGGACGAGTACCGGGCAGCTCGCCTGCTCGAGTATGCTAGGGAAGAAAAGCCTGACCAGCCTCTTGGACGCGCCCGTCTCCCAGTGGGGAAGGACGACCAGGTCGCACTTCTCCTGCTCGATGGTCTCCCTGATGGCGTTGGACCTGTCCGTTGTTAGAAGCAAGCCCATTTAGGACATCGCTTCCTTAGGAGCGTTGGCGCCTTCCTCGGTCCCACCCGCCACGGCCGTCTCGGCCACGGGCCCGTGCCACAGGTATTCATCCCTCACAAGGCTCCAAGAGGCATCCTCACTCACGGAGAACGGTCGTCCGCAAAGGCGCGAACCGCGACAGGCTATGGCCAACGAGGCCAGCCGGTTCCTGTCGTAGTCCGCGCCGCATGTTGGACACGCGCTTACCCTCCAGCGCATGTCTGACGGGATCCGAGTTGGGTGCTCTATGCTTCCACCGCATACGGGACATCTCGAAGAAGTCCCTCTCGGATTCGCGTACAGCGTCGTGCTGGGTGACTTGTAGTCGACCATCGCCTGGGCCATCCTGTAGGGCCAGCGGTTCAGGCGCGTCCTGAACCTCCTCCCCTCGGTAGACTTGTTCCTGATGTGCCTGAGGTCCTCGAAGACGAAGGTGGCGTTGGGGTATCTCCTCACGAGGCCTGTGGTCAGCTTGTGGAGCGAGTCCCTGATGCGCAGCCTCTGCCTCCCTCTGGTCTGCTCCAGCTTCTTGGCGCGCTTCTGCGGGTTCCTGATGTGGAGCTGGAGCCGCCTTCGACGCCTGGTGAACGAGTCCTGGATGTGCTCGACGTCGCTCGTCGGAATGGTGACCGGTTGTCCGAGTCTCCCCTTGTCTATGGGAGTGCAGTCTATGGTGGCGAAGTTCAGGTCCACTCCCACGAGCTGGTCTCCGAGAGGCTTCGTGGAGAGGCCGTCCACGAACGTCAGGAGCAGCCTTTCGTCCGTCAGGGTCATCTCGCCAAGCTTGCCCCTTGAATAATCCGGCCACTTCTTGTGGTTTGGTGTGAATCGTATGTACTCATACTCGCGGGGTCGGATTGTAATGCGAATCACCATCTGGTCGCGCTCCTCCGTCATCTTGAACAGCTCCCTGTCTATTCGCATGGAGAGCTTCTCCAGGGACGGAAGCGCCAGGCTCTTGTGCCTCTTCCTGTAGGCCCTCAGCAAAGCGACCGCCTTGCTGCAGACCGGGTTGATGTGGTGGCGCGCGTACGGCATCGTCTCCACAAACCAGGGCCTGACCTTCTTCCTCAGCCTTATCGGCGAAGGGATCTCCCCACCGTTGAGCCTGGCATCCACTAGGGCGTAGGCGAGGGCCATCCGAGTGGCATCTCGCATGTCGGAGAGGTAAGCTAGAAGCTGCGGGCTCGGCTCGTACTTGATCCCGATGGTCCGCTTCTGGCCGAGGGACTTCCAGAGGTGCGTTACCGTTCGGTCGCCTCCGGTGTCCTCTTCGCCTTGTTCTTCGCTGACTGCTTCCCGTACAGCCGGGTGCAGAACGAAGTGAGGACGTCGACCATGTCTTGGACGAGGTCATCTTTCATCTCTGTGTCATTGACGATGACGACCTTCCTCTTGGAGGCCGCCATTGCCGACTCGACGTATTCAGACCCGAATCTTGCGAGCCTATCCCTGCGCTCGACCACGATGACCGAGGTCGACGTGTTCTCCAGGACCTTCATCAGTTTCTTGCGGTGCCCGTTGAGCCAGGAGCCATTCTCCTTGACCTCTTGAACTACGTGTAATCCTTGAACCGCAGCGTAGTCCCTGGGGCGTTGCACCTGCGTGTCAAGGTCGGCTGCTTGGTCCATTGAAGAGATACTCGCGTACAGGACCGCGTTGTTTGTCGTCGCTGGGAGCTCGTGGACGAGGATGGTACCCGGTAGGGAGCTGTTCCACCGGCCTCGGGAACTTTCCGCTTCTGAAAAGACGGTAAGCTGCCTTGTAGTCGAGGCCATTCTTCCTGGCCCGGTCGGCTAGTTTCAACACGATTGTACTCCGGCTATTTAACGACCAATGTTCGATGGTGCGATTTGATACCAACTCGTATCAAAAACGATTACTGTTCCCAGCCCCGCGGCCTCGGTCACCCTCTGGCTCCCTGGCCCCCTCAATGTCGCTCTCTGGGTGGGAGTGATGGCCGCCCTCATGGCCCTGCTGTGGGCGAAGTTCGAAACCCACAGGAATCTGGTCCTGGCGTTGACCATCCCGCTGCTCGCCATGTGCATCTGCGACGTCACGAACGACGTGGTCGTTGCTCTACAGCTCGGGCTCCTCTAGGCGGCGTGTCGTCGGCTCAGGCAGCCACGGGGGCCGTCTCGAGAGCCGCTCCGCCCCTCGGACCCTGCGCCCGCTTCAGCAGCAGATTGACGATGTAGAGCAACCCGGGGATTCCTGCGATGAAGACGATGTCCACCGTCGGCACAAGACTGTAGAGGCTGTTCGCGGTGTATGGGACGCCGTAGACCGCCTGCCCATAGAAGGCATACCCGTTCGATGCGAAGTCCACCGCCCAGTGAAAGATGATGCTGGTGTGAAGCCCGTATCTGACGTAGAGGTATGCCAGGGCCACCCCGTCCAGCGCGGCCTCGCTGATCTTCCCGATTCCCCACCCGGCGCCGGACACGAAGTGTGCAACCCCGAAGATTATCGAGCTGAGCGCTATCAGGAAGTAGACGAGCAGCTTCAACGAGCCAGTGGCAAGCCCCTGGGGAGAATCCGCTGAGATTCCCTCCCAGCTGGAGGAAGGGCGCCAGAGGGCCTTCAGCATACGGCGAGCGTTCGACTTCATAAGCAGCAGGATGACGAAGAGGGGGACGCCGATCAGGAAGAACCTGAACCCGACCTCCTCAATGAGGGGCGCGAGGGTGAAATCAACCAGAAGGAGGTAGGGGTCCCCCGAGAGGCCGCCGGTCGAGACGCCCGCAGAGGTCTGGAAGAGGTCGAGGATGATCGTTGCGAGGAGCGTGGCCCCCAGGATCATCACCGTGGCAGACAACGGATTGCGGAGCAGGTCGCCCATCCCGTCCCTCGACGCCCCCTTGAGGGCCCGGATGAGCCCTCCGCCCTGAACCGCCGCGAGGGCGATGAAAAAGACGAAGAGCGCAGTCAGGGACAGGTAGAGCTCCGCCACCGTTGGCGTGAGGGGGAGGTTCACCATGAAGAGGCCGATGTAGATGGGGACATAGAGGAACTGCGACTGGTAGGATAACCCGGTGGTCGAGAGGTGCGAGGAGAAGATCGCGTAGGTCCCGAACGGGATCGACCCGATCAGGACGACGAGGGTGAAGACGACTATCACGCCGTAGAGAAGACCGGAGACGCTTATCCGGGGTTTTTCCAACGAAGTTCAGTCCGGCGCCTTCTTCCGTTCGTCCTTCACTTCTTCGACGTAGGCATACCCCCTGTACCCGCACTTTGGGCAGAGGTAGTCCTGGGGGATGAGCCATCCGCCGAGGCCGCTAAGCTTCTGAAGCGGGGTGAGGCAGACAACGCACAGCCGCGGCCTGTTCGTGAAGACCCCACGCCTGACCAGCTTGGGCCTTTCTGCATCGTCCTCCAAGGTTCACCGGGGATGAGCCGAACTCGGTTGCTTTAACGCTTTTCGAATCGGGAGCTCAGGACACCACGATGGGCACGTAGACTGACCTCCAGGTCAATCCATCGCTGATGGTCATGAGGAGGAGATAGTCACCTGCCGGCGTCCCGGCCGCGACCTTCACGGTGACGGGCACGGAGACGGGTCCGTCGAGCGAGGGGAACGACGAGGTACCCGTGGTGAACGTGATGTTCTGGGGGACCGAGCTGATTGTCTCGGAGTCCGAGAAGGTCAGGTTTAGCGGTCTCGACGAGGTCCCCGTCAGCTGGAGCTGGAAGATGGCGGAGGAACCAGGCTCGATGGTCGTCTCCGTGCGGTTGGCCGGAGTCGTCAGGGAGAAGGAGGGCGTGACAGAGTCGTTGACGAACCCGACCTGGTTCGCGGTCCAGGCGGTGAACCAGACGAGGTTCTTGTCGATGGCGATGGTGAGCGCGTTCCCTATGCCGACTTCATCGATCGGGATTGGTGAGATCGCGTACTCCGTCAGAGTCGTCATGTTGGAGAGCAGCGCGATCCTGTTCGCGTCGTGCTCGTTGAACCAGAGCGCACTGCCGTTGGCGAGGAGGTAGTAGGGGAGCGTAAGCGGGAGCTTGGGGTCCGTGGAGGTGGGGTAGAAGGACCACTGGCCCGAGCTTGGGTCGAAGAAGGCGACGTGGGAAGCCTCGTGCTCCCCCACCCAGAGACCTCCCTGGGAGACCGCTACGCTGTAGGGTCCGAACAGCGTCTGGTTACCGCCCACCTGCTGGAACACCGGGAACGGGGAGAGCGGGTCGAAGGAGAAGACCTGACCATGGCTGTCGCCCGGATTGACGGTCACGACGTAGCCGAGGCTGGAGTTCTGAAACAGAATCGAGGCGGTGTACTCGCCCGGGTCGGCGGGGACAGAGTAGTAGGTTGGCGCCGACGTACTGCTGGCGACCACACCTATCTGGGCAGGGAGGGACGTCTCCGTGAACCAGAGGCGGTCCTGGCTGTCGATCGCGAGGAACCGCGGAATGACCGTGCCGGGCAGAGTAATGACGGTGAACGTTCCGGTCGTCGCGTTCATGCCCACCAGCTGGTTGTTGGCGGAGTCCGAGGCCCAGACGAGACCGTTCCAAAGCTTGATCCCCCAGATATCCGAGCGGTCGAAGCAGAGCGAGGCCGGGGTCGAGTTGGGGAAGGGCCACGGGTACTCCACGAGCGTCCCGTTCAGGAAGAGGTGGGCTATCCCGGGGATGGCCACCTCACCGAACCAGACCGACCCGTCGGGGGCCGCCGTGATCGAGTTTGCGCTCCTCAGGGGCGTGGGCAGATCGAAGGTGGTGACGCTACCGAACTTGGACGGGACCAGGTTGGTTCTGGTTACGGAGGTGAGGTCCGCGCAGCCGGTCTGGGATGAAGAGGTGGTCAACGTCCCGTTGCCCTGAATCAGGACGTATGTTCCGGCCACGATGGCGCCCACGAGCAAGACGACGACCAGGACGGCGATGGACCTGCGGCGCGTGGAGCCGCCGGCACTACCCTGCGGCCCCGGAGAGCTCGTCCCGTTAAGCGATGACGTTTATCGTCCCGTCCATCCAGATCGGGTGCCACTCGCAGAAGTAGGTGTATTTGCCGGGCGTGGTGAAGGTGACCGCGTTGGTCTCCCCGGGGAGGGAGTAGAACTGGAACGGCTGGGCGCTCTGTGGCCACGATGTGGACTCTAGGATGTGCTCCTCGTTGTCGTTGTTCAGCCAGACTATCGTGTTGTTGACGCCGATGACGACGGTGATGTTGATCGGCTCGAAGGAGACCTTGTTGGCGAGGTCCTGGATGCCAGGCGGAATTATCACCAGCACTTCGGTCGAGTTCAGCGAGACCGACGAGCTCTTGGAGGCGGACGCGCTGGAGGCGGTGCTGGTTCGGGAGCTGCTAGGGGAGGACGAACTTGTCGAGGCCGAGGCAGATGACGAGATTGACGAGGTCGTCGACGAGCTCGTCGAAGACGAACTGGTCGAGGTGTTCGACGAGATCACCGTCCCTGTGTTGACGCCTCCCCCACTCTGCGAGAAAGCGAGGTAGACCGCTGACCCAGCGAGGGCGACGATGACGACCAGCAACGCAACCGCTATCATGGAAGCCATGCCCGCTCTTCCGGCGTCACTTTGTCTCACCATTCCAAAACCACCTGGCCCAAGACCCTAGCGATAGTCTGGAATATCTTGCGAAAGCCTATAAGGTTAGTGGCTCATTTCTTGAAGCGGTTGCCGGAGCAGTTCTGCTACTGCGGTGCGCGGATGGTCGAGGTTCAGCCCTGCAAGTACAGGTGCCCTGTCGATGGCATGATCTGGGACTGCGAGGACGTGCTAGGACTCCCGAAGTGACCCGTTCACGATGTTTATAATCGGAACGAGACGCGGCGTCCGGCAGACATGAAGGCGGTCCTGATAGATTCGCCTGGACGGGTCTCCGTCGTCGAGATGGAGAAGCCTACGCCCGGGGAGGGGGAGGTACTCGTCAAACTCGCCTGCTGCGGCATCTGCGGGACCGACGTCGAGAAGGTCCACGGTGAGGGCATAACGACGAGGATCCTCGGCCACGAGGAGGTCGGAGAGGTCGCAGAGCTCGGACCCGGGGTGAAGGGCATCGCCGTCGGCGAGAGGGTGTTCGCGCACCACCACGTGGGCTGCGGGGCCTGCGCGCTCTGCAGGCGAGGCGAAGACACCCTGTGCGGCGAGTACTCCAGGCACAACCTCGTCCCTTGCGGGCTCGCCCAGTACTTCGTAGTTCCCCGTTTCAACGTGGAGCGGGGCGCCATCCTCAAGCTGCCCGACTCGCTC
Source organism: uncultured Nitrososphaerota archaeon (assembly GCA_963703285.1). GTDB lineage: Archaea > Thermoproteota > Nitrososphaeria > Nitrososphaerales > Gagatemarchaeaceae > Gagatemarchaeum. Next base: position 690,824 of record OY969807.1, read on the forward strand.
GGTTTCGAGGAGGCGAGCTTCATAGAGCCTCTCGCTTGCTGCATCCGGGGACTCGACCTTGCTGGGGCCAAGGGCGCTTCCTCGGCGATGATCTACGGGGCCGGCCCCGTAGGGTTGACCCACATGAGGCTCCTGAAATCGTTCGGCGTAAAGAAGGTGGGAATCGCGGATGTCAGCGAGTACAGGATATCCCTCGCCGGGAGGATGGGCGCGGACGTGTCGTTCAATCCTGGCAGCGAGGAGGAACGGGCGCGGGCGCTGGAGGCCTTCGACGGTGGCCCGGAGGTCGTCGTCCTCGCCACGGGAAGCGGGGCGGCGCTGGAGGACGGCCTCAGGGTCGTCGCCAAGGGTGGCACGGTCCTCCTGTTCGGAGCGCCGCGAAGGGACTCCGTCGCGCGCCTCGAGATGGCGGCGTTCTTCCTGAACGGCACGAGGCTCGTCGCGAGCTACGCGTCCACCGAGAGGGAGACGGCGGCTGCGCTCGCGCTCCTCGTGGAGGGGAAGGTCCAGGTCTCGGACATGATCACCCACAGGTTCCCACTCGAGAGGAGCGCCGACGCGTTCGCCGTGGCCTCGGAGCAGCGATGCATGAAGGCGTTGATCACGAGCTGACCTCTCTCGAGACTGAGGCCGGCGGACAGACGCGGGGGGTTCGCGGCGCCCGATGAAGGCGCGAGCGGTCGACCTCTCGCTCATCATACTGGTCTGCCTGATCTGGGCGGGGAGCTACTTCGTAATCAAGGCAATCCTCCCGTTCGTCGATCCGATCACCTTTGCGTTCCTGAGGGCGACGCTGAGCGGCATCTTCGTCTTCGCCATCGCGCGCTTCAGGACGGACGGGATGGGGCGCGTGGACGTTGCTTGGCTCGTAGCCCTCGGCCTCTTCAATGTCGCGCTCTTCCAGATTTTCCTGAACGTCAGCCTCGTGACGGCGAGCGCGGGGGTCGACTCGACTCTCGTTTACACCCAACCGGTCATAGTTGTTGCGCTCGCACCCTTGATAGGAGAGGCGATGACGCGCAACAGGCTGATCGGGATCGGCGCGGCCTTCGCCGGGATCGTCGTGATCTTCCTTCCCAGCATCCTCTCATCGAACCTGGTCGTGGGCGACCTCTACGCCCTCCTGGCTTCGGTGTCGTGGGCCATCGCCATCATACTCTACAAACGGTGGAAGACCTCGCTGAACGTCAACACGATCACGGCGGTCCAGTCTCTGGTCGGCGGCGCTTTCATACTTCCCGCGGTCGCTTTCACTCACGTGTACCTGACCTTCAGCCCGCTGTTCCTCCTCCTCCTTCTGTACAGCGTCGTCCTCGCCAGCGGCCTGGCCTACGTGATCTTCTGGAAGGTCCTCTCCCGTATGCCCGCGGCGCAGTTCTCCTCGTACTTCTTCCTCGTGCCCGTCTTTACCGTGATAATGGCCTCGGTCTTCCAGCTGAGCGTGCCGCCATTGAACGAGATCGCCGGGACGGCGCTGGTGGCCCTTGGGATCGTCGCCGTCAACAGATGACCGCTCTAGCTTATCTCCGCTGGCCGACGATGCTCTAGCCATGGAGCGCCCCTCGCACCAGACCGACTCGGGAGCCATGAGCATCCTTCCCGCGCTCAAGACATTCCCGACCAACGAAATCGCGATAATAGGGTGCCACGCTCAGAACATGAGCAGGAGGAGCTGCGAGTATGACCTGCTCGTAGTCAACCACGACCCCATCCCCCAGAAGTTCGTCAAGGTGGGCGAGGTGTACGCGAAGATAATCTTCAGGAACGAGAGGGACGTCAGGCAGCCCGACCTCGACCTCGGCCTGACCTTGGCGTCCGCCGTCCCCCTGAGGGATTCATCGCTCCTGCTCGCGGGTGCGTCATCGGACTGCAAACGCAGTTTCATAGCGAATTGCAAGAGGGGGGCGGAGGCCCGCCTGGCGTCGTCCCTGAAGTCGCTGGCCAGGGTCGAAGAGCTTCTCTCGGAGAAGGAGGCTGCGGAGGCCGACCTGTCCCTGCTCTCAGCGGCGAGGGACTTCGCACACGCCGAGCTGCTCGCCGAGGGGAAGATGCCCTCCCCCAGCCACGTCCTCGGCCAGGTGAAGGGGCTCCCAAAGAGGAGGCCCTCGACCTTCAAAGCCTGGGCGGACGCCTTTGGACTGGAGATGGCCTCGAGGGTCTCGTGTGAGAACAGGATGGAGGGGCTCTCGATCATCTACGACGCGATCAGGACGCAGGGCGGCGGGACCGAGGCGCCTTCTCTCTTCGGGCGTTACATGGAGAGCGAGGCGGTCCGGGTCATGGAGATGAAGGCGGGGGAGCTCCTCGATTCGATGCGATCGGCCGAGTGCTACTCGTACCTCGGACAGGAGGCGGTACAGGCGATGTTTGACCTCTACCTCCTCCACGTCGGGAAGCTGTCCAAGGAAAAGGACTACTCGAGGGTCGTCCGCGAGCTCGCGGAGGGAGACGACCGTCTCATATCCCAGGAGGTGGTCAAGTCTCTTGGAATCGTCCGCGCGCCGGAGGTCACCGCCTCGGCCGCGACCGGCCTCAAGGCCGCGGTATCGTCTCTAGCCAAGAGAATATGAGATGACGACGGGATTGCGGTTCAAGCGGTTTCGAGATGTGTTTTGCTAAACTCAATATAGTTCAATGGACGGCAATATTCCGTCGGCGTCCGAGATAGTGGGAACATTGCCCTGCGCGCCGAAGCGCTCGAAAAGTGCAATTTTTACAGTACGTAGAACAATATTCCTGTATTATGATATATATGCTTAAAGACAAGCTGTTTCATCATATCCACAAGAAAGAAGTTGAGCACAACGTACCCGGAGGCAGGAGCGAGCAAGATTGTCTCTTGCAACTTCTGCAGCAAGCTCTTGGGTAGGGAGTACTACTTCACGTGCCACATCTGTGGAGCCACGTACTGTTACATCCACATGACAAAACATTCGCGGGCCCACAAGCCAACGATCCCTGTCGCCTATACCAGCTGACCCCGACTACTTCCGCATCTCCTTGGCGGCAGACCTCACCGAGGTGATGATATTCTGGTAGCCGGTGCACCTGCACAGGTTCCCCGACAGCCCCAGCTTGATCTCGTCGTCGGTGGGGTCCGGGTTCTCCTTCAGCAGCCAGACGGCCTGCATGATCATGCCCGGCGTGCAGAAGCCGCACTGGAGCCCGTGGTTGTCCCAGAAGGCCTGCTGGATCGGGTGAAGCTTGCCGTCCTTGGCCAGCCCCTCGATGGTCTCGATGCGTGCCCCGTCCGCCTGGACAGCGAGCATCGTGCAGGACTTCACGGACTTGCCGTCCAGCAACACCGTGCAGGACCCGCAGTTCGATGTGTCGCACCCCACGTGGGTCCCCGTCAGCCCTACGACGTCGCGGATGAAGTGGACGAGCAGGAGCCTCGGCTCGACGTCCCGTACGTAGTCGACGCCGTTGATGTTGACCCTGACCTCCATGGTGCTGGGGCCTTGGCTCTTGGCCCTCGTGGACGACCGGGCCATCAGCGCCTGCCTCCCTTGAGCCTGCTCGAGGCCAGAACCAGGCCACGCCCCGTGTAGACCTTGGCCATCGCCCTCTTGTAGTCCGCGGACCCCCTCAGCGGGTCGTCGGTTGGCTTCGAGTCCTCGGCCGCGGCCTCGGAGGCCTCCTCGATGACCCTGGCGGTAAGCGGCCTTCCGAGGAGCGCTGCCTCGGCCTTGGCGGCTCTCAGGTTCTTGTTCCCGAGCGCCGTCAGCCCTATCCCCGCGTACGAGCAGGCGCCCTTGGAGTCGACAGTAATCTGAACTCCCACGGCCGCCGTCGGAAAGTCGCCGGTCTTCCTCTTCAGCTTGACGTAGGCCCCTGCGCTCCCTGGCGGGGGGACGGGAAGGGTCACCTGTGTGAGCAGCTCCGTGGGCTTCAGCGCTGAGGTGAAGGTGTCTACCAAGAAGTCGTCGATCTTCATCGTCCGTTCCTTCGAAGGTCCGCGAATTGTGACGACGCCCCTGACCGCCAGGATGGCGGCACCCCAGTCCCCGCTGGGGTCGCTGTGCGAGAGGGAGCCCCCAATCGTCCCCATGTTCCTGACCTGGGGGTCACCTATCGTCCCGGCGCACTCGGAGAGCATGAGCGCCTTCTCCCGTATCAGCTTGGAGGTCTGGATCTCGTAGTGCCTGGCGAGGGCGCCCATGACGATGTTACCGTGCGACTGCTTGATCGAATCCAACCCCCGAATCCTATTGATGTCGACCACGTACTCGGGAGACCCCAGCCTCAGCTTCATGATGGGTAGGAGACTCATCCCCCCCGCGAGGACCTTCGCTTTGGAGCCGTACTTCTTTAGGAGGGCACTCGCCTCGGGGATCGACGTAGGTGCAAAGTACTCGAACTTGCGAGGAACCATGTCGCTTGGCCGGAGGACCGATTTTTTGTAGATAAAGGTTCTGCTGAACAGCTACTCCTTCGGCCTGTTGGACAGCTCGCCCACGAGTGGTTTGTGCGGCATGTGCTTGTTGTGCTTCGTCGCCGTCACGTCGGTCATTATGCTGAGGGCTATCTCCTCCGCCGAGACTGCGCCGATGTCGACCCCGATGGGGGCGTGGATCGACTCGAGGAAGGACTGCGGCACTCCCCTCTTCCTAAGCTCTTCGATGTCATCGGCGGTCCTCTGCCTGCTCGCGACCAGCCCCACGAACCTCACGCCCTTCCCCGATAGAACCTCGAACGTCTTGACGTCCCTCTCGCCCTTGGTCAGGAGCACGACCGAGTCGGTGGGGGAGAACGGGAAGGAGTTCAGGTCGTAGTCGAGGTCGGTTATCAGCGTGTCGGGTTCCTCCTCGAGCACGGGCAGGTGGTCTATGACAATCGTCTCGTAGCCCAGGATCTTGCCGAACCGGACGAGGCCCTCCTCGATGTCGTCCTTCCCACCCTGGCCTATGATGACGAGGCGGTCCGTGGGGAGGTACGGGTCCACGTATATCTCCATCATCCCACCGCACTTCGTCTCGACATAAATCTCATCCGGGTTCTTGTTTGTGAGCGTCCCATCGAGGGCGTTCCTCGCGTCCTCCAAGTAGACCTTGACCACCCTAGCCTTCCCCGTTCGCAGCGCCTCGATCGCTATGGTCGCAATCACAGACTCGGGGCAGACCCCGCCCACGGTCCCGAAGACGATCCTCCCCTCCTTCGAGACGATCGCCTTGAAGCCCGGCTTGCCGATGGTCGAGCCATGCACTCGGACGACGGTCGCCATCACGAACGGCTCTCTCCTCTCGGCCAAGCCGTCCATGTAGCGCGTGAGGTCCCCTATCTTGGGCATCTGGACTGAAATGGCCTCGGGAGTTATTTATCCTTGCCTAGCTTTCCACGGCTGTGAGGAGCTGTTCGATCTCTACCTCTGGGGAAAGGTGAAGACGCACTTGTCGAGGGGGTCCGTCTCCTAGGCAAACGTCACCCTCGGCGAGCCTTACCCAGTCGAAGTATCGAGGCCGGGCTGCGCCTTCCATGAAGTGGGGACGGCCGGACCTACTTCAGGACATCCTCGAGTGCGTCGAGCGTCGCTGAGACGAAGGAACGCTTGGCCCCGTATCCCATCGTCCCTATCCGCAGCACCCGTCCCTTGAGCTCCTTGTACCCTCCGCCTATTAGGATGCGATGCTTCTTGACCATGGCGTTGATGACCTCGGTATCGGTCCTGCCGCTAGGCACATGGAAGGCGGTGACCGTCGGGGAGCAATCCTGCTCGCGCAACGGCCAGAGGCCCAGACCAAGCCTCTTGATGCCGTCTCTGCAGTACCGTGCTGCGTCGGCGTGTCGCGCTAGGCACGCCTCCATGCCCTCCTCGAGGATCTCGCCGAGCGCGGCGTTGAAGGCGTAGACGTCGTTTGTGAAGGGGGTAAAGGGGAACCTGCGAGACGCGAGCCAGGTGTCCTTCCAGTCGAGCAGAGATAGGTACGAGTTCCTCACCGGGCTCTTCTTCCCCTCGACCCTCTCCCACCCGAACTGGCTGACCGCCATCGGGGTGAGGGAGGCCGGCGCGCCTATGCACTTCTGGGAGGCGGAGATGGCGATGTCGACCCCCCACTCGACCGGCCTGAACTCGGCGCCGCCGAGGGTCGCCACGCAGTCGACGATGGTGAGCATCCCGAGCTTCTTCGCCTCCCTGCAGATGGGCTCTACCGAGTTCAAGAGCCCCGAGGGCGTCTCGCAGTGCACGAGCGTCATGGCGACCGCGCCTTCATTCTCGCGCAGGAAGGCCCTCGCCGCGTCGGGGTCGAGTCCCACGTTCGGTTCCTGGTGGAAGTAAACCGGGGTCGCGCCGGCGTTCGAGACGTACTCCCCGAACCAGCGCCCAAAGGGGCCATTCTCGAAGACCAGCACCTTGTCGCCCGGGTTCACCGTGCACGCAACCGAGGCCTCGAGCCCGAGAACTCCCTCGCCCTGAAGGATCAGGACGTTCTCCTTCTTGGTGCCGAAGACCTTCGACAGCTTGTCGGTGGTCGAATCGAACAATTCGATGAACTTCGGATAGTAGTGATGCACGCTGGGCTGCGCCAGAGCCGAGAGGACCCGCGGAGAGACCTCGACAGGACCCGGCGTCATCATGAAGTCTATCCCTTCCCTGGCGGAGTTCCACAAGTCGGCTCCTCACCTGCACGTTTCCCGATTTATGTCTTGAATTAGCTCAAATAGAGCACCGGAGGCCCGGCACGGCATGGGAGGGATCAGCCAGGGTCGCGCGAGCGATGACTCGATGAACGCAACGGCGACGGGGTTCGTCTCCGCAATCGTCTTGGCGGCGGGCCTCTCGAGCAGGTTCGGCAGGCCCAAGCAGCTCGCCATGCTCGAGGGAAAGTCCTTGGTGAGGAGGGCGGCCGAGGCGCTCGTCTCAGCCGGGCTGGGTGAGGTCATCGTGGTGGTTGGCCACAGGGCCGCCGAGGTCGCCAGGGAGCTGGGCGGCATGGACACGAGGATCGTCTTCAACAAGAACTACAGGGCTGGGATGGGGTCCTCCCTCAAGGCGGGTCTGGCGAAGGTGCGCCCGGAGAGCCGGGCGGTCCTGGTCGTCCTCGCGGACCAGCCGTTCATCACGACCAGGCTGATACGCAGGATACTCTTGGTTCATCGACGAACGGGCTCGGACGTCGTTGCATCGTCCTCGGCCGGTGTGGTCAGCCCTCCCGTCCTTTTCAGCAGCAGCCTCTATGGCGAGCTCGCTATGATCCGGGACGGCGCGGGCGCCCGGGCCGTCATCGAGGACCATCCGGGCCACCAGGTGGTGAATGTGAGGGCGAGGACGCTCTTCGACATCGATACCGAGAGCGACCTGGCGAGAGCTCGAAGGGCGCTTCGACCGGGGTAGGTCAGACGAGCGAGGAAAGGCCAGGAAGGAGATGGAGCCTCACCCGCTCTCCCTTCTCAAGGCGCACCACGGGTTCCCCGGCGAGGACGAACCCGTCGCTCTGAGTCAGGAAAGTGATCTTCTCCGTCTCCCCGCTCGAAGCCTCGACCGTCACCTCAGGACCGGCCGTGTTCGCCTTCACGTAAACCACCTTCGTGAAGTCTCGATAGCGGTTCCCTGCGTCCCAGGCGTTGCCCATCCTGGCGGGTATCGAAGGGGGAAGCTCGAACCCCCGCCCTTGTAGCGCCCTGATCATCGGGTACCCCACCATCGTGAAAGCGTTGACGGCGCCCTGTATTGGTCCCGGCAGGATCAGGACGACCTTCCCCCTCGCCACTCCGAATCCCATGACGCGCCCCCTGTGCACCTTCATCCCGTGGACCAGCACGCCCGGCTTGCCCGACCTGTTTATCGCCTCCCCGGTGAGGTCGGACTCGCTCACGGAGGAACCCGCCACGGTGAGCACGACGTCGGCGATGGCCAGCGCCTTCTTGATGGACCTGGATATCTCACCCGGGTCGTCCCGGGCGATGGGGAACCTCACAGGGACGCCCCCCGCCCCCTCTATCAGCCGCGAGAGGAGGAAGCTGTGCGACTCCGGTATCTTCCCCGGTTCCGTGCCGCTGATTCGGTCGCTCAGCTCGTTCCCCGTGGGAATGATGGCCACCTTCGGCCTCGCGTAGGCCCTGACCCTGCCGATGTGCATCGAGCCCAGGAGGACCTGGTCCGTCCCCCTGAGGACGCGGCCCGCAGGCAGGACCGTCTCGCCCTTCTTCACGTCCCTTCCTCTCGGGTAGACGTGCTGCCCGGTCTCGGCGGGGCCGGAGACCCGCACGCGCCCAGAGGCCACACTCACCTTCTCGGACTGGAGGACCGAGTCGGCTCCCCTGGGCATGAAGCCGCCCGTCGGGATCGAATGGGCCTCCCCGCTCCTCAACGTCCTGTGGGGCAGGGCGCCTGAGCGCGCTCCCCTTCACCAACTTCAGGGACACGGGCTTTATCGCCGTCGCGAGGGCCACGTCGGAAGCGCGTATGGCGAATCCGTCCATGTGCGAACTATCCCTGGCTGGTATGTCGACCCTCGAGACGACGGCTTCGCAGAGTACACGCCCGAGCGAGGCCCCGATCGAGACGGCCTCCCGGCGGGGGACCACCTTTGCGTTGCGCCTCAGCACGTCGAGTGCATCGGCGAGGGATGTGTAGTCTGTGAACTCTCGTGCCAGGTGGCAGACTCTCCGTTAGCGGGACCGGCGTCTCTTTGCCTTGCCTTCGCCGATCGCCCTACCCTCAGCCCACTTCTCCCCTCCCCCGGTGAGGTGCTCCTTCTTCCAGATGGGGACCTCCCGCTTTATCTGCTCGATTCCCAGCCTGCAGGCTGCGAAGGCCTCGGCCCTGTTGGGCGCGGAGGCTACCACGACCACGCTCACCTCGCCCACGCCGAGCTCCCCTATCCTGTGCTGCATGGCGACCTTTCCCACCTTGAGGGAACGCTTGACCTTCTTCTCGACCTCCAGCATCCTCTTCTCCGCCATCGGCACGTACGCCTCGTAGAGCATCCTGTCGACCTTGCCTGCGTCGCTCGTGTTCCTGACCGTCCCGATGAAGACCACGGTGCCGCCCATCTTCGGGTCCCGGGTCTCTGCCAGGAGCGACTCCAGGTCTATCGTGGTGTCCTTGATCCTTCCGGAGGGCTTCAAGACCGGCCACCTGCGACAGGGGGCAGAATCGCCACGTCGTCGCCGTCGTGCAGCGTCTGGTCGGGCTCGGCCATCTCCTCGTTGACGGCGACCTTCACTATGCGCCTTATTTCGCCCATCCTCTCGTGAGCTGTGGAGACCTGGTTCATCAGGTCGGACACCGATGCGCCGTCTGGGAACGATAGCCGCTCCTCCCGAATCCCGGCCGCGTCCCTCGCCTGTCCGAAGTAGAGGAGCTTCACGTGGATGGACAAGCAGCTAACCTCCGATCGTGTACATCGGACGGACCCTCTTGATGTCGACGTGCTTACGGAGCATGCTCTCGACACCCTCGGACTTCAGCTTGAAGGAGGACCTGAGAAAGCCCGAGATCTCCTCGTCGCTCGCCCCGGCCCTGAGTAGGTGCTTGACGTCGAACTCGGCGACGCTGAACAGGCAGGGCACCATCTTCCCGTCGGCCGAGAGCCGGATCCTGTCGCAGTCGGAGCAGAAGGGTTTGGTCATCGAGGCTATGATCCCTATCTCTCCCTCGGAGTTGTCTGTGAATCTGTGATGGACCGCCGTCGCCCCGTGGGTCCGCTCGAGCGGTATCAGGTCGTACCTCTCCTTGACCTTCCGGATTATCTCGTCGCCGCTGACGACGAGGTCGGGGTCCCACAGCTTCGACCCGTCGAAAGGCATGTACTCTATGAATCGCACCGAGACCCCTCCGTCGTGCGCAAGCTTGGCGAAATCGAGGATCTCGTCCTCGTTGCACCCCCTCGTCACCACGCAGTTCACCTTCACCCGGTCAAAGCCCACGGCCCTCGCCTCCTCGAGCCCCTGCATCACTCGCCAGAACATGTCCTTCGTCCCCGTGATCTGGTGGTAGCGTTCCGGACGCAGGCTGTGGAGGCTCACGGTCACGCAGTGCAGTCCGCTCTCCTTCAACAGCTTGGCATTCTGCTTGAGTAGCGCCGCGTTCGTGGTCATGCTCACGGCGTTTATCCCCCTGACTTTGACCAGCATCTTCACGAGGCCATCGATGTCCTTCCTCATCAGCGGCTCCCCGCCGCTCAGACGGATGTTCTCGACGCCAAGGCTCGCTGTTACCGATGCGACTCGTGTAATCTCCTCGAAGGTAAGCAGCTCGCTGCGGTCCATCCAGGTGGGATGCTCCGGCATGCAGAAGTCGCACCTGAAGTTGCACCTGTCCGTCACGGAGATCCTCAGCTTCCTGGCGTGGCGACCGAAGGAGTCGATGAGTGCTTCATCGTCCTCAACTCGAGCAGGGGAGTTCAAATCGGCGCCCTCCAGAAAAGAGGCCCGATATTGGTCACTTAAACCTATCCACCAGCCGTGGGTCCGGGACTGGTCCGCCGGCCCCGCGGTGTCCCAGAATGTGGGCCCTGTACCTTATCATCAGGTCGGTCGCGTCGGAGCCCTCCACGACCTTCCCGCAAACCTCGCACCTCTTGCTGAACCCGCTGGTGGGGACCTTGAAACCGGCCATCGAAACTGGGGAGCCAGAACACCGTATAAGCAGTGCGCCCTAGCCTTCGACCAGCGCCCCGAAGGCGGCTCAAGCAGCGGAATCAAATCGATGGGACCATCGAACTGAGATAACGAAGTATATCAAACACGATATATTTTATATACTAGCGGCCACTCAACCTTCGAAGCGATTGACTGACGAAGAGGGGGCCCGGGGTTTGGCCCATCCGCAGGGTGCGCCTCGGGGACTACTTCTCCACTACATGCTCCGCAGAATATCGCAGAAGCCCTGTCACGGTTACGAGATCCTTCAGGACATCGACAGCAAGACCGAGGGCGCCTGGAGGCCAGGCGCGGGCTCCGTCTACCCGATATTGAAGAAGCTCCTCGAGAACGGCTACATCCAGAGCGACGACAAGGTTGGTGCGGACAGGAGGGTCTACACTATCACACAGAAGGGAATCGAGTCACTGGAGGAGGACAAGCAGTTGTTTCTGAACTCGGGCGAGAAATGGATGGCCATGCGCAGGCTCTTCGTGGAGCTGATCGGCCCGGAGCAGCTCTCCCGTTTCTTGAGCGAGGGGACGAGGAGTCAGTTCGAGATCGCACAGGAGATAATAAGGACGAAGAGTAAGGACATCCCACCGAAGGAGCTCGAGTACATCCTCCGTGATTACATGCTGAACCTCGAGCGGCAGCTCGAGTGGGCGAACAGGGTCCTCAAGGAGATGAAGTCCGCTGCTGTGGTCAGGGCGAGGAAGTGAACGTTGGGCTTGATAGAGGGTCAGTCGGGTGTATCGAAGAGCGAAGAGGCCATCGTCAAGGTGGAGAACCTCAGCAAGACTTACGACGGCAAGACCAAGGCGGTAGACGGGGTCAGCTTCCAGGTTGAGCCGGGTGAGATATTCGGCTTCTTGGGTCCCAACGGCGCAGGCAAGAGCACCACGATAAATATGCTCACGACCCTGGTCCCTATAAGTTCGGGCAAGGCGGAGGTCTGCGGGTTCGACGTCCACCATCAGGCGAACCTCGTTCGGAGGAGCGTCGGGGTGGTCCCTCAGGATTACACCGCCGACGAGGACATGACGGGCGAAGAGAACATACTGCTCTGCGCAGACCTCTACGGAATTCCCCGGAGCGATTCCAAGGGCCACGCTGTCGAACTCCTCAAGCTCGTCGAACTCCTCGACGCCTCGAAGAGGAAGGTGAGCACCTACTCGGGTGGAATGCGCAGGAGGCTGGAGCTGGCCTGCGGCCTGATCAACTACCCCAAGCTCCTATTCCTGGATGAGCCCACGCTCGGGCTCGACGTCCAGACACGCGCCGCCGTCTGGAAGTACATCCGCCAGCTGAAGCAGGACTACAACATGACCCTGTTTGTGACGACACACTATCTGGAGGAGGCAGATTCCCTCTGCGACAGGATCGCGATCATCGACCACGGGCAAATCATCAAGATCGGCACACCGGAAGAACTCAAGGCCACGGTCGGAGGGGACGTGATAGTCGTTGGAGTCAAGGAGTCGGAACCCGACATCTCTTCAGACATCTCGAAGATCGACCTGGTGAAATCGGTCACCAAGAAGGGCAACGATTATCGCATAAAGGCAGATGCTGGAGAGGAAGCCTCCCCACAAGTCATAGACGTGATCCGGTCGAAGGGGCTACATGTCTCGAGGATTTCCCTGACGAAACCGACGCTGGACGAGGCTTACCTCGAGCTGACCGGGCGCACCCTCAGGGACGAGGAGACTGACAAGTGGCAGATGATGAGCCAGAGAAGGACCATGCGAACGGCGAGGTCATAGAAGGAGCGGATTGACTTGGTAGAAAAAGAACAACCGGCTGGCACCGAAGCAACCGCGCAGGAGTCGACGGTGGAGGGACGGACCCCGGAGGCGACCGGCGAGAGATTGGCCTCGAGGCCAACCCCGAAGATGGACACGCGCCCGACACACGGACTCTGGGCACTGACGCAGAGAGACCTCAAGAAATGGTACACGAACCCCTACCAGCTGATTATCTCGCTCATACAGCCGGTCATCTGGATGGGGCTCTTTGGTAAAGCTCTGAACTTCGGCAGCCTCATCACCAAGGCGCTGCCGCCCGGTACGCCAACGTCGGTAGCTAATCAATATGTTTTGAAAATCTTCGGCACGACAAGCTACTTCTCGTTCCTAGTGTGCGGCATGTTGATTTTCATCGTGCTGTTCAGCTCCACCTTCGCGGGTATGTCCGTCGTTTGGGACAGGAGGTTCGGCTTCATGAACAAGGCCCTCAGCACACCCGTGAGCCGCGGGATGATAGTGATGGGGAAGGTCCTTCAGAGCGTCATAAGGTCGGTCATTCAGGCCGGCGTGGTTCTAGTAATCGGCATCGCCCTTGGAATGGAGACGGGCAATCTGACGGTTCTGGGGCTCGCCGGGGCGTTCGTCATAATCTTCCTAGTCGCGATGGGCCTCTCCGGGCTGTTCGTGATGCTCTCGCTGAGGTCGACCAACTGGCAGACGCAGATGGCGATAATCAACCTCCTCAACCTCCCCCTCCTCTTCGCAAGCAACGCGCTCTTCCCGATGGGCAATCCGGCATTCGGAGCGCCAGGATGGCTGCAGGACGTGGTGAAGGTCAACCCAATCAGCTACGCCGTGGACGGGATCCGTCAGCTCCTCATAGGCGCCGTCGGCTCCTACGCCCTCTGGGTGGACTTCACCGTCGTTCTGGCGTTCGCCGTCTTCTTCTCCATCTTGGGGATTGTCATGTCATGGAGACTCCTCAGCAAGTGACACTGCGCGCAATTCTTTTATCGCAATCCTGACGAATCGGTCTGTGAAACGGTTGGGACAAGAAGGAAAAGAGACCAGGAAGAAGCCTGCTTCCACGCTAGCGCTCATCGGGAAGTCCTGTCCCAACTGCGGCAGCGGACTGGACTTCCTGGACAACCCCCCGGTGATAGTGCCCGACGACCTGGACGTGCTCGATTGGGATTATGTAAAGAACCTCTCGCTGGTCCCCAAGCTCCTGGCCATCTGTCTCAAGTGCGGCTTCGTGGCCGTGGAGTGCCTCACCCCGGTGGAAGCGCGAGGAACCTACGTTGGAACCTGATCTTCTCTTCAGGCGCCGATCCCTCCTTGTATGCAAGTCCACTGCTCGTCTTGCTCGCAAGCCCTTCAACGCATAAATAGAATTGGGGGGCCGCGGTGCCGCGTTCATGAAGGGCGAGGATGATCTTGGCGATTGGAGACGCACCCACTACTCATCCGAGATTACCCCCGAGCTCGAAGGGAAGGAGGTGACGGCTTTCGGGTGGGTCAGCAGCGTACGGACCCAAGGAGGAATCAGCTTCCTCACCCTGAACGACAAGGAAGGGCCCTTCCAGGTCACCGCAGCAAAGGGGAGGGCGAGCCCTGGCTCGATAGAGAAGGTCTTGGGCATATCTGAGCAGTCGAGCGTCGGCGTCAGGGGGACCGTGAAGAGGTTCGCGGGAGCGCCGAACGGAGCAGAGATTGTTCCCGGGGAAATCAGGGTGCTGAGCAGAGCAAAGAGGAAGCCTCCCTTCAGCGTCTTCGGCGGCGCTCTTCCGTCGATGGAGAAGCGTCTCGACATGAGGGCAGTCGACCTCCGCAGGGAGAGGTCGCAGGCGATCTTCAGGATCCAGCGGGCCGTTCTCCGATCGCTGAGGGACTACTTCGGGGAGAACGGTTTCCTCGAGGTGACTACCCCCAAGCTAATCTCGACGGCGACCGAAGGTGGAGCTTCGCTCTTCTCGGTCCTCTACTACAACAGGCCGTCGTTCCTCACCCAGAGCCCCCAGCTGTACAAGGAGGAGCTAGTCATGCCGTTCGAGAAGGTCTGCGAGATTGGTCCGGCGTTCAGGGCGGAGGAATCGAGGACCCAGAAGCACCTGAGCGAGATAACCTCGGTCGACATTGAGGAGGCCTACGTGGACTATCGGGACGTCATGGATACGCTCGAGGCTGTCATAAAGAGGGTCTACTCCGACGTCGGTCGGGCCTGCCCTGAGGAGCTCGCGAGACTCAAGATGCCGAGGATGGAGCTTCCGAGAAGGTTCGAGCGTCTGACCTACGACGAGGCTATCGCGGAGATCTCCTCCAAGGGCGAGGGTGTCTCCTGGGGCGACGACATTGGAAGCTCGGAGGGCGAGCGCCTTGCAGCGGGACATCCGGGTTTCTACTTCATCACCGACTGGCCCACCTCCTCGAAGCCCTTCTACATCAAGCCGAGGGGTGAGAAGCCCAGGGTCAGCGAGTCGTTCGACCTGATGCACGGCTCCCTCGAACTAGCTTCGGGAGGCACGAGGTTGAACTCGAAGGGCGCTCTGGTGAAGAGGCTCAAGGAACAGAAGCTGAAGCCTCAGGCGTTCGAGTACCACCTCGACGCGTTCGACTACGGCATGCCGCCACACGCAGGGTTCGGGCTCGGCCTCGAGAGGCTGATGATGGTAATCACGGGCGAGGCCAACATAAGAGAGGTCGCGCTCTTCCCGAGGGATAAGTTGAGATTAGTACCCTGATACTAAGGGATAAACACTGTCCACGCGTTCACCGCCGGTAAGCGTTGTCTAATGCCATGTTCGGACCAAGAAAGCAGGAGCAGGAGCGAGCCCGGCCCCCCTCCTAAAGCGGTTCCTCGAATCGAGGAATTCCCCCAAGACGGCGAAGGTCAGGGGAGCCAATCATAGGGAGCCTGACTCTGGGCACGATTAGCCGTTATCTTGGTAGGGGCAGAAAGGCATAACCTTAACTCAGAACGCGGTATGATCAGCCTCATAGCACTCACTGCAGGGGAATCATCACTCTTCAGTTAGTTTTCACAAAGCTTATATTGCGTTAAGGCGGCCTGAACTCGATTCTCATGCAACCTGAAGAATTCGTAACCGAACTTCTCGACAGCCAGAAGGAGTCGGTTGATGAAATTCTAGAGCTTCAACGCATGCTAGCTGAGATTAGCCCGCCCGAGAATCAGCAGGTTTATCTCATGTCTATCTCCGTTAACTACTAGTAATGCAGCCTATTCCGCAAACCGACCCCATATACCGAAGTATCATAGACTCTAATTCTGCGGAGGTTAGGCAGCGCCTCATTACTAAGATTGAGCGCCAAATCGGAGGCCGGCTTGTCACATACACAGCCAGCGCTTTGCATCCCGCTTCATCCATAATGCAGCTGGATGCGGTGCCATTCGAAGACGTGCTACGGTCAGTAGCGGATTCGGATACCGGATTTCTCATGCTGACTTCGCAAGGGGGTGACCCCAACGCGGCTGAGAAACTACTCCTCATGTTCAGGAAGCGATTCTCCAAGTCCTTCCAAGTCATTGTTCCCAACTACGCGAAAAGCGCTGCCACTTCCATTTGCTTGGGCGCGGACAAAATCTTGATGGGATACATGGCCGAGCTAGGCCCTGTGGACCCACAGATTCAAACGAGTGCGACCGGAGGGGCGACGATTCCAGCTAGGTCCTTCATCGACGGCCTCGAAATGATCAGACACAAGGTAAAGGACGAAGGAGATAACCCAGCAATGTATCTTCCAATGCTCTCGCAAATAAAACCAGAGCTAATCGCAATTGCCCAAAGCGCTATAGACGATTCCAGACAGACTGCGTCCAAGTGGTTGAAGAACTACATGCTCAAGGACAATCCTGAGCAGGCAGACCTAGTGGCAAAGCTGCTCTCCGAGGGCTTAACCTACAAGTCTCACGGGAAGGTGATTAACTGCGCTGAGGCTAGGGATGTCCTGAAGCTGAATGCAGAAGAAATCGACCATAATACTCCGCTTTGGTCAGATATATGGGAGTTGTATCTTCGAACCATGTTCTATACACAGACTAGCGGAAGCGCGAAGGTGTTTGAAAGCGCGAAGGTATCTCTAGGCATGCAGATACAAATCATCCAAACTCAACCCGCTCCGGCGGCTCCAGTGCAACCGCCGCGAGCAACTCATTCTCAACCTGAGAATCCGCCCAAGCCAGAACCGCCATCTGCTAGCCCACCATCCTCCTGAGCATTTTGATTTCGTTCTGTCTAGGACTAGACATAACTAACTCGGCCCGTCAAGGAGGGAGATGATGATGCGTTCGGGACGCCCTATCGAACCCTATGTTTTCAATCAGGAGTAATCAGTTAGTCATGTTTTTCGCCGCAAAAACGGGGGATAGATTGAGACTTGTCCCATAGAGCCAAGACGGCCGTCTCCGAGGAGGAGGTCAGGAGGCTGGCGAGCCTCTCCAAGCTCAACATGACCGGCGTCGAGGAGGGGAAACTAAGAGAAGAGCTGTCATCCATCGTCGAGTATTTCCACGTGGTGGACGCGGTCCCGAGTTCGGAGACCAAGAATCTCGAACGTCAGGGAAGCCTCTCAATTGAGGCCCGACGAGGTCAGGCCCTCCGACCCCGAGGGCGTCTTGAGGGGCGTCCCCAAGAAGAGGGGGCGTCTCGTCAGAGCCCCGAGGGTTTTC
Source organism: uncultured Nitrososphaerota archaeon (assembly GCA_963703285.1). Taxonomy (GTDB): domain Archaea; phylum Thermoproteota; class Nitrososphaeria; order Nitrososphaerales; family Gagatemarchaeaceae; genus Gagatemarchaeum. Next base: position 707,843 of record OY969807.1, read on the forward strand.
TGAGGTCCTCGGGCATGGGAAGGCTCTCGCCCTCCGTCACCGAGACAGTCAGGAGGATAGCGGACCAGGAGGTAAGCTGTGAGGAGAGGATCGCGTCGAGGGTGGATAGGCTACCGCGGCTCGACAGGGACGTCCACGCTTTCCTTCACTTCGCCTCGGACGACGCGGTCAAGAGGGCGAAGGAGGTGGACAGGAAGGTCAGGCGCGGTGAGAGGGTAGGGAGGCTCGCCGGGATCACGGTTGCGGTGAAGGACAACATCTGCGTGGCCGGGATGCCCGCCACCTGCGCGTCGAGGATCCTGGAGGGTTTCCGGCCCCCCTACGACGCGGCCGTCGTGGAGCGGATCAGGGCGGAGGACGGGATAATCCTCGGGAAGACAAACATGGACGAGTTCGCGATGGGGAACACCACGCAGTCGAGCGCTTTCGGTCCCACGAAGAACCCGTGGGATCTGGAGCGGGTCCCGGGCGGCTCATCGGGAGGGAGCGCCGCCGCCATCGCCGGCAGCATGACCACGCTAGCCTTGGGCTCAGACACGGGAGGATCGGTCAGATGTCCCGCCAGCTTCTGTTCCGTGCTCGGACTCAAACCGACCTACGGGGCCGTCAGCAGATACGGCTTGATCCCCTACGCCAACAGCCTGGAGCAAATCGGTCCGATGGCCAGGCGGGTCGAAGACCTCGCGCTCCTCTACGACGTGATCTCCGGACACGACGCGAGGGACAGCACCTCCTCGGGTCCCCAGGCGAGGCGCGATGGCGCGCGTTCGGGAATCAAGGGATTGAGGGTGGGGATCGTCAAGAACTTCTTCGGCGAAGGGACGCAGGAGAGGGTCAGCAGGGTCGTTCTCGACGCGAGCTCGGTCCTCGAGGGCCAGGGCGCCGTCGTCAAGGAGACGACCATCGAGGGGCTCGAGTATGCCCTGGCGGCCTACTACATAGTGGCCATGGCCGAAGCGAGCTCCAACCTCTCTAGATATGATGGGGTAAGGTATGGCCCTTCTCCGGAGGGTGTCCCGGGGGACTGGAACGAGGTCTTCGCCAAGACGAGGACCGAGCTCTTCGGTACCGAGGTCAAGAGGAGGATTCTGCTCGGGACGTTCGTCCTCTCTGCGGGATACTATGAGGCCTACTACCTCAGGGCCGAGAAGGCGAGGACGCTGATCAGGGCCGCGTTCGCGAAGCAGTTCAGGAATTTCGACGCCCTTCTCGGGCCGACGATGCCCGTCCTGCCTCCGAAGCTCGGGGAGAGGGTGTCGCCTCTCGAGGACTACATGATCGACGTGAACACGGTCCCTGCGAACCTCGCGGGTATACCAGCTCTCAGCGTGCCGGTGGGGTTCTCCGAAGGGCTGCCGGTGGGCATGCAGCTGATGGCCCCGCACTTCGGCGAGGGGACGCTCTTCACCATCGCGTCGTCGTACGAGGGGGGAACATGAAGGAGAAGGTGGGGGCGGCGAAGAAGGCGAAGATCGGGCTTGAGGTTCACTGTCAACTCACGGCCCTGAGGACCAAGCTCTTCTGCTCGTGCTCCTCCGACTACAGGGGGAGGCCGCCAAACCAGTTGGTCTGTCCGGTCTGCTTCGGCCTGCCCGGGACCCTCCCCGTGCTCAACGGAAAGGCGGTCGAGTACGCGGTCATGATAGCCGATGCCCTCGGATGCAGGGTTGCTCGCGAGACCACCTTCTACAGGAAGAACTACTTCTATCCGGACCTGCCCAAGAACTTCCAGATCAGCCAGTACGACAAGGCCGGCGGCGTGCCCATCGCCTCAGGGGGCTCCGTCCACGTGGGCGGGAAGGCGGTGAGGATCCGAAGGATACAGCTCGAGGAGGACCCAGGGAAGCTGACCTACGAGGGCACGATCGAGAAGTCGTCCTACAGCCTCGTCGACTACAACAGAGCGGGGATTGCGCTCGTCGAGATCGTCACCGAGCCGGATTTCGAGTCGGCCAGAGAGGCGAAGGCCTTCCTCGAGAAGCTTCGAGGGACCGTCGAGGCACTCGGCGTCTCCGACGGGGAGCTCGAAGGGTCGATGAGGTGCGACGCCAACGTCTCTGTGGGAGGAGGAGCGCGGGTCGAGGTGAAGAACATCTCTTCATTCAGAGAGGTCGAGAAGGCGCTCAACTACGAGGTGCTGAGGCAGGGAACCTTCGCGGGGAAGAGTGGGGGCGCGAACGAGACACGCCACTGGGACGAGAGGCGCAGTATCACCATCGCTTTGAGGACGAAGGAGGGCGAGCAGGACTACCGTTACTTCCCCGAGCCTGACCTGCCCGCGGTCCTTCTCAGCGATGATTTCCTGGCGGCTGCGAGGAGGGCCGCCCCCGAAGTTCCGGAGGTGAGGGCCCAGAGGTACGTGGACGAGTACGGCCTGAGCGAGCAGACGGCGAGGGCGCTATCCCGGGACCCGAGGCTCTCGCGCTTCTTCGAGGAGACGGCCAAGGCCTTCGGGAACGCCGCCGAGACAGCGAACTGGCTCCTCGGCGAGGTCAGGGAGGAGGAGAGGCAGAAGCTGGTCGGACCTGACGCCCGGGTGACGCCTCGGGGTCTTGCGGAGCTCCTTGGCAGATTGCGGAATGGCGGCCTGACCAGGACGCAGGCGAGAAGGATCTTCCGGGAGATGATCTCCGAGGGGAAGAGCGCGTCGCAGATGGCGGACCTCCAGGTCGAGGGCGTCATCAAGGACGAGGACGTAATCCTGGACCTCGTCGGGAGGGTCTTGACGGATGAGAAGGCCATCGAACAGGCGAGGAAGAACCCCAAGGCCCTCAACTACCTGGTCGGACAGGTTCTCGGGCTGGAGCCGAGGGCAGACCCGGCTCTCGTCGCCAGGACCCTGGCGCGCGCTATCCGCAAACCCTAAGAATCCTCGGGCTGCCTTATGAGGCCCCCTCGGTTGGAGGGCCCGAGCACGTGATGCGTGTGAGCTCTCTTTTCAGCGACTACGATGGAACTCTGGCGAGGGACGACATCCCCCCGGAGGGCTCTGGGGTTGCCGAGGGGCTCGAAAGGGTGCTTCGCAGAATCGCACTCCGTATCCCTCTCGTGATAGTCACGTCAAAAGACAGCTCGTTCATCCGGAGGAAGATCCCGTACGCGCGGGCCTGGGGGTGCGCCGCGGGGCTGGAGCTGGTCTATCCCGAAGGGCCGACGCTTCTGTGCATACCAAGCACCCAAACGGAGTCGTGCCTCGAGACCGTCCGAGGAGCCCTGAAGAGCGCGCGGCTGGAGGAGAAGCGGAGCCTTTCGGGCGACCTCCTGGGATTCAGCATCGACTGGAGGGGAGGCAAGCGACCAGAAGGGCTCGACGGTATCCTCGACGATTTGCGGAGGCCGGGGACCTTTGCCCTCGAGGATCCGACGCGCCCGTATGTGGACGTCTACGCGGCGCGTCCCGACAAGGGGCGGGCGCTGAGGCTGATGCGCGACAGGCTGGGGGCAAAGGGTCCCGCCATGTACCTGGGGGACTCGAGCTCGGACGACCCCGCGTTCTGCGAGGCCGACCTCGGGATAGGCGTCTACCACGGACAAGGCACGGCAGGGCTGGCCTGCGATTTCTGGGTCGACCAGGGGCGGCTGAAGACCTTCCTCGCCTCGCTCGAGGCGCGCGATTTCGAGTTCGATGAGGAGTTGGCGGGAGTGCCAGGTCGAGGAGGTGTCGGACCATGCTGAGGGTGGGCGTGATAATGTATCAGACGAGCTTGACGAAGGGGCAGGAGCTCGTGGCGCAGAGGATGGTGGAGGAGTTCAGGAGGCAGGGGGAGGAAGCGTTCCTGATAACGAGCGTTTTCCAAGACTGGGAGCTCGTCGTCGGGCCGGAGCAGATAGAGGAGAGGGGAGGGTACGTGACCCTCTTCGACGAGAGGCTGAGGATACCCGTGATCCGCGTCAGGAGCACCCTCGCCAGCTGGCCGCCCAGGAGAATCTCTTTCGTCGATTTCATCGCCACCCTGACGAAGATCGTCGACGACCTCAAGCTGAACGTCCTGGTCACGCATTCGACCCTGTGGAACGGACCGGAGGAGGCGGCAAAGTTCGTCGAGTGGAGGCGAAACCTGGCCAAGAAAGGCGCGCCCTTTCGCCGGGTCGTGCTCTGCCACATGAGCCACTTCCAGGAGGCCGACGAAGAGCGGTACACCGTCGTCGAGAGGACATACAGGGAGACCTGGAACCAGGTCAGCCTCTCCCAGATAGTGCAAGAGGCGGATATTCTACTCGTAACGACGCCGCTGGAAAAGCAGGCCATGGAGCGGCTGGGCGCCCCGCCGGAGAAGTGCATCCTGTTCCCGGGAGGGATAGTCCTGCCACGGGAGACGCTCTCCTCAGCCGGGGACCTGGCGAGGCTCGGGATACCTTCAGGCAAGAAGCTCGTCACGGTCCTCGGGACGGTGGAGGAGCGAAAGAACGATCTCGCGGTGCTAGAGGTGGCCGGGATGATGAGACCGCGAAGGGACGTTCAGTTTGTCATAGCGGGGAAGCTAGAGGGTGATTACGGCGAGAAGGTCGCGGACGGAGCAGCCGGCCTCGAGAACGTCTCCCTGGTTGGACCGGTCAGTGACGCGGAGAAGGGCGAGCTCATCAGGCGTTCCTACGTCGACCTCACGCTCAGCCGCTCCGAGGCTCTCGGGCTCGCGCAGATGGAGTTCATATACTCGGACGTCCCCGTGGTCACTTCCGGAGTGGGGGGACAGTCCTGGGTCGTACGGGACGGGACGAACGGGGTTGTGCTCGGCGGTCCCGACGACATCGAGGGCGCAGTGGAAGCAATCTCGGCGCTGCTGGATGACAGGGGTCTGAGGGAGGGGATGGGAAGGAGGGCGAAGGATTCCGTCAGACCCTACTCCATGGCAGCCCTGATTCGCAACCTCATCAGGAAGCTGATCCGGATCGTCGAGGGCTCGCACGGTGAAACCATCGCGGTGGGTCCCGAAGAGGAGGTAATCGACTCGATGATCGGCAGCCGGGAGAAGGTCGTGGTCACGAACAAGAGGCTGATCCTCTCTCCCCTTGACGAGCGGAGAGAGCCCATCGAGATCCCCTACGAGGAGATCGTGAAGATAACGCGCCGCCGGAGGGTAGCCTGGAGGGTCGTCGCCATAGGGGCGGCATCCATGGTTCTGCTGCTAGCCGCGGCCGTTGCGATGCCTGCGCTGGCGGGGTTGCTACCGCGCGCCCTGGCTCGGGCGCTCGTCCCGAAGCCGGGAGTGCCCTCGACCCTCGCGGTCGTCGCGATCGTCATGGCGCCCCTCCTCGCTTCGATCGGGGCCCTGGTCCTGACGAGGAGGGACGAGTTCAGGATACATCGCTCCAACTCCTCGCCTGTGCACGTGCCAGGAGAGTTCTCGCGGCTGTTGAGGATAGTGGATAAGCTCGCCCCCCGCGACTTGATGGACTACCCCGACGACTGAGAGCGGCCTCCGTCAAGCGACAGACATTTATCGCCGCGGGAGGCGGCAGGGCAGATTTGTCCAAGAGCTTGGACACCCTGTCTGATTCCAAGACATTCAGGCGCGGATTCGACCATGTGAGGCGCCGCGACCCCGTACTCGGCAGGGTGATGGAGAGTCACGGCGTCGTCGATTTCAGGGCCGAGGGAGACATCTTCGAGTCGATCGTCGAGTCTATCCTCTCCCAGCAGCTCGCGGGCGCGGCCGCCAACTCCATCATCCGGAAGGTCAGGGCCATCTACCCCGAAGGAAAGTTAGAGGCCGAGCCTCTGCTCAGGACGCCCGCCCGGCGGCTGCGGTCGGCCGGCGTCTCACCGCAGAAGCTCTCGTATCTGAGGGACCTTTCGAGGAAGGTCTCGAAGGGGAAGATTGACCTCGAAGCACTGAGGACCCTTGAGGACGACGAGATAATCAGAATCCTCGACGAGGTGAAGGGAGTGGGTCCCTGGACGGTGCAGATGCTTCTCATATTCACTCTCGGCCGCGTCGACGTGCTGCCCGTCGACGACCTGGGCGTCAGGAAGGGCATCCAGGGCGTCTATTCGTTGGAGAGCCTTCCCACGAGGGAAGAGATCGAGAAGATCGCCGAGAGCTGGCACCCGTACAGAACTGTGGCCTCGCTCTACCTCTGGCGCTACAAGGACGCCGCAGGGAAGGAGGCTGAAGGAAGATAGGCTCTCGAAGCGCCGGTACCGGCAGCTACAAGGGCTACCCCGACCCGTCGCACATCATCTCCGTTGAGGAGGCCTCGGGTTTGCTAGGGAACCATGACGTTGTCTTTGTCGACACGAGGAACTACTGGATGTACGCCGAGGGGCACATCCCCGGGGCTGTCGACCTGGAGCTCTACGCGTTCCACTGGTTCGACACATCGAGGGAGGGGCTGGAGACGTTCGCGGCGGAGATGTCCAAGCTCCTCGGCTCGTACGGGATCGACAATCAGAAGCAGGTCGTCTTCTATCAGGACGACAGCGGGTACGATGCCGCGAGGGGCGTGTGGCTTCTCGAGTTCCTCGGGAACAGGAACGGGCGCTTGCTCGACGGCGGCCTGAACCTGTGGAAGAGGATGGGGAAGAAGCTCTCGAAGGACGATCCTGCGGTGGGTCGTGCCACGTTCGTCCCGAGGATGGACATGGACGCCGTCTGCGGGCTCGAAGAACTGAAGGAAGGCATCGGAAGGCAGGGCCTCGAGGTCGTGGATGTGCGATCCCCGGGAGAGTTCGACGGAACCAACAGAAGGGCGCTCAAGGGGGGACACGTCCCGGGAGCTGTGAACCTGGAGTGGAAGAGCGCGCTGCGGGAGGATGGGACGCTCAAGGACGCAAGGGAGCTCGCCGCAGTCTACGGCTCTCTGAGACCTCGGAGCGACATCGTGACCTACTGCCAGAGCGGTTTTAGGGCCTCGCATTCGTGGCTGGTGCTCAGGCTCCTCGGGTTCGAGAGGGTCAGGAACTACCTGGGATCGTGGTACGAATGGGGGAACAGCCCCGACACTCCGGTGGAGTGGGGCGGATCCGTCCGCAATCCAAGCGCTGAGGCGCCCTGAAGGCCCCCGACAAAGGCTAAATCGCATCCTCGCGGGCGGGTCCCGCATGGACATCACGCAGGCGGACATCTCGTCCAAGCCCGTCTGGTACAGGGAGGCCTCGGCCTGGGGGAGGATTCGTCTGAGGCCCGAGACGGTGAGGCGTGTGAAGGAGGGCAAGCTCGAGAAGGGTGACGGAATCGCGATAGCCAAGACGATGGCCGTGATGGGCGCGAAGAAGACGCCCGAGATGCTCGCCCTCTGCCATCCCCTGAGGATCGAGAGCACCAGGGTGCAGACCAAGCTCAACAGGGACTCCATCGAGGTAACCGTGACCGTGGCCGCGCACGAGAAGACGGGGGTCGAGATGGAGGCCCTCACCGCCGTCAGCGTGGCGCTTCTCAACATCTGGGACGTCGTGAAGGCCTACGAGAAGGACAGCGGCGGGCAGTACCCGTCGACCACGATAGAGGGGATCAAGGTCCTGAAGAAGGTCAAGCACCAATGAAACCGAAGCCGCAGGATGAGCACAGGCACGAGGCCCCGAGCAAGCTCGGCGTCCACTTAGTGACCGTGAGCTCTAGCAGGTATTACAAGAAGGAGCGCGGGGCTCGGTTCACAGATGAATCCGGGGACCTCGCTGAGAAGCTCCTCGAGAAGGCGGGGCACGAAGTCCTCGTCCGTGAACTGATATCCGACGACAAGCAGATGCTAAAGGATTCCTTCGATAGAGCCGCGCTGGAGAACGACGTCGACCTCGTCCTGTTCTTGGGGGGGACGGGAGTCTCGCCCCGCGACATAACAGTGGACGTCATTCGTCCCCTCATCGAGAAGGAGCTGTTGGGATTCGGCGAACTGCTTCGGTCCATCAGCTACGCGAAGATGGGAGTCCCTGCCCTATTGAGCCGCGCGACCGGCGGGGTTTCTCAAGGAAAGCTGATACTCTGCCTCCCCGGTTCACCCGACGGAGTCGAGACGGCGCTAAACCTCTTCCTGCCCGAGATTCCCCACGCAATCTACCTCGCCAAGAAGAGACCATAGAGCCCGCCAGATTCTGGCGCGTTTAACCCGCTCGATGCGGGCGCAGCAGCTGGCCACCGCCTCGGTCTCTCGCAGGGGCGGGCCTACCCTTGTTGGCTGTAGGCGACCATGCTGACCATCCCCGCGACCCTGAAGGCTATGTCCTTGAAGGTGAGGCTCTCCGGAGAGTCAGGCGCGGCAAGCACGATGGGGACACCGAGGTCGGACTGCACCCTTATGCTCGGATGGAGCGGAATCTCCCCTAGGAACTGGACCCCGAGCGTCTCGGAAGCAAGCCTCCCGCCGCCGGAGGAGAATATGTCGGACCTCTCGCCACAGTGGGGACAGACGAAGTAGCTCATGTTCTCGACCAGGCCCAGGATGGGCACGTTGAGCTTCCTGAACATCCCCACGGCCTTCGTGGCGATGTTTAGCGCGGCGTCTTGGGGAGTCGTGACGATGACCACGCCGCCCAGCGGGACGGTCTGCGCGAGGGTGAGCCCGGAGTCCCCCGAGCCCGGCGGCAGGTCGCACACGAGGTAGTCGAGGTCGCCCCACTGGACCTGCGTCAGGAGCTGCCTCACGGCTCCAGCCACCATGGGCCCCCTCCAGACGAGCGCGGTCTCGTCCTTGTAGAAGAGCCCCAGCGAGACGACCTTCACACCGTGCGCCACCACAGGAATGATGGTGTCGTCCTTCGTGCGCGGACGCTCTCTGACGCCCATCATGAGCGGCAGGTTGGGGCCGTAGACGTCCGCGTCGAGCAGGCCCACCCTCGCGCCCGACCCGGCCAGCGCCAGAGCGAGGTTCACGGCCACGGTGGACTTGCCCACACCCCCCTTCCCGCTTGCGACCGCTATGATGTTCTTCACCCCCTTCAGCATCTCCGTCTCGTCTGCCTTGTGGGTCGCCGCCACCTGCGCCGAGACCTTCATCTCCACGGTCTTGACGCCCGCTATCGATGCGACGGCCTGCCTGGCTTCGTTCTCGATGCGCGACCGGAGGGGGCAGGCGGGCGTGGTGAGGTTGAGCGTGAACGAGACACTGTCGCCCTCGACGGAGACCTCCTGAACCATGTTGAGCGCCACGAGGTCCTTCCCCAGCTCCGGGTCGGTTACGCGCTGGAGCGCCTTCGTGACCTCCTCCCTGGAAACCATGGAAAAGGGCCCCCTCGCTCCGATTAAAGCTTTGGCTCTCCTGTTCTGTCAACCGCTCGTCAACCGTTGGAGCCCCGGGCAATTCCAAGCTTTCATAAACGTCCTCCTCATGGGGCCATCGCTCGAAATGGACGGCGCAGTGACGGTCCTTCCCCTGAGGGGGATCCCCAGGGTGAAGCCGGGAGACAATCTCGTCCGGCTCCTGATACGGTCCTTCCAGGACAGCGGCGTTGAGCTCCAAGACTCGGACGTCGTCGTGATCACACAGAAGGTCGTCTCCAAGGCGGAGGGGAGGGTCGTGAGGATCGAGGGTGTGCGCCCGGGGAAGAGAGCCAGCCTGCTCGCGGAGGAGCTCCGGAAAGACCCGCGGACGGTGCAGGTCATACTCAGGGAGTCCAAGAGGATCGTCCGGAAGGGGCACGGAGTCCTCATTACCGAGACCAAGCACGGCTTCGTCTGCGCAAACGCGGGAATCGACCAGTCGAACGTGGAAGAGGGGTACCTGACGCTCCTCCCCGAGGACCCGGACAGGAGCGCCAGGAAGATAAGAAAGAGCCTCGAGAGGGCGACCGGGAAGAAGCTGGCGGTGGTGATAACGGACACGTTCGGCAGACCGTGGCGGGACGGACAGGTCGATGTCGCCATAGGCTGTTCTGGCGTCGCTCCGCTGGAGGACCTGGTCGGGACGACTGACCCCTATGGCCACCTGCTGAGGGTGACACAGCCCGCCATCGCGGACGAGATCGCCTCCGCGTCCGAGCTGGTGATGAGGAAGCACTCGATGACCCCTGCGGCCGTTGTGCGAGGGGTCTCTTACAGGCGCGGTTACCGCGGCGTTCGGACCATCGTGAGGGAATGGAGGTCTGACCTCTTCAGGTGATCGGCATTTGAGAATGGCGGTCCTGGCCGGGGGGACCGGGTCTGCCAAGCTCCTCCGGGGCCTGAAGGATGACGGTGGAGAATTCTCGGTCATCTCCAACGTCGGCGACAACTTCTGGTGTCACGGCCTCTACGTGGCCCCGGACGTGGACATCGCCGTCTACACCCTAGCCGGGATAGAGGACAGTGCCAGAGGGTGGGGCATCAGGGATGATACCTTCAACTCGCTGGGACAGCTTGGGAGGATGGGCGAGGAGACGTGGTTCAACCTCGGCGACAGGGACCTCGCGACCCACATCTTCAGGACAGAACTGATGGCGCGGGGCAAGAGGCTCGGCGACATAACGGACACCATCTGTGAGAGGCTCGGGGTGAAGCAGAAGGTCATCCCGTGCACGGATGACAGGCTCGAGACCTTCATAGCGACAAGGACGGGAGCGATGCACCTGCAGGAGTTCTGGGTTAAGAACGGGGGAGAGCCTGAGGTCATCGGCGTCGAGTACAGGGGCGAGGAAGGGGCGAGGCCCGAGCAGAGAGCAATCGAGTCGTTGGAGAGGGCGGAGAGGATAGTATTCTGCCCCGCGAACCCCGTCACGAGCTTGATGCCCATCCTTGCGGTCAGAGGAATCAGGCAGACAATCGAGATGAGCAAGGCGAGGAGGATCGCAATCTCGCCGATCGTGGCCGATGGGCCGGTCAACGGGCCGGCCGGCAAGCTGATGAGGGCCATAGGTGCAGAGGTGAGCTCCGCAGGGGTCGCGGCGCTCTACAAGGGCCTGATCGACTGCATGCTGATAGACCCCGCGGACCACGCCGAAGGCGAAGCCATCGAGCGCATGGGAATCGAGGTGGCGGAGTGTCCAATCGTGATGCGCGGTCGCGGGGGCGAGGTCCGGTTGGCCCGGGAAGTCACGAAGGTTTGAGCGATTCCGAGGTCAGGCTTCCCGGTCTGGATCCGTCGTCCGTCTCTCCTGGACGGTGCGTTCCAGTCTCCGTGTCTGCCTGAGAGTCCTCTCGAGGAAGTTCATGGTGCTGTTCCTCCTGCCGAACCTGAAGTACCTGTGCACGTCGCCTGCGTGGTCTATGTCGAAGGCTACGTTCTCGGAGTAATAGACCGCGGCCCGGGCCGCGGTCAGCGTCGCCTCTCTCACGTGCTTGTTGAAGCTGTCGTCGTCGTAGTGTAGCGGGATCCTCCGCTTCCTCGTCATCAGGAGGAGGTTGGTTCCGCTGTAGTCCTCTGAGGGAGAGACGATTATGGGCGATCCCATCCTGTGAAGAGCGAAGACGGTCTTGATGTCGCTCGCCGAGATTAGGGGCAGGTCGGCGGGGAGTATGAGCCACCCGTCGTAGCTGGAGAGCCTACCAATCGCCGCCTCCACCGCTTCGTTGACCCCGGCGTCGCGCTCCTCCTCTATTGAGCCGACGCCGTAGCGGCCTGCGAACTTCAGGATCTCCGGGTCTGAAGAGACCACGTAGGTCTGGGCGCTCTTCTTCGCCTTTGAGAGGGCCAGAAGCGTGTCCTCGAGCATCGCGACCTGCAGCTGCTTCCTCTCGCGCGCCCGAAGAGCGAGGACAGCCTCGCCTTCGGGTTTGAACCCTTCACAGGGACTATCAGGGCGATCTTGTTCAACGCTCCATTCACCTCTTCACCGGCTCGAACCTTCCGCTCTTGTTGTAGTTCAGGAGTCCGGCGTAAATCGCCCAGTGTATCAGGATGGTGTTGACAAGTGACTGGTTGAGCTCGGGCTCGTGGTGCCAGGTTATTCCCTTCTCCGAGAGGACCTCGGCGACCTCCGCGGCGGAGACGGACCCCCGATGCGTGGCGAGGTCGATCGCGGTCCTGAATGGTTCGAGCTTCGCGAGCTGGTCGGTCAGGAGCCTGACCTTCTGCCTCGTCGTCTTCTGGAACTTGTGCCCGAATTCGGTGAGTGTGACGTCCCCCTTCTCGCTCTTCACGAGGCCCAGCAGCTCGGCGGTGTCGAGGATTGGCAGCAGGACCGCTATGTCGGCGCCGAGCTCGTCGGCCAGTCGTGAGGCGTCGATTGTCGAGCCGAGGACACCGGTCACCTCGACTAGGCTGATGACCTGTCCAGCCCTGACGTTTCCTGGCATCAGGGGGGCCTTCTTCACCTCCGACTGCGATCGTCTATCTGCCATCTTATGCCACCCGAGCTATGCGAGGTATGAATAAAGCTTGTCCACCCAGAGCAGGAACTCGTCCGACTTCTTGTTTCTGGGCCTCGGAAGGTCGATCTTGAGGTCGACGATGACCTGCCCCGGCCTCGGAGTCAGGACGACGACCCGGTCGGCCAGTTCGACTATCTCCTCGACGTTGTGGCTGACGAGTATCACCGTCTGGATGGAGGACGACGGGTTGATGAGGAGCGAGAATGTCTCCTTCCTGAGGCGGTCGGCCGTAAGGTTGTCCAGCGCGCTGAACGGTTCGTCCATCAGCAGGACCTGAGGCTGCAGGGCGAGGGCCCTGGCGATCCCGACCCTCTGCTTCATGCCGCCCGAGAGCTCGCCTGGGTAGACGTTCTCGAACCCCCCCAGCCCCGCGTTTTCGAGAGAGTCCATGGCGATCTTCTTCTTCTGCTCGTCGGAGAGGTCGCTCCTCGACGAGAGCCCGAAGACGACGTTCTCGAGAGAGGTCTTCCACGGGAGAAGCACGAATGTCTGGAAGATCATGGCCAACTCGGACCTCGGCTCTTCTATCACCTGTCCCCTGAACTTCACGTCCCCGGACGTAGGGTGGATCAGCCCGGCGATTATTCGCAGGAGGGTCGACTTGCCACAGCCCGATGGCCCGGTGAGCGCGAGGAAGTCGTTCTTGTAGGCTGACATCGAGACGTCGTTGAGCACGGGCAACGCGACCTTCTCCTTCACGAAGTCCAGACTGACGTGCTCGACTTCGATGATGGGGCCGTCTGTGGTCCCGGCAGGGATGTCGAGGACCGCTCCCGTCATCGAGGAGTCCATCCCTCCAGCAGCGAGAAATCTCCTGCTCGCCAAATTGAACACGGGGGCCGTAATTCTCCGGGGGATAACCATTCTGGTCAAAGGGGGGTCAGCGGTTGTAAGCGTAGCGCTTGGTGGCGAAATGGTACACGCGCCTCCAGACGATCAGGTTGAAGGCCACCACGAGAGCGGTCATCGAGAGCACGGCGAGTGTGAGGACGAGACCATCTCCGGCCCCGCCGTTGGCGTTGATCATGCTACAGAGCTGCGGGTAGGCGGCTGCAGGGTTGTACGATCCGCTGGCCTTGCACCCGTAGGTCGCTATTGCGATTATCTTCCCGATTCCGTCCCCCACTTGAGTAAGGGGGGCGTAGCCTTTCAACTCAAAGAATTCCGCAACGATGAGTGTGTTCCAGGCCGCCCCGATCGCGGTTATGGACCCGGTCACGAAGGCTGTGGCCACAGCGGGGAGATAGATGCCCCTCCACGCCTGTCTGTCGGAGACGCGAAGGCTCTTCTTCAGCTCAAAGAGGTCGCCGGGCAGCGTCCGGATTCCCGCCATCACGTTGAAGAGGATGTACCAGATCATGCCGAGGAAGATGATAATCGCCGCTGTGAGTTCGCCGGCAAATGCCCCTGCGAGCAGGGTGAAGGTGACCAGCGCAGGCAGGAGCGCAGGCGCGGGCACCGACGCGATGGTCTCTATCACGGGAATGAGTGCGTTGTAGGCCTTGTCGTGCAAGGCGATCAGGATTCCGACTGGGAGTGCTACGGCGACTCCGATGAAGTAGACGTACCAGATGCGGACGAACGAGTACGCAAGTCCGACGAGTATGTAGGCTTCGTCGCCGGGCGCAGCCGAAAGGTCGGCCGCGATGTTGAAGGAATGCGCTCCCGTTCTCGCCGAGCTCACCAGCGTCCCGACCTCGAAGACGAGGAAGACCGCGAAGAGGATGAGCAGAGCATACTTCAGTCCCTTCCTGTAGCGATTCAGCGCAGAGGTGAAGGTCCAGACGCCCTTCCCTGGGCGGATCAAGAAGAGCTTGGATACGCTCCTCTGGTTGACCCAGGAGTACCTCTTCATCAGCCAGTCCTTGTGCCCGGCGCGGGGGTCGTCCCCGAACCTGTACTTCTCGGCCCAGAGCGAGAACTCACGCAGGAAGACGAACTGCCATATCACCACGGCAACGACGAGGAGTAGCAGGCAGGAGTAGTATGCCGTGTATTGATGGTTGGTTCCGTATGTGACTATGTCGACGCCTATCCCGCGCACAGGCAGGTTGGAGGTCTCGGTGCTGATCACCTCGCTCGAGATGAGGTAGAAGAGCCCCACGGCCCATGAGATCTGTGTGTTGTAGGCGATCCTGCTGAGGGACGCGGGGATGTAGACCGAGACGATTCTCTGCAGGGACCCCGTGTTGGTCATTGACGAAAGGTCGATGTAGTCCTGCGGTATCGACTTGACCGCCTCGTACACTCCGAAGGATATGTTCCACGACATGCTCGTGAATATCAGGAATATGACAGCGAGGTCGATGCCCGCCGCGCCAGGGACAGCCGCCGCAATCCCGAGGATAACCAGCGGAAAGAAGCCGAGGATGGGTATCGACTGGAGGACGTCGAGGAGCGGGATTATGACGGTCTCCGCCCTGTGATTCCGGGCGGCGGTGATCCCCACTGCGAGGCTGAAGAGGATGCTGAAGATCAGCGCCACTATCATTCTGCTCCACGAATAAAGAAGATCGATGGATGCGGAGAATATGCTGAACTCAGCTGTCGTACTGCTTCTTTCGCGGCTGAAGCCGTGACATATTAGAGGCTATTGGCGCGTTCCTAGTCCGTCGAGCGCGCAAGCGGACGGTCGCGGCCTCCAGCGCGGGACGCTGTCATCGGATATAGGGCGTGCTGGAGGAGTCGAAGCGTTCCACGTGCTCGAAGTGCCCCTTGTCCCTGAACGCCGAAAGCTGGGGGAACTGCGGGAAGAAGTCTGAGAGCGGTCTCAGAGCCATCTCCCCCGCGAGGTGCCCCTTACCGAGGAACTCGTCGGATATCTTCTTGCCGAGGTCCCTCACCTGCGTCTCGTCGGTGAAGCCGAGCGCGTGGAGGTACTCGTGGATGAGGATCATGAAGGTGAAGGCGTTCCGCTTGCTCCTGACCCTGGTCGTCTTCCAGACTATCTTGATTATGTTCCGGTTCATGACGATGGCGTTCGAACCGAGCTCGTGGTATGCGCCGACGTTGTTCGAGATGTCGCCCAGCACGAGGGAGAGACCCGCGCGGTGCAGCCCGAGCGATGACTCGGCGGCCCTCTTGACTAGCTCGAACACCTGGTCGAAACTAGAGGCGAGAGCGAGCCGTCTGGAGTTGGAGCTTGAATTCTGCGAGTGCACTGTGTCGTGTAATCCTCCCGGTTCCTATTAAGCCTCGCCATCGCGGTCGCAGATCCTTCGTAGCTTGACGCTCACAACGCCGCTCGCCCGCTCGAAGTCAGCCCTCTCCGCGTCCACTCGGACGCAGCAGGCCTTTCTGACGGTCGTCCCCCCAATGGTTATGTCGATGAACCCATCCCGGGCGACGAGGGAGATTGCGGAGATATCGCAGTTGGGCTCATAGAGCAGGTAGGTCACGAACTCCTCACCGATTATCAGTTCGTCATCCAGAGGCGGAGGCTCGTCCCAATCCTCCAGCTGGTGCAATCCGGGGAAGGCGTAGGCGCCCAACCTCGGGTTCGGCTTCGGCTCGACCCTGAACACGCCAGGGTCGCCGAAGATTTCTCTGAAGCCTTCGTTATCTGTCAAGATTCACCCTCCAGCTCCTTCTGCAGAGCACCGAAGACCTGCCCCAGCCCGACGGTCATCGTGACCGCAAGCGCCACCCCCCTAGCCGAAGCCCTGTAGGTCGAGCCTCTTTCGCCGTGGAGGACCAGGCCCTCATTCACCAGCGGCTGGAGGCAGTCCTGGGCGAGCTTCGGGTTGGTCGCCAGCATCAGGACCTCCGAGAAACGCATCTCCTTGCCCTTGGCGAACTCCAGCATCACCCTCAGGCGCTTCCTGTTGGCGCCTATGGAGCAGAGCGTCGAGAGACGGTCCAGCTCGCCTTCGGAGGTGTCACTGGTCTTGGGGGCCCTGTTGCGTATGGGGAACCTGAAGAGGACCTTGTCGTCCTTGACCAGGAGGAGCTGGAGCACCAAGTTATAATCCAGTAATTACCACTCAGTAATTACTACCCTATAACTATTTCGGGCCTCCCTAGGTCGCTGACCTCCGCGGCGGCGGCCCCAGAGGCGAGGAGACTTCACGGATTGCACCAGATCGAACCGACGGCAGCCCGACGAGCTAGTCGTTCGATCTTCCGCAGTTCGGACAGAAGACCACCCCCGGAGCCAGGTAGGTGTTGCAGTAAGCGCAGACCCGCTGTGGTGCAGGGGCCACGGCCGGGGTGATGGCCGGGGGCGGAAGAGAGGGAGCCGACGGACCGGAAGGAGGCGACGGAGGGGATGGTTCCGTTGGACTCGCAGGCGCTTCGGATGGCGGGGCGTTACCTGCCCTCTTGAGGGCGCGCGCCCTGTTCCTACCCCCGATGAAGACCGCGACTTCGAGCAGAGCTATGATGGGCACGAAGAGGAGCACGTCGAGGAGGGGGCCGCCGTCGGGCGTTACGATGGCGCAGAGGATGTAGGTTATCGCCCAGATCATGATCCTGTTCCTCCTGAAGGTGTCGGCCTTGATGACACCGAAGATGATCAGGGTGTAGATGTACACTGGGACCGTGAAGGCGAACCCGCTCATGGCTATGGTCAGGAAGACCGTGAAGTAGAAGCTCCCAGCGTCGACGTAGTAGCCGATGGTGGTGATGATGAAGAAGGGCTTGAGCGCTATGAGCAGAAATTTGGCGAGGAAGAAGTAGCCGAAGGCGACGCCGAAGGCGAAGAGACCTGCGTTCGCGGCGACGAACGGATAGACTATGCTCTTCTCCTGCTCCTTGAGAGCGGGTTTGATGAACTGGATTGTCTCGTAGGCGAAGATGGGGGCGTTGAAGATAAGGGCGAAGAGCACCGCGGCGACCAGATAGATCTCGAGCGGCTGGCTGATGCCTCCCGAGGCTATCAGGGTCCAGCCTTTCGGGAGGAGCTGCGCATCCACGCTCGCGATGAAGAAGCCAATCATCGGCCTGAAGGCGAGGTAGCCGCCGGAAATCATCGCCGCCGGGTCCTGCGGGACGATGAGGAGGATGACGAGGATGACGACGAAGCTCATGAAAGCGACCTTGAACCTCCGCTTGAGCTCTGAGAAGTGCTCCCGCAGTGACATCAACTGTTCAGCGGACAAGGTTCAACTCCATTGTTGAGCGTCTTACCCCAGCTTCTTCTCGCGCTTCGAGCGGCCAGGCAATTAGCTTGTTTCGGGCAATTCTAGTGAGGTTTTAAGCTTTCGAGGAAGTTCGGGCGACCACCGGTTCGACCAGGTACAGGGGATGCCGGACACTGAGACCGGTTCCGTCTGCTATCTGCAACGCGCAGACGCTGCTCTCGCTCGCCACGACCCCAACCCCCGACGCGCCGAAGAGCTCGAAGAGCCGGGTACCCACGGCCATCGAGAGGTCGTAGCCTAGCGGGCCGTGCTTCATCCCGAAGGTCCCGGCCATCCCGCAGCACGTGCCCGTCTCGACGACCTTGACTGTGTAGCCGGCCCTCTCGAGGAAGGCGATGGCTGGGGCCCCGCCCGTGAGCGCCCTCTCCTGGCAGGGTATGTGGAACCCCACTGGCTTCTCGGTGGAGAGGGAGGGCTGGAGCCGCAGGCTGGATAGCCTGTCGGCGATCATTGCGAAGAAACCACTGGTCGCCGCCGCCGTCTTCTCAGACGCTTCGCCTGGGACGAGCTTGGGGTAGGTCTCCCTGAGCATGTACGTCGCCGTCGGCTCCGTGGAGACCACCGTGTAGCCGGAGGAGACGTAGGGCTCGAGGACCCCGAGGTTGAACTCGGCCACCTCGGTCGCCTTCTTCACCTCGCCGTACGAGATGTACGGCATCCCGCTCCACCTGACAGGCGGCACCTCGACCGCGTAGCCCATCGACCTCAGCAGCCCGACGGCCCGGCAACCGAGCAGGGGGTCGTTGTAGTCGGCGTAGATGTCCGGGAAGTAAACGAGTTTTCCGCTCTCTCCGCTTCCCTGGCCGCTCGACCTCAGCATCTTCCGCAGCCTGGTGCGGCTGAACCTGGGGAGCGTCCTCCTCCTCTCGACGCCCAACGTCTTCTCCATCAGATAGCGGGTGACGGAACCCCGGAGTATCCAGTTAGAGACAGGCGCCGTGGCCGAGGCCGCTCTCGCCAGGCCCTCGGAAGAGGCGAAGAAGCTGTTGACTCGCAGCTGCCCGTTCTTGGCGATGTCCTTCTCCTTGACGCTGGCTATCATCAGCGGCATGTCGATGTCCACGGGACAGATCTCCTTGCAGAGGCCGCACGAGATGCAGAGGTGCGCGAACCCCGCGTTCTCGTACCCGTGGACGCCGGCGGTCCACGGTATGCCGATCGGGCCCGGGTACAGGTGTCCGAAGACGTGCCCGCCGACGACGCTGTAGGTCGGACAGATGTTCATGCATGCGCCGCATCGGATGCAGTTCAGGGCGTCGCTGAGCGAGGGGTCCTCCCGCATCGCGCTTCGCCCGTTGTCGAGGATGACGACGTGGAGCTCGCGCCCCTCCCCGGAGCCCCCCAGAGGGAGGTGCTGCGAGATTATCGAGACGTAGACGGTCTGGCTTTGGCCGGTGGAGCTGAGGGCATGGGCGTGGACGAGTTGCGCTGCGTCGTCCCATGAGGAGATGATCTTCTCCATCCCGATTATGACGACGTGTAGCTTCGGGAGGGCTGCGACGAGCCTCGCGTTGCCTTCGTTCGTCTCGATCACGATCGTCCCCGTCTCGGCGATCCCCAGGTTCGCCCCGGTGACGCCCATCCCCGCGGAGAGGAAGAGTGGTCTGAGGTAGGGCCTGACCTCCCTGAGTATCGCCTCGGGGTCCGCCGGCACGTCCTTGTTGAGCTCCCTGGAGAAGATCGCTGCGACATCGGCGCTCGATAGGTGGGCCGCGGGGGCGACGAGGTGAACGGGCCTCTCCCTGTTGAGCTGGACGATGAGCTCGCCGAGGTCCGTCTCGACGCACCGTATCCCCCGGTCCGCTAGGTGTCGGTTGAACTCGATCTCCTCCGTCGTGAGGGACTTGGACTTCACGATGAGGTCGGCACCCTTGGCCTTGGCGAGGTCGGCGACGTACCCGATGGCATCGTCCCCCGTCTTCGCCATGAAGACGTGCCCCCCGTTCCTCCTCACCGACTCCGCGAACCTCTCCACGACCTCCGGGTCTGCGGCCTTTCCGGCCTTGATGCGCCTGTCCTCGGCCTTCATCGTCTCGACAACGACCCCGAACTCCGAGAGGCCGGACTCCCGGTTTTCGCGCCCCCTCGACATCGCCCCCCACAGCTTGTCCTGGGCCGCGCGGTCGGCGATGGCCCTTTCGATATCCGAGTTGAGCTTCTCCCGGGCTGTTGCCATCCTGACCACTATATCCATTCGAGCAGGAGCACGTGCAGCTCGTGGGGGCCATGGACGCCGTACAGGAGCCTGAGCTCGATGTCCGCAGTCTTGCTGGGACCCGATATCGTCGTGACCACCGGCTTCCTCTCTCCGGGGGAACGCAGCATGCTCGCTATCAGACCGAAGGCAGAGGCGAGGTCCGGACAGAGGTTCTTGGAGGAAAGGAGGAACACGCTGACGCGAGGCAGCGACGAGACGAGCTTGACAGAGTCGTCGTAGGCGATCTCGACGAGCGCGCCCTCGCGGGCCGCACCGTAGGATGCCCAGGATATCCCGAGGTCGGCCTTCGAGATGCTTGTCAGCGCCTCGGAGCTCTTCTGGTCCTCGACGAAGCTATGCTTGGATCCCTTGAGCCCGGCCTCGACGAGCATCCTGGCCGGGCTTGGCAGACCGCCCGCCACGCAGAGGTTAGAGTTCGACTCCCCGATTATCGTCTTCAGGATGTCGACGGTGGTCTTCGCGTCGCTCGCCTCGTACGGGACGGCGTGCAGGCTCCGCAGCGCGTCGAGGAAGACGGCGGGGTCCCCCCGGTTTACGGGGCCGTCGCGGTAGTCCTGCATGGCTTGGCACATTCTTCGCGTAACTCTATTTAAAATCACACCCGCCCAATCGAGTCCACTTCGCCCCGCAGGGTGAGAGACAGCCGTGAGCCGGGAGCTCAGGCGGTCTGCGCGAGCTCGACATCCGGGACCGCTCCCTCCCTCGACCTCACCACCACGAACTCGCGCGGCTCGCTCAGAAGGACCTCGTTGGACGCGGAGGGCAACACCACCTCCAGCTCCGAGACGAGACCCCTTTCGCTAGCGTAGCGCCGCAGGGCCGCTTCGGAGAAGAAGACCCCGACCACGCTGAACCAGGTCCACTCCTCGGAGACGCCCATCTGGTACAGGATGTAAAGCTGAGAACCTTCTTCGGTCATTCCGCCCGGGATTCGCTGCGGCCACTATTAATGGGAGAGCAGAGAGGGGGAACCAGGGTCACCAGCCACACTTATAGCGCATCCAGTCCGCACGGGTGCAGGACGGAGCGCATGAGACTCGCAAACTTTGAAGCCGAGGGCCTGGTCAAGGCTGGGCTGGTCAAGGAAAGAAGGATTTTCGACATCGCCCTGGAGGCGGAAGCAGCCGGAATCACGAAGCTGAAGTCCGTCAGCAGCGTAGACCAGCTGCTCGACGATACGCTCCTTCAAGCTCTACGCAGATCGGAGGGGGACCTCACAGCCGGCAACGGGACTCCTCTGGGTCGTGTCAGGCTGAGGAGCCCCGTAATCTATCCCGAGAAGATAATCCTGGCAGCGGTCAACTATCGCGCTCACGGCGCGGAGGAGAAGATGAAACTGCCTACGTTTCCATACCTATTCGCGAAGTACGGAAACGCCCTCATTGGTCCCGACGAGCCGATAGTTCGTCCGAGGGCCTCCAAGAAGGTCGACTGGGAGGTGGAACTTGCGGTCGTGATAGGAAAGCAGGGGAAGAACATCAAGAAGAAGGACGCCTACGGCCACGTTGCCGGCTACACCATCTCCAATGACGTCAGCTTCCGTGATTTCCAGCATCAGGAGATACCACCCCTCGGAATAAACTGGGTCAAGGGCAAGTCCATGGACGCCTCATTCCCCCTGGGTCCGTGGCTCGTGACCCGCGACGAGATCCCGGACCCGCACGTTCTCCCCCTATCGCTGGATGTCAATGGGACGAGGAAGCAGTCGGCCAACACGCGCGACCTGATTTACAAGGTCGACGACCTCGTGGCCTACGCGTCTATCGGAATGACGCTCAAGCCCGGCGACATCATCTCTACGGGCACCCCGGGGGGCGTGGCCGAGGCGACGGGCCAGCCGTTCCTCAAGGACGGGGACGTGGTAGAGGCCAGGGTCGGCGGGATCGGGGTTCTGCGGAACCCGGTCAGGGACGAACGCTAGAAATTCTCCGGCCTAGGGTTGCGCGGCTCCCCACTCGGGCCGGCGGAAAAGGAGGAAGCCGGTGGGGGAGACCTAGACGGTACGCAGCAGGGTTTCTGAGCGCCAGAAGGCTAGCTGATGGGCCTCGTGCCTGGGGCGGCGCGCCCACTCTGGAAGGGAGGCGGCGCTTGCGAGCATCTCCTTGATGACCTCCTCCCTCATGGGGGCCGGCATCTCGGACATGAACTCGTAGCCTCCCTTCCGGAACCTGGCTATCCTCTCCTCAACGGTCTCCGTCACGACCACGTCGCTGACGAGCATGAGGTCGTCCGGAGGCACCCTCTCGAGTATCTCGCGCTCCCTCCTCCAGTTTCGAAAACGCCGGGAGGGGTCCCACTGCCAGCCGTACTTCTCGGCGATCTTCCTGAAACGCTCCCGCCTCTCCTCGAGGTACGTCCTCGTGGCTTCATCCAGTTGTTGGTCGGTCGGCGGGGGTCCGCCGCCCCAAAACATAGGGAACCACAGCCTGTTCTCGTTCGCCCTTCGGACGAGCGCGAAAACACCGACCCTAGCAACCCTTGCGGCCTCGACCATTACTGTGAGAGGGTCCTCGAGGAGGTGGAAGACGTGCGCCATGAGCGCCGCGTCGAAGCTCTCCTCCCTGAAGGGCATCCTCCGCCCGTCTGCGAGGACGAGGTTGGGAAGGCCCTTGGCCCTCGCCCTCTCCATCATCCGCCTGGAAATGTCAGCCCCGGTGACTTCGTATCCGGACTTGTCCAGTGGGACTGAGACCCTTCCCGTCCCGACCCCTATCTCGAGAATCGAACGGCACCGGTGCTTCGTCAGCATCTCCTCTATTCCCTTGAGGGTCTCCGCATCGAGAGCGCGCCTCGTTTCATCGTAGACGTCTGCTATGCGGTCGAACTCCACGGTGGACAACAAAATCCCTCCGATTCGATGGCCGTCGATTCTCGCCTTATTTCGTTTGCCGTCCGAGCCGCGGCGACGAGCGGTGGATGCAGCGCAACACCTCACCAAGAGGTGGGGTAAGGCCACCGCCGAAAATCAGTTCGGCTTATAAGTTGTCGAGCGGACGGTCGGCTCGTCAGGCCTTGCAGAACACCCTAAGGAGGAAACTCGGGAACGGGGAGCGGACCTTCGGCGCATGGATATCGTCGGGGAGCCCGAACGCAGTCGACCTGCTGAGGAACCTTCCCTTCGACTGGTTCGTAATCGACATGGAGCACTCGCCCGTCGGCATCGAGACCGTAGGGCAGATGATACAGGTCCTCAATGGGTCCGTCGTGACCCCGATCGTGAGGGTAGGTCAGACCGACCAGGCTCTCATCAAGGCGGTACTCGACGCAGGCGCCCACGGGGTGCTCGTTCCCCTGGTGAACTCGGCCGAGGAGGCGGAACGCGCGGTGCGTTTCTCCAAGTATCCCCCGGTAGGTGTGCGGGGTCTTGCGGCCGCCAAGGCGTCGGATTACGGGTTGAGCCTCGCCAGCTACATCAGGACGGCTAACCAGGAGACGAGCGTCATCGTCCAGATAGAGACCGCAGAGGCGCTGGAGAGGGTGTCGGAGATAGTTTCGGTCAAGGGTGTGGATATGGCGTTCGTCGGCCCCTCGGACCTCACGCTGAACTTGGGCTTGGTCGACGACAGGTCCAACCCCAAGGTCGCCGAGGCGATGGTGAAGGTCGTCAAGGCCTGCGATGATGCCGGGAAGGTGGCTGGCGTTATGGCGACGTCCCTTGATGAGGCCAGGCTAGCGGTAAAGAGGGGTTTCAGGTTCATAGCGCTGGCCAGCGACGTGAGGTACATCGCGATGGGCGCCAAGAGCTTCCTGGAGGCTGTGGGACGCGCGTAATCGGTCATCGGCTTCTCCCTCCGACTGACCCCGGGGGAGCCGGGGCTCCCCCGGGGGAGTTGGCGCCTTCGTCCCTCAGCGCGAGACGAAGCGCCCGAACCCTTCCAGGTCGAGCTCGACCATGGGCGGCCGGCCCCAGGCCGTGATGCTGGCCTCCGGCTGATTCGAGCCTGACCCCGTTGCGAAGAGGACGACCGACTCTTCATGCCCTACCGTCCCACTGGCGACGAGCTTTCTGAGGGCCGCCAGGGGAGCCGCGGCGGCTGGTTCTAGGTAGAGCCCCTCACGGCTAGAGAGGGTCTTCGTCGCCTCGATCAGCTCTTCGTCAGTGACCCCCACGGCGACGCCGTGCGTGTCGCGAATCGCCCTCAGGGCCTGGTCGCCGTCCGGGGTCCAGCTGTCGAGGATGCTGTGGGCCAGAGTTCGGGGGTTCTCTATGACGGGAATCTGCTCGGCCGGGAGGTCCTTCTCGTAGGCAACAACGAGGGGAGCGCAGTCCCTGCCCTGGACACCCACCAGGCGAGGAAAGGACTCTATGAGGCCCAGGAGCTTGAGCTCCTTGAGCCCCTTGAAGATCCCGGCGAGGTTGCCTCCTGCGCCGACCGGGACCATCATCCAGTCCGGCAGGGCGCCGCCCATCTGCTCGAATATCTCGAAGACCGAGGTCTTCGAACCCTCCTTTACGTACGGGTTGTACCTCGAAGCCGCGGTCATGTTGACCATCCCGTAGCGCTTCGCTACATCGTCGACGAAGGTCATGAGGTCCTTGGTGGGCGCGCTCGTGCGGAAGACCTTCGCACCATAGGAGAGGAGTTTTGCGAGCTTTGCGTCCGAGATGCCCTCGATTGTGAAGATGTAGGCGGGGATTCCGGCTTTGCTCGCATAGGCGGCGACGGACGACCCGGCGTTCCCGGCTGTCATGTTGACGACCCCCGAGGCACCGAACTCCGCGGCCTTGGTCACGGCCACCGTGGACTTCCTGTCCTTGAAGGAGAGGGTCGGATTCCGGCTCTCGTCCTTCGCGTAGACCTCCTTCATGCCCAGCGCCTCGGATATCCTAGAGGTCCTTACCAGGGGTGTCGACCCCTCGCCCAGCGTCACGATTCGAGTGTCATCGTTCAGCGGAAGGAGGGGGGCATATCGCCACACTCCGCTCTTCCTTTCGTCGACAGGAATCCCCCGCTGGGCGGTCTTCAAAGCCCCGTAATCGTAGATCGCCTCGAGCGGACCCCCGCAGTTCTCGCATACCAGGTTTCGGGAGTCCGAAGGGAACTCGCACCCGTGGGGGATGCATCGCAGGATGAAGGGAGACGCCAGTTACTCCATCACCAGGGAGCCGCCCTCCCTCCCTTCAGGTCAGCGGACCTGCGTCAGCACCTGGCCCAGCGCTGCAAGCGTGAGGTCGATGTTCTCGCGCCTCGCTGACCGACCCATGTGGCCGATCCTGATCACCTTACCCTTGAGGGGCCCCAGGCCGCCGGCTATCATGATGTTGTAATCCTTGACGAGCCGCTTCCGCAGCTCCGCGTCCCACCTCTCCTCGACCCTGGCGACGCTGACGGTGCTGGAGTAGTAGGTCGGGTCCGTGAATGTCTCCAGCCCCATCGCCTTCATTCCGTCCCTCAACACCCTCGCGGCGTCGGCGTGCCTCCTGTACCTGGCTTCTAGACCCTCCTCGAGGGCCATCGAGACCGCCTTCCTGAGGGCCACGATAAGGGAGGTGGGCATCGAGGTGGGGTGCGGGTGACCCCATGAGGAGTCGACGTCGATCGCCTCTCTCCAGGAGTTGAGGTCGAGGAACGTGCTGTGAATTTCGCCCTTCCTTCTCTTCACGAGGTCCCAGACGTCCTTGGAGATCGAGATGGGGTCGGCTCCGTTGACTCCTCCCAGCGCCTTGCTGGAGTACCCTATGGCGTAGTCGACGCTCCACGCGTCGGCGTTCACCTCGATACCTCCTATCGCGGAGATGGAGTCGAGGACGGTGAGCATGCCCCTGCTCTTGCAGTACCGGAAGATCTCGCCCGGGTTGACTGCGGCTCCGGTGGAGGTCTCGTTCTGGACGAGGAAGATGCTCTTCCCTGTCGGGTCCTTGATGCCGTCGACCGCAGACTTCACCTGCTCCAGAGTGGGACCCCTCCCCAGCTCGGACTGGACCACGACGGCCCTGCCGCCGACCGCGCTGACGGAGTCGACTATCGCTTCCGAGAAGACGCCGTTCACGCAGACCAGCGCCTCGTCGCCCCTCGTCACGAGGTTCAGCGCAGCCATCTCGACCGCGAGCTGCCCCGGAATCGGGACGATCAACACCTCGTTCCTTGTGCCGAACACCTTCTGGAGCATCGAGGTCGTCTCGTTGTACAGCGACATCCACTTGTCTCCGTAGTGTGGGAGTATCGGGAGAGAGAGCTCCGCGAGAACCTCCGGTTCCGGCTCTGAGGGTCCAGGTATCATGAGCATCTTAACGCACCGGTGGGGGCGACCGGCCACACCGTATTTAAGCTGCGTCGGCCGCAAGCGCCTATAACTATAAGGCAGAAGGGTTTGCGGAGCCGCGTTGTCCGGGGACGAAGACGGTAAGGAAGAGCGTGATGCTACCCTCGGCTGGAGGGACTACATCGCTCTCTTCATAGCGTTTATCGAGACCATCGGTCTCCCGCTCTTGATAATGGTGGCTGTCATCCTCGTCATACTCGCCGTGGTCAGGTAGCTTTCACCTCGACCTTCGACCCAGTCGAGTAGTCGATGTCGTAGAGGCACTCCACGAAGTGCCCCGCCTCGACCTCGACGAAGGGAGGAAAGACCTCGGCGCACTTGTCGGTGCTGAAGCCGCACCTGGGCTTGAACCGGCAGCCCGGCGGAATGTAGACCGGACTAGGGACGTCGCCTTCGAGGACCGCGAGGTCCTTCCTCTTGCTGGGGTCGGGCAGAGGGACCGAGGCGAGCAGCGCCTTGGTATACGGGTGCTTGGGGTTCTGGAAGAGCACGTCGGTGGGAGCTATCTCCACGACCCTTCCTAGGTACATCACGGCCGTCCTGTGGCATATCTGCCTTACGACGGCCAGGTTGTGAGAGACGAACATGTACGTCAGGTGGAACTCCGCCTGCAGCTGCTTGAGCAGGTTCAGGATCTGCGCCTGCACCGAGACGTCGAGGGAGGATGTGGGCTCGTCCAGGATCAGGAACTCGGGGTTGACGGTCAGCGCCCGGGCGACCGCTATCCGCTGGCGCTGACCCCCAGAAAACTCGTGGGGAAAGCGCGAGAGGTGGTCCGGGTTGAGCCCGACGACCTCGATCATCTTCTCGACGGTCCGCCTCCTGTCGCCCGCCGAGATTCCTATGTGGTGAATACCCAGGGGCTCCATGAGGGCAGACCTTACGGTCTGTCTCGGGTCCAGCGAGGCGTAGGGGTCCTGGAAGACCATCTGCATCCTTCTCCTGTAGGGCCAGAGCTTTCGGCCCCTGAGGTCGGATATGTCAGTGCCGTCGAAGATGATCCTGCCCTTCGAGGGTTCGACCAGACGCAGGATGGTCCTGCTCAGAGTCGTCTTGCCGCACCCCGACTCGCCCACGACGCCGAACGTCTCGCCGCGCTTTATGCCTATCGAGACGCCGTCCACGGCCCTGACGCGGGCGACGGTGCGTCCGAGTATCCCGCCCTTAACCGGGAACCACTTGAAGAGGTCGTCCGTCCGCAGGAGGTAGTCGTCGTCTTGCAAGAGAGTCACCCTCCGTAGAGGAAGCACTCGACGTAGTGGCCCGGGGAGGAGCGGATGAGGGGCGGCTTCTCCTGGGCGCACCTCTCGAACGCCATCGGACAGCGAGGATGGAAGCGGCAACCCGTCGGCGGATTGAGGAGGTTAGGGACCGAGCCCCTTATCGAGGTGAGTTCTCCCCTGGTTACGTCGGGCCTCGGCACAGCCGCCAAGAGCCCCTGGGTGTAGGGATGGAGCGGGTTCTTGAACAGCTCTTCCACGTCGGCCAGTTCGACGATGTTCCCAGCGTACATCACCACGACCCTGTCGCAGACCTCGGCGACCACCGCGAGGTCGTGCGTTATGAGTATCACGGAGGTGTCTATCTCGTCCTTCAGGATTCGGAGCAGCTTGAGGATTTGCGCCTGGACGGTGACGTCGAGCGCCGTGGTAATCTCGTCGGCGAGTATGAGCTTGGGTCTGCGGGCCAACGCCATGGCAATCATGGCCCTCTGCTTCATCCCTCCCGAGAGCTCGAAGGGGAAGCTCTTGAAAATCCTCTCGGGTTCGGGGAGGCGGACCTGGCGGAGGATGTCCATGGCGTAGTACCTCGCAAGCCGTTTGAACTCCCTCCTGCCGAGCCTCACGTCCGGCGGGAGCGCCTTCAGCTCGTCCATCTCCTTCTTCGTCTGGGGGCTCGACAGTCCTTCGGCCTCCTGCCTCTGCAGCTGCATTAGCCGGCTGGAGATTAGCTGGTGGGTGAAGAGATGGGGCGAGGCGTCCATTATCTCGGTTATCTGGGAGCCGACCGTCAGGACCGGGTTGAGGTAGGTAGTGGGGTCTTGGAAGACCATCGCGATTCCGCTTAGCCGCTCCGCCGTCATGTCGTTCCCCCTCAACTTCAGGAGGTCGGCGCCGTCGAGGAGAACCTCCCCGCTCACGACCTCCGCGTTCTGGGGGAGCAACCCCTCTATCGAGAGCGCGGTGACGGACTTGCCCGACCCTGATTCCCCTACCAGGCCGAGGACCTCGCCCTTCTTTACGGAGAACTCCACCCCGTCCAGAGCCTTCACATCTCCCGCATAGGTGTGGAAATCTACGCGCAGGTTCTTGACGACGAGGACGTCCTGAGAGTCGCTAGCCAAACCGCTCATCTCCTCAGCCTCGGGTCGAAGATGTCCCTGATTCCGTCTCCCAGCAGGTTGAAGCCTAGGGAGATCAGGAGGATTGTTAGACCGGGGAAGATTATCTCCCACGGCCCCGTTTTGAAGTACTGGAAGCCTCGCGAGGCGAGGTTTCCCAGCTCCGGCAGCGTGTCAGAGGGGCTCAACCCGATGAATGTGAGGGCCGAGACGGTGAGGATCACGCTGCCGATGTCGAGCGTGGCCTGGACGAGAAGCGGGTATATCGAGTTCGGAACTATGTGTCTGAAGAGGATCCTGAACCTCCCCGCGCCCATTGAGCGCAGGCTCTCGACGTAGGGCTTCTCGCGCTCGCTCAGGACCTGCGACCTGAGCAGCCTGACGTACGTCGGCCACCACGTGATGGCCACCGCGACGGTCAGTATCGTGAACGACTTGTGGGCCTCCAGCTGAAAGACGAAGACGAAGACGAAGGCGAGGAGGATACCAGGAACGGCAAGGAAGATGTCGGTGATCCTCAGGATGACCTCGTCGAGGATGCCTCCCGCGTAGGCCGCCGTGGCGCCGAGAACCACCCCGATTGCCAGCGCAGAGAGGACCACCTCGAGGGCTATCTGGACGTCGACGGGGATCGCCAGGATGATCATCTGTAGGAGGTCCCTCCCGAACGCGTCCGTTCCCAGCGGGTGCACCGCGCCGGGACACGTCGAGATGTTGGGGCCCCAGCTGATGATGGGGTTGTTCCAGCAGTTCTTGTTGAGCTCTTCTGCCGCGGAGACGTTCGCGGCCTTGGGGTTGACCAGGACGTGGGAGAACACCGAGATGAGCAGGGTACCCGCCGAGATGACGATTCCGGCGAGGACGAGGGGGTTGCGCCTCATGAGGTGGAGCGCGTGCTTGATGTCGTCCCTCCTGGATGTGCTCTCGGAGACGACGGCGGGGATCGTTTCGGTCATTCTTCTCTCACCTCAGTACCTGATCCGCGGGTCCAGCTTCGCATAGATGATGTCCACCGCCAGGTTTGTCACGACGATTATCGCGGCGGTGACGAGGACGTAGAGTTCGATGAAGTTGACGTCGTTCACCGTGAACGCGCTGTAAGAAGTGCTTCCGACGCCCGGCAGGTTGAAGACTATCTCGATGACTATGACGCCGCCGAAGAGGAACGCCGTGAGGAGACCTGCAATCGTGACCGCGGGGAGGAGCGCGTTCCGCAGGGCGTGCCTGTACACGACGACCCTCTCGGACAGGCCCTTGGACCTGGCGAGCAGGATGTAGTCCTGCTTGAGGACCTCCAGCATGCTCGAGCGGACTATCCTGGTGAGGGCCCCTACTGAGGTCACGGAGAGCGTGACCGCAGGCAGGATGAAGGCCACGAACGAATCCCAGCTGTACTTGAAGTTCCCCGTAAGGATACCGTCAAGGATGGGGCTGCCCGTTATCGTGTGTAGAGGCGCTACAACATTGGCGAAGCAGATTGCGCAGTCCGTGGCGGGGGTACCGGAAGTCGGCAAGATTCCGAAGGGCCCCAGGCGCAGGTCGAGAGCGAAGAGAATCAGGAGCACCGTCCCGAACCAAAACTGGGGTATCGAGTATCCTCCGAGCGCGATTATGCGCGAGATGTGGTCGGGCAACTTGTTGTTATGGGTCGCAGACACTATGCCCAGGGGTATCCCGAGTGCGATGGTGAGGATGGCTCCGAAGATCGCCAGCTGAGCGGTGTAGGGGAACCTTTCTGAGAAGACGCTAAGTGTGGTCTGCGTGCCGGATATGCCCGGGAGGAGGGTGTAGCCCCAGTTGCCCGTCAGGATGCTGTGCAGCCAAGATGCATACTGCTGCCACACGGGGACGAGGCACACCGGCTGGAGGGACGAGAACGCGGTATAAGACGGGCAGGCTTTAGTCGCCACCCCGAGAGCCTGCGCGAGGATGAGCTTCTGAAGCGGCGTCATGCGGGGAGTGATGTACGGTTCCAGAGCGAGGGTGGGGGGAATGGCCGCCCTCAGCAGGAGGAAAATCATCAGGCTCAGTCCGAAGAGTACGAACACCATGAGGGCGAGCCTCCTTAGGGCGTACTCGTAGAGCTTCAACGACGAAGGATGCCTCTATCCCCATTATTTGAGGATGCAGATAACAAAAAAGGGGCGCCCTCCACTCATCAGTAGAGGGTGGCGAAGTATTCCGGTCCTACACCGTTGCCCGCAGCACTGCCGAGGTTCGTGTTCCAGGACATACCCAGAACGTTCGACGTCATCGTGACGAAGTTGACCGCGTAGAAGGTCCAGAGGTACATGACCTCCTTGTTCGAGAGGATGTTCATCTGATTGCTGTCTGCGATGAGGGCCGCTGTGTTCCCTGAGGCGCTTGCCGCAAGGCTGGCCTTGTAGAGGGCCGTTATCGCTGGGAAGTTCATTCCCATGGCTCCTGGATAGGTCCCTGGATATGCGAGCATGTTGCCGGTGAAGTCAAGAACCCACGGGTAGTCGTCGATCCAGCCGAGTGCGTACATGTAGAGGTGAGACGGTATCGAGAACGCCTCTATCAGCATCTGCCCTGTTGGCAGGGGCTGCACGACGACCGAGAGACCCATGTTGTAGGTTGTGCTTATGTTGTTGATCGTGGCCGCGAGGTCGTTGAAGATGGCCTCGTCTGGTGTGTCACCAGTTCCGTAGACCAGGGGTATCGTTTGCGGGGTCGGGCTGCTGCACTGGTTCTTCGAGTTCAGGGTCGTGCACCCGAAGGCGTTGTTGAACAACCCGGCGGGCGCCTTGGTGCCATTGGCGAAGTTGAAGGATGTGATCGGGTGCTCCATCGCCTGCAGGAGGAGCTGTGCGGACTGGTCCGGGTTGTAGCTGTAGGCCGGCTTTATGCTCGAGTTGTAGACTCCCGAGGGTGGAAGTCCCGGTGGGACCACGTTCAGCGCGACCGAACCCAGGTTGTCGTTGTTGGCGATAAGCTCTGCCGTCATGTTGACGGCGTCGGCAAAGGCCATCCTTATCCTAAGGTCGGCGAACGGCTGGAACGAGTAGTAGCTGCCCGTTACCGGGCTGGAGACGTTGGTGTCGAACGGGTCGAAGAGGGTCGATAGGAATCCGTAGGGTCCGTAGAGTGAGACTCCGGATATGGTCGAGACCAGCTTTCCTGTGGCCAGCCAGGTGTTCTTTGCGGCGACGTCGTAGAGGTTGGTTCCTTCTACGTCGATGGCCATCGCCTGGCCGGACTTGGCTGCGTTCTCCAGGTCGATTTCACGGGTTGTCTGGCTTGAGACATACTTGAAGATGATCGTCTTGATCTGCGGGGCTATCTTCGCGCCTGCTGGGGTAGCGAACTGATAAGGTCCGCCCCAGTAGTTGGGGTTGGCTTGCAGCGTGATGGTGTTCGTGGAGAGGTCGTTGCTGGTGATCGTGTAGGGCCCAGTTCCTGCCGTCGAGCCCCCTGTTGCTGTGTTCAGGTAGGTGTTTCCGCACCCAGCCGGGGTCGAGCCGGCGTTGCAGGTTGCTGCAAGGTCGTCAAAGTACTCGATCGACTTCTGGGTGAAGTTGCCGCTGAGGGTTGTATAGGGGAGGGTGTACCCTGAACCGGATGCGGTCCAGAGCGCCAGGTCCATCTTCATGGTGTAACCTGGAGCTACTGGGTCGACTACCGGGTTCGCGAAGAGGTACGGGAAGGCTACGTTCGGATTCATGACGTTGACGTTGAAGGTGAGGGTGCCCGTCACCTGGACGAAGTCTGCCGCGAGCCATGCACTCACGTAGGCCTTGTTGTAGGTCTGGGCGCCGTTGAAGAAGGAGCTGAGGCTCTGGTTGGAGAGCTGCTGGATGAGCCATGCGGACTGGGTCCCGTGCCGCGACCGGCGTGCTGCCGTCGTTTATCAGGGCCCTGGTCAGGCTGAACCACACCGCGGAGGCGTTGAGCGCCTCGCCGTCGGCGAAGGTTATCCCGCTCCTGAGAGTGAACGTGTACTGCGTGCCCGCCGTGTTACCGCTGTAGGTCTGCGCGAGCCACGGGATGACGCAGGTCGAGCACGATTCGTTGTACCAGAGGATCGGTTCGTAGACGTTCTGCATGATGTTGTAGTCGTACGAGAAGTACGACACTGCTGGGTCGAGGTACTCCGGCGTCTCGGCCGCCTCATAGGTCAGGGTCGAGGGCACCGTGGACGAAGAGCTCGAGGATGAGGTAGTGGAGGAGGAGGTAGTGGAGGATGAGGAGCTAGTGGTGGTGGTAGTTGTGGTCGTGTAGAAGTATATTCCTGCCGCGACCGCGATGATGAGTATGACGATGACTACTGCTGCGAGGGTGGTAGAGATTGCGCTTCTACCGCTTCTTTGCATTTTCGAGGCTGTAGCTGAACGAGATTATTTAAGTGTGATATACGGTGAATACAACATACGTCTTGAGTCCGTCATCTCACTTCCATACCCTCGTACGCGCGTCTCGCCTCCTCGACGGACGTCTCGTCCTCGAGTGTGGCGACGTCGCCCAGAGGCTTGCCTTCGGCCACGGCTCTTAGGAGACGCCTCATTATCTTGCCGCTGCGAGTCTTTGGCAGCTTTGTGACAAAGAAGACCCGCGAAGGCTCTGCTATGGGGCTGAACCCATCCCGGACCCGGCGTCTCACCTCGCCTCGCAGCTCCTCAGAGGGGGCGAAGCCCTGCTTGAGGACGACGAAGGCTATCGGGACCTCCCCCTTGATCTGGTCAGGGATGCCGACGACGGCCGCCTCCGAGGCCGCGTGGTGGGAGACTATCGACGACTCGATCTCGTAGGTCCCCAGCCTGTGCCCCGCCACCTTGAGGACCTCGTCGGCCCGGCCGGCGACCCAGATGTAGCCGTCCTTGTCCTTGACGGCGTAGTCGCCGCAGAAGAACAGGTTCCTCCCGGGGAAGCGTTCGTAGTACTGCTTCTCGTACCGCTCTGGGTCTCCGTACATTCCGGAGGGCGGACCTGGCATCCCCGGCCACGGGTTCTTGAGGACCAGGAGGCCCTTGGCCCCGGGGAGGACCGCGTCCCCCTTCTCATCGACAACTTCCGCGTCCACCCCGGGGATGGGCAGCCCGTTCGACCCCGCCTTCATGGGTATCATGGCGAGGCCGGGCAGTATGCTGATCAGTATCCCCCCTGTCTCCGTCATCCACCAGGTTGAACCAACGGGGCACCGACCACCGCCGACCACCTCGAAGAGCCACCTCCAGGCCGACGGGTTAATCGCCTCGCCCACGCTCTGCATTAGGCGGAGGGAGGAGAGGTCGTGCTTCGTGGCGTTCTCGTCCCCGAACCGCATCTGGGCTCGCGTCGCGGTTGGAGTCGTGTAAAAGATGGATATGCCATAGCGTTCGACTATCGACCACCACCGGTCGGGGCCCGGAGCGTCCAGCGCGCCCTCGTAGATTACCACCGTCGCCCCCTCGATCAGCGGCCCGAAGGCGACGTAGCTGTGTCCGGTGACCCACCCGATGTCAGCCGGGCACCAATAGACGTCCTGCTCGCGGATATCGAAGACCCACTTCATCGTAGCGTGCAGCAGGACCGCGTAGCCCCCCGTGTCGTGGATTATCCCCTTGGGCTTGCCCGTCGTCCCGGAGGTGTAGAGGACGTAGAGGGGGTGCTCGCTCTCCAGGGGTTCGGGCTCGACCGACGCACCGGCCGGCGTCTCCGAGAGCAGGTCCTCCCAGAGGACGTCGCGACCGGCGCGCATGTTGCAGGGCACGCCGAGCCTCTTCACGACGACCACGTGCTCGATGGAGGGCGACTGCTCGAGTGCGGCGTCGGCAATCTCCTTGAGGAGGACTTGCCGGCCCCTCCGGTAGAAACCGTCCGCGGTGATCAGCAGCGCGGCGCCCAGGTCGTTGATCCTCGACGAGAGGGACTCGGCGCTGAACCCGCTGAAGACCACGGTGAAGGTCAGCCCGAGGCGCGCGGCGGCGAGGAGGGCCGCTATCGCCTCCGGGACGAGGGGCATGTAGATCGCGAC
This sequence comes from uncultured Nitrososphaerota archaeon, assembly GCA_963703285.1. Lineage (GTDB taxonomy): Archaea > Thermoproteota > Nitrososphaeria > Nitrososphaerales > Gagatemarchaeaceae > Gagatemarchaeum. The sequence goes on from OY969807.1 coordinate 741,999, forward strand.
CTTGTCCCCCTTCTTCAGTCCGAACTTCGTACGCAGGGCGAACGCGAGCTTGTTCACCTCCCTCAGGAGCTCCGCGTAGGTAACCTTTCTCACCTCCTTCGGGGCGCCCCTCTCGTCCGTCGGCTCCCCCTCCCAGATCAGCGCGACCTTGTTTCCTCTCCAGGAACGGACGTGACGGTCGAGGGCCAAGTGCGAGAGGTTGAGCCTCCCGCCGCTGAACCACTTGTAGACGTGGGGATGCTCGCCCGGGGAGACCACCTCATCCCAGCCCTTGAACCATTCCAGCTGCTTCGCCACCGAGTCCCAGTTGTCGTAGGCGTGCTCGAGGCTCTTCGTGTGGACCTCCTTGTAAGCCGCCACGCCTGTGCGCGGACCCTCCCACGCGGGCACCTCTATGACCTCGTCGAGCGGGAGAGATTCACCGAGAATCTCGGGATTACTCACGGGTTCTCTCTCGCACTTGAGTTTCGGAGCATACTTAGCCTTTATCGGTCCTGCCCAGGTAGTTCGTCGCGAAGCTTAGAATTAAATCGAGGGGCATGGTGGGCGGTCCGACGAAGCGTGGACGAACCCGCCCTACAGGCCAAATCGCTCTCGAAGTCCTTCGGGCAGATTAGGGCCGTAAACAACATCGACTTCTCGATCAGGAAGGGGGAGATACTCGGCCTCCTGGGACCGAACGGGTCGGGCAAGTCCACCACGATGAAGATGATCCTTGCCATCCTGAAGCCGGACGGCGGGACCATCACCGTGGAAGGTATCGACGTCGCCCAGGACCCCGTCGGCGTGAAGAGGATCGTCGGGTACGTCCCCGAGACCCCCCAGATCTACGACTACCTCACGGGTCTCGAGTACCTCGACTTCATCTCCGACATGTACGCCATCCCCACCGGAGAGAGGAAGGACAGGATAGGCCAGTTCCTCGAAGGGCTGCAGCTGAAGGGTCATGAGAACGAGCTGATCAGCGGCTACTCCCAGGGCATGAAGCAGAAGGTGGCGATAATATCGGCCCTCATCCACAGGCCCAAGGTCCTCGTCCTGGACGAGGCTTTGAACGGCCTCGACCCTAGGTCGGCCAAGCTCGTGAAGGACCTGCTGAGGAGCCTCGCGGGCGAGGGGGTCTCGATCCTCTTCAGCACGCACGTCCTCGAGATAGCCGAGGCGCTCTGCGACGATGTCGCGATAATGTACCAGGGGTCGATCGTCGCGAACGGGACGGTCGCAGACCTGAGACAGGAGGCCGGCCTCCCCGGGTCGACGCTGGAGGAGGTCTTCCTGAAGATAACAGGGACGGGCGACCTCGGCGACGTCGTGAAGGAGCTCACTCGATGAACGTCCACAAGATATACGCGATAACCCTAGCCCTCACGAAGTCCCAGCTCCGCGCGAGCCGGTCGAGCGGCGCCACGGCCAGTTTCTTCCGCAGACCTTCGATCCTGCTGATACTCGACGCCGTGGCCTTCGTGATCTGCACCTTTCTGGGTTACGCGGCCCTCATCATCATCCAGTCGCTGGACGCACCGGGATCCCCCAGTCCAACGTGCAGCTCTACTCCACCGTCCTGACGGACCTGAAGGAGGTCCTGGTCCTCATCCCCATCTTCGTCCCAGGGATGGTCCTCATCGCCGGGCTGCTCTTCGAGCTCAACGTCTCCTCCAAGTTCTCGGCCAGCGATACTGTGAACTGGCTCCCCGTAACGCAGGCGGAGTACGTCATCGCGTCGGCGCTCTCGGTCGCGTACAACTACTCGATCACCCCCGCGATAATTCTCGGGGCCACGATGATCCCGTCGATAGGCCTCGGACTAGGTTGGATCTGGGCGGGCGTCGCGCTGACGAGCTTGCTGGGGCTCTTCATGGGAGGCACCCTCGTCGAAATCCTCAGGGCTACGATGAACAGGGTGAGCTCTCTCGTCATGAAGCGAGCGAGGAGGGGCGCCCTCTTCTTCAGGCTCGGCATCATGGCGCTCGTGATACTCGTCTTCGAGACCATCTTCAACCCCACGCTGCTCGTCATAGTCGTCAAGGACCTCTCCGGGACGTTCTCTGTATTCGCCTTCATCCCTCTCTTCTGGGGCGCGGTGGCTGTCCAGGCGATCGCCACCGACCAGCCGTTCCGTGTGCTACTCTTCTCCGCCGGGACCGTGGGCTTCGCGTCCGCGCTGGTCTGGGCAGCGACCAAGGTGCGCTCGCGGTACTGGTCGCCGGCGGCTTTCGCGGTCAGCATCACGAGCTCCGAGTACGCGCCGCGCGCCAGCTCCCTCCTCAGGCTGGGCCTGAACAGCGGTGAGTCGGCAATCGTGAGGAAGGACCTGAAGGGGCTGACGCGCCGGCGGGAGCTCAGCTCGGTCCTGATCATCCCGGTGATCTTCACTGCGATCTTTATCTTCGAGAGCATCGCCACACCGCAGAGCGGAATTCAGACCACGGGAAGTTTTGCGCCCCTCCTGGTGGCCTGCATCTTCTCGCTGGTCATCTCATCGACGAGCTTCGGGCAGGAGAGCAAGTCGGTGATGGTGCTTTACTCGCTCCCGATATCACCGAGCGAGATCCTGAAGGCGAAGGCGATCGTCGCCCTGCTGATCTCGCTTACGGCCACGCTGGCTATCTTCGCCATCTTCTCGGCGCTGGAGGGTCAGGACCCGCTGGCGCTCGGCGGAGGCCTGCTGATAGCCGTCTCCATCGCGGTCGAGGAGGTCTTCATCGGACTCGCCTTCGGGGCCAGGTTCCCAGACTTCCAAGAACGTCCGAGACCCAGGTTCATGGACCCGATATGGCTGCTCGTCATGACAATCGTCGGGTTCATCGCGGCGGGAGTGACCGCCGTGCCGGTGCTACTGACTGACGTCGCAGGCACGGTCACCGGGTTCTCCGCGCCGGGGTACCTCTATCCCGCGGCTGTGGTCTTCGCTGCGGTCGTATCGGTGATGTGCTATCGCTGGGCAAGCGGGAGCGTGCGGGACCTCCTTTCGGAGTACAAGAATCTGAGGTCCCACTAAGGTTTAATCCGCTTGGAGCCAAGCCACCCCGATTGAAGGAAGAAGCCTACGGCTACGACACCTTCCTCTCGCCCTTCACCTGGAGATACGGGAGCAAGGAGATGAGGAGCATCTTCTCGGAGAGGACGAGGAGGGCTTCGTGGAGGCGAATATGGCTCGAGCTCGCCAAGGCTCAGGCCGATTTCAGCCTCGTCTCGGCGGCCGAGGTGAACGAAATCCGCTCGAAATCCGGCGAGGAGAACGTCGACATAGCGGCGGCCCACGAGCTGGAGAGGAAGATCAGGCACGACCTCATGGCGGAGCTTCGGACCTTCGCGAGCCAGGCAGGGGCCGGCGGCGGAAAGCTGCACCTCGGGGCGACCTCGATGGACGTGGAGGACAACGGGGACGTCATGCTCTTCAGGAGGGCCCTGGGGGTCGTGCTGAACAGGCTCGTTGCGTGCCTGGAGGCGGCGCGGGCGATCATAGTGGAGCACAGGGCCACCGTGTGCATGGCGTGGACACACCTGCAGCCGGCCGAGCCGACCACCCTGGGGTACCGCTTCGCGAACTACGCCCAAGACCTGCTCATCGACATCGAACTGCTGGAAGACGTCCGGGACGCGTTCCTCAAGGGCAAGGGCATGAAGGGCGCTGTGGGGACTTCGGCGGCCTTCGAGAAGCTCCTGGGCAGCGGTGCAGACGCGCGGAAGCTCGAGGGGAAGGTGATGGGGGCGCTCGGGCTGGACTACTTCCCGGTCGCCACGCAGACTTATCCGAGGAAGCTGGACTACATACTGCTCTCCTGCCTCGCATCCATCGCGGCCTCCTGTCACAAGCTGGGGCTGGACCTGAGGGTCTTACAATCGCCCGCCTTCGGGGAGCTCTCCGAACCGATCGAGGAGTCCCAGGTCGGCTCCAGCGCCATGCCCTTCAAGAGGAACCCCGTCTCCGCAGAGAGGATGTGCTCGCTGTCCCGGCTCGTCTCGGCCCTGCCGCCGGTTGCCTTCTCCAACGCGGCCAACAGCATCTTGGAGCGGACGCTGGACGACTCGGCCAATCGGAGAATCGTCATCCCCGAAGCCTTCCTCGCAATCGACGAGTGCCTCATGCTCTACGAGCGCATCCTCCGCGGGCTGAGGGTCTACCCCGCTATGATCGAGAAGAACCTCGAGAAGTTCGGACCCTTCGCAGGGACCGAGGCGTTGTTGATGAAGCTCGTTGAGAGGGGGGAGGACAGGCAGGAGGCGCACGAGATGATACGCGTGCATTCCTTCAGGGCCTGGGAGGAGGTGATGGAGGGCCGTCGTAACCCACTCGCTAAGATGCTCTCGGAGGACAGACGGATCTCTGCCAAGCTGAAGAGGGCGGAGGTACTCGAGCTTCTCGACCCGAAGAGGCACGTCGGCGACGCGACGGAGAGGTGCGATATGTTCGTCAAGCAGTCCATCGATCCCGCTCTGAGGAAGCACCGCGTCGCGACGAGGCCAGGCGGGAAGGTCGAATACTAGGGCTCTACGCGAAGACCGCCGACAACGACCCCCGAACCGCGGCGGACCGTTCCGAGCGGGAAAGCCGGGAAGCCGCGCCTCGCGAAGGTCCGCACTATCGAGTCGACCTCGTCGCGCGGCGCGCAGACGCAGAGACCGACGCCCATGTTGAAGGTCCGAAGCATATCGAGGTCGGTGAGGCGGCCCTCCCTCTGGATCAGCCCGAAGACGGGCGGAGTAGGCGGCAGCTCGAGGGCGAACTCGAGCCTTCGCTGGCCAACGAGCCTCTTCAGCTTGGTGAAGGCCCCGCCGGTGATGTGGGCGAGCCCGTGGATCTCGCGCCTCTCCAGGACCTCCAGGGCCGGCTTGACGTAGATTCTAGTTGGCGTCAGCAGGGCGTCACCGAGAGACGACCCGAGCTCCTCCATCCTGTCGCCGAGCGAATGTCTGGCCTGGAGGACGCTCCTTGCCAGGGTGTAGCCGTTCGAGTGCAGCCCCGAGCTCGCCACCCCGACGACGCTGTCGCCTTCGACTATGGCGGAGCCGTCAACGACCCTGTCCACGTCGACCACGCCGACCCCCATCGAGACAAGGTCGAACCCCTTGACCATGCTCCCCAGTATCGCGGTCTCTCCCCCACGATCGCGGCCGCGGCCTCTCGGGCGCCTGCGACTAGCCCCTTCATCAGCTCTGCAACGAGGTCCGCGTCCTCCTTCTCGAGGGCGATGTAGTCGAGGAGGGCCGCGGGCTCGCTGCCGAGACAAATCAGGTCGTTCACGGTCATGGCCACGCAGTCGATCCCGACAGTGTCGAATCTGTCCATCTGGAGGGCGAGCTGGAGCTTCGTCCCCACGCCATCGGTGTGCAAGGTCAGCGCCCGTCCGCCCCCGATGTCGATTATGCCTCCATAGTGCCCTATCCCAATCAGGGGCGAGCCGAACCTTCCCTTTCGCGCGGCGAAGGTCGCGCCGAGTGACTTCGCCAGCGAGCGCTGGATCTCCTTGACACGGGTGACGTCGACCCCGGCCCTTGCGTAGGCGTCCTTCTTCATGTCCAGGCCCCGGAGGCTCAGAGCTTCATGCCGGTTAGGGCCTCGTAGATGCGGACGTAGCGGTCTGTGACGAGGGTGACGAGTTCCGCCGGAAGTGAGGGCGGCGTCGGCACTGGCAGACCCGACTTCCTTGCGCGGTCGAGCCTGTCCTTGTACCCCTCGGCGATGAGCCAGTCCCGGACGAGCTGCTTGTCAAAGCTGTCCTGCGTCTTCCCAGGGGCGTACTTGTCGGACGGCCACATCCTGAACTCGTCGGGCCCGATCGAGTCGCCGAGGAGGACCCTGCCGTCCCTCCGGCCGAACTCCAGCTTCAGGTCGGCGAGGATGAACCCCGACTTGGAAGCCCTCTGGCTCATGGCTCGGTATATCGAGACGGTCGAGTCCTTCACCTCGCGCAGCTCGCCCTCCGTCATCCTGCCCTCACGGACTATCTCTGCCTCGGTTATCGGCTCATCCTTGACCTCCGACTTCGTCGTCGGGTCGAAGTAGGGCTCGGGCAACCTGGAAGCCAGCACCTTCTCGATGGGGAGCGAGACTTCGCCCTTGAGGAGACGGTCGTAGAGGCCGCCGTAAAGGTATCCCCTGACGACGCACTCCACGGGTATCATCGACATCCTCTTGACGACCATAGAGTTGCTGCCCTCCGTAGAGACCATGTGGTTGGGGACTCCGAGGGCGTCGAACCAATAGGCGGAGAGCTTGCACAGGACCTCCCCCTTGCGCGGAATCGTGGAGGGGAGGACGACGTCGAACGCTGAGACCCTGTCGGTGAAGTGGAAGAGGAGGTGGTCCGGGTCCAGCTCGTAGATGTCCTTCACCTTCCCGGAGCGGATGAACCTGCCCCTCGGCTTCACTTCCATGCAGCCCTCATCCTCCGCAGCCTCTCGGCGACGCCCTCGTCGTTGAGGGCCAGTATCTCGGCCGCCAGGACGCCCGCATTGCGAGCGTTGTCGATCCCGACGCAGCCCACAGGGACGCCCGGCGGCATCTGGACGATCGAGAGGAGAGAGTCCAGACCGTTCAGCTTGACGGACACCGGGACCCCTATGACGGGCCTGATCGTCATCGACGCTATCACGCCGGGCAGGTGGGCGGAGAGACCGGCGACGGCCACGAAGACCTTCGCCTGCGAGGTCGAGACGTACTCCTTCAGTCCTTCGGGGTTTCTGTGGGCGGATATGAACCGCACCTCGTGGGGGACCTCGAGCTCCGTCAGGACCTTGGAGGCCTCATCGGTGACCGGCTGGTCGCTCTTGCTCCCGGCCACCACGGCCACGCTGATTATCTGTGACATCGCTATCTGCCAAGCCCTCTCCCGAACTTCAGGACCCTCTTCTCCGTAACGACCATGTCGAGTGGCACATCGGAGGGGACCTCCGGGACCCTGGCGACCCGCTGCGACTCGAGCGCGAGCCCCACCGCGACCGAGTTACCCCTGCTTGCGAGCGCTCTGTCGAAGTAACCCATCCCGCTACCTATCCTGTGCCCCCTGTCGTCCCAGGAGACGAGAGGCACGAAGACCAGGTCGGTCGCTGACAGTTCGACCCGGGGATACTGGGGGGAGGGCTCGAGTATGCCGTGGAGACCCGTCGAGAGATCGTCTAATCCAAGGATCACGTGGAAGACAAGTGATTGAGAGCCGAGGTCGACCCTTGGGACCGCGACCCTCTTGCCCTCGGCGAGCATTCGCCGGATGACGCCGTCGGTCTGGACCTCGTCAGCCGTTGAGACGTAGGTTGCGACCGTTCTGGCTTCGACGTAGGCCCGCTCCTCCGCGAGCCTACCCTCCACGAGCCTGCTCTCGTTCACGAGGAGCGCGTGGGGGATTGCCCGTCTGGCCTGCAATCCCTGTGCCCTCAACTGGCTCTTGCTCAAGTGCGAAGCACCGAGGCCTCCTTCAGGTTGTGCTGCTTCGCAGCCGCCAGCAGGGTGTTCTGCATGAGCATCACGACGGTCATTGGCCCGACGCCCCCGGGCACGGGTGTGATGTAGGACGCCTTCTGGGAGACGCTCTCGAAGTCCACGTCGCCCATGAGCTTACCGCCCACCCTGTTCATGGCCACGTCTATGACGACGGCGCCCTTCTTTACCATCTCCGCTGTGACAGAGAACCGGGGCCTCCGACCGACGGCGGAGATGAGCACGTCTGCCTGTCGCGTGATCCCTATGAGCTCGCGGGACTTCGAGTGGCAGACGGTCACCGTCGCGTCCTCAGCGAGGAGAAGGTGGAGCAGAGGCTTGCCTACCAGGCTGCTCCTGTTTATGATGACCGCCCGCGACCCAGCCAGCGGTATCTTGTAATGGCGCAGCAGCTCCATCACCCCCCTGGGCGTGCAGGGGATGAGGCTCGCCTGACCGTAGAACAGGAGGCCCATGTTCGCTGACGTTAGGCCGTCGACGTCCTTCGCCGGCGAGATCCGCTCGATCAGCTTCCTGCTGTCAAGGTGCTGCGGCAGGGGGAGCTGGAGGAGGATGCCGTTCACAGCCGGGTCGGAGTTGAGCGAGTCGATGAGGCCGCCCACCTGGTCCTCGCTGGCGAAGCCGGGAAGCGCGTGGTTCTCGGATCTTATGCCGATCTCCATGGCCGTCTTGTGCTTGCTCGCAAGGTAGACCTTGGACGGCGCGTCGTCTCCGACGAGTATCGTGGCGATCTTCGGTTCGATTCCGACCTTCTTCATGTAGTCGGTCTCCTCCTTCAACGTCTCCTTGGTACGAAGCGCCAGCGCCTTCCCATCCATGATGGCGGCGGTCAGGGCCTGATTTTCACCTTCCTTCCGTTGACGCTTAGTTTTCCCTCGACAAAAAGCTTCACCGCCCGCGGGTAGATCAGGTGCTCCTGCCGAAGGATCCTGGAGGAGAGGCTCTCGACGGTGTCGTCCTCCATGACGGCAACTGCCTTCTGCAGTATGATGGGGCCGGAGTCGACCTCCGGGACGACGAAGTGCACCGTGCAACCCGCGACCTTCGCCCCGTGGTCGAGCGCTTGCTTCTGGGCTTCGAGCCCTGGGAAGGAGGGGAGGAGCGAAGGGTGCACGTTGAGAATCCTCCCCCTGAACTTCGAGACGAACTCCGGGGTCAGGAGCCTCATGTATCCCGCCAGCAGAACGAGGCCGGACGAGGGAGAGACTCCGTGCTCGATCAAGACTTCGGCGAGCTTCGTGTCGTAGGAGCTGCGGTCCATGCCCGCGCTCTCGATCACCTCGGTGTCGACTCCGAACCTCTTGGCTACCCCCAGGGCGCGCACCCCCGCCTTGTTGCTCACCACGACCGAGACGGACGCGTCCCCGATCAAACCTCTCTTCGCCGCCCTCAGGATCGCCTCTAGGTTCGATCCGCGGCCGGAGACGAGGACCCCCACGCGGCAGGTCACCCTTTCATCTCCTTCTTGGTCTTGAAGCTCGGTGAGATTCCGAGCTTTGAGTAGTCGCCGTTTATGCACGCGAAGCAGAGGCTGGACCTCGGGAGTCCGATCCCCTGGGCGAGCCCCTCGATGTCGTTGTAGTGAAACTCCTCTACGCCGATGGCCTTTCCCACCTTCTTGCCTATGATAGCGACGTCGGCGTCCCCGTTGGCTACCTGGTGGGCCAGGAGCTCGTCCCTGTTGGGGAAGTCGACGCCCATGTAGCAGGGGTAGGATATCGGGGGGAAGGTCACGACCATCTTGACCCGCTTCGCCTTCGCCTTCTTCAGCGAGTCGACGATGATCCTCGAGCTCGTCCCCCTCACCACGCTGTCGTCTACGACGATGACCTCCTTTCCTTCGATTGCCTCGCGGATCGGGATTATCCTCTTGACGACCTCCTCGCGCCCGCTCTGGCGCGGTTCGATGAAGCTCCTGATGCTCCCCTTCCTGCGGTAGCGATCCTTCATCAGCCCCTCGTCCATGGGAATGCCGCTCTCGACGGAGTATCCCAGGGCCCCTGGTCTCGCGGAGTCCGGAACGGGGATGACCACGTTCCCCTTCATCCTAAACTTCTTCGCGAGGATCTTGCCGACCCTCTTCCTTGCCTCGTAGACGCTCACCCCGTTCACGCGGGACGATGGATGGGCGAAGTAGGTGTACTCGAAAGAGCAGTACGCGGCTCTCGGTACGCGGTGCAAATCGGAAAGACTCGAGCCCCCTCTTTGGCCCGCCCAGCCTGACCATCTCTCCCGGCTCTATGTCCCTCACGAACTCGGCGTCGAGCGCAGCCAGCGCGCAGCTCTCGGAGGCAGCGATGTAGGTCCGCGACCTCTGGTGGTAGCCGAGGCAGAGCGGACGGTAGCCCCGCGGGTCCCTTATCGCGAAGACCTCGCCCCTCTTGTTCAGAATCACGAACGAGTACGCGCCCGACCAGTTCCTTGGCTACGCGCTCGAAGGCAAAGAACCAGTCGTTCTCCTGGCGGAGTATCTGAAGGAGCCTGTACCCCGCCGCCTTGGTGTCCGTCCCGCACTTCCCTCTGTAGTCCGTCGAGACGGCCTTCGCGAGCTGATCCGCGTTGACGATCGTCCCGTTGTGTGCAATCGAGAACTCGGTCCCGATCTGTACAGGCTGCGCGTTGTCGAGGTTGGATCGCCCCTTGGTCGAGTAGCGTACGTGGCCTATCCCCGCGCCGTCCCTGTAGCCACTCAGCTCCCGGGCGTAGTTGAACCAGTTGAAGGCCAGGCCCATCCTCTTGAAGACGGGCTTGCCCGGGACCGCGACGCCCCAGGACTCCTGTCCCCTGTGCTGGAGCGCCTCGAGGCCCTTTAGGAGCTTGGGCACGACGTCCACCCCCTTGGTGGAGAAGGCACCGACAACGCCGCAGGCCTCCCTTGCGCCCATCAGCCCATCAACCTCGCGAGGGTGGAGTCGTGGGACCTGCGAAGCGAGTCCACACCGAGGTCCGCGATGGTCCGCGAGCCCGCGACGAGCGCCAGCGAATCCCCGCCCACCTCTCCCGCCCTCCCGTGGGGCGTTCGTCTCCGTTTGAGGTGCCTGGACAGTGCCCCGGGATCGTGTGTCGTGAGCACGAACCTCCCGTGCGACTCGGAGAAGAGCAGGTCGTTCAGGCTTCTGACGGCAGAGGGCACGCTCCTGAGTTCGACGCTGGCGCCGAGGCCATTGGGCAGGGTCATCTCGGCGAGGGTGACGGCGAGCCCTCCCCTTGAGCAGTCGTGGGCCGACGTGACGAGCCCCGAGCGGATGGCCTCGAGGACCGTCCCGTAGAGCGCGGCGTCTGAGGGTGGGTCTACCTTCGGGACCGTGCCCGCGTCGAGGCAGCCCAGGACCCTGTGGTACTCCGACCCGCCCAGCTCGCGCTTGGTCTTTCCTACGACGAAAATCGATTCGCCCTCCTCCTCGAACCCCATCGAGACCGGGTGCTCCCGGTCCTCCACCAGCCCTACGACCAACGCGACGGGAGACGGCTTGATTGCGACCCTGGTCGACGAATCCCCGTTGTAGAAGCTCACCTTCCCTCCGACCACGGGGAGTCCGACCGCGGTGCAGTAGTCCGCCATCCCGCGCACGGACTCGGCGAACGACCAGTAGACCTCGGGGTCAGACGGGTCGCCGAACTGGAGGTGGTCGACGAGCGCTATGGGCTCGCCACCCACGGCGACCACGTTCCTGCAGGATTCGGCGACGCATCCCGCGGCGCCGTTGTAGGGGTCGAGGAAGGACATGGCGCTGTTCCCGTCCCCCTTCACGGCCAGGAAGCTCCCGTTCGGGAGTCGCAGGAGCGCAGCGTCCGCCTGGCCGGGCTTGGCGACTGTCCTGAGACCGACCTCGTTGTCGTACTGCTCGTAGACCCAGCGCCTGCTCGCGATGTTGGGAGACGCGAGCAGGGAGATCAACGTGCGCCCCACCTCCGCGTCCAGGGTCTTCCCCGCCCCGGGCCGGGCGGTCCGTGACGGCCTTCGGCTCGGCCAGGGAATGAGTGGCGCCCTTACGACGAACTGGGCCGGGAGATTCGCCACCGTCTTCCCCCGCCACCGTAGGGTTAGCATCCCATCCTGGGTCACCTTGCCGATTAGCGAATGGGGGACCTCGTATTTGTCAAGGATGTCGACTATTGCTCCCTTCGATTCGGGAGATAGCACGAGGAGCATCCTCTCCTGCGATTCGGAGATCATGATCTCTGTCGGCGACATGTCTGCCTCGCGGCGGTTGACGCTGCTTAGCTCCACCTCGACGCCCGTCTCCCCTTTCGAGGCGATCTCAGAGAGGGCGGTCGAGAGGCCTCCCCCGCCGAGGTCCTTCATCCCGCGGATGTGCCCCGTCCCCGCGGCTTCGAGGAGGGCGTCAAGTAGGAGCTTCTTCATGAACGGGTCGGGCACCTGCACCGACGACCTGTCGTCCTCGGCACTCTCTGAGAGGTTCTTCGAGGCGAAGGTGGCGCCCCGGATCCCGTCCCTCCCCGTGCTTCCCCCGATCAGGACGAGAAGGTCGCCCGGATTCTTCGCCTCGCCAAGGATCAGGTCACTCTTCGTGCCGAGGCCGACACAGGCGACGTCGACCAGGCAGTTCCTCTCGAAGCTCTCGTCGAACTCGATGTCCCCGGCGACAGTGGGAACTCCGACGCAGTTCCCGTAGTCGCCTATTCCTCGCACCACGTTCTTGAAGAGCCATCGCGAGTGGGCGCTCCGCTCTATCCTCCCGAAGCGCAGGATGTCTACGAGCGCGATGGGGCGGGTTCCCATCGAGAGGATGTCCCTCAGGACTCCACCGATGCCCGTGGACGAGCCCCCGTAGGGGTCCACGGCTGAAGGGTGGTTGTGGCTCTCGATGTGCAGTGTCACGACGTACCCCGACCCCACGTCCACGACCCCTGCGTCGTAGCCCGGGCCCAGGACGACCCGCTTCCCCGTCGTAGGGAAGAGCTTCAGGATGGCCTTCGAGGACTTGTAGCTGCTGTGTTCGGACCACTCGGCGTCGATGATGGCCCACTCGACCTCGTTCGGCTCTCTCCTCAAGGAGTGTCGGGCGCTATCTATCTCGCCGGTTGTAAGCCCTAGATGAAGCTCCGCAAGGCTCAAGCTATGCCCTCGCCCCGATTAGCGACGCGAAGATGACGCGTCCGTCCTGCGAGCCCGTCGGCGTCAGAAGGGGGTCGCATCCCCGTTCGGGGTGGGGCATCAGGCCGACGACGTTGCCCTCTTCGTTGGAGATTCCCGCTATGTTCGCAACCGTTCCTGTGGGGTTCGCTTCGTCCACGATCCTTCCAGCCTCGTCGCAGTAGCGGAAGACCACCCTGCCGGCGTCCTTGAGGGACCTGATTTCATCAGCGGGGGCGTAGTACCTCCCCTCTCCGTGGGCTATGGGCATCTGGAGCACCTGCCCCGGGAGCGTGAGGCCCGTGAAGGGCGTCCCGCTCGACTCCACCCTCACCTTCACCCACTTGCAGACGAACTTCAGCGAGTCGTTCCGGAGGAGCGCCCCTGGGAGGAGGCCCGCCTCGATTAGGATCTGGAACCCGTTGCAGACGCCCAGCACTGGCGTCCCCCTATCCGCCATCCTCCTGATAACAGAAATCGCAGGGCTCCTCGCGGCGATGGCTCCAGCCCTGAGGTAGTCGCCGAAGGAGAAGCCGCCGGGTAGGACGACGGCGTCGAAGGTCCGCAGCTCGTCGCTCTCGTGCCAGACGAGCTTCGCCGAGAGGCCGTCTATCCCTCCAATCGCCGCCACCGCGTCGAGGTCGCAGTTGCTCCCCGGAAACCTCACCACGGCGACGTTCACGGTCAGTCACGCCCCGCTGATATCTTGATCGAGTGCGCAGCGGGGTTGTATATCCTGAGGTCGTCGCACATCCTCCTTACGAGCGACTCGGCGGCCTGCTCGTCGGAGGCCTCGACTTCAACCCGAAGGTGCTTCCCGGCGCGGATGCCCTTCACGGCGTCGAATCCGGACCTGTGGACGAGGTCCCTCAGTATAGTCTCGCCCTCCGGGTCGCGCGCTCCCTCCTTGTTGGAGATGACAACGCTCACCTGAAAAATCGCCTTCTTGGTCGTAATCCGTGACAAAATCTCTTTCTATTTAAGTGACTTTTACCAAGACGGTGTTAAACGCGCGTCGACCGCGTCAAAATGGACATTAACCCGTCGCGGCGCGCGATTTCCGCCATGGACGACAGTCTGGTTGAGGTGAAGACCGCCCTCCTGAGCGTCGCCGACAAGACGGGGCTCGTCGACTTCGCGCGCGAGCTGACCGCCTTCGGGATTACGCTGCTCGCCACGGGAGGGACATACGCCGCGCTCAAGGACGCCGGGCTGCCCGTGAGGAGCCTGCAGGACGACATGAACCTTCCGCAGTTTCTCTCCGGGCGGGTAAAGACCCTTCACTCCCCCCTGTTCGGCGCAATCCTGGCGAAGAGGACGCCCGAGCACCTGGAGGAGCTCAAGACGATGAAGGTAGACCCCATAGACATGGTGGTCGTCAACTTCTATCCCTTCGAGAAGGCGGCTAGAGAGCCAGGGGCGGGGGAGGAGCGCCTCATCGAGAACATAGACGTAGGCGGGCCTTCGATGGTCCGGGCTGCCTCGAAGAACTTCGAGTACGTCACGGTGGTACCCTCACCCGCGGAGTACGGTCCCGTCTCTGGGGAACTGAGGACGAACGAGGGCAGTGTATCCCTGGCGACAAGGAAGAGGCTCGCTCTCGAGGCGTTCTACATCACCGCGGCCTACGACGCCACGATACACGAAGGGCTGCGGAGGAGGTTTGGTGGCGAGGCAGCCTTCCCCGACCGATTCCTGCTCTTCGCCACGAAGTTCCAGGACGCGAAGTACGGAGAGAACCCGGACCAGCGGGCGACCATATACTCGGTCGACGGTTACCGGGGCATCACGGGCTGGGCTCAGCTTGCAGGAGAGACACTCTCCTTCAACAACTACCTCGACATCGGGTCGGCCTACGACATACTGGAGGGGTTCGAGGGGGTCCCAGCGGCGGCCACCGTGAAACACGGGAACATCAGCGGTTTCGCGTTCGCGCCCACGGTCGCCGAGGCTTACTCGCTGGCCCACTCCTGCGACCCGGAAGCGGATTTCGGCGGGACGGTCATCCTGAACAGGGAGGTCGATGGCGAGACGGCGATGCTGATAGGGAAGAATGAGGGTATCAGGGACCTCTCGGTCTACACCGAGATCGTGATCGCCCCGGGGTACAGCCCGGAGGGTCTCTCGCTCCTCAAGGGCAAGCAGAAGAAGAAGATCAGAATCATCCAGAGCGGGACGAAGCCCGACTATCCCTACGACCTGAAGCTTATCGAGGGCGCCGTCCTCCTCCAGGACGCGGTCGACTACCGCAAGAAGCTGGACCCGAGCCGGCTGACGTTCCCCACCAAGGCTCAGCCCGAGGAAGAGGAGAAGGCGAAGCTCCTGGCTGCCTGGGAGGTCGTCAGGAGGGTCCCGTCAAACGGCATAGTCGTCGCCGAGGGGAAGTACGATGGGGAGCTGACTCACTTCTGGACGCTGGGCGTCGCGAGCTTCCGCAAGAGGAACGGGGCCGTGAGGATAGCCCTCGAGAACGCGGGTGGCAGGGCAAAGCGCTCGGTCTGCGCCTCTGACGGCTTCTTCCCCTTCCGGGACGACATCGACCTGCTGGGAGAGGCTGGGATTAGGGCGGTGATTCAGCCAGGAGGGTCGGTGAGCGACCCCGATGTCATAGCAGCCGCAGACGAGTATGGGATGGCGATGGCTGTGACCCACGTGAGGGCGTTCAAGCACTGACCTGAAGCGTTCACCCGGACGAGGTTCGAGCTCTCAGGCTGACCTGAGGGCGTGCATGTGCTCGACGCTCCTCCTGACGTCGAGCGGGCTCCCTATGTCCCTCCTGGACCTCACGGGTCCCTTCAGGGCGTCAATCCCGGCGAGCGAGAGCGACCGCGCCTCTTCGAGATTGGGTCCCGTCCCCGCGACCGCCACCGACCGCGATGACCCGAGGTAGGTCGTGCCCCCCTCGAGCCTCACGTCCATCGGATAGACACTCAGTCCGGACCTGGTTCGCTGGAGCGCGTACGCCCCCGAGAGGTCGATGACGCCCTTCTCTGGGGGGACGGTGTCCGGAATCCCGTAACCCGCGGGGACGGCACAGGTTACCACCGACGCCCTCTTCGAGAACCTGATCGACCTCAGCGAACCCTCGAGCATCCTGAAGCACACCTCCACGAAGTCATCCTCGATGGTGGAGAGCACGCTAATCTGTTCGGTGTTGCCTCCCCTGCTGTTCCTCTCAAGGATCTTGAAGCCTTTACCGTTGTGCATCAGGGCGTCATAGAGGACTATGCCCTTGAGCCCGGGATCAGAACCCTTCCCCCTCCAGCGGGCGAACGCTCGCTCCTCTGCCGAGACGACGGACTCCCACTCCGATGGACGCAGGAAGGGGAGGTGAGCCTCCGAGTCTCTGTAGCTTCCCATCCCTCCTGTGAGCCGGCCCTTTTCCCCGTCGAGGGCCCTCTTGTAGTCCCTCGTCTGAGGCGCAACGACGAAGTGCTTCCCGTCGCTGAACGCCTGGAAGCTGGATTCCTCCCCGACGACCCGTTCCTCCACCACGACCCTGCCCTTCGATAAGGCCCCTCTGAAGAAGGCGACCATCTCCTTCTCGGTCCTGAAGTCCTGGCCCCAGACTCCCACCCCGGCCCCGCGAGCGGGAGCGTCCGGCTTGATGACGGGCTCCCCGATCTCGGATGCGAACCTCTTGAAACGCGAGACGGCCGAACCCTCGCTGCGGAAGTCCTTCGGGTCGAAGACGGCGTATCGCGGGTTGGCGTCGTCGAAGAGCTCGTCGAACAGCAGCCTCTGGTCCGCCTTCGACCGTTCGACCGCGTGCGCAGTGTCGACGCAGAGCATCTGCACGCCCCCCTCACGCTGGAGGACGTCCCTCCCTCCCGCAGTGACGAAGTCCTCGGTGTCGGTGAGACCGAAGCTTATCCTGCTCCTGTTGTCCCGTGCGAACGCGGCGACCTTGTGGACGTCGAGATCGGGGATGACCCTGTGCACCTTCGCGTTCTCCAAGTTGAGCGGATTCTGTTGCCGCTCCGCGATGTAGAACTCCGGATGGTAGTCCTCGCTCCTCTTGAAAGCGTCGATCATGGCCCCTGAGCTCAGGCACTTCGACACGATGAGTATGCCAACTCGGTCCAAGGAAGACGCCTGCTCTGTCTAGGGCGCTCTAAAAAACGATTGCAGCAGCTCTGAGGTTTGCCCTCACGCGGAGCGCGCGGCTTCGCCCTCGAGCTCTATGAGTTCCTTGTAGGCGGGGAGGGTCAGGAACTCGGGAAAGACGTCTGGTCTCACCATCGAGGCGAGGAGCTTCGCGGCTTCGGCGATTCGCGGGGACGGCTCCTCCCCGACGGCCCGCGCGGAGAGGCGTGCCGCTTCTTCTTCTATCATAGGCCCGACTAGGTCGATGGTCACCTTCCTCCCGTCGGACAATGACGCTCCGTGCCTTATCCACTGCCAGAGCTGGGCTCTGGAGATCTCGGCGGTCGCCGTGTCCTCCATGAGGTTGTCTATCGGGACGCACCCTCTGCCGGACAGCCAGGACCCGATGTACTGGAGCGCGATGCTGACGTTCGACCTCACCCCGTCCTCGGTGATCTCCCCCTCGGGGACCTTCAGCAGGTCCTCCTTCGAGACGTTGACGTCGGCGCGCGTGACCGCCAGCTGGTTCGGACCCTTCACCTGGTCGAACACCTCCCTGGCCAGCCCGACGAGCCCCGGGTGGGCGACCCAGGTTCCGTCGTGGCCGAGTCGGACCTCGCGCTCCTTGTCGGCCCTCACCTTCCGGAAGGCGGCCGCGTTCGCGGCTTCGTCGCGGACGGGGATGTAGGCTGACATCCCACCCATCGCAAAGGCCCCTCGGCTATGACAGGTCTTGATCAGGAGGTCGACGTATGAGGCGAGGAAGGCCTTGTCCATCGTCACCTGCGAACGGTCCGGGAGGACGAACCGCGGATGGTTCCTCAGGGTCTTGATGTAGCTGAATATGTAGTCCCACCGCCCGCAGTTGAGACCGACGATGTGGTCTCTCAGGTTGTACAGGATCTCCTCCATCTCGAAGGCGGCCGGGAGCGTCTCGATCAGAGCCGTCACCTTGATGCTCCCGGGCGGGAGGACCATGTACTCCTCCGCCGTCGTGAACAGCCTGTCCCAGAATCGGGCCTCGAGAGCGCTCTCCATCTTTGGGATGTAGATGTACGGCGAGGTTCCCCTCTGTCTTAGCGTGCGGGCGTTGTGGTGGAAGAAGAGCCCGAAATCGAACAGCGTGGCCGAGACCGGCTCCCCGTCGATCACGACGTGCTCCTCGTTGAGGTGAAGCCCCCTGGGCCTCACGATCAGTGTTGCGACCTTTTCGTCGAGCTTGTACGACTTCCCTTCCGGAGACTCGAAGGAGATGGTCCGGTTGACAGCGTCCCTGAGGTTGATCTGTCCCTGGATGACCTGCTTCCAGGTGGGCGAGAGGGAATCCTCAAAGTCCGCCATGTAGACGTCCGCCCCGGAGTTCAGCGCGTTGATTACCATCTTCCTATCACCTGCGGGTCCTGTGATCTCCACCTTCCTCAGCCTCAGGTCGCGCGGAGCGTCGGAGACCTTCCAATGGACACCCGAGAGCGTATCCCTTCCGCTCGGAAAGTCCGGGAGGAGACCGGAGTCGATCTTCTTCTGCCTCTCCTCGCGCCTGCTCAGTAGCATCTTCCTCATGTCCCTGTTGGACCGCTGGAGCAGCTTTACGAACCCGAGGGCCTCCGGAGTCAATATCGAGGAGAACCCTTCGGAGTTCTGTCCTAGTATCTCGACGCCCTCTGGGACGTCTCGCTGTTCGGTCGCCATTGCTCCACGCGTTTCACCCGGGGGCGATAAAAAACCGACGGTCTCGGCGTCTCGCGGGGGTCAGTAGCCGCTCTTCATCAGCCCTGCGTAGTCGAAGACCATCACGCCGTCGCTGTTCTGGAGCGCGTACTGGAACTCCTGTTCGTACTGTGGCCTGCTCGATGTCGTGAAGACGCCGACGCTGCCGATGATGCCCGGATGGATGTATCCCTGATCCCCGGCGCCGTAGGTCTCGAGCACGAGGAGGTCGGGCTTCAGGGGGAGCGTGAAGTCGGTCGTCGTGATGGCGATCTCTCCCGAGGTGTAGCTCTGCTTGACCGTGTTGAAGATGTCGGTCTGGGCCGAGAGGGAGAGCGTAGACATGTCCAGGCTTATCCCGTCCTCTCCGAGCTGGTAGACCGAGGAGGGGACGGTCTGGGAGGAGTTCGTGAGGTAGAGCGAGAAGTAGATCTTGAGGCCCTGACCGTGCGCCTCGGTCACGAAGGAGCTCAGCTGGGAGGGCTGGAAGAGGAGGATACCCTCCCTGTAGACCTGGAAGAAGATGGTGTTGAAGCCCTGGGACCCGGCGAACGAGAGCATCGAGCCGAAGTTGGTCTGGTTGACGGCGCCGTTCCCCTGGTTGATGTAGAGGATTATGGGCTTGGCCGTGGCCGTCTCGCTGCCGCCGAGGGAGGGATGGAAGAGCAGGACTCCGGCGGCCAAGAGCAGGACAGCCAGGACAGCGCCTCCCACAGCGTAGTATACGAGACGATTCCTGCCCCGTCTCTGCCTCCTCCTTGCCGTCATGCTGATGACTCAGACCCCGAGGGTGCGATCATCGGACCGGCATCGTATGCGGTGGTCCTCGCTGCCAGCCGGAGGGTCATCGCTGCGACGGCGAGTTCTGCGGCCGAGAGCAAAACTAGCGCGTCCAGAGAGAGTAGGTGGTTCCTCGAGATCACGTACTCGACCGCGTAGGCGACCCCCGGAAGGGCGAGCAGGCACTCGCCCGAGCCCACGCCAGCCGCGAAGCGGACAGCAGCCCCTCGGCCGCGCTCGGCGAGCGCCTTCAGAACCAACACCTCGACGACGCAGGCCGCGAAGACCGAGCAGAGGGTGGCCAGCGGGATCATCAGGCTTCCCTCGAAGGTGAACGGTTTCGAGAGGAAGACGACCGCCAGAGTGAGGGGCACTGGGACGTAGGTCGCCGTCGAGATCAGGACCTTCGACAGGGTCCTTACGTTCTCGTTGAGCGGCAGGGCGCTCCTGCGCTCGACGCCCAGGTCCTCGACCGTGACGAGCAGGAAGGCGATGAAGAGGGCGAACCCGCCGCAAGCCTGCGAGGCCGCCAGGACCTCCGCCACCCTGACAGCCGGCGTCGCAGTGAGAGGCAGAATCACGGCGAAGACCTCGAAGATCGGGAGGGCGAAGAGGAACCCCGTCGCGGGATTGCGGGAGGCGACCCTGACGTCCTTCGCCATGTAGCCTCCCAGAGGGCTGCGCTCGCGGATGGAGTAGTCGACCTTTCGGGCCTGGGCTGCCCCCGACCTTCCTCCCGGCACGACCACGCCGTAGATTATGCGTGAGGCGCCGAGAGAAGCCGCAGCGCAACCGACCACGGCGAGCAGGACGCCGACGGCGGAGCAGACGAGCAGGAGCCTGCCGACGGTCTCTCCGGCAAAGGACGAGACGAGGAGCCCGGCCGAGAATGGGAAGACGAGCGAGGCGACGAAACCCAGCGGTTCGTTCGGGTAGGAGAGCACCAGGTTGAGCGATGGAGCGAGGTAGGTGACGAGGCTGAAGAGGAAGACCGCGCTCATGACGCCGAGTCCCCAGAGTATGAAGAGAAGGGGTCGGAAGAGCCCTCTTATCCCCGACATGCCGCCTCCTTCGAGCTTCCTGTTGAAGAGAGAGGTCAACCAGAGGGCGGCCGCGACGGCGAGGAGAGATCCCGAGGCGGTCGTCAAAAAGACGACCACTGAAGCGGCCGCCGACCCCGTAAAGTACGCGACGGCAGCGAGCTGGGTCACAAGGCTCAGCACCAGCACGTAGTCCAGGGTCCTCCACAGAGTCAGCACCGCGACCGCAGACGTCTCCCTCGCCGTGAGCGGCAGCTGGGCGAGCGGCGTGAACGACCCGCTGCTGACGAACGAGGGGAGGACTTGGATGGAGTAGAGGACGATGTACCCGAAGACGAGGAGGATGCTGAGGGAGACCGCAACCCTGAGCGTCATCGCCACCAGGAAGGAGAGGCCGAATGCGGACGTGACCTGCGCCCTTGTCACCCCGTACAGGACGAACGGGAGGACGGCGCCTGCCATGGTGAACAGGGAGAAGATCGCCTTGTTGACGGCCGCGCCCCTCAGGGCGTTCCTGACTGGGTTGGAGGTTTTCGATCCGACGGCCGTGTACCCGGACCGCAGGACCGGTCTGTACACCAGCTCCCCGTAGGAGACCCGGCTCGCCCTCCAGACCTTAGCCAAGTCCATCCGGCGGATTCCCCCTTAAGCGAGCTATCGCCTCCTCGACCACACCTTCCTCGTTGGTGACCTTCAGGAAGACGTCTTCGAGCGAGCTGCCTCCGCTGCCTGAGAGGCGCCTGAGCTCCTCCATAGTCCCCTCGGCGACGACCCTCCCGCGGTCGATGATGCCTATCCGGGAGCACATCTCCTGGGCAACCTCCAGGACGTGTGTCGAGAAGATGACGGCGCCGTGCCTCTCCACGTGGATGAGAATGAGCTCCTTCAGGATCCTGCTGCTCTTGGCGTCCAGTCCGTTGAGCGGCTCGTCGAGGAGGAGGAGCGGTGGCTCGTGCATCATCGCGGCAATCACCGAGATCTTCTGCTTCGTCCCGAGAGAGAGCGCGCCTATGGGGAGGTCGAGGCTCTCGCCGATATCGAACGCAGAGGCGAGCTCGGAGGTCCTCTCCACGGCGTGGGGGCCGAGCTGCCTGGCCGACGCAACAAACTCGAAGTACTCCCTCGGCGTCAGCGACTCGTAGAGGACCGCGGACTCTGCAACATAACCAATCCTCCGCTTGACTTCGACCCTCTGCGAGACCGGGTCGAATCCAACGACCCGAGCGTTGCCGCTCGTCGGGGTCTCGAGGCCGCTGAGTATCCGGAGTGTCGTCGTCTTCCCGGCGCCATTCGGCCCGAGCAGCCCGTAGACCTCTCCCGGCATCACGCGCAGGTCGAGGCCCGAGAGCGCGGAGACGGCCCCATAGGTCTTCACGACCTTGGACGCTTCCGCGAGCGGTTCGGCGGCCGACATCTCTACCGGCTCGGGTGGAAGTCGGGGAAGAGCTCGCCAGCGGTCCGCGGTCGCCTGTCCTCGAAGACCTCATCGGAGTACCACCTCGACCCGAACTCGATGAAGCTCATGAGGACCGGAAGCGTGTCCTCTCCCTTCTTCGTGAGGGCCCACCTGACGAGGTGCTGGCCCGACCGCGCCTCCGACTGTCGTATGAATCCGTCTTCCTCCAGCTCCCGGAGCCTGAGAGAGAGCACCCGGGGGGTGAGGCCCGGGGTGGCCCGCAGCATGCTGTTGAACCGGTCGACCTTGAGGAACCCTATGTCGCGCAGTATCAGCATGGTCCACTTCTTGCCGAGCACACCGAGGCTCACCTGGATAGGGCACGACTTGAAGGGAGCGGAGGGCAGCAACGGTTTCTCGTCCATCCTCGAACGGTATACTTCGCGTATGTTGGCTATTTAATTACTATACATTTGATATTGCGAGGCGTGGGAAACAGAGAGCTGGTCAAGACCGTCCTTGTTGACGCCGCGCCCGAGCGGGTATGGTGGGCCTGGACGACGGTTGAGGGACTCAAGACGTTCTTCGCCCCAGACGCTGAGGTACAGCTCGCTCCGGGAGGAAAGTACGAGGTGCTCTTCGACCTGGATATGCCTGACGGTCTGAAGGGATCCGAGGGGTGCAGGGTGCTGAGCTTCGTGCCCCCCAGGATGCTCTCGTTCACCTGGAGTGCCCCTCCGAAGTTCCCCCAGGCTCGCAAGGATATCGCACAGTGGGTCGTCGTGTTCCTCGAACCCTCGGGCGACCACACACTCGTTACCCTGGTCGAGCTCGGCTGGAAGGAGGGGGAAGAGGGCGAAGCGGTGTACAGCTACTTCGAACGCGCTTGGGTGCTCGTCCTGGAGCGTCTTGCCTACAGCTTTTCCAAGGGGCCAATTGACTGGGAGCACCCCTACGTGCCGGCCCCTGCCACCGGCCCCGGTCGATAGAGTGACCTTCGAGGTCACCGCGGCTGCGTGGCCTTCGGAACTTCGCGTCGGATCGAGAACGGGCATCAGGTGTAAGCGGCGTACACAGAGGGGTAATCCTTCACCAACTGCAGGTTCAGCGAGAGCACATTGACGTATTGGAGCTCTATGGCCCTCCCCTGGAGGTCGATGTTCTGGTTGACGAGTTGCTGGAGAGATGCCACCGGTATCCCGGTAGCGTTGCTGATTCCTGGAATCTGGACGTCAGCCATCTGCACGGTGATGTCAGGGTCCAGACCCGATGCGGACAGCGACTCGACCCTGTCGTGGAAGAATATGGGGAGAGTGAAATTCTGGGCTATCTGAGACGAGCCGATGACCTGTCCGTCGAGGTGCACGAGCTCTCCGTTCGCTTGATACGGGAACAGAGCCTGGCCGATTCCTGTAATCAGCAGTGGGAAGAACAAACCGCAGACGAGAAGCGAAACTATCGCTATCCCTATGACTGGCCTGTAGTCGGCCTTTTCTTTCCCGCCGTCATTCAATTTCTTGGTCTCCAATTTTTCACCTATAACAACGATATCAGGATGTCGATCAGTTTGATTCCTACGAAGGGCACTATCACCCCTCCGACTCCGTAAATCAGGGTGTTCCGCAGGAAGAGGTTCATAGTGCTTGACGGTCTGAACGCGACCCCGCGCATCGCGAGGGGTATCAGGAGCGGGATGATGACAGCGTTGAATATCAAAGCCGAGAGGACGGCGCTGTGGAGGCCGAGATGAAGGACGTTCAGGGACTCCAGTTGCGGCAATGTGGCCGCGAAGAGGACGGGCACGATTGCGAAGTACTTGGCTATGTCATTGGCTATGCTGAACGCTGTCACGGCGCCCCTCGTCATCAGGAGCTGCTTGCCGAGCAGGACAACATCTATGACCTTTGCCGGGTTCGACTCCAGGTCGACCATGTTAGCCGCCTCCTTTGCAGCCTCGGTGCCTGAGTTCATCGCGAGCCCGACGTCGGCGACGGCGAGCGCCGGTGCGTCGTTGGTGCCGTCCCCTATCATCGCGACTATCCTTGACTGAGCTTGCTCCCTCTTGACTATCTCGAACTTGTCCTCTGGCTTGGCCCTCGGAACGAACTCGTCTATCCCCACCTCTGAGGCGATACTCTTGGCGGTCAACGGTTGGTCTCCCGTGATCATGACGGGCCGGATGCCCATGGTCTTGACTGCCTGAATCTTCTCCTTGATGCCCAGCTTCAGGACGTCCTTCAGCCTGATGATTCCGAGGACCTGCCCGTTCCTCTCGATGGCCATCGGCGTCTCGCCGGCGGCGGATATCGACTCGACGATGGAGTCGTAGTTCGGCGGGTGAGAGCTGACCAGCGTTGCTATGGAGTCCGGGGCCCCCTTCATGATCTGGATATCCTCCTCCGACGCCTCCATCGCCGCCTCGGCGCCCTCCCGGGAGGACTTCCTCCTCTGTCTGCCCCGCTTCTCGCCCCCCTTGGGGAGCGTGAGGGTCGCCGACTTCATTATCCTTACGCCGCTTGTCCGCGTGGTCGCCGAGAACTCGTAGGACTTCGAGATGGCGAGCGAGTTCAGCTCCCTCGGTACGAAGCCCCTCTCGTAGGCGAGCCTGATGATGCTCCGTCCCTCGGGTGTGTCGTCGAACCAAGACGAGAGGAAGGCGGACTCACCCACCTCGCGCTCGGTGTGGCCGTCGATTGGCAGGAACTCGATCGCCTCCCTGTTGCCAACGGTGATTGTCCCGGTCTTGTCCAGAAGTATGACGTCGGCGTCTCCGGCAGTCTCGATGGCCTTGCCGGATTTTGCAACGATCTTCCTCTCGTAGAGCCTCGATATACCGGAGAGGCCTATGGCGGGAAGGAGTGCGCCGATCGTGGTCGGAAGGAGACACACGTAGAGAGCGATCAGGACGGATAGGTCGGCTCCGAGCCCCAGCGTTACGGAGAGGCCGAGAAGAGAGACAATGATGATGCTGAAGATGGCGGTCAGCCCGATCAGCACCATGGTTACGGCTTGCTCGTTGGGGGTCTTCGGCCTCTTGGAGGACTCGACCAGCTTGATCATCTGGTTCAGGTAGCTCTCGCCCGGGTTGGCAGCGACTCTGGCAGTCAGCGTGTCGCTGGCGACCAGAGACCCACCGATCAGAGCGTCCCCGGGCGCCTTCCTCACAGGAGAGGACTCACCGGTGAGCAGCGACTCATCCACCATGGCTATCCCCTCAAGCACCTCGGCGTCGATAGGGACGAGGTCGTTCTTCTCCAGGAGAATCAGGTCGCCCTTCGCGAGCGCAGTGGAGGGGGTTGAGATTATCTCCCTCGACCATCCGTGGGTCACGACCTTCTTGCTCAGGACCTCGGTCTCGAGTTTGCGGAGACTGCTTGCGGTGTTCTTCGCCTGCTGCTCGGCTAGCGCGTCGGAGAGAGTGCTGAACCAGACAGTTATGAGGAGGATCGCAGCGACTTCCACGTAGAAGGTCCGTTCGCTAACACTCGCCACGTCGACGAACCCCTGTGGATAGATCGCCATCGCGGCCACGATGAAGAAGGTAAGCTCGACGATTAGCATCACGGGGTTCGCGACCAGAGATACTGGGCTGAGGCGGATGATGGAGTCTCCAACGACCTTCCATGGGATGAGTCCCCTCCTGCTTCCAGTGTCGGGCCGGACCGACTTCGCTTGGTTCGCGGGTGTCTGTGTATCCAACTATCTCAGAACCCCTTGAAGTAGGAGAGGATCGGTCCAAGCGCCAAGAACGGGAAGAAGGTGAGCACGACCAGGATGAGGATGCTGGCCACCAGAACGAGAGTGAAGATCAAGCTGTCGGTCCTGAGACCCACCTCTTCGCCCCTCTTCCGGCCCATCATCGAACCGCCCAGCGCGACCAGTATCCCTATCGGAGCATACCGGCCGAGGAACATCACTATGCCCGTCGAGACGTTAAAGAAGACGGTGTTCGCCGAGGCGCCGAGGAAGTCCGAGCCGTTGTTCGCAGCGGCGGATGTGAACTCGTAGAATATCTGCGTGAAGCCTGCGGAGTTGGTTCCGACCCCTATTGCCGCTGCAGCCCCTGAGGCGTAGGCCAGCAACGTTGGCACGAGTATGATGAGCGGGTGTATCAGGAAGGCGACCATCACGAGCTTTACGTCGCGGCTGGTTATCTTCATCCCCAGATATTCGGGCGTCCTGCCCGACATCAGCCCCACGATGAAGACGGTGATGATGATGTACATGACCATGTACATCAAACCGACTCCTTTCCCTCCAGGAGTGGACTGGATCAGCATCCCCATGAACGCCGCCAGGATGACGAGCGAGTGCTCCCCGCCCAGCGAAGAGTTGACGGAGCCGGTCGTGACAGCGGTGGTCACAACGGTCCAGAAGGCAGAGAAGAAGCCGCCGAACCTTGTCTCGATGCCTGGGCCCAGTGCGGTGTTGGGTATGAAAGCGATGGCTGAGGTCTATCGCGAACAGGCTGTATGCGCCTATCAGTATTGGTCTAGTCTCGCGCTTCTTCCCTAGCACCTCGCCGTAGACGAAGCAAAGCGTCGTCGGCAATAGCAGCATCAGGAACATCTCGAAGATGTCGGTGGCGGGGTTGGGGTTCTGGAACGGGTTGGCGGAGTTTGCGCCGTAGTACCCACCGCCATTCGTGCCCAGCTGCATGATCGAGACCAAGGACGCGACCGGGCCGATTCGGATGACCTCACCGGCCCCGTTGACGAGCCCTTCGATGGTAGTCGCGTTGACGTAGCCGCTTATGGTCTGCGGGATACCGAGCCAGACCAGGACGATTGAGGCGACCAGGCATAGCGGGATGAGTATCCTGGTGATTGTCCTCACAAAATCGACGTAGAAGTTCCCCATGTCCTTCGAGCCGGCGGTCAACGCTCTGCTGAAGGCAATCGCCACGCAGATGCCCGTCGCCGCTGAGGTGAACTGCAGGAACTGTATGGCCGTCATCTGGCTGAAGTAGGATAGAGCGTACTCGCCGTTGTAGTGCTGGAGGTTGGTGTTGGTGGCGATTGATACTGCTGTATTGAACGCCAGGCTCCACGAGACCCCTTGAAAGTGCATCGGATTGAGCGGGAGTATGTTTTGGTACGTCAGTATCGTGAAGGCGATGGCCATCTGCACGATGTTCACGAACAAGGCAGCGAAGAAGTACTCCCTCCAGCCCATCGTATAGGCTGTGTTCACTCCGGTCAGGCGATAGATGGCGTTCTCGACAGGATTGAGGACCCTGTCAAGACGGCCAGGAGCTCTAGCGAAGACCCGTACGATGTAGGGTGCAAGGCGCCACCCAGCGAGTATTGCTGACCCGAGGATGCCTATTACGTAGAGCAGCTGAATAGCGTCTATCAATTATTCCAAGGTTCTTTTTGTCTATGGTCTCCATCACTAAAAATGCTGTCCTGAGATGAAGTCTACTGACGCGGTGCGAGCTTTCTCTCATGCTCGCCATTGGTTCTTGGGCCCTTGTGCGCCATGAGGACGACTGAACTCACCGTGCTCTTTACGCCCTTGATCTTCATTATCTTGTTCTTCAGGACATCCCTAAACTCTTCGATGTCCGCGGAGGAAAGAAGCGTCACGATGTCGAACTCGCCTGTGACCTCGTAGAGTTCTTCGAGATTGTCGAGCTTCTTAAGCGACTGCACCACGTCGTCCATGAGAGCGGATTCTACGAAGATGTCAACGAATGCGAGTAGTCGAGCCAATCGATTCACCGAGACTTCGACCATCGACGAAGATGCGTTTATAAGAGTTGCTAGAGTTCTTTTTTACACAATCGCAACAAAAAACATCTGAAGTGTCTTCTGGGGATTCGGCGCGCCAGAGTGATGTTTCTGGACTTCGGCCGAGACGGGCCTTGGGAAATACGACTGAAACTGCCTATTCCTGCCTAAGCGCCATGGCCACGCATATCGCGGTCATGAGGTAGTTGAGGACATACAGGCTGACGCAGACCGGGCAGACGGCATGGATGACAGCGAGCTCGAGGTACCAGAGGTAGAGCGTGAAGATGTTACCCACCATGAGGAGGGGGACGAAGATGGATGGGTTGATTCCGCCACGCCTTCGGACGAAGTAGATGCCGAGGGCGAGCAGCAGGGGGAACCAAATCAAGCCGTAGACGAAGAGCGAGAGCCCGCCGTGGGGCGGGAAGGTCGTGTAGCCGGACCTGAAGACATTCCCGCATGAGAGGAAGTTGTTGACGTTGCATATGGTCGACCCGGGAGCGGAATAGCTCGTCACCTCGTCGTAGCCGTGATAGATGGCGACAGGGATGTCGATAGCGGCGAGGGTCAGAAACGACTTGGTGAGCCGATCCATCGAGTCTCTTCTCGTACTTGGGGGAGGAGGGGCGTTCCCTGCAGGGAAGACGTTCCCGACGCGGGAGTCAGGTAGCCCAGGGTGACGTCTGCGTACGACTGCGAGCAGACCGAGGTTGGCTGACCCCCGTCGACCTTGCAGATTGCCGTAATGAGCGTGTTGGCGGTCCCGTCCAGCTGCTGTGCGATGTTGTTGTTCGGATTGTTGAGTACCGAGGCTACTGCGGTCCAGTTCATCCCTCCGATGTCGATGGTAGTCTGGGCGCCGCAGTTCACGGCCCACGAGTTCGCTATATCGACGAACGGAATGCCCCCGCTGCCGCTCGAGGATCCCCCGCACGAATCGTAGCTGGAGACGAGCGAGGTCTCCACGGAGTTGAGCGTGGTGATGGTGCTCGTAGCCCTGTTGAACTCCTCAATCGGCAGGAAGGCGATGTACTGGCTGGTGTAGGTCGAGTTGGAGAATGTGAAAGTCGGCGTGTTTGCGTTGATGTCGCCCGAAGACGACTGCATGTACTCTAGGCCACTGAAGCTCCCGAAGTGAGAGAGCGCGATTATCAGACTCCATCTCTCGACCGCGCAGTAGGGGCAGAAATCGCCCCCTACGTAGAGGACCTCCGGCTTCCCCCCGACCGTGAGCGCAGGGCCGGTGACGGCGGCGGGAGGAGTCACGCCGCTCGGCACGCCAATCGTGGAGAGCGTGGAGTCGTTGACCCCGGTCATCGCCTGAAGCACTGAGGTGGAGACGGGTAGGCCGATGTACTTCGCCCCTGGGTCATTCTGGGAGGCCTCGACCACCAGGGTGAGGACCACGACCACCGCGATGATCGCGACGACAATGGAGACGGTGACGATGCGCCGATTCCTCTGTTTGGCCCTCTGAGTCGCGCGCCTGCCCATGGAGTATCGTCTAGGCGCCCGTTGGGAGGTGGATAAAATTGTTTGGCATCAGAAATCCCATAGGTCCACGAAACTATCGGCGGCCACGGTGAGCAGGTTCCTCTCGAAGAGCGTCAAGGCCTCCGCGACCCTCTCCTGGTCGCGGACCTCGTAGATCGACCCGGAGCCCAGTGAGGGCGTCCTGGTGACGAGCCCCGTTGCGCACAACAGTTCGATACGCTCGCTCACCGTAGACTTGGGCAGACCCGTCGCCTCCGAGATTGACCCGTTCGCTGACCTCCCGTTTGTGACGAGGGCCCTCAGGACCTGTCTCGTCGTCCTGCTATGCAGCACAGAATAAAGCCCCCGGGCCCTGTCGTCGAACCCGACCGGAAACAGGCGGCAGTAGCCGCCCTGTTCCATCCTGAGAACCTCGCCGTTGCGCTCCAAGGTATCCACGTGGTACCTGGTGGTGTTGAAGGAGGCCTTGAGCAGCCTCTGTAGCTCCCTCAGGTGTATGCCGGGAAAAAGCGACACGAGCTCCTTCGCCCTCAGCCTGTTGAGGTTCGTCGAGCTCATGACCTCAACCCCTTCGACGGGATTATTAGAGCTATCGCGAAGCTCACCATCATCAGCAACTCCAGAAAGTGGACGAGATGGAGATCCACATACGGAATGAGAATCAGCAGCCCGCCGTAGTATAGCTGTTGGTAGAGTGTTACGACCTCATCCATGCACAGAAGCCCAAAAGCGAGCATCAGGAAGAGATAGCGCTGCCCCCTCCTCCGCACGAAGGCCGCGACCGAGACCCCGAAGAGGCCCACGGAGAACAGTGCGAGGAGCATGTGGAGGAGGTCGTTCGGTTCCGACGACGTGAGGGGAGAGAACAGCAACCGTCTATTCCACCGATATTTGCCCGAGCGGTCAGATTTAAGAGTGGCGAGTGTTCGAAGTTTGAGCCATAGAGCTGGCCCGACAAAAGGCCCGAATAGGACTTCGGAGGTCGTATCATGAGGCAGGCACTCTTCAGTTAGCTACAAAGTTTGGGGAGATGGCCTTCCTTGCATCCCGCGAATGGGGTAAATGGAAGGACTCACAGTTTCTATCGCAATGATCGTCTTCCGTTAACTGACCGAGGCTCGTAGAGGGCAGCTTCCATAGTATTTTGAGAGCACAATCGAATACGTTCGGGTATAGTCGTATCTACTTGAAGACAAACGTACCCACATGCCTACAGACAGGAGAGAGAAGAAAGATTCTGAACTTTCAGCTCGCGCTCAAGGAGAGGGAGCCGAGTCGAAGAGTGATTTGATGACTGGCGTCACGAAGGCCAAGGTCAGAAGAGGACCCTGCTGAAGGGCACGGCTGCCGCGGCAGCGGTGGTCGGCGTTTCAGCCGTTGCTATGAAGGAGGTGCAGCTCGGACCGTCAAGGGAGCAGTCTTCAACTGCCATCGGTTCTACTGAACAGCTATCCTCCATTGATTCAGCCCCTCCAGCCCCTCCGTTGGACCCATTCGCTGCCCAGTCGGTGCAGCTTACCGTCAATGGCACAAGCTACACCGTCTCAGTGGAACCAAGGGACATGCTTGTCAACGTGCTGAGAGAGGATTTGAACCTGATCGGGACCAAACGCCCTTGCAACAGGATGGAGTGTGGCGCTTGCACCGTCCTGATAAACGGAACGCCAATCAACTCGTGCAACTATCTGGCGACTCGTGCCGTGGGGAAGCAGATTCTTACGATCGAGGGTACGGACTCTGTCCTCCAAGCTCTCCAAGCCGCTTGGATTACTAACGATGCGTCGCAGTGCGGATATTGTCAACCGGGACAACTGATGACCGCAACGGCGCTTCTCAAGAGCAACCCATCCCCTACAACGGACGAGATCAAGAGCGCCATGCGCGGAGTTATCTGTCGATGCGGCACCTATCTTAACATTATCGAGGCGGTTCAGGCGGCCTCTACGAGTTTGGGAGGCGCTTGAAGATGAGTTTTGCTCTTGTAGGCAATCCGAACGTAACAAGGCGGGACATAGCAGCCAAGACGACAGGGAAGGCGGTCTACTCGACCGACATCAACCCGACGCACATAGCGGCGACCACCATGTGGTACATGGGAGCCATAACATCTCCCTATTCCAGAGCCAAGATAGTCAGCATTGACACCTCACAGGCAGAGGCAGCCGGATACGTGGCCGTTACCTACGAGGACCTGCCTGAGGGTGCCTTGATTACGGGCGGTTCAATGCCCGTAACGCCGTTGCCCAGCGATGAAACCAAGTACTCCGGGCAGATCATAGCGGCCGTTGGAGCGCCGTCACCTAAGGAGGTCGACGATGCACTCGACTTGGTGAAGGTCGTCCTTGAACCACTTCCATACGTGCTCGATCCAGAAGAAGCCATGCAGTCGGGCGCGGTCGAGGTGCAGCCGAACGGCAATCTACCCGGTGGTGTCGCGCCTACGTACTCGACCGTGCTGGGTGACGCTGACACAGCGATAGCAAACGCAGACGCGGTCGTGACCATGACGCTCGAGACCCAGCACACGCAGCACTTCGATATGGAGCCCTGGAGTGACGTGATCTGGTGGACGGGTGGAGACCTGTACATCTGGGCCGCCAACAAGGCCCACTCGAGCGCTACCGAAAGGACCAGCATGTCCAACTACTTCGGGATATCAATCAACAACGTGATCTTCAGGACGGCCCTGGGTGGCGTCGAAGGAGGAGACGCCTTCGGGATGTCGCTCGGGAACAAGGGCTGCCCCGAAGAGTTCGAGGCCGTGGCAGCGGTGATGGCGCAAAAAGTGGGAGCGCCCATAAAGTACACCCCCACGCGGTACGAGCACGCCCTTAACACAACTTCGAGATACCCGATAAAGGGCTACGTCACGTTCGCGGGAACGAAGGACGGGACCTTCACGGCGATGAAGGCGGTCCTGTACGAGAACGCCGGCGCCGTGGGCTCAGCCAGCGGGAGCGACACCGTGAGCGACTTCGTGCAGGCGTACGTGGTTCCCAACGTGAACATCCAGCTGACATCCGTGAGCACCAACGCCACCCACCAGACCCGGAGCCAGCGCGACGTTGGAGAGACGCAGGCCCACTACCTCATGGAGACCGTCGTTGATCAGCTGGCGAAGAAGCTGGGGATGGACCCGGTTCAGTTCAGACTGCAGAACATGAGGACAGCGGCCACGGCCGTCGACCCGACTACGGGATACAAGTACTCCGGGCTCGGCATGCCCCAGGCGTTTGTCGGCGCCCAGAACGCCTTCAATTGGAGCTCCATGTGGAAGGGATGGGGCGTTCCCAGTTCGGTATCCGGGACAAAGAGGAGGGGAGTAGGCGTATCAATCGTGAACTTGACCAAGGGAGCCCCTGGGTCTTGTGTCGGGCAGGTCCAGGTCAACACGAACGGTACCGTGGAATGCATCACGACCTGCGTGGACCCGGGATGCGGGGTCAACACGGCACTGCCAATTATAACGGGTGAGCTGTTAGGGCTCACCTCCCTGAGCGGGATAAGCGTGTCGCAAGGGGATTCGACGATAGAGTCGACGACCGGTCCTCAACCCAGCGGCAGCCAGGGCACCAGAATCCTTTGGTCTTGCAGCCGTGTCCGCGGTCGCCAACTTGCAGACCCTTTGGTTCCCGACCGTAGCGGCGAAACTCGCTCCTGGTACGAAGGCCACGAACCTTGCCTTCGGGAACAACACCATCTACGACACGACCAACCCCTCGAACAAGATGTCCTTTACGGCGGCTGCAGCTCTGCTCTCGGCGCCGATCAAGGGCATGGGCAACTACACGCTTCCTGCGAAGACGACATACCGGGTCGCTGGAGGGAAGTTCGTCGAAGTCGAAGTCGACATGGAGACAGCAGACATTCGGGTCGTGAGCTACGCCAGTGGCCTAGACATAGGCAGGGTCATCTTCCCGAAGGGCGCGGAAAGCCAGGTCAGGAGCGGCATGTACCAGGGCATTGGCCAGACGCTATGGGAAGACTTCTGGTACGACCCGGCCACGGGCGTAATCCTGAACGCGGACTTCCTCAATTTCAAAGGTCCGACAATAATGGAGAGCCCGGACACCGCCGTGGCCACATGGGACGAATACGTCGACCCGGTGGGACCGTACGGCGGAAAGGGCATAGGAGAGCCGTGCCTGTGCGGCTTCGTCTCGGCGATGACCAACGCACTAAGCAACGCGCTCGGGGGCTACGTCTTCACCAAGATTCCCATCGCAAGGGAGGACGTTGTCGCGGCCATACAATGGATGAATCAGAATGGGGTATCCTAGGAGGTGTGGATGAGAGATGAGAACCGAAGTATCTCGATTCGCTCTTATTCAGGCCTCAACGGTCGACGACGCGGTCTCGAAGCTGACAAAATACGGCGGCACGGCCGTGGTGATCGCTGGAGGGACGGACGTGGTGCTGAGGAACAAGAGCAAAATCGCCACGATGATGCCAAGTTACCTGATAGACATATCGGGGCTGAACCTGAGTTACCTCAACTACGACCCGAGCGGTGGCTTCCACATAGGTGCGACTACGCCGGTAAGCACCGTTGCCAGTGACGCGAATGTGAACAGCGTGGTCCCGGCGCTCGCTCAAGCGGCCTCTGCCGTGGCTACGCCCCAGATACAGAACCAAGCAACAATCGCCGGAGACATCCTGCAGGAAGTCTGGTGCCCGTACTTTAGAAACAACTTCCAGTGCTGGCGGAACGGAGGCAACATGTGCTATGGAGTCGACGGCGACAATCGCTACTATCACAGCCTGTTCGGGGGCAATCTCTGCTATGGCGTCCATGCCAGTGACATCTCGACCGCCCTGTCAGCGCTGGACGCTGACGTCACCGTAGCGGGCTCTTCAGGAACGAGAACCGTGTCGATGGATCAGTTGCTGCAGGGCGTAACCATCGTGGACGGCCGGGTCAAGGAGAACAGTCTGCGCTACAATGAACTCGTGACAGAGGTCCACATTCCAGCGCCAGCCCCAGGGACGGTGAGCGCATTCTACAAGGTTCAGGAAAGAGGCGGCTTCGACTTTGCGCTCGCCAGCGCTGCGGTGGTACTGAGCCTCTCCGGCAACACCATCTCCAAGGCAAGGGTCGTTCTGGGAGGAGTGGCCAACAAACCCTACAGGGCCTCCTCTGCGGAGAGCTACCTAGTGGGTCAGCAACTCGGCGAGACCGTGTACGCAGAAGCGGCAACCAAGGCCCTGTCCGGCGCTACCCCGCTCACGACAGGGGTGGGGAACGCGTTCCGGGTCTTCGTAGCACAGGGAGCATTGAAGGCAGCGCTTCGCTCACTCGCGTAGCGGGCTGATAAGCGTCGGCGAGAAACCTTGTCCACAGGCGAGACCGCCCTGAGTATTGAAGAGATAAGGTCGAAGTACAGTGATAGGTGGGTCGCGATGACGGTCACCAAGCGAGACAAGAACCTCCAACCGACCGAAGGGGTGGTCGTCGCCGAGGACATTGACAGGTACAGGCTGCGCCAGAAAGTTGGGAAGTACGAGGACTTGTGCATATTCTTCGCAGGTGACCCGAAATATCCAGTTCTCTTCTAGAGGTACCTTTCGCCAGGTCGCCCGGGCTCTTCGCTCGAATCAGGGGAAGAAACAATGCGGTGAGGGAATGCTACGCGCTGATAGACTACCAGTCAGACTACTGTATCATGCCCGCCGTGGACGCCTTCAGGCTCGGCTACGCTGAGGCTGCTAAGGGGACCGAGCCGACTTCGAATCTGCAGAGCGTTATCACCTCCGTCGTGCTCACAGACGCACCGCTGATCAAGGTAGCCGAAGTCGCAATCGGGCCCCTGGCGGTCAAGGACGTCGAGTTCCTGGCGTTAGACCTGTACCAAGAGGGTCGTTGCGATGTCGTTCTTGGGAGAAACCTCCTTAAGGACTTCCGAATCACCATAGATTCGCCTGCGAAGAGAATGCAGATTCAGAAGGAGGGGTAGCCGGACACGAGAATCAAGTGGAAGGATCCGCTAGTTGTCATGTGCAGAACCTTGGGGAGGAACGGCAAGGCGAGGGATGTCGGCGCGCTCCTGGATTTCAACTATCACTATTGCTGCATCTCCAGGGATGCCGCGGTGGAACTGGGGTTCCCGGAGGGGGCGAGCACGGCCTCCAATTATGCAGCCCTCCGCCCTGATTCAGTTCCCACCATAGTGGGAATGCGCGGTATGGAGAAGGGGATCCTGATCACCCTACCCAAGGTGTCATTGGGTCCGCTCGAGGCCACGGACCTCGAGACAATCGTGTTTGAACTGGGTTTGCCCCCATTGCTCCCGGCTGACATAGTGCTCGGCTACCCCTTCCTGAAGAACTTCAAGCTCTCTGTAGATTTCAAGAGGGGTTACGTGTCCCTCCTGAAATAGCGTCTAGACGTTTTTGTGCGTAAGAAGGTGCCAAATTCCATGTTACTCAGCATAGCGCCCCCAACCAAAATGGATAACCATTAATCCCCTGTGTCAAAACGATGAGTGCTTATGTCACGAGCCAGTATCTTCGTAGATCACAACGTCTTTGAGGAGTTCTCTTCCGAGGCAAAGCGAAAGGAGAGAACCATGTTTGCGTTCGCTAACCAGTCTCTCTCGACCATGTCAAAGATATCAGCAGAGGGCGGAGATCCCGCGGACCTCTACAGGCTATGGCATTCCGTCTCCCTGATGAAGCAGATAGACGTTATCACCCTCCCTTCTGACTTCGTCGACGAGATCCTCGCGAGGATGTACGCCGAGGACAAGGAGGGTCTGCTTGCTATGTTCACCGCGCTAGGGAGTAACATGGTCGGTATCCTCAAGGCCGGCGCCAAGGACCTGAACGAACTCGCGGACCTGGCAAGAGACTTCACCCTGCTGATTCCAATAAAACTGTTCTCCGTTTCCAAGTTGCAAGGCGATGACGTGGTGGAGATCAACATAGTCGGCGCCGGAAGGAAGATTGAATCAACCGAGTGCTCCTTTGTCTTTCTGCAATCAGTTCTCAACGGTTACGGCTACAACGTAGTCAAGCACGAAATAAACCGGGGGACGATTATGATGACCGCCTCAAAGAGAAAAACCACATAGCTCGTTTGTTCGCATCAAGACGGTCGCCCACCGGCGGGACCTTTCCAAGCGTCGTAGAGGTTTGAGGAAGGGTAGGCGATTTTGCGAGTTGCAGGGGAAGGAGTGGGCCGGCCCGGATTTGAACCGGGGACCCTGGCGGTCTTCTGCTTTCGCCGTGTGAGAGCTTGACGGATCCTCTCTGACGTCCAAACCAGGCTAGACGACCGGCCCTTGCCGAAAGCGACTTCCAAGCCGATTTAACGGTTGCTCTCATCCAGGGGGACGCTCGGTTGACCCGGAAGGGCCCGGCAGGAGTTGTTAACAAACACCCAACATCTTATATCGACCCTAGTATCTGGCGAGTTCGTGCCCATAGTCAGCCTTTCTTTCCCCGAGAGCATGATGGAGGAGATGGACCGGCTTCAACACGCTCTGGGATTCACGGGGCGTTCTGAACTCGTGAGGGCGAGCATCCGCCTTATGCTCCAGGACGTCAAGGAGAAGAGCGCCCTGACCGGAAGGGGGAGCGCGGTCATCGTCCTCACTCACACGGAGGAGAACGAGGAGCCGGTCACGCGAATAAAGCACAGGTTCGACGACATCGTGAGGACGCACATTCACAACAAGATCACCAAGAACAATTGCGTCGAGTTGTTCGTCCTTGAGGGCAGCTCGCAGGAGGTAGCTTCGATGGCTAAGGAATTTCAGAAGGAAGAAGGTATCAGGAGCGTCAAGCTGATCTCGCTTTAGTTCCCCGCATCGCCCCCGCTAGCTTTCGCCAGGGAGGATGCGCGACAGGACGTAGGGCAGCACCCCGCCACCGCGGTAGTAATCCATCTCCGTCCTATTGTCGATCCTCACCTTGGCCTTGAAACTGATCTGGTGCGCGCCGCTCTCTGCGGTTACCTCGACGGACCCTCCGGGCGTCAGGCCCCCAAGGCCATGCACGGAGAAGAGCTCACTGCCGTTCAGTCCTAGGGAGCGCGCGGTCTCGCCCTGGGGGAACTCCAGCGGTAGCACACCCATAGCTACGAGGTTGCTTCGGTGGATCCTCTCGAAGCTCTCGGCGATAACCGCTCTCACCCCCAGTAGCTTTGGTGCCTTCGCCGCCCAGTCACGTGAGCTCCCGGACCCGTACTGCTTTCCCGCCAGGATGACCAGTGGCGTCCCTTCGCCGTACTTCATCGCAACTTCGTATATCGACTCGACCTCGTCCGTCGGAAAGTATGTCGTGTACCCCCCTTCCCTCCCCTTGGCGAGGAGGTTGCGAAGCCTGATGTTGGCGAACCCGCCCCTCACCATGACCTCGTGGTTCCCCCTCCGCGCGCCGTAGGTGCTGAAGTGGACCATGTCAACGCCCTGCTCGAGGAGGTACTTCCCTGCCGGGCTGTCGAAGGCTATCGTCCCGGCCGGAGAGATGTGGTCCGTGGTGATTTTGTCGCCCAAAAGAGCCAGCACCCTCGCGCCGACGATGTCCTCGGTTTGCGATTTGGGGAAACTCTCGAACCAGGGAGGCTCCCTCACATACGTGGATGAAGGATCCCAGCTGAAGGTCTCGCCGGAGCCACCTGGGAGCGAGTCCCATGTCGAGTCGCCGCGCAAGGCATCTGCGTATCGTTTCCTATAGAGGTCGCCCTTGAGAGAGCCGGTAGCGACTTCCTTGATTTCCTGGAGCGTCGGCCAGAGGTCCCTGAGATACACCGGTTTGCCGTCTTGGTCCTGGCCCAGGGGGCTGTCGAAGTCGAAATCTATCCTCCCAGCGAGGGCGTATGCTACCACGAGCATGGGGGACATCAGGAAGGAGCCCTTGGCGAGAGGGTGTATCCTGCCGTCGAAGTTACGGTTGCCGCTCAGGACAGCTACGGTGTACAGGTCCCTTTGCTTGATCGCAGATTCGACTTCAGGGTCGAGGGGCCCGCTGTTACCGATGCAGGACGTACACCCGTACCCAACGATGTTGAACCCGAGTTTGTCCAGGTACGGAAGGAGTCCCGAGCCTTCGAGATAGTCCCTGACGACGGTCGAGCCAGGTGCCAGACTGCACTTGACGAAGGGTTTGGGCGAGAGACCCCTGAGCACCGCATTCCTCGCTATCAAGCCGGCGCCTATCATCACCGTGGGGTTGGACGTGTTGGTGCAGCTAGTGATTGCCGCGATTATCACGGATCCGTCGTCCAGGCCCTGAGGCCCTTTCGCGGATCCGAGGCGAAGCACGGTCTGTCCGCTGGATGTGGCGGACGAGACCAGGGAGGGGCTTGGACCGGGGGTCCCCCTGCGCTCTTCGATCAGGGACCTCGCGAAGGAGGGGACCGTACTGAGGAGCCGTCTCTCCTCGGGGTTCCTAGGACCCGCTATGCAGGGCTCGATCTTCGAGAGGTCCACGACGACAACCTCGGAGTAGCTGGGTTCTGGGTCGCCTGGCTCGGCGAAGAGCCCCTGCCTCCTTGAGTACTCCTCGACGAACTTCACGTAGGCGGAGTCTCTGCCTGTGTCGGTCAGGTACCGCAGTGTGGCCGAATCGATGGGGGAGTAGCCGACGGTCGCCCCGTACTCCGGCGACATGTTCCCCAGGGTCGCCCTATCGGGGACGGAGAGATGCTGGTAGCCTTCTCCGAAGTATTCTACGAAGGCGTCGACAAGATTCCTCCCCCTGAGGACCTCCGTCACGGTGAGCACGACATCCGTCGGGGTCGACCCCTCGGGGAGCCTCCCCACAACTTTCACGCCGACGACCCTAGGTATAGGCATGTGGTAGGGCTCCCCGAGCATCACCGCCTCCGCCTCTATGCCTCCGACGCCCCATCCCAGGACGCCGAGCCCGTTCACCATCGTGGTGTGGGAGTCAGTCCCGACAAGGGTGTCTGGGATGGCCTCGAGCCGACCCCCCGTCTCCTTGAGCGCCGTGACGGTCGAGAGATACTCGAGGTTGACCTGGTGGCATATTCCCTTCCCCGGAGGGAAGACCCTGAGGTTCTTGAACGAGTGCTGCGCCCACTTGAGGAGCGAGTATCGTTCGGAGTTCCTTTCGTACTCCCTCGAGACGTTGAAGTCGAGCGCCAGGTCGGTGCTCCAACCGTCCACCTGGACGGAGTGGTCTATGATCAGGTCCATCGGGACGACGGAGTTGATGGTGCTGGGGTCGCCGCCTCTCCTCTTCACCTCGTCTCGCATCGCAGCTAGGTCGACGATGAGCGGAACGCCGGTGTAGTCCTGGAGGAGCACGCGGTGGGGCATGAAGGGGAGCACCGAGTTGACGCTTCTGGGCCACTCGAGGAGGGCGCGCGCCGCCTCACCGGCCCCGTCTATCTTGCCCGTATGCCGGGTCGCATTCTCGAGGAGGATACGTATGGAATAGGGCATCGCCTCGAGGCCCTGACCTGCGGCGAGCTTCAGGTCGAACATCCTGGCCTTCCCTCTTGGAGACTCGATTGAACCAGCCACCGAGCCAGGATCCATACCTGCCTGCATGAGCCCGAGGAACCAGGGGAGGTATTTATCCCAACGGCCCCGGGGTCGCTTCTAACACTTTTATCCCGTCGAGAATCGCGCGGAGGCATGTCAGGGGACTGGGAGGTCCGAGGGCTGTTCGGAAACGAGTACGCGCTGGAGACGGCCGTGGACGAGCTGAAGAAGCTCGACACGGTCCCGGACTACAAGGTTCTCGACAGGAGGAACCTTCAGGTCGTGGTCTCCAAGAGCGATACCAAGACGAGGAACCTTGTGAGGAACGTCATAACGATAGCCCACGGGTACGTGGAAGCGGACGCCCCGCTGGGAGAGTACGACGCCAAGAAGGCGGAGGCAAAGCAGAAGAAGCTCAAGGAGTACGAGGAGAAGAGAAAGGCCGCCCAGAGGTCCCACTGAGCGGTGCTATCGATCGTTTCAGAATAGTTCAATCGAACTCAGGCGGGAAGGAGTCCCGACCCACCCATCTGGTGCGCCGTCCGCATTTGCGAGCTCGCTCGAGACCCAAGGCGACGCCATTCAGGACTACGATGGAACGGCGAGCCCGAGCGCGTGGGTGACGTCTTCCACAAGGTCGAGCGGGTCCTCTATCCCAACCGAGAGTCTGATGAGGTCGTCGGTGATCCCCATGGCCACCCGCTCGCTCTTCGGGAGGGAGGAGTGGGTCATCCTGGCGGGGTGTTCTGCGAGAGACTCCACACCACCGAGGCTCTCGGCAAGCGTGAAGAGCCGCAGCGACTCGAGGAAGCGGCTGGCGGCCCTAAATCCGCCCCTTATCCTGAAGGAGAGCATCCCGCCGCCCAGCGACATCTGCCTTCTCGCGAGCCGGTACGTGGGGGAGGAGCGAAGGAAAGGGTAGTAGACGCCCAGGGTCCGACCACTCTCCTCGAGCGCCTCCGCGACCGCCAGGGCGTTCTTGGAGTGCTGCTCCATCCGGAGGTGGAGAGTCCTCAACCCCCTCAGGGCGAGGTAGCAGTCGAAGGGGCTGGGGACGGCACCAATCGCATTCTGCAGGAACTTCAGCCGCTCGTAGAGCTCCTCGTCGGAGACGGCCAGAGCGCCCCCGATCATGTCGCTGTGCCCCGATATGTACTTGGTCGTGCTATGGAGCGAGATTGTTGCCCCCAGCTTCAGCGGGTTCTGTATGTACGGAGATGCGAATGTGTTGTCCACCGCAAGTATCAGCCCCCTCTCGCGGGCGACCTTCGCTATCGAACGCATGTCCAGTACCAGCATGAGGGGGTTCGTCGGAGATTCAAGCCAGACCATCCGTGTGTTCGATCTGGCTTTGATCCGCACGTTGTCCGGAACGCGGGCGTCGACCCTGCTGAAGGTGACGCCGTAGTTGGAGAAGACCTTGTTGAAGAGCCGGAAGGTTCCGCCGTAAACGTCGTTGCAGATAAGTACGTGGTCACCCTTCTTCAGCAGCGAGCCGACTGTGTTTATGGCGGCCATGCCGGAGGAGAACGCGAGACCGTGCTTGGCGTGCTCGATCTCGGCCACGGCTTTCTCGAGCCTTTCCCGGGTGGGGTTCCCGGTGCGGGAGTACTCATACCCCCTCTGTTTGCCAACTCCGTCCTGAGCGAAGGTGGATGCCGTGAATATCGGTGGGGCAACCGCCCCGGTCTCCCGGTCGGGCTCGTTCCCGGCGCGGACGACCCTCGTCGCAGAGCGCATGGGCAGGGTGCGAACCGGGCGACGTTTAAGCGTCAATGCGTGTCCAGGCCCCTTGATTTCAGCCAGTCGTCGTTGTAGAACTTGCTGACGTATCCCCTGCCCGTGTCGGGGAGGATGACGACAATCGTGCCCAGGGTCCTGTTCTGTTCCGAGAACCTTATGGCGCCGGCTACGGCAGCGCCCGAAGAGCCTCCGGCGAATATCCCCTCCTCCAGGGCGAGCCTCCGAGTCATGCGAGACGTCTCCTCATCGGAAATCTGGATGATCTCGTCGACGACGGTCCCGTCGTAGGCCCGGGGTACGAAGTCCTCGCCTATCCCCTCCACAAGATATGGGTGGATTGGCAGGCTCGTCCCATACTTGACGTTGTGATAGATCGAACCCTCCGGTTCAATCCCCACGACCTTCAGGCCGTTCTTCCTTTCCTTCAGAAACCGGCCCGCCCCCGAGATTGTGCCTCCCGTCCCGATGCAGGCGACGAATGCGTCTATCTTGCCCTCCGTCTGTTCCCAGATCTCCGGGCCGGTCGTGGCGTAGTGGGCCTCGGGGTTACCAGGGTTGGAGTACTGGTCGGGCATGTACGACCCCTCCACCTCTTTGCACAGGCGGCGCGCGACGTTGATGTAATGCTCCGGAGAGTCGTGGGGGACCTCGGTGGGGGCTATTATCACCTTGGCCCCGAGGGCGCGTAGAATCGACCGCTTCTCTTCGCTGACCTTGTCGGGCATCGTGAAGATCGTCTTGTACCCCCTAATGGCAGCAAGCATCGCGAGCGCAAACCCGGTGTTCCCCGAGGTTGGCTCGATGATCGTGCCGCCCTTCTTGAGGACGCCCCTCGCCTCGGCGTCTTTGACCACGAAAGGAGCAATACGGTCTTTGACCGAACCCCCGGGGTTCATGAACTCGAGTTTCGCTAAGAGGACCGGTTCTTGGTCCTTGGTCATCCTCCCGAGCCGGACCATCGGCGTGTGGCCAATCACCCCTATGATGTCCTCGGCAGGTCTCCGTTCATCCATCTAGCCAGATTCTCCGCGCCGGTCTTCTATTAACGGTTCGTTCGTCGGCAGGAAGTGAAAAGGCCCGAGACGATTTATAAGCACGCCGCGGCGCGCTCTTTGCAGTAGATTGGCCACCATAGAAGTCTCGTCGCTGAAGAAGGCCTATGGCGACCTGCAGGCGGTCGACTCGATTTCGTTTACCGTGAACGAAGGGGAGGTCTTCTCGCTGCTCGGCCCGAACGGGGCGGGGAAGACCACGACCATCGAGATTCTCGAGGGTCTCAGGGAGAGGGACGGGGGGGATGTCAAGGTGCTCGGTCTCGACCCCTGGAAGAACGGCGATGCTCTCCACAAGCGGATAGGCGTCATCCCTCAAGGATTCACGTTCCTCCCCTACATCACCCCCAGGGAGGCGGTGAAGTACTACGCCGCCCTCTTTGACGTCAAGGTCGATGCCGACGAGATACTTCGAAGGGTAATCCTTCAGGATTCTGCCTCGAGCTACTTCATGAGGCTGTCGGGCGGCCAGAAGCAGAAGATGGGCCTGGCCCTCTCGCTCGTGAACCGACCAGACCTCGTCTTCCTTGACGAGCCCACCACGGGGCTGGATCCCCAGGCGCGCAGGGCCGTCTGGGACGTGATAAGGAACCTGCAGCACGAGGGAATCAGCGTGCTCCTCACGACGCACTACCTCGAGGAGGCGGAGGAGCTCGCAGACAAGGTCGCCATAATGAACAAGGGGAGGATAATCACCGCAGGCACCCCAGCCGAGATCATCCTGGAGCACGGGTCCGGGGAGAAGGTCAAGGTCCGGGGGGACCAGAGGCTTGCGGATTACCTCAGGCAGAACACGGGCCT
Organism: uncultured Nitrososphaerota archaeon; assembly: GCA_963703285.1. GTDB lineage: Archaea > Thermoproteota > Nitrososphaeria > Nitrososphaerales > Gagatemarchaeaceae > Gagatemarchaeum. The sequence continues at coordinate 784,820 of OY969807.1, forward strand.
CGAAGTTTCGTACTCCGAAGGCGAAGTGACAGTCAGGCTGAAGAAGAAAGAGGACGCGCTCCTGGTGCTCGAGACGATAGAGAAGTCGGGGCAGAGCTGGAGCGATTTAACCGTACGAAACGACAGCCTCGAAGACGTCTTCGTGAAGCTGGTCGGCTCGAAGATCACAGACGAGGGGCAGGAGGTTGCGGTGAACTAGATGGGTGCCGCTGATAGGGTCAGGGCCGACCTGATCAATTTCGCGCGCAGCTACACCAGGAGCAGGATCGGCCTCTTCTTCGGACTCGCGTTCCCCGTGATCCTGATCCTTCTGTTCGGTGCCATCTTCGCAGGGAGCGGTTCGGTCCCGGTCGTCTACGCGCAGAATCAGGACGCTGGACCCGTAGGGGCCGCGTTCCTGCAGACCCTGAACCAGACGGGGAGCCTGCAGATAACGCTCGTCCCGACCTCACAGAACTTCTCGCAGTACCTCCTCTCGCACTCGTCGTCTGACGGGATAATCGTCCCTCAGGACTTCACGGCGGACTACGGAGCAGGTCAGCCGGTCAAAGTCACGGAGTACTGGAACCCGTCGAGCTCCACCAGCCAGGTCGTGTTCGGCGTGGTGAGCGGGGTCGTCAACGAATTCAACCTCCAGAGGGTCAACGGGACGGCCGTGCTTGGGGTCGCGAGGACCACCGTCAAGTCGAAGTCTTACACGTACATCGACTTCCTGATTCCGGGGATGATAGGCTTCGCCATCCTGGTCAGCCCCATGTTCGCCCTGGTGAACATCAGCTCCCAGTACAAGCGGGACAAGATATTCAAGCAGCTCTCTCTCACGCCCCTGACGAAGACCGACTGGCTGCTGTCGAAGATAGGGTTCTACATCATCATGACAATCGTCTCCTTCTTCCTCATGACGGGGGTTGGGATCTACGCATTCGGAGCCAGCATCGCGTTCTCGCTCTGGATCCTGCCGTTCCTCCTGCTCGGTCCCTTCCTCTTCGTCTCGCTCGGGATGCTGGTGGGCACCGTGTCCACGAGCGTCGAGTCCGCCGCCGTAGTGGGGAACCTCATTACATTCCCGATGATGTTCCTCTCCGGCACGTTCTTCCCAACCAGCGGTTTCCCGCCCTACCTGCAGGACGTGGCCCACGTGCTTCCATTGTTCTACGTGATACAGGGGTTGAACAACGTCATGATATACGGGAACACCTCGGCGGCCATCACCGACATAGCCGTCTTGATTGTGACGTCGGTGGTCATATTCGTCCTCGCGGTCCGCTTCTTCAAGTGGCGCGAGGACTAGGTTCGCCCCAAGCTGCCCGCAGCGTCCAGAAAACCATTATAGCGAAACGAGTCGGGTTGGGACGAGCGAGCGGGGGTCGCCCAGCCTGGCCAACGGCGCGGGGCTTAGGACCCCGTCCCTTAGGGGTTCGTGGGTTCGAATCCCACCCCCCGCACTCTCTCACTGGCGAAATGGGCCAAGGACGCCGAAAGACAGCCGCGCTAGGACGACGCCGACGGGGAGGCCGTTCTCCTTCTCCTCCTCGAGAGGATAAAGACAAGCAGAGCCAAAATCAAGACTACCACGACGAACGCTATGCCCAGTAACATCGGGACAACCTTCGGAGGCGTGGAGATCGATTGGCCCAGAACCGACATCAGAGACAGCGCGACAGAGACGACTATCGAACCAAGCGCTTGGTTGACGCCGGAGGAGAGGTTCACGGCCGCCGAGAGGGTGGCGAAGAAGGACCCGCCCAGTCCCAGAATCGGAGATAGTGTTCCGGCAATCGTGACCAGTCGGCTTGTAACTACTCCTATCGACTGGCCGAGCGCGGACATCAGGGAGAGTGATAGGTTGTCCACTATCGAGCCCAGCGCCTGATTTACGCTCGGGGAGAGACTAACTGCGGCGGATAGCGTGGCAAAGAATGACTTCACTGCTATTGTTCCTATAGATTGGCTGAGGCTCGAGGAAAGCGATATCGACGCGCTCAGCACGGCCACGAATCCGTTTATGGCGCCTGAAAGAGTGGAAACGAGGGTAGTGCTCAGAGGCTGAATTATCACTGCCAAGTCTTGGTTCACCGAAGCCGCGAGGGTCATTGCCGATGAAGCCGAGCTGGACAGGTCCTGATTGAAGGTGAACGCGAGGGAAAGCAGCGCGGAAAGAGAGTTGCCCACGTCTTGGTCTAGGGAAGCGGCGAGCGAGACTCCTTGATTGAGCGCATTGGACAAGGCTTGGTCGACTGCCGATGTCAAGGACAATGACGCAGAGGCGACTATCGAGCTCAGCGCCTGATCGACGCCGGAAGACAGGCTCACGGTAGCAGACAGCGTGGCGAAGAGGGACGCGCCAACCTGTAGGACCGGGGATAGTGATACTGCCACACTCGCGACTATTCCTCCCAAGTCCTGATTGAGAGAGGCGCCCAGGGACATCGCGGAAGAAACTAGAATGCCTAGGTCTTGATCGAGTGAGGCGGCAAGGGAGAGGGAGGGGGTCAGTGTGTTGGACAGGTCTTGGTTCAAGCTTGAGAGCAGCGATTCGGAATAGGACAGTATTGCGGAGAGAGATGCGCCAACTTGTAGGACCGAAGATAGCGTTACTGACATATTCGCAACCATTCCCCCGATGTCCTGGCCCAGAGCACTTGACAACGCCACGGCTATTGAATTGGCAATTCCAGACAAATCCTGGCCGAGAGAAGGGAGCAAGGTGATGCCCGAAACGGGATTCACGCCTAGAGACTGATTGATTGTCGTTCCGAGAGATATCGCGGCAGATAACAGTTCAGAGAAGGCGGCCTGGATGGAAAGACTCGCTGAAAGGGCGATGTTCATCGCCTCTGCTATTCCGGTAATGGACTGATTCACCGCGACGGCCAGGACAGTCGAAGCCGAATCGGTTATCGCAGCTAGTCCCTCATTGACGAAGAGAGTGAGCGAGGCGGTGGCGGATGCGAATATGCCTACGGCGGGGTTGAGCGTGGAAAGAAGGGATACAGAACTCGACAAAGCCGCCGACAATGCGGCTTGCGCTGTCAATAGGATGCTCAGCCCGATGCTGGAACTACTCGTTACCGTGAGATCCTGCCCTACTGAGGATGCCAAAGATACCGTGGCGGACACCACGGCTGATAGAGCGCCTTGGACTGCAAGGCTCGCAGAAAGGAGGATGCTAGTGACCGGAGTGATCCCCGCCAATCCCTGATTGATTGACGGGGTCAGAGACATGGCAGCCGTGACGACTGTCGAGAGCTCGGCCTGTATTGCCAATGCCAATGCAAGAGCGATCGTGGAAGATTGCGTTACTCCGGATATGGCCTGATCAATCGTGGGAGTTATCGAGATGGCAGCAGAAAGAACCGATGAAAGCGCCGACTGCACTGCCAGCGTGGGTGTCAGGGAAATAGCAGAATTAGTGGCTAACGCCAGGGCCTGATTGACAGATGATGTGAGCGACACTGCGGCCGATATCAGTGCTGGGAAGGCTCCTTGAATAGCAAGGCTCGCGGACAATCCCATGCCAACCGACGGCGTTATTCCGAGAGCCTGGTTGATCGTCGCCGCGAGGGTCAAGGCCGACGAAAGGGCCGCCGAGAGCGCGGCCTGTATCGCAAGCGTGGGAATCAATCCGATGCTAGAACTCGCGCTTACAGTCAAACCTTGATTCATGGATGAGGCCAGCGATATCGAGGCAGAGACGAAGGCAGATAGAGCACCCTGGATGCTGAGGCTCGCTGAGAGCACCATGCTGATTGCGGCGGTTATTCCGGCGATGGCCTGATCGACCGCGGGGGAGAGCGCCATCGTCGCGGACTGTGTCAGACCATTCGCCTGACCGACCGTCGCAGAAAGGCCCATGGATGCAACGTCTGTTATTCCAGCGACTGCCTGACTGACTGTAGGAGTTATGGACATGGCCGCTGAAGGAACCGACGATAGCGCAGCCTGTATTGCCAATGTTGGAATAAGATTGATTGAAGCCGACACGGAATTACTTATGGCCTGACCGATTCCCGATATCAGAGAAAGCGTTGGGCTCAGTCTGTTGGATATGGCTTGCTTCAGAGTCCCGGTGAGTGATATGGCGTGAGAGAGAGCAGAGGTGCAACTCCCATTCAGACAGCTGAATGAGGTCGATGGCATCACGTTGCTCGGGGGGTAGGCCCTAATCCTGAACCAGTAGGTTGTTTGGGTGTCTGAGGCAGCGAAGCTCACTTGTAGGAGACCAGGGTAGTTCGTGAGAGAAACCGTTCCGGAAGCCGTTACCGGGCTAGCGTAGTTCTGGTATTCGGTGGCCGCGGTGGAGCTCACGGCAAGCGTAACAACCTGCAGGGTCGTGGCAGGCGGGTTGGGGGTAAAGGCTGTGCATCCTGAGGCTATGCACAAGCCGTTGATGCCGTCGGAGCCCTCCGGGGGGTACACCCATTGAGCCGCGCCGCTCGTGACCGTATATGAAGAGGATGTTGTCTGGAGGTTGCTGAAGGATGCGCCTATCCAGGCTCCCACAGTGTTGCTGACCTGATAGGCGTCGACGATCAGCGGACCAGTGTATTGACTGTTGAGTGAGAACGAATAGCCTGGAAACGGGTTAGAGTCGACGGTAAGACCGTTGTTGACCGAGTAGGTCCCTGCAGCTCCCACGGTGTCCCAAGCGCTGCTGATGCTGGTGCCCGCGAAGTTGTCGTAGAAGGTAAAGACATTCTTTCCATCGTCATACTGACCATAGGTGGCCGAGAGCTGAGGAGCCTCGCCCCACACGCTCGATCCTGAGTTTCCCATGTTGTTCGTGCTCGTGCTCAGGAACCCCAGGTAGATGGTGAGCGTGCCGCCGGTGGCTGCAATGATGTCCGAGCCGAGGTTGACCCACACCGTGGAAGATGTGGCCGTGTTGGAGCACGACAACTCGCACCATGCGTTAAGAATCGTGTTTGAACTGTCGTAGAACTCCACGTTCGTTACGCCCGAATTGAGATACGAAGCATATTCATTCCAGTCAACCGTAAGTTGTTGCTGAAAATTGGTCGGGGTGGCAGCCGATTGGCTGTTCGTCAGCGTGACTGTAACGTACGCCACCACACCAGACGGTTGGGCATGAGCGTCCCGTATCTCGGGGCCCAGAGCCAGAAAGGCAGAGCCTATGAGGAGGAACAGGACTGTGAGTGTCTTGATTACAGTCTTCTGTTCGCGCGGGGTAGGAAAAAAGTCATGCTCAGGTCCTCGATATTGACCACGTGATTGTGAGTGTGTTCCCGCTGACCAACGAGTCCGGGCCGAACGTGCCCTCAGCATAAGGGTAGACGTGGGTTCCACTGCCGAGTTCGGTCATGAGACAGGCAACCTGAACGGAGCTATCTGTTTCTGCAGCGGTGAACGTGTGCGCTACTGTCGTCGTGACTGTGCTTCCCGCCGCTCCTGCAGTCACTGTCCCTGCGACATCGGTCAGTCCTCCAGACTGGATGAGGTTGGTCGAATCGCATGGGCCTGCGGCAAACGTGTCGGTCGCGGCGGGTGCGGTGGCACTCTCAGAGAGGCCTACGATCGTCGCATGGTCCCCAGAAGTGATCGTTATCGTTCCACACGTTCCGAATATGACGCACTGCTCGAAGTCGTGCCCGTCGTTGGTGATTACGGTGGGGTCGAGAGTATACGTGATTCCATGGCAGAAGGCCCAGCAACTAGCGGTGAACCCCTCCTGGAGGAGCTTGACGTTGACGAAAGCCTGTTCTTGGTGCGTGATTACAACCTGGAAGTTGATACAGGATCCGGTGACTACGTCAAAGGTGCCCGGAGTCCCGTTGGGCATCGTGCAGGTGGGTGAGGGATGGGATACCGAACTTGAGTAGAAGTACGGTACCGCAACCACGAACCCCATGGCAAGTACGACTATTACGAAGGCGGAAATCAGATAATTTTTGCGGTTAGTGCCCCGTTTCACCGGCGCGCTCTCAGCGCTTGACATACCGAGTAGGGCATACTCAAAGTTACTATTTAAGCCCTGTGAGAGTTTGAGGGTGTTTATGGACGATATTTCTACTCATTGTCTTGACTTTGGAGTCCTGAACTGCTCAAAGGGCAACTTGAGGGCATGGCACTGTTTCAGGTGCGAAACGGGACACAAAAGGGTATCAATCTGCGATATGCGCCTCGTTCAAAGCTACTCTCGGGCTCCGGTCTCGTTTCACCGAGATTGTGCCTGATTCATCGCTTTTCATTACTCGATACCCCCCGCCTAGAATCCTGCCCTAGTCGGGGGAAGCACTGGTAGGCAGGTGACGCTGAACTGCCCCGGGCGTCCGATGAGGGCCCAGGATGCACCCTGATTCTCGTGAGGGTATCTTAGCGCAGCCGTAGAATTGAGGAGCGCCTAACCCCAAAGAGCGGTGGCACAGAAACTTATTACCAGAAAGTCCCCGGATTCGTGCCATGGTTTGGTACACCGTCCACTACAGTTTCAGCCAGAGATTCAAGTTCCCCCTCCAGGAAGCCTGGCGTTGGTCCACCGACTACGACGAGAACGACATTGCGCTGACCGGGCAGAATGGGAAACGAGAGATAGAGAGACTGAATCAAGATACCCTAGTCCTCACCGACTCGTACTACACCGACGGGCGGACCACAACTAAGCGAAGGCTGATCAGGCTCTTCCCTGAGCTGCACATGCTGACCAATACCAGGCTGTCTAGTGCCAACAGGCACTCCCAGTTCATCTACCAGTTCGTGAGCGAGGGAAGGAACAGGTCGAGGCTGGACTTCACCGGCGCCCAGGTCAACAGATCCAGGAACAAGCCTGCGGCGTCAAAGGTGGCCGCGCTCGCCGGAGAGTACGAGAGATTCGATTCCCGAATCTGGGTCAACCTTGCTGCGGCGATGGAGAAGGACCTCGCCGGTCGTGCGTGATGCTGTGCATCACGAACCCCAGAGCTGCGGAGTAGCCCTCTATCCTGTTCTGAAGCTTCACCAGCCCGTGGCCCTCGTCGTCGAATGCCACGATGTGCGCCTCGCGGCCAAGCCTCTGCATCGTCTCCATTATCTGGGAGGCCTCCCCGATAGGAACGCGGGGGTCGTTCCTCCCGTGGATTATGAAGAGCGGTGCCTCGATCAGGTGTGCATTGTTGTTCGGAGAGATGCTCTCCAGGAACTCGGCGTCCTTCTCCGGGTCTCCGTACTCGGGGATTCTCAACCTCCGCCGCCACGGACCCGTGTTCTTGAGGAAGGTGACGAGGTTGGAGATTCCGACGATGTCGACGCCGGCCGCCCAGAGGTCCGGGTGGGAGTAGAGGCAGGCCAAGACCATGAAACCGCCATATGACCCTCCCCACGCCACGACCTTGGCGGGGTCGACCGAGGCCAGCTTCTCCGCCTCCGCGAGAGCTGCCACCGAGTCTTCGACGGTATCCATCCTCTTCCTGACATCGTCGAGATGCGTATAGGCCCTCCCGTAACCCGTGCTCCCTCGGAAGTTGGGGGCGAGGACGACGAACCCGAGCTTGAGGAAGTACTGCAGCAGCGGGCTGAACCCTGGACGGAACTGGCTCTCCGGGCCGCCATGGAGATAGAGCAGGAGAGGGTGCGGGCCCTCGACCGCCGGCGAGTAAAGGAATGCGGGTACCTCGAGCCCGTCGAAGGACCTGAACCTGAAGAGGCGCTCGCTCCGGAAGCTGTCCCGGGGAATCCCGCTGGTCGAGCTGTCCGAGACCCTCCGGAGACGCGCGCTCGAGACGTCGTAGGTCCAGATGTTGGAGTTGGAAGTGGAGGAGGAAAGAGCGAATGCGAGCTTGTCGCACTGGGGAGACCAGGCGAGACCCCCGATGACCGACTTGGGAACGTCGACCGGTGAGGGCTCCTCCCCGTCTGACCCAGAGACCAACAGCCTGGAGTAACCGTCTTCGTTGACCGTGAACGCAAGGCTACCGTCCCTCGCCACGGCCAGTCCCTCTAGCTCCCACCTCTCCCCGTAGATGTAGTTTGGCGGCCCTCCAGAGAGGTCGATCCGGGCCAGGGCGGGTGCGTCCCTCCCCTGGTCGGTGAGACAGAAGATTCCCTTGCCGCTGGGGTCGAAGGCTGCGTATTCGTAGGTCGCCTCGCCCTCGTGCGGGGTCAGCAGGTGAGCGTCGCGGTCCTTCAGGTTGAGGAGGTAGAGGTCGTGGTTGAAGGGGCTGTGGATCCGCGTGAAGAGGATGGAGGCGGCGTCCGGAGACCAGGCGACGGCGAAGTTGGTCGCGTCGTTCTGGTAGACGACCTGGGCGAACCCCGCCTGCAGGGGCTGGACGTAGATGTCGAAGAAGGCGCGGTTCCTGTAGTTGTTGGAGAAGCAGACGGACGTCTCGTCCGGGGACCAGTCGCCCCAGTTGTGAATGACGGTCGGCTCCGTCGTGAGGTAGATCTGTCTCTCCCCTCCGTTCTCCAAGATGTGAATCTGGAATCGCTCGTCTCCGCCGGAGTCGATTCCGCACGCCATCAGGTCCCTCTTCCGGGCGTAGCTGAGGAAACCAACCCTCTCCTTCCCCAGAGTCAGCTGCTGGGGCCAGGAACCCGGCTCGAGCGAGACGCTCCACACCTGCGGGACCCCCGTGAGGTCGGAGAGGAACGCGATTCTCCCGCCGTCAGGCGAGAACTGGGGGGCGTAAGAGGACTTTATCGAGAGGTATCGCTCCAGCCCCTGCCTCATCTCGTACAGCTCTGCGGAGACGGGGTCCAAACCAGACGGGGTCGGGAGCCCCTTCTCTTAAGAATGAGTGCCTGCAAACACCTTGAAATATCACCCCGTACTGCCCCATCCATCCGGAATGGGCGAACGCACAGCGCTGCCTGAAGAGAGCCAGACCGTCCCTGCCATCTTCTCGACCGACCTAGTGATGTTTCCACACATGGAGATAACGCTCTCGATGACCGAGAAGAAGAGCTCCGACGCAGTGCTGAGGGCCATGCGGGAGAACCACCTCGTCGCTTTCATCCCATCGGACTTCGAGCGCACGAGCGAGGGGATAGGAACGCTCACCCTCGTCACGGGGAGCGAACTCTCGCGCGAGGGCGTGAGCGTTGTGCTGAAGGGCCTGTGGAGGGTGATGGTCTCCAATCCCCGAGGCCTCGACTCGGAACAGGTGGTCCGGATCCAGAGGGTGGAGGAGAACGAGAGCGATGGACGGGACACGGAGGGGGTGATGCGAAGGGTGCAGAATCAGATCTCTGAGTTCAGCGAGATTCTAACGGACATACCGCAGGAGATAGTCGCGGTCCTCAAGAATGCGAAGAACCCGTCGGAGCTTTCAGACCTCTGCGCTATGTCGCCGGCGCTGACGCACGAAGAGAGGATAACCCTTCTAAGGACGCTCGACCCTGACGAGAGGTTGAGGATCGTGAACAGGCACCTCGACCGGCAGCTGGAGATGCTCAGGTCCCTGGCAGAGGGGAAGCCAATCCCTGAATGCCAGACCTGCGCGGACCTCGCCGACGCGGCGTTCGAGGGAGACCCCGCCGTGCGAGCGGAGCGGATAGTGGAGTTCCTGAATCACGTTGTCAGCAACCACACCGCGGAGCTCCTCGGCGTCCTTGCGGAGAAGTACGGGCCGGGATTCATGCGCAAGCGGTCTCTCAGATAGTGGACGCCCTCGCTAGAACCGCGGCGGGCTCCAGACCCGCGCTCAGAGACATTACACGATGGACCGTCGAGACTCGGGTGCCTCCCAGATGGTCTCTGTCTCCTCGTTCAGGGCGTGGAGCTCCTCGCCGAGCCCCCACGAGGACACGAGGTCATCCGTCTCTGTCTCCCTCGCCTTTGAGTCCTCGGGAAGGACGTGCTCGTTGAGCCAAGCGTGGGCGAGCTCGTGGGCTATGACAGCCATTGCGGCCCTGTCTGAGAGCTGATCGAGGAGTTCGCCGTAGAAGGCGACGGTCTGTCTTCCCTTCGGGGCGCCGCGCTCGCGTCCTCCTCGCCCGGCCCTCCCCCAGGTGGTCAGACCGACCAAGCCCCGGAGGGGACCCCTCTTGGCGAGCCTAACCTCTCTCACCGTGGTGAGCGGGATGATGTCCGCGGGAATCCTCGAGAGCGTCTCATCAAGCAGGCGGAGGAACCTTTGATCCCGCGCTGAGACCTCGGCACCTCCGAGGAAGGTCCGCGGTCCGTCTCTGAGCATGTTTCAAAGGCCTGCCTACAGTCATATCAGCCTAGGGAGGGACCGAGGACAGAGATGTCCACGACGTGGTAGCCGGTGGCGCCGTTGGGGAACGGCCCGCTTACCACCGCTGTCTGGACCGCGCCAGTGCCGTCGGTGGCCCTCACATGCAAGGAATAGGCACCTTTGGCTGGAGGGTTCCATTCGGCGGACCAGAATACCCAGGTGTACTGGGAGAGCGGGCTGGTCTGCGAGGCCGTGGTCCAGGTCTTGCCGCCGTCGGAGCTTACCTCCACTTTGGAGACACCGCGATCTCCCGCGAAGGCTATGCCAGCCACAGGGACCACCCCGAGGGCCACCTGGTCCGACCCGTTGATTCCAAAGAGGGAGGTTATCTCGGCACCTCCAGGGATTACGATTGAAGATCCGGTCTGGTACATCGCGTCGTTCTCCCATCCCCTGACCTGCCAGTACCCTTGATAGGTCCCGCTCACCGCTTCTACGCTCGTGATCCACTTGCAGTTCATCATCCCGTAGAGTCCGGGGACTATCGCCCTCAGGGGGGACCCGTGGTCGGTGGGGAGGGGTGCGCCGTTCATCTCATAGGCGAGCAGGGTCCCATCAAGCATTGCGGTAGCCAGGGGTATCCCCACGCTGTAGCCGTCCACAGCCTTGAAGACGACGTAGTCGGCAGAGGCTTTGACGCCTGCCATGCTCAGGATGTCCTTCAGCTGGACCCCGGTCCACTGCGCAGTGCTGATGAGTTCTCCGCCGATGTCGTTGCTCACGCACTCCAGCGTGTTGTACTGCTGGACAGAGGCCATCTGCTGGAGCTGCGAGAGATTGAGGGACAGCGGCGTGTTGACCAGGCCCGAGACCCCCAGCGACCAGCTCGAGGAGTTGACGCTCGGCGCGAAGATGTTGATGTCGACCCGGTAGAACTTGTCGTTGGTCGTGACCCCCTGCGAGGTAAGGCTCTGTGTGCTCACAGACTCCACTGACGTGTCCGTAGGTCTCAGAAGGAAGCCGACTCCGTAGGCCAGAATCGCAGCGCCGACCGCGGCGGCCACCCCCGCCTGGATGAAGAGGCGCCTCCTACGGTCGAACTTCATCCCCTTTGGAGGCACGACCGCTTTGCAGACGTCGGTCGGCTTCCCATCCTCCGTCGCCGGGTCCATCTAGTAAATCTCCTGAATCGTCGTTTTCTAAGCCAGAACCAATATAATAGTTGTTCCAAATCAATTTCATATTAGAATTTGGAACAATCCTTATCTGAAAAGTGCCGAGAGGATAGCACAACAGTTGGAAACCCGTGCCTATGGACGCACGAGCCAGACCGGCGTCTTAGAATCCGGGTGGCTCGCCACCGAGACCTCCGTGAGCAGCTTCCTGGTCGAGTGGGTGTCAATCCTCGAGTCGATCTTCTCTCTCGCCCTCGTGGGCCTGAACCAGGTCTACCTCCGAAAGCTGTACAAAGGGAGGAGCATTCAGGCGAATCGAAGTGCGCCCGCTTCGGGGCAAGGGTCGGCTCAGTTCTTCGCGCCGTCGAGCAGGGCTACTCTCGCCGCGGCGAGCCTGGCAACCGGTATCCTGAAGGCTGACGCGGAGACGTAGTTGAGCCCCGCCCTGTGGCAGAGGTAGACGGAGCGCGGGTCCCCTCCGTGCTCCCCGCATATCCCGACCTCTAGGTCCGGTCTTGTGGTCCTGCCCAGCTCGACGGCCATGCGGATCAGCTTGCCCACTCCCTTCTCGTCAAGCGTCTCGAACGGGTTGTCGGGGAGCAGGCCCTCCTCGAGGTAGAAAGGAAGGAACTTCGCCTCTGCGTCCTCCCTGCTGAAGCTGAACGTCGCTTGGCTTAGGTCGTTGGTGCCGAAGGAGAAGAACTCCGCGTACTTCGCGATCTCGTCGGCATCAAGCGTCGCCCTGACCGTCTCGATCATGGTCCCGAACTTGACGTCGAGCTTGACACCCTCCCTGGCCTCGACTGCGGTTCGAATCCTCTCGAACTGCTCCCGGACCGCCTTCACCTCTTGATATGCAGCGACCTGTGGGGTCATGATCTTCGGCCTCACGCGCACTCCCTCCTTCACGAGCTCGGCCGTCGCCTCCATGACGGCCCTCATCTGCATGTCGTAGATTTCAGGGTGCGTGAGGCCGAGTCTCACCCCCCTGTGCCCGAGCATTGGGTTCGCCTCGGAGAGCTGCCGCGCCTTGTCGAGCATCCTCTTGGATTCCATCAGCTGCTTCTCCTCGCCGTACCTCTCGAGCTTCTTCACCTGCTCGAGCATGTCCTCGAACCTGGGTAGGAACTCGTGAAGCGGAGGGTCAAGCAGCCTGATTATCACGGGGAGGTCGTGCATCTCCCTGAGCATCCTCTTGAAGTCCTCCTTCTGGAGCGGGCGGAGTCTCTCGAGGCAGGACCTGCGCTCCTCTTCCGTCGAGGCCATTATCATGGCGACCACCAGTGGCAGCCTCTCCTCCGAGTTGAACATCCTCTCGGTCCTGGCGAGGCCAATCCCCTCTGCGCCCATCTTCCTGGCCCGTGCAGCGGTCTCCGGTGTGTCTGCGTTCGCCCAGACGCCCAGCCTCTTGACCTGGTCCGCCCAGCTGAGGAGCTCGAAGACCTCGTCCTTCAGCTCGGGCTGGAGCAGGGCGACGGTCCCAGGATACACGCGTCCGGTCGAGCCGTCGATGGTGATGGTGTCCCCTTGGGCGACCGTGCGCCCGTCTATCCTGAGAAGACGGCTCTGCTGGTAGATGTTCAGGGATGCGCAACCGACTATGCATGGCTTGCCGATCCCCCTAGCGACGACCGCCGCGTGGGAGGTCTTCCCTCCCCTGCTCGTGAGGACACCCTGAGCGGCGAAGAAGCCGTGGACGTCCTCGGGCTTGGTCTCTTCCCTGACGAGGATCACCTTCTCCCCCTTCTTGGTCCATTCGACGGCCGTGTCGGCGTCGAAGACGACCTTCCCCGAAGCGGCGCCGGGAGCCGCAGGGACTCCCACGGCCACGGGCTCGACCCTGTTGCTCGGGTCGACCCGGGGATGCAGCAGCTGCTCGAGCTGCTCGGGGGAGATCCTGAGAATCGCCTCGGCCTTGGAGATCACGCCTTCGTGGACCATGTCCACGGCCGCCCTGACAGCTCCCATGGGGCCCATCTTCGCCGCCCTAGTCTGCAGAAGGAAGAGCCGTCCCCGTTCTATCGTGAACTCGATGTCCTGCGGCTCCCGATAGTGACCCTCGAGCTTCTGGGATATCTTCTCGAGAGCTGCGAAGACCTCGGGCATCTCGTCCCGTAGGTTCGAAAGGGGTCTGGGCGTCCTGATCCCGGCCACGACATCCTCGCCCTGGGCGTTCGTCAGGTAGTCCCCGTACAGCCCCTGGCTCCCGGTCGATGGGTCCCGGGTGAAGAGCACCCCAGTGGCGCTGTCGTTGCCCAGGTTCCCGAAGACCATCGTAACGACGGTGACCGCCGTGCCCTTTGCGAGTTCGGGTGTAATCTTGTACTGCTTGCGGTACTCGATGCACCTCTTCCCGTTCCAGCTCCTGAAGACGGCCTCTATCGCGAGCTCGAGCTGCCTTGCAGGGTCCTGCGGCAGCGGCTTGCCTTCCCTACGGAGGAGGTCCCTGTAGGAGTCGGCCACCCTCATCATGGCGTCTGCGTCGAGGTCGCTGTCCTGCGCCGCCCCCCTCCTCCTCTTCTCGCCCTCCAGGAGGTTGGAGAATTCTTCCTCCTCCACGCCGAGCACTATCTTGCCGAACAGCTGGATGAACCTCCTGTAGGTGTCGTAGGCGAACCTCCTGTCTCCCGTGAGGTTGGCTAGCCCTTCAGCGACCACGTCGTTCAGCCCAAGGTTCAGGATGGTGTCCATCATCCCCGGCATGGAGACCGGAGCACCCGACCTGACCGAGACCAACAGAGGGTTCTTCGAGTCGCCGAACCTCTTCCCGGTGCGCTCCTCCAGCGATGCCATCGCCGAGAGCACCGAGGGCATGAGGCCCGTGGGCAGCTCCTGCGAGTTTCGGTAGAACTCTTCGCAGACGTTCGTGGTTATCACGAATCCAGGGGGGATCGGCAGGCCCAGGGCCGTCATCTCGCACAGCCCGGCGCCCTTCCCGCCCAGCAGCTTCTTGTCGGTGACGCCCTCGTCGAAGAAGTACAACCACTTCAGCTGGGAGTTCGCCAACTGCATAGGTCGGCCCAACAACTAATTCGTTATAAGTGTAAGCAACAAAACCTCAAGCGCGGCCTCCAAGGGCGGAAACGAGCCCGAAGATGACGAGGGCCTCATCGAGAGCCGGGACCTTCCGGTAGCGCCACAGAAATCGGGGCTGCACCCATCTAAACTCAGAGTGCTCGGAGACGGCCACCCTGTCGGACTGCGACCTCAGGAGGAAAGGAACGGCTATGGCGCGGCCGTACCCGTCCGAGTATTCTATGAGCCTCCCGGTCTTCACTAGGTCGACCTCGAGCCCCGACTCCTCGCGCGCTTCTCTGGTCATGCAGTCCTCTGCAGACTCGCCGGCTTCGAAATGGCCGCCGAGGCAGTCCCACATGCCCGGGTATGTGTCATCATCGGTCTTTCTCTTTAGGAGCAGGACCCTGCCATTCTGAACGAGAATACCAGCCGTGAATACCCTCGTTTTCACGCCCTTCGAGCCATTTTCCATGCTAATGAAGTTGATATCGTCACGGTACGAGCTGCGAGGAGTGCCTCACGAACCTGCCTCCCGGGAAGACGATGCCGCCCCGGAGGAGGACTTTTTCGACCGAATAACGCATCTCCTCCCCGGCGAAGGGGGTCACCCTCGCCTTCGAGACGAAGTGATCGGGGTTCACCCTCCAGCTCCTACTGCCCATGACAACCAGATCCGCTGTGTAGCCGGGAGATATCTTCCCCTTCTTGATGCCCAGGTAGGCGGCTGGTGCCTCGCAGAACATCCTGCACAGCAGTTCAAGGTTGTCCGTCCTGGTGAGGAAGAGAGGCAGGGCGAGCTCAAGTCCGGGGAAGCCTGGCGCACCCCTCAGCTTATCCTCGGCGGTGTGGGGAGCGTGGTCGGTAGCGTAGAAGTCGAACTTACCCTCGCCGAGGAGGCGCCTCATCGCCTTCGCGCTGGCTGCCGGCGTGAGCCGGGGGTTGACCTTCGAGGCCTTCCCGATCCGCTTGGCCGCTGTCGCCGAGTCCATGAAGAGGTGGTGGGGAGACACTTCGATCGTGAGTCCCCTGTGCGAGGCCCTCGCGCCGACCAAGGTCCGGGCCGCCGCAGGGGTGGAGAGGTGCGCGAACCTGACATCGGAATGCGGTCCGACCTCGCCCAAGATTTTTCTGACGGCGACGAGTTCAGCCCCCGAGGCGTCTCCGCCGGCGAGCGAGCTCTCGTCCTCCGCGTGCACCGCCACCTTGAGGCCGGCCCGCTGAGAGTTCCGGAGGACGCCCCGGAATCCCTCGAGGTCGGGAGGATAGAGCTTGACCGCAAAGGCGCCGGCACCCTTGATCCGGCGAAACTCCTCCGCCTCCCTCGGTGGCGAAGCGTGAACGGCGAAGTCGGTGAGCGAGCGCTCCCTGAGCAGCTCGATGCGCTCCTCCACCAGCTCCGCCGAATCGAGCTTCGGAACCGTGTTTGGCATCTCCGCGACGGTCGTCACCCCGCCCGCCAGCGCGCTCGCAGTCCCCGTCTCCACGGTTTCCTTCGAAGCCTGAGACCAGTCCCGAAGATGGACGTGGAGATCGGTGGCGGCCGGAATCAGGAACTGCGACCGGTCCAGCTCGATAGAGGCTGTCGCCTGCCCCACCGGCTCGCGAGAGACCCTCGCGATGACGCCGTCCTTGATGTAGACCCAGGTCGGGACGAGCTCGCCGACGTATGCGTCTCCATGGAGCGCCAGGTCGAACAACGTTACTACCCGAGTTCGCCCGCAATCTCCTGCTCGGTCAGGTCCCTCCCGCAGAACTTGCACCTGTAGACGAGGGGGGAGGCGCTGACCAGAGAGAAGACGGACCGGACAGAATCCTTCTCGCGGACCGAGACGCAGGTCGTCGCGGTACAGCGCAAGACGCCGGTGATGGACTTCGGGAGGACCGCGCTCTTCTTCTCTGAGACCCGGTACGACCTGATTATGTTCACGCTCGCGAGGGGGGCTATCAGCGAGAGCTTCTGAACCTGCTCGTCGGTCAGCTCGACGCCCTCGACCTTCAGGATGTCCTTCCTGCCCATCTTCGAGCTGCGGACGTTCATGACCAGTGCGACCGTCACGCCCCTCTGCTGCGGGTCGCCGAGGAGCCTGAGGACGGAGAGAGCCTTCCCCGCCGAGATGTGGTCGATGACGGTGCCGTCGGCTATCTTCTGAACCAGCATCTTCTCCGTCTCGCTCATCATGGTTCTCCTCCCATGACGAGGTGCAGAAGCGCCATCCTCACGGGGACGCCCAGTCTGGCCTGCTGCATGTAAGCGGCGTTGGGAAGGTCGTCGACGTCATAGGACAGTTCGTTCACCCTGGGGAGGGGGTGCATCACGATGGCGTCCCTTGCCTTGGCGAGCAGGCTCCTATTGATCCTGTAGCTCCCCTTGACCTTCTCGTACTCGTTGGGGTCAGGGAAGCGCTCCTTCTGTATCCTGTTCATGTAGATGACGTCGACCTCGCCTAGAATCGGCTCAAGGTCGGGCAGCTCGTCTGTCGTCATCCCCAGGCGGGCTATCGAATCCTTAACCTCGCTCCTCATGCGGAGGCCCTCAGGCGAGACGAGGTGCACCGCTGCTGGCTTGTACTTGGAAAGGCCGTAGAGGAAGGAGGCCGCCGTGCGGGAGTAGCGGGTGTCGCCCACGATCGCGTATCGGAGCCCGTCTACGGTCCCCTTGAGCTTCCTTATGGTGTAGAGGTCGAGCATGGCCTGGGTCGGATGGTGCTGCGAGCCGTCGCCCCCGTTCACGATCGGGACGTCGCTGACCTCAGCCGCTAGGAGGGCCGCGCCCTCCGAGGGATGTCGCATGACGATGAGGTCAGAGTAGGCCCTGAGCATCATTATCGTGTCCGAGAGACTCTCTCCCTTCATCACGGAGGAGACGTCCGGCGACAGATCTATCACCTTGGCCCCCAGCTTGAGGGCCGCGGTCGTGAAGCTCAACCTCGTCCTGGTGCTGGGCTCCAGAAAGGCGGTCGCGACGATGCGGTCGGCCAAGGTCCGGGGGACCGACTCGGGGTGCTCGAGGAACCGGTCCGTCGTGGAGAAGAGCAGCTCCAGATCGGAACGTGAAAAGTCGAGGATGCTGAGAACGTCCTTGCCTGACCAGGCATCTGTCCTCAACCCCTTACACCCAAAGCCCACCCGAGTGATTGCATATTAACGATGCGGGCGGCCCCGAGCGCGAGCGCGGAACCTCCTCCTGGAAGGACTAGATGGACCTGAGGATAGCGCCGTCAACCGGAATCGTCGCGCCGGACACGTAGGACGATAGGTCGCTGCCCAGGAAGACGATGGCATTCGCCAGCTCCTCTGTGGTGCCGATTCTTCCCAGGGGTATCTCCTTCTCGATTTCGCGCACGTAGTCCTCGGGGCTGATGCCGCGCCTCCTCGACTGGTCCTGGGCGAGCTGGTCGATCCTCCCCGTGCGAATGAACCCTGGCATGATCCCGTTCACCCTGATGCCCCTCGGGCCGAGTTCCCTTGCGAGCGTCCTGACGAGGGAGAGGACGGCCGCCCTGCAGACGCTCGAGAGGGCTATAGCCAGCGTCGGCTCCTTGATGACGTACGACGAGAGGAAGACCATGCGGCCCTTCACGCCGTCCGCGATCATGCGCTCCGCGACGAGCTTGGCGAGGTAGGCAGGGCTGACGACGAGGAGGTCGGAAGCGTACCTCCAGTCTTCATATGAGAACTCCAGGAATCGGCCAGGCTTGGGCGAGCCGGTGACATAGACCAGCGTATCGATTCCTCCCAGGTTCGAAGCCGCGTACTGGACGACCTTCTCGAGGTCGGACTTGGCAGCAAGGTCCCCCGCGACTCCGTGGACCTCGCCCGACGGAGAGAGCTTGGAAACGGCCGCGTCCAGTTTGGCCTGGTTGGACGAGTTGATCACGACTCGAGCGCCCTCGCGCAGAAAAGCCTGCGCTGCTCCAAAACCGATGCCGCTGCTCGCAGCGGTGACGAGCACCCTCTGACCCTTCAGACCGGAACTCAGGGGCATGCCTCGCGATTCGCGAAATCCGCTAATAAGTCGCGCGCCGATCGTGAGGCAGCTTCGCGCTTACCCTCTCGGACTCGGCGAAGACGTTCGGAGGCAGGTCGGGCTTTGAGAGAAGGTACCTGAGGCCGCTCTTGCCGCCGAGCAGGGCGACGGCCGAGTATCCGGCGCCGAAGTAGGACTGGAACACCTCTCTGGTTGCCTGCCTCCAGCGTAGGCCCTCCTTCGGATATCTCTTCTTCAGGGCAACGACGTCTGTGGGAATCTCGACGAGGGCGCTCTTCACCCCAAGGTCTACGCGCCAGTCCTCGCAGAAGGCCTCCTCTCCGCGCCCGCGGACCTTTATCACTGCGAGCGCGTCGCGCGGCGCGGCGCGTCCGAGAGACCTTATTCTCGCGAGAAGGCCTGGTTCCACGTACCATTCGCAGAGGAATCTGTCCGTGGGCCATCCCTTGTTGATCGAG
Source organism: uncultured Nitrososphaerota archaeon (assembly GCA_963703285.1). Taxonomy (GTDB): domain Archaea; phylum Thermoproteota; class Nitrososphaeria; order Nitrososphaerales; family Gagatemarchaeaceae; genus Gagatemarchaeum. Next base: position 803,574 of record OY969807.1, read on the forward strand.
TCGTTCATGGGGCCATAGTAGTCCTCGTGATAGTTCCTTGCGATGACCCCGAGCTTCTTCATGTTGAAGAAGGCGTTCCTGGCGATGATGGGATCGAACGTCCACGCGAACTAGCGAGTAACCACGCTCGAACGCGATCTCGCGCTGCTTGGTCTTGATGAGGTACCCGATCCCCTTGGACTGGTACTCCTTCGAGACGCCCGTCATGTGCGAGTACATGTAGAACGTCCCGCCCCTCGACCCGACCAGGGCGATGGCCATCCCCACCATCTTCCCCGAATCGAACGCCCCGAGTACGAGTCCCCCGTTGTCGTTTATCGCGATCATGACCTCCTTGGGGACGGCGCCCCGGGGACCCATCCCCCAGGCGGACATCTGCACCTCCTCCGCCGCCTCGAACTCGCGCAGATCAGAGAGCGGCCTGACCAGCACTCCCATCGGGAGCCGCGGCCGGATTTTTTTATTTAAGGCTTGGCCGCCGACTTCGGGCGTCTGTTATCCTGAAATTGGTTCACCCCCTTGCCATCAAGATTAGAGCGAGGTGGGTATGGAACAGGGGAAGACGCTTCTACGTCTACATGAAGCTCGATCCCATCAAAGTAGCGTGGATCGTCAGGCAGAAGGAGGACGGGATGAGGAACTCCGCGATAGCGAGCTCGATGGGGGTCTCGGTGAGGAGGGTCCAGGAGCTCTACGCGTCCTATCGCACGACAGGTGCGATACCAGAGCTGAAGAGGCCGGGAAGGAAGCGCGTCGAGGCGACTGAACAAGAGTCGAAGGTCGTCGCAGAGGCCTACGCAAGGCACAGGGCGGGAGCGGTCGTCCTCGAGCGCGTCATCGAGGTTAACTACGCGACGCACATACCTCACAACCGCATCCACAGGGTGATGAGGTCGATGGGACTCGCGAGGGACGAACCGAGGAAGCAGAGGAGGAGGAAGTGGGTACGATACGAGAGGAAGTACTCGAACTCGCTCTGGCACACGGACTGGACCCTCATCGAGGGTATGGGATGGCTCATCGCATACCTTGACGATGCCTCAAGGTTCATCGTCGGGTACGGGTTGTTCCCCGAGGCGACGTCGGAGCACGCCGTGGAGGTGCTGAAGGAAGCCATCAAGAAGCACGGGAAGCCCGCCTCGATCCTCACGGACAGGGGAATACAGTTCTACGCCGTGGAGGCTGGCGACAGGCTGAGGGGGCTGACGGCGTTCGAGAAGTACCTCATCGAGAGCGAGATCAGGCAGGTCCTATCGAGGGTGTCACACCCGCAGACCAACGGGAAGGTGGAACGTTTCTTCAGGACGGTCAAGGACAAGCGCCGATTCTTCGGCAGCATCGACGAGCTGATGGAGTGGTACAACGTGACGAGACCGCACATGTCGCTGAACCTGGACGTCATCGAGACCCCTTACCAGGCATACCTGAGGAAGATGCCCGACAAGGAAGGGATGGTGACGGACGAGGAATCGGGAGAGACATACCATGCCCAGAAGAGCTAGAAAGGGGCGAACTCATTTCGGGATAGCACACGCCGACTTCGGGCGGGCCGGACGAACCTGCCGCGTCCCGGCTTTCTGACGACGTCACCATTTTCCATCACGACCGGGCCGCTCGAGGCTCCCGGAAGGATTGAAGCTCTCCATCTTCACCGGGACATCGGCGCGCTCCTTTCGGCCGAAGGTATGCGCGTGAGCCTGACGAGCGGAGTGATCCCAGTCGTCTCGAGGATTCCTTTGACGGCCCGCAAGCGCGCCCACGGTTCTCCCCAAGTTGTTTATTGGTTCGGAGGCACTTCGCGCCAGACTTAACTATCGGAGGGGACCTCCCGAGTCAGGTTTGCAGAGGTCAGACGTCCGGGCGCGGAATGTCTTCGTCTACATCTGGTTCGATATCGAGGACTACGTCACGCCGGAATCCGACGACCTGCCGCTCAAGGCCTTCTCTATCCTGGAGAAGCACGGAGTGCCGGTGACGTGCAAGCTCGTCGCCGAGAAGGTGCGTGCGCTCAAGGAGCACGGGAGGACCGACGTCATATCGGCCATAGCGAGGCAGGACGTCGGGTACCACCTCGACAAGCACAGCAGGCACCCCACGGTCTACGAGTACTTTAGGGACGCCGACCTATTGGCGGGTGCGGAGGAGTTCTACAGACAGGAGACGGACGGGCTCGAGCTCGTCGAGCGCACCTTCTCCACCAAGGCGTCCTGCTTTGGCCATCCGGGGACGGCGTGGTCGCCCCACTATTACCCCGCCATGAGGAAGATGGGCATCCCGCTCTATCTCGATGAGACCGCGATCCTGAACCTTGGCGGAGCCCCATACTGGTACTGTGGCGTCCTCAACCTCAACGGAGCGAACCAGAACTTCATCTTCTTCGACTACACCTTCGGTGACCCGTCGGGCATCGAGATGGTGAAGAGAAAGTTCTCGGACATACACAGTCGACTACGAGGGAAGGGCGGAACAGTGAGCGTCATGTTCCATCTGCACACGGCGATAAACACGAAGTTCTGGGATGAGGTCAACTTCGGCGACGGCAGGAATACCGAGAAAGGGGATTACAAGAGGCCCCCGGTCCAGCCCACCGAGGTCACGGAGAGGGCGTGGAGGGACTTCGACGAGTTCGTCGGGCACATGGGCTCGTTCGATGACGTCTCCTTCATCACGGCCAAGGACGCGGTGACCATGTACCCTCGCCCCATGATGGCGGTCACGACTGACCGGGTGGGGGAGCTTCTAGGGAGGATCTCTCCTGGCGTGACCCACGTGCCGTACGGCGACGACTACCTCTCAGCATCTGAGGTACTCTACTTCGTCGCGAGCAGCCTCGCGGCTTACCATAGGACGGGAGGCTTGCCGCGGTCTGTAACCCTCAAGGAGCCCTACGGTCCGATGGAGAGCAAGTCGTCCACCATGTCCGGAACGATTTCGACGAAGGACCTCCTCGAGGCCTCGGAGAGGGTCCTTGCGGAGATGGAGGCAAGGCAGGTCATCCCCTCGGCGATAGCACTACGAGACGGAGTTTCGCTCTCTCCGGCCGACTTCCTCCTCACTGGCGGTGAGCTGCTTAGGGAAATCATCTCTGGGACCGGCGCGCCGGATAGAACGCAGGCCGTCGAAGGAAGGCTGGCGGAGAGCGACAGGGTTGACGCCGAGGCGTTCGCGAAGGCCTGCAAGTGGGTCGTCCTTCCTACCGGCTTCGAGGCGCCGAAGATCCTGGAGCAGGTAAGGCTCCAGACCTGGACCCTCAGGCCTGCCGTGCTGAGGAACCCGCCTAGCCCGAGACCCATGTCTTCTCAGCTCCCCCGGATACTTGAGCCCCATGAGCCCAAGAGACTCCAGAGCCCAGAGACGAAAAACTAATAGAACGATGCGGACCTCGTGCAGAGTCCTTGGGCTTCAAGATAAGTCTGGTCAGGCTCCCGTTCCTTGCTCCGTTCACGACGAGCTTCGGCACTGAGAGCGAGAGGACCGCGCTGATTCTGGAGCTGGAATCAGACGGGGTGAGGGCCTTCGGGGAGTGTGTCACGAGTCAAGGACCGTTCTACAGCTACGAGGATAATGACACGGCCCTTCACATCATACGGGATCATCTGGCGGTTCTGCTGAAGCGCAAGCCGGAGCCGGACGACTTCCTCGCGGGTGCCGAGCGGATCAAGGGACACACCATGGCGAAGGGCGCCGTGGAGATGCTCCTCTGGGATTACCACTCGAAGCTTGAGGGGAAGCCGCTCGTCCGAGCCCTGGGACCGTCGAAGGGCTATGCCGACGTCGGAATCTCGATCGGGATCGACAAGCCAAAGGTCACGGTAGAGCGCGTTGCCCAGGCGATTAAGCGGGGTTACAAGCGCGTGAAGGTGAAGATTGACAGGGGGAGGGAGTTCGAGATAGTCAAGACGGTGAGAGACTCCTACCCTGACATCCCTCTCAGCGCCGACGCGAATTCGTGCTACACATTGAAGGACCTTCCTGCGCTGAAGAGGCTGGATCGGTTCGACCTCGTCTACCTCGAGCAGCCCCTCGAGCACGACGACATCCTTGACCACGCCCGGCTCGCAAAGGTACTCTCGACTCCGATATGCCTCGACGAATCGATATCGTCCGTCGACAAGGCCCGGCAGGCCCTCGAGATAGGCGCCTGCCGCGTCATCAACATCAAACCGGGCAGGCTCGGCGGGCTGTCCAACTCGCTCAGGGTGGTGAACCTGGCGAGGAAGCACGGCGTCCACGTCTGGGTCGGGGGGATGCTGGAGACGGGAATAGGCAGATCCTTCAACGTATCACTCGCTTCCCTCAGGCTTGTGGACTATCCCGGGGACACATCTCCCAACGACAAGTACTTCGCCAGGGACATCGTGAAGAACCCGTTCGTGATGGAGGACGGAACGATAAGACTGAATCGGGGGCCGGGCATCGGGACCGAGCTCGACCAGCCCTTCTTCGCAAGGTCGACTGTAGAGAGCTGGAAGATATTCTAGTGCTGCCTCAGGCTGTCGTGCGGGCCTTCAGGGTTCCCCTCAGACTTATATCCGCCAGGTCGAGGAATCCCTCATGAAGCCTCTGGGGAGGTTGATGACGGCCCTCCTGGTGGTGATTTTGCTCATGGGGGGATTGGTGGCCGTCGTCTACATCGAAGAACAACAGGCAATCGGCTCGCAGTCGTCCACGATCCAGCAGCAGTCGCAGACCATCTCGGCACAGTCAGCGTCGATTCAGAGTCTTCAGAGCCAGTCCTCGTCGCTCTCGAAGGACCAGAAGACGATAGGCACTCTGGAGGCGAACATCACAGCTACCCAGTTATCCCTCGAGCAGGACCAGGCGGAGATCTCGACGATGAACGCGACAATCGCGTCTGACCAGTCCGAGATCGCATCGCTCACATCGGAGTACTCCAAGGCAAACGCGACGGTCACCAGTCTCGAGGCGGAGATCGGGCCCATCCAGGCACAGGTCACGTCTCTGCAGAGCGAGGTCGCCAGCTTGCAGGCCGAGGCCACATCTTACAAGTCACAGATCTCCACGCTCCAGACCGAGGTGACATCCCTAGCGTCGATAGATAGCCTGGCCGACTCCGAAGTGCTCGTCAGTCAGGAGTTCTTCGGGGTGCCATCCCTCGGCGACCAAGTCGTGGGGACGTTCGTGGCGAACTACTCCGGGTACATCACGGTGGACATGTCCAACATCAGCGACATAGACAACGTCCAGGTGGGCGCGATAGTTTTCTTTGGGTCTTCTTTGAGCTCGGGCCCGTCGTCGTCGGTACAGATCGGCCCGTTCGGGTACTCGTCCATCCCTGACTCGCTAGTCTTCCCTGTCACGCCCGGATCCGTCGACGTGTACCTCTCGAATTCGGATCCGACGCCGGAGAACGCGACCATTTCCATCACGTACTACTACTGACCGGTGGGAGCTGGGACGCAACGCATAAATATCGTCAGCCATGCCGAAACCTGCAGAGAGCTTTGAAGGTGCAAGGAAGAGGCGGTTCAGTTTATGATTCTGCACCTTGCGGCTTTTGGTTCTAGATCAAGTCTTAGCTCGCCTAAGACATTGGAGTTCTATGCTCATTGACGAAATCGAATGAAAGAGAAATCACGGTCGTGAAGTTCGGCGGTTCGGTCCTCGAGGACGAGAGGTCGATAGACGCGGCCGCGCAACTCGTCCGTGAGACTTCTGAGAGGGGATTGGGGGTGGTGGTGGTCGTATCGGCGATGAAGGGCGTTACCGACCAGCTCATAGCGCTCTCGAAGCGCGTGGATCCCGACATGGAGGGGTCGCTCATGGACGAACTGCTCGCGTCCGGCGAGAAGACGAGCGCGAGGCTCATGGCCGGCGCGCTCGCCGGTCACGGAATCAGGTCGGTCGTCGTGGACCCGGAGACACCCTACTGGCCGATAGTGACGGATGCCAGGCATCTAGACTCCAACCCTATCATGGACCTGAGCAGGGAGAAGGCGCAGGAGAACCTGGTCCCTCTTCTGCACGAGGGGCTGGTACCCGTGGTCTGCGGTTTCCTGGGCAAGACCGTCGACGGCAGGACGACGACCATGGGCAGGGGAGGGTCGGACACTACGGCCGTCGTCCTCGGCAGCTGCTTGGACGCCTCGGAGGTCGTGCTAATCAAGGACGTCGAAGGGGTCTACACGAGCGACCCCGACAAGGTCAAGAACCCGCAGTTCATCAAGTCCCTAAACGGCGAGGAGGCCGAGATGCTGGCCGCGGGCGGGGCGAAGTTCCTCCACGTCAAGGCGCTGCGCTACCAAGGGAGCGGACTCAAACTGAGGGTCACGAGCCTCCAGAAGCTCAACTCGGGGACGATCATCAAGGGCGACCTCGCGCCGATCAGCCTCGAGGTCTTCCCGCAGGGCGTATCGATGATAACGGTCGTCGGCCTCGATGCGAAGAAGATCGAGTCCGTCTCGCAGCTGACCCGCGCGGTCAGAGATGACGGAGGATCGCTCCTCGCGCTCTCCCTCGAGAGCACCTCAGCAATCTTCTATGTGGCGGGGGGGAAGAACGTGCTCGACCAGGTCCACCACGTGCTCGTGGGCGAGAGCATCGGCAAGGCCGTGTCATCGTTCGACGGGCTCTCGATGATCACGGTGAGGGGTAGCTCGCTAGAGACCGAGACGGGCATAATCCAGAGGATAACCCAGCCACTCGCACGCGCTTCCATCAACCTGTACGGCATTGTCACCATACGCTCATCGATCAGGGTGTTCGTCTCGTCCGACCAGGCGGAGAAGGCGCTCGGCCTGATCCGGGACGCGACGCTGGTGAAGGGGCCATGAAGGTCAGGGCCGGGCTCCTGGGCGCCACAGGTGCTGTCGGCCAGAGGTACGTGAACATGCTGGAGGGGCACCCGTTCATCAAGCTGGAGGTGCTGATGGGCGGCGAGTCCGCAGGAAAGAAGTACGGGGAGGCGGTGCACTGGCTCTTCCCGGAGGCCGTCCCTGAGCGCCTCGCGGATTACGAGGTGCGCAGGGCCAGACCGGAGTCTGCCCGGGGGTGCGACGTGGTCTTCTCGGCCCTGCCATCGGAGGTCGCCAAAGATATCGAGCAGAAGTTCGCCAAGGCTGGTTTCACCGTCGTCAGCGAGGCAAGCTCCCACAGGATGGATCCGGACGTCCCCCTGATGATCCCCGAGGTGAACCCGGGGCACCTGCGGCTGCTCAAGGGTCAGGGCGAGAGGAGGGGATGGAAGGGCTCGATCACGACGACGCCCAACTGCACAGTGACGGGGCTGGCGATGGTCTTGAAACCGCTTCTGGACGAATACCCGGCCGAGAAGGCCGTCGTCACGACGATGCAGGCCCTCTCGGGCGCGGGCTACCCCGGGGTGCCGTCGCTCGCGATCACGGAGAACGTGATCCCCTACATCAAGAACGAAGAGGAGAAGGTGGCCAGGGAGGCGAAGAAGATACTCGGGACGGTCAGGGAAGGGACCATTCGACAGAACGATATCCCGATGGCGATCTCCTGCAACAGAGTACAGGTGATCGACGGACACCTGGAGACCCTCTACGCAGAGTTCGCCAACAAGATCGACCCCCGAGGGGTGGCCGAAGTCCTCGCGAGCTTCAGGGGACGGCCCCAGACCCTCGGGCTGCCATCCGCCCCGGTTCGGCCCATCATCGTCAGGCCGGAGAGCGACAGGCCACAGCCCAGGCTCGACAGGATGGCCGGGTCCGTCCCCGGGATGAGCGTTACGGTCGGCAGGATAAGGAACGGAATCGACGAGAGGTCGCTGCAGCTCACGCTGCTCTCGCACAACACGATCAGGGGGGCGGCGGGAACCGCAATACTTACGGCGGAGCTGATGCAGAGGGAAGGATACATAGGGTGAATGTGGTTGGTATCTGGCAAGCAGTTCCGGCTCTCGAGGATAACCCGCCACGGCAGGATGCTCTGCATACCTATGGACCACTCGTTGGCGGTGGGTCCGATCGCCGGCCTGGAGAACCCTGAGGAGACCATCGAAAAGATCGCGAGGGGAGGGGCTACCGCCTTCCTCGCACAGAAGGGCATCATAAAATCGCTCAGCAGACCCGCGCCGATAGGGATGATAGTCCAGCTCTCTGCGAGCACGTCCCTCGGGCTCGCGCCGAACAGGAAGGTGCTCATCGGGAGCGTCGCGGAAGGCCTGCGACTGGGGGCGGACGCGGTCTCGATACACGTCAACATAGGGGGAAAGGAGGAACCAGAGATGCTGCAACAGCTCGGGATGGTGGCGGACGAATGCGACTCACACTCGGTGCCGTTCTTGGCGATGATGTATCCGAGAGGGGAGAACATCAAGGACCCGTCGGACCCTCAGGTCGTGCAGCACGCGGCCAGGATAGGGGCTGAAGCCGGAGCCGACGTCGTCAAGACCGTGTACACGGGGAGCGCAGAAACCTTCGGGGAGGTCATCAGGAAGTGCCCCGTGCCGGTTGTCTTGGCGGGGGGGTCCAAGGCGGAGTCGGACGAAGCTCTTCTAAAGATAACCTATGACGTGATGAAGGTCGGTGCGATGGGCGTCACCTACGGCAGGAACGTCTTCCAGCACAGGAACCCCATGCTGATGACGAAGGCGCTGAAGAGGATAGTGATAGACAAGGCCAGTGTCGAGGAGGCGTTGGAGGTCTTCAATACTGGTCCTTCCTGAGAAGGACATAATCCTCGACGTTACGGGCCAGGGGGACGCGGAGCAGCTCCTACGAGATGCCAAGAATGTCGGAATCAAGAGGGTGGTCTCGAAGAGCAGTTCGCAGAACCTTTCCCCCGTCGACGGGATCGAGCTCATCAGGGTCTCGGACGCCGAGGGGGGTCCCGACACCGCAGCTTGGGTCGAGATATCGGGCGCCAAGGACGTCGAGAGGGCCGTTCAGGCATCAGGGAGGGGCCATGCGTTCGTCGTCGTCCAGCCCGAGAACTGGAAGGTCATACCGCTAGAGAACCTCGTCGCTGATTTTCACAGGTCTGGCAAGCGAATCTACGCCTACATGAGGACCAAGGAGGACATGGAGATGGCGCTCTCCGTACTCGAGAGAGGCGTGGACGGCATCGTCGTACCACCGGACGCGCTCCAGGCAGCGGCCGACTTGACCTCTGCCCTGGGGAAGGAACAACACTACTCCCTCCCCGTGGCCAAGGTGATAAGGATAGTCGACGTCGGGAACGGCGAGCGAGCGTGCATAGACACGGCATCCCAACTCGCTGTCGGAGAGGGGCTACTCGTCGGTAACAAGGCGAACTTCTTCTTCCTCGTCCACAGCGAGACCGTCCCCTCTGAGTACATCCCGACGAGGGAGTTCAGAGTGAACGCGGGCGCCATCCACAGCTACGTGCTAGGGGAGGGAGACAAGACGAGGTACCTCTCGGAGCTGAGGTCGTCCGACCGGGTGAGGACGGTGAGCAGTGACGGAAGGTCAAGGCAGGTAGTCGTCGGCAGGGTGAAGATAGAGAGGCGTCCGCTCACGATGATAGAGGCCGAGGCTGGCGGCGAGCAGGGCAGCGTGATGCTCCAGAAGGCCGAGACCATCCGTCTCATCCGTCCCGACGGTTCTCCCGTGTCGGTGACCGAGATCAAGGTGGGCGACGAGGTGCTTGTGCACGTGACGCAGAGCAAGGCTAGGCACTTCGGCGGAGAGGTAGACGAGTTCATTCTTGAAAGGTAGAAGGACCGCGCGGCGGAGGACCGGCCTGGTCTGCACGACCATCTCCGCCGAGACGGGGAGCGGCATGGCCAAGAAGGCCGCGACAGCCTTCGCCCTCGGGACCGACCTGGTCGAGCTGAGGCTAGATCTGCTCCGGAGGCCCGCTCCCGAGGTCCGCGGGGAGCTCGCCCACCTTGCGCGTAGGTCCGTCGTCACGGTCAGGCGGAGGGAAGAGGGGGGAGGATTCGAGGGGGGCGAAGGGGAGAGGCTGTCGCTCATAGAGCGGCTCTGCGAGATGCGGCCCCTCTTCATCGACATCGAACTGGAGACGGCTAGGCGGAACTTGGGATGGTTCGGCGGGCTTCCCGGAACCTCCGGGAAGATAGTCTCCTGGCACGACTTGAACCGGACGCCCGCTCTCCCGACGCTGAGACGCAAACGAGCGATGGCCGACTCGCTCGGTGGCATCACCAAGATAGTGACGCTTGCGAGGGCGGAGCGGGACAACCTGAGGGTGCTCGAGCTCTACGACCGGGACCCCGGCAGGCTCGTCGCGTTCTGCATGGGGGAAGTCGGGACAGCTTCGAGGATGGCTAGCTTCCAGCTGGGCAGTCCGATAGTCTACGCATCGCTCCCCAGCGAGCCCGTCGCACCGGGGCAGCTCTCCGTAACGACCGCGTGCAAGCTGAAGAGGATCCTGGAGAAGGGAGCATGGTAGCCAGGTACCGCCTACTCGGAGAGGACGTCTCAGCTTCACCGTCACCGGCGATGATGAACGCGGCGTTCGGAACCCTTGAAATCGATGCCGTCTACGAGGCGGTCAGCGTGTGTCGCGGGGAGTTCCGGAGCAGATTCCTGGCCCTCAGGGAGGAGACCGATGGATTCAACCTCACCATCCCATTCAAGAGCGAGGTAATCCCCTTCCTGGACGAGCTGGACGACGTCTCGCAAAGGATAGGCGCTGCCAACGTGGTCAAGAGGTCAGGAGGACGCTACGTCGGCCTCAACTCCGACGTCAACGGGATCACGGAATCCCTGAGGGAGCACCATGTGGGCCGCGTCGCGCGCGCACTGGTCATCGGCGCTGGAGGCGCGGCCAGGGCCTTCTGCGAGGCCATGAGCCAGGTTGGCTGCGGCGAGGTGACGGTTGCTGCGCGCACACGGCAAAAGGGGGAGGCCTTCGCATCCGAGATGTCCAAGACCTTCCCGAAGATCGGATTCGAGGTCGACACCATAGACGGGCTGGGCCAGATCGAGCCTGACCTCGTGTTCAACGCAACACCCATCGGGTCGGGCGGTCTGCCGCTACCAGAGCCGCTGGTGCGGGTTATCTATGGGCACGCGACAGTCTTCGACGCCGTGTACAGACCGATGAAAACAGAACTGCTGCGAGCGGCCGAAAGGAAGGGCGCGCGCACGATCTACGGGTACGAGATGCTCCTCAACCAGGGGACGCTGGCCTTCGAGATGTGGACCGGGAGGCGGGCCCCGAAGCACGCGATGGGGGAAGCCCTGCGCCAAGCGCTGGGGGCGGGAGATTGAAGGGGCGGGGCACGACCTTCGGGGCGATCACGATAGTCAACGCCATCGCGAGCGGAAAGGGGGTTACCGCCAGCACCAAGCTCGGGACGGAGTCGATCGTCGAGCTCGAGAACAAGGCGGGGACCTGGTCGGTCTTCGTGAACGAGAAACAAATCGAGTCGAAGCTCGCCGACGAGACGATCCGCACGGCGTTGAAGATGGCGGGGAAGGAGCCGGGAGAATACTCCGGCACGGTACGGACCACCTCAGTCCTCCCCATGGGGGTCGGGCTCAAGACCTCTTCCTCCTCCTCGGCGGCGACGGCGCTCGCCATCTTCGCCGCGCTCGGGCAGAGGGCCTTCGACCCGCAGAAGATAATGAACTGCAGCGTCGAGGCCTCCCTCTCGAGCGGGGCTTCCATCACCGGAGCCCTGGACGACTGCGCGTCGTGCCTTCTCGGGGGAATCAACATGGCCGATAACCTGGGGAGGAAGATCGAGCGCTCGAAGCTCCACGACCGTCCCCTCAAGATCGTCATCAAGGTCCCGAAGGCCGCCAGCAGAAGAGCCACCGTCGACCCCTCGCAGGTCAGGAAGCTCGGGAAGGTCTCGGAGGTCCTTTACAGGATGAGCCTGGAGGGAGACCTCTGGCGCGCGATGACTCTCAATGGAACGCTTTACTCGGGAATCTACGGGTACGACTCGAGGGCCGCCCTGCTCGCCGTTGAGCATGGAGCGCTGGGGGCGTCGCTGTCGGGAACCGGACCCGCCACAGCCGCCGTGTTCGACCCGAAGTCGAGCTCCGAGTTGGATCAGCTCCTCGAGGCGTGGAGGTCCGACGGGAGCGTGGTCCTCGAGACGGAGACAAACAACGAACACGGGAGGATCGAGAAGATTGAGTAGCACCGTCGTTACGGCGGGGCGGCTCGAGGGAAGCGTTAGGGTCCCTCCCAGCAAGAGCTACACCCACAGGGCCGTCCTAATGGCCAGCCTCTCTGAGGACGAATCGACGATATCGAACGCGCTCGTCTCCAGGGACACGAAGGCGACCATCTCTGCCTGCAGGGCGATGGGCGCGGCCCTCGAACAGGACGGCTCCACGCTCCGCATCATGGGGACGGCGCCGAGGCTGCCCGAGGACGTGGTGAACGTCGAGAACTCCGGGACGACACTCCGTTTCATGACGTCAGCCCTGGCCGCTGCGCCCGGCGGTCATGCCGTGCTCACCGGAGACTCGAGCATCAGGAGGAGGCCGATGCAGCCGCTCCTCGACACCCTAGGGGAGCTCGGCGTGGAGGCCTGGTCGACCAGGGGCAACGGGATGGCGCCGGTCGTTGTCAAGACCGGGGGCATCGTGGGAGGCAGGGCGACGATAAGGGGGGACGTCTCCTCACAGTTCGTCTCCTCCCTCCTCATCTCGACGCCGATGGCGAGCTCGGATACATCGATAGCCGTGGTCGACGCTGTCTCGAGGCCCTACATCGAGGCGACCCTTACGCTGTCTCGTCTCTTCGGGGTCAAGGTAGAGAGGGATGGGTACACCAGGTTCGACGTCGCGGCGGGACAGGCGTACAGGGGTCTCGAATTCACGGTGCCAGCCGACTTCAGCTCGGCCGCGTTCATCGTGGCGTCGATCGGGATAGCCGGCGGCAGGGTGACGCTGGAAGACCTGAACCCGCACCTTCCGCAGGGAGACTCCGCGATACTGGGCATAGCGGCCTCGATGGGACTGAAGGTGAGCTCGGCCGCGAACTCTGTGACGGTGGAGTCGGACGGCGGGAGGCTGAGGGGAGGGAGGTTCAACCTGGGCGACACGCCTGACCTGCTCCCCGTCGTTGTCGCCCTCGCGCTCAGGAGCGAGTCCGCCGTCGAGATAGTGGGGACGGCGCACGCAAGGTTCAAGGAGACCGACAGGATCGCCATCCTCGCCGCAGAACTCTCCAAGCTAGGAGCGAGAATCGAGGAGAGGCCCGACGGGATGGTGATATCCCCTGTGGACCATCTCCAACCGGCGGTCCTGGACGCGCACGACGACCACCGGATGTTCATGGCATTCGCGCTGGCTTCGATGATGATCCCGGGAGGGGCCCCCGTGATGGGGGCAGACAGCCTGGACGTTTCATACCCGAACTTCTTGGAGGACCTCGGCCGCCTGGGTGCCAAGGTGAGTGGCGCTTGACAGGGAACATCGTCGGAGAGAGGTTCGTGCTGGCGAGCTTCGGAGAGAGCCACGGGAAGGTCATGGGCGCTGTGATCGACGGATGCCCGGCCGGGCTGGAGCTCTCTGAAGGAGACGTCCAGAAGGAGCTCGACCTGAGGAAGCCGGGTCAGTCGATCGTCACAACCCAGAGGAGGGAGGAGGACCTCGTCGAGATAATGAGTGGCACATTCAGGGGGTTCACCACTGGCGCACCCCTGATGATGCTGATCCGCAACAAGGACCAGGACTCGAGGCCCTACGAGGCCCTGCTCAACACCCCCCGGCCGGGGCACGCCGACGCGACTTCGAGGGAGAAGTACGGAGCCTTCAACGACTACAGGGGCGGAGGCAGGTTCTCGGGCAGGATCACAGCCACCTTCGTGATGGGGGGCGCGGTGGCGAAGAAGCTCCTGCGGGAGACCCTCGGCGTCGAGATCATAGCCTACACCTCGGAGCTGGGGGGCATCCGGGCCGGGGAGTTCACGCTCGACGACGCGAGGAGGAACCGCTATGCGAACGAAGTGAGGTCCCCTAACCCTGCGACGGCCGAGGAGATGAAGAAGAAGGTGGTCGAGATCAGGGGGAGGGGGGACAGCCTCGGCGGGGTAGTAGAGTGCGTCGCGCTGAACGTCCCACCCGGCCTCGGCGAACCTGTCTTCGGGTCGCTGGACTCCGACCTGGCCAGGATCGCGCTCTCCATCCCCGCGGTAAAGGGGGTCGAGTTCGGCGCGGGGTTCGCCTCGACGAGGTCTACGGGCACGCAGAACAACGACCTCTTCAGGATTAGCGACGGCAGGCTCGTCTCCGACACGAACAACGCCGGAGGCATCCTCGGCGGCATATCCAGCGGGATGCCCATCGTCTATCGCGTGGCGTTCAAGCCGGCGGCGTCGGTGGCATCGAAGCAACGGACGGCCGACACGTCGCGGAGGGAGCAGGTCGACCTCGTCGTCCCGGGAAGGCACGACCCCACCGTCGTGCCGAGGGCCGTCCCGGTCGTGGAGAGCGTCACGGCGATGGTCCTGGCCGACCACGCAATCAGGGCGGGCTTTATTGCCCCGGTCCTGAAGAAGGTGGACTGAGATGTCGTCTGAGAACGAGCTGCTCGCCCTGAGGGAGCAGGTCGCGGAGAGGACGAGGGAGATCATAGGGCTGATAGCGGCGAGGGACGCGCTCGCCAAGAAGATCGGGGACCTGAAGATGAGGGGGGCGCTCCCGGTCGAGGACGCCAAGGTCGAAGACGCCCTCGTCAGGCTGGTGATCCGCGAATGCGAGGAGAAGGGCGTGGACGTACAGACCGGCCTCAAAGTCCTGAGCGCCGTTCTCGCGGAGGGGAAGCGCGTCCAGGGTTACCGCGTGGAAAAGCCGCTCATAACGCCGGTGGTGATGAGCGCAAAAGCCCGCGAGCTCGAGGCGGGCGGCAGGAAGCTCATCAGGCTAGACGTCGGCGAGCCGGACTTCCACCCGCCGAAGGCGGTGGTGGAAGCGACGTCTCAGGCGCTCTACGGCTTCAAGACCCACTACACCAGCACCCGGGGAATTCCAGACCTCATCTCGGCGGTGAGGCGATACCTTGACAGGAAGAGCGGCTTCACAGCCACGGACGGCGAGGTGATGGTGACCCCCGGGGGGAGGTTCGGGGTCTACGCCGCCATCTCGACGACGGTCAAGGAGGGCGAGAGTGCAATCGTGATAGAGCCCAACTGGCCGACGTACAAGGAGGCGCTCCAGTTCATCGGAGCGCGGCCAATCTCCATACGCACCTCATTGGAGGAGGGATGGGAGCCGTCGGTCGAGAAGATACACGACGCAATCAGACCGAACACGAGGGCCATCGTACTGAGCTACCCGGCGAACCCGACTGGGAAAATAATCTCCCCCGGGAAGTTCGCGGAGATAGTCGAGGTCGCAAACGAGCACGGGCTCACCGTGATCAGCGACGAAATCTACACGGACTACGCCTACTCAGAGTGCCCGAGCATCCTCCGGTCGGAGGCGCGGAGCTTCATCTTGACCGCCTCGTTCTCGAAGACCTGGGCGATGACAGGCTTCAGGGTCGGGTACTGCGTCTCCTCGGAGGAGAAGGTGTCGAAGATGGCCAAGGTCCAGTCGCTCGTGCTCACTTCGGTCCCTGAGTTCATCCAGTACGGCGCGATAAAGGCGCTTGACAGTAACGCGGAGGTCTCACAGAACGCGGCCGCCATGAAGGAGAGGATAGAAGTTGCAAGCCGCGAGCTCGAGCGTCTCGAGGCGCTGCGGTACGTTAAGCCCGACGGGGCGATGTACATCTTCCCCCAGGCAACGAAGGGGGACTTCGACTCGACGTCGTTCGCCATGAAGCTCCTCGAGGAGAAGGGCGTCACCATCACGCCCGGGACGGGCTTCGGAGACTACCCGCGGTGCTTCAGGATCTCGCTAGGTCAGTCCAAAGAGACGATAGTGGAAGGGATTAGGCGGATAGGCGAGTCGCTGGCTTGAAGGTGGCCGTCCTAGGGTCGTCCGGGGGGATGGGTGGCTTCTTTGCGCGCTACTTCCTCTCCCGGGGTCTCTCGGTGGTCGGTTCCGACACGAAAAGGCGGATGATTAGGAACCCCAGGTTCAGTTTCGTAGCGTCGAACTCCCGGGCCGTAGATGGCGCCGAGGTCGTCATAGTCGCCACCCCCATCGACAGCACGGTAGAGACCGTCACGGAGGTCGCGGGTGCCCTGGAGCCCGGGGCGGTCGTCGTAGAGATGATGTCCGTCAAGGGAAAGGTCATTGGGACGCTGGGGAAGATTACCAGAGAGCGCGGGGCCAAGCTCCTCTCAATCCATCCGCTCTTCGGACCGTCGCTCGGGTCACGGGCAAAGATGAGGATAGGAGTCATCAGGACGGACGGGACGGCGGTCGAGAGAGCTCGCGAGCTGTTCCCCGAGGCCGAGCTAATCCCCATGGGGTCGCTGGAACACGACAGGCTCATGGCTGTGATCCTCTCGCTCACCCATCTCGTCAACGTGGCATTCGCCGGGACGGCGGCGAGGTATCTCGAGCCCGCGGAGTTCAGGAGACTCCAGACGCCCACCTCTGCAGCTCAGTTGACCATCGCAGAGTCCGTCCTATCCCACAGCCCGAGCCTCTACTCGTACATCCAGGTGGAGAACGGCAGCTCCTTCGAGGTCGTGGGGGCTATGATAGAGGAGCTCGTCGCTCTTCAGGGACTGGTGAAGGCGAAGGACAGGAAGGGCTTCGAGAAGCGTTTCACAGAGCTTTCCAGGGCGTACGCGGGAGACTCCAGCGCGGCGGTCGAGTTCGTCTATCGGTCGTTCGAGGGTTCGTCTCCCTAGTAGTAAACAAGGAGGAATCCGAGCGCGAAGGCCGCGACGGGAACAACGACCCAGCCCCCTATAGACTCAAGAGCCACCCTACCATTCACCACCGAGATCTGTTTGGCGAACGCCGCGCCGAACATTCCCCCGAGGAGGCACTGGCTGATCGAGACGGGGATGGCCAGCTGGGTTCCCAGCCATATCAGTACGGCGCTGCCGAGGAAGGTCGCGATGACACCGAAGGGGCTGAGCGCGAGCAGCTTGTCGCCGACCGTCCCAGAGACGCCGGTCCTGCCGAGGACCAGCATACCGAGGATGGCGAAGAGGGTCACCAGGACCAGCTGCCATTCGAACGATTTCCCGCCGTTGACCACGGTACCGTATATCAGACCGATGTTGTTCGCGCCGAGGACGTAGGCGATTATCAGGGACGTCACTATCACTCCGTAGCGGCTTGCGCCGTCGAGGGCCAGAAGGCTCAGCCGCGGGGCGAGGGCGAGGATCGACCTGTAGAGGGCGTAGGCGACCACGGCGGTGAGCAGAGGGGCTAGGAACCAGAAGCCGACCATCTCCTCCAAGCGGGGCCCGTTGAGCGGCAGCGAAGAGGCATAGGCGGCCCCCGCGAAGGCGCCCACCACGGCCATGCTGAACGAGACGGGCAACTTGGCCAGTGAGAGCCCGACGGTCAGGGCCAGCGAGACTACGAGCGCCACCTCCGCCACCTGGGTTCCCGCGGCGGGCGTGATGCTCCCGCTGAGGCTCTTGAGCATCTGCGTCCCCTCGAGGAGAACGCCCAGAAGGAGCCCGGCGGAGGAGACCAGGAGCGCCTCTCGCAGGGTCAGGGAGCCCGAACCTTCGCCGTTGCCTATGAGGAAGGAGCTGTTGTTCCATCCGAAGACGAAGGCCAGGGCGGCTCCGAGGGCCAGGATATCCTCGCTAGCCATATCCTTTCGCGACCAAGACCAGGACGAGGTCGCTCGCTTTCTCGGCGTTGTCCGCTATGTCGTCGGAGGCGAAGATGAAGTCACGCAGCTCGATGATTGTGACCGGGTCCAACGACCTGGGCCTTTTGAAGAGCTGCGTCAGGAGGAGGTTCTTCTCTGTGTCGGCTTGCTCTTCGCAGTCCTCCACGGCGTGCACCCTCGAGAGCGCCGCGTCCTTGTCAATCTGAAGCGTCTGTATGAGCGACTCGAGGGACGTTACGGCCGCGAGAAGCTTCTCCTGGAATCCCGACATGTGGTCACTCTTCAGGAGGTTCCGAAAGGCCTCGTCCTCCTCGGCTCCTATCGATAGGAGCCTGGCAGCGTCCTTTGCCGCGTCGGCTATGTCGTCGTCGGCCTCGATTAGGGTGAGGATGTCCTCCCTGACGCCGCCGAAGAAGGCGCCTTCAGCGATTCTTTTCTTGAGATCCCTCTTTGTCCCGTCTGCCTCCGTCTCTAGGTTGAAGACCTCGTCGAGGTACTTGCGCGCATCTTGCTGCCCCGTCGCATAGGCGGAGACCATCTTCTGGTAGGTCGTGACGCACTGCTTGACCGTGGAGAGGTGCCCCTGCAGGCCGTCGAGGATCGAACTCTCCCTCCCTCCCAGCGAGAACGATGGGAAGCGAGCCAATGTCTTCATCCGGCGAACCTCGCGGTAATTAAATCTCGTCCGAGAGGTGTGTTACAGCAATCTCGCTGCAGGCGCTGGGCTGGTTTGAAATCATGCGGAATGCGAGAGGTTGTCCTTGCGGCCACCGTCGACGGTCAGCGTCTGGCCCGTGATGAACGATGCTCCATCAGACGCCAGGAAGAGGATCACCTCGGCTATCTCCTCCGGCATGGCGATCCTCCTGAGCGCGCTGTTCGCGGCCGTGGCTTCGGCCCTGCTTTCGAAGTCCTTCCCGAGGGAGAGCGTAAAGTCCGTCTTCACAAAGCCAGGGGCTATCGCGTTGACTGTTATCCCGTAGGGACCCAGCTCCTGGGCGAACCTCTTCGTCATTATCACGATCGCGCCCTTGCTGATGGCGTACAGCGTGGAGTTCAGGGAGCCAGTTCCCAGCGCGGAGTTGCTCGCGACGTTTACGATTCTTCCGTACTTGTTCTGGACCATGCTCTTGGCCGCGTCCACGGTCGCAAAGAAAGTCCCCATGGTGTGCACGTCCATCATCTCCTTGAACTGGCGCTCGTCCTGCATGTTCATGGCGTCGGTGCGGTGCATCATTCCCGCGTTGTTGACCAGGATATCGATTCTGCCGAAGGTCGAGATCGCTTCATCTATCATGCGCTTCACCTGCGACCTGTCGCCGACGTCGGCCCGAATTGCCCTCGCCTCGCCCCCTTGCGACTTGATCTTGGACACGACTTCGTCGGCCGCTGACCTCGCCTTTGCGTAGTTGACACAAACTCTTGCCCCCTCCCGGGCCAGTGCCAGAGAGGTTGCCCTGCCGATACCGCGAGATCCTCCTGTAACGAGCGCTATCCTGCCCTTGACCCTGTCAACCATGGGCGGAAGCAACCCGCTATCCGTATTTCACCTTTGAGCCGACCGCAGAGGAGCATCGCCGCAGCGTGGGGCCAGAGCGGGACGCTGTCCGTATGTCCTTGAAGTGTGTCGTCCGCGCTACTCGGGCGGAATCTCGTTGAAGAGCATGCCGATGTTGATTCCCTTGGACTTCTGGTACTGGTTCATGATGACATAGTAGATGATTCCTCCTGCGAGGATCCCGAAGACGACGGATATCGGGACGATGGACGACGGCGTCAGGGACAGGCCGACCCCCGGTATCGCGAAGAACGCGTAGAGGAAGAGGACCTGCACGAAGAGCGTGATCGCGCCTGTTATCACTATCGCCGGGAGACCACCGATCCTCCACTTGGCGCCAGGAGACTGCTCGAACATCTGCTTCTTGGTGTAGGGGAACACCATCGCAGCCAAGCCGGTGGTTGCGAAGTTGAATATCTGGGCGACCGTCGCGGCGATGAGAGCCGTAGCAATTCCCACGAAGGCGACAAGCGCTCCGAAGCCCACCGCTCCGACCAAGAAGAAGAAGATCAGCGAGAGGTACGGGGTGTGGAAGCGCTCGTCTACGTCCCCGAACTTGGCTGGAAGGATTCTATCGAAGGCCAGCGCAAGCGCCAGCCTAGAGTAGCCCAGGGAGTTGTTCGTCGCCCACTGGAGTGCCCAGCAGATCATCCCACCGTTGATGAGTATCAGTAGCGGGACGTTGTTGGTCAGCGTGCTCACTAGGAAGGTGTAGAACGCAGAGACGGGCAGCGGGTACTTCGACGGGTCGTTGAAGGCCAGGTACCCGATCGAGGTCAGGAAGTTGGAGCCCATGGTGTTAACCAGGAGCGCGCCGATGACTATCGCGAAGATGCCGGTGAAGAGTGTCGCTCCCATGAAGACATAGGAGTACGTCTTGAGGTTGTTGGCCTTCTTTAGCTCCCCCATGTTGGCTATGATTCCATGCCCCCAGATCAGGCCGAACGAGACGAAGGCCATGAGTCCGAGCGTCCCGTACCAACTGAACGACGTGTTTATGCCGATGGCGGATACCTCCGATATTATCGTGTGGTAAGCGTCGGCGGTTCCGAAGTACGGGGCGGAGAAGGTATTGAACTTGCTGATGAACGTCGCCTGGGAGGTCGTCGCGAGGATGGCGACGATGGCGACGACCTGCGCCATGCCCACTACGAAGAGGATTCTCTGGAACTTCTCCATGTAGAACTTGATTCCGAGGGCGACGATGGAGATGCAGGCGGCGGACAAGAGAATTATCACCACGTACGTCCCGATCGGCGTGCCGAGCCACGTGGCAAAGCTCACCAACGAGTGGGTGCCCGTGACGGTACCGAGCATGACCATAAGGGGCGCGAGCGCGATGCTAGCGAACATGATACCGTTGAGCGCCTGATATATCGTGCCCTGCCACATTATGTTGTAGCTGATTTGGTTCCCCACGGCCCAGGGGGCAAACGAGCTGAGCGACCTTGCCTGGAAGACGTATTCAGCCCCGCTGCGCGGCATGGCGCTCCCCATCTGAGAGTAGGTAAGGTCCTTGAAGAGAGCAAGAATGACGAAAAGGCCGATGGCGAGGGGGATCGAGCCCCCGGGAAAGAGGGCCGGGCCTAGCGTGTAGGTCGTGGCTATCCCGGTGCCGAGGCTTATCGCCATGACACCAAAAACCCAAGCGTCTATCGCCTTTACTTCTCTGACGAGGCCGGTCGCCTCCCTGATGAAGGTTCCCTTCTGGGCCGTCAACCAAGTGGTTTGTGTCGCGTATCGCGTATTAATATGTTTATGAATGCGCTATAACTGAGAATTCCTTCAAGAATCAACCCCGTCGCCATTCTATCTCGCGAGTCGGGTCAGGGCAACAGACGCGCGATCCTGAAGTAGAGCTTAGCGAGAAGCAGCGTCACCCGCCTCCGGACCCGCTCGACGTAGTCACTCGTGCTGTAGATCGATTGAATCTGCTGCATCCTCTCGTCGTAAAGCAGGGTGAGGGCCCGTTCCTGCGCCTTTCGCTTTACGGGAAACGCAACGGAGCTGTCGCGTGCGCTCGACTGGAACCAGCGACAACAGATTGGGCAGTAGTAGAAGTCCCAGAACTCAGTCTGGTACAGAAGCTCAGCCGTCGAGTTCAGGCTCGAGTTGCAGACGATGCACGGTCGCTGGAGGGGAGGCTTCTGAGGCCCGCCAGTATTTTCCCCATTGTTGTTGTTCGACATTCGAGATCTCGCGCCCAGGCGGCTCTTCGCAGAGAGCCAAGCTTTTCTGACGCCTTTCGTATATAGTCGTTTCCGCGGCTGGACGGTCATCAGCCACGGAAGAGCGAATGCGGGTCTCTAGTGGGTGATCTCGTGGGTTATTGAGTACCCGCCGTCGACCGGTATGCTGGCACCGGTGACGAAGGATGCGTCGTCTGACAGCAGGAACAGAGCCACCTTGACTATCTCCTCCGGCTGGGCTAGCCTGCCGATGGGGTGGACGCTCGTCATGTGCTTCATCGCTGCGTCCTTGTTGCCGAGGTCCTCGGCGGCCTTGAGCGTCAGAGGCGTCAGAACGGTGCCGGGAAGTATCGTGTTGACCCGAACTCCGTACTTGGCGAAGTCGACCGCCATCGACTTGGTCAGGCCGACGACGCCACCCTTGGAGGCCACGTAGGCGGCTTCCCTGAACCACGTCAGCGTGAAGTCCCCGGAGGACGTGTTCACGATCGCGCCCTTGCTCTTGATCAGCTCGGGGAGCGCAGCCTTCGAGACGAGGAACATCCCCTTGAGGTTGATGTTGAGCGTCCTGTCCCATACCTCAATCGAGGTCTCCAGGACGTCGCCGATCGGGTTGATGCCCGCGTTGTTGTAGAGGCCGTCTATCCTGCCGAACGCCCTGACCGCCTCCCTCGCCAGGTTCTCGGCGTCTTCGGGTCTGGAGATATCGCACTTCACGAATATCGCTTCGCCACCGGAGGACCTTATCTCCTCGACCGTCTTGTTGCCATCGACCTCGTTGATGTCGGCGCCGACGACCTTGGCACCCTCCTTCGCGAAGAGGATGGCTGCCGCCCTGCCCATTCCCGAGGAAGCGCCGGTTATGATTTCTACCTTCCCAGAAAGCCTGCCCTGCATATCAGCGCCGGCGGTGGCTCATTCCTTGATAAGCATTCCTGACTTCGCGTACCCCGATCCGAACTAGTGCAAAGAAGGAACCCACAGCCCCGGGAAGATTTTTATCGTCACGGGGAACGATTCAAAAGGCGTATGACAGTGAAGCCGCTGAAGGGGATATTTCCCCTGATGCCCTTCGTGCTGAGGAAGAACGGGGACCTCGACCTCGAAGGGCTGAAGAGCAACGTCAGAGCGTACGAGGAGGTGGGATTCGATGGCTTCGTCGCGTTCGGGTGCATGGGCGAGTTCTACGCGTCCAGCTTCGAGGAGTACAAGATGGTGGTCGACGCAGCCTTGGGCGCGTCGAAGAAAATCGCGTGCGTCTTCGGGGCGACGTATCACAACACGAGGGAATGCATCCAGCGCATGAAGTACGCCGAGGACGCGGGAGCCGACGGGGTCATGGTTGGGCTCCCCTACCTCATACCGGTCTCCGACGAGGCCGCCTACGAGCACTACCGCCTTGTGAACGAGGCCGCCGACGGGATCCAGATAATGGCCTACAACAACCCCCACTCGTTCCGCTACAACATGGGGGTTGAGTTCTGGGACAGGCTGATGTCGCTGGACAGGATCAAGGCGGTCAAGGAGTCGAACGGGGACGTGGTCCACAGGACGCGCGTCGTGAGCCACATCTCGCGTCGGATCAACGTCTTCTCCGGGGGCGAGGACTGGCTGCTGGGGGACTCGTTGGTGGGAGGGAACAGCATCGTCTCGGTCGTGGGGCCGGGTGTCCCGACCGCCACCCGGGTCTTCTTCAGGGCGTGCATGAAGAGGGACCTGGGGACCGCCATCCCATTTCACGTCAAATTCAGCGACGTCTATGACGAGCTCACGGCCCAGAACGAGGTGGCTTGGGAGAAGGCGTGCGCTGAACTGGGAGGGTTCAAGGCCGGGCCTCCGAGGGCGCCCTACCCTCCTCTCGACCCCGGTATCAGGCGCAGGCTGGCGACGAGACTGGAGCACCTCAGGCAGATGGCTGAGGCGTAGGTCTCCATTGCCGTGAAGGCGTAGAACCGCCACCAGGCCCGCAGCGAACGCCCTAGTGCAGCTCGACGGTGTATTTCTTCAGCGCGTCCTCGTTTATCGTGACGCCGAGGCCGGGTCGGTCAGGAGCCTCGACGCACCCCGACTTGTCCATCTTCATGGGCTCGTTGAGTATCCAGGCCTGCATCTTTGAAAGCTCGGTGAAATCGCTCGCCGTGGTCGCGTTCCTCGTCGAGATTGCGAGGTGTGCCTTCGCTGCCAGCCCTCCGGCGAGTTCTCCCTCCGCCCCAGCCATGCAGGTCATCCCGAAGGCGTCGGCGACCGCCGCCATCTTCTTCCCCTTCCAGAGCCCGCCGACCTTGGGTATCTTTAGGTTGATGACATCGGCCGCCTTTCTCCTTCCGTGCTCCACAACATCGTAGACGGTCCAGGCGCCCTCGTCAGCCTCCACCTTGATGCCCGCTTGGGCGCGGATCTCCGCCATCCCCTCGATGTTCCACCCCGGGACGGGCTGCTCCAGGTAGTCGAAGTTAATCTGGCTCAGATAGCGCCCCGCTCGCTTGGACTCATCGACGCTCCAGTGAGTGTTGGGGTCGACCCTGAGCTTGATCTTGTCGCCCACCGCGTCCCTCACGGCCCTAATCCTTGCCATGTCGAGGTCGAAGTCTCCCGAACCGGCCTTTATCTTGACGACCTTCAACCCCTGCTCCACCCAGCCGGCGGCCTCGTCGGCCATCTCCTTTGGCTTCTTGATCCCTATCTCGTAAGCCACTGGAACCTTCTCCCGAGCCTTGCCGCCGAGCAGGTTGTAGACCGGCTGGTCGGTCGCCTGGCCCATGATGTCGAAGAGAGCGAGGTCAATCCCTGTCTTGGCGCAGGGCGCCCTCCCGATGACTGCGTCCATTGTGTCGTAGTTCTGTTCTATGCGGAAGGGGTCCTTCCCCACCAGCGCCGGGGCCAGCTGGTTCCGGACGATCGCCGTGACCGACTCGAGCGTCTCGCCGTAAATCTCTTGATACTTTGCGTGCGACTCGCCCCACCCGACGAGCTTCTCGTCGGTGGAGACCTTCACGATCACCGCCCTGTAGTCCGCGTACTCCCCGTATGCGTCCCGGTAGAGCTTGGTCGGGAGCTGCACGGGAAACGCCTCAATCCTTGTGATCTTCAAAGCGGGCGGGCCGACGGCGACGCGCTATAAAGCGTTTGGAGGGTACGACCCAACCTGACAGATGCCGCCCGGTTGCATCGCCTATGGCGGAAGTGTCGGTTGGCGCTAGAGCTCGGCGACTGCGCGTATCGGCGAGCCGGAAGCCCCCTTCACCTTCAACGGTAGCGCGTAGAACTTGACCTTCTTCCCTCTAAGCTGCGCTATTCCCAGCAGGTTCTCGTATCCAACCACCCCTGCCGGTAGCAGCGTCTTGTGTGTGACGAAGTCCGGGCTCCTGTAGTGGTCGAGGCTGGGCGTGTCGAGCCCCACGGCCTTGACATTCAGAGACAGCAGGTGGTCTGCGAGTTCCTTCGATATTCCCGGGCACCTCCTCAGGTACATCTCCTCGTTCCCAAGGTGGCGGTCCCACTCCGTCGCGAACAGCAACGTCGCCCCCGACAGGTCGGGATTGTCAAAGGCTCTCAGGGCCTTTGCGAAGTCGTCCTTGTTGATTTGGTAGTCCGGGGTTGGCGCGGTTGTGCCCAAGACCATGGCATCGCCGATGAACGTCCCGACGGCGAGCTCGTCCACGGTCGCCTTTCCCGGCCCGAAGTGGCTCGGGGCGTCAACGTGGGTCCCGGTGTGCATGGCCACGCAGACCCTCTCGCTGGAGTAGCCATCCTTCTCGTAGGTCGCGATGGGTGTCACCTCGGGTTTCGGATACCCCGTCCAGACAATCATGTCCTTGTGCATCAGCTGCGTTAGGTCGAAGAACATCTCGTGCCTCATAATCGATCGATCGTCTAAAAGCCTTACCCAATCAGTCGGCCGGACGCCGGGCCCGGACCCCGAATAACTATAAGACCGACGGAGACCTATGAAAGATGATGAAAGAAGAGAAGGATCTCGGTATCATCAACAACATCAGCCTCGAAGTCTTGCGAACGTCAAGGAAGAAGTTCGAGAGAGAGGGCGGTCACCATCGCGTCGAGAAAATCATCGAAGGAGAGTTCAGGCTCGACGGCAGCCCGGCGTTCGTCGCGGAAATACGCTCGGATTTATCGAGTCACATCGTCGCCTCGGACGAGCCGGGGATTCTCGGCGGGCGCGGAGTGCATGCATCGCCGCTGAGCTATGTCCTCTTCGGGGTGCTGGCGTGCTTCGCCAACACGCTAGCGATCCAGTGCGGGCTCAAAGGCGTGAGCCTTCGGAAGATGAAGCTCAGGGGCCGGTTGTTCTACGATATCGGACCCATGCTGACGAACGCCGAGGGACCCCTCATCAAGGAACTCAGGATAGAGGTGGAGGCGGACAGGGACGTCAGAGAGGTCATCGAGACATCCAAGGAGCGGTGTCCGGCCCTGTATCTGGTGGACCACGCCATAAAGACGGAGGTCCTTCAGGCCGGGACGCGTAACTCAAAGCGTCCTGTCGGCTAACGACGCCGTGAAGGATTCCTGTCAGGAAGAAGGGATCTTAGTCTCTTGAATGGGCCTAGCCGATGTTCCAGAATACCGACTTCAACTGGCTGAACGACATTATGCCGTACTTTCCGTTGACCCGTCCTATCCCGCTCTTCCGCATCCCCCCGAAGGGTACGTTGATGTCCATGAACGTGCTCGGGTAGTTGATCACGACTTCGCCCGTCCTTATCCGCTCGGAGAGCAACATGGCCTTCCGGAAGTCCCTTGTGAAGACGCTCGAGGCGAGGCCGTACTCGCCGGAGTTCGCTATCTCCACCGCTTCCTCGACGCTGCCGCAGCGTATCAGCGGACAGACGGGACCGAAAGTCTCCTCCTTGGCTATCTGCATCTCAGGGGACACGTCCTCGAGGACCGTGGACCGGTAGTACAGCCTGCTGGGATAGCCCCTCGCCCGTCCCCCGCCGGTCCTGATTCTGGCTCCCTTGGTCTTGGCGTCGGCTATGTGCCTGTCGACCTTCTTTGCTATGGAATCCTCGACGAGCGGACCCATCTTCGTTTGGGCCTCCCGAGGGTCACCTACCTCCCAGTCGCCTGTGGCTGCGATCACCTTGTCGACGAACGCGTCGTAGACCTTGTCTGCTACGAGGATTCGCTCGGCGGCCTGGCAGTCCTGGCCCGAGTTCCCGTAGCAGGCCTCGGCCACCAACCGTGCGGCCTGCGGAAGGTCGGCGTCATCCAGGACGAGTATCGGGCCGTTGCCGCCCAGCTCGAACACCAGATGAGTGAGCTTGTCTCGCTGCTTGGCCGCTATGCGCTTGCCTATCTCTATGGAACCGGTGAAGCCGACGCCGTCGAGCTTGTTGCTGGAGGTTATCGCCTCGCCCGTGACCTCGCCCGTCCCCTGGACGAGGTTGATGACGCCTTTCGGAATTCCGGCCCGCTCGAAGCACCTGACTATCCTCTCCCCGGCAATAGGCGTCTGCTCCGCCGGCTTGAAGACGACGGTGTTTCCCGCCGCCACAGCGTAGCTGAGTGTGGTGAGCGGGACGAGGTACGGGAAGTTCCAGGGCGCGATTATCGCGAAGACGCCGTAGGGCTCGAGCATCGTGAACGCCCTCACGTTCGGGTCGTCACAGGGGATGTAGGAGGTCTCCAAAGTGCGGATTTGCTCCGCCGCGTCGGTGATGAGCCTGCGGCTAAGGGCTAGCTCGTGCCTGGACATGGCTAACGGCTTCCCCATCTCCATGGTGATCTCCAGGGCCGCGTCGTCGGCCATCGCCCCGAGTTGGTCGGCCGCTCCCGCGACTATCCTGGCCCTCTCGCCCCTCGGCGTCAGCCGCCAGCCCTCGGAGGCAGCTTCCGCTGCGTCGATGGCTTCCTTCACCTCCTCTTCCGTGGCTATCGGGATGGTGGCGACGAGCGACCCGTCCACGGGGGAGAGACGTGTGAAACTCTTCCCTTCGCTCGAGACCCACTTGCCGTCGATGAACAGTTTTTGAGTAGATTTGGCAGCCATGTGGGAAAGCTAGGCGCCTCGAAGGGACCACTTGAAGTAATAAAATTATCCCCGCAGGGACGCTTGGAACCGTAGGATGAGAGGTCTGTTCGAGTTGACCTACTCGCCGGCTTCGTTCTTCCTCATCCGGGCCTTGACGAGTTTTGTTATGAGCGGGGCTGGGAGTTTCTCGTCAAGCGGTAAGTGGATGGCCGAGACGGTGGTGACGAACCCTGAAAGCTCCTTCTTGTGTTCCTCTATCACGGGAGGGCGGAGGTACAGCCCGACGTACCCCTTTTGGAGACCGAACCAAGCAAGCCGCCCCTTGTAGTCGTAGTAAGGAATCTTGTAGCTGATGCCCTCCACGGAGCTCGGCGCCGCGTCCTTGATTATCCTCCGGATTTCCCTGAGCTTGGACTGCGCCTCCTTCGGAGCGGCGGAGATGTAGGAGTCGACATCCGTCGCCTCGGCTTTCATCGCCGGCTCGTGGTGTCGTCGTTCCTTTGGTTCTTTGGGCCGAGGACGGTCGCTGCCTTCAGCGACCTGACGTACCCCTCGACCTCCGAGAGCATCGCGTCCCGAGGCTTGCCCGATGCCACCCTGTTCACGATGCCGCTCCCCACGATGACAGCGTCCGCCCCGGCCGCTATCACACGGGCCACGTGCTCCGGTTTGGAGATCCCAAAACCCACCGCCAAGGGGATCCTGCCTCTGGTCTGAAGCTTGGCTGACCTCACGAGTTTCAGCGAGTCGTCCGCCAGCGCGGAGCGCGCCCCCGTCACGCCTAGAAGCGAGACGAGATACAGGAAGCCAGACGAGTGGCTAACGAGTGACTTCATCCGCTCGGGGGACGTGGTCGGCGCGGCGAGCAGGATCGTGTCGAGGCCGCGGGACCTAGCCAACCTCGTGTAGGCCGCGGTCTCGTCGAGCGGGAGGTCGGGGATGATCAGGCCGTCGACCGACGCCCTCTTCGCCTTCTCTAGGAAGGATTCGAGTCCTGGCGAGAAGAGAATGTTGTAGTAGGTCATGATGGTGATGGGGGCTCTGTGCCGTTTGTTGAGGCGGGAGACGAGCTCCAGGACGTCGGCTGGCCTCGTCCTCGATGCCAACGCTCTGACGGCGGCCTCCTGGATGGACCTGCCGTCGGCGATGGGGTCTGAGAAGGGTATCCCGAGCTCGATGATGTCCGCGCCCCCGGCCACCAGCGCAGAGACGACCCTCTCGGTGGTCTCGATGTCGGGGTCCCCCGCCATCGTGTAGGCCACCAGGGCGCCCTCCCCCTTCAGGGAGCGGAAGGTCTCGGCGATTCTGCTCATAGTTCTAGCCCGGACCTCTTCGCGATTATCTGGACGTCCTTGTCGCCGCGTCCCGAGAGGGTGACGACTACCGACTCGTCCTTCTTCATCCTTGCGGCGAGCTTCACGGCATAAGCTATGGCGTGGGACGATTCCAGCGCGGGGATTATCCCCTCCTTCGTCGAGAGCAGGTGGAACGCCTTCACCGCACCTTCGTCCGAGATGGAGACGTACTCGGCCCTCCCGCTGTCCCTCAGGAAGGAGTGCTCGGGACCGACCCCCGGATAGTCCAACCCAGCCGAGATGCTCTCAGTAGGGAGGATCTGTCCGTCGTCGTCCTGCAGGAGGTAGGTGAGCATCCCGTGGAGTACGCCCGGCCGCCCCTCGACCAGCGTTGCCGCGCTCTTCCCCCGCCCGGTCCCCCCTGCCTCGACGCCATAGAGCTTCACCGATTGGTCGTGGACGAAGGGGTGGAAGCTTCCCATGGCGTTGGACCCGCCGCCGACGCAGGCCACGATCGCGTCGGGTAGACCGCCCTCCTTTCTCCGAAACTGGCTCTTGACCTCCCTTCCTATGACGCTCTGGAAGTCCCTCACGATGATGGGGTACGGGTGCGGTCCGACCACCGAGCCGATGAGGTAGTAGGTCTCCTTCAGGTTGGTCACCCAGTCCCTCATCGCCTCATTGATCGCGTCCTTGAGCGTCCGGGACCCGCTGTCGACGCTATGGACCTCTGCTCCCAGCAGTCGCATCCGGAAGACGTTGAGCTTCTGGCGTTCGACGTCCTCCGAACCCATGTAGACCTCAGCCTTCAGGCCGAGCATCGCGCAAGCCATAGCGGTGGCAACCCCATGCTGGCCGGCGCCCGTCTCGGCAATCACCCTTTGCTTGCCCATCCGCTTCGCGAGAAGGGCCTGGCCGAGCGTGTTGTTGATCTTGTGCGCGCCGCTGTGGAGGAGGTCCTCGCGCTTCAGGTATATCCTAGCGCCCCCGGCGTGGGCGGTCAGATTCTCCGCCAGGTACAGCGGGGTTGGCCTGCCGGCGTAGTCAGCCAGCAGGTGCGAGAGCTCCTTCTTGAAGGCGGGGTCATCGCGCAGCGAGAGGTAGGAACGTTCGAGCTCCTTCACGGCGGGCACTAGCGTCTCCGGTATGAACTGCCCGCCGTAGGCTCCGAACCGTCCCCTTCTTGGGTAGTCCCCTCTCATCAGGGACCGGCCCCGCGCGCGCGACGGATGAACTCGGCAATCTTCTCGGTGTCCTTGACGCCCGGAGAGCTCTCGACCCCCGAGGAGACGTCCACGGCGAAGGGCCGCACGGTCTTGATGCCCTCGCCGACGTTGTCCGGGTTGAGCCCACCCGATAGGATGAAGGGTATCGGCGCGACCTCGTCCCTGACACGACGGCAAGCGCTCCAGTCTGAGGTCATCCCCGTCCCTCCTTGAGACCCCTTCCTGTAGGTATCGGCGAGGAGCGCATCGAAGCCGAGGGCCGCTTCTTTCGCGGGCCGCGTCTCGCCAGAGCCGAGGAGCATGGGCCGAATGAGACTTACTCCGAGGGAGTGACGGATGGCCTCTGGGTCGAGCCCTTCCCCGTAGAGTTGGAGGGTCCTGATGCCGGACTCCCGGACCGCGGATTCTTGATCCCTGACGTTCGTCGAGGTCGTGACGAGGACGGACGAGACGAATGGGGGGACGCGTCGGGAGAGATCCGCAGCCCGCCGGATGGAGATGTTTCGCGGAGAAGAAGGGAACCCGCTGATGAAGCCCACCGCGTCGGCCCCCGCTGAGACGGCGGAGTCGACGTCCTCCTCGCGGGTGATGCCGCAGATCTTGACCCTGACCACCTACTGCCCACCCACCAGGCCGCGGACGGCGGCCTCGGCGTCGCCGGACCTCATGAGGGCGGATCCGACTAGGAACCCGTCCGCCCCGAGAGACCTGAGCTCCTCCAGCTCCGCCCTCTTCGTGAGGCCGCTCTCGCAGACGACGGTCTTCGGGTGCCCGTGCCTCGCCAGCAGCGTCCGGGAAGTATCGAGCGACACGTCGAGGGTCCTGAGGTCCCGGTTGTTGATCCCCACCACGTCGGCCTGCGTCTGGAGCGACTCGACGTACTCGAGCTCCGTGTGGGCCTCGAGGAGCACCTCGAGGCCTCGCGAATGGGCGTGCTCGATCATGCGGTCGAGGGAGAAACCAGAGAGGCGCGCTCTGTAGATGATGTCCATCAGCAGAACGGCGTCCGCGCCCGCCCTCTCCGCGGCGTCTATCTGGACGGGGTCGATCACGATGTCCTTCATCAGGACCGGGATTCCGACGTTCCTCTTCACGGCGGTGAGATACTCCAGCCTCCCCTCGAAGTGCTTGGGCTCGGTCAGCACCGAGATAGCCGCGGCTCCCCCGCGCTGATATCTGAGAGCGAGATCGAGCAGGTCGCCTCCCCGCCTTAGCTGACCCTCCGAGGGAGAGCGGAACTTCACCTCTGCGATCAGCGGGAGCCCCCTCGCGCTCAGGATGGAGTCGCGGAGGCTCCTGCGGGGAAGATTGGACGTCTCGGCTTTGTAGTATCCCTCCGATATGGTCTGACGCGCTGACTCCACGAGAGTTCCGACGAAGTCTTCACTGCCCCTGTGCGTAGACGCTCGCCTCCCTCAGCTCTCCCCCGCTGAAGCGAATAAGGCCTTCCAACTTCTTGTACGCGGCCCCGCTCTCGATGGATTCTCGAGCGAGCGGGACGGCCTCGCGGAACCCACTCGCCCTCCCGGAGACCACGATCGCGGCCGCCGCGTTCACAAGCACCATGTCCAGCCTTGCCGACGGCTTGCTGGAGCCTCCGAGGATCTCGAGCGCGGCCCGAGCGCCCTCCTCGACGGACTCGACCGTCAGCGTCCCGTCCTTCTGCGTGCGCACTCCGAAGTCCGCCGGGGAGAGGTCGCCCGAGATAATCTCGCCGTCCTTCAGCCAGGCCACCGAGGTCTTACCCGT
This sequence comes from uncultured Nitrososphaerota archaeon, assembly GCA_963703285.1. Lineage (GTDB taxonomy): Archaea > Thermoproteota > Nitrososphaeria > Nitrososphaerales > Gagatemarchaeaceae > Gagatemarchaeum. Next base: position 835,214 of record OY969807.1, read on the forward strand.
CACGGAGATCTCGTCCATGCCTTCAAGGGCGTGGATGACCATCGCCTCCTTCGTCCCGAGCTTCGCCAGCGCGCGGGCGACCTTCATTGTGAGCGGGAGCGAGTAGACCCCGATTACCTGCGCGTCGGCGCCCGCCGGATTCATCAGCGGACCGAGCAGGTTGAAGATGGTCCTGATGCCCAGCTCCTTCCTGACGGGGGCCACGTTCTTCATCGCCGGATGGAACGCGGGCGCGAACATGAATCCGATGCCCACCTGCTCGATCGACGCCCTGACCTCCTCGTGGTCCATGGCCAGGTTGAAGCCGAGCCTCTCGAGCACGTCGGCGCTCCCGCATTTGCTCGTGACCGAACGGTTCCCGTGCTTGGCGACGGTCACGCCCGCGCCTGCCGCGACGATCGCCGAGAGGGTGCTCACGTTGAACGTCTTGACGCCGTCGCCACCAGTCCCGCACGTGTCGACGAGCCGGCCTCCCACCCTCGGACGGATCTTCACCCCGTGGCTCCTGAAGGCCGAGGCGAACGACGCAATCTCCTCGGGGCTTTCTCCCTTGCCGCGCAGGGCAACGAGCAGCCCGGAGATCTGGGCGGGCGACGCCTGGGCGGTCACGATCTCCTCGAGCGCGCCGTGGATTTCGTGGGGGGCAAGGTCCCGCCCCTCGACGAGGCTCGCGATTGCCTGCTGGATCAGTGCTCTACACCCCTCTCCAGGAAGTTAGAGACGATCTTCTTGCCCTCGGGCGTCATTATCGATTCCGGGTGGTACTGGACCCCCTCGATCGGGTACTCGACGTGCCTGACGCCCATGACCTCCCCGTCGTCCATCGACAGGGCAGTGACCTTGAGGCAGTCCGGCACGTCCTGCTTCGCTATGACGAGCGAGTGGTACCTGGTGGCCTCGAGCGGGTTGGCGACTCCTCGGAGGACGCCCCTCCCGTCGTGAACTATCCTGCTGGTCTTGCCGTGCATGAGGCGCGAGGCCCTCACGACCCTCCCTCCGAAGGCCGCGCCTATGCCCTGATGGCCCAGGCAGACACCCAGCGTGGGCGTCTTCTTGCTCATGGATTTCAGCACGGACTGGCAGACGCCGAAGTAGTGCTCGTCCTCGGGGTTCCCGGGACCCGGAGAGATGATAATGCGGTCGGGCTCCAGGGCCTCGGCCTGCTCGAGCGTGATCCTGTCGTTCCTGTAGACGAGGGGGGACGCCCCCAGCTCGCCGACGTACTGGGCGAGGTTGTAGACGAAGGAGTCGTAGTTGTCGATGACGAGGACCCTCATCTCGGACCACCCGATGACTCGACGGCACGGAAGAGGGCCGCGGCCTTGTTCTCCGTCTCCTGCCATTCCTTCGACGGGTCGGAGTCGGCAACCACCCCGCCTCCCGCCTGGATGCTGCACCTCGTGCCGTTGGCCACGAGCGTCCGAATGGTTATGGCGAAGTCGGCGTTCCCGTTGAAGGAGATGTAACCGAGCGCGCCCCCGTAGGGGCCCCTGCGCGTGGGCTCGAGCTCCTCGATTATCTCCATCGCCCTGGGCTTGGGCGCGCCGGAGAGCGTCCCGGCCGGGAAGAGGGCGCGGAGCGCGTCGAACGAGTCGTACTCCTCCCTGAGGTCGCCCGCGACCTTCGAGACGATGTGCTGGACGTGGCTGTACTGCTGGATCGTGAGGAGTTCCGGGACTTTCACGCTTCCGTATTTCGCGACCTTCCCGACGTCGTTCCTCCCAAGGTCGACGAGCATGACGTGCTCCGCCCTCTCCTTGGGGTCAGCAAGCAGCTCCCTGGTGAGGCGCTCGTTCTCCACCGGGTCTTCCGACCTTGGGGCGGTGCCCGCGATGGGGAAGCTCTCTATGCGCCTGTCCTCGATCCTGAGGAGCATCTCCGGGCTAGACCCGATTATCCGCCTTTCGCCGAACCTCAGGAAGTACATGTACGGTGAGGGGTTGATGCGGCTGAGCTCGGAGTAGAACCTCATGAGGTCGCCGCTCGCCCGGAAGTCGTGGCGCTTGGACGGCACGACCTGGAAGATGTCCCCCGCGGCGATGTACTCCTTCGCCCGTGTGACGATGCCCTCGTAGTCTGCCTTCTCTATGTTCGGCGTCCTCGGCCCGTGGTCGAGGCTCCCCATCTTCGCGCTTCGACCCAGGAGGCCCTTGACCGTCTCGGACCTGTCCTCCCCGAGCGTGCAGTAGCGCACCTCGCCTCGTGCGTGGTCGAAGGCGACCCCGTCGGTGTAGACGCCGAACTCCATGTCCGGGAGAAGGAGGTCGTCATTGGCCGCGCTCGGGAGCTCCTCCCAGTAGCGGACCGAGTCATAGGAGACGTAACCCACCGCTCCGCCGATGAACCGGTACGGGCCCCTCACCTTCGTTGGGCCCAGGGCGGCCCGAAGGTCCTCGAGCGGGTCTGAGGTCCTCCTTCGCTCGCGGCCTCCGCCGACCCTGTCGGTGATCTCGAGGTCTCCGTCCTTGACGCGGAAGGTCATCGCCGGCTCGAAGCCGATGAAGGAGTACTCGGCGAGCCTCGTCGCGCCCTTCGCGGACTCGAGCAGGAAGGCTTCCTCGAATTCCTCTTGGACCTTCAGGAAGAGCTGTTGGGGGGAGTCGGAAGTGTCGAGCCTATCGGTCCTCAGACCGGACGACTGTAGAGTCACCGGAGCGCCAAAGATAGCCACCCATGCTTTTCGCCAAGGACAGTTGCCCGGATAGCCGTATTTATAGATGTTGTCGGTCATGCATAACAGTCCTAATACGTACATCCATCCGTCATAACTCAGGCCACCGAAGGACCCAGTTCGGTTGACGGTTTACGCGCGTCACAAAAGCTGAGCTACTGAGAGGTAGCTTAGGCCATCTGTAAGGAGCAATGCCCGAAGGACTGTAGTGAAGCATGTCGAGTCATGCTCACATAACTCAGACACACATCAGAATGGCCGTCCTAGACAATAGGACTATCTACCTTCAGCGACTATAAGCACCCACGACAATCAGCGTCATTCGGACAAACGTACTAATGACGACTGTCCACTCTGAATGCCGACCTGACGTGATAACGCAAAGACGGGCAATTGGAAAAGCAGTTATTGCCATAATTGCGCTCACAGTCGTTATAGTCGGCGCAATAAGCGTCATCGCACTTACATCGCGTACAACTACTGGTACAATCATTGCCATTGGAACCTGCACACTTGGATCAGCATCCGCAGGGCCTCAAAGCCAGAGCACGGGCAACTACTACATCCAAGTCAATTACGCTGGACAGTGGAATTCACAGATACAGGGCTTCTCCTCATTAAAGGAGAGTCTTGGCACCCTCACAGTGAATCAGTGCTTACCTAGCAGTGGAAACGCTACATTCGTCGTTCCAAACTGGAATCCAACCGGCGAGTCATACCTGTGCGCTTGGGCGAGCAAATTCGACTCCAGCAACGGTATTTTGACCGTCTCGGTCAGTTATGGAGCCGCAACCCAATCGAAGAGCACTGGTGCGCCATATGGCAGCGCGATAGCCTGTCTCAGTGTCGCACCCTAAGTTCGGAGAGAATGAGATGGCCACTCTACACTACGGTATGTAGGGCTGGGCGTCCACAGCCGTAAGGTTTGGACTCCCGAAGGTGAAAGTCGTCTGGCGTGTTCGACTCCGAGCAGGGTCCAGTCGGGGCGAGTTAGAGGCGGTTCCGAAGCCAGACAGAAGCAGAACTGACTTCTCACCGTCTGGCTCTATTGACCAACAAGTACACAGCTAGACCTACAAGCATAAGGAGAACAAAGAACCCAATACCAAAGATGATTGTCAAGCCTAGACCCATCACACCCAGATAGGCAGAACTTGAAGTCAATGCGAGCAATACAAAGACAACTGCCAACGCTCCAACAAATGCTGCAAAATACCTTATGTCTCTAATCACATTCATTGGAATCCTTCTGTACTGGATACCCGCGACGTATATACGAATTACGACACGGAATTCATGCATCTGACGCACAAGAAGAGGACGGAGGACGTAGGGGTTAAAGCCCGGTGATGCGAAAGTATCACGCCGGGTTGGGAGGGAGGGTGCGTGCTTCCTGCCCGAAGTGATTTGGGCGTGGCAGCGCACTCTTACCTCAGGACAGAAACAAGAAGGTCCTAGACCTGATCTACGAGCCCGACCGAGCCCCGATTGCGGATATAATTCATATCCACCTCTCTTCTTTTTTTAATCGATTTTTGAGCCCCTTCTTCCGGGTGTAAGTTTTGCAGGAAGCATCCCGAAGCCCAAGCAACCTTGCAACAGGATTAAGCAACGAAAGGATGGAGGCGCAGCGAAGTTACTCGCTTGTGCCGAGCCAGCCACGTCTCCCTTGGACGAATCCTTAAGAAACGCCTTTCCATTTTGAACTTCATCATTGACAACGGCAAACTTGACTATCATGCGCCAAAATCAATCCCCCTCCATGCAAAGGTTGGTGTGACAAAAGAGTGGGCATCTGGTATCCCGGTCCGTTCGGACATGAGAGCATCGGGAGATGCAGAGGGTGTGGAAAGATAACTAAAAACGTACATGAATGTGAGAAATGCAATGCCGTGTACTGCGATGATTGCGCGCACAAGCTAAACGACCGGTGTGCTGTCATAGCGGGCCCCGACTCGAGATGCAACGGCAGAATATACGATCTTTCAAGGCGAATGATCTAGACATTCTACGCTCCATCCGTCTTCGTGGCGAGCTATCAGTGGAGCAGTCGTCTGCCGATTCCACGGCCGCAAGATGAAGCCTCGCGCCTCAAAAAGCCGCACGGGCAGATATGCTACGCGCAGTGGTTTTATTCTTCATTTCTCTTCATATCCGCCTCTCTTCTTTTTTGAACGATTTTTTGGCTCTCTGAAGAACTATTGGAATGTCATATGAGCTAGCCAAGAACCTTGAAACCCTCTTCCAGATCAAAATTATATCCTATCGCCTCCCAGAAACCGGCAGACTTGGTGTCGGTTGCCCAGATTCTATCAAATCCGCAATCACACAGATACTCTTCTATGTCTTCAACCAACCTTCGGCCGACGCTCCTCCCGGCTTCTGGACCACGTAGGCCAGATGGATTTCGGCATCCCCGTCGTGAGCTGCGATCGCGATCGCAAAGTCTAGGGCGCGGACCGACTCCTCAGAGCCGTCGTATCCCACGAGGATCCTACGCACCATTCTGCTCGCACTTCCTCAAATCACACCGTCAGCCTCAATTTCTCTGTAGATTGGACTGGAAGAATCAACTCACTCTTCACCTAGGAGAGGACGTGAAGCGACATCTCCTTCATTGTCTCGCACGAGCGTTATTAACGTAACGCTAGTTACACTTTCTGATTGCGTCCGATCTCCTTCTTCTACCGCATCTATGGCTTCTCCGGTCGTGTCTGCGTTCTTCAGATTCATTTACCGAAAGTGTACGGGTTGAAGCTAACCGGCTTCGAACCCAAAACGCCGCAAGTGGTAAGAATTTCTTACTGTGCGTTTCGAACCCAAATGGGGCTGGACCCTCCGGGCCCGCTAACAATTAGCGCAGAATTGACGCCGATTAGCTTAAAGAGTCAAATTCTGGCGATTCTATCGCCAATTCAACTCCGCAAGTCTCGAATTGGAACACCAATGGTCAAAGGAAGACGATGCGAAAAAGGGTCGAGCTTCAGCTCAAGCTACTCTGGTACGAACAGGGAATCGACGGGATGAGTGATGGAGAAATAGGGCTAATGGCTAAGAGATTTGCCGTCAAGGACTATAGGGTCGCTCTTCGAGACAGGGGCGTTCTCTATGACCAGAAGGAAGACCTTTGGAAATATCTGCTGTTAGAGCCGAAGACGAACGTTAAGAGGAGGAAGCAATACGAGAGTCGGTATGTCAGCAAAGAACAGTAAGGAGGCGCTGCGACTAGACCTTTCCAGCTCTCATTTGGTTCAACAGTTCGAGAACCGCAAGGTGGCATGGTCCGCGTCCTCAAGGAAGATTGCGCCAGGACGCCCCGTATCTTCTCCGGTTCGGCCAGGTCGCTTACCCCGGTCTTGCCGGGCCTGCCGGGACGAGGCATCATCTCGGGCTAACTTAGTCTGACGCCCGGTTCCTGCAGCAAACCAGAGACGAGCGTTCCGATTGCTCGAGACGCGGAACCGCGAGGCTGAGTGTGGACTGATAGCCATATAATAAGGCCTGTTTGGCGGACCGGCCAGGCTTGAATTGAGGCTCGGGAGCTGGCTTGTTCCGCAGGACAAGATCTTCTTCGACATGCTCGAGGAGGAGTCCGGCAACGTCGCAGAAGGGGCGCAGGAACTCGAGGAGATGATCACAAAGTTCGACAGACTGGAGGAGAGAAGGTCCGAGATAAGACGAATAGAGCACCGCGGCGACGAGATTGTGCACCAAATCTACGAGAAAGTCAATTCGGCGTTCATCACGCCGATAGACCAGGACGACATCACGAAGCTCGCGTCGCTCTACGACGATGTGCTGGATTATACGGAGGCGGTCGCCAACAGGATAGTGCTGTACGAGCTTCGGGAGGCGACCGAACCCATGAAAGAGATGGCTAGGATCGTGGGGCAGTCGGTCGGGGAGATACATGCAGCGTTCGTCGCCATGAGGCACAACAACGGCGAAGAAATCGACAAGAGATGCATAGCGGTCGACACCCTAGAGAACGAGGCGGACGTCGTACTCAACATCGGCGTCGCCCAGCTGTTCAAGGGGAACGACGTGATACAGATAATGAAGCTCAAGGAGATCTACGAGGAGCTCGAGATCGTCACGGACAAGTGCGAAGACGTGAGCCAAGAGCTGCGCGACATAGTGAGACGCTACTCGTAGATCAGTCGTGAGCGCTCAATGTTCACTCCACTGGTCATCGGGATCATAGGAATCGCCTACTCTTTCGATTTCGTCAACGGCTTCCACGACTCCGCCGACGCTATCTCGACGGTCGTTTCCACGCGTGCGCTCTCCCCGCTAGCGGCCGTGGGAATGGCTGCGACATTCAACTTCGTCGCGTTCCTAGTCTTCGGATTCGCGGTGGCAGCCACGATTGGGTCCGGAATAGTCTCCCCTCTGGCCATCAACGCGTACGTCATACTGGCCGCCCTACTGGGGGCAATCAGTTGGGACGTGATCACCTGGTATTTCGGCCTCCCCACGAGCTCATCGCACGCACTAATCGGGGGGCTGATCGGTGCCGGAGTCACAGAGGGGGGCGTGGGCGTCCTCGTCTGGTCCAGCCTCGACAAGACGCTCACCTTCCTCGTCCTATCCCCTATCTTCGGGTTTGTCGTCGCCTTCGTCCTGATGACGGCCCTGCTCAACGCGTTCCACCGGTATTCCGCTCACACCATCAACGGCTACTTCAAGAGACTGCAGATCGTTTCTTCGAGCCTCGTGAGCCTGGCCCACGGCAGCAACGACGCGCAGAAGACGATGGGTGTGGTAACGGCGCTGCTCGTGACGACCGGTTATCTCTCGAAGTTCAGCGTCCCGCTGTGGGTGGCCGTCTTGGCTAACTCCTCGATCGCCCTCGGGACTCTCTTCGGAGGTTGGAGGATCGTGCGCACCATGGGCTTCAGGGTCACGAAGCTGGACCCGGTGCACGGCTTTGCTGCAGAGACGACCGCGGCCGGGGTCATCATGAGCGCCTCGTTGCTCGGGATTCCGGTGAGCACGACCCACGTCGTGACCGGCTCGATTATGGGCGTAGGCGCCACAAGGCGGTTCTCGGCGGTGAGATGGAGCGTCGCAAGGCGCATAGTGTGGACATGGTTGATAACGATCCCTCTCTCTGCCGTAATCGCTTGTCTGGCGTACCTCGTGATCAGCGTTCTCAGGTAGCCTATGCGTGGCCCTCGTACAGATCAAGCCATTCCTCCACAGGTCTCCTCATGGTCGGAGCGCATAACTCGGGCGCTGAGCTCATGCCCGCGGCCTCGATATCAGAGAGCATGCCGCTTTGAGTTTGGTGGCCCCTGGCCCTCCGCGCCGCTCATCCCAGGGGTCCTGTCGACCGGGCTGCTAGGACAAATCGAACTAAAACGCGACAATCCTGGTCGGGCTACCTTTTCCTCGGAATCCATTTTCAGAACCCGTTTGGGGGCCGGTCCTGCCGCAGGTAGAAACGTAACGCTAGTTACACTTTCTGATTGCGTCCGATACTTCCTCTATCTATCGATGGCTTCTCCGGTCCTGTCTGCGTTGGTTTCCGGCCCCTTGTTAGAACCATCAGCACCACTGCCGCCGAGACCGCCGTGGCAGCAAAGAGCGTGAACCCGAGCCTGCCGGTGGCGAAGGTGAGCATGACCCCTATCAGGGTGCTCGAAGTGAAGTCACCGATTCCGTTGACCGTCTGCAAGACTCCGAATCCTGACCCTCTCTGTGATTCGCCGAGCAGGTCGGCTGCGTAGGCGCCCTCCACCGTGTCGACGATTGCCACCTGCAGACCTGCGAGGACGAAGATGGTCGCGAGTATCGGAAGGTACGGGCTTTCGAAGATTGATGCGATGCACGCGAGAGCAAAGATTACGTTCCCTGAGGCCAACAGCACCCTCTTCGAGACCCTATCCGCCAGATGACCCACAGGAAACGACGCAACAGCGTAGACCAGGTTCAAGAGCACGTACAACAGCACAGCGAACTCGGACGCCTCCTTGGGCCCGAGAGAGGGCTGGAGTACCTGCTCGGCCCTCAGCGTGAAGATCACGTTCGAGAAGTTTACGATTCCGAACAGCCCCACCCCCACGAGGAACAGCTTGAAGGTCCTCGGGAGGTTGCCTATGGACGAACGGAAGCTCCTCTGCTCGAACTTCTTTCGGCCTCTTACCTCTCTGACGAGCGTGACGACGACGAGGACGCAGACCGCGCCCGGTATGAACGAGACAAAGAAGATGGAAGAGTATGGGAGATATGGTATGAGTAGGAGGGCGATGGCGGGGCCGATAACTGCCCCGGCAGTGTCCATTCCACGCTGAAAGCCGAATGCCCTTCCGACGGACTTCGCGGGCACAGATTCGGTCAGCAGTGCGTCCCTCGGCGGCCCTCTTGCTCCCCTCCCCATCCATGCGCCAACGCGGAGTGCTAGGACCTGAAGCCATGACGTACAGAAGCCGATCATGGGTATCAGGGCCGCCGTAAGGGCGTACCCCAGCTACATGATCGAAGTCCGCTTCCCTACCTTGTCGGAGAAGTAGCCCGAATACGCCTTTACCGCGCTCGACGCACCATCCGAAGCACCTTCGACCAGCCCCACTATCGCGGCGGTCCCGCCGAGGTCGAACAGTATGAAGAATGGAAGAATCGCGGTCGCCATCTCGTGGCTCATGTCAGAGAAAAGACTCGTGAGACTGATTCCGAGCACGTTCCTGTTCAGCCAATCTCTGTCCGGGTTGGGCGTCCCGCTGCTGGCACCATCGGTCTTCACCAATCTCTCACGAACGGTCTGAGAGGGTGCCCAACTATTTTGGATGTAATAACAGTTACATCGCGACAGAGGATTTGAGGTCAGGCTTCGGCGAAGGCACCTCGGGCCTCAAAATCGAAGGCTCAGTATGGATAATGTGTGAGGTCCTCTCGAGAGGCGTCGTCGCAGTCAAGGAGGGCGGGATCAAGGCATTTCGTATCCGCTTTGAGCAGCGTTTTCGCAGCGAATACCCCTCGGTCCAGACCCTTGACCTCGCCGGAAGGAAAAAGGACCAGGCGCTTTCCTTCGTGGGGGATAAATACCGACCCACCATCCAACGCTTGCAATGACCGACATACCTTACTCGAAAACGACGGGAAAATGGGGTAAGGTCTCTCGGCGGAGAGGGCAGACTAGGCTACGTCCTCTACGGTTCCCTGGCTTGAATGTGACCATCCACGCAAGTATAAAGTCAAGCAAGTGCGTCTTTCTCCCCTGTGGAGGACTACTACAGAAAGAGGGCACTCGAGTACGAGGAGGTCTACCACAGGGACGACCCCAAGCGCAAGGAGGAACTGGAGAAGATTTCCGCCGCAATGCAGGGGAAGCCCGCCGTCGCTGAGATTGAACGCCTCCTTGAGGACCCTGTGAACTTCTGGGCGCAGCCGAACATAGCGAACAGGATCACTAAGATAGAGGGCTACCGGGTGCAGGTCGAGGGGTTGACCTACTCGAAGAGGAATCGCCTTCATACAGTCCTCGAGCCGCACGAAGCATACCCTCATAAACCATTATTCCGTGGAATCACACCGGCGATTGATGCAATGGTCGAAGTGAAGTACGAGCCGTACAAAGAACTGATAATTCACGAAATCAGGAAGATGACCCTCCCAAACTTCCTACTGATGGTGGCATCCCAGGTCGAAGCGCAGAAACAAGGAGCGATGCCCTCAATCGATTGGATCGATGGAATCGTCTTCGTCAAGGGAGATTACGCGCCACCCGTTCCTCCGCTAGTGACCGAAGACCAGTTCAAGGGACGACTCCATTATCCAATGGTGTTTTTCGCCGAGACAAGCTACGAACCCCAAAAGCGGGTGACCCTAAACGGAAGAGATGTCCTGATCAGACTCAACAAGGCTGACAGCAATCCCGTCTTCGTGGACATGGTCAAGTTCCTGAAGGCCTTCAAGCCGTCGCCCGACGAAAGTCTACAGGTGAACACCGAGGAGAAATCCGAGCAAGAGATTCATTCGGACAAAAGCACTTAGCACGAACGGCCCCCGCAGCGCCGGCGGTGCACGATGGCAAGACTTACCATCTTGGGACTGGCAGTCGCTCTAGCCATCATAGGGTTGATTTTCGTCGTCGAAGGTGCCACCGCGACTGGTTTCTGTAATCCCGGCGGGAACGGGTGCACCTCGGCGAACTACACGCTGGGGTACGCAGGAATTGTTATTCTTGTGGTCTCCGCCGGAATAGCCGTTGCCTCGCTTTCGTCCTCGTGGTCCCGGTGTTGCCGGCCATGATTCCTGCTCCCATAGACCCTTGCGCGGTGAGCCCTTCCTGCGCCCCTGTGTACGTGCACTTCGGCGAGTCGTTCAGCTGCTACCTCGAAGGAGGAGGGATCAGAGGATGGCTCGGCTTCTACTACTACAACGGGGAACTTGATTTCGGCTGCACACCCCTCCTTCTTTGATTCGGCGTGAGAGCTTGGACCTGACAGAGAACGCTCTTCATCCCGGAGCCCGGGGTGTCAATCTCCTGGTGTGGCCGATTTGACTCAGCGCGCTTCCGATTACGACCACGGCGGCGACGACAAGTACGACCCCCGAGAGGGCCATCGGGATGTCCCTCCCCGATCCGAAGACGTGCAGCAGCATCAGCGCGACCGCTATCAGAGACACGAGTCCGTGATAGAAAAGAGACCCCCGAAGGCCCTCCATGAAAATCAAGCCAGAGAGCCAGACCACGAAGGCCGCGTAGGTTGCTATGTACCCGTAGAAGACGGGCAGCGAGACCGGCCAGAGGATCAGCAGCTCAACGTGGATGAAGATGAACACGCCGCCCCCGAACGCCAGCCAGACGTGGATCGAATTGAAGAGCTCGGCCGACTTGAATCGGAGGATGAACGACCGCCGAAAGACGATTATCGCGCCGCTCGCGACGAACAGGATGAGCCCCAGGAACCCCGAGACGTTGGCTAGCAGGGCGTTGGTGTAGAGGAGAGACGACGGGAGGACGTTGGTGAGCGACAGGAAGACGGACGCAAGAACCATGACGCACGCCCCGACCGTCGAGTAGTACACGAGTCTGTTCTGCAAGATACCCCAGTTCCTTCTCGGCGCTATCCCTTGAGGTATGAGCGGCCCGTCCTGAGGTAGAGGTCCTCGCCCGTGAGCCAATCCTGGCGAAGCGGCGAGAAGCAATCGAAGTCGTCCGTGTCTTCGAGCGCGACAGCCTCGTGCACAACGTTGGGTGGGATCACGAGGACCTCCCCCGACCTGACCGTGTAGTCCTCGCCGGCTATGGTGAACTTGAGCGCGCCCTTCGTGATAAACGTGATCTGTTCGCTGAGGTGCTTGTGCGCTGGGACTATGGCGCCTTTCTTCATGCATACGTAGCCAAGCATCTCCCTCTCTCCTACGGCGAGGCGTCTCGAGATGGATGGGTTCAGCCACTCCGGCTCCATCTCGGCCCACCGCAGATGCTTGGGCCGCCTGTCGGTCCGGCTCGCCGATGGGTCGGTCTTGGTGCGCGCTTTACCAGATCGGGGCATTTGGAATTGACCGGCCGACGTCATGACACTTGATTTATTCTTTGTTACGAATCAAGAAACGGAAAGCCTGCCCCGCGTCACATGGTCGCCAGCGAAGCAGCGCGGCGCACGTAGGTCCAGAACGCGTCCCAGGTCGTGGCTCTCCAGGCGTCTCCGCCTTCGGGCGTCTTGTACCACTCGATCAGTATCTTGTGCTTCCCCAGCCGTGAGCTCAGCAACGGTATCGTCTTTGATATCTCGACGTCAATCTCGAACCAGGTCTTACCTATCTTGCAGGACGTTCCGGAGGGGAGGCTCGGGTTGAAGCGCTTGCGAATCTCCTGCTCGAAGAGCCGGGGCGAGACCGAGTGGACTACCTCTTTGTCGGTGAATATCGTGAAGCTGAGCTTCCCGCCGGTCCCCCCGAACTCCTTCTCGGGCGCGTCCTTCGGGGGTTCGACGCGGGTGCCAATCGGGACGCCGTGCGAGCTCATTATTGTGCTGTAGGCCTCCGTGATCTGGTTGAACTTCTCCTCCGCGCCCGGGGCCTTGTTTTTGTCCGGATGGTATTCCCTGGCAAGGCGACGGAAGGCGCTCTTGATCTCTAGGAGATTGGCGTCAGCGCGCACTCCCAGTACCCTGTAGCACGCTTCAAGCTCCAGCTACCGTACCCCCCGGAAACAATGGAAGAGAGGATGACGACGAGGATAATTTCTTAAGGGTTTCGAGAGGCCCTCAAAAGTTATAGTCGGCGGCCAATCCGCAAGGGCGTTGCTCGCTGTCTGGCAGGTCTTCCTGAGCGGCGTGATTCTGGGAATCTCCATAGCGGCGCCGCCCGGCCCGGTCAACGCGGCGGCCGCGTATCAGGCGACGAGGTCGTGGCTGGCAGGCTGGACGACCCTCCTCGGTGCCACGACGGCGGATGGGGTCTTCTTCTTGCTCACCTACTTCGGGATCACGGCGCTCCTGGCGTCGGGCGAGGCCCGGGACGTGCTCTTCGGCGTCGGTGGGGTGTTCATGTTCTACCTTGCGTTCTCCACCCTGAGGAACGCCAAGCACGCACCGTCGGTGCGTCCGCAGAGGTCTGGCAGGTTGCCCTACTTCCTGGGGCTCACCATCGGTCTGTCCAACCCCTTCCAACTGGCTTGGTGGATCGCCGTGGGTGTCGGCATGATCACGAGGTTCGGGCCGAGCATCGTGGTCGGGTTCTTCGCCGGCATAGTCGCCTGGACGCTGTTCTTCGCCACCCTGGTGCACGAGGGCGTGAGGAGGTACGCGAGGATCTACCCTTTCCTGGTCGGCGTGTCGGGGGTCATACTGCTGGCCTTCGGGGCCTGGTTCCTCTACTCGGCTATCTCTTCCTTGACCTGACCCTGCGCTCGTACTCTCTGACTGCCGACTCCTGGGCTCCCTCGACAGACCCGGGCCTTATCTCCCGCAGGTGGGCGATGGCCTGGTCGGCCGTCTTCCCGTCGTACTCTATGAAATAGGCTGCAATCACCGACCCCGTCCTGCCGACTCCGGCCAGGCAGTGCACCAGGACCTTTCGGCCCTCGCCCAGCTGGGAGGCTATGAACCTGGTCCCCTCCTCGAGACCCTCCTGGGAGGGCGGCGCGTGGTCGAGCATGCGGACGTGCTTAGCGTGGAGTCCCGTCCCCTTCAGCCAGTCGGGGGGAAGGGGCGACTCGGTCAGCGTTAGGATGGAGTCCACCCCCTGGCCCTCGAGCCACCTGAGCTGCCCCGCCGAGGAGGGAAGTCCAGAGGCGGCCAGTTCTCCCTCTATGACCCAGCTGAATGCTGTGGGCCTGCTCGTGAACCTCGACCGGACTCTCCTGTATACCCTGCCTGTTCTTCCCAAGACGGAGAACTCGCCGGAGCGGGACCGCTAGCTGAGATAGGCCTTTCGGTATGAAAGTGAAGACGGCTAGAGGGTCTGGTCAGCTCTCGAGGATGTCGAGCTTCCCGTATCGCCCGATGTTGAGCTGTCGCTCTCCCCTGAACGTGTTGATGTATCCGTTGGAGACCTTGACCTTGGCGCCCTTGGTCACGGCATCGATCTGGGCGTCCCAGAGCGAAAGCTTGATCGTGCCGCTCTCGTCGCGCAACGTAGCGTCCGCAACGCGCGCCTGACCTCCCGTCCGCAGGCTGACCTCTCGTGGCGAAGAAATGTCCACTACCTCGCCCTCGACCTCAACGGTCCGCATCCCGTCACGTAGATCCTTGATATTCATCGGAAGCTAATCCGCTGACACCCATCCCGTGGATATATTTAATCATTGATAAGGGGGGCTCGACCTTCTGGTGGCGCAGCTTGGCAATCGGTGGGTCGGTCGCTAGTCCCGCAGCGTGGGCCGCCTGCTCGGGGAGCGCTTGAGGCAGTTGGGCGCTGGGCGGTACTTCGCCGAGCTCTCCCCGTCCGGGCTCAAGCTGGTCATCATGGCCTTTGGGACGCTCATCGCGATCAACCTCGTCACGCTGGCTCTCGGAAGGTCTCAGGTCCTGACGGACCTGAACGAGGGCCCGGCCGGGGCCCTTCTCGCACCCTTGGTCTTCGACTCCTGGGGGACGCTTGCCGGGCTCGGGGGCATCGTGCTCCTCTTCTCACCCGTCTTGTTCGGGACGCCCGTCTCTCAGCGAAGGGTGCTGTCGGTCTTCTTCCTGACGTCGAGCATCGTGATCGGAGTTCTCGCCGCCCTAATCTGGGACGCGTTCTACGACAATACGGGCCTCTACGGCTCGGGAGCATCGTCGATAGCGATCACCGCGCAGGCGGTGATCTTCGCCCTCGCCATAGTAGGCCTGGTGAGGCTTGCTAGGCAGGACACGAGGCGCCTCGGTGCCCTGAGCAGCCACTGGTGGTACTCCTTCCTTGTGATCTACATCACGCTCATACTTACGACGCTGTGGTTCATACTTTCGCTGGAGCCGATATTCATCCCGACACTGCTCTACAACTGGAGGGCCCACGAGATCGGGTTCTTCCTTGGCGCGGGCGTAACGTTCGTCTACGCGGGCGCCCGGTGGCGCGACCTCGGCCTCGACGGCGTCCTCCGAATCGACGAGATGGTGATGAACTTCCACTACGACGACCTCTGCGCCAGGTTCAGCGTGAGGCTTCCGAAGTACCACGTCGAGTTCGACGGCGCGCTTCCACCCCGGACCGCCGAGTTCGACCCCGTTCACTCGTCGATCAGGGTCAGCGGGGAGTTCAGGGGGAAGGACTACAGCGTCGACGGTCCCGACCTCGAGAGGACACTCCTGCACGCCATGGTCCACGCCGAGCTCCTCGAGGAGGGAAAGCCCTGGGCCCACGGCGAGCCCGGGGTGAGGGCGAGCTTCGACGAGATTGCAAAGCGGGTCGGCGCGTCGCCCGAGCCGTGAGGTGGAGCCCCGGACCCTGCCGCCCTTGGAATCTTTAAGTCGAGGAATCCGACGGCGGGTAGAGATTGGTTCCGTCCGCCGAAGACGTGCTCATCTTCGCCGTTGCCTTCGCAGTCCCATGCATAATCATCTTCGCGCTCATGCCGCCCTACATTCGATTCCTTACCGCGAGGGGGTCCGTGACCAACGACGCGGCCAAGACTGACGGGAAGAAGGTCCCCACGCCCGCGGGACCGCTGCTCATGCTCGCCGTAGTCTTCGGCGAGGGGTGCATTTACTTGCTGAACGGATCGTCTATTCCCCTGGCCGCCATCGCGGTCGTCCTGGTCGCCGGGGTCGTGGGCTTCTACGACGACTTCCGGGGTCTGGGCGGGATAGCGAACCCCGTCCTGATGATGCTCGCCGCAGCGCCTCTGATCTTCCTGGAGGGGATTCACGAGAGCCTGTACAGCGCGGTTCTCTACTTCCCCCTCTTCGGTGCCACGGGAACACACTACATCATCTTCGCGATCCTGATCGTCGCCGCCATGCCCGTCTCCTCGCACGCCTTCAACATGCTCGACTCGTTCAACGGTGAGCTCTCAGGGTTCGCGACCCTGACCAGCGTGGCGCTGATAGTCGCGATACTCTTCAGCGGGTTGAGCTTCTCCTCCTACGACTACATCAGGCTCGCGGCCGTCCTCCCCCTCACGGCGACGGCGCTCTGCTTCTACTTCTTCAACAGATTCCCTTCCAGGGCCTTCGATGGCAACAGCGGCAGTCTGATGCTGGGGGCGCTCTTCGCGGCCCTCGCCATAATGGGAGGCGTTGAGATAGCGGCGCTCGTCGCGGTGATACCTGCTGTCATCAACTCGTACTACACGCTCTACAGCGTCAGGGGTCTCGTGGAGCACAAGAGGATGACTGCGAGGCCAACCTACCTCGGGGAAGACGGGAAGCTCCATGCATCGTCACAGCCGGGCGCCCCCGCGACTCTCGTCAGGATGGTCCTGGCGGGCGGGCCGATGGGGGAGAAGGAACTCGTGAGGAACATCCTTCTCCTCACGGCCTTCGCCTGCCTCCTCTCGGTACTCACCTCTGCTATGACGTGGTTCACATGACCCCAAAAAATCTGTACGGTCTCATGGTCATCGCCCTGGTCGCCTGGCTCTTGATAATCGGGGAGAGCTACTTCTTCATCGCCGTGATACGGCCGCTCGGCCCGCCCATACGAACCGGACCCCTGCCTTCGACGGTGACGAAGATCATCCTCACGGCGGGGCTTGGCGTCCTCTGGATCGGACTGATGTTCGTCATGGACTCCCTCTACGGGCGGTTTACGAGGTCTCCCACTTCAGCTTCCTAGAATCGTACTCCTTCCTCGTGTAGGCGAACCTGGCCGGAACTCCCTTCACCACGGTATCCGGGGGTACATCCCTCGTTACGACGGCCCCCATGGCGACTACGCTGTTCTTCCCCACCGTCACTCCTGCCTTGATGACAGAGCCACCGCAGACTATCGCTCCATCCTCTATCGTGACTCCGACCATCTTCTTTCCCATCGGGTAGGGGTCGTTTGTGAGTGTAACCCCTGGCCCTATGAAGACGTTCCTGCCTATCCTCGTGAGAGGGGGGATGTAGGCTGACCCCTCGATCCTCGTCCCAGAGCCGATGGTAACGTTATAGTCGACGTGCGACAGCGAGCCAATCATCACGTCGTCGCCGATTCTGGTTCGGGAACCGACGTATGCGTAGTGCCAAATCTTCACGTTCTTGCCGACCTTCGCATCATCGGCGATGAAGTTGACGGGCTTGCGGCGGTCAGGCATCTGTCGAGCGACTCGCCCTGCCGAGAGCTAGATAAACAGTTGTCCAAGCCCGGAGAGGGGTTCAGGAGATGGTCTGTTTGCTCACTTTCAGGTTACCCCGCTGTCGAAAGAATTGTCCCGTTATCATACTCTTAAATACAAACTATTCGGGCATTACGTGTTCAAATGGTCAATGAGCCCACCGGTCGGAGTGTGGGAAGCGCACTTCCCGAAATGGCTCAACTGGCGACGCTCATCATGAAGATGGGTCCTGACATCGATTTAATCGCGAGGATGTCGGGTCAGTACAAAGAGACCATCAGATACCGCTACAAGGAGAAGATAATCGGGAAGGGGTTCGCCGTACAGGCAAAGGTCAACTTCGAGGGCTTGGGTATGCAGAGGGTCGTGATGAGGGTCAACCTCAACGAGACCTACTCGGCATACGCCAAGGAGCTGTTCATCGCGATGAACAAGCTCTGCTACGTGGTCTCCTTCAGCCAGCTCCTCCCAGACGGAAGCTACATGCTCCACGCGAGCGTGCCGAAGGAGCACAAGCAGGGCTTCGTCGAGCTGATGAAGAAGCTCAAGGAGCTTGGAATCTTTGAGAGTGTGGAATTCTACAACTTCGATTGGTTCCGCAACGTCCCAATGAGGGCCGAGTTCTTCGACTTCGACCATGGGCGCTGGGACTTCGACTGGACGAAGACGGTAGAGCCGGAGAAGGGCGATAACCCCGGACCGTTCGAGCCGTTCACCTTCGATAACCTGGACCTTCTCATACTCAAGGAGCTGCAGATGGACGCAACGCGTTCACTGAGCGAGATGAGAGAGTCAATCAAGACCAACAACGGGCTGGATATCAACTACAAGACGCTGGCGTGGCACTGGGCCAAGCACGTCCAAGAGAAGCGGATGCTCAACGGTTACACGCTCAGGTGGATGGGGACCACCTACGACCAGGTCGCGGACCGGGGGAAGCACAGGCAGCACAAGTACATCATGATCTCAGTCTTGGTGCGCGGCGTCAGCGACTCGGAGCGTTTCTCGCTGATAGGGAAGATGAACAAGGTCCCGTTTCTGTGGTGCGAGGCCGCAGGCGCGGATTACCACGCGCAGCTCGCGTTCCCCGTAGAGACGGTAAACGACGCGTTCGACTTTCTTAAGGACGCCCTGGATGGCTTCGGGCCAAGGGCAACATACGGCGTGATGGACCAGACTAATTCCTTCGCCTTCACCCTCTCCTACAGCCTCTTTGATGATGAGGGAAGACAATGGATGTTTAACGGCCCCGAACTCGCCGCCAAGTTCGAGAACCTGATTCTAAAGATAGGTGAAAGCTCCGGGCAACGCCGGAACTAGGCCCGACTAAGCGCTTCCGGCAGTCCCCATGAATTCCAGAGGGCTTGGGTGTCCGTGTATCCCCAGGGCGGCGAATACCAAGCTGGCGCCTCCGAGTGCGATCAGACCGTATCGAACTTTCTCGTCTTGAGTCATGGTCGACACAGAAGCAAAATTCGGATTTAAGCATATGCTTGGGACAAACACTTGAAATTTATGCAACTTCTGGCTCGAACTCCAACGTCACTTGTGTGATGCCTCTTAGACGCCTGCGTCGGTCTTCCAAATCAGCATAATTAGTGGAGCGTTGGGCGTAGTCACGGGGGAACCTGCGACATGGTCATCGATGGACGCCTCCAGGGCAGCCGGTCGTTTCAGAGCTCGCTGAGGACCGCCCTGGTGACTGACTGATGCACTCGATCGAGTACATCCTGATAGGGTCGATCATCTCCATCACGGTCATCGTCGCCGTCCTCGAGGTCATAAGCTTCGTAGTACGACGGGCTGGCAAGGCCGCGGGCGCCGGGAGCGTGGTGCTCAGAGACATAGGCGTCTACATAAGAATCATCGAGCTGGCCCTAATCGCATTCTCGGTCTTGCAGATCTCAGGGCTGTCCTCGATCTTCACGACCCTGACGGTCTCGGGGATAGCCGCTCTCGCCCTCTCCCTCGCTCTTCAATCTACCTTGTCGAACGTAATCTCCGGGATACTTCTAGCCAGCGACGGGGTGATACACCTGGGCGACAGCGTCGAGTACAGCGGAGTGAAGGGCACCATCGTGAGAATCGCGCTGCGGAACACGTGGATAAAGCAGCAGGACGGCAGCATCGCGGTCGTCAGCAACTCGTCACTCTCCAGCGGCCCGCTCGTCAACCACTCGGGAGCGGAGCGGCTCAAGAGAAAGTACGCGATAGATTGAAGGACTACTGCTTCTTTCGAGGCGAGAGCCCGTCGATCACTTCGAGGTGGTCAGACGCCATGGCGGCGCGTGGCAGCGCGGTCAGCTTGTAGTATGAGGCGTCCACGTACGGTGGCTTCGCAGTCAGATTGGGCGCCTTCTGTCCATCGAAATCATACAGGAAACAAAGGTCCCAATGACTTCCAAGGTACGACTGGATCTCCCTGAACTTCGGCTCTAGGCCCTCGGCGCCGGCGAGCTGGGTCGTCATGGCCCTCTTCGCAGCCGTCGGCGGCCACTCCCCGAATTCGAGCATCGTCGCGGGAAGGAGTAGCATCCCGCGCCTGAACGAGAGTGGATATCTCTCTCCTGCCTTAAGCAACAGGATCGATCCCTTCCCGTCCCCCACGATCGCGAAGGATGATATGTGGAGGTTCTCCTCGCTTATCCGCATCCTCCTTCGTCCGGTTCGCCTTTCGCTCGTCGGGTCTTCCAACTTCAGCGCCAGGAGACCCTCGACAGGCGGTTAAAGCCGTTTTCCAGATGCCAGGGGCGCAGGCGTTCGCCTGAGCTTGCACTCCGGTCGCGCGAGGAACAGAGATATTGGAGCGCTAACGGACCGCGACCGTGGCGCCAGTCGACGTCCTGGTTGTCGTCCTCGCTCTGGTTGCCGCATGGAGCATGGGCCACCACTACTCGGGCGCCGTCGTTGGGACGGCCTTCGGTTCCCGTTCGATAAAGCTCGGGACGGGATTGTTCGTCTCTGGCCTCCTAGTGGATCCTAGGGGCTACACTGAGCAACGTTGTCCAGACCTACGCCGACCTCGCCAAGGTGAGCGGCGACTACAGCGTGGTCGTTCTCTTCTCGTTCGTGCTCATGAGCAACGTGACGACCTACCTGAAGGTACCCACCTCCACGATTCAGCTCTACACGTTCGGGATACTCGGGGCGGCCCTCGCATCTGGGACTCCCATCAGTTACCCGACGCTGGCCATCATAGTCGTCTCGTGGGCCGTCGCCCCGATCATCGGCTATTCTCTCGGCCGGGTCGTCTATCGCTACATCCCGGCTTCGGAGCACCTGAGGTACCTCATCCTGGGGACTATGCTCTACTCGGCGCTCGTGCTGGGCTTGAACGATGTTAGCAACGCGGCAACAAGCCTAGTTGTGTCGGGTGTCGCAGCGCTCCCGGCGAAGTTCGTCTGCGGCATCGCGATGATGGTCGGGATGGTGACCTGGGGGTCCAGGCTCGCCAAGAGGGTGGGGGAGGACCTCGTGGAGCTCGACGCCAAGAAAGCGGCAGCGGCACAGCTTACGAAGTCGCTGGTGATATCGGCCCTCAACGTCCTGGGGGTGAACGCGTCCATGAACCAGACCATTGTAGCTGCTCTCGCCTCGATGGGCGCCAGAAAGAAGGTCCTGAGGAGCATCGTGATCGGCTGGGTGTACAGCCCGGTCATCGGGTTTGCCGTCGCGTACGTCCTCTCGCTCATGCTCGCGAAGGGGTTCGTCTAGGGTCGGTAGGGGAGTCTTATATGCGGACCCGTTTACAGCCTTAAC
Source organism: uncultured Nitrososphaerota archaeon (assembly GCA_963703285.1). GTDB lineage: Archaea > Thermoproteota > Nitrososphaeria > Nitrososphaerales > Gagatemarchaeaceae > Gagatemarchaeum. Next base: position 856,336 of record OY969807.1, read on the forward strand.
GTGACCGTCAAGATCACCTGTTATGGGGGAGTCGGCGAGATCGGCGGGAACAAGATTCTTGTCACGGACAGGGGCGAGAACATCCTGCTCGACTTCGGCGCGGGCTTCTCGGAAGGGCTCGATTATTTCTCATCGGGAATCACGCCGAGGCGGGTGAACGGCGCCGGCGACTACTTCGAGTTCGGGCTCCTTCCCGAGATACCCGGCCTCTACTCAGAAGACGCGCTCAAGACCACCGGGATGAAGTACGCCGCGCCAGAGGTGGACGCTGTGCTCCTAAGCCACTTCCACTTCGACCACACGGGACGGATACCGCTCGTGGACGGGGAAATCCCCGTGTACTGCGGCGAGACCACGTCGCTCATCCACAAGGCCTCGAGAGGCTCGGGGGGGTCCCCACTGGACGGGCGCAAGCTCGTGACCTTTCGCACGGGGGATCGGTTTACCGTCGGGGGAATCGAGGTCAGGCCCGTCCACGTAGACCATTCCATACCGGGCGCCTACGGTTTCATCCTGCAAACTTCGGAGGGGACGCTCGTTTACACCGGGGACTTCAGGTTCCATGGACCGATGGGCTCGATGACGGACGACTTCATCGCGGAGGCCGCGAAGGACCGCCCCGCAGTTCTCATTACCGAGGGCACGAGGGTATCACCGGGCGGCCGCAAGCGGGAGACGGGCGAGCGCGAGGTCGCTGCGGAGACGGCCAAGATCCTGAAAGCGAACGAGCACCTCGTTTTCTCATCCTTCCGAGGGAACGATATTGACCGCGTCGTCTCGTTCTACGGGGCGTGCGAGTCGACGGGTCGACGCCTGGTCGTCTCGATGAAGGTCGCAATCCTCCTCGAGGAACTCAGGGGCGACAGCGGTCTCAAGCTGCCGCAGGTGGGGAGGGACGTGTCTGTCTATCTAAGGAGGAAGAGAAAGGGAGGCTACGACGACTCGGACTACCTGACGTGGGAGAGGCGTTTCCTCGACCACGGCTTCACGGCGGAGGACGTGAGAAGGCAGCAGGGAAAGGTGCTCCTCCACCTCGACCAATGGAACCTGCCCGAGCTGATAGACATCAGGCCGGACCGGGGCGGCGCGTACATCCATGCGACGACCGAGGCGTACAACGAAGAGGGCGAACAGGACGAGCAGGTCATAAGGAACTGGGTGGACCATTACGGGTTCAGCTACCATCAGATTCACGCCTCCGGTCATGCCCCCATGGATGGGGTTGCGGACCTGGTTAACAGGATAGGAGCGAAAAGAGTTGTCCCGATTCACACGGAGAGACCGGATTTGTTCTCCACGCTCACCAAGGGGCGGGTGACCGTGCCGCGTGCGGCGGTTGCAATCCCGTTGGTCTGAGGACGCGCTCATCAGTACGACCGGGCGGATGCTTCACTCGGCGAGAACGACCCGAAGGCGCTTGACCTGGTTCCGGATGGTATCCAATGTCACACCTGCGGCAGCCGCCGCGCCCTTCTGGGTCAGCTTCTGGCCCTGTGCTAACGCTCCTAGGTACAGGACCGAGGCGGCAAGGCTCATTGGTTCCCAACCGTCGACGACTCCCCCCTCCTCAGCCTTGTGAAGCATCCCCAGAGCTCTGGCCCGGACGTCGGCGTTCATTCCCGCTCTAGATGCCACCGCGGGTAAGTACTCCGCAGAGTGGGCGAGGGGGATCTCCATTTCGAGTTCCCTAACTAGCAGCCTGTAATACCTGGCCACAAACTTCCTCTTTACTCCGCACGCCGCCGCAACGTCATCGAGGGTTATCGGGACAACATTCGTTCTGCACGCAGCGTAGAGCGATGACGCCGTCACCTCGGCTGCCGGCCTCCCTTTGGTCAGTCCCCTTTCCCGACCTCTCGCGTATATTCGGGCAGCCTCTCGAGCAACGGTATCCGGCACGGGGAGTCTCTTGGAGAATTCGTGGAGCTCTCCAAGAGCTACTCCCGAATCAGCCATTTTCGGATGACGCTCTCTGGACGACGTAGCCTATCACCGGCCAGTTCAAGGCGCCACAGCCCACTCCAGCCCGACCACCTTGCTTCGACGAACTGGTCTGGAAGCCGAGGGGTTGAGGCATTGTGAACAACCGAAGAGGAAAGGAGTCTTGGTTGCCACCTGCGGCAGCCGACTGCCACCAGGACCGGTTCGACTCCCTAGCTGATTCGGCGTTCACACCAAACAACTGTTAGTTCCGAGACGCAAACTGTACATAAGCCGAGCGTAATATTTGCGGGCAACTTAGTCAAATGCAAACATGTGGATGGCAATTGCACGAACCGAACCGCCGAGGCGACGTCGGCCCTCTGCAATTCTCAAGGGTGAGAAACGTATCCCAACCTTATTACTCGAATGCGGACCGTTTCAAAGGCGACGTGAGAATGCTTGTCCCGACGGAGGGGTCCATAGAAGGGGATAAGGCTCATGTTTGAGGTACAGCGTGAGCGTTCAAAGAGGATGTCCTCCGCAACTTTTAGGATCAGCGAGGGAGTCTATCACGCGCTTCAGAAGGAAGCCGAGAAGCAGGATACCAGCCTGAATACCCTCGTGAATCAGCTTCTCGACACGCATGTCAACGATCGCATCTTCCTTGAGAAGCTCGACTTCATGAGGGTCAACAAAGCCACATTCCGGCGAATACTCGAGGGAACGAGCGACCAGACACTCGCTGATGCCGGGGAGTTTTCGGGGAGGGAGACAGTGAGGACAGTCACACTGGGGAGGGGCGGGCAGATGACGATGGACGCCGTACTGGAAACGGTCTGCTCGCTCGCAGAGTTCGCCGGATGTATGCGCTACAGCGAGATAAAGTCCAATGGCAAGGAGGTCGTAGTCCTGACGCACGACCTTGGCCCCAAGTGGTCAGTCTTCATCGGCAACTTAATGGATGCAGCGCTCAAGCTGATAGACCGAGACGCGAAGATAACGATGGGCGACAACTCTGTGCTGGTCGAGATGAACGGAGGCCTAGATCAAGACCACAATCCGCAGAGGACCACTCGTACACCATAGAGCTCATACGAACTCGGCAGATCTTTGGCGATTTCTCTGGAATAGAAGCATCCAGTCAAGTCGTCCGGTCCGCGGTCCGTCCCTCTTGGAACATGGGGTTCCGAACCAAACGGAAATCCGAAGGGCTCTGCGGAGGGGCTGGATTCTGGGGTGACCAGAAGTAGCCCGGCTAGGATTCGAACCTAGGTCACCGGCTCCAAAGGCCAGTATGCTTGACCGACTACAATCGGCAAGGTTTCCCTTTCCACCGGGCTTCCGGGCTACCAGGGAGTCGGCTTTACCGAGGTTAAAAACCTGACCAACCTCGAACGCTTCGCACCAATCAGCCCAAATTTCTTCAGAAAGTGAGCCGTATCTTCCGGCCCATAGAGATACAATCCGTGCATCGTCTTGCCGCGCTTTTCATATTTGTAGGTGTGCGGCCTCAAGTTTAGGGAAAAGAGATATCGCCTCAACTCTGCGAGAAGCCTCGGTTCCAGCATCTCTATTGTCAGCCTTACGTACCTCTTATCCTTCACCGACCCTTCAACTGAGAACAGACCGCAGATGAACCCTCGCAATACAGCATCGCAATCTCTTGCAACATTGGGAATCGAGAGCTTCCCAGTTTTCTTACCAGTTGGGTGGCCCCCTAAGGTTGTGTAGTATTCGTAGACAATCCTGCTGCAGTAGTAGATTTCAGACCAGTTTCCGCGCTTCCGAGTGCCGGGCGTAACGTTGAAAACCTTCTTCGTGAGAAAGGCGTAGGCCTCCAAAACTTCGGCGTCCCCTTCGGAGAAGTCGATTCTCCATTTCCCGTTCCTAGCCGCGTAATCCCGTGGGCAGATGTGGCCATCTCCGTAAAGCATTCCTAGAAGCACCCCTAGATCTCGGGTGTTTGGTTCGGGCCACCACACGACATGCTTGGATCCTTTGATTCCGTATCCTTTGCCACGACGCTTCGCAAATGGCGGAGGTGCTCCAATGGCACTGCCATTAGGACGAGTCACGGTAACCAAGTCTTCGACAGTATTTCAATGCCACCCTGCACCACCGGGCTAAGTCGTCCTCGCGCACTTTCTTCTGAGCTAGATAAGCCTCTCTAGACTCTGCGCCCCAGATGCTTGATCCCCGGAAGATACCAGTCGAATGACACATGATGTGTGCCAACTATATTACCTGCGTCAGGAGCAGAAGATCTTGGCATGTCTGAGACGCGGGTGGGAGGTGGAGCCGAAATCAGGCTCGGGAAGGTAGAGGGCGACCTGAACGTCGGTCAGGGTGCCGTTGTGAAGGGGGAAGACGACTCGGGCGCCCACGTGACGGGGACCGTCTATTTCGAAGGAAATGCCGAGGTCCAATGTGACCTCGAATGCCGGTCGCTCGAGTCGTCGAGCGGAATAGTGCGGTTCAGCGGCAGGTTGAAGGTAGAAGCAGATCTTGAGGTGGAAGACTCGATCTACGTAAAGGGGGACCTCGAGGCAGACGAGGTCGACGTGGGAGGGCGACTCTCTGTCGGCGGGTCGCTCTCGTCGACCGACGTCTCGGTCGGCGGGACGATGGAGGTTGATGGTTCGCTCGAGGCCGACGAGGTCGACGTCGGCGGCAGGGTACGAGTTCTTGGGATGGCTACAATAGACGACCTCGACGTCGGAGGCGAGGTCGAAGTCGGGTCTGGCACAATCGAGGGAAAAGCGGAGGTGGGGGGCAGATTCGCTTCGGCGTCGAGCCTGCACTTCGGAAGTCTCGAGGTCGGCGGGGTGGCGGAACTCGGGGCGGAGAATGTTGGAAGGTCCGTCGAGGTTGGCGGAAGGCTTGTGACGAGGGGCAATCTCGAAAGCGACATCATTGAGGTGGGGGGCGACATGAAGGTGGAGGGCAACCTCAAGGCGGGAAGGATAGAGGTGGCGGGGACGGCTACTACCTCCGGGGCCTTGGAGTTCGCCTCCAGGATGGAGGTCGGCGGGTCGGCTAATGTGGGAGGTGAGATGCGGGGGAAGGACCTGGAAATCGGTGGAAACCTCAGGGGTTTGCGTGTCCTCCTCACCGGAACCGCGGAGATGAGCGGAATAATCGAGGCCAAAGAAGGGCTCAGGGCGTTCGAAGTCGAGTTGTCTCGGGGGACGATCTGCCGGGGAAATCTCGTGGCAGATCGCGTGGAGCTCGAGAGTGGCTGCAAGACTGACGACATCTATGCGAGAGAGATCTCCGTGGGGAGGGGCTGCTTTGTGGGACATATCTACGGAGAATCCATCGAGATTGGCGAGAGATGCTTCGTGCAGGAGGCCCAGTACACCAAGGAGCTGGATGCGGGCGAGAGGGTGATGTTCGCTAGCCCCCCGAAGAGAGTAACGACCCTACCAGCTCCGCCGCTCTGAGGCACAAGTTTAGACAGAGGGGAGAAAATTGGGAACGAACTTGGCGGTGGCTTCCACGGCCAATGAGGGGGTGTGGCGAGCGTGAGCGCCCGCCTAGGAAAGCGTGCGAGGGTCGACATCTACGCGGCGATACTCGAAGTGGTTCGCCGATACCCCGGAGGGGGAAGGATATCGAGGATATCCTACGGCGTCGGCGTTCCCATAGACAGGCTCAGGTCGATGCTCGAAGAGCTTAGCGACTTCGGCCTGATCAAGAAATCTACGATGGACGGAGAGGTGAGGTATCTCAGCTCCGTGAGGGGGCTGGACTTCCTGGAGACCTACTGGAAGATGAACGCATTCCTAGAGACGTTCGAAGGCGTTCAGACCCGCGAGCTGGCAGCCGTTATGTTCACGGACATCCACGCTTACTCCGCGATGGTGCAGAGGGACGAGAAGAACGCGCTCAGGCTCGTGCAGGAGCACGAGAAAGTTGTCAGAGGCCTGCTTCCCCGATTCGGTGGTCGCGAGGTCAAGACGATTGGCGACTCCTTCCTGATAGAGTTTACAAGTGCCCTCGAGGCGTGTCATTGCGCCATCGAGCTCCAAAACACAATGCAGCGCAGGAACCTCGGAGTCGACGCGACCGAGAGGGTGGAGCTGCGCGTGGGGATTCACGTAGGCGATGTGGAAAGGAGGGGTTCGGACATAGTGGGAGATTCGGTCAACATCTCCTCGCGAATCCAAGAATCGGCGGGAGCAGGGGAGATCTACATGTCTCGCCAGGTGTTCGACCAGGTCTGGAACAAGCTCGAGAACCACATCACGGAGATTGGTCCGGTTGAGCTCAAGAACCTACAGTCTCCGGTGGAGCTATTCAGGATTGACCTCGATTCCGTTGGACGGCCTCCAGACTGAGGCCGATCGCGCGACTCCCGACCCAAAGGGACCAGCCAAACCGATTTCCCTAAACGGGTAGCTCGGCCTGCGTGGGGTTCTCCTCCGGGAAGGACCTCCTTGCGTACCTGGCCAGTAGGAACCCCTGCAGAGTAATCGAGATGAAGGCCACCGCCAGGACGACCGTCACTATCAGCTCCTTCTGGGGAAGCGTCGCCGGGAGGGAGGTTGCTAGGACGATTGAGAGCGCGCCCCTCATGCCTCCCAGCGTCGCCGTCCTCTTCCAAGAATCGGGAATCCTCTGTCTTCCCACCCTGGCTAGCCCCAGGATAGAGTAGACAGAGGTCAGCCTGGCCACCATGACGGCGAGATAGGCTATCAGGATCGGGGCGAGGAAGTTGTAGAACTGACCGATGTCCGTCCCCAGGCCGATGAAGAGGAACGCGACCGTGTTGGCGAAGAAGGAGAGGACGGACCAGAAGTTCTTGACGTACGCCTTGCGCTCCGGGAGGTCCCTCCTCGAGGAGGCGAACGCGTAGCCCATCCCCGTCGTCGCCACCGCGATAAGACCGGAGACCCCCAGCGAGCTGGCGAGAGAGTAGGAGCCGTAGACGGCCACGAGGGTCAGGATCGACTCCGTTATCGAGTCCCTCACCAACCTGAGGAGCCTGTCCGCTGCGAATGCGACGCCAAGCCCGATGATGACGCCCCCTGCGAAGACGTAGAGGAACTGGGCTAATGCGGAGAAAAGGCTGAAGCCCGCCGCGCCGAGCGAGGTCAGCAAGAGGGTGAAGACTACTAGCCCCGTGGCGTCGTTGAAGACCGCTTCGGTGTCCATCATCGCGGATAGCCTCACGGGGACCTTGACCCTCCTAAAGATCTCAAGGACGGTCGCGGTGTCGGTGGGCGAGATTATAGCCGCGAAGAGGAACGCCGGATATGGTGGCACTCGGGCGATGGCCCAGAGGAGCAGTCCCGTGATGACGGTCGCCACGGCGACCCCCACCGTGGCGAGGGTGAGCGCCGGTCTCAGGACAGGCCTCAGCTCCTCGGGCTTCACGTTCATCATCGTCTCGAATAGGAGCGGAGGGAGCACCAGTCCGACGAAGAGGCCGCCGGCCGATAGCTGGTTGTAGATCACGTCGACGCCCGTCAAGGACGAGATGGAGAGGGCGGCGAACGCCACGCCGGCGAGGACGAGGACGACGGTGTAGGGGATCTTCGACCTCGAGGAGATCAGGGACGCCGCGAGCGCCGTCGCGAGGAATGCGGTGATGATGATCTCGGTCGGGGGCACGACGGACGTGAGTATGGCGGCGGCACTCTTTCTGTTTTTGGGTGCGCGGAGATTCAGCGGGCCGACGTGAGGTAGCCCGCGATCTTCTCGACGGGATCCTCCATCGAGTCGAGCAGCCGCTTGGCCTTCCTCTTGCAGTGATCCTGATACTTCCTCGTGAGGGACTTCCTGACGAGCCTAGCCAGCGCGTCGAGGTGGTGCGTCTTGAGCAGGAGGCCCATGGAGAGGAGGTACCTCTCGGTGTACAGGCCCGACCCCTGATAGGCCGAGACCGTCGGGACACCGATCAGCGCGGCCTCCGTCGTCATGGTCCCTCCCATGCCGATGAAGACGTCTGACTGTCTGATCAGTCCGGCCCCGTCGACGACCTTCTCGGGGACGTAGAAGGTGTCGCCGAACGTGCTCTTCACCATCTCGAGCTGATCCTGGTACCGGCACAGGGCTATGAGGTTGCAATCCTTGAATTCATCCGAGAGGCGCTGGAGGACCTTGCCCGTCCACCCCTGGTCGGTCCCGATCATGTAGGGGGCGTACGACTCCTCCAGCCGGACGAGGATGGTCGGCTTTCCCGGCTCCACCTTGATCTCGGGCCCCTTGGACCTCGCCTCCCTCTTCAGCCAGGCGGCAGGGTCCAGGGCGTGGTACTTGGTTATCTCGCTCCTCTGGAGCCCGAAGCGGTACCAGGCGATGTACGGGATGACCCAGGGCGTGAGGAGGTGCTGCGAGAACGGGAGCGACAGCTTGCCGGCTATGACCGAGTGAGGGGAGTCGCTGACCGCGACGTGCTTTACCCTTATGCCGAACGAGATCCGGGCGCAGTCGGCAGAGGCGACGGAGACCGAGGCGTCCGGCTGGAAATCGGCCACGAGGGGTAGCATGGAGTTCATTCGTTCGAGGCTCGCCCTGAGCTGGTCGTAGGTCCCCTTCCCCCCGCGCGACCCGACGAACTTCAGCTCCACCCCGAGCATCGCTGCGAGCTGCTCGACCTCCCGATAGTGCCGCGAGGTGGCGAGCACCTGGTGGTCCCTGGCCTTCAGCTCTTGGATGACAGGGTTGAAGAGCAGGAGCTGCTTCGGAGTCAGGACGTCGAACCAGAAACGCAAGGGAGGCTTGTTGCACCTCGAGGCTTAAAAATCGTTCCGAATTGCCTCCCATGAGTTCGTCGCGCGCCACGTGAGGTTGAAAGCTATATCACCTTCGGGCCGTGATGGTGCGCCGAGCTCATAGAGTTGCAGAAGATCAAGGTCGCGGTCTACGGTCTCACCACCGAGGGGTACAACATCGCGTCTCAGGTGGTCGAGAGGGCCTCGGTCACGATCGTCGACGATACGCTGCAGATGGCGATGGACCTCAACGCCCAGACGGTGAGGGACAACCCCACGCTCCAGGAGCTCGTGGGAGGGGAGTCGCTCATGGGCCTGAAGCCGGTGTCTCAGGTCCTCACTGAGGCGAGCGTCATCTTCTTCACGCCCAAGCTCAGGAAGACGGGCGACGAGTCAGTCATAGAGGCCAACGCCAAGATGCGCGAGGTCGCAAAGAATGTGACGAAGGGCGCGACCGTCGTGAACGCCCTCCCGGTCGGGATAGGAGGGAACGACGACAACATCGCTCTGATCGAGAAGCAGACGGGGCTGAAGATAGGCGAGGGACTGAACTACGGCTACTCCCCCATGAGGCCGGGGGGCGCGGCGACGACGGTCGCCGTCTCGGCAATGACGAGGAGTCAGGGCGGAGTCGAGGACCTGGGCCTGCGGGCCACCTACGGGAACATCACCTCAGCCGAGCTCGAGTACGCGTCGCTCGTCCTGAACGAGAGCACCTCGGTGGCGACCGAGATCGAGCTCATGAGGAAGGCCAAGGGCCTGAAGCCCATAGGAGGAAAGACGGCGGAGAGGTACATCGACGACCTGGCCGCCCACGTCTACGACCTCACAGCCATACAGTCGAGCGAGGACGTGGGGGAGCCCCTCACCTACCTGGCGGGCGCCGCGATAAAGAGCCTCGAGAACCACGTCCGCTACATCGTGGACGAGACCAGGGAGCTCCTGAGGGAGCTCCAGCTCAAGGCTAGCAGGACCAGGGTACTGGTTGCGTGGACCGTCGACAGGTACGAGATGCGGGCGGACAGAATGAAGACGGCCGAGTCGCTGGTGGAGAGGCTGAGAGACTACGTCACGGACGTAAAGCAGGCGCAGATGGGAGTAGGTCGTGAGGAGGTAGTCGACTCGTACAAGCACAACATCGCCATTGTCTGCTCCGCGGCGGACCTCGAGTGGATGAAGAGCCTGAGGACGGGTTCAAGGTCGTCCGAGCTCTCGCTGCTGAGGGCGACGGCGGCGCTCCAGAGAGGATAAATTTCTAAATCGTTAAGAGGGCTCGAACGGGGAGGGCGGTCAGGTTCGTGAGGAACAGTTGACAAGCATAGCCGTCATCGGGACTGGAGGCTGGGGGAAGAACCACGTCAGGGTGCTTAGCGAGCTAGGTGTGCTCTCGGCAGTCTGCGACATCGACAGGTCCAGGGCCGAATCTTACGCCAGGAAGCACGGCGTCACAGCCTACGGCGACGTCGACGAGATGATCCAGAACGAGAGGCTGGACGGGGTCACGATAGCGACCCCGGCTACCACCCACTTTGCTGTCGCCTCGAAGACCCTGCGGGCCGGCATCAACTCCTTCGTCGAGAAGCCGATGACGAGCTCTCTGAAGGAGGGCGAGGAGCTCATCGAGGTCGCAAAACAATCCGGGAAGATCCTCACGGTGGGGTTCATCGAGAGGTTCAACCCCGCGATATCCGAGCTGAAGAAGATAATCAACGAGGGGAAGCTCGGAAGCCCGATACTCTTCCAGTACCACAGGGAGAACAGGCGCGGCGACAACATCACGGACGTCGGGGTGGTGAAGGACGCCTCGGTCCACGACATCGATACCGCCCGGTGGCTCTTCGGGGAGGAGCCGAAGACGGTCTACGCACGCGTCGGCTCCGTGATGGGGAAGAACGAGGACATCGCGACGATCCTGCTCGGTTTCGGCGGCGAGAGGACCGCCTTCATCACCACCAACTGGGTCACTCCGATGCGAGTCAGGGAGCTCAACGCCGTCTTCACGAAGGGAGAGGTTACGGTCGATTTCATAACCCAGGAGATGCAGATCCACGAGGAGGAGGAAACGCGGGTCCCGAAGCACGTCTTCACGGAGCCCCTGGTCCTCGAGCTCAAGGAGTTCATCTCGGCGATCGAGGAGAAGAGGCAGCCTCTCGTGACGGGAAGGGACGGACTGAGCGTGATCAGGATCGCTGAGGCGGTGCTCGCATCGAGCAAGAGCGGAAGCCCGATCTACCTGCCCCCGTAGTCCGTCTCGGGGCTGGGCGCGTCCGAACTGGCACCGCTAACTCGTCGGGACTTGTACTCGTTTCCGGGTCGAAGTCTCGTCTTGAGCTCTGAGTGAGGAGCTGACGGGCTAACGGTTCCTCCGGCTCCCGGAAAGGGTTAAAGCGGAGAAGCACCTCTTTGCGATTCATGCCAGAGCTGAGATCCAGGCTGGAGGTCGCCTCGGGAAAGCCTGCGGATCTCTACTCGACGCTACCGAACGGACGGGTCCAGTGCACAGCCTGCGCCAGGAGGTGCCAGATAGGGGAGGGCCAGATCGGTCTGTGCGGGATAAGGGGCGTGGTGGGCGGACGGCTGTACCTCCTCAACTATGGAAGGATCATAGCCGGGCACGTCGACCCCATAGAGAAGAAGCCGGTAATCCACTATCACCCGGGGTCAAAGATCTTCTCGATCGCGACGACGGGATGTTCCTGGCTCTGCCGATTCTGCCAGAACTCTGACATAAGCCAGAGGAGGAAGATAGAGGGCGTAGAGACCACCCCCAGGCGCGTGGTCGAGCTCGCGGTCGAGAACGGGTGTGAGGGCATCGCCTACACCTACAACGAGCCGTCGATATTCATCGAGTACGCCCGCGACGTCGGGAAGTTGGCGCACAGCAAGGGCATCTTCAACATTTTCGTCTCGAACGGATACGATACCCCCGAGACCGTGGGGGCGATGAGCGAGTTCCTGGATTGCCTGACGGTGGACTTCAAGGGGAGCGGTGAGACGGGCTTCGTCAGGAGCGTGATACACATACCAGACGCCGAGCCGATCTTCCAGACCCTCCTCGAGGTGAAGCAGAGGACGAAGATACACCTGGAGGTGACCGACCTCATCGTCCCGGGCATCGGTGACAACCTGGACAGCGCGCGCAAGCTCGCCAGGTGGATCTACGACAACCTCGGGCCGGACACCCCGATCCACTTTCTGAGGTTCCATCCCGACTACAACATGATGGACACGCCCATCACCCCGGTCAGAACCCTCGAGAAACACTACGAGGTCGCCAAGAAGGAGGGCCTCAGGTACGTCTACATCGGTAACGTCCCGGGCCACCCCGCGGAGAACACCTACTGCCCTGGCTGCAACGCTCTACTCATCGAGCGGACGGGCTACGACATAGGAGCGTACACGCTGGACGATGAGGGGAGGTGCCGGTCCTGCGGATACCAGACGCCGATCGTGGGTCCCCTTTCCAAGTCCGCCGGCGAGTTCAGGTTCCTGCCTGTAATCGGATAGGCACTTGGGATTCCTTTAGGAACCGGTCCGCGTCGAGAGCGGCCTTGCACCCGTCGGCGGCGGCGGTGACGGCCTGCCGATAGCGGAAGTCGCGGACGTCTCCCGCCACGAAGACACCCTTGATGTTCGTCTCGGTCTCGCGCCTTGCGACGATGTACCCGTTGCCGTCCATGTCCAGCTGCCCCTTGAAGATCGCCGTGTTCGGGTCGTAGCCTATCGCGACGAAGAGGCCGTCGAACTGCTGCCAGCTCTCCGCCCCCGTCTTGACGTTCCTGATTCTCAGCCCGTCGACCCTCTTCTCGCCCGTGACCTCGATTACCGTGGAGTCCCAGAGGAAGCTGAGCTTCGGATCGGAGAAGGCCTCCTTCTGGAGGGCGTCCGAAGCCCGGAGGGCGTCCCTCCGGTGAATCACCGTCACGCTGCTCGCCAGCGGACTCAGATAGGTCGCCTCCTCCAGAGCAGTATCTCCTCCGCCTACCACGGCCAGCTTCTTCCCCTTGAAGAAGAACCCGTCGCAGACGGCGCAGTTTGAGACGCCCTTCCCCATCAGCCGCGCCTCCGACTCGAGGTTGAGTCTCCGGGGGTTCGCTCCGCTCGCAACTATGACGCTGAGGGCGCGCCTCTCCTCCTGCGGCGTCTTGACGACGAAGGGGTAGGTCAGGAGATTCACCTCGATGACGTCATCCTGTATGAGCTCCGCCCCCACCCTCTCGGCCTGGGCCCGCATCTGGTCCATGAGGTCGGGGCCCGTGATGGGTTCCTTGAAGCCCGGATAGTTCTCTACGTCGCTCGTCACCATGAGCTGGCCCCCGTACTTCGACCCCATGTAGAGGACGGGGGACAGTCCGGCCCTCGCCGCGTAAATCGCCGCGGTCAGGCCCGCCGGGCCCGAACCAATTATCACTACCTTGCTATCTCCGCTCTCCATAGAAGACGCCTTGAACTCGGCAACCCACCGTAGGTCTTGATAAACCTATTCGGACAGCCGCGACGGCGTCCGCCCTGCTAGGCCTGCTTCCCTTCCCTCTGCGCGACGTTCAGCAGGTCGGAGAGGTGGTTGGTGGCACCGTCCCACCGCTTCCTGTAGTTAGGAAGGAGCCTGCGGAAGGTCTCCTCTCTCATCCTCCTGCTGTGGTACTGGTCGTAGAGGTTGAGCAGATCCTTGGCAGACCTGTCCTCTTCCCTCTCGGCGTCCTGGATCTGGCTCATCAGGTCGACGAACCGCTTGCTCCCCGCAGACTGTCTCAGCTCGTTCAGCCTGTTTGTCGACCGCGACTTCAGGGCGTCTATCTCGTTGCGTATCTTCGCGAAATCGGCCCTCGTCACGGTTCCCTGCGACTTGGCGGCCGACTGCGTCAGGAACTGCCCGAAGACGCCCACCTTGTCCTCGAGGCCCTTGATGAGGTCGGGGAGCATTTCGGTGACCTTCCCCTCCTCTTCCTCACCCTCCTCCTTCTGTTCTCTCTTGGGCCGCCTCAGGGCAAGAACGACGAACGAGGCGACGAAGAGGAGCGCGGCGAGCGGGACCGCGCCACCGGCCGCCCACCCAACGCTGACGGAGTAGCTCAGGTCAACCGTTCCCTGGTTGAATGGCGTCGCGTTGGTGACTCTCGTCTCACCCTGCCCGACGGAGTGCATGCCGGGGGGTAGCTGGGTCGTCACGACGTAGCTCCCGACGACCGCCTGGATTGGGAGGGTGTAGGGGAGCGAGACGGAGACCGTGCTCCCTGAGGTCTTGACCAGCGAGCTGGGGGCGTTGTAAAGCATCGCGAAGGTGAAGTTGGCCCCCGCCGGTATCGATTCCGAGAAGGGCGGGTTCGTCAAGGTCAGGGAACCGTCGGTCAGGGAGACGATCGTCGGATCGACCAACGGTGGGTTGCTCCACGGGACTATTGTGATGGTGCCGATGCTGCTAGAGAGGAGCGTTAGAGGGAGGTCGCTGACGGTGTAGGATGCGAGGTTCCTCAGGCTGACCAGGTCCTCGACCTGGGGGTAGCCGTTCCCGCTCGGGACAATCGTTCTTGTGACGCTGAACACCTGGACGGGGAGGAAGGTGGCCTCGTCCGTCGCGTTGAGGACCTCGGTCTTGGTCAGGATCGCGGAAGTCACGTTGCTCTTTACCTCCGAGTAGCTCGGTGGCGAGCTGGTCGGAGAGGAGACCCACCCGCTCGGGAGCGAGGGCGTGAGCGTTCCACCCGACGGGACCTCGACTATCAGGTTCAGTGTGTTGACCACGATGTTGACGGATGGGCTGAGGAGGACGACAGCCCCGAACTTCTTCGTGGATCCCGCTGTTATGTTAAGAACGTTGTTCAGGTAGGCCTCCACAGAAACCTTGGTCGTGGTCCCCGCGGAGAGAGAGGGCGAACTCGGGGTGACCGTGATAGTCGTAACGGTCCCGTTGTCCGAAGGCGACCCGGTGAACCCGGACTGGGGGACGACGAACGAGACTGCGTGCGAGGCGACGCTGTCGGGAATCCCGAGCTGGAACGAAGGTATCTGGACGGTCGACGTCCCGTTGTTGTGGAAGGTGACCGTGTCGTTCAGAACCCCGAAGCCGAACTCGTTGATCTGGTACGTGTGCGTCAGCGTGATGATGGGTGACCCGCTCGACTGGGCCGCTGCTGGGGCTGCGAGGGGCAGGAGGAGCAGGATTGCCACGCACACCAGCAGAAGTCTCCTAATCAACGGGGTTCATAGCCCCAGTGAATACGTATTTTAACCATTTTTCTCGGAGCGGGGACATGCCCTCGCAGGTACGGCACCCCTTCCTCCCCAACCTCGATGACGAAATCGTGAAGGACATGCTGAGGCGGGTAGGGGCCTCATCAGTCTCTGAGCTCTTCTCCGACATCCCGCCCGAGCTCGCCCTCAAGCGCCGACTGGCGATACCCGAGGGCCAGCCAGAGGCTTCCGTCAGGAGAGAGGTGACCAGGAGGCTGGCGGCGGACGTCACCCCGCCCGATGCTCTCTGCTTTCTGGGCGGAGGAGTCTGGCCGCACTACATACCTGCAGCGGTCGAGTCGATCATCTCGAGGCAGGAGTTTTACACGAGCTACACGCCGTACCAGCCCGAGATAAGCCAGGGAATCCTGCAGGCGCTCTTCGAGTACCAGAGCCTGATGTGCGACCTCCTGGGCATGCAGGCGTGCAACAGCTCGATGTACGACTGGGCGTCGGGCGCCGCGGAGGCGGTGAGGATGGCCGCGAGGGCGAGGAACCGGTCCACCTTCCTGATAGCTGAGAGCGTTGGGCCGCAGAGGAGGGAGGTCATCAGGACCTACGTCGAGCCGATGGGGCTCGCGCTGAGGACGGTCGGGTTCGACCGCACGACGGGCGAGCTGGACCAGAAGTCGCTCGAGGGGAGCCTCGGGCCGGACGTCGCCGGAATCTACTTCGAGAACCCGAACTTCTTCGGTGTCATCGAAGAGGAGGCGGAGCAGACCGTCGAGAAGGTCCACCGGGCGGGAGGCCTCGGAGTGGTGGGGGTCGACCCTGTCTCGCTCTCGGTGCTCAAGGAGCCGGGGAGCTACGGGGCCGACGTCGTCGTGGGTGAGGGGCAGCCCCTCGGAATCCCGATGAACTTCGGGGGACCCCACCTTGGGATATTCGCGGTGCGCGACATGAGCCTCGCGAGGTCGATGCCCGGCAGGATGATAGGGATGACGACGACGAAGGACGAGGGCGAGAGGGCGTTCTGCATGGTGCTCCAGACGAGGGAGCAGCACATCAGGAGGGAGCGTGCGTCCTCCAACATATGCACCAACCAGGCCCTGCTGGCCCTCGCGGCCGCGAGCTACCTCTCCCTCCTGGGGAAGAACGGCTTCGCACAGCTCGGCGAGGTCGTCGCCGGAAACTCTCACTACGCCGCCGAGATGATAGGAAGGATCGAGGGGGTCGATTCGCCCCTCTTCGAAGGTCCCTTCTTCAAGGAGTTCGCCGTCGGTTACAGGGAGGCGAAGGCCGAGGACGTGTACAGCGGGCTCTCCCGCAAGGGCATACTGGGCGGGTACCCCCTGACCCGTGACTTCACTGGGATAGGCGAAGCCGGCGGCTACTGCGTCACCGAGGTCCACTCCTCGGACGACGTTTCGAGGCTGGTCGACGCCCTGGGGGAGGTGCTCTGATTGCCGAGGAAGTACAGGCAGGCGCGATGGGACGAGCCCCTGATATCGGAGCTCAGCCGTAGGGGGAGGACGGGGTTCATCCCTCCAACGGACCCCAAGATCGAGTCCTGGAAGGAGGGGAGGGAGATAATCCCGCCCGGCCTCAGGAGGGGCGAGCTGAGACTGCCCGAGGTGGCCGAGCTGCAGGTCCTGAGGCACTTCAACAGGCTCTCGCAGATGAACTTCTCGGTGGAGACGGGGACCTACCCGCTCGGGAGCTGCACCATGAAGTACAACCCGAAGGTATCCGAGTACATCGCCGCGAGCCCCGGCATGAGGGAGGCACACCCCCTCCAGCCCGATGACACCGTGCAGGGACTCCTCGGGATATTCTACGACCTTTCCCAGATGCTCTGCGAGATAACAGGGATGGAGAGCTTCTCGCTGACCCCGGCCGCCGGCGCGCAGGGCGAGTTCGCGGGGGTGCTGATGATCGGAAGCTACCTCCGGAACAACGGCGGGGCGCAGAGGGACGAGATACTCGTCCCGGACTCCGCGCACGGGACAAACCCGGCGAGCGCGGCGATGGGGGGCTTCAGGGTCGTCAACGTCGCTTCGGACGAGAGAGGTCTCGTCAGGGCCAGCGAGGTCTCGAAGCTCGTCTCGGGCAGAACCGCCGGCATGATGCTCACGGTCCCCAACACGCTCGGGCTCTTCGAGAGCGAGGTGAGCGACGTCTCTAGGGTCGTCCACGACGCCGGTGGGCTGATGTACTACGATGGGGCCAACATGAACGCCCTCCTCGGGAAGGCACGCCCCGGCGACATGGGGTTCGACGTTGTCCACCTCAACCTCCACAAGACGTTCGCGACTCCGCACGGGGGCGGAGGGCCGGGCGCCGGGCCGGTCGGCGTCAACGCCCGCCTGCGCGACTACCTGCCCGTCCCCGTGGTGACAAAGGGACAGGGTGGCTATCGTCTGGACTACGGGGTCCCGCGCTCCATCGGGAGGCTCAAGGGGAGCTTCGCAAACTCGGCGATACTCCTCAGGGCCTACTGCTACATCAGGCTCCTGGGCGCGGGTGGCCTCGACGACGTCTCGAGCATGTCCGTGCTGGCGGCAAACTACCTCCTCTCCAGGCTCGATCCGAACGCCTACGTCCTGCTTCAGGGCAAGGGGCTGAGGAGGAAGCACGAGGCGATAGTCTCTGTGAACGGGAGCCTCTCCGGAGGCGCGATGAAGGTGGCGAAGGCGCTTCTGGACTACGGGGTACACTCCCCGACGGTGTACTTCCCTCTCACCGTCGAGGAGGCGCTCATGATAGAGCCCACCGAGACGGAGGCTGTCGAGGCTCTCGACGAGTACGCCGACCTGCTCAACGACCTCTACGTGAAGCTCGAGCGGGGCGAACTCGAGCACGAGCCCAAGAACACGAGCGTGGGGAGAATCGACGAGGTGAAAGCGTCGCATCCCTTATCCCTTAAGGTTAAGTGGTGAGACCGAGGCAAGAGTGCGCATGTCCGAAGATCTGGGGACCGCGGCGAAAGGAGCCATCTACGGGCTCGTCGAGGAGGAGACGGGAAGGAAGCTCGGGGAGCTCACCGTCGTGACCGAGGTCGCAGAGGTCACGCCGGGAGTGATCAAGGTAAGGTTTACGCCCCTCTCGGCCTACAGCCCGACGGCCGTCGACCTGGGGAAGAGAATCAGGGACGCCGCGGGGAAGGTGCAGGGGGTGACGAAGGTGGTGGTCGAATGCGACGGCCACATGCAGGACGACCTCGTCAACACGCTCGTGAATGGCCTCAAGGAATCTTAGTGAACATTCCTAAACCAATTGTGCAAGGTTTGGACTCCGAGGCTGATTAATCCGGAGGCCGTTGTAGAAAGGCTCGCAAGATGTCAACCGATGGTTACGGTCAGGTTTTGGCTCTCGGCATAGGAAGCGCGGGAGCAAAGATTGTGTGCGCGCTAAGCAAGGAGACCACCCTTGTCGACAGGTTCGGTTATCTCTCCTGCGACCCCGCCGACCTGGATTCCGTGGAGGGCGGTCAGAAGATCCTCATCGACTGCCCAATCGACCAGAAGCTGACGCCTTCGATGGTGCGTGGCCTCTCGATTCCGTATCAGGACCAGATGCGCGCGATGGTGAGGGGAGCAAGGGTAGTGTTCATAGTGGCGGGCCTCGGGCGCGCCACCGGGAGCGGCCTGGCGCCCGTCGTGGCGGCGCTAGCGAGGGAGAGCGGTGCGGACACGGTGAGCATCGCGGTGATGCCGTTCGGGTTCGAGGAGAAGCTCAGGTTCTACGCGGGTCTGTCCCTCCGGAGGCTGAGGGGCGTCTCGAGGGGTGTCGTGGTCGTCGACAACGATGCGCTCCTGAAGAGCACCTCCGACGCAACACTGAAGGAGATCTATGAGCTCGCCAACGCCGAGGCGGTCACCGCTCTGGGGTCGCTGCTCTCAAGCCGGAACGAGGACTCCATCCCGGTGGGGCTCAACAAGATCCTCGGGACGGTCTTCCAGGACGGCTACTCCTTCCTCGGCTCGGCGACGTCCGGGTCGATCGACAAGACGGAGGAGGCCCTCTCGAGGGCCATCATCGGGATAAGCAAGAGGGCCGAGGCCAGCGAGGCGAACCACGCAGTGGTGGTCCTCACGGGAGACGCCAACCTCAAGGCGAGCGAGACGGCGATGGCGGTCAAGCGGTTGGGGTCCATGTTCGGCAACGACTCCATAGACGTGGAGTACAGCGTGAACTACGGCGGCGGGTCGCAGCTTCAGGTGAGCGTGCTCGCCTCGGGGTTCAAGGGAACCAGGTACGATGAGTACGATCCGCTGGCGTCGCTGACGGCCATCGACGACAGCATGGACTACTCGCTCCCCTCGGGACTCGAGGGGCTGGCAACCTGCGAGTGAGCCGTATCGCCGCTACCTGAAGTAGTCCTTCGCATCCGTACTGCGCGTAACTACCGACCTGATCCTCTCGATCTCGGGCTTCTCGAGCTTCCGGAAGAGGATCTCCGGCTTCTCTATCTGGACGCGGGGGAGGGGCGAGCGGATGGAATCCCAGGTGGGGGTCCCCGGGATCTTCAGGAAGGCGAGGATTCTCTGCGACGCGGAGGGGAGGTAGGGGTTCAGGACGACGGCGAGGGTCCTGCAGACGCTCACGCAGGAGTAGATCACGCGCTTGCACCTTTCGGGGTCCTGCTTGATCAGCACCCACGGCTGGGTGCGCTGGAAGTACTCGTTCCCGAGGGTCGATATCTGGAGGATGCTCTTCATGGCGTCGCGTAGCCTGACCTCCCGCAGCGCCTCGTCCGCCTTCTCGACCTCTGCGAGGACCTCCCGCTGGAGCTCGGTCTCCTCGTCCCCGAGGTCCGTTGGCTCGATGGTCCCGCCGAGGAAGTTCGCGGCGAAGGTGAGCGTCCTGTGGACGAAGTTCCCGATGTTGGCGACGAGTTCGTTGTTGACCCTGCTCTCGAACTCGTCCCACTTGAATTCTGTGTCCTTCGTCTCAGGGATGAGGTAGGTTAGGTAGTACCGCCAGATGTCGGGATCGAGTCCCGACTCGATGACCTTCTCGCAGAATATCCCCCAGTTCCTGGACTTTGAGATCTTGTCGCCTTCGTAGTTGCAGTACTGGAGCCCGACGACGTCGTAGGGCAGGTTCAAGCCCCCGTGGGCCATCAGCATCCCCGGCCAGAAGATGGTGTGGAAGGGGATGTTGTCCTTCCCGAGGAAGTTGTAGACCTGCGTGTCCGGGTCGAGCCAGTAGGGCTTCCAGCCCTCTGAATCTCCAGACCTCTCCGCCCACTCCTTCGTCGACGAGATGTAGCCGATCGGGGCGTCGAACCAGACGTAGAAGATCTTGTCCCTGTAGCCGTCGAGCGGGACGGGGACCCCCCACTTCAGGTCCCTCGTGATGGACCGCTTCCTGAGCCCCTCCTTGATCCACGCCAGAGCGAGCGAGGTGACCTGCCTCCTCCAGTACTCCTTGGAGGCGATCCAGCTCTCGAGGCCGCCCTCCAGCTTCTCCAGCTCGAGGAAGAGGTTCTCGCTGTCCCTGAAGACCGGCGTGCTCCCGTCGATCTTGCACCTGGGGTTGATGAGCTGGTTAGGTTCCAGGAGCGTCGCGCAGTTCTCGCACTGATCGCCGCGGGCGAACTCGTATCCGCAGACGGGGCAGGTCCCCACGACGTACCTGTCCGCGAGGAAGAGCTTGTCGTTCTCGCAGTAGGGGAGCCTCATCGTCCCGGACGTGATGAACCCCTTCTCGTAGATCTTCAGGAAGAAGTCCTGGGTCGTCCTGTGGTGGACCGGGAGGGAGGTCCTCGAGAAGTTGTCGTAGGATATCTCGAACCAGTCGTAGATGCGCTTGTGGACCGCGTAGAAGACGTCGGTGAGCCTCCTGGTCGAGACCTTCAGCTCCAGGGCCGCCACCTCCGTCGGGGTCCCGTTCTCGTCGGCGCCGCCTATAAGCAGGGTCTCGTAGTCCTTCAACCTGCAGTACCTTGCGAAGATGTCCGCCGGGAGGTGCGAACCGACTATGTTTCCGACGTGGGGCACCGCGTTGGTGTACGGCAGGGCGCAGAGGACAAGGACGCGCCTCCGCTTCTCGTCAGGCAATCGTTATCCTCCGGCCTATATCTTCCAGCTCTCCGCATACTTGAGCTGCGCCCTCGTCTGCTTGTCAATCGTGATTCCGAGAGACTCTAGGGTCGCGGCGGCCACCTGCGCCTCGATCTCCGGAGGGACGTCCAGTACCCTGCTGGGAAGGCTCGAGTGGTTCTTCAGGACGTAGAGCGCGGACATGAACTGGTTGGCGAAGGACATCTGCATCACCTCAGGGGGGTGGCCTTCGGCCGCGACCAGGTTTACGATTCTGCCCTTGGCGAGGAGGTAGACCTTCCTTCCGCTGGGCAGGACCACTTCGTCAACGTTCGGCCTCACCTCCCGCACCGACTTGGCCATGCTCAGGAGCGTCTTCACGTCTATCTCCACGTCGAAGTGGCCGGCGTTGCAGAGTATCGCGCCTTCGTTCATGAGTTCGATCGAGGAGTACGGGATGACGTCCTTCATCCCCGTGCACGTCACGAAGATCTCGCCTCGTGCGGCGGCCTCGTGTATGGGAAGCACTTCGAAGCCGTCGAGGTGGGCCTCGAGCGCCTTTATGGGGTCCGTCTCGACGACGATGACCCGCCCGCCGAGTCCCGCCGCCCTCCTCGCGACGCCCTTGCCGACCCAGCCGTAGCCGACCACGACGATCTTCTTTCCCGCTATGAGCAGCGCCGTCGCCCTGAGTATCCCGTCGAAGGTGCTCTGCCCCGTCCCGTAGCGGTTGTCGAAGAGGTGCTTTGTCTTGGCGTTGTTGATGGCAATGATGGGATAGCCCAGCTTGCCCTCCTTCTCGAGCGCCATGATCCTCACAACGCCCGTGGTAGTCTCCTCGCATCCACCGAGGGCACCGTCGAACCCGGCGTTCATCGCCGCGACGTGGAGGTCTGCGCCGTCGTCGATCAGGATCTCTGGTTTCTTCGAGAGGACCTGCTTTATGCACCACTCGTACTCCTTGGCGGTCTCTCCCTTCCAGGCCCAGACCTCGGCCTCCCGCGAGAGGTAGGCGGCGATGTCATCCTGGGTGGAGAGAGGGTTGGCGGCCGCGAGTTTGACGTCGGCACCGGCCCTCACCAGCGCGTCAATCAGCACGGACGTCTCCTTCGTTACGTGGAGGCAGACGCCCAGGGTGATGCCCTGCAGCGGTCTTCCCCTGCCGTACTTTCCGGAGAGGGTCTCGAGAGCGACCATGTGGTCCCTCGCCCAGAGGAAGTTCTTCTCCCCCGCCTGGGCGAGTCTAGGGTCGGCGATTTTTCCCATTGCGATTCGGGCCTCCGGAGCGTCGACCACTATTAAAAGCGATTAGACGCTACAGCACGCTCGATTATCCTCTCGACTCTCGGGGCGGCGAGCGCCATCAGGGCGACGACCTCTTCGTGGGATACCCTCTCCTGCATCCCGGCGGCCCAGTTGGTCGCGATGACGATGGACGCGTATCGGATCCCGAGCTCGTTGGCGAGTATCGCTTCTGGCGCTCCGGTCATGCCGACGACGTCTGCTCCAAGAAGGCCGAACATCCGTATCTCGGCTGCCGTCTCGTAGCGCGGACCGTCGACGGACGCGTAGACGAGGCCGGTCGTGAGCCGCTCCCCCACCTTGTCGGCTGCGGAGAGGATGGCGCGCTGCAGGCCGCCGTCGTAGGGGTTGGTCATGTCGACGTGCACCGGCCGCTCTTCGAAGAAGGTGACGTGGCGTTTCGAGAGGTCGATGAACTGGTCCAGCAGCCCCATCTCCCCAAGGATCAGCCTCCCGCTGATCGAGCCCACCGCTGAGGTGGCGATGATGGCGCCGACGCCGAGCGCCTTCAGAGCCTGGAGGTTGGCCTTGAAGTTGACGAGGTGAGGCGGGACGGAGTGGTCGGTGCCGTGCCGTGGCATGAAGAAGAACGTGCGGCCCTTCGTCGCGATTCCGTAGACGGTCGCCGAACCGTACGGTGTCGCGATGTCAGACTTCTCCTCGAGCGGAAAGAGGCGCTCCATGCCGCTGCCGGCGATGACTGCGATGGGAGCCTCTGGGCGCGCTCGAGCGCGACCGCCCTTCAGGGTTCACTCAGCCTCGGAGGCGTACCGTACCAGCGAGAATACCTCGTGGCCGGCCAGCTTCTCCCGCCCATGAAGGAACTCGAGCTCGACGACGAAGGCGAGCCCCACGACCTTTCCGCCCAGCCTCTCGACCATCTTGGAGACGGCCAGCGCAGTCCCGGCGGTCGCCATCAGGTCGTCCACGATCAGGACCCGTTCCCCCGGGCTCACCGAGTCCTTGTGCATCTCCAGGCCGTCGGTTCGGTATTCGAGCAGGTACTCCTCCGAGACCGTCTCCCCGGGCAGCTTGCCCAGCTTCCGCGCTGGTATGAAGCCGACCCCGAACCGCTCGGCCAAGAGCGCCCCGAAGACGAAGCCCCGGGCCTCGATTCCGAGGACCTTGTCGACCTGCCTGTCCTTGAAGTGGGCGTAGATGGCGTCGACGGACAATCTCAGGAGGACCGGGTCCTTCCACAGCGTCGTGATGTCGCGGAAGATTATGCCCTTGGTGGGGAAGTCCGGAATCCTCCGGATGGAGCTCTTCATCCTGCTCTCGAGGGCCTCGTCCATCAGGCGCTCAGCCTCGCGTGCTCCAGCGACGACCCGCATCCGCACGAGCGCTTCTCGGGGATGCGGGGTATCATCTCCATTATGAGGCTCCTGAGGCTCTCCAGGTTCTGATTGAAGATCTTGATGACGTCCTCGTGGGAGACGGGCCTGACGCTCGGGTCGCCCTCCAGGCCCGAGTCGTAGTCCGTGACGAGGGAGATGTTGACGTAGCACATCTCGAGTTCCCTGGCGAGGACCACCTCCGGGTACTGCGTCATGTTGATGACGTCCCACCCCTGCTTCCTGAAGAACCGGCTCTCGGACCTGGTGGAGAAGCGAGGTCCCTGTATCACGACGACCGTCCCTCTGGGGTGGAAGGCAATCCCGAGCTTCTCGGCGGCCTCTATGGCTATGCTCCTGAGCTCCGGACAGTAGGGGTCCGCCGCGCTGATGTGCGTCGTCTCGGGTCCGTCGTAGTAGGTGTCCCTCCTGCCAGTCGTGAAGTTCACGAACTGGTCGCAGATCACGAACTCCCCCGGCTTCTTCTCGGGGTCGAGGCCCCCCACCGCGCAGGGGCCGATCACCCGCTCCACGCCCACCTGCTTGAAAGCCGCGAGGTTGGCCCTGTAGGGGACCATGTGGGGCGGGTACTGGTGGTTTTCACCGTGCCTCGGGATGAACGCGATACCCCGTGACCCGATCGTCGAGAACTTCAGGGAGGAGCTAGGATTCCCGTAGGGTGTCTCCACCTCGATTTCCTCGTAATCCTTGAGGAATTTGTAGAATCCGGACCCTCCGAAGACACCCAGACTCGCCCGTCTCACAATCGGGCCTCCGAGAGCCAGTGCTTAAAATCTTTGAATGCCCGAGGCGGTCAGAGAAACCGAGCAATCCTACAGCAGAAGCCCCGAAGTCACCTCTCAGTCCAACGGGGATGTAACAGAACTTTGAAATAGTCGCAGGGGAGGCGAAAAAACGGATGAGCAGACAGTACGACGAGCTCCTTTCACGGGCGCAGGCCGGCTTGGAGAAGATCTCGACGAAGTCTTCGTTGAACAGGCTGGAACTCCCCGAGCCGCAGGTGATATGGGTGGGCAAGAAGACCATCCTAAGGAACTACTCGGAGTTCCCGAAGCTCTTCAGGAGGGACCCCGACAGGGTCCTGATGTACCTCGCGAAGGAGCTTGCGACCGCGGCGTCCATCGACGGGGAGAGGGCGATTTTCATCGGAAGGAAGGACAAGCAATCGTTCATGCAGCTCTTCCAGAAGTACATGTCCGACAACGTCACTTGCCCCGTCTGCGGCAGCCCGGACACCCGAATCGAGACGGTCAGCAGGCTCCACTTCCGCGTCTGCGAGGCCTGCGGCGCAAGGTCTTCAGCCAAGGTAAACTAAGATGTCTGAGGGGGGCCTCTCGGTCAGGAGCATAAGCTGGAAGGACACGACCCTGATCAACATCTGCGACGTCGACCTGATCGGGAAGACGCTGAGCGAGGGGAAGCTACAGATGCACATCTCCCGGGACTACTTCGGCGGGCAGGTCGTCGACAGCGAGGAGGCGCTCCAGATGATGAAGCAGTCGTCGATAATCAGCCTGGCGGGCCAGAGGGCGGTGGAGATCGCGCTGGCCAACAAGCTCGGCGCGGAGCAGGCCGTGAGGCGCATAGCAGGCGTCCCCTTCCTTATGATCTACAAGTTCTCTTACTGAAGCTTGCCTTCCTGCTGGACCTTCCGCAAGAGGTCCTTCTGCTTCCCGTTCAGGCTCTTGGGGACGAAGACGTCGGCGACCACGTACTCGTCGCCTGACCCGCGCTGCCCCAGCTTCGGCATGCCCTTGCCCTTGATCCGGAAGGTCGCGCCTGGCTGGGTGCCTGAGGGCACCTCAAGATTGACGTCGCCGTAGAGGGTCGGCACCCGGACGCTCGTCCCGAGCATCGCGTCGACGGCGCTCAAGCGGGTACGTGTGTAGAGGTCGGCATCCCTCCTCTTGTAGACCGGGTGCTCCGGTATCTGGATCACGACGTAGAGGTCGCCGGGAGGCGTCCCCCTCGGGCCCGCTTCCCCCTCACCCCTGAGGCGGAGCGTGTGCCCGTCCTCCACCCCTGCGGGTATCTCGATGCGGAGCTTCCTCGTCCGGTTCACGATGCCCTTCCCCCTGCACTCCTTGCACGGGGAGTCGATTATCGACCCCCTTCCGCCGCACTTCCCGCAGGTCTCGAGGCGGATGAAGCGGGCGAAGCCCGCGTTCTGGGTCCGCTGAACCTGCCCGGATCCGCCGCACTGGGGGCAGGTTCGAGGCGAGGTCCCGGGGGAGGCCCCGCTCCCGCCGCAGACGGGACACACCTCGCTCCTGGGTATCTCGACCTCCCGGTAGGAATCCTTGACGGCGTCCTCGAGGCGCATCTGGACGCGGAGCGAGAGGTCGTTGCCCTTCCGTGGAGCTCGCCTGCCTCCGCCGCCGAAGAACTGACTGAAGATGTCGTCGAAACCGCCGAAGCCCGTTCCCCTGAACACGTCCGAGAAGTCGGTTCCCCTGAAGATGTCCTCCTCTGAGCCATACCGCTGGTAGACGCCCTCCTTGCCGTAGGCGTCGTACTGCTTCCGCTTGTCGTCGTCCGAGAGGACCGCGTAGGCCTCGGATATCTGCTTGAACCTCTCCTCGGCGCCCGGGTCCTTGTTCCTGTCCGGGTGGTACTGCAGGGCGAGCTTCCTGTAGGCGGCCTTGATCTCGTCCTTTGAGGAGCTCCTCTGGACCCCTAGGATCTGATAGAAATCCTGGGAGGAGGAGCTACTCATGCAGTCCGGCGCCTATTTCTTCTCTTCGTCGACTACCTTGTACTGGGCGTCGGTGACGTTACCGTCGCCCGGTGGGCCCCCGGCCCCGCCGGAGGGCGCCCCTCCCTGTTGCGAGCCCTGGGACTGCTGTGAGGCCTGCTCGTAGACGGACGTGCCCACGTCCTGAAGGATCTTCCTCAGAGCCTCGGACTTGGACTTTATCTCGGCGGTGTCCTTGGTGTCGATGGCCTTCCTGAGGTCCCTGGCGGCCGAGTCTATCTTTCCGACGTCGTCCTGGCTGATCTTGCCTGCGAGGTCCGTCTTGGTCTTCTCGGTGGTGTAGAGTAGGGAGTCGGCTTCGTTGAGAAGCTGGGCCTCCTCCATCTTCTTCTTGTCCTGGTCGGCGTACTGCTCGGCGTCCTTGACCATCTTCTCCTTGGCTTCCTTGGAGAGCTTGGACGAGGCCGTGATCGTTATCTTCGCCTCCTTCCCGGTTCCCAGGTCCTTTGCGGAGACGTTCAGGATCCCGCTCGCGTCGATCTCGAAGGTCACCTCGACCTGGGGAACGCCCCTCGGCGCGGGGGGAATGCCCCCTAGGTTGAACATGCCGAGCGAGATGTTGTCGGACGCCATCGCGCGCTCGCCCTGGAGCACGTGGATGGTGACCGCGGTCTGGAAGTCCGCCGCGGTGGAGAAGACCTGCGTCCTCTTGGTGGGGATGGTCGTGTTCTTCTCGACCACCTTTGTCATTATCCCGCCCAGGGTCTCCACGCCCAGCGACAGTGGCGTCACGTCGAGCAGGAGGATGTCCTTCACCTCGCCGGCGAGGACCCCACCCTGGATCGCCGCGCCTATGGCTACCGCCTCCATCGGGTCTACCCCCCTCTCGGCGGTCTTGCCCATCACGTCCTCGACCGTCTTCCTCACGAGGGGCATCCTTGTCATTCCGCCGATGAGGATCACCTTCTGGATGTCCTTGATCTCGAGCTTCGCGTCCTGGACGACCCTCTTGATGGGCGACTCTATCTTCTCGACGATGGGGCGGGCGAGCTCCTCCAGCTTGGCCCGCGTGAGGGTGTAGTGCAGGTTCTTCGCGCCAGTCGAATCGCTGGCGATGAACGGGAGGTCGATGTCCGTCGTTATGACGTTGGAGAGCTCGATCTTGGCCCTCTCCGCGGCCTCCTTGAGCCGCGCCATCGCCGTGCTGTCCTTCCTCAGGTCGATGCCCATCTTCGCCTTGAAGTCGTCGACGAGGAGGTTCACTATGGCGTAGTCGATGTCCGCCCCTCCGGTCTGGGTATCGCCGCTGGTCGCCAGGACCTGGAAGACACCCCCGCCGAACTCCATCACGGTGACGTCGTGGGTACCGCCCCCGAAGCTGAAGACGAGCACCTTCATCTCCTTCTCCGCCTTGTCGAGGCCGAAGGCGAGGCACGCGGCGGTGGGCTCGTTGATTAT
The DNA here is from genome assembly GCA_963703285.1 of uncultured Nitrososphaerota archaeon. Taxonomy (GTDB): domain Archaea; phylum Thermoproteota; class Nitrososphaeria; order Nitrososphaerales; family Gagatemarchaeaceae; genus Gagatemarchaeum. Next base: position 884,006 of record OY969807.1, read on the forward strand.
CCGGACCACCTCGAGACCCGCTATCTCGCCGGCGTCCTTCGTCGCCTGCCTCTGGTTGTCGTTGAAGTGCGCTGGGACGGTGATGACCGCCTTCTTCACCGGGTAGCCGAGGAACGTCTCGGAGTCCTTCTTGATCTTCTGGAGTATGAAGGAGCTTATTTGCTGCGGGTTGAAGACCTTCCCCTGCAGCCGGATGGTGTAGTCCGTTCCCATCTTTCGCTTGATCTCGAAGACGGTGTTCTCAGGGTTGGCGACGACCTGCCTCTTTGCGGGCTCGCCCACAAGCAGGGTGCCGTCCGAGGTGAAAGCGACGACCGATGGGAACATCTTCCCCGCGGCCGTCGGTCCTTCGGCGCTCGGTATCACCACCGGGCGTCCTGCTTCCAAGACCGCGGCGGCCGAGTTGGTCGTCCCGAGGTCTATTCCTATTATCTTCTCTCGCGGTGTGCTCATTCTATTTCACCATTAGTCTTCACGGCTGACTCGACCTTCACCATGCTGGGCCGAATCACCTTGTTCTTGAAGATGTAGCCCTTCCGTATCTCGCCCACGACTGTGTCCTCCTTGAGACCCGTCCCGTCGACCCTCTCGGCCGCCTCGTGGAAGACGGGGTTGAACGGCTTCCCCACAGCGTCGATGCTCCTGAGACCCACGCTCTGGAGGACGGAGACGAGGTTCTTGCGAACCATGCCGACGCCCTCGAGCAGTCCCTTCGACTCCTCGTTGGTCTCGGCCGAGGCCACGGCCAGGTCGAGGTCGTCTAGGACGGGGAGGAGCCTCTTCATCAGGCCGCTGATCGACAGGTCCTCCGCCTCGAGCATCTCCCTGTCCACGCGCTTCCTGTAGTTCTCGAAGTCCGCCTGGAGGTACTTCAGTCGCTTCAGGTAGTCCTCGCTTCTGCGATTCTCCTCCTCTATGAACTTCTGGGCCTCGTCCAGGTCGACCTTGAGCTCAGTCCCCTGCAGTGACTCGAGCTTCGCCTTCAGCTCGCGTATCTCTTCGTCCCTCTCGTTCAGCTCACGCTTGCTCTTCTCGGCTCCGCCCTCTTCTTTCTCTGGAGGCCGCTCATCTTCCAAGTGAGTCACCCTGGCCCGTCTTTCGGGGACCTGCGATAAAGCAGAAGGCATTCAACAAGTATACAACGCAACGTTGTATACTAATAAATTTTCTGCTAGCCGGAGCGACCCGGGTGTGCAGAAGCCTTAACCGCAGGTCCGGCCTCCGGCACCAGTCTTGAAGGAGGAACAGCTCAGAGAGAGGTTGCTCAGGTTCGAGCGGGAGGGCAGACACCTGACCAAGGACTCGGACGAGAGGAAGGTCATAGAGGAGGTCTTCGACAGGGCGACGCTCTGGGCGCTGAACCGTCTGCTCAGCAACGGTCAGCTCGACTATCTGAACGGGGTGGTGAACGCCGGGAAGGAGGCGCGCGTCTACTGGGGCGTGGCCAGGGACGGCTCCCCCAGGGCCGTGAAGATCTACTTCACCGCCTCGGCCGAGTTCAAGAAGAGAATGAGGTACGTCGCCGGGGACAGGAGGTTCGAGAAGATCCCTGGCTCTACGAGGGGCATGATCGACCTCTGGGTGCAGAAGGAGTACAAGAATCTGCAGCTCGCCGAGGCCGCCGGAATACGCGTCCCGAAGCCCTACTCGTTCTACGAGAACGTCCTGGTCACCGAGTACATCGGGACTCCCCCCGGCCACGCGCCATCCTTCGCCGAGGCCAAGGTGTACAAGTCAGACCTCGACTGGACCATCCGGACGGTGAGGAGGCTCTACGAGAGGGCCGGGCTGGTGCACGCCGACCTCTCGGAGTACAACATCTTCAAGCTCGGGGGGTACAGGGTGCTCTTCGACATGGGATCGGCGGTCCTGACGACCCATCCCGAGTCCAGGGAGCTGCTGCAGAGGGACGTGGCCAACGTCGTCAGGTTCTTCGAGAGGCGGGGGATTTATGAGAAGGCCGCCGAGGAGATAGTGGGGTCGATTTTGGGTTGAGCTTCGAACAGGTCCTGCGCGTGCCGCTGGACAGGGTAGCAGCCATCATAGGCAAGAAGGGCGAAACAAAGAAGCATCTCGAGGAGGCGCTCCACGTCGAACTGGAGATCGACGGCCAGAGCGGCGAGGTGAAGGTCAAGAGCACCTCGATCGAGGAGGGTGACCCGTTCAGGGCGATGGCCATCGTTGAGGCGGTCGCGAGGGGCTTCTCCCCCCAGCGGGCGCTGAAGCTCATGGACCCCGAGACGGTGCTTGAGGTTCTGGACCTGAGGGAGTTCGCAGGGAAGAGCGAGAACAGCCTCGACAGGATAAGGGGGAGGATCATCGGCCTCAACGGCAAGTCGAGGAGGGTCATAGAGGAGCTGACGAAGTGCCAGATATCCGTCTACGGCCGGACGGTCGCAATCATCGGGGAGATCACGGAGGTCAAGCTGACGAAGGAGGCGATCGTGATGCTCGCCAAGGGAAGCCGCCACAGGTCCGTCTACAACATGCTCCAGCGCGCGAGGTCGAAGCGGAAGATGGACAGGGTGCTGCTCTGGGAGGACCAGTCGCCCGAGGCCGAGCCTCAGTAGGACTTCAGGAGCTGCAGCTTCTCTGGCAGGTACGTGTCGACTATGTAGCTCAGGCCGTACCTCGAGAAGGCCTCCTGCTCCGACTTCTTCTTGATCCTCAGGAACGTGTCGAGCTCCTCGTGCCACATCTTGTCCTTGTAGCGCGGGTCTGCCTTCAGCTCGTAGAGCCTCTTGATGTCGACCTCGGTCAGCGGGTCGGACGGCAGCTTGTACTTTATGATATCTGAGGCCCAAACGCCTAACCAGACCCCGTCAGGGGTGGTGAGGTCCCGCAGGTGGGCCGCGGCCGCCGAGCCTGATTTTATCACCATCGCGATGTGAGCCCCCCATGGGTCGGCGTCGCAGAGTATCCCGATGGGGAGCTTCAGCTCCTGGTGTAGCCTCCTGAGCAGATAGCGGGTCGAACGGGGAGGCTGCCCGGCGGTGTTGACGAGTATCGCCTTGTACTTCTCGTGGACCTTCTCCTCGATGAACCTGGTGAAGAGGCCCCCCTTCTCTATGGCCAGGACCATCTCGGCGTCGGTGTCCCTGAACTCAGCGGTGGTGAGCGCCGGCCCGATCATCATCCCGTCGGGGTGCGCCGAGAGGTCGAGGCGCTTCCCCTCGTACCCTCTGACGGTGTACTCCACGGTCAGATTGCCGAAGATCGCGCTCCTCTCTTCGGGGAAGACGTTGAACTCCTCCCTGGCGGACTCGAGGACGACCTCGAGGTCGGTGATGAGCTCGTCCGACTCGGCCTGGTCCATGAACTCGACGTTGAAGGCCTGGGCGGAGTAGTAGACGTCCCTCAGCGTGGAGGTCCTCCCCTCGGCGACGAGCTTGTTGGAGAAGTATGCGAGCCAGAGCAGCTGCGTGAAGGGTCGGATGTGCTTTATGTTGCCAGCCGACCGCTTGACGGAGCTCGAGCCGAGGATGAACTGCTGCAGCTTCTTGTCGTAGACGATGTTGCGCACCGACCTGCTGGCGAACGAGACGCTGGGGAACTTCCCGTTGTCGAGGTCCTGGTAGACGTTCTGGCCGAGGGTCTTCAGGGCCCTCTCGACCTTGTCCTTCCTCTGCTCAGCGGTAGTCTTCGATCGTGGTCTGCTCAATTATCTTCTCACCGTCAGCCCCGGCGCCCGGCTCGCCTGACTCCTGGGCCATCTCCTCCTTGACCTGCTCGACCTCCGACTCCTCCTCCTTCAGCAGCTGGTGGTATCTCGGCTCCTTCTTCTGACCGGCGAGCTCGGTGGAGAAACGTGCAATGAGGGGAAGGTACTTCCCGTAGATGTTCATCTTCCGCTGCACGGCCGCCATCGAGCCCTTCTTCGAGAGGAAGAGGGACAGGCGCCTGAGGGCCTCCCTCACGGCGTTGCGGATCTCCGACTGGATCTCGGGCCTGTCCGCGATGTACTCCTTGCCCACCGTCTTGTACGGCACCTTGGTGGAGCAGATGTGGGTGATGATCCCGATGGGAGCGTCCTCGGGGACGTGGTAGCGCCTCCAATCGATCTCCTCGTTGAGGACCTCGAACGACACGTCGTTGCCCTCGTCGTACAACAGGGGAATGCGGTTCGCGAACCTGAAGAGCTTGCGCCCGGGCTCGAGGACCTTCCCCCCGTAGGCCAGGCCCACCTCGACCAGGAACGGGAACCCGGAGTAGGAGGACGGGGGCCGCACCACGACCGTACAGAACTCGGGCTGGAGCTCCTTGGTGATCCCAGTCTGGAGGATCGACTCGCCGACGGGCGAGAGGCAGGACGCGTCGGGCGGGAGGAACTCGGGGTACCTCTGGAGAGCGTCGACGATCTTGACGGTCTGCTCGTTGGAGAGCTTCTCGGGCGAGAGCTTCGGTTCTATCCCTGCGAAGTTGAGGAACTTCTTCGCGTTCGTCTCTCCCACGCGGTGGAAGTGCTTGTTGCCCATGAACTTCTCCATCGTCTTCTCGTCGGTCAGCTTAATCATCCGCTTCAGCGCCTCCACGTCCACCCCGTAGGGATGCGGGAGGGTCTCCTTCGGCGGCGGGGGCATGGATTCCGTCGCCCTCTCGAAGGTCGTTATCCTGCCGATCGGGTCGACGAAGGTGAGGTTGGCGTAGGACCCGACGAGGGCAGTCTGCTTGAAGTACTCGTTGATCTTCTGCGCCGCCCGGGTGAAGTCGCCCTCCAGGATGACGTCGACCCTCGTCCCCGTCTTCCCGGCGCCGTCCTCCGTGTCCTTGCGAAGTATGATGGGCTTGTTCTCGGAGATGTCTATCAGCATCTCGAAGATGTGACGGGACTTGCCGTCGGTCGAGGTCGTGATCTTCACCGGCTTGTTTGTGGTGATCTGCCCGTAGAGGATGGCCATCGTCCCCCCCATCCCGAACATCCCCCTCGACTGCCTGAGGACGTACTTGGAGCCGTAGAAGACCTTCCCGAAGGCCCTCGGCACGTGGTGGGGGTCGACCCCCGGGCCGTTGTCTGCCACGGTCAGCCGGTAGGCCTTCGGCTCCTGGTTGGCGGTCTCTGCCGAAGGGTCGTCGGCGACTATGCGGACGTATACGTCGGGGAGCATCCCGGCGAGCTCGGTCGCGTCAAGGGAGTTGTGGAGGAGAGCTACCGCGCCACCGCCGATGAAGCGCTCAACATCTTGCACGGCTATGTCGTAGACCCACTCCTCCGACGACGGGAATTCCTCGACACTCCTGATGGCCAGTGCGCCCGCATCGGATTCCGTTATCATCCGGAGAGGACCTGGAAGTTGTTCGGGCGAGAAGTTGTCCCTCAGCCACCCCTTTTGGACGGATGACCGGTAAATGTTCGATTTACGACCCGGGAACGGCAGTAGCGCGCTCTTGAATTGTGATATTGGGAGGGAGCACTCCTCCGGGGCTTTACCCTGTCTAATGTAGATTAGATAGGTACCTCTGAAGCGTGTGTCGACCCCTGAAACTACCCTCTCTTCGGCTTCTTGGAAGGAAGTCGTGTAGTGCCGACCTAGAGTCGTAAGAAGGAACTTGAGTTCAGTGAACATCCTCTCGCTAGATGTCGCGATCGTTATCTTCCGATTCCGTTTGGCTGTCTGTACATAACCGTCCCCGCGAATGTAGGCGTTCAGATACTCTTCCGCATGTTGCTTGCTTACGTTGAAGACGACCCAGGGTACCCGCTTATCAGATGAGCACGTTCCAGTCTCCAGGATAGATTGCATGAATAGGGCGAGCACGGCATCATTCACCACCACGTTAACAGCTGACCTGTGCTCGATTGTGATTATCGGTTTGATGTCGAAGACCTTGTCCAAACAACGGACCAGGTCTGCCACATAGGTTTCCATCTCGTCCCTTGCAAATGAGAAGGTCACCTTGCAACCGGCATGAATCGACCCCTCGCTTGCGTAGTAACCAAGAATCCTCATGAACTCGGGTGTAATCTCTATTTTCCGCGGCAGCGACCTCTTCCCTTGCTTTACTGAGAATCTGATGTCTGCGCTCTCCAACCCCGGTGGGGGGCTCGAACGGATATGCCCAAGTGGAACAGCGTCACACCTCACCCAGTCTTTGGGAATGCTATACACGCGCTTGAACCCGTGCTTCTCTGCCGGTTTGTACTCACCCCTTGACTCCGTGGATAGGGCTCCTCGTCGGCGAAGAGAATGTAGGATATTGTCAGGATTGTGGATTCCGATTCGGGAAGCAGCGGCATGCACTTCTCTCCGCGACATCGTGGAGCCGTCTGCGGCAAGCAGGAGGAGTTCGGACTTCGAGCGAACCAGTGGATAGAGCCCAGCAACGCCCCTAACAACTATTCTACTCATGTCTCGAGTGTCCAAACGCGAGAACTCAGACAGGAGGTCAATTTCTTCGCATCTTCCTGTCACGAACTCGCCTGACGGTACTACCACTCTATCTCCAGGTATGAGATGCCTCGTCTCTCTCCCCACAACCCGAAGGTCATCGCCCATCACGAAGACGTTGTGAACGGATGTAGTGGTGACTTCTTTACCGCTTTGAAGCCGAATCTTCCACAACGTCTTAGGGCTGGGGTGCTTGAAGACAGCTGTTACGCGCTTGAAGGAGAACTTGAGGTCCTGGTCAAGCGTTAAGACCTCCAGCTGGTCTTCTAGGTGTTTGTACCACCGGTTGTCTGCCGAGATTGCGCCACCTGTAGCCAGCCTCCGCTCAACCACCTCGCCTATCGTCGTAACTCTGATTCGTCCATCTTCCCGAATCAGTAAAGGCTCACCGTAAGGGAAGGAGTTCTCGACGAGCTCGCGGACGGCCATGTAGAGCGCCCTCGCAGGGTTGGTGAACCCCGCCAGGTCTCTGTTACGATAGAAAGAATTCAGACGGACTTATCTCAGAGAAAGTAACCAATCTGGACTCTCACCTCCGCCCCAGGCCTAGACCCACATGAAGAGACGTCAAAGCGATACTCTTAGCCCCAATCATCTTCCCGCAGCAAGGGTTCTATTAAAACAGGATATAATCAGTCCTGTCAACTGTTCGGCCCACAGGGGCAGTTCGGGGCTTGGAGCGCTGCGCCTATTTGATGTTCGCCCTGTCGGCCAGCTTCACTATCAGGAAGATGACCAGCGCCACGATGATGAAAGTGATTACGTTGTTGATGAAGTCGCCGTATGCGAACGTCTGCCCGCGGAACACCGCCGTGGCCGTAGTCAGGTTACTGCTGGGGTTGACGAGTCCGATGATGGGTAGTATGAGGTCTCCTACGAGCGCCTTGACCAAGGCACCGAGGTAGACACCGAGGATGAACGCGACGGCTAGTCCCAGAACCTTATAGGATTCCAGGAACCCCTTGAACTCATTCGCAAAGCCCTTCGGAGCTGGAGGAGTAGGAGCAGGGGTGAGCAGCTTCTTTATCTCACGGAGCTCGGCGAGAATCGGGTCATCGGTCGTTGACATGCGCGGAGCGCCTTCCTAAATCTGATTTAAATCTAGGTCGTCGTTGCGCTCTGGGCCTCTTGAGGGCCAACAGACAACTTAATTACTCGCCGCAGTCGCGCCGGTCAGGAAAATGACCCTCGACGCGCCTGGCTCCAGGGTGAGCATGATAATCCGCCTCGTCGGATTGATGTTGCTCGCTCTTGGGGTGGTCCTGACGTACGAGACCTACAGCACGGCTGCGGCGGCTGACCTGGTCCCCCAGATCGTTCCGGTGTTCTACCTCGGTGCGGCGCTGCTGATGATCGTCGGCTTCGTGGCCGTAATCGCGGACTACAAGTAGGACTTGCGTTAAACGGGGTCCGGCGTTGAGCCGCAGACCCTAGAGAACGCTGGGAGCGGTGCGGGTCGCGAAGATGTCTTGCGATTGGAAGCACTTCTGGGGGTTATATATCAGCACGTTGCGATCGACGCAGAAAAGGTGAAGCTTCGGATTGGAATCGAAGCCAGTTCGTGACCAGGGAACGCACGCTATCAGAGGGGTCATCATCGTCACGATTGCGGTCCTGATAATCGCTGCGGGGATTGCGTTCGTCTACGCCAACCCGTCAACGGCCGCCTCCGTGTCGACCCTTCCTGCCCACCTCACCAGCAGCGGCAGCTCAGGTTCCGTAACCGCGGCCTCGACGTCCAGCGTCAATGACACCGGTGTGGTCTACGTGTACCTTCCATATGGGGGAGGGGAGAACTATGACGGAGCCACCCAGCCCCAACCTCAGGTAATCACCGTCCTCATCGGGGTGAACAACACTGTGACCTGGATCAACCAGGACCTCATCACTCACGACGTCATCAGCACGACGGGCACCTTCGCTTCGCCGGACCTGTCGCCGGGACAGAGCTACACCTTCACGTTCACGGAGGCGGGAACATATCCATACTACGATTCCTACACCCCCATGCAGGGCTGGGTCATAGTCGAGAATCCGTAACGCTCAAGGGGAGCACGAAACGAAGGGATAGCCACTTGTTGGGATTGTGGTGGACGGCGCCGGGCCGACTCGAACGGCCGACCAACAGGTGTTTGCAGCGAGTTTTCGCTTTAACAGCCTGCTGCTTTCCGGGCCCCTTATCGGGGCTCTACCATGCTCCTCGGACGAGTCGATAGCGACACGGCCTCTGAGCTACGGCGCCATGCAGCGCCCGTCTCGATTTCTTCCTTATTTGGCCTTTGCTCTGAGCCCGTGCGCTTTCAGGCCGAGAGTTTTGACCAGGAATGCAAAAGGCAACCCGCGAGGGCCTAATCCGGCTTCAATCCCAAATGAACAGGCCAGGCTTCCAGTCCGATATGAGTGGGTGCTTAAGTTCCCAGAGCACCTCTAGATTCATTGATAAAGAAGACCGCCCTTGTCGACTTGCTACAGCAACATCTGTCGACTGAAAGAATTGCGAAGAAACTCAACTGCAGTCCCGGCAACGTCCTCTACTGGGAGCGGAAGTATGGACTTCGGCCGGCCTTCGCCTCCTTCGGAAACGGACGAAGAATGAGATCACCCGAAGAAATGGCCGCATATATGACTAGCAACCCAACACTTCGCCGCAGGAAATTGAAGGCAAAGGCAATCGCCTTCAAGGGTGGGAAATGCGTGTTGTGCGGGTACGACAGATGCAACGCCGCTTTGGAGTTTCACCACGTTGATAGGAGAACGAAGACCTTCGGTCTTTCCAGAAAAGGCATCATCAGGTCATGGGATTCGATCAAGAAGGAAATCGACAAATGCCTGCTGGTCTGCTCGAATTGCCACCGGGAGGTGGAAGCAGGCGCCAGGCCCATCCTGAAGGAATTGCTTAATCCTTGGACAAGATTTGAAAATGACCTCGCCTCTTCAGAAGATACAGTTTCGGTTACGGACGTTGTGAGCAGTCGGGAAGCGGGCTGAGTCGGGATTGGCAACGCCTGAACAATCTTCCTCCGCACCAACAAGAACATCATGAATCGACTCTGCTTGTGGGGAGCCCTGTTGCCCGTGATGGTGTAGGCGACCGACTCGCCCACGTCCTCAGCGTGGTCGGCTATCCTCTCCAGGTAGCGCAGGACCAGGGTTCCGGAGATGTAGCACTTCATGTCCCCGGTGTTATCCTTCGTGACCCTCCTGAGATAGCTCCGATATCTCGTCGACCGCGTTGTCCATTGTCTTCAGCTTCCCGGCGGAGAAGACGTCCCGCTCTGTGAATGCCTTGATGCTCAGGTGGATCATGTCCTGGGCCTGCTTCCCCGCCCTCTCTAGTGGGCTTTCGTGATTTGATCCTTCCTTCAAATTTCTCTCAGATTCTCTTTCGCACACCGTGGGACCATGCGGTTCTCCCCGTTCTAGGAATTTCTCCGATTATCCTCGCGGTCGGCCCGAATGATTTGGGGGCAACACGTAAGAGATGCAAGACTTGGACCATTCCTTGAGGCGCCAAAACACCGGCGATTGATATGGCAAAGGAATCGGTCGCTCGAACGGTCGTCGTCTTCGGAGTCGTGATTCTGATAGCAGCGAGCTTGGGCGTCTACGGGATGGACATGAGAATCAGCGCTGCGACGTCGGCACCACCCACCACTTCCAGCATTCTCACCAGCTCCGCGACCGAGTCCACGACAACGACCAGCACAAGCGAGCCTAGCTCAACGTCGAGCACGACAGAGACTACGACAACGTCGAGCACTGCGGCGTCCAGCACAACGTCCACGGCGACGGGCGCGATAACGTTCTCGAGCCCCGCGTCGGGCGCATACATCATGCAGGGCCAGAGCCTCAACATCTCAGGAACCATCAACCCAACACCGACGTTACCTGATAGCGTCCTCATCCAGGTGCAGGAACAGAGCACCGTGGGCGACATCGACTCGGGGACGGCGGCCGTCCAAACTGGCGGTATGTTCTCCTACTCGATAGTGATAGGCTCCACCTGGGACAACGCGATTTACATCATAACGGTCACCGACTCTTACGGCGCTTCCGGGAGCGAGAACATCGTGGTAAACTCGATGCCGTTTCCATGAGTTGAAAGAACGACTGGACGATTTCGCTGCGGGACCAGCTCCCCTAACTCTTCAATGGCGCCGGTACACCCAACATGACCTTGGTAAACTCCTCGACCAAGTCCTCCGACCTGTCGGCGTCCCTGGTGAAAGGGCATTTGTTCCTGGTGAGGCCAACTCCCTTCGGAGTCCACCCCCTTCTCGTGAATCTCGATGCGGTCTGACCGCTTCTTTGGCTCTCTCTCGAGCTGATCTTTCTAATGCCGCACAACCTTGTTATCCTGTCTCCTCACAGAACGTTCTCGATTGCTTACGTGGTTCGTCCCCACGGTCTACAGGCCAGGAGCAAGACCCTAACTATCTTGCGCCAGAACGGGAGAGATTCCTCATGACTAGCGGGCTGCCGCTCGAATAGTCCTCGCCTGCCCCACTGGCACGGGACAATGCGATTCTTCAGCAACGTGAGGCAACTCAGCCGAGGTCGACGCGAGCCAGCGGCACATCGTCCACTGCCACAGGCGCGATAACGTTCTCGAGCCCAGGGGCGGGCACGACGTTCGTCGCGGTCAGACTTTGACCGTCTCGGGAGCCACAAACCCGTCTGAAAGACCGCGAGGCAGCAGACCGGCGAAACTATGAGCTAGCGGTGCTCAAATCCCCAGTAGAACACCCGAACTCGGGCAATCGGGCGTGAAAGACGGTGCAGATCGACCGGATGCTCTGAAACAAGTTCGTTCAATGCAGATTCGACAGTGTTGACCGGGGCAATCAACTCTCGGCCCAGCAATTCTGGCTGAAGGGCTATAGGGGTATCAGCTTCAAGATCAACTGGAGCGCGAAGGCCCACATTACGAGTCCGAATCCCACTTTGACCCAGTTTGCGCGCGTCCGCACCATGAGTCTGGCGCCCAGAGTTCCGCCGACGGCTACGGCTAGGAGGGTTGGAAGGATTAGGGAGTAGTCTAGGTGCCCGAAAGCAGAATGGCCCAAGACGCCGAACAGGGATGAAAAGATCACGACAAACCCCGCAGTTCCTGCCGACAACTTCGTTGGAACCTTGTATGCGAATATCAGGAAGGGAACGATAAGGATTCCGCCGCCTACGCCCAAGAGTCCTGAGATAACTCCGACCCCAAGACTGAAGAGTACTATGATTGCGTAGGTCAGTCGCGATGGCCGCTTCTGACCAACTTCGGCCACTTGCGTCTTCTCCCAGTGCGTGTACACCATCCTGCTCCCTGCTCCTCCGAGGAAGACGACGAAAATCCACAATAGCAAGGTAGTACTGACGAAGTTTCCGGCCGCACCGCCGAGGAACGACCCCACTACAATTCCTGGAATGAAACGCGAGAGCAAGACGGAGGTCGACAAGCCTAGAGCGATAGTACACGATGGTAGCGAACAACGCCGTAATCAGGTTGAGGACGAGTGACGCGGAGACGGATACGAGGGTCGCATAGCCCAGGATGAAGAGGATAGGAGTGTAGAGCGACCCTCCACCCTGACCGAACATGGAGAAGACAAACGAAACGAGAAAGACCGAAACGATCGCGACTCCCAACAGGAGGTCCATTCATGCGTCATCTCACTGCCCGCCCCTCAGGACGTCCGATCGCGCCTCCGTGAATCCTGAGCAGGCTATGCAGAGTGGCTTCCCTTCTACCAGCCGGACGTATCGCTCGAAGACGTATTCTCCGCATCGACTGCACTTGATCTTAGCGAACGAGCCCTTCGGCCTGCTGAACGTGAAGTCGGGCAGGCGCTCGATCTTGAACATCTGATTGTCGGGAGTCAAGAGGACAATGTCGACAGCTCTTTGCGTGACCTCTTTGGGTATGTCCGAGGGTTCGATACCCCGCTTTCGGTAGGCGAAGAACTCCTGCTTGCCGAGCTCGTCTTGGAAATCCGACTGAAGGTAGACACGCACAGCTCCCTTGCCTGGTGCGAAGAGGATTGTGGCCATCTTTCCGTACCCAAGCCGTTCAATCATCAGCTTACCGTAGGTGCATCCTGTCGCCGACATGACACCATCCGCCATACAAGTCTCCGGATGGCCGACCCCGATCTCGACGAGAGCGTAGACACCGTGATCCTTGACGCGCTCAACCCCGAGCTCGCGCATCGCGACCACCCCCATCCTGTGCCCTATCGGCATGAAGGGACATCTGTGACCATGAAACTCCCAAGTCCAATCGGGCAAAATTCCGCCAGTTACCAACTCCAATTTCTGACGCCCGATAGACGCCTGCCTCGTGGGGCTATTTATTCCCGGAACACGATTTTCAATATTGAGAATCAATTATCATACATTAATATATGTTGATGGATGACCAGTTGCTAGGGCGAGACGTTGCCAGGACAGAGCAAGTCGGTCCAGAAGCTGATTCAGCTTGGAATCTGCCACCCGTCGGAGATCAGACGGGCCAAGGCTGACGCTGAGAAACTCGAATCTCCAAAGAGTGCGGTAAAGATTCGGCGGGCAGAGAAGCTCCTTGGAATCATAGGCGAGGCCAACAGAATCAAGATTCTTCTACTTCTCTCCAAGCGAGAAATGTGCGTCTGTGAGCTTGAATCTGCCCTTGGATTGCCTCAACCGACCGTGTCACATCATCTCGGCCTCTTGGAGCAGGCCGACTTGGTCCAAAGGAGCAAGAAGGAGAGGTGGGTGTTCTACAGAGCGCGCGACTCGCCCGCCTTTGACCTTGTGAAAGGACTAGTTTCGTAGGTGATTGGTTTGTCTGAAGAAAGTCACAAGACACTGTTCCTCAATGTGGAGAACACCGGGCCCAGCCAGATGGTTGGGGCTTTCGCTAGGAGGAAAGGACTCCAAGCATCGAGCGGCGCGACTCAGCCTGCCCAGTCGGTCAATTCGGCTCTGGTAAGGGGGATGGCTGAAAGGGCGTTCGAGTTTTCTCTCAAGAGGCCGAAGGTGTTCACCACCGCGATGATCGACGAAGCCGACCTTGTCATCGCCATGGGCCATTCAATCGAGAAGGCCTGCCCGAGGCCGATGCTCGACACAATGCAGAAGATGGTTATCGACTGGAATCTCGACGACCCGAAAGGGGAATCAATCCTTGAGGGGAGGAAGATTTGGAATGAGATTGAGAGGAGGTTCGAGGAGCCTGCGAAGAACCGAGACTTGGTTTCCTCACTTTGACCGGGGAACAGAAGTAGGCAAGGGACAAGCTAATCATGGCATATAGACCAACGGGCCGTCTGAAGTCCCTCGACAGATTCCTCACTGTTTGGATATTCCTGGCGATGGCCGTCGGGGTTGGCCTGGGTTACGTGTTTCCGTCGATTTCCAGTTCCATAAACTCCTTGAGCGTCGGGACCACATCAATCCCAATAGCGCTGGGACTGATCTGGATGATGTATCCTCCCCTGGCGCGGGTTCGGTATGAGGATCTGGGGAAGATAGTCCGGATGAAGGGCTCCAAAACCATGCTTTCCATGTCTCTAATCCTCAATTGGCTGGTTGGTCCCCTTCTAATGTTCACATTGGCTTGGGTGTTCCTGGCCAACTACCCCGGCTTGAGGGACGGGGTCATCGTGATTGGGGTAGCTAGATGCATCGCCATGGTAATCGTGTGGAATGGCCTGGCCGACGGGGATAGCGAATGGGCTGCGATCCTTGTGGCCTTGAACTCCGTCTTCCAGATCGTGTTCTTTAGTGTCCTGACCTATTTCTATGTGACCCTGGCAAGCTCTTGGATTTCTGGACAGGGGACGGTAGTCAACATCTCTCTTCTTGAAGTCGCCCAGTCGGTCGTAATCTACCTGGGAATCCCATTCTTTGGCGGGATTGGGACAAGGTTCTTTTTCCTGAGGATGAAGGGAAAGTCGTGGTATGACCGGGTCCTGATGCGGAGACTGGCGCCGACGTCTCTCGTCGCACTGCTGTTCACAATAATCGTCATGTTCTCGCTCAAGGGGCAGTATATCGTCAACCTTCCACTCGATGTAATCCGGGTCGCCATCCCTCTGCTGCTCTATTTCGTAATCATGTTCTTCACCTCGTTCGGCCTCGGTCTTTACTCGAAGATGGACTACAGGAGGACCACCACTCTCGCGTTTACTGCCGCCAGCAACAACTTTGAGCTGGCCATTGCTGTCGCGGTCTCCGTCTTTGGCCTGGCCTCCCAAGAAGCTTTTGCTACCGTGATAGGGCCACTAATCGAGGTGCCGGTCATGATTAGCCTTGTGAATGTTGCTTTTTTGCTTCGGAAGAGATTTTTCACTCCCCCGAAAGTCCTAGACGAGAGAGAAATTACTGCGGCAGGCGCAGGAAGTCCGGCATTGAAAGGCTAAAGGCTCAGGCGTGCAAGACCATGCAAGGAAATCCGAAGTCGTTGTTTTCGGAACCTAACTTCCTAGAGCTCGATTCCGGGGAGCGAGTTGCGAAGTAGAATGAGCACCCCTGATCTTGGTATGATATCCAGGCGTCTGAGGCTATTGGGTTTTGAAATACTCGCAGGGTCTCTTTTCGTGCTTGCTTTGGTTGTCTACATCTGGGCATTGAACGAAGGGTCAGCGCTGCAGACTGTGTTTCTCTGGATGGCAATCGTCCTGGTCGTGCTGTCCATAGCGGGAGTTCTAATCCTGGTGGATGCCAGAAGGCTCTCAAAATCGGACTGATGACTGGAATACTTACGTGCGAGTAAACAGGGATGAAGTCGAGGAGCGAGTTACTGAGATTTCGACGAATTATCAGAGAGTTTCTTCGCCGTGGCGAGTTTACTTTCAGGTGTAGTGTGGTTATCATTTTTGAGAATGGCCTACGATGTATTAATACACATCGATATAACGATGCGACGATTCAAAATTGTCCTCGAGTTCTTCGAGGTCCGTTCAGAGGCTGATTCAGTTTGGAATCTGTGGAATTGAGGATATCAGAGAGGCCAAGGCCGACGCCAAGACGCTTTCGTCACGAGAGTGCTCGGAGAGGATTCGACGGGCGGAAAGGCTCTTTGCAGCCGTGAGCGAGCCCAACAGGATCAAGATTCTCCTGCTTCTGTCCAAAAAGGAGATGTGCGTCTGTGCGCTCGAATCGGCGCTCGGGCTGCGCCAGCCGACCCTCTCGCACCACCTGGGGCTCTTGGAACAGGCCGAATTGCTGCAGAGGACCAAGAGAGAGAGGTGGGTGTTCTACAAGCTGCGCGACTCGCCGGTGACGGACCTCCTCAGGGCCCTGGTGTTGTAGGTGATTCGCTTTTGATTCCCCGTCGGAAACTCTTCGGGACGAAAGAGGGAAGCACGCAGCGGGTGGAAAACCTAGAGGAGAGAGTGGAGGCTTATCGCCATTACGCAATGCATCCCTCGAAAATCCGAAGTTCGTCTCGTGGAGATGGCAAGAGTGGGAACCCAACGGCGTTGGAGGGCAGCTGTTAGCGTGAAGGTAGCGACCCCCAATGCCGTCCCATCCCCGCCCTCGAACGTCGCTTCCAGAGAAAGCGCCGAAGACGTTTCAGACTTCAGGAAGCTGCCCAGGGCCGGCTGACCCAGCCGTCCGAATATCCGCTCCACACCTCTCGACTCCTTGGAGGTCGTCCCGTTGAGCGCCGCTGTCGTCCTCGCAATCGTTCTTTACGAGTCTTTCATGGGTATCCTGCTGATCGCGGTAGGCGGGAGCGTCATCGTCTCCGTCACCGCCCTGTTCGCGCGTCTGCTGCGGGACGAGAGATACTCCGACTGCCTCGCGGTCTACTCGAAAGCGTCAGCTGCGCTGCTTGCGGCAGCTTGCGCTCTCCTGATCCTGGCGATCGAGGTCGCTGGCCAACTGAGCCCAACTCCATCCATGCTCCTCACGTTCCTCGCCCCCGTCTGGGCAGTCCCGCTGACGATTACCGCCGTATTGCTGTTCGTCTCCACTGGCCTGATGTTCCAGTACCACAGGGTGCAGGGCGGACTCGGGGGTAACTACGACCCTTCTGTCCTCCGGACGAACCTCCTGGCCGGTTCTGCCGCCTTCACGGGGTGCCTCTCGCTCCTCTTCTTCAACCTCGTCAACTCCTACACGATCACGCCTTCCTTGCCCTCGAGCCTGCCCGTCGTAGTCCAGGCAGGGAGCCTCGCCTCTCTGACCCAGTTGGGGCTCATGGTCAACACGAGCTGGATTCCGCTCACGATCAAGCTGCTCCTGATCGGCTGCGTCGCGTTCTCGGTCCTCTTCTCGGGCGCTGCGGCCCTGCGCAAGATGAGGAGCAGGGGAGGAGAGGGGGAGGCGAAGCTCGCCTTCGTGGTCTCGTGGGGTTTCAAGACGGCGATTGTCTTCGGCGCATCTTTGGGTATCATAGGATACTGGTGCGCGGCGATATTACACTCGGAAGAACCGACCCTAGCGAGCGCGCTCATGGGCGTCGCCATGAAGGGCACGAGCGCAGCCCTGGTGGGGAGCATGAGCGTTCTTTGGGACGTGGGGACGGCGGGGGCGATGAGTCTTGGGGCGCTCGCTGGCGTCTATTATCTGTCCAGGGGGAGGGGCGTCATAGTGCGAGGAAGCAGCGAGCAGAGGGTGCTGAGGATGTTCCTCCCCCTGTTGCTCGTCTTGCTCGCTGTCGGAACGTACGGGGTTCTCTTTGCCGGCGTATCGTACCCGCAGCAGTTCGTCCTTGCCATAGGGGTCATTCTCGGAGGATACCTCATTCTGGAGGCGCTCAGGCGATACGATCTGGGGCAGGCAAGGCTCTACGTCCCGGCGCTGGTCTTCACCGCCTCGTGCTACGCGCTGCTGCTCTACCAGGCGCCCAACACCCTCTGGTATGACGCCGCGGCCTATGGTGGAATCTCCTGGCCGCTCATAGGCTTCCCGCTCCTCGCGGTGACCGTCTACTACTTCGCAACCCGCTGGAGGGATGTGAAGTACTGGATTCCGGTCACTGTCGCTGCCATGGTCCTTCTGATTATCACGGTGAAGCTAGCGGACGTGGCGATGCTCAGGGGGTCAACGATCGTGGCATTGGACCCGACGTTGGCGTCCGTCGTGCAGAGCTGGGCGCTTCAGACCGGCAACGGCCTAACCTTCCTGTACCAGCAGTACCCCATCCCCACCGATTCAGACCTTTTTGTTGGCCTGCTCTTCTCGCTTCTCATCTTCCTAGGCGTGTATTACTGCTTCGTGAGGGCAGTGTCGCCAAGAAATCTTACGACTTTCGACGGGACAAAGAGGGCTGCGGAGGTGCGCCAGTAGAGTTGCCAGACGTAAGCAGGAGGTCAGTCCTCAAGCTGCTGATGGTCATATCGACCGTGCTGGTCATCGCTCCCCTCGCTACCTTGGTCCGCTACCTGAACATCCCCTACGTCTTCCAGCCCGTGAAAGCGCAGATAGAGGGAGCGTCAACCATGTCGAACGACTCGTCCTTGGACTTTCAGTGGCCCACCCCGACACGGCCCTTCGACACGAACCTGCTGATCAGGGACGACACGGGTAACTACTACGCCTACAACCGTGTGTGCACCCACCTGCAGTGCTTTGTGAACTACGACCCGGTCTCCGAAACAATCCAGTGCCCATGTCACGGGAGCAGGTACGACGCCCACACCGGCGAGGTAATCAGCGGGCCGGCGCCGAGAGCGCTCCCGCAGATAGTCCTCGAGATCGACGCTAACGGCAACGTCTACGCCGTGAACGCCATCGGGAGCTTCGGAGTCGGAAGAACGGCGACGGCGGACCAGGAGTCGAAGAAGGACCCGCCGCGTGGGCGCCTCTCAGACCTCGGTGATTGAAGATGAAGTTCATGGCCTACGCGGACGACACGATCTGGCTTCTCTTCGGATTGGGGCTGGCAATCATTATTGGAGTCGCGGTCGTCTATGTCTTCTTCGGGGTGTCCGGCTGGGCCTCCCTTGGGTTCCTGATTACCGGCGCCCTCGTGTCGGCTTCGTACTACCTAGTGGGGACGCATCCCCCGGTAGCCGCAGCGGGAGACAGCGCGAATGCGATGCTCCCACCACCAGACGAGGCGGAAGCGGCCGATGTTCCGAACGGGGACGTGCCTCTCGGAGAGGTCTCTTCTCAGACCAAGGAAAGGCGAGTCGTCGAATGAGGAAGCGATACTCCGAATGGTGAAACGAGAGGAGCCTCGTCAGAAAGGAACCGGTCCGGTCGACTGGCTGACCGACAGGGTACGGCGCACGATCATTCCCAGCTACAACCTTCTCTTCCCGAGGAATCGGAGCAACCCGCTGACCTACCTCGGGTTCCTCACCTTCGTGGCCTTCGGCATCCTCGGTGTCTCCGGGATCGGCCTGATGGTCTACTACTCCCCCGACTTCACGAACAGCTACACCAGCGTCTCGCAGATCAACAACACGGTCCCCTTCGGCTTCGAGCTCAGGAACATCCACTACTACGCCTCGGACTTCATGGTCATCCTGGCGCTGGCGCACTGCTTCTACCTGTACTTCGCCGGGAGGTACAGATTCCACAACGAAGTGCTCTGGGTTACGGGAATACTCTTCGGCGTTCTGACGGTGCTCGACGCCTACACGGGCTACGTCCTAATCATGAACGACCGTGCCATGATGGCGGCTAACATCGGCGGGGGCGTCCTGAGCAGCATATCGCCCGGCCTGCAGGTCCTCTTCTTCGGCAACAGCTATTCGGACCTGCTCCTCAGGGTGTACACCCTGCACATCGCCATACTCCCTGTCTTGATGATACTGCTGGTATTCATCCACTTTCCCCGGACGCTTCAGATCGATGTGCCAATCATCGCGTGGGTCACGGGCGCGATCGCCGTCGTCGGGGGAATCTGGCCCGTGGCGCTAGGCGCGGCGTTCGTGCCGAACACCACCACCCCCATCACCGTCCCGGAATGGTACCTGAGCGGCATCTACGCGTTCCTTCGGACGGGGCTTCCCGTCTTCGTGGCGGGGGTCTTCCTTCCCTTCCTGCTTCTCTTCCTCCTTACGCTCGTACCGTTCTACGACCCGGCCGTTTCCAAACAGAGTCGCGTGCGGAAGCTCATCGTAGGCTTCGGCGTCGCCGTCATCGCCGACACGACGCTGGTGACAATCTGGGGGTTGAGAAGCGCCGACCTGACTTCGGCGTTGGCAAGCGTGGCACAGCTCCCAATCACCCCCGTCACTTTCTGGGCGGCCTTCCTCCTGACGGGGGCCCTCGCCATGTTGGCGACCTGGCTGTTGTATCCTAGCAGGCGAATCGGCGCATCGAATACGATGGTGGGGGGCGGTTACAGGCTCGGACTCG
The DNA here is from genome assembly GCA_963703285.1 of uncultured Nitrososphaerota archaeon. Taxonomy (GTDB): domain Archaea; phylum Thermoproteota; class Nitrososphaeria; order Nitrososphaerales; family Gagatemarchaeaceae; genus Gagatemarchaeum. Next base: position 903,682 of record OY969807.1, read on the forward strand.
ACGATTCAATCATAGCGCTAGCGGGCATCGCCCTAGGCCAGGCTATCCTTCTCGCCGGGGCGTACCTGGTGAGTGCCGCCTCGCCAGCGGCAGCGCTCGCCCAGGCCGGAGTGGCGGTAATCCTCTTCGGAGTGGGGTTGAGGATCTACTCGAACTACAATGTCGAAGACCCGGATGCGTTGAGGACGCTCGATGCAGGGGAGAATGGGGGAGGCATGAAGGGGGTCCCGACCTAGGATGCCATTCATGTCGAGGTGGACGACGGAAGGCAGGATGCTCATCCTCGCAGAGCCGGCGTGGGGAGATGCGTTCTCAGAAAGAGGGGCCCGCTGCACCGATGGAACACCCCACCGCTCGAGCCAAGATGGCAGAGGTGATTGATGTGCCAGGGAAAAATGTCACCCGAACGCTCGCGATGGTCGCAGTCGTGCTACTGATTGGGGTGAGCGTAGATGTCTTCGCGACGGTGATGAACACGCCCTCGCCTTCGTCCACCTCCTCTAGCGAGTCTGCCACCTCTTCAGCCAACACCCCGACGTTGAGCACCACCGCTTCTGCGACGAGCACATCTCCATCCACCTCAACTGCGACGGCTAGCAGCGCAACCTCATCCATAGGCTCCATAGACATAACGAGCCCCGCCTATGCACTATCGGTGATGATGGGCCAGAACTACAAAATCTCGGGAACCATCGCCCCCATGCCGAAGCTTCCAGACTACGTCCTCATCCAAGTGTCAGAGCAGGGCGTGCCAGACGACCTCGACGCGGAGACCGCGACCGTCCAACCGAACGGTTACTTCTATTACAACGCGACGGTAGGCCCCTCCTGGACATCGGGAACGTACTTGATAACCGCCATCGACACTTACGGCGCGACCGGGAATGTGACCATCCAGGTGGGCTGCCACTACTGAGTCTGCCTGTCAAGCAGGTACCCTGAGGAGCCGCCGCCCAAATTTCCTGGTTTGTCCCCCTCCTTGTGGGTACGGCCATCGACCTAGATTTGACAGTTGAACCGGCCCTCCTGTCATCCCCGTCGTAGCAATCCAACCGCTGGATCCTCAGACATAGCGAAAAGATGCGGCCTATTCGACGTTTCGTGTGGAAAGATTGAGAGGATCCACGGGGCGGAAAGGGCAAGCGAGCCAACCGGAAGAATCCGAGGAATCGAGTGATACACTGAGGCAGAAGCCTTATTACGCTTGCGACTCGCACTAAAGCCATGCCTACCTTCCTCATGAAATGCCCGAGCTGCGGAAAGCACTTCGACGTCGAGCGGACAGGGGATCGGGTGGAGAAGGAGATCGTGATGGAAGACAAGAGCCGAGAGTTGATGACCGAGAAGATCGGCCCAGTCTACTCCCCAAGCGTGACGGATGACATAGACGAGACGGTTGATGAGCAGGTCCCGGTCGAGGTCAAGACCTACAAAGAGACATACACCTGCAAGCATTGCGGGTACACCTGGACAGAGGAGAGATAGGGCTCGAGGCTCGAGATTGTCCCCTTCGGTACGGAAGAGTTCAGTCTACTACACTGAACGCGGGCGCCGCCATTTCGTGCTAAGGGGATGCATGACGTGAGTCTCCCTTTTGCTACGCATCTGTTGCGCCAACGAGCTGCGACACGTTAGGTACTCTAGGAGCATTTTGAGAAGGGGAGCCGGCTATATCGTCAGGACCTGCTGACGTTTTGCATGCGCTTTCCCGTGACCGTGTACGCAACAGACTCCCCCACGTCCTCCGCATGGTCGGCTATCCTCTCGATGTACCGAAGTATCAGAGTCTCGATGAAGTAACACTTCAAGTCAACACCGTCCTCTTGGTTGATTCTCCGAAGACTGTTCCGATACAGCTCGTCGACCACGTTGTCCATGGCGCCTAGCCGTCCGGCGAGTATCACGTCTCGCTCCGTGAAGGCTTTGAGGCTGATTCGAATCATCTCGGAGGCCTGCTTTCCGGCCGCCTCTATATCGGCCTTCTCGCAGTTTGCAACGCCAGTGAAGATGGAGAGGACATCCGCAATGTCGTAGGCGTACCGTCCGAAGCGGGAGAACCCGTAGGCGATTTCCATGCTCGAGGTGATGAACCGGAGATCGATTGCGACGGGCTGGTACCTCGCTATCAGCTCCGTGGCCAGGTCGTTGACCTCCTCCTGCTTCACACGGAGCTCCTCCGAGTTGTCGTACACCTGCGTGCGTACGTTCGTTCCCTTGGTGTAGGCCTCTATCGCGATTGCGACGGTCTTCTCGGATAGTTCACCCATCTGGATCAGGAGGTTCTTCAGTTTCTCCAGACCCATGTCCATTAGTCTAGCCATCTTTACGATGCACCTAACCGAACTTCCCAGTGATGTACCGCTCCGTCAGTTCCTTGCTCGGCGCCTCGAACATCTTCTTCGTCGTGTCGTACTCCACGAGTTCGCCGAGGTAGAAGAACGCGGTGTAATCCGCCACTCTTGCGGCCTGCTGCATGTTGTGCGTGACGATTATGATCGTGAACTCCCGCTTCAGCTCTGCCATGGCCTCTTCGATCTTGGTGGTCGCCGTGGGGTCAAGGGCCGAGGCTGGCTCGTCCATCAGGATGATCTCGGGCTCCACCGCGATGGCTCGGGCGATGCACAGTCTCTGCTGTTGTCCACCGGACAGCGCCGCCCCGGACTTCTTCAGTTCGTTCTTGACCTCGTCCCAGAGGAAAGCAAGCCGGAGGCTCCTCTCGACAACCTCATCCAGCAGCTTCTTGTTACGCACTCCGTTGAGCTTCAGGCCAGCCGCCACGTTGTCGTAGACAGACATGGTGGGGAACGGGTTGGGCTTCTGGAAGACCATCCCTATCCGGCGCCGGATTCTATCGGCGTTGACGCGCTGACCGTAGATGTTCTCCCCGTCGAGGGTGACCTCCCCTTCCACGTAGGCGCCTGGGGTCAGTTCGTGAAGCCTGTTGAGGCACCTGATGAAGGTCGTCTTCCCGCAACCGGAAGGGCCCATCAGGGCCGTGATGCTTCGGTTGTTGAACGAGAGGCTGATACCCCTCAGCACCTGCACCGCCCCGAAGCCTGCTATCAGATTCTTGGTCTCCATCTTGGCGCCTCCGTTGTTGACTTGGCTCATAATCGGCAGGTCTGCGTCATTCTTGACGTCTTCGCTCTGAGATTCCATCTTCGAGGTCTCCTATATCTCCGCCCGGACGTTCGCAAGCTTCCTCCCGAGGATAAACTTAACGCTGAGGTTAAGGAGGAGCATGAAACCTATCAGGACCAGGGCGGCGCCCCACGCGATGGCGTGCCACTGTGGGTAGGACGAAATGCCGTATGAGTAGATGAGCAGCGGTAGCGCGCCGGCCGGTTCGAGCAGCCCCTTCAAGAAGAAGTTGCTGCCCAGTGCCGTCAGCAGGAGCGGCGCAGTCTCTCCAGCGGCACGGGCGATGGCGAGCAGGATGCCCGTTGCGAGACCCAGCTTACCAGTGCTTATGACCACTCGCATGACTGTCCTCCATCTAGGGACGCCGAGAGCAATCGAAGCCTCTCTGAGGCTGCGGGGGACCAGCTTCAGCGATTCTTCGGTCGTCCTCGCGACTATCGGAAGCATGATGATGCTGAGAGAAACGGCGCCCGCGACGGCCGAGAAGGTCTTTGTCGTCAGGACGATTAGTATGTAGACGAATATGCCGATCACGATGGAAGGGAACTCCGCCAGGACGTCGTTCATGAAGCTGGAGACAAAGGAGAGCCTGGATTCGGGCCATTCGGAGAAGAAGATCCCTGCGGCCACACCGAGCGGGACGGAGATGGCCGTAGCAATCCCGACCATGATTATCGTCCCCTCTATGGCCGGCCCAACCCCTCCCCCCGCGACTCCGACCGGCGTCGGAATGTTGGTGAGAAATGACAGGCTCATCAGGGGGAGGCCCTGGACCAGTGTCTCGCCCAGAATCAGCACCAGGGGAACCAGGGCAAGGCAGACTGCCAGAAGGATGAGGCCCGTCATCAACCTGTCGAGCACCGTTCGCCTGCGCGCTACCATCGAGGAAACTTCTATCTTTGTCAACCGACTATCACTCAGATCCTGTACCGAGCCCCGCGAGTCATCCTGTACAGCAGGAACCTCGCGATGATGTTGATGACCAGAGCTGTGCCGAAGAGGATCAGACCGATCTCAACGATGGCAGAGTTGTACAGGGGGTAGGTTGTATCGGTAAACTCGTTGGCTATGACCGCGGAGAGCGTGTATCCACCAGAGAAGAGGTCGGCCGTTATTCTGGGCGTGTTCCCAATTATCATCGTTACCGCCATGGTCTCGCCAACCGCTCTTCCAAGCCCGAGGATCGTAGCCCCGAAGAGCCCCGACCTTGCGTACGGAAGGACGCTCTTCTGGATTACCTCCCAGTCTGTCGCCCCCAGGGAGTACATGGCTTCCCTCTGGCTGTTTGGGACGGCGTTGAGGACAGACCTCGATATCGCCGAGATCGTGGGGATGATCATTATCGCCAGAAGGATTCCCGCCGTGAAGAAGTCCAGACCGAAAGGCGTTCCGGAGAAGAGAGGGACGAATCCCAGATAGGTGTGCAGGGGAGTCTCGACGTAATGCTTGAGGAGCGGACTAAGATAGAACAACCCCCACAACCCGTAGATTACGCTCGGTACGGCGGCCAAGAGCTCGATGACCGTGCCGATGGCATAGGCCAACCCCGTCCTCGCCTTCAGTTTCTCGGTGAGGAACACGGCAACCCCTATGCTTATGGGCAGTCCTATCAGAAGCGCAAGCATAGAGGTAACGACGGTGCCATAGATGAAGGGGAGTGCGCCGAATATCTCGTGGACCGGGTCCCAGTTGTTTGTCCAGAGGTACGCGATTCCGAACTTTGAGAAGCTCAACTCGGAGTGGATAGTCAGTTCGTAGGCAAGCGCCATCAGAAGGACGATTATAGCGACGGCGGCCGCGCCCACGACCACTTTCAGGACCGCGTCTCCTTTCAGTCGTCCTGAGTTCATTCCGGAATCCTGACCAGAACCTTTACCGTTCTTATCCAAAATGGGTACTCCGTAGAAGAATAAAGAGGGGGTGTGGATCCAAGCCGTTAGCAGGATCCACCGCAGAGAGACACTCCGTTGTACGTGATGGCGTTGATGGATGCGTCGTCGATCGTGATGACGTTCGCTGGCAGCGGTATGTAGCCGAGGTTAGTGCCCGCGTTTTGCGCGTCGTTCACGATCCACCAGAGGTAGCTGACGATATCGGTTCCAAGCTGCTGGTTTGTCTGTGCCTGGTAGACGAGGAGGTAGGTGAAGGTCGTGATTGGGTAGGCCTGCGTTGCCGCGGTGTCGTTGTAGATCGCATCGGCGATGGACACACTGGACCACTGCGCCGTTCCGGCCGGGAGGCCGGCGGAGGCGCCTGCCTGGACGGCGTTGGAGATTGTTGTGTCGGTGGCTGAGATGTAGTTACCTGCAGCGTTTGCGACCACTCCGACCGAGAGCAGAGTCGGGTTCTGGAGTGCGTATGCGATCTCAAGTGGGCCTATGGCGTAGGGGGTGTTCTCGATGCAGCCGGCGACGCCCTCGTTGCCCTTGCAGCCGAGGCCGGTGGGCCACTTCACCGATGTTGCGAAACCTACTTGGCTCGCCCACTGTTTGCTAGCGTCTGACAGGTATTGGGTGAATGCGTACATCGTCCCGCTCCCGTCAGAGCGGTGGACGACGGTGATTGCGTGGGCTGGCAGGGTGACGCCTGGGTTGAGTGCTTGGATAGCCGGGTCGTTCCACATCGTGATGTTCCCGAGGAAGATCCCAGCTAGTACTGCGCCTGAGAACTGGAGGCCGTTATCGCCCGTGGCGGGAATGGAGGTGGAGGTAGATGACGAGCTTGAAGATGTCGGAATGTTCAGGCCCGGTATGTTGTACGCTGGCACAACCGCGCTGATGGATTCGGGGATGGTGATGATGGGCGCTGTGAATGCAGCGTATTGAGAGGCGGTCGGTGGAGCGTCCGTGGCCCCGAGGTTGACCGTCCCCGCCGTGATGTCAGCGATTCCCGTTCCGCTGCCGACGCTCGCGTAGTTGACTTCGATGTTCGGCTGGACCTGGGTGTAGGCGAAGGTCCACGCCGACATGAGCGGCTGGACCAGGGTCGAGCCCGCGGAGTTGATTGTGGCTGAGGGTTCTTTGCTCGGGGTCGCTGTCGCCGTTGAGATTGAGACCGACCCTGAAACTGATGTGGAGACTGACACCGAGACTGATGTGGTGGTTACGGTCGTCTTTCCGCCGGCAGAGACCGCGTAGGCGGCGACGCCCGCTATTACGACCACTACGATGACGATGGCTGCGATGATTGCTGTTCCTATTGCTGCTTTTTGTTTGTTCTTGGTTACTTGAACCATGAATTTTTCAAGCAAAGCGGCAGATTTCAGTGTATAAGTGAAGAGCGCAAGGGAAATATATGGAACTCGTGACCCATATTGCCACCCATTTTTCAAGTGTTGATTATGTCCACAGAGCACCAAAAAGCCGAAGTCAGGAAGATTCAGTTCTCCGGCAAGTCCTCGTACATGCTGGCGCTCCCGAAGAAGTGGGTGGAAGAGATGGGGCTCGACAGGGGCGACTCCGTAGCGGTGGAGAAGCAGGGAGACTCGTCGCTCATCATAACGCCGCGGGTCGGCAAGATATCGAGCGGCAAGTCCGAGACCGTGGTGGAGGTGTCCCCGAAGAGCAGGACCGACACCATCGTCAGGCGCCTGATAGCGATCTACCTCCTCGGTTACAGCACGATACACATCAAGGCCAGGGAGGGTCCCCTGACCTCGGCCCAGAGGGACGCCGTCAAGGAGGCCTCACGCCGCCACCTCATCGGGACCGAGATAATCGCCGACTCCAGGGAGGGGATAACGCTCCAGGTCCTCCTGAGCTATCCGGAGCTGTCCGTCAAGAACGTCCTGAAGAGGATGTTCCTGATCGCGGAGTCGATGCACAGGGATTCGGTGCGGGCCTTCGTCCGTGTGGACAAGGACTCAGCCGCGGCGGTGACCAAGTCTGACGATGAAGTGGACAGGTTCAGCCTCTACGCGATACGGCAGCTGAACATGGCGGTGCAGAACGACCTCATCCTCCGGGAGATCGAGCTGAAGAACAGGAGGGACTGCCTGGACCACAGGCTCATAGTGAAGTCCGTCGAGCGCGTCGCCGACCACGCGAACAAGATTGCCGAAGCGGTGCTCCGCATGGACGGGCAGGTCAGTCAGTCGTTGCTTGACAAGATTCAGAAGATGAGCGACTACGCCGTCGGCCTCTTCGAGCAGGCGGGGCTCGCGCTGTTCAAGGGCGACTACGAGTCGGCGGACAACGTCGTCGAACAGGCGAAGGACGCGGCTGCGATGCAGGAGGAGCTCCTCAACCTCCTCGAGAAAACCAAGGAGACAGAGACGGATCAGGTGTTCCCCCTAGTCGTCGAGGACATCAGGCGGACGGCAGAGTACGCCGCGGACATCGCGGAGATAGTCATCAACATGAACACGGAGGCCTCGACGGCGACGGCTGAGGCAGCGGCCCTGCTCAAGAGCGCCTGACAGACCGGAAGCTTCGATTACTGGCTGCGTTCGGAGAGCCAGGGCAGGAGCAGGTGACTGGACTCGAAGTCCGTATCGCTGCACTCGGATGTGCGAACCGCCAGCCCCGCGAGGAAGAAGAAGTGCTTCTCGCCAGCCTTGTAGATGATGCTCGGCCGTTCGACGTGGACGATCTCAAGGAACTCGGGCCTCCCGAAGTCAACTGCGCTCTTGCTTCCATGGACGCGACCGACCTCCTCTTCCGTCATCGTAGATGCTATTGCCATTTCTCTTTTCACTCGAGACCATGTGATTATCGGGATTTATATACGTTGGCTAATGAAAACATATGGCTATTATAGAAGATTTTGGGCAGGCTAGCTATCCGTGTTAGTTGGCGAATCCTCAGAGACATCTTATCTCAAACTCTCTTTGATGCTTTCTCGCAAGTGGACGGGAGCCGCCGGCTTCCCAGGGCCCCCTCCTCCGCGGGCCCTTGGTCCTCATCCTGGATATACATCCTGGCGGCTCGTGCCACTTCGCTCCTCGTCTGGCAAGGTCCTTGAAGCGGTACTCGGCCGCTTCGTAAGGGAGCGGAGAACCCGTCTTGGTTATCTCTAGCTCTTCAGCGACGAAGTCCTTACCCTTCGAGGGCCCGATAACAGCCTTCCAGGTGCCCCCCTCGTTGACGGTCTTCCAAGTGCCGCCCTCGGCTTTCCGATAGGCGCCTTGGTGGCGAACTCCGGCGGGGCTCCCACCTTTAGGAGGGAGGCGGGGTGAGCGTGATGGTTATGGGCTGGGAGTCACCGTCCTAGTTTATCTATCCAAGGTCATCCCTGGTTCCCATGTCTGGCGCCGCCGAGACGAAGGCCGAGGTCATGGCCTTCGTCCGCTCCTTCTTCGAGGTCGGAAAGACCAAGGACCTTTACCTCTCTGATGGACTTCCACTCCGCGCCGTCTCTCTTCACCAAGTTCGACGAGAGGCCCCCGTACACCAGGCAGTCGTCGGACGAGGCCTTCATGTACGAGCAGGCGACCTTCGCCAACATCTCCGACTACGAGTACGAGATCGGCGAGGAGCGGGTGGACCTGGTCGGGGATGTGGCGATAGCGACGTTCTACCTGACCTTCACGGGGGTCTTCGTCAACGACTACTCGTTCGAGGGGATGACCGTCGGGTCGAAGTCGAGGGTGACGATGGTGGTCGCGAGGTTCAACGACAGATGGAAGCTCGTGCACTCACACTTCAGCCACTTCCCCGACGTCACGAAGACAGAAGTTCCCCACAGGTAAGGTCGTCTATCCCAAGCTGTGCCTGAGGCGCGCCGCCTGGTTGAAGGCATCGCGGGCTTCTGCGTCCTCTCCTTCGGCGTAGGAGATCAGGAAGTTGTTTGTGAAGTTATCGTGCTTCTTGCTCTCGTTGTTACGAGGACCAAGCTTCACGGAGAAGCGCTCCTCGACCATCGAGAGGTCTGCCATGAGCCTGCCCAGTGAGTCCCTGAACGTCTCGACCGGTATCCCCGCTTTCTTGGCGACCTTCGCGTGCATCTCCATCAGCAGGTTGATGGTCTGCCAGGAGACGAGGTTGCCCACCGAACGGAAGTCCTTGCGCACGTTCACGTAGGTGCGCTCGAGTGCGCTCCACTCCTCCCCGCGCAGGTCGGCCAGAGCGCTCGCACCGATGAACTCGGGAGGGATGCCTATCGAGTAGAATGCCGCGGCGAATGGTATTGCCCTTGGCATCGTCTTCCCTTTGACGTTCCTGCTGTAGCCGAACAGTCCGATGTGGAGCTTCCTCGCCCTCCTGCGGGGGACAAAGCGCGCGATGCTGTTGATGAACGGAGCGAGCTCCTCAATCCTGGATTGGTAGGACGAGATCAGGCGGTACATCGCCGTCCTGAGGGTCTTCTCCGTTGACTCGTCTATCTCGAGGGGCTGCTCGTTGGGGAGCCTGGAGTTCAGGAGCGAGATGGCGGACCGAACCTTCGCCAGGGGGTAGTCGTACCTGAACGCCGACTGCACGGTGACGGTGCTCAGGCCCCTGTACTCCTCGAGGAACCCTTCGACGTTTGTGGGGGAGAGGTGTCCCCTGAATGGCATCGACCCCACGCCTATCATGGGGTGCACCTTCACCCCGGTCGCGCTCTCGACCGAGTGGAGCCTCGACAGGGCTATCTTGGCCAGCAGGACCGCAGGGATGAGCCCGTAGTTCAACGCTGGATCGGAGCGGGCTATGAACACACGCATGTCCGTCGTCTTGACGAGGGAGAGGTACTCCTTGATCAGGTCGTCTATGAGGAGGAGGTGCTCCATGTCCTCGACCAGAGGTATGACGTTGATCTCCTTGGGCCTGAACTCGCCCACCCAGCCCTTGACCGTCATCGCGTTCGACAGGCTCAGGCTCTGGACGCCGGCAATCGCCTTCACGTAATAGTCGTGCAACCAGGCCAGCTCCCTCCCGCTCGTCGTGAAGGGCAGTATGACCTCGAAGACGGGGACGGCCTCCCTCTTGTGGAAGACGGTCGCTACGTCCGAGCTGAGCGGGATCGTGTCCAGTGTGGTCGTCAGTATCTTCCTCTCAGCGATCTCGATCTGAGGGTTGGGGATGCGGTAGGTCAGGAAGACGTCCTCGCCGATCACCTTCTTCTGGAAGTAGTCCGGGTAGGAGCTGAAGAGCTTCCTCACGACGTTGGTGTCGACGTCCTTGCCCTCGGAGTCCCACATTACCTCGTCGCAACCGAGATCCTTGTAGGCGAAGTAGGCCTCTCTCAGTTCCGCCTCGCCCTCGATGACCTCATCCTCGGCCCATGGCGGAGGAGAGACGTTGTCCGGGTGCTGCGTCGACATCGTTCGAGGGATTTTGCGCTCTTTCAATCTGCGCGGAACGGGACCACCCTTTCAGGCCGACGGTAGATTAACTAATCGTCCCGCAGGCCTGGGACGCAGACTTAAAGACAGACTCGTCTGTGATCGGGCCAAGGTCGTGATTCGAGGTGATCGTTCCGCGGCTAGGAATCTCTCGCAGGCGTCACCTTCCGGTCCTGAAGATTCTGGACCACTCGGTCAGCCTGTTCTCCGGCCCCGCCATAGTTCGCCGGTTCAGGAGATGGAGTCTGGATGGGGTCGCGGGCTCTGACCTGGTGCAGGTCGCAACTCCTCTCGACAAGCTCGTGATGAGCAGGGACCGGGCCGGCATGATGCTGTACGAGTGGGGGAGCTGGACGAGATTCTACGTCCCAGCCGAGTTTGACTTCCACGGGAAGACGGTCCTCGACGTGGGCGCGGGCGAAGGGGAGACGGTCGAGTTGTACAGGTTTCATGGCGCCAGGAGATTCGTGTGCGTCGAGCCCGACGCCCAGAGAGCCGCAAGGTTGCGGGAGAACGCAGGGCGGAACGGGTGGGACGCAGACATCCACGAGGAGCCGTTCTCATTGAAGTTCCTTCAGAGCGGGTTTGACTTCATGAAGATGGACTGCGAAGGGTGCGAGAGGACCTTGATAGGTACGAGGCTGGATTTTCCCTGCGTGCTGGAGACGCACGGGACCTCGACTGAGGAGTTCCTCAAGATGGACGGCTTCTCTGCGGTCATGATGGGGACGAAGACGGCGCTGGTGAGCAACGCAGGCGCCTTTCGTCGCGCTGGATGAGGGCGACGGAACGTCTTCTGGTCGTCGGCACTCTGACCGTCAAGATACCATGAAGTTGTCCGCGATGTGCAGCCTGCGCAGCATGGCGCTCTTCTTCTCCTTGTGGGAGGCCATGCGCCTCAGTATGTCGTCGAGGGCCTTCACGGCGTCCACGACGTGCGGACCCTTGTTCAGCATGACGCACTCCGCGCCCTCCGAGAAGGCTGCGTCAGTTATCTCGGCGCGGGACGGGACCCCCGTCTTGGTCAGCGACTCGAGCACCTGGGTCGCCCAGATGACGGGCAGCTGAGCTGCCTCGCTGAACCAGAGTATCTCTTCCTGGATCTCGGCCAGCCTCTCCCAACCGCATTCGACCGCCAGGTCGCCCCGGGCTATCATCACTCCAGACCTGCGCGAGTTCATCGCAGCGAAGAGGAGGCTCGGGAGGTTGTCAAAGGCCTGCTTGGTCTCGATCTTGAGGACAATTCCGAGGTTCTCCGCTTCGAGCTCCTTGAGCCGGGCCTGCAGGGCCAAGACGTCTCGCGGGTGGCGGACGAACGACTGGCCGACCAGGTCGGCGTTCTTGGCAATGAACTTGAGGGCGTCGTCGTCCTCCTTGGAGATCGCGGGGAGGCGCAGGTCGGTCTCGGGCAGGTTTATTCCCTTATCGGGTCCCAGCCTCGCCCCTTCTGGCGGCGCGGAGGAGATCTCGACCAGAGCTCCATCCTGGTCGACCTTGATGACAACGCCGCCTATCCTGCCGTCGTCAAACCAGATGCTCTCCCCGGGTTTCACAGACGCTATGACCTGCGGCACGGTGCAAGAGATCCGTGCTGACCGTTCGATGGAGCCGTCAACCCTGCGTGTCGCCGGTCGACCAAGCTCTGGGGAGCGCGGGATGAGTAGGCGGTCTCCCATCTTGAGCAACAGCGGCACCGACATCGGCGCCATCTCGCCGATCGAGCCAATCAGAAGCTCCTCATCATCCCCCCTCCTGAGCGTCACGGCCTGACCCGTCTCGAAGTAGGCGGTCTTTCGCAACTCCGCAGTGATGCTCGTCTCCCCGACATCGACAACCGTGAGGGACCTTCCCGCGTCGCGAGCGTCCCTGAATCTCAACCGGTCTCCGGGCTTGACCGTACCCCTTAGTCTTACTCTTGCCTCGAGAGGGATCAGCTCGCCAATCCGCTGACTCGATGCGCCCTCAGAGCCTGTGCTCAGGACGACTAGCGCGGGCGCGACGACGGCACCCGTCTGGGACCGGCCAGGGCGCACCTTCTTCACCTTTGGACCAGGCTCTATCGGTCCCGTCCTCAGCTTCGGGCCCGGTATGTCCATTATCAGCCGGCACTCGCGCCCCGTAGCCGACCTCGCTCGCTTCAGGTTCTCTATCATTCCCGTCCACGTCGGCGGGTCGTCGTGGGCGCAGTTGATCCTCATGAGGTTCATCCCTGCTGTCAGGAGGCCTTCGACCAGGCCGTAGTCGCGGGCTGCCTCGGTGGGCATGGTGACCATTATGCGGACCGTCCGGTGCTTCGGAGAGGCGCCCAAGAGCTCGTCTGCGTTCTTCTTCAGGAGGGTCCGCCCCGCCTCATAGCTCAAGGAAGCGGGTCTGCGTGCTGGGACCGGCCCGTGGACCAGCTCGGCCAGGATGCCCGCGACTTCGTCGACGGTGGCGAGGACGTGCGCCTCCGACCTTCCCAGCGAGGAGAGTCCGACTGACGCCAGTCTCTCCTGGAGGTTTCTCAGGTCGGCGCGCCTGAGGGCCATGTAGTGTGAGAGGTTTCGTGCGCTCTCGAGGTTGCCTGGTTTTACCTCCCCCACTCGAGGCAGCGTCTCTGACTCGAGCTTCAGCATCGATGCCCTGAGTGCGGAGACCTGGGCGAGGAGGTCGCGATAGAGCGGCTCCCGCAGGGCAGGGTCAGCTGTGGACAATCCGAGAAGTCACCCCGTTCCCGTGCTCGGTCTGTGCCAGCATCAGCTGCCCCCGACGAACCCTCGCTATATTAGCGGCTCGTATATGTTACTGGTTCGAGCGTGTTTCCATATGGCGGGGCTCTATGCAAGCTACATGGTTGGAAGGAGATGAGCCCGGAGCGATTTGATTTTAGAGTTTGCTTGGTAATCGGCCAGATAAGCCCGGTCCAATGGGTCAGTCCCGATATACGATTCGGTACATCATTGGCACAAGATCGTGAATGAGTTGTTAGGATGGCCTAAGAACTTGCCCCTGTCTTTTGAACTCCATGAAGTAGCCTCTACCCTTCTTCACACCGATTCGATCGCAAACAACAGTAGGAGAGAATACGGTCCAGCCTTGTCTTCTGAGTTCGTTTGCAATCCCTTCTTCATATTCCATTTGGGCATAGCGTCTCACTCTTTGTGCCTCGGAATCATGGGTTAAGCTGCGAGCGTGTATCTTCCGAAGCTCAGGATGTTTGATGTAGGAGTTCCTCCCTCGATTCTCTCCTTAGCAGTGAACTCGTGTCCCATCAACTTTGACTTGGCTTGCCGTTATAACCCCCAAGGAGTCTATCCCGCTTACCACTGTACCCTGCAAGGAATCTCTGGGACGAGATGATGGGCCCGGCCGGATTTGAACCGGCGACCGACCGGTGTCTCCCGAACCTGGTATGAGCCGGTCGCTATGGTCGGTCGCTCTAACCGAACTTCCCGCTAGCTTTAGCTCTGAGCTACGGGCCCTGTGCCATCAGGGGCGGAGACGACCGTTTTAAGTCGTTGCGAGACGCCCTCCCTCCCCCAAGATGCTTCTGCTACAGGGAGGCGTCACGGCAATACAGGTATGTTCTCTAGAGAATAGCAAGGTCGAATGTTGCTTCCCTGAGTTAAGGATGGGCCGGGGGAGACTCGCATGTCGAACCAAGGGATGCAGGAGGTTGCCAAGATCCTGCTACTGGTCGGGGGCGTGATAGCGCTCGTCGGAGGGGTTCTGGGCCTTGTCGGAGGATTCGTCACTGCCGGCCCGGTCTTGGCCCTCGTAGTCGGGATCATCTCTCTGTTGTACTACGGACACCTCGGGTCAGGGGGAGTCGTCGTGGTTCTCCTTATCCTTGGTCTGCTGCTCGCATTCCTGACCGGAGGAATAGCGAGCGTAGGGGGCATCCTGGTCGGCGTGGGCGCGCTCGTCGCTCTGGTCGTCCGCGACTTCAGGATCTGATCCTGTGCTTCTGGTTTCGAGGAGACTCTAGGCAGCGAGACTAGCAGAAGCCAAATACCGCGGACTGTTCTTAGTGCCTAGCCTTCCCTCGTCGTGCTCTTTACGCTCTTCACTTTCTTGAAGTCGCTGACATCTATTCCGTACTTCTTGGCCGCCGCGAGTATTCGGCGTCTGGCCGTGGCGGGATGACAGAACTTCGATTCGACCTGGTTGAACCTCGCCATGGCATTACGCACGTGCGCGGCATCGTTTATGGGAAGCTTGCGGTCCCTCGGGCAGGCGAACGACTGGCTCTCGAGCCTGTTCCTCTTCTTCGTAGTCAGGTCAGCCATGTTGATGTATCAGCGTCCGGGGACAAAGTAGTTGTGCATGACTCTTCTGATGGAGCGAGTCGGGCCCCGAAGGCTCTTGACCAACCCCTAAGCCTAAATATTATATGTGAAGGGCCCCAAAGTAGTAGCAGTGAGCAGCAGAGACCCCGAAGAGGGATTCGACGACATCCTGGCCGAACTCGACAAGGAAGAAGCGCGAATCAGGGTAAGGATGGAGATGAGGAGGTTCGGGAAGCCCACGACCGTCGTCGAGGGGCTCAAGATGAGCGAGAAGGACCTGCAGGAGCTTGGCACGAGGATGAAGAAGATACTCGCCACCGGGGGCACGGTGAAGGACGGGGTGATAATCCTGCAGGGAGACCACAGGGATCGTTCCGTCGAGATACTCGTGAAGCAGGGTTTCTCCGAGAGCTCGATCGAAGTCATCTAAAGCGGGAGCGCGCACCGCGGCGCTAGGAGGCGCGTCATGCCCGGCACCCTTAATTCATGAGGCTCGAAGAGGAGGCTCTGTCAGGCATGACCGGAATCTTCGACTACATCTTGGTGATGCTCCTGGTCTCGGTCGTCGCCGGGCTCATCGGCTCGCTGGTCGGGATAGGCGGAGGCATACTCGTGGTTCCCGCCCTCACGCTCCTCTTTGGCGTCCCGATCCAGTACGCGATCGGGGCCAGCATCGTCTCGGTGATAGCAACCTCGAGCGGGTCGGCCTCGGCCTACGTCCGCGACCACCTCACCAACCTCCGAATAGGCATGTTCCTCGAGATAGGATCCACGGTTGGGGCGATTGTGGGCGCGGTAGCCAGCATAGCCCTTGTCAGGAGCGGCTACTCGTGGGTCGTCTTCCTCACGTTCGGAGCTCTCCTAATGGTCTCCGCCTACAGCACGGCGATTAGGATCAGGAACGAGTGGAGGAGGGGCGCCGAGGTGGTCAACCACACGCCTAACAGGATCTCTGAGAGGCTAAGGTTGACTGGAGACTACTACGACTCGGCCACAAGGACGAGGGTGACGTACATAGCCGACAAGGTCTTCCCGGCCTTCGGGGTGATGTTCACAGCGGGAATCCTCTCCGCCCTGCTTGGTGTCGGGGGCGGTATACTCAAGGTCGTGGGATTGGACAGTTTCATGAAGCTCCCGTTCAAGGTGTCCACGACCACGAGCAACTTCATGATAGGCGTGACCGCGGCCGCCAGCACGGCCATTTACTATATCGGCGGCTTCGTGAACCCGGTGCTCGCTGCCCCAGTCGCGCTGGGGGTCGTCGCAGGATCCTACGTCGGAACCAAGATTCTAGTCCGCACGAAGGCGAGCGCGCTCCGCTGGGTCTTCATAGTCGCACTGGTGATCATCGGCGTCGAGATGATTCACGAGGGCCTGCCTTGAGCGCTGGCGCTGACACTCCCAAGGGGGACATGAATGCGATAATAAGCGGGGTGCTTCTGTATGGGGTCATCGTCAGCACGATTCTGGTGCTGGCAGGCGTGGTAATCCTCTTCGTGAGCACCCCGCAGTCATTTCCCGGCACCCTCGGGCAGCTGACCTCATCAAACTACGGAAAACCGACACTGGATCTGTCGCAGCTGCTGAGCGGGGTGGCGGCCGCGAACCCAATCTACATGATCCAGCTTGGGCTCATAGTGCTCCTTGCGACGCCCGTCGCAAGAGTCGCGGCTTCGGTAATCATGTTCGCCGTGGAGAGGGATAGGACGTATGTCGTCATCACCCTCGTCGTGCTGGGCGTGCTTCTCTTTGGACTGTTTGTTATCGGACCCATCGAAGCGGCGGCCTAGGGAGGCCGGTCCTCAAGCGAGCGCAGTCATCTGACTATCATGACAGAGCATGGGGCGTGCGAGACTACGCCCGTCGAGACGCTTCCGAGGAGGAGCTTCTTGAAGCCTCCGAGCCCCCTTGTGCCCATTACGATGAGGTCGACGTCCTCCTTCTCCGCGTACTCGATGATCGCGCCGACGGTAGAAGAGACGGGCTCAATCACCTCGCCCCTCGCGTCGACGCCCTGGTCCTTCGCCAGCGCGACGGCTGACTCCACAGCGCGCTTGGACTCCGCGCTCCCGAGCTGATAGTACTCCGTCAGATCAGCCGGCGCCCCCGCCGGTCCGGTGAACGAGAAACCGGGAGCCGCGACGACGCTGAGGACCAGGGCCTTCGCGCCGTAGGTCTTTGCTAGCTCGAAAGCGACCTTCGCCGACCTCTCTGCGGACTCGGAACCGTCGACCGGGACGAGTATCGTCCTTATCAGCGTCCCGTCCGTCTTGGTGCTGGCCTGCATCTTGGGTTCGAGGTGGGGCGCCTGTCGGACGTATTTAAGCGAAGACGACCCGCACGCGAAATCGCTCCGGTCCGCTGGCCCGCCGGCAAGGCGCTGGCGCGTCCCGGTCCCCGGTCAGGGAAGCGTTGCTACCCTGCGATTGGCTGGGGGGAGCTCATCGCCTGCGCCTCTGCCGAATCCGAGCGGGTGGGTTCCCGCGCCGGGGGCTGAAGGTGCCTGCTGAGGTTCATCGACTTCAACGTGAAGATGCCGAATCCGACCAAAGATACAGAGAGGAACCACACGCCATCAAAGAAGACCTCGACCGCCAGGAGGATCGCAGCGACCGCCAGCACGCCCTCGACGATCGCGTTCTTGTCGTTCGTGAGGTGGCGGAAGTACCCCTTCTTCGTCGCCTCCCCCGAACCGCCATGAGGGGTCCTGTAGGGGAAGAAGCCCGTCCGATTGAATATTCCGTAGAAGAACGCGACCGACCCAAGACTCAGCATGGCGCCCGTCGCGTAACCTAGCAAGGGGATCATGACGACGTTTCGGACCGTCATCAGGCCCTGCACCCAAAGTGCCCAGATTCCCGAGGCCATGGATATCGCGAAGGGGACGGCGACGAAGCCGATGTAGAACGGGTTGTTGAAAATCGAGTATGCGGGCTGGACCACGCCGAGGATCACCGCGATTGCGGAGAGGAAGGTCACCAGAATCCAGCTGAAGCCGGAGAACGGACCGAGCAGCATCAGCAGCAGCCCGGCCTTCGTCCTCGTGCTGACGTTCCGGGCCGTAAGGATGCTCCTCCAGTACTTTGCGATGCACCTCCACCAGCCTTGGGAGGTCCTCGCGACCTGCTTCTTCCAGGCCTCGAGGGTGGACGGGTCCTCGCTCATTATCTTGACACTGCTTAGATAGATCCCGCGCTTTCCTGCGAGGTACATCTTGATGGAGACGTCCCCGTCGTCGGCGATCCTCTCGTTGGACCACTGTCCCACACCCCTGAGGTCCTTGGACCTCACCAGGGCGAACCCTCCCTGGAATGAGAAGGGCACGTCAATCCGGTAGGCGCCCATCTTGGAGAGCGTGTCTCCGATGTCCTGGTAGAGAGCGAAGAGGCGCGTTATCAGGTTGTAGTTCCTGTTGTAGTGCCCGTACCTGAACGAGACGAAGGAGGCCCGCGGGTGGCTCTCCATCGCGTCGATGCCCTTGTTGAGGACGTCAGGGGGTACGATGGAGTCGGCGTCGAGGAGGAGCACGAAGTCGCCTGCGACCTGATCCATGGCCTTGTTCAGCGCACCGCATTTGAAGTTCTCCCGGCTCGTCCGTCTCGAGACGACGGCTCTGATCCCGAATTCGTTCAGCTCTCGCACCTTCTCGTCGACTATCCCGACCGTCTGGTCGTTGGAGTCGTCGGCTATCACAACCTGGAGCCTATCGTGGGGGTAGTCGATGTTCTTCAGCGCATCGAGGGAGCGCGCTATGACGTACCTCTCGTTGTAGGACGCGATCAGGACGGAGACCATCGGGTGGTCCAAAAGCATTACGGCCCGGGTTTCGAGGTCTCTGGGGTATTTGGTCGAGGTTCCTAGGAGAAGAAGCCAGTAGTACTCCAAGCCCAACACTGGGACGGTGATGACGAGCGTGAGAATCTCGATGAGGAACCAGATCTGGATTGTCAATTGTCCGACGCCCCGTCGGTGACACTCCAGTCTTTGGGGTAGTTATGTAAGCCTTTGCTCGGTTTCCTAGTTACTTTTGGAGCATTCGCCCAGGTTTCAATGAGTTTTCAGCCAGCCGCCAGAGACGTCGCGCCCCTTGGCCAAGCCTTCGGGCAAAACACCCGGAATCAATCTATCTTCCCCAGCTGGGAAGAGGCCTGCAGCACCCGTCCACCCAACAGAGATATAGCCGCTCCAGGGGCGGTCTCCAGTAGACAGGGCTAGCGTCATCAGAGTATAGTCGAAATGGTCCCACGTAGAGTTTACTTCGCCGTCTTCGGGTCTGGGCTCGGACACGTCAGCCGTATCCTCGACCTAGCGACGCTCCTTGAGCGGCAGGGGGACGAGTTCCGGTTCTCGTGCTCAGACCAAGCGCTAGGATACCTCAGGATGAGCGGGAGGGGCGGTGACGCGATAAAATGCCCCTCCCTCGACGTCGAGTGGACAGAGGCTGGCAGCGTCTCCTCGAAGGACTTCATCCCGAGGTTCCCGTTCATGTTCAACACCTTCCTCCGACAGGTCGCCTTCGAGCGTGAGAACATTGAAAGGTTCGACCCGGGGGTCGTGGTCTCCGACTCGAGACTCTCTCCGATCCTCGCCGCGAGGGCGAAGTCCTATCCAGTGATCACGATGCTGAACCAGTTCAAGGTGAGCTTTCCCCCCAGGTTCGGTGGGAACCAGATGGGGAGGTTCTACGAAAGGGTCGCGGGGGATGTACTCGGCCTCCTCTGGTCCCTGAGCGACGAGGTCCTGATGACGGACCTCCCTCCGCCTTACACCATCGGTGAGGCGAACCTCGCGGGTACCGACGTCTCGAGAATCGTGAAGTACGTCGGTTTCACATCCCCGGATACGCCGCCCGACCCCGAGAAAATCAGATCGGTCAGGTCGGCCCTCGACATCGACGACAGGCCTCTCGCGTTCTTCCAGATCAGCGGACCAGACGTCACCAAGAGGAGCTTCGTGAACACGGTCATCCAGTCGAGCGACGAGTTGGCGCGCAGGTACAACATCGTCATCTCGATGGGTTTCCCCAGCGGCTCGGGAGAGCCGCGCAGGCTCGCGAACGGGTCCTGGGTCTACGACTGGTGTCCCGTCAAGGATGAGCTCTTCGAGCTGTCGAGCCTGGTCGTGGCGAGGGCTGGCCACAGGACCATAGGCCAGTGCATAGATGCGGGCAAGCCGGCGGTCCTCGTACCGATACACAACCACTCGGAACAGATCGGAAACTCAAACAAGTTCAGCGAACTCGGGCTGGGGATCAGCATACGCTCGGAGAGGCTGACGGTCCAGAGCCTGACAGAGTCTGTCGAGACCTGCCTCACCGATCCGAGCTACAGCGACAACGTCGAAAAGCTGAGGCGCATATCCAAGAGGTACAACGGAATCCAGCGGTGCGCCGAGGTCGTGGACTCCTACCTCTAAACGCGTGCCGCCCAGCCCCAGGGTCAGATGTTGTAGATGACCTTGCTTCCCTCGAAGTCGAATTTGAACCTGAATTCGACGAGGCCTTCCTTCGAGAGTGCAGCCCTGACCTTCTGCCTCCCCTCTTCGCAGTAGAGCATGAGGAAACCCCCGCCGCCGGCTCCCACTAGCTTCCCGCCGAGAGCGCCGTTTTGCCTAGCGGTCGAGTACCAAGAGTCGATGGCGTCGCTCGAGATGCTGCTCGTAACGTCGCGCTTTATCGACCAGTGCTCGTGGAGCAGCTCTCCGAACCTCCTAAGGTCGCCAGACTCGAGGCTCTTCTTGCTCTCGACCCCTATGGCCTTGATCCGGTGCATCTTCTCGACGGCGTCTCCGCTCTGGGATACCATCTCCTGCTGCTTGCCCAGGATGTCGCTCGCACGCCTCGTGATCCCTGTGTAGAACATCATGATGCCGAACTCGAGCTCGGCGAGCGTGTCGTCGGCTATGCGAAGATCCCTGGCGGTGACCCTGCCGCTCCTGTCGATTTCGTAGTACTTGAGCCCCCCCAGGCTTGCGACGTACTCGTCCTGCTTACCGGATGGCTCGTGGAGCCGGTTCTGGGCTATGTCGCATGACTCTTCTGCGATCTCTTCGGGCGTCTTCACTATCCGCTCGTGCGCGTAGAGGGCGTTCAGCAGCCCCACAGTGAAGCTGCCCGACGAGCCGAGGCCCGTCGCCGCAGGGACGTCGGCCAACGAGACTATCTCTATCCTGCCCTTGAAGTTCAGCATCTTCAGGGCCTCCCGGACCAGGGGGTGCCTGATCGACTCCGGAACGTCGACTATCTCGGTCTGCGAGTAGCTCACCCTTATGCCCGGCTCGAAGCGGTCGTTGAGCACGATGTGCATGTATTTGGCGACAGCCCCGGAGAGGAAGAACCCCCCGTGTTCCTTGTAGTAGGCGGGAAGGTCCGTTCCTCCTCCGCCGAGAGGCAGTCTGAAGGGCGTCCTAGAGACGATCAATTGTGACCGGTTCGCTCCACACCTGCGCTCCGGTGCCTGGATATAACACATAGCCATGTGTGGTCCGGCCTCGCAGGGGTGCCCTTCGCTGGCAAAGGTAATTAACGAACCCGGTGGGAGCGGGAATCAGGCTTGCCGCGAACCGATGAGTACCTGGACGAGGTCGCCGAGATAGCAGAGAAGCTGGACAGGAGCTCGATAGACGGCGCGATCGGGATCCTGTACGACGCCTGGAAGAACGACCGGCAGGTGTTCGTGATAGGCAACGGCGGAAGTGCCTCGACTAGTACACACTTTGCCTGCGACCTCAACAAGTGGGTTTCGGACAAGGCAGAGAGGAAGTTCAGGGCGTTCTCTCTCGTCGACAACATTCCCCTCGTCAGCGCTCTCACGAACGACAACGGGTGGAGCGACGTCTACTACGAGCAGCTGCGCAACTTCTTCAGGAGGGGCGACGTCCTAGTCGCGATAAGCGTCCACGGCGGGTCCGGAAGCGATAAGGCGGGGCCGTGGTCCCAGAACCTCCTCAAGGCCGTAAAGTACGCCAAGGACAACGGGGGCAAGGTCATCGGGCTCTCGGGGTTTGACGGCGGCGTCCTGAAGACGGCTTCAGATGCCTGCATCGTGGTGCCAGCCGACTCGACGCCACACGTGGAAGGGATGCACCTCGTCCTTACGCACCTGATTTGCGAGCAGCTCAGGGATAAGATCTCGGTCGGCGGAGGAAGGCCAGCCACACCTGGCTACTGACGCGCCCTGGACCGGTGAGTGAGGATTGAGCCCCCGAGCCCGAATTCAGCAAGTCTTATAGTCGCGGGGTTGAAACCCGGGGCAGAAGTGTCCAGAGTTGGTGCTGATATTCCTAGATACGGCGTCGCTCACTGAGATAGAGGAGTTCACGAGATGGGGGATCGCCGACGGCGTGACGACGAACCAGCGAATATTCCTCAACGAGGGGGGGGTGGACTTCAAGAAGCGCGTGCTCGACATCTGCAGCCTCGTCAACGGCCCGGTCAGCGTGGAGACGACGAAGAGCACCGTCCCGGAGCTCATCGCCGAGGGGAAGGAGTACGCCTCGTGGCACGCCAACGTGGTGGTGAAGGTCGCGATGTTCGGGGACGGGAGGGGGCTCGAGGCTGCGAACCAGCTGGCGAGATCGGGCATCAAGATCAACATGACCGTCATGATGACGTTCAACCAGCTGATGCTGGCGGCCAAGGCGGGGGCCACCTACGTCTCGCTCTTCTACAACAGGTCGAAGGAGGCCGGCGAGAACCCGGTTCAGATAATCAGGGATTACGTCTCGGCGGCCAAGGAGCAGGGCATACCTGCGAAGCTCATCGTCGGGAGCATCCGGACGCCGGAGGACGTGGCCACAGCGATGGCTGCGGGCGCTCACGTGATGACGATTCCGTCGAAGATTCTCAAACAGATGCCCTTCAACAAGAGGAGTGAGGAGACCATAGCGGAGTTCGACAAGGCCTGGCAGGACTTCCTCGCTGCCAGAGCGGCGAAGCCTTCCTAGGCCCCGGCACGTCCTCGCCGCTTCTGACTTCTTAATAGGACGAGGTGGGTGCCCCGAACCGATGAGGAGGGCTCTGGTCACGGGCGGGCTGGGATTCATCGGGAGCCACCTGGTCGATCGGCTACTGCTGGACGGCTGGGAGGTCGTCGTGCTCGACAACCTCCTAACCGGGCGAAGGTCCAACCTCGCCCAGCACGCGGGCGACCCGAGGCTCCTCGTCAAGGAGGGCGACATCAGGGACCTCCCGACGGTCGTCGACGCGTCGTCGGGGTGCAGCGCGGTCTTCCACCTGGCGGCGCACGCCCTGATGCGCGTCAGCGTGAGCGACCACAGGGCCGACCTCGACTACAACGTCGTTGGGACTCTGAACGTGCTGGAGGGCATGGTCGCCAACAAGGTCCCCGACCTCGTCTTCGCCTCGACCTCGGCGCTCTACGGGGAGGCCGAGGTGGTGCCGACGCCCGAAGACTACTCCGGAATACAGACGTCCCTCTATGGAGCCGCGAAGCTCGCGGGGGAGGCGTACGCTTCCGCGTTCGTCCAGCTCGCCCCGATGAGGTTCTGGGCCTTCAGGTTCGGGACGGTTCTCGGGGAGAGGTGCAGGAGGGGAGCGATCTGGGACTTCGCGCACAAGCTGCTGAAGAACCCGTCCGAACTCGAGATACTGGGCGACGGAAGGCAGAGGAAGGACTACCTCTCGGTCGGCGATTGCGTCGACGGAATCGTCCTGGGATACGAGAGAAGCTCGAAGCCCGTCAACATCTTCAACCTCGGATTGCAGGAGCAGACGACGGTGGACCAGCTGGCCGACGTCGTCATCCAGGAGATGGGGCTGACCGGCGTCAGGAAGAGGTACAGCGGGGGGAAGAGGGGGTGGATCGGCGACAACCCCGTCGTCTACCTCTCGGTGGAGCGAATCAAGGCCCTCGGGTGGCAGCCCAAGGTGTCCCCCCTCGAGGCGATCAGGCAGACCGCCAGATGGACGATCGGGGAGATCGAGGGCGAGGGCAGGGCGGCCGTGAACGAGGAGGCCTAGGCACCTGAGGGTAGCGATCACCGGGGGCGCCGGATTCCTCGGGAGCAACCTCGCCAGGCGCCTGGTGGACGACGGCCACGAGGTCTCGATCGTCGACGACCTGTCTTCGGGGTCCCTCGAGAACCTGCGGGGCCTCGGGCTGAGCGGGGAATGCCGCAGGGGGGACCTGAAGGGATACGACTTCGCGAAAGAGTCGCTGAAGGGAGCCGAGGCGGTCTTCCACCTCGCAGCCGAGGTCGGCAGCGTGGCTTACCTTCATGGTTCCGAGGCCAGCGAGCTCGCGACCCTCCAGGCCAACCTGGTCATCGATGCCAACGTTTTCAGGTCCTGCCTCGAGAATGGCGTCGCGAGCGTGCTCTACGCCTCGAGCGTCTCGGTCTACCCCTTCGACCAGCAACTCGGCTCCCACGTTCGGTTCAAGGAGGAGGACTCGGAGCGGGTCAACCCCGAGGGAGGGTATGGTTGGTCCAAGTACATCGGAGAGAAGCAGTTGGAGTTCATGTCTGGCACCTCGCGCGGGATAGCGAGGATCTTCCACGCCTACGGTCGGAACATCTACCTCAAGCCAGACAGGAGCCAGGTCATAGCCTCGCTCGTCAGGAAGGCCGTCAGGTACCCGCAGGAGGACTTCCTGGTTTGGGGGGACGGGAGCCAGAGAAGGTGCTTCGTCTTCGTCGACGACGCGATCGACGCGATGGTCAGGCTCTGGCACCACGTCGAGAGAGGGGGGAGCCTCACGGTCAACGTCGGCTCGACGGAGGAGATCACCGTCGGGGACCTTGCCCGCAGGGTGATAGAGCTCTCGAAGAAGCAGATCCCGCTCAGGTTCGACCCGAGCAAGCCCACGGGGGCGCTGAACAGGATGCCGGACATCGGGAGGGCCGAGCGTGTCCTCGGCTGGACACCCAAGACCGGCTTTGCGGATGGGCTCTCAGCGACCTACGGCTGGGCCGAAGAGAGGCTCGCCGAGGGCACCCGACCTGCCCAGTGACGACAATTCCGGCGGCGGGAGGGCCTAGGATTCCCGAAGGGCCGCGAAGAAGCAGGCCGGGTCCGAGGAGAGGGGATTCCCGTAGGACGAGTAGGCGCGAGCCCTGCTGCCGCCGCAGACCTCCTTGAACTCGCAGACGCCGCACGGCCCGCGCAGCCTCCTTGCGCGAACGTCCCTTAGGAGCTCGCTCCCCCTGTAGACCTCCACGAGGCTGTCTCTCTTGACGTTCCCGATGTCGACCGGGACCAGACCACCCGGATGGATGCTGCCGTCGTAGGCGATGAAGATGATGCCGTCCCCGTCGAGCGTCCCTCGCGTGTTCAGGGTCGAGCGGTCGCCGGGTTCGCCCTCGGTGCGAAGAAGGTCGCCCCTGAGCTTCAGGTAGTCTGCGTTGTCCCAGTAGTCGCCGAGCCGGGACCTCAGCTTCACGACACGCCTTATGAAGGGCGCCTCCACGCACCTTACCACGACGCCGTAGTACGAGGCGTCAAAGAGGAAGTTGGAGACGCTCTCGCACTGCTCCGGGGTGAGGTCGTCGATCTCCGACCCCCTACCGACCCTGACCAGGAAGAAGAGCTCCCACGTCTTGACACCGAGGCCCCTTATCAGGTCGAAGATCCGGGGGAGCTCCCTGAAGTTCCTCCGCATGATGGCCGTGTTGATCTGGGGGTTCAGCCCCAGGCTCACAGCGTCCTTGATAGCCTGGACGGTCCTGTCGAAGGTTCCGGGCTCTCCCCTTATGGAATCGTGGGTCTCGGCCGAGGCCCCGTCGAGGCTGAGCGAGACGGAGGTCGCCCCGGCCTCCTTGATCCGCTTCAGGGTGTCGAAGGTGAGGAGCTCGGTGACCGCGGGTGAGAGCGCGAACCTCACGCCGGCCTTGGTCGCGTAGGAGAGGAGCTCGAAGAGGTCCTTCCTGAGCAGTGGGTCCCCCCCGGTGAAGATGATCGTCGGGCTGGGCCTGCCGAAGGACGCCACCTGGTCGATGAGGCGGAAGCCCTCTTCCGTCGTGACCTCCCCCGGCAGGGGTTCCTTTATCGCCGAAGCCCGGCAGTGGACGCAGGAGAGCAGGCAAGCCCTCGTCGTCTCCCAGAAGACGAGGACCGGCTTCTCGGCGAAGAGCTTGTAGATCCTGTCTGTCTGGTTCACCGTCTGCTGGGATGTCTGACTAGTTTCCATGTTCTTTCACCCAAATGATTTGCCGAGGACGATCGAGTGCAGGCAGTCCACGAGGTCGTCCGAGTCGTTGAGCGACTCGCACCTCTCGAGCTGGGCCCCCCTCTCCTTGGCCCAGCCCTTGCATTCGACGTCGATGTCGTAGAGAATCTCCAGATGGTCAGAGACGAACCCGACGGGCGCCATGAGGAAGCTTCTCTTTCCGCCGACGTAGAGCTCCTGAAGACGGTCGAGTATGTCTGGTCCGAGCCAGGGCTCCCTTGTCTGGCTGGCGCTCTGGAACGCGAAGGTCCACTCGCGACGCCCCATCCTCTTCGCCGTCAGGTCGGAGGTCTCGAGGAGCTGGCTCCTGTACGGGTCGCCGGCGGCGAGGATGCTCGCGGGAAGACTGTGGGCCGAGAAGATGAGAGAGTAGGACACGGGCAGGTCGCTCTCCGCCTTTTGGATCCTTCGAGCCCACGCATCGATCAGCCTGGGCCTGTCGTGCCAGGAGAGGACGGAGGAGAGCTTCATCTTTTTCGGGAGCGCATCGTTGGCCAGTTCGACGGCGAGCGCGTAGGCTCCCGCGCTCATCTTCGAGTAGTGCGGGGCGAGGGCGATCGAGAGCAGATCGTCTGCCCCTTCGTCCGCAGCCCGCTTGACCACGTCAGCTATGAAGGGAGGGGAGTGCTTCATGGCCGCGTAGACCTTCGTATCCGACCCTCCGAGGCTGATTTTCCGCTGGAGTTTGTCCCTCACGCTCTCGGTGATCCCTATCAGGGGCGAGGTCCCTCCGATGGCCCTGTACCGCTCCACCAGGTTCGCCAGCTCGGCCTCCGATGGTTTCCGGCCGCCCCGTATGTGAGTGTAGTAGGCCTCGACATCATCGAGCGACCTCGGCGTGCCGTAGGCCATCAGGATGACGGCCTTCATCTCGCCGCACCCCCCGTCTTCTGATGGACGATGCTCACGATGGCCCGGAGGTTCTCCGGGTCCGTCTCCCGCCGGACACCGTGACCGAGGCTGAACACGTGACCCCTGTGGCCGTCGGCGCTCTCTAGTATCCTGGACACCCTCTTCATCATCTCGCTACCGCCGGCGACCGCCGCCGCCGGGTCGAGGTTTCCTTGGACCGCGGTCCTTCCGGAGCACCTCCTCCAGACATCACCTATGGGCAGCCTCCAATCCACGCTCAGGACGTCCGCGCCGGTGTCGTGGAAGCTCTCGATGAGCGCCGAGGAGTCCGCGCAGAAATGGATTCTCGGGACCCCGCTGATCCGGGAGAAGATCTCCCTGGTGTAGGGAAGGACGTACTGCCTATAGTCGTCCGGAGCGAGGCATCCGACCCAGCTGTCGAAGAGCTGGACCGCGTCCACCCCCAGTCGCACCTGAGCGTTGAGGTAGACGTCCACCATCCGCGTCAGCTTCCTCATCAGCGACCTCCAGGCATCCGGCCTGGTATACATCATCGACTTCGTTTTCTCCAGGTCCCGGCTCGGCCCGCCCTCGACGATGTAGGCCGCGAGGGTGAAAGGGGCGCCCGAGAAACCGATCAGCGGCACGGAGCCGTCCAGTTTGTCTATCGTCGACGTTATCCCTTCGGTGAGGTAGGGCATGTCCGTCGGGGGGTCGAGGGCGCCGAGCGCTTCCGCGTCTTCCAGCGTCGCAATCGGATGTGAGACGACGGGACCGACGTTCTCCTGAATCTTGAACTCCACCCCTAGGCCCTCCAGCGGCAGCATGATGTCGGCGAAGACTATCGCTGCATCAACGCCCAGCGCCGTCACCGCGCCGACGGCGGCCTCTGAGGCGAGCTCGGGGTCCTTCGCCAGGTCGACGATGCTCCTGGAGCCCTTGATCTTCCTGTAGCTCGGCAGGTATCTCCCGGCCTGTCTCATGAACCAGACAGGAGTGAACTCGCTCTCTCTGCAACGGCAAGCGTCGAGAAATGAGGCGTTCAGCGGCCTCATCCGGAAGCCTCCCTGAAGGCCCGCCGCGCCGATGCGAGGGTCCGTTCGACGTCGACCTCAGAGTGGGCGGCGGAGAGGAAGATCGTCTCGAACGCCGAAGGAGGGAGGTAGACCCCCTCCTGTAGCATCATGTGGTGGAACCTCGCGTAGAGCTTGGACCTAGTGCTCTTCGCGTCATCGAAGTTGTGCACCGGGTTGGGGCCGAAAAATATCCCGACCATCGAACCTACTCTGTTGACAGTGATGGGGGTCCCTGCGGACTCCGCTGCTTCCTGCAGCCCTTCACCAAGGCGTCCCGCCCTCCGGTCCAGACGCCGGTAAGTCTCGGCGTCCAGGAGGGAGAGGGTGGCGAGGCCGGCGGCCATCGCGACGGGGTTGCCGGAGAGCGTCCCTGCCTGGTAGACGCCACCCTCGGGTGAGACCATGGCCATGATCTCTCGACGGGCACCGTACGCGCCCACGGGGAAGCCTCCCCCGATGATCTTGCCGAGGCAGGTGATGTCGGGGACCGTCCCGAAGAGGGACTGAGCTCCCCCTGCAGCGACGCGGAACCCGGTTATCACCTCGTCGAATATCAGTAGCGACCCGTTGTCGGTGCAGAGCCTACGCAGCGTCTCGAGGAAACCGGGCAGAGGAGGGACGACACCCATGTTGCCGGCCACAGGTTCAACGATGGCGGCCGCGATCGCGCTTCCTCGCTCCCGGAAGGCGGCCTCGAGCGCCGCCGGATCGTTGAAGGGGATCGTTATCGTGTCGGCCCCGATGTATCCAGGGACGCCGGAAGAGGCGGGGAGGTCAAACGTAGCCAGGCCGGAGCCAGCGTGGGTCAGGAATGGGTCGGAGTGGCCGTGATAGCATCCGTCGAACTTCAGGAGAGTCGTCCTGGACGTGTAGCCCCTGGCCAGACGGAGGGCCGACATGGTGGCCTCAGTCCCCGAGTTCACGAACCTCACCTTCTCGATGGACGGGACGGAGGAGCAGATCTTCTTTGCAAGTCTCAGCTCGGGGACGCTGGGCGCCCCGTAGCTCGTCCCTCTCCTCGCGGTCTCCGTGATGGCCTTCAGGATGCGCGGGTGAGAGTGCCCAAGGATCAGCGGGCCCCACGAGCAGACATAGTCGATGTAGGAGTTGCCGTCGACGTCCCACAGCTTCGAGCCCCGGCCTCGGGCGATGAACACGGGAGCCCCCCCGACCGCCTTGAAGGCCCTGACAGGACTGCTTACTCCCCCCACCATCACACGCTCGGCTTCCGCGTAGAGGGCTTCCGACTCCGTGGTCTTCAGTTCGGGCACCCGCACACGATTCCTACGGGCATCGTTGTGTCTGCGCCTGCGTTCCTCTAGAGCTGAAGCTTGCACCTGGGCGAACGCCCCCGAGCCGGTCGCCCTAGACTGCGCCACCTAGGTCGCCTCCCTGAGCCACCCTGCGGCCTGCTCCGCGAAGTAGGTGATGACGACGTCTGCACCCGCCCTCCTTATCGAGGTCAGGACCTCCATGGCCGCCCTTCTCTCGTCCAGCCATCCGTTCGCGCCGGCCGCCTTGATCATCGAGTACTCTCCGCTCACGTTGTAAGCCGCCAGCGGCGCCCCGAAGCGGGACCTCGCCTTGGCGATGATGTCGAGATAGGCGAGCGCCGGTTTCACCATTATGATGTCTGCCCCTTCAGCCACGTCGGCCTCTATCTCCCTCAGGGCCTCCCTGGGGTTCGCTCCGTTCATCTGGTAGGCCCGCCGGTCCCCGAACGACGGCGTGGAGCCTGCCGCCTCTCGGAAGGGGCCGTAGAACGAAGAGGCGAACTTCGCAGAGTAGCCCATGACAAGCGTCCCGCGGTGGCCAGAATCGTCCAGAGCGGCCCTGATCGCCGCGACCTGATGGTCCATCATGGCGCTCGGCGCCACGATGTCCGCCCCCGCCCTCGCGTACTCCACGGCCGCCCTCGCCAGAAGGGGCAGGGTGGCGTCGTTGTCCACTTCGCCGTTGCTGACGAGGCCGCAGTGCCCGTGGGAGGTGTACTCGCAGAGGCAGACATCGGCAACGATGAGCATGGATGGGAACGATTTCTTGATGCGTTCGACCGCCCGCGGTACTATGCCGTCCGGGGCATACGCCTGGCTCCCCGTCTCATCCTTCGACGCTGGTATCCCGAAGAGGAGGACCGAGCGGATTCCCGCATCCCAGAGGCGTGCCATGTAGGCGTCCAGGCGGTCCAGCGAGTAGCGATTCACGCCGGGCATCGCCTGGATGGGCTCCTCGACGCCCTCTCCGTGACGCACGAACACGGGTGCGACGAGCCTGGAGGCGGTCAGGTCGGTCTCGCTCAGAAGCCGCCGAATGGTCTCCGTCGTCCTAAGCCGCCTGAGTCTAGTCCGCTGGTACTCACCGTCGATCATCGTCACTCGGTTCCTATCGCTTCCAGAAGGGAATCGAAGGTCTGGACCTTCGGGAGGATGATTCGATTCGAATCCCCGCCGTCTCGCTGCCTTCGCCGTTACGGGGCCGATGCAGGCCGCGGGGAGGGATTTCAGCTCCTCTAGCTCCCCCGGCGTCATCCTCTCGCAGAACCCTTCCACGGAGGAGGGGCTAGCAAAGAGCACCAGGTCAGCACGGTCGGGAAGGGAGTAACTACCGCCACCGGAAGTCCTCGTCCTGTAGATCGGGAACTCGGTCACTTCGAAGCCGCGGCTTCCTAGGGTCTTCGGCATCTCGGGGTCGGCGATGTCCGCCCGGAGCAGTAGGACCTTCTTCCCCGAGGTGAGGGGGAGCTCCTTCGCAAGGCTCTGTGTGAGGTAGCTCGATGGCGTGAAGACGTCGACAAACCCCAGCCTCGAGAGCGCACCGGCGGTCCCTTCGCCCACCCCGGCCGTTCTGGGAGTCCCCTCCCAACGAATGCTGAGGGAGAGCGCTTTCATCCTCTCCGCGAAGAACTCCACGCCCGTCGCGGACGTGAATACCAACCAGGAGTAGGAGGAGAGTTCCGCGAGGCTCCTGTCGGTCTCGGACCAATCCGTCGGGGGAAGGAACGATATGGTGTCGACGGACAGCGGGTTGAACCCCCGCTCCCGCAGTTTTACCGCGAGCTCGACGTTGCCTCTGTTAGAACGGGTGATCACAACGTTGCGGGCATGCTTCGTCTCCGCGGTCAAGGCACCAGGCCCCTGAGTATCCCTTCTCCCCCCATCTCGAGCATCTCTTCACCGAGCCTCCTCCCGAGCGACTCGACGTCCCCAGAGCCGGAGGAATGGAGAGCCTTCCTGATTAGCTGCCTGCCGTCGGGCGAAGCTATCACCCCCGTGATGGTAAGAGAATCGCCCTGGAGTCGGGCGCATGCCCCCACCGGCACGAAACAGTCTCCTCCGACGCTTTTCGTGAACGCTCTCTCGCAGGACGACTCCCGCCTCGCGGCGACATCGTCGATCCTGCCGACTATCTTCGAGGTCTCGGAATCGTCCCTCCTGACCTCCACCGCCAGTGCCGCCTGTCCAGCGGCTGGGATCATCTCGTCCAGGGAGAGAAGCTGGGTTATCCTGCCGGCCTCTGATATCCGCTCCAGCCCGGCGGCAGCGAGCACGATCGCGCCGAGGCCGAGCTGGCGCATCTTACCCAGCCGCGTCTCGACGTTCCCGTGAAGGTCGACGACGGCGAGGTCCCGCCTTAGGTTGAGAATCTGGGCCCTCCGTCTGAGGCTGCTCGTGCCGACCTTCGCGCCTTCGGGGAGCTCCCGAAGCGCCTCCCCGTTCAGAGAGACAAGCGCGTCCCGCGGGTCACCCCTCGGGGGCGTGGCTCCTATCCCCAGGCCGTCCCTGAGTTCGACGGAAAGGTCCTTCATGCTGTGGACCGCGGCGTCAACCTCCCCCTCCAGCAGCAGAGTTTCGATGTCGCCCGTGAAGGCCGTCTTGCCGTCGATCGCTCCCCGCTTCTCGGGCGGCAGCCTGTCGCCGGCCGTCTTTATGGGGACCACCTGGACCTCCAGCCCTGGGACGCGGCTCGTGAGCATGTCGACCACAAGCTGGGTCTGTGCTCTAGAGAGCCTGCTCCCCCGGGCGCCGACCCTCAGGCGGGGCAATTCAATCGGCCTCTGGATGAAAGACGCTTTCGAGAAGTCGCAGCTTCTCTGCCTGGGCTATCCCACGGCCATCCTGTTTTGCGAAGGCCGCTTCGGGCGCCAGGAGCTTGCCGACCAGGCTCCTGCTCATCGCTTCTATGACCCGACGGTCGTCCTCAGGGAGGTCGGGGAGCACCCTCAGCACCTCCTCCGTCTCCTTCTTGCGGATATCCTCGGCCCACCTGTATATCTCCGAGAGAATCGGGGACAACCTACTTGCGACGAGGCGCTGGGTAAACCTCTCGGCTTCTTTTTGGACCTCCGACTCGATCGCCGCTAAATCCTTCCCGGAGGGGACCGACCGTGCGTAGGTCGCCAGGTCATCCAAATCGTAGAGCCTGATGGAACGCGACCTCTTGAACGCCGGGTCTATGTTCCGTGGGAAGGCGAGGTCCATCAGTACCAGTCTCCTTCCGGAGGGGAGGTCTCCCTTCTTCAGGACGTAGCCGGGATGATTTGTGGCCGAGATTACGAGATCGCCCTCCCAGTTGAGGCCCCCCAGCTGCTCGGGGGAGATCACGGCGGCACCGGGGAAGAATTCGGCCGCGTCGTTGCGGCTCGAGACGAGAAGTATCTCCGCACCGCTGAGCCTTGACGCAGCGAGCTTCGCCGTCTTTCCTGTCCCTATGAGCATTATCTTCTTCGGGCGACTCCCGAGCTTCTTGATTGCGAACTCGAGCGCCAGGGCGCTCACGGAGGTGTTCGATTGGCCATCCTGGAGGGATTGTCTCAGGCGCCGGCCCACGTGGGAAGCGGAAGCGAAGAGCGAGGAGAGGATGGGCCCGGTCGTGCCTGCCTCACCAGCCTTGGCGGCCGCGTCCCTGACCTGCTGGAGTATCTGGTCCTCGCCGACAACCAGGGAATCAAGGCCGACCGCCACTCTGAAGAGATGCGCGACCGCTTCGGTTCCGACCGCTGTGAAGAGGCTATCTCGTTTTCGGTCCGCGACCGGCATCATGGCAAGGACGGAAGTTGCGGCCCTTTCCGGGTCGTCGGTAGCCACGTAGAGTTCTATACGGTTGCATGTGACGACCAGGCACTTCTCTAGAATGTGCGACGGGCCGTCGTCGAACGAGGGCTCGCTCGCCTTCACGAACGTCTCGAGGACGCGTTCCCTGAATTGTATCGACGATGTCCTATAAGACGCGCCCATCAGGACAACGGAGGACGGACGCGCATGTCCCGACTCGGAGGCAGCGGGGCGCCGCCGATGGACGGAAAGAGTCGAGTTCCCCATCGCGCATCCCGCAAACCGGTTCCTGGATTGTTTATTTAACGTTTGTTAGGTTCGCTACAATCGCGCACGGTGAAATCCAAACGCTTATTGAACGCTCGCTAAATGCCCTGCCGCAGGCAGTGGAGATGTCACCAGGCGCATCCTCCCCCGGCAGCGCGCCGACCGACGTGGTCGCGGTAGTCGGGGGCGGAATCTCGGGGCTCGCGACGGCGTATTTCCTGCAAGAAGAAGCAACGAGGCTCGGGGTTCCGATCTCCATCGTCATCGTCGAAGGTGGTGAGAGGCTCGGCGGGAGGATCCTCAGCGAGAGGGTGGATGGCTTCGTGGTGGAGGCGGGACCCGATTCGTTCCTGACTTTGAAACCCGAGGCGGTGGACCTATGCCAGCGCCTCGGCCTGGGCGACTCCCTGGTGGGGACGGACCCCGCGCGATCGAAGGTGTATGTCATGTGCGGGGGAAAGCTGCGGAGGCTCCCCGACGGTCTCACGTCCGTGGTCCCAAGAAAGCTAACACCGTTTCTCTCGACGGACCTTCTTACGCCTCGGGGCAAGGCCAGGATGCTGCTGGATCTCGTCCTCCCGAGGAGGGGCGATTCTGGCGATGAGTCGCTGGCCGATTTCGTCGAGAGGCGATTCGGGCGAGAGGCCCTTGAGAGGATCGCCGAACCTCTCATGGCGGGCATATACGCGGGCAACTCATCGAAGCTGAGCATGGCCACGAACTTCCCCCAGCTAGTGCAGCTGGAGCAGGGCCACAGGAGCCTCATCCTCGGCGCCCTCTCGAGCGGACGGAAGGCTCGGCCCCAGGGGACCGGTCAGGGTCCCAGGCCGACATTCATGGCGCTCCGCGGCGGCCTGGAACTGATGGTCGAGGCGCTCACATCGCGGCTCGGGGAGACGAGAATCCTGACCGGAAGCAGGGCCGTAGGTCTAAGGATGGCCGAGGACGGCTACGAGCTCGGTCTGGATGACGGGAGGGTCGTCCGCGCCCAATCGGTCGTGCTCGCTACCCCATCCTACGAGTCGGCCAGAATCCTGAAGCAGCTGAACCCGGCGGCCGCTTCCACACTTGAGAGCATACCGTATGTCTCCTCCGCGACGGTGTCCCTGGCCTATGACGCGTCAAGCTTTCCCCATCCGCTGGACGGGACGGGGTTCGTGGTGGCGCCTTCGGAGGGGAGGAAGATAACCGCCTGCACGTGGGTCTCGTCAAAGTGGCCTCCGCACTCGCCCCCGGGTCGCGTGCTGCTGAGATGCTTCCTCGGAAGGGCCGACCACGAGGAGGTTCTTCTGTGTCGGGACGCCGAGCTGTGCGAGATAGCCCGGGACGAGCTGCGTTCGATACTGGGGGTAACCGAGAAGCCGGTCCTCGAGCGGGTGTACCGCTGCGATAGGTCGCTGCCGCAGTACAACCTGGGGCACTCTGACAGGCTCTTCGACCTGAAGGAGGAGATGGCCAGCCTGCCAGGGGTCTTCCTCACGGGAGCGGCGTACAGAGGGGTCGGTCTCCCTGACTGCATCAAGCAAGGCGCACTGACTGCGGCGGGGGTCGTGGCCATGTTCGCCTCGAGACGCAAGGGTGCGGGCGAGCTGCCCGGCATCAGGAAGAGCCTTGCCCAGACGACGTAGCGCCCGATGGATGCCCTCCGCGAGGACCGGCTACTCCGACTTGGGCGTCACTGCCACGGGGTAGTGATGGACCGGCGGGGGCGGCGAAAGCGAGGGGAAGAGGGCTATCCCATACTCTTCGTAGGCGTCTCTCCTCCACTTGCCCGTGTAGATGTCATAGGTCTTGACCGAGATCTGGTTTGCTCCGGTATCGAAGGTCAGTATCGTGACCGTGGCTCCGCCGACCCTGTCTGAATCGAGGGTCGTGTCATCCGAATCGTCCGCGCCCCGGCCGGTGAGCGAATCGGGCATGTCCCTGCAATCCTGGCGGTCGAACATCAGCATGTTGCGATTCCATATCGGGTTGGGTGTGTTGAAGCCTTCGTCGGTGGCAAAGTGTCCGTTGAGTGTGAGGAACACGTTGGACGAGTGCGCGTTGAGGATGTTCGTCAGGCCGTTGACAAAATCGGCCAGGGTTGACCCCCACCTCGGGTCGTCGATGCTCCCCCATGCGTCTATGTACGCGTGGGGCGCGACTATGACCTTGTGGCGGGCGTAGGCAGGGTCGCTCAGGATGCTCTCAGCCCACGCGAGCACAGTATCGTCTCCATTCCACTCGAGGTTGATCACGAGGAAGTCGAGGCCGTTCGCTGAGAAGGTCATCGCGGTGTTCATGCCGTCGTGGTGGTCGCCCACCCAGTGGGTGTAGCCCAATGAGTTGATCACAGGCGCGACCGTCGGCGGATCGAAGGACTCCGTCCAGAGGTTCCCGCTCCAGCCGGAAGTCGGGTCTCCGCCGACGAAGTCGTCGTGGTTCCCGGCGCACCAGCTGTAAGGGATTTTGTTGCTCGTGAGTATCGACATGGCCTCGTCAGCGTTCTGCCACTCCAATCGGGTGGCGCCTGTCTCGACGACGTCGCCCGTGTGTATCACCAGCTTGCCGCTGTAAGCGGTCCAATTGTCCACTATCCAGCTGGTCAGCATCCTGTAGAGCGCCGGGTTCGACTCCGAGAGAAACTGCGTGTCGGTAATCCAGAATATGGAGAAACTGCCAGCCGGCACGAGGGGGGTCGACGAGACCGTCCCGCCCGAGGGAGAACCCTGAGTGGTCGACTGGGCGGTCGTCAGGGAGGTCGACTGTGAGACGCCCGTGTTGGCGGTTGCTGAAGCAGTCGTGGTGACGGCGGACGCGGCTCCGCCAGGCTTCAGGAACGTGTCCGCCGCGTAGGCCAGGCCTGCCCCTACTGCGGCGACGGCGATTGCGGCGCCGGCCACCTTGACGAATCGTCTTCTCGGGATCTTCTCTCCGCCGCTCTCCGGTCGCGACATGGTGACAACCGGTAAGAGGGCCAGCCTATTACACGTAATAAAGCTAACGACGTTAACTGTAACATTAACTCCGAATAGTGCATTAAACCGCTACCCCAATCAGTTGGGGACCCCTCGAAACCGAGCGCCCGAGCGAAAAACATTAGGGGCCCGAATAGATTCGGGTAATTAGAGATATATTCGGCTCGCAATGCTCCCGTCAAGTGGTCTAGGTTGGATTTCTCAAGAGATGTGACTAGCGCCAGGAAGCGCGCAATAAGTGGGACCTCAATCGCCGGTGTGGTCCTCCTCGTAGTGGTCCTTGTGGTCGGGGCGGCTTACCTCTTTGCGAACCCCCCGGCGTCTGGAGCGACGGCTTCGTCAGGTCAGTACACCTTCACAAACTACGGCCAAGTGACTTCGCCATCGACGGCTAGCACTTCAGCAGCGCCCACCTCTCCGACGATCACTGACGTGTACATACCCAACGACAATGGATACCCGTTCGCCCCGTTCCAGCCCCAGGTCGTAACTGTGGTCATAGGCGTCAACAACACGGTGGAATGGATCAACCAGGACGTTCTGGTCCACGACGTCATCTCCAACGGCGGCTTCTTCGCCTCAGGGGATCTGACTCCGTTGACGGGGACCTACCAATTCACCTTCACACAGGCCGGGACCTACCCATACTACTGCTCTTACCATCCCAGCCACACGGGCGTGGTAGTTGTCCTGAACGCGGCCAGCTAAAACCCCAGGTCGACGCTTCGCGGGCGGTCACAGGCCACCCATGTTGGGAGAATGACACCGCCTAGCGGAGCTGAGGGAACGGCAGGAGTGGGCAGAAGCAGGGACCCGCATGGCGGATGCTGGCTCCTCCGTCTGCCGAAAACGTTGGAGAACCTTCAGGCGCTGCTTGCCTTAGCCTTGTAAGCCTGGGCGCACTCCCTGGCGTGGAAGGTCATCTCCTTCTTTCCTATCGTCTCCACGTAGGGCTCGTAGACTATGGCGCCGCCGCAATAACCGCATTTCCGCGCCTTGAAGGCCACGGCGCACTGCTTGGCATGGAACTTGTACTTCTTTCCTCCGATGGTCTCTGTATACGGTTCGTATGCTATGATGCCACCACAGAAACTGCACTTCGGCTCTTTTGCCATTGCGTATCGCGTCACCGGCACCACAGGTTCGAGCATATAAGGATGAACGAGCTCCTTGAGCCCCAAAGTCAGTCAGGGCATCAGTGAGCGAGCCCCGCCGTCCGCTGGCGCGCGCACGGTCTTATACCGGCGACGGCCTCTGCGAGGGGCTGTAGCCGCTCGGTGAGAATATGGAGGAGAATCGGAATCCGGAAAGCCATACGTGGTCGGTGCGTGTCCGCCGCGTTGATGACCTCGAGTCGCGGGCCTACGCAGGAAAGAACGCCTTCTCGGTAGGGAAGCAGGCGAGCTTCTCGGGAGAGGAGGCGCTCCCGACCGCGGTGGAGTATCTCCTGGGCGCCCTAGGAGCGGACATGCTCAGCGGCTTTCAGCGTCAGGCGGCCAAGCGCGGCATAGCCATCCAGGGGGCTGAGATGGTAGTTTCGGGTCGCCTGGACAATCCTCTGGTCTTTCTCGGAGTGATCGGCGCGGAGGGCAAGCCAAGTTTCGCTTCGATCACCGCGACCTTCTACGTGGGCGCCGACGCCGACGAGCCCGTGCTGGAGGAGGCGTGGCGCGCCACAATCGCCCTCTCTCCTCTGGCCAGCACGCTGGAACGCTGCATTCCGCTCAAGCTCAGCATGCAGTTGACGTGAAAAACCCCCGGCCCAGCCCGTCGTGTTGCAACCACAAGCAGATGCGAAGACGCCCGCCGCGAATCTTTCGCCAATCTCGGACCGACCCTGCAAGAACTCGACTTCAGATGGCACTTCTCTGCGCCTAGTGAGAGCTTTATAATAGGGTAAGCAGAATAGGTTACGTAACATGTCAGCATATCGATTGAATGCGAATCAGATGGCGGTGGTAGAGAAGGCGAGGAAGATCGCCGACGAGGACATCGCGCCGCACGCAGGGGAAGTGGACGCAGAGGGCCGCTTCCCCAAGGAGGGGATGGAGGCGCTAGGACGTGCAGGCTTCCTCGGTCTCAACATCCCGAAGGAGAAGGGGGGCATGGGCCAGGGCCTGCGCGTGGCGGCCGCGGTGCTTGACGAGATTGCCCAGAGGGACGCCTCCCTCGCAATGGTCTACAAGATGCACCTCTGCGGGTGCTCCGCTTATGTCGCATTTCCACAGGTCGGCGAGAAGTATTTCCCCCAGGTCGTCGCCGGAAAGCACCTCTCCACTCTTGCCTGGAGCGAGTATGGATCCCGCAGCCACTTCTGGGCGCCCGCAAGTCAGGCCGCCGAGAGGGACGGTCAAGTCGTGCTCAACGCTCAGAAGTCCTGGGTGACCTCGGCCGGCGTGGCCGACGGGTACATCGTCTCCACCCGCACGGCGGGAGGCACGGGAGCCACGGACACCATGCTTTACCTGGTCCTGAAAGAAGACGGGGGGATGCGCGTCTCAGGCAAGTGGAACGGATTAGGGATGCGCGGAAACGCCAGCAACCCTATGGTACTGGAGAACTGCGCCATCCCGGCCGACCGGGCGCTCTGCAAGAAGAGCGAGGGGTTCCCTACCATGCTCGGGGTGGTCCTGCCCTGGTTCAACCTGGGAAACGAGGCGATATCGGTGGGTATAGCCGAGGCCGCCGTGGCTGCGACGACGACACACCTCACTGCGAGGCGGTTCTCGGACATGAACAACGCGCCCCTGTCAGACCTGCCCACCCTGCGGGCGAGGCTGGCGCAGATGCGAATATTCACAGACACCGCGCGGGCCCATCTCGTCTCTGTGATCGACTCCGTCGAGCAACCCGGCCCCCAGACGACGCTGTTGGTCCTCGAGTCCAAGGCCGTCGGCGCTGATGCAGCCCTCAACGTTACAGACTTGGCCATGAAGGCCTGTGGCGGCGCGGCCTTCAGCAAGCAACTCACCCTCGACCGAAACTTTCGTGACGCAAGGGCAGGGTACGTGATGGGCCCAACCTCGGACGTCCTGCAGGAGTTCATAGGCAGGGCACTCACGGGGATGCAGCTGTTCTAGGCCGGACGGCGACGCCGATG
This sequence comes from uncultured Nitrososphaerota archaeon, assembly GCA_963703285.1. Lineage (GTDB taxonomy): Archaea > Thermoproteota > Nitrososphaeria > Nitrososphaerales > Gagatemarchaeaceae > Gagatemarchaeum. The sequence continues at coordinate 942,844 of OY969807.1, forward strand.
AGCGCGCGAACCCGCGTGGGGGCGGTGGTCTACGACCCCAGGGTCGTGACCATATGGGACATCGTCAAGGGCTTCTTCGCCTCCCGGGGGTACGCGATGGACTGCGAGTTCTACGACACCTACGAGCTGATGACGGACGCCCTGCTGAATGGCAGCATACAGATAGCATGGAACTCGCCCCTGGCTTGGGTGGACGTGGTCAGACGGACTCACGGTGGCTGTAGGGCCATCGCGATGCGCGATACTGACAGGGACAGGAGGACGTACTTCGTCGCACTGAGAAGTAGCGGCATGGAGAGGGTTGAGGACATTCGGGGGAAGGTCCTGGCGACCGGAGCGCGGGATTCACCGCAGTCCTACCTGATACCGCTACATCAGCTGTCGCAGCGGGGCCTCGTGGCGGACCGCGACTTCAAGGTTCGCCGCTTCGACCTGCTGGTGGGGAAGCACGGCGACCACGTCGGTGGGGAGCTGGAGGCTCTGCGAAGCGTCCAGCGAGGCGAGAGCGACGCCTGTGCGGTCCTCGACCTCAACTGGGCACGGTGGCAGTCGGACGGGACGGCTGACCCTTCCGCCCTGGTCCCGTTGGGCACGACCGACCCCTTCGACCACTGCAACTTCAGCGTCCTATCGGCCTTCCCCGCCCACGAGGAATCGGGGTGGACGAAGACGCTGTTCTCAATGAGATATGACGTGCCTTCACACCGCGAGATGATGGACCTCGAAGGGCTGAAGGCCTGGCTCCCTGGCCGGACCTCCGGCTACTCCGCGCTTAGCGGCGCCGTCGAGGAACAGAATTTCTTCGGGGATAGCCTAGGTCGATGACCAGGGACCGCCTCTTCCCCGTGACGGTGGTGGGCAGCTGGCCCCGTACCCCCCGAGTCCTGCAGGCGCTGCGGCGGAGGCAGATGGGAGCAATCCCGGAAGAGGCTTTCGACCTGGTGGCCGACGAGGCCGTGCTCGAAGCCCTCGAGTCGCAGGAGGCGGCGGGTATCGACATTGTCACGGACGGGGAGCAAAGGCGGGACAACTTCTATTCGTTCGTGGCGGGGAAGCTGGACGGCGTGAGGCTGATGACGCTCGCAGAGATGCTCGAGGTGGTCGAGGACAAGGCCGCCTTCGAGCGAATCCTACAGACTCTCGACGTCCCCGCCTTTACGATGAGCACGGCGACGTGCGTCGGCGCGATAAAGCGGCGTCGGGCTCTCGCCCTCGAGGAATACAGGTTCCTTCGGAAGCACACGTCTCGTCAGATCAAGGTAACATTGCCCGGGCCGTACCTCCTGACACGGTCCATGTGGGTGAAGGAGCTCTCCCCGGGGGCATACGACTCGAAGGAGGATCTAGGGGAGGACGTCGTTCGCATCCTCAGGGAGGAGGTCTTCGCGCTCAGAGACGCAGGAGTGGACTTCATCCAGTTCGACGAGCCGGTCCTGACCGAACTCGTCTTCACGCAGGGTCAGACGCGCACATTCATGTGCGCGGCCCTCGCGGCCCGCCACGACCCCGCGGAGGAGCTCGAGTTTGCGACACGCCTCATGAATCGGGTCGTCGAGGGGCTCGACGGGGTGCGGGTCGGAATCCACATCTGCCGGGGGAACTGGAGCCGGAACGAGGACGTCCTCCTGAAGGGGTCTTATGCTCCACTCGTTCCCTATCTCAAACGAATGAACGTGCGGCAATTCGTCCTCGAGTTCGCAACTCCGAGGGCGGGGGGGCTGGAGTCCGTCGCAGAGGTGCTCGAGGGAAGGGAGCTCGGGCTGGGAGTGGTCAACCCGCGCACACAGAACGTGGAATCGCCGGAGGAGATTGTTCAGAGGGCGCGGGAGGCCCTACGCTACGTGCCGGAGGAGCGGCTGTTCCTCAACCCCGACTGCGGGTTCGGGACCTTCTCGCGCAGGTCCCTCAACACCCCGGAGGTCGCAACCAAGAAGCTCGCGGCCATCGTGCTGGCGGCCGAGATGCTCAGGGCTGGGGCGTGAAGGTCCGAGCCGAATCGAGATTCGAAAACTGGTCTGGAGCGGAGTCAGCGCCTGGGTGCCCTGCGCGGCTTCCCCACGTGGTCCGCCACGATCTTGCCCTCCGCCCGCCGCAGGACTTCGTCCAGGGTGGATGGGGAGATGCCCAGCTTCTGGGAGACGTCCTTCAGGCTTGTCTCGCGCGGGAAGCGGTAGTATCCATCCTCCTCGGCCAAGCCGATGGCCCGCTCCTGCTCATAGGTCAGAGAACGACTCCCTGTCTGCTTCCCGACCTCCGTGACCGTCGCGGCTATACCGTCACGTTTGAGCTCGGCCATGAAGCTCTTGACTGAGATCTTGCCGGGGAAGACCACCTGCCATCTGGTCGCTTTGTCTTCTCCCGGGACGGCGACCATGGCGCAGTTCGTGCAGAAGCCCATCATCGACGATAGCGCCCTGCACACGGGGGAGGTCTTTGTGACTATTATCCCCGATGCCCTGTGCTTATCGAACACGGTGAAGCTGGTGTAGAGTATGTTAGGCTCGGCGCTTATGAGCCTGAGCACGTCCTTCACCGAGACGTGGCTCGTGATCTCTATGAGCTCTATCATCCCCTTGCGACCATATGGGCGACAATCGACCATCTTGATGACAGCATTGGTTTTGCTCAGGACGGACGCAGCCCATTTGTCTACCTCGTCCTCAGCCTCGATCGTGACTTCTTTCAAGCGAGGGACCCACCAACCCCCTTCCCACTGGCCTTACTAACGTTCGCGCACACGCGGACACCGCCGTTGTGGTGATTCGACTTGCTCAATGAGGGTCCGGGGCCTGTTGAGAGGGTGGTGTCGGGAATCGTATAAAAACCCATCCCCAACAGATTGGGGGTCGTTCTTGCCGGACCGCAGAATGATTCCTGGATGAACTGCCCGCGAAGCGCCGAGCAGGTGCGGCCCCAGGGTATCTCCGGCCATCGGCAGAGGGTCGTGGTTCTCGGGGCACGAGGGGAAGAACAAGGAGGGACGCTAACCCCAGCAGAGTACCCCTTTTTACACTATGGACAGGTAACCCTTCCCTACGTCGACGGTGAGCTTGAAGTTCTTCAGGAATGACCGTCCGAGCACGAAGTCGAACGTGATGTGGCGAGGGTGCTCAAGCTCGAGGACGACGGCGTCCACGTTCCTCGCAACGAGGGGCCCTAGGGACACCCTGTTGAGGAAGACGTGGATTCCTCTGTCTATACCACGCATGCTCGTGAACCTGGTCACAAACTGCGGACGTGCCCTCTCCTCTTCCGGGTGCTTGTTTGCCGCCTCGGGGTAACCGAGGTCTATGGCATCCTGGTTGATTATGGTGCAGTATGGCGAGTTGAAGTCGAAGACACAGCTGAGCTCCCTTACCGCGCCCCTCTCCCCCTCCACCCGGGCGCTCACAAGCATGGGGTCTTTTAGGGCGAACTTCAATGGCCGGCACCGCTCTTTGACATTTCCATCTTCACTTGACCACCGCCGTAGTCTATCTCCAGCTTCATAAACTGTAAGAGGCTCCGTCCGAGCACGACGTCAAATCCTGCCACTTGGGGCGTGTCGAACGCGAGGAACTCGACCTTGCGAAACGTCGTCTTCCCGACCTCGACCTGCGCCATCTCTATCAGCGCAGCTTTCGCGTAGCCATCATAGCTCACGATGGTCGTCGTGTTGTCGGCCGGTGCAACGGGGTCATCGTTAGCAGCCTCCTGATAGCCCAGGGCGTAGGCGTCCACTTTCGGGATGATGCAGTATTCGGCGCCCGTGTCCACAAGGGCGTTGTATTCCCTGACGATGGAGGTTCTGCCTTTAAGCCTCACGAACATGGTCGGGAGCTTCCAGACGACCTGTCCCGCCGCGGGCTCGGGCGGGGCGACTACAGGAGCAGAGGATATGGCGGCTCACCAGCGAAGAGGATACAGATGTCCAGGTACTTGATCAGCTTTGGCCTGAGCATGTACCGGTCCATGTCGTCTGCAACCACCTTGCCCTTGGTGGGTTGAAAGTTCTTGTCCCTTGCGGTGACGACCATGCCCACCCATCTTCCCTTGTATCTCTCCTTGATTTCGCTGATTGTAAGCTCCTCTGGTTCTTCTTTGCCCCTGCCTGGCGGGACCGTGGTCGAGCTCATAGGAACCGTCCCTCCCCATGAGCTCTTGCTATTTCAACTTGTGCTGGCCGAGGTTGTGAACGTGGTCGGGTTGGTCGCGGTCGGGGGTTGGACACCGGGCGATGCGCTGGGAAGGCTACGAAGTGCGTTAGTGACGGCGCCCACCAGGATGTACTGCCTGAATTTGTTGTTGCCAGACTCGTTCTGGTTGTTGCCGTTCGCCCCTACGGCCAGGTGCGTCAGAGGGCTCGAGCCATCGGTCGCGTGTGCCGCAGCCGCTCCGATGACAGACTCCGTTAGCGTCTTGCCGTTGATTGCGGACTCTACTGAACCCGCCCTGATTGGGTGGGTCGCCACGTGGCCCAAGACGACCTTGGAGCTGGAGACGGTGCTGCCGCTGAACTGCGCGACCACGGCCGCGCTAGCGAGCGGGAAGTCCACGGCAGTCCTGTCTGCGATTCTGAAGTACGACGACTCCGATCCCGAAGCCGGCGCGGGTACGTTGATCGACGTTATGATCTCGTTGTAGCGGAGGCTGTTTTCCTTGATGCGCCCGTCGACGATGCTGACACCGGGGAGGAACTGCTCCATCGTCAGGGTGTGGGAACCACCGGGCCCCTGAACCGTCAGCGTCGCGCCGAGAGCCATGAGTGGTGCCGAGAGGTCGCCCGCGTGGACAGCGTAGCACAGGTTCCCACCGAAGAGGCTGTGGTAGTAGCGGTTGTCGCCGTTGACCGCGTAGCAGACGGTTCCTCCGTTCCTCCAGCAGTCGTAATTGTTGCGAAGGTACCAGCACCAGACCTCCTGGGAGATGTCTCCCCCGACGGTGGCCTGGTTTGCTATCTGGACCGGGTGGCCGCTCCCGGCCTGGGCTAGCGCCGGGTAGTACTGGATGACGTTTGGATCAGCCATCACCTGGCTCACGTTCGTGGTCGCGCCTATGGTCAGGCCGGAGCTCGAGTTGTAGGTCACGCCGTTGAGTCCGAGCTGTGTGATGTCGATGACGGTCGTTGGGGTGAGTAGCTCGATTTGGTTCTTCATCTGGTGGAGCAGGTCCGTCCCTCCTGCGATCACCCTTGCGCTTCCTCCGTACTGGGTCAGAAGTGAGACTGCGTTGTCGATCGAGGTCGGCTGCAGGTATCCGAATTTGTTTAGTTCGTTTCTCATTTCTATTCACCACCTATAGAAGGCCCTTCGACTTCATATAGTTCAGGGCGTCGACTATGTCCTCCTTCCGTGCGGGCAGTTTGGTGAACCTGTAGCCACCGAGCGCGTTGGAGAGGGCATTGAGGATCATGGGGATGACGCTCATGAGCACGTTCTCGCCGATTCCCACCGCGCCGAATGGACCGTAGGGGTCGTTGTACTCCGTCCACAATGACAGAGCGCGTTCGGGCGCCTGGTAGATGGTCGGAATCTTGTTGTCGAGGTAGTTGGGGTTGAGTGTTGCTCCTGAGTACTTCAGACCGGTCGAGGAGTCGTTCAGGCTCTGTTCGAAGAGCGCCTCACCGATTCCCAGCCCGATCATGCCACCCTGGTTCTGGCCATCGGCGCCGAGGGCGAATATGACGCGTCCGATACCCAGGGAGCTTACGTAGTCTATGACGCGCACGTCAGCGGTCTCGGTGTCGACCTCTACCTCGCAGATTTTGGTGCCACTTACACGGTACGCGGTCTTCGGCGGAGGCGTGTAGTTCCCGATTCCCGTCAGTCCGGCGGTTGGTAGGAGAGCGCACGCGGCAGCGAACGTAATCTGGTTGCTCGGATTGGTCTTGTCATAGATGATTCCGGACGGCTGGCCCGTGAAGCCGCCGCCGAACGCCAGGTTGGTCGCTTTGGTCCCTGGGGCCATCTTGGGCACCAGGAGAGGGAACCACTGAGTGGCCAGGTTCGCGGCTGCGGCCACTAGTCCCATGCCTCCGTTGCGAGTCATCCTGCTGCCCGCCGTGACTCCGGTGTCCGTCGTGAGCGTGGTGTCCGAGTAGACACCCTTCAGGTTGTTCATGTTCGGTTGGCCAAGGAGCTCGGCCGCGATGATTGCCAGGGACGTGACGGTGCCCCCGCCGTGGTCCATCCCTCCGGAGTACATGGTGATTGTGCCGTTCGGAACCACGTTGATCTGGCCCGTGTCCGGCGCTGAGAGAGAGCCCTTGGATCCCGAGGTGAGTGCCATCCCCACGCCCCTAAGCTTCTTCCCCGTCCCGACCGTCTCGCCGGAGTTGGTGAGCACGTTGCTGGGCGTGGCCCATCCCTTCCACCTTCCGCTCCAGTTGAACGCCTTGGTGGCGTTGAGGTGGTCTTGGGGTTGCCCGTACCCGCTGAAGGGGTAGCCCGTGCTGTGGTCGAACGCGGTGTTGGGGTAGACGGTTGGAGGCGAGGTGGTGTTGTCGGTGTAGGCCGCGGTCCTCATGTTCTGGAGCCTGAATTGGGATGGGTCCATGTTGTACGCCTCAGCGAGCATGTCTACGGCCGTCTCCACGAAGTAGGAGTTCTGGCTCTCGCCGACGTCCCGCATCGGGCCGGCGAGGCCGTAGGCGTCGCTGTTGGAAGAGTAGCTGACCAAGTTGACGTTGTTGACGTTGTAGATGACGTAGAACTCTCCCAAGTCGGAGTTCGCGCCTCCGTTCGCGCCCACGTTGGCGAAGACCTCGCCTTTGAACGCGGTGAGAATGCCGTTCTTGCCTGCTGCGGTGATATAAGCGCGCTCCGGGAAGCGGTTGGACGTGGCGAGAGAGTTGGTGTATCTCGTCTGGAGGAACTTCACGACGCCTCCGGCTTTCTTCGACATCGCTGTAGCGATGATGTACTCTTCTCCGGAAGATTTGTTGCCTAGTCCGTTGCCGATTGAACCGTTCTCGAAGCCGCCGAGAGAGGTCCTCACGTTGACGTTGGCCGCGGGGACGCCGAAGTAGTTCGCGACGGTGGTCTTGATCGAGGCGGCGTACTGGGTGTTGCCCCAGACGTTGATGATTCCCTCTGAAGTCGAGGCCCACTGCGCGATCAGGCCGCGGGGCTCGATGTCCATGTGCTGGATGAACTGGGTGTCGAGCCTTACGGTGACGATCTGGTCGGCCGCCGCTATGGCTGCGTCCGCATCGCCGAACTGCATAACCGCCGTGGACGGCTGGGCGACGCCTTCCGTCACGGACCCGCCGGGCGAGTTCCCGCCGGGCCAAATCTGTGGGGCCGTCGATTGTAACGCCTCCTCGACGTCGAAGACATAGGGGATTGGAGTGAAGTCGACCTTCACTAGGCCAATCGCGTCGTTGAGCAGGTCGGGACTGTCCGCTCCGACCGCTACGACGGGACAGCCGGAGTAACGCGCCTGCGTCGTTGGAAGCGGGCCTCTGAACCTGTTCCCGGAGGTCGAGTAGTAGGTGTAGGGCGGGAGGTATTCGTAGTCATAGCCCGTGAGGGTCGTGGCTCCGGCGGCCTCCGCAGCGCTAACGTCTATGCTATTGATCAGGGCGTTGGGGTAGGGGCAGGTCACGTAGCCCATGTAGACGAAGCCCGTTGTTGCCGCGATGCCGACGTCCGTGGGATGGATGTCCGATGTGAACTTCTTGGTTCCTTGGATCTTGGTCAGGGTATCGCGGGCGACGACGCTGGCGTTGCCGACCAGAGCAGGACCAGAAGTCGAACTCATCGCTCTAGGCACCTCCTGCTAGGTTTGTAGCGGCGAGCTGTATCGCCGATATTATGTGCATATAGTTTCCACATCGACAGAGGTTCGAGCTGGTCGCCGTCTTAATTTGGCCGACCGTCGGGTTCGGGTTTGCCTTCAGGAGCGCAGTCGCAGCCATGATGAATCCGGGGCTGCAGTAGGCACACTGGCCTCCAAAATCGGTGACCCATGCCTGCTGGAGGGCGTTCACGACCGGGTCTTTGGCGTTCATCTCCGAGGTCCAGATGGTGTGGCCTACCGCCCGGATAGCCATCACTCCACAGGACTCGTGGGGGACGCCGTCGATAAGCACGGTGCACGCGCCGCACTCCATCCTGTTGCAGGGCCTCTTGGTCGCTATCAGGCCTATGGTATCGCTTATCACGTCGACGAGCATGCTCCTTGGTTCAACGTCGACCGTGTAGTTCGTGCCGTTGATGTTTAGGACGATTGTCCTGAATGCATCAGGGCTAGTCGCCAGGATCGGGGGCGATGCGCCGGCAGTGCCCGTGTTGGTCTGTATCGAGCTGGTAGAGGTCGACGCGCTCGCAGACGAGGAAGATGACTGCTCCCTGGGGGGCTTGAGCTGCATGCTCTGCAGTGAAACAGCCGAAACACCGACCACAGCAGCAGCGGTGGCGGTGCCCTTCAGCAGCGTCCTCCTGCTGACCTTCGCATTCACGACATCGGTTATCGCGCCGCTTTTTGACTCGGCCTTCTCCGCTTGCTTTGGAGAAGTGCCTTTCTTATGCTCCTTCTTGACTTTCATGTTGGCCGGGTGAGCTGCCCCCCCGAACTATATCTCCGATTCCCCGAACGTATTCGGGCAACTACTTTAAAGGAGAGTAGGGGGTCGTTTTGAGGAAGGTGGGGGACTCTGGCGACCGATTCCGATGAAGAAAGCACGACGGTCAGGAGGACGGCGCTGGCCGAAGGCCTAGGGTTCGTCATCAACTCCTACCTGCAGACTCGAAACCTGCTCAACCCCACGGGGATGGCGGCCAACGCGCTGAGCCAGTACGGGGATCAGCTCGAGAGCAAGGAGAAGGAGAGCAAGGAGAGACAGGAGTCCGAGATGAGGGCGCTGGTCAAGGACATCCAGAATCTCAGAGCGACGTTCGAGAACGGAAGACTCGTCGTGCACATGGACAAGGTCATGGTGCTCGAGCTTGTCGAGAACAGGCTGAAGAAGTCCCTCGCCAGACAGGAGGCGGGAACGACGGCCACCTTCAAGGTCGACCTTGCGGCTGTGGCGGAGACCGACCACGACGCCGAGCTCGTCCTGCCTACGCGCAGCATATTCCTGAAATTCGTCCCGGACGGGGCGTCGGTCGCGGCGCTTGCGGTCTCCTACCTCGAAAGGGCCAGGAGAGCGAATCCCTCTGAGTACTGGCTGCTGACGCCTAGCGAGGAGGAGATCGATTTTCCCTTCGAGCCCATCTTCAGCGAGAACAGGATCGCGAGGGGCCGGCTAAGAACATTCAATCTCTCCAGCCTCCTCAGGGATCTCGTTGGCAAGGATTACGAAGTCGCGGCGACTCACGAACTCGGCGGAGCATTCAGGTTCGTCATCAGCAAGAAGCCACCCACGACGCCTCAAGGCGAAGGGTTGGCGACGGCCAGTCCTTCGGGACAGTGAGAGCGGTCCTGCCCCCGTGGCTGTGGGCGGGCGCCAAAGTGGCATCACTCAAGTAGCTTCTCTTGGCACCACTCTGGCAGAAGGGAAGGCTACTTCGTCTCGGGGTCTGGGGGGTCAGAGACGGCCGCGAGCCTTAGAAGGTCGGCCTGCCTGTCGACGTCCAGCAAGGAGGCTTCGGAAGTCTCGACCAGCCTTATCTGCGACCTGTGCTTCGATACGACGCTCTTCAGGCCCCTAGTCTCCTCCTTGATGCGCTTGAGCTCCCCGAAGATATACTTGTCGAAGAGAATCGGGTGGCCGGAGCTTCCGTGATATCCCGCGGTGACGATGGCAGAGTAACACGTCGAGTACTCGTCGATAACGGCATCGATCATTTCACGGTTGACCAAGGCCACATCCCCGGGGAGCACCATGACGGCGTCGGCGGATGGGTTTACCATCGAGAGGCCCTTTCGAAAAGAGAAACTCTGTCCCTTCTCGAAATCCTCGTTGAAGACTATCTCGCAGCGATAGTCTTCTAGGATACGTTTGATCTTCTCGGAATCGTGGCCCGTGACGACGATGACTTGGCTTGCCTTCGACTTAAGGCTCTCAGAGACGACGTGCTCTATCATCGTCTTCGATCCGATCGGCTCTAGGAGCTTGTTGCGACCGAACCTCGTGGACAGTCCGGCGGCGAGTATGATTATTGCTATGAAGTCATGGATCTTATCGCTCATCTCGCGTGTCACACTCCGGATTGATCCGCTGTCTCCTCTGTGGCCAGTCGGCTTCGTCCTGCGGGAAACGCTCCCTGCGCTTCAGAGCCACAGTATCCTCCGCTTTGTGTCGGGTGACGAGGGTCGCCGATTGAGCTATAGTCCCTGGCCTGGTTCAAGTCGCATCCGCCCTAGCAAAGGCACTATGCGACTTGACCAAGCGCTACCTCACCCTAGTACTTCTTGCCCACGTAGCCGATGACTGCGCCCCAGATGGCGAAGCAGATCGCCAGCGGGATGAGCAGCTCCAGCGAGGTGCTGAAGGGGAGGCTCGAGAGTGTCCCTGAGACCTGTGGTGCGGTGTTGAAGGTCATGTAGAGGACCAGCACGAACCAGGCGACCGCGCCGAAGGCGAGGCCCTGGTAGACGCTGTACCTCCGGAACGCGAAGGCGAAGATCAGGCCAGCTATGATGGACAGCGCCACGAACCAGGCTATGCCCGACTCTGCGAGCTGTGTCGGTGTTCCCGCAGCGCCGAAGACGGAGCCGAACCAGCTGAACCACTGTATGGAGAAGAAGCCGTTCCACGCGGTGGAGACGGCCGTCACGAATATGACGGCGATGGACATCGCGACGGTGGCGAGGACGCCAGCCATCACTCCCATCCCTGCCTTTGCCGCTACATTCAAGCTCATCTTACTTCCGCTTGTTGTTGTCGTCATCTTCACTCACCTTTCTTCTCCGTCGCAGCTGTCGCAGGAGCCGCTGCAGGAGCCGCCGCGGGGGCAGCAGGAGCCGCGGGCGCAGGAGCCGCAGGAGGAGGAGTCGCCGTCTTCAGAGGCCACCTCTTGCTGTCGAAGTCGTGGTTGTAGGTCTCGCCGGAGATGGTGCCGGTCATGATGGACCGGAGCACCGGCCAGTTCACCGGCAGGACTGCGAAGTAGATGTGCCCCGCCAGGAGGCCGATGAGGAGGAAGGCGAAGACGTCGTGCCAGAGCCTGAGAGCGTTCTCGAAGCCAGGCCCTATCGCTGGCAGCAGCCCGTAGGGGTTCCAGAGGTAGATGCCCGAGATACCGAGTACCACCAGACACAATACCAAGCCCCAGTGGAAGAGCTTCATGAACGCGTCGTACTTGCCGTGCCTCGGCTGTGTCTTGGGGCCGAAACCGAAGAAGCCGATGAGGCGGGTCCCCGTGTCGGTGATGTCAGCCTTGCCCGGGAGGATCCGCTTGCCCGTCCTCGTCACAGCGAGGTCCCAGCAGACGTGTATCACTATCAGACCGAGCAGGAGCCAGAGCATGTCGGTGTGCCAGTTGAGCGCCACGAGCGTCGCGCTGGCGCTGGAGCCGCTGACTCCGAACGCCGCCATGACACCGTTGAACGTGCCCGGTGAATAAATCGAGAGGCCGCTCAGCGCTATCAGGCCGAGTATCATGAACAGTGACCAGTGAAAGAGGCGCTCGACGATGTCGAAGGCCTTCACCTTGTTACCAGGGACATCCACAGGCGTCCCGCCCGAGCGCGGGGGCTGCCTGTACGCCCTCCTCACGAAGTGTATCGCGAAGACGGCCGCGAAGAACAGTACTATCGCCGCGGCCCAGTCGGTCGGCAATCTGCCGCCCGTGGACACCGTCTGAGTGTTCGTCTGCAGAACGGTCGACTGAAGAACACCTAAAGGATTCAACCTACTATTTCGCTCTCCGTTTGTTCGAACCGCCAAACGGCGTATATCTGTAATTACCCGTATCAGTTTGGGTAAGGTATATAATGAACAGATAGTCGAAATACCCCAATGGGTTCGGGTAATACAGATGTTTCAGCGTCATCCAAATCTCACAAACTGCAAGATTCAGGCCTCAGACAGAATGTTTCACGCAGCCTCGTGCAGGTCGTCGGCAACCTGCTGGACAACGCCGCGAAGTTCGCCGGGCGAGAGATCCTCGTGACGGCGGGAGAGATGGACGGGATGGCCGCGGTCGAAGTGAGGGATGACGGTCCCGGCATAGCGCCAGACCTGTTTCCTGTGCTCTTCACAAAGTTCAGTGGAAAATCGCAGGGTGGGACTGGTCTCGGGCTGTTCATATGCAGGGGAATTATCGAAGCCCACAGCGGCAGCATCTCGATCTCCAACAGCGCACAGTACGGCAGCGGTGGAGCGACCTTTAGGTTCACGGTTCCGATGGCGCCCAAAGATTCGGCGTGAAAATCGGGTTTCAGAACCCCTAGGCCTGCCTAAGCGGGGGCGTGAAAAGGATGGCCCAGGCGAGGTTTGAACCCTCGTTAGAGTAACATTTCTCCATCCTGGCATATATACCGAGTAACCAAGTTGTTGCATAGGAAGCGTTTGCGTTGAGCATCGACGACGATAGGGAATCAGAGGAAGAGAGTAGAGCGATAGCAGATGAACAGAAAGAAATCACCGAACCCGAATCCGAGACAAGAGAAGAAGCCAGCTCGGAAGAAGGAGAGGCTGAGATCGAAGAAGATGGCGCGGACGAATCGGAAGAATTGGAGGAAGGCACGGAGGCAAGCGTTCCAACAGAGATGGATTGACAAACGGGAAATGGTTCTCGAACGTTGGGCGTCCTTGAGATGGAGAAGTATCCGGATTAGTGAGCCTACCGATTTCCTGCAATGAAAAGCCAAGTGTCATTGGACAAACTTTTTGTCATCGGTTTTTGGGTGAGGGGCTTGTTCGGACAAACACGTAAATCAAGCCCACCCATGGAAACTAACGATGTGCCATGAAGGCCGCGGCGAGGCTTGCGTTGGGGCTGGTCGTCGTTATGGTCGTGGCTATCCTCTTCCTCCTTCCGATCGCGCCTATCCCAATAGGCCCCTCGACGGTACCCTCGTGTGCGAACCCTCCTCCTGGATACCTCCCGTGCACGGTCTTCTTCTCGGGAGAGGCCAAGGCGTCTCTCGCATACGCCTACCTCGGTCTCGGAGCCGTCCAAGTGTCTAATTCGTCGGCAGGAGGCCGCGCTTACTGCTTCATGTATGGCAATCCAGGCGTGATGTGCGGGATGAGCTTGGAGCGGATGAACGGCAGATGAACATGAGCCCCCCGTTTGGAGTCGCGAGAAGGTCTTCAGCGACAAAGGGTTTGTCCAATTGACAAAAGGTATGCCCATCCGCACCAAGATTCAAGCGAAGTTAGGTGCCCCGGGCGGGAGTCAGACTTTAGGTTCGAATCCCTTCCGGTCCCAGCCATCGGGGATGTGGAAGCCCGTCGACCTCCACATCGCAAAGCACAGGTGGGGCATAACTTCCACATACCGCACCGAGAAAAAGCAACGGTGCCATCAGCTAGCCTGCGAGAACTCCTTCAGCAGTTGGACCTTCTCTTTCGCACTCCTCTTGTGTTCCTTGGCAAAGTCAGCCCAGGTTGGTCGACACGCAAGCCAAACTTGTTGGGGCAAAAAGTTAAGGCGAAGATTAGGAATCGAGTTGCTATGGCCGGAAAGGACGTCCTATCAGTCGACGTCTATATCTGGCCCTGGCTAGCCTTGAAAGTTTGAACTATGCCCTAATCGCGCTGCTATCTGTTCACTTGCTCCTGGCGCTCGGTTGGCTTGGCGGGGAGCTGATGACGGCCTTCGTCATAGGACCGGGGCTGCAGAAGATATCCTTGCAATCCAGGCGCGAATTTGTCGCCAAAGTGACCCCGGGGGCAGTCAGATACGTGGAGTGGATGATCGTCGGAACCGGTGTCACAGGGTTTCTTCTGGCCTTCGTCACGCCGTCCCAAGTAGAGGCTAGCGGCGCCGTGGTAGCAGCCGGAATCGTGCTGGCGTTGATGGCTGCCGCCATCGAGGTGGTGGTGACCTCGCCCTCATTCAAGAAGATGGCGTCCCTGGCGGATGCCCTGCTGAAGAGCGGGCAGCAGACTCCTTCCCCAGAGATGGCCAGGCACGAGAAGAGGGCTCGCTGGGGCTCGTTGGCTGGCTCTGGCCTGCTAGTCGTCGTCCTCGTCTTGATGGTTATCACCGGCCTCTAGTTCCGGGATTTGGAGAGAGAAACTCCATTACATTCCTTCTTATCATTGGGCTCGGTTTTGTTTGTCCTTATCAGGAAGTGCAGTCTTGCAACACATATCTCGAAGACATAATTATGGGACTGCGGCTTCATCTCAGAAGTTGTCCAATTCGGCGCAAGAGGAAGAGAAGCTGAGGAAGCTGTACGACCAAGCTCGCACACAGGGAAATAAGAAGAAGAAAAAGGAATACAAGGAGAAGATTGCCGAACTGAACCGACTCCGCAAGACCGTTCAGCGGGAAAGTAACAAGTCGAAAAGCTAGAGTTTCCCGGCACCTGTCTTCTTTCGTTGGTTCAGGATCAAGGCAGCGGAAAGTCTCCGGCTGATGAATGCGAAGATGTGACCCCGACCAGCCCAACGCTTGGCAGAGCTACTTCCAGACTGCAAACAATTTAAGCAAGGGTCGAAATCTTCAGCCACATGGCAAAGTCGAAGACGGTCAAGAAGAAGGCCGTCAAGAAAAAGGGAACTAGTTAGGGCGGGTCCAGCTACTCAACCTGCAACCTCGCTCAAAGTGCTCATCAGCGAGTGCAGTGACATCTTGGGGTTGAGAGAAGGGGTCCGCCTTCCGCTTTTTGTTAGATAGAAGAAGCGACGTAGATTAGCAAGCCGAACCGAATACGGCTGAAGAACAATGCATACTTGAGTCAGGAACTGGTAAAATCCGTTATTCTTCTAGATGAACCTGAACCACGCGGTCCATCTGCTCCCCCGCCTTCGTCACCTTGAACTCAATCAAAAATATGGCTTTGCGAACAGGGATGGAGTGATGAGAAGTCGTACGCACTTCGCGATAGGTCTCTCCTCTATATGTCACCTTGACCCCCTGCTTGGTCTTGGTCTTGCCCTTCGACTTCATGGCCGCTAGACAGAGGTTGTAGATGGTTCCTCTTGAAAACCCCAGTCCTTGATCGAGATGTTCGAGGTAGCCCTTTGAAGTGAGGTGTCCCTCCCTTGCACCTGAGCGGTAGCTCAATTACTCCACCGGACCTTGCCAATCACATTAGGCTCCCTTCTGAACTTCGAGAAACTAATTGGCCGTTGGCGGACCTGTTGCCAATTTCCGTGACCCTAACTTTCATTAAATCATGCCCAACCGCTTTCTCAAATCTTGCAACTGAGAGCATAAGGGTGACGATTTCTACCAACCTGGAATCGTTGTGAACTTGGGAAAGGAAGACGTTCGCGTATGACTTCGCAAAGCAGACAACAACCAAGATTTCGTTAATCTGGACGAGTATCTAAAGACGTTCAAGCGTAACCCGAAGGCCAACAAAGTTAGAGAGCCCACCAAGTTAACACCCGTAAAAGATGTTATCTAGTCCAGCATTTAGTCTATCATAGCAACTCCTATCCGACTGAGAAGCCTATTAGGAGGCAGACAAGGGTCAGGGTCGTCAGATAGTGATAAAGGCGTGAGCCAGCAACAGGTCCAGCTCAAGGTTCTGGAGGCGTACACCCGCGATGTGGGTCGGGGTGTGGCGAGGCTGGACTATGCCGCGATGGGCACATTGACCGCGTCCACGGGAGACGTAATCGAGGTCAAGGGAAAGAGACGGACGGTCGCGAAGTGCCTCCCTCTCTACCCCTCGGATGAAGGCAGAGGAATACTAAGGATCGACGGTGTCATCAGGAACAATGCTGGCGTCGCTATCGGTGACACGGTCATTGCAAAGAAGGTCAGGGCCCCGCCTGCTGAGAAGGTTGTGGTCGCTCCACTCGACGCCGTACCGCCTATCGACGAGAGATACTTGGCGGATGCCCTCGATAGCGTCCCGGTAACGAAGGGGGACAACGTCATTGTACCCTACTTCGGTGGGAGGCTCACTTTCCAGGTTACTGGGGTAAGTCCTGTCGCAGAAGCGGCGCTGATAACCCAGAGAACGGTCTTCGTCATCTCTGAGAAGCGCGAAGCTCTGAGGGGAGTACCACAGGTCACCTACGAAGATATCGGCGGCATAAAGGGCGAGATCCAGAAGGTAAGGGAGATGATCGAACTCCCCCTGAGACATCCGGAGATTTTCGAGAAGTTGGGTGTCGAAGCACCAAAGGGAGTTCTCCTCTACGGCCCTCCGGGAACCGGCAAGACGCTCCTGGCGAAGGCCGTATCTACCGAGAGCAACGCTCACTTCATCCCGATAGGTGGTCCGGAGATTATGAGCAAGTTCTACGGGGAGTCGGAGGCAAGACTCAGGGAGATATTCAAGGAGGCAAACGAGAAGGCACCCACCATCATCTTCATCGACGAGATCGACTCGATAGCTCCAAAGCGCGAGGAAGTAACCGGAGAAGTCGAGAGGAGGGTTGTCAGCCAGTTGCTCTCCCTGATGGATGGCCTCGAAGCTAGGGGAAAGGTCATAGTGATGGCGGCCACCAACCGGCCCAACGCGCTGGACCCAGCACTCCGAAGACCTGGCAGGTTTGACAGGGAGATCGAGATCAAGGTCCCAGACAAGAAGGGGAGATACGAGATACTGCAGATCCACACGCGCAACATGCCACTTCAGCCGGACGTCGACCTGGAGAGGCTCGCCTCGGTGTCGCACGGGTTCGTCGGGGCGGACCTCGAGTATCTCTGCAAAGAGGCCGCCATGAAGACCCTAAGAAGGATGCTGCCAGAGCTGAACCTCGGGGAAGAGACGCTGAGCCCTGAGACGCTCGACAAGCTGATCGTCACGGGGGACGACTTCGAGAAGGCGCTGAAGGACATCATACCATCGGCAATGAGAGAGGTGTATCTCGAAACGCCGGACGTGAAGTGGTCTGAGATCGGAGGGCTGGAGGACGTCAAGAGGGAACTCCAAGAGGCTGTGGAGTGGCCGCTCAAATTCTCTGACCTGTACAAGGCGATAGGCTACAACATGCCGAAGGGCGTCCTTCTATTCGGCCCATCCGGGACTGGAAAGACGCTGCTCGCCAAGGCGGTAGCGACCGAGAGCGAGGCGAACTTCATCAGCGTCAGGGGACCAGAGCTGCTCAGCAAGTGGGTGGGTGAATCGGAAAGGGGGGTGCGAGAGGTCTTCAAACGAGCAAGACAGGCGTCTCCCTGCATAATCTTCTTCGATGAGATAGACGCCCTCGCTCCGGTGAGGGGAATGGGGGGAGGCAGCGATGTGACCGAGAGGGTAGTCAGTCAGCTGCTCACGGAGATGGACGGCATCCAGGCGCTGCTGGGTGTTGTGGTGCTCGCAGCCACGAACAGGATTGACATGGTCGACCCGGCCCTACTCAGACCGGGCAGATTCGACAAGATCGTCAACGTCCCGCTGCCCGACAAGGAAGCGCGGAGGGACATATTGCAGATACAGCTGAAAGGGAAGCCGATCTCAAAGGAGGTGGAGGTTGAACGTCTAGTTGAGATGACCGAGGGACTCAACGGAGCAGACCTGGCGGCTCTGGTGAACACGGCACTCTCCATAGTTCTTCAAGCATACATCGCTAAGTATCCGAGGCCCGAGGACGCGAAGAAGCACCTCGATGAACCGATCGTGACCTACGAGCACTTCCGGGAGGCAGCGAAGAAAGTGAGGTCCTCCAGGGAGAGCAACCCGATGGAGAAAGTCGCGATGCCTTACTACAGGTAAGGCCGTAGGAGATGTGTGGTAGAGATGGTTCGATGCAGCAAATGTGGAAAAAAAGTGGCGGAGATGAAAACCAAAGGAAGCATTGTTTTGGTTTGTACTGGTTGTAATAATTACACGAGTGAGTGTACTTGTTCGTCAAACTAGGCACGGCACCTGGTTCGAGAACAATCTTTCCCAGAGGAAGTACCTAAGACTCAACGCCCACGTCGGACTAGTCGGCATTCGGGTTCTTTGCCCGCATATTGATTACCCATCTTCATCCAGCGATTGCTGAAGTAATTTCCTTTGTTGAATCAAAAGTACCACCAGCGCGAGACGTAACCGAACTAACGCTTTTAGCGCTGAAGCGGTCTGCCGGATCGCCCTAGCTTCTTCCATCCCAATGGAAGGGAGCGGAATTGTCAGTAGATCATAAGCTTCTTTTCTTCGAGCATCACGTGCAGGTTGTTGACCGCCCTGTAGACCTCGCTCTCCCTCTTCGCCCCGGTGCAGACTAGCTTACCAGAGGCGAAGAGGAGTATCACCGTCTTGGGGTCGGCCATCCTGTGGATGAGGCCCGGGAACTGCTCGGGCTCGTACATCGATTTTGGCAGCTGCCTAGCAGCTTCCTCTAGGTGAATCTTCCCCCCAAGGTTCGCAGATGCCACGATGTTCTGTATCACTATCTCTGCCTCATTCTTGATGGGGATACCGCCCTTCTTCAATCTCCTGACGACCTCTTGAACGGCCTTTCTTGACTGGTCCTCCGATTTTGCACCCGTACAGACCATCTTCCCCGAGCTGAAGATCAGGGTAGCTGTCTTTGGGGTCTTCAGTCTGAAGACCAGTCCAGGGAACTGGTCGGGGTGGTACTCTACATCGATAAAGTTCTTGGTAATCTGGTTCAGGTCGACCCTCTGATTTATTGAGGCAGAAGCGACAACGTTTTCGATGCTTACTATCGCCTTCGTTTGAGGCATTGCCTAGACGTGGAAATTTGCGCTATATATAGTATATAAATGGACTGGGAAAGATTCCGATAGCTCGTCGTGTCATGCAAGGTTTCATATCGGGGTGGACGACGCATCTCAAACTACTCTCGATCCATCATCTATCGAAGGCAATCCATCTGACATGGTAGGGCAATGAGTGGTATACGTGTAAGTAGTCAGTCAAAGAGCGGCTCTCGAGGAATAGTGCCACAGTACGCCCGAATCAAGCTAACCAGCTCCAACCTTGAGCAGCTGGATGCCCTTGCCTGGGAGATCAAAGAAATCGCTGAGAAGACAGGGGTCAAATGCAAGGGCCCGCAACCTCTGCCAACGAAGAGGCTGAAGATTACTACGAGGAAAGCCCCTACGGGGGAGGGTACGCACACGTTCGACCACTGGCAGCTCAGGATTCACAGAAGGATCCTTGACATCGAACCGAACGAAAGAACGATGCGACAGATAACGAAGCTCAGGATCCCCGAGGAGGTCAAGATAGAGATGACCCTGACCAGTTAGAGCGCCTAAGCATTCCTTTCATCCCACTGCCCGGCTCTCATTCTCGGGGACCTTTGTCGATTAGCCAACCTTCCCAAGTTTCCGGGTGCTTTGGGAGCGAAACTTGCGGCCGTCAATGAGGTTAAGATAGACGTCTGATAACTCTCGTTTGGCTTTCAATGAGAGGTCAAACTCATCCCTGTATGGACAGAACGCGTCCTTTACAGGATGGTCAAGGTCTACGTCGAAGATGATAGGATAAAGCCTGCATCCCGCGGGTCGATTTGAGTAGATAGTACACTGCTTTCCATCGTGGAAGACACATCTCCCGCTGCTGCTGTTCCTGAGCATCTTGAAGCCGTCGGATTCAACTGCAAAAGAGCCTTCTTTGAAACCCAGACTGACTATTCGTTGCACATCTTCCTCCAATAGAAGCATCTGTGTTCCATAGCAGCAACTCACACAGAGACGGCTCTCGCATACATTCTTCGAAGACAGGGGCGCCTCCAATTAGCAGTCGCAAGAAGAAGTGAATGCGATCTTACTGAACCTTTCGGCTTTGAGACGTAACCGGATTTGAGCCTTCTGACGATGCCTCGTGACGACCGTTCCTATCGCCGCAGCTTCCGGGCCGAGGAGTAAACATGCAGGAAGGGTCGCGTTCGACAAGCAGATGCTCGATAGAGCCAGTTGCCTACGCACTAGTCGTCAGCAAACTGTGACAGACACCTTTATCACTTTTCACATGGCTCGGATCATTGTGGGTGCCCCGTTCGTCCCGTCACCTGGATATGTGATAGAGAAGATGCTGACCCTGGGCGGTGTGAACTCGAATTCCGTTGTCTACGACCTGGGATGTGGGGACGGAAGCATCGTTGTTGCTGCTGCCCGAGATCATCATGCGAAGAAAGTCGTGGGTATCGAACAGAAACAGAAGCTCTGTGTCATTGCGCTCGCGAAGGTAAGGCATCTCAAGAATACACTCATAGTGAACGCAAACTATGATGCCGTAGACATATCAGAGGCAAACATAGTAACGATTTATCAAAGCTCGAGTGAGAATGCGAGACTGAAACGAAAATTCCTCGATGAACTTTCGGAAGGCTCTACGATAGTATCGCATGATTTCGGGATTCCCGGATGGGGCGCCAAGGATTTTCAAACATTCAAGGAAAACCGCCATGGTTATCGAATCATCGTCTACGTTGTGGGTTTCCATACCCCTCCATAATCGCAAGAGTTGCGCTGACTTTTCCTAGAACCATCTTTCAAGAACTCATTGCAATATTCTTTGTGCTGACTGACGGCCTTTCTTCACTCGGGTACTGAGTAGGGCCACGCTCACCCTTCTTTCCGGAGGTGATTGGATGGAAGACAAGCTGACAGACGACCAGTGGAGGACGATACGGCCGCTCATACCAAAGCAGACCGGTCCGGGGAAGCCGAGGGCCGACGACAGAGAGTTCCAATCAGCGCTCCTTTACATATCGCCCGACGTTGTAAACACATAGCCATTTAGCGTGTGTCAACACAAGCGTATCAGGCCGTTAGTTCCAATAGCCCGCCCTCGATAAAGCCAAAAAACTACGATATCACCAATTTCAAACAATTCCCTTCCGGCCCATCATCCTGTTCATTCGATTCCATCTGATGGAAGAATACTTGACGATTGCCGTCGGCCGCGCTCACTCAGCTGAGTAGGGCACGTCACTGTATGTTCAAATCTCCAACTTTAGGTTCAAATCCCTTCCGGGCCCGCCTCAAAAAGCAGCTAGAAATGCAAGCGGAATGGTTGATTGTTTAGCCACTAGACGCAACTTCAAAACCGCAGTATCAGACGCGCCGGCAGTCTAAGGGCGGTACCGCCTAACTTGTTACCTGGAAACTTATTCCTGTTGTCCGACAAGATTGCGACCCAACTGCTTCCATTGCAAACGAAAATCTCTCCCTTACCTGAGTCGTAGGCAAGCGTACCAGGGGCGGCCACGATAGGCACGGTAGTCACAAGAGATTGCTCGTGAGCCTCGGGCACAGGCAGGTATTAGGGGCCGAAGAGTAGAATCAAGAGAGGAAGGAGGGCCAGGACAGCGCGTCTTGATGATGCTAACAACGGCCTAGTGCCTCTCCCACATGCCAAGACGCAGAATCCTCGCATCCGAGAGCCTTACGAACTGCCGGCGCGAGCCGTACCTCTGTACCAGACTCTTGATTCCATCTGTAAAGTCCTTTGCGTCACCGAGCTCTCCGAGGAGGTTCTTGTCGAAGAGGATGGGACGCAGAGGGCCGCCACGGTGCCTCTTGGCTACAATAGGTGCGTAGCAGGCGGAATACTTCCGGATTAGGTTGTTGATCATCGTGCGGTCCACCACCGAGATGTCACCGGGCACGAGTATGACGGCGTCCGCGTCGCTTCTCACCTTCGAGAGACCCTCCTTGATCGAGCCGGTCTCCCCGAGCTCGAGGTTCTCGTCCAAGACAGTTTCGCACCGATAATCCTTCAGCTCGCTCCTGACCTTTTCAGAGTCCGGTCCGACCAAGACGATGACCTGTTTGGCCTTTGAGGTTTGACACTCGTACACCACGTGTCCTATCATTGTCCTTTCCCCTATCTGCTCGAGCAGTCTGTTCGTTCCGGACTTCGTGTAAAGACCCCGGGCCAATACGATAACAGACACGGTGACTGGGTATCCTCTGCTCATCTCTTCAACTCCGGCTCGATGACGGAACCTTCCGAACTCCCGCTCGATGACTGGAGCGGGCGCAGCTACAGAAGTAGGTGGAATGGCGATTCACCAGCATAGAAGATGCAGATGTCAGTGTACTTGGCAGTTTTCTCCCGATACTGAAACGGTCGACGTCGTTCTCCACTACCCGGCCCTTAAGGGGCTGGAAATCCTTGCCCCTGCTGGTCACCTCGGTTGCCACCCACCTGTCCTTGTACTTCTCAGAGATTTCAGAGAGAGTGAGCTCCTGCGGTTTGGTCCCACCTGACTCCCCAGATGTCAAATCGCCTCTCCTTCCTCATCCTAGGATGAACTACTAGCAGTGACCGTAGACTCACTAGTGGTGACCGAAGCGAGTGGGGTGAGTGAGGTGACTGGACCGATTAGGCTGCTGAGGGCCTTCTGCACGACCCCCTGAGCGATGTAGACCCGGAAGGCGTTCCCCGTGCCCGTCGTCAGCGGTGTGGCGCCAGAGAGGGCCTTGGTGGCAGCGGCCGATATCACGCTCGCGTTGAGCTGCTGGCCGTTCAGGTAGCTCTCTGCGGCCGTGGCGCGGATGGGCTTGTTGGCGACCCCTCCCAAGACCAGCCTCACGTTCGAGGCGGTGGTCCCGCTCAGGGTCGCGCTGACCGCGCAGCTGGCGAGTGCGAAGTCGATCGCGCTTCTGTCGCTCGCCTTGTAGAAGGCGCTGACCGAGCCCGACGCTGGGGCGGGGACGTTTATCGAGGTCACGATCTCGTTGTAGCGGAGGCTGTTCTCCTTGACGCGGCCGTCGACGATGCTGACTCCCGGCATGAAGGAGTCCATCGACTCGGTCGTCGAACCCCCTGGTCCCTGGATGGTCACGGTGGCGTTGAGGGCGAAGAGGGCGGGCGTTATGTCGCCCGCGTGCACTGCGTAGCAGAGGTTGCCGCCGAAGAGGCTGTGGTAGTAGCGGTTGTCGCCGTTGGGTGCGTAGCAGACGTTCCCGCCGTTGCGCCAGCAGTCGTAGTTGTTCCTCAGGTACCAGCACCAGACCTCCTGGGAGATGTCGCCCGCCACGGTCGCCTGGTTGGCGATCTGCGCGGGATGGCCGGAGACCGCGCCGTAGAGCGCACCGTAGTTCGCCTTGACGTCGGAGTTGTTGAGCAGGTCTGAGACGTTGGTGGTGGCTCCTATCGTGAGTCCCGAGCTCGAGCTGTAGCTTATGCCGCTCAGGTTGAGCCCGGTGATGTCGACGACATACTGCGGCGTGAGGAGGTCGATGTGCTCCTTCATCTGGTAGAGTAGGTCGGTACCTCCGGCGATGACCCTCGCCTGACCGCCGTACTTGGTCAGGAGCGAGACCGCGTCACTGACCGATGTTGGCTGTAGGTATCCGAATTGCGCTAATTCGTTTCTCATCTGTCTTCACCACTTAGAGTTTCCCGTTCGCCTGCATCCACTGCAGCGCGGCCACAATGTCCTCCTTCCTCATTGGGACGCTCGTGAACCTGTAGCCGCCCAGGGCGTTGCTCATCGCGTTCGCTATCGCGGCCGAGGTGGCGCACAGGGAGTCCTCGCCCATCCCCTTGGCCCCGAACGGGCCCGTCGGGTCGAGGCTCTCGTAGGGGAGGCACGTGAAGCTGGAGGGTGCCTGCATGATGGTCGGTATCTTCATGTCGAGGTAGTTCGGGTTGAGGTAGCTTCCGGAACGGGCGAGACCAGTCGTCGGGTCGTTGAGCACCTCCTCGAAGAGCGCCTCGCCCATCCCGAGGCCGATGAAGGCGCCCTCGAGCTGGGACCGGGCTCCCTTCGCGAAGACGACGCGGCCTATGTCCAGCGCGCTCACGACGCTCACGACCTCGGCGTCGGCGGTCAGCGTGTCGACGGCCACCATCGCGATCTTCGTCCCGGAGTCGCGGTGCGTGAACGCGAGGCCCGGGAACTCCGAGGGGGGCCCGTACCCGGTGACTGTGAGGGGCGCGCTGAGGAGCGCCGCCGCCTGCTGGAAGGTCATCTGGTTGGAGGGGTTCGTCGTGTCGTAGATTATTCCCGAGGGCTGCGGCGAGACGCTCCCGCCGACGCCGCTGAAGCCGGCTCCGATGCCACCGCCGAACGCGAGGTTGGACGCCTTGGTGCCGGGGGCCAGGGCTGCCGCCACTATCGGGAACCACGCGCGTCCGAGGGCGGTGGCGGCGGATAGCACCCCGAGGCCGCCGGTCATCGTGCCCAGGCTGCCGAAGGTGCCGCCGGAGTCAGAGGTGACCGACGTGTCGCCAGAGTAGTATGTCACGTTCTCGAGCGAGCTGAGTCCGATGAACTGCGCCGCCAGCAGGGGAAGCGTCGTGGTGGTGCCCCCTCCCTGGTCGGACTGTCCGTTGTAGATGGCCACGCTCCCGTCGGGGTTGACGGTTATCTGGCCCCAGCAGACAGGCATGTAACCTCCCTTGTTGCAGCTCTCGAGAGCCAGGCCGACGCCGTAGCGGATGGAGCCGCTCGTCGAGCTCGGGACGCCCCAGCCCTTCCAGAGCGACGTCCAGTTGAAGGCGCTCGTTGCAGAGTTGAAGACCTGCGGCTGGGGGAGAGTGCTGTAGGGCGTGCCGGCCACGGGGTCCGTGGCTGTGGCGCTCGTCCTCATGTTGTTGAGCCTGAAGGTGACGGGGTCGATCCCGAGCTGATCCGCGAGCATGTCTATGGTCGACTCCATCGCGAAGTGGGTCTGGCTCTCTCCGACGTCCCTCATTGGGGTGCCCATGCTGTACGCGTTGGTGCTTACGACGTACTGGTTGATCTCGAGGTTCGGGACGACGTACGTGTTGTAGAAGTCGTCAGCGCCGTCCGTCATGCTGCCTCCGACGGCGCCCATGTTGTAGTACATGTTCACCTGCATCGCTGTCAGGAGGCCTGCCTTCGTCCCGCCGAACGCGCAGTAGCACCTAGTGGGGAACCTGCTGTTTGTCGAGCGTGCGTCCGCGAAGCGAGTGCCAACCCACTTGACGGGCGCGCCGACCTTCTGGGACATCGCAGCGGCGATGACGAGGTCGTTCGCGTTGGAGCTGTTGCCGAACATTCCGCCGTTGGCGGAGTGGGTTGTGCCTCCGAGGGCCACCCTGCAGACCACGTCCGAGACCGGGATCCCGAAGTAGCTCGCCAGGCTAGACTGGTCGCCGAAGGCGTAGTTGGTCCTCTCCCAGACGTAGAGCTGGCCTCCCGTCCACCAGGCGACGCAGCCGCTCGGTTCGATCTGGAAGTGCTGGAGGATTGGGTAGTCGAACCTCTGGGAGACCACCGCGTCAGCCGCGGAGAGGGCCGACGCAGCGTCTCCGTAGGAGATCGTGACCGGCTCTGGGCCCGTCAGGCTGTTCCCTCCCGGGTAGAGCTGAGGTGCGCCAGGCTTGAGCGCCTCCTCCGGGTCGAAGACGTATGGCTGCGGCTCATAGGCAACGTCCACGAGGTCGATGCCGTCCTGGACGGTGTCAGGGTCGGTCGAAGCGACGGCCGCCACCGGCTGGCCGGCGTAGAGGACTGACCCCCTCGCCAGGGGCAGGAAATTTCGACCCTGGTTAATGAAGTTGTATGCAGGCAGGTCGGCTGCGGTCAGCACCGTGTATCCCGCTGCCTCGGCCTTGCTCACGTCGATGCTCTTGATCAGAGCGCTCGGATGGGGGCTGAGGACCCTGCCCATGTAGACCATGCTGGAGGCCCCGATGTCGCTTGCCGAGATGTCGGCGGTCCAGTGTCTCGTCCCGTTGATCCTGTTCATGAGGTCCTGTCTCGTGACGCTGGCGTTGCCGACTAATGAGTAGGAGGAGGAAGACATTCTCTCACGCACCTCCCAAGTTCGTCGCCGCAAGCTGTACGGAGGCGATTATGTTCAGATAGTTGCCGCACCGGCAGAGGTTGCCCGAGAGCGCCTGCTGTATCTGCGCCACCGTGGGGCTCGTGTTCTGCTTCAGCAGCGCCGCGGCGGCCATGATGCTGCCGGGCGAACAGAAGGCGCACTGGCCTCCGTCGTTCTGGACCCAAGCAGCCTGAAGAGCGGCGATCACCGGGTCAGCCGGCACCGCAACTGTGCCAGTCGACGACATTGTTGGGAGGCCCCCCTCGGTCGTCAGTATCGTGTGGCCGCCTGCCCTTATCGCCGGGTACTGGCACGCCTCGTGGGCTTCGCCGTCTATCAGGACCGTGCAGGCGCCGCACGCCATCCTGTTGCACCCCATCTTGGTGCCGACGAGCCCGAGGTCTTCCCGGAGAACGGTGGCCAGCATGTCTCTCGGCTCGACCGAGACGGTGTAGCTGGTTCCGTTGACCGTGAACGTCACCGTCTGGGCGGCGAACGGGTTGGCCGCTGCAGCCGCAGGCACAGCCGGCACCGACGAGGTCTGCTGTATGCCGCTCCCCGAGGTCTGCAGGACACCCCCTCGCAGCGCCAGGGCGGATACGCCCACGACGGCGCCCGCCGCCATGGTGCCCTTGAGAAGCGTGCGTTTGCTTACCTTAGTTTCCAAAATCTTCTCGACCGGTCCTGCAGACTCGCCGACCTTCTGGGAAGGTATCTTGTTCGGAGTGCTTGCCTTCTTCCGAACGCGTTTCGTACTTTTGTCAGTATCTGTCAACGTCTGTCAACAATTGACTGTACTTGTCAACATAGACGTATTTGTCGAGTTCCCCGTATCCATTCGGGCCCCTCTCACAAATGAGACGAGAGGACTCGAGGACAACTAGCGGCAGGAGACCGTCGCGCGACCCGCTGTCTGGACGGAGCGCACCTGTATCCGAAGTCTGCGAGGGCAGCAACCGAATTGACCACTCCAAGCGAAAGGGCCTTCGTCTTGGTCTCAATCCTTAATCTGCCCAAATCGGCTCCCTTTGTGTCAAACGAGTCGCAAATGGCCTTATCTTCAATTCCGAACACAAAAACCGAAAAAGGCTAAACACCGCCTAGTTTTCAAATCAGAGCTGTATCCTGGCTGTTTTCGAGTTTTCACCTAAACACATACCAAAGTTCTTGCCATCAACGAGCTTCTTCACCTTATCAGGTAATTCAATGGCGAAACATGAACCTCTTTCAAGAGCAGAGTTTTAGGATTTGCGCTCCGGCATGTGCCATGTTCTGGTCGCCAACGAAGCGTAACGTTGGAAAAGAATGTGGGCCGGAACGGGTGTAAACTGTAGTAGAGCTTGGGTCTCCACTTCCAATTGCCAATCGTGCCACTGCTTGTCGACTTTCAGCGTCGGCCTCTCCTTGATGATTACTCTTGTAGGTTGGGTGCTCAAGCGCCGGCCGTCTCCTTCCCCCCTGCAACTCGCAAAATCGCCTACTGATTCTCAAAACTCTACGACACTTCGAAGGGGCCCGCCGGTGAACGACCTTCTTGAGGCGAACAGACGAGCTATGAGACCTTTCTCCTTGAGGCTGTCATCATGATCGTCCCCCGGTTTATTTCGTGTTTGGCTACGTCGTAGCCGTAGCCGTTGAGAACCGACCGCAGGAAAGCAAAGGAGCACTCGGTTGATTCAATCTTCCTTCCAGCGCCGACTATGTTGATCTCCACCACGTCGTCGCCTTGCAGCTTGGAAACGGTGAACCGTTTTATTGGGATCAGCAGGGTGAAGTCTCTTGCGAGGTCTGCGAGTTCGTTCAGGTCCTTGGCACCGGCCTTGAGGATACCAACGGTGTTACTCCCTAGCGCGGTGAACATAGCAAGCAGACCCTCCTTGTCCTCGGCGTACATCCTCGCGAGGATCTCGTCGACGAAGTCGGAAGGGAGGGTGATCACATCTATCTGCTTCATCAGGGAGACTGAACGCCATAGCCTGTAGAGCTCCGCGGGATCTCCGCCTTCTGCTGATATCTTTGACATCGTCGAGAGAGACTGGTTTGCGAACGCAAACATGGTTCTCTCCCTTCGTTTTGCCTCGGAGGAGAACTCCTCAAAAATCTTGTGATCGATGAAGATGCTGGCACGCGACATGAACACTCATCACTCTGACACAAGGGATTAATGGTTATCCCTTTTAAAAACGCTTAGTTTTGTATTAAACCTTCTTTTTCTTCTTTCTTCAATTTCAGAAAAAGATATGTCTCCTTCTGTCCATCTATATGTTGCATCTTCACCGGTCCCTGTTTCCTTTTGCTCTGACGCCATACATCGTCAAATGTCTACGAACGTACACAAGCATAAACATATTATCCCGAATGGGTTCGAGTATGTTATCAAGAAATTACTTCACCCCTACTGAAGGCGAGTAAACTAGGCCAAAATCTGTGCTCGACTGGGCTCTGAGCTTCCGACCACTCCTCTTCTCCTCTTCTTCTACTATCTTATAGAAAGGATGGGGAATCTTTCGGAGAATCTCTCGACCGTAATTGACCTTCTGGTAGCAGCGCTCTTCCTATCCGCTGGGGCTCTGGCGATAGAGCCAAGAATCCAAGACCGGAGGCAAGTGGGCGCTGTCGTCGACGACCTTAAGAGTCCGGAGGTGCGATTGAACGTGCAACTCAAGTTGAAGGCAGAAGTAACGAAGCTGGTTTCGACTGAAGAGGCGAAGATGATTCTGCATAACTTCCCGACTCTTCTACCTATGATTAACGGCCTCACGCTGATGAACGAGAACGAAGCCCTAAGTCGAGAACTCGAAGCGAGCGAGGCGATTCTCGTGGACACGATCGTCGGTGGAGGGTGTGGGGCATCCTCCTATCAATCTCGAGCACAGCAGTTAGCGATCGATGCCATAAGGACGATGACTCTTCCCAAGGATGCAAAGATGGTCAGGAGGCCCAAATCACTGCCGGGCCCGCCTACGTTACTGTCAAAGTACGGACTTGCACCTCATCCGTCAATGCTGCCGCTGGACGAGGGGCCCGTAATCTACCCTTGACGCCGTAAAGAGCCCATTTCACGGCCAAGGACTACCTCAGGAGGAGCATCGTTCAAGCCCGATAAACGAACTACATGTCTGTTCGGGCGCAAAGAGTTTGCCATGAGACCAACGATCCGCGGCCCGGGCTCGAACCTCCGCACTATACCAAGACGCGGATTTGCACACCAAAGTGGTCGGATCCACCGGCCCTACCAACGATTCAGACTTTCCGAAGAACGAATCTGGTGGTTGACCTATATAAGATGCCGTGACTGTCGCACGACTCTAATTGAGCTTTCCAGTCATTTTGTCCCCCGGTATGTTGATCGCCCTTCCTTTGGAACAGATAGCCCTGGTTGGTTAATCGGTCTACAGAGATGATTACGGTATCCATCCAGGATCACTGATTCTCATATGTACGCGATCCTAGCATGGGAACATTGGTCAAGCCTATCATCAGGACCCAAATGCTCTACTCTATCCGCCTGTCATCGACCCAAGGAAAGCCACAGTGTCTCCGTTCTTGAGCATTGGATTGCCTTGCGGAGGCGTTCCATTCAACAGAATCTGCATAGAATGCATGGTTTCTAATGCCGGGTGTTCCTGACAGACCTCTGTAATCAACTGGGAAAGGGATGACGGGGCGGATATTTGCATGTTTTCCATGCTCGACCCAATTACACCCGCCATGCCAAGGTAGTAGACTTCGACGTTCAGGAAGAGTTGCGCGCTAAGGGGGGGACTCTTATCCGTACCTGATTGCGGTTGATGATTCTGTGAGAGGAAAATAAGCAGCCCCTTCGTGCCCAGCAGAGCAACGGATGCGCCGGCTGTTATGATGACCATCTTACCCAATGCTTCGCGCCTTGTTAACTTTGACAAGCTATGGGACATCTCTCTCCGTTACAGAGTGAAAGTGCAATTGCCTTCGTTTGTGACCATCTGCACGATGAGTGACTGGTTGTTCGATAAGACGCCTAGGTACAGCGTGGCATCCTCACCTGGTAGAATAGTTGCACTACAAAGGCCGCCAGTGTCCATATTCCAATGCTGCGCCTGAGGGAATATGAGGCCGTTTGTGGGTGCTTCGCAGAAAGAGGAAGTGTTGTTGACCGCGAGCAACGGAACGCCCCCTCCGAGCACTCCTTGAATCAAGGGCTCCCCGTTCGAGATAACTTTGAGAATCGTCAGGTTCTCGTTTCCTAGGTTTGTCAGGGTCAGTGAAGGTTCGCTGCTGTTGCAACAATTGCCGTATCCCACTAGCTTGAGTTGTGGTGTGTTCTGACTCGCGGGTGGGTCCCCAGTGAAGTAAATCTGGGACAGCGTGATAGACGCGAGCAGCAATACCAGGGGCAGAACAACAACGAGCAGCTTTGCGAAGGCGCCAATCTTCTTATTTGTCAACCTTAGCTCTCCTCTTTTTTGTTACAAGAACGTGTACCAGCGCGAACCCTATCACCCCGTAGACTGAAGCGAGGACCAAAATGAAAATGCTCACCACGACTGCGGTTGGGATGGGTGGTACTCCTACCAGTCTGAGGTCGACGGAACTTCCCTGACCACTAACGTAGGGCGATGCGGAATCCGTCGCGGATGGATCG
Organism: uncultured Nitrososphaerota archaeon; assembly: GCA_963703285.1. Classification (GTDB taxonomy): domain Archaea; phylum Thermoproteota; class Nitrososphaeria; order Nitrososphaerales; family Gagatemarchaeaceae; genus Gagatemarchaeum. The sequence continues at coordinate 973,177 of OY969807.1, forward strand.
TTTTGAATGGCGGCAGTCACGTTGCTTGCCCCGTAGCTCTTGCTTCCCGAGTAGGAGGCGTAAAGGAGTCCTCCCCATTGGGAAGGCAACTGGTAAGTCAGATAGGCGGTGCCATTTGACTGAGTTTGGCTCGAGCCGATAGCCATTAGCCCGAAGTCGGTAGGTATGGAGAAGTCGACTTGAGCACCTGCAATGGGAGCCCCGTTGGAATCGGTCAGTCCAACGGCAGCAAGAAGCTCGTCGCCATGAACGTTCATGGAAAGCGCGCTCAGTTTCGTACTGGTAGTCGTCGTACTGGTAGTACTGCTGGTGCTGGTGGTGCTGGTGCTCGTTGAGCTGCTGGTGGTTGTGCTGCTGCTCCCGGTTGAGCCGGATGAGCTAGTAGTGCTTTGTTGGGCAGGCGTTACGATGAACCAGCCGTTCTGCATGTTGGCCATTCCGAGACAGGGTATGATGCAGTGAATTCTGAATGTTCCCGCCGCATTCGCCGTAAATTGAACCACTGAAATCGGGCTCTGCGCGTTAAGAACCGCCGAGGTGACGTTGTATCCATCGACCTCAATTTGATGGGCGTTATACGGTACGTTGGTGTCGTTCCAGACGAATTTGATTATCACAGTGTCCCCTTGGGAGACCGGACCTAGCGTGAAGTTTCCCGATGTTCCGTTGAAGCCAGCTTCGCTCACGTAGACAGTGAAGCTATCCGTAGCGCTTGTCTTCTGAGCCGCGGTAAGATGCGAAGGCTGCATTACCAGCAGCAGAAGTACAAGCAGGGAGATTGTGAAGATTTTACGCGTTTGTGTCCGCCTCCATGGAGTTTGCTATCTTCATTAGCTTGGGAAGCGCGAGGTTCGCAAATATTGAGCATCTCCTTCCGTTCGACCACCACTGGAGCTGTCCGGGCTCGGCTGGTTGTCCGGCCTGTTTCGACGACGCTCGTGTGAAACCTGCGTGCCCTTCAACAGTTATCCTGTCATAGCCCTTTGGCAAAAAGGCGGGAGGACTATCGATGACATCCTCTTTTATCTGAAGGATCGCGATATCCACACTGTCGGTGTAGATGTTGAGCGGTTCCATCGATTCGCTAGTGTAGAGAAGGCCGACCATGGCTCCGTCGGCGGAGATTCTCGCTTCGTGAAGGGTAGCTCCTTCAGGAAGAGATGATGGAAAAGAAACGAAAAACGACGCCTTAGTCCTCGCTTCCTCCTGACTGATTAATTCGCCAATGCTGGACAGCTGCACCTTCTCTTGATTGATAGGCTCTTGACTGACAGAATTCGCGGTATCTTTGTTCTGCATATCAGAAGGAAGGAAGCTGAGAGCGGCGATCCCTGCGGTCAGCCCTACGGCAGCGACCAGGCCATTTCTGAGGAATGCTCGCCTTCCGGTGGATTGGGGCGCTTCAGGGTCGCTGCCTGAATAAGTTGCCAGCGCGGGTGGGATAATCGGCGCTCTAGCGACAGTGTCCCCGTCGCCCTCGTTGACCTCCCAGATTGAGATCATTGGTACTAGCCTGCTCACGATAATCAACAGCAGAGCGACGCCCGCAAACCCAGCGGCGGTAACCGAGAGCTCCTCCCAAGAGGGAATGTAGCTCCCAACTGCATATGGCAACCCGAGCTGCGGAACAGCTAGGGCCGGAATCACTATCAGAAAACGTTCCAGCCACATCCCGATGTTTGCGAGTATCGCGGCCACGACTATCCAGCCAACTCTCCTCGTCACAGGGAGCGATATGATTGCCGCGGGCAGGATCAACCCGCCCACCAACATGAACCAGAAGTAGGGAGCGTAGGCACCCGTGAACAACGACGTCAAGTATTGAACGTCCAACGTTTCAGAAGACCAAGAGGGTGCCATGTATTCACTCAGCGTGAGATAGATCATCGCCAAGTCCGCTGCAAGGAAGATGTATGCCAGATACAGAAAGTGCTTAACCTCTATGTACCGCTCAAGGTGATAGAACCTGCGGAAAGCATAGACGACAATCAATATCGTCGCGAGGCCGGAGTAGACTGCACCCATGACGAAGAATATCGGGAAGATTGTGCTGTGCCATTCGACCCTGAGGGTAACAGAAAACACCCAGGAGAGAACGGAATGCACTGTGACCGCGATTGGCACGACGAGTATCGCCATAATCTTGATGGACTTGTTCAACCTGCTCGCCTGCTCGGCTCCGCCTGACCAGCCTAGAGAGAGCCTAGTGTAGAGCCAACCTCTCAGCTTTGAGACTTTCTTCAGGGAATCTCTGCAGATGGCGAGGTCTGGGATGAGTGGCAGGTAGAAGTAGAGCAAGCTCGCCACAAGATACGTAACTATTGCGATTGTGTCCCATGTTATGGGCGACTGTAACCTGGGGAAGATTAGGAGGTTGATTGCCCTCTGGGGCATGCCCAGGTCCAGTATTGGAAATAAGGCACCTATCGGGAGAGAGCAGATAGTTATCATCTCTGCGATTCGCGTTATTGGTCTCCTCCATGTTGCGTTGGAGAGCCTGAGGATTCCGGAGATTATTGTCCCTGCCATGCTTATCGCTATGAAATAGACGAAGTCGACTATGTTCAGGCCCCATGCTACAGGAAGCCTGTCTCCCGTCAACCCAAGACCGTAGACATACTCAAGGTAGAACGCGTAGAGGCCCCATCCTATCACCGCAACCAACGAGGTCACAATAAGGAAGAATCGAAAACCGTGGGACTTCAGAGGTCCCAAGATCGACTGTGTATCTTTCTCACTATCTGTCATTGTGTATCACCCTTTGGAGGAAGATAGATGACCTGCGGAAGTGTACCATATTCTTCATTCAGTCTGTAAGCGCCCCGCTTCTCTATCATACCGCTCAGAGAGACAGCGACCTGTCCGTTGCTTATCACGTCCTGTGCTGCGTCTCCGAACCAGAGAGCGCTCATTCCTGCCGCGCTGCATGCGGCCACACACGCAGGGACGTCGCCTTCCGTGACCCTGTGTCTGCACCAAATACATTTTTCAGCTACACCCTTTCTGTGTGGGACGTTAGTGTCGGGCGAGTAGACAACGTTAGCTTCGTCCGGAGTCACGGGTGGGTCGAACCAGTTGAAGAACCTCCTTTCGTAGGGACAGGCTACAAGACAGTACCTACAGCCGACGCATCTGTCTTGGTCAATCAGCACGATATGGTCGTCACTGTAGAAGGTGGCTCCAACCGGGCAGACCTTGGCGCATGGGGCGTCTTGACAGTTCTGACAAGGCACAGGCATGAATACACCACCGCCGACGTCGAAGACCTGAATCCATGCCTGTCTGCCATCATACTGCATTTCGCCATCCCACGCCGGTGGCACGTCCATTTCAGCCTGACAAGCTTCGGTACACTTGCTGCAACCATCACAGTTGTTAAGGTCTATGACAAAGACGTACTGCTTGCTCGCGTCTGAAGAGCTTTCGGAGACCGCTGCACTTGCTTTCGGGAGGAGACTACCGGACGCAGCGCAAAGCGTCAGACCTGCAGCGGCCGCCGAGGCACCGACCAAGAATTTCCTCCTTTCTGGATCCAAGATCGAAAACCCGTTTGGATCGATGCATCAAGCTCCTTGCTTGGTAGTCCCTCTGCGCAAAGCCATGAACGACGTGCCAATGGCAATGATGGCTATGAGCGCGGCAATTGCACCAACAATCAGACCTGTTGTGTCAGTTGTGTCGGACGATGTTGTTGTCTGAGCAACGGTCGTCGTCACGAGCACAAATGTTGTTGTCTGGGCTACGGTCGCTGTCTGAGTTATGGTTGTTGTCTGAGGTACGGTCGCTGTCTGAGTTATGGTTGTTGTCTGAGGTACGGTCGCTGTCTGAGTTATGGTTGTTGTCTGAGGTACGGTCGCTGTCTGAGTTATGGTTGTTGTCTGGGCTACGGTCGTTGTTGTTACGCTACTGATGGTAATCACTGTGCCGGAAATCGGAACTTTCACAGTCGAGTCCATCACGTTTCCGCCCACTGAGGTACTATTTGCATTGATTATGTCGATGCCGTAGTACTCGTTGTGGAAGCTGTTGTCAGTAATCAGTGAATTCACCACCGCAACAGACTTCAAGGTGGATTCTCCGCCCACGATTATTCCACTTAGCGTTGGAGCGGAGCCGTCATTGCTGAGCACATTCCCGCTGATGATCTCATCCTTGTTTACGGCTCCAGCCGCATTCGCATGCAGAATGATGCCGCCCTCCCCTGTGTTGACGACTGTATTCGAGAGGACACTACTGCCTGATACTTGTGTATTGGCGTCATCAGCCGCTACAACTATGCCCGCAATATCGTCTACTACCATGTTGTTGCTGATTATGGTGTTCGATACTCCCTCGCCCGGGTCATAGGCAGAAAGGACGATGGAGCAGGCGCCGGTGTTGTCTATGTCCGAGTTGCCGGTGATGATGTTACCATTAGCTGGATTTGGAGTCCCGGTTGGAATGCCCGCGCTAGGTATTGCAGTACTGTTCCAGGAGGGGTCAACTGCCCCATCGTCGTCGACGCCTATTCCTCCGGCGTAATTTCCTATCACGGTGTTGTCAGCTACCGTGGAGTTCGAGGTGCCTGTCAGCTCGATCGCCTTATTTTCGTCAATCGTAGAAAGGGGAGTCACACCATTGCCAGTAACTACATTGTCTTGGATTGCTACACCAGAGCTATCCTGTACATAGACGCCATGGTTGTTTGCGTTCTCAACCGTAAGGCCTTGAATTACCGACCCGGCTGCCGTAGAACCGAATATGGCAATCCCATTAGGCTGACCAGCCGCGTTGATGATTGTATTTGATGGCTCTGAGCTTTGAGATTCGAGCGCAAGTTTCTTCGAAATCGTCACCATCTCGTTGTATGCGCCAGGAAGGACAATGATGGTAGCACCAGTAGGTGCGACCGAGACCGCGTGAGAAATTGTCGCGTAGGGGCTAGCGAGGGTACCCGTCCCACTTGTATTGCTGCCCGTCGTGCTTACGTACAGTACAGTTGCCGCAGCACTTGCGGGCCGGACAAGAAGAACGCCGGCCGAAAAAGCAAAGAGGAGAATTAAGCATACTACTACGGGCATTGTTGTGCGTATATGCGGCTTCACGTTCTGGTGCATGGAAACGCATGCGGAACGTGCACTAAAAACCTCATCCGTTTAGATGCGTACTTTCGCACAAAATTGTATGCAGACCCGCGCATTCCGAGTTGCAAACAACCCAAGGTAACTTCGAACTTACCCATCCTTTGAAAGTCAACCAACCTAGGGACAATCTCTGTACGTTTAATGGCGTTCTCGTGCGAGAAATCATGTGTTTAGGCGTTGGTTGGTGTAATTTCTTCACTCGATTGAACCACTCGATTGAACTGAAGACGGAGCCTCCGATGACAGCGAGGTGGCTAGGATAACCTTCTCTTGGAGGCCCTCACCATAATCGTGCCTATGTTTATGTCGTGGTTCGTCACCGTATACCCGTAACCATTGAGAATAGACTGTAGGAAGACGAATGAGCACTCGGTAGACTCTATCCTTCTTCCGGCCCCAACGATCCCAATCTCTACGGAGTCATCTTTTTGGGACTGAGATATCTTGAACTGCTTTATGGGCAGGAGCGCAGTGAAATCTGTTGCGAGAGCCGCGAGTTCGCTGAGGTCCTTGGCGCCAAATTTGAGGACTCCAACCAACTCGCTCCCCAGGTCGCTAAACATCTTGAGGAGGCCTTCCTTATCCGATGCGTACTCCCTCGCAATCAGCCTGTCCACGAAATCTGACGGAAGGGTAATGATGTCTGTCTGCTTCAGCAGGGCGATGGAGCGCCAGAACTTATAAAGGTCTGAAGGCTCTCCCCCCTCTGCGGTTATCTTCGCCATCGCAGATAGTGACTCGTTCGCGAACGCGAACAAGGTCTTGTCCTTTCGCTTCGCTTGAGCGGAGAACTCTTCGAAGACGGCTTGATCCACCGAGAGATTAACCCGCGCCACGAACCCCTTGTGTCGCGAAACCGTGGATTTATCGATATCCTCGCCAGTAGTTCCGGGTTCACCTTCCGATATTTGCCCGGCAACTTCGGTCATCTCAGAAGCTCCTCCGCCGTGACACGTTCAGACTCTCTCGGACGGACTACCACGCCATTAACCAGACACTGAGCCACGGACGCCATGCGTCCGAAGGATAACTCGTCGTCTGCAACGATGCACCCACCGCTTCTACCAATCTTGAAGGCACTCACGGAACAGAGGGAGGTCCAATCTCCTCTTCCGCTGCAGCATCCGAATTCGATGGCGGCCAGAGGGCAATCCGTAAGAGAAGGATGTACAGTTGGGCCGCTGAGACAGTGCGACTCTTTCGCGCTCCGACCTTCGGGTTCAGGCATTGCGACCTTGACTAGCGTTCTCCGCAATACGTGTATCCGTACTTTTGCCCGCATTTGTTCGCAGATGCGAGCACCCACCTCCGCGTAAGCTGATAAGCGCTCACTTGGGAATAGTCCCGTGCTCCTGTTCATTCTTCTTAGTACAGGACAACAATTCTACGGGCAAGATTCAGAACGAACCCTGTTCTGCGGGAATGCGGTTCGACTTCCGGTCATTCATGGCATTTCCAATGTGAATCATCAGTAGATAGGGGTTGACGCCTTCGGCGGGGCTTCCCTCGGGGCACACCGGGCTACCTTGGAGCGAATTGCACGAGTCGGCGGCAGACCCGAGAGTTGGGCCCAACTCGCTTGCGAGCTTCAGCGTGACTGGGCTTAGAAACGAAGTCAGGGTGACTGAATACGCCAATGCCAGTCCTTGGACTCCTCGGCCTTGAGAACGGGGCGTAGCTCCCAAGCTTCGATTTCCTTCGGACCCGCTGCCGACAGGAGCCAGAGTCATCGCGGCGCTACGCTTCTCACCGTTGAGAATCATGTCAATGCATATTGGTTCCGCAGACAGCAATCGCAATCGCGAAAAACACCAGGACGAGGTATATGTGCATCCGGAGGGCTTCGAGCTCCAGAGTACCGGAGGACAGGGAGGCCATAGTCAGGCGAGCCATAACGGTCACTCAGGGAGGGCAGGAGGCCCTGAAGGCAGGCAGGCTGAAAGGGTGGGGAATCAGCCCCGACGGCAGGAAGGGATACGTAGTCTTCGGAGGAAGCGAGACTGACCTCGCCAGGATAGCCTTTAGGGGAGTACCACTCTTCGAGTCGGAGATTTACCCGATCATGACGGCGAATCAATGGATGGAAGCTCTGAAGAGCTCGGCATAAGCACTCCAAGAATTGGAATCCGGATTCGAGGGATGCCGGCATCCAGCCGTGATTTTTGGTTAAGTGGTTTTGTTGTCGTTCTTGCCTTGGAAAGAAGCAAAAGAGGGGGTCGCTGGAGAATCCACTTTCAGAGCCCATCTGGGGGCGAGCCCCCTCGGGCCTGCTCACAGTTGGCTGAGCAGGGCACGTCACTTTAGGTTCAAATCTCCGACCTTGTGGTTCAAATCCGTTGCAAAAGCGGGAAACTTCGTTGTTGATCGAAAAGGGATGCCCCGGGCGGGATTTGAACCCGCGCTCATCGACTCGAAAGGCCGACATACTTGACCGGGCTGCACGCACGAGCTCTGTACTACCGGGGCTGGCCACCCCTTCTGGCTCATGAATTAGAGGCTTTTGGGGCCTTCCAGGTAGCACCACTCGCCGAGGTCTGCTCCAAAGGAGAACGCCGGTAACGACCCTGCCCCGACCCTCAGGACGGAGGACCTCGGCAGATAGGAATTCTTTGTGGAGCCCGAGGAGATGGTGCGCAACCGGAGGATGAACTCCTGGGCCGGGAGAATCGAACGGTAGTACTGCCGTTTTCCGAACTGAAGGATGGAGCACCCGTCGGTCGGGTAGTCTGTCACGCACTCGGCCACCCTCTCGGCGTCCCGTAGGAGCCGGGAGATGGACTCTTTCTCGTCCGGCGTCAGCCCGCATTCGCCTGACCTTCGCAGCTCCAACCAGAGCCGGAGTCCTTCCATTCTAGGAAAGATTTGTGCCTCGAACCCTCCCGGTACCTCCTTCAGGGCGAGGTACGGGTTTGTCGGAGCAGGCTCCCTAGGGAAACGGAGGAGGTCGGGAATCGCGGGCGAAAGGACGTCGAGCATGTCGGACGGCGACCACGCCAGACCTGAGCGAGCGATCGTCGTCACTCCCGAGGCGTCCTCTGCCCTGAGCCGCTCACCTTGGTTACTGACCGAGAACCCTCTCCCGACGAGGCGGGACTCCAAGGCGTCCATTTGTGCCCTTGTCAGCTTTGGGAGAGGCAGGTAGTACCTGTCGAGCCTCTCAAGGTGTATCTGATGGAGCTCGAATTCTAGCAACGAGCTTACCAACCTGACGCCAGAGATAAAGCATCTTGGGGCATCTCGGAGGCGTAGTCACAGGGAGGGACCGGGAAGCCCATTTCAGAGGTTCTGTCGACTCTTCGGGTGATCGACGGGTGCGTTAACCGTCGGGCGACGAGCCAACTTCGAGGCATCGACTCTGAGGATTACCGTCTTCGTCGGGTTCCCCTTCATTGCTTCATCTGCCCCGCCTTTCTCCTCGGCGAGAACCAGCGGTCGTTGCTCGGGATTCTCTGGCTTTGGAAGGGAACTTGCGAGCCTTGCCAGCCCCCTGTCGGATAGGTTGATTCCGACATTCACATCTCTGTCTATCCACGCCTTACATGTCTGGCACCACAGCATCCTCCTGTGCACGGCATCTCCCCTCTCAGGGTCGTGGAGCTTCTCCCCACACGCCCAGTGCACCGATGAGGACCCCCTGGTTTCAGACTTCGTAAGCGATATTACAGCGACGCCCTTCCACGCTGCCTTGTACTCGATCATCTGCTTCGCCCTCCTGTGAGGCCACGAGTTTAGTCTGAACCTGTAATCCGGACCCTGCCCATTTCCTTTCCCGTACATCCTCCTGATGTTGGTGATGTCCTCGAGAGCCAACGCGGCGCCATCCCTCATCGCGGTATCGACCATGAAGTTCGTGGCGGCGTGGAGCAGCTGGTCAGTCCTATGTGTCGCCCTTCTCCAGCACCTGCGAGCGAGGTTCCTCCTCACGCGCACATCGTTCCTCCTGAACGAGCTGACGATCTCTCTGGTCGTCCGCCTGATCTTCACGGCCTTGGTCATGTCGACCTGCACGATTCCCCCTCGGTTTCCGAACGTCAGGTTCTTCTCGTTCCTGTCCACACCGAAGACGGTCCTGATCGGCACCTCTCCGACCTCCTCCGAATAGCAGAACGAGAGCGACCCGGGTGTTATCGTGAGACTTCTGAGCTTCTTCGCAGTAATCTTCGTTACGACATACCTGTTGAGCTGGATGTCGAAATACCTTTCGCGTCTGAGCGGGATGAAGAACCGACCTTTCATCGTGACGAAGAATCCAGAGATGATGCAGATCGTCGGCCTGAGAGGCTTCGGATGCCGTATCTGAGTTCCTCTGTCATCGCTCTTCTTCCTGCTCTTCACCACCGCGCAGGCCCTGGTAATCGCGGCGACCTTGTAGCAGGATGGAAGCTCGACATCCTTGAGCGAGCGATAGAATCTCTTCATCCCCTTCCGGTTCTCGATTCCTTTCTCCTTCGCGTAGGCGATTGCGTTGTAAGTGACCGTGAGACATTGGCAAAGGAGATTGTGCAGCCCGTCCCCTCCGTCATATGACTGCGCGACGCACTTCGTTCCGAGCAACGCTCTGGACCGCCCTGGAGTATTTAAGGGCCCATGATAGTCACCCGATGGTTAACAGAAAGACAGGTCACCCAGAGACTTGACAGTGCCTTTTCAGATAACCGTTAAATAACAACCGAGCAAGGTATCGTGAAAAGGTTCCAATTTTTGGTCGAGAGAGACCCGACGCTGGTCGAAGAGTTCATGCTGAAGATGAAGGATTATCTGGACAGGACGAGCATCGCGGTAGACCGGGAGCTCGAGCGGTACTCCAACTCACGTTTCTTCGGTCCGCTGAGATACGCGCTCGAGGGCGGAAAGCGGATAAGGCCCGTCATCACGCTCCTCGCTGCCGAGAGCGTGGGCTCCAAGGACGACAGCGTGTTGGACGCCGCCGTTGCGGTCGAGCTCCTCCACGCGGAATCGATAATCCACGACGACATAATAGACCAAGAAGTCTCCAGGAGAGGAAAGGCGGCCTTCCACGTCAGGTACGGATACAGCTCGTCGCTCCTCACGGCGGACTTCGTATTCGCCATGATCCTCGCCGTGGCCTCGAGATACCAGGATAGGCGGGTGGCGCACACGCTGAGCAAGGCCGCGCTGCAGATGTGCGAGGGCGAGTACATGGAGCTGACCATCGACCCAATCACGTACAAGCTGGAGTGGGAGGAGTACGTTGACATAATCTACAACAAGACGGGAGCTCTGTTCGAGACCGCGACCCAGCTTGGCGGCATCATCGGAGGGGGCACCAACGAGCAGATCGAGGCGCTCTCGAGCTACGGCAAGTACCTCGGGATCGCCTACCAGGTCCACGACGACCTGCTCGACTGGGGTACCAAGGACAAGGTCACTCTGGCGCTGAAGCAGGGGAACGAGGAGAGCTCCATTCTATCTGAGCTGAGGTCGCTGACGAGCAACTACTCGAGGAAGGCGATGGAGCAGCTCTCGTTCCTGCCTGACACCAAGGCGCGGAGGCTCCTCGGGGAGCTCACCGATTTCTCCGTTCAACGAGAATTCTAGTCGCCGGGAGGCGTCGACGGCTGCTGTCCCGCGACGGGGTCGTTTCTCAGTCTGCGTCTAGCCCAAGGAGGCGGCGAAATCTTCCAGCTTCTTCCTGTAGATGCTCCTCGGCGGGAACCCGATTCCGGTCAGGTATGTCGAGAACTTCACCTTCTTCCTCGGGTCGGTCAGACGGTCCTCGATGGCCCGAATCTCCTCGCCAACCACCGCATAGCAGGTCGCGTAGCCCGGGAACATCCCCTCGTGAGCGGGGAAGAGGTTGTAGTACATGTCCCTGCGCGAGACACCCGTGTGCTCGTGGGCCCACTCGAGGAACTCGAGTAGTCCCTGCTTGCCAGTGTTGACGCGGACGTCTCCGACGACCCGAAGAAACCTGATCAACCTGTACTTCCGCGTCTCGAACTCGATTTCCATGTTCACTAGGTCGACGCCCCCGTGCTTCTCCAGCAGGGCGATGTAGTTCTTCTCGGCCCTCGTGAGCGTCTGCTTCCCCTTGAGGGCGAGAGAGGCCTCGAGGAACTCCCGCTCCCTGTTGAACGACAGCCCCTCTGTGATGGGACCCGAGAGCAGCGTCGGCAGGAGCTCGAGGTCCGATGCCCTCCCGCCGAACCTGAGGGCGCTGTTCGAGTGATTGACGCAATGGCCGTACTCCTCGTGGACGAGCAGGTTGATGAGCCTGGAGACCGAGTTGGCTGGATTGCGCTTTGGGTCGGTCGTCAAGTAGTAGAGCTGGAAGGGCTTCTTCGTGAAGGTGTCCATGAACCCCGCCGCGCCTGTCGGTATCATCCCCGTCAGGAACGGCGGAGTCTCGATCACCTTCGTCTTGTAGCGCTTGTTTATCTTGACGAGCGACTCGTTGGCGAAGGCCTGCATCACCCTCCGGACCGCGTTGGTCGTCCGGAGGAGCTGGACGGGTTTGAGCTGCTCTCGCTCTCCGATCCTCTTGTCGACGGCCTCCGTCGTAGGGGCGCACCCATAGTGCTTTGCCAGCCTGTTGAGCGCGCTCCTGTACATGGGTAGCTCCTCCTCGATCCAGGCGAGCGCCCTGCGCTCGAGCTCGTCCGGGGTCTCGGAGTAGTCCAACCCAGCCTCGAGCGCGAGCCTGTAGAACTTCTCTCTGCCCAGGTCGAACCTGTACTTCTTGAACACCTGCTCGACCTCCTCGAAGGTCCCCTTCCCGAACCCGTTGAGCTGGAAGAGGTCTGCGAACCTCTTGGCCTTCTCGATCAGGCGGTCACACTCCTTCTTGAGCGCCTTGCTCTTGGTCTCACTCTTCACGGATTCGAGTATCTCTATGACACCGTCGAGGCGATAGAGGGTGAGCGCCCTGACCGCCATGGGTACCTTTGCCGACCTGAACCTCTTCTGGGAAGCGTCGATTGCCTTGGACGCGTCGCTCAGCAGCGACGAGATGTGCTTCTCGTTGAGACCTTCCTTGGTGAGGTGGGCGAAGATGGCTCCGACGACCTCGTCCAGGACCGGCTGAGGCTCCGGGAAGAGCAGAGTGACCTCGATGCTATCGAGGACCTTGGCTTGGACATCGTTCTCCGTCCTCCGCCTGAGCGACCTCACGCTCTCGAGCGCGGCCTTGATGTTCTGGTCGCTCGGGATGAAGAGCTTTCCTGCATATTCGTCCCAACCCAGCGTGTACGCCCCGGACGGGCTGAGTTCCTTCCACAGAGTCACAATCTCGTTGTCGAGAGATTTTTGCATTCTATTCGGCCACTTCGACGGGCTTGAACCGTTCGACCGTCTCATTTAACTCTGACAGGAGGACCTTCCTCCATTCGACGAAGCCCGCGGGCGTCTTCGGGTAGTCGAGGTTGTGCTGCACCAGGGTCTGGCTCTTCTTCGCTGTGTACCTCAGCCCCATTGCGAGGTCGCGCTCGCTGAGGGCCCTGAGGATGAGGATCGGGTTCATCATATGGACCCTGTTGAAGTCGGGGTGGCGCCTCTCGCTAATCGCCCTGACGTCGTCCTCCGAGAGGAAGTGCTTCATCCCGTAGTTGATCTGCTCGTTGGTGAGCGCCTGCAGGTACCTCCTCAGCACCTCGAAGCTCGCCATCTGGTACCCGTGGGTGGTCATGTACTCGACGTTGTAGTCCCAGAGCGCCTCCTGGCTGTAGTCCTTTGTCTCGAGGGCGCGGGCCACGGTCTTCCCCAGGATGACGCCGGCATAGATGGATGGCCCTATGCCTCCTGCGTCGAGCGGCCTGGGCATCCAAGCGGCGTCGCCGACGACCGCGAACCCGTTCGCCACCATGCAGTCGTTCTGCCGGCGGACGGGGACCTGCCAGTTCCCCTTCGAGTTGCCGTCGTAGCCGGGGCCGGCGGAGAGACGGCCGTTCCTGATGGCGGGATTGTCCTTGACGTACTTCTCTATCAGGCTCTGTAGGTTGTCGTTCAGCTTGAACCTCTTGTTCCGTCGGGAGAGCCCGGTCTTGGAGACGCCGAGCCCGATATTGACTCTCGTCTTCCCCTTCGGAAAAATCCACGCGTAGCCCGAAGGGGCGATGAATTGGTCGAGGTGGATCAGGCAGTAGTCCGGCGTGAAGAAGGTCTCGTCCCGCTTCCCCTCCTCGAAGTCGAGGATGTAACGGCCCGTCACCTCTATGTCGTCCATGTCGATCTCCCGCTCTATGTAGCTCTCGATGGGGAGGAACTTCCGGAGCACTGACGAGGAACCGGTCGCGTCGATGACTATGTTCGCGCTCGCCTTGAAGGGTTTCCCGTCGTCATACCTCCCCGTTACCCCCGTTACGTAGCCGTTCTCAGAGGTGACCCTCTCTGCGCTGAGGTTGAACTTGAACTCGACCCCGAACTCCAGGGCATCCTTGACCTGCCTCTGAGGCAACAGCTTCCTGTTCAGGATGAAGCCCTCCCCCTCGAACCTGACCTTGGTCTGGTGGTCCGGCGAATAGACCAGCACCCCCTTAACGGGGTGCTCCAGTTCGGGTTCTCCGTATTTTATCCCGATGTTCTTCTCGAGGAACCTCAGGCTGTTCAGGCTGGTCGCGTCGCCGCAGGTCCACCCGTTGTTTGTCTTCTTCCCCGCCTCCTCTGGAGGGTTCCTGTCGACGACCAGAACCTTGGCAGACTTCTTCGAGTAGTAACCGATGGCGGCCGCCGTGATCAGCCCCGACATTCCGCCACCCGCCACGATCACGTCATAGTCTCGAGAGGGCACGATAACACCAGATTATAGTTGCGAACGCTACTAAAACCCTATATAAGAGTTTCCCGAATCGGAACCGTTGGACGCGGGCATCCTCGACGAGCTCAGAGACCTCGGGCTGACGCGGTACGAGGGGATGTGCTACGTCTCGTTGCTGGGTCTAGGTCTGGCGGATCCAAGGGCAGTGGCCGAGGACGCGGGCATCCCGCACCCGAACGCGTACGAGGCGCTCAGGAGGCTCCAGGGCAGAGGATGGGTCGAGCTCGTGAGGAAAAGGCCCGCGACATACCGCGCCAGGAGGCCCGAGGTCATAAGGACGATGATAGCATCAAAGATGGAGGCCACCTTCAGCGTCCTGTCGCGGATGTACAGGGCTGTGCCGACGGCGGACGCCGAGATGGTTTACACGCTCAGGGGTAGGGAGAAGGTGCTCTCCAAGATGTACGAGATGATGGAGGGGGCAAGACAGAGCATGATCCTCGTTACCCCGACGCTCGGGCTGGAAGAGAAGGTGCAGAGGCTGTTGAAGGAGGCGGTCGCAAGGGGTGTCAGGGTGAGGGCCATAGTCGACGAGGAAGGGGCGCGTCTCCTCCCCAAAGGCGTGGAGACTAGGAGCGGGAGCCTCATCGCAATCGACCTCCTCGCTGACGACAAGACCGCGATGATCTCGCTCCCCGACTACTCGGCCTGTGGGTGGGTCGACAGCCCCCAGGTCGCCAGTCACTTCAAGCAGTTCCTCGAGCTGATGTGGACGAGCTCGAAGGCGTCCGGCCGATAACGGCGCTGAACGAGGGCGGGGTAGCCCCCTAACCGAGGAAAAATCTCATAATGATTATGGAATGATTATGGAGATTCTTCTTTAGGTGGCCCGAGAGAGGCCGGCCGTATGCGCAGGCAGCGGGCGGTCGGAGGGTTGGTGGCGTGCTCGGTTCTAGCGCTGCTCTTGCTCGTCACCGTGACGAATGCCTTCGGCTCCACGTCGGTGGCTCGCACCGCGCCCATGCTTGTCCCCACGACGACCTGCTCCTGTGAGCAGGGCCCGCAGGCCGGGGGCTCCTCATCGCTGTACCAATTGCAGAGGCACGGTCCGCCCAATATGGAGAACTACGACGAGCAGCTGGGAATCACCTTCTCGCAGAGTTTCACGTCCATCGAGTACAACGTCACCGCGGTGGAGCAGACCGACCCCCAGCTGGACACCGGACCGGCCTACCTTCTCAACGGGCTCGCGAACAACGGTTACTGGTATCAAGTGGGCGTCTCGTGGAACTGGGGTCCAGGCTCAACGCCCGGCACGGGTTTCGATATGAACTATGAGGTCTTCGACACCCAAGGGGACTCCATCTATCCGCGCAACGGCGGGGGGCTCTCCGGTTTCTCGGGCCCCGTGAACGAAGGCGACACGATAACGCTGAACCTGTACATCGGAAACTCGAGCGACGTGGTGATGGTGGCAGAGGACACGAACACGGGAGCGTTCGCCTCGCAGACCTACAGCTCGTTTGGAGCGACCTACTTCGCAGGGTTGCCGAGCGCCGTGGCGAGCTCGAACGGTTACTTCACGGGCCTGATGAACGAGTGGTATCACGGAGCCCCCTACTACGCCAACGGGGAGCAGGTAATCTTCTCGAACCCGACGTTCGCCCTATCGTCCGCATGGATGTGGATGGACGAGTTCAACGCGAACACCATCCAGTCCCTCTTCACGGCAAACACGGCGTCGCCGGTCACCTACACCAACCCGAACTCCCTGCAGGAGTTCTCGTACAACGGCACCGTGGAATACAGCGACGCCTACGAGTTCATAACGGGCAACGCGACCGTCTCCACGACCAACTCCACCGTTCCGCTGACGCTCAGCTACGCCGTCCTGGGTGGGGGGACGACCTATTCCTCGCCGGTGCTGACCTACGTCTCGGGAGGGTCTCAGAAGACGGCGACGCTCTCCATATCCTCGGCCACCTACCAGGCCGACATCGGCAGCACCTGGACCGTCACCGGGACCCTCGGAGGCTCGTCGTCCAGCGAGCGGTGGCAGACAGACCAGCCGACGACCGGAGTCGCCAAGTCGGCGGACACGGTCGTCCTCGAGTACTACCATCAGTTCTCGGTGAGCTTCGAATTCGCCGTCTCGGGCGGAGGGTCAGCCTATTCGGAGCCCACCGTGGCATACGACTCCTTCGGTTCCGCACAGTCCGCGGGTGGAACTTCTGCCCAGTTCCCGCTCGGCAGCGTGTGGGCGGACTCGGGGTCCCGCTACAACTACACCGACCCGCTGCCAGGTTCCTCGTCGAGCGAGAGGTGGAACGCCGACCCTGCCACGGGGACGGTCGATTCGTCAGGGACAGCAACGGTCGACTACTACCACCAGTTCCTCGTGACGGTGGACGCGTCCTTCGAGGGCAGCGTGATCTTCCCATCGGTCTCGCTGCGCTCGACCAGCGAGGGCAGGTCCCTCACGGGGACGGTCGCCCAGGGCGCGAACACGTTCTGGCTGGACGCAAGCGCGCAGTACTCGATCTCACAGACGGTATCGCTCCTCCAGGGAGAGAGGTGGGCGACCAACGCCACGACCACAGGAGTGGTCTCCGGGCAGTTCACGATCCCGCTGGCCTACCAGTACCAGTACTACGTCGGCATATCGACGAGCGGGACGAACGGGGGGACGACGTCTGCGGAGATAGGGTGGTATCTTCCCGGGACGAACCTGCAGGTAACGGCGACCCCGAACTCCGGATGGCAGTTCGAAGGGTGGACGGGTGTCGGGGCGGGATCCACGACGAGCTCGAGCCCCGAACTGTCCTTGACCCTCATCGGTCCTGCGAACGAGACGGCGGCCTTCTACCCCGGGGTGACAGTGACGGCCTCAGGGCCGGTAGCCGTCTCGTACCAGGATGGGACCATCTCGGGGAGGGTCGCCGCCGGAACGAGTTCCGTCGTCTATGTCCCTGCGTCGTCTACGATGTCGCTCAGCGCTGGTTCCGCACCCCTCTTCTACTCGTTCACGGGGTGGAGCGGGGCTGTCTCCTCGAAGGGGTCTAGCGTCTCGCTCTCGGTTGACGCGCCAGAGAGCGTCATGGCGGGGTCGTCCTATGACTACGCCAGCATCGCGATAGTGTCGCTGGCCGCGATCCTGATAGTCGTGGTGGCCCTCCTTGCGTTAACAAGGTCGAGGAAGCCTAAGGTCGAGAATCGGGAGGAGACCGTAGGCAGCCCGGCTGCGTAAGAATGCAACCGGGCTGGCCATTAGCAGCCTAACTGCTGAAGACAGACTCGCTGGAGGCGGACGGAATCTCGGGGAACGAGTCGGACATCCGCTTCTCTGCCACCGCTGCAGCTTCTGCCATGATCTTCTCGGCCTCTTCGCTGCTCTCAGGGGTGAAGAAGTTGCCCCCGCTTATTCCGCCGACGTCGCTCATGAGCCCGGTAAGGGAGGCGCCGATGTCTCCGAGCGCCGACTGGGCGTCCGGCATCGCGGTGCCCAGGGTAGAGCGGATAGACCTGATGACCCCGATCGCCGGAGCGAGGGTGGCGGTGAAGTCGCCGATGTCGGTCACGGTCTGCAGTCTGGTGGTTATCTGTTCGAGCGCAATCTTGGACTGCGTGACGATCTTCGCCATCTTCCTCACCTCGGACAGCTCGTTCGAGTAGGCCTTGCTTGTCTGCTCGTCGTGCTGCTGGACGGCGGTCACGGTCTTCTTGAATATCGCCTGTTCCCTCTGCTTCAGGCGGTCCATCGAGCGGTCCAGGCGGGAAATCTCCTGCTGGAGCTGGCTCGTGGCCTTCTGGATCTGCGGCCTCATGGGCTGGGCGCCCCTGATGGCCTCCTTCGTCTTCTGGCTGAACGACCCTTGGTCCTGCTGCGGCTTCCAGTTCTTTTCGAACTTACTCAAGTTAATCTCTCGCTATCACGTGCCTCTTGATGTGATGATACCGGCGTCAGGCAACAATTCTTGACAGGTTGCTCAACGCGGATGAGACATTCGCATCGGCGAAGGCATCGCTTTTTTAGGTACACACCATAGGCCGCACCGTCTTGGCTCTCGACCCGGCCATCTTCCTCGCTGCGCTCGGGATAACTCTCCTAGAGTTCACCGAGGCCTCGGCGGTCGCGCTCGCCCTCTACGCCGACTCGGGCCGGTATTCGGCGTTCCTGTACGTAGCCCTCGGGTCCCTAGTTGTCCTGCTCCCGACCATCCTCGTCGGGTCGCTCATCGGTCTGCTGCCCGCCGTCTATGTGAGGCTCGTCGCGGCAGTCCTCCTCCTCTACTTCGGTCTGAGGCTGGCCAGGAGCGCGAGGAGGTCGGTCCTGAGCGCGAGGAAGGGGAGCAAGCGCATCGAGCACTTCGAGAAGGGAATCATGGCGACGGGTTTCTCGGTAGGCGCCATTGAGGCCTTCGAGGCGGCCATCGTACTCGTGGGTCTCCTGCCGAACGGCTTCGTCGCGACCATCAGTGGCCTGAGCGTCGGTATCGTCCTCGTGGTGGTCGCCACCTATCTCTTGCGGACCCAGGTCAGGAAGGTGAAGCAGGCCGATTCCAAGGTCGTCGTCTCGGCGCTCCTTCTCTCCTTCTCGAGCTTCTGGTTCGCGGAGGCTTTCTACTCGCCTTCGGACCTGCTCCTCATACCTGTCTTCGGCGTCTTCGCCGTGACGGTGTACTTCTTCGCCAACCGGCCCTCGCCCCCGGTCCAGGGCGGTTCATCTGAGCAGGCGTCCGAGACTCGGGGCGGCACCCCGCCCCCGTAATCTACTATCCTTCCGCCCCGCGACGCTGACCCGTTCAGGTTATCAAGTACGTGATAACGGGCCAGCATCATGGGGTCCGGTCGGCTGCACGAGTTCGCACAGTCCTTCGGGCCCGCCTGGATCGTCATGATAGCGGACGTCGACGCCCCCAGCATACTGACCGCGGCGACGGTTGGGGCGACCTACGGCTACGGGCTGATCTGGTTCTTCATGCTGCTCACCGTACCGCTCTTCATCATCCAAGAGGCGAGCGGGAGGATAGGGATCGCGACGGGAAGAGGTCTGGGCGATGTAATCCGCACATCCTACTCGCGGAACATCGCGGTCCTCGCAAGCGTGCCGATGGCGACGGTTGACGTTGTGAGCTACGTCGCAGAGTACACTGGCATCGCGATCGGGATGGAGATAGTAGGCGTGCCGCCGATAGTCTCCATGCCCGCGGCCTACGTGGTCCACATTCTGGTCATACGTAGGAGGCAGTATTTGACGCTCCAAAAGGTCCTGTTTGCAATCTCGGTGGTCCTGATCATCTCATACGCCGGCTCCCTCTTCGCGCGCGGGCTGATTTCTTCGAACGCGTTCTACTTCAGCGGGTCACCGAACTATCTGTACCTCCTGGCGGCTAGCGCGGGAGCGGTCATCATGCCGTTTATGTTGTTCTTCCAGGCCTCCGCAAC
Source organism: uncultured Nitrososphaerota archaeon (assembly GCA_963703285.1). Classification (GTDB taxonomy): domain Archaea; phylum Thermoproteota; class Nitrososphaeria; order Nitrososphaerales; family Gagatemarchaeaceae; genus Gagatemarchaeum. The sequence continues at coordinate 992,458 of OY969807.1, forward strand.
TGCGGAGAAGGGATTAGTGCGCCTGTGGGCGATGAGGACGGAGACCCTGATCGGGGCGCTGGCGAGTGAGATAGGCATGGTCGTGATCGTGATAGCGACGGCCGGGTTGAACTCCTCTGTGAATGTTGGCAACCCGAGGACACTCGCGTCGGCACTTTCGTCCATAGCTGGCGCCTATGCGCCCTATCTCTTCGCCGCAGGGCTCGTGGCCGCGGCGTTTTTGGCCCTGGTCGTAATCTCCCTGGCCAGCTCCTGGGCGGTCGTGGAGGCTCTGAACTGGCAGCGGAACAGGTTCTTCTGGGTCTACGTCGCAGAATCACTGCCGGCGGTCGCTATTCCGATCTTCTATCCGAACCCCCTCGGGCTCGTACTGAACCTGATGGTTCTCTCCATCTTCGTGCTGGTGGGCCCCGGGATTCTGATGGGGAAGCTGGCCTCGAACAGGACGATAATGGGTAAGTACGTCTCTTCCGGTCGAGAGAAGAGCGCCTTCTGGCTGAGCCTGGCGGTGGTGCTGAGCTTCGGCGTAGTAGCCGTGGCCGCGTCCCTCTAGGGAGCTGGAGGCGCGCTTCCAGACGCACTTCGTTCCAGCTCTCGAGAGTCAGCCCTCCTGGCGCGCGGAAAGCACGGGTTGAACGGTGTAGCGGAATTCAGGCAGACCTGGGTGCTACACGCTGAACCAAGGCGGCGAGCAATTCAGCGGGCGCCTCGGCTTCCATTATAGCTCGTCGCCGGTTCCTCTCCTCAGACGGAGTTCGGGATTCAGCCGCCTCCCTCGCGCATCGCACCGCCTCCTCCAGCGTGGACGCCATCTTGACGCCAAACTTCGGATCCGGTTGCCAGAACTTCGCGCGGTACCTGCCCCGGGGGTCGACCCTTCTTTCCTCCAGGGTAAGAAGTCCCGCAGCCTCGAGCCCCCGGAGGGCCCCTCCCGCGGTCTTCCAGTTCGTGATTTGAAGGGCAGCCATCACCCGTTTGGTGGTGACGGGACCTGGATGGCGATGCAGAAAAAGGATGATCTCAATCCTGCGGGATCCCTCGAAGAGGTTCCCGGGGCCGCCGACAAGTTCCTCTCGCATCGACGGAATAAACCCCCTCCTTCATATTGGCATGACTATGAAATGCTCTGGGTCTCTCTATGTGAGATTCTTACGCGAGAAACGAGCATCAGAGATCGGGCTGCGAGCGTGCTAGCCCTCATCCCTCGGTCTGGAGTCGTTCCCCTCTGCCGTCTTCATCCACCTCTCGATTTCCTCGAATGCCTCTGCCACCCTGACCCCGCGCCCTGGTTCCATTGGCTAGGGGCGCTCGTTCCCGTCCTGCTCCTCCGGTCCCTCGCCCAGCCCGGCGTCGTCTATGACACCGCTCGGGAGGACGGCCGAGTAGAGCTTGAAGATGGACTCGGCGTAGGCACGCAGGATGACCTCCCGCGGCCGTTGATCTCCGTTAGTCACGTAGGACCCGAGCGGGACGGCATAGAAAACCAGGCTCTCGGCTCGCGCCTCCCCGCGGTACTCCAGGTCGAAGTGGAAGACCGGGAACAACCCTCCGATGGCGATTATCAGCTTTGTCACGCCGTCGTGCTCGACCGTGATGTTTTGCTCGTCGAGCTCCAGAGACCCTATGGCGAATCCCGAGTAGTCTTCCAACGTCTTCGGTTTGATGCTCGTCCTGCCCCAGGCCCCCGTTAGCAACTCCGTCCTGAGCGCGAAGCCCCCCTGTGACCTCGCCTGCTGGATGAAGATCGACCGTCGGTCCGTAATCAGGATGGCATACTCGTTCATCCCGTGGTGCGATGCGATGACCCTGTGGACCAGTCCGAGCCTTCTCTCCTGGGAACTCACGGAATTCCTTCTCGCATCCGACGCAGGCGGTCGACTTAATACTTTCCCGGTTGGTCCAGGAGGCCAGGCACGAGGTTCGTCAGTCCAGCTAACGGTGGCGAGCGACGTAAATAAACGGGAGTAACCATGTCGGGGCGGGATAGCATGGCAGGACAGCATTCGAAGGAAGAACTCGAGGGCAAGCTGAAGGAGTGGTCGGAGTACGCGCGCAAGGTGCGTGAGAAGGGGGTCGCGTTCCGCAACGAGCTGGGAAAGATCACGAAGGCGCCAGTCTACACCAAGAAGGACGCCGACAGGGTTGCGGAGATCGTGGAGGAGTTTGCCAAGGTCATGGAGGACATGCCGTCACCGATTTGAGACGTTCAGGAAGCGCAGTTACAGTAGAATGGGCAGAAGCTTAAAGGACAAGCATTATAGGAGACCACTCGATGAACAACCCGAGGGTCACTCCAGTGGAGGGGAGAAAGCGGTGATATTCCAGAAGCCACCGTCCAAGTGTGGGTGCCCATACTGTGACTCCGGGTGCCTGTGCGGCGACTGCTCCGCTTGCACAAACATCGCCGCCGACAGACTGTTCGTGAGAAACGCGAAGAGGGCCGCGGTGCTGTGCTGTCTCTTTCTTGTGGTCGGGGGGTTCATGTTCTTCGCTCCGGTCGTCTCCTTGGGATCAGAGGCGCCCCTTACGACGGGGGTGCCCTCCTTCAGGATCCAGACGAGCGAGACGTCGACCGCAGAGCTTTGCTCCATCACGTTCTGCTACCTAGGCGCCGGTGCGGTGTACGCCAATGGTACGTACTACCCTGTGACAAACCCAGTGGCGGGCCTCGGCGGTCCCAGGAAGTAAGAGCCCAGGACCTCGGGGATGCTGTCGGCCCCAACCGAGGGTCTGATGCCTTGATTGGTCTGGGCCGGGCCCAAGCTCACTTGCCATAGATGTCCTGGTTTTGTTGGATGTGCAGGGCGGTAAATGTCGGTATCGCAGCCGTGACAAAAGCAGCGTTCAGTATGCCTTCGTAGATTGGGAGGTTGAGTGCCTGAGTCAGGTCCCAGGCGAGGTCGAACGTGGCGAGGGCCAGGATGAAGGAGTAGAGTATCAGCCGGTAGCCCTTGTTCCTGACGAACAGGGCCAGCACGAGGATGGCCACCCCGCTGGCGAGGAAGGACTCGAGGCAATAGGGCAGAGTCGCCTGGGACAGGGGGTTGAGCTCAGAATCCTCCGGCCGAGAGGACGAAGTATGTGACAAAGGTAACTGAGACCTTGAGGAAGAGAGTGGCGAGCAGCATCTCTCCGGCGAGTCTATCGAAGCCCAAGGCGAGATGGGGATGATGCAGCTTCCATCCCGCGACCAACCCATCGAACATCGGCGCTCACACGAGAAAGCCGGTTTTTCTTGTCCATATAACGTGGGCACACGATTTTCATCCCTGAGAACCAGGACCCTTACGAGTGGTTGGGAGCCTTGGCTCCTAGCCACAGAGGGAGTTCGCTCTCCCGGTCCTCTGTGTCCCCTGATTTAGGGCGAGCTGATGGAACGCTCCGGAGGGGCGCTGGCGCGTCCCTCGAGCAGTATCAGGGCCAGCGGGACCATAGCTAACGCGCCGCTGTAGAAGCCGGAGGGAGCCGTGGCCGGGCTACCATTGCCGACTTCGAATATTGCGATAAGGGTTGTGTTTTGGTCAAGTGTCAACGTCCTGGTCGCGTTGGTGCTGCCGGTGTCACTCCACCGGACGAACTTCAGGTCGCTGTAAGACGACATCTGCGCCGTGTATGTGTCACCCGCTATGAGCACGAACGGCAGCAGTGTGCCACCTGTGTAGGATCCAGTGAAGGGTTCGTAGGCGCCTGGAGGCGTGACGGTGACCCAGAGCCCGGGGGACCGTTCAACGTACCCCGTGTTGCTCACCGTGTTGCCGATCACCGTGCCGTTCTGGTACTCCGCTATCACGTTGAGGGTTGCGGCCTGTGACGGCGGAACATACTGATAGAGAGCGTCGAAGGAAGCACTCGTCGATCCGGTCGAGCTGAACGTTAGGAAATCGTAGTTGTTCAGTTCCCCATCCGAGAAGTGCCTGAAGTAGTAGTTGCCCGAAGAGTACGCGACCACCTGATACTGCAGCCCGGGCTCCAGGTTCTGGAACGTGGTCGGCGTAGTGCCGTTCTATATCGTGTATCCATCGACCGCCAGGTAGACGACGAATCCGCTGAGCGCGGTCCCATTGAGATCGTTGCTTGCGACCGAGATGCTGTAGGGCGTCGCAGGCGGAGGCTGCGGGGTGGTCGTGAAGACCGCCGTCGCGGTCGTACCGGATGAGTTCGCGGCGACAGGCAGGACCCTCGAGGAGAATCCTCCTGACCAGTGGTTAAAGTAGAGGTTCTTGAAGTCAGAGACCGTCACCGTATAGTTGTCCCCACTCGTCGTGTTGAACGTTACCGGAGTGTATCCGGTGGCGACCTCTGTGCCGTTGAGCGCCAGCTCCGTGTAGACGCCCTTCAAGGTGGTCCCGTTTGAGTACTGCGAGGTCACCAGTACGGCCGAGCCCGACTTCGGCGAGCCTCCAGTGCTTGTGGACGTGGATGTTGTGGATGCGGTGGATCTCGTGGAGGACACGCCCTGGCTACTCGTGGTTGTGGTGTTGGTACCCGTCTTTGAGTGACTCACGCCCAAAAAGTCAGCGCTGAAGAGGATGACGCCAGCGATAACGGCTATCATGAGGACCACCGCTACTATGATAGGTGCGGCAGAGGCTCCGGGTGACCTGTGTTTCCGTGTCAACAAGTGTGCTCGTTGTTCTTTCCCCGAAAGTAAATGAGCATCCTAGCATTGCTCTGGGGCATTGTGCTAGAGAATAGAACGGGCATCCGACCCCGCCCCACGCCTCCAGCCTCGTCGAGAACGCTACGATTTCCGAGAGCCTATCGAGAGTAATCGACTGTCAAGAACTTCGTACCGGAACGGTGCGAGGCCGGCGTGCATCAGGCTGAACGCTGGCCGCGCTCTGGGGGGCCAAGATCTCGCTCCTAACTGGCTTCTCCTGCCAGCTTCTCATCCACATGATTGCGAAGGCCCGCGACACCAATCCAATGACCCCTTCGGCGAATAACATAGGTCATATTTAATGATAACGATGTTAACCATTCGCGTTAACACCGTTATTAACAGCAGGCCGTAACGCTAGTCAGGCGGAGGAGGAGATCTCGTGCTGTGGACGGAGTGAGACTAATCATTTATACTGACTCATCGAACGAAGGAAGAAGGCGATGAAAGCGGCGCCAGGATCCGCGCGCCCTCTGCACTTCCCTCAAACTGGCTATCTCAGTGCTTTTTCGTTGGTGGCGTAATCTGCAGGATAATCTGACCGAAGTTTAGGTGGACGGTACATTGTGGGTGCTTTTTTATTGCCGTGCTATTGTGCAATGGCGAAGGCTGTCTTTGACGGGTCGAAGAGGACGAAAGTATTGCCAAGAAATGCACGAACGGATCCTGTCCATACTACCAAAACCTGACCTTGAACGACTTTACTTTAGCGAACTCGTCTCAACCAAGCTGCTTGCGAAGCGATATGGAGTGTCCCAGTCTTGCATCTATAACCTCTTTCAGCGATATGGTCTCAAGACTAGAACGCTGCAAGAGGCTATGCTGCTGAGAAGAAAACCTTCCACAAGACATAAACGCATTCGCGAACGAGCGGTTAGGCTACTCGGTGGCATTTGTGCGCATTGTGGATGTGATGGCATGAGAATTCTGGAGATTCACCACAAAGAGGGAGGGGGAAGGCCTGAGACAAGAACGTCATCAAAGTTCTATTACAACATTACCATGGGTCGCAGAAACACGAGCGACCTAGAGGTTTGCTGCAAACCCTGCCACGCTGCAGAGGAGGTCAAAAGGATCCACGGGCTGGATTGTTTTCAGATTGTGTGGAGAAAATCATAGATGCGCATTGCCGTAGTTGGTGCTGGCGTCGCGGGCTCGTACCTGCTGAACCGGCTGGATGGTCACCAGGTCGAGTGCTTCGAGATGCGGCCACAGGACAAGTGGTACACCGTCTGCGCTTGGGGGACAAGCGAGCCCTATATCTCCGACCTCGTCAAAAAGGCGGGTTTCAACTTCTCGGACTACGTCCTCCACCGCGGGAAGAAGATGACCGTCGACACCGGCAAGGGGACCTTCGACATACCCCTCAACGGGCTGGTGAGCTACGACAAACACAGGCTCTGCGAAGACATGCTCAAGGGGCATACCGTCCACTGGGGGACGCAGGTCAAGCAGCTCGACGGCAGGTTCGCTGACTTCGACCTGATCATCGACGCCACCGGGATGCAGCGTGCGCTACTCCCCAAAATCAAGAACGACATCATCGTACCCTGCGTGGAATACCAGGTGAAGTCGAACAAGTTCCCCTGGGACGACTTCTACATCAAGCCCTACCGTGGGTTGACGGGATACCTGTGGTACTTCCCCCTCTGGGAGGGGGTCGCCCACCTCGGAGCTGGCGAGCTCCACGGAGGATACAAGGGAGAGCTCGAGGCGATGCTGAAGAAGTATGACTGCGAGGTGATAAGGAAGATAGGCCGACCGGTGAGGATAATGCCCCCATCCTACTGCCAGCCCTTCAGCCAGGGTAAGGTGGTCGGGGTCGGGGAGTCCATCGGTACGGTCTTCCCTATGCTAGGCGAGGGCATCATCCCCTCGATGCAGTGCGCAGACATGCTCGTCGACCACATAGACGACATGGAAGCCTACGCCGAGGAGGTGCTGAAGAGGACGGACATCTACACGAAGGGGTTCCGTTTTGTGAAGTCGAAGATGGACGGCGAGTTCAGCATGATGAGGAACCTGCCGGGGCTCCTCTCGGTCTACATGTTCATGCACGGGAACGAGAGGAGGTTCGGTATGGAGACCAGGCTCTCGGACCTGCGGAAGCTTGCGGCGGTTTAGCGACCGGGCAAAACAAGATATTGATGTCCCGACGGGCTCTGGCTTGGGCCCGTAGCTCAGTACGGACAGAGTGGCAGCCCCCTAAGCTGTAGGGAGATCGTTATCTCGCAGAGGCCGAGGGTTCAAATCCCTCCGGGCCCGCTTCAAGGCACATCAGAACAGGGCGCGGGAGTCTACGATGGGAATCCGTCCCCTACGACTGTTGACCAAATCGGAGGGAGAGCTCTCGAAGAGTTGAGATTCCCCGAGTGCGTAAGGATATATATCTGGTATGCCATTTTGTCTACCGTATGGTTTCGTCGTCGAAGGCAGGCCCAGCAGAGGACAACGCTCTGGAGGAGGAAGGACTGGACTCGATCCTTTTGGCGATTGAGAACCCGGTCAGGAGGAAGATCATTAGGAGGTTGAGCAGGCAGCCAAGCTACCAGCTTCAGATCTCTAGAGAGCTGGGCTTCAGCCAGCAATTGGTCGCCAAGCACCTTGACGCGATGGAGGGAACGGGGCTCGTCTCATCCCTCATGGAGGACAGCCCGCACGGTCCGCGGCGGCGAGAGTACCTGCTCAACAAGAGCATCTCGCTTAGCATCGACTTTGCGCCGAACCTCTTCCGGGCCAGGCTGTTCTCATTCGAGTCCCCCGAGAAAGAGATGTCGTCCGGCTCGAACGACCTCTTCAGGTCTCTGACCGACATCGCCCAGCGTCCGGAGGAGAGCGGGAACATGCGTCCGCTCGGATCTCTGATATCGGAGATCGACAAGAGGCTCGCGAACATCCAGGACGAGAGGTCTGTGCTGCTCTACGTCAGGCACCTCGCCATGACGGAGGTGGCCAGGGCCATCAGCGGGATGCCGATGACCTGGGATGAGAAGAAGGCGCTCTACCAGCTGATCAGCGAGCGAGATACGAGCGTCGAAGGAATTTCGAGGACCCTGAAGCTCAGGGAAGAATGGGTCAGGGGCGTCATCGCGAGCTTGCAGAGTAACCTCTGAGTCCTCTAAAAAAAGAGAAGAAGGGGCTCTTCCCGTTGGAAGATTACGACTGATTATGCCTGGAAGGTCGTCTGCGGAACCCCGAGTTGCGTCTGAAGAGTCCTGATCCGCTCGGAGTATTCCTTCATTCTGACCGCGTCGTTCTGAACCTTGGCAATCTTGTATGCCTTCCATGCCTTCCTCAGTGCCCCCCACGTCTGGCCGGTTGTGTAGGTACTCGTCTTTGCTCTACCTCGTGAGAGCACTGGGGTTTCGCGATATTTTGGGGATGGAGTCTACAGAACTTGAGCAGTCGATGCGAACCGATTCAACTTGAAGCGCGGCTACTGCGATTGGGCCGCTGCGGCCGGGGCCCCTTCCTTGCTAGGAGAGGGTGCAGGCTGAGCCTCGACTGGAGGGGCTGCCTGAGGTTCCGCGGGAGAGGCCGCTGGAGGCGGTGACTCCGCGGCTGGGGCTTCGACCGGTGCGGCTCCCGCGGGTATGGCGGAGACCGCTTCTGTTATCGCCTTCGAGATTTCGTCCTTCGTCTTGCCGCGAGTCTCAATCTTAAGGATCCTCGCCATCTCGATCAGCATCTGGTCCGAGGACTTGGGCGGTGCGGGAAGGGCGACCGCGTCACCGACTGGAGTGACAGCGGGTGTAGGACTTCCCTGAGGGACAACAGCCTGCCCGGGCGCAGGTTTCTCTTCAGCGGTCCCGGCCATCCCGGCCCCCAGGAGAGCATTGCTGAGAGTGTCTATGTTGAGATTGCCGCTGCTGATACCCGATTGGAGCTCCTTCGTGATACCCGACAGCTGCTTCGTCGCGCCGTCCAACTGCTTCCTCGCGCTTGCGAGCGTCTTCGCCATCTCGGGAATCTTGTCAGGTCCCCAAATCAGTATGCCGGCTCCCATCAAAAGGACTATGCCCCACTCGAGCGGGTCCAAGGCCATTTCCAGCTCCCGCGAATTTTGCGCCGCGTCCGTTATTTAAGGGAAGTGGCCGGTTGTGAAGTGGCCGAAGGGCGAAGTGACCCGCGTTGGAGGAGGAGGTAATAGCCACAAATAGAGGATTAGGGGTGGAACGGAGGATGCAAATGGGCTCGACGAGAATCGACCGGCTCCGTGATAAGATCTCCAGTAGGGAACTCGAGGGCGTAGTGCTCGCCCCGGGGCCCAACATAGAGTACTTCACAGGCGTGCGTTCTCAGATGCTGGAGCGGCCCTTCCTCCTCTTCGTCACGAGGGAGGGGGAACCCCACCTTGTCGCCCCGACGCTCGAATCAGGGCCATACGCGAGGTCCACCGTCAAGATTGACCTGCACAGCTGGGACGACGCTAGCGGGCCGTCTGGGGCGTTCGCCTTGTTGCGTAGGAAGATTGGCCTGAAGGGAAAGTGGGGATGCGAGGGGCGCGTGCCGTACGGGTACCTCGTCCACATAATGAGGGAGGGCACGGAGCTCGTCTCCGCCGATCCCCTCTTGCAGTCGATAAGAGAGGTGAAGGATGCCTCTGAACTCGACCTGCTCAGGAGGGCCGCCAAGGTCCTGGGGAAGGCGTTCACCGAGGTCCCGAACATGATGAAGGCAGGGATGAGCGAGCTGGACCTTGCGGGCGAGTTGAGGGAGGAGATACTCGCGCTCGGAGGGGAGGCGGTCGACTTCTGCAGCGTACAGGCCGGGGTCCACGGCGCCGACCCGCACTGGGCTTCATCCAAGAGCGTCATCTCCAAGGGGCTCGGCGTCGTAATCGATGTTGGGTGCACCATCTCCGGGTACAACGCCGACATAACGAGGACGTTCATAATGGGCAGAAACCCCGAGGTCGAGGAAGCGTACGGAATCGTGCTTCAGGCCCAGAAGAACGGAATCAGGGCGGTCGGGCCAGGTAAGACCGTGGGGGAGATCGATGAGGCCACCCGGGACTACATAGAGAAGAAGGGCCTCGGCAAGTACTTCTTCCACCGTACGGGGCACGGCCTCGGGTTGGAAATCCACGAGGAGCCCTACATCGTCTCTGGCGGCAAGAAGAAGCTCAGGGAGGGCATGGTCTTCACGGTGGAGCCCGGCGTCTACCTCGCGGGGAGGTACGGCGTGAGGATCGAGGACGACGTGGTCGTCACCCCAAGCGGGTGCGACGTCATCACGAAGTCGGTCCCGAAAGAGTTCGGCTGGTGGAAGTGACGAGGAACCATGACGTCGCAGAGTTGCTTGAGAGGCTCTCTCTCCTGTCGGAGGCGAGCGGCGATGACAGGTTCAAGGCAATAGCCTACAGGAGGGCCGCGACTAGCGTAAAGAACCTGGACGAGGATATCGAAGATGTCTGGAAGCGCGGGGAGCTCACCCAGATAAAGTTCGTAGGCGAGGGAATCGCTAAGAAAATCGACGAGTACCTCAGGACGGGGAAGCTCGAGTTCCTCGGGAAGTTGGAGAAGAGGGTGCCAGAGGGTACCACCGAGCTCATGCAGGTCTCGGGCATCGGTCCACGGACGGCGTACAAGCTGTCGAAGGAGTATGGCGTGAAGAGCATCGCCCAGCTGAGGGCCGACCTGGGCGCGGGGAAGCTGAACCAGGCGCTCGGGGAGGTGATGTCCAAGAAGATCCTCGAGTCGGTGGAGAAGATGAAGACGGGGCAGACGCGAATGCTGCTCGTCGAGGCGACATACCTCTCGAGAGAGCTCGTCTCGTACTTCGAGGCGCAGGGGCTCAGGGTCGACGTGGCGGGGAGCCTGAGGAGGGGCAAGAGCACCGTGGGCGACCTAGACATACTCTGCGGCGACGCGCGCGGTACGGAGCTGCTGGTTGGCTTCCCGGGGGTGGAGCGGGTGATCGAGAGCGGCCCGACCAAGACCAGCGTCTTCCTTAGGAACGGCGTCCAGGTCGATATCCGGGTGCTGGGGAAGGAGGAGTACGGGGCCGCCCTGCTCTACTTCACCGGGTCAAAGGAACACAACATAATCCTGCGGAATCTCTCCATCGAGAAGGGGTGGAAGCTGAACGAGTACGGTCTCTTCGAGGTCAAGACGGGCAGGAGGATCGCCGGAAAGAGCGAGGCGGGTGTCTACCGGAAGCTCGGGCTGGATTTCATTCCGCCAGAGCTGAGGGAGGCCAGGGGCGAGGTCGAGGCCGCGAAGGAGGGGAGGCTCCCGACGCTCGTCGAGATGGCCGACCTGAAGGGGGACCTCCAGATGCACAGCACGTGGAGCGACGGGGCCGACAAGCTCGGGGAGATGGCCAGGGCCGCCAAGGAGAGGGGGTACGAGTACATCGCGGTAACGGACCACTCCTTCTCAGCGGGTATAGCCAACGGCCTATCCGAGGAGCGTTTCGGGAAGCAGTGGAAGGAGATCGACGAGCTGAACGACGAACTGAGGCCGTTCAGGATCATCAAGGCCGTGGAAGCAGAGGTGAGGTCGGACGGCAGCCTGGACTTCGACCGGGCGTTCTTCGAGAACTTCGAGATGGTGGGCGCTTCCATCCACCAGGCCTACAGGCAGAGCCCCGAGAAGCTGACCGAGCGGGCGCTCAAGGCGCTCTCCCACCCCTCGGTCGACGTGCTCTTCCATCCGACCAACAGGCTGATCGGGAAGAGGGAGCCCAACCCAATCGACCTGCCCAAGGTCATAGCCGCCGCGAGGGACAACGGGAAGATGCTCGAGATAGACGGCTCCCCCATGAGGCTCGACCTCGATGAGGTCTGGGCGAGGAAGGCCATGGAAGAAGGTGTGGCGCTGATGATCGATTCTGATGCCCACAGCACGGGCGAGCTGGCCAACGTCGAGTACGGCACCATAGTGGCGAGGAGGGGATGGCTTGAGAGGGGGGACGTCGCGAACGCTCTGCCTCTCAGCGGCCTTCTGAAGAAGTTCAGCTGACATCATTGGCATCGGGTCGCCCTCGAAACCCTTTTCATCCCTGCCGCGGCCCGAGCGAATGCGGGGGTAGCCAAGCCTGGCCAACGACGTCGCGAGACGGTGGAAGCGTGGGACTTAAGCGCGGGTGTCCGGGCTCGCAGAGATATCCCATCCCCCAGGGGTTCGTGGGTTCGAATCCCACCCCCCGCACTGCAATCAAAAAGGGTGGAGGTGAAGAGAATCAGCTGTTGGATTCTCCTCTATTCAATCGCAATAGCTAATAAGCGAGTCCGAATCTCCAGGACCTGATTCGCGGAACCATGTCATCGAACGAGGATCTCTTCACGCCGATCCACAAAGCGCTCCGCTCAATGATCTACGGCCTCTCGAGTCGACTCCAGACGAACGACTTCGCTGACTTGACAACAACGAAATCCCTAGTCAACGACCTTGAGAACGACTTCGCTATTGCGCGGTCGGCTGGATGCACTCTTTGCGTACTCAATCAACACGCCCAGGATGAAGAGGCTGCGATTTTCCCCGACGCGACCAAAGCCGGGAATGAGTTGATTGCCACCTTAATCGAGCAGCACCATGACTTGGCTCGCCGTGAAGCGTCACTCGCTCGGTCCGCGAACACTCTCTTGGCAATCGAGAACCCCGAAGGCCGAGTGGAGGCCGGGATACGGTTGAATCAATCGGCTAACGAACTCTTCGCGGCGTATATTGCTCACATGAATCGCGAGGAGACCGACCTCGTCCCATGGATGAAGGAGCACTTTTCTGACGCACAGATGGTTGCCATGCGAGGCGCCATCATGGGTCGAACGCCACCGGATCGGATGTTCGTGGTCCTGGGATGGATGCTTCCGTCCCTCAACGTCCGAGAGCTGTCTGGTCTCATCCGTGAGGTTAAGACGGCTGTGCCACCTCAGGCATTCAAAGCAATAACAGACCTGTGCGAAGCGAGAGTCGACCCCACTCGCTGGGACGCAGTTAGACAGAGTGCCGGTCTGTAGTCCCGTGGTCACAATACGCAGTTTGGTTAAACCCATCCCCCGCACACTCGTCACTTGAAGACGGAGTTTCGACAATCTCTGTGTCAAGCCGCGATTTCCCGTTGCTGATTTGGGAAAGTACAACCTCTCGAGCAACACGCAGTGTATAAGGGCAGCAGCGGGTCCGAAGCGTCGAGGCAACTAGGGATGAGCGAATCGAAGGAGAACTGGGTTTCGGGGAAGACCTGCATGATAACGGGAAGCAACTCCGGCATAGGGAAGGCGACAGCTCTTGCCCTCGCGAAGATGGGGGCCTCGGTGGTGATGGTCTGCAGGGACCAAGCCAGGGGCGAAGCGGCGAGGAGGGATATCCTGGCGCAGAGCGGGGCGAAAGAAGCGGATGTGACCCCCATACTCGCGGACCTGTCCACACTCGATTCGGTGCGTGCCCTTGCGGCCGAGTTCCAGAAGACCGGCGGGAAGCTACACGTACTCGTCAACAACGCGGGGTGATCCTCGGCAAAAGGATCGTCACGAAGGATGGGCTTGAGACCACCTTCGTCGTCAACTACCTCTCCCATTTTCTCCTCACTAATCTCCTCCTGGAGACAATCAAGTCGTCGGCGCCGGCCAGGATAATCAACGTCAGTTCGGGCGCGCACGCATCAGGGCACATCGACTTCGGGGATCTCCAGGAGGAAAACAAGTACGGAGCCATGAAGGCGTACTCCCAGTCCAAGCTGGCCCAGATACTCTTCACGCACGAGTTGGCAAGGCGGCTGCAGGGGACCGGTGTCACCGTGAACAGCGTCCATCCTGGCGTCGTCGCCACGAACTGGGCCCGCCATTCGGCGGGCGCCCTCAGCATTGGGGTGAGGCTCGGGAGCCCGTTCATGGCGAGCCCGGAGAAGGGCGCCGAAACCTCGATCTACCTTGCGACCTCCTCCGATGTCGCGGGAGTCACCGGGAGGTACTTTACAAAGAAGAGGGAGACGAGGTCCTCGACCGAGTCCTATGAAGACGAAGCGGCGAAGAGGCTCTGGGAGGTCAGCGCGTCGCTCGTGGGCTCGGGGGGGCATCCAGGGAAGTTCCTCAGCCGCTCCACTGAGGCTGGGGAGGGGTAGCCGGATTCGGCTCTGCCCTAGGGGCGCTCCTCCGGCTCACCGAGATTACCGCCACGACGAGCGCGAGGACTGTCGCGAGGCCCAGGCCGTATAGGCCGTAGGTCAGGGTGTTGACGCTGCTCTTGAGCGAGCCTATGGTGCCCTGGTCGGACGAAATCTGCGAGGTCAGGGAGCTGATGGAGTTGTTGACAGCAGCGAGCTTGCCCTCCGCGCTGAAGACCACCGTCGTCGAGGAGGACATCCCGTCCTGCTGCGTGGCCACCACGCTGAGGGTGTGCACTCCGAGGGACAGGGCGCCCGAGTCGAGAGGGAAGCTGAAGGAAGACGGGCCCCCGCTCATGGTCGCGATTGTGGCGCCGTCGAGGTACACTGTAACAGAGGCAACCTGCTGTCCTGAGACCGTAAAGCTGCCAGTGGCCCCGTTGTAGTTCTGGTTCTCCGCGGGCGTCTGGATGGAGACGACGGGGACGGACGGGGTGACCGACGAGAGGGTAGAGCCGTTCAGCGAGACGGTGGACCCGGTGAGCTGCAGCGACTGGAGGCTTGACTGGAGAATCGTCAGCTTGCTGTTCTGCGCGATGACGGTTCCTCCCGTGACATCCATGAGCGTCACTTGGGCGTTCTTGATGTAGAGAGTCCCGTTGATCTGGGACGACGAGACGGCGAAGGTCCCACCCTCTATCGTGTTGGTGCCCTGGAATAGGTCGCCACTGAGAGAGGACGGGACTGATATCACGTCGTTCGAGAAGGCAACCTGCGAGCCTTGGGGGAGGGAGATCAGGTCCTGGCCTGAAATGTAGAGGTAGGGCTGTATGAATATGCCCTGTTGGGTCGAGATGTTCGTCGAAGTCGGGACGCCGTCGGCCGACAGCCCGGAGACGAATACGTCGTACGGTCCTGTGATGTAGAGCGTGCCCGGGTCGATATCGACGGACCCCCCGGAGTTGTACGCGGAGGGCAGGGTGATGTTCCCGGACCAGATGCCCGTGTTGGACTGGTACCAGAGCGGGACCTGGATTGTCTCGGTGAGCGCGTTATAGTCGTTCTGCAGGTCGCTCGGATAGACGGTGGCGGAGTACATGCCGTACTTGACGGCGGTGCCATTGGAGTAGTCAATCTTCGCGGAGACCGCGACGGTCTCTCCCTGGAACTGAACGGATGGGGAGATCGAAATGCGGGGTACCGTATCGGTCGGGGCGACGTACACCTGACCGAAGTAAGACCCGTTGACCCATCCGCCCAGGGTGAAAGAGTTGAACGACGAGCTAAGAATCACATTGTACAACCCCGGGGGAGTATCGTAGGGGACGGTGAGGGCACCCTGGATACCCTCTGTCGTGGTGAGGTACGTGTTCGAGTAGAGCGTCTGCGTAGCGACGGCGACCCCGGACTGGCTCACCAAGGAGACGGTGACGTTCGATCCGACCTCGACGTCGTATTCGACCGAGAGTCCCGTCTCAATCGAGACGAGAGCGGGGATGTTGGCGGGAGGCAAGAGAGAAGCTAGGACGAAGATGGACTGGCCCGGCGCTACAACTCCCGGTTCGGCTAGGACCGACGTCTCGATGAACGAGCCCTGCATCCCGACGCCGTTGATTATCGGCAGGTAACAGTAGACACCGTCGTTCCCCGTGAAGACCATGGGTCCGTAAGGATAGAAGCCGTTGAGAATCCCCTGCCAGTACGATCCGAAGCCGTCAATGACTGGGGTGGTAGCCACCTTCGTGTACGTGTTGGAGGTGAGAGAATAGGAGTACGCGCTGAAGCTAAACTGGCCCGAATCCACGGGAACCCCGGTCAGTGTCGTGATGTTCGCGGCCAGGATTATGCCAAACTGCGTGTCGTAGGCGACATCGGGCGATGGGGAGATGATGTCGGCCAGGTATCCCGCAAAGATCACCGAGAATCCTGTCCCGGAGACCACACCCGAGGTCCCCTTGACCGTGACGTAGGCGAGGCCCGACGCGTTCTGCGGGGACGCGAACTCGCCGGTCCAGGAGCGCGTGAGGCTGCTGTAGGTCAGCGGCACGGTAACGAGCGTGCCCGTCAGCGTGTCAAGTTCCGCCGTGAAGGTCCCCGTTGAGACAGCCGACGCACCGTTGGTGACCACGGCGCTGACCGAAAGGACCGCCCCTGCAAGCACGTCGACAGGCTGTTCTCCGCTCTCGCTCACGGTCACGTTGACAGCGAGCGCGTTCGACTCTGCGGCACCGAGGCCCTTGTGAGCCATCTCGCCTATGTTAGGAGCCCCCCACCCTGTGGCCAGGTTGTAGCCGCTGCCTGCGACCCAAGGTATAGTGTAGCCGAAGGTTATCGGGTAGAAGTCCTTAGAATAGAGCGATCGGCTCTCGGCGAGGCTGTAGAGGCTCGGGTTGATCAGCCCCAGGGGCGACTTCGCAGAGGCCATGAGGAGCGTGAGCAGACCCGCGAAGAGCGGCGAGGCCTCGCTCGTCCCGCCGACCACCTCAGTGAGGTTTCCTGGGACCACGACCAGCACTCCCGGATACACGTTGGCGTTGAGAGAGATGTCCGGCACCTCCCTTCCTGAGGGGAACCCTGGGGGCGTCGTCAGCTCAGACTGGTACCACGGCTTGGGTTCGAGGGTGCTCACGCCCCCGGTTCCCCCTCCGTAGTTCACCTCATCGGGGACGAATCCGTAGTTGGACCACGCCGTCTCATAGGAGGAGGTGACCTGAGACCCTTGAAACGTCAGGTAGGTCGTCGTGCCGCCCACGGCGACGACGTAGGGCGACGTAGACGGGTAACCTACGGTGCCCTCCGGCCCTCCCGAGAAACCGCTCCCGCCCGTGTCTCCGGTGGACGAGATGAAGGTGATTCCCAGCGCGGACCCGAGCATGTAATACTGGTCGGTGAGAGCGATGTTGAGCTCGAAGCTGCTCGAACCTAGGGAAGAGAGCTCTCCCTCCGGGAAGCCGAAGCTCTGGGAGAGGTCCTGGACCTTATCCTGGGCGACGATCGCGGCAATGGCCGCGGAAAGCGGGAGGGCGCCGTTCGCGAAGTACGCGTCTATCGTTGCGCCCGGCGCCATGGAATGCACCGACTCGATATCGAGGCTAATCTCCCCCGTCCAGCCCTCCACAGTGCCGAGGCTCGGATTGTAGTTGTCTATCGGGATGACGTTCAGCGGCGAGCTGGGGAGCCCGTTCACCTCGTCGAAGTACTGCAGCTGCTGAGCGATGTACGGGTCACCGTAAAAGTCGAGTACCCCTGCCGTGAAGCCCTTCCCGTTGTCTCCCTTGGCGTAGAGGGAAGTGGCGTTGTAAACGGACTGAAGGTCCGTGAGAGGATATGCCTCCAAGGGGGCAGTCTGGTTCGACTGCGCGAGGTGCGAGCGAAGGGCGGAGAGACCGGCCTGGGTAACGAGGTCGGGGGGATGGCTGAGGAGTAGCGCCGTCACGTTGGAGGAGTAGACGTATGCCCCGGGAATCGGCGAGACGCCGCTCGCCCCGTAGTAGGAGCTGGTGCCGTTCGAGTACATCTCCATCTGCAACCCAAAGGCTCTCGTGACCTGCGAGGCTGTTCCCTGGGCTATGATTATCGAGTCGAGGCTGCTGCTCGTTATCGTAAGCCCGCTCTGCTGCAGGAAAGCGACCGCGGTCTGGTATTGCGAGACCGGGAGGTAGGCCTGGGCCTGGGCCTGCGAGATGAAGTCGTGGTAGAGGGGGGAACCCGGCGTGGAAATCTGCTGTGTGAGGTACTCCAGCGATTGCTCGTTCTCGAGCGGTATCCCGATGGTAACGGTCACGGGTGTCGACGGGGGGACCGCGCCCGACGGCTCGAAGCCCGAGAGGACGGTTGGAACGACCGACGACGACGCCGGAAGGGCCGGGGTCGCAGCCGAAGCCACACGCACCGGCGAAGCCACGAGCATCGAGAACGCGAGAAGGAAGACGACCGGCAAAACGACGACTAGGGACTTGCGGGAGTTGGGGCCAGCAACAGCCAACGCCATCCGGGCGGGCTCCAAGTTATTTAAGTTTCGACCCAAATCGTAGGTCTGGACTGGGGAATCCGGACGGCGTCGATCGCCGCAGCACCGGTCACCCGACGGTCGAGAGACCGTACTTGCTCCTCAGCAAACGTCCGGAGCGGAATCTTGAGAGTCGGAACGCTGAGACGTCGTAGTCTCTGAACTCTCCATCAATCACGAGCGAGGCGGAAATCCTCCCGAACTCGGGGCAGAGCTTGAATCCGTGCCCCGAGAGGCCGATCACGCAGTGCAAGCCAGGGTACCCATATTCGTTTAGCTCGTCGATTATCGGCTGCTGGTCAGGGGTGTTGTCGTACAGCCCGCTGTATCCGCGCTCGTATCGCCCCTCCGACGCCATGATCGGGTAGGCCTTGGAGGCCCAGCCTGAGTACTTCTCAATCTCCTCAAACCCGATCCCCTCGTCGTAGGCGTCGGGATTCTCGGGCGGGCTCCTGGCGTCGAGCTCCGCTTCCATGCTCCCGACGAACAGGAGGTTCTGCCCCTCGGCCTTGTAGTAGGCCGACCGCTGAAAATCGAAGACCGCGGGGCGTATGCCCCGGAACCCTTCAGGACGCAGGTATATTGCTACGGGGTGCCTGACCGGCTTTATCGGCAAGGAGATTCCCAGCTTGGCGAATATGGGAACCGACCAGACACCGGTCGAGAGGAGGACCTTCCTCGCCTCCACTCTGCCCCTGTTGGTCAACAGCGAGTAGCCTCCATCCGACTTCGAGATGCTGACCAGGGAGGTCTCTGTTAGGATCCTCGCACCAAGCCCCAATGCTGCAGAGGCGAAGGCGTTAGCAGTCGTGGACGGCTCCGCGTAACCCATCTGCGGCTCGTAGACCAAGGAGCTGAATTCGCTAGCATCAAGCTGGGGCTCGATCCTTCTGGCTTCGCCTTTGTCGACGAAGTCTGACGCGATTCCCATGTCGTGAAACATCCGGAGGCTCTCGCGCACCAGCCCCTCCGAGCCCTCGTCCACGCCTATCAGCAATCCGGTCTCCCTGTAACCGGCGCTGAAGCCGGGCACGAGCTTCTCGAAGTCTCGGAAGAACCTGTAGCTCAGCAGCGCCATACGTGCGACGACCGGCACGGTGTAGTGGGTCCTAACCAGAGCCGTGGATCTGCTGGTCTGCCCCGAGGCTATGCCAGACCCGCGCTCGATTAGCAGCGGGGAGGACGCGCCCTCACGTGCGAGGTGGTACAGGATGCTCGAGCCGGTGGAGCCACCGCCTACCACCACGACTTCTGCTCGCATGGCGGGCTTGGCCTAGGCAGGTATCGGTGCGCCCTTGGCCTGGTCGAACATCTCGGAGGCCTCCTTGACCGTCGCACCTTCATGGACGATGGCCCTGATGGCCCTTATCATCGCGACGGGATGGTCGTTCTGCCAGATGTTCCTGCCCATGTCTACGCCAATGGCTCCGTACTGGAGGGCGTCGTGGGCGAGCTGGAAGGCGTCAACCTCCGTCTCCAGTTTCGGACCTCCGGCGACGACCAGTGGCACCGGACAGCCCTCGACTACCTTCGCGAAGCCTTCACAATAGTAGGTCTTGACGACGTGCGCTCCTATCTCCGCCGAGACCCTGCACGCGAGGGCCAGGTACCTTGCGTCCCGCTTCTCGAGCTCCTTGCCGACCGCGGTGATCGCCATGACTGGCATGCCTCTCTCCTCACCCTCGTCCACGAGCTTGGCAAGGTTGAGCAGCGTCTGCCTCTCGTGGGCTGTCCCCACGAACACCGATATCGAGACCGCGGAGGCGTTCAGTCGGAGCGCGTCCTTCATGCTCACGGTGATTCCCTCGTCGCTGAGGTCCTGCTGGAGCACGCTCGTCCCGCCCGAGACCCGCAGGAGTATAGGAACATCCCAGTTGGGGTCCACCGATGTCCTCAGGATGCCCCTGGTGACGGAGAGGGCGTCGGCGTACCGCACCAACGGCTCGAAGGTCCGTCTGGGAACCTCCAGTCTGCGCGTCGGGCCCATGAAGTAGCCGTGGTCGCAGGCCAGCATAACGGACCGTCCATCGGCGGGCTTGATCATGCGTCCTAGCCTGTTCTTCAGGCCCCAATCCATCTTTACACTTGCACCTTCGAAGCAAAATCGAACCTAGGCGATATATGTCCTTCGTTTTCCCGCCTCACGGGACCGCGAGGGCAGGTCCGGCGGGGCGCTTTCGCTTCGCCTTGGACCGACAACAATAAACGAAAGGAGAGACGTGGAAGGCGCAAGCATGGCTGCTGCTGCGAAACGGCGCAAGTCTGCTGCGACCGCTAGGGAGGAGAGCGTCAACGCGCGAATCACGGAGGCTGAATTCGACACTCTGTTCCACGATGTGTCGAACTGGGGCCGGTGGGGCGAGGGCGACGAGAGGGGGACACTCAACTACCTGACACCCGGCCTCATCAAGAGCGCCGCAATGCTCGTACGGTCCGGGCGGACGGTCTCTATGTCCAGGCCCATCGACACGGTCTCGGCGGCGGACAACCCAAAGCCGGCCATCCACCACATGACGCAGGGCTTCGACGCCCTCTCCGATTCGGGAGAGCCGAAGTTCGTCTCGGATTTCTTGGGGTGCGAGTGTCACGGGTATGCGCATTCCCACATGGACGCCCTCTGTCACGTGGCCTACAAGGGAAGGCTCTACAACAACAGGGCTCTCTCGATCGTAACGACCAAGGGGGCCAAGGAGATGGACATCACGCAGTATGCCGACGGGGTGGTCGGGCGCGGCGTGCTTCTGGACATGCCCAAGCTCAGAGGATATCGATGGCTCGAGCCCGGGGACGCCGTAACCTCAGAGGACCTGGAGTCGGCCGAGAGGGCCGAGGGGGTGAGACTGGGCGAAGGAGACCTCATGGTGTTCAGGACGGGGCTACCCCTTCGGCGCAAGGAGCTCGGACGGTGGGACACGGACCACGGGGGACAAGGCAGGGCGGGGCTCCACCCGACCGCGATGCGACTCCTCCACGACAGAAAGATAGCGGCGTTTCTCTCTGATGGTGACGGGGAGACGGTCCCGGGTTCGGTCGAAGGCGTGGCGCACCCTGTCCACGCGCTGCAAATCTGCGCCATGGGCCTCGCCTGCGTCGACGGCCTGCAACTCGAGGAGGTCGCGCGGGTCTGCGAGGAGCGAAAGAGCTGGGAGTTCACGGTCTCCCTCGCCCCCCTGAGGCTTCCTCGTGGGACCGGATCTCTGGTCAATCCGATAGCAATCTTCTGAACGAGAAGGGCCGCTCTCGGGGCCGGAGCGGGGGCAGCCCCGCTGCGGAAGACTAAAGAACGAATCCGGGTGGGTCAGGCACAGATCGAGGGTGAGCGCGTCCAAGGTCTCCGACCATGTCTACATGATCGACACCGTCGCGCTTGGCTTCCCGGGGACGGTGGCAGCCTACCTTCTGAAGGGGTCCAAGCTCGCGCTCGTGGACTGCGGCTACGCGACCTCCGCCGAGACCGTGCTGGAGGCGCTCAGGGCCATCGGAGTCGCCCCCTCAGAGGTGGACTACCTCATCCCCACGCACGTCCACCTGGACCACGCCGGCGCTGCCGGGTTCCTCATCAGGCACATGCCCAGGGCGACCGTCATCGCCCAGGAGCGCGGGGTTCCACATCTAGTCGACCCTACGCGATTGATTAAGAGCGCGACGAGTGTCTTCGGCGAGGCAACCATCGACACCTATGGAAGGCCGATCGGCATCGACGAGCGGAGGATCGTCTCTGTGGGGGAGGAGCTGCACATCGACCTGGGCGGTCTCTCGTTCACGGCGCTCCACTCGCCAGGGCACGCGCCGCATCAGATGTCAATCTTCGTCGAGGGCGAGAGGGTCCTCGTCTCGGCGGATGCCGTCGGGATAGTCTATCCGAACGTGCCGATCCTCATCCCGACGACCCCCCCGCCTAGCCTAGACCCCTTGGAGCTAGCCCGCACTACGGAGAAGCTCGGCCAGCTCGATGCGCAGACCCTGCTCGCGCCGCACTTCGGGGTGCGGAAGGACGTCCGGGAGGTCCTCGAAGCAACGAGAAAGAAGACCGGGGAGTGGGTCGCGACGGTGAGGTCGCTGAGGGCTTCGGGCCGCACGCTCGACGAGGTGGCAGCGGCGCTGAGAAGCGAGGTTGCCGAGGCATCGGGGGTGAGGGAGGAAAGCCTCCCGGCCTACGCGGACGTCTCCATAAGGGCGAGTGCCATGGGAATCCTGCACTACCTCGAGAAGAACCCCTAGGATGTACCTCCTCCTGCCTCGGTTCCGGCAGAAGCCGGTGAACTGGCACGACCGCCTCTGCATGCGACTTGGTCGGCGATTGCGGCTGCTCTCTTTCGCTCGGATGGCCCCTAGAGAACTTTAAGAGACTTTTCAGGAGTGCAGGGGTCATGGTCACTGACAGGAAGTTCGCCGCCTTCAGCAACAAGGCAGTCCCCCCGAGGATGAAGAAGATGCCCGAGGGCGGAATGTGCATCTCCGCGTTCGTGATTGTCTCCAAGCGAAGCGACCCAGAGAGCGTCCTCATGGGGAAGATAGACAAGAACGGGAACTGGGACCACATAGGCGCGCTGGACTCGAAGAGGGTGGAGCGACTCAGCGGCGGTTGGATGCTTCCCTCTTCGCACCTGATGCTCTACGAGACACCCGAGGGGGCGGCGAGGAGAATCCTCAGGGAACAGCTGGGCATAAGGGACATGAGGCTCGACGGCCCGCTTACGTTCGTCGACACCTCAGGGACCGAGAATCACTGGGACATTGGGTTCATCTACGCCGGCACCCGAGACTCTCCGCCGAAGAGCCCAGCCTGGCGCGAACTCCGCTTCGTCAACCCCAACGAGCTTGGAGCGGACGATGTGGTCCGTTCGCAGATCGACGTCCTGGCGTACGCAGGCAAGCGGAAGACACAGTAAGACTCCCGGTAAGAGCCTAGTCCAGAAGGTGCGGGGATCCCACGTTATCAGTGGGATCCGACGGGTGGCCTACTCGAAGTCGCCGCCGCCCATGCCGCCCATCCCTCCCGCTCCGGGAGGTGGGCCGGACGGACCCTTGGACTTGCCGGACGCTATGACGTCGTCAATCCTCAGGATCATGCAGGCAGCCTCTGTGGCAGACCTGATTATCTGCTCCTTGACTGCGAGAGGCTCGACCACCGATTCCCTGTGCATGTCCATTACCTTGCCTTGCTTGGCCTCTATGCCGAACCACTTCCCACCCTCCTGCGCGTGCTTCGCCCTTATCTCGACCATGGTGTCGATGGGGTCTAGGCCCGCGTTGGTCAGCAAGCGCGACGGGGATCGTCTCCAGCGCCTCCGCGAACTTCTGTGCGGCTAGCTGTTCCCTGCCGGAGAGTGTGTCGGTCCACTTCAGAATCCTCGCAGCCATCTCGGCCTCGGGGGCGCCTCCTCCGGCCACTATCGCTGGCTTCTCGATGACGTCCTTGGTCACCATGAGTGCGTCGTGCAGAGAGCGCTCCGCCTCATCCACGATTCTCTGCGTTCCACCCCTCACCACGATGGTGACCGCCTTGGGGTTCTTCGTCCCTTCGATGAAGACCCACTTGTCCTGTTCTATCTTCCGCTCCTCTACCAGATCGGCGTGACCGAGGTCCTTCTCCGAGAGATCCTCGAAGTTGTTTGCGATGCGAGCTCCTGTCGCCTTTGCTAGGTTAGTCATGTCGCTCTCCTTCACGCGCCTGACGGCGAGAATCCCGGCCTTGGCGAGGTAGTGCTGGGCGACGTCGTCCAGCCCCTTCTGGCAGATGAGCACGTTCGCCCCGATGGAGACGACCTTGTCGACCATCTCCTTTAGCATGTGCGTCTCCTCGTCTAGGAACTTCTTCATCATCGACGGGTCGTTGATGTTCAGCTTTGCGTCGAACTCGGTCTTCTCTATCTCGAAGGCGGCGTTGACTATGGCGATCTTGGCGCCCTCGATGCGCTTCGGCATGCCCGAGTGCGCGACCTCCTTGTCCAGGACGAAGCCCATGATCAGCTTGGTGTCCTTGAGGGAGCCTCCGGGCTTCTTCTCGACCTTCACGTTGCTGATGTCGACCTTGTACCCGGTGCCCGACTTCTCGGAGACCTGTGTCGCCGCTGCGACGACGAGCTCAGCGAGGTCCTGGGCCTCCCGTGAGACCAGCTTGGTCTGCATGCTGGTCCGCGCGATCTTGACCAGCCATTCCTTGTTGGTAGGGGAGACCTTCTCCGCGAAGTCCCCCAAAAATTCGACCGCCTTACGGGCGGCCTTGTTGTAGCCTTCGACGATGACCGTGGGATGAACGCCCTTGTCGATGAGCTCCTCCGCCTTCTCCAGGAGCGCTCCCGCGAGTATCACCGCGGAGGTAGTGCCGTCGCCGACCTCGTTGTCGGTCGCCTTGGAGACCTCTACGAGCATCTTGGCGGCTGGGTGCTGGACGTCGATCTCCTTGAGCATCGTCGCGCCGTCGTTGGTGATGGTGACGTCGCCGAGCGAGTCGACTAGCATCTTGTCCATACCGCGGGGTCCTACCGAGGTCTTTACGATCTCGGCGATCAGCTTAGCAGCCTGAATGTTGTTCCTCTGAGCTTCCTTGCCCTTCGACTGGTTGCTCCCCTCCTTCAGTATGAGAATGGGAGTGCCGCCAGATGTCATGGCAGGAATGGCCGTTGTTGACATATTTTCCTATAACACCACGCCAACTATACAACTTCGAGTTGTATATAAAAAATTCGGATTCCGGGACGCTCGGGCTGCCGGGACGAGCGCAGGGACGAGCGGGAAACTAATAATCATCGACCCCGGGCCACCCTACCTTGAGCTTCGGGTCTGCCCAGTCTTACGTCGCGCTCGCGATATTCGTCGCGACGTACGCCGGTCTCGTCCTGAGGAACGTTCGAAGAACCGCAGTCCCAATCTGGCTGATCTTCCTCGCCGGCGCCGCGGCGATGGTCCTCTCCGGCTCGATCACCGTCGGTGGGGCGTACGCGGCGGTGAACCTGCAGGTGATCGTCTTCCTCTTCAGCATGTTCGTTCTCGTGACGGCCCTCGACATGTCGGGGGCGCTGGAGGGCTTTGCCGCGAGGTTCCTGAGGAGAGCGAGACGACCGGAGGACGTCCTCTACCTGAGCTTCTTTGCGTTCGCATTCCTCTCAATGGCACTGATGAACGACACCCTAGCCCTGATGGGGACGCCGATCATGATAACCCTAGCCAAGAGGATGAGGATGCCTGTCGCGCCGCTCCTGCTCTGCCTGGCATTCGCCGTCACGATTGGCAGCGCCGCAACGCCGATGGGAAATCCGCAGAACCTTCTCATCGCGGTCTCGAGCGGCCTTGACGCGCCGGTTCTGCAGTTCGCGTACTACCTCCTGGTGCCTGTGCTCCTCGATATGGTCGCGACGGCTCTCATCCTGAGGTACATGTTCCGGCGCGAACTCGCCTCGGCCTCGCTCCCGGTGTCGGATGCTCCCGATGAGCTCCGGGTCGGAAGCGGAGACAAATCCCTCGCGAGGAAGGCCATCGCCGTGGTCGTCCTGACGTTGTCGGGGATCCTTCTCGTCAACACCGTCTCGGCCTTCGGCATCAGCGAGCCCTTCGGGATAAGCGAGGTATCGTTCTTCGGCGCAGTGCTGCTGCTTGGGATAAGCGGGCTCCCGCGAGAAATCCTGGAACGGCTAGACTGGGGGATTCTTGTAATGTTCGCCGGGCTCTTCATCCTCATGCAGGCCGTCTCGGATAACGGCATCATCTCCTCGATAGCCGGATATCTTCCCTCCATCAGCCCTGGCCATCCCGCAGCCGCGGTCTCGTCGATACTCGCTTCATCGGTCGTCCTGAGCCAGGTTCTCAGCAACGTCCCCATGGTCGCTTTGTACATACCCATAATGAAATCGCTCGGTTTCGGTGGGGGAGCGGCCTTCGCCTGGTCGGCCCTCGCCGGCGGCAGCACTCTCGCGGGCAACCTCACGCTCCTCGGGGCTGCGAGCAATCTGATAATCGCACAGGTCGCCGAGAAGCGCGGCCACCGGTTCGGCTTCCTGGAGTTCATGAGGGTAGGCGTCATAATCACGATCGTCGATGTCGGAATCCTCTACGCCTACCTGCTCGTCGTCTGAAACTCGCCCCGAGGGCTCACTTTTCGCGCTTCTCAATCTCACCCGCCAGCTTGAGGTCCAGCGGGGTGATGCCACCTTCGTCGTGGGTCTGAATCTCAAGCCGGACCGTCGTCCACCTGATGTGGATATCGGGATGGTGGTCCATCTTCTCGGCTATGGCGGCGACCTCGTTCACGAACCGGATGCCATCCATGAACTCCTCGAATTGGAACTCCTTCACTATGAAGTTGCCCCTCCTCTTCCATCCCGGCAGGTTGCGAATCTTCCTGTCGACCTCCGCGGCTTTCAGCTTGGTCATCACCCGCACTTCTGGGCGCCGGAGATTAAAGGGATGCGCCGTGGTCGGCTCTCGTTTTGAGCGGAAGGACAATCGCTCTTGACTCGGCACGATTAACGGGCCCCGGTGAGCCTGTTCCCGTGAAAGATAGAGCGAGGCTAGCGAAGGCCATGGTCGGCTCCGTCTCCAGAAGGTCGGACGACCTCGTCGGCGCGTCGGCCGCTCTGGGTGACCCTGGGACGAGGGAGGCACTGAGGTCGGTAGTCGCGCCGCCAAACATCACGAAGACGCTCAGGAACGCGGGTGTTGTCCTGCTCATAGCGCCAGACCCCATCACAGGAATCGGGGGGGCCGCGCTCCTGGGAGCGTCCTATGCCACGAAGCGTGGGGAGCCCGCAAACCTGCAGTCCTTGGCGAGAGAGGCGGCGAAGACCGCCCAGATTGTCCGCGACCTGCAGTCTCTTCTCTGACCTCCAGACAATTCTTAAGAAGACCGCGGTAGATTCCCCTGCAGTCGTCCATGGACGTGAAACCGAGCAAGGGGTTGAAGGTGAAGGTCAGCGCGACGCGGGAAGCAGTCTTCGGGGAAGACGGGGTGGAGGTTAAGAAGGTCTCGACGCACGCGGGTGGGAAGGCCTCAGGGGCGATGACGGGGCGGACGCTGGTCGGGTACGCCGAGGTCGAGATGGCGCAACCCGACGGTAGCAAGCACTGGTATCCGGTCGACCAGCTCTTGACCGAGAACGGCGACAGGGTGGTCGAGGAGGAGATACCCATCCAGGTCGAGGAAGACGGCTCCGATGGCGCGGAAGAGGAAGAATGAATCCGTGATGACGAGAGAGGGCCCATAACCTAAAATCTGGTCTCGGCGCTGCAAAGGCGCTTGAGTAGTTTGGACGGGAGAAGCCTCCCCCGTGTGGAGGAGATCGAAGCCGCGGCGGGGAGGATCCAGGGGGTCGCATCTCGCACCCCTCTCGTGGACTCGCCGGGCCTCTCGAAGAGGTTCGGACGGAAGGTGTACCTCAAGCTGGAGTGCTTCCAGCCGATTCGTGTGTTCAAGATCAGGGGTGCCTACAACAAGCTCTCGCAGGTGGATGCGAAGGAGGTCATAGCCGTGTCGTCCGGGAACCACGGAATAGCGGTGGCTTATTCGGCCCGCGCCCTAGGCAAGAAGTGCACGGTCATCCTTCCCGAGAACCCCGTCAAGGAGAAGGCCGACGCCATCGCCGAGTACGGCGCAGAGGTAGTGAGGTTCGGGAAGTACCACAACGAAAGGGAGGAGAAGGCCAGGGAGATGGTGAAGGCGACGGGAGCGGCCCTCATCCACCCGTTCAATGACTTCGACGTCATCGCAGGGCAGGGGACGTGCGGGCTGGAGATCGCTGAGCAGCGGGCGGACATCGACTCGGTCATCGTGCCCGTCGGAGGCGGCGGGCTGATATCGGGAGTCTCAATCGCGATGAAGGCCAAGAACCCGAAGGCGCGGATATTCGGGGTCGAGCCGGCGAGCGCGGCGAAGCTCACCGCCTCCATGAAGGCGGGCAGACTCGTGAGCGTCGACGACCCCCACTCGATAGCCGACGGCCTGATTCCTCCGTCCGTCGGGGACCTGACCTACAGGGCGTGCAAGGAGAACGTAAGCGGCGTCTTCACCGTGAGCGAGGACGGTATAATGGAAGCGATGAGACTGATGATGAGGGAAGCCAGGATCTTCCCCGAGCCTTCAGGTGCGGCCCCCCTCGCCGCGCTCCTCGAGGCCCCCGACGCGGATAAGCTCGGAGAGACGGTCGTTCTGATAGTCTCCGGGGGGAACGTCTCGCAGAGGCTCCTCGGTCAGATTCTCGCCTCCTGACCGAGTCAGACGGACGCGTCTGGCCCCCCTCACGCGCTGGAGGCTCTTCGGGGTATCGTTGTTTATAAGACGACCCAATGTCTCGGGCCGACGATGTCGAGCGAGATAGCCAACAAGCTCTCGGAGCAGACCAGAGGACTCGTTTCGAGGTTCGAAGTGAAGGTCGCGGGTTTCGGCGGCAGGGACGACCTGCTCGGGCTACTGAAGTCGCTCGACCGCGACGCCGCCAGCGCTTTCGCCCGAGGTTACTTCGGCGAGGGCGAACACCTCGCCATAGGCATCGACGGCTCGCGGGATTTCGACGAGAGGCTCCAGATGATGCTATTCTACGCCAATGCTACGGGATACTCGTGCCCCTTCCACGTCGACCGGGGGGTGACCTTCGACCTGGCAAAGGCAAGGAGGGAGGGCCGGCTCTCGGCGTCGGCAGCCATCCCTCTCTGGGCGGAGGATTTCTCCGATGTGATGCCAGACCTGCCCGAAGTCGAGCTGGAACTCGAGTACACGATGCAGAGGATCCCGAACGCCTTCATGACGCTGGCTGAGCTCTACCTAGGGTTGAAGGCTACCGAGAAGGCAAGGATCGTCTTCATGGACAGGCCCCTCTCGGGGACCTACTCGACTCTCGCCAGGGACGCGAGGCTGCTCATCAAGACGGGGAGGACCAACCTCTCTAGGCTCCAGGGACAGGAGGGTCGGAACACGATGATGGACCTCAACCTTGCGCTGAGCATCGGGCCCCCTTCCGTGGCGATTCCTGACCGAGGGAGATATGCACCGTACAGGGCTCTGCGCGCCCTGATGAGCGGGGAGCTCACCCGGAGCGAACTCGCGCGGGAGTTCTCCCTCGATGACAGGCAGTTGGCGACGACGCTAAGGGGTCTCAAGAGGATCAACGAGAGGTACTCCGGAGACCTCCTCGAGGACGAAGGGGAGAGGATCAGAGATCGGAGACGGGGCGAAGGGCTACTGGGAGAATTCCGTCGGGCTCGCGGAGACGTACGCCAAGAGGGTGTACGAAGGAGGAGAGCCGCCTCTCAACGCGGGAGGTGACGAATGGCTCACAATCCTCGACGTGAACACCATCGCCCTCGTCCTGCTCATGCGGCTCTGCGAGCTCTCAATCAGGAGGAAGGTCCTCCTCGTGGGCATCGCGAAGGACACTACGGCCACCGACATAAACAGGGCGGTTCTCCCCTTCGCGGCGTCCAAGGGGCTGGTCGCCCTTAGGGCCGACCCCCCGGGTCTCAACAACGACCGCGCCTTCCTGAGCGTCCTGAGCTCGATGAACCGGAACTTCCAGATACCCTGGAGGACGGCCGGATACGACTCGGCGTTCTCCACCATCTTCGCTCCCAAGGGGGGCGGGAGGTTCAGGGCAGCCAGGAGGGTGGTGTCCCGCGAGGAGCTGTTCGTCCGCGGGTACTTCCAGTCGGGCAGCCTGGGCAACAGGGGGAAGATCAGGTCCCAGGTCTTCCTCTTCGACCGGGTGTTCGACCCGTCCTCGGACGGAGGCTCGCTTAACAGCCTGGAGGTCGAAGAGTCGCACAAGCTGTCCGTGATAACTCCCTACTTCGAGGGAGGGGAGCTCTGCCAGGTGTCGAACATGGTTCTCCACATCCTCTCACTCACCGACAACCCAGAGGTCTACGAGGCCTTCGGACACAACCAGCTCCTCTACCTGGCCGACAAGGCGGTGAAGTCCGAGATCCGGCTGATGCGCAGCTCCCTGAGGGGGGTAGCCGACCTAAGGCTCGGCGCAATCGCGAAGCGCGAGCAGGTCTACGGGATCATGACGCCTTATAGAGACCAGCGGTCGGAGGCGGAGGCGTCGCGCATGAGAGAGGCATCCAGAAGTTGAGCAAGATGACCGAGGGGATCTTCGATGACATGGACGGGAAGTTCGACGCGAGGCTCAGGAGGATATTCCAGAGCACGAAGACCGCGAAGAACGGGGACCAGGAGATAGTGGTTACAAACAGCGTCGCCGCGGTGGAGGCGCGCTTCGACTTCCGGACCCTCGAGCGGCTCTACTCCCCGAACTTCATCGCCATAGAGAGGCAGGGAGGCGGCGAGGGGAGGTACCTGATATTCGAGGTCGTCGGGGTGAACCCCATCCACTTCCAGATGCTGGGCATGGATGTCTCGATGCCGACCGTCCTGCGCCGCGAGTATCTCGACACGATAAGCGAGAGCTGGGGGAAGTCCCAGGAGACCTGGATCGACATGGGGGCGATACCCACGTGGTACTCGATGACGGTCGAGGACGGAAGGCCCACGTTCGAGAGGTCGCGGATGCTGCCCCTGGCCGGGGCCAAGGCCTTCTTGCTCTCGAGGAGCACGGTGGAGGAGTTCCTCTGCGTCCCGAAGGGCGAGGTGGTGGGGACGATGCTCGGGTTCGAGCTTCCCCTCACGATAAGCCTCGAGAACCTCATCAGATTCCACGCGGGTTTTTTCGGATTCAGCGTTGATGGTGCCGAACCGATAATCTACAGACGGGCCGGTGAAATCAAGGTCGCCAAGATAGGAGACCTTGTCGACGGCTTCTATCAGGATTCCCAAGAGGGCCTGGTCTGCGCGTCGGGTATCGAGGTCGTCTGTTTCGACAAGGAAACGCTCACGGTGAAGTGGGCCCCTCTCCAGTACGTCTTCAGGCATCATTACGACGGAGAGCTCCTGAAGCTCAAGCTGCGGACGGGGCGGGAGGTGACTGTTACCCCTGCTCACTCGGTCTTCGTCGCGAGAGAGGGGCGCGTGACCAGCATTCCCTCATCTGAAATCGTCGTCGGAGATCATGTGGTAGGGTCCCGGGAGATTCCGGTGCAGTCGGAACGAACCGTGAAACTAGACTTCCTAGAGTTGTTCTCTAAGGAAGTGGGGATAAGGCTGAACTCCATTCCCAAGGACCTTCTTCCGAGGGGATTCATGCCGGCCTCGGGGAAGACAACGGAGTGGAAATGGAGAAGGAGGGGAATGATTCCCATCTCATGTGCTGGTCGACTTCCTGAAGCTGCCCTCTCACGGGCGCGTATCTCGTACAAAGGTTTCGATGCGGGGCTACCGCTGTCTTTGGAGATTGATGATTCGCTGGCTGGCCTGCTGGGGTACTATGTGGCCGAGGGGCACGTAACGATTGACCGAAGACGAGGCTATCGCGTTCAATTCACGCTGGGCGAGAAGGATTCCGATATTGTCGGCGAGATAAGTGAAACGGCGGCGAGACTCGGAATGAGAGCCAGGGTATCCGCTCACGGTAAGCACGGTGTTCGAGTGACGATCTCCAACAGGTTACTAACCAAGATCGTGTCCGAACTTTGCGGCCGCGGAGCCAGGAACAAGCGGGTACCTCGACCAATCCTAAACTCTCCGGTTGCTGTTCGCCGGGCTTTCATTCGGGCATGGATCAAGGGGGACTACGGAGTTACAAGCTCCCGCCTCTTGATAAACGACATCATGTACCTCCTCCTGATGGAGGGCTGCGCCGCGACTTCCACCTTATGGAAAACCGATTCTCCAGTCTACATCGAGGGCAGAAGGATAAAGGCCGGAATTCACTATCAGCTGAAGTTCCCTACGGCCGAAGAAATCATCCACGGAACGTGGAGAACACAACGAGCTCGCGCGGAGCCTATCTATCCGGCGACAAAGCTCCCCGATAGTCTTCGGCAGCTTTACAGCCATCCTTCCCATCTCTCAGAGCAAGAGTTGCGAGTCAACCAGAGAATGATAGATGGGTTGAATTCCACTATCACGAAGCTTCTTTCCTACGATGGCGCAGAAGTCAAGACCAAGGACGCGGCGAGACGCGATGGCTACTACAGAACAAACATGGGCAAGTACTTCGTGGCAAACGGCGGCAGGACTCACGCGACTACGCTCCTCACGAGCCTGCAGAGCCAGCTCGCCGAGGCAACGAAGCTTGCGCAGTCGAACCTCGGGTTCTTTGAGGTTCTGGAAATAGAGAGAGTGAAGTCTTCTGGTCCATTCGTCTACGACGTGTCCGTCCCCGACACGGAGAACTTCATGGCTGGATTCGGCGGCGTTTTCTGTCACAACACCGGTGCCGGTAAGAGCAATCTTACGAGTGTCCTCCTGAGGAAGGTCATGAACTCGGGATTGGACGTCACGACGATAGTCTTCGACGTCTCGGGAGAGTACGCCACGCACCTCATAGATCTACTCGAGAAGGACGGCAGGATACTCTCCACGGAGCAACTGGACGACGCTCAGCAGCTGTACAACTCCCAGGTGATTCCGGAGAGCCTCGAGGGAACGGTCAGTGACCAGGCCATCAGGAGCATATTCTCGGGGCTGCTCTCGAAGAGGCTGGTGGAGAGGCTATCCATAGGGAGCGGGACGTCGGCGCTCGACCTAGCAGCCGTGGAAGACCTCCTCGAGAGCACCGCCGCAGATGCCAAGTCGGGCGCAGTCGCCGCAAAGATTGGCCTCGAGAGGCTGACCAACAGGCTCTTCAGGGAACTCAACCTCCAGAGGAACTCGAAGCTCTCCGAACTCGACGGGAGCGCGAAGGCCGAACTGCTGGCACTCATCGACGACATCAAGGGGAAGGTGAACGATAGGACCTCGCTCTGGTCAGAGCTGAACGCCATCGCGGAGTATATCGAGTCGCCGCCGACGCAGGAGGCTGGCGAGAGGGGGGCGGAGCCGCTCACGCCTGAGAGGTTCGCCTCGGAGGTCGTCAGGGAGGGGGGGCCCAGGCTCAACGTCCTATACCTCCCCGACCCGAAGGACGCAAGGCTCGTGGCCAACCGCCTGATAACACGACTCCTCACCCTGAGGAAGAAGCAGGGGAGCAGGAAGAAGATCCTCATAGTGCTCGACGAGGCCCAGGAGTACATACCGGGGGAGCCGAGGGAGAGGGACATGACCATCCCCTCGAACCTGGCCGTGGAGGCGCTGCTGAGGCAGGGCAGGAAGTACAGGATTCACTGCTGGCTCGCCACGCAGAGGGTGGCACGACTGAACGTCTCCGCGCTCCAACAGCTCCACAGCTACTTCGTAAGCACGCTCCCGAGGTTCTACGACAGGATGGTGATCTCCGAGTCCTTCGCCCTCCCCCTGGAGGTGCTCGAGAGGACGGCCCAGCTCGACACGGGCGAGTGGGTCTTCGTATCGTATAAGGCGACGAAGCGCAAGAACGTCCCTGTCTTCCTCAGGACCGAAGACAACGAGAAGGCGATAGCCGCCTACCTGAAGGGCAGGTAGAACGGCGAGACATTCCGAGCCGCGGGCATCCGAACGGCCTAACGGTTCGTCATGAGGCGTATTAGCATCCCGCCGAAGAACACCTTAATACTTGACGACGGGCCGGGCGGGACTTACCTATGACGAGAGTTGGGATAGAGGCGCTCTATATTTATTCGCCCGGATGCTACGTCGATAACGCGGAGCTTGCGGTGGCGAGGGGCAAGGAACCAAAGCACTTCACCGAGGGCGTGGGGATCAAGGCCTTCGCCGTCGCGCCACCGAACGAAGACCAAGCCAGCATGGCTGCGACCGCGGCCCACAGGCTGATGGAAGCCCACGACATCCTGCCGTCGGACGTATTCAGGATCGACACTCCGACCGAGAGCGGAATGGACTCGTCAAGGGCTCTGGTTTCGGACGTGGTGGGGATGCTCGAGCAAGTCTACGGCAAGGGGAGCTTCTCGCACGTCCTCGGCTACGAACAGAAGTTCGCCTGCGTCAGCGGCATGGAGAGGTACCTTGACAGCAGCGCCTGGTTCGGGGCCGGATGGAACCCGAGGAAGTACGCCCTCATCCTGGCGACGGACATTGCGAAGTACAACCTGAACAGCGGCGAGGAGCCCACCCAGGGCGCGGCCTCGGCTGCACTGCTGATAGGGAACGACCCCAGAGTGCTCGAGATAGTCCCCGGCGAGCTCGGGTCAGCGCTGAGGCACGAGATGAGGGACTTCAAGAAGCCGGGGGCGCGGACCATCGCGATGGTGGACGGCGCGGTCTCGTACGCCTCGTACCTGACCGAGATGAAGGAGGCTTGGCTCAACTTCCAAGCGTCCGTCGAGAAGGCGGGGATGATGAGGCCGAAACCGGACCAATCCACCCTCGACTACATCGACAGGGCGGTCTACCACAACCCGCACAAGAAGATGGTGATATCCGCCTACGCGTCCCTGCTAATCCACGAATGGAGGAGCCTCTCCAGGTGGAAGAAGATAGAGGAGGCGATCGGCCCCGAACCCTCGAGGGAGGGGATGGACGACCTGGCGTTCTACATGAGCGACGCCTACAAGGACTACAGGAGAAAGTTCATGAAGGCGCCCGAGTTTGTGAACTACTTCGAGGAGCACATCGGCAGCTCTCTCGTAGCGCCCGACCTCGTGGGCAACTCCTACTCCGTCTCGGTCTTCCTGGGGCTCGACAGCCTGTTTGAGAACGACAAGGAGGACCTCACCGGCAAGTCGGTCGTCCTTTGCGGCTATGGGAGCGGGAGCCACGCGGTGATACTGGGCAACAGGATACCGCAGGGGTACAAGGAGGTCACGAGGGACCTGGACCTCATGAGCAGGCTCAACTCCAGGAGGAAGCTCACGATAGAGGAGTACGAGAGAATCCACCGCGGGGAAATCCAGCCAGAGGAGTGGTCCCAGGGTCCCGGGAAGAGGTTCATCCTGACGAGCATCGGCAAGAAGGAGACCCCGTCCGAGGGAGACAGGGGTTACGTCCTCGCTGGTTAGAGCTGCGGCTCAGAGAAGCTCGATCAGGAGATTCTCTAGACCGTGCCGGACGGGGGAGGCGGGATGACCTGGGCGGTCGGAACCTCCCTCGATGTGTCGTCAGGCATGGAGAAGAACGCTATTGCCATCAGTATGACCGCGATTAAGAGGACAAGGATCCCGACGATGACGATCGTGAGCGCAGCCCCGATCAGGTAGACGAAGCCCGCCGTCTCGAACATCCTGACATTGAGCGTAGAAGCTAGCTTCGTGAAGACCCGCCGCAGGAAGACGGCTGAGAGGACGGAGAAGGCGCACAACAGGGCGAGGCCGATGAACACCCCCACCAACAGCCCCCCGAGGCCGGCGATGTGGCCCGAGGAGAGGGCCGTGCTGTTCAGGTTGGTGTAGCCCGTCAGAGAGAAAATCTTCAGCCCGTTTTCGTTTGCGAAGTGGATGGCGCTGAGGACGGCGACGCCGGCGAAGGTCACGAAGCCGACGACCGCGAAGACCATGGCGAGTATGGTGTTGTTCATCATGGTCTTCTCCCCGTAGACGTCGGCTATGTTGCTGACGGCGATGAGGACGAGTATCCACCCCACAACGGCGAGGAAGGTGCCGATCGGAGCGAAGGGGAAGAGCAGTATCATCAGGGAGCCGATTCCCCCGAAGGTCCGGGCCGTCGACAGAGAACCCATCCCGTTCGGGGGCGACTATGATTCTCTAATAAATCCGACGCAACTACTGTCGCCTCTGGGTCTTCCCCTCGCTGATCACGTAGAGGTGATCGGCCATCCTGACGTCGGACTCGTCCTGGGTCGAGAAGACCACGTCGATATTGGCCTCGGCCGCCAGCTTCCGGTACGTCGAGATGAATCCCTCCTTCTCGTGGAGATTGGAGAAGGCCTCGTCAACCAGGATCGCTCGGGGAGACGCCAGGAGGGCTGTTGCCAGGGACACCCGCTCCCTCATGCCTAGGCTCAGCGTCCTGACGCTCCCCCCGT
The DNA here is from genome assembly GCA_963703285.1 of uncultured Nitrososphaerota archaeon. Taxonomy (GTDB): domain Archaea; phylum Thermoproteota; class Nitrososphaeria; order Nitrososphaerales; family Gagatemarchaeaceae; genus Gagatemarchaeum. Next base: position 1,028,081 of record OY969807.1, read on the forward strand.
AGTCGATGCCAAGTTCCGCCTTGACCGCGGCGACGCGCTCCTCGGCGAGCGGCAGCTTCCTGATCTTCGCCCCCCATCGCAGGTGCGAGTCCACCTTCATGTGGGGCATCGACGACCCCGAAGTCACCATGACGATGCCCCTCCGCTCTGCCGGCAGCCTGGTGACGTCAGCTCCGCCGACCCTGACGAAGCCGTCGTCTATCTGGAGCTGGCCCGCCATGGCCTTCATGAAGCAGGACTTCCCGGAGCCGTTCCTCCCTGCGAGACAGATGAAGCCCCCGTCGTTGAGCTCCGCTGAGAGGGCGAAGGACCCGAGCTTTGTCCGGACGTTCGCCTCTATCACTGCCGGTGCCCCCTCTTCCTAAGGAAGTGACCGGCGAGCGCTATCGGAAGCGCGACGAGAATCATCGCCGCCGACGCTGTCACGGCGGCGTCGAGACCGCCCGGAATCGCCCCGTTGAAGAATGAATAGATGGTAACGGACGCTGGGCTGACACCGTAGAACGGGTACTGCAGAACGTAGTACGCGATTATCGAGATGGAGCCGAACTCGCTCAGCGCCCTGCTCATAGAAATCAGGGAGGCACTGGAGAGACCGTCGAACGAGTCGGGGATGACGACCGAGAAGAGCGTCCTGAGCTTTCCAGCACCCAGTCCTGCGGCGAAGTTCTCCGCAGAGGGGTCCCTTGACTCGAAGTAGGGCTGGAGCGCCTTCACGTAGATAGGCGCGGACATGATGACGAGCGCGGTCACGAGGCCCAGGATGGTGTCGAAGAAGTCGATGTGCAGACTGAGGAGGAACTTCCCGGTTGGGGTGATGGGGCTATCCAGTATGAGGAGCGCGACCCCTATGATTGGGTGAGGGACGCTCACCGGGATGTCCACCAGCGACTCTGCGATTCGATCCTTCCCCCTCGCAAGATAGTAGGCGAGGGGCGTGAAGAGGGCGAAATCCACCGCCACCGCTATCGCGGATGAGAATAATGAAAGGGCAATCGACCGGAGCACCGGCGCGCTGTAACCGGCCGGCGATCGCAGGGGTCCGAGACCGTAGTAGAGGAGGACCAGGATTGGGATTAGGAGGAGTACCAGTACACCGATAGAAATGAGCCGGAGCCAGTTCATTTTGGGGCGCCGGCTCCTATTGCTAGATCCCGGCTATATGGGCCCCGATGCGACGATGAGGCCCTGCGTCTCGAGTTGCTGTATCGGTGCGGGTAGCGTGGTTGCGCTGCTGTACAGCAGACCCTGCGACGAGACCGTCAACCCGAAGGACGCCAGGCTCGCCATGTTCTTGACGACGTATTGGATGAACTCGTACGCCTCCACGGTGTTCACGCTGTTCAGCGGCACGGTGATGACAATCTCGATTGGTGCCCCGACCGTCGTCCCGGCTGAGTCAGTGTATGAGAACTTGGAGTAGAAGCTGCCCAGGCTCGGGTTCCCTAAGTTGACGTGCGTGTTCAGGGAGAGATAGCCTACACCTGCCCCGATGGCTGCTGACCTGTAGTCGAAGAGGAACTGGATCTGCCCGGACTGGAGTGGTGCAACCAAGTCCGCCGCGCTGGCCGCGGTCACGTTGTCCCCCGACTTGAGGAGTGGAGCGGCGTACGCTTGCTGGTTGCCCCCAGCGTAGAGGTAGCCCGCGGCCTCAAGGACCAGCCAGCCCCTCAGACCTCCTGGGTCCTGTGCTGGCGAGGAGATTCCAATCTTGACGCTCCCAGAGGTGAGGGCTGTGAAGAAGGTATTCCACGCGGAGGTCGAGTTGGAACTCGCCGCTGTTTGTCCGTCCGATATTATCGTCTTGGCCGCTGAATTGGTGAGCGTCGCGTTCGAGTAGGCCAGGATCATCTGGTCCGAGCCGATCCCTATGGCCCAGTTGGCGGAGTCGGTGCTCAGGTGCGCCGGCGCCGCGGCGGCGAGCGCTGCGGACAGGAAGACATCGTCCGGGGCGCCTGCTGCAATGGCGCTTGCATCGGCGTTAGAGCCTCCCGACACGGGGGGAGCGACCGGGATGCCTGTGGACGCCGAGAAGCCCTTCAAGAGCGCCGTCATCTCAGTAGCGTAGGAGTCGGCCGAGTACGAGATCAGCGGTGCCAGAGCAAAGGACGTCGAGGTGGCGGTTGTCGTCACGGTGGTAGTGGCCGTTGTTGTCGCCGTCGTCGTGGCGGTGGTCGTGGGTGGGACGACCGTCGTGGTGTGCCCGCTCACCGTAACCACTTCATACGCAGACAGAATCAGCACAACTGCAACTATCACGGCGGAGATACCGGCCGCCGAGGAGATACCCGTCTTTTGGGATCTGAGATTCATTTGCGTTATGCAGGGCCATGCATAACGCTATTTATCTATTCCGGGCCCCCATTTTGCTGCCCGCGTGAGGCCCACCTTCGGTCGAAGGTGCCACCGAAAACGGTCTCGTCCGAGCGTGCGGACTCGGGACCCGGAGATTGTAGGGTCCTTCTTTAGTCCTTCGCAATCATGACCTCTGTGGACTTGATGACCACAGAGACCTTGTCGCCCCTCTTCAGCTTCAGATCTTCAACGGCTTCCTTCGTGATTAGCGAAGTGATGGTGAAGGGCTCTGAGATATCCACCTTGACCATTGCCGCGACCGCACCCTTGTCGACCGCGCTTACCTTCCCGATTACCTTGTTTCGTGCACTCAACTTCATTCTTTTCGCGTCCTCCCTTGGTCCTGCGCACCGTTAAATCTGTTAACTTTGCGCGAGCTTCGGCATGCCGAGGCGTATTCGCCCCCCTTGCGAGACCGACCCCCCGTCCAAGTTTGCTCGGCCTTCGCCGTCCCAGCTTTGCATTAGATTCCGGGCTCAAGGCTTAAAGTGAAGCGCGGGTAGGCCGACTCGGAATGGCACCGAAACACAAGGTGAACCTGCAGCCAGCGTTTCGCCTTTCGCTTTCGGACGACAGGAACATAATCCTCGACCAGACGGACGCCCTGCTCCTCCGAAGAATCTCAGAGACTTCGTCGCTTACGGAGGCTGCTAAGCTCACAGAGATATCCTACAGGAACGCGTGGGACCGCATCAAGGCCGTCGAGTCGAACCTAGGTGTGAAGATAGTCGAGACAAAGGTAGGCGGCGCAGCGGGCGGGGGGGCCACCCTCACGCCAGAGGGCGCTTCACTGCTCCGCGACTTTCGGAAGTTAAGGAAGTACCTCTTCGACGTACTGGACGAGCGGGAATTCATGGTCCACGCAAGCTACAAGCTGACCGCTAGGAACAGGTTCCGGGTTGAGATAAAGGAGGTCAAGAAGGGCGAGGTGACGGCCTCGGTCAAGATGAAGGTCGTCGGTCCAGCCTCCTTGACCTCGATAATCTCGAAGGAGGCGGTGGAAGACCTCGACCTCAAGGAGGGCGATGAGGCAGTGGCAATAATCAAGTCGACCGAGGTCATGCTCGCCAAGGAGACCAAGGCGGGAGAGGGGTTTTGGCTATGATACAGGTCTAGGAAGGAAACGGGAGTTAGCTCAGAGCAGCGTCTATCTTCTGCTTGTACATAGTGGCCGGTCCTGCTCCGACGGTCCTCGAGGCCACTTCCCCGTTCTTGAAGACCATTATCGTCGGTATGCTCATGATCCCGAACTTCTCAGCGAGGTCGGGACTCTCGTCGGTGTTGATTTTCACGAACTTCGCCCTTCCCGAGTACTCCTTCGACAACGCCTCTATGATGGGTGAGACCATCCTGCAGGGACCGCACCAGTCGGCATAGAAATCGACGATGGCGGGAACTTCTGAATGAAGCACCTCCGTCTCGAAATCCTTGCTCTTCAGGTGCAGCATAGGGTTGCCATCCAAATGGGTTCAGCTGAAATCGGCTGTTATCAGCGTATTTACGCCTTTTCCGATTTTGGAGGTTAGCTACACGGAGAACCTTGGGGAGGCTTCCTTGTCGTGCCTCTTGAGCTCGGCGAGGACGGTTTCCTTGTCCGCGTCCGATGTCACGGGTCTGTACAGGAGCCCCTTGACCTCACCTCTAACCCTGAACGTGTCGATGTACCACCCGCATACGAGCCAGTCGTGAGGACTCTTCCTGTTACGAAGAATCGTTATCGCGTCGTGGGGAGTCGGGTGATATACTTGGAGAGGGATGGTATCGTACTGGATCTTGACCTCGGTGGAAACAAGCTGGGCTCCGGGCGGAATCGATTCCAGGCCTCCTTTTGCAAAACCCTTCTTCTCGGGACGGACACCATATGCGCGGCTCATTTGCGATTCGCCGCCTCGAAGCCGGAAGATTGTAAACCTTCCTAGCCTTTGAAACCGAGCTTCGCGCAGATCTGTTCAAAGATGTCAAAGTGGGCCTCGAACCACGGGTTGAGCGAATAGACCATCCCGTACCTTTCCCCCGAGGTGACGAGGAGCGAGCTGCTGAGCAGTATCCTGACGTGGTGCTGTATCGCCTTGTACTGAAGGCCGAGGTCGCCCGCAAGCTGATTCATGTTGCTCGGCCTCTCGCGGAGCCTGCGGATGATGCGGGCCCGGTTTTCGCCTCCTCGGCTGCCTCCAAGCAGGAAGAGGAGCAGCCTGCGGAACTCCGGGTCGTCTGACATCGACCAGAATTCCACTAGACGGTATTTATCGATTCGGAACCCGAAGATTAAGAAAAAGAGTTAAACGAGCCACGGTCGCGGCCGGAAGAAGACATGGATGTCCTGATCCTCGTTGCGACCTTGTTCTCCACGTTCAACGTCATCCTGCTCATCGGGCTCATCTACTTGTACGCCAGGATTGTGATGAAGACCCGTGCGGGCTACTCCATCGGGCTACTAATCTTCGCCGTCCTCCTCCTCTTCCACAATGTCGTCACCCTCTTCGGCTACGCCGTGATGGGCGGGTTTTACAGCGACCAGTTGTACCCCGTGCTCGTCGCAATAACGGTCTGCGAGTTCGGCGCGCTCCTCGCACTCCTGAAGGTCACGGTCTAGGTTACGCCAGCTCTTCGGCTCACGGCCTCAACGAATTGAACTCTATCCAACTTCCTTGGGAATCACTCTCGGCCTGCTGCGTCCGGAGTCCCTATCACCGCTTCCCCTTGCTTCAGGTGCCTTATTCGAAGCGACTCCAGAGCGGGGTTTAGATACAAGAGGAGAAGCCCAGTGGGCATGAGGGGCAGGAGAGCGGCCGGATTCGGGCTAATCCTAATCGGGCTGCTAGGAGTCTCATTCTTCAAGGAGGTCATCTCGAGCCTGCTCCTCACTGGGATCTGGGTTGGCATGCTGCTGCTCGTGCTGGTCTTCGTAGTGGGAGGATCGATACTTGTGGCGATAAGGGGCGAACCCGAGCACTAGCCCAGGCCTCTCGCGAGCGCCTCAATCTCGCCGATGGGTTTCCAGAGCAGAGTCAATTCGGGTCGAGGGAGCAGAAAGGTTATTCCGGACCTAGCCCGCTATTATGGTTGATAACCCGTTGCGCAACGGAGGTTCAAAGAAGAAACCCGCAACCGTGGACGAGTTGCCGGAAGTTGTCGGAAACCCCCGCAGGGAGGCCCTAGAGAAGATGCGGGCGATCGTGAAGAGGGCGCTTCCCGGTGTTGTGGAGTCGATTAAGTGGGGTCAGCCGGTCTACGAGTACCGCGGGAGCAACGTAATCTGCTTTATGATATACGATGACCATGTGAACTTCGGCCTCTTCATGGGCGCGAAGCTGAAACCAAAGAGACTCGAGGGAACCGGGAAGGGTCTGCGGCACGTCAAGGTGACACGACCGGACGACGTGGACGAAAGAGAATTCACTCGGCTAGCAAAGGGAGCGGCGAAGCTCGTCTAGCGGCGGAGGACGGGGCGCCGAAGAATCGTTATATCGGCTCGGTCGCCGCGTCAAAACGTTGTCACATTCGAAGGGTGCGCGTAGCGGAACCCAGGTCAAGCGTACGATGCTCCGAATCTATCACGCTTTCGAGAACCTAGACGCCAAGGCTCTGGACGAGAACTTCTCCCACACGGATGACCTACTTGCATTCGGCACGGACTGGGACGAGAAGTTCGAGGGATGGAAGCACTACAAGGACGTCCACGCGGTTCAGTTCGCAGCGCTGAAGAGGTTCACGTTTACGAGCAGAGAACTCGAGGCGCACGTCCTCGGAGACGTCGCGTGGGCCGCTGACCGACCCCGCTGGCAGATAGAGACGAAGGATGGGGTGAAGGTGGAAAGCGAGGTGAGGATCACCGCCGTCCTCCGGTGGAACGAGCGGGCGAAAAGATGGCTCGTCGTGCAGTGGCACGTCTCCTCTGGTCTCAAGGAAAGACTTCATGAATACTGAGTTGGTAAGGGTGAGCGACGAACCATGACGAACTCCGACGATCCGGTGAGGAGCGTGAAGGTCGACCACGTCTCGATCGGGTGGTCCGACCTCTCGGCGATACAGAAGGAATTCTCGGCCGTGGGCATGGCGACCGAATACGGCGGCCCACACTCGGGCGGACAGACTCACATGTCGCTTCTTGGGTTCAGGGACGGCTCGTACATCGAGCTGATCTCGACCGTGAAGCCCGGTACAGAGGCGACGATGTGGAAGAAACAGATCGAGGAGGACGGGGGTCCCTGCGCCTGGTGCGCAGGTTCGGATGACATCGCAGCTGATGTTGCCAGAGCGAAGAGCTTGGGCATCCCCGCAAGCGGACCAGGGAAGTACACCAGGAAGAGGCCTGATGGTGTTCTGGCAAAGTGGGAGCTTGGCTTCCTCGGGGGTGGGGAGGCGGGGTCTACGCTGCCGTTCATAATCAAGGACGAGACACCGAGGTCGTTCAGGGTAAGGCCGTCAAAGAGCGTCTCCTTGGGCCTATCGCCCTTGGTCGGTATCGGCGCCGTCGTCCTGGCGGTCGAAGACCTCGATGCCTCCGCGAGCCTCTTTCGGAAGTACTACTCGTGGCGCGACCCCGCCAGAAGCTCGGACTTCGTGACCGGGGCTGAGCTGGCTTGGTTCAAGGGGACCCCGGTGGTCCTCGCGGCGCCGAGAGGTGACGGATGGCTGAGCCAAAGACTCTCCAAGTTCGGACCCTCGCCTGCCGCCTTCCTCATACAGTCCGACAATCTTGAGAGGGCGAACCTCAGACATCCTCTTGGCCCAAAGAGGCCTTGGTTCGACGGCAACGAGGTCGGCTGGGTCCGGCCCCTCGAGGTCAGGGGAATCATGCTCGGCGTCCTCGGGCGTTAGAACGGTTGGCCTCTGTTTTCGACTATCACGCCTGGAGGTCCGTGGAAACCATGGGTCGCGTCAGAATAGGGGTCCTCGTCCCGACCCGCGGGGAGCTGATACGGTCCCCCGAGCATCCGGACTTCGGAAACATACTGCGGATGGCAGAGAGAATCGAGCAAGACGGGTACGATTCTGTCTGGGTCGGCGACAGCGTAACCGCGAAGCCGCGATTCGAGGCGCTTACGTCCCTCGGGGCCATAGCTGCGAGGACCAAGAGGGCGAGGCTCGGGACGGCGGTGCTCCTCTCGGGTTTGAGGAACCCGGTCGTTCTCGGGCACCAGGTGGCTACCCTAGACGTGATCTCAAGGGGCAGGATCGTGCTTGGTGTGGGCGTCGGAGGGAGCGAATCCAAGAATCTCATTACCGAGTTCCCGGCTTCGGGCGTCGAGTACAGCAGGAGGGTAGACGCGTTCGAGGTTGGCCTTCAGACGATGAAGAGGACCTGGTCAGAGGACAGGGTCACGATGAAGACGCCTTTCTTCGAGCTGGACGAGATATCGGTGGAGCCGAAGCCTGTGCAGAAGCCGCATCCTCCGGTCTGGATAGCCGGGGCACACTTCGGCCAGGCAGGAGAGAGACAGCTGTCCAGAATCGCGCGGTTTGGCGATGGCTTCATCTCGACGCTGATAAAACCCGAGGAGTACGCTGACACATTCAACCGAATCAAGGACATGGCGAGGGCTATGGGAAGGAGGCCCTCGGAACTGAGCACCTGTCTCTACATGTCGGTGAATCTGAACCGGAACAGAAGGGTCGCGACGAGGGAAGGAAACAGATTCCTCGCGGCCTACTATGGATACGAGTTCTGGGGCGACAGGTGGGGGCCGTTCGGCCCGGCGCAGGAGGTGATCGACAGCATCCAGAGCTTCGCCGACGCGGGTGTCGAGACATTCGTGGTGAGGTTTGCCGCGACCGACCAGGACGGACAGCTCGAGTCGTTCACACGAACCGTGCTTCCGAGCTTCAGGTGACGGACGACGGGAACCGATTTATAACCGAGGAGGCACATTTCCGTTCATGACGGTCCAGAGCAAGCGAAAGCCCGGGGACTTCACGCGCGACTACCAGCTCGAGAAGGCGCGCAGAGACTATGCTACCGGTCTGGCGAGCATCCGGATAGACCCGAGGAAGTCGGCGCTCGTGGTCGTCGACATGATAGACGAGTTCACAAAACCCGGCGAAGCTCCGTTCTGGGTGCCAGACGCAACGAGGATCCTGCCGCTCGTCAGGGACCTCATAGACGCGTCGAGAAGGGCCGGAACGCCCGTAATCTACACCTACTACACCTTCAATCAGACGAACACCGACATGAACCCCTGGTTCAGGGAGGGTTGGGCGCCCATCGACAAGGTAGACGACTACGACGGGCCTCCCCTCTTCACGCGGGAGACGGTGGACGCGGCGATAAAGCCGGACTACGGCAAGGACATCCTGATAGCAAAGCCGAGCTACGGGGCCTTCACGAACACGCCCCTCGACTACATCCTCAGGAACCTCGGTGTCGACACGGTAATCGTCTGCGGGACGATGACCAACTACTGCTGCGGGACGACCGCCCGTGAGGCCCACGCTAGGGGGTACAAGGTGGTCTTCGGCTCCGATTGCAACGCCACCGACGACCCTTCCATCCAAGAGGCCGAGCTCAAGACACTGAGGCGGGGATTCGCCTTGGTCATCTCCGCCAAGGAGATAATCGACGCTCTCAGCGGGACTGGACAGTTCTCGGCTGCGAGAACCGCGGAAGCCCGGGTCAGATAGTTCAGGGACCATACGGCCTGTGGGGATGGCAGGACACCGATGGGTGCCCTGACCGGTCCGAACCGCGCGGGCGGGCCACTCCTCACGCTTCAGCTCATCTTTGAGAAACGATATATCAGTCAAGTATGAGGCGGGGCAGATGCGAAAGACCACCTTCGGAATCGTCCTTCCGACTAGGGGCGTCCTGTTCTCTGGCGCCGACCCTAGGAAAGACGTTATCGAACTCAGCAAGCTCACCGAGGAGTACGGATACGACGGCGTGTGGGCCGGCGACAGCATACTGGCGAAGCCCCGACTGGACTCCATCGCGGTCCTCTCGGCTGTCGCGGGGGCGACCGAGAAGGTGAAGCTCGGGACTTCCTGCTTCGCTAGCTTCCCCATCAGGCACCCGATACTCATGGCCTACCAGTGGGCCACGCTGGATCAGCTCTCTGGAGGGAGGACGATACTGGTGGTCTGCCAGGGAACGCCGACCACCCACGGGAAGATATACAGGAACGAGTACGACGCCTTCGGAATCCCGCCGTCCGAGAAGGTCGAGAGATCGAACGAGGGCATTGAAATCCTGAGGAAGCTGTGGAAGGGTGACAACGTCTCCTACGACGGGAAAATCTACAAGTTCAAGGACGTGACGATGCTCCCCAAGCCCGCCCAGAAGGACTGCCCCATCTGGATAGCGTCCAACCCCAGGTCGACGGGGGAGCTCGAGGGCGCGCCAGGGAACATAGAGGGGAACTTCGAGAGGGTAGGAAAGTACGCGGACGGGTGGATGACCACGATGGTGACGCCGAAGGAGTACGACGAGGACCTGACCAAGGTCCTCAGCTACGCCAAGAAGTATGGCAAGAGCAAATCGAAGTTCAAGGCGTCGCTGTATTACAATGTGAACATGGGCGAGAAGGAGAAGGCTGGAGCGGAAGCGGTCGACTTCCTGACCAAGTACTACAGAGAGGACGCATCTCACGTGCTAGACAAGTGGGTCGCGTTCGGGAACAGGGCCGACGTCATGAAGAAGCTCGAGGCCTTCGTGGACGCGGGGGTCGGAGACTTCAACATCAGGTTCGTGGCCTGGGACCAGATAAAGCAGCTCAAGAGGTTCAGCAAGGAGATCCTTCCCTCCTTCTAGCGGGCTACCAGTGTACCTTCTCGAGGGCCGTGAGGGACTCGACCCCGTCGGAGGTGACGACGAGGCAGTCCTCGATGACCGCCGTACCGAAGTCGAGTATGTGCGCCATGGGCTCGAAGGCAAACGACATGTTCCTCCGGAGCCTGGTGTCGGGTTGCCCCATCGACGGTATCTCGAAGAAGGAGGTCGCTATCGCATGGTGGACCATCAGACCGAGGTAGATCCTGCCCGCGGTACCGCTCCCTCAGGCCCGAGGCGCGGGCGAGCTCCTCGGACCTCTTTAGCAGCTTTGAGACTCGGACGCCGGGCCGCATCATCCCGGTAAGAGTCTCGTAGGCGTTCTCGATGACGTCAAGGACCCGCCGCTGCTCTCGGTTCGCCCCTCCTATCACCACGGTCCGCGACATGTCGCTCTGGTACCCGTACTTGACGGCGCCCATGTCGAGGTAGACCATGTCCCCCTTCTCCATCCTCCTCGGGGTCGGGTAGCTGTGCTTGATCCCCGACCTCGGACCCGAGTTGGCTATCGAGAAGCCGGAGTGCGCACCCTCCTTCGTCATGGTGTAGTTCGCGACGGCGGCGACCTCGCTCTCGGACCTACCGGGCGAGATGGCCTCTATGGAGGCCTCCATCGCCCGCGCGGTGATCGAGCCCACATCCCGAAGCATCCCCACCTCCCTCTGGCTCCTTATGCTCTTGACGAGGGTGTATTCGGGCGAGAAGTCCACCCAGGCCACCTTCGCGCTGGAAGAGAGGGACACCCATATCGGCATCGGGAGGTTCTCCCCTCCGACGAGCCCCACCGTCCTAGCTCCGGCCCTGGCGAGGGACTCGGCAATCACCCGGGCGAACTCGCGGGGGTCGTGCCTTACCGGCCGGTAGTCCTCGATCCACGTCATCCACGCGTAGGAGTTGATTGGCTCACCGTGTAGCACCGCGTCGGTGACGATCTCAGGCGCCCCGTCCATCGGGAGGATCAGGGCCGCCCTTCCGAATGGGATGTAGTTCGAGAGGTAGACCAGGTCCCCGGGGTCGCCCTGATCACCGAAGACCAGGAGGGCATCAACCGCTCTCTTCCCCATCGAGCTCCTGACCCTCCGAATCCTTTCTTCGTACTCGCTGACTGGGAACGGGAGGTCGAGGTACCTCTTCCTGGTCTGCCAGTCGTACGGGACCTGGGACGGGTACCCTGAGCTTGGAGGCGGAGAGCGAGCTCCCCCTGCCAACGTCCGCCTCCACGCGTGCGGGACCAACCGGCCACTAGCCCCCGCGCGGGACGACCGGGAGCGTGAGGCACGAAGGGTGCCGGGCGTCGTGGAAGACCTTCTGCTCCGCGACCGCGAGCTCCGAGTCCTGGCCGAACGCGTTGCCCGTGTTCGGGTTCCTGTCGTACTTGGGGAACGAGCTGCTCGAGACGTGGAGCCTGATGCGGTGGTCCCTCAGGAAGACGTTGCTCGTCACCCAGAGGTCTATCGAGAACTCGTAGACTTCGCCGGGCTTGAGCAGTGCCGGCCTGTCGAGCTTCCTCCTGTAGCGGCCCCGGACTATCCCCTCCGTCAGGTGCATTGAGTAACCGTTCGGATGGACGTCGACGAGCTGCGCCCAGAAATCCGTGTCCCTGGCCGACGTTGACGCGAAGAGGGTGACGGCGACGGGACCGGTGACCTCGAGGTCCCGCGCGAGGGGCGGGGTGGAGTACACGAGGACATCGTCCCTCCTCTCGATGGGCCTCTGGTCGAAGGGCCCCTCGGCGCCCCCATCGTCGATGTTCGGGACGGGGTTGGCTGGGTCGTAGGAGAAGGTGTCAGGCGGCGAGCGCGATGAAGGTGCCCTCCTCTCTAGGATGCCGTTGCCGAGCGAGGTGTTGGCGCCGCCGCGGCTGCGGAGGTAATAGCGGGTGGGGGTCATCCCACCGGGGGGCCACTCCCGCCTCGTCACCCAGGCGTTCCGGCCCATTGCGAATGTCTCTACAGGAGGTCCCCTCTCGACCCCGTTCCTGACGCCCTTGAGCCAGCGGTCGAACCACCTGAGCTTCGCACCCAGGAGGTCCACCAGCGCCGTCTCGCCGAAGTCGACCTCGCCGAGGGCCCGCGAGACGTTGACGTGGTGCTGCCACGGGCCGATTATCAGCCTCTGGTTCCTCCGAACCCTGGCCGGCCTGGACGAGGTCATCCCGACGAAGTTCTTGTGGGTCCCCACTATGTCGTCATCGTACCACCCTGAGATGTGCAGCACCGGGACGCCGACGCGCCTCAACTTGTCCTCGTAGAACGCCTTGGTCCAGTAATCATCGGCGGATGGGTGCTCGACCCACTCCTTCCAGATTCGGGACCTCCTCCCGAACCCCTCATCCATCGTCGCGAGGGGCAGGTGGGAGAGCAATCTCCGGTCGTAGAGCGACATGACGGTGTTCCTCTTGCCCTCGATCAGGGCCATCCACTCGGCCATCCAGAGCACCAGTGCCCCGTTCTGGTAAGGGACGTTGAGGACCGGGTCGGGGAGCGAGACGGTGCAGACCATCGCCCTCAGGCCGGGGGGCCTTAGGACGGCCGCGGTCCACTGGTTCCACGCCGCGTAGGAGGCTCCTATGGTGCCGAGCGATCCGTTCGACCACTTCTGCTTGGCGCACCATGCCAGCGTGTCGAACCCGTCGCGCCCGTCGTCGTCCTGGAACGGCCTGAATGTTCCCTCCGAGTCGTTCTTCCCCCGGCAGTCCTGTATCACGTATGCGTACCCGTGCTTGGCGAAGAAGAGAGCCTCAGCGTTCTGGGAGGCTTGGTAGCCCTCCACCGTGCGGTACGGGGTCCGGGTGAGTATCACCGGGAAGCGCCCTTGGACGTCTGGCCTGAAGACGTCGGAGGAGAGACGCGTCCCGTCCCTCATCCTCTGCTGAACGCCAAGCTCCAGCTTGACTTGATGGTCAGCGCCGGACATTGGGTGTCAGCCCGACCCTATCACTCTGGCGGGATCTCTTTCGCTATGAGGCCGAGGTTCACGCCCTGCTGGCGCCTGGCGAGCCAGGCGACGATGTAGATCACAGCGCCGAGGACGAAGGTCGGGATGATGCCCTCCTCGAGTATGCTTCCGAACGTCGGTCCTCCGATGGCGGGCGCGAGCAGCGCGTAGACCACGTAGATAGAAATCACCAGGGAGAGGGCGCCGAGTATGGTTATGAACGGCAAACCTCCGTACTTCTTCTTGGCCGTCTCGTCAGACGCCGACGCAAAGAGGTCCTTCCTCCGGTACGGGTAGACTATCGCGGCTATCGCCACGAAGATGAAGCAGATGAAAGTGCCCGCGGTCGAGTACGAGAAGAGGACGCTCAGGTAGCTCGTCTTGAAGATGGAGATGTAGAGGTAGATGAGCGAGCCAATGATCATCAGGATCACGGCGTTCAATGGCGTCTTGGTCCTCTCGTTGACGTTGGAGAAGACGTTCGGCAGGACGCGGTCGAAGGACCACGCGAAGATGTTCCTGCTGAGGACGAAGAGCTCCGAGACGAACATGGCGATGATGGTGCCTGCGAACGCCAGGTTGAAGAGCACAACAAGGAAGGTGTTGTGGGTCCAGAACATCGAGAGGCCCGAGGAGAGCGGGATCGTGATGTACGGGTTCGCTCCACCTGTATACCAGAGCGAAGCTATCGCGTTCACGAAGGCTGGGCCCTCGTTGTAGTATGCAGCGGCGAATATGATGGTCACGACGATCATGAAGATGATGCTTCCGCCGACCTGGGCTAGGATCTGGCTTCTCCTGTTCTGCTTGACCTCACCCGCGAAGTAGGCGGGGTAGTAGAAGCCCAGGTAACCGAGGAGGCCGAGCGCGCCGGCGGCCAGCGTGGTCGAAGTGAAGACGGGCGGGATGCCCGGGTAGGAGGGAAGCAGGGCGTTCGACTCCCCTGCGTTTATCACAGCCTGGTAGGCCGAGGTGCCGTTCACGGAGGGATACAACGAGTTGAAGTTGGAGATGAACGTCGACTTGCCCGCGGAGAGGACCGTCACGATGAATATGACTCCGATTATCACTGCCAGTATTGTCCAGTACTTCACGACAGCCCCCGAGAGCCTCGTGCTCCCCACGACGATGGCGCCCGTGACCAAGACCGAGATCGCGGCGATCCAGAAGGTGGGGCCGGGCTGCTGCAGCGTGCTCGCGAGGCTGGTGTACGAGGCGTTGTTCGTCAGAATTCCGAGGTCGTAAAACATCGGGGAGAACGACCACTGGGATATCCATGGGCTGACCGAGCCGATGGTTGCGAGCGCCAGGAGGGTGAGCGAGAAGTTGATCACGAAACCGGTCCCCGAGTTGATGACCCTGCTCGTCCAGACGTAGTCGCCGCCCGTCCTAGGCATCGCGATTGAGAAGAGCGCGTACATCCCGGCGACCGGAAGGATGAGGAGAAGACCGATCAAGGGGCCGACGATCGGATTCGCGTCGGGGTAGAATGCAGGCGTGAAGACTGTCGCATTGAAGACGTAGAGCAGCCCCATTCCGGAGAGCGCCATGCCGAGAGCCTCGAACCCGGAAATCTGTTTTGTCAGTCCTGTCGCTTCCCTCACGAACGACACAGGCGACTTAGCCAACGGGAAGAGGCCCCTCATCGTGATATTTTAATTGTGCGAATATGACGACATCCTTGGAATTTTAGTACAGGAGCGGTCCCACCGCCTGCAGGGCCTGGGAGATTAGGGACTAGCATAAGGCTATCACAGAGATAAATAGCGATTTGACGCGAAATCGTCCATGGAAGTCCCCTCCAAGATGTACATCGACGGAAGCTGGGTCGATTCCGAGAGTGCCGAGACCATGATGGTGCTGAATCCGGCCAATCAGGAGGTTCTCGCGAACGTCCCGAAGGGGGGACGGGATGACGCACTGAGCGCCATCGACGCGGCCGCAGGGGCGATGAAGACGGCCGAGTCGATGACCGCCTTCGAGAGGTCGAAGATCCTTCTGAGGGTCGCCAACCTACTGGAGCAGAACGCGGAGGAGATGGCTACCCTCATCTCGAAGAACGTCGGCAAACCAATCGCCGACTCCGAGGCGGAGACCTCGAGGGGAATACTCACGCTGACGTTCGCCTCCGAGGAGGCGAAGAGGATCTACGGACAGACGATACCGCTCGACTCCCACCCGTTCCCGCCTGGGAACCAGAACAGGCTGGGCTTCACCATTCGCGAACCGATCGGCGTCGTTGGTGCCATCTCGCCGTTTAACTTCCCGCTCAACCTGCTGCTGCACAAGGTGGCACCCGCGATAGCTGCAGGGAACACCGTGGTGGTCAAGCCGCCGAGCGACGGCCCTCTCCCGGGGCTGATGGTGGCTAAGCTCTTCGAGGATGCGGGTCTCCCTCCGGGCGTACTCAACGTCGTCCTCGGACCGGGTGGCGAGGTGGGGGACGAGATAGTCACAAGCCGGAAGGTGGGCGCCATCAGCTTCACCGGCGAGACGGAGACGGGAAGGGAGATTGCGGAGAAGGCTGCCCGCACCAACAAGAAGGTCATCCTCGAACTCGGGGGGCACAATCCGCTGATCGTCCTAGACGACGCCAAGGTGGTGAACGCCGTCAGCTCGGCTCTTGCAGGAACGTTCGGCTACGCAGGTCAGGTCTGCACTGCGACGAGGAGGATAATCCTGAGCGAGAGGGTCAAGGAGAGGTTCATGGCCCAGTTCGAGCAGGCGGTAGGGACGCTGAGGGTCGGAGACCCACTGGACCGGACCACGAACGTCGGGCCCGTGATAAACGTCCGGAGCCTCGAGAAGATTGACGGTCTCGTCAGGGAGGCGGCCGAGAAGGGCGCGAAGGTCAGGATGGGAGGCTCGCGAATCAACTACGGGGAGCTCGCGCGGGGCAACTACTACTCGCCCACGATACTAGAGGGAGTCATCGGGAGTATGGGAATCGCCCAGAAGGAGGTCTTCGGGCCGGTGTCGGCGATCATGGAAGCCTCGAGCGACGACGCGGCCGTCGAGCTGGCAAACGACACAATCTACGGGCTGCAGGCTTCCATCTACACCTCAGACCTTGCCAGGGGAATCAGGCTCGCCAAGAGGGTGAAGGCGGGCGCGGTCCTAATCAACGACAGGACCAACCTGCGATGGGACAACGCCCCGTTCGGCGGCGTAAAGATGAGCGGCATGGGCCGGGAGGGCGTCAACCTCGCGATAGGTGAGCTGACCGAGCTGAAGTTCGTAGTCGCAAACATCGCGGAGTAGCGCTCGCGAACCTTTTCCGAAGTCGGTTCGGATGAGCTCGAGCTGATTCTGGGAGCCCACCCTCCTGACTCTGACGTAGCCGGGCTGCTGCCCCAGACGCCTGGTCTGCCTCCATGCCGTCGTCCTTGGGACGCCGAACGGAACATGGAACAGTCGTTCCAGAGGGGTCGAGCGAGCTACTTCGCCAGTTGTTGAATCATCCATTGTTCAGGGACCCTCCTGGGTCCCGAGGCCCGCATCAGGGGGATGGAAGAGCGCAATGAGACCACAGACTGTCTCCCTTTAATAGTCCTTGGATGATTCGAGACAAGAAAATGACAAACGAGAAACAGGACGAGGAGACCAGGATTAATTTCTACAACAACAAAACGGTGGCGAAGTTCGTCAAGGCGGAGGGTGTTCCGAAGACCAAACTCGCGTTCAAGAGAATGGTGGCTTCAGGAAGTTCCGAGAATCTAGACAGCAAGAAGGGCACAGCCCTGATTGCGTGCCTTGGAAACGTCATGTTCACCAAACATCCTCAGCAGATAAACGTGATGGACAAGGTATCTGGGAAGAACATCGCGACCTTCGCCTAATAGAAGGTCTGGCCTAGCGCCATCCCACGCGATTGACTTCACCTGGGATCCTGACAGTCTAGAATCTCTAGTGGGCAGATTGCCAGAGACCTATGATGTTTCCCTCGCTGTCCTTTGCTTTGAGGGCTTTCCATAGATTAAGGACTCTTGACTCCAAATGCGCTTTTCTTGAGCGCGAGAGAGATATGCCGCGAGCCCGAGGATGGCTCGTGGAGTCGGATCTTCATCATTCGATGAAGAGAATCGTTCGGGCGGAGCTTGAGCTGGAAAGGTATGTCGTACTCGAGGAGCCCCTGACCCCTCCCACACGAAGAGTGTCGTGGAGGGCCTACAGGCCGGACCTTGTTGGCCTCCGCTCTGACATCTAACGAGAGGAGCTGGTCGTCGTCGAGTGCGAGACGCATCCCTGCACGAGCAGGTTCGTCTCCAAGAACTACTCCACCCTCTGGTTCGAGCCGTCCATGTTTCGTGACGGGTCAATACGACGAATCCTGGCGGTCCCCAGAGGAACTCTGAACAGGGTGGATCTGAACCTCCGTCGCCTTTGGGAGATCTGGTTGATCGGCTCGACGCGGACGGTCCAGAGAATCCCGGCCTTGGCATCGTAGCTTCCGTAGATGTCGCACCATTTTCCTCTTGTTTTAGTTAAACCATATGGATGAAGCATAAGAACTATGGCTGTCATGCTAGACAACGCAGTCAGGATCCGGGGATGCAAAGCCTCCCGGATGAGGGGAGAGAGGATGAGGGCCGAAGAGGGCGATCGTTCTGGCTCTTGAGGTTCCTAGCGACCTGCTGGCTACCGGCCCCGTTAGGTCGCCCGAAGCTGGCCCGACTCCCCCAGACATTCCTGTACGGTCCGTCGGCCATCGACGGAAACCTGGCAAACCTCACCCCCGGGACTGTGCGGAATCGAGGATTACGGGACAGTTTCCCTGTCTGAAGGTGGACGGCCCAGTACGAGAAGGCTTGACGGCGCGTTGCAGAATGGAATTATAGTGAAGATTCACACCCTCGTGACGTAGTGATTCCCAGACACTTCTTCTTGACCAACGGTGTCGGAAGGCACAAGGAGCGGCTCCAATCGTTCGAGTTAGCGCTCAGGGATGCAGGAATCCAGCACTGCAATCTCGTCGGCGTCTCGAGCATAATCCCAGCCGGGTGCAAGCTGATTCCGAGGGAGAAGGGCAGGAAGATGCTCACGCCGGGCGAGATCACATTCGTCGTCCTGGCGCGGAACGAGACGAACGAGCCCCACCGCCTGATTGTCTCCTCGGTCGGTCTGGCCATTCCCTCGAAGAAAGGCCAGTATGGTTACATCTCCGAGCACCACACCTTCGGGCAGACTGAGGAGTCCGCGGGAGACTACGTCGAGGACCTCGCTGCGACAATGCTCGCGACAACGATGGGCATCGAGTTCAACCCCGAGACGGCCTGGCACGAGAGGGAGCAGCTGTTCAAGTCGAGCGGGATGATTATCAAGACCACCCACATAACGCAGTCCGCCGCTGGCGACAAGAACGGTCTCTGGACCTCGACGGTCGCGGCCGCGGTCTTCGTACCCTGATCTAGCAAAAAATAGTGTGGGACCGAGTAGGCCTAACCCTGAACCGTGCCGGTCAGGAGGACCAGATACTCGGTGGATCCCGATTGTATGTCCAGCGACAACGTTGCTGTGTTGCCGACGAAGCTGCCCCTGGCCGTTCCCTGCAGGATGAACGCGCCGGAGGTTGTTGTTGTTCCTTGTCCGGAGATGGATGACGCGGATGGGCTCATCTGGCCCGAGCCGGATGAGATGGTCGATGTCGTGCTGCCGACCACGACGCCCCCTGATATGGAGAGGGTGTAGGCCTCGGTGAGGTTGCCGGTCACCGTGAACGTCAGCGAACCGGAAGCCGTTCCGTTCTCGCTGCGATTCCCGACGACGAAGTACTGGCCGCTCGTGCTGGTGAAGGTGATCTTCGTCCCTACGGAGACGTCAGCTCTGGTCTGGAAGTTCCCGAAGCCTGGGCCTCCCTGTCCCATGCCGCCTCCCTGAGAAGGAGGAAAGCCCATGCCGCCGGGTCCTTGGCCCACACAGTTGCCGATGCCCGAGATGCCCGAGCTAGAGCTCGAGGACGCTGTGGTCGATGTCGAGGACGTGGAGGTCGATGTCTGCGCTGTCGCTGCCAGGATGGATGGAGATGCGAGAAGGATTGCGATGATGCCTATGGCCGATGCTGTGACAATCGCTGTTTTCGCGAACTTGGTTGTCATGTTCAAGGTCGATGTGAAGGCTGCAGGTATTTACATGAATTCCTGAATCGTTCCATAATTGGTAGCTAATCGATGCAAGAAGACCCCAGGATGAGCACGGAGGCATGCCCCTGCCGCGACCCCCGCGCATCGAGGAACGCTCTACGAGAAGCGCTGTGGGGAGTCGCGAGGGAGTCATACCAAAGAGATATTGCCCCCGGGTCGCCAGAGTGGCCGAGAGAAAATCGGCAAGATGAAACCTCGCAAGAATGCCAAACCAAAAACCTCAGCTAAAGCTCCATCAACGGCAAGGGGCTTGGTTGCGACAACGAAGATGGGTCTCGGGGGAATCCGCGACAGTCCCGACCCGAGGGACCATTCGTATGTGCCTCCCGCCGACGTCCTGAGGAACCTTCCCCCGAAGTTAGACCTCAGGAAGCAGTTCCCTCCGGTCTACAACCAGGGTCAGATCAACAGCTGCCACGATTCGGAGACCGAAGTCCTGACAGACACTGGCTTCAAACTCTTCTCGGAGCTGAGTGGTTCGGAGTTACTCGCCACTGTCAATCCGAGTAACTCTGAGCTATCGTTCGAAAGGCCATCTAGATTGCTGAAGTTACGATACAAAGGGCCCATGGTCTGCGCTGAAAACTGGAGCCTGAATTTCAAGGTCACGCCGGAACACAAGATGTTGGTTAGGAAGTGGGACGAGGCGAGGCGCAGACTCTCGAGTGAGTATACGCTCGTCGAAGCCGAGAGTCTCGGCTGGTACTGCGGGTTGATGAACCGCGTAATCTGGCGAGGCGACGCGGGGTCGTCCGAAAATTTCACCTTGCCAGGAGTGCTCCACAAGCACAAACCCCAGAGGGAGCCACTGACGGTGTCCATGGGCTCCTGGCTAAGGTTCCTTGGAATCTACCTCGCCGAAGGGACGATTTTGGAAGAAGAAGGTCAATACAAGATTCAGTTGGCGGCGAGCAAGATGAGGGAGAAGGAGTTCATACGGCAGGTCCTTTCAGACATCGGGCAGCACTACCTTGAGCTCGAGGATCGGTTCACATTCTCGAACCGTCGACTGTACGAGACTATGGAAGGGCTCGGCCTGAGAGGGGTGCACGCCCCCAAGAAGTTCGTCCCGGATTTCGTATTCCACCAGAGTGCGCAGAACATCAAGGAGTTACTCCGTGGCCATTGGATGGGAGATGGGGGTGGAGACGATAACCGGCGAGCGCATTACACGTCTTCGACAAGACTCGCAGATGACCTCCAGCGCCTAGTATTCCTCTCTGGAAATGCAACGTCATGGACCTCAAGAGCTCAACAAGTGTCGGTGATGACCGACGGCAGGGTGATAGAGCCCGGGTATGACATGCAACGAGTTTCAGTGAGGGAGCAGAAGAACCTCTCAATCGTCAGAAAAGAGCAGATATTCACTGATGACTACGACGGCTATGTCTACTGCGCTGAGGTCCCCCGATTCCACACCCTCGTGACGCGTCGGCGCGGAAAGATACTCATTTCAGGAAACTGTACGGCAAACGCCATCGCGGCTGCGATGGAGTTCGACGCCATTAGCCAGGGCGTTAAGGAGGTCTTCACCCCCTCACGCCTTTTCGTCTACTACAACGAACGGGTCATGACGAACACTCAGGGCCAGGACTCCGGGGGACAAATCAGAGACGGGATAAAGAGCATAGCGAAGCAGGGAGACTGCCCCGAGGTCCACTGGCCCTACCTGGCCAAGATGGTGACCCAGGAACCTGCCAAGGGGTGCTACACCCGCGCCAAGAGTTTCACTGCGCTCGAGTACCAGAGGATGGGGCACAACCTCGACCACATGAAGGCCTGCCTCGCGTCGGGGTATCCGTTCGTCTTCGGCTTCGTCGTCTACTCCAGCTTCGAAGGCAGCGCCGTCAAGCAGAGCGGGCACCTCGGCTTGCCGAAGAAGGGGGAGAAGATGGTCGGTCTCCACGCCGTTGTCGCGTGCGGGTACGACGACGCCAAGCGCTGGTTCATCGTAAGGAATTCGTGGGGAAGGCAATGGGGTCTGGAAGGCTACTTCACGATGCCCTACGAGTACCTTCTGGATCCGAAGTTATCGCACGACTTCTGGACCATCCGCGTCGTCAGGTGAACGGCGCACACGAGGAACTAGTTCGGGGGAAACCCACCCTCTTGAGGAGAGAGGCGAATAGTGGGTCAGACCGAAGGCTGTCGAACCATCGCTCGACCTTGAGAGAGGACAGATACGGCGAGTGTTCCTCGAAACCCCTCTCGAGCCAGCTGAGCGCCCTTTCGCTCTCCCCGATGCAGGCGCACATCCCGGCTATCGCCACCGGAGGTACGTGACCCGCCCTCGCGGCTTCCTCCGTCTGAGCAAGGAGCCTCCGAGCGTGCTTAGGGCAGGGCCTTCGTTGCTCTGGGTCATCGCCGTGTAGCCCACGATGTCACTGAACATGACCGCGGCGAGCCTCCTCCTCGAACCGGAGTTCGGCGAAGAACCCGTGAGGTCCCGGTCGTCGACGGTCATGTAGCAGAACGCAGGAACCTGCGCCGTGATTCAAGCCTGATGAAGAGTCCAGCGATTCTCCGCGTGCGTCCCCGGGGTGCTCTCGGTAGTCCCCCTTGGGTCGTCGCTGCCTCCGACGGATGCGCTGTTAGAACACGGGAAGCGGACCTCGCGAGCCTTTTAGACCTCACCGACCCAATCTTTGACGGCGTAACCAAGATGTCGACCAACGAAAATCCTTACGGGGCGTTCAACTTCACGGTCTCGATCAGCGGAGTCCCCGCCGCAGATTTTGCAGAGTGCGTCCTCCCGGCCGTCTCCATAGATGCCATAGAGTACAGGCAGGGCTCGGACTCCGAAGAGAGCGTCCACAAGCTACCCGGCCTTGTTAGGTATGGTCACCTTGTCCTTAAGAGGGGCATCGCGAGTTCGGCAGGCTCTCTTGCCCTCTGGGACTGGTTCTCAGGATTCGTCCAGGGCAATGGGACGCTGGCAACGATGACGGTCACCCTTCTCGATCGTGCGAGGGTACCGGTCTTCCAGTGGGCATTCACGAACGCGTGGCCCGTGAAGTACGAGACGCCGGTTCTGAACGGGAAGACAAGCACGCTTGCCATTGAGACCCTGGAGGTCTCGGTGGAGGGAATGAAGTTCACGGCCCTCGGCCAGGGCCCCTAGCGAAGGGAACCGACACGGACCCTGGAGCCTCAGCCGGTCCCGTCCCGGGTCAGGGAAGGCCGAGGGTCATCCTGGACGTGCTGCTGGAGAGAGGGTCGTTCCTGTTCGTCCTGAAGAACATCGGGGACGAGCCGGCGCTCAAAGTAGCCACGAAGATCGGGGGAAAGATCCTCGGGCCGGACGGGAAGATCGTAATCAACGATCTGAACATATTCAGGGGGATAGGGTTCTTCGCGCCGGGGAGGGAGTTCAGGGTCCTGGTCGGCCCATCGGCGACCTACTTCGCCACCAACCAGCCGATGACCTTCACCGCGGTGATTTCCTACTCGGACGAGAGCCTAGCGACGTACAGCGAGACCATCACGCACGACATGGCGATATACAAGGACCTCCCGCAGATGCTCGACCCCTGAGGCCCGGACAAGACCAGAGCGCGCCCGGCTAGAGACCCGCCCTTCAGCGGGGAGGCAGGCCGCCTTCCAGTCGGACCGTGGGATGGGCGAGGTTTCTGCGAATCAGCGCCTGAACGTCAAGCGCATCTTTGATCATCTTCAGCTCAAAGCGCCGACCGTCGTTGGCTTCGACGATGATAAGTGACCTTCCCACAATCCTCATTCCGAGCGTCCGGATCAGCCTCGCGTCGGAGAAGGCCATGGGGGAGAGGAAGGTACCCGTGAGGTTTGCTATGCCCCTGTTCAAGTACAGACCATCCCCGCGGAGCTCGTACGAGTTCTCCAGCCTGACTATGAGGAGCCGAAGAACCTTGATGACATAGGCCACGCTTATGACCACCGCAGTGACTATCTCGAACAGGAAGGGGATTCTGACTGAACCCAGACTCGCGGTGCCCCTGAGGAACGATGCGCCCGAGACGTCGTAGCCCAACCAGAGCTCGATCCCTATGAACAGCGCGACGGCAACGGCGGCCAAGATGCCGTAGAGCGCCACGTAGGGACCTATACTGGGCCTGCCCCGCCAGACAACGCCCTCGTCTTTGCTAGATGGTTGTGAGTTGGATGTCGTGGTCACTGATGCACTCTGCCGCACCTTATAAACTCTGAAGGAATCTTCTGTCGCGTCGGACGCACGCACGGAAGAAAGGTACCCTCGTGGAGAAGGCCCCTTGTGTCAGATCCCATCTGATGGGACTGACGACGGCATGTGACGGTCTTACTCCTTCGCCGACGGACCCCTGACGCCCTCCTGAGAGCCATGGTCTGACTCGCCAGAGGCGCCTGACTCCCTCCTTCGGAGAAAGGACAGGAACTCCGAGTAGCTCTTCGATTTGATCCTGCTTGAAACTATGGCCGTAGATAGGTCCGCGGTCAGGGGTTCGAGCTTCCGCAGGACCTCCTCCCGGAGAGTCTGAATGTCCCTGTCCAGGACGACGAGGAAGTACTCGTCGGAACCCAGGGTCGAGTACGCCTCGATTACGCGGGGCTCCCTCCTGATGTAGTCGTAGAGTTTCGCCACGTCTTCGTCGCCTAGGGCCGTCATCGTCCCGACGAAGGCAAGCGCGTTGACTCCGATGGCAGCCCAGTCTATCTCGGCGGTGATCCTGACGGCTCCAACCTCCTTAAGGTGATCCAGATGCTTAGCAACCGTCCTCTGGTCGACGCCAAGCCGCCCCGCTAGCTGACGGTAGGTGAGGCTGCCGTCCTCGGCCAGCAACTCCATCAGCTGCAGGTCCAGCACTCCCGGGTTTGATGGCGCAACAGCTCGTCTCTCCTTTCTGTCATCTGATAGCATTATCCTACGACCGTCATGCCACTAGGATACAAGAACAATTAAGTCTTCGCTCGTGAATGGCAGCGAAACCGGTGCCAAACGCGGTGGAAACCTCGGGACTCGCGGGCGGGTTCCTCACGGTCGTGGGCACGATATTTATCGCAGAGCTCACCGACAAGGACGCTCTTCTCCTCCTATCACTCGCCACGAAGATGAGACCGATTCTCGTCTTCGCGGCGGGCTCGATTGCGTTCACGATTACCTCGGCAATCATCGTCGTCCTAGGGTCGGCGCTCGTGGAGTACGTTCCAATCCTGTGGATCAAACTGGCCGGCGGGACGATAATGCTTGCCTATGCTGCGCTCGAGTATGTCGAAGGTCTGCGCATCGAGAAGGGCGTCCAGAGGAGCGAGACGAGCATTCGTGGTCGCCTCGGAAGGAAGGAGGCGCTCGCGTTCCTGGGAATACTGGGCTCGCTGATAACCCTGGACCTGGCCGGCGATGCCACCGAGCTGCTCACCGTCGTGTTTGTCGCGCAGTTCGACGACGCCCTGCTGGTCTTCGCAGGTGCCGTTGTCGCGCTCGTCGCGGCCAGCGCCCTGGAGACGGCCCTCGGCAGCCGGCTCGGTAAGGTCCTCTCGGCGCGAGGGGTGAGGAACCTGTCCGTGGTTGTGTTCCTCGTGATTGGTTCGATAGTGATAGTCACCAGCGGGATTCTGCCGTGACCATACCCGAGCGGGACGGTCGTTTGGTGGTCCGCCAGCGGGTCGTTAGAAGCCTATGGGCTCACGAATGAGCACTAGCGTGGAGCGACCCGCAGGCCAGTCGCTGTTCATGATGAGGATCTTCGCCAGTCTGCTGGGCATCCCGTACGCCGCCCGCGCCCGGATGTCCTCCTTGGGATAGGCATAGAGCTGAATCCTGTTAAGCGCGGTCTCCAGGTCAGGAACGATCTTCTGTGAGCCCACCACGAATATCACCTTCTCGGCCCCCGCCGAGTATGTCGCCAGCTGGCTACCGCTTGCCGAGGCTGCGATGAGCCGCCCGTCCTCGGTGACTGCGTGCACGCTCCCGACTACCACGTCTGGAGTGGCGATGAGCCGTCTCCTCTCGGTCGTCTGCGTTTTGGGGTCCAGCTTGGCCAGTTCCTGACGGACAGACGTGTAGTTTCCGGATTTGTTGATGTCGTCGTCGATGCCGGAGAGCCTCAAGGTCTCGCTCGGGGCCGTGTACACGCGCACGCCCTTCTGGAGGATGCTGTTGACGTACTCCCTCGCCTCCGCCGCGGTGTCGACGACGCGCACCGTCACGTTGTTCTTCGCGAGCGCCTCCGCGGTCCTCTGGATCCGTTCCTCCGACGCAGCTTTGGAGAAACTGTGGTCTATCGGGATTCCGAACTCGGTCCTTCCGTATCTTTCGGTCGAACTCTGGCTAAGTGACATTTCTATCGGTCGCCCAATATTGGGAGTGCAATATAAGTATATCGGGTGTCCAACAATATGGAGTCTGACTAGGGCTGAGGCATGGCGCGCCAAGCCCGGGCGGCTTCGTACCAGAATATCGCGCCGGCGATGGCAACCAGCAAGGTGAGCCATCCCGCAATGGGAACGCCCGAGTACTCCGTGAGGTAGACCCAGGCCATGTAGCCTACGAGGATGGTGTAGAAGACAGCGTAGAAGACGAACCGGGGTATCAGAGAAGTGCCGACTCTGAGGAAGTCCCTGAGAACGTCGACCTTGACCTCCTTCATCACCTCATACTCCCCGTTCTCCTCCCTGACCAGCCCGAGCTCGTTCAGTTTGTTGAGGTGGTACTGCGCCAGCGATGGGTTTGAGAGCCCGAGAGCGCGCTGCACCTCCCTCACGCCGACCCGGTCCCTCTTCAGGGCGTAGACATACACCCTCAGGGTGTTCCCCTTCAGTTCAGCGTCGACCTTTCCCTTCTCTGACAAGACGCGGGTCACCATGGGACCGCCTCCTGGCTCTTTTAAATCAAAAATGGAGGGCAGAGACGGCTACGAGGCCGTCACCACTTCGCTGGCGGACGTCTGCGTCCCGATCACGGTCACGAGGTACTGATGGCCCTTGATGATTCCGCCAATCGGTGTCTCGATTGCCATTCCTAGGAAGCCGATGATGATGATACCATGGTGCGTCAAGGTGGCAGTGGCGCCGGGCGGCAGCTCCAATCCTCGTTGTCCGAACAGGGACGCAGATATCGTGCTGGCGCTCGTCATCATGGTCGCATGCGCGAATACCTGAATCTGGACCAGCGTGCCGTTGCTGAGTACGACGAAGATGGCCGACTGCCCGAGTGCCGTCGGCAGCACTCCTCCGTGACCCGCGGCCGTCGCGTTGGCGACCGGCGTGATTGTGACGAGGTTAAGCAGGGTCGAGTTTCCTCCCGTGTTGAGGACCGTGAGGTTGAGGTAGGTCGAGTTCAGAGCCGCCGACCCTATAGAGATCTTGGCCGTGGACCTCTGCTCGATCGATTGCCACCAGCTGGAGCCGTTCAGGTTCATCTTGAACCCTTGCTGCTGTTGCTGCGTGGTGATGGCGCTGGAGGGTACGGGATAAGCCGTCGCGACGGACGTTATGATGAACTCGGGGGTCGCCTGACTTCCCACGTTGATGACCGTCGGCGAGATATCGACCAGCGTCGCGCTCGGCGTCGAAGCGCTCACCTCGATGCCACCTACTATGGGTATCGACAGCTCGCTGGTCTGGACGAACGCTGTGTAGTTCGTACCGTAGTAAGTCACCTCTGCGCTCGTTATGTTGAACCGGATTTCGTTGTAGATGCCGAAATTGACCCTGACAGATGAGATCGTCTGGCTGACGTTGACGGTACCCATCAGCTCGATCGAGCCCGATGCCTTCACGACTGTCCACCCGCTGTTGTTGCCGGCTCCCGATACGTGGACCTCGAGGTCGGCGTAGTTCACGTAGACCTTGGTGACGCCGGTGGGGACGCAGGGAGGGTCGGTGAGGAGGACGGAGAGCGTCCCCTGACCCTGGGGACCGGTCGACTGTTGGGACGTCGACTGCGTGGAAGCTTGTGAAGTCTGCTGGGACGATTGCGCCGTCGCAGACGAGGTAGACGTCAACTGAAATGAAGAGCTGGAAGGAATCGTTGTCGTCGTCAGCAGTGTTCCGGAGAGCACCGCCGCTGAGATCAGGGCTAATGCGGCGACCGCAGCGACTGTGGCTGCGAGGACCGTTGACCTCTTTGTGTTCATGGCCTTGGGTTGCATGGTGAATGACTTGAACCAGCATTTTTGAACGCGCCTCGGAGCGCGCATCTGGCTTCCAAGTCGTCGTTCATCCCAGTTGAACGTCACTGCAGCCGTCTGAACCTCGTGAACGCTTTAGAACCGCTGAATCCGGACTGAGACAGTACAAATTGGACCTGTTCCTCCTGCGATTGCTCCTCTCATTCGCCATCGGAGGGACGTGGGTGACGATAACCACGGAGGTTACGGTGAGGCACGGGTCCAGAGTCGGGGGCGTCCTGGCCGGGTTCCCGTCAATAGTCGCATTCTCCCTGGCCTTCATCGCTTGGACTCAATCGACCGGGGCCGCGGTGGACGCGACGACAGCGCTCCCCCTGGCGCTAGGCTTTACCGCCGCGTATCCCCTTGTCTACAGCGCCCTCGCCAAGGACAGAAGGTTCTCTGTCGCGCTCCTCTCCTCCCTTGCGTTCTGGGCCGTATCCGCTTTCACCACGACACTTATCATCATCGAAACCGGCGTTGGGTTCACCGTCTCGCTCGCCGGATTCCTCACGGTCTGGGCTCTTGCGTACATCTCCCTCTCCCGGAGGATCAAGGTGCGGGTCTCGGTTCGAGGCATAAGAATCAGGCCCTTCGACTGGTTGTGGCGGTTCGCCCTGGCGGGCGGGATGGTCGTCGGGGCCATCCTCCTTAGCGAGACCCTCGGACCGGTTGCTGGAGGAGCCTTCGCATCCTTCCCCGCGATAGTATCGTCCACCATCTTCGTGGTCAGCCGCGTCGATGGGGTGGAGGCATCCAGAGGTCTGGCCACGCCCGTGATGTTCTCGACCATCCTTACGGTCGTACCGTACGTGATCGTCGCTAGACTCGCCTTCCCGGCGCTGGGGGTCCTCGGGGGCACTCTAGCCGCATATGCAGCGGCGGCACCACTCTCGGTGTTCGCGTACTTCCTACTTGGCAGGATGGGATCAAGTGGGACGACTGGAGACGGCCCTACGACCCAATCGTAGGACGCGACGGCGACGCGATCGTGGTCATGAAAGCTCAGCGGGGATTTCGGACCTCTTCCGCTTCCCGTTTCCAAGGTCCCGGAATCGATCTATTCGGGGACCCGGGCGCCGCAAGCTCCGCAGAATATGGCGCCTTCGCGAAGCCGCGAACCGCACTTTATGCAGTAGTTGAGCGGCCCGTGGCCAGCCCCAGAAGGGGCGTCCGCCGACGAAATCGGGGCGCTCTGGGGACCCAGCGTGACAGACCCGACGGGACCGAGCGGGACGACTATGTTTGACCTTGTTGCCTTGTATGTCAGCCCCATGTAACCGCCTATCGCCGTGAGGATGAAACCAATCAGGAGGCCGCCGAGCGCGGGCAGGGCGCCCAGGAACAGCATCACGACAGCCAGTATCCCTCCCGTCTTCCTCCGCGCAGGGATCTCCGACTTCATGAGGAACCCTCCGAGGGTTATCAAAATCCCTGAGGCAATGCCGAAACCCCCGACAAGCGAGACTGCTCCGCCAATCCCTGAGGTACTGCCCAGTCCCAATGCGCTCAAATCCAGGCTGTTCACGCTTGACGTTAAGGCGCCTGCGAAGCCAACGACCAGCGCGCCACCAATGATGTAGAACACGCCTCCTACCATCGTCAAGATGACAGCGGACGAGTTGCGCAATTTGAGCCGCTTGAACTCTTGGTCGACGGTTCGTATTTAAGGGATAAACGCGCGACTCATCCTTCGGTTCCACCTTCCCTTTGCTGAGCCCCGTAGCGGAGCGACCGCGACCATAACCACCCCCCAGGGCGCGGCTGGAGCCCAGGAGCTCAGCTTCGCACCGGCGGCGCTGCCCGGGGTATCTCCCAACCTCAAGCAGGGTTCGACGTTCACCGTGACACTCACCACGCCAGGGGCATACACCTACGTCTGCGACTACCACAGCTGGATGCTGGGACCATATCCTTTACCGGATAGGGCAGGCAGTCCAAGCGCCCCCCGAGGTGTCGTCAAGTGGCCGAGTTTATTAGTCGAGGCTTTCTATCAGCCATGGGTTGGCGATAAGGGTCCACCTGGCTGGTTATCTGGGTGCCTACACTAACTCGAACCTTGACATCGACCTTGCCAAAGCTGGCGATGTCCTCGACGTCCTCTCGAGCCTCTCGGGGATGTTTCCCCATGTCAGGGAGAGAATTCTTGATGACCAGGAAAGGACGAGGCCGTACGTCAACATCTTTGTGAACGAGAATAACATAAGGGACCTCCAGAGAGAAAGAACGAAGGTGAGCGACGGGGACCACGTGTACATACTGGCTGCCGTCGCCGGAGGTTAGGAACTAGCGATGAACAACAAAACCACGGTGATGGTTGGGACGAAGAAGGGAGCGTTCGTCTTCGAGTCGGAGGACGACAGGAGGACGTGGAAGTCGTCGGGCCCCCACTTCAAGGGAACCGAGGTCTACCACGTCACCTACGACCCGAGGAACAAGACGATGTTGGCCGCCGTCGACAGCTTCGTCTGGGGGCCGACCGTAGCCAAGAGCACCGACATGGGGAGGAATTGGAAGGAGAGCAAGAAGGCTCCAAAGCTCCCGCGCGAGAGTAAGCTCTCGGTCGTCAGGATCTGGCACATTCAGCCTGCCAACGAAGATGAACCCGACGTTGTGTACTGCGGGACGGACCCGGCGGAGCTCTTCAAGAGCAAGGATGGGGGCGAAAGCTGGACTCTCAACAAAGCCCTCTTCAAGGATGAGACGCGGCCGAAGTGGCAGGCCGGGTTCGGCGGACTCTGTCTTCACTCGATACTAGTCCACCCCAAGGATCCCGATTCCCTCCTCGTGGCCATATCCGCCGTGGGCGTAATGAAGTCGACCGATGGCGGAGAGAGCTGGGCCTTCAGGAACAAGGACGTGCTCGCCGACTTTTTTCCCCCCAAGCGCCAGTATCCGGAATACGGCCAATGCCCCCACCACCTGGTGCGTCACCCCTCTCGGCCAGACGTGATCTATCAGCAGAATCACTGCGGAGTCTACAGGAGTGACGACGGGGCGGAGACCTGGGTTGACATAAGCAGGGGCCTGCCCTCGCGCTTTGGCTTCCCGGTAGCGGTCGACTCCAACGACCCTAGACGAATCTACGTGGGACCCGCCGCGTCGGGGGCCGCCAGAATACCGCCGAAGAACAGGTTCCTGGTGTGGGCATCGGACGACGCCGGCAAATCCTGGTCCTCGCTAGGCGCTGGTCTCCCGAAGAGATCCTTCTACAACGTGTTGAGGGAGGGCATGGCTTCGGACACGGAAGACCCCTGCGGGGTCTACTTCGGGACCACCACGGGCCAGCTCTACGGTTCCAGGAACGGGGGAAGGAGGTGGGGGCTGATCGCGGACGGCTTGCCTCCGATCTACTCGGTAGTGGCCACCTGAGAACTTAACCCGCCCCCTCAGGCGCCGTCTTTTCCGGGGGATTGTCCGGTCGCAGAGCCCTGCCGACCCAGTAGAAGGCGAGCGGAACGTACCAGATGAAGAGCCTGACGGGGGTCCCGAGGAACATCCACTGCCAGAAGACAGGGACTATGGAAATCAGCATCAGGAGAGCCGAAACAATCATGCGGTCCCGACCATTGCGAAAGCCGCGTGCCACATCGGGTGCCACCAGCTTCTTCTCCTCCATGCTGATTACGTGGGCGAATAGCGCCAGTATCGTCAGGATGCCCGTCAGGTCTAGCGCGAACAGGGTCGAAGAGTAGTCCTTTATCGCCGAAGCCTGCGAGGCGGTGAGAGAACCGTTGACGAGCGCGATGCTGTTGAGGAGGTAGGGGACGAGGGCCACCAGCAGGAGCAGAGCCACGTTGAGGAACGTCGCGGCGCGAGTCTCGATGGGTAACACCGACATCTGCGTCGTATAGATCATCCAGGCGGTGATGAGGATGAGGAACGTGAAGGCGAAGGCGAATATGTGGTCATTGATTTGGCCGGAGTTGAGCGGCGAGTTCGCAATGAGGGCGATTGACCCGATAGAGAGCGAGAGGCCGAAGATGAGGTCTGCCAGCGCCTCCATCCTGGGACGCGGGCGCCCCTTGACTGGCTCTCTCTGCATCCTGACGCTATGGAGGGACCTCGGTATTTGGTCTTTTTTAACGGTTGGAGGACGCGGCGAATGTGGAGGGACGGCGGCGTGCGAGCTACTCAAGACTCAGGTAAAGGAAGACGACGTACGCGCACACCGTAAGCACGTCAGCCGAGGGACTGGAGAGACCCGGTTCGAGAGAGACGGGCCCGTAGTATCCTATTATCAGAGGATAGGAGAGCAGGGACTGCACCAAGAGCGCGACCAGCATGACTACGAGTCCGAGGGAGAAGGCTGCCCTGGTCTCAGCGTACATCCGAATGTATATGACGAGCAGCGCCAGTAGAAGAGCCACCTCGACCGTGGTCAGCACCACGTGGAACTGGAGCACGGGGTCGGCCTGGAAGTGTGGAGGGAACCCGAACCTCCCGGGGGAAGGAAACTCTGGCGTGCTCATGCTGCCGTAGGAAATCGCTTCTCCGACCACGAGGCCTATGATGATCACCACAGGAACCCAGAGCTTCTGGATGTAGGAGCGTTTCTTCGACGGTTCGCTGGGTGCCGGGGCCGGTGGCACGCTGGGTTGGTCCTGGCTCATGGGGCGACCTTCCCTGTCGGCGGGGGCTTCTTCTTATTGATAGCCTCATGCGACTTCGAGAGGGATTCCATCGCTTCGGAGAATCGGTCCGCGGTGCGAGCTTTCATCATGAGACAGGACCCGAGCCACCCTAGGGGGGTGGCCTCTGTCCGATCGTCACGTTCACCGTGATGAGTTGCCCCGACCTTATGACTCCGAGCTGAACCGTCTGCCCGACCGAGGTGTTCTGCTCCAGGTACGTGGAGAGCGCGTCGGTGTTCACGATTCTAGCGCCGTTGATCGACACTATGATGTCTCCGCCCACCATGTACTCGGATCCGTCCACGGTCACCGTCTTGGTCCCTGCCCTCAGCCCTGCCTGGCTGGCCGGGCCTCCGGAGACGACGCTCTCGATGAGCACTCCGTAAGTGACGTTAGTGCCCGAAGCCTGGGCGAGCTGGTAGTTCATGTCCACGCCCCCTATTCCCAAGTAGGGGTGTGAGGTGTAAGCGCCCGTGTTTATGAGGGACTGGAGCTCCCTGGTTATGGTGTCTGACGGGATCGCGAACCCCACTCCCTGCGAACCGTTCACAGTGGCCGTCGTTATGCCGATCACGTCTCCGGCCGCGTCCAGCAATGGCCCCCCGGAGTTCCCGGGGTTGATTGGAGCGCTGAACTGAATCACGCCGGAGATCGAGTAGTTGCCCGTAGTCGCTTCCTGGATGGTCCTCCCCAGCTGGCTAACGATGCCGAAGGTCATCGAGCTGGCGAGTCCGTAAGGATTCCCGATCACGACGACCGGCTCTCCGATGACGACTCCGGAGGAGGAGACGATCTGCAGGGGCGTGTACTCGTTCGCAGGAGCCGTCGGGGCGCTGACGACAGCCAAGTCGCTGTAGGCGTCAGTACCCACGACCTTGAGTGGGTATGCGTCGCCGTCTGAGAAGGTGACCGTTATGTTCGTGAACCCGTTTACCACGTGGTAGTTGGTGACGATGTAGTAGGCGCCAGAATACGAGATGACGAAACCCGAGCCGAGGACCGTCTCAACGGACGTGGATGGGCCGAGGAGAGTGTCCGTTGTCACGAGCGCGCTTCCCTGGATCGTGACCACGCTCCTGTTGTCTGTTGCGTAGATCAGTTCAGGGTTTATCCCCGAGATGGAGGCGTTGACCGTCGAGGCGCTCAGACTTGCTATCTGCGACTGGAGCGCGCTGTTCGAGCTCTCGAGGCTCGAGATCGTGCTCTGGAGGGAGCTTATCGTCGAGCCGGTCGAGTCGCCCGCCTGTCCGAGCTCCTGAATATAGATGAGGCCCGATCCGACCAGCAGCACAAGGACAACTCCAAGGAGAAGGTTTCTGCGGGCGTGACTCTGCTTCTCGGGAACCATTTTACGGCCGGGTTCCGCTCTGATTACTATTTAGCGGATTTCCTGAATCGTTCCATAATTCTTAGAGAATTTGTGCGGCGCAGGACCGTTGGATGTTCGAGTGCCGCGTGTTTCGAGAATGCCAGTCGGCGAGTTACTGCACGTCAGGTCCATCAATCGCCTTTTAGGCTAGGTCAGATTCGGCCGCCTCCGTTCGACCATGGCGGGCCCATTCCTGGATGAGCTCCTGAGGGGCACCGTGGCCCTCCTGATCGTCGTCGACCCGGCCGGGTTGGTCCCGGTGGTCCTTGCGCTGACGAGGGGCATGACCAAAGTCAAGAGGACGAGCACCTTCCACATCGCTCTGATCACTGGGTCAGTCCTCCTCGTCACATTCGCCGTGGCGGGCACGGAGCTGCTCAATCTGTTTGGCATAACCATCTACAGCTTCATGATCGCGGGCGGCATCCTGCTGATGATCCTGGCCATGCAGATGATGTTCAGGGGAGGTCTTATCTCGACGGGGGGTTCGGAAGAGGACGTTGGCGTAGTCCCCATCGCGTTCCCCCTCCTCGTCGGCCCCGGTGCCATAACGACAACCATCGTGACCCTGCAGATCTCTGGAATCGTCGTGGCGCTCCTCTCGATTGCGATCGTGATGTCGGTGACCTGGCTCGTGCTAAGGTATCTCGACAGGATCGATTCCGTCCTCGGACGCCGTGGCACCGCCGTGCTCTCGACCCTGATGGCCGTCTTCATAGCTGCCATCGCGGTCCAGTTCATCCTCACCGGGATCCAGTTCTACTATCCGGCAGGCTAGGCGCAGCTTCGATTCGTGAAACCGGGCGCACCCTAGGTCCACAACTCTCAATTCCGCTGTTTGCGCCGCCTGGTCTACGTCGCGATCCCGATCACGGTGGGCATCCTGACTTCCACAGCCCACTAGGGTCAGCACCATCCACTGGATCTTATAGCTGGAGCACTGTACGCCCTCGTCCCCTGCCTCAGCAGAGCGGAAGATGATCTCTCCCTTTGGGACGAGCAGGTGTCTCCGGCGGCCGTCAGGCGACCTCAACCCCCGGCAGAATCCCGACCCAGCCAGATGATGGCAACCCTCGCATACGCTCTGGCCCATGCAGGGTCGTTGGGATAGATACCGAACTGAGGATGGCTCATCTCGAGAGCGTCCGTCTTCGTCTTCGTATGGCCGTCTTGTGCTTCGGCTGGTAGAGCCCGAGGTCCCCGCCTCCAGGGAGCCTCATCGCAGTGACGTATCCAAAGCTCTCCTCCGAGACGGGCTTCGGGAACCTGATCCCTCTGGCCCGAAGGTCCTTCATCGTCGACTTGGGGTCGTCGCACATGAGAAAGAGCTCGTGAACGTCGTTCTCATCCCCCGGATGGAGGCCCAACTCCGCAGGGGGGAGCGAGAAGATCAGCCAGCCGTCCCCAGTGTCGACGAACGAACGCTTCAGGACGTCCCTGAAGAACGCGCGGTCCTTCTCGGGATGCTTGCTGTATATGAGAGCGTGAACGCCCGTAATCATGGTATCGCTTCCTGTCGCCGCCGCCAATAAACCTTCGAGGTCCGTTCGGCCGATGTCAGAGAGCGATCCTTGAGCCGCGCATGACCGCGAAGGGTATCGTCATCTCGTCCTCGTGGAGCCCTCCGTGGACCCCCTTCATCGCGGGCTAGGTCGGCCTCCGGGTGCCTGTACCAGACGCTTCGCGTCCCCGTCGGCAAGATCAACAGGTTGCCGACCCGCCTTTCGAAGGTCGGCGCCGGCGCGCTCGTCCCGAAGAGCCCCGACCGGGTGACCTCCGAGGTCTTGAAGACACCGGCACGGCCTGCCAGGGTCCCAGAGAGGTAGTCCTTCGTCTCCTCCAGCGACTCTGCCTTCACCTGAAGGTAAAGGTCCCTCGTACCACCCCAAGGGAGTATCTTCCTCCCGTTTCTGCTCTCGGCGAGGGATGCAGCCAAGCGGTCGTCACCGTCGAGCATGAGCGCTTCACCCGTCGGACTGTAGACCTGTCCGTGGTCGGCCGTCGCGAGGAAGAGGACCTTGGACATGACGGAGCCTTCCATTCGGCTGGCCAGACCCTCAGAGAGCAGGTGCGATATCGCGCTCGCTTCCAGTCTAGCCTCTTCGGTATTGGGGCCGAAAGTGTGCTCGACCGTATCAATCATGCTCCAGTAGACGTAGAAGAGGGCGGGGCCTTTGGAACTCGCGATGGTCCTTTGGAGAGAGGCGACCAGGTCGGAGCCGCTCGAGTAGGGTATGACATTGGTTCCTTCGTGGACCACGCTGGAATAGCCGCTGCGAGCTATCCTCCTGTTCAGGAAGCTGAATACCGGGATGCCTTCATCAGCGATGCGCCTGTAGACGGTCTCCCCCTCGAAGAGCATCCGCGGGTCGTTGGAGGGACGAAGCAGATCGCGGCCATCCGCGCCCATGGGCGAGAACGGCAGCGTCTCTATGGTCATGTCGAGCTCGCTGAGATAGAGATACCACTCGATGAGGCCGTGCTCCTGCGGGGTCAGCCCAGTGGCCAGTGTTGTGAGAGCGGTCGATGTGGTCGACGGGAAGACGGTGGTTATTGGAGTGACGCGCCCCCTCTCGGTCATCTGCCCGAAGAACCCGGCATTCTCCTGTCTCCTCCATTCCCTGTACCCCAGGCCGTCGAAGAGGAAGAGCACGACCTTCTCCACACCCGTCGTGTCGATGCCGTCGAAGGTATCGTCGGGAAGCCTCGGCCGGTCGCTCTGGATGCCCAAGAGATGGAGGACCGTCTGGGGGACCCCCGAGAGGCAGTACGACCCGTACTTCGGCAGAACGCTCCCTGGATCGAAGCCGATGTCCCGAACCTGATTCAAGACGCGCCGGCTTGGAAGACAGCCGGCGATTTAGGGATTTGCGCCTTGAAAGAGGGGAGGGCGTAAGGTTTATTAAGGTAGTATACCATCGGTGATATACAAGAAGTGATGTAGCATGACAGAAAAGAACACGAAGGAAACGTCCCGAAAGCGGGATTCGACCGAGTCAACGGCGCTCGCCCTACCAGGGTTCGGGCTCCCAAGGATCTTCGAAGAGTATATGAAGCCCTTCGATGATTTCATGGGTCCCCTATTCCCGAGTTCGATGAGTTCGCTGTGGACCGAGTTCGGACAGAAGGAGCCTAACATCGACGTACAGGACCGCGGAGATCACTTTCTGCTCACGGCGGAGCTTCCTGGCTTCGAGAAGAAGGACTTGGAGGTCCAGGTGAGTTCCAACGCCGTCGAGCTGAAGGCCGAGAAGAAGTCAGAGAAGCCCAAGAGCGGTGCCAACGGCAAGCAGGTGGAGAGGTCCTACTCCTACTTCCAGAGGTATCTGACGCTGCCCGAGCGGGTCCGATCCGGGTCGGTCGACGGGACGATGAAGAACGGCGTCCTCGAGCTGAAGCTCCCCAAGATGGAGCCGACCTCGAAGGAAGCCTCCAGAAGGGTGCACCTTAACTAGGTGTACCCACCAATTTTTTGTTTTAGATGATTTGAGATGAACCAAGAAGAGCTCGACGCACTCTTGCAGGTGATTGAGAACCCCGTAAGACGCAGGATCATCAAGAGGCTCAGCCAGCAGCCGTCCTACGCGCTGCAGCTCTCCAAGGAGCTGGGCCTAGGGCAGCCGCTCGTCGCCAAGCACATGGGGCTGATGGAGAGCGCTGGTCTGGTGACGTCGACCGTGGAGAGCAGCCCTTCGGGCCCCCAGAGAAGGAGGTACTCGCTTGCGAAGAGCTTCTCGATCACCATGGACCTGGCGCCGAACCTCTTCCTAGAGAGGGGGATGGCCTTCGAGGCTCAGAGTTCCAAGGCGAGGAGGTCGCGCGCCACCGAGCCGCTGCGCAGACGGGTCGAGACCGCCGCGCAAGTCCAGAACGACAGGGAGAGGCTCTCGATACTCTCCCGGGTGCTGAACGACGTCGACACCAAGATGGGGGAGATTGACGCTGATCGCGCTGACCTCCTGAGCATCCGGGACGACGCGATGCGGGAGGCCGCGAAGATCGCCAGCAAACTCGAGGGTCCGGACAAGAGGAGGGTGCTCTTCCACATACTCGACAGCCACGACATGCAGGTCGAGAGCATCTCGGAGTCCCTGAACATCAGGGAGCTCTCCGTGCGCACCATCCTGGAAGAGCTCGAGAGAGAGTACCTGGGATAGCTATCGTCGGGTCAGCGCTCTGCGGCTGACCTGTTCTGCCCTCGCACCCTGGGGGGCGGCCACCTTGCCCAACGACTTCTGCGCTTCCTTCATCTCTGCGACCTCGTATCCCACACTGGCGAAGAACCTGACCGAGACATCGTTCGACGGATAGATCCAACCTCTCCGTCCGTCCCATGCCCCCATGGCTGTCCCGATTATCGTCCCGCTCTCCTCTGCGACAAGGAAGAGATGCCGGTCGCGCTTGAGTTTGCGGCGAATCCCTTCGGGGTCGTCGCCGGGTCTGAGTTTCAGTCCGGACTCGGTCCAGACCTCCCTCACCTGAGGGTAGTCTCTCATCGTGAAGCCCCTTATCTTGATCAATGGGGCCGCACATCGGGGAGTTCCTAAAAAAGGAGGGGCCGAATTGGGATTGGATCTTCTCGAGGGGCAGGACGATGAGCCCCCCGGGACCTCGGGCGGTCGTTAGCTGCAGGGGGGTTTCTTCTTCTTGGGCACCATAGGCAATCCTTTGGTGTATCTCGATTTAAGGCTGAAGGGGACAGCGATGGACCGTGAATGAGGCACATCCTATCGAACCAGAAACCACATAACGACGCTTTGCGGACCGGTGGCTCGACTTCTCGCTGCCGTCCCTAGACCAGGTCAAGTCAGCCTTCTCACCCAGGATTAGCGCCAGCGTGCCGCCGACGGCCGAGGGGGTGAGGCTGCTATCGGGTCTCGGCCTGAAGTACGCCGAATTGGGTCCCTTCGAAGACAGCGGCCCCGCGAAGACCCTCGGCGTGGACGGCAGCGTCATTGCGGCCCTGAGAGAGGCTTTGCGGTCCTACGGCATCCGCGCGGCGTCGATGCACGCGCCCTTCATGGGCGAGTTCGACCTGGGCGACCTGGACGCGAGGAAGAGGGAGAAGACGATCGAGCTCCACCTCAGGCAGCTTCGCTACTGCTCGGAGCTAGAGGTCCGGTACTACGTCGTGCATCCCGGAGGGCTGATCTACGCAGGATGGGACGACCAAAGAAAGTTGGGCATATGGTCTCACGACCACTCGTTCGCGGAGAAGCTCTGGAAGATCAACGCGGAGGTCGTCTCGAGGCTCGCAAGGACGGGGAAGGACCTGGGTGTCGCTGTCTGCCTAGAGAACGGCTGGCTTAACGACCCCAGTTTCATGACCCGGGAGGACTTCATGGGGATCATCGAAGGGGCCAACAGCGACAACGTCGGAGCGTGCATAGATACGGGTCACGCCAACATCGGCTCGGCGGTCAGACCCTCTGACGTGCTGAGGCGAATGGGCTCATCGGTGTGGGCGGTGCACATCTCTGACAACGACGGCTCGGGCGACTTCCACCTGCCTCCTGGGAGGGGAAACATCGACTGGCCAGATGTAGTCAGCGCACTGGCGGAGATATCGTATGCGGGAACCCTGAACCTCGAGACGGACCCGGTCGAGGGCGTCCCCTTCCTGAGGCGACTTCTCGGCGAGCCGTCATCCTGAGGTTCGAGCGCCCTTTCCACCGACCACAATACCGGCGCGGCCGAGTTCGGCGCAGGCTATCATGAGGTCGCTCCGGGCTGCTGCTGGGTGATGCAGTGAATTCCCCCGAAGCCATAGACGAGCGCTTCGCAGTCTATCCCGACCACCCTCCTACCCGGAAACGCGCTCCCGATGGTCCCGAGCGCCGCGCCGTCGTTGACGTCGCGGAACGTGGGCACGAGGACGACGGAGTTCCCCACGAAGAAGTTAGCATAGCTGGCGGGGAGCCTTTCCGACCCTCCAACCTTCTTCCTAGGCATCGAGACGGGGATGACCTCCAGCCCCCTGCCGACCTCGTCCTTGGCAGCCCTCAAAAGCTCGATGTTCCTTTGCAGCGGTTCGTAGTTCGGGTCACCGGGATCCTCCTCCGCCATGCAGACGACCCTCCTGTCGCCCACGAACCGTGCGATGTCGTCGATGTGGCCGTCAGTGTCGTCACCGGCGATCCCCTCCTTGAGCCAGACGAAGTTGGTGAAGCCGAGGTACCTCTCTAGCCTCTCCTGAATCTCTTCTCTCGACAGCTGCGGGTTGCGGTTCCTGTTGAGGAGGCACTGCTCGGTCGTGAGGCACGTCCCCCGCCCGTTCGAATCGATGGATCCTCCCTCCAGGACCATCGCGGGCTCGAGGATTGGCGCTCCCGCGTCCAGCGCGACCGCCATCCCGGTTTCGTCGTCTGCGAGCAGCTCGTCGTACTTGTTGCCCCAGGCGTTGAAAATCCACTTCGTCGCGGCGATTCGGCCGTCACGTCGGCGTACGAAGATCGGTCCGTAGTCCCGCATCCAGACGTCCGCGCTTCGTATCCTGACGAAGCGCACCCTGGTACTGCGTCCGATCAGTTGGGACGCCCTCCTCTCCATCGCATCGTCGTCCACGAGGACGTTCACCCGTTCGCCCAAAGAGAGTGAGGTCACCATGACGCGGTAGGTCTCCTCCACCTTCCCGATGATTTCCTCTGGGAAAGTCAGGGGGTCCTTCGGCCAGGCGACCCAGGTGGAGTCGTGACTCTCCCATTCGGCCGGCATCCTGTAATCTGTAGACGAACCCGGGGAGATGCTCATGGCGCTTCTGCAATGCCTTTGTACGTGGCTGTCCTCCTGTTCCGAAGGAACCCCCACCCCTTCTCGATGTCTCTTCCCAGCTGCGTGTTGCACGATGCAAGGACGACCTGCTCGGTCTTGCCACCCCGGCGGAGGACCGTCCCGAACTGGTCGCAGACGAACGATCCGCCCCAGAAACGAGTTTCCTTCTCAACGCCCACCCTGTTTACGGCCGCTACCACCACGCTGTTGGCAATGGCGTGCCCCCGCTGCACCGTCTCCCAGGCCTCCTTCCAGTCGCCCTCGGTCTGTTCGATCCCTCTCACCGTCCCGATCGCCGTCGGGTAGAAGATGAAGTCTGCTCCCAGCAGCTTGTTCGCCCTAGCGGCTTCGGGATACCACTGGTCGAAGCAGATCAGGACCCCGAGCCTCCCGTACTTGGTCTCGAAGACCCTGTAGGCCCTCCCTGGGCTGAAGTAGTCTTGCTCGTAGAATCCCGGATCCTGCGGGATGTGGACCTTGCGGTAGGCTCCCAGTGTCTTCCCGCGTTCATCGAAGACGACGGCGGTGTTGTACGTCTTCCCCCTGAAGGCCTCGTAGAGGGACCCTCCTACAAGGACGACCTCGTTCCTCCTGGCCGCTTCTGAAAGCGCTTCCGTCGCTTCGTTCGGGAGCTTCTCGGGTCTTGTGTCAGATTCCTCTTCTTGAGGAAAGTACGGAACGTCGAAGAGTTCGGGAAGGCACACTATCTGGGCGCCCCCCTTCGCCGCCTCGCCGACCATGCGAGACGCCTTGCTGATGTTCTTCTGGCGGTCGTCCACCATCCTCATCTGGACGAGGCCGAGCTTCACTTCCATGCGATTGCTTCCCAGCGATTCTCGTGGAAATTTAAACGTGCGCGGGCCGCTAGCCTCGGAATCGTACAGGGTGGGATCCGCGGAACTGAAGACCCCCCGGTTCGTCGATTGGCCTAGACGTTCGGCCGAGTCGCGGGGACCTCCGGCTTGACCGAGGGTGCGGGCGGGGATCGCCGCGCCACTATGATCGCCCCAATCCCTATCAGTACGAGGACCACCTGAACCCCAAGGAGGGCCTTGAAGGCGGTGTCGCCAAGAAGATACTTCTGGAAGGAGGACTGTAACCCCACCGAACTCGTCCCAACGCTGGATCCTATGAAGAGGTCGGCCCCCATCGCACCGAACTGCACCAGACCCAGCAGGGTCAAGCCTATGATGGCCAGTTTCGGCTTCCACCAGAGGCCCCCGATAAGCCCCAGGTCCAAGACCACGAAGACGATCAGCCCCTCCGCGTGGGTCGGGGCCGCCGACCAGAGATATGAATCGGTGAGGAGTATGTATGTACCTATGGCAGCGGAGACCAGCAGGACCAACGCCGCCAGCACGTTGATGGTCTTCAAGCAGAAACAACTCTCTCCATAGAATATATTTAACGCTTGTCTCGGAAATCACCGAAAAACTGTTATCGTCCGAGGCGGCGCGGATCCACCTGCCTCGCGGCGCAAGGGACAGTTAGGGTTTAAAAACCGAAGTTCGCATAGAAGAAAGCGTGAGACCCCAGAAAGCGTTCGTGTTGGTTAAGACAGACCCGGGCAAGGAGAGAGACGTTGCGGATAGGCTCTACAAGATTCCGGAGGTCAGGGAGGTCCACCTCATCACCGGCGAGTGGGACATCCTCGTCGTCATCGAGACCGAGAGGGAGATTGTCCTTCCTACGGACGAGAAGGTGCTGGAGCTTGTGATGGACAAGATTACGACGCTTCCCTACCTTCGTGATACGAATACGATGATCCCGTCGTTCTCGAAGTACAAGTGATCGGGGTCGGGGAGTCCGGCCGCGCTCCCCACTAGTTACTGCTTCTTGAGTTCGTCGACGATAGCCTTGGCTCTGTCGAACCTGATCATCTTCTCCTGGATCATCCTGTTAGCGACGATGTCGACCATCTCTCCGGTCGCCCCCGCGTTCGCCGCCACGTTCCGCGCATGGAGCTTCATGTGACCCTTCTGGATCCCCTCCGATGCCAGCGCCCTAAGCGCGGCGAAGTTCTGCGCCAGCCCGACCGCTCCCATCACCTCGGCGAGCTCTATCGCCGTCTTGACGCCGAGTATCTTGATGGCCGACTTCGCCGCCGGGTGTGTCTTGGCAGCCCCGCCAACGAGCCCCACGGCCATGGGCATCTCAAGCGTCCCGACGAGGTCCCCCTCAGCGTTCTTCTCCCACGTCGTGAGTGACCTGTATCCTCCGCGCGTCGCCGCATAGCTGTGCGCCCCCGCCTCGAGCGCCCTGATGTCCTGGCCGCAGGCTATGCCCACGGCGACGACGCCGTTCATGATCCCCTTGTTGTGGGTCGAGCATCGGTAGGGGTCAGCCTCCGCGAAGGCGTACGCGTACACGATGCCGTCGACGGCAGCCTCACCTCCTATGGCCTCCTTATCGAAGGTCGCCGCGGCCCTGATCAGCCTCCTGTCGGCAAGGTTGGAGATGATTCTGAGGTACACCTTCCCACCCGTGACCCTCTCCACGATCGGAGCGACTGCCTCTGCCATCGTGTTGACGGCGTTGCCCCCCATCG
Source organism: uncultured Nitrososphaerota archaeon (assembly GCA_963703285.1). Taxonomy (GTDB): domain Archaea; phylum Thermoproteota; class Nitrososphaeria; order Nitrososphaerales; family Gagatemarchaeaceae; genus Gagatemarchaeum. The sequence continues at coordinate 1,070,720 of OY969807.1, forward strand.
CGTCGCCGGTGCTCACGATCAGCTCGGCGATAACCATGGGCCCCTTGGTGGATGAGAGCACCTTGGCATTGAGGTCCTTGGCCCCGCCTCCCAGAGAGACGAGCATGGGGTCCTGTTCGTTGGCCTTGGCGAGGATCTCGGCCTTGTGGAGGAGGAGGTCCATCCTCGCCCTGTACGGGTCCTTCACGTCGACCGCCTGGATCTGTCCTATCATTACGGGACCTGTGTTGGTGACTCGGAAGCCGCCCTTCACCCTCGCCATCTTCGCCGCGTTGCTGGCTGCGGCCACTACCGACGGCTCCTCGATGGCCATCGGGACGAGGTAGTCCTTGCCGTTTATCATGAAGTTCGTGCCTATGCCCATCGGGATGGTTATGCCCCCGATTACGTTCTCGATCATCCTGTCCGCCACCTCCCCCGGCAGCCCGCCGGTGTTGCCCAGCGTCCTTGCCTCCTCCTCCGTGAGACCCGTGAGCCTCTGGACCAGCTTCAGCCTCTCGCCCATGGGGAGCTTGTAGAAGCCGGGTTGCTCTGAAGATTCCTCCATTTTGTTGTCGGGGTGCTCCCGCCCCGTGGGCTATTTAATTTGAGCGAAGCCGCGGGGGTCCTGAATCGGCAAGAGCCGAAGTGCGGTTCGCTACTTCTTCAGGAGCCGATGGAGCGTCTCTCTGTCCACCTTCAGGAGACCCACTTCTGGGAGCCTGGAGAGCAATGTCTTGAGGTCCTTGTTGGCCCTGAAGGCCGATCTAAGCACAGATTCTCCCTTCGAGGTCTCGCCGTGGTTCAGAAGCGTGACTCCCTGCCAGAACCCAAGCTCCGGGTTCTCGGGGGACAGCTCGGCCGATCTCTTGTACTCCTCAAGGGCCTTCGCGTTCTCGCCCTTCTCCATCAGGAGGTCTCCGTTGTCTGCGTGGGTGAACGCCTCGTGAATCCTGAGGAGCCTCCTCATCTCGACGAGGGGCTTGGGGTTGTCCTCGACGCGGAGGTCGACCACCCTGTCGTGCCATGGAGTACCGCTGCCCAAGACCTTGACTATCAGGATGGCGGCCGACTGCCTACCCCTGAGGTCGCCTCCCGCCTGCTCCGCGCTCTCGAGCGCGAGCATGAGCCTCTCTGCCAGGCTTCCCTTCGACCTCCTGAAGGAGGTGGCCATGGCCTTCCAGACCCGACGGTTGCGCATGATGTTCGCCTGGGCGCTGAACCCTCGGCCCGACTCGTGCCCGGCCTCGGGCATGCACTTGCGCCCGGTATGTACCGCGACCCTTCCCCGGGAGTCGAGCATCGCCACCTGCCTCACCTCAGGCCTCGGGTCGGTCGCCAGGAGCGACTTCAGCGCCTGCTGAGGAGTCTTCCCGCCCTTCATGAGGGCGAGCCCCAGCGGACCGTAGCTCACCTCGACCGAAGCCTGGGTTGCGACCACCCCGACCCCGGCCTCCGCCCACGTCACCACCAATCCGACCGAGAACCAGTGCGACTGGACGGCGACGCCCATCTCCCCAGTCCTCCTGTCGATGGCCACGATGGAGTAGGTGTCAACCGGCCGCATGGGGGCCTGACCGGAGTAGTCTGGATAAAGCTCTTCTTCCATGAAGGATAAAAGCCGCAAGTTTCAGGGCCGAACAACTAGGGCCGGTCGTCTAGCATGGTTAGGACGTCGCTCTGACACTCCAGAGCAGAAGACGGCGAATGCAGGATCCGCCAAGGTCCCCGGTTCAATTCCGGGCCGGCCCACCACCCTTTCCAACGGCTCCCGCCCCCTACTGAACGAGCCGTTTGACGACGACGGATGCAAAGCTCACGAAGAAGACGGTTGACACCACCAACGCGAAAATGTCCAGGGGAAGCCCGGAGTAGTCGCCCGTCAGCAGGAGCGACCTCAGGGCGTCGACGACGTAGCTGAGTGGGTTGACATATGCAACGTACTTGAGCCACTGGGGCATGAGCGAAATGGGGTAGATCGCGCTGCTCGCGAAGAAGAGCGGCATGGTCAGCACCTGTCCGATGCCCATCATTCTGTCCCTAGTCTTCAGGAACGACGCCAGTATCATCGAGAAGCTCGAGAAGCACATGGAGAGCATCACGACGATCCCGAAGACGCCTAGTACGTTCAGCACGTCGAGCCTGAGGCTCACACCGATGATCAGCGAGAGCACGATGATGACGATGGCCTGGAAGAACCCTCGAACGGCCGAGGCGAGCGCCTTGCCGATGACGATCGAGGACCGGGGCGAGGGGGTGGAAAGAAGCTTGGTCAGGAGGCCGACGTCCCTCTCCCAGACAATCGTAATCCCGTAGAAGATTGCCACGAACAGAACGGATTGCGCCAAGACACCTGGAGCTATGTACTGGATGTACGTGTAGCCCGCTGGAGCGAGCACCTTCACCGAGTTCAGGACCTCCCCGAAGATGAGGAGCCAGAGAGCCGGCTGGACGGATCGCATCCAAAGCTCCGTCGAGTCGTGCCTTATCTTCCGCGCCTCCATCTCGGCCACGGTGAGGACGCTGGATATGGACCTCGGAATGCTCAGGCTCATCTCCCCCGCCTCGTAAACGTCCTTCTCTCCGAACGAGCCTCGACGTAGCGGCCCTGGTCGACTCGCGAACCTGCGTACTTGATGAAGACGTCGTCGAGGGTCGGCTTCGCCAGCGAGATGGAGTCGATGACCATCCCCTTCGACTCGAGGAAGTCGATTATCCTCGGAATCTTCTGCTCCCCGTTCTCGGTAAGGATCCTCATCTCGCCCCCCTCGTACCCGAGCAGCCGCCCAGCGTCGCTTGGAAGCGAGGTAACGATTCCGCCCTGGGATGTCTTTGCTGTGATGATGTCTCCGCCCACAGATTCCTTGAGGCGCGTCGGCGTGTCGATGACGGCTATCTGACCGCCGTTCATGATGGCGACCCTGTCGCACATCTCGTCGGCTTCGGTCATGTCGTGGGTCGTGACGAGCATGGTCATCTTGAGCTCCTTGTTTAGCTCCTTCACCCTGTCCTTGACCTGGTTCTTCGAGAACGGGTCGAGCCCTATGCTTGGCTCGTCGAGGAAGAGTATCTTGGGCCTGTTCACGAGCGCCTGCGCTATCTCGAGTCTCCTCATCATGCCTCCGGAGTAGTGCTTCACGAGGTCGTCAGCGCGCCCCGCCAGGTCCATGAACTCCAGGGCCTCGGAGATTCGCTCCTCCCTCTCCTTCCTCTCGACGTAGAAGAGCTTCGAGAAGATAAGAAGGTTCTCGTATCCGCTCAGGTCGCCGTCGACCGAGATAGCCTGGGGGACGTAGCCGAGCATCTGCCTGACCTGCTTCGGGTACCTGAGGACGTCGACGCCAAAGACTCGCGCCGTCCCGCTCGTGGGCTTGATCAGGGTCGTAACGACCTTGATGGTCGTCGTCTTCCCGGCGCCGTTGGGGCCCAGCAGCCCGAAGATCTCACCCTCGTCCACCGAGAAGCTGACGTCGTCCACGGCCTTGGTCTCCTTGCCGTACACCTTGGTCAGGTTCTCGACCTCGATTGCCTTCAATGAGTTGCTCAATTTTGATTGAAAGGGCCCGGGGGCCACCCTCGACTCCTCTGTTATTGCATAGGGATATTTGCTTTTATCGCGGCGTTGGGCGCTCCAACATAACCTTCATCAGACACCCATGGCGGAGTTGTTAGGTTGAGGTTGGTACCATGAACGTCGGACGCGAGGTGAAGATCCTGCTCCTGAACAACAGGGGAATCTCGCTGGACGCTCTGGAAGAACAGTTGAGGGGCCTTGGAGCTCGCGTAGACCTAGTCGAACCAGAGTCCACTGACGGGCCTCTCCCGGTCAGCGGGTACGACGGGGTCGTAGCATCGGGCGGCTACTTGAAGTCAGATGTCCGGAGCGACACCCTTCGAAAGTATTCGGCGTTCTTCGATGGACTTTCGGCTCCCTTCCTCGGGATATGCCTCGGGATGAAGATACTGGGCTACTGCTACGGGGCGAGGATCGCGAGGACGTCTCCGGTGGTCGGAGTTCGTCGGGTCGCCCTAAGCGGATTCCCGCTGTTTCCGGGGTTCCAAGAGTTCGCGGTACATCAGAACCACAGGTACGAGCTAGTCCGCCCGCTACCAAGCGCCCTGCAGGATTTCACAGCCGACGGAGGACCCGTTCAGGCGATAGGCGTCAAGGGGAAGAGGCAGTATGCGGTGCAGTTCCATCCCGAGGTGGGAAGGATGCACGCGCGGGTCATCCTCGAGAACTTCGTCTCTCTCTCCTCACAGGGTGCACAGGTCGGCGCTCAGGGGACGTAGACGCCTATCTCTTCGCCTATCTTCCTTAACCGCTCGATGCGGTGTTCGGTGGAGGGATGGGTCGAGAAGAGCTCCATCATCGAAGAGCCCCGGAACGGGTTCACTATCCAGAGGGATGCGGTTGCTGGCGAGGGGGCGCCAGTGCTGTTGGCCCCCGGCTGACCTGCCATGGGGCGAGTCTTCGCCTTGACGCTAATCTTCTGGAGCGCCGACGCCAGCGCGCCCGGGTTGTGGGTAAGCTTGGCCCCGTACTCGTCCGCATTGTACTCCACGCTCCTCGATATCCCCAGCTTCACGAAGGTGGCCCCCAGCGGGACGAGCACAATCGCAGCTATAGCGAGCAGCGGGTTTCCTCCGTTCCTACCGTTTCCGCCGTACCCACCGCCCAGCATCATGGAGAAGAGCGCGATGTAGGAGATGACCCCCGCCATCGTGGCGGCGACGCTGGACATCAGAACGTCTCTGTGCACGACGTGCCCGATCTCGTGGCCAATTACGGCCTGGAGCTCGCTGGGAGTGAGGGTGGAGAGGATGCTAGAGGTGGCCACTACGACGGCCTTGTTCGGTCCCCGGCCGGTGGCGAAGGCGTTGGGCTGTGGCGAGTTCACTATCCCGACCTTGGGCATCGGGATTCCAGCCTGCTGCGCGACCGTCCTGACGACCCCGTAGAGTGTCGGGTTGTCGCTCTCCTGTATGAGCTTCGCACCGCTCATCCTGAGGACGATGCTGTCGCTCTCGAAGTAGGAGTAGAAGTTCACGGCCACCGACACCAGCAACGCGAAGCCCACGAACAAGAGAGGGGCGTTGAAGTATAGCCCCACGGCGTAGCCCACGAGCATCACCATCGCGGTCAGAACGAAAAAGAGCAGCGTCATCCTCAGATAGAATGCCAGAACCGTATCACCTTGAAATCGGCGGCTCCGAACACACGTAAAAACTTTTGCGTGAAAAGGTTATTACATTTCAGCGCTCGGACGACGACCGAGAAGACATGTCGGAAGACGACAATTGGCAGAACAGATGGAGAAGGATGATGCCATTCGGCCCGTGGTCCTTCCCGGACATCGACGAGATGATGAAGGAGATGGAGAAGGAGTTCATGCAGTTCAAGGACATAGAGAAGCAGGTCCCCAAGGACCTGGTCAGGGAGCGCACCTCTCCCGACGGGAGCGTGAGGAAGGAAATCGGGCCGATAGTCTACGGCTACTCGATGACGATAGGCCCGGACGGCAAGCCGGTCATCAGGGAGTTCGGCAACGTGAAGAGGAGCGACGATCCCCTGAGGGGCATCACGGACAAGAGGGAGCCGCTGACGGACGTCGTGGACGGCGAGAAACAGGTCCGCATAATCGCAGAGATCCCAGGCGTGAAGAAGGAAGACATCGAGATGTCCGTCAGGGACAGGACCCTGACCATCTCGGTCGATACGCCCGAGAGGAAGTACCAGAAGGTCCTCCAGCTGCCGGAGACGGCGGAGGTCGAGGGGGCGAAGTCCAGCTTCAACAACGGGATTCTCGAGGTCACCTTCCCCAAGAGGCAGGGGGGAAGCACCGGCGTGAGGCTCAAGGTAGAGTAGGGCCGACCCGGAAGGGCGTGGCGCACCCTCCGTGCGCATTCCTGATGGGACTGCCGACGAGTGCGCTCCTTTCAGGAATCCTTATTACCCCGGAGACTCATTTATTCCACCATGGCCAAGATGATGTCGTGCGAATGCGGATGGACCTTGATTACCCCCATGGGTGAGGCCGACCTCAAGAAGCACGCGATGATGCACGTCGCGGACGCCCATCCGGGAATGCACATGACAGACGCAGACATGATGAAGATGATGAAGACGGTCTAGTCATCTTCACCTCTTTTTCTTAACCGGAGGTTCAGCGTGTGCCGCCAGCAAGAGATTAATCCCCACGCAGGCGGAAACCACGCGGCTGCACATGACGCTTCTGCGAGGAATCACCTGGGACCACGCGAGGGGATCAGGGGGGCTCGATGCGACTGCGAGGGCATACAACGAGTCGCACGAAGCAACGCAGGTGAAGTGGGAGCGGATTCCCCTACCGGAGCTGAAGGGCAGGAATCTGGAGGACCTCGCCGGGTTCTACGACCTCATCATGATCGACCACACCGAGGTCGGCTCGGCGGAGAGGAACGGCTCGCTGCTTCCCTTCGACGCGGTCGTCCCCCGCGAGGTCCTCGAGCTGCTGCACGAACAGTCTGCGGGGCCGAGCCATCGGTCCTACGAGTACGCGGGCCACCAGTGGGCTCTCGCTGCCGACGCGTCCTCCCTGGTCTCGGCCTACCGCCCTGATCTCCTGGGGTCGCCCCCAGGCGACTGGGAATCCGTCACGGACCTGGCCCTCCGTCGCGGGACCAGCGTCGCGATCCCGCTCCTCCCCGCGGATTCGTTCGCCTCCTTCCTCACCCTGTGCGCGAATGGGGGCGAGCCCCCCTTCTCCCACGAGGACAAGGTGGCCCCGAGGGAGACGGCGCTTCGCGCGCTCACCCTCCTCGGGAGGCTCGCCGGCCTCGTCAACCGGGCTTCCCTGACGCTCGACGCGACGGGCGTTCTCGAGATGATGTCGACGGGCGACGAGATAGCATACTCGCCCCTCCTCGACGGTCACTCCAACTACTCGAGGTCTGGCTTCAGGAGGAGCGCGGTCCGCTTCGCCGATATCCCATCGTCGGGGGAAGGTCCCACGGGAAGCCTGCTCGGCGGCAGGGGGATTGCCATCTCCTCCAGATGCCCAGACCCGAAGGTTGCTGCCGAATACTCCGTCTGGGTCTGTCAGCCCGAGGTCCAGAGGGGCCTGTACTTCGATTCGGGGGGACAGCCCGGCAACAGGGCGGCGTGGCTCGACGAGGGCGTCAACCGCGCGTCGGACGATTTCTTCAGGCGCACCCTAGCTACGCTCTCTGGCGCGTATCTGGGCCCCCGATACGATGGGTACCTGGAGGTGGAGGCCGCCTGCGGGGCGCTCATCCACAACTGGTTGGTAAACGGGGGGGATGCAGAGAAGCTCTACGGGGAGCTCAACGCCCGCTATGCGGGCACCAGGAGGGACTCCAAAGCGTGAACCCGCCGGATCCTATGGGCTGCGGGCCGGCTTCGCCGACATCACGTGCCGCTTGAGGAGCTGTATGCCGAGGGACGGGTCGACCCCCTTGGGGCACACTTCAGAGCAGCTGCCGGAGAAGTGGCAGCGCCAGATGCCATGCTGCCTGTCGACGAGCTCCAGCCTCTCGGGCCCGGCCTCGTCTCTCTTGTCCGCCGAGTAGCGGTAAGCCTGCGTCAGGGCCTGGGGGCCGAGAAAGAGACTGTCGGTTGCCACCGTGGGGCAGGCCGATGCGCAGAGCCCGCACTTTATGCAGTAAGTGAACTGGGAGATCGCGTCTAGGTCCGCCGGCTTCATGAGGTACTCGCCCGTCGGATTCTCCTGCTCGGCTGCGTCCTTCCTCTCTAGACGGGGGAGGATTTCCCGGTGGTGGGTGAAGAACCCCTCCAGGTCCACCACGAGGTCCCTCACTATGGGGAAGTTGTCCATCGGCTGGATGGTGAGGTAGTCCCACCCGAGTGCGGAGATCTGGGTCTCGCACGCGAGCGAGGGGCGCCCGTTGATTTTCATTCCGCAGGACCCGCACGACGACATCCTGCAAGAGCACCTGACGGCGAGCGAGTGGTCCAGGTAGCTCTTCGCGTACAGCAGGGCGTCGAGCACCGACGTCGCGTCGCCGGTGGGGACGATGTAGTTCCTGAACTCCGGCCTCTCATCCCTTGATGGGTCGAATCTCTGGATCCTCAGCCTAACCTCGCCCACCTAGGACGGCACCCCCGTCACGGCGAGGATCACGGTCCTCGTGCCGTAGCCCATCACGGCGACGGCTATCACGAGCGTGCCCCAGTTGACGCCCCTGCTCCACGAAAGACCCTGCCTCCACTCCAGCAGTATGACCCGCAGACCGTTGAACCCGTGTGCGACGACGACGATGAGCAGCATCTCCAGCAGCGAGAGGTCGACCCAGCTTCGGTAGACTGAGAGGACGTGCTGGAAGTCGATGGCCTTGTAGTAGGGGACGAGCACACCCTGCATCAGCAGATGGATCGAGACGAGGACGAGAGCGGCCACCGCGGTCGCGTACTGTATGAGCATGAGCCTCGATTCTCTCAACGCTATCACACCTGAAGTATCGACCACGCCCAGAGCGACGCCACGATTGCGGCCGCGATGGCGATCCATATCATGTGCCTTTGAAGAGCCCTGTGCGACTTCGCTCTGTACGGGAAGTCTGGTCTCGAGGGCTTCTGGAAGATGATTCCGTACTCCGAGAGTATCAGCCTGATCCCGTTGATCCCGTGGAAGACCACCACGAGCACGGTCAGGCTCAGGACGAGGTTCCCGAGGAGGTTCTCGGTGGCGGCGATGTCTCCCGCCCAGCTCGCTTGGCTAGGGGCGCTGCCGAAGGGCCCGCCGACGAAGAAGCTGGTGTCGCCAATGTGGCCGAGGACGTACAGCAGGATGAGGACGCCCGTCAGCCTCTGGAAGGTGTACGCCCAGCGTTCGAGGCCGTAACCTGCCGGGTTGAACCAGGCGACCACCCCTCGCTTGTTCTGGACCTTCTTCTCGGCCGCCACAGGGTCCACCTCGGCTCCCTCCGTCGTGCCACCCATCAGTAGGTCCTCTCCGCGGGCTGGTACCTCGTTATCCTGACCGGAGAGTAGTCCAGCCTGATTCCCTCTTCGCTCTGGTACGCGAGGGTGTGCTTCAGCCAGTTCACGTCGTCCCGCCTGGGGTAGTCGCGCCTCGCGTGCGCCCCCCTGGATTCGGTCCTGGCGACCGCTCCGACGAGGAACGCCTCGGCCGCCAGCAGCATGCTCTCCACCTCGAGGACGTTGGTGAGATTCGTGTTGTATCGCCTGCTGGTGTCGTCGCAGTGGAGGTAGTCTTCCGACTTGAGCCCCCTCACCACCTTGATGGCCTCGGCAAGCCCCTCGCCTGTGCGATAGACGTAGGCGTTCTTGTCCATCGCCGCCTGCAGCCGGTCCCTCACCTCGTAGGGGTTCGTCCCACCCCTGCCATGGAAGATCTCGTCGAAGATGCGCTTCTCCTCCTTCGCCACCCGGGCCTCGGCCGGCGGGACCTCCGATCGTTGAAGGGCGTACTTGGCCGCCGCCTCCCCCGTGATACGGCCCCACACGAGGCACTCGGCGGTGGAGTTTGCGCCAAGGCGGTTCGCGCCGTTTATGCTGACGCACGCCGCCTCGCCCGCTGCCCAGAGCCCCTTCACCTTCGTGGCGCCGTCGATGTCCACGTCGATGCCGCCCATCGTGTAGTGGCAGACGGGCTTCACCGGAAGCGGGGTCTCGATGGGATCGATGGCCCTGAACTTCATCGCAATCTCCCTTATCCCCCCGAGCCTCTCCTTTATCTTCGCCGCACCGATTCCGGTCAGGTCGAGGTTCAGATACGCCTGGCCCTTGTCATCGGTGAATCCCCTCCCTTCGTCCATCTCGGTTATCATGGCCCTGGAGACCACGTCCCTCGAGGCGAGCTCCAGCTTTCCCGGAGCGTATCTCTCCATGAACCGCTCGCCGTCTCTGTTCAGGAGAATCCCTCCCTCCGCTCTGGCCCCCTCGGTTATGAGTATCCCGGAGGGGATCAGGCCCGAGGGATGGAACTGGAAGAACTCCATGTCCTTCAGGGGAAGGCCTGCCCTCAGGGCGAGCGACATCCCGTCGGGAGTCGAGCTGTACCCATAGGTTGCGAAGCTGAAGAGCCTGCCCGCCCCGCCGGTCGCGACTATGCAGGCCTTGGCGGCGATCGCCGCGAATGCCCCCGTCTTCATCTCGATTGCCGTTATCCCGCGGAACCCGCCCTGGTCGACGAGCAGCGAGGTGGCGTACCACTCCTGGTAGAAGCTGATGTTCGGACACCTGGTGCAGGTGTCGTAGAGCGTCTGCATCTGGTGGAAGCCCACCTTGTCCTCGGCGAAGGTAGCCCTCGGGTACGAGTAGCCCCCGAAGTCCCTCTGCGCGAGGCGTCCGTCCTCCCGCCTAGACCAGGGCATCCCCCAGTGCTCGAGCTGGTAGACCTCGAGGGGGACCATCTTGGCGAACCTCTCGACCGCGTCTTGGTCGGCGAGGTAGTCCGACCCCTTCACCGTGTCGAAGATGTGCGACTCGATCGAGTCCCCAAGTTCGGGGTAGAGGACAGCCGCCGTCCCTCCCTCGGCGCTCACGGAGTGCGACCTCATCGCCTGGACCTTCGTGACGACGCCGATGCGGATCTTCTGGCTGACCCTTGACGCCTCGATGGCGGCCCTGAGTCCGGCTATGCCCGAGCCGATGATAAGGAGGTCCTGACTGAGCCGCTCTGCCATCTTGGCGCTCCCCCTAGACGTTCCCCTTAAAACTTGACGAAACGGGTTGCAGCAGTCTGCAAGCCCTCCTCTCCTTACTTGAATATTCCGAGGACGGCGTCATCGGCGAGCGCGACCGCGTAGCCGGCGATCCCCCTGACGTCCCTCAAGATCAGCGTAAGGTGATAGGCGTCCTTGGCGCCTCCCTTCATCGGGAGCGTGTACCCGTCCTCGTAGAGCTGCCGTACCTGGGGCATCTTCCTGAAGACGGAGTCCGCTGCGGCGATGTCCTTGGACATGAGGGCCTTCACGGAGAGCGTCAGCATCTCCTCCGTGATGTCGGTCATCCGCCTTATGATCGAGACGAGGGCGGGCTCGGGCCTTGCTGTGAGCTCCTTCACGTGCCTGGCCGTCCACATGGAGTAGTAGGCTATCCTTCCGAGCTCCCTGGTCGCGATGGCTAGGACTATCACGCTGTTGACGTCGGGGATGTTCATGTGCTCCCTCAGCTTCCTGTTCCTGGCTGCCTCGAAGGCCAGGCGCATCATGAAGCTGTAGAGCTTCGCACCCTCCGCGCCCCTCAGGTCGGCGTCCTTGGCGAGGTTAGAGTCCCCGGCTTCGAGGGCCTTCGCAGCGTCCACCAAGACCGCGAGCGACGCCGCGGAGAACCGCTCGACCATCTCCGGCAGGCTGAACTTCCAGGGGTCGATCAGGTTGAGGAGCGAGATGTGGTCGGCGTAGTCCTCGGTTATCTCCACCCCCATGAGACCGTCGAGGACCTCGCGGATCCACTCTTTGTGGTAAGCCTGCATCTTGTTGCCGGGGGAGTATATCCTGGTGACGTCGTGGCCGAGGATGTAGGAAGCTGTGATGTTGAGCTCCAGGAGCCTCTGGTCCTTGAGCTTGTCGACGTCGATGGTCCTAGCCTCGCCCGCGTGCCTCGCCTCCGTTGGAGCGATCACCAGGCTGTCCCCTTCGGTCTCGGTCGAGAGCAGGTCGCCCTTCTTCAGCTTGAGCTTCTCGACCCACTCCTTGGGGAGGGTCACTATGTACGTGCCTCCCGCGGTCGTCTGCAGCTTCCTGACTTGCACGTAGGCCGAGTCGGCGCCTTCTCGTAATAAGCGTTGCCAAGATTTACGTATAATATGTATTAGTTGCAGTCTACCGATAAGTCGTAGAGAATATACGTAATCTACGCATATCCTTAAAACGTCTCGATTCCGCGAAGGCCGTGTCAGCGATGGATTCCCCGTACGCCGCCGAGACGGTCGACGAGATCGAGAGGTCATGGCAATCGGAAAGGTGGGCCGGGATAAAGAGGGCGTACTCGGCCGAGGACGTCTTCGCTCTGAGGGGCTCTATCAGGATACAGCACACGGTAGCGGAAGCCGCCGCCGAGAAGTTGTGGAGGGTCCTCCACTCCGATCCGTACATCCAGACCCTCGGAACCCTTACGGGGAACCAGGCCGTCCAGCTGGTGAAGGCGGGGCTGAAGGCCATCTACTTGAGCGGCTGGCAGATAGCGGCCGACGCGAACCTTGCGGGCCAGACCTATCCCGACATGAGCCTCTATCCCTCGAACAGCGCTCCGGCCCTCGTGAGGCGCCTCAATCAGGCCCTCCTCAGGGCTGACCAGATAGAGCACATGGGGGCTGACGCGGCGACCGACTGGCTCTGCCCAATCGTCGCTGACGGCGAGGCCGGGTTCGGGGGGCCCCTGAACGTCTTCGAGCTGACGAAGGGCTTGATTGAGGCGGGCGCGGCGGGTGCTCACTTCGAAGACCAGCTCGCCTCCGACAAGAAGTGCGGGCACATGGGAGGGAAGGTGCTGGTTCCCACGAGCCACTTCATCAGGACGCTTACGGCGGCGCGACTGGCATCGGACGTGATGGGCGCGCCCACGATAATAGTCGCCAGGACGGACGCGAAGGACGCGAGCCTGATCACCAGCGACATCGACCCGCACGACAGGCAGTTCATGCTGGGCGAGAGGACCCCGGAGGGCCTCTTCAGGATGCGGAGCGGGCTGGAGACGGCCATCGCCAGGGGGCTCGCGTACTCGCCCTATGCCGACCTGCTCTGGTTCGAGACACAGAAGCCCGACCTGGACGAGGCGAAGCGCTTCGCTAACGCCATACACGCGGTCTACCCGGACAAGCTCATGGCCTACAACCTCTCCCCGTCGTTCAACTGGGACAAGGCCCTGACAGCCCTGGAGCAGGCGGATTTCCAGAGAAAGCTCGGGGAGCTCGGGTACCGCTTCCAGTTCATAACCCTCGCGGGGTTCCATTCGCTGAATCACGGCATGTTCGACCTGGCGAAGGGATTCGCGGAGAGGGGCCTCCCCGCGTACGTCGAGCTGCAGCGGAAGGAGTTCGAGAGCGAAGCGAGGGGCTACACCGCGACCAGGCACCAGAGCTTCGTGGGAGCGAGCTACTTCGACGAGGTGCTCAGGGTCGTCTCGGGGGGAGTCGCATCGACCACCGCCATGGAAGGCTCGACCGAAGAGGGGCAGTTCATCTCCAACCGGGACAAGGTCGGCAAGCCCGTTAGCGGCTCGGGCTGAGAGAGCCGCCCTTCGCCTGCGGGGCGGGGTCGCAGAAGTCTTTTAGCGCCAAGAGCTGCGGCCGGGGCTCGGCGGGAAAATGCATTACTTCGTCATCCTGACCAAGGAATGCAACCTCTTCTGCAGCTACTGCGGGGGAGGCAGCGACACCCCTCCAAGGGAGATCGAGTACTCGATCCAGGACCTCAGGTCGTTCCTCTCCCTCGACGAGGCACCCGTCATAGAGTTCTACGGAGGCGAGCCGCTCCTCCGGATGAGGACGATGAAGAGCATCATGGACTCGGTCCCAGGCAGATTCGTCATCCAGACGAACGGCATCTTCCTGGACAGGATTGAACCCGAGTATCTCTCGAGGTTCCACTCGATCCTCGTCTCGATCGACGGGACGAAGGAGGTCACGGACAGGGAGCGTGGGAAGAGGGTCTACGAGCGCGTCATACGAAACGCGGGAGCTAGTCAGGACCAAGGGCTTCTCCGGGGACCTTGTGGCCAGGATGACCGTCGAGGAGGGGACGGACATCTACGAGAACGTGAGCCATCTACTCGGCACGGGGCTCTTCGACCACGTCCACTGGCAGCTTAGCTTCAGCATGTTCTGGAAGGGGGCGCAGGATTCGGAGGTCGGTCTCTCGAGTTGGATAGAATCGTACAACTCGGGCGTCACATCTCTCGTCGACGCCTGGACCGGCGAGATGTCTCGCACCGGCCGGGTCCCTGGTATAGTCCCCTTCGTCGCGCTGATGGATTCCCTCCTATCTGGGAGGGCGTCGCGCCTCCGCTGCGGTTCTGGCATAGACTTCTTCTCCGTCACGCCGGACGGGAAGATCTCGGCCTGCCCGGTCTCCATCGATTATGACTTCTCGCTGGTCGGCTCGATATTCGACAGCAGCCCCGGTTCGATCCGCGAGGTTGCAACGATCGGAGAGCCGTGCCTCTCCTGCGACATCTACGGTGTCTGCGGGGGGAGGTGTCTCTTCGTAAACAGGATGCAGGAGCTCCTTCGCGAGGATGGCTTCAAGTACATCTGCTCCACCGTCAAGCACCTGGTGAGCGAGCTGAAGAGGTCGCAGCCCGCGGTCGAGGCCCTGATCAGGCAGGGGACGGTAAAGAGATCCGACTTCGAGTACCCCGAACTCAACAACGGCTGCGAGATCATCCCGTGAGTCGGCCGTCTTCTGCTGCTACCCTTCCCTGAGCGCGGGGATGAACGCGACGATATCGCCGACGTTTGTGGTCGCCCAAGTCTTGAGTTCCGCCACGATCCCCCCATGGGACGCGCGCAGCCTCTCGACCCTCGATCCGAACGAATCCTCGTCTCAGCGACGACATCCCCCTTCGAGACGAGCTGTCCAAGGGAGACCTTCAGCTTGAGGTATCCGGACCTGCTCGCTCGAATGTGACCCAGGATAACTGAGCTTCGCCGGTTCAGGCTGAGACTCTCGAACTGGAGCAAGGCTTCAGCGACAAAACCGGGAGCCACATTAATGGATAGGTGGACCGGGGGGGAATCGGACCCCCGACCTAGGGAAGCTCTCGGGGCTTTCTCCCGCGTGCAAGGCGGGCGTTCGTACCGCTGAACTACCGGCCCACGAGGGAGCCAGAGATGAGTAGCTTCTTATCTTCTTCCCGTTTTCTCAACCTTTCGCGTGGCCTGACAGGCTCTTGACCCCAGGTGGTTTCCGAAACGTCATGTGAGATGGGTCACGCTTATAGCGGAACACTTCCGCCCCGCTCTCGCTGGGCCGGTAGCTCAGAGCTCCAAAAAGGGGCGGGCAGCTTAGCTAGAGCACTCGACTGATAATCGAGAGGTCGAGGGTTCGAATCCCTTCCGGCCCATTTATTCAAACTAGCTTAGGAGGGACTCCGCGCTAGTCCGTAGCATATGGCGAAGAAATCAGCGGCCTTGAACACGACTGTTCTTACATCAGCTTGCGTCCTCAACTCTCTTCAAGACTCGAAGAGCAGTGAGCGTAATCCATTTGCTCGGTTTGCTCGGCTCTTCCAACACGAAGGGCCTGAGCTTCTTCACCCTCTTCACGAGGTCGTCGTTCGCGCCTGCGTCCACGTCAGGGTGCACCTTGTCCAGTGGCCAGGTTCCGTCGATTCGGCGCTTGTCATTGAGGATTTTGAGGGCTGGCTTGAGTCGCCTGTCGTCTGCATATCCCAGCTTCGTAATCACGTCCAGCCCGATCAATACGTCATAGAAGTAGTGAACGGGATAGTGGAATCTAAACCAGGGCGGGTATCTCGCTTCGCCCTCCTCGAACAGTTTTCGCTCTAGGTAGAATTCAGCTCCCCGCGAGATGGACTGCTGAATCCTCCTCGACCTCTTCGACTTCGGCAGGGCGGCGAAGGCGGCCAAGGCTTCCCAGCTGTCCAGAGTACCGTGCTCGTTCTTATTGTCACAGTTCCAGCCGCCGTCTTCCTTCTGGTCCTCGAGCAACCTGTCATACAGTTTCCTCACCCTGTGGTCGTCGCCGTAGCCGAAGTGCACCATCATGCGGGCTGTATTCCCTACGATGCACATCTCCTCGGTGAAGAAGTTGACCGGCGTCCCCAGCTGAAGCTTGTACTCGAAGAGGAGTTCCGCAATCCTTCCAATCCTCGGGTCTTCAGAGGTGAGTCCCAGGTCTGAGAGAACCAAGGCCCGCCAAATCGTGGAACGGTACTCAGGGAACTGCAGAAATCTCAGCCAGCTGCGGACGCTCTTGGGCTCTCGTGGTTCAAAGTATCCCTTTGGCTTCTGGAGCCTCAGGATGTCGTTCGCCCAGCCTTTCTCAGGGATCATTGAACGGGCTTCTCTTGCTTCCGGATCGTTTTCCTTGCGCCCGAGAATGTCAACCAGTGTGAAGTACCGGACCGAGGGCTGAGTCTCATCGAGCAACCAGCCTAGGACACGCTGGTTCAGTTCGCTGGACCCTGAATTAGCAAGCTGGCTCAATGACTGGTATCAGGCCCAATTGGTCCTGACTTCGGGGATTTTTAACCTAACTCGGTGTGCGAATCGGCGACCGCCCATTGGACCTCGATTCAAAGGATGAGATATGCCTGCGCAAGCGCAATGAGCCTGAGGCGCGCCCCCCTCCCGGCGAATCTGAATGGGTTTTCCAATGCGCAGCGGTTGATTTGGCGGTCGCCGACCACTCTTCGGGTTCCCCATCATCGTGACCCGCCATTTTGGGGCGGTCTGGAGGACTCTCACACTTTCAATGACCCCTCCTCCGACCAAATAAGGAACTTCGGTTAGAGGATTAAATAGCCCGAACCAAACGAGAGTCTGCCTTGACAGAGTTCGTCCTAGTGCCGGGAGCATGGCTCGGGTCGTGGGCGTGGAGGAAGGTCGTTCCCCTGTTGGAGGAGAAAGGTCACTCTGCCTACCCTGTTACGTTGACGGGGATGGGCGAGCGGGTCCACCTCGCTTCGAAGGATTTCGGCATTGAAACCGCCATACAGGACGTCCTGAACATCGTCAAGTACAACGACCTCGACGATTTCGTGCTAGTGGGCCACAGTTTCGCTGGCAAGGTCGTGGCAGCCGTGGCGGACCGCGAGCCTAAGAGGGTTAAGAAGCTCCTCTACGTCGACGCGTTCCGGCCCGGGAAGGTCAGAACGCCGCAGGGTGCTTTCAACCCGACGGAGTTCGGGCCAATTCCCCCCGAGAGCTGGACTATCCCCTTCACAGAGGAGATTCTGGAGAGTATCGGAAAGGACGTGATCGGCCAAGACCGAACGTGGATGCTGTCCAAAGCCACGCCGTGGCCGTTGAGACTCGCCGGAGAACCGGTGACCCTCTCCGGGAGCTTTGACAGCGTGAAGAGCGCGTACATATTCTGCACGGGCGGCGGGGACTCCGTCGAAGAAATCCTGAGCGGAAAGTGGGGGAAGCTGGAGGGTCCTTACAGAGTCATAGAGTCAGGGCACTGGCCGATGATAACGAAGCCGGACGAGCTGGTCAATGACATGCTCGATTTGTCCCGTTGAGTTCGATTCGGCAACGCTGAAGACTTGCTTCCACGAGAGCGGGAGAAAGTGGCTTTGAAGAGTTCAGTCACTGATTGGCTCCTTGAGGAAAAACAACCTTCCATCAGGTATCTTACTCTGACTGATTTGCTCGGGAGATCAGAGAAGGACCCCCAGGTGAGGTCTGCCAGGGGGAGCATCACAAGCGTCGGCTGGGCCAAGGACATACTTGAGAGACTCCCCCCCAAGCGAGCAGTTGGTTGACGAGCGGAGTCTCTATCAGCCAAAGTACGTGGCGACCAACTGGATGCTCTTGATCCTGTCCGACCTTGGAGTCACGAAGGAAGAACCCAAAGTAGAAAACGCCTGCCAGAGATGGATGGACCTCTTTGGGACGAAGGACGGTGGATTCAGCGCCTTCAGCAAGAGGGAAGGCCACCTCTGCATCACGGGCAACACCGCTCGGGCGTTGGTCAAGTTCGGATACGCGGATCATCCTAGGGTGACGAGAGCCTTTCGGTGGTTTGTCGAAAACCAGTCACCGCTGGGCGGATGGTCCTGCTGGAACTTCGGCGGCCGCCACAGCGGAAGAAACCTAGACTCTTGGGAGCCTCTCAGCGCCTTCGCGGTCTATCCTCGTCAGAAGTGGACTGGGAGCATGAAACTAGCCGCTGAAAGGGGGGCAGAGTTCTTCCTGGAGCGCGAACTCCACAAGCAGGGAGACCGCTATGAGCCGTGGTAACGCTTTCACTATCCCATCCACTATTACTACGATCTTCTTGTGGGCCTCGATTTCATGACCGCGCTGGGCTATTCCAGCGATAAGAGACTCGGATATGCCATCTCATTGCTTGAGAAAAAGAGGAGGTCAGACGGAAGATGGAATCTTGACGGCGTTAATCCGGACGCTGGCAGCCCACAGGGTAAGTGGAACAGGGATCATCCAAAGCGGGCCTCGATCCCCTTTGCACTTGAGGAGCCCGGGGAGCCCAGCAAGATGATAACGTTGAACGCGTTGAGAGTTCTGAGCCGTCTTGAAGTGGCTAATCGCTAGCTCCTAAGACTCGCGGACCGGCCTCAATCCAGCGTTGCGCATTTTCTTCTGACGAGTCGCTCAAAAGACGAAGGGGATGATTTTGCGAGTTCTCCGCTGATACTGGACGTAGTCGTTTCCCAGCTCCTGTACTAGCATGCTCTCCTCAGCCCGAATCCTGTAAAGATAGACCGATACGAACATCACGGCAAAGATGAGCATCACCAACAGATTGCCCGAGAGCACACCGAACCCCGCCCAAAGAAGCATGTCGCCCAGATAGCCGGGGTGTCTCACCCGGGCATAGGGACCAGAGGTCACCACCTTGTGGTCCTCAGCTATCATGAGAGTCGTGGTGTAGAACTTCCCCAGGGTGAGGGCCGCCCAGATTCGGACTCCGAGGCCAATCATCATGACTGCAAGGGCGACCAACCCTTCGAGAAGATTGATCGGGAATGTGAATGCGCCCGAAACATCCGCCAATACGGGCAGCCAGAGTCCTATCCCGGTCGCCGAACCGATGAGTAGCATGTTACCCCTGTCGAAGGGCCCT
This sequence comes from uncultured Nitrososphaerota archaeon, assembly GCA_963703285.1. GTDB lineage: Archaea > Thermoproteota > Nitrososphaeria > Nitrososphaerales > Gagatemarchaeaceae > Gagatemarchaeum. Next base: position 1,089,461 of record OY969807.1, read on the forward strand.
CCATGGAACGACTTCGCGCCTTTGGTCGGGCGCAATAGCCTCTGGATGATGAAGAAGGCCACTATCACGGCGTAACCGGCGAAGATGAACCAAAGACCGAGCGTTGAAATCAAGGGATTACACTTGGCGCTGTTCTAGGCTGGCCTTGGCCTCGAGTTTGGTAATCAGTCTTTCCTCGGCTACCCGGCCGTCTCTGGCCCAAGTTCAATTTCCCCCTAGACACGCTAATTAGACGATAGATAGCCGAAGACGGACCGATGGGGAGCATGGAGACGGTCAAGCGGTTCGTGGACGCAATCAACAGCCATGATGTGAAGGGACTGGTCGGACTCATGACAGGAGACCACGCATTCGTGGACTCGCTCGGGGACGAGTACACTCGTCCAGCCATCGAGACCGGCTGGGCCGAGTACTTCGATATGGTGCCGGACTACTTTGTCGAGATAGACAAGACTGCTATCCTCGACGATGATTCTTTGATCCTGGTAGGGAGGGCGGGAGGAACCTACGCTCCCGGTGGCGCACCCCTCATGAAAGAGAACGGATGGCAATCGCCGGCTGTGTGGATCGCGAAGGTGCATGGTAGTAGGGTGTCAGAGTGGAGGAAATACTCGGACAACGAGGCGATCAGAGCGAGGATGAGGGCGAACAACCGGTGAATCGAGTTCGACCAAATCGGGAAGACCTCGAATTTGAGAGTCCGAGAGTGAAGGAAAGCTTTTCTTTTGTTATTCTAGCACTCCGCAACTCGGGTGACCTCGACGGTTCACGTGGGCGTCTCGGGCTTCAGCTATCCCAGCTGGAAGGGGGCGTTCTACGGCGAGGGCACGAAGAGCGAGGAATTCCTCAACGAGTACTCCCGACGTTTACGAAGTGTCGAAATCAACAGCACGTTCTACGCGTTCCCAACATCGGCCACGATGAAGAGCTGGTCGACGAAGACCGACGAGGAGTTCAGGTTCTCCTTCAAAGCGCCGAGGCAGATCACACACGTCCTGAAGATAGGGAAGGGGTCCTTCGAGCTCGCGGAGATGCTCTCGAAGACGGTTGACCTGTTGGGGACTCGGCGCGGCCCAGTACTGTTCCAGCTTCCTCCCTATCTCAGGAAGGACACGGAACTCCTCGAGGAGTTCCTGTCACAAACCTCCGATATCGGAAACCGCGTCTTCGAGTTCAGGCACGAGTCTTGGTTCGAAGATACGACATACCAGCTGCTTGACGAGTACGGCGCGGGCTTCTGCATAGCAGAGAGCGAAGATTTCCGACCGGTCTTTCAGGTCACCGGTGACCTTGCGTACTTCAGGCTCAGGAACGAGTCATACAACGAAAAGGAGATTGACCAGTGGGCCGAGAAGATTAGCAAGACCATCAAGGGGGTGGGCGAATCCTTCGCGTACCTAAGGCATGACGAGACCGGCGAAAACGCTCTGCTGGCCCAGAGGCTCTCCGAGAAGCTGCGGGACTCGGAATGACGGGGCGGAAGGAACTACCGCGCATCGCTGCAAATGAACGCACTAGTCTTAAATTATGAATGACGTGGACTTGAAAAGACGCCTGAAGTGCGACACGCCATCTGGATCAAGGAAGTCAGGGTGCCCTTCCTGCTTCTCCCAGTTGTCTTCGTCCCGGTGGGCCTTGCGATCGCCTGGGACTCCGGGAGCCTCAACCTCTTCACGGCTCTGCTCACGTTCATAGGTGCCCTAAGCCTCCATGCGAGCGTCAACGTCCTCAACGACTATTTTGATTTCCGCAGCGGCCTCGACTTGGCGACCACGCCGACGCCCTTCAGCGGAGGAAGCCGGGTTCTCCCCGCCAACGAGATGGCCCCAAGCACCGTGCTCTACGGCGGAATACTCTTCCTGGCCGTCGGAGTTGGCATCGGCTCGTACTTCCTGTACGTCACCGCTCTCAGTCCGATACTCGTCGGCATCCTAGCAGTCGTTGTGGTCTCCGTGGTCGGCTACTCCACAGTGATTTCGCGCTTGGGTCTGGGCGAGTTCGCTGCGGGTCTGAACTTCGGGCCGCTCTTGATTGTCGGGACTTACTACATCCAGACTGGGACGCTCGCGCTGCAGGCTCTCCTGGTCGGGACGACTCTCGGAATTCTGGTCGCTGGGATACTGTACATCAACGAGTTCCCGGACACGGCGGCCGACGCGAAGACGGGACGCCGCCACCTCGTGATAAGGTGGGGAAAAGAGAGGGCCGCGTCCAGGTTCCGGGTATTGGTCGTCGGCGCCTACGCCGTGACGGTGGCCGGGGTGGTCCTGGGTGTTGTCACGCCGTTCGCGCTGATCTCTCTGCTCGCCTTCCCGAAGGCTTGGTCGGGAGCGTCCGTCCTCACCAAGAACTATGACGGGACGATGGAGCTCGTTCCTGGAATGGCTTCCATAGTCATGGCGACCTTGTTGACGGGAGCCCTCATGCTCGTTGCCTTTCTGTTATTGCACTTCATCTAGCTACCAATACGGTCATGAACCCGACGTGGAAGTCCCTGGTTTCCCGTCATCGGGGCGCCTGAGGTCCCGTAGCATCTGCCTGAACTGTTCCTTGGTTATCTCTCCCCTCGCATACCTCTGGCGCAGGATGCGCACGGATTCGTTCCCCTCCCATCGCTGCTGCAGGTATCTCCTCCTCGACCTCCGGAATGCCATTCGTGCGACCAACATCACGGCGAGGATCGCAATCACGAGGAGGAGGAACTCCCCGGGATAGTAGGCGCCCCTGAGCGCGAAGAAGTAGATCAGGACTAGGACGACGATGAGACCGACCGGCAGCATAAGGAGGGTTCCGACTATTCGATAACGGGCCGGAGCGCGCCCGGGTTGGTCGGGGCTAGACATTCGCTCGGCGCCGTCGCCCGCTCTGGCTCAAATCTCTTTCTGGCTGAGGGAGTGAGTGTCTGGCGAGGCGAGGACCACGGCGCGAGCGGCGCGGCCAGCAAACTGACAGGCTCTAGAACTCATCGAGAGCCGCTATCGTAGCCAACACCATCAGCCTGGAAAACCCGGGGTCGTCGAGGTTGATGGTGTAGAGCCTGTGCCCTAACTGCTTCAAAGTCTGACCTATGTCCGGCCCCAACGCGTAGGACGCCTCGAAGAGTGTAGACCCGTCAGGGCCCTGTGCAGTGAACGTCGCGACCCCGGCGGAGAACACGAGGGTGGCGAGCCTGTTTCCGCTTGCGTCCTCGAGCCAGCAGTTCGGGGTGGACCTGCTCCTCTGGAGGTTGCCAACCTGCACTACACCCACCACATTGTGGCCGGCGTCCTTTACGGGGCGAGTCCTTTGGGTCAGGTGGGTCTCCTGCGAGAAGAACCCCACGGTTGACCCGTCGCCATCCTCCACGGTGTAGTCGTGATTGAGAAGCGATTGCCTCCTGGCGACCAGGACGAGTTTGCCGGTCGAGTCTTTGAGATAGACGTCGGTCAGGAGGTGTTTGTAAGAGCCGGTCCCCATCTCGGCGGTGAAGACCGGCGGCGACTGGGATTCAGGGGGGACCGGGGCCTCGGTGACCGTGGGGGCGATCGGTTCCTCGGGGGGAGCTGGTGCGCCCTGCTCGGGGAACTTCTTACCGCAAGCGGAGCAATAGAGCGCGTCGTCCTCGTTTTCCGCACCGCACTGCGCGCAGTTCTTTGTCACGGCCGTTCTGCCCGGGACAGCCGGCCCTATTTCAGTCGCGCGCCCTTCGATTGGTCCTAGAGCTCGCTCTGAAGAAGAGAAAGGATCTCCGAGTGAGCGACCGACGTAGGAGCGTCGGAGCCGGGCGAGTAGTACGAGAAGTACACCCAGTTCATCCCCGTTGGAGTTGCAGAAGACGAGCGTCGACCGCGTGTCAGCTCGCCAGTTGGGGTCGAGGGAGATTTTGGTTCCTGTGCACCCTGCCTCGAAGGCGTCGAATTCGCCCATCCACACGGGTGCACGCCATCGCTCAGCGTTGTCAAAGAACGCTGTCACGTACTGCCGGGCGGTCACCCAGCTGGCTCCGAGTAGTTGACTCGGACCCACTAGAACGATTTAAAAAATGAGAGATGGGCGGAGAGCAGATGCCCGCAATCGACGCTGGCGGAGTGAGCCTGTATTACGAGGACGCCGGTACGGGCAAAGCAATCGTCTTCTGCCATGGAATACCCACCGATTACCGCGCTTGGAGCGCCCAGACGGGTCCTTTCTCCAAGGGCAGCAGGGTGATCTCGTACAGCAGACGCTATGCCTACCCGAACAAGCGCCAGGGGGACGTCTCCGACAGCACGATCGAGAACAACGCGGCCGATCTCAAGGGTTTCATCGAGAAGCTGGGCGTGGGACCGGTCGACGTCGTGGGCCACTCCTACGGAGGCTTCATCGCGGCCCACCTTGCGGCGGACCATCCCGACCTAGTACGCTCTCTCGTCCTTGTCGAACCCGCGATCTCAACCCTTCTCGTCGAAAACGAGAAGAGCGGCGCCCAGATGGTCTCCCTCCTCCTTCGCAGTCCCTCAGTCGCACTATCGGCAAGGAAGTTCCAAAACGGTTCTCTGTACCCTTCGCTCAAGGCCCTTGATGCGGGACAGAACGACGCGGCCGCGAGGCTGAACGTGGACGGCGTCCAGGACCTCCCCGGGGCGTTCGCAAGCCTGACCGAAGCGCAGCGGCAGATGATGGTCGACAACGCCAAGACGATCGCTGAGCTCAGGACCCGGTTCCCGCCCTTCAAGGAGAAGATTGGGAAGATCACGTGCCGGGCCCTGGTGGTCAACGGAGAAGTGAGCGCACTCTGGCTCAGGCGGATTGGCCAACTGACCGCCGCCTCGATCCCGAAAGCTCAGGCCCTGAAGGTGTCCAAGTCTAGGCACTTCCCGCACATGGAGAACCCTTCCGAGTTCAACGAGGCGGTCATGAGGTTCCTATCAGGGAACGCCTGAGTGGCCCGATTCAGGACTGCTGTCGCCATTCATCCGATAGCTCAAATAAGGCAGCCGGCGTATCGTCCCTCAGGAGCGAGGTAGACTCGATTTGACACCAGAAGGGACGCCAGGGGGCGCGACCAAGAGGGTCACGATCGGAGAGTCGATTCCGCCCGCAGCGCTGAAGGGCGTGGCCAAGTTCATGGAGACGTACTACCTCACGCCGAATCTTCGCTACTTCAGCCCCCCATCCTACCAGCAGTCCGAGTCGGGCGGCGGTGAGAGCTTGGAGTTCTCCTGGAAGATAGACCTCACGAAGATCGGCGAGCCCGTCATCGCAAACCCGCCGACGCTCTCCGTCTCGCTCACGTTGTCTTCGACAGGGGCGACCGTCGACTTCCACGATTACGATGCAGGGGCCCCGAGGATGGGCCAGATCTGCGCCCGGGTGTCGGATGACGTAGAAGCGGTAATCGTCGCCTGCCTGACCAATGCGAAGAGGACGAGCCTCCACTTCGTGTTCTCGCTCGGAAGGGAAGAGAAGATGGAAGCCCCCAGCCAGGCTTCGCCCAACTATCGCAGGGAGGTCATCAAGAGGATTTTCGCCGGGAACACGATCAACCTCCTCCTGGTGCTGGTCCTGGTGAGCTTCGTCTTCATCTTCTTCCTCGGGGACAACGCGCTGGTCGCCATACTGGCCGTCCAGGTCATAGCGCTCGTCTTCTCGGACAAGCTAGTGATGGGTGCGGGGGTCGTCCGCCCGACGAAGGACCAGCCGGAGGTGACGGTCGTCACCGTCTTGTCGACACCCGAGGCCATCAGGTCACTCTCGAAACAGACGAAGGTGGTGATGCAGAAGATGAAGGAGTACTTCGAAGCGTCCGTCTCGTCGGTCAACGCGGAGAGCCCCGAGACGAAGCTCGCCCTCCACAGGATTCTAGTACAGGCGGGCGTCAACTGCAGCCTGGACGACATCCAGGTAAGGACTAGGAATCCCTACGAGCTGGTCAAGACCGCGAGCGAGACGTTCCACCTCCCAATGCCCAAGATCGCCGTTGTCAACACTCCTATCGACAACGCGGCCGCGACGGGCATCTCCCAGGGAAGGTCGTCGATGACCATCACGGCGGGCGCCCTGGAGGACCTGAGCGACGGAGAGCTGCTCTCGGTCATCGGACACGAGCTCGGACACATAAAGGGCCGGGATCCCTTGATTCTGTTCGGGGTGATCAGCGTGATGTACATCGGAGGGCTCTACGTCTGGTTCCCGCTCTTCGAGACGCTGGGCCTCTTCTACCTGATCCTGGTCTTCGCCGTGATGTACGTCGTCGGCAAGTTCCTTGAGACCCGAGCGGATACGGCCTCGGTCGTCGTGCTAGGGAAGCCAGGCCTTCTAGCCTCGGCCCTGACCCAGATAGGCTTCAGGCAGCTCTACTACGAGAAGTACTCGCCGAGGGCGAAGATCATCGACTGGCTGAGGTTCGACCCGCATCCGCCAATCTACTTCAGGGTCAAGCGACTGTCGGCGATTTCCTCCAGGGGAGGGGATATCCACCACATCCTCCTCCTCTCGGTCAAGGACGTCATATCGGGATTCTTCAACGCGCTCGCGGGCCGGTCCTGAGCCACACACAGATAGCAAGGTCTCCGGATGAGCATGACCCCCTGAGGAGCCGAATGCCAAGCTTAACTATCCCGCCCTCCCCGCGGGGGTGGTCTCGAACAATGTCGGAACCTTCCGCCGGCGCGAAGCTGTTCTTCAACGATCTTGTAGACGCGGTGAGGTACTCGCAGTCCTGGGCCCAGTCCATCGAGGAGCAGAAGGCCCATGCAGAGCGCGCAGAGCACGAGCTGCGCGAGCTGGACAAGCTCGCCTCGAGGATATCGGCCGATTTCGACGGACTGCAGCTGGACGAAGAGGTCGTCGGTCACCTCTCGAAGGTCATCAATGAATTCTCCGTCGCCGCCATCCGGCAGCAGAAGGAGAAGCTAAACACCAACGCCAAGAGGTGGGTGGAAGAGTCGTCCTCGGCTTCGGAAGCCGAGCGCCTCAAGGCGGTGAGGTCCCTCGAGTCCTATCTGGCGGGCACGCCACTCCCCGTCCTCGACCAGGAGATAGTCCTCGAGCTCTCGGACAGCTCCTACACGGCCAGCGCGGAGTACAAGTGCGCCGGGAAGATAGAGTATGAGTTTCTACTCAACACGGCAAACTCCCAGCTGTTCCGGAGCGAGTTCGCCCTCTCTGCGCTTCGCAAGGGCATCAAGCTCCCGGTGAGGCTCGGGAAAGCTTGGCTCCGGAAGGAAGCCGTCCCCGATTTCGAGAAGCTCGACGACTACGTCCTCTCGACGGCACGGGCCTCTAGCAACCACCTCGTCTCGAGCTTCGTGTTGAGGGAGACCGGCGCGGAGGTCGCAATCGTCTTCTCGAGGTCCGAGAAGGGATCCTTCGTCACGGCCGAGTACTCGGACGGGAAGGGAAAGGTGGACGTCACTGGCGAGCCTGCCCTCAGCAAGTACCTCGATCTGGTCTCTTTGAAGGCAACCATGAGCCAGCTCCTGGACGCGATATCTCGCGTGGAGAGGGAGAAGCTCAAGCTCAACCGGCTCGAAGCCCAGGGGAAGGACGTCCTTGCTTCGCTGGACTTCCTGGGGTTCATGCAGCAGGTCTCGGCCCTGATTGTACAGTCCAACGAAGTGATCGCGGAGATGCGTAAGCTCGATCCCAAGATAGCGAGCGAGAGGCTCAAGATGCTTGGGCCCGGAGGTACCGCCATAATGGACGCGCTCGGAATCTCCCTCCGACCCGCGAAGCCGAAGCAGACCTAGCCCCAGCCGGGAGTTATCGCGCCCGCCGCAGGACCTGGGCGTCTACGTAGACGTTTGCGAGGAGAAGGAGTGGTGCTACCGCGAGCATCCAGATCAGAACCTCCTGTGCTCCGGCCGCAGAGATGGGCAGCAGCGAGAGGATTACGCCCTTCGGGTGCACGGCGTAGGGGAGGACTGCCAAGAGGGCGAGGCTGGACAGGCTGAAGAACGAGAGGAAGAGCTGCGTTCCAAGATGCCCCAGCTCGAGTATGTCGAAGAAAAGGTAGGCGGAGAGGATGGCCAGGGTCCCGAAGACGACCACCGATGGAGTGAGAAGGTACACGGCGCCCCCGGCGACGAAGCAGCTGGCTCCCACGAGGACCGGAAGGGCGTCCGCTCCCGAGCGCGGCATCCCCCGGGAGCTCCTCAGCCAGACCGAGGAGAGCACGATGATACCGAGGCTCGCCAGAACCATGAAATCGGTGATGTCCACTAGGAAGTTCTCGTTTCCTTCGGCGAGCAGGAAGATGGAGACTAGGGTGAAGATCCATGATCCGCTTGCGATGGACTGCGGCAGGTACCCGTCGTCAGCCAGCGCAGACAGGTGCCTGGTGGCCGCGAGGAAGGCTGGCACGAAGGTTGTGACGGTCGCAATGAGGAAGGCAATCGCCATCAGGAGTTCCTGAGTAGTGCCGAGGAAGGTGCTCGAGAGGTAGAGTGCCGGTATCTGGGCCGCGAGTAGGGCCGCCTTGTCGGGGTGGGCTGCGAAGACCGCGACGCCGTAGAGGATGTTTATCGTGGCTGCAATAATGACTGTCAAGATCATCGCGACTCCCAAGAACTTACCCTTGCCCATCGTGTACCCCTTCCTAATCCACGAGACGACCGGAACCCTAGTGCGCTCGACGGCGTCCTGTTCTAGGGACTGGATTTCCTGAAAACCGAAAAAGAGCAGATAGAGGTAGCCCGTGTTGATTATCAGCGCCACAGGCCAGCTCCCGCTCCCCGTGAAAGTCAGGATCCCCGAGAGGCTCCACGATCCCTTCGAACCAAGGAGCGTGCTGTCATAGACGAGGATGGCCACGAGGAGGCCCGTGAGGAAGATCTGGAGCACGCCGGTTGCCCGCAGGAGCTTGGTCTCAAACAGGACGTCCAGCACGGTCCACCCAATCAGCCCGATCGCTAGGGCGTAGACGATGAGCGACCCGGGCGTCCCCGTGACCCCGAAATCCGCGAGAATCTTCGGAAGGTACGTGAAGTCAAAAATCAGGAAGACTATCTTCGAGTAGGCCGCGAGCGCTGTGTTCGCTATCCACATGGACATTCTGGAGACGAAGTACCTCACGCTCCTCACGCCGACGGCAACCCTCGCGAAGGAAGGCCCGCCGACGGCCGGCAGCCCCATCCGTCTCATCTCGGCGTACATGTTCGCGTAGACCTTGGCCATCAGCACCGAGAGCACGGCCGCGAGGGCCAGGGACCCTAGGGAGACGAACTCGTACTGCAGGATGTTCTGTGGTATCAGGATGAAGAGCGGGGACCCGAGGGTGGCGCCTACGCCTATCGCGACCATCGTGCCGAGCCCGTACACGGGCTTGGGGACTTTCACCCTCCGCGGCCTGCTGAACCTTGCCCTCACTGACTGGGGCAGGGACGCGATTAGCGAGACCCCGGCGAGCGCGAGGCTGACCGCCGCGACTGCCACAACGACGTCGCCCAGCGAGAGGCTGCCCTGCTGGGAGAGGTAGCTGAGATCGTCGTACAGGTAGCCCGTCGCGAAGGCAGCCGCCCCTAGGCCGAAGACTAGCGCGGCCACCTTCACAGCGAGCGCGCCGAGCTGTCCTTTCGGGATGGCCACTAGCGGACACTCGTCTCAAGCATCAGGTCCGATTCTCTGATATTCCGGGACGCCTGCCTCAGGGTGTAGAAGGCGCAGAGCATTAGAATGGAGGCGAGGACGAAGTCGAGCGCAGGGGCGCCGACGTATAGCGGTCCCGAGCTGAACGACGGCGCGAGGGCGTTCGAGAAGTAGTCGAGGAACTGGTGCGGGGTGAGTAGTCCGATCAGCACGGGAACGAAGGCTGAAATGCCGATGATTGTAAGAAAGGAGGCCAAGATTAGCTCCCCGAGGGAGATGAGTATAGTCCCGCCCCTGCTCTGCTTCCTCTTCGTCTGGAGCAGGCCGAGGAACCTCAGCATCTCCGCGTCCCCCGAGTTCGCGAACGCCCCGTCGAGTACCCCCTTCAGCGCGGCGTCCGAGTCGTAAAGGAGGGTGAGAGCTTTCACGTCGAGTTTCAGCTTGGAGACCAGGTCGCCGCCCTGGCCCTCGTCTAGGCTCATGAGGGTGGCTTGGAGGGCCGCTTCGGTATTTTTCGGTTGCGTCTGTTTGCTCCGGAGCCCGCCGCGGGGACTGATATGCTTAAATAACACGCCAACGGAGTTCAAGATTGCTGCAAGTCGCAGTCTTGTTGATTCAGGACGATTACGCTCTGATTCTCTGACGTCGATTTTGCCGTGGAAAACAAAAGAAAATGAACAGTTTCGAAGAAATGGACTTGGACCCTGAACTATTGAAGGGTGTAAGGGCAGCTGGATACGAGAAGCCTTTCCCGATCCAGCAACTCGCTATTGGCCCCCTTTTATCAGGCCGAAACGTGATAGGACAGGCGAAGACGGGTAGCGGTAAGACGGCGGCCTTCGGGCTCCCGCTTCTGAATATGGTGAACCCCGACAAGTGGGAGGTGCAGGCGCTGGTCCTGGCGCCGACCAGGGAGCTCGCCCAGCAGATAACCGCCGAGCTGAAGAGGCTCGCTATCTACACTCGCACACGGATGGTCACCATCTATGGCGGCCACTCGATAAACGTCGAGTTTGAGGCGCTCGACAAGGGAGTCCACGTCGTCGTGGGAACGCCCGGTCGCATCATGGACCACATCAAGCGGGGCAGTCTCGACCTCAGCAGGGTCAAGTACGTGATCCTCGACGAGGCGGACACCATGCTCGACATGGGATTCATCGAGGACATCGAGTTCATCCTCGACTCGATCCCCGAGCCGAGGCAGATGGGCCTCTTCTCGGCGACCATGCCGAGGAGGATCATCGACGTCGCAAACAAGTACATGCACAACCCCGAGAAGATCCTGGTCTCCGCGGACAATCCGACGGTCGAGACTCTGGAGCAGTTCTACGCCGTCGTAGAAGCGAAGGACAAGCTCGACGTCCTCGTAGGGATTCTCGAGAAGGAGAAGCCCGAGAGCACGATAATCTTCTGCAGGACGAAGTACGGAGCCCACAAGCTCGCCCGGGAGCTCGAGAGACGCTACTTCAACGCGGTGCCACTGCACGGCGACCTGAGCCAGCACCAGCGGGACCATTCCATGGGCGCCTTCAGGTCGGGACACGCCGATGTCCTCGTTGCCACTGACGTGGCCAGCAGGGGGATAGACATCTCCCAGGTGGACTGCGTCATCAACTACGACGTCCCCGAGGACCCTGTTCTCTACTTCCACAGGGTGGGGAGGACGGCTCGCGCAGGCGACACGGGAAGGGCATTCACGCTGGTCTCCTACGAGGAGGACACCGACTTCGCAAGGATCATGGGCCTGACGACGGCCGTGATCAAGCCCATGAGGCCCGAGGACGCTGAGCACAACTTCTACGTCACCAACAGGGGCACCATCACGGAGCTCCAGAACCAGAGGCGTGGAGGAGGCAGGAGGTACTCAAGTTATAGGGGAGGACGGAGAGGCGGTAGTGGCGGCAGTTGGAGAGGGTCGAGATGGTGAAGTGCTATAACTGCAACTCGGTAGCCAAGGTCCAGTGCGCCGAGTGCCATCGCTGGGTATGCCGTTCGCACTCGAGCGTCATCTTCAATGAGGACTCCAGAACGTTCAAGAGCCTCTGCGGCGCATGCTACTCGCAAGTGAGGAGATTGAGTTGGGTAAGAGAAAGGTCCTAAACGAAGCGCATCTCAAGGAGCTCGTGCTCCCCCAGCAGGGAGAAATCCTTGGTCGCGTAGTCAAGATTTCCGGAGGAAACCAGGTCATTGTGGCCTGCGTCGACGGGCAGACGAGGCTAAGCAGGATCAGGGGCAAGATGAAGCGCCGAATGTGGATACGGGAGAGGGACATCGTCCTCGTCTCACCCTGGGACTTCGACAACAAGCGCGCCGACATCATCTGGCGATACATCAAGGACCATGCAGATTGGCTCGAGAACAACGGGTATATGAACAAGCCCGAAGCGAAGCCCGCAGCCGCTCCCGCGGCCCCCGCACCAGCACCAGCGGTAGCACCGGCACCCAAGCCGGCGACCGAGACGCCGCCCCCTCAGCAAGAAATCCCGCAGTAGGAAACGGACGCGCCTAGAGGAGGGGTGTCCACCCCGGCCTCTTCGACCAAGTGGCGACCGCGTCGTGGGCGTGAATCGACTCGAAGCACCTCGCCGTGATGTAGAGCGAGTTCGGGAACCTGCTGGCGCACTCCCTCACCAGGTCCTCCGCGAACCTTCCGTTCTCCTGCGCCTCCAGGATCTTCCTCGCCTCCTCGACCCTCTTCATCTTCTCTGTCGGCATCGCCGAGAAGCACTCCTCCATCTTCCCGATCGTCTCAATCAGGTCGAGCTGCCCCCTCCTGTCGACGACCATGGTCAGCTCCGCCCTCTGCATGTGGCCTATGCCTATCATCCTCTTGCTGCAGGGACAGGCCGTCATCCCCCTGGCGTTGAGCTGGTATCTAACGGCCCCCTTCTCCGTCGTCCTTATCGCGACGGGGATGAACTGATCAGAGTAAGGGATCTCGAACCTGCAGGTGACCCACGATCCGGGCTGGGTCCTGTTCACGTCTCGACAGATCGCCTTGAGCCACCCCTCGATCCCGAGCCCCTCCCTCGCCGAGGCGGCGTGGACGAGCCTGCTCATGTGGACGCCCCTGTGCAGCCCCGTGGAGGTCTGGATATCGAGGAAGACGGGAATCGAGGTCTTCCCATTGAGGTAGAGTATCTGGAGGTTGGCGACGCCCGCGTCTACAGCCACCTCGGCGGGTTCGCTCTGGGTATCGGCCAAGATGTCAATCAACTCCGTCCTGGCCATCTGTTCCGTGTTATCCTTGCCACGACGCACGAATCCGGCCGGTTGCCACCCGTTTTAGACCCTTTCGGTCACCGCGACCCCTGAGCGGGTCCTCGACCCCCGCCAGACGGAAGGCCGACTCTCGCTTCCGGCACCCATCACACTCCCAGCAGTGCGTCGTCCCTGCGCGGTGGCAGGACCAAGTAAGCTCGAGGGGCACGGACAGCTTCGAGGCGAGCCCGACGACCTCCGCCTTGCTCATGGCCGAGAGCGGCCGCCATATCCTAAGGTCCAGCTCTCTCAGCCTGGCCGAGGCGGCTCTCAGGGATCTCTCCGTCGACTGGAAGAACTCCTCGCTCGTGTCCTCAAAGACGCCCCTGTCGTCGGCGTTGTGCCCTCCGACGATAAGGGCCGCGCCCGCCTCCTCCGCATAGGCAGCCGCGACGCTGTAGAAGATCGAGTTCTTCATGGGGATGTACGTGGGCGGCAGGTGCGCGAGTCGCCTCGCGCCGGAGTCCCCGGCCTCCATCAGGTCCGGCATCGTGAAGACCCGGTGCTCAACCGCGCCGGAGGCTGCGGCTAGCCGCCCCGCGGCGACGAGCTCCCCCCTCGCCGTCCCGTGTATCCTCATCGTGAGGGCCCTGTTGGTGAAACCCCTCTGTTTGGACAGATAGAGGCACGTCGCCGAGTCTATCCCACCCGAGAGCAGGACTATCGCTTGCGTGGCCGTCCGGCCTCTCTGGAGTGGATCCTCGCGAGGAGGTGCGTCCCCTTGTTGAGCCCCTCGTAGACGTAGACGCCGACCGCCTCGACGTTGTCGGGCATGCCGGGTGCGATCCTGCGGACGAGCTCCTGCGCCAGGTTCTCCACGGTCGCCTCCTCCTCGAGGAGGACGGTGGTCCTGGCGGGGACCTTCATCTCGAACCTTCCGTGAACCGTGTCGAACCCGATGCTGACGCTCGACCCCTCCCTTCCCAAGACGTACCGTTCGCTGATGAAGAGCTTGTGATCCAGCCCCCTCACGGCGTCCCTGATGAGCGGCTTGGCGTCGTTGAAGTCGACAACCATGCCGTCCTTCGGCGTCCCGGCCAGCTCAACCAAGACCGAGGACGTGTGTCCGTGCATCACCGAGCACTTCTCCGTCTTCGGGAGGATGTGGGCGTAGTCGAAGTTGAACGATGGGTCGTCGAGGAAGATGGTTTGGAGCCTCAGCCCCTTGGCGTCGCCGGAACGCACGACACGTATCCCCGCGTCGAGGATGTCGCTCAGCGAATCGCTCTCGGAAATCAGGAAGCACTCCCTTCCCTCGGCGGTTGCCCTCTGCCTCTCCGCCACAGTCAAATCTTCGCCGATGAGCAGGAGGTTGTCACCGACAGCGAAGTCGGCCCTCCTGGCGGCCCCGGGGTAAACCCGGACGTCCGTACGGTACACGGCTCCCGCCGCGTCGAGGATCTTGCTCACGAGCGCGTGCAGGCTGGAAGGGTATCTCCTCCCCCTGCTCCTGTAGACCCTTGCGTAGCCTCCCCTGTCGAGCTCCTTGACCCTAGCCGAGATACCCTCTAGGAGGTCCTTTTGCACGATGGCGCGCCGGCAGAATTCAACTTATAGCGTTTACTCGAGAACCCTCCTCTCTCGCCATCTTGGCACGAGTAAGGGCCCCGTCGACCTGTGGAGGCATCCAGCCGGAATCACGATACTCGTGCCAAAGTCCAGAATCTGATTTATACCCACCCGATAGTCCTCCGAGGCCGTGCGGCCGTGATCCAGTGGTTAGGATGCGGGCTTCCCAATCCGCCAGAGAGGAGAGAGCCTGCCGCCCGGGTTCGAAATCGACTCGTGTCGACGAGGGTCCCGGCGGCCGCACACATTGCCGGGTGAAATCACTCGAGCAAGAATCCTCCTTTTGCTGCGGTGATAATCAGAAGGAGGAGTGAGGTGCACGGCATCTACGGCTACGCTACCGCCGCCTTTCGAACGCGCCCCCTCTGGTCGACAGGTCAGGAGGGATCGAGGCCTCGCGAACTGCTTCTCCGGATCGTCACGTCGACGGCGCCATCCCCATGACCTGCTCCGTGCGCGCAGGGGCCTTTCGGAAGGTGTAGTTCCTTACGAAGAGGCTCATGATGCCTATCCCAACCATCAGGGCGATGGCTATCCAGAAGATGAGGTTGAACGCGTAGGAGCTGGGTAGCTCTCCCACCGTGACGGGAACCCCTCCGACGGGTACGATTAGTGGGGTCGTATATGTGGTCATGATGGTCGTGGCTAGGACGGGACCTATCGCACCTCCCACGTTCCTAAGCATGGTGTTCATCCCAAGCCCGACCGCCACGTTCTCCCGTGGAACCGAGATGGAAATCATGTTCACAATCGGAATCATTATGGAGACCATGCCGATGAACGAGACGGTGGCGTCCTCCGTGAGGTCGGTGGTGGTCCCACGGTGCCCAAGGAAGAGAGCGACGCCGAGGGCCGTGACCACTGCGCCGAAGAGCAACATCGGCTTCGGGCCTATCCTGGTCATCGTCCTCCCCAGTATCGGCCCGACGACCAGCATGACGAGCGTCGCAGGAGCGAGCACGAGGCCTGCCGATACAATGTCCAGTCCGAGGCCGAAGGGCGTGGGCAGTTCGGCGTAGTAGATGACTGCGAAGAAGAGCAAGAACATAGCCATGCCAGAGGCCACTCCGACGATGTTGGAGATGAAGACGTCGCGGATTTTGAGAAGGCTCATTTGGATGAGAGGGTGCGACCTCTTGGACTCGTATACGAAGAAGAACGCCGTCAGGATGGCGCCAGGGACGAACATTACCATCTCCTCGAGAGAGTACCATCCGAGCGTCGGCCCCTCGGTAAGATAGACAAGCAACAGCGTAATTCCCGCGATAAGAATCGCAGCCCCGGTGTAGTCCACGCGCGACTTCTGCGCCGGATTGTCCCTCTTGATCACCCTGGCGACCGCAGCAAAGAGGATGAGGCTGAGGACGAAAGCAGTGTGGAACGCCCACTGCCATCCCAAATCCTGGACGATATACGAACCAATTATCAACCCAGCGGAGGCGCCTATGGCGAACGTCCCGCTGATAACACCCTGAGCCGTCGCGACCCGCTCCTTCGGAAATACGTCTGTGATAATAGCGATGGCTAGCGGCATTATTGCGAAACCGACGCCTTGCACTGCCCTCGCGACTATCAGGAAGTAGATGTTGGGAGCGAAGCCTGCTATCCCGACTCCTGCGATGTAGAATGTCATGGCCGTGAGGAACATCCTTTTCTTTCCGTGTGTGTCGCCGAGCTTCCCGAATAGCGGCGCGACGGCGCTGCCAACAATGAGAAGCGCCGATGTGACCCATGACGTCACGCTCGACGTGGTCGAAAAGTCCTTCTGGATTGTCGGCAGGCCAGGTATGACCATCGTCTCCACGTAAGTGACAATAAGGGCGACGCTCGTCAGCGTAATCAGCACCCTCGTTGCGTGACGCCTCTCCTCGATCACTGCGGCGTCGATGACGGGGATTCCGTTTCCGATGGCCCGCGCCATGAATCGTTGCCCCGACACGCGCCGCAGGTCGAGAGGTATAAAATGTTCAGAAGAACGAGAGGTTACAACCCACGCATTAGGATACGAATCGAATGCTGGGTTACCCCTCTCTCGTCACGGATTTGACCCCGCAGCCTCTCATCACCCTTGAATCCCTCAGAGCTCTCCGTCGCCCCTAGGCGCCCCTGCGCTGTCGTTCTACCCCTCGTACAGGCCGGTCGAGAGGTACCTCTCGCCGCCATCGGGAAGCACAGCGACGATGGTTCTACCGCTCCCGATCTCCTTAGCTTTGCTCAGCGCGACGTAGAGAATCGCCCCCGAGCTCATCCCGACGAGAAGGCCCTCCCTGCTTGCGGCCTCCCGAGCGACCTTGAAAGTGGCTTCCTTCTCCTCTTTCCCTATCTCCACGACTTCGTTGAACCACTCCCGCCTGAACAACTGCGTGGGGAAGGGCTCCGCCGGGTTTCTGAGCCCCTGGATACTGACCCCGAGCTGGGGCGTGACGCCGATTATCTTCACGTCGGGCTTCTGTTCCCTTATGCGCATGGAAATCCCGACCCCCGTCCCCGCCGTTCCGACGCCCACCACAACCGAGTCGAGCCGTCCTTGGGTCTGTTCGAGTATCTCCCTGCCCGTGGTCAGGTAGTGGCCCAGGATGTTCGCCGGGTCGCTGAACTGATCTATGTCGATGTACCTCTCCGGGCTCTCCCTCAGGAGCTCCTGTTTGCGCTCTATTGCTCCTGCGGTCCCCTTCGCGCCCGGCGTAAGGACGAGTTCGGCCCCGTAGGCCCTGATTATCTTCCTCCTCTCTACGCTCACCGATTCCGGCATGACGAGAGACACCTTGTACCCCTTGGCCGCGGCTATCATCGCGAGAGCTATCCCCGTGTTTCCTGATGTGGCCTCGAGAATCACCCTGTCCCCCGTCAGCCTTCCGGCTGTCTTCGCATACTCGAGGATGTAGAGTCCCAGCCTGTCCTTGACGGACCCCCCGATGTTGAACCACTCTAATTTCGCATATATCGTCGCGTCTTCCGGACCTGTCAGCCTGTTTATCCGGACCATTGGAGTGTCTCCTATCAATTCGGTGATGTCGTTCGCGATTTTCACGCTGCCCCCCGGAGATCCGACGATTACTTTGGTTAATAATCTTGCATGTTATAATAGGAATAACGGAATACGCAAGAGAGCGGCATGGCGCGCAGGCGTCACCAGATCTCTGCAGACAGACTCAGGAGTGCAATCGCCGAGCGCCCCGGCTTGCGATGCACCATCATATTCATAAGTTGGAGCAGACGCCGGGAGAGTTATGGGCTCGTTCAAGGGCATCCTTGTGGCGGTCGACGGCTCACCCAACTCCATGAGGGCCGCGGAAGCTGCGATCGACCTCGCGGTCAGGGAGGGCGCGCATCTGTACGTGCTCAGCGTGATCCCCACACCGGTCTACGCTGCCACGGGCGCTCCGGGCGCGGTCGGATCTGGGTCGGCCTCGGCAGAGTTCTTCGACAGGGCGAAGAAGGACGCGGAGGGCATCATCGGCGGAATCGTATCCAAGGGCGAGGCTCAGGGGATCAAGGTCCGCGGCGAGATAACCGAGAACGTGCCCTCTGTGGTCGAGGCGATATCGGACTACGCCCAGGAATGGAGGGTCGACCTCATCGTCGTCGGGACCCGCGGGCTGAGCGGGTTCAAGAAGTTGCTCCTCGGAAGCGTCTCCGGGGCGCTCGTCTCTCACGCCCCCTGCAGCGTGCTAGTGATCAGGTAGTCTTCGGGGTCTCTTGCACGGCCTTCAGCGCGCCCAGAGCCTCCCTGATGTGTTTGGTCGGCCTCAGCTGAGAGGAGAACACGTGACGGATCACTCCCTCCTTGTCTATGACGAAGGTCACGCGGCCGGAGAGGCCGAAGGTGGAAGAGACGCCGTAGAGCTCGCGCACGTGCTTGCTGGCGTCGCTTAGCAGGTTGAATGGAAGACTGCAGTGCTCCGAGAAGCGCTTGTGGGTCTCCACGCTGTCTGAGCTCACGCCGATGACCTCGGTCTGGCTGTCGTTGAATTCCTGGTAGCTCTCCCTGAACGCCCGCGCCTCCGCGGTGCACCCCGAGGTGAAGTCCTTGGGGTAGAAGTAGAGCACGACGTTCTTCTTACCGATGTAGTCGCTCAGTTTGACGACGTCGCCGCTCTGGGATTGAAGCGAAAATTCTGGTGCCCGGTCACCCGCCCGTAACTCTGGCATGCGGAGTTACCGGGCCTCCCGATATAATTCGTTTTCTCCAAGTCGGGGGGCTACGCTGCGCCCTAGATGCCTTCGATCGACTTCTTCAGGGTGAGGGCGCCGTTCTTGATCTCGAGGTCGTAGATGTCATTCACGTCGAGCCTCAACCCGAACATGTCGTACTCGCTCTCGGTCAGGACCATCGTTATCTTGGGGAAGACCATCTCCCGTATCTGGGGGACCAGGCCCATCGACTGCAGCTGGTTGACCATGCTCTGGACCATCCTCCCCTCGTCACCCCCGCCGTAGGCCTGGGCGCCTCTCTGCTTGACCTCGACGAGCTCAATCTGCTTGGCCGGCATACCTGTGAGAGGTTCGGTTACGCTGCTGATTCTGTTGACTCGGACCTGAACCATGGGGCGATGAGAACCCGCCGGTATTAAAACAGGTCGAAGCGTTACTCGGTATCGTCGTCCTGCTGCTGGGTTCCCTCGGGTTCCACGCCAAGAAGCTCCGCCGCTGTCTCGCCCTCGTCCGGGAGGGCGTCCTCCTGGCCGGATGCTCCCGGCTCGCTGACGCGCTGTTCCATCGGTTGCTGGATGCCCGCCGCCGCGTTGCTGATAATCTCCTCTACCTCCTGCGGCGTGATTATCCTAGCCATCGAGAGGTTGACCAGGCTGTTCGAGCTAGCTTCCCCGTCAGCCTCCCTATCGGTCCCCTCGCCTGCCGCCACTTCAGCTTGGTGTTCCCGCTCTTTGAGGTGTAGATGATGCCCAGTATGTCCTGTGCGTTGATGAAGGTGATGTCCCTTATCTTCTTCAGGTCGACCTTGTCCGCGGCCTCGATGTAGATCGAACCTGGATCCATCTCCTTCTCGGGGAAGACCTCAGGGTCCCTCAGATAAGACTCGGGTATGAAGCTCCGGCAGGTGCTGTTGATCAGGAACCTCCGGAAGCCCTCAAGATGGCACGTCAAGTCGATCTCCACCATCCGCGACACCTAGCAACTCGGGAGCGC
The DNA here is from genome assembly GCA_963703285.1 of uncultured Nitrososphaerota archaeon. Taxonomy (GTDB): domain Archaea; phylum Thermoproteota; class Nitrososphaeria; order Nitrososphaerales; family Gagatemarchaeaceae; genus Gagatemarchaeum. The sequence goes on from OY969807.1 coordinate 1,108,985, forward strand.
TTTCCGCCCGTATTTGAACATAGGGTCGCCGGTCACTTCGCTTAGAAAGGATGATATGCCGGGGCGGCGGTCTTCACGGCAGGCGGGCTGTGACGACATAAGCCCTGGTGAGTTATGATCCACGATCTTGAGTTCCGAGCCCGTCATCCAACGAAGGCCGGTTCCGCATGAGGTTCCTCGTCAGGCTCGTTCCCCTGGAGCCCGACCGGGCCGCCTCCCTCGCCACGTTTAGAAGCATCGCGGCGAACCTGGGAGAGAGGGCGGCAAACCCGAAGTGGACGTCCCGCGGCACGCTCGAGGTCGATGTCTTCGCGCCCTCGCGCCAGGACTTCCAGCTGTTCTTGGCGGCGGTGGCCCCCCTCGCCAATATCGAGTTCGCGAAGGACCTCCAGGAGGCTCCCCCTTTCCTGACGAAGGAAGGCGCGGTCAAGGAGGCGGCGGCGCTCTTCAACCAGGAGAGGTTCTGGGAGGCCCACGAGGTTCTCGAGTCGAAGTGGAGGGTAGCGGGCGGCGAGGAGAAGAGGCTGCTCCAGGGGCTGATTCTCGTCTGCGCGGCGTTCGTGCACCACCAGAAGGACGAGGATGGTGTCGCCCTGGGGATAGCCAAGCGGTCCCTGCCTCTGCTCGCCTGGCCGGAAAGGGTCTACCTGGGCGTCGACGTGGAGCGGGTCAGGGACAGGATATCCACGATGGTCGAAGCCGGAAGGCTCTCGGTCTTCGAGCTCTAGCCGAACACAGGTAGGTTCAGAGGGTGGTCCTCCTCCGGCACGAACGTCTTCTTCCTGGTCCCAAAGAAGGCGAGGGCGATGGTTGCTGCCGCCAGCAGGGCTGAGATTGCGAAGTCTGCGCCGGTGTCGGTTCCGAAGACGGCTATCCCGAGGATCTCGATCAGCGAGAAGGCGGCCGGCGCGTAGAGAGCATCGGGCGGCCCTATGAGGCTCGCCACCGAGGAAATCAAGATCAGGAGCCCGAGCGCCACCAGGGCCGCGTTGGGACCGCCCGGGGCGCCGAAGAACTGCGTCCAGTACACCCCGGCGACGGCGGCCCACGCGCCGTTGACGACCCCGACCGCGACCGCGACCGCGACCGTGCTCAGCTTCAACTACTTCAGCATCCGCAGCTTGTAGAATCCCGCCTCGATGTTGCTGTTGATGTGGTCCTTGACCATGAACAGCCTGTGCACCGAATCGCCGTCGTCCTGCGCGATCGTCCAGTCTTCCAGGACCACGAACTCGTGTTGGGAGCCGTCCTTGCACGTGTGGGGTATCTTCTTTCCGGGTTCCACTCCCAGGCTCATCATGTAGACCTCTCTGATGTTCGTGCAGGTGAGGATGGCCCACTGCTCGTTCGGACCTATCTCCTCGAACCCCACGCTCGGGCGGAGCGGCTCGCCGTAGCGCTTGTCGTCGCAGAAGAGCTTCCGGCAGGACCGGCATCTCCAGACATCGACGGTCCCCTGCAGGTAGTTGTCCCTGTTGACGTTGACCATGCCCACCATTACTATCTCGTGCTCGTGCGGCTGCTGGCTCAATCTCTGGCTCTCCTAGCTTCATAAGCCGGAATGAGCTCCAAGGTAAGCTTGTCGGCCATCCTGCGCCTCTGCCTCATCTCCGCCGATGACCTGTCCGGGAAAGACCTGAACAAGTTCGATATGGCGAGCCTCGGATGCACCGGAAGATAGACCTTGTCGTCTGACGACCTGATCAGCATCCCCCTGGCCAGGAGGGGACGGGTCTGCTCCTCGCCCGTGCCAATTGAGCCCTCCTTCAACGCCCTGAGATAGGTCTCGGCCTCCGACCGGGCCAGCCCGAGCTCGCCCGTGAGCCTCAGAAGGATGGATTCCTCGTCCCTAATCAAGCGACGCGTACTATCTCCTCTTGGCCGTCTCGGGCGAGTCCCACAGTATCTGGAAGTAGTCCTTCGCAAAGCCCGCGAGGCCGATGTGCTCGGCCCAGATTGCGAGCGCCGAGCTCGCGGTCTCCCCGCCCCCCAGGAGCAGCACCACCTGTTTCGAGTCTGCGATGACGCCCCCGCCATAGAGCATCTTCCGCGTCCTTAGCTCGGCCACGGAGCGGAAGACCCCCTGAGTGACTTCCGGGAGGTCCCCCGAGGCGAGGATGTCGATCTTCACCCCCCTCTCCTTCAGCGCGGCTAGTATCCCGGCTATCTCCTCGGCGTAGGGTGCGATGACGGTGGGAAGGGCGATGAGCAGCTCGTTCCTAGTGTCGAGCACCATCGCCCTGAGCCTGGACAGGATCTCCGCCGTCCCTCTCAGGATCCAAATCTCCGGCCTCTCCTGCTCGCTCTTCTTCTCGTAGATCCCCGTGAGCTCCTTCAGGACGAGCTGCTCCTTCTCCCTCCTCTCGGCGTCCCGCCTCGAGTTCATCTCCTCGAGGGCGGTCGAAGGCGACTTGGCGGTGTAGATTATGGGCCTGCTCTTCTGCTCCTCTATCCACCCGCTCCCGTGAAGGCCCTCGAGGGCCTCGTAGACCTTGGAGTAGGGGATCCTCGCCGCCCTGCTGACCTCGCTAGCGGTCATCGCCCCCCTCTCGATGAGAGCGACGTAGGCCTTGACCTGGGTCTTCGTCAGCCCCAGGGCCTCGAGGGCAGAACCGGCCTTATCGCTGAGGCTCAACGCGAGCGTCCTGAGTCTTCCTGCGCGCCAATCGCAGAGCGCTAGGCGGTGCCCTTGCTCAACCAGAAGACGTTCCCGTCGGGGTCGTCGAACTTGCTTATCTCGCCCCAGTCCGTCTTCGTGTAGTCCAGGGAGAAGCTCACCCCCTTCTTCTTGAGGGCGGAGACCTCCTTCTCGAGGTCCTCGACGTAGAAGCCTATGCCGGTGTTCCCCGGTTCGAGCTTGCCCTCGCAGAGGTGTAGCTTCCATGTCGTCCCCTTCCGCCAGACGGTGACCCAGTGCCCTTCGACCGACGCCTCGAAGCCGAGCTTGGTTTTGTACCACTTCGCTGACTTCTTCGCGTCGGAGACCATCACGGCCACGCTGAAGCTCTTTGAGAACATGGCGATAGCCGGGAAAGAGCTTCCTTTTCGCTCTTTCTCTTTTGGAGACCGGGAGAGGGCGCCTTCCCGACCGTGGAAGGGCCCTCCCGACCCCGCTAAACCTTATCTCTGATGGGTGAACCGCACCCCTCCGGTGCTCGCAAGGTGGCCCCGATCTGGACAATACTCGTTATCGGTCCGCCCACATCGGGGAAGAGCTTCCTCTCCAGGCGGCTGCTGCAGACCGTGAAGGACTCTGTGAGAATCAACCCCGACGAGGTTAGGCTGATGCTGTTCAACGACCTGGTTCCTGCGCACGACGAAGACCTGGTCTACAGGGAGCTCACCAGCCTTCGCGACAACTCGCTCTCCTACGGACACTCGGTCATCATCGACGCCACCGCGCCCCGGCACCTCACCCGGGAATACCTGCTGAGCGGGAACAACAAGTGCAGGCACCTCATCGTGGCGATGGACGTCGACAAGAAGATACTCGAGGAGAGGGCCCGCAAAGCGAACAAACTCGGGCCCCTCAGGGCCTACGAGGCGGTCTGGCAGGAGCCGCATCAGAGCTACCCCCTCTTCAAGTTCAAGAACGACAACAAGGATCAGTTCGAGACGAGCTTCTACCTGCTCATGGAGTACATCAACCACGAGTACGCCCAGCACAGCAGCATCATCGGAGCCATCTTCCGCAGGGGAAGGAAGGAAGAGCCGATACCCGATCCGGGCGCGTCGAGGCTCCGGGGTTCCGCGCCGAACCTCGCTTTCGATCCCTAGAGCGTCGCGCCTGCGACCATGAATATGGTCACGAGGACCAAGATGGCCAGACCCGCAATCGAGGTGACCCTCAGCCGCTGGGAGGCGGCCATCAGCTCGGGGGGTGGAGGGCCGGGGGTCTTCGTCAGGCCTTCGCTGATTGAAATGAGCTTTCGCGCCGTTGGCACCAGTACCGCCATGGCCAACCCTATGGCCACCACTGCTAGGACCGCGCCTATCGAGATGTACAAGCCGAGGGGGGTGGAGAGGGAGAACTCTGAGAGATCGCCGTTGAAGAGCGCAGCGATCGCTAGGAGGCCGAAGATTACAGTGAGGATGGAGAAAGCCTCGATGTAGCGGAGGAACTTCGGGAGGACCTTGATGACGAACTCGAGCCTGGTCTGGGGGGAGAGGGTTTGTAGGGACGGCCCGATCACGAGTGCGAACACCATTGCGGCACCGAGCCAGCCGATGGCGCCGATTATGTGAACCCACAGGACGACGGTGAACGTTATCAACCGGGCGGGGAATTCGCGGGTTCCGTTAATATGCGCTCCCCCCGGAGTGCTGCGACCGCCTCGCTACCGTTGACGGCTGTCGCGGCGTCCTGGGGGAAGTATAAGGCCGCCCGCGAGGCTGACCTCCATTCTTGGAAGGGTGCGAGGGCCTAGCTGCGCCGGACTCCGATCTCCTTCAGGAATTTCTTGTACTCTGGGGGCGTCATCCAGAAGGCGGGCAGTCTCAGGTGCTGGAGTATCTCTTTCTCCGTCTGCCCCATACGTCTCGCCTCCTTCACCATGTCTGAATATGCTCGGAGCATGAAGGGGCTGCCCCACAGCCCTCGCTCTCCTCCTAGAGACTTGCCAGAGCCGGAGATGCCCTTCAGCAGGCTCAGGCTGAAGAAGACGTCGAGGTAGATTGACGCGACTCTTCCCGTCCGGAAGTAGTCGTTCGCGACGAGGAGGTGACCGTCCTCCTCGCTGGGGAAAATTGAAGGGAAGGGGCTGTCGATGAACTCGACCCTGAGTTTTCCGATCAGGTCCTCACAAGAGTCTCCGAGGAGTTCCCTCACCGCCGGGGCCCTCTCGAACCCGAGGAAGTAGACCGTGAACGGGTGGAGCGAGGGAGAGGTGTCCCTCCTGATCTTGACCGGGAGCTTCTTTACGCGCCGTGCGGGGGGTGACCTTCCCAGCTTCATCTCCTTCAGGAAGCTGCGCCAGACCTTGGGAGGCGCCTCACCCATCTTGAGGTACTCTAGTATCTCCTCGGGCGCCATGCCGATGCGCTCGGCCTCCCTGACCGTGTGTTCGTACGCGGGGACCTCTATGGGACTCGCGTAGTAAAGACCCCTGTCCTTCATGAACTTCATGTGCTCGGCGTGGAAGTACTTCTTGTCCGACAACCACTGGTTGATGTGGAAGAGTTCGTGCACGACGTCGAGGTAGAGCGTCCTGGTGGGGCCGGTTTTGAGGTGGTAGCTGCCGACGGCGATGTTGCCGTCGTCGTCCCTAATGCCCATGTACATCCCCCTGTTCGGTATGAACCCTATCCGCAACCTCCCAAGCACCTCCTCGGTCCTATCGCCGAAAACCGAACGGACCGCACCGACCTTCTCGAACCCCTGGAAGTAATCCTGGAAGGGGTGGAGCAAGGGCGCCGGGGACCTTCTGTTCAGCCTCACGGCGAGACGGCGACGACGGTCGTTCTGGCTCACGTCTGGCATTCTGGCGATTCAGGCTCTAATAAGCGTGAGGGGGTTCAAAAATGATAGGCTTCAGGAGACCTTGAAGTAGGCGGTGACTAGCTGACCCCAGCCGTCGGCTGCGACGACAGTGTACAGTCCGGGTGGCAGGGGCTGCAGGCTTGCGCCATTGAGCCAGGCTTGGCTGACGTCCATGTTCAGCCCTGCCGTCAAGTCCACCGGGACAGCGCCCGGAGAGGCCGGCCCGGTGAAGTTGTCGCTCTCAGGTTGAAACACGTAGTAGGCGAGGTCACCTTCCTCGACTGCACAGACGTGCATACTCGGCCCCTGCAGGTTCAGGGCGGTCCCCGAAGTGTAGTTCTCGAGCGAGTAGCGCCCCTGAAGCAGCTCGACGGAGATCGGAGCCAGGCTGCAGATTGGGCCGCGGGCCACTCCGCCGTACTCGCCCAGTCCCGTGACGTTGTTCGTCCTGGCCAGGATGTTCGTGACGGTCACGATCGCCCCGAAGGCCGTCCCCGACGGTCCCTCCCCCGGCGTGATGACGAGGCTCAGCCTGAGCCCCAGGGTCGAGTTGGTCGCCGTCCCGGTCGTGCCCCAGCTCTGGCCCGGAGCTGAGGCGAGGGCCAACTCCACCGTCCCGATGCCAACTATCACCATCGCGACCACGGCCACGAAGACAGTCGCGCTGGCGCCCTGGCGAGGCTCGTCCGTCTGCATGGCGTCGCGGTGGAGCGACGACGCAGATAATCCCAGGCTTTAGAACAGCCACGCGACCCTCGTCCCGGCGCTCGAGGCCTCCGAGAGGTGGCATTCATCTGGTTTGAACGCCCGAACCGGAGCCGTTCTGGTCTCCGGACGGTTGTTCTGAAGCTTAGGATTATCCCTGCTCGTAGGCATCCATCAAGCGATAATGATGCAAAGCACAGCTCACAGCCAAAGAAGAAGAACGATACTGGTGGCAGGGGCGATCTTGGCGCTCGCCGTCCTGTCCGTCCAGAGCTACGGACTCATCGCTGGTCTGGGGTCGGATTCGGTCGGGATTCACGCCGCAAGCGCGAGCACGGACCCACAGACCAACAGCACTGTCACGGTCTCGGGCACCGGCGCCGTCGAAATCCAGCCCGACATAGCCATCATAACCATCGGGGTCACCACCCAAGACACATCGGCCCAGACCGCAGCGCAGGAGAACGCGGTCACGATGAACAACGTCATAGCCGCCCTCGGGGCGATTGGCATCAACCAGAGCAGCATCCAGACGACCTCGTACAGCATCAACCCAGAGACCAACTACAACGGCAACGATGGTGTGACCACCATAGCCGGATACCAGGTGACGAACGAGGTCCAGGTCACCATCCAAGTGTCTGGCTCCTCGCTGTCGGCCCTCGGCGCTAAGGTGGGTCAGGCGATCGACGCGGCAGCAGGCTCGGGAGCCAACGAGATCTCCGGGATCGAGTTCACCGCGACGAACACAGCCATCCAGCAGGCAACCAACGAAGCTCTCCAGCTAGCGGTCCAGGACGCAGCCGGCCAGGCCAAGGTCGTCGCGCAGGCCCTAGGCGAGACTGTGGTCGGAGCCGTCTCCGTGGATGCGATCCCAAGCTACCAGGCGCCGTACGTCGTCAATGCTGGCACCGAAAGTGCTGTGTCAACACCTGTGGTCCCGCCCCAGTCCCTACAGATCACAGCCTCTGTCCAAGCCGTCTACTCGATAAGCTGAGCACCCGCGCCCCAAATGCCGGCCGTTGGGCTCTAGCGGTGGAAGGCCTTCGTATCGGCCGCGCCTTCCAGGACCTCCACCGATTCCTCCTGCCACTTGTGATGGCAGTGTACGCATTCGAAGGTGGTCTCGAACGTCTCCGTCTCCACAGGAACCTCTGTCTCGATCGGTGATGGGGTGGGGTTCTGGAGACTGCCGTCGGCTACCAGACCGGCCCTCTCGGCCGCCTGCTCCAGGACGACGCGCTCGGTGTGGTGCTCGGTGTTCACGAGCTCTTTCCCCTTCTTCTCGACCGAGAAGCGCTTCCCGCATTTGGGACATTTCTTCAGCAGCTTCAAGGTTGCTATCCATGCCTTCTCGGTTCCGCCCCCGTTATAACCAAGATGGTCGTCTCGGGACGCCAGGACAGTAAGCGGCCGCAGGCTCTGCCTAGAGAGCCCTCATCCTGTTGTTCTTCGGGTTGTGCTCGACCTCGGCGAGGCCGTTCGCCTCGAGGACGGGCGGGACGTACATCGCGAACCTCCCTCGGAGCCCCTTCTTCGTTCCGTACCACCCGCCGACGGGGTTCGAGGGCGAACGCCCCCACGCCTCGACGGTGCCTTCCGCGGCGGGCTTCATCTCGTCAGCGCTTCCGAGGAGCATCCAGTCGCCTCGCTTCTTGAGCATCTCGTGAAGATCGTCGATCGCCCGGAGATGGTAGCGGAGCTGCGTCTTCCCGACCTGGACGACGAGGGTAGGAGGGTTGCTCGTCTCGTCCCTGTAGGCCTCGAACTCTGAGGTCCCGGGCGGTGTCTTCAGAATCCAGGGTGAAGCCTTCGTGCCTTTGCCCTTCACGGTTTCCTTTGGCATTTATCTCTGGAATCCCACCCACGGGATATAACGTCTCCGACCTCCGTTTGACCCTCAGTTGCTAATTCTGGGCCCGATCGCGCTCCACGATTTCGTCCTAGAACGGGGTGGAGAAGCGGACTGGTGAAACCGGGGTTTTCATGGAGTGTTGCGCGCTGCTTGATCGCCGGGTCCCCGACCCTGCCATGGCTACCGTTGGTCCGAGCTTGAAGCAAGGGGTGACCGTGGGCTGCTAGCGAAGTCTCCTTCGGCACAGTGGGGCGGGTCTTCTAAGGCGTCTCGGCGGTCTCGGCGAGGGGCTGCGGAGCGCTCCCTGTCCCTCGTTCCGCTGCGTCGCCGACCACGTGAGTCTTCTCGGGCTTCTCGAGGAGGTGCTGGAGCCGCAGTGGACCGAGAGTGCCTCCCCTTCGCGCGTGGATCACCTCGGCCATTATGCTCACGGCAATCTCGGCAGGAGATATCGCGCCTATGTCTAGGCCCACGGGGGCGTAGACCTTGAGAATCCTCTCGACTGGTACGCCCTGATCCTTGAGCTGCTTGAAGGTGCTGTTCACCCTGTTCTTGCTGCCAATCATCCCGATGTACCTCGCGTTCGAGTCGATGACGGCTGAAAGAGCCTCGAAGTCGTACCGGTGGTCGGTCAGCATCAGTATGCTGTCGAACTGGTTGATCGGTATCTCCTTGATCTTGTGCAGGATACCCTGGGTGTATACCTCGCACCCGGGAAAGACCTCTTTGTCGGCGAAAGGGTCGAGCACTATCACGTCGTAGTCGAGCATCTTGGCGATCTGGCAGACCGCTCTTGCGACCCACCCCGAGCCGAAGACTATCAGCCTCTCACGCGGTTCAATAAGTTGCATCATCATCTTCATCTTGCCCCCGCAGGACATCCCGATCCCCGACCAGCTGTTGTCCCCGAGATTGAACTCCTCAATCCTTGTCTTGCCGTCCTCGAACACCCTCCTGGCGGCCTTGACGACATACCTCTCAATGCAGCCGCCTCCGATGGTCCCGCACGTGGGTCCGTCCTGGAGAATCGCCATCTGCGCCCCGCCTCCCTGCGGGGCAGAGCCCTCAGCGTCGATTACGGTCGCGATGACGATCTTGTTCCCCTCGGCCAGCTTCCTTCCAACGAAACTGTAGAACTCATCCATGGCTGTTCCACCACTCTCGACGCGGCGGCCTAGTCCCACCTTGCGCCGCAGGGACCGATCACGGGCATCGGCTTCTCCACCCTGACCTCTGGCGACTTCTTGACAAAGATGTGGAAGTCGGGACCGTCTTCGTAGGACCTGGAGACCTCCTGCCCGTGGTTCCAGCAGTACTTCAGGACGTTCTCCTTGGAGACGTGCTCGTTGACTATCACTTCAAGCGTCTGGCTTAGCTGAGCGTCGGACAGCGCCTTCTTGACCATGAGAATCGGCTTGGGGCAGAGCTGGTCTCTGCAGTCTACGACGTTCGCCACCTTCCCCTCAGGTCCTGTGGATACCGCCGAGGACGCCGCGGGCTCGACTGTTTGCAGCGAAATCGTCTTCTCCATAACCGGAACGAGCGGCAAGTCCGATATTTATGGGAAGCGGTATAGCTTACCCACCGCCGCACCGCCCGTGGCGGACGGTCACCACTCGTCCAGGGCCTTCTTCAGAGCTTCCTCTATGTGGTCGACGATCTCGAAGACCTTCGTGGCGGGCGTGGGGTGGCTCAGCTCTCCCGCGAGTCGGTTCGCCTTCGACGCTATCAGGCAGGCCCTCACCGGTTCTAACCCTCCCGCCACCAGCGCGGAGACGATTCCGGTTATCGTGTCTCCCGTCCCCCCGATGGGCTCCAGGACGGGAATGTTCGGCTCTGAGACCGTGTGGACTATCTTGCCGCTGTCGACTATGAAGTCAGTGGGGCCCTTCACCAGGAGATAGCGAGGGGAGTTCTTCTCGGAGTAGGCCTGGGAGATCAGTCTCGGGACATCGGTCGTGTCGACCTCGAAGAGCGCTGCCTTGACGTAGGCGGGGTGCCCGGCATCCGAGTCGGCGAGGAAGGAGATCTCCCCTGCGTCGGGCGTGAAGAGGTCGAACTTCTCGCAGACCCTCGTCGCCTTGGCGATCAGGAGCGCGCCAGCGTCGGCTATCATGAAGGGCTTCTTCGCCCAGTAGTCCGACATCTCGACGAAGGAGAGGAACTCGTTCCTCAGCGGCAGGATGTAGTGGAGCGTCACCGTCGAGGGGCCGAGGCCCCCCGCATCCTCGGTGAGGAACTTGTAGACGAGCTTCGAGCCCGCTCCCTCGCCAAGGTCCCCGGCGACGACGCTCATGGGAGGCTCGGTGCCCAGCGCCTGGGTGGTCTTCAGGGCGGCGGCCATCATCGCCGTTGCCCCGATGGAGAGCATCTCCTTCGGCACCTCCATCTCGCCGATGTGCATGGTCTCGCCGTCGTACTTCACCTGCCCCACCGTGACGGATTCGGTCGTAAGGGGGAGAGTCCCGGAAAGCAGGAGCATCTACTTACCCTTCCACTGCTTCAGCGCGACCTCGTAGGCCTTCTGGAGGGTGTAGGCGCAGAGCGTGAAGCCGATCTGGGCAGGCGCGACGGTGTCCTCGAGCGTCTTCCCGACCATCTTGACGGCGAGCAGCGGGATGTCCGGGCACCCGCCGCCCGAGACGTTCACGACCGTTCCCGTCTTCTTCTCGTAGGTCAGCTTCATGTTCCCGACCCTGACCATCATGTAGTCGCCGAAGTCCACCCGCTTGACGAGCTTGCTGATCTGCAGCTCCGGGAGGTCGCCGGTGAACTTGAAGATGACGTCAAAGACGTTGATCCCCTGCACCCTGAGGATCTCCTCGGCCGCCATAGCCTCGCTGGTGGGGACGGAGACCGAGAGGTCGCAGCCCGTCCTCACGTCCGGCGGAGGGGAACCCGAGCGGGTGTGGAACCCGGCGCTGATGAGCATGTCCTCGGCCCTCATGCCGTCCCTGAAGTGCTCGAAGAGGAAGACCGAACGGTCCGTCTCCTCCGCCGGGTTGATGTCGGTCGACACGCTTAGTCATCCCCCGGATTTGATGTAATCAAGAACGTTTACCCTCTGCAAAGCATCAAGAAATGCTTATCTCCGCGGGACCGACGCTTCGAATCGAATTGACGTACTTCGGAATCGTCCTCCGCGGCGGCCCGTACCAGAGCCAGAGATGGGAGACGGCGTACAGCATCGCCAGGGCCGCGTTGAACAGGTCGGACAAGGTGACGATCTTCCTCTACATGGACGGGGTCTACAACGCGCTCGCGACGGAGGACTTCCCTTTCCTGCAGAAGCTGCCGAAGGACCACGTCGACTCGCTGCTCGACCAGGGCGCCCACGTCTTCGCCTGCCTGACCTGCACGGACAACAGGGGGCTCGAGGACGGGAAGAACTACCTCAAGAGGGTCCAAGTGACGGGAGCGACCCATGCCTCCGAGATGGTGAGCGAGTGCGACAGGATCATCAATCTCTGAGGTTGGGCTGGCATGACGATTTACCTGGTCGACGAGCCGTTCCTCGACGTCGCGATATCCTACGCGTCGCGCGACCCGGGAGCCCGCCTGGTGCTCCTCCAGGATGCCGTCTACTCGTCAGCGAGGGCCGACCTCCCGGGGCAGGTCTACGCCGTCGAGGACGACGTCACGCGCAGAGGATTGAGGGCGAAGATGCCTCCGGGTGTCCACGTCATAGGCTACGACGAGCTCGTCAGGATGATTGAGGACGAGAAGGTAGTCAACTTCCTGTAGGTGCCCTGGCACGCCCAAGAAGGTCTTCGTCTCGATAATCAGGCCACCGGTGGGCAGCTCCTACTACATCGAGGGGCTCAGGCTCGCCCTGGGGGTACTCGGGGGGACCGACGACCACGAGGTCACCATAGCCCACCTAGGGAAGGGCGTCTATTCGGCCCTGAAGGGCGTCGACAGGTCGTACGCCGACGGGCTGATGTCCATGTTCCAGAAGGACGCGAGGGGAAACCTGTTCTACGTGGAGCGGGAGTCGCTCGCGGAGGCGGGGATACCCGAGTCCGACGTGGCGGACGGTTTTGGCATCGCCTCGAGGGACGAGCTGAGGGAGAGGATGCTCCAGGCCGACGCCGTCTTCAGCTTCTGAGCCTGAAAGACGCCATCTCGTGAAGCGGTGATGGAGAAGTCTCTCAACCAGGGATCTTACGAACGGCCCCTGCGGAACGATTCTAACATAGCGGCTTAACCCAAACCTTGGTTCGAGACACCGAATGGAAAATGAGCGAAACCGAGACTGACGAGAAGAAGGAGTACGTCAGGAGAGAGCCCGAAGCGGTCGAGGGGGAAAGCATTTCAGGATGGAGCTTGGCGAGAAGCCGGGTGTCGCATTGAGGAGAATAGAACTGCCCTCGAATGAACTCGTTCAGGAGCTTCAGAAGCACCTTCAAGAGAAGAGGTTTGGAGGGGCCACGCACGACAAGGGGCGGAGGGAACTGCAGTATCCGGACGGCATGAAAGATTCGGAATGGTCCGCAATCAAGGGCGAGGTCGAGAAGTGGGCGAAGGGCAAGAACATGGACGTCTCGGAACTGCTGAAGATCCAGTCCCGCAAGCAGGAGTCGGCGCAGCACAAGGAGGAGGCGAAGGAGCACACGAAGGAGCAGGAGGAGGACATGAAGAAGAGGGTCGCCGCTCTCTCACCCGAGAAGGCGGAGGAGCGTTATGCCTACCTCTCCAGCAAGCCCCTCTCGGAGCTGACCGACCTGGAGTACATGGAGAGGATCGCGTTGGCAGCGAAGCCGTCAGTGAAGAACAAGCCTCAGAAGGGGTAGGCGAGGCATCCGCTCGACGGGGGCGCTTGAGAAAAGCGTCGAAGAGGATTCGACCGCGGACCTGGATATCATTCAACGCCGGTCGACGCGCTGACCGGACGGACCTTTTCCCTCAGGGACGGTACGAGGCCCAGGGCCTCCTCAACGTCCATGTTCTTTCCGGTCAGAGACGCCGAGTACAGGAGCTCGCCCTCCGCCACAAGAAGGGCTGTCGGAGAGACCATCCTCCCGAACGCCCTCCCGCCCGGGCCCTTCATGGAAGTGACCTCGCATATGACATAGAACGTCCTCTTCCCGACCGTGAAGGTCGCGTCGGCGCGAAACTCGGTCTCCGCCCGAATGTCAATCAATCAGCTCCTGACCTCCTTGATCAGGGAGCGGAAGGACCTGTGGAGGTAGGCCCTCGCGAAACCCGTGACGAGGGAGAATAATCTCACCCTCAAATGAGCGGCTATCGAGCCCTCGAGCCGAAGATTCTCCATATCTGGATGCACGGTCAGCGACACCATAGGCGACAGGTTGGGGATCCAGGAGACGCTCCAGATGTATCCCGCAGCGAGGGCCGTGTCGGCAGGGTCACCGAGCCCGAAGGTGACGTCGACGGAGAGCCTTCGGATCTTAACCGCCCTGCGGAACGACCTTCCAAGAACCAGGAGGGATGAGCGGGACTCCCAGAGAAGTGTGACGATGCGCGAGAGACGGCCGACGTCGAATCCCGCCCTCCCGGGTTTACCACCTTCCGCGGCTTTCCCCTCCTTGGACGCCGCCCGCCCGGGCTTGGTTCGCCACAGCGTCAGGCCGAGCCATCTGACCATGACGCGGCCTTTTTGGGAGGAACCAACCCTGGATGCCTCGAGAGACAGGTCGAACGGAACAAGCAGGACAGCTAGGACGAGTGTAAGAAGGATGAGGAGGATGATCGCCAGCAGCTCAAGGAGTAAGGGCGACCGTATCCCCTCTCGGTTGGGGTTGCTACTCCTTTTCTTCTGCCTTGGCCTTTGATTCCTTGACCCGTTCCATCAGGGTCGAGGCGATTTCGCCGATCGCCTTTCCGACAGAGCTCGGGGGCCTCAACGACCTGACTTCCACGCCCTCCGGCCCCTTCACGGACTTGTGGACGATTATCACGGCGACGGGGCTGACGCCGGCTACTCCTCCCGTGCCCATGCCTGCTCCAGCCTCGCCCTTCTCCCCCTTGCCCTCGCCCTTCCCCGCGCCGAAGCCGAGCCCGACTCTGGTGATCGTGATCATCACGTTGTCGCCCACCTCGATCGGGTCGGAGATGACGTTCTTCGTCGAAATCACTTTCAAAAGCTCCTCGACCGTCGTCTTTGTGTCCTGTTCCACTGCGCTCATTGGGATTCCTCTGTTTTCGTCGAAACTCCCTTCTAGTTAAACTGCGTGCCCTTACTCAAAGTTCAATGTCGCACAACGGGCCGGCACCGGAGCCTGCTGGGGTGTCAGCTACGGGAGCGAAGCGCCTCTTCAATCGTCCGCGCGGCCGCCTCCTTGTCGTCGACCTCGAAGACAATCTGCTTGTACGTCTCGTGGTCGAGGTTTACCGTGATGCACTTGTCGGGATGGTGCATCTCGAAGAACGACAGCGACCCGTCGGAGGTCATGAACCTGCCGTCCTTGGCAACGCCAGGAAGGCCGGTCCCGCCGACCCTCAGCTGCTGGAACGCCTTCCACGGGACGCGCTCGGTGGAGACCGAGGTGACGTGCTCGAGCGGGACCGATATGGTCCTCTTCAAGGAGAGTATCTCGTCGAAGCCGTGGATCTCAAAGACGAGGTTGTCTCCCTCGATCTTTACGGTTCCACCTTCTAGCTTTGGCTTTCCGACCACGATTTCGCGTTTCGTTTCCCTCTGATTAGTCTTGCGCCTCCCCGTAGCGTCGCTGGCTCCGGAAGCTCATCTCTGCGACGCTCGTCGGCCCGACCCAGTTCATGGTCAGCCTTGAGGTCTTTTCACCCGAAGCTGGGTGAAGTAGATGTCTGCAAAGAACGCCGCGGCTATGCAGATCCAGCCCACCGGCACTACGTTCACGGCTCCGAGGTGCGTCATCGTCGGGAGGAAGGTCAGCAGGACGAGCGAGACCATGAACCATCCTATGTACAGGAACACGTACAGGATGATCCTGAATGGCCATCGGAGTATCTCGGTCATCGCTGTTGGTCCCCTCCTCCGAAGGCCCCAGATTGCGGACGAATGTTATCTTCTTTTGGCCGGAGTCGGCTTCGGCAAGAGTGGCGTCTAGCGGCGCGCTTTCTCTATCTCGTTGAGGCGCGCCTTGATCTCTGCAAGCTCCTGAACGGCTGGGAACCGCTTCTCGAGGGAGTCAATCTTGGTGTTCACTGCCTCGAAGCGCGCGTCCATCTTGGAGTTCACGGCCTCGAATCTGGCGTCGATCACCTTCTCTAGATGTCCCACCTCCTCCCTTACGATGGAGCGTATCTTCGACTCGAGGCTAGGTATCAGGAGCCTCTCGACCCATCCAGGGACCTTCTCCGCTACCCTCGACAACTCAGCTTCACGCGGATTTAGTCCACGACCATATTTAAGACACGCTAAACCGTCCGCGCTTCACTTCTCGCCCACCCAGAGTGTTGTACTTCGCCCTCCAGTGGCGGGTCAAAGAAACGTAGTACTCCCTTGAGACGTCAGAGATGAATCAGAGGCAGGACGAGCAGGATTGCGATAACAAGGAACGCCAGTCCGGATACCAGTGTCAGTGCCCGCATACCCCGCTCTCCGGTCAGCTTGCGGCCGCGTGATGAAACGAGTATCAGCAGCAGGCTTATCCCCGCCGAAGTCAAGATGATGTCTAGGCCGAAGATTGCGTAGGCGACGGTGCCGACGGAGCTGAGCCCGTCTTCGAGTATCGCGGCTCCCACCGTCAAAAGCCACAGGATGTACGCCGGATTGAGCACCGTCATCGCGAATCCGCGGGCGAAGGAGCCGCCGGGGGCGATCCGCGAGTTCCCGGGATGACCCCTTAGCGCGGTCCAGACAGCGGACGCTCCGATGAAGACGAGGAGGGCCGCCCCGACGAGACTGAGCTCCGGCACCACCTGACGAAGGAACAACAGGAGGCCCGTCGCCAGTACGAGTAGAAGCATGACCTGGGCGGTCATCGCCCCCAGCATCATCAGCAACCCCGCGTGGATGCTCCGGACGCCCTCGCTGATGGATAGAAAGAATATCGGTCCCGGCACGATGAAGATGAAGAGACACGTTGCGAACGAGTAGGCAACGTACTCCAACACCGTCAAGGGCTGGCTGGTCGGTGCCACGGACCGGCTATTTAATGCCGAAAAACGGCGGCCATCACTTTATAACCGGACCCCGGTCTCATCTGGGATTTGCAATCTGACCGAAGGCTGCCTCCAAGGCAGAGTTGAGAATCCTTCCTCCGCGACATTTGTCTTCGACAACCGCCTCCACGCTCAATTCACCATTCACCCTCAGAGAAGTTAAAAGGCTTATAACATATGTGCGCCGACGCCCTCTGCAATGGCTCAGATTGCAGACATCTCCCTAGAGGTAAGGAAGGAGGTCGCAAAGGGCAAGTTCATCCGGCAGACCCAGTCGATATGCCCGGACTGCAACAGGATACTCCCGGCGATTGTCTTCGAGCGCGAAGGCAAGGTCTTCATGACCAAGACCTGCCCGCAGCACGGCGAGACCGAGGAGCTCTATTTCGGCTCCTACGAGATGTACGCCAAGTTCTCACGCTTCTGGAAGGACGGGAAGGGCACGCACGCGGCCAACGTCCCCATGGACGTCTGCTCGTGCCCCGCGAACTGCGGGCTGTGCTCCAACCACCTCTCGCACACGGGTCTCTCGAACATCATCGTGACGAACCGCTGCGACCTAACCTGCTGGTACTGCTTCTTCTACGTCAAGAAGGGGCTCGAGGGCGCCTACGTCTACGAGCCGACGCTGCCGCAGATTCGCGAGATGGCCCGGACGCTCAAGGCCGAGAGGCCGGTCCCCGGCAACTCCGTCCAGATAACGGGCGGCGAGCCGACGATACGCGACGACCTGCCCGAGATAATCCAGATTATGAAGGAGGAGGGCGTAGACCACATCCAGCTCAACACCAACGGGATCAACCTGGCGCTCGACCCCGGGATGGCCCAGAGGCTGAAGGTCGCCGGAGTCTCGAACCTCTACATGTCCTTCGACGGCACCAGCCCCAAGACGAACCCGAAGAACCACTGGGAGGCGCCCTACGCCATAGAGGCCTGCAAGAGGGCGGGCATCGGCGTCGTCCTCGTCCCGACGGTCATCAAGTCCATCAACGACCACGAGCTCGGGTCCATCATCGAGTTCGGCCACAGGAACCTCGGCACCGTTCACGCCGTCAACTTCCAGCCCGTGTCGCTGACCGGGCGCATGACCGCCAAGGAGCGAGCAAAGTACCGCATCACGATACCCGACTGCATCAAGAGGATTGAGGAGCAGACGAACGGAGAGATTACCTCGGAGGGCTGGTTCCCCGTCCCGTCGTGCTCGCCGCTGACCTCGTTCATCGAGGCGTTCACCAAGAAGGAGCAGTACGAGCTCTCGATACACTTCGCATGCGGCGCGGGGACCTACGTCTTCGAGGACGCGGAGACCAAGAAGCTGGTGCCGCTGACGAACTTCGTCGACATCCAGGGGCTCGTCGAGTACCTGGAGGAGAAGACGGAGGAGATTTACTCGGGGACGAACAGGTACGTGGTCGCCGCGAGGGTCCTCACCCAGATAAACAGGTTCGTCAACAGGGAGAAGCAGCCCAAGGGGATGTCGTTCGGGAAGATGATAACCAACGCGCTCATCAGGCACGACTACGCCGCCATAGGGGACTTCCACACAAAGTCGATGTTCCTCGGAATGATGCATTTTCAGGATAAATACAATCAAGATGAGGAGAGACTTCAGCGCTGCGACATCCACTATCTGACTCCGGACCTGAGGATAATACCATTTTGCTCATTTAATGTCATACCTGAGTGGTACCGCGACCGCATCCAGCAGAAGTACGGCATGCCGATCGAGGCCTGGGAGAAGAAGGTCGGTCGCAAGCTCGAGGACGGACTCTACCGTGGCACCCTTCGCAGAGGCGGCCACGTCGCAGGATGCGGATGCGCGCTCGGCGAGAACGGCGAAGAGATCCACATCCAACCGATAACCGGAACCTAACGAAAGAGAGCCATAGGATCCGGGCTTTCCATTTCCTTTCCTGTGGCCCCTGTCTCCTTGCTTTGAAGCCGATTTAAGTAAAATTTATGACGGTTTGGGCCCATCTACTGCGGGTCAATGGCCGATGGCCCGTCCAAAATTAGGTCAAAGCACGAGTGACAGGGTGTCAAGAACCGGCTCAATCGATTCGGTGGCTAGCAAGATACTCTCACAGTGCGAAGTCTTCTTCTTCGAGAGCCATGAACCGGGTAGAAATGCATCCAAGCTTCTTGATTCCACTACGGAGACGTTACTTCAATACGACGCCTTGAAGGACGAACTCTTACCTTATGACGTAAGCGAAACCCTTCGTAGTGCCCTTCTCACGATTCCCATTACTCATCGCCAAAACGCGAGAGCCCGCCTGAGAAGACTAATCTCAAGCAATTTGCTAGATGCTAAGGTTTTCGATATCTATTATGCCTTGAATCAAGTCTCGGGCTTTCCTAACCATTTTAAATTGGGCCATGGAGAGTTGCTCGCCTTTGATTCAGTCCCATCTTACGTCAGAAACAGAATGATACGGGCATGGAAAGGTGAATCGTTGGGCCATGGGCTGAACGCCAAGAGTTCTTCCGAATTCGTACAGTCGGGGAAGGAACATAACTGCCTGCACTTGACTGTCGCTCGTCGAGGGTTCGCTCGGGCCATAGCAGAGGCCAACAGAAAGGCCTACGAGTCGGTCAATCTCCTCCGGGTTGTTTACGGACAGGATGTCCCCTTGTTCACGCTAGTTCACGTAAGAAGGGGAAGTCACTGGGACATAGGCGCTCTCTCCTACGGAGGCGGCGCCGTGAGGGATCGAAATATGTTCCCGGTAATCCAATACACGACCTGGCCATCTCTTCCTCATGGTACGAGGAGAAAGCCATTGGAGACGCGGTATGGCCCTCACCATCTACTTGATATCCAGTACTCCGAGTCACTTGGTAGCATACTGTCCCGGTATAGAAGGCTGATGCTAAATGAGCATCCATCTGAGCTCGAAAGTAAGCTGAGAAACGCTCTTCTTCTCATTGGGTTCACGTGGGAGGTCGACCTTGATCAAGTCAAGTTCATCCTACTGATCACGGCTCTTGAAGCTCTGCTTCTGGAAGACTCAGGACAGGGGAACCTTCAACTGAGGCTTGCTGAACGGGTCGCGTTTCTTATTGGCGAATCTCCTGCAAGACGAGTGCAACTATATGACGAGATGAAGAGGTTCTATGGTCAACGCTCGCGATTTGTGCATCAAGGTGATTTTGAGGATAATGTGGATGCTGATATCGCTGAACTCTTCGAAATAGCCAAAAGAGTTTGGGTCCGAGTTGAAGAACTCACAAAAGACGGCTTCGTTCAGCTTAGAAAGGACAAGCAGAAGAGATCTTTGGATGGTCTAGTTGAAAGGCTGAAATTCACATAATGCAGTTTTTGAGAAATCCATTCACAGTACGGCTTTGTTCTGGGCTAGAACGGCGAAGAGTTCCAAATCCAGCCGATGACAGGTACTTGAACTGATAGTAGAAAGCTCAACGCTTTCTATCCTCCACTTTCATCTTCAACCCACTGTTTACTTGTCGTTACGCTCTGATGCGGGATTATCCAGATGAATGTAGGCAATTCAATTCCGATGGTGTTAGGAGGCATGATAATTGGAACAAATCTGTATCATCCTAGGCTACAGAACGAGGTCTTCGGGTCATTGAAAGCTCGCGAAGGATATGAGATTCCCACTGTCAAGGTCGGCATTAGTACCGAAATTCAGCTTCATGACCAAACAGCGCGGCTCACAGCCAAATCTCCAAGGATCTCTTCACGTTGCCTAATTGCCTCTTCACCAAATTCATTCAACTCGTCTCCCTCGAATGTCGCGTTATTGACAGGAAGATTCATGGACAAATATCTTTCACGTTTTTGTTGGTATGGAAGAATTCCGAGTTCACTGTTCTCATCTTGTGAAAGAATTGTGAAATTTCCGAGCCGATCGACGAAATCCCCATGTTTCATATGCTTCGAAACGAGATACGCGTTCCAATCTGCATCAGGGTTTTGAGGAATCACATGTTCCAGGGTTATCTCCTTTCCCCACACTCTGTGAAGCGGGGTTGTTTCCATCTGGTCATTGATCATCGTTATGAGGTACTTGACCACTCGGCCCTTCCTATCCTTCATCTCGACGAACGCTCTCTTGAGTTCTGCATCATCATGAGGCGTGACTTCCCTGATATGTCCGATGGCTGTTGGAAGGTCAAGACTCCCTGAACGGACCTCCAAGGCCCAAATACTGTACATCTCTTCCAATTCGTTCGGATTCCCTTCTAGTATTGTATACGCCTTGACACAGAGATTTCGATACGCCTCTAGCAACGATTCGATTCCACGCAAGTTCCCTGAGAATCGGATATACGCAGCTAGGAATAGAGGCAATGCTTGCCTAAAGCCCAAGTACTCGAGCTCACTAATGAGGTGAGAAATGCCACTGTGATTCGTCCACTCCGGAGAGGTAGGATCTCTTAGTGCAAAATAGGCTCTAGCTTCATTGGTCATCTTCTGCATGAATGTTTCGAAGGCGGGTGCAGTCTTTCCACCGATCTCGTTCTTAATCGCGGAACAACTTCTTCTTTCTAACAAACTCATAGTTTGAAAGCCAGAATTGACGCAGAAAATCATCAATATCATCCCCTGCTATTTGAGAGAAGCCACTCCATATGTCCTCCATTCTAGGTTGGCCGAGGTCGTGCTCGAAAGTATCAAAGATGAAGTTCTTGAAGAGATCACTAACCAAGAGTTTTGTCCCTCGTTGGTTGAGAGTCTCGAAGATCTCATACATGATTCCGATATCGGGAACCTTGTTGTCAAGAACATAGAATCCCGCAGAAAGCGATGTGTGAAGATCACGCAAATACGACTCGCTTACATCGTTCGATAAGGATGACAAGGCTGCGCGTAGCTGATCTTGATTGTTACCTGTGAGGCGTGTATTATTGATTCGTGCAATATCCTGGACTAATCTCAGATGATAGAACCGGTAGCAACCAACGATGGCTGAGTTGCTTTTTCCTTCCCCCTTCTCCTCACGCAGGGTTGAGATCTTCGAAAGAGAATCCCCCTGGGCACCGCCAGCCGCGCGCAAAGTCAACACCCTGTCAAATAGCACCGAACTATCTTTTCCCAATTTAACACGAGAAGTGCTCAGACCTCCCGCAGTTTGAAGGAGTGAATCGTGAATTCTTCCTAGCACGTTAGCTCCTTCCGCCGAGATGTTGTAGATGGCTCGCTTGTAGTCAAGCAAGTCATAAATGACAATTTCGACAATAGCGAGGGTCGCCAATCGTTGCTGTCCGTCGAGGATTCGTAGAGTCCTAGCTTCCCCATTTGGCAAGAAAAACATCGGGCCGAGAAAATGGAAATTATCATGTGAATCGCGGTCCCCCCTCTGCCGTGCCCTTAACAGATCTTGCAGATCTTCCCAGAGGTCAAGCCAATTATCACTGTCCCAAGAATATCCTCGTTGATTGACGGGAACGACGAAACGATTATTGCGAAACAACTCCCCAATTTGGACTGGTTTCGAGGAAGGCAGTACATAGTTCTCAAAATCACTCATAAATCGATATTTGTTGGTAATGATACATATGGCTTTTGCCCGTATCATACGTTCTTGCAAATTGACTTAGCTTTGGGTATTCCACCTCGAAGCCCAGACAGAATCTTATATAGTCAAAGGTGAAACAAGAGCCAGAGAAATTGAATGTTCCTGAGCTAGAAATTGCCGGTCTTCCTCAGGCAATTGAAAGAAGGTCTGCATTCCCGTTCATCAAATGGGCGGGAGGAAAGGGCCATCTTCTCAGCGAGATTATGCGCTATGTCCCGAGGGATTTCTCAGGAGATTACTATGAACCATTCCTGGGGGGTGGGGCAGTGTTCTTCGCGTTGTACCGAACAGGCCACAGTTTCAAGGCTTATCTCTCGGACACGAATGAAGAACTAATAAATTGCTATGAAATGGTCAAGAATAGACCAGCCGACCTGCTCGTGCTGCTGAAGATCTTGCAGCAGCAATTTCATGATGCGACAAACAAAGAAGTCTACTTCTACAATGTAAGAAGTCTGACTCCGACAAGCGGTCTCCAGGCCGCTGCAAGATTCATCTTCCTGAATAAGACATGCTATAACGGTCTATATCGCGTGAACAAGAAGGGAGTATTCAACGTTCCTTTTGGCGGGTATAGGAAACCCAATATCGTCAACGAAAGCAAGCTTTTCTCAGGAAGCAAGGCTCTGAACGAATCCAAGTCGAAGTTGAGCGTCTTGGACTACAAGAAATCGATTGATCGATGTCAATCCGGCGATTTGGTTTACCTCGATCCTCCATATCACCCAACAAGCAAGACTGCGGCATTCACTGACTACACTACTCAAGGATTCACAGAGCTGGATCAAAGAAACCTTCGGGATTCGTTCGTTTCACTGGCAGAGCGTGGGTGCAAGGTTGTTCTCACCAATTCCGATACTGGATTAGTAAGAACCCTCTATGATGATTTCCGTAGGAAGCGACTCTTGGTTTCCCGTCCAATAAGCTGCAAAGGTTCAGGGCGAAAGGGATTCCACGAGTTACTGGTTTCAAATGTTCCTAGAATAGACACCCAGATCAGTGATTTTGTATGAGTTCTTTGTTGATCATCCTGTCGCAACGCGAAAGAATCCCGAAAGTTCCGCAGGCGAACGAGATTAATCGAATCATTGAGTTAGTCGAGAAAGTGGGTGAAGGTGCTCATGATGCCAAGACAATTGGTAAGAGAATGAGTTTTGATCCTCGACAGAGTTCTTACTACCGCGAGGCAGCCGAAATGCTGGGATTTCTTAATCAGCGGAAGCACTATTCCCTAACTGAGTTGGGAAAACAACTCATGGTGGCCGATCCAACAGCCCGAACACGCATTCTCTTCCTTTCCTTGCTGCGCTTTCCGGTAACCGGGATAATAGTTGAGAGTCTGGAGGCGGGGCTGCAGGAGTGGATTACTAAGGACGAAATCGAAGTGTATATGGCGAAAGTCAGCAAGCTAGATCCAGATACTGTCAAGCGGCGGACGCAAACAATCCTCGCATGGCTGAAATGGCTGGCGAAGAACGGCGGAATCATCGAAGTTTCGAATGATGTAGTAAGGCTATCGTCTCAATATCGTTTGACGAACTTTGATTGACAGAGAATCTCTGTCCGATTAATGGCATATCGACCAGTTCCCTAGAAGTATAAAGAGAGCCTAGAATTCGATTTCCGCGAATTGGGTTTACGCGACCTGCCTCTAAAGGCTGCGTACGATTCTGACGAGGATGACGTCTTGAATGATTTCTACATCCCAGTTCTTTCAGAATCCATACGATACAGGAGACTTGCTGGATTCTTCTCTTCCACCTCGCTTGCTGTGGCCGCCCGAGGCATCTACAATTTTGTCTTAAGGGGAGGAGAGATGGAGCTCATCACGAGCGCGTATCTCAGCAAACAGGATGTAGAGGCAATTCGAGCCGGATTGAAAGAGGCCGATCAAGCCATTTCCAAGTCCGCCCTCGATGAATTGGGCAGTATAACTGAGGAGTCGGTGAAGAATAACTTGAAGACACTTGCGTGGCTCGTCGCGAGTAGAAAGCTAAGAATCAAAATCGCCATTCCAATGGACGATGGAGGGTGCCCCTTGGAAAGGGATGCAATTGAAACTAAAGGAATATTCCATCAAAAAGTCGGATTGCTCGTGGACGAAAGCGGAGACTCAATTTCCTTTAGTGGGTCGATCAATGAAACGGCGTACGCTTGGACGAGTAATATCGAGGAATTCAAGGTCTTCAGAAGTTGGGACCAAACTCAAAACTCTTACCTCACTAGCGACCGCGCCAAGTTGGACAAGTACTGGACGGGGAGTCCGAAGAACACCCGGGTTATCGACCTACCTACGGCAATTAGGGAACGGCTGCTTGCCATGGCTCCGACAAGAATGGAGGATCTCGTCCCTGATGGCAAGGGTCCTGCGCATTCAGGCAGCTTCGTATTGCGCGACTATCAGATAGAAGCAATTGAGAAGTGGCGCGAGAATGGCTTTAGGGGGATCTTGTCCATGGCAACCGGGACTGGCAAGACACTCACTGCGCTAAGCGCCATCAAGGAACACGTACCCACGACCGCCCTGAACATCATCGCGGTTCCCACGATCCTGTTGGCAAATCAGTGGAAAGAAGCAATACGAAGAGTGTTTCCGGACTCACTAACACTTGAGTGCGATTCCTCTACAGCAAATTGGGAAAGCAAACTGAGGGTAATCGCTGATCACCTGAACACTGCTTCTCCAAGCTCCAAGAGATTCTTCGCCATCATTATTCAACGAACTGCGGGAACTGAACGCTTCGTCAACATGATTGCGGCACTACCTTCTGAGAAATTATGTCTGGTAGGTGATGAAGTACATCATATGGGCGCCCGCGTTTCAAGCAACATCATGACGAAGGACTTTTCCTTCAGGCTTGGGCTCAGTGCAACGCCGGAGCGATTTTGGGATGAGGAGGGTCAAAGCCGCATCGTTCAGTTCTTCGGCCGCATTGTCTTCGACTATCCGATAAGTCGAGCTTTGAAGGATAAAGTTCTGTGCGAGTACTTGTATTATGTTAAGCCGGCGATATTGGAGGATACCGAACTAATCCAGTATTCAGACGTAACAACGGCCATCTCTGGGAAAATCACACGACTACAACGCCTGTACCCCTCATTGAGGAGTCTTGCGTTCCCTAGCCTTCTTGGGAAGCTGGGTGCACTGGATCCTGATGAGTTTTCGTCGCTGCAAGCGCTTCTTCAAACTCGGGTTAACATACTCAAGCGCGCACACAACAAGATAGAAGCGACCCGTGAGATAGTCCAAGCTGGCGGATTGAAACGATGTCTTATCTACTGCAATGATATAGAACACGTTAAGGAGGTCGTTGAGATGCTTGGGACTTTAAATATCGGTGCCCTCGAATACGATTCTTCGATGAAGGACGAGGACAAGGAATCGAATCTCTCCTCGTTTGCTGCAGAATCTGGTGGTTTTCTTGTTGCAGTTAGGTGCCTCGACGAGGGAGCCGATATTCCTTCATGTGATAGTGCCATAATCGTATCAAGTTCGAAGAATTCAAGGGAATTCATTCAGCGCAGAGGAAGAATGCTCAGGCGCAGCGAAAACAAAGATTTTGCAAGAATCCACGACATACTCATTTTGCCGATGGACCCAGATTCATCCTCTCGGAGTCTGTCTGAACCGGAGTACCGAATCATTGATTCAGAACTGGATAGAGCGCGCCTATTCGCTGAGTCCGCTAAGAATAGCTCCGAAGTGTTGCTCGACATTGCCCGAATTGCGAGGGCGCTGTCGGCGAAGGTGAAGCGGGGAGAAGAGTGAAACCTTGGCAAAGATTGATCCCATTCTCGACCAATTGATCCAAGAGGCGTCAAAGAAGTTTGACGTTCCTGAGTCGCTGCTCTCTTCGATAATCCTAGAAGAGAAAATCCAGCGATACAGAAGGGGAGGAGACAAGAAGATCGTGATAGAAAAGCTAGCTAAGATTCTCGAAGAAGGAGAGTAGAAGATGAAGCTCGTAGAACTCTCGATGGAGAATTTTCGCTCATACAAGGAGAAAAAACCAGTTAAGTTCCCTACAACAGATGAGAAACCGCTAGTCACCTTTGTGGGAAACAACGGAGCTGGCAAGACAACAATATTCCTCGCTATAATATGGGCGCTCTATGGTGAAAGAGCCATACGCGCGTACGCGGAGAACCGCCCGACGGACACCCAGGCTCCTCGTACAAACTTCGACCTGCTCAACAGTGACGTGGTAGAAACAAGCCCAAAGCCTTTCATGCGCGTCACTCTGGTTTTTGAGCACGGTTCAAAGAAGTATATTCTGTGGAGAAGGATCACGTCAAACCGTTCGAATCCCCAGTCAAATCGGGATCTTGCTGGAGAGGAGATCGAGCTGAAGGAAATCGGAAAGCCGTCACATGAGAACTTCCCGCAAGGAGTGATCGACGACATTCTTCCCTTCGAAGCATCACAATTCTTCCTCTTTGATGGGGAAGAAGTCCGACGATACAGCGGGGGAAAGGCCAAGGAGACACAAGAGGCAATTGAACTCGTTCTTGGCATCCCAGAAATTCGTGAGGCGAGAGACGACATGACGAAAATCCAGAGACGCTTGTTGGAGCGACTTCGAGAAGAGCCCAACGTCTCAGAGAACATGAGAAATATCAGTAATGGTCTTGAACTCGCCATAAGAAACGAACGGACGTTTGGAGACACTCTGGAGGCCAAGAGAAAGGAGTTCGCCAACGTTGAAACGGAACTTAGGCAAGCGCAACTCCGGCGCGAGGAACTGAAGGAGATAGCTGACGAGAACGCTCAATTACAAAGGATTATCGCAGAAAAGAAGGCAACAGACGAATCAATAATCGAAAACGAGGCACGGCGTAACGAGTTGGTCGATAGGTTGCCTTACTTCTTGATAATACCACAGGTTAGGGAGACTCTAGCTAGATTCAAGAAAATTTCGGGAACAGATGATCTTACTTCGAGAATCAGGAATCTTGCCGTTAGGACTGAGACGATAGATGAGCTACTTAACTCCACGACAGGCACATGTCTGTGCGGCTCGACACTGGATGATTCACACAGGCGTCATCTTCTGTTGGCACGAAAATCGCTGGAAGAGGAGTCTAAGGAGCTGGGTCTCCGCGCTTCAAAGAAAACCGTTCCGCCCACGGAGGACATTCAGTACGTGTTAGGTCGCCTCGAAGGCGTGAATGTCGACTTCAAGCAATTGGACCGGACTATCAATGAGCTTAAGGTGAGTTTGATCGAGCTCGATGACCAGAGACTTGCTCTTGAAAAGAAGATCAAGGGAAGCGACGTTCGGGAAGCTGCCCAGGTCCAGACACTGATCGAACAGCTCAGCGTTCGGAAGGGAAAGCTGGAGGCCGAGATTGAAAGTGGTCGAGTGTATTATAACCAAGCTCTGACGGCAAAGGAAAGACTAACAGGCCTTCTAAGAAAAACTCAGGGAGAATTGGGAACTATGTCAACGGTTTCTGTTCGGCAACAGACAGCCTCGAAGCTAGTAGAAGCGTTAAGTTGGATAATTGAGGAGTTATCGTCAAAGAAAAAGAGATTGATAATTGACAACGCTTCGAAATTCTTCGGTACCGTCTCAGAAGATGCTGGATGGAGTGGGATTCAAATGGATGACGACTACTCGATCTGGTTGCTTGATGCCAAGGGAAGACGCACAATTCCTGCTGAAGGCTGGAAAGAACTAGTCGCTCTATCGCTAATATACGGTCTGAACAAGGCGGCCAACTACGAAGCTCCTGTTGTGATGGATTTCGTGCTTGGGCGTCTTGACTCCTCGCGCCAGATCGGTGTTGTAGACAATCTCGCGGATTTCGCAAAACAGATCGTTATACTGTTCCTAGACTCTGAAATCCAAACCGAGAGGGTGAAAGAAAGATTGTCTTCTCTTTCCGCCGCCCAGTATGAAATAGAGAGAGATTCAAGCGGTGGGAGTATTGTCCAGGAGCTAGGAAGATGAGCAACGAAGGAATTGGGTTTGCTTATCTTGATCCCGGACAGAGGTTCGCCACGTCGAAAGAAGGGAAGAGGATTCTTGAAGAGTTAGTCAAAGGCAATGAGAGTTTCCATCCCTTCGGGACACAGGTGGGGATATTCATGCTAGCTCTTGCCGTGGGGATAATTACGCGGGATATTTCTGACGATAAGCTAACTGAGACAATATTCGTTCTTTCGACTTACCGAAATAATGATGAGTTCGGCGTCTATCCACTAGTTGTAAAATCAATGTATCCGGAGTTAGACGAAAAGGAGACCGGAGAAATGATAGAAAAGTTTGCTGATGCAGGACTGAAGACATTATACAAGGAGTTCACAGCCAGCGGCAAGATTGATTTTGAGAAGTGGATTGCCCTTTCAAGGAAATAGGCGATCTGGGCTAACTCTTCCCTGAGAACTTAGGAGATAAGAGAGAGGGAATGTCATTCTTTAATTCTTCCTATGTATTTCTTGACAGTCTCGCCGCTTATCTTGTAGCCGGTAGCTCTCGCGATTTCGAGACATGCTTGGCTGTACTCAGAGTTTGCCAGTAGGATGGATCGAATTTGGTTCAGGAACGATTCTGGAAGTGCTTTTCTTTCTGGAAATCTCTTTGCTGTTCCCATGGCCACCAAATCTTCGTAGTAGTTACTCCGAATCCTAGAACTGAAGATGGGAAGTGATAGTCCGTCTTCGGTTCCAATGTCAATGTGAGTGATTGATGGTTGGTTGAAGACCATAGAGCGTATGTTGAGACTTGCGAACAGATCAACGAGCAGGCGTTCATTCGGTGAAGAGACTATCTTCACGTGATCGGCACCTGCGTCGACCCAGCCATCTGATTCGGCCAGCGCTTGCAGGAAGTGGATTCTGACGCTCGGTGGCGATTTCAGGAGCCATTTCGCTCTCAACGGATCGTATGTCGTCCTCTCTATCTGTGTCTTCGGAGGGAAACGTCTAAGAGCGGAGAAGTTGAAAAGTAGTCTGCACTTGGTAAATTATCTGTCGAGCTTGGTTGCGGCTTCGAGCAATGCCAGAGGTTCCCTAAGGACCACGTTTCCGAAGGAATTGGTGGATTTGTTTGGTCTGGCTGAGGGGGACAAGATAGAATGGGAATTCGATTCGAGGTCAGGTAAAGCTTGAGGCCATTGTCCGCAAGTCTGAATGAGGTTCCACATTTGATTCTGCCGACGTTCACAACAATCGAGAATCTACCAAGGAATTATCTTCTCCAATACTCAGGAAAGTCCTTCCCGGAGCCCGTTTGGTTGCCAGCATATCGGAACGCATTGTCGAAGTCCTTCTTATCCCATATCAATCGCTTATAAAACGAAACTGCGAATAATGCTGCGGTCACCCAAAAGATTTCGGTCTTCGGCGCGAGATAGTAATCAGCTCCTTTTTGCCTCATAGCATCGGCCATGTCCTTGTAGGAATTCAAACAAGCGCTAACAAAAACTGTTCCTGCTTTGATGTCGCCATCCATTTGAGCAATATCCTTTGCCGTGACCCATGAACTACCAACTTTGATACCAGTATTCTTTCCGCGCCTACCTGAACTTCTCTTTCCGCTATCACCATGCGCCGAAAGATGAATGATAGTGGGCCAATTCGCAGTCAAGGCGGCGAAGAGCGCGTTCTTGCTACGAACTTCTCCTGGGTAATAATCAACGGATCTGGGGAATCTCAACTTGAGCATTCTGAAGAATTCACTTAGTAACACCGTTTCGTTCGGCTGATTCTGCGCAATGCAATTTACGAGAAGGATTCGATATTTTCGGGGCATTAATGAATCGGTGATGAAACTATCAATCTTCTACTTAATTCCTCCCAAGTCAGTTACCGAGGCTTCGTTCTCTCTTTTTTGGAGTCTGTTGTGTGCCCTAACGCGGCGCATGGGGTGTAGGCAACAATCACCATGGCCACCGCTCAACGCTTCCTCGAGAGATCGCCCCTATCATTGTCGTTCCTCGCCCAAATTAAGCTGGTCCTGTCTAGCTGCAAGAACTACGATCGAGCCTGCTTGGATATCGCGACGAACACAGGTTATAAGATCAGCAATAAGACGGTAAAGAAATGCTCAATCGCATTACGCTGTCCGGAGATCAGTCGAACTTGAGCAGGTCTTTCATTGCAATGTCTCCTGATTTCAACCTCTGGAATAGCAATTCTGAAGTATTCAGGTCGTCTCGATTGTGCATCACGATCTTGTCGTATTCCTTCGTTTCGTAGAAATGAGGCATATCCTTACCATTCAATTCTGGAAACTCCCTCTTGATTCCCAGCCTCGCGAGCCAAAAAGACTGACTCTGATAGCTGTCTCCGAGGAACTGATAGAGGTCAAACCACTTCTTGTCATGAATCTTTACCCATGAATCCGGGGTTGACTTGCCAAGAATGTCGAGACGCTTGAGAAGGAATGGAACGTCGAACTTCAGATTATTGAATCCCAGTATGGTCTCTTCAAACTTGTCAATCCCTTCTATCTCCCTGAATACCTCTAGGATCATCTCTGCTTCACTCCTTGCCTCCCAAACCTTCCAGTGTAGAATCTTCCCATGGCGTTTCATTCCGATGAGAGAAACGATGCTCCTGTGAGGATCTAACCCTTGGCCGGCCGTCTCGATGTCAAAACAAACGACCATGTTCAACATTTGCCGACCTTGCAGAATAAAAAAAGCGTCACTCTTGTTCACTGCGTCGGAATCGAGCCGACTCGATGTCATAGGGTTAATTAGTCCCGGCTTCCCAATCCACTTCAGCATGAGCTTCTCTGAGGCCAAAGTCGAGCAGGTTTGGCAGAAGGCTACACAGGTTCCCGATCCTCAAAATCCAAGGTGGGCAAAGGATGAATGCGGAGCTTGGATCTACAGGGGCAACTACGGTAGGCGTGACCTAGTATATGGCTGGGAGGTTCATCATATCCTACCGGCCTCAAGAGGGGGGTCCGATGACTTGTCGAATCTAATCCCTCTCCAGTGCGATAACAATATTGCGACTGGCGATGGTCCTCTTCGATGTGTGATGAAGGCAAACGGTAACAAGAATGTTCGCGTTGGATAAATGCCAATCCGTCGGTCAGGAAACTTCTCAGACAAGTTAACAGGATTCGCGATTAAGCGCTCGCTTGCTCTTCACTTTTCCATATCTTTTAACTTGGACGAGACCGATTTTCCCCGTTCCGAAGCCACAAAGATCTTCCCCAGCCTCGCCTTCGGAGTGACAAGTTCGATCAGCCCCTTCGATTGGAGCTCGCGGAGCGCTCGGCTGATATTCGGGAGGCTCATGTGAAGCTCTCTCGCAAGGATTGTGGGGGTCTTCGCCGAGGCCAACTTCAGCAGGACGGCGGCGCGAGTCTTGCTGCGAACCACATAGCTCACGTCATCCCAGGACATTCGCCATGAAATAGTTCACAAGTTATTTCGGAATAGTTATCAAGAAGCTATCATAATGTTAACGGATATGACCGGTTCCTCGCCCCCCAGTCTGGAGGAGGAGGTCACATCCATCGTCTCCTTTCTCTGCAAGAGGGACCCTCGCACGTTCAGGCCAGTCTCAGGAGAGTGGGACTCCTTGGAGATAAGGGACGACCCGAGGGAGGCGGTCCTGATCGCGAGCATCGTCTCCGACTCCTTCTTCATCAGGAGAGGTACCGACAACCAAGATTCGCTAGAAGCCTTCCACATCAGCCTTCCTCTCGACTTTCCGGCGGGGTGGGCGACCGACCTCCAGGCTATCTACCCGGAGGTCTTCGAGGGCAGCATCAAGACCGTCCGATTCGTCAAGCACTGGGTCCCGATGTGGGAGACGAGCCCTTCGACCCTAGAGACGGGGAGGAGGAAGATGCTCCGCGAGCTCGACGCCTATTTGAGGGCAGAGAGGATGGAGCCGGGGGACTGCCTCTTCGTCCCCTACAAGGAGTACAGGAGCGGCCTCCAGGTGGGCGAGCTGGTCTACCACTACCTCGCCGGGCTGGTCTTCAAGGAGATGGGCTACCTCGTGTGCAACGAGTTCCCCGTCGCCGAGTACGACAAGGCGAAGACCCCGAGGCCCGACCTCAGCGCGTTCAGGACCCCGGAGGTCGAGGGGATTTTGGTCGAGGCGCGCAGGAGGGGCGTGATCTGGGCCGGGGCCTTCGTGGA
This sequence comes from uncultured Nitrososphaerota archaeon, assembly GCA_963703285.1. Classification (GTDB taxonomy): domain Archaea; phylum Thermoproteota; class Nitrososphaeria; order Nitrososphaerales; family Gagatemarchaeaceae; genus Gagatemarchaeum. The sequence continues at coordinate 1,140,792 of OY969807.1, forward strand.
GGAGTTCCAGCTCTTCGGCGTCTTCGGGAGGCAGCGGTACAAGCCCAGGCCGCCCGACGCCTTCGAGCCCCTGACGGACGCCCAGGGCGTCGCGATCGAGGTCGAGAGGACGGAGTCCCAGAGGCGCGGCGTCTCGCAGCTCCGGGGCTACCTGCTGGCGACGATGGGTCTCTTCGACGAGGGGTACCTCGCGGGCCCGTCCCTGGACCTCCTGGAAGGGACGATGGCCTTCTCAGGCAACGGGGAGCTGCGATTCAGGAGGTCCGCCCCGGCGTACCGGTTCGATCCCCTGCCCGAGCACCTCAAGGCTAAGAGAAGGGCGCAGCTCGAGAGCATCCAGGCCACGATGATAGTCCAGGCGTTCAAGAACCTCCCCCTACCCAGAATCGTCTCGCTCTGCTCGGCGACGTACGAGGCCTCGAGCTACCAGGCTCTCTTGGGCGCGATGTACTCGACGGATTTTGCAACGGTTCTGGACGCGGTCGAGAGGAGATAACAGATTTACCTGCGCTTCGGTATCCAGCTGGGAGGAGCGCGCCCAAAACCTCCCTCGGCCTAGACCGGACGTGCCAAGAAAAAAGAATGGTGCGACCCGAATAACCAAAGATAGCTCGCGAAGGCAAGTAGGCATCAACAGAAGCCAGAGGATAACGGGGATCCAGGAAAGTGCTTCTCGTTGATACCGCAAGATAGCCGGGGACAGAGGTTGTCAGTGGAAGGATGACTTGGGGGCATGATAGGAAGAAAGAAAGCGCAACCTCGGTCAATCAAGCTCCCGCGGCAGACATCGAGACATGAGGCTGTCGACGAGCTATCGCCGTCTACTTTACGCTGTAACAGCCGTCTATGAGAATTTTGTGACAAAAAATATTTTCTAGTCGCGCGTCTATTCTCCGTTGCTATTCGATATTGTCTCACACTATCCTTGGCTACTGTCTTAGAAGCAACTTTGTTGCTCTCCCGTTATCCTCCATTATCCCCTGTTGTACTATCCCGAATGAGTGGCGTAACACTCGAAGGCAGGCGTGTTCAGTAACTATCGATTAGATGTCGTAAGGTGACGCTAGCCTCGAATCCCCTGCCCCACCAGATGTAGGTGCCCCTCGACGCACACCTTCTTACCATGGATCGCGCCCCTTGTTTGCAGGTCGAACAGTCTGGACACGAGAACATCACGAGTGACGCCTAATGTTGGGTCGAAACTCTTGGCAAAATCAAGAATCTTGGCATAGGGCGGCGGGGCATACAACTTGACTTCACTCCCATCCACAACTCCAAGCGATTTCGCATACTTGATTCCCTCTCTCGCAATCCCGTGCAGTAGCTGGGCGTGGGCGAAGTGGTGGGGCTTGACCGTTAGATCATGCGATAGGACAGCCGTCTACAATCTTGTCTCCGCTCTCGAGTCTCGGCAATGGGGCATCCATATTTGGCACCTTACTGCCAATACGGTGATGTTGGATTGTACTTGGATTTAGGAGTCTAAATCCGTTCTTGTGGCTGTCCTCCATATTCGACGACTCTTCAGTAAATTGACAAAGGGTAATGGATCCATCGAGAGTGTGCCGCATTGACGACAGACTAGCAACAGCGTCGAATTTGCCATCTGCTAGAGCATCTCCTATGCCCTTGAGCAGAACCTTGTTCACTTCCCCTATTGTTGGGCACGCCGGGCCAGGGTCTTCTGCTTCCAGGATTGGCTTGAGTTTTTGCTCGACGTATTTCGAAACCGAATCGTCCCCCTTCCTATCCTTGATCTTGCGCAGACCATTCCGCGTTGTCTCGTCAAGAGACAGATTAACTGCCTTATGCCCGCCATCTTCCGCTGGTCTGCCTCCGGTTGTCATTGAGTTTCCTGCGCATGATTTTCCATATATGTGCCTTATTACCCGAAAGACATGAACGCCGACGAAGGAACAATCAAAGAGCTTGAGAGTCTCGGCAAGCGAAAACCACTGTCGAAAGAGGACCTCAACCGGGCCAAGGACCTGATGGTCGCGCTGAAGCAGCACGGGTACACGGTCGAGGAGATCGCCGAGCTCTCCGACGGCGGCTGGTCGGTCCCCTCGGTGAAGAACTATGTACGTGGCGTGAAGGTCCAGGACGCGACCTCGAAGCTCAACCTGATCTCCTCTTTGAAGGAACTGTTGGAGAAGGGAATCGCATTCGAGCAGGTGACCTCGGTAGCCGGTGCTATCCAAGAGCTCGACTCCATGGGCCTGTCGATCGGGGACGTGTCAGCGGTATTCACGGAGGCGGCCGAGGCACGTTACCCATTGAAACAGTTGTTGGACCTGCTCGAAGAGGCGAAGGGTTCCGGACTTTCGGCCCTTCGCATGGCGGACGCGCTCAAGTTCAAGGACCTGTGCGACTCCTCCGGAATCGGTTTCGATAGCATGGCCAGCTTCGCTACGAGCCTAAAGACCTACGGTGATGCCGATTCGATTCTCTCGGCGATCAACCAATACGGTTCCCTCGAATCGATTCAGGACGATGTTGCGAAGGCGAAGGAGCAGAAGGACAGACTCACCGGAGAGATTCACAAGGTGGATGGCCAGCTCAACCAGCTGAGGGCTAAACAAGCGGCAATAGAGCCTAGTATCCGATTGTACGAGAAGCTCCAGAAGGCTGGGTTCGACGAAGGAGCGTTGCGAGAGCTTGAGACATCATCGGCCAAGTACGAAGAACCCAAGACGCTACTCAGGGCGATCAACGCTTTCGGGAGCTTGAGAGAGCTGGAGACCAAGGCGAAAGATGGGAAGAAGAAACTCATCGATGTGGAGACCAATCTGAAGCAGACCCAAGCCGAGTACAGTCACCTCATGCCGGTGATCCACATGCTCACCAGACTCCTATACGAGCTGAAGTTCAATCCAGAGCGGATTACCCAGCTTTACCGAATGGCCGAGGCCTACGGTGAGCCGCTCGAGGTGCTGGGTGCGATTGCCAAGTACGGGGATATCAAGCGACTGGAAGAAAGGATATCCTCGCTCAGAGAGACGGACGGCGAACTCGCGTTGAGAGAGATCCAGCTTAATGCCAAGCTGGAACAAACGCAGGGTCTTCTCGACGATCTCGGTTCAAAGATTCCCGATCTCACGAAGAGGATTTCGGACGAACTTCACAATGCAATCAAGTCCATTACCTTTGAGGCGACAAAATACTCTGAAAACCTGGGAAGTCAGAAGGCCAACGCAGCTCAGTTCGCCGAGGAACTCAAGGTCGCACGCATATTGTTGACCATCGACAAATACCCGGGCGAAGCCGTGCACCTTCCCCTAGACTACGTCCTCCTCATGATGCGAGGGGTCAAAAGATACTGCCACACGAAAGAGCTTAACCCGAAAGTTGTGCCCGGCAATCTCGGGAAGAAGTACTGGTTCAGTATAGAGGACAAGGAAATTGAACTCTACGACCTCATAGACTTGGTCGAGAGAGGCCTGTCAAAACCCATCGGAGGATGAAGATGTCTCTCGATGATATCAGCCGCAGTCTGGCAGAGATGGATGCGGTGAAGAATTACGAGACCATATCTGAACAATTGAAGCAGAGTCAAGCTAGGAGCGAAGCTCTCACGAAGGAGGTTGAATCCCTCAAGCAGAAGGTGACGGACCGCACTAACACTGCCGTGGAGCTGGGCTTGAAGGTCAATCTTTCTCTTGAAAGACTGAAACAAACGAAGGAGGAGAACGAAGCGCTGCGAGACCACGTTCTCATTCTAGAAGACTTGGAGGCCACGACCGATGGGAAGAATCTTCCAGAGGTCCTTGACGCTTTACTCAAACTGAACGCTGCTGAAATCGAGAAGAGAAGCAAGGATCTTGCGATTAAATTGCACAACAAATGGGAGAAGAATGAACGGCCGAAGCAGGTCATGGAAGAGGCCGCTTCGTTTCTCAAACAGACTCTATCAATCATAAACTCGGGCTCGAGCGACTTCGGGAAGGATCTTACACAGGTGGGAATTCCAGACTTGGTGAAAGCGGTCCTGGAGTCGGAACACAAAAAGAGGATTGATGAGGAGTTTCTGAAAGGGGTCGATGTCGAGTCCACCAAGATTGCGGGGGGCAAGCTGGAGAAGCTTAAGACGGAAGCCTGGCCGAAATTCGTCAAGGAACAGGTAGAGCCAAAGGCTTCAGAGCTTGCAACTATTCTGCACGATCAACTCGTGAACTTCCTCTCCGGAGAGTACTGGTTTCGATGTGACAAGTGCCAAACGGAGGGAAGCTTCAGACTTCTTCCCGAGCATATAGCTCAAATGTTGATGGACGGGTGGTTCAAGATTCAATGCGGGAATGAAGCGTGCCGAGACCCATTTGGGAGGCACGAAATCAAGCTTAGCGTTGTCGATTTTATCACGAATCGATTACTCCCATAGCTGTTATCAGTAGTCCAAGGAAAGAACCAAGAAGAATCCGAGCTCAAGCTTCAAGGCCCGGTCTCTCAAAAGATAGCCAGGCAGTCGATCGAATGAAACCAGCTCTAAGCTTGGGAAATCAACTCTCTACCTAATAGTGTGCGTCGCCCAGTTCGTCACGGATAGACCTCACAAGCTCGAACCTCGCTAACGCCGAGCTCCCAATGCTCTCGAAAACCTCCTCATTCTCGAGCTCATCGACGCTCAGGTCCGATTCTGTCAATCGGAAGGAAAACTCGGTCCAGCTCAAGTCGTGTCCTTCGTAACGCTCTCCGGGATGGTACTCGCTGACCGCGGTCACGTGCAGTTCGAGGTCCTTGTACTTCCTCGCGATATCGCCCACGCTCTGGACTTCCTGGCCCAGCTGTATTGGGTGGATCACCGTGCCCTTGACCCAGACCTCGAGGTCCCAGACCCCCGCCTCCTTGCGACCGCACCTGATCAGGGCGAACGCCCAGACGGTGTGCTTCCGGCCGTCCGGCTCCGCCACCGAGAGCACCAGGTTGCTCTCCCTCTCCGACGATTCCCCGACGGTGGTCGAGACGGTGGAATCCTTGAAGTGGGACCTGATCCGGTCCCCGATCGAGACGGCGATGCGGTCGCAGACCTCTAGGGACATTCTGAACTGTTACTCCGGTCGACGTTACGAACCCCGGACTCGTATCTCGATATGGCGATAATGGCTTGACCTAGGTACCCTCTGACCCGCGATAACTCGGCTCTGGTGTCCAGAACGAGTTGCTTCTGTTCCCGCCCGATGTCGGAGTCAGCATAGGTCCCTTGATCCTCGATCGTCCAGTGGACGATCTGGTCCACGTCATCAATTGCACCTGCCATGCTCAGGAGAATTTCCCTGACGCTCATTGGTTGCTGAACCGTGCCCGCGTTCTTACGTGACCATGTTTGCCATGAGTTGACCTAAGGTTGATAGATCGAGCTCTCGATACGAGACGCCGGTCCAAGTGCCCCTTACCAAGATGAGGGTCTCGCAATAGACTACCTAGGGGGACGTGTTGTCGCCAGAAGAGCTCTTCGTTGGCAGAAGTCGGGATGATTAACAAGCTCTACGAAAGCCTGTAATCTGACTATCTCGACGCTCTTACGTGAAATGCCTTCCCCATTTACCCCTCAAATTGCCCAAGGAGGAAGGTACCGTAACTAACGGCTGCGCCATATCACTAGGAAGGAAAAGCGACTTCCAGCTAGACTCTCGAGGCGTTGAGATCAAGGGACCACCCTTCTCATCGTGTGGCTGGACGATATCTCATCGTGCTGTTCGGGTGCGGTGTTGTCGAATTGGAACCCTTCATTCTTGTACAACGCGAGTGCTGGCTCGTTTCCATCTCGAACAATCAAGATACACTCTTTTGCCGACTTGCTCTTGAAATATTCCTGAATTATTTCCAAGAGCCTCTTTCCTATTCCGAGTCTTCTGTAGGGAGAATCTACTGCAATCGAATCTACCTCTCCAATGCCACGTTCGTCGATGTATCCGATTGTGTATCCAACGACCTTGCCCAGTATTTCGGCAACGAAAAACCCGTCCTTATGGTCTCTAAAGTACTCGAGGAATTTCTCTCTTGAATACGCATCAGCCGCTAGGAAGGAACTCACCTCGACCTCAGTAACGCGGTCGATTTGCGCCGATTCAACAGGGCCGTACCGGACTTGTAGTTCTTCCATCAGGAAGCGCTTGAGGTTCGCTTGACTCGTCTCCCGCTGGATTTCTGCAAACCCCTCCTTTTTCGAGACCTGAGCGGACGCGATTTCGTTTAGGTGTTGGAACTCACCATAGTATTCTTGACTTCCTCTCTCTGTTCTGTAAGCTTGGATATAGTCCTGCAGGACTTCCCAATACGGAATTATCCAGTAGCTCGGGATGGACCAAACAGCATACTGGCGGACTAGGCCGCTTCGCAGCATCAATCCGAAGTCCTCAAAGTAGTCCAATAATTCGTCCGCGTATTCTTCGTATAGCTTGAAATGGCCCTTGTAAAGCAGCAAGTTACGGGCCAAATTGCTTCTGACCTGGCGATACTCCGTCGAATCGAATTTGTCCATCTCTCTACGAAGAAGTTCGTATGCCGAGACTTTCGATGTCTGCTTGATCTGTATGTAAAGGTAGTAGACGTAAGCAACGGTAAAGATCGCAACGAGCGCTTCCCAGAAGATAGGAGATGTGAGCACGCTAGGCAGAACAGTTGAAAAACTGGCAGACGAACTTGCGGAGCTTAACGAGCTGGAAGCCCCCTCGTTCGCTAGGGCAATCCATTCGTTAACAATCTGGAACACGTTCACAGATAGGTGCTGATGTCTTTTAAGTCAGACGCTGCTGAGGAAGTTGGTGTGGGCGTCGGTCGCCAGAGGCGAAGGCCCGGAGAGTAAGCTCCTAAACTACCGCTTCCTGCCTCTCTACTTGAGAAAGGCCAAGGGGCGATACAATTAACTTGATCGGAAGGGAACCTGGAAGAGAGGGATAAACCCATGATGTCAGAGAGCCAGTATCGCCCCCTAGGTGCCTCACGAATAATGGTCTCTCCCCTCGGCACCGGGACCAACAGGTGGGCCCAAGGAAAGAACGACGAGGCCGTTTTCCAGACCTTTCGATCCCTTGTTGATGCCGGGGTGAACTTCTTTGACACGGCTGAGGTCTACAGCATGGGAAAATCCGAGCGCCTCCTGGGCGCCTGTCTCCAGCGGGACCCCCGACCGGTGGTGATCGCCAGCAAGTTTGCGCCGTACCCCACACGCCTCTTCCGCCGTCAGTTCATGCGCGCCCTGGACGCCAGCCTGATGCGTCTGGGCAGGCAGACGGTCGACCTGTACTACATCCACTTCCCCAATACTCTGCTAAGCATCGAAACCCTGATGGACCTGATGGCGAAAGCAGTCGCGGCGGGCAAGGTCCGTGCGGTGGGCGTAAGCAACTTCAGCGCCGAGCAGATGCGCAGGGCCGCGACCCGCCTCGAGCGGTACGGCATCCCTCTGGCCGCGAACCAGGTTAGGTACAACCTGCTACATCGCCAGCCGGAAGAGGATGGTGTTCTGGCTGCCTGTCGGGAACTCAACGTCGCCCTTGTGGCCTATCGTCCGCTGGAGAGGGGACGACTCAGGTCGGACATCATCCCAGGAGCGGCGTCCGATTCGCTCTCCGCGGTAAGTAACAAGGGCAAGGCAGTTGCAAAAGAAGAGGCTATCCAAGAGACGCTCCACGCGATTGCGGAGCAGCGCGGAAAGAGCGTCAGTCAGGTCGCCCTGAACTGGCTCCTGCGCAGAGACGAACACGTGATACCCATTCCGGGCACCACAAATGCGCGTCACGCGCTAGAGATTGTCGATACTCTCAAATGGCAACTCAGCGAGGACGAGTTTGCAGCCATCGACCATGTTTCCTCGCCGGCCCCGGGCATCTCGGCCTCCTGAAAAGGCACCCGCGGCGCGGCGGCCACGTAGCCGGCTGCTGCTTCGCTCTGGGCGAGGACGGCGAAGAGGTCCACATCCAGCGGATCACTTGATGGTGCCCCTAGACACTGACGAAATTCATATATGCGAGATGCGATAGTTACGAAGTGATGGGCCTGGGCAGCGGTAACAACGCGGTTCTCGTCAGCGGTTGTAAGAGTCTGCAGAACCTGACTGTGGACCTGTGGGTAACGGAGGACTTGGTCACGCTCGGGAACAACGGATTCTCGCTCCAATTGAACTGCTATCCGCAGACCAACCCCCAATCTACCCATGAGGGCACGCCGCTGAATTGGATTCAGTACGTCATCGCGGTAGTAAACGACTCGCTGGAGTGGGGGATCCAGTACTGGTCCCAGCCAAAGGGTTTCGGTTACAGCCCTAGTCCAAATTACGTCTCATTCGGCTCTGCCCCATCGAACCAAGTGCTCGCAGGCTCGGTGATGAGGATAGCGCTCATCACTGATTCCGGTGACAATGTGACACATGCGACATTCAGCGTTACCGATCCCAAGGGCAAAGTTTCCAGCCACACGTTCGCGTTCCCGTCTAACGCCTTGTCTGCGATCTATGGCTTCCAGGTCGATCTCGTAGGACCGCCCAGCGGCACCCACAGCTGCAACTTCACGTCGGGAGCGGGGACCCTGACCTACGCGGTGGGTCCCTCAGGGACGCTTGCGGTACAGACCACCAACACGTGCGGCGGCAGTCAGCCCGGCACGGCCGAGACGTCCAATTCCAAGTACGGCACTGTCAATACAGTCGTCATTATAGTTCTAACCATACTGATTCAATCCGTATCAGTCTAATCCCAGCCCAGAGGCTGAACGACACCCGCGCGCCATCCACGAATCAAAATTACACAAAGCGTGTTCTATGCGCGATACCGTCAAGATAAGAGAGTGATTATGGCTAGGAGGACGCCCTTCGCATTCATTTGATGCTCCTCTTTCCTTTGTCCGTCAGCATCCACTGATTCTGCCTTCCGACCCTTTTGCCCTTGACAAGACCCTCTGAGACTAATTCGTACAAATGAAGCTGGGCCGTGTTCCAGCTCTAAGGGATCGCCTTGGCACTCATCTCCGTCTCTATTGGCCAGGCTTCCGTCAGCAAGTAGGCGACTACCTATCGAATTTGTAAGCTCATTTTCTGTGGTTCTGTTTCGGTAAAGGAGGAAAAGGCACACACTTGGCATGATGTGATTGTGCTCTCGGCGAGAACGCCGAGGAAATCCATATCAAAGCGATGGCTGGCACTTGAGCCCGGGCGTGGCTATTGCGGCCTAAGGTTCAGGTAGTTTTCGACTCCAAGGATCCCGAGCGTTTAGCTTCCTTCTATGCCAGGGCCCTAGGCTACAAGCTGCAGGAGCCACCCAAGCCCTACGCGTCCTGGGACGAAGCTCAGAAGGACTGGGGCATCCCCGAAGAAGACTGGCACGACTGGGCGGCGATAGTCGACCCCGACGGGACGGGCCCTCGCATCTACTTCCAGAAGATGGACACCCTGAAGACCGCAAAGAACCGGCTCCACATCGACGTGAACGCGAGCGAAGGGCACACCGCCTCTCCCGAGAAGCGCAAGGAGCAGGTCGGGGCCAGGGTGGACTACCTGAAGTCGCTCGGCGCGAGCCGACAGGGCGAATTCGACGAGAACGGTGACTACTGGGTCGTCATGCTCGACCCCGAAGGCAACGAGTTCTGCGTCCAATAGGTCTGGCCCGCGTTGCCGTCTGCGAATCGGCTGCGGGCTTCCCTAGAACGGCGAAGAGATACACATCCAGCCCATCACCGGGAGCTAGGCTGCAACATATTCCGCTGACAAATTCTGCTGATCCCCGCTGATCGTCTTCTCACGAACTAACTTTTACAGACCTTGAGGGCCGCGCGCTTTGCGGGAGTCAGGGGCCGTCTGGATGGCTATCTTGCCCCCTCAAGACCGGCCCTTGCCTGAACACTCGATGTGAGCGTAAAGGGATTACGGCGGTTGTTCCTTACCCCGTCGGGAAGCCAGACAGCGGAGGCTTCTGTGGTGGAGGAACTGGCTTCGTTCGGGAGATACGTCGAAGGGTTGCCTCGCTCGGGAAGTTCCAAGCTTAATTATCAGGGGCACGCAGTGATTCTGTTGAACCCCAAGTCAAGAAGAGCGGGCACAAAGTCGTCGGTCGCCGGCCTCCACGAGGAGGTGGCGAGGAAGGTGATTTCTGATTCCCTTCACCTGAAGAAGGGAGAGTCGGTGACGGTCGAGACCTGGAACAACGGGTTGCCGATGGCCCTTAGGTTTGTGGGCGAGGCGAGAAAAACCGGGGCCATCCCGCTCATGCTGTTCGAGGACGAAGACACCTATGTCTTCGGCGTGAAGAACGCTCCGAAGGAAGGCCGCGGGAAGATGGGAAAGCACGAGCACGGACTCCTCGCAGCCTCGGACGCGTACTTCTTCATCCCCAATGAGCTCCTCGAAGGATACACGAGGAGGATTACTCCGGACGAGGTCGAAGAGGCGACGGCCTACGGCGACTCGTGGTACGAGGCTGCTCAGAAGGCCGGGCTCAGGGGGGCGAGGATGAGCTTCGGCTTCGCGGGGAAGGAGCTCGCGAGGCTGCTGGGCAAGTCCCTCGAGGAGATAGAGGTCCATCAGCTCAAGGCTGCACTAGTCGACTTTGGCTCGATCAGAAGGGCAGGGAACGGGCTGGCATCGCGTCTCCCGGACAGCGGTTCCGGCTCCCTCACCTCACCCGGTGGTTCGCACCTGAGGTTCGAGTTTGAGCGTGGCGTGCACCTCGAGGACGGCATCGTCGATGCGAAGGACGTCGCAACGGGGCACAACATGACCTACCTCCCACCCGGGTTTCTCAGGAAGAGCATCAGGCCGGAGTCGGTGAGCGGAAGTGTGAAGCTTTCGCCTTCGATTGGCTGGACCGGAATCATCGGTGACGCGACGCTGGACTTTGAGAAGGGACGACTCGTCGGGTGGAAAAGCATTTCATCGAAGCGCATGCTGGACGAGGCCATCGAGGACCAGGTCGAGAGCGAAAGGATGGTCAACGCGTTGACCATCGGGCTCAACCCGCTGATGCGCTACGGCTACGGTCAGGACAGGTTTGTGGCCGGTTCCATAGGCGTCGCGGGATTGTCCTTCACTGGCATCGTGAGGAGCGGCACGCTCCGGGCGGGCCACTCGGTCGTCGTGAATAAAGGGCGACTGGCTCTTCCCTCCTAGCTCTGCGCTTCATGCTGAAGCAGGGCGCACCCTCATTTTTTACCGGCCCAAGAACATTGCAAGGCATGCCCCCGGAGGACGGGGCCCGGATTGAGGCCAAATTGAGGAAAATCGAAGCGACCATCGCACACTTGCAGAGCGGGAGCAACAGCTTCTCGAGGTGATATCTGCACTTACGAAATCGACGATCTCCGAATCGCCTGCGTAGCTGCAACAGCCCGAATTCAGTGAGAGGGCCCTGGACAGAACCTCATCCGCATCGGCGGCTTCGGGAGGGCTGGCCCGGGAAATAACTTCACAGAAATACGACAAGCTGGGCGGCCCCATGAGAGCGAGGAATCGCCTGAACCAGGGGTAGCGCGGAGAGGCGACCACGTCGCGGGCTGTGGCTGCGCCCTCGGAGAGAACGGCGAGGAGATCCACATCCAGCCAATCGCCGGTACCCAGTTGGTTACTAGTCCGCCCCCGAGCTTGGCAGAGCGTTTTTGGTTCGAGGGGAATCACTCGCCTGCGTGAGGTCGGAGGAGCCCTTTCACGAGCTGAAGAGCAACGGAATAATCCTAAGGTCACCGCGGCGGAGGAAGATCCTATCCAGCTCCTGGTTCTCTTCGTCGGTGAGCCTCCAGTCCGTCGAGCCGAGGTTCTCCTCAACGTGCGCCGCGTGGGATGCCCTCGGAATCGGGAAGACGTTCCCCTGCGAGAGCAGCCAGTTGAGAGCCACTTGGGCGGCGGTCTTCCCGTGCCTCGCCCCGATCTCCCGGAGCTTCGGGTCAGAGACGAGCTTCCCATGGCCCATGGGGAAGTAAGCGAGGAGTGCGACGTTCTCGTTGCTGCAGAACGGGAGTATCTCCCTCTCCATCCTCCTGTCCGCGAGGTTGTACGGCATCTGGATCGAGGCGATGCTGTGCTTCTTCATCGCGTCCTTCGCAGCGATGGTCTGCTTGAAGGAGAAGTTCGAGATCCCGATGGAGCGCGTGAGGCCCCTGTCGACCATCTCCTCCAGGGCCCCCATGGTCTCCTTGATCGGCACGAACGGGCTGGGTTGGTGGACCTGGTAGAGGTCCACGTAGTCGAGCTCGAGCCTCTTCAGGCTCCTTTCGAGGGCCCTGACCAGCGCGTCGTGCCGCAGGTGGAGGAACATTACCTTCGTGGCGATGAAGAGGCCCTCCCTCTTTCGCCCGGATATGGCCTTCGCTACGAGCGGTTCGGAGTTGTAGACCTCGGCCGTGTCTATCAGCGTGATGCCTCCATCGAGACCCGCCTTGAGCGCCTCCACCTTTGATGACGCGCCTCCCCTGCTCCCGAGTCTGGCCTTGATGATCCAGGGGAAGTCGTAGTAGGTGCCCATCCCTATGGCGCTCACCTGCCTGCCTGTCGGGCCGAAGGGCTTGAGTTCCATCTTGATGGATGCGGTTTTCCCGGTCCTTAAATCGGCTCTGGTTGCTCGACTTCGGAGACCTGGTAAGAGTTCCAGCCATTCATCCTCCACTTCGTCGGCCGCTCTTCGAGCCGTCGTAGCGCCTCGGGATTTCAGCCCGAGGTTCGTCGCAGCCTACGGGCTACCAGCGGCCGTGATCCAGTAGTGCGGCGAAGAGATCTTGCTTAGTTGACGCCGTACTCGCCTGTTTTGCAAGTCTTATAAGTAAGTGGGAATCGTTGTGGGATGGGAACGGTTATGGGAGAGGCAGTGATCGACGGGAGAGGCAGAATAGTCATACCTAATGAGATAAGGGAAGAACTCAAGTTGAGACCCGAGCAAAAGCTGAGAATATCGACGAAGGGGAAGGAGCTCGTGCTCTCGCCAGAGATTGAAGCGGACGAATTCATCTCCCAACTGAAGGGGTGCGTCCATGGTTCGGGAATCAAGCCAGAGGATCTAAAGACCATCTGGGGTGTCGACCATGCTCATCATTGACACGAACATCTGGGCCTACTATTTCGACAGGGACTCACCGGAGCACGGATCCGTCGTCGCACCCGTTGAGGAGGCCCTCAGGTCAGAGCAGATAGCCATCAACACGATAGTAATCATGGAGTTGGCGCATTTTCTCGTCAAGAACCTCGGCCCTGTTGATGGCGGCGAAAAGCTCGGGGTGTTCCTTCGTTTTCCCTTGGCCATATCCGAATTCGACTACAGGACCGCTCTCGATTCTGTGGAGATGCTCAAGAGATATTCCCACCTGGGCGTGGGCGGCAGGGATGCGACAATACTCGCCCTGATGGACAGGGCCAAGGTGAAGAAGATCATGACTCATGACGCAGCTCTGAAAAGAGTTGACTGGTTGGAAGCCACGGACCCGGTCATAAAGCCGAGAGAAAGTGAATAGAGAGGCCACCGAGGCCCGGTCCGTGCGCAGGTCGCACGGGGCAGAGCGGCCGGTAGGGCTGGGTCGTCACGTTCTACGGATAGCCGTGGGCCCTTGTCCCTTGCACCTGCCATAGGGCCGGGCTGACGCAACTAGGTCATCTTCTTCGTCTCGTACATCTCGGCGTTGGGAAAGGACAGCTCAACCTTCGAGGTCGTATGAAAGAGGAAGCCCTTGTAGCTCGTGAGGTACTGCCAGGTGGGGCTGAAGCCGAGCTGTCCGGGTCTGCTGAAGACCACGACGGGATCCTGCATGCTACGAACGATACGATTGAATACGACAGAATCGACCGTGACCTTGTGCCCGAGGACGGCTTTCGCCCTCGCCGCATCTCCTCCGCTTTCCAAGCCGCCCCTTGAGGAGGCGCTGCCCCATTAATATCTTTGGAAGAGTGGCGACCTCGTCCCCGAATCCCGGAGGTCAGGAGAGCACGACAGCCAAAGTCCGCCGCAAGCGGATCGCAGGCACCTAGAACCTGAAGGTGGGAGAGTTCACACTGTCTCCCTGACCTGAATCACCTCAACCGCCTTCCCTCCGCCACCTTTACAAAGCCGCGGACCAGTGTCAGGAAGGCGTCCCTTGTCTGAAATCGAGACCTTCTTTCGGCACTGCCCCGCCTGCGGAAGGCGGTTTGAAGTAAGACTGGTGGGCAAGAAGGTGGTCAGCGACGAGGAACACGAGTCCGAAGCGCCAGTGGAGGTTCCTACCGCCTTGCGCTCGACGCCCGCACTCTTTCTCCCCGTCACGCTGGATGAGGAAGTGCCGACCCTCGTCAACAGGGACGAGTTCCAGTACTCATACGTCTGCAAGCACTGCGGTCACCGCTGGTTGGAACTCCGCACCAAGACGAACGAGATGAATAGACCCAAGGGCTACGAGGGTGACTAACTCGGCGGTCCTTAAGGCCGTGAGTGCGCCCTCGGCGAGAACGGCGAAGAGCTCCACAGTTGACTGATTGCATGGAGGCTCTGGTGACGCAGGAACTGGAGATGGCCTGACCCGATAGTCAGCACCCGTCTCGGTGACCCTGCGGGCTACCAAAACCAACGACTCGAAACGCGTATTAGCAAGAGAGAGTACATTCGGGACATGCCAATCTGTCCCAAGTGCCACAAGCTGATCAGCTCGAACAACTATGCCAGGCACATCAGGCGGTGTGGTACGACGCACAAGCGAAGCCCACAGGCACTCACCAGCGGGGACAACTTCTTCATGCGAGTCTGAAAGAAGCGTCCGCGGTGTAACTTTCCCGGCAATCGAGACTCAGCGGGAGCCTTGGAGGTTTGAGGGCGAGCACCGACCCTTCCTTCCTCGCGCGGTGACTACCGGCCGGATTTGGCAGGGATCGCCGAAGGCGGTCGGCTGGCTAGAATGTTGCTTGGATGGTCGTCAGCTCATCCTGAGGGGGAGTGTACACGATCAGGGGCGCGGCCTGATTCGCCTTCCCCAGGATCCTGAAGAGCTTGGTCCCGCAGCTCGGACAAGTCCCCTGAAGCGCCCTTCTGCCGTTCCTCATCTGTACCTCGGACACTCCGTTCATCTCGCGCTTCGCCTTCTCCTTCATGCAGAATGCTTCGGTCATGAGTCTCCTGTCGTCCCTTGGCGATAAAGGGAAAGGAGCCAAATCGATTTCACCCCGCCATCAAGAAGATTGTCTGCCCGGGATGCCGCGTAGAGGTGCACGAGGTATCAGATGATTTCAAATGAGACGATAGCCCGTGAGATGCGGAGAGAGATGATCGGGGTCGACAGGCCTTCCGGGAACTGGTTCGCGCCGGTCCGGAAATCCGTCCCCGCGTCTGGAGGAGACGGACACCGGATGCCGCGCAAGTACTGGCACTATCTCTTCGTGGTTTCAATATTCACAATATCCCTAAGCGTTCTAGCCCTGCTTAACTCGTACTTCAGTTTCTTCAATCTATCGTCTTACAAAATCAGTCTATCGTCGCCGTTCCTGTTGGCGAGTTACCTCGGCATGTTCATCAGCCTCGCCTTCCTACCAATTCCCGATTACATTCTCGTTCCGGCGTACGGCTATCTATCGTCGATAGGTGTGTTCGACCCGTATACGACGTTCCTAGTATGCCTTGCGGCCGCTGTATTTCCCATAGAGTACGTACCCGGCAGGCTTGCAGGCAGACCACTGCTCTTGAAAGGCCTGTCCTACTTTCGCATAACAGAGAAGGACATCGAAGTCGCCGATAAATGGTTGGAGGAACACGGAAGGTTCTCGGTCTTGATATCAACCTTCATACCGTACTTCTACAGCGTCACTTCTCTGGCAGCCGGGACGCTGAAGATGAATGTGGTCGCGTTCCTTCTGGCCAGCGCCACAGGATTCGGGTTGAGGTACGTACTCCTTGAATACGTTGGCTACCACAGCGTCTACATCTTCACCGCTTCATTCGACTATTCTCAAAGAACTCTCTTCTCTCTGCTCCTGATTTTCTCATTTGTTTACGCGGCTCTCTATCTCATTGGAACTCTCCGATCCACTCGCCGAATGGCTTCAGCCCCATGACCGCCCTCCGACGAGAGGTGGCAGAACAGTAATGCACAAGCGTTAAGTATTACCGATGTCGTATGTATTACGAAATGTCCGAGGCGATTGTGTCAGTCACAAAGAAGGGACAGGCGACGATTCCAAGCAAGCTGAGGAAGAAACATGGGATAGGGAGGAAGGTGCTTGTCGTCGACACCGATGCTGGCGTGCTGCTGAAGCCCGTCCCCGACCCTCTTCTCGAGAAGGGGTCTTTGAGCAGGGTGTTTGAGGGGCAGGGTTCGCGCGACCTCATCGACGAGGCGAGGGCAGCCGAACGTTCCAGGGAACTCGCCGCCACGCGACGATAGACGCCATGCAGACCGTAGTCTTCGATAGCCAGTCGCTCCTCAAGCTCTACCTCGGCGAGCCGGGTGCGGATGGCGTGGTGCGCCTGCTGAGGGAGGTCCAAGAAGGAAGACTCGAAGGACGGATGAGCATCGTTAATCTGGCTGAGGTCTACTACATACTCTGTAGAAGAAACAAGGAGATTGCCGAAGAGAAGGAGAAGAGGCTCAGAGAGTACGGCGTGGCCTTGGTTCCCGTGGACCCGGAATCGTCTCTATGGAAGAGAGCGGCCACGCTCAAGGCTGCGCACGGTATGTCATTGGCTGATGCCTTTGCTGCGGCGACGGCGATGGAGCTTCATGCAAGACTCGTGACTGGAGGGGATGCGGAGTTCGAGGACATTCCGGCGCTTAGAGTGGAGAGGGTCTGAGCGGCTTCCACCGGCTCTTGGTGGGCTCCTCAAGCGACCCTGGCGTTTTTTCACGCACAGGCAACAACAGTAACAGTTCGACCTTCGCTGTGGGGATGAGCATGTTCGCGATAGCGTACTTCCGCCGCCACTTCGATCATCCAGGGAGGCTCTGGAGCTTCGCATCGAAGAACTTCTATGGGGCGTTCATCCTCCAGGCCCCCGTCATCGTCACGGTCGCGGCCGTCCTCCTCTCTTCGGTCAACATTGAGTCGCTGCTCAAGTTTGGCTTGGCAGCTGTGATCATAGTGCCCCTGACCTGGTCGCTGGCATATCTTGTCAGGAAGATACCGTATGTCGACCGCGTCCTCTAGAACTAGAGAGCTAACCTGTTTTCCTTCCGCACGGTTTCGAGTTCCTTCCTCAGCCGGGCCATCTGGTCGTCTATGTCGAAGAACCACCGCCCGTTCGAGTCGTCGTAGAGCCTCTGGATGGTGAACCTCGTGGCGCACGTCATGTCCACGAGATGGAAGTGCGACCTCTCTCTGGTCGGCTCCATCGCCTCGCGCAGATAGGCCATTGTCTCGATCGTCTGCTCGAGGGGAGGGATGAGAAACGCGGAATAGTCCGAGTCACCACCCATCTCCATAGCCAGGAAGGGCAGCGCGTTCATCCTGCGCCTGAGCTCGGTCTGCTCATCGTCGCTTATCCCCGTAAATGAAGCGATCATGGGAGCATACCTGTGCATGGGACGCCGAGGTTGGTTCGTATCCTGGTTCATCTGGTTCTTCGCCCAGAGGACCCTGTAACCCCCAATCAGCTTCCTATCGCGGACGTGAGCGAGGTGGCTGTACGCCGTCTTTACGCTCATCGAGCTCCGTTTGGCGAACCCGCTGATGGGCGAAGTCGCGTTGAGCTCCTTCCAGATGATCATCGAGACGTCGACGGAGTCCAGCTCCTGCCTCGGCGTGTGCGATGGGGACGGTGGCTCCACAGAGGGGAGGTTCGACCAGTCCAGATTCCAGGTGGTCCTCTTGAAGTCGAAGAGCTCCGCGCGCATCGGCGTGACTATCCGCCATCTCGGATGGTAGGTTTCGTGGACCGTCTCGAGGAATCCCATCCCTTCCATCTCGGCAAGGATTCGGGGGAACTCGCCGTAGTGCTCCTCGGGCAGGAGGAACGCGATGTTGAACTTCCCATCAGGGAAGAGCCTGTCGAACTCGAGGAAGAACCAGCGGTTGTCCATCGCATAGAATATGTCCGAGGCGTACTTCGCGTAGGTCTTCGAAATGTCCGCGACCACCCTGACAGGCCGCAGGCCGAGCGCTCCCCAGTCCGAGCGTGCGATCAGGTGGAAGCCGTTCTTCAGCACCCTGGACCTGTAGCATCGACGGACCCTCTCCTCTGGGAGTTTCAGCCGCCTTGCGACCTCCGCCACGTTCGGTCCAACGGTTTCCACCTCCCGGACGATGTCCCCGATGAGCCTTTCTCCCCTCTTGGATGGAGGACGGGGTTCGGTCATCCCGGTCTAGACGGTCCCGTGCGAGCCAAAAAATGTTCCTGTGTTCCTGTCTTCGACATACACTAATCTACCCGCCCTAGGACTTCGATGGAGATGCCGCCAGAAGACCAAGCTCAGATAGATGCCAAATTGAGGGAAATCGACGCGACAATCGCAGACCTGCAGAGGCAGAGGCGGGAGTTGCTCGGGGCAAGGTCGGAACTGAGGAAGTCAGCCGCGCCCGAATCACCCGCAGAGCCGCAGCGGCAGCCGGAGCCGAGCGAGAAGGCCATCGAGAGGGCGATGAACATGCTCGAGTGGAAGGGATTCAAGAAGAAAGATGGCGAGTGGGCCTTCCTGAGGACCAGGGACGGCGACCTCGTCGAAGACCTCAAACCCATCGCGGGCTTCATCGACCAGCTCCGGAAGGGCAGACGATTGGCGCTCGGCGAGTATGAGTACGTCGCCTCGGAGGACAGGTTTCTGAACAGATATCCCCGAGCGCCAAGCCAAAGCTGAAGGAATCACCTCATCGCCCACAACTCAAGGGCTAGCCTGGCTCGAACCGCTCCAGAACAATCAGGCGGGCGCTAGCCTAGGGGACTTCTTCGATTGTCTGGCAGTAGTCTGTGATTATCCAGCCCTGCTGTCCGTCGTAGGTGCCGAACACGCCTCCGAATCCGTCCAACATGGGACCCGGAATCGAGCTCTGTGCGCCCGGGAAGAAGTAGGACGTCATGTTGCCGAAGGAGTCGAACAGGGTGCCGCCGCCCTCGAATCCGCTGGGCGCGACCCATGTGTTCCCGTACGAGTCCGTGAAGGTCGCACCCGTCGGCATGAGTGTTCCGCCGCCATTGAACGCGCAAGTAGTCCTGGTGGGCGGCGGTATCGCGTGTGATGCCGGAAGGAGCGTAAGGACCATTAGAAGAGAGAGGAGGACCATAGAGACGAGCGTCCTCGGTCCGGTGAAGCTCGACAGGGTGATTGAGTTGCTTGCACGCATCAGGCGAAGATTAGCTCTTTGGGTTATTAAAACATGCGTCGAGGGCCCTAAGCTCTCGGTCTTCATTTTCCTTTGTTTCAGCGCGAGCCGTGCATCCATAAGATTGTAATCCCGCCCCTTGACTAGCCGAGATTCGCGGCCGTGATGAGTGCGCGTTAAGCTCCTGGGAAGAATGGAGAGATAGCGCTGAAGACTGAGCCGCGGGCTTCCTGCAGCTAACACAGGATTTCCGATTGAGCAGAACCAGGGGCTTCGTGGCCCGCCGGGCGCCTAGTCGCTGCTCGGTTGGCGGCATTCCCCGGGGGCGCCGGATTAATCGAATCGTGAAGGCTCCTTCACCCTCGCCGGTATAACCTTCTCAGGCCATCGAGGAGCTCGTATGTCGGATTTCGCGGCAAATTGGGACCAGGAGAAGAAGGGACCCGGGATAGGCCTGAGGCTGCGTGGCAGCGTGAACCAGGGGGCGCCGCTCAAGCCCCGTCTAGACGAGGCGAACCGCGAGATTCAGGCGGTAATTGCGAGACTCGACGGGACGATGGCGAAGCTGCGCGACAAGGACGCGAGCCTCTTCAACAAGATAGTGGTAGCGACGCAGAAGCGCGATTCCGCGCGCGCGTCGGTGTACGCAAACGAGCTGGGAGAGCTAAGGAAGATGAACAGGATGGTGACCCAGTCTAGGCTGGCCCTCGAGCAGATAAACCTCAGACTCAACACGATAACCGATCTGGGCGACATAGTGTCGACCCTCGCGCCGGCTACGTCAATCGTCAGCGGCCTCAGGCAGAGCCTCTCGGGACTTGTGCCGGAGGCAGAGAGCGGGATGAGCGAGATATCGAGCCTGCTCGGCGGTATCCTAGTCGACGCCGGGTCGGTGAACGGCTCCTCGATCGACTTCGGCATCGCCAACGCTGAGGCCGAGAGTGTCCTGTCCGAGGCTGCGGCCGTCGCGGAATCTAGGATGGAGAGCACGCTCCCCGAGATTCCGGCCACAGCTAGAATGTCAAGCGAGATGGAAGAGGCGTAGCCGGACCAAGGCTGCCCGGGGGTCGCATGCCTCGGCGGTTCCCGATTCGTCCAGCTCGCGACTTCATAGATCAAGTTCTTTCTTTCAGGCCGTCCCATCAGGGACGCAATTGAAATCTCTCAAAGCAGCGGCTGAAGTTCTTCAAGAAGCACGCGCGTCTCGTTGAGCAGCGACTTTGCGCTCCACGGCTGCCTTCTCTGCATAACATAGGAGGCGCCCAGCATGGCGACGCCGGGGACGTCGACTATGGGCCCAAGAGGGTCTGGAGAGAGAACCAGCACAATGCCCGCCTTCCTCAGGTTCGACGAGATCGAGTTCGGCCTCACGACCTGGTTGAGCCTCCTCCTCGTCTCGGTTTGGGCCAGGCTATTGGCTATCTGTGCCCTGTCCTGGGCTGTTCTTTCGAGAGCGTCTGCCCCTGCCCTCAACAGCCTCGCCTGGCTCTTCAACGGCTGTTGCACGGGCCTGGCCCACTTAATCTAGTCTGGTCAAGAGTTCTTGTCGCCGCGCTCAGTTATGGCAGCGCGGAAATCAACCCTTGAACGAGTCGAGGAAGCTATCTGACGGCCCGAAGACGCTCCGCCCTAGCTGTGGCCAGGAGGACGGGGGGCCCCGCTCTGCGGCCGACCCGCGGGTCGGAATCAATCGTCGACCTCAGACGAGTCGCGGCGATTTAAGAGTTTGGTCGAAGGCACTGGAGATTCCTTCCAGACCGAGCTGGGAAGAACCCAGCCCAGGGTTCAAGAGCCTTTCAGCCCCAGGGCGGCCTCCCCGGGGTCTATTCCGGCGCTGTACAGCGATTCCATGATGGCGTGGACCAGCTCCATCGCTGACGCAGGGCTCAGCTCCACCGCTACCCTTGCTCCCGGCGCCTCCTTCTCGTTGAAGAAGTCTATGTTGATGCCCTGCGGCATCGAGGTGTGGTACGAGCAGTCGTATGTGACGACCACCTCGTCAAGCTTGAACCAGTCGTCGGCGGCCTTTCCCGCTCCCGCCACCTTTGCCCTCTGGACTATACCCGTGCACACGCCCATTCACCCCCCTATGAGCTCCCCGGCGTCCCTAGGTTCTTCTCCAGGAACGCGAAGATCCTCTTCCAGCCGTCTACCGCCTGCTCCTGCCTGTAGGCTGGCCTGTCGTAGTAGAAGAAGCCGTGACCGGCCTTCGGATACGTGTGGAACTCGTAGCTCTTCCCGAGGTTCTTGAGCAGCTCCTCGTGCTGAGCGACCTGCTGGGGCGTGGGAAACTGGTCTTCCTCGCCGAACAAGCCCAGCAGGGGGCAAGAAAGGTCCTTCGTGTAGTCGATGGGGGCCACCGGCGTCTTCGGCGTCAGCTCCTGGGGTGTCATCACCACGCGTCCTCCCCAGCAGTCCACCACCGCTCCGAAGCCCTTGCTTCTGCATCCCGCCAGGAACGCGTGGCGGCCTCCCGAACACGTCCCGAAGACGCCGACCCTGCCGGTGCACGTCGGAAGTGTGGCCACGTAATTCCGCGCCGCGGCGGCATCGCCGACCGCCTGGTCGTCCGGTATCCCCCCCTCGGCGCGAGCCTTCGCCGCGATGTCCTCCGGCGAGCCGTGGCCGAGGCGAAAGTAGAGGTTGGGGCTGATCGCCAGGTAGCCGTGGTGCGCGAACCTTCGCGTGGCCTCCCTGTACCACTCGTCCCATCCGGGAGCGTGGTGCATCAGCACGATTCCGGGGTTCGGCCCGGGGCCTAGCGGTCGGGCGAAGTACGCGTTGATGACGTCGCCGTTGTATCCCGTCATCGTCACCGTCTCCGCGAGCATCCCTTCGTACATGTCCGTCCTGTATTGTTGCTGGTGAGCCAAGACGGCTTTGGTTTCAGAGTTCTTCGGTTAAAGCGTTCCGAACTATCGGTGGACCCGTCCGGAGCCGCCCCCTGAACACCCCAAGAGTTCGTGTACACTCTCGACCACTTGAGCATCCCCAGACATAGGACCCTACTCCGATATCTTCTCGCTCAAGACCTGATAGGCCTTCGGTCCCAGCTTCTCCTGCACTATCATCACGATGTCTTCGTAGCTGAGAAACGCGTCGAGAATGCTGACACCATTCCTGTAGAGCAGCTCCGTGATGAACGAGACGATCCCCGGGACCTTCTCCGCTCCCGCAGGCATCCGAACCGTGATCTTTGCGACGCTCCTCTTCAGGGTCAGCGGGTATCTCATGGAGAGCGCGCTCTCGAGGAGGAGGGCGTCCTCCTCCTCGGCTATCACCTTGACGGAGTTGGGGAGCTGGAAGATGTTCGGCGTCCCGCTGAGCTTGGGTGCCAATCTCAAGATGGCCTGGATGACCTGATGCGCGTCGGAGCCCTTCGCCCCGATCGTCACGTCGACCGCTCCCCCCGCCAGATTCAGCCTGGCGCCCTTGAGGATGGCAGACATCTCCTCCATCTTGCCTTCAGACAGGCGGTCGGAGAACCTCTTGATCGCCACCACGATTGTCTCCATGTTGGCCCCCTTTCCGGTCAGCTCCTCCACCTCGGAAGAGATTCTCGAAGCGACAGCGTGGTAGTTGACTATCTTGAGCTTCACGGCCTCGTAGACCACATAGTTTCGCAGGATTATCGTGGCAACCGCGTCGCTCACCGGGACGTTGTTGCCTTGTGAATCGGTCATTCCCCGTCGTGCGGATTCAACGAGGTCAGTTATAAGTATGACTGAACATATAGATAGACCTATATAGTGTCATATCTATGACACATTGAAATACTATGATAACAACGACAATGAATCCGACAACCATAATCGCCAACATCCAACCAAAAATGCGCAACCAAGTGGCTGAGCAGTTGAGCAGGATCCAGGGGATCACCTACTCCTCACCACTGACCGGCAGATTCGACTTTGCCATCGAGCTGAAGGCAGCCGACCCGAGGCAGGTCTACGAGCTGGTCAACAAGGTGCGCTCCATAAGCGGAGTCACATCGACTAGGACCTACACCCCATTCGAGGGATTTGCTAACGGCAAGAACATCCAGGCAACCGACTCTCTTGCGCTAGTGCTGCTCCGCGTCAACGAGCACGTACAAGCACAGAATGTACTGCAATCCATCGAGAACTTCCCGCAAGTCCGCAGTGCTTATGTCGTCCCTGGTGAGTTCGACGTCCTCGCGACCGTCTACGGAAAGAACCAAGATGAGATTCTCTCCCAGGTCTCGAAGATGGACGACGTCCAGGGCGTAAGGACCAGCGAGACGCTCTTCGCCTACTTGCCCAAGTGGCAGTAGGCTCTCTCTTTTTTCTTATCAGATCCTGCTGTCCCCGGAGGGCCACGCGTACGGATGTGCCCCTCCCCAACTTTCCTTCGGGTCGTCCCGAAGCAAGCCCGCTCACGCGACCGTCCAAGGGGCCGTGACATTTCAGAACCACACCGAAGACCTCAGGGGGGAACCTCCTTCCCAGTGCGGCCGTCCAGCAAGACGATCCTCTTCCTCCTCTTCAGGACCATCTCGACTCGGTAAAGCGGGTACACGAACTCCCTGTACCCCTGCACCTCGGAGTGCTCGACGAGGCCCCTGATGACCTCCCGGAGCGACGCCTCGGACAGGACGTTGTTCTCTACGGTCCCCGATTGGGCGACGGGCTCGAGCGCCTGCTCCGAGTCGTGCCAGACGAATCCGGGAAACTCGTAGATGCGCCGGTAGAGGCGTGAGCGGCCCGCCTGGACCGACCTGACGAGCCTCCTCTGCTCCAGGGCCTTCATCAGCCGCCTGAGCGTCTGGACCGAGACGCCAATCTTACCGGCGACCTCCAGGGCACCCTTGTCCCTGTCGGTGCTCGTCTCCCTGAGGACCTCGATCTGTTCCGCAGTCAGCCCAATCAGCCCCTGCAGGCCGTCGTGCAGGACGGGTACGTCCCCGAGCTCGACGAACGCGCCCGTCCGCCCGTCGAGGAGGAGGTACCTCAGGTCGACCCTCTTCCTGAGGACGCCGGCCCTAACAGCGACCGCGAGCTCGACCATGGGCCGAAGGATCAGGCGAGCGTTCGCGATGGCCTCCCTGCCGCCGAAGAAGATGAAGGCCTTGTCGCGCTTGACCATCGTCGGGACGTCCTCCGGACCGAACGTCGGGTTTATCCCGAGGAGGGGGGCCCCTCGGACCGGGACTCCGGGTGCGGACCTCACGGACGGCCCGACCACCGCCGCCGCGCCCTTCGGCCTGAACTGTCTGACCACGCGCGGCGTGATCTTGGGGGTTCCTCCTCCGTAACGGGTCTCCTTCACCCTTATGGAGACGACCCTGGGCAAGGCGGACAGCCCTCCCATGGCGTAGAACCTTCCGGACGGGAGGGCGGTGAGCTCATTCGGGGATTCTCGCCCCTGGAAGAACTGGCTGACCGCCTGCAGGTCGTTCCTGATTACGAGCTTACCGATGAGCTGGTTCCCGCACTGGCTCAGTACGTTCTTGTCGACGAGCGAAGGCCGCTGGGTGCAGACCATCAGCCCGACACCCCGCTTCCGCCCCCTCCTCGCTATCTCGCCGAGGATCGCGACCCGTTCGCCGTTCTGGGGCACGAACCTGTCCGCCTCCTCGACGATGATCAGGTAGGGCGTCCTGCGCCTCTCGACCTCCTCGTATATGCTCGAGAGGAGGTCCGAGACCTTCTGCCTGGGCTCGTCGGACTCCGAGAGGTCGAGAATCAGTGGGGCGAGGTCGGGCGCCTGGCTGCCGAGGTCATGGAGGTCGAGGCCTGACCACCGGAGGTCGGATCCCTCCCCGTCGCCGACGAGGACCATCTGGTACTTCTCCTTGAGCCCGGAGTGCTCACCCTCCGTGTCCACCACCGCGAAGGGCACCCCGCACTTGCAGAGCTCCTCGCAGATCACGCCCACCGCGTAACTCTTTCCAGACCCCGAAGCTCCGATCACGCAGGTCCGCCCCGTCGCGACCACGTTGGCGTCGACGTCGAACGGCCCTCTCTCGTCGCTGCCCAGGTGGAGAATCGGGGGCGCCTCTGCGCCGAGGGTACGGCCGGTGACTTCCATTGTACCGCTTCGCGTCCGGGAGGGATTTAATGGTTAGCGAGGCTGCGGGAAGAATCCTCGGCATGCCGAGCTGGGGGAGCCCACGGGAAAAACGTGAGATATGTCCTTCCTCGTGTTAGATGACAAGACGACGATGCCTCCGCATATATCTGCGCAGAACTGCCTGGGCCATATGGTTAACCCATTTCATATGTGATTGGTTTATGTCAGTGTCGTCGAGGGCGCGGCTTTGAGGTCAGAAAAAAGATGTCAACCGTCCAAGAAGTCGAGTTCAAGTCTGTTCCCCCCGACAGAGTTAGAGAGGACGAGCGGCCTGATGGCGAGAAGCGTCCGCAGCGTCAGGATAGGATCCTCCGCTGATGGCGAAAGCAGCGCTGCGGGCGACTTGGTCCTTCCGGTGGACGGCCGAACCGACATCGAGGCCGCCCTGGAACACTCAATCAAGCTGGCGAAGGCGTACAGCGCCAGGATAGTCCTTGTGTACGTCACGGACGAGACGGTCGTTCCCAGAGGATATGCAGAGTACGCCAGGGCTGAGAAGATTCGCGATTACTCCCCGGCGTACTTCAGTTCGCTCGGTGAGACCACGATTGCGAGGTTAAGGAGAAGGATAGAAGATGAGGGCGTGGAGTGCACGGGCCATGCCTTCGTCGGAAGCTTCACCGACGCGATGAAAGCCTGCCAGCGGGACCCCAGGGTCCTCTTGCTAGTGCTGACTCGTCCCAGGAGATCGGTGCTTGCCAGGCTCGGGATAGGCGGGTTCAGGCTTGGGGCGATATCCCGTCTGAACGTGCCCATTGTGTTCGTCCCCGCCTAGCCAACAGGTTCCCTCCAGGAAGGACTAGGCAGGCGTGGGTTGAGCCCCATCCGACACGCTTTGCCTGAACCTCCTGCCGTACGGAAAGAGCTTAGGCACCTGCCGCCTATAGTCCGCGTATCTCGCCCCGAACAGGGCCAGGAGTTCCCTCTCCTCGAACGGTATCAGGAAGAACCAGTACCAGCCCGTCAGGACCAGCCCCCACATGAGGAGGGGGACAGACTCGACCGCCACCCCGAGCCCGACTACGGCCGCCACCACTCCAAAGTACATCGGGCTCCTGACGTAAACATAGGGACCTCTCGGGATGAAAGCTTCCACCCTACCCTCCTTCTCGCCGAGCGGCCTCCTCCGAATCAGTTTCATGAATGTCGCCGAGGTTGAGACCCAGACGTCCCACGGGCGCCTGAACCTGAAGACGTCAGCTGCTACGGCAAGCCCCGAGACCAGGAGCGCCGCGCCCAGCAGCCTGATCTCAATCGGGAGGCCGAAGCTCAGCTGGTGTCCAACGAGCGCACCGAGGAGCGCGTATACAGCATATCCAATCCAGTAGGTCGCGGCGAGGATCAACAGGATCACAAGCCCCGCAATCAACAGGTCCGCCACGCTGAGGGCTCGGTCGGTCTTCAACAGGAATCCCCACCAGACCCTCGGGTGCTTCGGAGATATTGGGTTCGGTCTAGGGTACTAGCCTTTGTCGACCTTGGGTACTTTGGTTGCCGTGGCAAGGATCGCATCGTATGTAGAATCCGCGATGAGTCTGAGTTCAGCTTCTTTCTTCTTGGTCAGCTTCTCCGCGGTCATTTTCCTCTTAACCTCTTCTCGTCTCGTTTATACCTTTCCGCCAATTCTTTGTACAGGAATCGGGCTTCGAGCGAACTGCTGAAGACGATGTGGATCACGTTCCCGACTCTCACCAGCCTTATCGAGGTGGTTCCGATGTCGAATTGGTCAGCCTCGACGTCCTCGTTCATGACAGGGGACCTTGCCAGTCCTCTTAAGCGGCAAGCATCAGCCTCGGCGGTTTGCTTTAGCCCAAGTGCTGCAGTTTTGCCTTCCCTGACCGATAGCAAGCAGCCTATCTTCCGGCGAACATGCTGGCACTGCCGATTACAGTTAGAAAGCCGGCGAGGCTGACCCCGATGTCAAAGGGAAGCAGGGTCCCGCTGGCTATCAGGATGAACCATCCGAGGAGGAATGGTATGATACCGAAGATTCCCACCTTCCTCACGTCTACCGCCGAGTACAACCTCCGTGCGAAGGTTACGATTAGAATGGCGAAGATTACTCCAAGGACTCCTGCGATAGCATTTCCTATCACAAGATACCCGACGGCGCCCAGAAACGTGATGGCTCCGCCAATGAGGGTGAGAGCGTATCCGATTCTTGGTCTTCTCTTCGTCGTTCGCGCGTATGTCTTTGCTTGCGGGGCGCCCGAAGCCGGGGGGCTCGCCGCGACACGGGCCCCGCAGTTGGGGCAGAAGTCATTGCCTTCTTCGACCGCGGTACCGCAGTGCGGGCAGTACAAACCAAGCTCGCGCGATTCGTCGGTCCGTTTCATTTAAGGTTCGTCCCGAACTGATTGGCTGTGACAGTCAGGAGGTCCCTGGGTGTCGATGCTAGTTGCAGGCGCGTGGCAAGAGTCAGTAGCTTGCGTTCCTCAGTTCCCCGAAGGGGACGTAGAGCGCGAGAGATACGACCAGCATCGCCAGCCCAACCGCCAGAAAAATCGTCCCGATGGAGATCAGTCCTGCGAGAGCTCCGAAGACCACGGCCCCAATCGGAGTCGCGGCGCTGAGGAATGACCGAAGGACGGTTCCCGTGCGACCGAGCAGTTCGTTGGGCACCTTCGTCTGCACGAGCACCCCCAATGGCAGGTTGACGGCGCCGAGGAACGCTCCCAGTGCGAAGAACACCACGAAGGCGACGGGTACCTCTGTCACCAGGCCCGCGGTCGACACCAGAGCCCCGACCGCGGCGACCCCGATCAGGAGGACCTTTCCGACATAACCACGGAAGTTGAGTTTCCCAAGGACGCCCGCACCGACGATCGCCCCCAGCGCGATGGACGAGAGTTCGAGGCCGTAGGCCAGCCCGTCCCCGTGGAGCTGTAGCTTGACGTACGGTGCCAGCACGGCCGATAGCCCGCCCCCGAAGAAATTGACGATGAGGCCGAAGACTATCATCTGCCTGAAAAGACGGCTGCTCCTCACGTACGCGAATCCCTCCCTGAAGCTCTTCCAGAACGGCTCCCTCGGCGAGGACTCTGGGTGCGTGCCGCTGTGGACCCTCCCGTAGGAGCTCGCCACGAGCCCCAGCAGGGCGGCCGCGACGAAGAAGGTGAGGCTGTCGTAGGTTATCGAACCGGACGCCCCGATCGTCACCAGGACCACGCCTCCGATCGCATAACCCACCAGCTGATTGGCGGAGCTGGTCAGCGAGAGCAGGCCGTTCGCCGCCCCCAGGCTGCGCCTCTCGACCACGTTGGGTAGGATTGCGGTGAGTGACGACTGGAAGAACACGGCCCCGGTGTAGAGCAGCAGGACCAGAAAGAGGAGGTACGGAAAGGCGAGGACGTGCTCCAGATAGAGGATCGAGAGCGCCGCGGTTATCGCTCCCTCGGCGGCGTTGCTCGCAATCATGATGTTCCTCCTGTTGAGCCTGTCCGAATAGACGCCGGCGATCGGACCGGCGAACACCTGGGGCAGCGCGACAGCCGCCTGGGTGACCCCGACCAGGACGGGCGAACCGGTGGTCTCGAGGACGAGCCAGAGGAGCGCGACGTCGAATATCGCGTCTCCAGACACCGATACGAGCTGTGAGGACCAGAGCGCACCGAAGGCGCGACCGCGGAGGAGTTCGATGTAGCTCGGTCGTTCGCCCACGAGGGGACGCCTCTTCCTCAGATTTTAAAAGACTGAGCCAGTTACCCGTGCCAGCAGGTCACTCGTGGTCCGCCGGGTTCCGCCAGCCGTGCTCCGGCTGATATCCGAGCACGCGCCTCGCCTTTTCGATCGAGTGCAGGGACTCGTTGGGGCCGAGCTCCTTCCTCAGCGGCACCCCCGGGAAGACCTCCGCCATGAGCTCCGCGCTGCTCCGGGGCATGACGGTCTCGTCGCTCGCGATGGCGAAGACGTCAGCCCCCCTTATGGGCGCCTCGAGTGCCCTGCGAACCGCCTGGGCGGCGTCCCGCACGTCGACGTAGCCCCAGAGGTTCCACTTTCGTAGGCGCGCGTCCCCCTGGAACGCGGCGAACTTTGCGTAGTCCTTGGGGGCCATGATGTTCGAGAACCTGAGCCCGACTATCTTCATGGAGGGCTCCCAGCGGCAGAACTGTTCGGCCATCTCCTCGCAGAGCAGCTTCGAGAGCGAGTACGCGGTCTCCGGCCTCACCGGGGACTCCTCGTCGATTGGAACGTAGGGAGGCGGCTCGTCGTAGGGGACTCCGGGGATGGAGTCGCTGGAGGCCCAGACGACGCTCTTGATGCCCAGCCGCCGTGACGCTTCGAAGACGTTGTAGGTGCTCACGATATTGTTGGCGAAGGTGACCGAATCGGGATACATCCGCACGCGCATGGCGGCGAGGTGGACAACGCCCACGACGTCCTGAGGCCCGCTCACCGAGGTAGTGAGAGCGCCGACCGTCTGCCCATAGTCATCGAGGTCGACGATAAGGTCGGGGCAGGGCCTTCCCTCCGGCGCAACCCTGTCGACGCTGACGACGCCGTACCCGTGGGCGAGGAGGTCCCTGACACACACTCCGCCGAGCTTGCCGCTGCCGCCCGTCACGACCACTTTCTTCGACAATCCGGGATTGTCGTTCTGTGGCTGCGCTAATATTTATTCCTGAGAGATGGATGTGGGGGCATCAATGAAGACGGGAGAGACGCGCGTCGTGGCCAGGGTGCAAGGTCCCTCAGGGGATGCCGACGTTGAGATGCTGGCTGACACAGGTTCGACCTTCACGAAGATAGGCGAAT
The DNA here is from genome assembly GCA_963703285.1 of uncultured Nitrososphaerota archaeon. Taxonomy (GTDB): domain Archaea; phylum Thermoproteota; class Nitrososphaeria; order Nitrososphaerales; family Gagatemarchaeaceae; genus Gagatemarchaeum. Next base: position 1,170,820 of record OY969807.1, read on the forward strand.
CGCTTGCCAGGAAACTGGGGATCGAGCCCACTGGCTCGGTCGTGGTAGAACTGGCGGATGGGACAGACAGAGAACGTAGGATTGCGGAAGCCAAAATCGAGATGACGGGCAACACGGCCACCGTCATGTTACCAATCGGTCCAGATGGGGAAGAGCCTCTGCTTGGCCTGACTACGCTCGAGAGCCTCCGCCTGAAGGTTAATCCGATCAAACGAAGGCTGGAGCCCGCTAAGCTCATCGAATAAGCGTCGACGTCGCAAGCTCGGGCGCGTTTCTATCCGCTGAAATGTCACCTTGCGTCCTTAACCTGTCGGGTTGACAGCGTTACCAGCGGTGCTCCACTCCTCTCCTTCTTCCCGAACCTTGGATACAGCAACTCGAACGCACACAGGAAAACGGAGACGGTGAGGAGGAACCAGTTGCTCAGGAGAGAGACGCCGTCGAACGTCAACCCCGACACCAGGTTCACCGCCTGAAGGTCCATCTGCCCGGGGTCGAAGAGAAGCACGACGACCGCGAGGAAGAGTATGGACGGCAAAGCGAAGATTTTCACCCCCCGCGCGAGGCCCCAAGCAAGGGACAGGGCGACCACCGTCAGCCCCCATATCAGGAGGGCGAGCGCCCCGTATCCCACGGCGCCGTTCTGTCCCAAGGCGCTGCCGCCGAAATACCCGAAGACGGCCAATGGATACTGTGTCAGGTTCCAGCCGTAGATGTCAAGGACGTCCTTCCCCTGTCTGAAGTTGCACAGGACGAGGAGGGCATAGGACAACGTCCCGAGGGCCGCCAGCGCAGCGGACAGACGGGAGAGTGGAGGCTTGAGGTGCCTCCTCAGGAACGGGGAGTCGAACAGGTAGCCGAACCGGGAGGACTTCAGCACGATGGTGGACAGCAGCAACAGCGCGACGATCAGGAGGCCTTCGGCGACCTCGAACTGCGAGGCGGAAGACCACACTAGCTTCCCGCCGAAAGTGTTGGCAATCACGCCCATTGGGGGTCCATCATCTCCTAGCCATCCAGACGACAAAGGCTCTTCGCGACTTAGATATGAAAGCATCGAACAGAAGATACTTGCAGCTCCGCTCTCGCACATTGTGCCAGTATGTTAATGCCGGCCTTCGCAACCGGTTGATTGATGAAGAGGGGGAGGAGCCTACGGCGCCCTATCTGCACGGCGCTAGACGGTTCCCGGCAAGCTGGCGACCGCGCGGGGGAGCCCACTGTGTGAAGGGGCTTTACTCCTCTCTCCATTCGAAGAAACGCACGGCGAGGGCGAAGATGACTGCGGAGATGACGACGAGCACGCCGAGGTCGAGCAGCGCCGCGCCGTAGTTCCCGTAGATCATGACGTTCGTCAGTCCGTCTATGACGTAATAGAGCGGGAGGACGTGGGCGACGGATTGCAGGAATGGCGGCATCGAGGAGACCTGGAAGAATGTCCCAGAGAGGAACATCATCGGGAAGGTGACCAGGTTGCCGACGACCGAAGCCGACTCGGGTGATTTGGAGGCTGCCCCCACCAGCATTCCCAGGGAGACGAAGAGCAGGGGGCCCACAACCAGGAACGGCAGGAGGCCCAGAGAGAGCGTGATGTGCGCGCCAAAGATCAATACTCCCGCGGCGACCATCAGGCAGAAGGAGATCACCGTCATCATGACGTACCACAGCACCTTCGAGAACAGCCACTCGGTCTTGGTCATCGGTGTCAGCGAGAGGACCTTGAAGATTTTGTCCCGCTTGTAGGTCGAGCTTATGTTGACGAGAGCGAACATGGGGCTCGTCAGAACCGCGAATCCAATCAGCCCTGGCACGAGGAAGTCGATGTACTTGTAGGAGGGCGAAGCGACGGTCAGCGACTGGAGCCCCAGCACCGCCGTGCCGTGAGCCCGCGCGAGGTTGAGCGAGTTCAGGACGGAGGCCGCTATCCCGGTCACGACACCGTTTGTGGTAGACGCGGGGTTGCCATAGAGAGTGGCGTTCACCGGAATACCCGAGTCGAAGTCGGCCGTGAAGTTGGCCGGGATTAAGATTCCTTCTGAGGCGGAGTGAGATAGGAGATACTGGGAGAAGTTGTCGCCTGCCGGGACCGGGACGAGCTTTATCGCCGTCGTTCCGTTCAGAGCGCTGATGAATTGGGCGCTCGCCTGGCCCCCGTCCTTGTTCTGGACGTAGACCGTCGTCGGGTCCCCGCTCCCCGAGAAGATGGCGCCGAAGATGAGGATAAGCACGATGGGGAAGATGAGCGTGAAGAAGGCGCCCTCCTTGCTGCGAACGAACCCCGTTCCGAATACCCTGAGGTCGGCCAGGGTCCTCCTGATGCTGACCAAGGTCGCTCAGCTCCCTCCGTGGGCGCCGTCGCCATTATCTGCCGGGGGCTCCCCGACCATCCTGATGAAGATGTCCTCGAGGCTGTCCCTCTTGGTCGTAAGCTCGGACCAGGCCATCCCCGAATCGGAGATGGCGTCGAGCGCCGTCACGGCGTCCTCCTTCTGATTCAGGAAGACCGTCAACTTGCCTGAGTAGTACTCGACCCTGAGCTGGGTAGCCCTTCGAAGGTGGTCTGAGAGATCGCTGCCGCAGCGAATCGTCAGTCTCTCCCCGGATCCATACTTCGAGACTATCTCGTCCAGGGTCCCATGAGCGATGATCTTGCCGCGGTTCATTATCGCGACCCGGTCCGCCAGCTCCTCCGCCTCTTCGAGGTAGTGGGTGGTCAGCAGCACCCCCCTTCCCTGCTTCCTGAGGTTCCTGATCACCTCCCAGACCGCCCTCCTCGCCTGCGGGTCCAGGCCCGTCGTCGGCTCGTCCAGGAAGACAAGTTCCGGGTCGTTCACGAGCGAGAGCGCCATCCCCATCTTCTGCTTCTGACCTCCCGAGAGGTGCATGAAGTAGACGTCGGCCGCCTCTTCGAGTATGACCTCCTTCAGGATCTGGTCCACATCGACCCGCCTCCCGAAGAGGGCTGCGTAGAACCTGATTGCCTCCCTCGGAGTCGGATAGTCGAGGAACTTGAAACCTTGGGGTATGACCCCAATCTTCTTGTGCAGGTCGTACCCCTTCGCCCACGGGTCGAGGCCCAGGACGTTCACGCTGCCGCTTTCCCTATTCCTCAGGCCCTCAAGTATCTCAATCGTCGTCGTCTTTCCCGCGCCGTTGGGGCCCAGGAGCGAGAAGACCTCCCCTTGTTCGACCGTGAACGAGATTCCGTCGACCGCGTGAAGGCTGCCGTAGGACTTCTGAAGCGATTCGACCTCGATGGCTCTTTGTGACATGTCTCCGTCATCAGCCTGACTGACTGGTCAGTATTTATTCCTACTGGTCAGATACATCTTAAATACTCGCGACTTCGGCCCAGGATTGATGCCGAAAGTAGTACCCAAGTACAAGGATGAGGCCAAGGGCAGGATTCTAGATGCGGCCGCGCAGGTCTTTGCGGAGAAAGGCTTCAGCAGGGCGACGATGGACGACATCGCCAAGAAGATCGGGGTCAGCAAGGGGGCGCTCTACCTGTACTTCAAGAGCAAGGAACAGCTGTTCGAGGAGCTGTGTCGGACCGCCACCCGGAATCTTGAGGAGAACCTGGACTCGGCTTTCATGGGAGCGGACGTCGAGAAGGGTGCCGACGCCTACTTTGACAGGGACATCGGGCTCAGCACGGCCAACGTGACCCTGTGGCTGCAGACCCTCGCCGAGGCCAGGAGCAACAGAGTCGTCCAGAAGATGCAGGAAGAAACCTCCGCGCGAATAATCGATGTACTCGCAAACTTCGTCGAAGAGCTGAAGAAGAGAGGACTCGTGAGACGGGAACTCGATAGCATATCAGTTGCGAAGGTCTTTTCAGCGTTTCACGATGGTGTTCTCGTCAGCATGCTGCAAGGAGCCACCGTGTCCACGGCGAAGGAGACGTGGAGGGAAGGGTTGCGGTCCTTCATAAATGGGATGGGGGAGGGAACCCATCTAGACGCCCCGGTCTCTTCGAAGTGATTGACCAGCAATGGTGCGCGACTGAGAAGCTCCGCGAACGTTCGCCATCAATACTTGGAATTCTATATATCCGCCATCCTAGGATTAGATGACATGGACAGCCAGACGGCCTGGAAGATAATCGGCGCCAATCTCGATAAGCTCGTCCCGTTGATGTTGACCGTCCAGAAGGGCAGCTCCGTCGACGTCTTCTGCGATCTGACCGGGGCAAATCTAGCCTTCTCTAGCCCCTCCGGCCTCGCCATCATCAAACTATGCTCCGTGAGTGCTCCCGACCTGGAGGGGAGCTATGGCGTTCATCCCCGGGGCAACTCCTTCGTGAACGATGATGGGGAGGAGATACCCCGGGAAAAGCTCGCGGCCTATCTGGTGGACTACATAGTCGGAGCGAAGGATGGAGGGGCGGAATGGGGCTGGGAATTCAAGACGGGCTAGGATGAATGTGGACGACCGACGATAACAAAATCCTGCATTCCACAGCTCGGCGCCCTGCGAACCTGAGATGTCGCCCGACGATTTTCGTACTCGCTCGATTGGTGTTGGGCGCGATCGCCGATCTCATCTTCCGGCGTAGGAACGTGGGTTCGGAGTCCGAACAACTATCCCATCGGCGTGTTCGATGAGTCCTGCGTGGTGGGAACGACTTGCAGTTTATCGGTACCACGGTCAGCATCATACGCATCGGCGGCCTAGAGGCTGAACCTGAGGAGCACCGCCAGCGCCACGAACTGGGACCCTGCGATCGCCGAGAGGAAGGGCACCGTCTGAGCGCCGAAGAGGGGGGCCATGCTGCCATAGGCGTAGATCGTCAGCAGGTTCTGCGCAAGGAGGAAGAACGCGAAGACTATCAGCGCGAAGGAAAGCACGGCCCTGCTCCTCGCGGCTATGCGCCCGTAGAGGAAGACGAGCGCGACGAGCACGGCGCAGTTCATCCCCGAAAATACGAGGGCTACGTCCATCAACAGTTCCAACGAATCTACCGGTTCGCGGCCCGCCTTTCCCCCTGATGTTTAACCGTTTTTCAAGATTGGTGTGGAATTTAGCCTTCAACCGATAAATAGCGTTTGACGCGCCCGTCCGCAGGATGACGGATGACCCGGAGCTGCGCCGGTTGCTCTGGTTCGTCCTCGGCGCGACGAGGGGAGGGGAGAACAGGGTCAGGATCGTGAAGGCGCTGAGGGAACAGCCGGCGAATATCAACCAGCTGTCCACGAGGCTGGGGATGGACTACCGCCTGGTCAACCACCACGTGGAGGTCCTCGACAAGAACTCGCTGCTCAAAGCGTCCGGGGAGCGCTACGGGCGGATGTACTTCCTCAACCCGTGGCTGGAGTCCCACTTCGAGATATTCGAGGAGATCGTCCGCAAGCTCAAGATGGAGCAGGGCTGAGTCTCGGCCCCTAGGAATCCGGAACCAATCTGTAACAGATTCTGCTCCAATCCTGAAAAATCGCCTAATAGGCTGAGGCCGCGTCCCGGCCTATGAAAACGACACAGAGGAACTTATCAGCAACACTCTCAGTCCTACCCATGGCTCCGCCACCCACGCGGGTGGCCCGGGCGTATCCAGGCCTGAACTCAACGGGGGCGGGACGCAGTTGAATGTGAAGACCTTGGCCGCTCTGGGCGGTGTCATATTCCTCCTCGCGCTCTTCTCCGCCGCGGGCGGGGCAGCCGCCGCAAGGCCGGGAGACGTCTACACGACGGACAACGCGGCAACGGTCAACCACGTCCTGCAGTACCAGACCGGTCCGACCGGGTCGCTCACCCTCGTAGGCACATTCTCGACGCAAGGCGCAGGGACGGGCAGCGCGCTGGCCAGCCAAGACGCCGTGGTGCTGACCCCGAACGGGCAGTGGCTCCTGACGGTAGACGCCGGCAGCGACCAGATCACCTCCTTCCAGGTCCACGCCGACGGAGGCCCCACCTTCGCCGACATCGTCGGCTCTCAGGGGACGGCCCCGATCTCGCTGGCGGTGAGCGCGCAGTACGGGCCCAACGCAGCCAACGGACCCAGCTATCTCGTCTACGTCCTGGACAACGGCACTTCGACGGTCCCCGGGAACATCGCTGGCTTCACCCTGAACGGGCAGGGCCAGCTGACCTACATCTCCGGCTCCACCCAGCCCCTCAGCGGCAAGCCCAACACCTCCCCTGAACAGATAGGGTTCAGCACGGACGGGAACGTGCTCGTCGTCACAGAGAAGGCGGCGGGCGTGATCGACACCTACACGGTCAGCAGAGGCGGCGTTGCGACTCCGTCCGCGGTGGTGCCCTCGAACGGCGAGGGACCCTACGGCTTCGTCTTCACGCCCCAGGGCTACCTTCTCGTGACCGAGGCGGCGACGGGAACCGTCTCATCATACGCGGTCTCCGACACCGGAATCCTCAGGACCCTCAGCGGCGCAATCCCTGACTTCGGGCTCGCGCCCTGCTGGATCGCCATACCCCACGATGGGACCTACGCATACACGAGCAACGCTCACGGGGGGACCATCTCGGGCTACTCGGTCTCCGGCACGGGAACCCTCAGCCTCTTCAGCTCGGTCGCAGCCAAGACCTCCATACCCACCCTCGACCTGGCGTTCAGCGGCAACAACCAGTACCTGTACGCCCTGAACGGCGGCGAGATCACGAGCTTCCAGGTCTATCCGGGCGGCAGCATCTACCAGGTCTCGACAACGGCAGCGGGCGGACTACCTGCATCTGCAACTGGCCTCGCGGCCAGTTGAGGGTAGTCCTCCTCCCTCCTTTTCTTTTCTCAACGGAAAGGCTACTCTGCATCCCGTCGCGATTCACCCTCGGCCGGAGCGGGACCGGATTCTCGGGCCGACAGGTTCGGCAACCTGCAGGTTTAACTGCTCCCACCCTCTGCTACCGCTAGCGGGATTGACTCCTTCGGAGCCTCCTCCCAGGAGGCCGATGAACAGGCGGCTCGGACTGCTCCTGATGGTGCTGGTCGCAGTGCTCCTCGTGGCGGTCTTCGCGCAGCAGGCGGTAAGCCCTCCGGCCTGGGCGTTCAGCGGAGCCTATGCGGATTATTCCGGGAACGGCTTCAACACCAATCTCGGCGGGCCCGAATACCTTACCGGGATCTACGTCTACAACTTGAACCTCACCGTGCTCTCGACAAACTCGTCGGCGGCGCAGGTTCGCATCTCCTTCTCCGGGGAGATAGGTGAGCTGGCGTACGCGAACTCGTCGACAGCCTGGGTCCGGTTCGGGACGGACGACCTGATCAGGGCCCTCGGGGGGAACGGCACCTACAGCACGACCGCGGGAATCGTAGAGATCGACAACGCACCCACCTCCGTCGTCGAATACGTCTTCAGAGGTCCAGGCCCGGAAATCTACACTATCTACGCAGGCAGCTACGGTGGCTTCCCGATCGGCACGAACGCCGAATACGGCGGAGGAGTCTCTGTCTCTGCGTACCTTGTCAGGACGAACATCCCTGGACTTTCGACGTAGGGGACCCGGGGTCGAGCGTCCTATCCGCGCTGGACTTCATATGCTGGTGTAGATCAGTGCGATGTTCAGCGCCACTATGGAGCCCCCGACGACGAGCGCAAGGACGGTCGTCGAGTGCCGGTTAACGAACGAGCCCATTACCTTCCTCTTGCTGGTGTACCAGATCAACGGGATCATCGGGAGCGGAATCAGTATGCTCAGGAAGACCTGGCTGTAGAAGAGCAGCGCCAGCGGACTGAGCCCTATGAGGATGCAGATCGTCGTGGGGAAGACGTTGACGCCCCGGGTGATGATCCGTCTCAGGTAAGGGTTCACCTTGACGCTGAGAAGCGAGGTCATGACCTCCTGCCCCGCCAGGGTCCCGACGACCGAGGAGGCGATCCCGGAAGCGAGGAGAGTCAGCGCGAAGATCTTGGGCGCGAAACTGCCGAAGAGCTTCCCCAGTACCTGGTACGCGTCGTTGATCTGCTGAATGTTCGTGTATCCGTGAGTGTAGAAGGCGGCGACGGCCATGACGAGAATCGCCACGTTCACGCAGCCGGCGATCGAGAGGATGATGACCGTCTCCCGCTGGTGGAGCCTGAGGAACTTCTTCTTCGGGGCGCGGTCGTCCTCCTTGATTCCCCACCTGCCCATCTTGGTCGCCGTAAGTGAGGAGTGCAGCCAGAGGACGTGGGGCATCACCGTGGCGCCGACTATTCCCACGACGACGAGGACGGCGCCGGCTGGGACGGATGGGAGTGTCGGGGTGACGGAGTGGATGGCAATCTGACTGATACTCGGGACGGTGATCAGGAGCTCGTAGAGGAAGCCTATGGCTATCACCGAGACGAAGGCCATGAAGAAGTACTCTATCACCCGGAAACGGTTGCTCGTCAGCGCCAGGAGGATGATGACGTCCAGCGCTCCGAAGATGCTCGCGTAGAGGAGAGGGATGTTGAAGAGGATGTTCAGCGCTATGACGGTCCCTAGATACTCGGCCAGGTCTGTCGCGGCTATAGCGAGTTCGGCCGCGAGCCAGTACGAAACGATGCGCCTTCTGGTCTTCAGCGAGCCCCGGAGGTGTTGCGCGAGGCTGTTCCCGGTCGCAATCCCCAGCTTTCCCGAGAGGTACTGCAGTACCATGGCGAAGATGCTCGCCATCCAGACGGCCCAGATCAGGGTGTAGCCGTAGACCGACCCCCCCGCAATATCCGTCCCGAAGTTCCCCGGGTCGATGTACGCGAGGCTCACTATCAGAGTCGGGCCTAGATATGCGATGAAATCGCGAACCGAGATGTGAGGGTTCCTCCTCTGCTGCTCGGTCACCTCCGGAATTTGCATCTGTTCCGGTGGCTGGAGGATTTTCTCGGGCGGTCCGCTCATGAACAGCTAGGTGGAAGAATTGCGCGATATATAAACTTAGGTGACTCTAATATTTTTTGGCAGTTCAAACCTTTGTAGACGTCTCAAAATGTTTTTAAGCTGTCGAACTTCGTCGGCCCTCCATCGAAGACGCGTTGAAGAGGACAACCCAGGTCAAGCAGGAGACGCCCAGGACGGAGGACTATCTAGAAGCCATCTACCACCTGGCTCATGACAAGGGCTACGCGAGCACCATCGACATAGCGGCCAGGCTCGAGGTCAGCGCGGCGAGCGTCTCGAACATGTTGAAGAGCCTGGCCGCCGGAGGGGACCTGACGTACGAGCCCTACCGCGGGATGAGATTGACCTCGAAGGGCGAGAGGGTCGCCAGGTCTGTGATCTCCAGGCACGAGACGCTCATGGAGTTCCTGACCATGTTAGGCGTGGACGAGGCGACGGCATACAGAGACGCAGAGGGAATCGAACACCACCTCCACCCGGAGACAGAGCGCGCGCTGGAGAAGTTGACGCAGTTCCTGCGGAATCATCGCGCCCTGTTGAAGGGCGTACGAGAGTAGTCCGGAAAGACCGTGAGAATATTCGTCTCGGCACACCTGCTCAAGACGAACATGCCCGGGCCTTCCATGTAGCCGACCGCGAAGAAGCAACCTGAACAGCGAGTGACGTGCCGGCGCGCCTCAGGGTCTCCCTTCGAATCAGGGGCCCCGCATTTGAATGCTCCTTCGAGGTGGGCGTTAATATCTGGCCCGTGGGTTTGGTTGCGTTCCTATGAACGTCCTCGCTACGGACGTGCTCTTCTGGATGCTGATAGTCGGCTTCGTCGGGTTCGCGGCGATGGGCATCGACAAGGCGCTGGCGAGGTCGAACTGGGGCGAGAGGATAAGCGAGAGGACGCTGTGGGGCGTGGCGATGGCCGGCGGCTTCGTCGGGGTCGTTGTCGGCGCCCTGATCTTTCACCACAAGACCTCGAAGGTGGAATTCTGGCCGCCGGTCGTGCTCGCCGTCATCCTATGGGTCGCAATCCTGGTCTTGGTCAATCTCGGTCGTCTTTCGTACTAATTTTAATACGGACTCTGGAGGGAACGGGTTCACGTCCAACAGATTGCGGGGACCGAACATAAGAGAGGGAGAGGAGAAGGATTTACCCGTCCTTCTTGAGTTGATCAAGGACCTTGCGGCATTTGAGAATTCGACAGACCAGGTCACAAACTCCATCGAGCAGATGAGGCGGGAGAGGCAGTCGTTCGGCTTCTTCCTCGCGGAGGAGGATGGAAAGGTCCTCGGAGCCGCCGTCTATTTCTTCGCGTACTACACCTGGGTCGGGAAGAGTCTCTACCTGGACGACCTGTACGTGAGGCCCGAGCACAGACGCAAGAATGTGGGGAGCATGCTACTGAGGAAGGTCCTTGAGCTCGCGAAGAGAGAGGAGTGCAAGAGGGTGCGACTGCAGGTTCTCGACTGGAACGAGAATGCGATATCCTTCTACAAGAAGCACGGAGGCTCCGTCAGCGGCGAGTGGCTCAACTGCGATTTTGACGCCGAAGGAATCGGACACTTCCTTGACAAGAGTCCGCCGTGAAGCGGGCAAGACCGTCGAGGCGCTGGGCTGGCCGACCCCGGACCATCTAGCGCGCAGGGCACGATGATAAAGTAAGAGCGGACGGACCTGAACACTACTGAGCGTTATGGGAGGCCCTCGACATATCGGACGAAGGACGCCAGCTCCTCCCTGATAGGAGGTTCGAATTGCTCGCTATCCCTCGTTGACAGGACCTTGGCCCACAACCCCTTGACCCTTACGTCGAGCGTGGCCGTCACCTTCGTTCCCTCGGGCGTCTCCTCGAACGTGACCGTCCTCTTGGTCCGGGTGAACCTCTTCTCGCTCTCCCACTCGACCCTGCCGGGCGGGGTCAGCACAAGCCTCCTGGTAGCGCCCCGCGTTTCGCCGCCCGGCGTTTCCCCGCTCTCCAGGTAGACGGTGTCCCCCTCCCTCTTCGCGACCTTCACCGGGCCGGGGAGCTTCGCCCACTTGGGCATCGACTCGAAGTCGGTGTAGGCCGCGAAGACCTTTTCGCGCGGCGCCCTTGCAGTCACGGAGACTTCGATGTGCACGGCAGCCGCCTAAAGCGGGGTCGGAGATTAAGGGGTTCCGGGGTGCCGGGGCGGCCGCATCAGCTGGTCTGCTTCGGGGTCCCCGCCACGTAGCTGTTCCAGATCTTCAGCCTCGAGATGGTGTAGGCGAAGAGGAACCCCACAGCGACGGCAAGGATGTATGCGATCGTGTAGACGATGACGGTGGAGAGCACGAGTGTGAGGACGTACTGGATTATCGTGGCCGCTGAGCCGTTGAGGAAGTACTTGGAGAACCGCCCGCGCGAGAGGAGCGGGGAGCGGAAGACGACCTCGGACTTCCAAGTGTAGTCAGTGAAGATCGAAGTCACGACGGCTATGAGGGTCGAGAGGTACAGGGGGAGGCCGACATCGTGAGTGAGGACGTAGAGCCAGCCGTCGATGATAAGGGCGTTGGCGGCGCCCGTCCCCGCGTAGAGAATCGAGAGCCGGTTCACGTAGAACCTGAAGAGGCGCCTGATCGTCGCTGCCAACTACGGACTCCTGTCCAATCCCCGGCCGAATCGCCTTGTAAGCGCACCGATTGAATTCTCTACTGGAACGTTATCTGGATGCCGACCTGCAGGGTGAACGGGACTCCCCCTATGAACGTGACCGCCCAGTTCTGGTACTGCATGTGCTTCTTGAAATCGTCGAGGACGGCCATCAACCTGCTCAGTATGATGCTGATCACCTTCTGAGCGACCTCCTGCCCTGCGTCGGAGAGGTCCGAGAACGTCGATTGGATCCTGTTTACGTGCAGGACGGTGCCCGAGATCGAGTCGATGACCTGCTGCCTGGCGGGCTGCTGTGACGGCGGAGGGCCGAGCAACGAGAGACCATGGGTGAAGTGCTGACTCAGGAACTCTCTGAGCTCGTCAATCTTTGCCGTCGCGGCGGTCGCCGACTGGACTATCTTTGCCTGATGCTCCGGCGCCATCTGGCCCTTGCTGACGAGGTCTGAGGTCAGCGAGTTGATGGTCTGCATGTCCGCATCCTGCAGGGAGGGGCCGGAGGAGGATGATTCGTCGGTCGCCATGTTGGGCCAACCACTCATGAGTCGTAGATAACGTTAGCGCGATCAGGAGGACCCTTCGGGAGAGAATGCCAGCGGGGCGCGCCAAAGACGTATATCGCAAGCGCGATACGAAAGACCCATGTCTGTAAGGCTATCGACGGGCGAAGAGATACCCATAGAGATGCACAAGGCACGGATGGTGCAGAAGATACAGCTGGTCCCTGTCGAGCGGCGGCTCGAGGCAATCGGGGAAGCAGGTTACAACACCTTCCTCCTCAAGACGAAGGACGTTTTCCTGGACATGCTAACGGACAGCGGTGTCAACGCGATGAGCGACAACCAGTTCGCCGGCATGATGAACGCCGACGACGCCTACGCGGGGAGCATGACCTTCTACGAGTTCGCGAAGGCGGTTGAGGACGTGCTGGGGTTCAAGCACGTCATGAACACCCACCAGGGAAGGGGAGCCGAGCACCTGCTGGCGAAGGTGTTCGCCAAGCCCGGAGGCGTCGTCCCAACTAACTACCACTTCACAACTACCAAGGCCCACATAGAGCTGCAGGGGATGCGGGTATTGGAGATCTACTACGACGACGCGCTGAAGACGGAGAGCCCCAACCCGTTCAAGGGAAACATGGACCCCGACAAGCTGAGGAGGGTCGTCGACGAGTACGGGACGGAGAAGATAGGCTTCGTGCGGATGGAGGCCACGACCAACCTCATCGGCGGCCAGCCGTTCTCGATGGAGAACCTGAAGGAGATAGGGCGGATCTGCTCCGAGAACGGCCTCCTCCTCGTCCTGGACGGCAGCCTGATTTGCGAGAACGCGTACATGATAGGCCAGCGAGAGAAGGGATACGAGGGGAAGACGGTCGCCGAGATTGTCAAGGAGATGTGCAGCGTCCCCGACGTCTACTACATGAGCGGAAGGAAGAACACGAGCGTCAGGGGCGGGTGCATCGCGACCAACGACCTGGGGATCTTCGAGCTGATAAAACCCTGGCTGCCCGTCTACGAGGGCTTCATCACCTATGGCGGGATGTCCATGAGGGAGATCGGCGCCATGGCCGTCGGGATGAGGGAGATGGTCGACCCCAGCGTCGCGGGATGCTCTGTGGAGCAGATCAGGTACTTCGTAAACAAGCTCGTCAAGGCGGGCATCCCGGCCGTCACGCCGCCGGGAGGACTAGCCTGCCACCTCGACGCGAAGAGGTTCCTCCCCCAGGTCCCGCAGTCCGAGTACCCGGCTGGAGCGCTGGCTGCGGCGCTGTACATAGCTTCGGGGATAAGGGCAATGGAGAGGGGGACGATATCCACCGACCGCGACAAGGAGGGAAGGGACGTCCTCGCGGACGTCGAGCTGACGAGGATAGCCATGCCAAGGAGGGTCTACACCATGTCACACATCGAGTACGCCATCGACAGGATAGAGTGGCTCTACGGGCACAGGGAGCTGGTGAAGGGGCTGAGGTTCGTCTCCGAACCCCCCGTCCTCAGGTTCTTCTTCGGGAAGCTGGAGGCCCTGGACGACTGGGGGACGGGCCTGAAGGAAGCCTACAGGAAGGAGATGGGCGACATCTGAGCGCTACGGCTCGATGGCGTCGCACCTCCCCTCTGCCGCCCAAGGTCATTACTTCGGAGCGCACGAAGACTCTTCCGGTACCTTGTAACCTAAGAATTTCAAAGAGACTAGGAATAAGAACTCGGCTCACCCATGGTGATGGCAAGCGTCTTGCAGCTAGGAACCCTGAACGAGAGGCCTTGGGGCCACTTTACGGCCTACGTGGTTAACGGTCAGCGCGTCACCGTCAAGGTGATAGCGATTAACCCGGGCCAGCGCATGAGCCTGCAGTACCACTCAGAAAGGAGCGAGAGGTGGATCTGCCTTCAGGGCGTGGCCTTGGTGGAGATTGACGGCAGAAAGACGACCTTGCGTCCGGATCAGGAGGCCCGAGTCCCTGTGGGGGCCAGACACCGACTCGGCGCTGGACCGGAAGGGGCGATGGTCCTGGAGATCGCCGAAGGCGACTTCAGCGAGGACGACATAGTCAGGCTGGAGGACGATTACGGCAGACCCTGAGCCGAGAATCGGCCAGGTTTCCGACCCCCGTCTGCCCATGGACGAACAACCGGGAATCACACCCTGCAGACGAAGCCGTAGAGATGTGGCCCGGCGCTTATCGAAGTCGTAACGCGGAACCCGGCCCCGGAGAGGAGCTTCATGGACTCGTCCTTGCTCAGCCGAATGTCCAAGGGTGGACCGACGGTTGAACGGACCTTCCGCCAGTCGACGTTGACGACCGACGCTCCCTGCTTGGATATCCGCCTGATCTCCCTGAAGAGCGAGCCCTTGTCCTCTATGTCGTGGAGGACGAGCACGAGGAGCGTCAAGTCCACGGAGGATGAGGGGATGCCCGTCTTCGAGACGTCGGCCCGTATCGTCCGGACCCTCTCCGCGTCCGTGCCCGTCTTCTCGATGTTGGCCCTCAGGTGCCGCAGCATGGTCGGGTCTGCGTCGACCGCGTAGACCAACCCCCTCCCGCCTACCAGCGAGGCAACGGGCAGGGTGAAGAACCCCGGGCCGCATCCCAGATCGGCGACGACCATCCCTTTCCTGATCCCGATTTTCCTCGCCGTCTCAATCGGGTCCTGCCACTCCTTCCTTTCTTCGGAGTAGAGTCGCTTCGCGAAGGCGTCGGAGTCCACGCCCTGGCTGTCCAGGGCTCGGCTAAAAGAGTCGGTCGGTGGAGGTGGCTAGGCGCTGCTTGTGCTGAGATATGGTTTGAACTTGCTCTCGATGTAGGCCTTCGGGGACGCCCCGACGAGACCGTCGACCGCGACGCCGTTCTTGAAGACGAGCATCGTCGGGATGCTCTGGACGCCGAACTTGCTTGATACCATGGGGTTGTCGTCGACGTTGAGCTTTCCGAAGGTCACCCTCCCGGCGTACTCCCTCGAAAGCTCCTCGACTATCGGCCCGACCATCCTGCACGGCCCGCACCAGGGAGCCCAGAAATCCACGACCACGAGCGGGTGCTTCGAGAGCTCGGAGGCGAAGGTCGCGTCCGTGAGCACGACCGGCCCGCCCGCGGCGCTACCCTCCGTTGCCCCTGCTACCTTCTGCCTCTGAATCATCTCTTGCATCTTCCTCTCGTTTATCTTCTCAATTTCATCGTCTTGTGACAAGTCATTTTCCCTTGTGTCGAGAAGGGCCGGGATGTTTAAGTATCTTGCGCTATTGCCAATACTACGCAATACCTATAACTCTGGTAACCCAGAGGGGAGGCGTGGACAGCATCCAGCTTCTGACGAGGAAAGGAGCCAACTGCACCGAGCTTCTGAGCTGCCTCTACGGGCTGAAGCCGATGGAGGTGCAGGTATTCTATGTTCTTGCAGGGAGGGGGAGCGCGACGGTTGACGAGGTCTCCGCGTCCGTCGGGCGCGACAGGACGACGGTCCACCGGTGCCTCAGCAAGCTAGTCAGCGCAGGACTGGTCTACAGGCAGGCCAGCAGCCTGAAGGACGGCGGCTACAGGTACGTCTACATGCCCGCCGAACCGTCGAGGATCAGGGTGCTAGCAGAGGAGAGGGTGAGGGAGATCGCCACGAGCCTTCAGTCGCTCGTCGACAACTTCGAGCGCGACCTGAAGGCGCGCACCGGCCGGGAAGGTCCTCAGCCCGCCGTTCGGTGAGGTTCCCTGAAGCGGAAGAAACAGTAGACGCTGGCCAGGGCCGCGGCTACCAGTCCCGGAATCATCAGCAGCCCCACGAACGGCACGAGGACTATCGAAGCCCCGAGCGAGAGCAGCGGGACGACCCTGCGCGCGCCCCTCTCGCGGAGGAGCTTCACCCCGCAGGCGGACCCGATTATGTAGGTCAGGACGGCTGCTCCGCTCGTCCCCAGGAACCCCGTCTGGACCCCGATGCGAAGGAAGTAGAAGCAGACGAGGCTGACCAGATTGAGCGAAATCAGAGCGACCATCGCGCGTCGGGGCACGCCCGAGCCGGCGTCGACGGACCCTAGGAAGGAGGGCAGGCCGCCTCCTCGGGCCGCGGCGTAGATTATCCTCGCGAGCCCGCCCGTGTAGGCGTTGACGGTGCCGAAGATCACCACGATTGCGAGCAGAGAGACGGCGAGCCCGCCGTAGGACCCGACCACCCGAGACATCATGACGGCGAAGGGGGCTAGACCTCCTCCGCTGGTGTAGGCGCCCGTCCCGATGACTGAGATGGCGACCAGCATGTAGAGGGAGGCTATGAGCACGACGCTTATCGTCACGCTCCTCCCGAAGTCGCGGGCGGGGTCCTTGAACTCCTCCGCGACGTTCGAGACGTTCTCGTAGCCTAGGAACGACCAGACTATCAGCGCCGACGCCGTGCCGACAGCCGCCAGGCCGTTGGGGAAGACGGGAGTGAAGTTGGACGGGCGGATGTCCCCCGCTGAGGCGGCTATCGCGACGAGCAGGACCGCTATGATGATGGCGACCGTCGCGAGCTGCACGCGACCGCTCAACTTGATCCCGAGGAAGTTGATGGCGAAGGCCAGGATGAGTATCGTCGCGGCGACGAGGAAGGTCTCGGGGCTCGTCATCGGGATAGAGTAGGACAGGTAGGCTGCGGCCGAGAGCGTGATCGCCGGCGCGCCGCAGACCACCCAGGCGACGAAGAGCCAGGCGACGACCGTGGCCGCGCGGACCCCGTAGGCTTCCTTCGCGAAGGCGTAGATCCCCTCCCGACTCCGGTCTGCGCGCGGAGAGCCTTGAGAAGGTGTATGCGAACGGGTAGCTGGCGAGCGAGAGAAGGAGCCAGGCGATGAGCGAACCAGGTCCGGCGACCTTGGCTGCCAGACCCGGCACCACGAGGACCCCTGCGCCGAGGACGGAGGTGATGTACATCGCGACGGCGTACCTGAGGGTGATGACCCGCCTGAGGGGAGGATGTGATTCATCCCCGCCGGGTGCCTTGGCACTCACGCGTGCCGCGGCGATGGCGCGCTATAAATGTCGGACGGGCGGGCTCGGTGTGTACGGAGACTCGTCGGTGAAAGTCCTCTACGGCTTGGGCTCTTCCTTCTTTTCATCGGCGGGCTTGTCGGGCGGGAACCCGGGAATCTTGCCCTTGTTCCGAGCGAAGAGCACGCCCGCGAAGACGGCCAGGCTGAAGGCCGTGACGAAGAGTGGCAGGACGTAGGCTTCCACCAGGATCGCAGAGACACCTCCGGACCATGCCACGGTGGTCACGAATACCACGACTGCAGCCAGGAGCGTCGCGAAAATCGAGAGTATGACCGTCTTGTGCTCGTCCGCCAACGTCCCTCAGTAGGAGCGGCCAGTTCTAAAAGGTGTTGCCCTCTAGGACGTGGGGGAGAACGCCACGTTGCTGACGACCGCGCCCGAAGATGTCTCGCCACCGGAGCAGAATATCGCACCATCCGAGCTCACGCAGGAGAGCCCCCAGACGGCGACCGGATAGTTCGTGTCCTCGACCCACTGGCCTACCCCCGAAGTAGAGAGCGGGGCGTGATAGACTGCGTCCGAGACGTTGGGACCGGTGTGACCGCCCATGCAGTAGATCCAGCCGCTCACAGTCACGCACGAGAGAAGGTTAGCCCCAACCGTAAAGGGGTAGACGGTGGTGTTCGTCCAGCGACCGACCCCCGCGGACGAGACAGTGGCATAATACACGGCCGTGTTGTCGAGTCCGCCCACGCAGTAGAGGTCGCTGCTGGTCGCCACGCACGATTCCTGCCTGACGCCTACCGGGTAGCCCGTCGTGTTCGTCCAGGCGCCGAGCCCGGCGGAGGAGTAGGGGGCGAAGTAGACTCCGCTCGTCCCCGTCTCTGCTGGTGTGTTCCCGCCGACGCAGTAGACACCGAAGCTGGAGGGTGCGCAGGACTGAGTCCAAATGGGGGACGGATAGCTCGTGGTGGCCTTCCACGCGCCGACTCCCGATGAGGAAAGAGTCGCATAGTAGACGTCGTTTGTGATCGCCGTGCTGTTGACGCCGCCGATGCAGTACATCATGCCGGCCCATGCGACGCAGGACCCCGAGCGGATGCTCGTCGGATAGCTCGTGGTCTGGGTCCACGGACCGACCCCGGTCTGGGAGAGTGGCGCGAAGTAGGTCGAGCTGGTTATGTCCGAGTTGTCAATCCCGGCCACGCCTCCCACGCAGTAGACGTATCCTCCCGACGCGACGCAGGACTGCGTCCAGATCTCGGTCGGGTAGCTTGTGGAGGTGCCCCAGGCCAGGGCCGCGACGGCGCTCGAACTGGTCGTGGAGGTGCTGGTGGTCGAGGTCATCGTGGCGAGGTGTCCCGCCGAGTAGGTGACCGTGGTGGTCACGACCATCGTGACGACGATGATCGTGATTATCGAGCCGAAAAGCGCACCGCTGTCGGTTGGGCCGCTGCCCTGGGCGTAGCTAGACATGCGTCGGCTGAATCGTATGGGGGGAGGTGCCGTGGCTTAAGCGTTTTCGGTCGTCACTCAGGGAAAGTCCGAACCTGACGGGAGGACTCCGGAGGCGATCTGGAGGAGCAAAATCGGATACTCCTCATTGCCTTGCAGAGTAGAGGACGAACGCCGCGGCGGCGAACGGCGCCAGTGACAAAAGGAAGGGGGCCGCGGGAGAGACACCCGAGTAGAGAAGCCCGGCCGCAACCTGGGACGGCAGCGAGACCAGCGCAGGCAGGAGGCTGAACATGGCCAGGATCTTCCCCCTGTCAGACGGGGAGACGGTCTCGGCCTGCATGGTCGCAATCGAGGGCGTCTGTATCGCGGTCGCGACCGCACCAGTCACCCCCCACTCGAGAAGCTCGTCCATTGTCTTCGCCTGTAGGAAGATCACGTTGCTAACCGGGGCTGCGGTCGACGCGAGGAGCACGCTCCTCCTGGCGCCGATCCTCCTGACCAGGAATATCACTGTGAGCATCAGGGCCACTGTCGTCACGCCGGCGAGGTCCACAACGAGGCTGTAGCTCAGCGGGCTTATCCGGAGGTGGTCGACCACGTAAATCGAGACAAAGGGAGAGGTCAGGCCCGTGCCGACCCCAGCCAGTGTCACGTAGACGAGGAGCTTCCTCACGAGCGAGCTGGACCGCCTCGCGGCGCGGATCCCGGAGGTCAGTGATTCCCTGACGTAGCTGCGGAGCGGCCTCTTCTCGGTGGGAGCGGGGATGTAGGTCTCCCGAAGCCTCATGGTCCTGATTGAGACCGCTAAAAGCCCGAACGTCGCGCTCGCAAGGTACGCGACCTTGACGCCGTTCAGTATTCCGTAGTACTCCATCAGGAGCCCTCCGAAGGTCGGGATGAACATCGAGGGGATGGTGTTTATTACGTTGAAGACCGCGAAGCCGCGGATCCTGTCGGCGGGTCTGATCTCGTCCATCATCACCGAGTTGAACGCCGGGGTGTAGATGCTGGCGAGGGACGCCATGGTAAGGGGCAGGACGAGGTAGTAGTACGATGTCGTGAGCGAGTAGATGAACGCGCTCGCGACCGAGACCCAGCTGAAGGTTATGATGACTCGCTTCCTCCCCCAGGTGTCTGCGACGTATCCGCCGACGAGCAGAGCGAGGATGGTGACCGCCGTGCCGTATCCGATGAGCAGGCCCACGACGAGGGGCGTCGCTCCCAGCGCCGAGAAGTAGAGCGTCTGGTAGGGGGTCGCCATCGCGCTCCCCACCGTCCAGATGGCCGAGGTGGACGTGAGGACCCAAGCGCTCCTGGGCAGGTACAGGAAGTCTCTGAGCCTAGATGGACCGCTCACTCTCGTCACCCGGGACAAGCTGCGTGATTTCTGGGTTATTTCAGTTCGGCGTTCCGACGCAGGCAGAATCGACCCGGCCGGCTCCCGAGACCTTAAATCGTACGGAGCGTTCGGGTGTCGATACGAATGGCGCAAGAACATCCACCTCTAGAGATAGACAGGGGCAAGACGGCCCTGGTGGTCATCGACCTGCAGAAGGGGATCTCCGGAAGGCAGACCGCCCCGCACGAAAGCGGCATGGTAGTCGCGAACGCTGCGAAGCTCGCAGACGCGTTCAGGAGGAACGGCATGCCGGTCTTCCTGGTCCACGTAGTGGCCGCCGAGGCTGACAGGCTCAAGCCGATTGCGGACCAGCAACCCTGGAGGTCGGGAGGCCAGCCCCCCAGCGACTTCGCCGACATCGTCCCAGAGCTCGGGCCGAAGGAGAGCGACGTGGTGATAACCAAGAAGCAGTGGGGCGCGTTCTATGGGACAGAGCTCGACCTCCAGCTGAGGAGGAGGAAGATGGAGACCATCGTGCTCTGTGGGATATCGACGAACATAGGCGTGGAGAGCACGGCGCGGTTCGCCTACGAGTTCGGATATCAGCAGATATTCGCATCAGACGCTATGGCTGCGAACTCGGCCGAGGAGCATGACGGCGCCTTGAACCATACCTTCAGGCGAATCGGAAGGGTGAGGACGACCGCCGAGATAATCGACGCGCTGATGCGGCCGCGCACTTCGTGACAGGGCTTCGACCAGATTAGAAGCCGTGGCCGTGGCTGCACGCGTGCTGCGCAAAGTACTGCTCGTGCCCCGCTGCCGCCTGACAGGTCCCTTTGCAGCCGTCCGGGCAAATCGGGTTCATCTGGCAGTGAAGGCCGCCCGGGTGAGGGATCCCGCAGCCCACCCCCAGGCACGTACAGGCCGCTCCGCACAACATCATCTTCTGGTAGGCGGGGGTAGTCAGCCAGGCGTACCCCGTGACGATCTTGTAGTGAGACCTTAGCAGGGCCCACTCCTGCTCTCTCGTTAGCTTCTTGCCAGCCACGCGTCTCTTCGCAGGCATATCCCACGCTCGACTACATTTCGTATGTTGTTTTATTTAAGCTCAAGCAAACCGGCCAGCTCCTCAATCTCCTCCCCTCCCACCTTCGTTGCGGTCTCGCCGGGGAAGCTGAACCCGTACTTCCGGTAGAACGAGATGCCCTTCTCGTTGTGCTTCGCCACGTTCAAGACCAGCCTGCTGGCGCCAGGAAACTGTCCCACAAGGTAGTCCATCAGCTGTCTTCCGATACCTCGCCTCTGCGACAAGGGCAGGACGTAGAGCTGGAAGACCCTCACGGTATCTGAGTCAACGCTCGCCACCCTGGCCATCCCGACGAGCTCGCCGCCTTCCCTGAATCCGAGGAAGAGCACGTCCTTGTTCTTCATCTGGCGACGGAGGGTCTCGGCGCTGTGCCAGACGTTGCTTGCTGTGTTGATGATCGAGTCTGAGAGTATACCGCCGTAGGTGTCAGCCCACGTTACCTTGAGCAGGTCGTGGACTTCTTCCGCGTCGCGTTCGTCCAGCCTGACTATCTCACCCAAGTGGAACCATCCTCACGATATCTCGAACTCGTTTCCGTCGAGGTCCTTGAGGATGGCATACTTCCCCCAGCTCGTTGTTTTCAGCTGCTCAGAGAACCCAACACCTCTGGCAGTTAGCTCAAGGTACGTCCTCTCCACACCCTCGGGATCGCTGGAAGGTACGACGACCCCAGTCTTCTCGTCCCTTCGAAGCCTGACCTCGCCGCACTGGAGCCAGATTCCGGTTCGCCCC
Organism: uncultured Nitrososphaerota archaeon; assembly: GCA_963703285.1. GTDB lineage: Archaea > Thermoproteota > Nitrososphaeria > Nitrososphaerales > Gagatemarchaeaceae > Gagatemarchaeum. The sequence continues at coordinate 1,192,341 of OY969807.1, forward strand.
CCGGGTCCGTCGTCCCCCCAATCGTCGCAGCGGCCGCACAGGTGGATCAGGGTAGCGTGGGAGCCCTTCGGCCTGACGAACACGGCGTGGCCCTCCGATCCGACTACCTCGAAGCCGAGCCTGTCGCGGTAACATTCTGCCGATAGCCTCGCGTCTTCGACCAGGACCGCCACGGAACCGACGCCATCGATCATGAATCTCGGACACCGCTCACTGACTATAAGCGTTGGCGGAGTGACCGGTTCGACGTTCGCGCGGACAGCAGGAGATATAAGCGATTGACCCAATCGACAGATGGTCGTCCGTTGGCAAGATGGGAGTGCTACCGGTGCTCTTACGTGGTCGAGACGGAAAATCCGCCGGACGAATGTCCCAGTTGCAACTACTCAGTGAGCTTCTGGATAAGCCAGCCCCAGGAGAGGAAGTTGACGCTGAAGGATTTTGTGAGGAGAAACCTGCTCAAGCTCGACGGAGACGAGTCTGTCAGCCAGGCGGCTAAGCTGATGAGGGAGCACGACACCGAGAACGTTCTGGTCACAATCGACGGCGAGCTCGCGGGGATGGTTACCGAGAGGGACATACTCACAAAGGTCGCGGCGGAGGACCTACTCGCTTCCCAGGTTCCACTGAGGAAGGTCATGACGTCCCTTGTGACCGCACCGTCCGAGACACCCGTGACCGACGCGCTGAAGATGATGGCCGCGCGCCACATCAGGCGACTGATCGTGACCGAGGGCGGTCACCCGATAGGCGTGGTGAGCCATAGGTCGATCCTGGGGGAAGCTTCCGCGCTACCGGAGAGGGCGCCAAGACGCCCAACTGACTTGGCCTCTATGGAAGCGGCCGCTCGGCCGTCTCAGCGTCCGACCGAGCGCTCGTCAGAAGAGTCACGGCCTGGCCTGGCGCTTCCGGACGGCTTCGCGACCGTGGCCCTGCGGACGGTCGATTTCCCGAGGCACTTCTTGCAAACGCAGTCGTCCGCCTTGTTCCGGATCTCGACCAAGGTCCGACCTTCGACCAGGACAGATGAGCACCAGCAGTCGGCGGTGCCCGAGCATTCGAAGCGAACGCCGCACACGCCACAGGTGACAGTTCTTGGCAAGACGGCCTTTCTCGTCCAGGTTCGCTCTAAAGCATTGTGACGGCCTGCACTGACGCTAGTAGGCTATCGAAGCGAGAATCGTGGGGAGGAAGACCAAGGAGAGAATCAAGACGACCATCACGACCGAGCAGATTGTGGTCAGGAGCTTCGCCCTCGCCTCGAACCAACTCCTCCCGCAGTGCCCCAGCCATGCCTGAAGGGCCTGGCCCCCGTCGAGCGGATAGAGGGGTATCGCGTTGAAGAGCGCCAGGTTCACGTTGATGAAGAATATCCAGAAGAGCACGAGCGCGATCGGATACCACGATCCCCCCAGGACCGGCGAGGAGTAGTCAATATGCAGCGTGTCCGAGAAGGGGACGATCGTCTCGGCCTGAGGTAAGATCCCAGGGACGATGAGGTAGAGGAGCGGGTCGTGCGCGTAGGCGCCGGCGTAGGTGTTCCTGACCGTGGACAGGTTCTCGCCGCTCACGTCGACACCGATGAACCCTATGCTCTCGTTGTCCGGATTGGCTCCGAGCGTGATCGGGTATGTGTTCGTCTGGCCGTCGTGGCTGATGGAGAGCTGCAGCGTCTCGTTCGGCTTCGTCCCCGCCATGAAGTTCGCCAGGACCTGCTCGGAGTAGACCTGCGTGCCGTTGACCGCGGTTATGAAGTCGCCGGACTGGAGGTGGCCCTCGCCGTGCAGCTCGTAGGCAGGGCTGGAAGAGGAGTACTGCGTTATCAGCACCCCGCTGGACAGGGGGACGAGGCCCCCAAGGAGCAGGACAAGAAGGATCAGGGCGGCGCCGCCGACTATCGTGTTACTCCCCGGGCCCGCGGCCAGTATCCTTACGGAGTCCCTGGGTCGAAGCTTCTGCATCAGCTTCTCGTCGAGCTCGACGAACGCCCCGATAGGGATGAAGAGGAAGAACACCAGCCCGGTGGACGTCACCGAGAGCTTGAGCCTGCGCGCCATCACGCCGTGGCTCCCCTCGTGCACCACCACCGCGACAACTATCCCGATTATTCCGTAGAGGACCGGGATGTACCGGTTAATCCCCGGAAGAAGGAGGAAGTCGTTCAGGGCGGGCGCGCTTCCCGTGACCAGGTTGTTCGCGTGGCACTGGGCCGCCGGGGCGGCCCCGAAGGCGCAGCGAATGGCGAGGCTGCTGCTCAGAAGGGCGTAATTCTCGTCGAGCATGATCCAGATCATGAACGCGCCGGCCGCCAGCATTATGGCGATGTACAGCCACCCAATGTCGGAGAAGATTCTGAAGCGGGCGAAGTCATCGAGGACCTTGAGCAGCCTCTTGGTCCTGACCATCACGAGCCCCAGGTTGAAGGTCACCGCCTTCTCTTCAGCTCCTTCCTCCGGCTCCGAGACCGCGGCGCCTCCCTGGCCTTCCTCGGGGTTCGGATCTGACAAGATTCTGACTGTGAAAGGGCTGGCCGGCGGGAGAGAGATAATAACTGTGCGCACGCCGGAGGCGGATCGCACCACGCCCAGACGCGATCGTCGTATGCACCAGCTAAATAGTCGGCCGGCTCTTCATGCCGCTCGGTTGCCCGTCTCGAGGATGGCGCGGTTCATCGTCCTCTACTATTCCCACATACTTACGACCATCCCGATCCCGCTGGCGCTTCTCATCATCAACCTGGTGAGCCCGCAGGGTGCGCTCGCCCTGGTCCTCCTTCTCGCAGGCTTCTGGACCCTTGTCGGGGGCGTTACGATGGTGTCGAAGGACTTGAAACAGCTGAGAAGGCTCTACCTTGTCATGGGGGTCGTGCTGATGCTGGTCTCGCCTGCCGCGCTTCTGCTCTGAGAGTCGCGCAACTGGTTCACTCCGCCTCCTCGACCCTCTTGAGGACGCGGAGCGCGCTGAGGGTGATCCACTTGCTCGGCCTCCCGGCTCTCTCCAGCGAGAAGGGCTTGACTCTCCGTTTCAGGTTGTTCTTCCCCCAGGCGTAGCTGGCGGGATCGGGGTGGACCCTGTCGAGGATCCACGTGCCATCCGGAAGCCGTTTGCGCTTCAAGATGTCCAAGGCGGGTCCGAGGCGCCTGTCGCCAGCATAGCCGAGGCTGGTGATGACGTCGAGTCCGACGAGGACGTCGTAGTAGTAGTGCACGGGGTAGTGGAACCTGAACCAGGGCCTGTACTTTGGCCCTCCTTCGTCGAAGAGCCTGCGTTCCAGGTAGAACTCCGCGCCGCGCTCGATGGAGCCCTTGATCCGCCTGGTCCTCTTGGTTTCCGGGAGAGCGGCGAAGGCAGCGAGAGCCTCCCAGCAGTCGAGCGTCCCCTTCCTGGGGTCCCAGCAGTGCCAGCCACCGTCCTCCTTCTGGTCCTCCAGGAGGCGTTCGAAGAGTTTCCAGACCCGGGGGTCGTCCGCGTAGCCGAAGCGAGTCATCATCCGGGCGGCGTTCCCGACTATGCAGACCTCCTCCCCGGAGATGTCCTTCTCCCCTTCCCCAAGCCACTCCTCGAAGAAGAGGTCCGCGGTCTTCTTGACGTGAGGGTCCTCCCTGGTCAGCCCAAGGTCGGAGAGAACGAGCGACATCCAGTTTGTTGCCGTGTACTTCGGCCTGTAGAGCGACTTGCGCGACTCCCAGTACCCCCCGGGCTTTTGCTTCGACAGGATGCTGCGCGCCCATCCCTTCGTCGGAATCTCGGCGCGCGCTCGCTCGGCCCGCGGGTCGCCCGCACCGACCCCGTGGAGGTCCAGCAGGGCGCGATACCGGACAGCCGGCTGTCCCTCTTCGAGAAGCCAGTCGTCGACCGACCAAGGAGCCTTCGTCAACAGCTTCGTCTCCAACGACACCGACGAGATGATGGCTCGCTCATATCAATGCAGCCAACACGACGGCCATGATGCCGGTCAGAAATATCCCATCGAACGTCCCGGCACCGCCTATACTTTCCATCTCCGCTCCGGAATGGTCTGCGTGGCGGAGGTTCGTGAGGTCGGCGCCGATCAGGCACCCGAGCGTCCCGCAGATGTAGGCGACCACCGCGGGCTGGCCGGGCATCACTACGTACGCTACTACCACAGCGAACAGGGGCGGAAGAAACGCGGGGGTGACGATGCCCACCCCGTCAATCTTCCTCGCAACGAGATGGATCAGGACCGATGTGATCACTGTTCCCACGAGGGCGGCCAGCAGGAGCGAGAGAGGGTGGGTCGCCAACAGGTAGATCGAGACGAGCACAGGAATTATGCCTCCGCCGAGGTTGACGGCTATGGTGGTCGAGACCATCCTCACCACCCTCCTCGGTATCCTGTAGGTCATCCAGAACGCCCTCACCTCCTGAACTACGACCATGGGCACGGACGCCTTGACGCTGTAGAGGGGAATGTCGACGGCGCTTCCCAGCAGCGTGGCGGTCAGTATGAGCGCGAATTCAAGCGGGGTGAACCCGATCCTCTCGAACGCGAATTCGCTGACCCCCAGGAAGAGGAGGACCACGGCTGCCGTGAGGAGCAACGCGAGCAGGATGAGGAGGGGGCTTCTGTGGTGGCTGCGGTGCACCCAGACAGCGGGGTATTCGTCCTCGCTCATGAACAGTGTCACCCGGGTTCGCGTGCAATTAGTCCTTTTCCTGTGCCTCCGTCTCCGGGCCGTATCGAGGAGAAGGTGCAAAGGTTCTTGTGAGGGGAACGGCATACGGATAGGTCGTCCATGAGTCGGGCCTCTCGGCTCTTCCAGCCCATCAACCGGTTTATGCAGCAGAACTACCTCGGGAAGTGGACGCTGGTCGGCGTGCTCATCGGCACGATTGCTGGCCTGGGAGCCGTCGCCTTCTACTACGGAATCCTGCTCGTAACCCGCCTGATGCTCGGCGGAATCACCGGATTCTACCCTCCCAGCCCTTCGGGCGAGGCCGCGCTGGCCGCGAGCGTCCACCCCGATTTTCTGCTCGTGCCTCTCTCGACCATCTTGGGGGCTATCATAGCCGGCCTCATCGTCTACTCTTTTGCGCCGGAGGCCGAGGGCCACGGGACCGACGAGGCGATAGCTGCGTTCCACAGGAAGGACGGCAAAATCAGGCGCCGCATCCCCCTCGTGAAGGCGGTGGCGTCGACCTTCACCCTAGGCTCGGGGGGAAGCGGAGGCAGGGAGGGACCGACCGCGCTCATAGGAGCCGGCTTCGGGTCCTTCATCGCCGACGCTCTGAAGCTCTCGGTCCGTGAGAGGCGGATTGCCGTGGCCGTGGGGCTCGGGGCAGGGATCGGTGCGATCTTCAAGGCACCCTTCGCGGGAGCGATACTCAGCGGGGAGATACTCTACAGCGGCGGAGACTTCGAGGTCGAGGCCTTGGTCCCGTCCTTCATCGCCTCGCCGGCCGGATACCTGATCTTCGCGTCCTTCACAGGCTTCACACCCATCTTCGGGAACTCCGTGTCCTACGCCTTCACGAACGCGAGCACCATTCCCCTCTACATAGCGCTGGGCCTGGGCTGCGGCCTCGTGGGAAGGGCCTACTCGACGGCCTTCTACTCGGTCAAGGCCTTTTTCGGTTCGCTCTCCCTCCCGAAGTACTTCCGCCCCGCGCTGGGCGCCGCGGTGACCGGTGTCATCGGGATATTCTTCCCCCAGGTCCTCGGCCTCGGGTATGGCTTCGAGCAGTTCCTCATCAACGGGAACCTCGGGGCGATAGCTCCGAACTTCTTCGCGCTCCCCATCGTTGTGACCCTGCTGCTCGTCGTCGTCCTGAAGATAGTCGCGACTTCCTTCACGGTCGGGTCGGGAGGGAGCGCCGGCGTCTTCGCCCCCTCGATGGTCATCGGAGGTTTCCTCGGGGCGGTCTTCTGGGTCGCCGTCAACTACGCATTCCCCGGATGGATACCAGTCCCCGCCCCGCTGGTCATCGTGGGGATGATGGCCCTCTTCGGAGGGGTCGGCAGGGCGCCCATAGCGGTCATGCTGATGGTCAGCGAGATGACGGGGTCGCTCTCTCTCCTGGTGCCGGCCGTCGTCGCCGTGATAGTAGCATACTTCGTGGTCGGGCCCAAGCACACCATCTACAAGAGCCAGGTCCTCAACAGGGCGGAATCACCGGCCCACATGTTCGAGTACAGCACGCCCCTGCTCACAAAGATCAGCGTGGCGCAGGCGATGAACCGCGAGGTGTATACGCTGACGCCGGTCGAGAGCGCTGACGACGCCTACAAGGCCATCGTCGACAAGAGCTGCTCGGCCGTCCTGGTGGTAGACGCAACCGGCGCGGTCGTCGGCATAGTGACCATGAGCGACCTGCTCAGGGTGCCCACCGAGAAGAGGCCGACGACGGATGTCGGATCCGTGATGACCAAGAACGTGGTGACGACGACGCCGGACGACAGCCTACTCGAGCGCGATGAACAAACTGGTCGCCAACGAGGTGGGACAGCTACCCGTCGTCGAGAAGGGGACGAACAGGCTCGTCGGGATGATGACGATGAAGGACGCGATCAGGACCTATGACAGCGTCGCTCACTGGACCCCTCTCCCGGACTCCGCTCCGCCGGGCGGTTCCAGCAAGTGAGCCGCTAGGTAGCGCCCGCTTCCTTCTCAAGCTCCTGCAGGTTTCCCGGGTCGCCCAGGACGAGGATGGTGTCGCCCTCGGTAAGGCGGAAGGCGGGGTCGAAGATGTTCTGGACCACGTTCGCGCCCCTCACCACCCCTATGACCACGGCGAGGCTGGAGACCTCCTGCAGCCCCTTGCCGATGAGCTTCGAGGACTTGAAGAGGGAAAAGCGCGCTATCTCCTTTGTACCTATCTCCTCGGAGAAGACCACGCCGACCAGCTCCTTCGTAACGGCCGAGAGGGCCAGCAGGTGCCCCACCGTCACCGAGGAGGGGATAACGACGTCCGCGCCGGCGTTCTTCGCGGCCTCGATGAGCTCCGAGTCGTGCACGACGCTGACAATCCTGAGGTCGGGGCGGACCTTCCGCGCGCTGAGCGTTATCAGCATGTTCTTCGAATCGTCCTGGTGCGCGGCGATCAGCATACCGGCCCTCTCTATACCCGCGGCCTTGAGCGCCTCCATGGGCCTCGTCTCGTGCTCAAGCACCGCCATGACGCGATTCTTGATGAGGCTGTCGTACAGCTGAGGTTCGGTCGTCACGACCACATAGTCAAGCCCGAGTTCGTCCAGCTTCTCCATGACGTACTTCCCCAGGTGGCCGTAGCCGTAGACGACCACGTGCCTCTTGATGTGCTTGGTCAGAGCCTGCTCTACCTTGCCCTTGGCGAGGTCCCCGTTCACGAAAGCCCCGACGGTTGCCTGGACGATTGACGCGCCCGCGCCGACCGAGACGATTATCATGACTATCAGGAGGACGGCCTCGGTGTGGTTGAGGGTCACGAAGTTCCCCCCGTTCGGCACGTAGAGCCCGATGGTGGTGATCGTCGAGACGGACGCCAGGAATGCGTTGACCGGCGGAAGCTTCCCGTAGTAGGAGAAGATCACAGCGCCCGAGACGAACATCGTGCCGAGTATCGCGAGCTGCCTGTAGGCGACCTGTAGGAAGACGATGGGCTCATAGAGGCCCGCGTACAGGCTGAACCGCAGCTTCCTGCTCTCGCGCTTGAGCTTCATGCGCTGCCCGTAGGGCAGGACCCTGTCCTCCGGATTCACAAGCCCGAGGGGCGAGGACTGGTTTTACGTCTTTCTCTTTTTCGTCCGAGGATCGCATCTGTCAGTTCGGCGAGTTGAAGATGCGCGCCTCGGCGTTGAAGGTGCGGTCTCCCGCATAAATACTGCTCTTCCGGGGAAATCCACATGACGAGTCCAGGGTCGTGGCAGGGTCCGGCGGGAGGAGGTCACGGAAGCCCGCTCGTGCCCATAGCTCTCTCGATTCTGGGCGTCGTCGCCTGGCTTGTCTTCATCCTGCTCTACGCGCTCTTCTGGTCGAAGGGCTACGACCTGTTCCAGAACATCGTCGTGACCATCGCGTCGCTGCTAATCGTGGGTCTGCTCATTGGACTGATGTGGGTCGTCTGGGGGTTGAGGGTAGGACGGAGATGGGGAGCGGCTGGCTGGGCTGGTACTTGATTGGCCCTAGAGTGAGCCGAGCGGTATCACCGCGCCATGAAGGGGGTGAGTGACCGGCCTTGGCATCCTCTGACCAGTTCTCGGGCAGGAGGTACATAATCTTGGAGTGGTACAAGAAGGGGGGAGTACCAAGGCGCACTCCCGTCCAGTCAATCGAGCGCGACGGGATTCTCTACGTGCGAACAGGTCCCACGGCCTAGAAGGTCAGGCGGATACGCAGGAACCCCCACGTGCGCGTGGTGCTGTCTGACAGGAGAGGGAATCCCACCGGGACCAGGGTCGAGGCGGAGGCGAGCATCCTGGAGGGAGAGGAGGGTAATCGGATGCTGGAAGTCTTCAGGAAGGACTACGGGACCATCGGGTACTCGGTTGTGGGCCTCGTCGGCCGGATGAGAGGATTCAAGCAGATGACGACGGTCATCTCAATCAGGCTCCTGTCTCAGGCGAAACTTCCCAGCGCGTGATCCGGGAATGCGCCGTGTACGGGTCGGTCTCGTGCCGGGAGGATGAGTCCGGGACGCGCGGATATGACCTGGATGTCAGAAATGAGAATCGTACCCCGTGGTTATTTACTTCGAACTTTGGGTGATTTATGTCGACCATCGATGAAAGCGTGCGTAATCTTCGATTCTCGCTACGGGAATACTGAGAAGATTGCAAGATCATTCGAAGTTGGGCTTCGCGAGGCCGGGATTGAGACCTTCTGCACCAGCGCTAGGAATGTAGTGGTGGACGCCTCGTTGGCCCAGTACGATTTGATCTGCGTCGGCGCCCCGACGGAATGGCGTACGGCGTCCAGGTCGGCGAGAAAGCTCCTGGCGAAGTTCAAGAGGGTTAATCTGTCCGGGAAGTATGGCTTCGCCTTCGACACGAGGTACGCCTCCCGACTCTCCGGGAGCGCGGCGAAGCTGATCGAGAGGGAGCTGAAGGACCGTGGCATCGTGGCGATCGCCTCATACGAGTCGGCAATCGTCTCCCGCGTTAGGGGCGGTGCGATCCTGCTCGAGGAGGGAGAAGAGGAGCGGTTCAAGTGCATTGGGGCGCGGGTAGGAGCGACCCTCGCAGCCAGGGGAACGATCGCTCCTGCGTGAGCGCCGAGACAAGACGCGAAAGTTCAGAATCGGTGTTTTGGAATAGCCGACCGAAATTACGAGCTTCCTCCAGTTCTGTCCCCCACGTGGACCGAGATTTCATACTAGGCTTGTGAGCAAGACTTTCACCGATGACAAGATTGCCTCGACGGGAAAGTCGTCTACTTCCATTTTGTAAGTATCTCCTCCCTGCGGAACGTTGCCCTTGAGATGAAGAAGAGGAGGACGTCCAGTACAAGGAAAGCGGCAACAATGATCAAGAAGGTGCTTGTCGAGCCGAGGTCGATGATGCCCAGCTCCCCGGCTACGTACAGCCCGGCGAGGGGCAGAACCGTAAGAGCTCCAAGCTGTTGACCGGTACGGACGTCGTTTATCCTTGAGGAGACGATCACGTTCACCTGGACGCTCAACAGGACCGCGAGTGGAACCAGCATGAAGAGCAAGGCGGCTGCGGACCAGTTAGGGAAGTAGTAGTAACCAAGTGTGCCGTGCGTCGTGAGGTCCATGAGAATCATGAAGACCGTCGCGCCTCCCAAGACCGCTACCAAGGGCGGGATGAACGCGGCGATGCCCTTTCCGAGTAGGATCTCACCGTCGGTCGTGGGAGTCGCCAGCAGCGGCTCCAGGCTCTTCTCGACCTTCTCGCCGACTATGGTGTAGGATGCGATGGGGGTCGGGAGATACGCCGCAAGGATGACGTAGAAGAAGAGGAAGGCGGGAAGAAGTATCAGGAGCTCCGCCGCCGGGATGCCGTTCGCGCCGCCCTTGTGACCCCCGTAGCGGATAATCGCTGGGATGATGACGGCGACAATTAGCGGGACCACCACCAGAGAGTAGATTATGTTCCTCTTCTTCCTGTACGTCTTGAAGTCCTTCGCCGCGATGATCCATGATTTCGAGAGCCGCGTCTAACTGGCCTCCCTCACGAGTTTCAGATACGCGTCCTCGAGGGACGAGCCGGTGACGGAGACGGACTGGACATTTCCCCCGGCCAAGACTATCGCGCCAACGATAGCAGCGTTCTCCGTCTCGGGGTTCTTCACATCGATGGTCAGCTTGTTGCCATCGACCGCCACGTCCCCGACAGGCAGCTTCTTCAGGGCCGCCAGTATCGCGTCGCTGACCTGCTCGAGCTGGATCACGGTCTTCTTTCCGGCCACCGACCGCTCCAACTCGTCCGGGGTGCCCGTCGCCATGAGTTTCGTGTTCAGGATTCCGATCCTGTCGCAGATCCTCTGGGCCTCGTCGAGGTTGTGCGTGTTCAGGAAGATGGTCCTCTTCTCTTTCTTGAGCTCGAGGATGAAGTCCCGCACCGTCTTCGACGCCTCGGGGTCGAGGTTCGCGGTCGGCTCGTCCATGAAGATTATCTCAGGCTCATGGATGAGGGCCCTTGCTATCGCAAGTTTTTGCTTCATCCCCTTCGAGAACGTCCCAGCTGTGACATCCTTCTTCTCCCACAGTCCCAGCATAGTGAGGAAGCGCTGGATGTTCTCCTTCCTCTGTGCTTCGGTGCAGTCGTACAGCTTCCCGTAGAAGTCCAAGTTGTCATAGGCGGTGAGGTCGTCGTAGAGGCCCACGTTGTCGGGGACCAATCCAATCAGCTTCCTTATCTTGAGTGAATCAGCGTCGTTGCCAACATTATAGCCAGCAATCTTCGCCTCCCCGCTGGTCTTCGATATCAGGCAGCACAGCATCCTCACCGTGGTCGTCTTCCCCGCTCCGTTTGGCCCGAGAAAGCCGAAGACCTCACCCTGCTCGACGCGGAGGGTCACGCTGTCGACCGCGGTAAGGTCACCGAACTTCTTGGTCAGCCCGACTACTTCAATCGCGGGGGCAGGAGATGTCATGGGTAGGCGAGCGGCCTCGTTCTTTCCCCACCTTCGTCCTCCATAAATGCAGTTCGGCCGGTACAAACCCTCTATCTGTACGCTAAGAAAGTTCTAGGCCCCCGGCGCACGAGGAGCCTCGAGAAAACGGCCGAGGAAGAGGCCATCTCTCCAAGAGAGATCAGGAAGATAGCTGAGAGTGCTCTCGTGGTCCAGTCAGCTGCTCCGAGGAGTTGGGGAGTGCTGTACGTGGAATGCTGAACATACTGGCGTGGGCAACCGCGACTACGGCTTGCTGCTCGAGATTGCCCCCAAAGACTGACAAGTTCGGGCCAGGGCGCCTCTCAATATTCGAGGGCGCTCTGTCGTTCGGAAGCCTGTGCCTACTGCCGATTTGGTTCCCGAAGCCAGTCGTGTGATAGAGGGGTTATGGATAAGCTCTACGACCCTTTCTTCCCTTCGCGGCGAGCCCGCCGATTGCCAGAAAGAGCGCGGCGTTTGCGGCTAGTATCCCGACGAAGCTGAACGAAATCGACGACGAACTACCCGAGCCGCTGCCGGAAGACGCCGAACTGGAGGACGAAGTGATTGAGGTCGTAGATGCGGTGGTACCTGTGGTGGTCGAGGTTGTCGGGGAAGGAGTGGATGCAATGGATGTGCTGGTTGCGATGGCCGAGTCCGAGATGACTGAGACGGTCCCCGAAACATAACAAGCGACGAAGAGCTCACCCAGGCCAGAGTCATAGGCGATAGCTTCGGGCTCCCCCGCAATTGGCACGCTCGCGACGAGCTTGTCCTCGGCGACCGAAACAACCGACATGGTATTGTCGCCCGCGTTCACAGCAAACACCTCCGCTTTGGTAGGGTCGTAGGCCAGACCGGCCGGACTGCTCCCGACGGTCACGTTCGCGACCACTCGGTCGGTGTTGTCGAGTATCACCGAAAGGGTGTTCGATCCCTGGTTGCTCACGAAGACCTCCCCGCTTGCTTGATCGTAGACCAAGCCTGAGGGTGCGATGCCGACGGGGATGGTGGAAACCACGGTGTTGGTATCGTCGGATATGACGGAGACGGTGTTGGACGGAGACAGCGCGGCTCCCGGCGTGGCGACGAAGATCTCGCCCTTGTCGGAATCATAGACCATCCCTTCGGGTGCGCTTACTCCTGTCACGGTCGCCACTACCGCATCCGTCGTAGCCGATATCACCGAGACGGTGTTCGAACCTTCATTGCCGACGAACACCTCTCCCTTGGCCGAATCGAAGGCTATGCCTATGGGGCCGCTCTCCACCGGAACGCTCGCGACGACGGAATTGTTGGAGTCTGATACCACCGAGACGGCGCTCCCGAACGTGTTGACCACCCACGCCTCACCCTGAGCCGGGTCGTACGCCACTCCCAAGGGACTCCTGACGCTGACGTTCGCCACGACGGCGTTGGTGCTATCGGAGATGACCGAGACCGTGTTGGAGCCGTAGTTCGCCACGAAAAACTCTCCTTTGGCCGAGTCATAGGCGATGCCAGATGGTTGGTGTCCCACCGAAATGGAAACGGGTGCCGCGCGAACCTGAGAGGGCAGGAAAGCTGACAACAAGAAAAGAGTCGTGAACAGCAAGAGCACGGGTGTTGCGTAGCGGAGATGGCGCCGACGCATAGCCTTCGTACATCACGGCGGTCGGCCGACGACTTAAGTCTTTCAATGACAGCTCGGAAATTGCCGGTGAGTACGAAGGGCAATGTCTGGAGATGGATGAAGTTGCTCGTCGAGGCATAGCCTGTTGCTAGGAGGAGAACTGTACTGTGGATGTAGGTGCGGTCGCCGGGAATTTATGGCTTCGGGTTCAAATCTGTGACGCCGTGCGGTGAACCGCAAGCTTTCCAACACTCAGAAGCATCGGCAGGCTAAAGGACAAAATCTGCAGATGACATCGGAAAGCACCTACACCACATCATCCTAGAACACAGCGACGAGACTAGCCAGTTGGCTGAAGATTCTCCTGAAGATCCCGAAACCCGAGAGGGCCAGGGTGCTCCTCCAAGTGTGTTGGAGGGGTTGGCCTTATCATCGTGAAAGATGGATGGGCCGAAACACGTCTGCTGAAGCCACAATGCTAACCCATTGATGGGGTGTGTTGTGGTGGAGGACGTGTCGGGACCGTAGCAGTAAGTCAAATTCGCTCAGGTAATCCCGGGAAGCCGAACCCCCTAGCCAGGGTCGTTGATTCTGCTGCGCCTGTGAAGCGGCGCAATGAACTCTATGTGTAGTGATAATCCGTCTTGATGAACCTGTGCTCAAAACGTACTGCTCTTACTCTTCATGTACTTCATCGCCATATCGACTGCATCTGATACGGCATTCAATGCCTCTTCTGGTTCTGGAACAGCATTCAAATCATGAGAATAGAAATTACGCGTTTTTCTGCTCGCTTTCAGGAAATTCTCCCTAAGGTTGGGGTCGAGTAGCTTTTTTTGGACCAAGTATTCGACCTTTTCCTCCTCCGTCCCACCATTCAGTTGCTCATTGACATAATTAGCAGATTTCCCAGCAATCATCGCAGCCGCAAGGTAATGACCTAACTCATGTTCATCTATTGCCTTGCTTAGGTGCTTGAATAGCGGAGCGTCAAATCCTTCTATCGGTGTTATTCGTTTGCGCTGTGATTCAAGAGTGTCAATCACTTCTTTTGGCACCGAAGTAACCAATCCCTTGAGATACCCTACAGCAGAGTCGCAGTTCACGATAAGTTTCATTATGGTTTGTTTCATGGGCCAGACGTAGGCCTTACCTTCCTTAATCTCGGGACCTAATACTTCTTCCAAGGCTGTCTCTCGAGTAATCGACTGAAAGGCGTCCCTCGAAGTCTGGTAGCTTTCCACGAGCGCTGGAAGCCGTCCCATGAGCTCCCATGTAATTCGGTCGAATTCATGTTCTGATGGCGCCAACTTTATCGTAGTTTGCTCGTTGAGCTCACTAGCTCTAGATCTAATAGACTTGAACCTCTCCATGAGGGCGTAAACGGCCTCTGTTGACGTCATTAGTAACTTACCCTCGCGTTCCTCTCGTATTTCCACTTTCATAATGACCCGGTGGTATTTCAGATGGGTGGGGAGTATGATTCCATCGTACCAAAGCCGTCAGAAAAGCCTACTTTCGTTATCAACTCAGAATAACTTGTACTAATCCTATCAAGTCAATACCAAAGGCGCAATGAACCCCGTGCCCCCCACAGTCCTCCAGCATGCGGGCTCTCGACCAAATTCGGTCGACGCAGCTTGTGCGGTTATCTGCTGTGTAACTTTAACTGCGAGGCAAGCGATTCAGTTCTGTCGCAATTCAGAAGTCATCATTGGAGTCTTCATCGGACTCTTCGTCCCGTCCATCGGCATCGCCGTCCGCTTCATACTCGTCGTCTTCAGAATCTCCGATGTCGAGCGACATGATACCAAGGGCTGCATGGAGTTGTTCCATTGAGTTTTCGGGACATGCCGGGAAGCGGCGGAAAGCGATGCCGCGCATTAGGAGGCGCGGTAGAAGCAGTCAATTCATTAATGACCACGAACCAAGAAGGTTCAACATGTCATGGCCTGAGGTCAGCACCGCCATTGAAGCGCTGGGGGGCTCATTCAACTCCGTAGACCTACGGATTGCTGCTGTCAAGAGAGAACAATGGACTCCGGTTTTGTCCTCCGTCTATTTCTCAAACGAGCCCCCCGCCAAGGTTACCGAGGAGCACGATTCTATCCGAAAGCGAATGAAGAACTTCGTCACGAAGGAGTTCGCATTCTTCTTCCAGAGTTACCCGTACGAAGAATGGGCGCAGGTGGCAGGGAAATTTGCCGAAGGGAACATCGATATTGAATCTTCTAATTTGTTAGGTGAGAAAGTAGACCTGTTGAAGCTCTCGGTCCTCCCACGCCCGATGTACTTGGCAGCAAGGGGTTGGCCTGTGGTGGGGGCGGAGTGGTCGCTGGCAGGGCAGCAGGCCACAAACCAGTTCCTTGGTGAACTGCAGAAGCTTAGAGGCGGTGCCCTTGTAATGGGCTACGACGATGAGTACCAACTGATCAGCGACGTACTACAGGTCAAAGACTTCACGAACATGGCAAGGCGGTATGTGGTTATTGGCATTCCCATCTACGCGAGTATCTCTGAGGTGGTCCCGCAGAGCGACCTCATCTCAGTGACAGTCAGAAGACATACCGGGCTCCGCGATCTCCAGCTCAACTTTAACGTCTTGGACCCAGACCTGAGGACAGGCAACTATGAGGTACTGTCGAGGCTCACGCGACGTGTGAAGAACGTTACGGCTACCCGTACTGAGTTTGAAGACACAACAATCACCTATCGTTTTGGCCGTATGCAGGTGGACCTTGTCCAGGTGAGGCTATTGCACAGGGCGATTCCCTTGATCGACATAGGTCTAGACCGAGTCACAATACCTCCTCGGAAACCCACGGAGCCATTGACCGTTGCTCTGTCGGCGTTCTGCTCATTAGAAACGCTCAGGGAACAGTTGACATCTCCAGAGACTCATGAGGAGAAATCTGTGAAGGCCGGGCGAGTTTTCGAGGGAGCTGTCGCGTGGCTACTAGCGCTCCATGGCTATTCGGTAGTACGCCTCGAGGGGAGGAACGAGCAACTCAGGGTTCCGCCATCAGAGTATGAGATAGGCGCTTTGGATATTCTGGCCCACAAGCCAAGGAAGCTATTCCTTGTCGAATGCGACACCTCAATCCCGGATGAGAAGAAAATACACGCGATTCTCGCCGTGAAGGACCGCCTACAAAGAATCCTCCCAAGGCAGGCCCGGTTCACGTTCGAAGCAGTCGTCTTTACCCCAAGGGATGTTGGGCAATTCGAAAGCTTTGGGGTTCCGATCGCGGATAGGAGGAGCATCTTGGCCTTGTTCAATGGGGTGTTGAAAGGTAGGGAATTAGAGCTGGAGAATTGCTTGGCTCCTTATTTGTAAAAGCCTTTCATCGCACTTCTAAGATGTGAGCAGTGCGCGGTATTTGATCTATGCTCGATACTCACTCTCGTTTTAAGCCCTAGATGACCTGTTTCGCAGTTTCAAGCGGAAGGGCATCTCGAAGGTCATTGGCACCTCGTTCTTCGCTCTCACATTCCTCACGACTATCGGGGGCCCGATAACCAACAAATTACTACCACACCAATTCTGGGTTGATTGATCCCCCTTCCCCTCGGAACGCTTGCCCTCCAGTGTCTCCTGCCTGCCAGCCGGCTATCCCCGGCCAGCTAAGTCGTCTCCGCGTTGCTCTACGGCCACTCAGCACGTCACGTGTAGGATGGCATTTGTTCCGCGAGGATTTTTCCTCAACTCCTCGATGGCTTCCACTGTCGGCAGGATGACCAAGTTGATCTTGCGGCGTCGGGCTTCGCGCTTCACTTCTTGCATGACCGGCAACGCTCCCGTCCCGGTACCGATTACCAGCCGCCTGCACTTCCAAGGTATCTTCTCCTTGATGGATAACGGCGTGTGTCCAAAGGCATCACGAAATTTCTTGGATGGTTTCTTCTTACGCCTGCGGACTCGCCCGCTATCGATTACGACGTCGTGCTCGTAGGTAACCCCGTCAATGCGGATAGAGCCAAAGGAAAACGCTTCGAAGCGCATTACTACACTTCCCACCGGTATTGTGCTTTGGGCGAATCATTACTATAAAGACTGTGAGCCGCAGATAATATGGCATACACGATTGAGGTTGACAGGAATACGACGCATTTCCTCAGACAACATGGAACGAATTTACGGACATGGTTCTTGGTTGACTGCCAGCAAAAAAAGGCGGCACCCCTCGCGAGCACGTCGGTAGGGTCGTCCACCATGAACGCGGAGGATACGCTGCTCTGTACCCCCGGTGCAAAACACCAGAGTTCAGAGTTCCCT
The DNA here is from genome assembly GCA_963703285.1 of uncultured Nitrososphaerota archaeon. Classification (GTDB taxonomy): domain Archaea; phylum Thermoproteota; class Nitrososphaeria; order Nitrososphaerales; family Gagatemarchaeaceae; genus Gagatemarchaeum. The sequence continues at coordinate 1,209,283 of OY969807.1, forward strand.
TGTGTCATGTGGCATCGCGCCAGTGAATGCGGGTATTCTTCCTCTTTCTCCTGTCTTTTTTAAATTTTTTCCGAGGACCTAACCAACCTCCGGCTCCTTAGCACCACGCTTCGAGACCCGGACCCCGGACCGGTTCGGACCTCCATTGTCCTGCGGCTTCTAATAATACTCTACCCTGTATCAACACCCACTTCTTGCGACTGAATGGACCTTCGAGGGCTTGATTGGCGCTTCACTCCTCGATGTCCCTTATCGGCACCTTGGAGAACATCGCGCGGATCTTCTTCAGCAACCCAGTGGATGGTTCCCTTGCGAACAACAGTTCCGCCTTCCTGAGCACGACCGCGTCCTCGGTCGCCATGACGATCATCCTGGTTCCGGGCGTCAGGTCCAGCTTCTCCCTGATATTGAGAGGGATCTGCACCAGCCCCTTCTCGGAGACCTTCGTGACTGCTACGATCGGGTCATCTGGCTTTGGGGTGCTCTCGCGGTCTCGTATCGTATCTTTAACCTGTTACCTCAACGGGCGACAATCTCGAATCTGTTAGACCAATATGTCGAGTTCTAACCTCCAAGTATATCCTAAATTCGAAGTAATCAGAGGCACGATTGAATCCAGTTTAATCGTAGAGATAAACTAAAAGAAATCGGGGGACCACACTAGAACTTAACGGTAGACTCTACTTGGGTGCGCAATCCTTGTGATAACTTTTCTTCATCAGAAACCCTTTCTTTACTTCTTGCCCCGCAGGAATTTCTTTTCCGCATTTTGCACAGTTAACCATCCTAACCATTTCGTATTAAGAGGATAGCTTGTATTAAATCTGCTCATTAGCGCCTAATCGGGTTCTTGAGAGAACCTGTCTTGATCAAGCTCTCGGCTTTATTGAAAGGCAACGTTTCTCCTTCCTGTGAACAGCATGCAATTCTGCACCACTTCAACGCGAACTGCATCATCCAGCATCGTGCATCCCTCTGTCAACCCAGGCAGCGGCCTCGCACTCATCGAAGGTCAAACTTCGTATCCGTCTCAGAAAGTAACTTGTCACTGACATGCTAGTCACCACGGTGACAGGTCAGTCGGCGACATTCGGCTTAAGGAAGAGTTACCAGTATTGGACACCGAGTCAGATATGTCGCAATTCGCAAGCAAGTGGGAGAAATCCAACGGCAGTGGATTCACTGGAAGAGTACGAGGTTCCGTTCAGAACCCGGGTCCTCTGAAGCCGAGGTTGGACCTGGCAGTACGACAGATTCAAGTTCAAGTCGCAAAGCTCGACGGAACGTGCGCAAAACTTAGGGAGAGAGACGCCTCGATCTTCAGCAAGGTCGTGTCATCCATGCAGAAGCACGATTCGCAGCATGCTGCAGTCTACGCGAATGAACTCGCGGAGATAAGGAAGATGAGCAGGATGGTCACCCAAGCCAAACTGGCTCTTGAGCAGATAACCCTGAGACTGAACACCGTCACCGAACTGGGCGACATCGTTGTGACTCTCACTCCTGCAATGTCGGTGATTCGCAGCGTAAGGCAGGGACTGGTGAGCGTCCTGCCGGAGGCAGAAGGCGAGATTGGCGAGATCTCAGGCCTCCTGAGCAGTGTCCTAGTCGATGCTGGTTCGGTGGGTGGATACTCGCTGGACTTCGCGGCCGCTAACGAGGATGCAGAAAAGGTCCTTGCAGAGGCTGCGGCAGTTGCCGAAAGCAGGATGAAGGAGAAATTCCCTGAGATCCCCTCTGGGCTCCCCTCGATGGAAGAATCGACGGAAAGCACGGCGTAACAACAAGAACGGTAAACCCGAGGGGCCTGGACCCGCGAAAGCGGGGACCTCCCCTCACCGCTCTCTTTCTCAGACGCGATTACCAATGCGAAGGGAATCTGGCTCGTGGGCGGTAATGATTTGTTCCATCTTTAGTTTAGTTACCTGGATTCGGCCGCTGGCACGGGGAAATGTCAAGCGGCAGAGGAGTGAGTGATTGCGGTGAGCTTCCTAGCGGCAAGAGAACTCGAGGAAGATGCGAGGAAGTATGCCAGCGAAGCCATCCATTTCGACTCCCAGGGGGCCCACGGCACGGCGATTCAGATGTACCAGAAGGCAATCTCCGCACTGATTACGCTCGTCCGTCTATATCCTGATTACAAACTTAACAGGTACTACCTGGACAAGGCGGGAATCTATCAGGAGAGGGTGAAGGCCATCCAGCAGGCCCACGGTCTTCTCCCGCAGGACACACCGGCCGAGGGGGCAACCTTTCCAGTGTTCGCACCGAGCGCAGGCGGAGACGGCTCAGGCGACCAACAGATGGTTCCGCAACTCAAGGCCTCGTTCCACGAGTTGGTGATGAAAGAGAAGCCCAACGTAACGTGGGACGATGTCATCGGGCTGGACGACGCCAAGAGGGCAATTCGAGAGTCAATCGTCTTCCCGTTCGAGAGGCCCGACCTCTTCCCTCTGGGCTGGCCGCGTGGAATCCTGCTTTATGGGCCTCCGGGCTGCGGGAAAACCATGCTCGCAGCTGCCACTGCAGCCGAGATAGACGGTTATTTCATCTCGATCGACGCGGCAACAATAATGTCAAAGTGGCTTGGAGAGGCCGAGAAGAACGTCGCGAAGCTCTTCACCGAGGCAAGGAAGCTGCTTGACAAGGGCAACCCGGTGATCATCTTCATTGATGAGCTCGATTCCCTCCTGGGAACTCGATCGAACGAAGTGGGAGGGGAGAGCAGGGTCAGGAACCAGTTCCTGAAGGAGATGGATGGAATCCAGGACAAGGGAAAGAACGTGCACCTTTACACCGTTGGAGCCACCAACAAACCATGGTCGCTCGACTGGCCCTTCCTGCGCAGGTTCGAGAAGAGGATCTACATCCCGCTTCCGAACTTCGACGGTAGAATCTCCATGTTCAAGGAGTACACCGCCCCGATAAACGTGGACGGCGGCATAAACTTGGATGACCTCTCGAAAATCTCTGAGGGCTATTCCGGTTCCGACATGCGAGACATCTGCCAGGGAGGGCAGCTGAGAGTGGTCCGTGAACTCTTCGAGAGCGGGAAGGCCCTCGACAAGAGCGTTCAGCCCAGGCCAATCATGATGAACGACTTTAAGGAGATAATGAAGGTTCGCAGGCCGAGTGTCTCGCCAGAAATGCTACGTGCGTACGCGAACTGGGCGGAGCAGTACAAGGCCCTGTAGACTTCGACCTTCAAGACGCCCACAGCGCGGCGAGGCTCTGGATGAGATTAACTTCCATTGAGTTAATTCGACTCGGAACAGAAGGATGCTCCACTATCTACTTACTTTTCCACAATTTATCTATTCCATCATCGCTTCTCGAACCGTGTCTTACAGTAGTTGATACGGCGTAATGGGCCGGAATGGCCCCGATAACTTTTCGGGTCATACAACGCTTCATCGGCGCACAAGATGCATCTCAAACGATCCTCAAACCTTGAAGAGCGATCAGAATACTGTCCTGCCATGACCTAGAGGTTGTATGCAAGAATCTTAAGTGCGGAGCTGAGGACACTTCCGAATCGCAAACCGACGAGAAATCATGCAGAATCGAAATGATAGGCAGCGTTTCCGAAAGACATCGTGTGCGGCAAGTACCTTGTACAACAAGGAGGACTACTTCAGCAGGTAGTCTTGCGACCCATACTCGAAGACATAATTATGGCGCTACGACCTCGTCGCCGAAGATGTCTGATTACGCGTCAGGAGAAGAGAAACTGAGGAAGCTATACGACCAAGCGCGCGTACAAGGAAATAAGAAGAAGAAAAAGGAATACAAGGAAAAGATTGCCGAACTAAACCGACTCCGCAAGTCCGATCAGCGAGAAAGTAATAGATCGAAAAGCTAGGGTTTCCTGGCACTTTTCTTCTTTCGTTAGTTCAGAATCAAGGTGGTGTGAAGTCTGCGGTTGATGTATGCGCAGAGGATACGCTCGACCAACCGAAGATTTGACTGAGCTGCTTGGCTGACTGCAAACAATTTAAGCAAGGGTGGAGATCTTCAGCTACATGGCGAAGTCGAAGACGGTCAAGAAGAAGGCCGTCAAGAAAAAGACAACAGCATAAGGCGGCCCCGGCCTCGCCTCAACCTGCAACCAAACAAGGCCCTCCTCAGGCGAGTGCAACGACATCCCGGGGTTGAGAGCAGAGGGGTCCGCCTCCTGCTTTTGTTAGCTAGAAGAAGCGGCATAGGTCAGCTAATCGAACTGAATATGGCTGAAGAACAGGGCATGCTGGAGTCAGGAATTGGTTAAATCCGCTATTCTTCCAGATGCATCTGAACCACTCGGTCCACCTGCTTCCCCGCCTTGGTCATCTTGAACTCTATCAAAAATATGGCTTTACGCACAGGAATTGAGTGGTGAGAAGTCGTACGTACTTCGCGCTCCGTCTCTCCTCGATATGTCACCTTGACCCCCTGCTTGGTCTTAGTCTTGCCCTTCGACCTTACGGCTGCTAGACAGAGATCGTAGAGGGTTCCTTTCGAAAAACCCAGTCTTTGATCAAGATATTCGAGGTAGCCCTTCGAACCGAGGTGTCCCTCCATTGCGCCGGAGCGGAGACTCAATTACTCCACCCGACCTTGCCAATCAGTTCAGGCTCACTTCTGAACTTCGAGAGACTAGTTGGCCGTTGGCGGACCCGTTGCCAGCTTCAGTGACCTTGACTTTCAAGCGTTCACCCGCTATGGCTCCCGCGACGAATGTGCCATGACCCTGAACTCCGGCTACTCCCATCGGCCGTCGCTTATTTCAGAGAGCGAAACGTCATACACGCTGCCTACCCCAACGGGCTTCGCTCGACCAACCCCAAAGTCACCACGGTCATATCGTCCATGCCTGTAGCCCGTTATGTTTCGACACCTACAGTCTGATTTTTGAGCATGAGCATATCAACATTTTCCTCCTGCGTGACGTGAACCGATCTCACATAGACGATTATTTCATTACGCTCATGTGACTGATTAGTAGGATGAATCCGATTTACCAGATTGTCACCGATTGTTGTCTTTTTCGTTGATAGGCGCATCGTAGCCATCGACGTTTCATGGACGTCCCGCTCCCAATGTGCGAAGACTGCCACGTCTCGATGAAGGTGCTTGATCTTCGGGTCGCGACGAATGAAGAAACCTGCGAGGGGTACGGTCTGGCCCTGATGGAGTGCCCCTCGTGCCTCGCTCAGGAGGAGAGAAGGGTTGCTCTCTTCGAAGACGCCCTACTGGTGGCGGCCAAGAGGATCGACCGCGTGAGGAAGTTCGTCGAGGAGTTCGGCCTCGTTGCGACGTTCGAGCCCAAAGAGAGCGACCGCCCTCGCCGCCCTGTCCATCGCACGAGTCCTCCTGAGGAACTGGTACTGAGAGCAGTATAGGAAGAGCTTCTCCTTCGACACTCCCCTGAACACAGAGAGCCATGGCCTCAGTACCGAGAACTCACCTTCTATCGTGTTTGTGTGAACGACTCCCCTTGCATACTCGCCTGCGCTGTGGTTGACAGACTCGTGCCTGTACACCCCGTCCAGAATCCCATAGGGACGGTAGTCGTCATGGTAGACCACTGCGCCTGTATCGACGTTCTTCACTATCCTCCGGAGGAGGTCTTCGCCTGTGACGTTCGTCGAAGGCACGATGACGACGTCGCCGGTCTCCCTCGATACCATGCCGATGAGAGGGGGCTTGTCTTTCTGGTAGGTCCCCCTCCCTCTCGCCTTCAGCGCGGTCCTTCTCCCGTGATGCCTGTCCTTCCTTTTTTCCCTTTGAGGCCAGCCGTGACGTAGAGCTCGTCGATCTCGACGGTGCCCTTGAGCTTCTTTGCCATCTGTCCTGCGTAGACGCTGCCCCTGATCTTCTTGGCCATGTAGTAGGCGTGCCTGTACGAGACCCTGATCGTCTTCGAGATCTCGAGGACAGAGACCTTGAACTGCATCATGAAAGCCATCATGAACCACTTGCGGAGGGGGACCTTGGTGTCCTGGAATATCGTCCCGCTCCTGTCGTTGAACCCAAAGTTGCACGCCTTGCACCAGTACATCTGGTAGCGCCCTCTCACGCCGTCCTTCACCACCCCATCAGATCCGCACCTAGGGCAGGTGACACCATCGGGCCATCTCATCTCCCTTAGCGTTGAGATGCACTCCTCCTCACGAGGCATGAATGAGCCGATGTTCATATCAGCAGGACAATAGACGGTGAACCGCAGTCAGTAAGCGCCCACGATAAGATTGCCAGACAAAGATGTGAAATCCTACTAATCAGTCACATGAGCGTAAAACCGAATAGGTACGGGACAATCGATATATACATTATAAAAGTCCGCGCATCCGACTTAAATGAAGACGAACAAGGACAAAAGGAAATCTCCCTCTGCTTCTCAAGCTGACAAGAAGATTGTAAAGCCTGTCGAAGCGACGGGCGGACCACTTCAAGATGTCGCGAACGCCAAGGTTACCAGGCGCGCCCTGATAAAAGGCACTGCTGCGGTGGCGGCGGTGGTGGGCGTTTCTGCTGCCAGCATAAAGATGGGACCAGCACCGAAGGAGCAGACGTCTTCATCTTCCGTTACATCAACCTTCACCTACGGCCAGTACACCGAGACCAATACCGCAACGGCTCCATCGTCTCCTCCACTGACGACCACGGACCCGTTCGGGGAGCAGACGATCACACTCAACGTGAACGGCAAGACCTACAACGTCAACGTGTGGCCGAGGACGATGCTCGTCGACGTACTGCGTGAGGACCTCAACCTCGTCTCGACGAAGAAGCCCTGCAACAGGATGACGTGCGGTGGGTGCACCGTTCTGATTGATGGGCAGGCCCGTGAGTCCTGTAGTGTCCTGGCGCTTCGGGCCGTCGGCCACATCATACTCACAGGCGAGATAGCCACCGGAGACCCCGTCGTGAACGCCCTTCAGCAGGCCTGGGTCACCGCTGATGGGGGTCAGTGCACTTACTGCGGACCTGGTCTGGTCATGGCCGCTGCGGCTCTGCTCAAGGTGAACACCAGCCCGACGGTCCCGCAGATCAAAGATGCGCTGAGCGGGAACCTGTGTCGCTGCGGTAACTACACCCACATAATCAACGCAGTGCAGCTAGCTGCGACTAACCTGGCGGCACCGAGCTCAGGAGGTGCCTAGAGATGAGCGCATCGAATTCCTACGGGCAGCCCGGTTCATCGTTCTCCATCGTCGGAAACCCCACCCTCGGCAGGCGTGACACCTACAACAAGCTTATCGGGAAGAAGCGTTTCGCCTCAGACATCCAGCCCTCCGACATCGGCATAGCTTCGACCACGGGCTTCCTGTACATGGGGTACGTCACATCCCCGCACGCGAGCGCCCTGATCAAGAGCATAGACGTCAGTGCGGCCGAGGCTGCGGGAGCGATCACTCTCACAGGCTTCGACTACGAATGGCTCCCCGCGACTGACTTCTACTCGACCTCCGGCCTGAGAGTCTACACGCCTCTGCCGACCACGCAGGTGAGGTACTGCGGGGAGGCCGTCGTCGCCGTCGGAGCGAGCAACCCCGACCTGGTCAACGACGCCATCCAGCTAGTCAAGGTGGAGTACGAACCTACGCCCGCCGTCTTCGACCCCGAGGAGGCGATCAAGTCGGGAGCCCCGCAGCTCTGGCCCAACGGGAACATGCCAGCAGGCACAATAGTGACGGGCATCCTCACCCAGCCCTCTCTGCTCTCCTCTGCTCAGGACGCGTACGGCGACGTCAACGCCGCGATAGACGAGGCAGACCAGGTCGTCACGTTACCAGTACTTGATACCGCTGCCTACCCGCACCAGATGCTCGACACGCGCACACAGATCATCCAGTACACTTCACAAACGAACGCGGTCGACATGTCTCAAGCAGCAACGACCGGGGTCGGCATCACCTCTACCGGGCCCTCGTTCACCTCTTACACCGGCAGCGAGTACGCCGTCACCGTCCAGAACGACCTCGCGAGCTGGTTCCAGCTGCCGGCGGCCAACGTGAGAGCATGCACTGGGCTTGGAGGCGCAGAGGCCGGGTCCCAGGGTGGGTCGATGGGATCGACGATCCCTCCATGGGAGGGCCTCATGATATCCGCTGCGATGGCGAAGAAATCGGGACAGGTCGTGAAGAACACGTACACCAGGGACGAGGGCGTCAAGTTCACGCAACACCGCTATTCCATGCGCGGTTACCTGACGATAGCCGCGAAAGGCGGGTACATCACTGCGCTGAAGGCGGAGGTGTACACGAACGTGGGCGCCATGGCCGGCTCCGCCTCGGAGCTCTCGGAGCTCTACGCCATGTACAACATCCCCAACGTCAACCTCGTGAGCTACACGGCGAACACCAACCTGTTCTGCACTCAATCCGCAATGCGCGACGTGGGCGAGAGCCAGGCCGGCTTCATGATAGAGACGGCGGTCGACATGCTCGCCGAGAAGTACGGCATGGACCCCGTCCAGTTCAGGCTGCAGAACATGAAGACGGCGTACTATGTCGACAACACGACCACACCGCCGACGGTCTACAACGACACGGCGTTCGACCCGACCACGGGATACCCCTTCAGCAGCTTCGGACAGCCAGAGCACCTTCTCCTGGCCGCGAATTCCGGCAACTTCAACTGGAAAGCCAGGTGGAAGGGCTGGGGCGTTCCGAGCGCGGTAGTGACCAACTCCGGCGAGACTGTCGGCACAGGGCTGAAGCTGAGAGGAATCGGCGTCGCCCTGACATCGGGGAACAAGGGGTCCCTGCGTGCCCCAGACACCGGCCAGATCCAGGTCCTGCCATCCGGAGCGGTGAACATCTACAGCGGCATCATGGACCACGGCGGGGGCGGCCCCACTGCCATACCCATGATCGGCGCGGAGGCGATAGGGCTAACCTTGAAGCAGTACGGGAACAGCGTCTCCACCCCCGGGAACGGCGTGACGGCCTACATGTCAGACACCAGTCTCACGACCGACTCGGGCATAACCGCTGGCAGCGCCGGGACGCGCAACATGGGCCTAGGAATGACAGCGGCAGCGGCGAACCTGGGAAGCCAGTGGTTCCCGCTCATCGCGGCCAAGCTCGCTCCAGGGACCAAAGCAACTAACCTCGCCTTCGGCGGAGGCACCTCCGGTCAGCCGTCAGGGATAATCTTCGACACGACCAACCCCTCCAACCAGATGACCTTCCAAGCCGCATGCGCCCTCCTGCCAACAGCTGGTCTCAAGGGATTGGGCAACTACACACCGCCAGCCCACACGGCCTACCGTGTCGGAGGCACGAGGTTCGTCGAGGTCGAGGTCGACACCGAGACGGCCGACGTCCGCGTCATCGACTTCGTGGGTGGGCTGGGGCTAGGCAGGGTCATATTCCCGCTGGGAGCCGAGGCCCAGGCTCAGGGCGGCTTTATTGTCGGTGCAAGTGCGGCGCTCTTCGACGAAGTCATACCCGACTCGTCGACCGGCCTCAAGTACTCCGGACTATACCTTAACCCCAACTATCTAGACCTGAAGGTGGCAAGCATATACCAGACGCCCAACCGCAACATGCCCATCTATGTGGAGCAGGTCGACCCCTACGCCCCCTTCGGAGCGGTGGGAATCGGCGAGAACTCCCAGATGAGCACAGAAGTAGTGGTCCTGAACGCCCTCTCCAACGCGCTCGGCGGCTACAGGTTCACCAAATATCCGGTCCGGAAGGAGGACATCGTCACGGCCCTGCAATGGGTGAAGGCGAACAAGCCCTCTTTGCTGGAGGCACCGTCATCCTAAGGGTGGTGAAAACAAATGCAATATGAACTAAACCAATTCGGATACCTACAGCCAACATCGGTCAGTGACGTGGTCTCGCTCCTGACCAAGTACGGCGGCCAGGCGAGGGTCATGGCCGGAGGAACGGACCTGCTCTATCTGATGAAGCAGCACGTGGAACTCCTCACACCGCAGTACGTCATCGACCTCACCGGGCTCAACCTCGGCGGCATAAGCTACGGCTCTGGCGGCCTGACCATCGGCGCAACGACGCCTGTCTCCACGATCAAGACCGACCCAAACGTCAACCAGTACTACCCTGCGCTCGCCCAGGCGGCCACCGGGCATCCGGCGCAGATAGGCAACCAGGCGACCGCGGCTGGGGACATATCCCAGGAGGTCTGGTGCTGGTACCTCCGCAACAACGTCGACTGCTGGAGGAACGGCGGGAACGTCTGCTACGCCGTCGTGGGTGACAACCGCTACTATCACAGCCTGTTCGGGGGCAACCTCTGCTACGCGGTGCACGCCGGCGACCTCTCCGCACCACTAATGGCGCTCGGCGCCACGCTCACGGTGCAGGGGCCCGGAGGCACAAGCACGAGGACGATGGAGCAGCACCTCCCAGGAGTCAGCATCGTCGACGGGCGAGTCAAGGAGAACAGCCTGCGCTACAACGAGATAATCACCTCGATCAACATACCGACACCTGCATCTAACACACAGCAGGCCTACTTCAGAATCACCGACAGGACGGCGATAGACTTCCCGCTCGCTAGCTGCGCGGCAGTCGTGTCATTCAGCGGGTCAACTGTCACTGGTTCGAAGATCGTGCTCGGTCACGTCGCGACCGTTCCCATCAGGGCGAGCGCGGCCGAGTCGTACATCAGCGGCAAGACGCTGACAGAGTCCGTCATCGCAACGGCCGCACAGAAGGCGTTCGCGTCAGCAGCTCCGCTGACCCACAAGAGCATAAACGCTGCTGCGGGTACTGGCCAGGGCAACGCGTTCCGGTCGTACATCGGTCAGGGGGCAGTCACAAACGCCCTCCGTAGCCTGTCCAGCGCCTCGCCGGGAGTAGCCACCTCTTCAAACGCGACAAACACAATCTAAGTAGAGACCGCATCTTGAAATAGGTCGAGCTCATGGGGAAATTGGTCTCCATGAGTTCGACTGAGGGCCTCCAGTCAGCCGGAGGGGAAGGCGAGCCAAAAGAGCTTACTCTCCGCGAAATCCGGAAGCAATTCAAGGACAGATGGGTCGCCGTGGTTGTTACCAGAAGAGATAGGAACATGCAGCCTACGGGGGGGAAGGTCGTCGCTGAGGACATCGACAGGTATTTGCTCAGACAGAAGCTGGGTGCCTACAAGGACATCTGCATCTTCTTCGCTGGTGATCCGATATATCTTCCAATCCTCTAATCTCGACTGCTCTCGCAGTCACCGAACACTCCTTCGGGAGACACTGCGTGGTGTCGAAGGTCGATGCGCACATGCTGGGCCACTCGGAGACAGCCAACAACAACCTCATGGGCGAAGCAAAGAACACTCTTACGTTCACTAGCGACGGCGGTTACCGCAAGGCGCTGGCGGTCAGGATGGCACAGGTTGAGAATGGAGCCACGCCTTTCAGGAACGTCGATTTCCTGGCCGTCGACATTCCTCAGGTGACAGGATTCGACGCGGTACTCGGACGGTGCCCCCTCCGGTTCACGAAGCTAGAAACAGGCCACCCGGCAACGCAACCAAGGAATGAGGAGAAAGAGCGGGGTCCGGAACCGTGAGGTTCGCGCTAGGTAACCCCCTTCTAGTAAGCGCCCGCGTGGAGGGACAGTACGGCATCGTGAGGGAGGTGGCCTCCCTCATCGATTTCAACGCTCCGTACTGCATCATCCTCCGTCTTGATGCCATAGACCTAGGGTATCCCCATGCAGCCAACAAGCATGTGGATGAGGAGAGGATTCGTCCGGACAGGGTGCCCACGCTGACTAGCTGGCAGGGAATACAGAGGGGCATCGTCGTGAGGCTGAACAAGGTCTCTGTCGGCTCAGTCGTCGCGAAGGATGTCGACGCTGTGGTTCTCGAACTCCAGCACCCTCGATTCCACACGTTCGACTTCGTGCTTGGGCGTACCTTCTTGGCGAACTGCAAGCTCACCGTCGATGTAAAGAAAGGCTACATCTCGTTGCGGTCATGACGTCTCGAAGCCTGACCTGTCAGAGCTGCCGCGTCTGCGGACGGGTCGGGTATTCCAAGCCTGGTTCGACTCGTGCCATCTCCCTGACGTTTATCTCGTAGGACGGGCGTCTAGGGGACGCTACCGGTGTTGAGTACGAGAAAGCACCGCCTGGTCCGATTTCCACGGTCATCGTGATCACCGGCATTGGCTGCTGGTTGGATAGTATCAGCACCGAAATCGGTTCAGTGGCGTTGTCGTGCCCCCGATTTTGATTCGAGGATTCAGCACGACGGCAGTGTGACCATGAACGTATCGGTCCCCGTCGCGCCGTTGGAGTCGGTCGCCGTGATTACGTACGTCGTGAGAAGAGCCTCAATGCCCGCCCACGTGGAGCCTACCAACGTCGAGTACCGGAAGGTACCGTTGGCTCCGACGGGCACAGTCACAGCAACAAGGGAGACCAACGAGCCCTGCGGCGCCACTTGGATGAAGACGCTGTCTGAAGGCGTCGGCGCTGGGCTGATGCTTCCCGAGATTGTCAGGTTCTGGTCCGCGTACAGCGCATAACCCGGGTCCGGGCTTGAGAATGCTATCGAGCCTACGGAGGTTATCATCGTGGTGCTGGTCGTGGCGGAGAGTGACTCGGTCATCGTTGCGCTGCTGGTCACGGCGAACGAGGGCGAAGTCGTCGTGGTCCCTAAAGAGTAGATCACCAGGCTCACGCCAACCAGCAACACGACTACAGCAACGACCACGAGCCTTCGCGCGATCGATTGTTCCATATCAATCGCTGGTGGTCTAAAAACCCAACCAGTATTTACGATTTCCCCAGACAAAAACTACATATGTTATGTGTTTCTTGATAGAGCGTAGGCCAAAACTACATTCTCATCCCCCCTGTCTATCTCACACCCGCGCCGCAACGATGTATGCTTGCGAGCGGAAGACGCCCGGTCACAAGCACAAAAAATTAATACATCGACCATCTGAACAGCCAGACGTTTCCCATGAGCTCGGCTGGGAGCGTCCCGTCAACAGGGGAGCAGGGCGAACCGGAGGACCTTGCTCTCCCAGAGATCCGGAAGCTGCACAAGGACAGATGGGTTGCTGTCGTAGTGACCGCAAGGGACACCAACCTCTTTCCGTCGAGAGGCAGGGTCGTCGCCGAGGACACCGACAGGTACATGCTCAGACAGAAGCTGGGGAAATACCCTGATATCTGCATCTTCTTCGCTGGTGATCCGCCATATCCTCTGCTCCTCTAGCCAAGTCTGACACCGTGAGCGAAACCGACTTCGGGAAATTCCCCACGGTGTTCGTCCGCCTCAAGGGCCGCGCCGCGGGCGTGAGGGAACTCGAGCGCGCTGATAGACCCGGGTGCGGAGTACTGCGTCATATCGAAGGTCGATGCCTACCTCCTAGGTTATTCACAGGTCGTGAACGACGACCCGGTATCTCAGGCCAGCAACTGGGTCACCTTTGCGAGCTACTCTGGGTACGGCAAGGCGCCGCTAATTCGGATGGCACAGGTCGATCTTGGTGCCATGTCTTTCAAAAACGTCGATTTCCTGGCGCTCGACATACCCCAGGTGACAGGATACGATGTCGTTCTCGGGCGCAGCCTCCTGCAGTTCCTGAAGTTCGAGTTCGACTATCCTGCATCCAAGCTGAAGATAGAGGGGAAGTAAGGGAGTCTGGAAGGGTTGAGGCTCCAACTAGCGAACCCTACCCTGGTAGGCGCAGGGTGGAAATGCCCCTTGGCATCGCGAGGGAGGTCAAGTCGGTCCTCGATTTCAACGCTCCGCACTGCACCATCCTCCGTCGGGACGCGATAGACCAAGGGATACAGAGGGGCATCATAGTGAAGCTACACAAGGTTTCTGTCGGCACCATCGTCGCGAGCGACGTGGACGCGACGGTTCTAGAACTCCGGCACCCGCGATTTCTCACGTACGATTTCGTGCTGGGCCGCACCTTCCTGAAGAGCTGCAAGCTCACCGTCGACGTGAACAAGGGCTACCTCTCGCTGCGGTAGCAGGCCCCCTGCGCCTCGCGGGGCTCGGGTCAACAACACCAGATGTCGCCATAGGTGACGATGAACATCTCGGTCCCCGTCGCGCCACTCGAGTCTGTGGCGGTTATGACGTAAGTGCCTGAGGGCCATGTGGGGCCCACAGACGTGGAGTACGAGAAGGTCCCGGCCGATTGAACGGCCACGGTCCCCTCGTGGAGGACGGTGAGCGAACCCTGTTGGGTCACCTCGATCAGGATGCTGTCCGGGGTCGTCGGCTCGGGTGAGACGGCTCCCGAAATGGTGAGGTTCTGATTCGGCGCCAGCGTCTCGTACGCCTCCGGGTTTGAGAAGGCTATCGCGCCCGCTGGCTCGGTCGACGTTGTAGACATGGTCGTGGAGGTCGGCGGCTCGGTCATTGTGCTGGACGTGGTGAACCGCGGAACTGTCGTGTTGCCCATCCCAAGGGCCAAAAGGCTCGCGCACAGCAGCAGCACGACTAAGAGCAGGACTACCCTAGGTGCGATCGATACCTTCATCAAATCAATCGCCGGTTGTCCGGCTGCCCACCCAGTAGTTAACAGTCTAGGTCAGCTAGCTCGGCGCACCGTCGGTCTCGTTCGCACAGGTTGGCGCCGATTAGGAGTCGACCCCTATCATCCGCAGCACCTCAGGCTCGATAATGTGAAACTTCCTGCCCTCCTTCGCGAACCTGACCGCCACGTCGCTCTGGGACGTGAAGTAGCATTCGTCAAGGCCGTAGTATGCCAGCACTCCGTGCTCCTTGTTCAAGCAGACGTGGATCTGGAAGTCCTCCGCGAAGTACATCTTCTTTCCGCAGAGGATGCAAGCCTTCTCCGCTTGGTCCGCCGAGCTCACCTTGCGGGCCGAGCCAGGGGGCGTACAGCCGTCTGCAGCTTCGTCCTTTGTCAGCATCCCGACCACCAGCCCCGTGCTCAGGCCTCCAGATGTAGCTTGCGGAGGTCCGTCTTGCGGCGAGCACGTCGGGATTTCCGAAGCGGCTGGGAGAACTCAATGGCAATGTTAATACGCACTGAATCGGGGTTCGACCCGAAGGACGTAGCCAGTCTTTGCCGCAATGCCCGACGTGCCACAGCGAGGTTGGTGCCGAGTATCTCTTCTGCCCGAACTGCGGAGCGAGCATCGCCCCATCGGCCCCGAGCGGCGTCCTACCGTCAGAGGGCGGAACCCCTCCGCCGCAGGGTGAGCAGAGAGTCTCCCGGGGAAGGACGGCGGCCGTCGTGACAATCATAGCGCTGCTGGTTTTCGTCTCCGTCTTCTACGTGCTCCCGTCGACGTCGCCCGTCAGTCATGGCGGGTCGCCTGTGAACTGCGCGTCGGCCTCTGCCTCATCGACCTTCGTGGCGGCGCCGGCCCCGAACTATGACGTCCAGCAGGTCATGGCGTTCTACCCCACCTACACCCAGCTGGAGTTCAACGTTACCGCCATAGCCCAGTGCGACGCCAACGGGTACGGGCCTTCCTACCTCCTCAACGGCCTGACGAACACGGGCTACTGGTACCAGGTCGGGATAAACTGGGACTGGCCGCTCCAGGCAGGGGGCTACGACTCTGGTTTCGGTTTCGTCACCGAGGCGTGGGCGCCGGGCGGACTCACCCGCTCACCGCCCTCCGTGGCTTTCTCAGGCGTCGTCAACTCGGGCGACACCATCGAGCTGGGCCTCTCCTTCAGCGGCGGACAGGTGGTGGCATCCGCGCGAGATCTGGTCACGGGGGCGAGCGGCTCGATGAGCTACCCCGCAAGGAGCGCGACCGAGTTCATCGGGTCGCAGGAGCAGCAGTCACAGGCACGGTTCTCCTTCGACACGGAGGGTTACTTCACCGGCCTGATGACGGAGTGGTACCACGTGAGCTCGAACTACGACGGGCCGGAGCAGAGCGTCTCCTACTCGGAAAACGATTCGGCGATAGCGTCGGCTACCCTTGGGGTCGGCGAGTGGAACTTCACTGGCATCTCGCCCAGCTCCGTCTTCTCCCGCGTGGCGAACAACGGGAACCCGATAGACCTCGGCGCTCAGCCCACCCAGCTGCAGCAGTTCACGCTCGACGGGTTCACGCTCTCGGCTGACTCCTACGAGTTCGTCACCGGGTCCTAGAATCGCCGATTGAGAATCATCACAGGAGGGCCTGCAGCTTGTCCAGCGGCTTGCGATTCTCCCTCGACCACTTGACGAGACCTCTTCCCTCTTCGGTAATCCCGTAGACCTCTCTCCCGAACGTCGGGGCGCCGCACGTGGGGCAGTTGCCCTTTCCCCCTTCCCCCAGGTTCACCCTCGTCGCGAGCCCCGCATCGTTGAGGGCTCTCAGGGCGGATTTCGCCCCCGCCCTCCCCGTCCTCGTCTTCCGACCTATCTCCGCCGCCGAGAGCGGGTATGACGTCCCCGCCAGCAACTCCAAGATGGCCATGCGAGAGCGGAGCGGCCCCTTGGGTTTCCTCGCCGCAGGTTTCGGCCTGCCCCCCCTCTTCTCCGGGTTCAGAATCAGGACGCTGCTCGAGTGGCTCGGCTTGGGTTCCGGGGGAGTCGGCTGGCTCGCCTTCCATCCTATGACGTGCCAAAGCTCGGCCCCGCCCGAGGCATCAGCCGACGAGGTGTCGAGCGCGAGCTTCCTGCCGATCCTCTGCTCCTCCCAGAGCTGGTTCAGAACGGGCTTTGCCGCTTCCAGGTCCATGCCAAGCTCCTGCGCGATGCGCTTGGTGGAGACCAGCCCTTCCTTCTTGAGCAAGTCCAGGATCCGGGTCTCGAGTTCGTTCTTCATCATCTTGCATCTGCGCTCCCAGCACTTCTCTGACCCTTCTCTCTGCGTTGACCAGCAACCCCGCCTCGTTCTTCGGAACCGACTTCAGGTACCATTCGTCGAGCCATTTCTCGTGGGTTCTAATCCCATTTAAGCTTCCTCTCGAGATTCGGCCCTCTAGCTGGCCGTGAACTCGAAGGGCGCGGAGAGGAGGATCCCGCCCACACTAACGCCCGCCGTCCCGTTGACCTCCAGCGCCACGCTCCCAAGACCGACGAGATAGTATCCGAGGCCGCTAAAGGCCTTGTCCCAACTGACGGAGATGGGAAAGACGAAGGTCTGGGACGACCCGGCGGCGAGGCTGAATGCGCGCGTCGTCTCCCCGCTCCCCAGGTAGTGCCCGTTAGCGTAGACCGAGTAGCTCGCCGAATCCAGTACCGCCCCCACTGGATAGGGGTTGAAGACGACAGCTCTGAGGGTCACGCTCAGGTCTGCTCTCCCCAGTCCCGCCAAGGCCACCGAGGTGGACCTCAGCTGGAGGCCCGCGATTGTGGGCTCCTGCGTTCGGGACCGATTCATCGAGTAGTAGCCGTAGGTGACCCCGGCCGTGGCGATGAGAACCCCCAACAGCAGCGCGGTGATGACTAAGTTCTCTCTGTCCGAGGACAACGGCGTGAGCTTTCGGGATGCTCGACGATTAAAGGATTGGTGTCCGGAATGAGGCGCGGCCAGACCGAGATACCTTGCTATACACCAACGGTTCGACCATCATAAATAGACCCAGCCGAGCCTCCCAGACGTTTGGAAGAGGAAGAACGGGGGCTCGGCAGGTTCCAGCGAAACAGGCTAGTCACCTGGTTGCTACTGGCGGTCATAGGAGTGACCGTGGTCCTATCCATCCTCTGGGTCATCCTCAACTGGTCGATTGCGGAGGCGGTCTACTCGGCGAAAGCCAACCTCAACTGGTTCAGCATCACCTTCTACCACGACTACCTCTTCGTCGCTGCCGCCCTCTTCGCCCTCCTGCTGGTCTATCCCAAGGTCGGGGGAAGCGACCTCAGGAGCCTCCTCCAAGTGCTGGGGAGGAGGATGAGGCGCGACGAGTTCGAGCAGGAGGAGAGGCGGCCGATTGAAGGAAAGATGAACACCTCGCTCTGGGCACTCTGGCAGACCGCCAAGTGGGCGCTTGGTTTCTACTTCTTCGTGTCCTTCCGGGGGTTCCCGCTGCTCGGCCAGGGCATGAACTCGATAATGATGGCGACAATGGGCCTTGGGAGCTGGTCGCAGGTCCCCAGGGTCTTCCTCCTCCCCCTCTTCCCAGCGTCCGGCTCCCAGATCGTCTCGCTCATGCCTACCATGCAAATCGAGTACGCAGTGCTCGTCTACGTCGCCTCGGCGTTCCTCCTCGTCTTCGCCCTCAGGCAGGTGCTCAGGCTGTTCGCGAACCTCCCGACTAGGAGGAGCGACGTCTGGATAAGGAACCTCCTGGCGATCGCGGGGGCGGTAATCCTGGAGATCGCAATCGGCGCCCCTTACTGGCTGATGAACATCGCTACGCCCTACGTCTACGGCATTACAGTGACACTCTTCTTCTTCACTGTCGGGGGCTACCTCTACCTCACCAAGCGGCGAGACCTCCTCCTGAAGCGGGTCAACGTCTTCAAGATCATCGCAGTCGTCTTCGCCGCGGTCCTCATACTGCAGGTCGGGGCGGGCGCGTTCTACTACTTCAACTGGAACAACAACTACCTGAACTATCAGTTTTACCCGCAGACCCAGAAGGAGATCACGGTGACGAGGTGGGCGGCAGGGCTGAACAACATCCAGGTGAGCAACATCACCGACCTGCCCACCAGCAACCCCACGACCACTCTCAACCTCGTGAGGCAGTGGGACCAGACCGCGGCCGCGGTCACCAACACGAAGGAGATTGGCGCGTACAACTGGATGGCCCTGGGGAGCTCGGAGATCGTGTTCTACAACGGGACCGAATACTGGGTCTCGCCGACGACTCCCACATTCCCTGAAACGGATTGGATCAGCGAGCACCTGATCTACACGCACGCGTCCAAAGTCCTCGTGATAAACACGCACACGGGCGGCGTCGTGAACGCGACCACGGCCTTCGGGATACCCTCCGAACCGCTGATCTACTACGGCGAGGGCGCGGGGTTCAACGGGTCTGTCTACGTGAATGTCCCCGGCTACAATCAGGTCCAGGACGCGACATTTCCGGGCACGCCCGACTACGTCCTGAGCGGCTGGCAGAAGTCGATGTGGTTCACCTTCGTCGAGGGGCAGCTCGGATTCGCCTTCTCGAGCGAGTCGATCAACATGCTCTGGAACAGGAACATCTTCGCCAGGGTCGGCGACATACTGATTCCCGGCCTGACGATGGACCCGGCGGCCTACATCGTCTCCGACGGGAAGAACCTGTACTACGCCGTCCAGGTCTACATAAACTACCCGCTGAGCTCGGGCTTCGCCGCGAGCCCCTATCTCAGGTTCTTCGGAGTCGTCCTTGTAAACATCCAGGACGGCTCGATGCAGGGCTACACCGTCTCGAACCTGATGGGAGGGGTCAACAGCACGGACTTCCTCACGCAATACTATCAGAACTACTACAGCAGCTGGAAGGCACCTCCCGCCTGGCTCGTGCCCCAGATACGGTACCCCGAACAGCTCCTGGGAACGCCCACCGTCCCCGGTCAGCTTGACTACGACTTCGTATACCACGTGAGCGACCCATTCGTCTTTAGGTCGGGGACCCAGTTCTACGCGCGTCCCGTCACGAGCAACACGACGGCCTCAGTACAGTACATTCCTTTTGCGGTGGGGAGCGAAACATACTTCGTAGCGCAGCAGCCCGTCCAGTACCAGGGCGCCGTGAGCAAGAACCTCGCAGGGCTGTACATCGCCTACGGCGGGGACAAGCTGGGTCAGATCGACCTATACCAGAATCCCTCGACCTCCACTCCCATAATCGGTCCCTCGGCCGCGGAGAACGCCCTCACGACCAACCAGCAGGTGAGGACCCAGCTTACCCTCCTGCCGAACTATAGGATAGGGTCCTACCTCCTCTACTCGGTTGACGGAGAGCTCACGTATTTCGTCGCGGTCTACACTAACCCAGGAACATCAGGGGTGGTCACGCAGCTGCCCTTCATGACAGCGGTCAACCCGAACACGGGGATAGTCGCCGTGGGGTCGGACGCGACCTTGGCCTTCGACGCGCTCAACTCGAGCCTGCCCATCACCGTCACACAGGATGAGACGACAACCATACGCCAGATAGACGGCCTAATCGCCAGCGACGGGTATACGGTCGTGAACGCCACCTCGCTCAACCCGACAGTCTGGATAAACGTCGGGACCGTCTCCTACAGCACGGTTGGAGCGAACGCCACGATTGACCAGGTGACGTCGCTGCTCCAGAACTACGGAACGGGGAGTGTCGCGAACACCGTCTACACCTGGATCGACAGCTCCGGAAACACCAACTTCGGAGTCCTCAAGGTCCTGGCCTCCGGTGTGACCGAGCTTTACTACGTCACCATCAAGCCGTGAGCCTCGGCGTTCTAGTGACTGGCGAACAGGACGACGACCACGAGGATTAGCGCTATGAGGCCCAGCGCAACGACCCTCAGAGTTCCGTTCCTCTCCCAGATGGTAATCGTTGCGTCGAACCGATCGATGGGGTTCCTTGAGTTCAGCTTCCTGACCAGCCTGAGCGCCTCCTCGTAGACGAACTGACCCCGATCTATGAGGATGATGTTGTCCCCTCTCATGACGAGCGAATGACCCGCGACCGCCAGTGGCAGGCGGGACCTCCTGTTCGCCCATTCGGTAAAGTGCTCTTCGCTCATCGTCGCTCAGCCGAGTCCTCTAAAGAGCCTCTCCTTCTTTACCGTTTTGGATGCTTCATTCGAGCCTGACGCAGGTCCACTTTCGCCAGGGGGGAAGGGTCGCCGGTTCACTTGTAGACCGAGGCTCTGTCCGGCCTCCAGGACGTGGCCCTTAAGTACGCTACGCGGATCATCATACGAAGCAAAATCGTCGTGAAGACGGGTCGCTAAGCGATCCGTCCGATGTTGGATATGAGGTTGGCTGGCAGCCGTAAAATCCAGTGCTGGCAATAGCCAAGCTCGTCAGTGAATTTGCTGACAGGGCGGGTGAGGTTCTCCCGTCCCAGGGCCCGCAGGTGAAGCGATGGTACAGGAACCCGACGACGACGGTAATCCTGAAAGTCGATGCGGGCAAGTCTGATGTAGTGGTGAGTCCCGCAGATTAGACAGAACCTAGACCGATACCTCGACGCTCGACGTCTGCTCGGTCGTCTTCTTCCTGCGCTTCCTTATGTTGTTCATAGCTTCCTCGGCGACCTTCTTGAAGTCCGCCTTCGAAAGGGCGCGCGCAGCATCATCGCACTCCTTCCCCGTGATTCTCTCGACCTCCTCGTCCAGCTCCTGCTGCACCTTCTCGTTCCTCGCCTGGACGAAGAGGATGAACAGCTCTCTCCTCATCCGCTCGAAGAAGAACTCGCTCACTTTCGGGTCTTAGATGTTTAAACCAGTCCCGGGAAATGAAGTTTGCGGTGGCTGACCTCGCGGCGAAGTCGGGTCGGTGCGGCTTCTTTGTCAGGCGTTGACGATGAGACGCTCCCGCCAAAGCTTATCTGAAGATGCAGCGAAGCCGAATCCGTGTCCGTATCAATCGACGTCTTCGCCCAGCTTGACATAAGAGTCGGGAGGATAATCGAGGTTGACGACATTCCGCAGGCGAGGAAGCCCCTCTACAAGTTCAGGATAGACTTCGGACCGCTCGGGATAAAGCAGTGCGCTGGCGGGATAAAGGCGTACTACGCGAAGGACCAGCTGCTGGGGAAGATGGTCGTGGCGGTTGTCAACCTCGAACCCAAGTCAGTCGTGGGTGTGATCTCGGAGTGCATGATGCTCTCCGCGTTCTCGGAGACCGACCTCTCCCTCGTCACCCCGGACAAGGAGATGCCGCTGGGGACGAAGGTGGTCTAGCGAGCGCGTCAGGTTTTTATCCGGTGGATTTCGGTCACCTCGACTGCGCGGTCGTCGTCTAGTTCTCCGTCGTGGAGAGGAAAGCCTGGTCTAGGACATTACGCCCTAAATCTCGGCATGTAGGCTTGCCAAGCTAGTAACCCGGGTTCAAATCCCGGCGACCGCACCTCTTCTACACGAAAGGGGTCGAGATCCGAGACAAGTGTTACGATTTGAACCTAAGGTCACATGCGCTGACTCAGGAAGGTCGAAATCTGGAGCAGCGGGTCACCCGCTCGTAGGATTGTAGGACGGAGAACTATCTCACGGTGCCGCACCCACGCGCGCGTGGATAACCTATCTCTCAACCAGACTTTTCGGACACGCGCTAAAGCGAAGGATGGACGAGGTTCCTTCTCACCGCGTGGGTGGTTTCAACTTGTGGTAGGGGAATGCCGATGGTGGAAAGGAACCTCCTCCCCGCGACGGGCAGGTCATGCCATTCTTTCACGTATCTGTATCCCTTGATACCGACCTCTTTCCTGAAGGAGGGGTCACTGTAGAGCTCCTTGATGCACTCCTTGAGCTTTGGCCTGTCGTTGAATCCTGGGTCGACGAACCACGGTTCTATTCCTCTCTCCCTCAGCTCATTGTACACGGTCGGGTGCACGTTGACCACGACGGGCATCTTCATGCAGCACGCTTCAAGGCCGCTGTTGCCGTAGCACAGGTTGCTGACCTGGTCGAAAGCGGCGTCGCAGGTCCCCCTGACCCTCATGCACTGCTCGTGTGTGGACCTCTCTACGATGACGAGCTGAAGGTCGTCGTAGGCGGGGGACTCGTGCTTCAGGTCCTCGATGCACTCTACGAGAAGCTTGGTGCCCTTCACCTCGCGCACCGTGGGCGAATGGAAGAAACGCACCTTCCTGCTCCTGCTCCTCGTCTTGAAGCCAGCGTACTCCCTCACCGGAGTGGGTACGGGGAACCACTGAAGGTCTGGTTTGCCGTACTGCAGCAGGTCAAGGGTGCTGGCGAGGCGAATTAGGCCCGATGATCTGTCTGCGGCATTGATTCTTTCGTAATCGTTCCTGTAGATGCTTCCCCTGTGCCATATCACGCGGAGTCTGCCTTCATCGTACGGAATGTGGACGGGGTAGGGTCTCTCCCACAGGGGATGCTTGTTGACGAGGATTACGTTGGGTTCTCCCCCGCCCAGCCAGTTCGCGAAACCGGACCGTCCACTGGCGGTTGACACGTCAAACCAGTAGGGATAGTCGAAATAATTGTGCGACGTAACGCAGTTGACTGCATCCACCCCCAAGAGCTTCAGTGCCCTTGTCAGGTTCCAGCAGCCCGAGTCCGCTGGGTAAGAGAAGCAAGCGACCCTCAAGCCTTCGTGGACGGAATCACGCTGAATCGCGCTTAGGTCTTTGGACATCGTGCAGCCTTCCGACCGTGTTTGGATTCATCAGGATACCAACTGCCAGAGCCCGGCTCTGTATGCGAACTCTCCAGCCTGAAAGGCCTTTCTGAGGTTGCGAATGTCGCCGCGAATTTCCTTCCGGTACTTGCCTTGGACCTGCCTGAGGGTTTCCTTTCTGGAGAAGCGCGTCAGGATATGTTGCTCCTCCTCAGGGGTGGGATGCTCTCTCGGCTTGCCTGCAGGAAGTCGTCGCCCCCTACGTTCCTTCTTCTTCTCCTTACTCTTGGCCCCAATAGGAAGTGTAGCCTTCTTTCCCTTCCCCTCCTCTCCTCTCCCCACAGGCTCAGCTCCCTTTCCTCTACTTACTGGAGATTTTCTGCCCTTGGTGGGCCGCTTTCCGCCCGCGAGTGATGGCATTCCCTACGTCTCGTTTCGCGGCAATCTCCCTACTTAAGTCCTCCTTCAGGAGGTATTGTCCTCGTTCTATCATACAGTCCTTTTTTCAACTCTTTACTCTCTATACAGTCCTTCTGCTAACTCTAGAACTCTAGGCTAAGGTCTCTGCCAATGTCCCCCGTTCTTTTGGCTCTCCACGCCAAAGAGAGTGACGCTCGTCAGGCACGACTTCACGGGTCTCTTCTCCCAGATACTCATTGGGGGGAACACCCAATTGAACTACGGAACAAACGGAACAGAACCGATTGATGTCGGAAAAGGGTATTACGGCCCATGCGGAACGCAACCTTTCGAAAGTGATGAAGTGTTACTGTGGTTTCGTCTGTGAGACAGAAAATGAACTGAAATCACACGTGCTCAAGGTTCACGGGGCAAGGGATAACGACTGGAAGGGGTGGGTGAGCGGGTGAACGAGTTGGTGGCACTTTTCACGCCTCCGTAATGCCCCATTCTATTAGAGGTGTTATCAATGGGACGATTCGTCCATCTATGCATAAATAGTGAGAAGGAAATTGGCCCGGCACCAACATGTCCAGCAATCCAGTCAGCAGCAGAAGACAAACGAAACAAGAAGATCCAAAGGGCAGCGAAGAGGTCGAGATGCAGTCCGAACATCACGAGTCAACGATCCCCGCAGGAGCCCCGCGCAACCACATCTACGTGGGGAAGAAGCCAGTCATGGAATATGCCATGTCCGCACTGATACAGTTATCGCAGGTCGGAGAGGTGGTAGTCAAGGCCAGAGGCCTTGCAATCGGCAGAGCGGTGGACGTGGCTGAGATTGTTACCAAGAGGCTAGGGAACGGCATCTTCACCGTCAAGAACATCAGCATCAATACGGAGCAGGTCAAGAGCATCGAGACCGGCGAGATGAGGAACGTCTCCTCAATCGAGATAGTGGTCGGCAAGTAGAGACCGCTCTTCTGGAACTTGAATCCTGCCGTCATCAGACCTTTCTCTCCGAAGGAATCATGTTCGACCTGACCGCTGCGAATGAGCTGCACTTCCTGTTCAGGTTCGGCGGCCTCTTCGACCTGAACCTCAATCCAGATATCCCCTCTTCCCTAAACCGTCTCACGATTCGCTGGAGCTGACTGAATTGACCCTATGACCGAGATTAATGAAGAAGCGCGTCAAGCTCTGGGACATGAACCATGGCACACAGTAAAGTTGGCGAATCCTGCCGGGCCCGTTACTCACCTTCAACGCACCAGTCCTTAGCCTCGTTTATGCAAGATCTCCAGATCTGGTGGGTAGTCTCAGTCGAACTCGCCGCCAGCACCCGCACCTGGCGGTGGGCCGGAGGGACCCCTGGACTTGCCTGCAGCAATCACGTCATCGATGCGCAGGATCATGCACGCGGCTTCGGTAGCGGACTTGATTATCTGTTCCTTCACGCTCAGTGGCTCGAGGACATTCTCCTTGTACATGTCCTTGACCTTGCCTTCCTTGGCCTGAACTCCGTACCACTTGACACCGCCCGCATGCTTTGCCCTCAGGTCGGTCATAGCGTCGATTGGGGACATACCAGCGTTGACGACCAGCGCAGTCGGTAGGGCCTCGAGCGCTTCCGCGAACGCCTGAGCAGCGAGCTGCTCGCGCCCGGTCAGATTCTCGGCCCAATTCCTTAGCTGTGACGCCGTCTCCATCTCGGCTGAACCGCCTCCAGCCACGATCGCCGGCTTCTCCATGATGTCCTTGATGACCATCAGGGCGTCGTGGACGGAGCGTTCGGCCTCGTCGACTATCCTCTGGGTCCCGCCTCGTATCAGGATCGTCACGGCCTTTGGGTTCCTGCAGCCCTCGACAAAGACCCACTTGTCCTCTTCGACCTTCCTCTCCTCTACCAGGTCTGCGTATCCGAGGTCCTTCTCCGAGATGTCGTCAAAGTTGTTCGCAACGCGTGCGCCCGTGGCTCTTGCGAGTTTCGTCATGTCGCTCTCTTTGGCCCTCCTAACCGCAAGGACGCCTGCCCTTGCAAGGTAGTGCTGCGCGGTGTCGTCCATGCCTTTCTGGCAGATTATCACGTTTGTGCCGATTGCGACGACCTTGTCCACCATGCTCTTGAGCATATGCGTCTCCTCATCGAGGAACTTCTTCATCATGGTCGGGTCGCCGATGTTGAGCTTTGCGTCGAACTCCGTCTTCTCTATCTCGAAGGCCGCGCTGATCAGAGCGATTTTCGCCTTCTCCACCCGCTTGGGCATCCCAGTGTGAACGACTTCTTTGTCGAGAACTATGCCGCTGATCAGGGTCGTACCCGCTACCGATCCTCCGGGCTTCTTCTCGACCTTCACATTATCGAGGTCCACTCTGTAACCCCCATCCCGCTCCTCCGCCACTGCAAGAGCTGCATTGACCACAAACTCTGCAAGCTCCTGGGCCTCCCTGACGACCAGTTTGGTCTGCATGCTCGTTCCGGCTATCTTCGTTAGCCAGTCTCTGTTCGTCGGACTTACCTTCTCCGCGATGCTGCGGAGTATCTCGATTGACCTTTCAGCAGCCCTGTTGTATCCATGGACTATCACCGTCGGATGCACGCCCTCGTCGATGAGTCCCTCAGCCTTCTCAAGAAGGGCGCCGGCGAGGATGACCGCAGACTTTGTTCCGTCTCCAACTTCGTCATCGGTCGCCTTGGAGACTTCCACGAGCATCTTGGCGGCCGGATGCTGGATGTCCATCTCCTTCAGCAGAGTAGCCCCGTCGTTGGTGATGGTGACATCACCTAGTGAATCGACGAGCATCTTGTCCATGCCTCTGGGGCCGAGAGAGCTCTTGACTACCTCGGCAACCAGCTTGGCTGCCTCAATGTTGTTCTCCTGAGCATCCTTTCCACGTGACCGACCGCTACCTTCTTTCAGGATAATTACGGGCTGGCCGCTGGAAGTAACAGCCTGAATGACTTGCGTTGACGTACCCTAATCGCCATTTTATTCGCGACTTCCCGACTTATATACACGGGGGACGATTATCACAATCGAGACTGGGTCGAACGAAGGGCCCTGCTAGGAGAGGGAATGTATTCTTACGGTATCAGCCGACATCAAGCCGAAGCGTCAACAAGTCCAATACCTATTTTAGCGAGGTTCAGCAGTTTTGTTCGATGGTAAATGGTTGACAAGGTCGCGCGTCGGGTCCGCAGCGAGGACGGATCTCTTGCGCGCCACCCTCTTCGCGGCCATAGAATTCAGTCGGTTGAGTTCCTCAAGACGAGTTGCACTAGACGAAGATTCCTTTAGAAGCGCCATCAGCCTCGTTATCAGTTCCGGGTCCCCCGCCTTGATGATGTCGACTACAGCTTTTCGTTCAGGACCTCTTAGCGGGCGAATGAACTGGTCATAGTTCACGGCAAGAAGTTCAGCGATCTTGGCATCTCGCTCCAGGCCTTTCGCCCTAAGTTCCCCTGCATAGACATTCATTTCCTTTACAGGGTCGCTGACTGTCTCGGACTGATCAGTCTTCATCCATCAATCTGAGTCATCAACAGCATATTAAGGAATAGGCGGTCCCATTATTCTTGCGACTGCTAATTGGAGGCGCCCCTGTCTTCGAAGAATGTTTGCGAGGGCCATCACTGTGTGAGTTGCTGCTATGCAACAGAGATGCTTCTATTGGAGGATGATGTGCAACGAATAGTCAGTCTCGGTTTCAAGGAAGGCTCTTTTGCAGTTGAATCCGACGGCTTCAAGATGCTCAGGAACAGCAGCGCCGGGAGATGCGTCTTCCACGATGGAAAGCAGTGCACAATCTACTCAAATCGACCCGCGGGATGCAGGCTGTATCCCATCATCTTCGACGAAGACCTCAACCATCCTGCAAAGGACGCGTTCTGTCCATACAGGGATGAGTTTGACCTCTCCTTGAAAGCCAAACGAGAGTTATCAGACGTCTATCTCAGGCTGATTGACGGCCCCAAATTTCCTTCCAAAGCACCCGGAAACTTGCCAAAGGTTGGCTGACCGGCTAAACTGCCCGAGAATACAGGCCGAATTGTGGGAGAAGGCATAGACTCATAGGCTTTCCTGCACGGCGTTTGAAGCCAAAAAGACAGTGGACAATAAAGTCCTATATCGAACGAACGAGAAAATCCTTGTCCCATGACCTACCCGCTGGATAAGCTGTGCATTCAGGTCTTCAAGTTTGACCGGCGGGTCAGGTTCGCAGGAGTTCTCGACGAGACGGGTAGATTGATCGCCGGGGGGATGAGAAAGGGCATTATCTCTCTGGAGCCTGCCAGGGAGAATCTCAGGTTGATGGCAGACCTGACGATGCAGATTGCGACTGACAAGACCTGGGATCGGTACTTTGGGGGGATGTGGTACACATTCGTGAAGCGAGAGAAGGTCAACGTGCTCACCTTCTATCTCGGCGGGAAGAGCGTGATGATGATCTCGACGGAGTCAGACTTCGACCTTGACAATGCGGACCTCCTCAGGGAGACCGTGATGACGATGTACAGCAACGGGATTGTCCCTGAAAAAGTAAAGAGATAGTGTCAGGCTAGCTCAAGCCCAACTCCAGGTACTCGGCCTGTGGGATGAAGTCGGATCCCAAAAACCTTCTCTCCTCTTCTTTCGTTTGACGTACCTTTTCGAAGGTATAAATATCGCAGCGTGATCAAACAAACAGATGGCGAAGAAGAAAGTAAAGAAATCTTCGAGAAAGGCCAAGAAGACAACCGCAAAGCGGATGGTTATCAAGAAGAAGGAAGTCACACCACCAGCCGCTGCTCCTGCCAGTCCACGACTTGCTACTAAATCATACTCTGATGTCCTCTCACCCTACCGCTAAGTGAGCCTCATATTACCTCTAACGCCCTCTCAATCACCCTCATAGTCAGACCACAAGAGGTAAGACCGGGGCAGCAATCATTCCCTTTCCTGCCAGGCAGAAGAGAAAGAGCGGGCTGGGTGGGACTTGAACCCAAAATCGGTGGCCAGAATCCAGTCGCGAGAATTAAACCCAAGGGGGCGCTCAACTACAAAATCTCATATCCGGCCAAGGATTTTTCCATTATAATCGTAAGGGGATTTTGCCCCTCCTAGACAGAACAGACAAGAATTGAAGGCACGAAAATTATCTCCGGTAACGTACGCGTGAAGCCAGGTACGCTTTCCCCGAATGCTCGCCCAGCCTGTGAGCCCAATAGACCGATAAATGAAGAGCGTAAACAAGCCTACTCGTGAACTCGCGAGCCTCTAATCATCACTGCTCTTGTTCCTCTTTCTTCACCATTCTCGAAATGGTATCTTCAACCACATCCACAGGCGTAATTCCTCTCTTAGCAGCATAGGCGTCAAGCTGTTTCGCTATGTCCTCAGGTATCTCGTAGATTCTAACCCTCTTGAACTCGAGAGCCCTAAGCAAGTCAAGCCAGTCAGGCTCAGGTATCCTGATGCTATTGAAGCCCTTTGTCTTGACTTCGTATGATTCCCAGTAATATTTACCTGAAGTCTGCTCCGCATAAGTTAGCGTCATGGCTGATCTAAACCACGTGACGACTATCAGTTTGTCTCGACCTTAGCTCTTCCAGTCGATTGAGAGTGGCTGAGGAGATCTGCAGATAAATTAAGCCATGAGCTGTTGCATTAGAATAGAGCATTATTGGTGTTTGAAGGTGCGAAATTCCTACGATGAAGGGAGGAAGAGGTGCTGCTGTTTCCAGTATTCCGAATGAACTGGTCACCAGCTGTGGTTGAGCCTGCGGCGATGATAGTAAAGACTGGGGATAATGGATCTCGATGTTGAATCGTATCATCGGGGAAGGATGGGGGCTCGCTGCACTTGCTTGGATGAACTCCGCTTCGCCCATGATCTAGAAGAAAAGTCGATAGCATCCTTTAAACTTGCCTAATGCAGGCTCTCCCAAACCTTCGTCAGATAACTGAACCTGCCAAAATGCGGCGGATAAGCGGTTCATACCATGCACGGCCGCGCTGGAGCACTACCTGAACATAACGTTCACGGAAGAAGACAGGGTGCGGATGAAGCCGTGGGTCGAAGGCTGGGTTCAGAGGGCTAACCGACAAAGGTAAACAGTCAGATGAACTTGACAGGCTCCGACCCCGAGTTCAAGATACTGCAGCGAAGCAGGAGCGGAGCCGCAGATAATCTACCCGCCCACCGAGAAGCCGAAGTCATCACGCCGCTATTACGAGCTCGACCTTGACGCTGGGCTGAAAGGAATGCTTAGGCGCTCTAACTGGTCAGGGTCATCTCTATCTTAACCTCCTCGGGGATCCTGAGCTTCGTTATCTGTCGCATCGTTCTTTCGTTCGGTTCGATGTCAAGGATCCTTCTGTGAATCCTGAGCTGCCAGTGGTCGAACGTGTGCGTACCCTCCCCCGTAGGGGCTTTCCTCGTAGTAATCTTCAGCCTCTTCGTTGGCAGAGGTTGCGGGCCCTTGCATTTGACCCCCGTCTTCTCAGCGATTTCTTTGATCTCCCAGGCAAGGGCATCCAGCTGCTCAAGGTTGGAGCTGGTTAGCTTGATTCGGGCGTACTGTGGCACTATTCCTCGAGGGCCGCTTCTTGACTGACTACTTACACGTATGCCACTCATTGCCCGACCGTGTCCGATGGATTGCCTTCGCTCAATGAGGTTCATTTGAGACGCGTCGCACATACCGACATGAGACCTTGCATGACACGACGAGCTATCGGAATCTTTCCCAGTCCATTTATATACTATATATACTGCTCAAATCCTCACGCGCAGGCAATGCCTCAAACGAGGGCGATAGTAAGCATCGAGAACGTTGTCGCTTCCGCCTCGATAAATCAGAGGGTCGACCTGAACCTGATAACCAAGAACTTTATCGACGTGGAGTACCACCCTGACCAGTTCCCTGGACTGGTCTTCAGACTGAAGACCCCAAAGACAGCTACCCTGATCTTCAGCTCGGGGAAGATGGTCTGTACGGGAGCAAAATCGGAGGACCAGTCGAGAAAGGCCGTTCAAGAGGTTGTCAGGAGGTTGAAGAAGGGGGGTATCCCCATCAAGAATGAGGCAGAGATAGTGATACAGAACATGGTGGCATCGGCGAACCTCGGGGGGAAGGTTCACCTGGAGGAGGCGGCCAGACAGCTGCCAAAGTCGATGTACGAGCCCGAGCAGTTCCCAGGTTTGATCCACAGGATGCCGGACCCCAAGACCGTGATACTCCTGTTCGCCTCAGGGAAGCTCGTCTGCACCGGAGCGAAGAGGGAAGCCGACGTCTACAGGGCCGTGAACAACCTGCACGTGATGCTCGAGGAAAAGAAGCTCATGATCTACTGACAATTCCGCTCCCTTCCATTGGGATGGAAGAAGCTAGGGCGATCCGGCAGACCGCTTCAGCGCTAAAAGCGTTAGTTCGGTTACGTCTCGCGCTGGTGGTACTTTTGATTCAACAAAGGAAATTACTTCAGCAATCGCTGGATGAAGATGGGTAATCAATATGCGGGCAAAGAACCCGAATGCCGACTAGTCCGACGTGGGCGTTGAGTCTTAGGTACTTCCTCTGGGAAAGATTGTTCTCGAACCAGGTGCCGTGCCTAGTTTGACGAACAAGTACACTCACTCGTGTAATTATTACAACCAGTACAAACCAAAACAATGCTTCCTTTGGTTTTCATCTCCGCCACTTTTTTTCCACATTTGCTGCATCGAACCATCTCTACCACACATCTCCTACGGCCTTACCTGTAGTAAGGCATCGCGACTTTCTCCATCGGGTTGCTCTCCCTGGAGGACCTCACTTTCTTCGCTGCCTCCCGGAAGTGCTCGTAGGTCACGATCGGTTCATCGAGGTGCTTCTTCGCGTCCTCGGGCCTCGGATACTTAGCGATGTATGCTTGAAGAACTATGGAGAGTGCCGTGTTCACCAGAGCCGCCAGGTCTGCTCCGTTGAGTCCCTCGGTCATCTCAACTAGACGTTCAACCTCCACCTCCTTTGAGATCGGCTTCCCTTTCAGCTGTATCTGCAATATGTCCCTCCGCGCTTCCTTGTCGGGCAGCGGGACGTTGACGATCTTGTCGAATCTGCCCGGTCTGAGTAGGGCCGGGTCGACCATGTCAATCCTGTTCGTGGCTGCGAGCACCACAACACCCAGCAGCGCCTGGATGCCGTCCATCTCCGTGAGCAGCTGACTGACTACCCTCTCGGTCACATCGCTGCCTCCCCCCATTCCCCTCACCGGAGCAAGAGCGTCTATCTCATCGAAGAAGATTATGCAGGGAGACGCCTGTCTTGCTCGTTTGAAGACCTCTCGCACCCCCCTTTCCGATTCACCCACCCACTTGCTGAGCAGCTCTGGTCCCCTGACGCTGATGAAGTTCGCCTCGCTCTCGGTCGCTACCGCCTTGGCGAGCAGCGTCTTTCCAGTCCCGGATGGGCCGAAGAGGAGCACCCCCTTCGGCATGTTGTAGCCTATCGCCTTGTACAGGTCAGAGAATTTGAGCGGCCACTCCACAGCCTCTTGGAGTTCCCTCTTGACGTCCTCCAGCCCTCCGATCTCAGACCACTTCACGTCCGGCGTTTCGAGATACACCTCTCTCATTGCCGACGGTATGATGTCCTTCAGCGCCTTCTCGAAATCGTCCCCCGTAACAATCAGCTTGTCGAGCGTCTCCGGGCTCAGCCTCTCTTCCCCGAGGTTCAGCTCTGGCAGCATTCTTCTGACAGTCTTCATGGCAGCCTCTTTGCAGAGATACTCGAGGTCGGCCCCGACGAATCCGTGCGACACCGAGGCGAGCCTCTCCAGGTCGACGTCCTGCAGCAGCGGCATGTGACGCGTGTGGATCTGCAGAATCTCGTATCTTCCCCTCTTGTCCGGGACCTTGATCTCGATCTCTCTGTCAAACCTCCCCGGCCTTCGGAGGGCCGGGTCAAGTGCGTTGGGCCGGTTGGTGGCCGCTATCACTATGACCTTTCCCCTAGCTTCGAGGCCGTCCATCAACGAGAGCAACTGGCTGACGACTCTCCTTTCGACTTCTCCGGTCACCTCCTCGCGCTTTGGAGCTATCGAGTCAATCTCGTCGATGAAGATTATGGTGGGTGCCTTCTCCTTTGCTTCCTTGAATATCTCCCTGAGTTTCGCTTCTGATTCACCGTAGAACTTGCTCATAATCTCCGGGCCGCCTATCGGAATGAAGTGAGCGTTGCTCTCGGAGGATACAGCCTTCGCCAGGAGCGTCTTGCCGGTTCCCGGAGGGCCGTAGAGGAGAACTCCCTTCGGTGCTTCAATGCCCAACTTCTCGAAAATCTCCGGATGTCTCAGCGGGAGCTCAATCGTCTCCCTTACCTTCCGTATCTCGTCCGTTATGCCGCCAATATCTTCGTAAGTTACCTGTGGTACTCCCCTCAGAGCTTCGCGCTTCTCAGAGATGACGAAGACCGTTCTATGGGTTATCAGCGCCGCTTCTGCGACCGGACTTACCCCAGTAACTTGGAAAGTGAGCCTCCCGCCGAAGTAGGGTACAATGACGTTGTCCCCCTTCGTTACCGGGACGCTATCGAGGGCATCCGCCAAGTATCGCTCGTCGATAGGCGGTACAGCTTCGAGCGGAGCGACCACGACCTTCTCGGCAGGTGGGGCGCTCACCTTCTTTACTACAACCGCGTCACCGATAGCGACGTCAGCATTGTTCCTGATGACACCGTCGATCCTTAGTACTCCTCTGCCCTCGTCTGACGGGTAGAGGGGGAGGCACTTCGCGACCGTCCGTCTCTTTCCCTTGACCTCGATTACGTCTCCCGTGGGCGCGCCCAATGATTTCATCGCGTCATAGTCCAGTCGGGCCACACCTCGACCCACATCGCGGGTGTATGCCTCGAGAACCTTTAGCTGGACTGGCTGCTGGCTCACGTCTTTATCACGGTTAGACGATTCTCACGTTCATCCACCTCCTAATAGGCATCTCCGTCAGCTATCTGTCGCTATCATAAACTTACAAATGCTGAGGGAGATAGCATCTTTCATGAGTGCTGACTTGAAGAGCTCTCTAACTTAGTACTGACCCTCGGGTCATGCTTGAACGTCTTCAGATATTCGACTAGGTCAACGAAATCTGGGTTGTTATCTGCTTTGCGAAGTCGTACGCGGATGTCTTCCTTTCCCAAGTTCACAACAATCTCAGGTTGATATGGGATCTTGGTAAAGAAAACAGCAGAGTAGTGTATCCTTCCCTTGACCTCTTCTCGAACAATGTCTTCCGTGTCTGGGAAGGCTAAGATTGCAAAGGCGATTCCGTCAATCCAATTGACGGTGGGGATAACTGGAATTTCTTTCGTAAGTATCTGCTTCACGACGTCTTCAAAAAAGATTATTTTATTGTCGGACTCCAAAACATGGTGAACGATGATTTCCTCGGTAGGCATGTATGTAATCTTGGCCAAATCTAACGTCTTCTCCTAATGGAACAGATTCTAGACCCTCCGAATTAAGGTTACTTGCTTATTCGGGAGATAAAGCCTGCATTGGATGGGTGTATAATGAAACGCTCATGTGACTGATTAGTAGGATTTCACATCTTTGTCTGGCAATCTTATCGTGGGCGCTTACTGACTGCGGTTCACCGTCTATTGTCCTGCTGATATGAACATCGGCTCATTCATGCCTCGTGAGGAGGAGTGCATCTCAACGCTAAGGGAGATGAGATGGCCCGATGGTGTCACCTGCCCTAGGTGCGGATCTGATGGGGTGGTGAAGGACGGCGTGAGAGGGCGCTACCAGATGTACTGGTGCAAGGCGTGCAACTTTGGGTTCAACGACAGGAGCGGGACGATATTCCAGGACACCAAGGTCCCCCTCCGCAAGTGGTTCATGATGGCTTTCATGATGCAGTTCAAGGTCTCTGTCCTCGAGATCTCGAAGACGATCAGGGTCTCGTACAGGCACGCCTACTACATGGCCAAGAAGATCAGGGGCAGCGTCTACGCAGGACAGATGGCAAAGAAGCTCAAGGGCACCGTCGAGATCGACGAGCTCTACGTCACGGCTGGCCTCAAAGGGAAAAAAGGAAGGACAGGCATCACGGGAGAAGGACCGCGCTGAAGGCGAGAGGGAGGGGGACCTACCAGAAAGACAAGCCCCCTCTCATCGGCATGGTATCGAGGGAGACCGGCGACGTCGTCATCGTGCCTTCGACGAACGTCACAGGCGAAGACCTCCTCCGGAGGATAGTGAAGAACGTCGATACAGGCGCAGTGGTCTACCATGACGACTACCGTCCCTATGGGATTCTGGACGGGGTGTACAGGCACGAGTCTGTCAACCACAGCGCAGGCGAGTATGCAAGGGGAGTCGTTCACACAAACACGATAGAAGGTGAGTTCTCGGTACTGAGGCCATGGCTCTCTGTGTTCAGGGGAGTGTCGAAGGAGAAGCTCTTCCTATACTGCTCTCAGTACCAGTTCCTCAGGAGGACTCGTGCGATGGACAGGGCGGCGAGGGCGGTCGCTCTCTTTGGGCTCGAACGTCGCAACGAGGCCGAACTCCTCGACGAACTTCCTCACGCGGTCGATCCTCTTGGCCGCCACCAGTAGGGCGTCTTCGAAGAGAGCAACCCTTCTCTCCTCCTGAGCGAGGCACGAGGGGCACTCCATCAGGGCCAGACCGTACCCCTCGCAGGTTTCTTCATTCGTCGCGACCCGAAGATCAAGCACCTTCATCGAGACGTGGCAGTCTTCGCACATTGGGAGCGGGACGTCCATGAAACGTCGATGGCTACGATGCGCCTATCAACGAAAAAGACAACAATCGGTGACAATCTGGTAAATCGGATTCATCCTACTAATCAGTCACATGAGCGCGGTTTTATTGTGTTCTTTATCGCTCACACTATTCATCCCTTCATGATAGTCTCCAGCCCAACTTGTGTACCGTAGGGCGTTGACCTGCTCTTTAGTTCTCCAACCCGTTAGCTGGTCGCCTGGTCACGTCTGTTTGAGCGGAGTCCCTATTCTCTCGGGTGACGCCGAATGAATGTGTGTTCCAAGCACTCATTTGTAATTCCAATGAATAATCAACGCTTATCCAAGACAAACTGTTGGAAAGTTTCTGGTGATTTCATCAATTTTTCCTGAACACACGCTCATTCTACACCTTCATTCTCTCGAAGCGACAATCCGCGGAAGTGCGACAGGAGACTTCGACACACTCAAGACTAAAGACTAGTTCCTGGGTCGAATTGGTGCGTTAGGCGAGGAACAATGGTAGTGCGCGAAATAACAACCCTCTTCTCAGACAACCAAGGCATCGTGCACCTCCGAAGTGGACTATCCGCACCACGCTACCGCTCGGCCAGATCCAGTTTCTGATATGAATCACCAATCGTCCGCGCTGATGTTGAGCACGATGTTTCCCGTGAAGCTTGTCTGGGGGGCGTACATGCAGACCAACTCTTTGTAGTTGATTCCTGCGCTATACCCAAGGATCAGTAACGGAAGCGAAGGCGAGATTTGCATGATGTTGAATGTCGCTGTGCCGCTGGTTATCGTGTTCACCATCTCGTTCGTTCCATCTACGGTGTCCGTGAAAGCCACTACGACCGGTATGACTTGACCAGGGTAGAAGTAGCCAGTATCGTTCGGAATGTATGGGGACGCGTGCAGAACCTCGAACCCAAGGTCTGAGGAATACTGAATGTTGGTGATGATGCTCGGGTTGGGCTCGGAGACCGCGCCGACAGGTGCAGGAAGGTTCGTGATTGTCTCGTTCGCTGAATCAGGGATGCTGTACTGAAGACTTACGGGGTTCTGTGCGCTTGGAATTTGGAAGGCTATCTGGCCTACTGTCCCTTGCCTGGGGCTTAGCGTGGTCGACGCGAGGCTACGCTGGATCGCAGGAACTGACACTACGTGGAAGACGGCGTTCGAGGTTGTCGCCATCGTGAATAAGGATTCATTGACCGGGTAGGAACTATGGCCGCTGTCGGTAATGTTGACCCCATAGATGTAGACCGAGTCACCCGGTTGGGCGTTTAATGGGTCAGCCGTCGCTTGCGCAATCCATATTGACAGCGGGCCGGACGAAGTACTCGAAATCGCAATCTGAGACGAAGATTCTGAGGTGTTGGCGCAGCTGAGTGTCTGGGACGATGCCGGTGAGAGCCAGATGCTCGACGTCGTCCCGGAAGCTTGAGAACCATAGGTCGTAAGAGTCGCTGTGGAGCCGCCCCTCCCTTCAACAAGGAGACCGCCGGCACCGAACACTATCACGACGACCGCGATTGCTGCAGCCAACGACGTGCCGACGGCTCGCGTTCGCGTTTCTTCCAGCCTCAGCGCACTTCCCCGTCGCTTGAGGGAATCTCTCCGATTATTACGGATTTATCCGCACGGGCCTTGGTCTCCGACGACAATCATCGTGAGGGTGCTGCGGACGCTGTCGAGGCGCCTAATCTCCAAGCCATGGTCTCCTTGACCTTCTCCATCGATTCTGACTCGGCCTTTTCCCCCGACATTGAGCCTGTCGGCTCCTTTTGGAAGAATTTACTCTTAGGCGTGAGCACGCGAGACTGAAACATAACGATCGGTCAACTTACCCAGCAGCAATGAGTCAGCGCACTGGTTATAATCGGCCGGTTCGCGAGTCGAAAGGACCAAGGAGAGATAATGAGTCACAGAGTGGAGAAACTGACCGAGAATGCCAAAAGCAAGGTTGTCGAATCGACGAAGAAACTCACCTATGGGACCTGGCGATACCAAAAAAACTGGAAGCCGCTCCACATCGTCGATGCAAAAGGGTGCTATTTCTTTGACAGTGACGGTGGGAAATACCTCGACTTCTCATCGCAACTCATGTGCTCCAACCTTGGGCACAAGAACAAGGCCGTCATCGACGCGATCTGCAGGCAGGCTGAGCAGCTGGCCTACATCGCTCCGACCTTCACCACCACTCCGAGAGCGGAACTCAGCGAACTCCTTCTCGAGGTGCTGCCCGAGGGACTGGAGAAGTTCTTCTACACGACCTCCGGGACCGAGGCTAACGAGGCCGCCATCAAGATAGCGCGGCTCTACACCGGGCGCCACAAGATTATCTCGAGGTATCGCTCCTACCACGGGTCGACTGGTGGTTCAATCGCGGCGACCGGAGACTTCCGGAGAATCCCCATCGAACCATCCGGCAAGATCGATGGGGTCATCTTCGCGCCAGATATGGACCAGTATAGATCGCCCTTCGGGTTCGATTTTCCAGACAGAGCTGCGGCCAGCGTTGCTTACATCGAATACATGATCAAGAACGAGGGCAACGTTGCCGCGATACTGGTGGAGCCGGTCGTGGGGACGAACGGGGTCCTGATTCCGCCGAAGGAGTACATGCCGATGCTCAGGGAGGTTGCCACAAAGCACGACGTCTTGCTCATCGTTGACGAGGTGATGTCAGGATGGGGGAGAACAGGCGAGTGGTTCGCCGTTGACCACTGGAAGGTGAAGCCAGACATTCTCACGACCGCGAAGGGAATAACGGGGGCCTACGTACCCCTCGGCCTTACGGCGACCACGAAGGAGATCGCCGAATACTTCGAAGACCACTACTTTGCGCACGGCCACACGTATGAAGCCCACCCATTGATGCTGGCCGCTGCCGTCGCAGCCGTCAAAGAGTACAAGAGGCTCGACCTGATCAATCAGGCGCGGAAGAACGGGGAGTACCTCGGCAGGAGACTGAAGACGCTGATGGAGAAGCATCGCTCGGTGGGCGACGTTAGAGGCCTGGGTCTGTTCTGGGCGGTGGAGCTTGTCAAGGACAGGAGGACGAAACAGCCCTTCCAGGAAGCATCGGACAAGCTGGCCGGGCGGCCTTCAGTTCTGGACGCAGTAGCTGGCGCGATGATGAAGGAAGGAGTCTTCGTGAACACGTGGCTCAGCCACTTCATCGTTGCACCTCCGCTCATCGTGACGCACAAACAGATCGACGATGGGGTTGACGCGCTGGATCGCGCCCTCGAGTTGGCTGACATGCAGGTCGCGTAGACCAAGAAGGTCGTGAAGCTGGGTTTCGCCGCGCCTTCGTTCTCTTGTTGGATGAGGGTCTTTTAGCTGGGGGTTGGAGGGCCGGGGTAAGCGACCCCACTTGCGGTTCCTGCTTCAATTCTTTTAAACCGAGACTATTAGGCAACCTTTGTGGGCCGGTAGTCTAGTCTGGTAGGATACGGCAAAAGGCGTCCAACCCCTTGGCAAGACTGGCTTCCGAAGTGGGGGAGGTCGGGGGTTCGAGACCCATCGCTTCGGCGACGGTGGGCGAATTTCCCCCCCGGTCCACCTCTAATCCTTCGCCTTCTCTTTCTCCGTGATGTCCTTCTCAATCTTGCTCGCTCCCTCTTCGACGCGCTCGAGCCCCTCCCTTCAGATTGTGGTGGGGATCGGCCACAGGGTGAAGACTAGAATCGTTATCACCTAGCCGACTGTGACGAATGCCATTATCGAGGCGAAGATCTTCCCCGCGTCGATGTCCAGCAGGAGAGGAGGTCCCTGGCCCGTCGCGAGCATGCTCTCGAAGTAGACCGCGTTCACGTGGTTCATCCCCTCTATCGGATGGAAACCCACCCTGCCGATGACCATGACGGTAACGATTCCGGAGACCGCGTAGAGGACCCTCCTACGTGCTGTTTGGGCGTAAACCGGAGTCCCGCCAAGACCGACGAAGACTAGCCCATGGGTTTGTGATAAATAGATAGCACAGGCCCACGACAGCTCTCCGAGCTAGTTGAATTCCTTCCTCTCGAAGAGCAGGAGGCCGAGCAAAGCGCTTACCACGAAGTAGACCAGCATGATGACTAGCCCCTCGACGATCGTAGCGTTGTATGAGGGAAAGGTGAATCTCCCGCCTGCCCCGAGGGCGGTCAGCGTGTAGTGTGCGGGATAGGGGACCGTCAATATGTTCGAGACGATACCCTCCGCATAGGTGATGGAGAACCAGGGCTCTATCTTGAGCAAAAGGGTCGCGACATCACCTATTACGCTGAAGACAAATAGGAAGAGCATGATAGTGACCAGAAATGAAATCATGGTACTCTTGAAGAGGGAACTGAACATGAACGTGACTGCGAGGGCGGACAGGAGATAGAACCAAGCGAACAGGAAAGACTCCAGAAACAGAGTGGGAAAACCAAATCCATAGTACAGACCGTTCGCAAGCGTGAACGCCAAGAACAGCAACAGTATCAGAGTGGATGCGATGAACGCGGCCAGAAATTTGCCGATGTATATCGTGGACCTCCTGACAGGATTCGGGACGAGGTAGTAGCCCGTCTTGTTTTGGAACTCTCCAGAGATTGCATCACCACCGAAGAAGACCACCGTTAGTACGATAAAGATGTCGATGAATGTAGCCCACCACGATCCATAGAACCCGAGGGGCGTGCTGATGAAGGCGGGCGACCGGGTGTACGCCACCGCTGCCGTAAGAGCAACGTTGACGAGGACGACGATCGAGACCATGACGAGGAACCTCCTCGCACGGAGGTAGTTGAGGAAAGAATACTTTGTAATTATACCGACCTGTGCTGCGGAGGAAGCCTTGGCACCTGATGCGCTCGCCATGCTACACGGTCTCCTTGATTAGGTTGAGATAGACGTCCTCTAGCGCGGAGGTAGCTGGCCTGTAGCTCAAGACAGGCGCGTTCAGCTTGACCAAATCCGAGAGTATCCTCGCCTGCACGTCGAGTCCTCCGCCGTACTTTATCCTGACGTTCCTTGGGTCCATCTGTTCGGCTGCGACTACTCCGGGAATTTTCGATATGGTCGCGATGGTGAGGGTCGCGTCGAGCGGTTTCAGCAGCCCCAATTCCAGGATGTTGACGTCGCCCGAAAACTTGGCGGTCACGTTGGATAGCGTGTCGTAGACCAGAAGCTTGCCGTGATCTATCATCGCCACCTCGTCGCAGACCTCGGAGACCTCGCTCAGGATGTGGGAGCTCATGAAAATCAGCCTGTTCTGGCTCTTTAGGGATTTCACTATGTCCCTCACCTCACTCATTCCCCGGGGGTCGAGGCCCGTGCTCGGCTCGTCCAGGAGCAGAATCGAAGGATCGTTAATCAGGGAAGACGCTATGTCTATCCTCTGCTTCATGCCCTTGGAGAACTTGCCCACCCTCTTGTCCATCCATTCCTCCATCTTCACCTGCGCTACCGCTTCGTCAATCCTCTTCTGACG
Organism: uncultured Nitrososphaerota archaeon; assembly: GCA_963703285.1. GTDB lineage: Archaea > Thermoproteota > Nitrososphaeria > Nitrososphaerales > Gagatemarchaeaceae > Gagatemarchaeum. The sequence continues at coordinate 1,250,018 of OY969807.1, forward strand.
CTCAGCCTTGGGGACTCCGCGGAGCTCGGCGATCATCAGCAGCGCCTCCCTTGGCGTGAGCGAGGGATAGATCTCGGGCGTCTCGATGAGCGTCCCGACGGACTCGAGGGCAGCCTTCTTGTGGGTGTGGACATTCTCGCCGTTGATGAAAGCCTGGCCGGAGGACGGCATAATCAGGTCGGTGAGCATCTTGAGTGTTGTGGTCTTCCCGGCTCCGTTGGGGCCTAGGAACCCGACGCACTTCGCCCCCTCGAGCTTCAGATTCAGGTTCGCGACGGCCGTGAACGACCCGTAGGTCTTGGAAAGGTTGACTATGTCGACGGAAGGATTTGTCATGCCCTAGGTCACCGACTATTGGCCGATTCCGAGGGTGTTTCCTATCCCCGCGACGAGTATCTTGTCTCCTTCCTTCGTCCTGTCGTCGATAAGGTGCCTCACCATGGCGACGGCCTTGTCGACCGCGTCGCCGAGGTCCTTCCGCATGGCGGTCAGCGTCTCGACGTCGCCCTGCTTGATGAGTACGGCGTAGACCGGGATGTGGTGCTTCGCAGAGATCTCCTCGATATCGAACTTCTCGATGCCGAGCCCTCCTATCGCGGCTCCGACGCCCTGGGCGATCTCTCCTGACTGCTCACCCTCGAACTTCTGGGCCGCGTCGACCATGACTATGAGGTCCAATGGAACCGACCTCTCCTCCACAAGCCGCTGGAGGCCGACGTGGGGTTCTCCGACCCATCCCATCGGTCCCTCCGCCTTCATCACGTAGACCGTCCTACCGTTGTACTCCGTCTTCGCCATCACCGTGTCCTTGGCGATGCGCTCGGTGGGAGCCCCGGCGATTAGCCTGGAGGCGAGGAGCGGCCCTACGCCGTCTCCAATGGGCTGCGCCATCTTGAACGTCTCCGTAGCCTTGGAGAGCGCCCCGGCCATCTCCATAATCTGCGGGAGCACCATCTGCAGCTGGAATATCGCGATGAACGAGTTGGTCTTCTTGCTGGTTAGGTAGTAGTGCCTCACGACCTTGTGGATGATGTTCAGCGTGCTGGATATCTCCACCAGGTTGGACGCCACGGAGACCTTGAGGGGGTCGTCCGTTCCGAGGAGGGCCTGGACTTCGGACTTGACCCTATCCTCTCCCGTCTTGGTGATGTGCTCTAGCTTGCCGACGAGCCCATTCGGGTCGAGGCTGACGGGCGGTATAGTGACGTACTCCAGGAACTGCGTGAGCCTCTCTGCGACGACCTTGCTGTCCTTGCTGATCCCGAGGAAGTAGTCGGTGGTGTCCTTGACCGCCGAGTCCTTCATCACGACGAGCTTCCTCAGCGACTTCGTGACGCTCGTCTCCGCCACGTAGAATTGGATCCTCTGGCCGTAGACCATGAAGACGAAGAAGAACCCGTAGGTGATTATGGTGACTAGGCTGCTCAGGTTGATGCTCGGGAAGAGGCTAGACGCGGTGCTAGACAAGGAAACTCTCAGCCTTGGGGAAGGCTTTCCTATATAACGGTATCGACAGCGGGTTCTGTTAACTCTCCGTCATCGGGGGCGGGATTTTCTCGGTGTTAACTGGCGTCAGCTCATGGTTCAGCGTACCAGCCATCCGGCGAACCGACGTATTGCTCGGGACAGTCCGTCAGTCCTTCAAGCGTGAATTGGAACCAGACCTTTTCGGATCGCTTGGTGATTTTTGTTATTTTTCCTTCCCAGCACTTGTCAGGGATTCTTGTGTCCCTATTGACCTTGATGAACAACGCGGGTGTGTTATCAAGGAGATTCACTGGATTCAGGAGCAAGCCCCTCAGTAGCTGGTATGGATAGGACGAGAGACCGTTCACTTTGTCCCAGTGCTTTCCCCAAGATGTGATCAATACATATCTCAAGACAATCAAATCAGTTAGAAAGACTTGGACATGGCGGCAAACAGATGTTCAGTATCACGCTTGGACTTTATGAAATTCTTGAAGTCCCTTTCGACCTGATTGATCACCTTCTCATCGACCAGAGGTATCTTTATGTTCTGAATCAGGGTCGAACTCAGGTGGGCGACGGTTGCCGTTTGCGTCTTGTCGCTGAACAACTGCTTTTGCCCAATCTTCGAGATTAGAACAAAGAATACGTAAGCAGGGGAAATCTTGTTCTTGTCAACACGTATGATTGCGACTCTCTGATTTACGGCGATGTCGGTTGTTTCACTATCAATATAGGCCGCCCTGAACTCTTTGTTCCCGTCCATACCGAGAAGGATATCATCCTCTTCCAGTTTAATTGTGCGACAAGTTCTGTAGTAATCGGTGGGGATCGTCTCCAAATCCCCTTTCGATAGCAAGGAGTTGTTGAGATGAGCAATCTTCGTAAGAGGCTGTTCACCCTTCCCGAAGTACTTGCTCTGGAATGCATATCCCGCCATTACCTTTCCGTTCTTCAGGTATTGCTTCAGTTCCTTGAACTGTCCATTCGGAAGAGATACACGCCTCGATCGATATTGAGGATCAAGGCGTTCAAAGACTGGAACGCTGGATAGCTTTACCCATTTTGATGAATTGAACGTTCTTTTCTCTTTGAAGGCTTTGAGTATCTCGGGAAACTCGTTGCCGTCTTCCTTGATCATGTGCCTCTTGAACTTGTAACCAATCTGATCTGCCGTCCCGAAGAAACATTCGTCATCTTCTTGCTCCACTCCCTTCCTGCAAAAGAGTATTGTTGTCTTTGTTGCCCCGCCTCCACTGTAGGGTTTGAATGCCTCATCGCTAAGTTTCACTACGGCAAGAACTTTGGCATTCTCACGGATGAACTGTCTTATGCATCCCTCTGATGAATTGGAAAAGAGGCCGTCGTGAAGGATTATCCCCAAGAAGCCCCCATCCCTTAGCAGCTTCAGGCATCTCTCAAGGAATAGAACCCCGTTGTCCTGACCGTCTAACAGCTCCCCACTTTTCTCGAATCGTTGAGTCAGATGATTGAAAAAGTATCTATGTCCTGTGTCGAATGCCGCCAAAATTGTCTTGTCTTGGACTTGAACGACGGACTTCGAGCCAAAGGGAGGATTCGTCAGGGCAATGTCGAATGAACCTTCCTTAATATGATCGTTAAGGAGGGTCAGGCCGTTTCCTTTGAAGATCGCAGTATGGCCATCACCGTTCATCGACATGCTGAGTTTTGCAAGGGAGGCGACACTGCCATCCTTCTCAATTCCAAACACTTGATTGGTCTGAAGCTGAGTTATCTTTTCCTTGTATTCTGGTGAGTCAGCGAGGAAGCTATCCTTGACTTTGGATGCAAGCCTGATGAAACTTTTCTCTATGAAGCCGCCAGTCCCGCAGGCAGGGTCGATGATCCTGTCCTTGAGTCGGGGGTCTGCCATGTCCACCATGAAATTGACTATGTTCCTGTGGGTGAAGAACTGACCCATCTCTCGACCCTTGAGCGTGTTGTTCAGGAACGAATCGAATGCTGAACCCTTTCTCTCAATTGGAATCGAGTCGAGAGTGTATTTGTAAAGAGATTCGACTATCTCGTTCAGGGTCTTAATGGATAGGTTCCTGCTGATTGTCTTCTCCTCGGGCTGGAGAAGATCGGTGTCAACGTATTGGAGGCATTCGGAAAGATACTGATAGATGTCGTCTTCAATCTTCTTTCTCTTCGTCTCTGATGTCGTGTCCTTGTACTGGTTGTAATACTCCGAGATTGTCCTTAAGTTGTAAAGACTTCGCCCCCGCTCCTCGTTGGTCTTGATTAGGATTAGCTTGACCAGTATGTGAAGGGCTTCGGCGGGTTTGACGGCATCTTCGGCATACATGCGGTTGTGGGCATAGATGAACCACTTCTCGACATCGTCAGAACTTGGTAGCTTCTTGACATACGCCTCCTTGCCTATCAGGATTTGCCTGAACCTATCGACGTTAGCGAAGACGTTCTTGAGGTCTAACTCAAACCAGAACTTGTCCGATTCATAGAGTCGGTTGCTATATCCGCTCGTTAGGAATAGGTATCGAGTGTTGACATCTGGGCTAACGCAGTAGGACATTCCTTGATTGTAGTCGTCTGGGATCGTAAGACCGACTTTGGGTGACTTGGCCTCTATAATGAGGGTCGGAAGCACGTCATCTTTCGCCATGATGTCCGTCTGAAGAGTTTCGTAGCTCTTGCTTCCAGCCTTGACACGAACTGAGACTTTGCTGAAGATGTTCTTCTCCCTGTATCCTAACTCCTTCAGGATAGGGAAAACGACGCTCTTCTCGACTTGTCCCTCTGAAGGGTTGATTTCGAGTGCATCGCGGGCATCGTTGAACTTGGATGGCTCCGCCATCATTCCTTACCTCCAGACTCTGCATTGTCGAGCAGTTGATTGATCACGTCATCAAAAGACACCTTTGAAGTCCGCTTCTCTCCAATCACCTTTGCCTTGAACGCGTCTAATCGTGAGAAGGTCTCAGACTTGAGCATGACAGAATGCTGCTTTTGCTTCCCCTTCCGATTGCCTTCCAAATGAACATCATTGGTATGTTTGTTTCAGTTAATATGTCTGCTATAGATGATTTGGCAGACGTGTCAAAATGAGCTAACCCTCTCGGTACAAAGACACTATCACACATAACGGATATATCTGGTATAAATTATATTTTCTGTGTGTTTAGTTCGGCCTTCACTTCAATTCGCTTCCCCTTGATCGCAAAAGTGATGCGTGAGGGATTTCCGAGTACGTCCATCACTGGCTTAGGGATTGAACTGGAATACCCTCGGCTCTCAACATGATTGACGCCGACCGTGAACTCGGTTGCGTCCTTTTTCCACTTCGGCACGGAGCAAGGTTAGATTATCTACGTATATAATGCTATTCGTAATCCCTAACTATCTACGTAGATACCGATATCCTAATATATCTACGTAGATATACCTAAGGACATGCAACGAGCAACTTGGACGAAAGTGAAACGAATCCAGAAATGCCGACGAATGAGGGGTTGGTAAAGATGAACCCCTCCCCGCTTTTTGTTTCAAGAGAGGTCAGGGGCGAGCAAATCGCCCGACAGTTCGGATGGGTGAAGCGCGTGGACGAGTCCCAATATCTCGTCCACTCCCAGAGCAGGGACTTCGAGTATTCCGTTCTCAGCACTGAGTTCGGTTGGGTCTGCTCATGCCCAGATGCGATGTACAGGGGGGCGAAGTGTAAGCACATTCACGCCGTAGAGCTGAGTTTCATCCTCAGAAAGATTGTTGCAAGACAGGCGGTTGCGATCCAGCCCGTCAACGTTCAGGGTTGCCCAAAATGTTCCTGTCTCGACATCAAGAAGGGCGGCCTCAGGCACAACAAGGCAGGGGACTTGCAGAAGTTCAGGTGTAAGGAATGTGGCTACTGGTTCACGATTAACCTCGGATTCGAGAAGGTTCAGGCGACCCCCCAAGCCATCACAGGGGCGATGCAACTCTACTTCTCAGGTGAGAGCCTTAGGAGCGTCCAGAAGTTCCTTAGACTTCAGGGGGTCAACGTCTCCCATGTCTGCGTTTACAAGTGGATTGGGAAGTATGTTAAGTTGATGGGCGGGTATCTCGACCAGATTCAGCCTCAAGTGGGTGACAAATGGAGGACGGATGAGCTGTATCTGAAGGTAAAGGGCGACATGAAGTACCTCTTCGCGATGATCGACGATGAGACCCGCTTCTGGATTGCCCAGCAAATCGCAGACCACAAGGGAACGAGCGACGTAAGGCCGATGTTCAAGGAGGCGATGAAGGTCGCGGGAAAGAAACCCGAGGTCTTGATTAGCGACGGAGCACCCAACTTCCACCGAGCATACAACAAGGAGTTCTGGACGCACTTCAACCCGAGGCCGACGCACGTTAAGGAAATCGCGCTCCGAGGTCGGATTCATAACAACAAGATGGAGCGTTTCAACGGGGAACTCAGAGACCGAGAGAAGGTCATGCGGAGCCTCAAGACGAGCGAGACCCCGATACTCCAAGGGATGCAAATCTTCCACAACTATCTGAGGCCACACATGGGCCTTGAGGGAAAGACGCCCGCCGAGGCCGCTGGAATCTCAATCGAGGGAGAGAACAAGTGGCTGACAATCATCCAGAACGCCCAGATGACGAGAGTTAACACCGAGAAGAATCTGGAGTCGATGACGAAGAGTTAACAGAACCCGACAGCGATATAGTGCTCAGGCCTACTTGAGGGGGACGTAGAGGCTCGAGCGGCTCGCGCCTATGCCCGGCGTTCCGTGCACGACCTTCTTGTTGGTTATCACGTACTCGCCCAGGTAGTGGCCTATCATGTCTGGCTTGACCTCGAGCGCCACGAACTCCCTACCGCTGTGAACGCTGATCTTCGCCCCGACCATGACGGGGAGGATGATCATGTCCCTGGCATGGGTGCGTATCTGGCCCTCCAGCTTGCCGTCCCTCTGGGCCCGGATGTCCTCGAGCAGCTTCCTCTTGTCCTCGGAGATGCCCCTGTTGAGAGACCTCCTCGCCCGCGACGGTAGGAGCTGCAGGATGGCCTCCGTGGACATCGAGTTGAGCTGGTCGAGGGAGTAGCCGCGGTATCTGAACTCCTTCGGCAACTACCTCTCTACCTCCACCGACGTTCTAGCCAACCTCTTCCTGCCGGTCTTCCTCGGTGCTATAAGCCCTACCTTCCTTCCCGGAGGAGCGTTCCTCGAGGTGCTCGTCGACTTGCCCGGGTGCTGGTGCCTTCCTCCCCCGAACGGGTGGTAGACCACCGCCATCGCAATCCCCCTCATTCTCGGATACGGCCTTCCAGCTGCCTGCATCGCGTGGTATCTGGGGCCGGCGCGCATGAACGGCTTCTCGAGCCTCCCCCCGCCGGCTATCTCGCCGACCGTCGCTCTGCACCTCTCGTCCACGAGTATGCTCTTGCCCGACGGGAGCCTGAGTATCGCCTTGCCGTTCCCCTTGGAGAAGAGGACCGCCGAGCCGCCCGAGGCCCTCACGAGCTTGCCCCCGTCGCCCACCCTTAGCTCGATGTTCGATATCCTCGTTCCCTCCGGGATGGTATGGAGGGGGAGGATGTTGCCAGTCGAGACGGGAGCCCCGGAGCCCAGGGAGATCTGGTTGCCGACGGCCAGTCCGCTCACGGCGGGGATGTACGCGTAGCTTCCGGTTCCGTATTCAAGCTGGGCCAGGGGGGCCGTCCGACCCCTCTCGTCCAGTATCGCCTTGACCAGGAGCTTCTGCTCCCCTTCGGTGGGGAGGTTCGGGTATCTGACGGGTGCGATCTTGCCCTTGTGCGGAACGCGCCACTGTATTCCGCCCTTCCCCCGCCTTCTCTGCAGGATTCTCTTGCCCATCTCGTTACACCAATCCCAGCTTCGTGGCGAGCGTCGCCGCGGAGTTCTCCTCGGTCAGTCGCACGAAGGCCTTCTTTCCCTTCAGTGTCCTCGTCGTGTTCACACCCCTCACCTTGACCTCGTAGAGCGCCTCGATGGCGCCGGCTATCTGGCTCTTGGATGCGGAGTCCACAACGATGAAGCAGAGCTTGTTCTCCTTCTCTATCTGTTCGAACGTCCTCTCCGTGAGGTAGGGCCTCACGACTATCTTCTGCGCGTCTTCAAGCCTCAACCTTCATCTCAACCCCCCTGCTCCTCGAACCCAGGACGTCGAGCGACGACTCGGTCCAGAACGTAAGCCTCCCCGCGGTTCCCGCCGGCGCCAGATCCAGGAGCGACAGGCTGTCGACAGAGACGACCTTCACCCCGGGAATCGCCTCGGCGGCCCTTCCTACCCCCCTGTCGTTGGTCACGACGATCAGCGGTCCTATGGGTTCCTTGTAGACGCGGCCCCTCATCCTCGGCTTGCCGGACCGCCTCTTCACCCCTCTGTAGAGGCGGCGGAGCTCGTCGGTGAGCCCGACCTTCTCAAAGAACGAGTGGAGCTCCGAGGTCTTGGAGACGCTCTCGATGTCGTCTGAGACCACCAGGGGCAGCTCCAGGGCGCCTAGGCGGTGGCCCCTCCACGCTACCGCCGCCGCGTCCGCCGTAAACGCGATGGCCGTCTCGAGAGCCAGCCGCTTCTCCTTCTTGTTGATCTTGCTGTAGATGACCTTCTCGGACTTCGAAGGGTGCGGGAGCCGTCCTCCCACCACGCTTGCAACCCCCGCGGCCTGTCCGGAGCGCCTGCTCCGTTCTCCCTTCACCCTCGGGACGCGGGAGACGCCGCGACCCGTAGGAGGCCAGCCGCTCTCGGCGCTGGTCTTCTCCCCAGCCTCGGGGTCCCTCCCGTAGGGCTGAAGGCCGTGGGACCGCAGCAGCCAGAAGGCGCGTATCACGATGTCGGGCCTGAGCGGGCGTGAGAAGACCTCGGGGGTGGCCACGTCCTTCGTCGGCTTACCTTCGAGGTCGAGTAGCTTGGCCATTCGGCTCATCTGCCAACCCTCGTGCTGAGCTCGATGACCTGCACGGGTGATGTCTTGCCCTTGACCGCGCGGACGGGGTGCCTGACTACGACGACCCTCTTGGTGCTGCCGGGGACGGATCCCCTCAGGAGCGCGTAGTCGGTCTTCACCTCCCCGAAGTGCATGAAACCGCCCTTCCTGTCGATCGGAGCGTCCTTGGGGTTCGAGATGGACAGGATCCTCTTCCCCGTCTCCGTCCGCTGGTGAAACCCGTGCTGCCCTGCCCTCGCGACGGTGTACATCACGGCCGCCGGGTGCCAGGGGCCGATTACCCCGACTGCCCTGACCGACTTCCTGGACTTGTGCTGCTTCCGCTTGATCCCCATCCTCGTGACGGGGCCTTCGAACCCCTGGCCCTTGGTTATACCGATGACATCGACGTAGGAACCGGCCTTGAAAACGTCTGAAAACTTCACGCCCTTCCCTATCAGCTTGGTGACGTAGTCCAACTGCGCCTGGGCGTCTCCGCCGCCCACGCCGACCTCCAGGACGATTGGCGCCTTCTGTGAGAGCCCGACGTCTCGGGGCACGATCGCCACGAGCGCTGTCACCCTCGCTATCGACCCAAGCTTGGGCTTCCACTCCTCGGCGAACTTCTCCGGCTCGACCGCACTCTTGAGGTCGAGGCCCTTGGGGAGGGTCTTCGCGTAGACCTCGCCGACGGCCCTGTCCGCCCCGTTCTCGCGGGAGTAGAGCCTGAGGCCGACGACGGCCGTCTCCGGAACCGCGAGGACGCTCGTCGGGTTGAAGAGAGGCTTCCCGAAGTTGGGTGTCTTCTCCCTGTCGTCGAGCGTGATGCTGTGCATCGTGCCCACCTTGACGGCCGGAAGACCGAGCAGGATGGGGGACGGGGCCTTTATCTTGGCCCACGTATTGACGCGGGGGACGAAGCTTCCAGCGCGTGCCCTTGGTATGAAGGCAAGACTGCCCCTCCTTGGTGCGCTATGTTTACGGTGGCCCACGCTAGAACACTGTGGAGTTTACCCCGATTTTCCATTAGCCTTTAAACTTTCGGGTTTTCCCGAGACGGTGTGCTATCCCGAAATGAGTTCGCCCCTTTCTAGCTCTTCTGGGCATGGTATGTCTCTCCCGATTCCTCGTCCGTCACCATCCCTTCCTTGTCGGGCATCTTCCTCAGGTATGCCTGGTAAGGGGTCTCGATGACGTCCAGGTTCAGCGACATGTGCGGTCTCGTCACGTTGTACCACTCCATCAGCTCGTCGATGCTGCCGAAGAATCGGCGCTTGTCCTTGACCGTCCTGAAGAAACGTTCCACCTTCCCGTTGGTCTGCGGGTGTGACACCCTCGATAGGACCTGCCTGATCTCGCTCTCGATGAGGTACTTCTCGAACGCCGTCAGCCCCCTCAGCCTGTCGCCAGCCTCCACGGCGTAGAACTGTATTCCCCTGTCCGTGAGGATCGAGGCGGGCTTCCCGTGCTTCTTGATGGCTTCCTTCAGCACCTCCACGGCGTGCTCCGACGTCGCCTCGGGGAACAACCCGTACCCGACGATGAACCTTGAGGCATCGTCAAGGTATGCGATGAGCCATCCCATACCCTCGATGAGGGTCCAGTCCGTGTGCCAGAGCGAGTTCGAGTACTTCCTCTCGTATCGTACCCACTTCCTCCTCCTCTGCTTCCTCGGTTCGTCCCTCGCGAGTCCCATCGACCTCATCACCCTGTGGATGCGGTTGTGAGGTATGTGCGTCGCGTAGTTAACCTCGATGACGCGCTCGAGGACGACCGCTCCCGCCCTGTGCCTTGCGTAGGCCTCTGCGACGACCTTCGACTCTTGTTCAGTCGCCTCGACGCGCTTCCTTCCCGGCCTCTTCAGCTCTGGTATCGCACCTGTCGTGCGATAGGACGCGTAGAGCTCCTGGACCCTCCTCACCGAGACCCCCATCGAGCTCGCTATCGCGGAGTTCCTCATCCCGTCCTCCTTCTGCCTGACGATCCACGCTACTTTGATGGGATCGAGCTTCATGTAGACGTAGAAGCGTCTTCCCCTGTTCCATACCCACCTCGCTCTAATCTTGATGGCAAGGGGGTGAACCAATTTCAGGATAACAGAGTTTTCCCGAGACGGTCAGGAGGCCGAGGAGATAGAGCGCGGAGGCGATGGACTCCTCGGTCCGCACGGTCGCGACGTGCTGCTCAGGGTAGAGGTTCACGACGAGGCCGACCCTCTTCCTTAGGTCGGGTATCGTCTCGTGGAGACCCCGGGAGGGGGATCCAAAGAGGACGACGACCGAGTCCGAGCCTGTCAAGCGCCGCCGCAGCGTCTCGAGGCTGTCGGCGAGGGGCTCGCCCAGGCGCGACGTTGCGAGCTTGAGCCGGAACCTCGGGTCGGAGAGGACCTGGTCCACGCTCCTCTCCTCGACGGAGTACCCCCAGTACTCGTCGGAGCTGTTCCGGTCGGAGAGGACGCCCTGGAGCGGTCTGACCTTCGTCACCTTCACCGTGACCCTTCTGAAGGGTCCCGAAGTCCGGACGAGCTCCAGCGGGATGTCGAGCCCGATGTCGACCGACCTCCCGTCCTCTAGCACGAATCCCTCCCTGAGCTCTCCGGGACGGAGGGTCTCGACGGGAACCTTGGGCTTGTGTGACGGGATCCTGAGTGGAGGCAGGAGGCCCGCGTACCTCAGCGACTCGTCGAGGGGGAAGAGCCTCTTCCTCAGGTACTGCGGTGTCTCGAGGTACTCAAGGACCCGCCTCATCAGCGCGGACTCGCCGCGGCCCCGCGGGTCGCGGAAGATCTGGACGAGATCGACGCCGAAGAGGGAGCACGACCTCGCAATCTGTCCTAGCTTGACGGTCTTCTCCCTCAGCGAGTCGTGGTCCTCAAGGACCGTGTCGGGGATGGCGATGGAGAGCTTCCTACCAGCCAGCGTCAAGGGTCGTCACCAGTCGCAGCCTCGATAGACCTCGACATCCCCAGACGCACCTTTAACTATCTTACCTCCTCATCGACCAGACGGATGTCCGAGAGGGACAAGATAGAGTACGAGCTTCGCGGGAAGACCCTGAAGATCTACCTCTACATGCTCAAGCAGGGCAGGCCGGTCGGCGTGAGAGAGGTCCAGAGAGACCTGCAGCTCTCCAGCCCGAGCGTGGCGTTCCACCACATCGAGAAGATGGTCAGGCTGGGGGTGGTGGAGCAGGACCAGATGGGAGACTACGTCATAGCGAAGAAGGTCGACCCCGGCATACTCCAGGCATTCGTCAACGTCGGGAAGTTCAGCCTGCCGAGGGTCGGGTTCTACGCGGTCTTCTTCTCGACCATCGCAGCCGCATACTTCGTCTCCAACCTCAGCTCCCTGGACGTCTACGCGCTCATCGGGACGGTGGGAGGGGCCGCGGTCTTCTGGTACGAGCTGCTCAGGATATGGAGGAGGAAGTCGTTCTAGATGTTAGGATTAAGAGGCGTCGGGTGGGATGTGACGCCATGAACAGGGGGAACGCCCTGCTGGGCGCCTCGGCGGGGCTGGCGCTGGCCGTGGTCCTGATAGTCGGGGTGGCCCTGGCTGGGGGATGGTCGGCGCACATAGACCTGATCAAGACGAGCAGCCCGGGCGCTGCCACGAGCGAGGCCTCTACGCCGGGCTCGCAGTCGGGGACCGCCGTCTCACCTAACACGGGCGGCGAGGCCGCGCAGACGACCACCACGACGACCGCCAGCTCGAGCGGTCCGCCGGTCTCGTCCATCAACGGGCTGGAGAGCCACGCAGGCTCCACCATAGGGGTCCTGCTGCTACCGATTGTGCTCGGGGCGGTTCTGGGTATGGTGTTCTTCGCGGCCTACGGGAGAAGAATCGGCAGAGAGTGAGCCTAGCCGGCCACTACCGTCTGCGACTGTTCCCTCAGGTACGAGAGGAGGTAGTTGGGTCCCCCGACGCCCTTGCCCGTGGCGCCGCTCGCGCGCCAACCCACGAAGGTCTGGGCACCCGGCCAGGCGCCGGTGGTCGCCCCTCCCTTTCTGTTCGCGTAGACCACGCCGAACTGGATCTCGTCGAGGAACCTGGCGATTTCCGCCTCGTCTTCGCTGAAGATGCCGGCTGTGAGCCCGTAGTCGGTGTCGTTTGCCTTCCCTAGGGCCTCGTCAAGTGTCTTGAACTCGTCGACGACGACGAAGGGGACGAAGAGCTCCTCCCTGAACAGCCTGTTCCCGCTGGGGACGTCGACCGCGACCGTCGGCTCGACGTAGAATCCCCTGCCGTAGAGGCCCCTCTTCAGGGTGTGGCCGCCTGCGAAGATCCTCCCCTTCTTCTCCGCCCTCCTGACCGCGTCCTCGAAGGTCTCGACCGCCGCCTTGCTGATGACCGGGCCCATGAAGGCTTCCTTGGCGCGGGGGTCCATCACGCGTATCTCCTTGACGCGCTTCTTCAGCGAGGAGAGGAACGCCTTCTTCACGCTACGCTGCACGTAGACCCGCGACGCGGCGCTGCACTTCTGCCCGCTGTAGCCGAAGGCGGCCCGGACGACCCCCTCTACGGCCTTGCCCAAATCTGCCTTCGCGGTTATTATCACAGGGTTCTTCGAGCCCAGCTCCATCACGACCGGCTTTATCCAGGGGCCCTGCTCCAGCCCGTGGTAGAGCCGCTTCCCAACGTCCATCGACCCGGTGAACGCGAGTCCCGCGACGTGCCGGTTCCTCGTGAACTCGCTCTCGTACTCGGCCCCGGGACCCGTGACGAAGTTCACCGCGCCCGCCGGGACGCCCGCGTCCCTGTACGCCCTGTAGAGCATGAGTCCGGTGAGTGGCGCCGCGCTCGTGGGCTTGAGGACGACGGTGTTCCCCGTGATCAGTGCCCCGCTGGCCATCCCGTTCGCCAGCATGAAGGGGAAGTTGAAGGGGGATATCACCGGCCAGACGCCGTAGGGCTTCATGACCATTGTGCAGTCCTCTCCGGGCCCTCCCGGCCCCATCTTCTCGATGTAACCCCCGTTCTCCTGCATCGAGGCGGCGAAGACGCGGATCGCGTCCATCGCTTCCCAGACCTCCGCGAGCGCCTCGGTCCGGTTCTTCCCGACCTCGTAGCTGATGACGGCCGCGATGTCGAACTTCCTCTGGTCCATGAGCTCGGCCGTCCTGAGGAGAATCTTGACGCGTTCCTTCCAGGGGGTCCTGCTCCAGGCCGGGAAGGCCCTGCGCGCCGCGCCGACGGCGGCCTTGGCGTGCTTCTTGCCGCCGAGCGGGAAGTAGCCCACCACGATGGAGGTGTCGATGGGACTCCTCACCGCGAACTCGCCGTCCTTTGACTTCACCTGGTCGCCTCCAATCTGCATCTTGTAGTGCTTGCCGAGCGACTTGGAGAACCTCCTGATCGCCGCCTCGTACTTGGGATGAATGCTCTCGTCTGCGAAGAGCGTCACGTAGGTTATCTTTGACGCCTGATTGGCCACGAATTTTTTCGGGACGCTCTAACCTAATTAAGGATTTGCGGACTGTCGGACGAGGGAGTCCGTCGGCGGCGGCGTCTCTACCAGGTCGACGTCGAAGACCCTGGAGAAGCTGTCTGCCACCTGCCTCTTCACGAGCCCCATGTCGAGCTTTCTCCCCCTGAGAGCCTCCATCGACGTCATCACATCCGGGTCGAGCCCGCAGGGCCGGATCAGGTGAAAGTAGCTCATGTCGGTGTTGACGTTGAGGGCGAATCCGTGGTAGGTGACCCAGTTGGTCACCGCCACCCCGATGGAGGCGAGCTTCTTGTTCCCCACCCAGACGCCGGTGTGTTTCTCCCTGCGGCCTGCTTCGATCGACGAGGCCGAGGCGGCGAGGATGAGGACCTCTTCGAGCGAGCGGACGAAGTTCCTCACGTCCGGCACCTCCATCTTGATGATCGGATACCCCACCAGCTGGCCGGGACCGTGGTAGGTGGCGTCGCCGCCCCTCTCCACCTGGAAGACAGGGACGCCAAGCGGCCTGAAGTTCTCCGCCGTGGTCTTCCTGCCCAGCGTGACCACGTGCTCGTGCTCGACCAGGATGAGAGTGTCGGGGATCTGCCCCCTAGAACGGGCTTCGACGAGGGCCTTCTGCAGCTCCCAGACTTCGGCGTAGGGCCTCGTCCCGAGGTCGACCAGGGAGGCGCTCATGGTCTCAGCTGGTGTATCGGTCTGCCTGAGGCCGACTCCGAGGCCTCCATAATCGCCTCCGGAAGGGTCGGGTGGGGATGGATGGTCAGCGCCAGGTCCTCCACGGTCGCTCCCATCTCGATGGCCAGGGCGGCCTCGCTTATCAGGTCCGAAGCCTCGGTTCCGACTATCTGTACCCCTAGCACCAGGCCGGAGCTGGTCTCGGAGACCACCTTCACGAAGCCATCGGTCTCCCCTGCCGCGACGGCCCTCCCCAGCGCCGCGAACGGGAACCTCGTCTTCTTCACTTCGTATCCGGTTTCGACCGCCTCCTTCTCGGTCAGGCCGACCCCGGCGACCTCGGGGTCGGTGAAGATCGCCCAGGGGATGACGTTCCATCCCGCCGCCGTCTTGAGGCCCGCCGCAGCCTCCGCTGCCACGATCCCCTCCTTCTGTGCCTTGTGGGCCAGGAGCGGCGTCCCCCTGACGTCGCCTATTGCGAAGACGGACGGCGCGCTCGACCTCATCTGGTCGTCCGTTGTGATGAACCCCTTGGCGTCGAGCTTGACGCCCGCCAGTTCGAGCCCCAGACCTGCAGTGACCGGCTTCCTCCCCACGCTGACGAGAATCACCTCCGCGTCCAGCTTGGCCTCGCCCTTCGGTGTCTCCACCGTGGCCAGGACGCCGTCCGCGGTCTTCTCTACCGAGACAACTTTGGACTTCAGGAGTATCGAGGCGCCCCTCCGCTCGAGGCTCCTCTGGACGTACCTTACGAGTTCGGGCTCCGTCCCGGGGAGCAGCTGGTCCATGACCTCGACCACCGCGATCTGCGACCCGAGCCGCTGGTACATGCCTGCGATCTCCAGCCCGATGTATCCGCCTCCGACCACGAGGATCTTTCTGGGGAGCCTCTTCAGCTCCAGCGCCTCCCTCGAGGTCAGCACGGTCCTGCCGTCAATCTCGAGGCCCGGGAGCGAGGCGGGGCTCGAGCCGGTCGCCACGACAATGTGCTTCGTCGAAAGGTCCTCCGTCCCGCCCTCACTCTTCACCCGGACGACGTTCTGTCCGGCGATCGTCGCCTCCCCCTTGATCACCTCGACCCCGTAGCCCTTGCAGAGGTTGGCGACCCCCGTCTCCATCGTCCGGACCACCCCGTCCTTCCAGGATTGCAGCGCCTCGAAGTCTATCGACAGCCCTTCGGCGCGGATGCCGAACCTGGAGCCCTCCTTCACCTTGTCGAAGGCCTTTGCGACCGAGATGAGCGACTTGGAGGGGATGCAGCCCGCGATGAGGCACTCGCCCCCCAGGCGCGCCTTCTCGGCGAGGACCGTCTTGAGGCCGAGCTGGGACGCCCTGATGGCGCAGACATAGCCGCCGGGCCCACCGCCTATGACGACGAGGTCTACATCTCTCAACGGAAGCTTCGCGTCCCGGCGCGTTCCAATCTCCTTAAACGTTCCTGAGGACCGGTCAGCGAACGTAGGAGAGCCAGGACTTGTAGCCGTCTATCCTTCCGTGGATGGCGTCCAGGTAGAGTCTCTGGATCCTCTTGGTCACCGGGTACTCGCCGCCCCCCACCTTCCTCCCGTCGACCTCGCGGATGGGCGTGACGTTCGCGGCGGTCCCGCTGAAGAAGAGCTCGTCGGCCGTGTAGAGCTCGTCCCTCGTGAAGTCTCTCTCGTACGCCTCGATGCCGTTGTCCCTTGCTATCTGGAGGACCGACATCCGTGTTATGCCGCCGAGGATGCCCGACTGCATCGTGGGCGTGTACAGGACCCCGTTCTTCACCCTGAAGATGTTCTCCCCCGACCCCTCCGCCACGTTGCCGCCGAGCGTGAGGATGATGGCCTCCTCGTAGCCGGCCGCGAGGGCGTCCATCTTCGCCAGTATCGAGTTGGCGTAGTTTGCTGAGCACTTCGCCTGCGGCGGGAGGATGCGGGCATCAATCCTGGCCCAGGCAGAGACGCCGCATCGGATGCCCTTCTCCATTCCCTCGTCGCCGAGGTAGGCGCCCCACTCCCAGCAGGCTACCGCCCCTATCACCTTGTTCTTCAACGGGTTGACGCCCAGCTCGCCGAAGGAGCTGAAGACGATGGGCCTGACGTAGCAGGCCTGGAGACCGTTCTCCTTCACGACTTCCATGCACGCAGCCGTGAGCTGCTCCTTCGTGTACGGCAGCGCCATCCTGTAAACCCTGGCGCCGTCGAAGAGCCTATCCATGTGCTCCCTCAGACGGAAGATGGCCGGTCCGTCGGGGGTGTCGTTGCACCGTATGCCCTCGAATATGGAGTACCCGTAGTGCAACGCGTGGGTCAGGACGTGCACCTTGGCGTCGTCCCAGGGGACGAGCCTACCGTCGAACCAGATGAACTTCGTCGGCTGCAACTCTTGTCGCCCGGTTCTCGTCCCGAGGCCTATTTTACGTATCGCTAGGCCGCCAGCTGCCCGGCGACCGCGGCTCCGACCTCGGACGTGCTGCTTGTCCCCCCGAGGTCCTGGGTCGTCACGCCGCCCTCCAGCGTCCGGTCGACCGCCCTCCGGACCGCCGCCGCGGCGTCGCCACAGCTTGCGTCGCCACGTTCCTCCGCCAGCCACTCGAGCATCATCGAGCAGGTCAGGATGATCGCGACGGGGTTGGCCAGGCCCCTGCCGGCGATGTCGGGCGCGGCCCCGTGGACCGGCTCGAATATCGCGTCCTTCTCTCCAAGGTTCGCCGAAGGCGCCACCCCGAGCCCGCCCACGAGCTGGGCCGCCTCGTCCGAGAGTATGTCCCCGTACATGTTGGTGGTGACGATCACGTCGAAGGACTCGGGCGTCCTGATGAGGTTCATTGCCGTCGAGTCGACGAGCATGTCGCTGAAGGAGACGGACGGATGTCCCGACGCGACCTCCCTGCACGCCTGCAAGAAGAGGCCGTCGGTCTTCTTCAGCACGTTGGACTTGTGGACCGCGACCACCTTCCTCTGGCGGTTCCTCCGCTCGGCGATCTCGAACGCGCGCTCGGCTATCCTGGCCGAGGCCTTCCGGGTGATGGTCCTAAGCGCGACCGCTCCTCCCTCGAACTCGAACTCCATCCCGCGGTAGAGGCACTCGGTGTTCTCCCTCACCATGACGAAGTCGATGTCCGGCCTGAGCGACGGGACGTGCGGGAGGCTCACCGACGGCCTGATGTTGGCGTAGAGGTCCAGCGTCTGTCTGAGCTTCACGATGGTCTCGGCCGCCGTCTCTCCCACCGGGCCCTTGAGGCAGGCGTCCGAGTCCCTGATGGTCGTGACCGTCGCGGCGGGGAGCGCTTCGCCTGTCCTCGACTTGCACGCGTCCCCTGCGGGCGCGGGCCGGAACTCGAACCTCAGGTCGAATCGGGGTCTCAGCGCCTCTAGGACCGCGACGGCTGCCGACGAGACCTCCGGACCCACCCCGTCCCCCTCTATCTGGGCGATGTTGTAGGTCGTCATGCGAAAACCAGCGGGCTCTCTACTGGGCCGAAGCCTTCAGCCTCTGCCTGACCCTCTCCCTGACGTACCCGAGGAAGCCGCCCCTCTTCATCTGCTCGATGTCCGAGTCGCTGGCCGTCACGGGGTATTCCGTCCCCTTGGTGAGGTCATTCAGGGTGCGTGCGTCGAGGTCGATCAGGAGCTCGTCCCCGGGGTCGATCCGACTCGTGTCGGCAACCTGTATCGGCAGGAGGCCGTTGTTCAGGGCGTTCCTGTAGAAGATGTCGGGAAACGACTGGGCGACCACCGCGACGACGTTGTTGTACTTCACGGCGTAGACGGCCTGCTCCCTCGAGGATCCGCACCCGAAGTTGTTCCCGGCAACGACAATGCTCTCCCTGTTCGCCCTGCACGCCGCCTTGAACGACGGGTCGTAGTACTCGAAGGCGTGGTCTGCGAAGAACTGCTTGTCCCAGCTCTCCTGGAGCAGGTACGCAGGTATGATGTAGTCGGTGTTGATGTCGTCGAGGTACTTCTTGGCGACCTTCCCTCGCATCTGCAATTCAATCACCCAGGTACTTCCGCGGGTCGGCAATCCTTCCCTCGACGGCGGTGGTAGCGGCGACGGCGGGCGAGCCGAGATAGATGAAGGCCTCGGGCGAGCCCATCCTCCCCCTGTAGTTGCGGTTGCTCGTCGAGAGGCACCTGTCCCCGGGCGCGAGTATCCCCATGTGCTTGCCGAAGCAGGGACCGCAGTTGGAGGACTCGATGTTCGCCCCGCTCTGCGCGATCGTGTTGAGAATCCCGTTCTCCATCGCCCAGTTGTACACCTTGCGGCTCGCGGGTATCACGATTAGGTTGGTGTCCGGGTGTACCTTCCTGCCCTTGAGTATCCGGGCGGCCAGGGCGAGGTCACTCTTCCTCGCGTTCGCGCAGGAGCCCAGGAAGACGACGTTGATGGGGTCGCTCACCTCGCTGACCGGCCTCGCGTTCGCGGGCGAGTGCGGGAGCGAGACGGTCGGCTCGACGGACGCTGCGTCCACGTTCACGGTCCGGGAGAAGGCCGCGTCCTCGTCGCTCTTCATTATCGTCCCCGACTCGGCGGGTGTGAGGGCCCTCCCCTTGGCCGTGAGGGCGCCGCCGACGTAGTCCATCGTCTTCTGGTCAGGGTTGACTATAGCGGTCCGGGCCGACATCTCAACAGAGAGGTTGCAGATCGTGAACCGGCCGTCCATCTCCATCGAAGAGATGGTGGGACCTTCGTACTCCGCGACCATCTTCGAGCATCCCCCCTCGCCCATGACCCCGAGGACGTGCAGGACGAGGTCCTTGGGATAGACGCCCCGCGGGAGTTCGCCGTCGACGTGGAAGCGGACCGACTCGGGGACCCTGAACGAGTAGAGCTCGCCCGTCGCAAGGAGGTTCTCGGCCTCGGTCGTGCCTATGCCGAAGGCCAGCGACCCCAGCGCGCCCTGGGTGCAGGTGTGGGAGTCGGTCGCCACGGCTATCTCGCCGGGGAGGACGAACCCCTCCTCTGACGCTATCGTGTGCTCGATCCCGTCCCCCTCCTTGTACATCGCTATCTGTTGCTGCTTTGCGAAGTCGGCCATCAGCTTGATGCCGGCGCTAACCATTATCGAGCACGAGGGGACGGTGTGGTCGGGCATGAAGGCGACCCTCGCCGGGTCGAAGACCTTCATCCGCCTCCCCGCCTCCTGGTACACGTCGGCGAAGTCCTTCTGGAAGTTGAGGATGGCGGGCGGCCCGATGACCTCGTTGAAGTAGAGCTTGTCGACAGGCAGGGCCTCGACCAGTTCTCCGGCAGCGACGGGCCTTCCGACGGCCCGGGAGACGATCTTCTCGGTTATGGTGCGTCCCATCTCTAGAGACCCTCTATTGGCCTGGCGGGGCTCTCCTTCTGGAGCTCCTCCGTCCTCCTGATGCCGTCCTTCTTCGCGAGTAGGGCGTTCGTCCCGGCGACGACGGCCTCCACGCTCGCGACGACGATGTCCCTCTTCATCCCCCTGCCCGAGGCGGTGTGCCCCTCGCCGTCCTCCACCTCTACGGTCACGTCGGCGACGGCGGCCGAGTCCCCCGTCAGGGCTTCGAGCCTGTAGTTCTTCAGGCGGACCGTCTCGATGTTGCTGAATATCTTCTGGATCGCGTTCACGGCGGCGTCGACCGCACCCGACCCCACCTCGGTGGCCTCGTGGAGATGGCCGCGGACGAGCAGCTTGACGGTGGCGGTTGGGAGCCTCTTTATGCCGGTCACTACCTCCAGACCTTCGAGCTCGACGAGCTCGTTCTTCTCCGCGCTCCCTCCTCCCATGATTTTGACCGCCATCTGGTAGAGGTCCGAGTCGGTGACGGTCGAGCCCCCGTCCCCCGTCTCCTTCACCTTGGCCACGATGAGCCTCAGGCTCTCCTCTTTGGGCTTGAGCCCCATCCCGCGCAGCTGCGCGGAGATGCCGTGGCGGCCCGCGTGCTTCCCGGCCTGCAGCCACCTGGTCCTGCCGACCATGGAGGGGTCGAAAGGCTCGTAGGTCGAGGGGTCGTTCAGCACGCCGTCCGTGTGTATGCCCGACTCGTGCCCGAAGGCGTTGTCCCCGATTATCGCCTTGTTCGGTTGGATGGGGACGCCGGTCAGCCTGTTGACGAGGCGCGACGTCTCGTACAGCAGCTGATAGTTGACGTTCGTGCTCACGCCGTAGAGGTTGCTGCAGGCCATCACGAACTCCTCCAGAGAGGTGTTGCCGGACCTCTCGCCGATGCCGTTGATCGTCGCGTGCACCTGGTCGGCCCCGGCCATCACGCCCGCGAGGCTGTTCGCGACCGCCAGGCCGTAGTCGTTGTGGCAGTGCATGCTGATTGTCATGCCGGAGACCGACCTGGCGGCCTCTGTGTACTCCGCCATCCGCTGAGGAGTCGCGATGCCCACAGTGTCGGGGATGTCGAAGCGGTCCGCGCCCGCGTCCGAGACCGCCTTGACGACCTCCTTGAAGAACCCGATGTCGGTCCTGGTGGCGTCCATCGCCGAGAACTCGACCTTCACCCCGAAGCCCTTAGCGTACCTCACAGCCTCGGCGGACTGGACCAGCATCTTCTCCCTCGTTATGTGGAGCTGGTGCTGCATGTGGACGTCCGAGGAGGAGAGGAAGACGTGGATCCCGCCTACGCCGCAGTCGATGGCCGTCTCGATGTCGACCTTCTCAGCGCGGGCGAGGCCGCAGACCTCTGCCCTGAGGCCGGACCTAGCGATCGCGCGGACCGCTTCCTGCTCACCCTTCGAGGTTATTGGAAACCCCGCCTCTATGACGTCGACGCCCAGACGATCCAGTGCCAGGGCTATCTCGACCTTCTCCTGGGGAGTGAGAGAGACGCCGGGCGTCTGCTCGCCGTCCCTGAGTGTCGTGTCAAGGATCCTGACGAGACGCGAGCCGCTCACGACTGGACCTCCTTGGGTAGCGCCGCGACGCCCGTCCTCGCTATGTCGAGGACGCTGGTCTGCAGGCTGGAGACGAAGTCGTCGATCTGCTTTGCGCTCCCGACGATCTCGACGACCGCGGAGCGGGCGGAGGAGTCGACGATGCGGCAGGAGTTCATCTTCTGTAGGTCGGCCAGCGTCATCTTGTCGGTGTTGATTCTCACGAGCGCGAGCTCCCTGGCCGTCACCTCCTCCGGGGCGTAGGTCCGGGCCTCGAGGACGTCGATCACCTTCATCAGCTGCCTGGCGACGTGCTCCACCGCGGCGTCGTCGCCCTCGAGCGTCATCGTCATCCGGACGTCGTCGCCCCCGTTGGTCACGCCGACGGTCATCCCGTCGATGTTCAGGCGCATCAGGCGCACGAGGTGGACAACGCGGAAGAGGGTGCCCGGCTTGTTCTCGACGAGCGTCGAGAGGATCTTCGATGACCTCAAAAGATCGACAGCTCCTTTGGGGTGCCGTAGACCGTGTCCTTGATCGCCTTGCCTGGGGGCATGAACGGGAAGACGTCCTCCTCGTGCGAGACGGGGACCTCTATTAGCGTGGGGGAGTCTGACCTGATGCCTTCCCTCAGCGCCTTGCCGAACTCCTGGAGCGAGCCGACGCGGGTGCCCTGCACTCCGTAGGAAGCCGCGAGCTTCACGAAGTCGGGGACGTTCTGGAACTTTATCCCGATGAAGTGCCTGTTGTACATGAGGCGCTGCCACTGCTCGACCATCCCGAGCGACCTGTCGTTCATCACCACGGCCACGACCGGGATATGCTCCTCGACCGCCGTCGCGAGGGCCTGTTCTGTCATCACGAACGACCCGTCGCCGTCGAAGTCGACGACGGGGACGCCGGGCGCGGCCACCTTGGCGCCGAGCGCAGCGGGGAGCCCGAAACCCATCGTGCCGAGGCCGGTGGACGTCACCCAGGTCCTCGGCCTCAGTACCCGGTAGTGTATCTCGCACCACATCTGATGCCTGCCGACGCCCGTCGTGAGGATGGCTTCCGGTGGCAGGATCTCCCTCATCAGCTTGACTATGCGGGGACTGGAGAGCTCGCTGTACGAGTCCTTGTAGGCCGGGATTCCCTTCATCTCCTCGCGGACGAGGTCGAGCCTCGTCAGCCACGCGTTGTCCCCCGACCTCTTCACCATGCGCCGGACCAGGGCGTCGAGGAGCATGGTGAGGACGACGTTGGCGTCACCGAGGATGCTCAGCGTCACGAGCTTGTTCTTGTTGAACTCGGTCGGGTCGGCGTCGATGTGGATGATCTTGGCGTCGGGCGCGAACTCGCTGAAGGTGCCCGTGGAGCGGTCGGAGAAGCGCACGCCCACGGCGAGGAGGACGTCGCACTCGCCGACGAGCTTGTTCGCCTCGGCTCTCCCGTGCATCCCGATGGGTCCCACGGAGAGGGGATGGTCCTCGGGGAAGGTCCCCTTCCCCTGGAGGGTCGTGATCACCGGCGCCATGAGGAACTCGGCTAGGGCCCTGAACTGCATGGACGCGTCGGCGATCCTGATGCCTCCCCCGCCGAAGAGGAGGGGCCTCTGCGCCTTCACGAGCATGTCGGCGGCCCTCTCGATGTCCTGGGCGTCGACGGCGACGCTGGGCCTGTAGCCCCTAATCTGTATCGACTCGGGGAACGTGATCTCGGCCTCCTCCTGCTGGACGTCCTTCGGCACGTCGAGGAGGACCGGGCCCGGCCTGCCGGTCTGGGCGATGAAGAAGCTCTTCTTGACGGCCGAGGGTATCTCGGCGGCGGAGAGGGGCTGCAGGGTGTACTTCGTGACCGGAGTGAGCACCCCGACGACGTCCGTCTCCTGGAACCCGCTCTTGCCCGTCATGCTCTTGGAGACCTGGCCCGTGATGGCGACGACCGGCGATGAGTCGGCGAACGCGGTCGCTATCCCGGTGACGAGGTTCGTGGCCCCCGGACCCGAGGTCGCCGAGCAGACGCCGGCCCTCCTCGAGACCCTCCCGTAGGCGTCCGCCATGTGCGCCCCAATTTGCTCGTGCCTCACGAGCACGTGCTTGATCTTCGAATCCCACAGGGCGTCGTAGAAGGGGAGGTTGGCGCCTCCCGGCATCCCGAAGATGTACTCTACCTTCTCCTTCTCGAGGGCCTCCACGATGGCCCTTGCGCCGGACATTTTTTCAGGCATTGTAATCGCCACTCTCCAATAGAATCTCCTCGCTTGAAATCTCGAGCGAGGTGCTCTAGACTAAAACAATCAACGCTACAAGGACGAGAACCGCCGAAGTAGTAGCGTTGCCGCGCTGCATTGTGAAGAGGTAGGGGGGCGTTATATTTAAGATTTGAAAAAGTGGTTTCTAGACCGATTACTAGCGCCGCGACAACCTCTGAGGGAGCCGTTTCCCCGGTCGCGCTAGGGTGGCAGGGGAGGGTCGATGCGGATCTGGAAGACGTCGGGCCAGTCCTTGCCCGTGACGTAGAGGCGGTGGTTGGATGCGTCGTAGGCTATGCCGTTCAGGACGTCGTTGGAGTCGCAGTGGCAGCCACTCAGGCTCTGGAGCCCGGCGAGGTCCAACCAGGCGGTGACCTCCCCCGTCGATGCGTTGATGACCGCTATCCTGTTCGTGAGCCAGACGTTGGCGAAGATGCTCCCGTTGATGTAGTCGAGGCTGTTGAGGTTGTCAATCTGTGTGCTCCCGTCGTGCACGGTGACCTCGCCCGTCCTCTGGAACGTCTGCGGGTTGAGGAAGTAGAGGGTGTCCGACCCGTCGCTCATGATGAGCTGTGTCCCGTTGTAGGTGAGGCCCCACCCCTGGTCGGGAAAGGTGAAGTTCCCGAGCGGCTGGAACGTCTCCAGGCTGTAGACGAACCCGATGTGCGTCGTGTATGTGAGCTGGACGATCTCGTCGCCGAAGATCGCGATGCCCTCCCCGAAGTACTGGCTGGGGAGATTGTGGATCTGGATGACCTGTCCCGTCGTTATGTTCTCCCGGCGGAGCGAGGAGTCCCCATTAAGACCGGTGCTCTCGTACAGGGTCCCGTTGTAGTAGACCAGGCCCTCCGTGAACGCTCCCGTGTCGTGGGGGTACGTCCCGACGACCTCGTAGGAGTAGACAGGGGTGGTCGATGTGCTCGTGGTAGGTGGGCCGGAGGAAGCCGGAGCGCTGCGGTCTAGGACGTAGTAGGTCGCCGCGAGCAAGAGGCACGCGAGCACCAAGGCGAGCGCGACCCTCCAAGTACTTCCCATGGCTGTCCTCATGCCAGGGCGGGAGTCCGGCGGTGCTCCTCAATTATGCGTTTTCGAGCTGCCCTCCGGCAACAGATATGAACGCCAGGACGGGGGACGCCCCGTGGCCTCAGGCTCGCGGCCAGCGTCCGTCCTTGGACCGGTCTACATCTACACCACTCTGTCGTGGGCCGCGTACGCGCTGGTCGCCGTCTCGCTCCGATTCCGGTTCGAGCAGCTGGGGCTCAGCGTGGTCGCCTACGGGACGGTCGTCGCCGTCGTCTCCCTAGGGTTGCTCTCGACAGAGACGGTCTGGGGAGCCTTCGCCCATCGGATAGCCAGCAGGGGCTGGATTCTGGGGCTCGGGGCGGTGGTAGCCCTGATTCTGGTCGCCGTCGGGGTCTCCAACTCCACCCCGACCTTCGCGCTCTCGATGGGCCTCCTTGGAGCGATGGTGATATTCCCCGTCCCGCTGCTCCGGTGGCTCGCCCTCGTAGCGGGAGGACCCGGGACGGGTGGCAGCGGCATCGCCAAGTACTCGGTCTCTTCGGGTGCTGGCACGATAATCGGAGCGGCGATCGGGCCTGCGGCCTTCGAGGCGATCGGGTTCTTTTGGCTCTCGGCCGCCGCCGCCGGCCTCTGGATCTTCTCCATGGCATTCTTGGTCCTGCTGCCGTGGACGCACCTTGAGGCGCCCGTCCATCGCGTCCCGCTGGCGCGTCAGGTGCGGCAGATTTCGACACCATACTTCGCGGCGGTCGCGGCGCTCGTGGCCCTGTTCTGGCTCTGCTACACTCTCACCTCGAACTTTCTACAGTACTACTCGGTCGACCTGTTCGGAGGAACCCCGGCGGACTCCGGCTATGTGATAGCGGCGATGCGCGCGATGGCCCTCGCGGCGGGGCTGCTGCTCGGGAGGGTCGTCGATAGGTGGGGGCCGGCCAGGTCGGCGCCGTTCGGGTTCCTTCTTATCGCGGCGGGGACGCTGGGGACGCTCGCCTCGCATACCTACGCTGAGATGACGGTCGCCACGATGGTCTTCGCGGTGGGTGTCGGGTGGCTCAGCGTCACGCTGCTCCCGCTCTCCCTCATGGCCATACCGCGCTCGCTCCAGGGGACCGCAGTCGGGCTGTTCGGCTCGTTCGAGGACCTGGGCCAGTTCGTGGGGCCTATCCTCATCGGGGCCATCTACGCCGCCTTCGGTCCCACGTCGATCTTCGTCCCCGTGGCGGCCGTCGCAACGGCGGGAGCCCTGGGGGCCGCGGCGCTGGCGCCCCATGCCGTCAGTCGTCCCCCGGGCGCAGGGTCACAGGAGGCGAGCGACCGGGTTATTTAACCTCGGTCATACGAGGCACCAGGTCGTTTAGAGCATGACGAAGTTTCGGGACGGTCCCCACCTTGGCAGCATAGACTTAAGTATAACGGCCTTATACGTGCAGTCGAGAATATGATCAACCCCTATGAGATGATATCCAAGAGCGCACTCCCGGCGTTCAGGGCTATGGTCTCGAAGAGGCTCACAGACAACTACGACCTGACGCAGCAGGAGGTGGCAGGCAGGCTGGGAGTGACGCAGGCCTCGATCAGCAACTACGCCAGAAAGGCCAGGGGGGTCATGATCAACCTCGAGGTCGACCCGAACCTCGCGAGGGCCGCGGACCAGGTGGCCGAGGTCCTTTCGTCGGAGGACCCCAACCAGAGGGAGGTCCTCCGGATGATGACCGAGGTCTGCGACTACATCAGGTTCAACCACGTGATGTGCAGGCTGCACGAGGACCTGGAACCGGGCTTCATTGTCGAGGGATGCTACGCCTGTGTGGGCGGTCTCCCGATAGACAGCAGCCAGATAAAGCTCAAAACCCGCGCCCTGGGACAGTAGGAGATTGGACAGAAAGCCAGAGTGGCTGACGGTCCAGCCCTCTGAGGGCCGAAACTACCTCAGGCTGAAGGAGCTCTTCGGAGGGCTGGGCCTCCACACCGTCTGCGAAGAGGCGCACTGCCCCAACGTCGGGGAGTGCTGGGGAGGCGGGACAGCCACGCTCATGCTCATGGGAGACACCTGCTCTCGGGCGTGCAGGTTCTGCATGGTCACACCCGGGAGGCCGAGGGTCCCCCCGGATCCTCTCGAGCCCGAGAACGTGGCCCTGGCTCTCTCCAAGATGGACCTCGACTACGTGGTGCTGACGTCGGTCGACAGGGACGACGTCCCCGACGGCGGAGCCTCGCACTTCGCGGCGACCATCCGGAGGATCAGGGAGAGCTGCCCCGGGATGATGGTCGAGGTCCTCATACCCGACTTCGGGAACGACGTCGACTCCATAAGGACGGTTGTGGGCGCCCGGCCGGACGTGATAGCCCACAACATCGAGACGACGCTCTTCCTCAGCGACCGCGTGAGGGACCCCCGCGCCGGATACTGGCAGTCCCTCTCGGTCCTCAGGACCGTCAAGAAGCTGGACCGGAGGATGTTCACGAAGTCATCCATCATGGTGGGCCTGGGGGAGGGAGAGGAGGAGGTCGAGCTGGCGATGGCGCACCTTAGGGCGGCGGGCGTCGACTTCCTCACCCTCGGCCAGTACCTCAGGCCGTCGAAGAGACACCTGCCCGTGAAGGAGTACGTCAGGCCGGAGACCTTCGAGGCCTACCGGAGGATGGGGGAGGAGGCGGGCTTCCGGTACGTCGCCTCGGGTCCTCTCGTTAGGAGCAGCTACAGGGCCGGCGAGTTCTTCCTTCGCTCGATAGTTCGAGAACAAGAGACAATAAGCGAAGTCTGAAGGTAAGATTGAGAACCCTTATCAGATAGAAAAGGTCGCGGTTTCTAGGTTCACATTCGCATGGAGATGCTGCAAATCGTCCGGGCGGACGGCGAGTACGACTCCAAGCAGGAGCCAAGTCTCCGCGACGAGGACCTCCGGAGGATGTACCGGGTGATGCTGACGGTCAGGAGGTTCAACGAGAGGATGCTCATACTTCAGAGGCAGGGCAGGATCGGATTCTTCATCGAGTCGACTGGCCAGGAGGCGTGCCAGATAGGGTCCGCCTATCCCCTTACGCAGGGCGACTGGGTCTACGGGAGCTACAGGGATCCGGGGATGTGCCTCGTGAAGGGGGTGCCCCTCAAGGCACTCGTGGACCAGCTGATGGCGAACGCCGACGACCCCAACAAGGGCAGGCAGATGGGGGTGCACTGGGGATACAAAGACTGGAACATAGTGAGCCTCTCGAGCCCAGTCGCGACACGCCTGCCACAGGCGGTAGGGACGGCCTACGCGGCCAAGATCAAGAAGGACAGCGCGGTCTGCCTCACGTCCTTCGGCGACGGTGCCACCTCCCAGGGAGAGTTCCACTCTGCGATGAACTTCGCAGGAGTCTTCAAGGTCCCCGTCATATTCTTCTGCCAGAACAACCAGTACGCGATATCCATGCCGTTCCGGCGCCAGAGCGCGTCCGAGAACGTGGCGGTCAAGGCCGAGGCTTACGGGTTCGAGGGCGTCCTCGTCGATGGCAACGACGTCCTCGCCGTCTACAAGGCGACGAAGGCGGCGGTGGACAAGGCCAGGTCGGGAGGAGGGGCGACACTCATCGAGGCCGTCACCTACAGGATGGGGGGGCACTCCTCGTCGGACGACCCGAACAAGTACAGGGGGTCAGAGGAGCTGGAGCTCTGGAAGTCGAGGGACCCCATCAAGCGGTTCCGCGTCTACCTGATGAAGAAGGGCCTCCTGACGGAGCAGGACGACAGGAGGCTGAGGGACGAGGTCGATACCGAGATGGTGGCGACGATAAGGGAGAGCGAGAAGGTGCCTGCGCCCACGCACCTCTCGATGTTCACGGACGTCTACGCGGAGATGCCCTGGCACATCAAGGAGGAGGCAGACGAGTTCATGCGGGAGGTGGGCTAGCTGCCGGTCCAGACCATCGTCCAGACGGTAAACCAGACCCTTCGCGAGGAGATGCGCCGGAACGGGAACATGGTCATACTGGGGGAGGACATCGGGAGGGACGGGGGCGTCTTCAGGGCGACCGAGGGTCTACTGGACGAGTTCGGCGGGGAGAGGGTCGTCGACACGCCGCTGGCCGAGGACGCCATAGTCGGGATGGCCATCGGGATGGCGCTCTACGGGCTCCAGCCCGTCGCCGAGATCCAGTTCCTGGACTTCATCTACCCGGCGTTCAACGAGATAGTAAACGAGCTGGCCAAGCTCAGGTACAGGTCGGGAGGCCAGTTCCAGGCCCACGTCGTCATTCGGACGCCCTACGGGGGCGGGGTGAAGGGGGGCCACTACCACTCCCAGTCGACGGAGGCGTACTTCATCCACACGCCCGGGCTCGTTGTCCTCACGCCGTCCACACCGTACGACACGAAGGGGCTCCTCACATCGGCGATGCGGTCACCCGACCCGGTGATCTTCCTCGAGCCCAAGCGGATATACAGGAGCGTGAAGGAAGAGGTCCCACCTGAGGACTACACGGTGCCGATAGGCAAGGCCAGGGTCGTCCAGGAGGGGGACGACCTCACGCTGGTCAGCTGGGGCGCCATGGTCCAGACATGCAGAGAGGCCGCCTCGCCGCGGCGAAGGAGGGGGTGAGCGTGGAGCTCATCGACCTCCGGTCGCTCCTGCCCTTCGACGTCGAGACTGTAGTGGGGTCGGTGAGGAAGACGGGCAGGATGGTTGTCGCCCACGAGGCAACGAAGATGGCTGGGTTCGGCGCGGAGGTCTCCGCGCAGGTGAGCGAGAGGGCGATTGACTCGCTGAAGGCGCCGGTCGAGAGGGTCGCCGGATTCGACACCCCCTTCCCCTACGCCCTCGAATCGGCCTACATGCCTTCACCAGAAAGGATACTTAGAGCCGTCAGGAAAGCCATGAGCTACTGATCTTCAGTTGGTGCAACACGAGTTCAAGCTTCCAGACCTAGGCGAGGGCGTCGCCGAGGGAGAGATACTGAAGTGGATGGTAAAGGAGGGCGACGCGGTGAAGGAGGACCAGCCGCTGGTAGAGGTGATGACGGACAAGGTCAACGTGCAGATCCCTTCTCAGTGGGACGGGACCGTAAGGAGACTGCTAGTGAAGGAGGGCGACGTCGTGGAGGTCGGCCGCGAGATACTCGTGATAGAGGTCGCCGATTCCGGCCCTGGGGTTGAGGGTCCGCACGCGAAGCCGGAGCCACAGCCCGCGCCCGAGCCTGCGCAGACCGCGCCCGTCCAGACGATGCAAGAATCCGGCGC
This sequence comes from uncultured Nitrososphaerota archaeon, assembly GCA_963703285.1. Classification (GTDB taxonomy): domain Archaea; phylum Thermoproteota; class Nitrososphaeria; order Nitrososphaerales; family Gagatemarchaeaceae; genus Gagatemarchaeum. The sequence continues at coordinate 1,279,835 of OY969807.1, forward strand.
TGCCGACCGCGTCCTGGCGACCCCGGCCACGAGGAGGCTGGCCAGGGAGCTCGGCGTGGACATCTCCCGCCTGACGGGGACCGGCCCGAACGGGCGCGTGACGGACGACGATGTCAGGGCCGGGCCGACCCCTGCGGCGAAGGTCGTGGAGACGCTCCCGGCGACGGGGGGCGGCGAGGAGCGCGTTCCGCTACGGGGCGTGAGGAAGCTCATCGCCGAGAGGATGTCAAAGTCGTTCCACACCGTCGCGCAGGTGACCCTCGTCGACGAGGTCGACATGACGGAGGTCGTCTTGCTCAGGGAGGCGTTCAAGGGCAGCGCCGAGAAGAGGGGGGTGAAGCTCACCTTCCTGCCGCTGATCATCAAGGCCGTCCTCCCCGCGCTGAAGGAGTTTCCCTACCTCAACTCGGCCCTGGACGAAGGAACGGGGGAGATCGTCCTGAAGAAGCGATACAGCCTGGGGATCGCCACGGATACGCCGGGGGGCCTGCTCGTCCCAGTCGTGAAGGACGCGGACCGCAAGGACATCTTCGAGCTCTCGGCTGAAATCGAGAGGCTGTCGGAGAAGGCGCGGAGCGGGGAGCTGTCCCTCGAAGAGGTCCAGGGCTCGACCTTCACCATGACGAACCTGGGGTCGATAGGAGGGCTCTTCGCCACCCCCATAGTCAACTACCCCGAGGTCGCCATCCTCGGGACGCACAGGATCTCGAAGAGGCCGGTAGTCAGGGACGGGAAGATCGAGGCTAGGGACATGATGTACCTCTCTCTGAGCTTCGATCACAGGGTGATGGATGGAGCCTATGGTGCGAGGTTCATGAACAGGGTCATCGAGATACTGCAGGACCCCAAGAAGATACTCTCAGAGATCCTGTGAGCTCAGGCCTGGACCAGAGTCTCGGTCGAGCGGACGCCCGGGGCGGAGTTGATCTCGCTCGTCAGGGATCTGATCTCCGGATAGCCGGACGCATCGACGAATGCCACCAGATCGTACCTCCCGTAGACGACGAAGGCCTTCCTCACTCCCTTGAGCGACTTCGCCTTCTTGAGGACGGAATCAGTCTGCAGAGGTACCGTCTTTATCAGGATGCAGGCGCTGAGAGTCATCTCGTCTTGTACCCCTCTATCTCGGGAAGCGTCTCCGTGAAGACCACGCCCGAGAGCCTGTTCGCCACCACTATGGAGTGCGCTAGCGCCTTGCTGTTGGCCGCCTCGAAGTCGGCGACGATGTCGTAGCGTCCCAGGACTGAGAAGGCGCTCTTGACCTCCGGGATCTGCTTCAGGTTCTTGGCGACCTCGTCGAACTTCCCTCTTTCTGCTCTTATCAGCACGCACGCGGAGACCAAACCCATCGGCGCTTCCTGCTGAGCCTTGCTAATAAAACGTTCCCGGGGGAACTCAGTTGGAGAGGCGTCCATCGCTCCCGCCTGCCGGGCGTACTACGCGAGGGACTCATCGCTTCGTCCGGGCCTGTAGACGACCTCGCGCGCAGACCTGTGCAGCGCGGTGTTTCCGCCGCCTTCGCGTATCCCCCTCATGGCTCCTTCAGGGTCGATGAGCTCCACGGGGGCGACGGCGGTCACGCCCCGGCTGAACAGCGAGGGAGGATAGACTCCGGCCGAGGGGCCGAGCATCACGACCTCTCTCGCGTTCTCGGCGAGCTCCAGTATGCGGTCTGCGGTCCCGTTGCAGAGTGTGGCGCCCGTGACGAAGACGACGTCCCCTCTGGGAACCACGACCTCGACGACGGTATCGGGGAAGGTGCGCACGTCCCTCAGGCCGATGCTCCTCTCGAGGACGAGGACCTCCTTCACCCTGGGTCTGAGCTTCTCGACGCTGTGCCGCATGTTGCCAACCATCACAACAGTGTCGCCCTCCTCCACGCCGGTCAGCCCTATCACGTCGCCGTACTCCCTGACGATGTCTTCCCCGTGCGTCTTCAGCGCGGCCTGCGAGAGGGCGTTCAGGGCGGCGATGCCCACCACACGCTCGCTGAGGTCCCAAGACTCCGACATTCTCGCGAGCTCCACGGTCGGGATGTCCGTGAGCGTGCCCGCCCTGGAGGGGAGGCTGCAGCTCTCGGGAGAGAGGTCCTCGATCGGCGTGTTCGCCAGGCCGATATCGTCGGTGGACAGCCTGACGGCCGTGTAGTTGACCCCGACGATCAACTCCTTCGTCGAGATCTCTCCCACTTCCTTCCCCAGCCTCTTCAGGACGTCGAAGAGGGCATCCCGCATGAGGGAGCTTCGCATGGAACGCCCACCTCGACCCCCCTGACTTAAGCTGAACGGGTAGCCCGTGCCCCATCCCAACGACCCGCCTGCAGGACCGCGCGAGCCCCTGGGCACACCGGATGGCCGACTGGCTCAGAGATGATGGTTCAGAGGTCTTCGTAGTACGAACCGTAGAAGCAAGGGTCGCAGAAGACTTCGCCGTTCCTTCTGACTCCCTTGCCGTCCATTATCACTTCGCCGCACCGGGTGCACAGGCTCCTCGTGTGGTCCCTGACCTGCGCGAGAAGACGCTTGGGGACTATCCGCACTTCGTGGCAAGCGAGCAGCTCCTCGGTCGGCATCCTTAGGAACGCGTTCATCGTGACCTTCCTCTCGAGCTGGGAGTTCTCCTCCACTTTCTGCCCTCTGGCGATGAGACCGTCCTTGACTGCTTGTTCGGTCGCTTGGGCGAAGAAACTTGGCCTCGTAGCGACCCTGAAGCCTTTGCCGGATTCGCCGTCGTAGAACGTAGCGGCAGACTTGCCGTACTCGAACACTCTGAGCCTTCGACCTCCGGCCGTGCGCCCCGTGGAGATCTGGATTCCGTCGGCCGCGCAGTTGTTCGTCTCGACGACGACCATCAGGTTCTCGCGACTCTCCTTGTCCTTCATGCCCATCAGCGCGAGGCCCTGGAGCCCCATCCTCACGCCAAGAGGGATGCCGACGCACATGTGCCCCCTCAGCTTTGCAGCCTCGTTGGACAAGCAATCCAACTCTTCCCTATCTTCGGATGACACGGCGCTCTACCCTCATCCGTCGAAGCGGAGGTTATTCTATCTTCGTAAGCTGAAGCGCCTAGCGGCACGGGACGCGGAGAGGCAGCACCTCAGGTTATCTCTTCGCCCGGCCACATCATCTTACGGAGCTTCTTGCCCACGACCTCAATCTGGTGCTTGTCGAGTTCGTCCATGTACTTGTCGAACGACCTCTTTCCCTCCTTCTCGTAGACGCTCACCCACTCCTTCGCGAATGTCCCGTCCTGGATTTGCGTGAGGACCTTCTTCATGTTCTTCTTGACGTTCTGGTCGAGGGCGACCTTGCCGCGGGTGAGGCCGCCGTAGCGTGCGGTCTCGCTGACCCTCCGATACATGCCGGCGATGCCATACCTCTGGACGAGGTCTACTATCAGCTTCACCTCGTGCAGGCACTCGAAGTAGGCCCCCTCGGGGCTGTACCCCGCCTCGACGAGCGTCTCAAAGGCGTCCTTGACCATGTTCTCAACGCCGCCGCAAAGGTCCACCTGTTCGCCGAACCAGTCCGTCTCCACCTCCTCCCGGAAGGTCGTCTCGAGTATGCCTGCCCTCGAGCACCCCGTGGCCTTGGCCATGCCGAGGATCCTGTCCCAGGCCCTGCCAGAGTAGTCCTTCTCCACGGCGACGAGCGCTGGGGTACCGAAGTTCTGCAGGTAGAGCTCGCGCACCCTCTGGCCGGGCGCCTTCGGGGCGAGCATTATCACGTCGGCGGTCTTCGGAGGCACGATCCACTTCCAGTGGATGGCGGCCCCGTGCGAGAAGGAGAGAGCTGCACCCTTGGCGAGGTTCGGCGCGATCTCCTCCTCGAAGATGCTAGCCTGTAGCATGTCGGGCGCCAGGATGTGGACTATGTCCGCCTTGCGCGTGGCCTCGGGGACGGTCATGACCTTGTGGCCTTCCTTCTTGGCCTTGCCCCAGCTCTTGCCCCCCTTCCGCAGACCCACGACGACCTTCAGGCCCGAGTCCCGCATGTTGCTGGCCTGGGCCGATCCCTGGATCCCGTATCCTATCACCGCTATCGTCTCGCCCTTAATCGGTGCGAAGCTCAGCTGTTCATCGTGCCAAATCCTGACCATGTTTTGAACGAATCTAGGTCCGGTAGAGCCGATATAAGTTTAGACTCGCCGCTCATGGTAGCTTCAGAGCTTCTCGAAAGCCAGGCCCCGTTCATGCAAGTTCTGCGAAGCCTTGTGCGCGACAATCAGACCCTCACGTTCGGACAAAACTATTAATCGTGAATCTCAGCCCGGCATCGCAAGGCGCTTCGGTTGGGCTCTGAGCTGGTACGGAGCTATCGCGTCATTGCTGTAGCGATATTCATAGCCGTCGTGCTAATCTCCGCGAGCCTGTTCGTCGTGTTCTATGATTCGACGAGAAACTCAGGACCTCTTGTTACCAGCACCTCTCCCTGTGGCTCACAAGGAGTATACTGCGGGGATTTCCAGATTGTCTCAGGGAACCTTACAGCCAGCGGTAGCAGCAGCGTCCTCGACGTGACGTTGAAAGAGACTGGCAACATGTGGATTGGGAGCGCCACGGTCTACGTCAACGGAACGGCAATTGGCACCCCGCCCGCTTCGCAGTACGAACCTCCTGGGAACATCGCGCTGAACGTTCAGCCGGGGCAACAAACGACCCTCGTGTTGACGATTCCGAGTTTGACGATATCCGTTCAGGTGGGGAAGAGCTACTCCGTCCTCGTTTACGCATGGGAGGGTCCTCCTGGTGAGCGGGCGAACGCCGGCAGCCCGGACACCATGACCATCACCGCGACATCATCCGCCACCCGGTCGCAGACGACGAGTACCTGCTTGGCGACGACTACGACGGCCTCAAACAACACAGTGACCCCTACCCAGACCTCTCCATGCTCCACGCCTCCCCCTATCCCCCTGATAGTGAGCACCGCGCTGCCGGCCTCACGAGGCAGCGACCGGCCCGTTCCAGCGCAGAACGAAGTTACCTTCAACACCACGAACGCGGCATATGTGTTCCTGGGCGACTACGCGGGGGTCATGCTTAACGTGGCCAATGGGTGGTCTGAGGCCCAAAGCGTCGTGATCTTCGCCACGTTCAAGTCCGGTACCAGCGTCTACGTGGCGGCCGGTACCACGACGCCCGGCCCTGGGCAGACCGTCCCGGTGTTCTGCTTGGACCTGCAAACAATCCCCGCGGGAATCTATTCCGTCACCTTCGCAGCGATAGCAACGACCGACCAGGTGGTCTCAACCGTAACTACTGCCATAACGGTAGTCGTACCTTAGCTTTGGAACTAGAAGAAAGGTCCTGGCCAGCAACCGACGCCGAAGCTGCCTTCGAAATAGTAGACGCCAAGCCACGCCCGGGGAAACCCTCCCTCCAGGTAGCAGCCTATAGACTCCGTGTAGTGTATGTGAGAATTGAGAGCGCCGCCGGGCTCGCTCGCGGCAACCACAGGAACTCCGAAGAGGAACCCAACCGCCAGTATCACGACGATAGCCTTGACCTCCCCGCTCATCATTCGGCCATTCGAACTCTTCGCGCTTCCATTTCATCTAATACATCTTTCCGGTCCGTTCCCGGTTCTGGTAACTTAGCGGGTCACGCTTGACAGTGGTAACTGTCGGGTCAATCAGGGAGGGACTATCATCGAGATTGGAGTAGTGGGGGCGGAGACTGCATCGTTGGATGTGGTTACAGCTGCGAACGTGACTGAGTACACCCCCGGCGGGATTGGCAGCAGGTCCACGGTGAATACATCGACAGTCTGATTCAACCCGATTGTCGTCGTACCGGCGGCCACATAGGTCGCGGTGTTTACCTTGAGAGTGACGTAGACCACGATGGTCAAGGGTCCAAACAATGAGCCTGTGACGTTGACCATGATTCCTGAATAGTACCCCAGAGTGACATACTGGGCGCCACTCGTGTTGAAGGTGACGTTAACGGGGCCTAGAATGTCCTGAGTGCTACCGGAGATTGCGGGAACGCTTCCCAAGGCTATGATGGCTAAGATTGCAATCAGCCATGAGCGTTTGACCCACCTCATACCTGTCGCCAAGACGCATCGGCGTCTTTTGATGCTCCAGCATCTTAAAAGTTATCTTCACCGCACGTTCCCCGTCCTCCTCCCGGGTGAGCGGAGATACGAACTCTCTGGTCTACGCGCTGACCGTGAACATGGGCTGAAGCACGGTATCCAAATCCTGTTCGGACAAAACTATTAATCACGAAACTCTAGCTTGTTTTGTGAGGCTTTCGCATCGAGCGCTCAGCCTTCCCGAAGTTATCTTGTCATCGCTTCGGCGATTGTAATAGCCGGCGTGCTGATCTCGGCGAGCCTGTACGTCGCTGTCGAGGCACCGACAAGGACGGTAACCGCTACAGGAACCCCCTCCCTGACAGCTTGCTCCGAAATCACCGTCAATGGTACCGGGTATTGCACTCTTGACGTAACGGATAACATGACTTTCGAGGAGTTTGGATACAGCGTGCTGAACGCGCCTGTCACGTTCATGGGCGTGACGTTCGAGAGCACGTGCCAATCGAACGCAGCAAACTGCCCTACGGAGAGCCAGAGCACTGTCTCCATCGGAGCGATTCCCTTCGAACTGATCTTTCCCGACGGCGGCATACAGTACATCTCAGCGCTCTATCCGTCGAACATCGGCTCGGGCCAAGAGGAGTACTACCTGACGTCCACCCAGACGCTTCCCAGGGCCGGTTTCCTTCTCGAGGACGCGACCACAGCACCCTACGTCCGAGTCATTCTCCTCGTGGAACCCGTTCAACAACCGACGCCGACGGCCCTCGCCAATGCAGCAGACAACCTGCAGCTCCAGCTCTATCTGAACTCGTTATCCTCGGAGAGCGGCTTTGCGGTGAGCGTCACCGTCGATGACTACAACACCCTCGCAACCACGAATAACGTCACCGCCGCGAACGACTGGTCCGTTGCGCTCGGTTACCTGGAAGGCGCAATCTGCGGCGACGACGGCGCTATCGTTGGTGTCGCGATCGCCGAGGGCCACTACACCTCCTCGAACGTCACAGCGGCCAAGTTCCTGGACCTTGTCAACCCGGGAGTCACTTACAGTTGCCCGCTCTATCTCGGATACGGAAACCCGAGAGGGTTTCTCTTCCTGCCGATGAGCGAATTCGCCGACTCGTACGGCTGCAACCAGCAGATGTGCATGTCGGGGGGTGCGTCAACCGGGGTGGCGGTCACGGGATATTGGGATCAGGGAGGAGCCTTCATGAGCTTCCCGCGCGGAACCTACACGGCATTGGGAGAGGACGAATGGGGAAACTCTGCCTTGGCGTACTTCATCGTATCATGAGGCGCATACTCGCTGTTCCTTGGACGCAGGGACACCAGTCGAGCCAGTACGGTCACCGCCGTGACAGACAGGGCCAGCCAGAAAGCGACGTCCAAGAGATAGGACGTCCAGTTGACCGCCAAGTTGCTTATCGGAGCCAGATGGACAAACTCTGACTGAGCGCTCAAGGTGTACGTCTGAACGCGCCAGGCGAACGGAATCCCCCAGGTGTTCCCCCCGGGGGAGCCTCCCAGCGCATGGAGGCCGCTGATGGAGCTCGAAGCGTAGAACAGCAGGAGCCCCAGGGTGATTCCTCCGGCTACGAGCGCGCGCCTCTCCAGGGTTCTGACCTCCCTTGCTGTTGACGTCCGCTGGAGCGCTTTAAGCGTTGAGTCGTAGTGACGTTCGGACAAAACTATTAATCGAGAATCAGCCTCTCATCCACCTGGGACGATGGGATGAAGCGTATCTCCAAGGTGGCGGTCATTGGCGTCGTCGTCCTGCTTGGCGTCGCGGCGGGCGCGTACGCGTTCGTCCCGCTCGGCTCGCCGTTCTGGAACTGTCCGGTGGTTCGAACCAGTCCAGGATACCCAGGGACAACCGGCAGCCCGTTCAGCATCGTGCAGGTCGGAGACTTCGGTACCTTCGCGGGTCAGGAAAACTCAGGGACCGGGACCATCAGGTGGTGCATCTACAGCAACGCGGGCCTTCTTGAGAGGAGCTACCTCACGGACAGAAGGCTGAACGGATGGGTGTCTTCAGACAATGGGTCGGTCGTGGCTGTCCTTGGGAACAAGGTGTCAGGCGGAGCGGGTATCTTCGACTACGGGGGTGGACTTTACCTCTTCAACAAGAACGGACAGATGGAGTGGAGCATCACATCTCCACAATCAATCGACTCGGTCGAGATGAACGGGAACGGCTCGGTGATTGTGGCAGGCGGATCCTCCGAACTGCTGTACATTAACAGCACCGGAAGAGTCCTTTGGAACTATTCTCAGAACGGCCCCGCGGCCATCGCCTTGTTGGATGAGGGGTCGAGTGTCCTGGCCGCGGTCTCGCAAATCACGATTCCAGGCCAGACGAACTTTGGGAGCGCACTAGTCATGTTCGATTCGAGAGGGAACCAGCTCTGGAATGTGACCATCCCCGACCAGATTGTCGTCAGCGGCTCGGCCCTTGCAATCTCTGGCGGGCATATAGCTTTCGGCATCTCCAATGATGGATACAACGGCACCGTCGCCTACTACGATCTGCAGGGCAACCTCGTCTGGTCCAAGCACGTCGACAGCGCGATCCTCGGCTTGAGCTTCGAGGACGGAGGCTCGACCATCCTGACAACGACAAACTGGGGCCAGGTCACGTTTGACCTTTCGGGGAACGTGGTCGGCAACCAGACCTCGCCACACTAGCTCCACCAAGGCACATGACGCCAAGCGCGCCGGGCTCTTTCCCCTGCAACCGCCAGCATGGCTCGGACAAAACTATTAATCGTGAAAGGCGACGTTTTAATCAACTATGAAGCTAGCACGAGTCGCAATTTCGGTATTGGTGATAGCGCTAGTCGTTGGCTCGATAATCGTCATTTCATCTCAGACGAACCTTTTGGTTAGCACGCGCACCGAACGGTTCACGACCACAACGACAATCTCCTACCACAAGCACGGTCACCCCCACGTCCTCCCTCACGACAACGACCGTCATTGTCCCACCAACGACCGTGACCACTAGCTACGTCCAGTTGACAGGAAACTGCACTGCGGTCACCTACTTCTCCCCTGACACTGTCTCGTCGCCGGCAACCACCGCCACGACTGACACTATCGGCAGTACCACATACTCGACCTACACCGTTGTCAACAGCACAGCCATCTATGTTGTAACAACCACCTCCTATGACCTAGGCGACCGCCCCTCAGATGGATGGACCGTCACGGTCTGCACCTTCCAGCCTTAACCGAACAGAATCTGTTGGCAGTGCAAAGAGAGCTTTACAGAATCGTCTCCGCAGTTCGCTTATTAACAACTCGGCCCGGGAGCCGCCAGATTTCGATGACTGTTACGGTACGAAACAGGCTGACCGCGGGAGTGGAGAGGGCGCCCCAGAGAGCGATGCTCAGGGCCATCGGACTTTCGGACGAGGACCTTGAGAAGCCTCTGATCGGGATAGCTAACACCTGGGTCGAGGCGCAGCCCTGCAACTACCATCTGCGCGAGGTCGCCCAGAAGGTGAAGGAGGGCGTCCGCGACGCTGGCGGGACGCCTCTCGAGTTCAACACAATAGCAGTGAACGACGCCATAGGGATGGGGCACGAGGGGATGAAGGCGTCTCTGGTAAGCAGGGAGGTCATCGCCGACTCCATCGAGCTCTGCGAGGTGGGATACCAGTTCGACGCGCTCGTGACCATAGGCGGGTGCGACAAGACCCAGCCCGCGTGCGTGATGGCGATGGCAAGGACGAACGTGCCGAGCATCTACCTCTACGGAGGGTCCATCCCGCCCGGAGAATGGAAGGGCGGGAGGGTCACGATACAGGACGTCTTCGAGGGCGCCGGAGCGGTCTCGAGGGGGACGATGACCCTCCAGGAGCTGCACGACCTGGAGTGCAACGCGTGCCCGACCTACGGCGCTTGCGGGGGGATGTTCACGGCCAACACCATGTCGTCCGCCATCGAGGCGCTGGGGCTGACCGTCCCCAACTGCGCGGCCCCGATAGCCCCGAGCGAGCTCCGCATGCAGAAGGCCTATGAGAGCGGCCGTGCGGTGATGAAGATCCTCGAGTCCAACACGAAGCCAAGGGACATACTGACGCAAGAGGCCTTCGAGAACGCGGTGGCGGTGGTCGCAGGGATGGGGGGCTCGACCAACGCCGTCCTCCACCTGCTGGCGATAGCCTACGAGGCCGGGGTGAAGCTCGACCTCGACGACATCGAGAGGATGGGGTCGAAGGTCCCCGAGCTGGCCGACCTCAAGCCGGCTGGCAAGTATGTGATGTCGGACGTGGACGTCGTCGGAGGAGTGCCCGTCGTCATGAAGCTACTCCTGGACGCTGGGCTGCTCCACGGGGAGGTGAGACTTGTCACCGGAGAGACACTCCGAGAGCGCCTCGAGACGGTCACCTTCCCCGACAACCAGGACGTCGTACACAGACTGGAGAACCCGGTCAGGACCAACGGAGGTTTCGCAATACTCAGGGGGAATCTCGCGCCCGAGGGCGCGGTCCTCAAGGTATCGGGAGCTTCCCGGTTCTCCCACAGAGGGCCTGCCAGGGTCTTCGACAGGGAGGAGGACGCGTTCCACGCCATCATGGAGAAGAAGATCACGGAGGGGGACGTCGTCGTCGTGCGCTACGAGGGACCCAAGGGCGGGCCCGGGATGAGAGAGATGCTGGCGGTGACAGCTGCGATAGTCGGGCAGGGTTTGAAGGACTCGGTCGCGCTGATAACCGACGGCAGGTTCTCCGGCGCGTCCCACGGTATGATGGTTGGGCACGTCTCCCCCGAAGCCGCCGTGGGGGGCCCGATCGCGCTGCTGAAGGACGGGGACGTGATTGTCCTGGACGTGGGCAAGAGGTCCCTCTCCGTCGAACTCTCCGACGAGGAGCTGGGGGCCAGGAAGGAAAGGTGGACCCCGCCCGCGCCGCGCTACACCCGCGGCGTCTTCGCGAAGTACGCCAAGCTCGTCACCTCCGCCTCGAAGGGCGCGGTCTGCGTGCCCTGAGGGCCTAGCTCCACCCGCCAACGTTATGTGCTAGGAAGAAAGGCAGATACAACAGAGGCTGATTCAGGTGAGCGAGGTCAACGTCTTCGAGCTGTTCTCCCCCGGGCTGAGCAAGGCCCTCCAAGAGAGGGGATTCGACTCACCGACGGACCCGCAGATGAAGCTCTCTCCTCTCGTCATGAGCGGCAGGAACGCCCTCCTCATGTCGCCCACGGGGACGGGGAAGACCGAGGCGGCCTTCCTCCCGATACTGGATAACATCATACGGAACGGCCTGGCAAGGACCAAGGGAATCAAGCTCCTCTACATCACGCCGCTCAGGGCGCTCAACAGGGACATGCTCGAGAGGATGAAGTGGTGGTGCAAGAGGTTCGACGTCCGCCTGGGGGTCCGCCATGGCGACACCACCAGCGCCGAACGGGCGAGCCAGTCGATGGTCCCCCCTGACATCCTGATCACGACGCCCGAGACCCTGCAGGCGATGCTCACCGGAAGGAGGATCAGGGAGGCGCTCGGCTCGCTCCGCTGGGTCGTCGTCGACGAGGTCCACGAGCTGGCGGAGGACAAGAGGGGGAGCCAGCTCTCGATAGCACTAGAGAGGCTGAAGAGGATATCGGGGAGGCCGTTCCAGATCGTCGGTCTCTCGGCGACCGTCGGTTCCCCGGAGACGATCGCGAAGTTTCTGGTCGGCCAAGCGGGCGAATGCGACGTGGTCAGGGTCCCCGTCGAGAAGAGCCTGGAGCTGACCGTCTCGCGGCCCGAGCCGACCCCCGACGACAAGGTCCTCGCCGACACCATCTTCACCTTCCCCGAGGTCGCGGCCCGACTCAGGCTCATCAGGGACATGGTAGAGAAGTACAGGTCGATCCTGATTTTTACGAATACGAGGAGCGAGGCCGAGGCACTCGCGAACAGGTTCAGGGTCTGGGACCCGAAGCTCCCCATCGGAATCCACCACAGCTCGCTCTCCAGGGCGACGAGGGAGGCGGTGGAGAGGTCCTTGAGGGAGGGGAACCTGCGAGGGGTGATCTGCACCAGCAGCCTCGAGCTGGGGATCGACATCGGTTTCCTGGACTACGTCGTCCAGTACAACTCGCCCAGGCAGGTCTCCCGGCTCATCCAGCGTGTGGGACGGAGCGGCCACAGGATAGGGCGGACGTCGAAGGGCCTCATAATAACCCAGGACTCGGACGACACCCTGGAGGCGATCGTCCTCTGCAGGAGGTCCCTGCTGGGGCAGCTCGAGCCGCTGGTGCCCTTCAAGAACCCGAATGACGCGGCCATCCACCAGATAGCGGGGCTCCTCATAGAGACGAGCTCCTGGAAGCTGGAGGAGATGTACTCACTCATCAGGAGCGCGTACCCGTACTCCACGCTCAGCCTGGAGAGCCTGAAGAACATCCTCGGCTACATGCAGGACAGGTACCCCAAGCTTCTCCACTTCGTGGAGAGCGAGGGCATCGTCAAGAGGGCCAGGGACTTCAAGCCGCTCTTCGACTACTACTTCGAGAACCTCTCGATGATCCCCGACGAGAAGCAGTACATCGTCATCGGGGAGGGGGACAGGCCCGTGGGAGTGCTCGACGAGGCGTTCGTCTCGGAGTACGGCCAGGTCGGGGTCAAGTTCGTCGAGGCGGGCAGGTGCTGGAAGATACTCGAGATCTACGAGAACAGGGTCTACGTCTCGCCGGAGGAGGACCCGACGGGGGCGGTCCCCAGCTGGGTGGGCGACGAGATACCGGTCCCGCTCGAGGTCGCGCTCGAGGTCGGGTCAATCCGCCGCGAGTACGAAGAGCACCTCTCTGGCCCCCAGGCCGGGGCCTTCATCGACGAGATGTGCCGGAGGTACCCCATCGAGGGTCCGGCGGCCGTGGAGTCCCTCAAGGAGGTGGCCGAGCAGCACTCCATGGGGCTCCCCGTCCCTTCGGACAGGCTCGTCACCATCGAGAGGTGGGACAGGTATGTGATAATCCAGGCCTCCTTCGGGCACAGGGTGAACCGCGTCCTCGCGAGGGTGGTCGCCCATGCGCTCTCCGAGAGGCTGGGCCAGTCTGTCGCCGTCCACCAGGACCCCTACCGGATAATACTCGAGGTGGACGCGTCCCCCGAGCTCGTGCGCTCTACCCTTATGGGAATCGTGGACAAGGACCTGGGGGAGCTGGCGCGAGTGGCCGTCGAGAGGTCGGGGATCTTCAAGCGCCGACTGATCCACGTCGGCAAGAAGTGCGGTGCAATCGCCAAGGAGGCCGACTACGCCAGCGTCTCCATCTCGGGCCTGATGGAGGCGCTCAGGGGGACGCCGGTCTACGAGGAGGCGATAAGCGTGATCTTCCACGACGACTTCGACGTCCAGGCCGCCAGGGAGATCCTGGTGAAGATCAAGGCGAAGGAGATAGGCGTAGAGGTGATAGAGGCTGAGAGCATGAGCCCGCTGGCACGCATAGGCGTCGAGGAGGTCAGCCGCAGGGGCGAGATCGTCTCCCCGGAGAGGTTGAGGGCGATAATACGCCAGTCGACCGAGGCCCGAGTGACGGAGAGCTTCCTGATCGTGGTGTGCACGAACTGCTGGGACTACGTGGAGCCGAAGAGGATCGGCAGCCTGAGCGTCGGGCCCTGTCCCAAGTGCGGACAGGACGCGGTCGGGTTCTCGACCGAGTCCTACGAGACGATCTTCAGCCTCGCGCTAAAGGCGAGGAGCAGGACGGAGATGCACGGGAAGGGCCTGAAGGCGGTCGAGGCTCTGAAGAGGTCGGCGCAGCTCGCGAGGGAGTACGGCACGGACGCGCTCTTCCTCATGGGGGGGAGGGGAATCAGGCTCGCCGACGTCCAGGGCCTTCTCGCCAAGAAGAAGCAGGAGGGCGGAGAGATCGTCGACTACGTCATAGAGGGGGAGAGGGAAGCGCTCAAGAGGCGTTACTTCGCTTCTTGACCGTCTCCTGATCCGTCGCAGTCAGCTGGCGGATGTGCTGAATCTTCCACCTGGTCCAGAATTCCCTCCACCGGGCGGGAGGGATGGGCAGGAAGGTCGTGACCTCGATGGTCCTCCTCGCGCTCAGGTTGTTGACCGTGGGCACCGACTGCTGGCTTCCGGCGCGTCGTATTTGAGCGATAACCAGGGTTATGGCGCGGCCTCGCCCCTCGCCAGGATGAGCGTCATCAGCGACTTCTCGTCGACCTCCGCCCTCGTCCTCCAGCCGATGCGAAGGAGCCCCTTCTCGTCCTGGTCCAGGTAGCCCCGCTTGATGAACCGCTCCAGCGAGTAGTCGACCCTCCAGCGAGGGAACTTCTCCCTGAGGAAGGTCTCCAGCTCCTTGCGCCCGACACGCCCCTGCTTCGAGTTCACCGTGGCGATGGAGGAGGCCAGGACGGCCAGGTCGTCGATGCGGAAGCCCGCGCTCTCCGCCTCGCTGACGGTCGGGCTCTCCCTGAACCTCAGGAGGAACCTCGTGGAGTCGTCGGTCCCCTCGATGCCCGGGACCTCGTGGACCTCCAGTCCGAGCGTCTTCAGGTCGCCCGAGAGAACCTCCAGGATCGTCTTGTAGTCCTTGCCCAGGTACCTCTTCATCTCCCAGCCCTTGACGCCTGGGTTCCTGCCCCTCTGGAGTATCAGGACCTGCAGGGCCTTCCTCATCTTCCTCTCGAGGAGCGCCCTCTCGTCGTCGCCTGTCGTCGTGCTCATGCTAGCTCAATCGCCACCGATTTCGTCTCCGACCCGGGTGGCCCGTCCCGCGGCGAGAGAAATATCTCCTCGGTCAGCGGGTCGACCCTGACGTTCGCGCGGCCCTCGGTCACCACGAAGGCGGTCAGGTACGCGCGGACCGCGGTCTCCTCGAATGTCGGACCCCCGACGAACTTCCTGTAGTCGACCTCCCCATCTCCGGCGGCCTGGACGAGCTCGTCGCGGATCGACCTGAGGCGCGTCTCGAACTCCTCCTTGGAGAAGATGTTGAGTGACTGCAGCTCCTCGAAGTTCATCTGCCCGGGGGCGACGGCGAAATTGCCGAACTGCTCCTTGAAGCGCTCCGACATCGGCACCAGCTCGCGCCAGTAGATGAAGGCCCTCTCCAGCCCCCGCGCGGTGAGCTGGTCGACCTGGGCGACCGGGTGCCAGCACTTGACGAAGCTGTCGGCGAGGTCCTCTCGGGTCAGGAGCCGGATCTTGAGCTCGAGCAGCATAGGGTCGATGTACAAGGAACTGGCGCGATGCTTAAGCCACGATTCTTGTAACTTCGCCAGCGCCACGAGCTGGCCGAGGGCCTCTGAGTCCCCGAGCATTACATCGATTAAAGTCCAGTCCGGCATGTACTTCTTCAGTACCAAGAGTTTTTCCCTGATATTCACTTCAAATGGACTGGTACTCGAAGACTGTACAGCTTCGCAGAGCGCTATAATTCTAGTATAGTCTTCGCGCGCGCTCTCACTCTTCTCCTCATTCTTGTGGGTTGGTTCAACTTCTCCATAAGTCGGCGTACCTGATCAATCCTCTGGGGGGTCCGGAATGGGCCGACCTCCCTAATAACCTTAGCAACACCCTCCAGGTTAGTTGTCTTTGCGATGTACATTCCTCGCTTGTCCCTGTATACTTTGCATCTTACTCCCATTTCCGCTAGACTCCTGACGTACACATCGAGAGGTTCCCTGTGCTTTTGAACAACTGCAAGCTCGGTACCTCTCCTGCCATTTAGGCCGGTGGGATCAAGGCTACCTTCGGTATCAATCCATGCTCTGATTTCTTCCTTTGACATCTTGCTTGCATTCATTTCGAGCAGTCTGTGCTTGAACTCTGTTCGCCCCGCTTGCTTCTTCTGCCCTTCTTCTTGGATCGCAGGAATGTTTCTTATGCGATGGTCCGGTTCGAGCGCGCTCTGTATGTAAAATGCTTCGATGACGTTTCCATTAGCTTTCATCTTGAAAACGGGCGCAGTATCCGGGAATCTAAGACTGAATGTTTCGTTTATCTTTCCAATCCTGATGATTCCGCTGACCTTCGAATCATAAACCCTGCCCTCAAGGTACACCCTGCTTCCGTCAATCATAAGTTTGGGGTCCCTGACGACAATCGAATTGTTGTCAACTATCATTTTGAGCGTCCTCTCTGAAAGGGACAGTCGAATATTCTCAAAGTTGGATGGTTTCAGCTTATTGAAGTCACGGGCGAAGTCGGGTGTATCATACTTCTCCATTGAGTACACATTGAACAGCTCTCTGGGAGCAGGATGGATACGTGCGATATTGATGTGGGGAGCGACATGCGCCCAACTCGTGTACAGGTGAAACTCTTTCTCCGGTTCCGACGCTCTGGACACTCGTGCTTCAACGATATCACTCTTTCCAAACTTGGTAGCGAATTCTGGGGGTATGTGAAGGAAGTTAGATGCTCCCGCCTTGGCCTCCTTCCTTTGAAACAGTAAGCTCCCTTCTAACACACAGTTATTCTTTGAAGAACTATAAGAGCACCCACGGCAAGAGGAACAAGCCTAGCCGTAAGAAACAAGCAGCACATTTTGGCGCAGCTCGATCAGGCGGAGGATGTCCTCCAGCTTCCTGTCCTCACTTTCCGGCGAACTCTTTCACCTCGGAGGCTCCGTGCACCGACTGGACGGTGATGACGTGGGCCGACCTGTCTATCACGCTGATTATGGAGGGCGTAATCACGATGTTCTGGGAGTTGGGGTTGCCCTTCGACCCCGCGAGGATCATCTTGAATATCGCCTCCCTGTTCCTCGGGTCCATGTGGATGTCGAACTCGTCCATGGCCCGAAGCGGCGATATTATCCGGGACTGGAGCGAGAGGATGAAGGCGACGAGGGCCACGGACCTCTCTCCGCCGGACTGCGTGTAGGGGTCGAGCACCGAGGGAGGCGCTCCCTTGTACCCGACGAGGAGCTGGAACCCCGTCTCCTCTATGCCGTCTCCCTCCTCGAGCCTGATGGCGCCGCTCGCACCCACCGTCGACAGGACGTGCTGGTAGACCGGGGTTATCTCGTCTATGAGGTTCTGTATGGCGGTCCTCCAAGCCTTTTTCCTCTCCTCGAGCTCCTTCAGCAACAGCCCCTTGTTCTCTTGGAGCAGGGTCAGCTTGTCCTTCAGCCCCTCGATGTTGCCGACGTAGTCCTTGTAGATGCGCTCGGCGTCCTCCGGGAGATCCTGCAGTTTCTGTATCTGGGCGGAGACGAGCTTCAGCTCCTCTGAGACCTCGTAGGGCTGCCTCTCGGTGACTATCCGCTCGCCCGCCTTATCGAGCTCTGGCCCAAGGGTCTGGAGCTCTCCCAGGACCTCCTTCTCGGAGCGCTCCAGCTCCCTGATCTCGGACTCGGTGACCTTGATGCGGTAGGCGAGCACCTCGAACCTCACCCGCTGCCCGATGTACTCCTCGGTGGTCTTCCTAATCAGCTCCTCGACGCCGCCCAGCTCGGCCTGGAGGGATGCCACCTCCCTGTCTAGCTCGGTCTTCTTTCTCAGCCGCGTCCTCCGACGCGCCCCTCGACCTCTCGGACGAGAACTCCAGGAACTCTTGGACGCGCTTCAGCCTCTTCGCGTCCATGACGTCGGAGAGGCCGTCAATCTCCTTCTCGATGGTCTCGAGCTCTGTCCTGAGCTTCTCCATCGCGCCCCGCGCGCCCTCGTCGCCCGCCCTCTCCTTCTCGGCTCGGACAAGCGCGCCGTAGAGCTTCCCCAGCTCGACCTGCCGGTCCAGCAGGGCCTTGTGCAGCGACTCGGACTCCGTCCCAGACTTGGACTGCTGGTCTGTCATCTCGTCGAGAGTCTCCCTCTTCATGGCTAGCCTCTCTCGGACCGACTGGAGCGACCTGGAGAGCTTCCCCTCCTGGGCCCAGAGGAGCTCGCTGGCCAGCAGTCCCCTGTGCTCGAGAAGCTTCCTCTTCTCCAGGTAGCGGTCGTAGATCTGCTTCCAGTACTCTATGGTCTGGTTGGCGTTCTCGATCAGCTGGATGAGCGAGCCCTCCTCGCTGATGAGGCCCTTGAGGTCGCCCTCCGACTGGATTATCCGCTCCCTGTACTCGCGGAAGCCGACGGCCTCCTCGACCATCGTGAGCCTCTGCTGGGTGGAGATGGCCCCGAGCTCCTCGATCATCCCCTGGTGCATTATAATCAGGAGGTTGTCTGGGTTTATCCCGAACTCACTGAGCAGCTTCACGACCTCGCTCTTGTCTATCTCCTTGTAGTCGGCCTCGTACCAGTAGGAGCCGTCCTTCCTCAGGTAGCGGGAGAGCATGAAGGTGTCGGACTTGGAGTAGGGGATGGGCCTCGAACCTGCCCTCTCCCTGTTGTCGAATATCAGGGAGACGCGGGCGATTTCCTTCCCCCTCCTTATCAGGTCGCTGAGCTTCCTGGACCTCTCAGTATAGGCCTGGCCGAAAGCCACGGAGATGGCGAGGAGGACGGACGACTTGCCGGCGCCGTTGGGTCCCACTATGAGGTTCAGCCCTCCCGTCAGTGGGATCCTCGCGTACTCGTAGCTCATGAAGTTCTCAAGAATTATCTCCTTGATCGGGGGAGAGAACGTCTTCTCCGGGGCCGATAACTCTCGAAGGGGCCTCGACAATGCTCGGGAGCGCAGACCGTTTAGGTATTTTAGGGATGCGGTGCCCGCGGACGAAAAACGCGATTGATTTTTACCTGAGTGGTCCGGGCTCCCTGCGTCTTGGTCCTAGCAGCGAAGATTTTCGTGGTCAAGGAGGAGAAGAACCTGCCGCTCCTCGCCACGAAGCTCAAGAGCTTCAAGCTTGAGCAGGAGATGAAGGTGGAGGATCGGTCGTTCAACCTCCTCTCGGAGATATCCGACCTGTCCATCTCGAAGGAGACCCTGGAGGGGACGTTCTCCTTCGACACGGTGTTCATGGTCAACCAGAGGGGGAACTCCATCCCGGTCACGAGGACGTTCATGGCGCCGTTCACGTTCAACCTCTTCGGGGAGAACCTGTACCTCACGATATTCGAGAAGAAGAGCAGGGCGAACAACGTCGCGAACGAGATGTCTAAGGCCCTCTTCATGAGCCTGGGCCAGATCGTCGAGGCGAGGATCCCGCCGGACGTCCTGAAGAGGTTCCACGAGGAGAACTTCGAGAACACGAAGATCCTCTTCTTCGACTCCGTCGACCTCCCGAACATCTCCAAGCTCTCCCTGTACGGGGAGGCGCTCGGGACGACGACCCTCTACAACGACTACCTCGAGCACGGTCAGATCTGGTACGCGGTCGTGAAGTCGAAGAAGTTCGGGTACGTGGTGGGCGTCACCAGGAGTGCCGTCGTGACCTGCTTCAGCAGGGCGGACCTTCCCGAGTTCAAGACCTACGTCAGGGCCGAGATCCTGCCGCTCCTCAAGTGAACTCGCGGGCCGTTAGGTAAATAGGCACCCCCGCGGCGCGCGGGCAGAGATCCTTGCTGAAGGTAGTTCCCGGGGAGGCCGCACTTGTGTTCAACGAGCAGGAGGAGCGCACCATCCTCATCTCCGACCTCCACCTCGGCCTGGAGAAGGAGATGGCCAAGAAGGGCTTCAGGATCCCGCCCTACTCGACGAAGATCATGGGCAGAATCAACTCCCTAGCCGAGCGCTACCGGGCGAACAGGATCATAGTGCTCGGCGACGTGAAGCACTCGATCAGGAAGGTCGAGGACATCGACTGGAACGTCCTGCCGTGGTTCTTCGAGACGCTGCTCGACGTCTTCCCCTCGGTCGAGGTGGTCCCCGGCAACCACGACGGCGGAATAAGGTCGCTGCTCCCCAGCAGGGTCAAGGTGCACCCATCGGACGGGATGGTCATAGGGGTCGAGGAGAAGGTCGGCGTTGCCCACGGTCACTCGTGGCCGTCGCTCGAGGTCATCTCCTGCGGCAAGATCGTGATGGGCCACTCACACTTCAGGTACGAGATGAGGGACAGGTTCGGGGCGAGGAGCAAGGAGGCCGTGTGGCTCTTCGCGAAGTACGACCTCGACGGTCTCCTCACGAAGGCGGGGTACAAAGGCGCCGGGAACAGGGTGGGGGAGCTGATGGTGATGCCCCCCTTCAACAACTTGGTCGGAGGGCAGGCGATCAACGCCAAGGGCGGCTTCGACTTCGGGCCAGTGCTATCTTCAGGGACGGTCGACGTGGCCGGCGCCGACATCTTCCTCCTGGACGGGACGCGCGTGTGATCCTAGAGCGGATGCGGTGAGCCGTTCAGGGACCTCTGGATGAGACGGTCGAGCGCTAGCTCCCCCACGGCGCCGATCGCCGTGTCCACGGGCCGGCCGTTCTTGAAGACCATGAAGGTGGGTATGGACTGGACGTCGTACCGGGTCGCGATGTCCGACTGCTCGTCGGTGTTCAGCTTCCCGAAGACGACCTTGTCGGAGTACTTCGCGGCAAGCCGGTCCACGACCGGCTCCATGGCCTTGCATGGGGGGCACCAGACGGCCCAGAAGTCGACGAAGACGGGACGGCCGTCGCTCAGGTACCTGTCGAAGTCGGAGGTTGTCAGCGTGACAATCGGAGCGCGTCTCGAGGGGGACTCGGGCCCAGCACTCTTCGACTTCTCGCTTGGAATCTTGGCAAAATCAGGATTAGACAATGACCTTGCGACAACCTGAAAAGGGTATTTTAAAGATTCTAGGGCCGATGGGGCATTGACCGATTCTTTCGCGGAGTGGCTGGCCGCCGTCGCTCGAACGCTCACGCAGGACGAGCCGACGGAGAGGGTCGCGAGGGTAACGGCCGCAGTGGCTGTGACGCTGCTGGAACGCCCGCGTGGAGGTAAGGTCCTCCTGATCAGAGCGCGCCGAGAGGCGAGGGGACCCCTGGTCGGGGGACGTGGCGTTCCCCGGAGGCAGGGTGGAGCCGGGAGACAGGAGCTTCAGAGAGGCGGCCGTCCGGGAGACGCGCGAAGAGCTGGGGGCCGACCTCGGGTCGGTGGCGCGCTTCGCCGGCTACATGGGTCGGTTCCAGGCCAGGAGGAAGGGTATCTGGGTTGTGCCGTCGGTCTTCGTGGCGAGGGCGGTGTTTCCCATGGTCGCGAGCAGGGAGGTCTCGTCCCACATGTGGGTCTCCCTGCGGGAGCTCTTGGCCCGCGAAAACCGTTCGACCTACACCCTGGAGCAGGGTGGCGAGCGCAGGAGCTTCCCTTCGTTCAACGTCGCGGGGCGGGTCGTCTGGGGTCTGACCGAGAGAATCCTGTCGTCGCTGCTGGCAGAGGACCTGGAAGAGGGCGCGGGGCCTACTTCGAGACGTAGTCCTTGATCTCGGCGAGGTGCTCGGGGTTCCTGCGGAGGAACTCGACCAGCCTCTCTATGCGGTAGATGGTCGTCGGCTGCACATGGTGCTCTATCCCCTCCGTGTCTTCGTAGGCGACCTTGCCCTCGACGCCGATCATGGACAGGAACTCTGAGATTATCTCGTGGCGCCTTATGACGGACCTCGCTATCTTCTCGCCGGAGTCCGTCAGCTTCATCCCCCTGTACGGCTCGTGCAGGATGTAGCCGCGGGAGGCCAGCTTCCCGACCATGTTCGAGACGGTCGGAGGCTTGACCTCGAGCTTGTCGGAGATGTCGACCGTGTTGGCGTATCCCTTGTCCTCGAGGAGGTGGTACACCGTCTCCAGATAGTCCTCCGCCCGGGGCGTCTCCTGCTTCTTCCCTGCTCCCCTCGGCATCTTCGACTTCCCGTCCGAGCCAACTTAAAAGGATTACAAAATCTCAGTCTAACATCTTTCGATTAGCCTAGTCTGAGCGGGCGGGTGCTCAGCGCAGGTCGGGAACTGATTCAGCCCTGGCCTCGGGGACGAGCTGTCTCTGCCTGCTCTGGACCCTCGAGCGCCTTACCTCCCCGCGCTCGTAGGGGAAGACGACCCAGGTGTCGACCGTCTGGAGCGAGTAGTCCGGGACGAACGTGCTCCACGGCTTCGTGAAGAGGACCGCGGTCTTCATAATCGCCGGCTTCTCCGGGACGAAGTACTGGGTGACCGTCTCCATGGTCTCGCCGCCGTCCACGAGGTCGTCGACGACGAGCACCCTCTTCCCCGAGATGCGCTCGGTGACTGTGGTGAGGATCTTGGGCTTCACACGCTCGCCCACGTCGGTGTACGACTTCACGTTGATGAAGTCGACCTTGCTGCCTATCCTGTCCGCGACGGTCATGGCGACGGGGAGCCCTCCCCGGGCGATTCCGATGACGAGGTCGAATTTCTCCCCGCTCGAGTGCACCTCGTCGGCTAGCCGCGTGACGAGTTCGCCGTACTGGCCCCAGCTGAGGTATCGCAGCTTCGGCATTGGTCTGGCCAGCGAGAGCCCTCTAAAAAGTCTTCAAGAAGAGGGCGGTCCCGGCCGGGCTGCCCGGACCCTCCCGGGGCGGAGTCGCGAGATGTAGATTCCGGCGAACATGACCCCGACTCCAGCAACCTCGACGGGCGAGGGTATCTCCCCCGTCAGCAGCGCTTGGATGATGACGGTCGTTGCGGGGACCGCGAACGCGACCGTGGTTATCCTCCCTATGGACTCGATCCTTGCCAGCGCGTTCCAGAGAAGGAGGGAGAGCGCGCCCCCGACCAAGGCGACGTACCCGAGGTCGATGAAGAATCCGGAGGCGGGGTTTAGGTGGAAGGTGAACGGAAAGAGGGGCAGGAAGAAGAGCCCTCCGATGAGGAACTGCGTCGCCACAGTCCTGACCGGGTCCTGGTTCTTCAGCTTCCTGTAGTAGACGGTGTAGAGCCCCCAGAAGACCGCGCCCATCACGGTGAAGACGATCCCGAGTAGCGAGCCTCCGGCGTAGCTGAGCGCAGACCCGTAGGTCGCGACGCCTGCAAAACCGATTAGGGTCCCGGCGGCGGTGAGCTTGGAGGTTCCCTCCTTCAGTATAAGCGCCGCGAGCGGAATCGCAAAGAGGGGCATCGTGTAGCTCAGGACGGCTGACTGGCCCGGGGAGACGTAGACGAGGCCCGTGGCCCAGAAGGTGCTGCTGAGGAAGGTGAAGAAGCTCAGCAGTACCGTGTCCCTGTTCACGATGGGCCTGAAGCTCCGGACGATCGCGAAGCAGATCGCCGAAGCAAGGAGATAGCGGATGCCCATGAAGACGATGGGGTCGACGTATTGCAGGCCGTCCTTGGTGAACTGGTACGTGAGACTAGAAGCGAGCACGTAGGGAAGGGCGTAGGTGAACATGCCTCTCTTGGTGCTCATCGGCGGCGCCCAGTGTCGCCTGCGGTCGCCTCATAAGTAGATTGAACGGAAACGCTATCGCGGCCGTGTCACCCGAAGGGAAAGGGGCGCCGCGATAGCCAGAAAGAAGATGCGGAGAGGTCGGCTCTTTCTGGCTCTTGGTTTAGATGGGCCGGGAGAGACGCGACCACTTTACTGTTCAAACCCGCATCCCAGGACCGAACGAGTTCAAGCTCGACGTGAATCGACGAGCCTACTTTCCCAACCTGGAATCGAACTGGCGATAGAATCGTCAGAATTGGGCTCTTTCCGTTAACTAGAGGGTATTCTGGGTTAATTGCTAGTGGGCCGGGAGAGACTTGAACTCTCGACATTCGCCGTGTAAGAGCGACGTCCTAACCGAGCTAGACGACCGGCCCGAGACGCGTCCCGGCCGACATCGGTAATAAGCGTTGGAAGGTTAAGTCGACGCGAAGTTCTGACGTCTTTCCCGCTGAAAGCAGGAGAAATTTTCGGAGACCTTCCAAATACTTAAATAGAAAACGCGGAGCGACTATCTCGAGTGATGCGAATGCGAGGGGATCAACTTCATGGGAGCTGGTTCTGTTCATCATTCGCTATGAAAGTCCGTTAGGCATCACAAGGTTATCGGCGACCGTCTTCGCCCCTTCACCGGTTACGCGTATGTCTACTTCGAGAGGTGTGGAATACGGTTAAGCAACTGAAGCTGGCGCTGCCCAAGGGTTCGCTGGAGAAGGCAACCTTCGAGATCTTCCAGAAGTCCTACTACAAGATCTCCGGCCAGGACAGGACCTACAGGCCTTTCTTCGGAGACCCGGAGGTAGAGCTCAGGATACTCAGGCCACAGGAGATACCTGTGTACGTCGCGGACGGCGTCCAGGACGCGGGAATCACGGGAATCGACTGGATTCGCGAGACGGGCGCGAACGTGGAGAAGGTCCTGGACCTGGAGTACGGGAGGGTGAAGATCGTCACGGCGTTCCCGAAGTCTGCGCCCTACGAGAAGGCCAGCGAGCTTCTGGAGGACTACTGGAAGAGGGGCAAGGCCGTCCGCGTGTCGGCGGAGTACCTCAACATCACCTCAGACTACCTGAAGTCGATACCCGCATACAAGAAGCTCTTCGGGAAGAAGGAGCCCATGATAATCACGCCGTGGTGGAGGAAGGGCGACAACCCGAAGGCGAGGGTCTACCTCTCTTTCGGCGCGACCGAGGCCAAGCCCCCGGAGATCGCCGACATCATCGTGGACGTGACGGAGACCGGCACGACGCTCGAACAAAACAACCTGAGGCAGGGGGAGACGATAATGGTCTCGACCGCCCACCTCGTCACCAACAAGTCCGCGATGAACCTTGCGTGGAAGAGGGAGAAAATCTACGACCTGAAGGTGATGCTCAGGGGTGTCGTGGAGGCCCAGAAGAAGCTACATATCTTCGTCAACGTCCGTGAGGAGAACCTCCAGAAGCTCCTCTCGCAGCTGCCATCGCTGAAGAGGCCGACGATAAGCCCGCTCTCCGAGAAGGGGTGGTTCGCAGTGAACACCGTGATCGGCAGGAGCGACCTACTGAAGATGCTACCCACCCTCAGGAGGCTCAGCCAGGGTCTGGTGGTGCACGAGCCCCAGCAGATCCTCTCCTAGAGGAGTTCGCAGGAGAGAACGGGGAGAAATGAATCAGCTCCTCCCCCCGGTGAGGGTCGAGAAGGGGGACTACGCGGGCGCAGCCGCCCGTATCAGGGGCCGGGCTCGCGACACCCCGTCAGTCGAGGGGGCAGCTCGGAAGATAATCGCGCGCGTGAGGCGTGATGGGGACGCCGCCCTGAGGGAGCTGACTCTGGAGCTGGACCACGCGAAGACAACCGGGAGCTTGAGGGTGGGAGAAGAGGAGATGGAGCGCGCGCTAGAGAGGGTAGAGCGACGGCTCCGTGACTCTTTGGAGTTCTCGCTCACGCGTCTCAGGAAGACCCAGGGGCAGCTCCTCAGGCGGCTCTCGTACTCCTATGTCTCGGACGGTTTTGTCACCCGGACGGTCGCGAGGGGTCTGCCCTCGGTCGGATGCTATGTGCCCGGAGGGAGGGCTGCGTACGCGAGCACCGTCCTCATGACGGCCGGCGTCGCCAAGCTGGCGGGCGTCAGGAGGGTGGCGGTTTGCACGCCTCCACGCCCTGACGGGACGGTGAACGAAGCGATCCTAGCCGCTGCAAGGTTGTGTGGGGTCGACGAGGTCTACAGGGTCGGGGGAGCTCAGGCGATTGCCGCGCTCGCCTACGGGACGGAGTCGATCCCGAAGGTATCGAAGATCGTCGGTCCCGGGGGGCTGTTCGTCTCGGTCGCAAAGAAGATCGTCTCCAACGACGTGCAGATCGACTTCTTCGCAGGGCCGACGGAGATCGTTGTGGTGGGCGACGGGACGACCGACCCGCGCGTCGCGGCGTGGGACCTCGTCGGGCAGGCGGAGCACGGAGAGGACACCCTCTGCGGGCTCATCACCTGGGACCCACGCCTGGCCGAGAGGGTCAGGAAGGAGGTCACTGGGATAGTTCCGGGCGTGGAGAGGAAGCAGTACGTGAGGGGCGCCCTTGCACACGGTTTCGCAGTCGTCTGCGCCGACAGGGACGCGGCCGCCGAGATGGTCAACGCGCTTGCCCCAGAGCACGTCGAGTTGATGATGGACGACCCGAGGGATTTCGCCGACATGGTAGAGAACGCGGGGCTCGTCCTCTCGGGGAGGTATGCGCCCTGCGCGGCGAGCGACTACTGCGTCGGGACGGACCACGTGATCCCGACGGAAGGCTACGCCGCAGACAGGGCGAGCCTCTCGGTACTGGACTTTGTCAAGGTGACATGGGTCGTCGAAGGGACCAGGCGGGGGCTGAGGACGATTCTTCCCGCTCTCGAATCGCTCGCCAAAGCGGAGGGCCTCCCCAACCACTACAGGTCCGTGGAGTCGCGGTTCAGAAGATGAGGACGGGCCACTACGAGGCGGTCGATTCGGGCGGCGGGCCCTCGATGGTCCGCGAGGAGTCGAGGGACCAGCTCAGGGAGGTCGACGCGATCGTCTTCGACTGCGATGGGACGCTGATCGACGCCCGCAGGTCCTACGACACGACCATACTCAGGACGACGAAGAAGATGATCGAGGGTTTCTCAGGTGTCTCCATCCCGCTGGAGGACGCGGGCGGGGAGATGATTCTCGCCATCCGGAGGACGGGGGGTTTCAACAGCGACTGGGACACGACCTACGCCCTCTCGCTGCTCTCGGGGGCCGCCATCGAGCGTTGCGAAGTGGGGAAGAGCCCCGACCTGGTCCTGGCGGAGCTGGGGAAGCTGGTCGCCGACTTCGGATCGAGGAAGAGGCTGGCCGGACACAGGTCCATCGATGGATACATCGCCCGTGCTGGGCTCGCCTCCGAAGGCATGAAGGAGCTCCGCAGGTACCTCGGCTATCCCGGAAACGCAAGGGTGTCCAGGATGACGGCGGCGTTCGACCAGCTCTACTACGGCGGGAGGCTCTTCCGCGAGGTCTACGGGGTGAGGCCCGCCACCTGGTACGAAAGGGGGCTGATAGAGAGGGAGACGCTCTTCGTCGGCCGAGAGGACCTCGTCAGGTTCAGGCGAATAGTCGGCGGGAAGAGGATGGCCATCGCGACGGGCCGTCCGTTCGTGGCGGTCAAGCACGCGCTGGGTCGGCTCCTGAGTTACTTCGAGAGGGACGCGTCGGTGTTCATAGGGGACATAGACATCTACCCAGAGCTCGCCTCCGAGATGGAAAGGTACAGGAAGCCGAGCGGAGCTAGCCTGATCAAGGCGCACGAGATGCTCAAGCCGAAGATGATGCTCTACGTAGGCGATTCGGCCGAGGACAGGCTCATGGTGGACGACGCCCGGAAGAGCTACGGGAACACGCTCTTCGCCGGAATATATGGGACATCCTTCGATGACGCGTCGCAGATGTCATACTTTAGAGGGACGGGCTCCGACCTGCTGGTGAAGACTCTGGACCAGATGCCCGCGCTGCTCGAGATGATCAAGAAATGAGGAAGGCGCAAGTCAGGAAGAAGACCAGGGAGACGCAGGTGGAGGTATCCGTCGACCTCGACGGGAGGGGTGCGTCTGTCTGCGCCACGGGGGTGAAGTTCCTCGACCACATTCTCGATTCCTTCGCGACGCACAGCCTCGTCGACCTCAGCGTCAGCGCAGAGGGAGACCTGCAGCACCACATCGTCGAGGACGTGGCGCTTGCCCTGGGGGCTGCCCTCAGCGAGGCGCTCTCGGACAGGGCCGGTATCGCCCGCTTCGGCGAGGCTATCGTCCCGATGGACGACGCCCTAGTCCTCGTGAGCATCGACCTGGTGCGCAGGCCGTACGCCTCAATCCAGCTCGGTCTCGAGCGGGTGATGGTCGAGGACGCGCCGAGGGAGGACCTGGAGCACTTCTTCCAGTCCCTCGCGACGAGCCTTGGCTCGACGGTGCACGTCAAGGTCCTTGACGGGAAGAACGACCACCACAAGTTCGAGGCGGCCGTGAAGGGGGTCGCGCTGGCGTTCAGGAGGGCGGCGACGCCCGACCCCAGGCGCTCGGGGAAGCAGCCCTCGTCGAAGGGGGCGATGTAGCATGAAGTTCAAGGTCTTCAACTACGGCGCGGGGAACCTCTACAGCATCCGGGTCGCACTGGAGAAGGAGGGCGTGACCCCAGTCGTGACCAAGACCGGGGCAGGGATGGAGGAGGCCGACGGGCTGGTCCTTCCCGGCGTGGGGTCGTTCGACCAGGCCGCCAGGACCCTGCCGATGGAGAGGATCAGGGAGGTCATCAGGTCGGGGAAGCCCGCCTTGGGCATCTGCCTTGGCCTGCAGCTCTTCTACTCGTCGAGCGAGGAGGGCAGAGCGAGGGGGCTCTCCCTGCTCAGGGGGAGGGTCAGGCGCTTCCCGGCTTCGGTGAAGGTCCCGCAGATAGGATGGAACACACTCGCAGTCAGGAAAGGGGGCGACCTCACGGACGGAGTCCCGGACGGCTCGTGGGTCTACTACGTCAACTCCTTCGTGCCCGAGGCGAAGGGCCCGACGGTCGCTGCTACGAGCACCTACGGCGTGGAGTATCCTGCACTCGTCGCCGGGGGGAACGTCTACGGCGCTCAGTTCCACCCGGAGAAGTCGGGGTCCGTAGGTCGGAGGGTGCTCCAGAACTTCATCAGGGCGGCGAAGAGATAGGCATGGAGCTCTGGGCGGCAATCGATCTTCTTGGAGGGGCGGCGGTCACCCTCGTCCAGGGCAGGGCGGACGAGAAGACCGTCTGGAACGCAAGCCCGCTGGAGTTCGCAGGGAGGTGGCAGGACGCCGGCGCGGACGGGCTACACGTGATCGACCTCGACGCGGCCTTCGGCAGCGGGTCGAACAGGGAGGTCGTGGCTAGGATCGTCAGGGAATCGAGCGTCCCGGTGCAGGTGGGCGGCGGGATCAGGAGCGCCGAGGCTGCGCGCCAGTGGTTGGAGGCTGGCGCGTCGAGGGTCGTCCTGGGGACCCTCGTCTTCGGCGAACCGAATGCTGCCAAGGAGCTGATCGAGGCCCATGGGGCGGAGAGGCTGGTCGCCGCAGCGGACTACAGGGACGGAGAGATAGTAACGAGAGGTTGGAAGGAGAGCCAGGGGATAGGGGTACTCCAGGCGGTCATGAGCCTCGAGGCGCAGGGATTCAGGAACCTCCTGGCGACGTCGGTCGGTAGGGACGGAACGGAGTCGGGACCCGACATCGCGACGGTCGAGCAGCTCTCCTCCGTGACCAAGATGAAGGTGATGGCGTCGGGGGGAATCCGCGACGTGGAGGACTTGGCACGGCTCGAGGGCGCGGGCGCCTGGGCCACCGTCATCGGGAGGGCGCTCTACGAAGGCAGGGTCGAGCTGGCCGAGGCCAGGAGGAGGGTACGCTGATGCCCCTCGCCAAGAGGGTAGTGCCCTGCCTCGACGTGAAGAGCGGGAGGGTTGTCAAGGGAGTGAACTTCGGGGGGCTCCGGGACGCAGGCGACCCTGTGGAGATGGCAGAGAGGTACAGGGACGAGGGGGCCGACGAGGTGGTCTTCCTCGACATCACGGCGAGCCTCGAGAAGAGGGCCACGCTCAGGTCCCTTGTAAAGAGAGTGGCCGCTAACCTGGACATCCCGTTCACGGTAGGTGGTGGAATCGGGACGATGGGAGACGCGAGGCTCGCACTCTGCAGCGGCGCCGACAAGGTCGCGGTGAACACGGCCGCCCTAGAGCGACCCGACCTGATCAGCAGGCTGGCAGAGGTGTTCGGCTCCCAGTGCGTCGTCCTCGCCATAGACGCAAAGAAGACGAATCACGGTTACGAGGTCTTCAGTCACTCCGCAACCAGGTCGACCGGTCTCGGGGCGGTCGAGTGGGCGAAGAGGGGCGCCGAGCTGGGTGCCGGTGAGCTCCTCGTGACCTCCATAGACCGGGACGGCACGAAGATGGGCTACGACCTAGGACTGCTCGGGGTGATAACGTCCAGCGTCAACGTCCCGGTGGTGGCGAGCGGCGGAGCGGGGAGGCTCGAGCACTTCCTCGAGGCGTTCCGCGACGCGGGGTGCGACGCCGCCCTGGCGGCCTCGCTCTTCCACTACGGCGAGCTCACGGTCGGGGAGGTGAAAGATTATCTCAGGGCGAACGGGGTCGTGGTGAGACCTTGAATCAGGCAGCGATGGGCGAGATAGACTTTGCCAAGGGGGATGGCCTCGTCCCGGTGGTGACCCAGGAGGCGACCTCGGGGAAGGTGCTCATGGTCGCCTACGCCAACGAGGAGGCCGTTAGACTGACGCTCGAGACCCGCATGGCGCACTACTGGAGCAGGTCCAGGAACAAGCTGTGGAAGAAGGGCGAGGAATCGGGGAACGTGCAGAAGGTGCACGAGGTGCTGATAGACTGCGACGGGGACACGCTGCTCTACGTCGTGGACCAGTCAGGGCCGGCGTGCCACACCGGCAACGAGACCTGCTTCTTCAGAAAGCTGTAGGGCCAGACTCCGGCCTGGGCAGAGGGGAACCGTCCCCTACTCCCAGAGGAACCTGCCGTTCTCGTAGACGGGGGCGTCGTCGAAGAGGATGGTGCCGTGTGCCTTCATGCTCTTGATCATGTCGATGTGTATGTTGCTCTTGTTCTTCCCCCCGAGGTCCTCGAAGGCACGCCCCACCGCCATGTGGATCGTGTCCCCCATCTTCTCGTCGAAGAGGGTGTTCCTGGTCGCCTCCGTTATTCCCCTGTTCATCCCGATGCCAAGCTCTCCGAGGTGCCTGGCTCCGGGGTCGGAGGCTAGCATCTCGCTGAGGAGCTCGTTCCCGACTTCGGCCCTGTGCTCCGTTACCTCGCCGCCCACGAACTTCAGCCGCACGCCGCTTATCGTGCTCCCGAAGTACAGGAATGGGACGTCGAAGTAGACTTCGCCGTTGACGCTCTCCTCGACCGGGCTGGTGAACACCTCTCCGCCAGGGAGGTTCTTCAGGCCTGCGTCCACGATCGGCTTCCGTCCCTCGATGGAGAAGGAGATGTCCGTCTCGTCCCCGACTATGCGGACGCTCTTGGTCGCCGCCATCCTGTCCGCCAGTATCTGCATCCGCTCCGCCGCCGCCGGCCAGTCCCTGAGCATCGCGCCGTAGACAAAGTCGCAGTAGGCCTCGAAGGACATGCCCGCCTCCTGGGCCAGCGAGGGAGTGGGGTGGAGGGTGGCGTTCCACCTCTCCTTGCCCATGACTAGCTGGTTCAGAGGTCCCCGTCCCTTCATGAGCATCCCGAACTTGGCCGGCGGGACGTCACCGAGCTCCTTCGTGTTCTCCGGGGCGTTTATCCCGATGAACACGTCCGCTTCCCGGAACAGCGCGAGCAGGGGGTCGGGATATGACAACAGGTTGCTTTCGCCCGCGTTCAGCATGAAGGCCCTGCTGATCTGCGCGTCTCCCATGGCTACGTGAATCTGTCCTCCGGCCTTCCCCACCTCCGCCGCTATCTCTGTGATCAAGGGGAGGGCAGTGCTCGGTGCGTTGACGAGGACGAGGTCGCCCTGCTTCACCCGGCAGGAGTAGTTGACGATTATCTTTGCATGTTCTGAGACCCTAGGATCCATAGTCGGTCACGGTCCAGTCCGGGTCATTTCGGCCCCCCTTGGTCATTTAGGGATTTCGGCCAGGGACAGAAGTCCAAGGCCTTCTGCCGGAAGCTCTAGAATGGCCGTAGGGCATAGCACCGACCTGTTCGTCGGCGGTTAAATATGGCCTGACGCTAATCGTTCGTGGAAGTCGGGTCGGTTCGACGCGGAAGCGATGGAGACGAGTCTGATGCACCCAGGTCTGGCGCAAGAAAGTTCGAGCCGCTGGACGTTCGAATCGCACTGCACGAGAAGGCGGTCGCGCTACGGCAAAAGGGCTGCACGTACAGACAGATCGCGGACACAATCGAACGGGATTCAGGCATCAGGCTCTGCAAGAAGACAATCTCGAACTGGACGCGGGGTAAGACGAACCCGATTCGAGCTGGTCGCTCGTTCGTAGCCAAGCCCACCCCGGAACTCGCCTACGTGATCGGGGTGGAGACCGGCGACGGGTTCCTGAACGTAAAGGCGCAGACCTACCAGTACAGGATCAGGCTGAGGGCGGTGAACCGCGAGTTCGTGGAAGCCTTCAACCAGGCGGTCGCGAAGGTCCTCGGATGTCCCCCACACAAACTGTGGAAGGGAGAGAAGGCGAGGGAGACCGAGGTCGAGTTCGGGAGCTACCTGCTCCACAAGTTCCTGTCGCAGAAACTGGATGACTTGAAGCCATTCATAGAGTACGATAGGTCCTGCGCTGCCTCATTCATCAGAGGTTTCTTCGACTCTGAGGGATCCGTCAACACGCGAGAACAGCTGACGGCGAGCAATACTGATCTGAACCTTCTTCACTACGTCCAGGAACTGCTAAGAGGAAGATTTGGCATCGAAACAACGGGGCCTCACCTCCGTTCTAGGAAGGGCTCGATTCTGACCAATCGCGGGAAATCATACTACCGAAAGGCCAACTGTTACGACATTTACGTCCTAAGTTTGGGGAGAGAAGTGTTCTTTCGAGAAATCGGCCTGACTATTAGGAGAAAGTCTAACCGCGTCTCTCGCCAAATCATATGATTATTATCATATGTATCTCTATTTTGTGAGATAATTGGCGCAGGGGGTGGGATTCGAACCCACGAGTCCTTTCGAACAAAGGATTAGCACAAAGGGGACATAGGCTTAGGCCTAATCCAATCCTTCGCCATGCCAGGCTTGGCTACCCCTGCCCTAGGAAGCACCCTGGATTTCGCTGATTTAAGAACTATCACCAGGGGTATTGCGAAGAAGTACCAGCGAGGAGAATTTGTTTCGGCTCCAGTGCCGAAGCCATCTCCGGGCGTCGGATGACAAAAATCAGCCGATGATTGGACACCAACTGTCGGACTTCGGAAACGTGTATAGGCCTCCATGCGCTCGAACCATTCGTTGCCAATCTGCCCGAAGTGCCAGAAGATGATCAGCGAGAGTCACTATGAAAGGCACCTCCGGCGCTGCGGCACCACCGCCGAGCACGAGCCCCAATCCCTCTACGTCCCTTCGGCCGCGGCGCAGGTGGAGAGCCCGGAGAAAGGGATTACCTATGGCCCTCCCGGTACGGACGAAGGCAAGAGGAACTGGAAGAAGTTGATTGGCGTCGGCTTCATCATATTCCTCCTGGTCGGCTCCTTGGTGGTTTTCTTCCTCCTTTACTTTTTCTCGTTGCTGTGACACCATGGTTCACCTTCCCAGCCACTAGATGGTGGCAGCTCCGCCGGAATTCACCACCCCGACCTCCCCCAGTCCCGCACACTGGACGGTCCCCCACGTAGACGGAGCAGCGTGACCGCGTCACCTTAGGGCTGCTCCCTCCCGGACCTCGCCCGGTTCGGCAATCCAGAGTCAAAGCCCCTCCTTCGAGGGACCTGCTCCTCACGACCGCCCGCTCCGGCGTGAGATCAGCCCGCCCAAGCGCGTAGGTAGAAGGAGAGATGGCTTTACCCGACGGTTGCTGGCCTCCGCGTATAGCCGGTTTCAGATACGGGAGACGGCTAATCTCCCGGCCCTCCCCGCCACCGAGCCCGAGCACTATTCTCGAGTATATTTAGAGTGTTGCTGCACGAGATTTTTCATCCTGCAGACGCTGCAGAGGCCTCCCGAGGATGGCTGGCCGCACGAGGCGCAGGGAACGGGACTGGGCCCCTTGGAGACGGAGAGCTTGGAAGACACCTGCAGCGCGGAGTTGAGCAGGACGTTCTTGATCCCAGGGTGACCGACCTCCATCTCGTTGAGGTAGTCCCGCACCTCGCTCCGCAGCGCCTCGTGCATGTAGGGGCAGCTCGCGCTCTGGAAGGGCAGGCCCGAGAGGTGGGCGTAGAGCGCTATCTCCTCCTCGTATATCTCCATGAAGGGCTTCACGCGGCGCAGCGCGAAGTCTGCGTCGACGACCTGGGGGTCGGTCCAGCCCAGCCTCTCCACGTCGCCGTGCATCAGGTTCATCATGAAGGTCTGGACGTAGTCGTCCAGGTTGTGCGCCGTCGCTATCACGTTGACGCCCGCCCGGACCGCGGCCTCGTCTATGGCGCGCCGCCTGAAGACGCCGCAGATGCTGCACGAGGAGACCTCGCGTTCGTCCTTCCAGTCCAGCGCCTGGTCGAGGTCGTAGCCGAACAGCTCCCTGTAGGACACGACGACGTGCTCCAGCCCAAGCCGCTTGGCGAGGTCGGACGAGAATTCGATGGACTCCTCCCTGTAGCCCTCGACGCCCTCGTCGACGGTCAAGACGACCAGTTCGTACTGCCTCTTCTCGCCCAGGGTGTGCAGCACGTGCAGGAGCGAGAGGCTGTCCTTGCCGCCCGAGACGGCCACGCCGACCCTCTCCCCGTGGCTCAGCATGCTGTAGCGGGAGATTGTCTTCCTAGTCTTCTCGACTATCGAAGCCTGAAAGCATGCTGTGCAGAGCGACTCGCCGGAGTACCTCCTCGTGTAGAACGACTCGCCTCCACACTTCGTGCAACCCAAGTTGATGCCTCGAGCGACGAGGTGGATGAACGCTTAAAGGGTTCTCCCGTCGGCCGCGTCCTCTCTTGGCGACCGAGTACAAGCGAGTCACCTTCAGCTATGGCATCGTGATGGTGCGCACTCGCAGTGGCCTCTCCCTCATCGACAGACTCGGGAAGCGCAAGATAACCAAGCCGCTCGCCTGGATAATGCTCTACCTGATGCCGATCTCAGGTGGCTTGGCTCTCGCCATCCTCCTCTGGGAGGTCATCACCCTCCTGGGGCCGAAGGGCGCCGCGACGGCACACTACATCAGCTCCACCATAGCGCCGGAGGCGAACCTTCTGCTGCCTGGGATCAATCCGTACGTGCCCATCTTCTACGGGTGGCTCGCCATCGTCGTCGCCGTCTTCATCCACGAAGCATCGCACGGCATAGTGGCGAGGTCTCTGGGGCTGCCGGTGAAGTCGGCGGGGCTCATCTTCCTCCTGTTCATACCGCTGGGCGCGTTCGTCGAGGTTGACGAGAGCGCCCTGAGGGAGACCAAGGCGAGGAACTCGCTCAGGGTCCTGGCCGCGGGGTCGGGTATCAACTTCATCGTCGGCCTGGTCTGCCTGGGCCTCCTTCTCTGGACAGCAACCGCCATGGTCCCGGCGGTCAATGGGTCTGGGGTGAACGCCGTCGACCAGCCCGTCAACGGTTCGATCGCCCCCGCGTGGAACGCCGGCATCAGGCCGGGAGACTTCATCGTGGCGATCGACGGAACGCCGAGCAACGACGTCGTGGCGTCCGGCGGAATCATCTACAGCTCCGGCTCGCTGACCTTCCAGCCCGGCCAGGTCATCAACGTGACCGTCTGGAGCGCTGGGAAGACCCACACCGACTACGGCATAGAGCTGGGAGAGGTGATAGTCAAGAACCTGCAGACGAACCAGACCACGACGTATCCCTACCTCGGCGCCTCCACGTACACGTACCAGTCCCTCGGGGGCATCGTCACGGGCTACCTGAACTTCTACTCGCGATCGACGACCTCATTCCTCCTCTACGTCATACCCCCGGCGTTTCCCGGCGTCGCAGGGTCGGTTCCCTTCTCGGATGAGCTGAAGGTCTTCTACACGTCGCCGCTGGGCCCGGCCACAAACGCCGTCCAGAACCTGCTGTTCTGGCTCTTCTTCGTGAACTTCAACCTGGCCATCTTCAACAACCTCCCAATCTACCCCATGGACGGAGGACAGGCCCTGGAACGCTTCCTTGTCGGCGTGGGGAGGGGCAGGATAAACGACGACGTCGCGAACAGGATAGCCGTCGCGGTCACCCTGCTCCTCGTCCTAGTGCTCCTGACCGTCGTCGTGGGGCCGTACCTCTACGCCTACCTGTGAGGTTGCCGGTTAAATATCCGAGGCGACTGACGGGTCATGATAGCGTCGCTGCTGCCCCTGCTCGGCTCGCTGTTGGCCGCGGCGAGGCTCGACCCAAGCATGAACTCGACCTCCGGCGACATGGGCTCAATCATACAGCAGTTCGCGAACGGCTTCACCTCGGACGCCACGCAGCTCCTCAACGCAATCGACGGTTCCGTGATAGACGTTACAAGGGTGGCGTACGTCACGGTCCTCATCATCGGGATCTTTCTGTACTTCACACACCTTCAGAGGCGCCTCGGCAGGGAACTCATCACAGGAGGGGTAGTCCTGGCGATCCTCTCCGAGTTCGTCTTCCCGGTCGTCTTCAGGGTCTGAGAGCGTATCTCAGGGTGGCGACGACTCCTCCGAACGAGGAGACCTGCTTCCCGACCTCGAGCGAGGAGTCGCAGAGGTGGACCGTCCCGCCCTTCTGTTCAACCGTGTTCAGGACCTTGACGACCCCCTCCTCGTCCGCGTTCCGGGAGAAGACGTCGTCGGAGACAAGACACGAGTCGACGGCCCCCGCTTCTGCCGCGGCCCTCACCCTCGGGAGGGAGTAGGCGACGCGCCCGTCCCCCTGCCCTATGCGCTTGACCACCTCCTCCATTATCTCCTGGACCTTGACGAGCATGCTGTCGCTGGCCACCTTCTTGAAGCCGCCGAACTTGAGTAGGCCCCGGACCCCGTCGGCGCCTGCGAGGTCGAAGCCGTCGATGACGACTAGTTTCTTCCTCAGGTCGGGGTCCTCACCCGCCCTGTTCGCCAGGGCCATCTTGGTGTGACCCGGGCCGGCTATCACCACGGAGTCGCCATCGCGCCACTCGTTCTTCAGGACGGCGACTATCTTCCGCAGAAAGGGTTCCGTGTCGACCTCCTGGCCCTCCTTCCCCGAGGCCCCCGAGTCGATGGTCGAGAGTATCGAGAGGTGCGAGCCGCTCAGCAGCCCCACCCCTGCCTCCCTCCTGTCCATCGCGACCAGCAGGAAGCGCCCCTCGGTCGACTTCGCCTCGTCGAGGATGCTCGTGTAGAGCGGCGTCCACCTCTCCTTCCTCAGGGTGAGCCCATGTCCCGGCGTGATCGTTACCGAATGGCTTCCGGACGTGCTGACGCTGTCGTCGCTGGACTCGGTTATCCTTCCCCGGAGACGCAGCCTCCCCACGCTGCTGTCGAGGGAGACCTGCTCCACAAGGAGGGCGATCGTCACTTTGATCCTTTCGCCCCGGTCAGGACGGGAGAATTCGTCCTCCCTCTTCGATATCCTCGAGCTCTTGGTGACAACGGTGTCTCCGGGGCCGATGAGCCTGCGGAGTGTCCAGAGGTCGTCCGGTGACTCCACGACGAGCGCGCAGATACCCTGCTTTGGGATGAGCTTCGATACGATCAATGGGTCCAGGTCTCTACTCGAGGCCCAGGTCCCTGAATGTGCCGACGCGAAGCGTCTCCGGCATGTTCTTGATCTCCCCAATCCTGTGGCCGATCACACCATCGACCTTCGCCTTCGCCGCCGCGTCGACGAGCCTCTGCGTTATGATCCCGTCGAAGATGATGAACTTGATCCCGGACTCGCCGTCGACCTTCTGGACGAGCTCGCTGATTGGGAACCTCCCCTTCTCGGCCAGCGATTCGTCGAGCAGTATCGCCTCGAGCGTCCCGTTGAGCCCGGGGAACATCTCTGCGACCTTCTGGACCACCGGCTCCGGGGCCTGGGCCTCGACTGGTTGCGGCGCGGGCTGGGGGGCGGACTGCGCTGCGGGCTGCGTAGAAAGCTGGGTTTGCTCTCTGGGTTCGCGCGTTTCGCGGGGCATCCGCTGCTCCCTCGGCTCGCGGTACCCGCGCCTCGACTCCTCCCGCTCTCCGCGTTCTGGTCTTGACTGTCTCTGGGGAAGCTCGCCTCTCAGGAGCTGGAGAACCTCCATCGGCGTCAGGTCCTCGACCTCCTTTCCGTGCGGCGCCCTGAGAACCCTCTCCACCCTCCCGACCTGCTCAAGCTCCTTCTCGATCAGGTCCCCTCCCCTGTCGCCGTCGAGCACCGCGACCAGCTTCCTCTTCCTCCCGAGGTCTATGACCGACTGCGGGATGGACGTTCCCTCGACCGCGACCACGTTCTCGACCCCCGCCCGGAGGAAGAGCACGACGTCGGCGCGACCCTCCACGACGTAGACCATCTCTGAGGTATACACGCCGGGACCCGCAGGGAGGTTCTCCACGCCGTAGCTGACGACCCTGGCCCTCTTGGTGGAGTCCTGGACGTCCTTCAGGAGGTTCTCGCCCTCGCTTGCGGTCCTGGAGCCCCACTCCTTCATGATGTCCTTGGCCCTGTCGACTATCTGCTTCCTCCTCGAGGCCCTTACGTCCTCGATGGTCACTAGCTCGACCCTGGCGGTGCAGGGGCCCACCTTGTCGACGCTCTCGACGGCTGCGGCGATGAGCGCGGCGGTGCTGACGTCCGTGGACATGGGTATGAGGATCTCGCCGTAGGTCCTGTCGTTCTTGGATTCCAGGTTGATCTCGATCCTGCCCACCTTCCAGGACTTCTGGAGCTCGTTCAGGTTCATCTCCGGACCGAACAAGCCCTCCGTCTGACCAAAGATGGCGCCGATCATGTCGGCCTTTTCCACTACTCCATCTACTTCGAACCTCAACTTAACGAGGTACTTTACTATAGCCGAATCTGGCAGTTGCATTCATCTCGTGTTAGCTAGTTATCCGAACTGAGCTTTACAGAGCCGACCGCTCTTTCTCCTTTATTTAAACTCTTAGATGCCCGCGGTTATGGCGATGAGCTCCGGCACCAATGGAGAGAAACGCGCGAGGTTCTCCACGTGCAGGAAGGTTCTGTGAGAGGCCCTCAACAGTCGCCTCCTCTGCTCCATCGAGACCTCGATCCCCCTGTGGTCGAAGAACTCGGCGTACCGGGCTGCGAGCCTCCTGCCTTCCTCGTCGAGGTCTGTAAGCATCACAACCCGTCTGACGCGCCGGAGGCCCGCGACCCCCCTCTCGGAGTGTAGGGAAGCCTTCGTGAGTATCTGACCGTGGTAGCCGAGGCCGACGAGCGCGTCCCTGTCTCGCTTCCCCTCGACCAAGACGGCGGCGCCTTCCTCCGCGAGCATGTTCAGCTCACAGACGAAGGACGTGAGGAAGACGACGAAATCCTGGAACCTTCTCTCTGGCCCTGCCATTTTGAATCGCTATGTGGCCCGCCTCTGAACAGCTCGACTCATCTCCCGGCTTGGAGCCGGCGTCGGCGAGCCTCTTTAAACGGGCCGAGAGTTTCTCACATCATCGACATAAAAATCTATCCGGGGTCGCAGCCAAGTCAATCTTGGTCGAGACATCAGAGGGGAAGGAACCTCGGACGTCCCTGGCCCTCGACGTGCGCCCTAGGTGCCTACTGAACTGCACCGGCTGAAGAGCTAGTCTACATCTGGGCCTCTCGAATCAATTGCGGGCGATTGGAAGAGGACTCCACTCGTCCACTGTTCTCCTCAGGTTCATCGAAGCCGTTGCCATTGCGCTGAGCTTCCGGTAGGCAATCTCTGCCGAGTTGAGAGGCGTCTCCGCGAAGGTGGCGAAACCGCAATCTGGGTTCAGGTAGATTCGGGATGGATTGAAGTACCTAGTGGCTTCCTTCACTCGAGCTTCTATCCCTGCCGGAGACTCCACCATGTCTGTACGGGGGTTGACCACTCCGAGCCCGAGCTCCTTGCCGCCCGAAGATAACCCCTCCAAGACAGATAGGTTGCCTGCCCTAGCGGTCGCGAACTCGAGCACTAGCTGGTCTACCTTGATTTCATTGAGGTACTTGACCAAGGGCCCGTAGTCGCCGCTGAGGAGCGTCTCTTCCTTCCTGCTCCAGTTCCCCCTGCAGACGTGCAAGCACGTCTTGACGCCGCTGATTCCTTGGACCGTTTCGTTGACGAGCTCTGTGGCAAAAGTGAGCTCCTCCTTCGGCTCGACCTTCGAGGTTATGACCGCGCACATGAAGGTCTGCATCGAGGCCTCGCCGTAGACCACCTCGGTGAGGCTAGGCTCGTCCAGCTGGACTAAGGAAGCTCCCGCATCTCGAAGCTGGATGATCTCTTCCCTCAGGAGCCTGACGTACTCCTTCCCCAGCTCATCCCGCGAAGAGTAGCCCTTCTTCGATATCGGCTCAATCCAGCTAGCCCTCGTGAGCATGTACGGGCCGGGGAGAGACACCTTGATCTTCTTCTTGGTGTGCTTCCTCAGGAACTGAAGTTCATCCAACGCGAGCGATCGTCTTTTCGTTATCCTGTCGACGACCACGGGGGTCCTTATGGCAAAGGCAGGGACGTCGCGTGCCCGAAGCATCTGCTCGTACCTGGACTTGTCCTTGATGTAGTCCATGAGCTCCGCCATCGACATCAGTTTGATGCCGTCTAGTTTGTCAACCACGAAGGAGTAGAAGCTATCGCGCCGCTGCTCTCCGTCAGTGATGATGTCCAGGCCCGCGTCCTCTTGATACTTGGCGGCAAGTAGCACCGCCTCGTCGGCCTTCGCCGAGAACTCGTCGTAGGTAACCTCTCCATCGTTCTTCCTTCTTAGCTCGTCGAGTAACCAGTCGGGCCTCGGCCAGCTACCGACGACACTGGTCTGGAAAGGTTCTTCGGCCACTTTGCTTCGCCCGGTACTATCTCGTTATGCTTATCTCGGGAACAACGGTCACGTTGCGACTGAGCGTATTCCCTACTGGCGAGCTCGCGACAGTTTCTTTCCAGATCTCATCCACGACCTTCTTGTCCGCCTTCGTCCTCGCATACAGTTTCGCCCTTATCTCACGGAAGCCGGGATGACCTTTTTCACTCAGACCAAAGAAGGTCAGAATGTTGTCGAGCTGCCCTTCGACCACGACCTCCAGGTCATCCACCTTGACACCTCTCTTGGTTGCGTTGAGTACGAACCCGACGACGTAGCAGCCACCCAGGGCCGAGAGGACATATTCGACCGCGTTGGGAGCGGTATTCACACCCGCAAGGGTCGACGGCTCATCCGAGCTGAACGAATGCTCTCTTACGTAAGCCTCTGACTTGAAGCCGCCTTTCCACTTCACCCGAGCATTCCACTTGTTCAGCGGCGCCGCAGCCTCCGGGTCCTTGCTCACAACCGCAACTAGTTCCTGAAGCTTGGTCAGGCTGAGTCCGTTTAGCTCTGTTACTGTTGCTGACATTTCATTTCGGTAATCGATTATGCTTACGTAAGTATTTAACGTTGACCCCTTACCGGTTCGGGCCCCTTTCTAACCCAGGCCATTGACATAACTCGCCGGGTAATCCATGCCCGTACAGGAGGTGGAGGGTGACCACCCGTGTGGGAAGTCGGGATCTTTGGCAAGGCTCAGAGGGGTGGCTTCCGCCTGTCGCGCGACTGGGTAAACCATCCGATCATCAAAGCATGTTTGGTGCCTTCTCGGGTGGCCGTTTTTCGCGCGTTCCGACGGAAGCCGTCGGAAAGGCCGGGCGGCCGGATATAACAGATTCTACCTTAACGAGGAGAGGTCTATCTCGAAGCCTGCTACCGGGACGTCGAGGCCGAAGGCAGCGACCGCCGATGGTTTCACCTCCCCGAGGTAGCCGATCCTGCGTCCATTCACCAGCACCTCGGCGCACCTTCCGTCCGCAAAGGCCCAGTGCCTGGCC
Organism: uncultured Nitrososphaerota archaeon; assembly: GCA_963703285.1. Lineage (GTDB taxonomy): Archaea > Thermoproteota > Nitrososphaeria > Nitrososphaerales > Gagatemarchaeaceae > Gagatemarchaeum. Next base: position 1,321,147 of record OY969807.1, read on the forward strand.
ACCTTCGTCTCCAGCGCCGCGCCCAAGTGCTCCCGGACGAGCGCGTCCAGGTACGTCTTCGCCTCGGAGAACGAGGCGGAGGAGTGCGCCACGACGGCTCCGAGGCGCGGCTCCTCGGCTATGCGCGACCCCTCCCGGATGAATACCCTGCCCACCTCGTACGTCCTCTGAGGGTATGTGGCCTTAACGTTCCTGGCCAGGATGGCCATCAAGGATGGGAGGATGGAGTCCCTGAGGAGGTAGTGCTCGAGCGTCCTCGGGTTCTCGACCTCGATCCTCGAATCCGGTGGCCTGGAGAACTTCCCGTATAGGGTGGCCTCCTCCGTCAGGTCGAAGTTCATGGCCTCGATGAACCCCGCCATGGCGATCGACTCTGCGACCCTGTCCAGCGCTGAGACCGTGCCGCTGAGAGCCCCCGGCTCCTCGCTCGGAGGGTAGATGGGCTCTATCCTGTCTAGGCCGAACCCTATCGCCACCTCCTCCGCGAGGTCGACCGGGTGGAGGATGTCTATCCTGTACCGGGGGATCAGGGCGTCGCCCGTAGCGTCGAGGCCGATCCTGCTCCTCGCGAGGCACTCTTTCATCTGCGGGAGGCGGAGGTCCAGGCCGGTCAGGCGGTTCGCGACCTCGGGGTCGAACTTCATCCTCATGGGCGACATGTCCGGCGTGATGCGCGCCGAGTCTCTGTAGTCAATGCGGACGGACTCGATGCTTCCGCCTGCGTCGGCCAGGGCGGAGCAGACTATCGCCAGAGCCTCCCCGCCTATCCTCTCGTCGGTGGACGTGACGTCGACGAAGAGGTTCCTGGTCTTCGTGTCGACCTTCGTCGCGGCCCCGTTGATAATCGGGGGGAACGAGAGCACGAGCTCCTTGGAGTCGAGGAGCATCGGGTAGTGGGCCGCGCCCTTCAGGATTCGGCCGTAGGCGACGCCCGTCTCCGTCTCCCTCAGCACCTGCCCCACGGTCATCTCGCCGGGGGTCTCGAGGGGGACGAACCGGAAGGATTCGTCCACACCGCGGTAGCGCAGCGGGGGCCTGATTGCGTCGAGGTTGTGCAACCCGATCGCCGCCCTCTTCCTCTTCCTCCCAATGCCGTTGTGCAGGTCCTCCTGCATGGAGATGAGCTGCCTGACGGTCTCCTCGTCCATCCTCAGGTTGCGGACCGCCGCGCAGGAGATCCAAGGCCTTATCCTCGCGAGGTTTGCGTCGGCCTCGACGACGATGGCGCCTGGCGAGACTTGGTAGGTAGGGAGGCCGACCTCTAAACCCACAAGACCCCTCAGCGCCCTCGCTATCCCGTAGTCCGTGGAGAAGTCGGCCCTGTTCGGGTTGTACTCCACCCTCACCGACTCGGCGTCCGTGCCCTCGATGTCCAGGCCGAGGAAGGGGAGGCGGTCCAAGAGCTTCTCCCTGGAGAGGCCCGTCATCCTGGAGAGGCGTCTAGTGTATATCTTGAGTACTGGCATTAGGATGAACCTCTTTCTATCGCTGATGCCAATATGGGTGTATAAATATCGCAATGAGTTGATGAATTGCAATCGTCGAATGAAGATGGGTTTGAGCAAGATCCATCCGATGTTGGATACGAGTTGCCTGACAAGCGTAAAATCCAAGCAAGGCAAAAGTCAAGCTCGCCAGTGAATGGCTGGCTCTGGGCTGCTGAGGTTCGGCAGCGACGGGCCTCCAAATGAAGCGATGGTGCAGGAACCCGACGACGACGGCAATCCTGAAAGTCGATGGAGGCAAACCTCCCCGATTTCACGGGGCTAGGTAGAACCAGTACTGACAATCTCTCTCCTCCTCCTCAGCCAATCGATGTCGTTCTCGTAGAGCTCCCGGATGTCCTCGATCCCCAGCCTCAGCATGAGCAGCCGCTCGAGCCCGCAGCCCCATGCGATGACGGGCTTCTTGACGCCCAGCGGGAGCGTGACCTCGGGACGGAAGAGCCCCGAACCGCCCATCTCCAGCCACTTCCCCATCTTCTCGTGGTAGACCATGACCTGCATCGAGGGCTCGGTGTAGGGGAAGTAGGAGGGCCACAGCTTGACGCCGCTCATGCCCAGCTTGCTGTAGAACCGGGTCAGGATGCCCATCAGGTGCCTCAGGTTGAGCCCCTCCCCGATGACGATGCCCTCCATCTGGTGCAGCTCCGCCAGGTGTTTGTAGTCCAGCGGCTCATTCCTGTAGACGCGCCCCACCGAGAAGACGCGCGTCTCCCTGTCCCCGGAGTCCATCACGGCCCTGACGGTCAGGGCGGTGTTGTGCGTCCGCAGGACTAGCCTCCTGGCCTCTTCCACGTCCCAGGAGTAGCGCCATCCCTTCGACCCCGTCCCCGCCCCGTTCTCGTGCGCGGCCGCGACCCTTGAGACGAACCCCCTCCTCTGTAGGGTCCCGTCCCTCCCCCCCTTGATGTAGAAGGTGTCCTGCAGCTCCCTGGCCGGGTGGTCCTGTGGCGTGAAGAGGGCGTCGAAGTTCCAGAACGACGGCTGTATCGAGTCGCCTGCGATCTCGACGAAGCCCATCGAAAGGTAGACCTCGCGGACCTCGTTTATCAGCTCCTTCACGGGGTGTCTCCTGCCCGGGAAGAACGGGGCGGCGGGAGCGCTCACGTCGATGGGCCTGAGCCTCAGGTCGGCCTTGGAAGACCGCAGCGAGGCGAGGAGCTCCGGCGTGAGCTTCTCGGCGTAGCCGCGCGTCTCGCTGGAAGCCAGCGCCCGAAGGCCCGCCTTTGTGACCGTGACCGTCACGACCTTCGTCAGTTTGCGGGCGGCAAGCCCCCTCTTGAGCAGGTCCTCGACCGCCGCCCTGGACCCGGGGTCGACCCTGGACTCCTCGACGCCCGAGGCGAGCTTCGAGAGGACTTCCCTGAGGTCCTTCGCGCCCGCCGCGTTCTTGAGCGTGAGAACGGCGCCGCCGTCCTGCGGGACGACCGCCACCCACCCGGCGGCAGAAGCGCGGCCGAGGGCGGCCGAGAACTCCTGGTTGGTCTTGAAGAGAGTCTTCGCCACCGACATTGGGAGCCTCCCTTTCTTCTCGTCGAGCCTGTCCAGGAGCGCGAGCTCCGGAGGCGTGTCCTGCGTCGAGACGAGGAGCGACGTCGAGGCCTCGCTGACCGAGACCAGCCCCTTCGACCCTAGCCAGCTCAGCGAGCGCCTGACCCGGTCGGGGATCAGCCCCGTCGACGCGACGAGGGACTCGAAGTCCAGAGGTTTGGAAGCGAGAGCAGAGAGGACCTTCCTCTCGATCGGGTGGAGCGGGGCGGTCTCCTTTTCGCTCATCTTGCCATCGAGTCCAGTGTCTTCCTGCTCTGCTCTAGGAGCTCCTCCGCGTCCCCCATCAAGGATTCGCGCTTCTTCTGGTGCTCCTCGAAAAACCTCTCGACGATCGTGGCGAGCTCCTTCTTGCAGTCTCCGCACATCCTGACCCCGCCGTAGCACTCGTCGTAGACCCGCTTTGCGTACTCGTCCTCGAGCGCAAAGTGGAACAAGTACTCGTCGTAGATGGGGCACTTGTCGGCCTCCCCGCCTATCCGCCTCTGCTCCTCGACGGTGGCCCGTCCGCCCGTGAACCCGTTCATGATCTTCCTAGCGGCGGACGCGGGCGTGTCCTCGAGGGTCAGTGAAGACTCGGGGTTGCGCTTGGACATCTTCGATGTGCCGTCGAGGCTCTTCATGAGCTTGTGGTAGATGGCGGACGGCGGGACGAATCCGAACTCCTTCTGGTAGCTCGCGGCGAGGTCCCTCGCCAGCCTGATGTGCGGGTCCTGGTCCGCTCCCACGGGGACCACGACGGGCTTCGGGCCCCCGAACTCCGGCAGCTGGGGCATGAGGATGTCGCCCGCTTGGATGAGCGCGGAGAGGTAGAGCCCTACCTGCCTCTCCCCATAGATAGCCCTGAGCATGTTGTTGGTGACGGCCGCCGAGAAGATCGTCGCGAGGCGCATCACCTTGATCTCCTGGCTCTGCTTGTAGACGACCGTCCGCTCGGGGTCGAGGCCCAGCGCAAGTATGTCAGCGACGTTCTGGACGGCTATCTTCGAGGACTCCTGGAGCGAGAGGCCGTTGTCGTTGTACGCCTCCACGTCGGCGATGGCGTAGTAGACTGTCGCCTTCTTGGAGAGAGACTGGAAGTAGACCATGTCGTCCACGGTCATCTTGTTGCCCAGGTGAAAGACGCCGGTCGGTTTGATCCCGGACATTACGGCGAAGGGCTTGTTGCCGTCGACGGCGTCGGCGATCCTGCCGAGGTCCCTCTCGCCGAAGTCGATCCCGCGTCGCATGTGCAGGCTCGGATTCTTGAAGCGCGGGAGGACGGGTTCGATCCTGCCTATCCCGAACTCCGCGTGCAGGCGTTCGTAGTTGTCGACTGACGACTCGCCCCACGGGTCCAGCCGGTCTTTCTCCACAAAGGTCAGGTCGAACGGATGGATTAAATTAGTTTAGGGTCATTCCTGGGGCTCTGATGTGGTCTTGCGGCGCAGCCGTCCCTCCGTGTCGACCTCGCCCTTCCTTATCCTCGTCGAGGAGACGGGCCTCCCGTCCTCCGCCAGCACCCAGTCGATCGTCACGAGGGAGAGCGGGGGGAACCCCTTCTCGGCCCTGAGTTCGTTCGCGAGGGCGACCCGCTGGGAGGTCTCCGGGCTTGCGACGAGCGCCTCGACCCCGCCGTCAACGATCCCGGGGCCGAAGTAGTCGTAGAGCTTCGCTATGACGTACTTCCTCCCGGGGAAGTTCTTCTCGACGTACCGCCTCAGCCCGGCCTCCCGCCTCTCGTAGGAGTTCTCCGTCCGCTTCCCGACCTTCGCGACGAACTCGTCGGCCGTCAGGCCGATCACGACCTCGTCGCCCACCTCGAAGGACTTCTCGAGGAGACGTCGGTGGCCGGCGTGCAGGTGGTCGAAGGTCCCGCCGGTAGCGACCCTCTTGAACCTGGGACCCACCCTTCCGGCGCCGGCGCGAAGTTTCAAATAACGTTCGCCACCGAGTTCTCGGCGGAAAGCGGATAAAAGGAGTTGGTGGAACCACGCACATCCCGGAGCAGTACCTGAAGTCGGGGAGGATCATAAGGGAGGTCAGGCAGTGGATAAGGGAGAACGTAAGGGCGGGGTCGGGCATCCTCGAGGTCGCGGAGAAGGTCGAGGCCGAGATTGTCAGGAGGGGCGGGCAGCCAGCCTTCCCGACGGGGATCGGAGTAAACGAGGTGACGGCCCACTACGCCCCACAGGAAGACGAAAAGGGGGTGATCCAGGAGAGCGACGTCGTCAAGATCGACTATGGCGTCCACATCGACGGCTACCTAGCGGACACCGCGATCACGATCACGGAGAACCCCAAGTATCAGTCGCTCCTGGAGGCAACCGAGAGGGCCCTCCAGGCGGCGATCGACGTCGTCAAGCACGACAGGAGAATCGGGGAGATAGGGAGGGCGATTGAGACCACGGCGAGGAACGAAGGTTTCAGGACGATCAACAACCTCAGCGGCCACACCGTCCAGCAGTACGTGGTCCATTCAGGGAAGAGCATACCCAACATCTATGCGCCCAACCTCCCGATGCTGAAGAACGACGACGTCTTCGCCATCGAGCCCTTCCTGACGCTCCCGGACGCCGCCGGCTACGTCGTCGAGGGCGCTCAGGAGAACATCTTCTCGCTAATCGTGCGGAGGAGGACGGGGAACGGGGAGCTGGACGAGCTCATGGACCTGATATGGGAGGACAGGAAGACGCTCCCGTTCTCGCCCAGGTGGTACGGCGGGAGGTACAAGGACGGACGGCTCGTCCAGCTGTTGAAGGAGCTCGAGAAGAGGCGGCTGGTACGGTCCTACGCGACGCTCGTCGAGGCCTCGGGGAAGCCCGTGGCGCAGTTCGAGCACACCATGGCCATCGACGACAGGGGCCTGGTGATAATCACCTAGGTCTTCGGCGGAGGTTCTGCGTAGATTAGCGTGATCCTCGTGGGGTTGCCGCACTTGGAGCACTTGCCGCTCTCCTTCGTGACGTAGTCTCCCACCTGGAAGGGCCTCTTCGTCTTCGTGCCGTCGACGGGGCACTCCTCGATGGTGTAGACGAGGAACTTGGCCTTGGGCTCCTTCGACATCGAGTTCAACTCTACTGAGCGACCCCGAGTGTGTTGCCGATGCCGGCTAGGAGGACCTTGTCTCCCTCCTTGGTCTTCTCCTCGATGACGCGGTTTATCAGAACCTGGACCTTGTCGGACGCGTCGGCGATCTCCTTCCGCATCACCGTGATCGCCTCGAGTATGCTCTGCTTGACGAGGATTGCATAGACGGGTACCTTGTGGGTCGAGGAGACCTCTTCGATCTTGAACTTGTCGACGCCTATGCCCCCGATGGCGGCCCCGACCCCCTCAGCAATCTCCCCCGTCTTCTCGCCCTCGAGCTTGAGGGCGGCGTCCACCATGATTATCGCGTTGAGAGGCACCTTCATCTCATCGACGAGCTTCTGTATCGCGACGCCGGGCTCGCCTACGTATCCCATCGGCCCCTCCGCCTTGAGGACGTAGAGCGTCCGCCCCTTGTACTCCCCCACGGTCATGACCGTGTCCTTCCCGACGACCTGCTTGGGGAGGTTCTGCATGTAGCGTGAAGCGATCACCGGGCCTATGCCGTCTCCCACTGGCTGGCCGAGCTTGAACGTGTCGACTGCGTTCACCAGCGCGTCGGCTTCCTGGAGCACCATCGGCATTATCATCTGGAGCTGGAAGAGGAGCATGTAGGAGTTTGTCTTCTTCCCCAGGAGGTAGTAGTGTCTGACAATCTTGTGTATCTGGTTGAGCGACGTGGCGATCTCCAGTATGTTCTCGGCCACGGAGACCTTCGTCTGGTCGAGGTTGGGAATCATGGCGGTGACCTCCGCCCTCACCCTCTCGTCCCTCGTGTTCGTGATGTGCTGAAGCTTCCCCACTATGCCGTTCGGGTCCATGTCGACGGGCATTATCGTGACGTAGTCGAGGAACTCGTCTATGCGCTGGGTGGGGTCGCCCGTGACCTTGCCCGAGCTCTGGAAGTAGTCTATGGCCTCCTTGCGGGACTTGTCCCTCATCAGCTTCAGGCGGCCCAGCGCCCTCGAGAGGTCGTTGGCTATGAGGTACATCTGCAGCCGCTGCCCGTAGATGAAGAAGATGAAGATCGAGACGAGCCAAACCACGTTGATGAGGCTGCTCGCGTTGATCCCCAGCTGAAGAACCTGAGCAGAAAGCAGCGACACTCTAACTAGACCAGTGGGCTGGTCCCTGGCACCTCAACTTAAAGGTTTTACAGAACCTGGGCCGCAAGACGGCGAAGTTTGGATGGGGGTTCCGGCATCACCTTCAACAACAGTTACTGGGATCGCTAGGGGCGTAGGTGCCGACATCGCCACTTCGCGAGGGCTCTCGCACCTCACTAACGTGGCGACGACGCGTGGTTTGACTTCTGGGTTCGGAGTGAGACCAGGTCGGACCCACACGCTATGGCCGGCTGGAGGACGGCGCGGGCGGTCGGCTAGATTAACCTTTCTAAGACTACAAAACGCATAAGTGCCCAAGGGTACCGGCGAGCGGCCGTGCAGAGGAGGCTTCTGGACATCCTGGCGTGTCCCATCGACAAGCACTATCCGCTGCAGCTCGTAGAGCTGAAGGCGGAGGGGGAGAAGGTGGTCAGCGGCGTCATCCTCTGCGACAAGTGCGGAAGGTACTACCCGATCGTCGACGAGATTCCCGTCATGCTCCCCGACGAGTTGAGGAGCAAGAAGGAGGACCTAGAGTTCCTGACCCAGTGGAAGGCTCAGCTGCCGGCGAAGGTCGTCCAGGAAGGGTTGCCGTACAACCTTTCATAAAAGGGTTTAGCAAAGATTCATAAACGAATAGAGCCAAGCCCTGTACGGCTTGTCAGTTTCAACGATAGATCCGAAACAGCTCAAGAAGATAAGGGTCCAGCTCGGGATAACCCAGTCGGAGCTCGCCAGGGCGGCGGGCGTGAGCCAGTCCCTGATAGCGAAGCTCGAGTCCGGCCTCGTGGACCCGTCCTTCAGCACCATGAAGTCCATCTCGGAGGCGCTTCGCTCCCAGATCAGGATTGAGGGCAAGAAGGCCTCGGAGGTCATGTCGAAGCCGGTCATCTCGATCCAGTCGAACGTCACCGTCTCGGAGTCGGTCAACGCCATGAAGAAGAGCGGCATATCCCAGCTCCCCGTCTACTCCGGGACGAGGCTCGTGGGCTCGATAACCGAGAACCAGATAGTCCAGCTCCTGAGCACCGTCGAAGACCCCCGGAGCATCCTCGGGAAGCCCGTCTCCAGCTACATCCAGCCCACGTTCCCCGTCGTCAGCGCCGACACGCCGGTCGAGGCGCTCTTCTCGCTCTTCAAGTTCGTCCCCGCCGTGCTCGTCGCTACGGGCGACAAGGTTGAGGGCGTCATCACCAAGATAGACATGCTCTCGGCCGAAGTGTGACGCGCGCCAACCAAAAATAGTTCTGTGCTATCCCGAAATGAGTTCGCCCCTTTCTAGCTCTTCTGGGCATGGTATGTCTCTCCCGATTCCTCGTCCGTCACCATCCCTTCCTTGTCGGGCATCTTCCTCAGGTATGCCTGGTAAGGGGTCTCGATGACGTCCAGGTTCAGCGACATGTGCGGTCTCGTCACGTTGTACCACTCCATCAGCTCGTCGATGCTGCCGAAGAATCGGCGCTTGTCCTTGACCGTCCTGAAGAAACGTTCCACCTTCCCGTTGGTCTGCGGGTGTGACACCCTCGATAGGACCTGCCTGATCTCGCTCTCGATGAGGTACTTCTCGAACGCCGTCAGCCCCCTCAGCCTGTCGCCAGCCTCCACGGCGTAGAACTGTATTCCCCTGTCCGTGAGGATCGAGGCGGGCTTCCCGTGCTTCTTGATGGCTTCCTTCAGCACCTCCACGGCGTGCTCCGACGTCGCCTCGGGGAACAACCCGTACCCGACGATGAACCTTGAGGCATCGTCAAGGTATGCGATGAGCCATCCCATACCCTCGATGAGGGTCCAGTCCGTGTGCCAGAGCGAGTTCGAGTACTTCCTCTCGTATCGTACCCACTTCCTCCTCCTCTGCTTCCTCGGTTCGTCCCTCGCGAGTCCCATCGACCTCATCACCCTGTGGATGCGGTTGTGAGGTATGTGCGTCGCGTAGTTAACCTCGATGACGCGCTCGAGGACGACCGCTCCCGCCCTGTGCCTTGCGTAGGCCTCTGCGACGACCTTCGACTCTTGTTCAGTCGCCTCGACGCGCTTCCTTCCCGGCCTCTTCAGCTCTGGTATCGCACCTGTCGTGCGATAGGACGCGTAGAGCTCCTGGACCCTCCTCACCGAGACCCCCATCGAGCTCGCTATCGCGGAGTTCCTCATCCCGTCCTCCTTCTGCCTGACGATCCACGCTACTTTGATGGGATCGAGCTTCATGTAGACGTAGAAGCGTCTTCCCCTGTTCCATACCCACCTCGCTCTAATCTTGATGGCAAGGGGGTGAACCAATTTCAGGATAACAGAAACCAAAAATAGTTCCTCAACCATTAAATAATTCGGACCGCCGTTAACGGGCATGGTTGTCAAGACTATCGTCCACTTCGAGATTCCGGCCAGCGACGTAGAGAAGCTGTCCAGATTCTACTCGGACGTCTTCGGGTGGAAGTTCACCAAGGCGCCGATGCCTGATATGGAGTACTGGATGATCTCCACGGGCCCCAGGGCGAAGAGCATCGGAGGCGGGATGTACAAGAAGGATAGGGAAGAGGACATGCCCCGCAACTTCATCGCGGTCGACAAGATAGACAGGGCGATCGAGGCTTTCCAAAGCGCGGGTGGGAAGGAGGTCGTCGGGAAGCAGGAGGTCCCGGGGATGGGATGGTCGTACATAGGCACCGACCCCGAGGGGAACCTGCTCGCGCTCTGGGAGACCGTGAGAGCGAGGCCGAGGCGGCGGAGAAGCTCCTCCAGCAGCTCGAGCCGGTAAGACAGCCCGTCGAGGGTTATTCTCACTCTTGGGAATCGTCTGGCTCCTTTAGTAGTCTCCCCGGGCATTAATCGGCGGAGGTTCCGGGGAAAGAGAGTGAAGGGCGAAGAGAGCGATAGTCTGGATTAAAAGTTGTTATCAGCCACATGTCGCTCAAGGATGCCCCGACTCCCCCAGAGCGGCCCCTTACGTCGAGTGTCCGTAATCGACAAGATAAACTTAACCATGCTTTGGCGGGTGTTTCGTCCGGTCTGAGGTTGAGGCTATGGTCAAGTCCACTCCCGTAGATAGACGAGAGTCCCCCGGGACACGTTGTCTACGAACGAGGCATTAACTAGGGACCGCTTGCATCTTAGTGCGATTGGCATGGAGGGGGACGGGAGCAGCTTCGACTCTTCGAGGGCAGAGCTCTTCGAGGCGCTTGGACATCCCACGCGCGTGAGGATTCTCAGAACCCTGAGAGAAAACCGATGGGCTTCTCCGAGCTCAAGAGAGAATTGGGCATCGAGAGCAGCGGCCACCTGCAGTTTCATCTGGCTAAGCTGTCAGGACTCGTCAAGACCGACGGGACCGGCGACTACGCGCTCACGGACGAGGGGAGGGGGGCGCTCCATGTGGCGGAGACGGCCCTGCGCTCCGAGCTCCAGGGGCGTTCGAAGGGACGGGGCAACATCTCGGCGCGTTTCGTGATGGCCATCGTAGCAGTCTCCGTTGTGTGGGCGTGTGTCATGGTTGCGACCTCGATGGAACTCGCCGGCACCTCGTTCGATTCTGTCGTAATCATACTCGGGGGCGGGTTCATCGCGTGTCTTCTCATCTTGGCGAGGATTGGCCGGACGTGAGGGGGCCATCAAGAGTAGATCCGGCCATAATTCCAACCTGAACGACGCCAGCGGTCGGCGAACGGTCCGAGGTCGGCGGCGCCGAAGATGAATCGTGGTCCGCAACCCCCGGGCTCGTGCATCTTTCCGCTCATCCTTTCACCTTCAAACTTATCTCGTAGCCCTTGACCATGGCCGGACTGTGGGAGGAAAGCCAGACTAGACAGTGTTCCGCGACGAGGGGGCGTAGCCTAGCCAGGTATGGCGACAGGCTCCAGTGGTCAAACTATCGAAAGTTTGATGACACCCAGGCGTGGATGATTAACCAGTTGGAGCGGCGAAGAAACCTGTAGGCCGCCGGTTCAAGTCCGGCCGCCCCCACCAATTTTGCCGTGTTAGCGAGAATTTTGCCTCATTTCAGCCCATGATACAGAAGCTTGGCGTACAGCCTGGCCTTGATCACGGCTTCATCGCTCGTAATGCGGTCGGGCTCGGAGAGGATGAGGTCCCTCAGCGCGCTCGAAGAAGGCAGCCTGGTCCCGGCCAGCTTCTTCAGCTCGACCATGCTGATGAACTCTTGTTCGTGTTCAGGAACCCGCATCCTCAACCGTGTTTTGATGGCCCGGGGGAGATTTAACGCAGGATTGGGAACAAACTGGGGGGGTCCCCAGCACCCGGTCCACAGGAGATTTGTCCCCGGCGGAGGCACAATGAACCCTACGCGCTGCCATTCTTTTGGCTATGCCCTATCCAGCCATCGAGAGCGACGCCGGGCGCTAGGCACAGGTGATGCCTCCTGGCGGATACGCCGTAGGAAGCCACCAAAGATACCCTCCCGATACCACGTACACGACTCCGTAGCTGGACAGCGAATACGAGACCGACCCGAAGATCCACGACATTGGGTTTTGACCCACGATTATCGCACCGCCCCAGCACCAGGCGTGCTGTGCGTACAGGTCGGGGGTGGACACTCTCATTGGTACAACTGGAACGAGGAAGAGAAACACCGGCACAATGACACATGCGGCGACCACGGCCAACCTGTGGGTGCGCTTCATACGCCTCACCCACACGCTAGAATGGAGCTTGGCACCAAGATCATGCGCCTGACAAGGATGCAGAGGGACGCGGGACGCCTGCTGGTACGCTGTCTCTGACGATCTCCTTGTTGAACTCCTTGAGGAGCTGGAGCAGGACCTCTCCCTGCTTGGTGAGCCGGTACATCCTCACGTTCCCGAAGGCGTGGTCTTCGTGGACCAAGCCGTACCTGTTGAGAAGGACGATGTGGTAGTCCACCGCCTTCCAGTCGAGTCCAAGTTCTTGTGCGAGCTGCAACCTGTCCTTGGGCATCGACAGTGAATCGAGGAGACTCAGCCTCGTCTTGGCACCCTTCATCTTCATGAAGAGGTCGAAGGTGCTTGAGTCGAAGCCGAGGCTCTCCCAGCGCGACCTCATCCTTCCCCGCCAAATCCAGACGCCTCCCACGAGCGCCCAACTGGCCGTGGAGAGCGCCGGAGAGCTGCTGAGGAAGAACTGGAACGTCGACTGGGCCGGCGACGAAGGCGAGACGACACCCTGCGCTGAAAAGCCGCTGGTTGAAGTTTGCAGGGAGGTAAGTGTCTCCGACGGGCTCACAAGATGGACCATGAGAAACACGGTGTTGACTATCGCGAAGGCGACTACCACTGCCAGGACGAAGGAAGCTCGCGACATCGGTGAAAAGGATGGCTCTGTTGATAAATACTTTATTCCGAGTGGTCGGAAGTAACCTTAACCAACGACACGAAGGTTGGTGATGGAATGCAGCGCATCGCCAAGGTTGCAGTAGCCTGCGTCGGTGCAGCAGGCATGTTGGCCTTCCTGTTCCTCGTTCCCATCGTCCCGACAACAGTCACGACCTATGACTTGTATTCACAACATGGATTGTGCATTGGCAGTGAAATCGACCCGGCTCCGACTCTGCTGATCTACGGCTCCGCTTCGTACACGTTGTCGCACTATGGACTAGTCTATGTCCCCGCCGGCGGTCACCTCTGGTGGCTCCCATCCTCAGGGCAAACGTCAAAGCTTGCCTGCATCTAGTGCATCACCAAACGAACAGTGTGGACGCGGAAGATTCTGGTGGCGCAATTTCCACCCTGTCTTTCCGCTCCGCCGTCACCGCAACCTCGCTCGGAATAAACTATTAATCATGAGTCGCACTTTCACCAGCCGAGTTGGCGTGCATGATCGGAGAACGGTCGGTCCGATTGCAATCACCATAGTCGCTGTCGCAGCCTTTCTCTTCGTGCTCCTCGTCCCGATAGTGCCGATGGGCGAGTCCACCCCGTGCGGCGTCTCCTGCCCTCAGTGCTTCTGTCCGGCTGAACCTCTGTATCACCTGTACGGCTCGATTTCCTACGCGCTGACCCATCACGGAGTGGTCGTCCTCTCCGAGCCGAACGGGCCGCTAGTGAAGTTCGTTTGAAAGCCACGCAATCAGGATTCGTTGCGGTTTCGGTCTTGGTGGTGGCGTTCTTCTTCGTGGTGCCAGTGGTCGGCGGCGCTGAGCAGGGCCCGGGTGGTCCTCCAGCGTTCCACTACGAGGTCTCCCTCGGGTGTCTTCTTGGCGTCGGCGACATCTACTATGAAGGTGGGCTGCACCTTGGGTGTACGCCACCACTCATCCCATTGCCAGATGTTTTCGCGGAGCCGTACAGTGGCCGGTGAGGTTCGTTTGGGCGGTTCGACTCCTATGAGGGGCCAGGCTACCTCCCTCTGTCTAAAGGGTGGTCTCAAAGCTGCCCACATGTGCCCCGAATCGCGTCGGAAGATTGTGTGGTCCAGTTGGTCGAGAACCCATCTGAATCAGCCGGATTGACCCTTTGACCGACTTTTCTGCCCTCACGACTAAATGCAGCAAATGTCGCCTGAAAGATTTAACGAGGGGCCAGCGCGCGAAACGCGCGGGATAGCTCGATTTGAAACTTTGGATAATTGGGCTTGCCTGTGCGATTGGGCTAACCCTTGGGTTGTACTTCTTGGGCGCTGGAATCTTCGACCTCTGCTATAGTATCGGGTCCATTCGGCCCGAAGCATGCGCCTCTGGTGGTTTTCAGGCAGCACAGGATTACTCTCTTGTAGCAATAGGAGTCTCACTCGCATTGGTCTCCCTGATCGCTTTAGCTTCTGCTCTCAAGAGAAGGGGGAGTTTCGAGTCGAGTGTCTGGATAACCTGGTTCGTCAGGTCGGTCTTTGTGCTCGGGATAGCCTTGGGAATCCTAACCTTCTTCGGTTCTCTTGCTGGTCTTTGCGACCCCTTTGGGCCTTTTGGAACGACGGCAACATTCTGTACTTCCTTCGACCCGTATGAAGCAATCGGTCCTTTCCTTACGTTGCTGTCTCTGGTCGGTTTAGCCTATTCATTCAAGACAACGAAGCACCGGGATTCCCGCATGAACCTGGATGGCGATTCAGTTCGCAGTAATCGGTAATGGGTAAAGGTTCGAATATCCTCCGGGATTCTTCTTCGTCGAGAGCTCTATCGCCTGATGGCTTTCCTAACTTGCGGCAGTGCGGCGGCGAAAGCCGTGTGCGGGCAGTAGTCTGTGTTGTCGTCCATCTCGCAGTAGAGCATGATTAAGAACTATATACACTTATATAATTCGTTGCTTAACAGCATTCACATTGCTCAAGGAGCATCATCGATTAAAGGACAGTTCTGCGATTCATTCTCCTACCCTAGACACCATCATGATGGTGGAATCTGCGATTAAGAACAGCAACGTCCCGCCTTCAAGGATGCAGCTGTGGCGCTCCCTCCCGCGGAAGACGATGTACCAGACGTTCGTCGGCGTCCTGGAGTACCTGGAAGCGTCAAACAAGATCATGTTCGACGGGAAGGGCAGGATCGTCTGGGTGGCTGTCGACAACCCGAAGCTGGAAGCGCTCCTCAAGGCGAGCGTGAAGCTGCGCGCCTAGACGTCATAGCCGAACTTCTTCGCGTAATTCTTGTGCGTGGGAAAGAACTCGATCACTCTTACTAGACCGCTTCCGGCTTGACTCAGGGTCACCGTGTACGTGATTCTAGCTCCTCTAGCGAGGTCGGCCTTGTAGACGTTGCTCAATCCCATGGTTCTGTACTCGTCGGGCCATCTGTCCTTCGGTACGAACGCGCCCGCGTCCAAGGGCCTCTGTTCGAGCGCGTCAGCGAGCGAATCTATCGACTTTTTCATCTGCTCGTCTTTCATCATTCGGTAGACCGCTCTAAACTCGACGGAGACGACAAGGCCGAACTTCTTCCCCGTAGCTTTGTCGCTCATTACTCATCTCCGCCGATTACGGTCATTGGCGTGCAGTTAGTTGCCGTCGTCCTTTATAGCCACGCTATCGAGAACAGCAGTCAGCGTCCCTCCCAGTTATCGCCAGATTGCGCTCATGACCTGTGACAGAGACGCCGCGAAGGTTGTTTGTGGACAGCATTCCGTGTTGTGTCCGGCCGCCCCCACCACTTTACGCGTAAATGGAAAGCAGGAGGACCGCCGGGCCGATCGCGTACAACGACTGGGGCTTCATGCTCTCCCTCGGCAGGAACGTCGGCGTCGCCGACCTCGGCTGGCTCAAGACCTCCGGCTTCCTGGGGGGCCATCTGGAGGGTCGTTCACATCTTGCTGATCTCCGCCTCGCGCTACAGGTCGGGCGCGGTCTTCGACTGGGCCTTCGCCTACCTCAACAGGCGGAACACGGCCCACACCGAGGCCTAGTGACTAGGGCGTTCGGGCCGGGCGCCACTGAACCTTGGGAGACCTGCTCCAATCGATAACTCCTGCAATCTTTGAAGAGAATCATTGCAAATAGAGGAAGATGCCACCTCCCCTTCTGCCGAATCTTCAAAAGGATGCCACCCGCCTCCGCGGAGATGTTCGCTTTTGTTCGCGATTGCGAACAAACGCACGGACGACTTCTTAACCAGTGACTCACCAGTAATCCACAGGAAGCAAAAGAAATGACAGAATCCGTGAAAGGGAAACAAAACATCGAGGCCCTATCCGGGCTGACATCGGGATCTGTGGGATCTGCAGAATCTGCAGGACTTGCAGGACTGATGTCGGGTCTGAAGGGAAGGTGGGCAGGAAGATGGGTCAAGGCGGCGCTGGTCCAGGGTGCGATCGCAGCGATTGTGACCGTGCTCATCATACAGCCACTGAGCTACTTCAACATCACCCCGTACTTCAATCCGGGCATGGTGATAGCCGGGGGAGGAGGTGGAACCTGGCTCTTCACCGGGTACATCATCTACCTGGTCGTCGGCGTTATAGGGGTCGCTGCCACGGCAGGCGTCTACCTCTACTTCGAAGGCGTGCTGGGCAGGGTGTACAGTGGATTCAGCAACTATCTCGCGTGGGGACAGTTCGTCCTCATGAACGTCGGGGTCGCTGGCTCCATGCTCCTGATGATGTATGGGGGCTACCTGGCGGGATGGGCAGGCGCAGCCAAGGCCTCGGGAGGCCTCGGGTACAACAACGGACAGATCCACGTGGTCTACCTCAGCCACTTCGAGGACCCGATAGGGCTGCTGGCCCTCATAGCAGTCCTCGGCCTGGTCATCGGCGGCCTGGGCTTCGTACTGAAGAGCAGGAAGTAAGAAGCCTGCAAGAGGTGGGCGAGAAGATGGCTCAAAGGAGAGCTCGGGCGGGAGCCCGGCTCCTCCTTCCACATTTTTTGAGATGAAGCAAGATGCCTAGAGCGCAATACGCGACGGTGAAGATCCCGGAGGAGCTCGCCAAGACACTGGACAGCGCGGTGGAGATGTGGGGCTACAGGAGCAGGGCCGAGATAGTCGACGACGCAATCAGGATGTTCATAATGCGGATGACGGAGCTGAAGCACTCGGAGAGCCCGCAGAGCGCGGGGACCATCGTCAGTCCCGTGAGCCGACCCGCGAAGAACTCCCTCCGATAACAAGCCTCAGGCAAGGCGTCATTTCGGACGCTCTTCTGATCCTCGACTCGGGTTTGTCTGTGACCTGTCCCTCTGACTCTTACGAAGACTATGGCCGCTGCCACGATACAGGCCCCCAGAATCGCGATGGCAACCACGCTGACCGGCAGATTCAGGCTTGGGGGCTGACCCGTCCACGCCCCTGTGTAGCTCCAGACGACCGTGCCGTTGCCGGAGTTCTGTATGGAGATGAAGGGAGGGGGCTCCGTGTACCCTCCCACGATGAAAAGGGGGTTGCCCTGCCCCTCCCAGTTGCTGTAGAAGTACAGACCCTGGACGACGTTCTCTCCGTCAATGGTCAGTGACGTGAGCGTGAGGTTGCCCATGCTGCTGAACACGGTGCCGTTCTCCGAGTAGGACTCCATTGCGAAGACCTCCTGGTCCCCCGCGGCCGGGGGAGAGCTCTCTCCGCTGGGGAACTCTCCCTGCGTCGACTGATGGCTGCTCACGTCCCTCAGCTGGTAGTTCCATACGCCCGCCGAGAGGAAGACCGAGAGAGCGACCACGGAGCCGGGGGACATCTCCGGCGCGCTCGAGTTGACCACCCACTCGTAGTTCTGCGAGGTGGCCTGTATGTTGGTGATAAGCCAGGCGTAGGACAGCCACCTCTGCGTCTCCGGATAGATACCGGCTGCGAGCTGCAGGACGTGCCCGTCCCTGGTCATTAGGGAGAGTATGGCCAGCACGGCGCCGTCCGTCCGGTTGATCTGAGGCAGCGTGACCTGAACAGTGACGTTGCTCACACCTCCCCAGGACAGTTTGCCGCCTCCGGCGAGCTGGACGCCGTTGGGCACGACGACCCCAAGGGCCCACGAGGAGGTGCTCGAGTAGCCCGCCGACCCAGCACTCCCCGAGGAGCTCAGTGTCTGACCGGAAGCGGGCCGGGGCGACACCCCCGCGATCACCAGGACCGTGACGAAGCCGAGGATAGTTAGCCTATTGAGCGGTTTCGACCCTCGCCACTCGCCGGCTCTTCTCAACCCGCCCGCACCTTAGCGCGAGCCATGGTCACGACGATGAGGGCGGCTCCCGCGACGGTGATTAGGACCGCCGCCGTCACCGGGTCAACGAAGGACGAGAGGAGGTCCACGGCCGCCGTCTCCGAGATCTTGTTGATCGTCAGCCCATACCCGCTGTCGGCCCCGGCTATGGCGAGGAGAAGGCAGCTGGCCGTGACGCCGACGTTAAGGAGAGCGTACCCGAGCGCTATCGAAGTCTGGTTCAGCGTGCGCTTCTCCTGAACCTCGATGACGTACAGGAAGAAGGACAGTGCGCCGAATCCGCCGATCGTGATCGAAAGGTAGAGCAGATACGACAGCAGGAACCAGGTCCCAGGTCCCCCGGCTACGATAATCGGGGGGAGGTACGAGAACGGCCTGAACGGAAGGACTATCACGAGGGTCCAAACGAGCGAGCCTATCGAACCAACGTACGCCGCGCTGCGAAACCTGCTGTACCAAAAGGTTCCTGTGGTGGTCAAGCCGAAATCCAGCCTCACCGGCGTTTATTTAACGTCGATGACGCGTGGCAAGCACACGCGCCGTGGCCGGCGCGCTTCTGCGATCTGGTCATAAGGTGCAAGATGGCCCCTCTCGCGAGCCGAAGCTGAATCGGAAGTCGACGAACGGCTTGCGACGGTAGTTGTAAAGCATGAGGAAGGGCCTGTCCTTCACGTCCACTATGCTCAGCGAACCGGGCTCCGGATGCCGTACGGGGGCCACATCTACCAGTTCAGCACCCCTATCGGCGGCGGCACCGCGACGGTCGAGCTGAATCTTCCTTCTGGCCCGGTAAACGGATCTCGCTCTGGTATTGAGCCTGGCTTTGGGGAGAGCGTGACCGATGCCGGCGGCGGATACAGGATGAGCAAGAAACGTGTCACCCCGTTCGCGCTGGAGACGAAAGGACGGCCCAGCAAGTGGATAACTCTGACTTGCCTCCAAGTGCTGAAGTGGGTGGAAGAAGCGCGTGAGGCGACCTCGTAAAGCGACTGTCCGATGAGCTCCCCCGGTTTCATGAAGGCTGGCCGTCGACGAATATCGGCAGCGCCTGGATGTAGACGAGATCCTGGCCCTTGTACCACGGGCCCTCCTTCCATACGGCCGCCTTGCACGCGACGATCGCCTCGGCGCTCTTGGCAAGAAGCTGGAGCGCGTCCAGGGTGGCACCCGTCGAGACCACATCGTCCAGGAGGCAGACCCGCTTGCCCGACAGCCACTGCATCTCCTCCTTGGTCAGGAGGAGCTCCTGCTCGGCCTTCGTCGTGATCGACTTCAGCTTCTGTGAGGCGTAGTCTCCCATGTACGACTTGATGCTCTTGCGGGCCACGACGAACCGGTCGGTTCCGAGCCTCTTGGAGAGCTCGAAGGCGAGGGCTATCGACTTGGCCTCGGCGGTCAGCACCGCATCCACCCCCATGGGACGAATCTTCTTCGCGAGCAGGGCCGCTGCCTTGGACAGGAAGCCGACGTCCCCGAGTATCAGGGCGGCGTCGGACGCTATCCACGTGTGGGGCTGAATCTGGACGACTGGAACGGTCCTGCACAGGTTACCCAACCTGACGACATAGACGCTCTCCCCAGAGTACGGCCTGACAGACGGTTCTCGCAAGACGACCAGCCCGCTTCTGCGCGGTATTTGTCCTCGACTGTGGGCCGGATCACTCTGGCGGGATTTCCTTGTAGGCGAGCGTCACGTCAATCCCCCTCTTCCCGTAGTAGCTCTTGCAGCCGTAGTAGATGAGGAGGCCGGCTATGAAGGAACCGGCGACGTAGGCGTAGGCGAGGTAGTAACCATGAATCCCGTCAACGATCGCCGCGGTGCCCCAGATTGTCGGCGAAGCGAAGAACTGGTAGATGATGTAGCCGAAGATTATTGCCATGAGCGCCCCGCTGATGCTCAGTATTGACCTGGTGCTTCCTTGTTCCTTCCGGGCCTCTAGGATGGCGGAGATTCCGACGAACGCGAAGTAGATCATCGCTGCGACCACGGCGGCGTAGAGGACCTGGAAGCTGCCGTAGAAGTAGGAGACGGCTCCCACGAGGACGACGGTCATGATGAGTACTAGGCTCTGCGCAACGAGAGGCGAGCCGGTCCGCGGGTTCACGTAGGCGAACCTCGCCGGGAGGAAGCGGTCGAACCCCTGGGCGAGTATGTACCGGGAGATCACTATCACCCCATAGGCCAGGATGCCGACGTTCCACAGGATCCAAGCGAGACCTAGGAAGAGCTGGACCGCGGTGTTGCCGCTCACGCCCATTGCCAGGGTCCAGAAGTTGAACGAGATGTTGTAGACCAGCGTTGGGTTGGTAAAGGCAGCCTGGGTGAAGGCGAATCCTCCTACGTAGTACATGGTTGCGAAGGCGCTCGTCAGCAGGATGACCACGATGAGCGAGGCTATGGGGACGTTCCACTTGGCGGTCCCAGGGCCCTTGAGCTCGGACCCCACGGCCGGGCCCGCATTAATCCACGGATACACGAAGATCGCGAAGAACGGCAAGAGAGATATCGTCGCTCCAAAGTCGAAGGTGGAGCCGGTGAACGAGCTGGCGACAGAGTTGTAGGTGAGCGGCGAGTTGTTAGAGTTAGTAAGGCCGAGGCCGTCGATGAAGTTCACCACGCCCGAGTGCCCGGCCGCGATGAGTGTGATTATTCCGCCGATGATTCCCAAAATCCCGAGTATTATCGTGACCGTGACTATCCTGTAGCCAATCTTCTGGTTCGCCATGTTGAGCAGGATGATGGCAAGGAATATCGTGGCGCCCACGGCGAACTGCTCGCCCGGGGCGGCCCCCGGGACTGCCAGGTTCAGGGCGAGGCTGCTGGAGTTGCCCATCGCCAAAGCGACAGAACCGATGGCTGACACCAGCGCTAGGACTATCAGGGCGAAGTATGCCTGCGTCTCGAGGACGTAACCCATGAATGAGAGCGAGCCACCGAAAGCACCCCCCATCGTCCGGGAGACCCAGACATAGTCTCCTCCGGTGCGCTTTATCTTTCGCCCGATAATCGAGTAGACCACAATCTGCGGAATTGAGAGGATGAAGGCGATGAGGGAGGCGTACACGAGGTTGACGCCGGCGACGGACGGAAGGGCAATCATGGTGAAGCTGATCGTCGCGAGCGCGGCGCCAGCAGACATGTTCCCCATGTTCAGGGTTACAGCATCGAGGAGCGAGACATTCTTCACGAGCCCGGTGCTCTCTCTAACGAAGACCGCAGGTTTTACCTTGTCGGCCATCATTATTCGGGCCAAGGAGTACTCTATTTATGGGTGGTTTCACCTGAATCAGTTAAAACGGTGGCAATTTGCTAATCGAGGCAACTCCCGTCGCGACGGCGCCCGGGACAGGGATTTTTGCCGCGAGCGCGTTCCATTCGAATAAATAAATCGATAAACCGAGCACGGATGCCTTGGCCCGCCTGGGTCGGTCGTTCTATTCGAGGTACACGCCAGATGTCGCCAGGGACCTTCTCGGCAGCGTGCTCGTCAGGGTGCTGGACGGCGAGGAGCTCCGCGCAAGGATCGTCGAGGTCGAGGCCTACCGCGGCGCAGACGACCCGGCGAGTCACGCGTACAGGGGCATGACCAAGAGGACGTCCGTGATGTTTGGAGAGCCGGGGCACGCGTACGTCTACTTCACCTTCGGCTTTCACTACTGCCTCAACCTCACGACCGAGGTGGAGGGGGAGCCCGGGGCCGTCCTGATTAGGGCAGTCGAGCCGCTCTCGGGAATCGAGGAGATGAGGAGGAGGCGGGGGGTCGAAGACCTCCTTAGGATAGCCAAGGGCCCAGGCAACCTGACAAAGGCCATGGGCATCGACCTGCGCCTGAACGGCGAGGACGTCGTCACTTCGAAGGAGCTCTTCGTGCTCTCAGGAAGGCCCGACGGCGAGGTGGCGGTCTCGACGAGGATAGGCATCAGTTCGGGAAAGGACAAGATGTGGAGATACTACATCAGGGGCAGCGCATTCGTTTCTGGCTCCAATAGGCATAACTACCGCACTCGCGAATCGGGCGGAAGAGGGGTCGTCGGCTAGTCTGGTCCAGGCTTCAAACCTATGGGAAGCAGGCCTTGGGCGCTTGAGAGCGCCGGTTCAAATCCGGCCGACCCCATCAACCTCGCGCCACTGGCGCCGCGCTAGTCTTTATCAGCAGGATTGGCTCCTCGAATCCGAAACGCGATGAGAATCGGCTCCGTCGTGATAGACTGCTTTGAGTTCGATGGCATGCTGAATTTCTGGCAGGAAGTCCTCCACTACGTTACTCGCACGCCGGCCAAGGACGGGTGGGTCATCCTCAGAGACCCCTAGGGCAAGAACACTAACGTCTCCTTGAACCAGGTCCCGGAGAGGCTCATGGACAGGAACTGGTTGCACTTCGACCTCTACACGGAGGACCAGAAGGGCGAGGTGGACAGGCTGATCAAGCTGGGAGCCAAGCGGCATCCTCAGGAGTACGAGGGCGATGAGGACTTCGTTGTCCTCGAGCATCCCGATGGGAACCTCTTCTGCGTCGTCGACACGAAACGCTGACGCCGGAGGCGCTTCGCGGGCTGCCCGTCTCAGACGTTAGAGTCTCGACCTTGCGTGCTCATTCGCACTTGCTGTAACCGCAGGAAGAACACTTGTAGCAGCCGCCTTCGAAGATTATCGCGTTCTCCCCACAGTCGGGGCAGGTCCCTCCCTGGACAAGGGGCGTGCTCGCCTCCTTGGTCACGCGCCCCGCCACCAGCACCTCGAGCGCCTTGGCGACGGCATCTGGGATGGAGAGGAGCTGCACACCCTCGTCCCAGGTGACGTACTTGCCCTTGATGCCCTTCATCATCCTGACGACGTTCTGGATGTCTCCGCCGTGCTGCAGGTAGAGGCTGATCAGCCGCCCGATGGCCTCGGCGTCGGCCTTCTCGTCCCCTCCGAGCTTGCCGAGGGTGACGAAGACCTCCTTCAGGGTGCCCACTTCGTCGGTGTTGGCCGTCACGTAAAGGCTCCCCTGGGGTAGCTTGAGCTTGAGCGTCCTGCCGGTCAGCACCTTGGGCCTCTCGAACTCCATCGGAGCCTTCTGCTCTGTCGTCTTCTTCTCGACCTTGCTCGTCTCGAGTATGCCCTCCCTGCTGCCCTCGCGGTAGACGGTTATCCCCTTGCAGCCCAGCTTCCACGCGAGCAGGTAGATGTTCTCGACCTCTCCGGTGGAGATGTCCTGGGGAAGGTTCACCGTGCTCGAGATCGCGGTGTCGATGTGCTTCTGGATGGCTGCCTGCATCCTGACCCTCATCTCGGGCTTGATCTGGTGCGAGGTGACGAAGTACGAGGGCAGGTTCCTCTCGTCCGTGATCCTGTGGACCTGCATGTAGTCCTTTACGAGCGGATGGTAGACCTTGAACTCGCCCTCGCTGAGCGACTTGCTCCTCCTCGTGTAGGAGAGGGCGAAGACGGGCTCGACTCCGCTGGAGCACGCGGCGAGTATCGACCCGGACCCAACCGGGGGCACGGTGGTGACCGCGCAGTTCCTTATGCCCTGGCTCCTTATCTTCTCCTTGACCTTCGAGTCCAGTCTCTGGATGAAGGGTTGGGCGAGGTGCTTCCCGGCGTCGAAGGCCGGGGCCGGACCCTTCTCCACGGCGAGGTCGGTCGAGTAGTCGTAGATGACGTTCTTGATCCTCTCGAAGAGCTTGTCCACGAACTCCACCGTCGATTCATCGTCGTACTTCAGGCCGAGCTTGATGAGCATGTCCCCGAGGCCCGTTATCCCCACCCCGATCCTCCTGCTCCAGAGAGAGGCCTGGCGCTGCTGTGGGAGGGGGTGGCGGTCTGCGTTGTAGTCCAGGACGTTGTCGAGGAACCTCGTCGCGTACTGTGAGGCCTTCACGAGCCCGTCCCAGTCGATGCTGGCGCGCTCGGTGAAGGCTTCCTTGACGAAGTAGCTGAGGTTTACCGACCCGAGGCAGCAGCAGCCGTAGTTCTCGAGGGTCTGCTCGCTGCAGGGGTTCACGCCCTGGACCTCCATGTTGTTGTACTCGGTCGTGGAGTCCCTCTTGATGGTGTCCCAGAAGAGGAGACCCGGCTCGTCGCTCTGCCACGCCGCCTTCACGAGCTGGTTCCAGATGCTCCTCGCCTTCACTGTCTTCCGGAAGTCCTTGATGCGCTCGTTTTCGAACCGGAGCTCGAAGTCGCCGTCTGACTCGACGGCCCTCATGAACTCGTCGGTGATCTTGATGGATATGTTCGCGTAGTTTACCTTCTTGAGGTCCTTCTTTACGTTGATGAAGTCGAAGACGTCGGGGTGGTCGACCCTTATCGTGATCATCAGGGCGCCCCTCCTCCCCGCCTGGCCGATCGTCCCCGTGGTCGTGGAGAGCAGCTCCATGAACGAGACGGAGCCCGTGCTGTATATCGCCGAGTTGTTCACGGGGGACCCGCGCGGCCTGAGAATCGATATGTCGGTCCCGACGCCTCCCCCGAAGCTGTAGGTCCGCGCCGCCTCCTTGCACCAGTCGAAGATCGCCTCTATGGAGTCCTCCTTGATTCTGAAGAAATAGCAGTTGAGCAGGGTCGCCCTCCTCGGCTGCCCCGCGCCGAACATTATCCTTCCACCCGGTACGAACTTGAAGTCCTCCAGAAGCCAGTAGAACCTGTCGGTCCATTCCTGCCGCTTGTCGCCCACCTCGACCGAGGCCAGCTCGCGTGCCACCCTCAGCCAGAGTTTGTCAGGTGTCCTCTCCACCTGCTCCCCCTTGGCGTTCCTCAGAGCGTACTTTTCGTAGAACACCCTCGACCTCAGCTCGTCCCCTCCGAAGGCGGCGAGCGTCTCCTCGGGCAGCGGAACCTCAGCCTTCATGGTCTTCTCTGTTTCTCCTTCTCTCTCGATTGCAGTCATAATATCACGCTGAATGCGAATTGCGCACTTTCACCTGACGCGGGTATATATCTGTGCGAGGGAAGATTGAAGTTGACCCGTGGCACACTCTGCCCGCGGATTCGGGAGTCAGTGAGACGCTAGTGGGTAAACTAATATTGACTTGTAGTCAATCCAATTTGTCATAATTCATTCGGCTGTCGAGTACTGGGCCGTAGCCGTTGACCTGCACTTCTTGCAGCGCCCGGTGTTGGGAGGAAGCTTCGCGCCGCAGTTCCTGCAGAAGGAGACCGTACGGTGGACCCTGAAGAACGGGATGCTCCCCAAGGAGGCCTGCATCATCTGGTAGGTGCCCCGCAGGTCCGCCGCCGATGCGTCAAGGATCACCGCGAAGCCCCCGGTGAGGCCGGCGGAGAGCTTCTTCAGGTACTCGACCTTCTCGGGATTCTGGAGGTCCTCGGGGGTAAGCTTCGGCGACAGGGAGTAGGCCTGCCTGCCCCCCGCCTGGAGGGCGGCCTTCCCGTACTTCTCCGCGTCGAGGGCGAACAGCCTCTGGGCGCCCTCCTCCTCGATTATCGCGACGCCCAGCCTCTCGTTCCTGCCGGACTTCTCGGAGGCGACCTGCGTGGCCGTCTGAAGGATCTTGTCGGCGATGGAGCCCTTGACGGCGAGCGAGGGGTCCTTGGTCAGGTTCGAGAGTGCCTCCTCGAGACCCACGAGGTTCATTATCAGCGGCATGGCGTCCGAGCTCAGCCCCTCCGATCCGAAGCTGAGGGTCGGCAGGAGGCCCTTCTTCATTACGCGCTCCAGGACGGTCCGCCTGGTCGTGCAGCGCGTCGGAGGCGACGCCGATCAGCATCGCCAGCTTCGCCCTGAAGTAGGTCTCGTCCTGGTTCGAGTCGTAGGAGAGCCGCGGCAGGTTCAGGCTGAGGTTGTGCAGCACGCTGATGTGGTCTCCCTGGAACTCGGGCGGTAGGACGTCAGGGTTCACCCCCAGGAAGCTCCTCTTCTGGCCCGACTGGAAGAACGCTATCCTTCCCCCGGCGTAGACTATCGACGCCGCATCCTTCAGGAACCTGCTGTCATCCTCCCTGAGCTTGGCGAGGACCAGCCTGACGCCTGGTCTGGGGACCTGCTCGACGAGCGCCCGATACGAGTCGAGCGTCGCGTCGAGGACCCTCTCGACCACCTCTCTCCCGGATTCGTCCTTGACGTAGGGGTCGAGCTCCAGGGAGATCATCGGCCTCTGGGACGCCGGGAACTGGGAGGAGGCCTGCGCGAGGAACCCGAATATCGAGGTCACGACCTCGTGCTTCGTCTTGGAACGAGCGAAGGGCGCGAGGTACTGGACGAAGTTCCTGTAGACTATCTCGACGGAGGCTTCCCTCCTGATGAGGGAGGTGATGTTGGCGATGATCGTCATGGCGCTCTCGAGGGACTCGGGGCTCGGTATCATGGGGGCGTATGGGAGCCTGCCCTTGGGGTTGAACCCGGACGCCCGCACGGAGAGTAGGTCGACGAATATCGTGTCCGGCGTGAGCCCCCAGCTACCCGCATCGGCGATGTGGATGTCGCCGGCAAGGTGCGCGTCGGCGACGTCCCTGGGTATCTGCTCGAGGAGGAGGTACTCCGAGAAGACGGACTTGCCCGTCTGGTGGAGCAGCGACTCGACGTCGCTCCCGTCGTCGCCCGCCTTCCCGAGCAGCTGTGTGACGTCGTAGACCGGCAGCCCGAGGCGCGTCAGCTTGTGCCGGTACTCCTCGAGGTTGTGCTCGACGAGGAGCGAGTTGACCATCTCCCTGATCAGGGGCGCGGTCAGGTACTGCGTCTGGAACTTGTACAGCCTAGACTCGGTCTCGCTGGTGATCCTCTGGGCGAGCTCCACCGGCATCCCCGCCTCCTTGACGAGGGACTGCAGGATCTTGTCCGCGTTGAACTCCTCCATCGCCTGCCTGGTGGTCCTCACATACAGCTTCCCGGACTCGACCAGCGACTGCTCCTCGATCTGCCGTGTGAGGTTGAGGACGAGGCGACCCAGGTTGGTCACCGTGTACTTCCTCTCCTGCCTGTTTAGCTGGATCAGGAGCTGCCTGACCAGCTTCCTGAGGTGGTAGGCAAACTTCCCGGACTCCTTCTTGGACTTGAACCCCGCAAGCGTCTTCAGCGCGCTGTAGGTGAGCGGACCCTTGACGTTGAGGATCTTCAGGATCTCCAGCCGCTGCGGTGATGCGATGACGCTGTAGATTGTCTTGACCCTGCGAGGTGCTGCTTGCAACGCACCTGTGCTCTGGGTCAAATGTATTAAACCATATCAGGAAAGAACGGACGGACCGGAGCCGGATGGCGCTCGAACGTCAGACGGACTTCCGGGCACCCGGTTCGGACGGGCGCGCGGGCAATCGTGACCGGACAGCCCGCGGACCTGACCCCTCGCGAGAGGCCCGCTGCCTGCGAACTACCTCCCGTCGTGCGATTCCTTCTCTTCGGCTACATAGAGAATCGCGTGCAGCGGCACCACGACGCGGTGCTGCACGTCGTCCTTCCCGCGCTGCCATCCCTGGTAGCTCGGCGTCGTCGAGACGACCGTGCGACCGGAAGTGATGTACTCCCAGTGGGCGCCCTCGAGCGAAACATTGTGGCCGTTGATCAGATAGACCGTGGCGTTCATCTAGCATCCCCCGGCACTCTAGCGAGGCTCCCTCTGCTAAGGAAGCTCATTACACTGCACTACAGTGTGCTCACCGCTTTACAGCGGCGAGCGCGGCCCCCAGGCGCGCCGCTTCGGCCTCGGTCACGCATTCGTAGGGCCACCTCAGCCTACTGGCCGGCCACCGCCATCCCTTGTCCACGGCCATGTTGGGATGCTTCTTCAGCGTCATGAAGGGCAGTACCTGCCTGGAGAAGAGGCGGTCAATCCTCTCACCGAGCTTCAGTCCTTCCACCGTGTCGCTCAGGCAGAGCTCGTACCATCTCTGGGCGCCAAGGAGGGCGTAGCCTATGGATTCGTCAGGTCTGATCGGAAGGAGGGTGGTCGCCCTGTTGCCTCGGATGTCCGTGGATCGAAGCGGCGTCAGGGAATCTCAGGAACGGGCGCAGTTTCAGCACCTGGCATGGGTTCCGTCGGCTCGGTCTCGCTGAGGGTGTGGGTCCTGCTGCCTTTGAAAGGCGTGAATGCCCTGCCTCCTCCTTGAAGGTACTTTGAGAAATGCTCGACAAAGATCAACCTCGCGCCCTGTATCCCTGGCTCGAGTATCCCAAGTACAAGGTTGAAGGCGTGCCCAGCGACGAGAAGCACAATTCCGCCTATGGCGTAGCCGACACCGCCGAGGAGGAGGCCCGGCGCGGCGGCCGAGCCCACGGCTTCCTTGTCGATTACGTATGCCAGCACGAACGAGGCTAGGAGTATCCCGAGCAACCTCGTGTATGAGATTATGTGGCTGACGATGGAGGGCAGCTCTACGAGCGATTGTGGCCCTTCGCCGTAGCCGATCATCCCTAGTCCCGCTACTACCAAGCCGATGTAGACCCCTCCAAGAGGGTTAGAGGTGGGATCTACGTTGCCATGATGCAGGACCGTCAATCCGATGAGGGCAATTCCCCAAGCCTCGAACAGCCACCCCAGTTTGCCCACGATGTGCCTCCTTTCCTGCATCCAGTACCCGTTGAGCATGCCCAGGACCAACCCGAACGAGACCATGAAGAGACCGATGTATCCCGAGTAGAGGAGCAGCGTCTTCAGTCCACTGGTCGAGATCGGGTCGAGGAACGTCCCGTCCGAGGGGAGTTTGGTGTGCAGGTTGGAGTTGAGGAACGAGAACAGGTACTGGTTCAGCTGGAACCCAAAGTATGCGTTCAGAAGGAAGCCCATCACGATTCCCACGATGGAGCCTAGAATCATCGCCTTGGCGAGCTTCTTGAACTGAGGAGGCTTGAGGATCTTCGAGGCGAAGGACCGTAGCATCGCGGGGACTACCGTCCTTCCCTCCGGGTTGTTGACCCTCCTGATAATCCAGATGGAAATCAGCAGAATCGATACGCCATATCCGACGTCCCCAAGCATCAACCCGAAGAATATCGGGAAGGCCATGGCGAAAATTATGGACGGGTCGACCTCGTTCGACTGAGGCATGGTGTAGAACCGGATGAACGACTCGAAGAACCTCAGCCTCTTCGGGTTCTCCATCAGGGTAGGCGGCTTGCCGTCACGGTCTATCGTGAAGAAGATCGTTGAGCCGGCGTAGCGCGTGAGAATCTCCTGGATTGCCGAGAACCGCCGGCTTGGCACCCACCCCTCCAAGACGAACACGTTGTCTGTGAAACCGAAGTTGCTCAGAATCTCGAGTTTTTTGGCTTCTATCGAGAGCTGCTCCTCCACGGTGGAGATGATGCCATAGTGCTTCCCGGAGAGCGCGCTGAGTTGAGTGTTAATCGCCGCAAGCTCAGCCTCCTTGAGCCTCTTCTCCTCGCTGAGCTCCGCGAGCACGTCAGCCTGCTTGCCCTTCATCGGAGGAATCGTCTGCAGGCGTAGGTCGTTCTTCTGAACGATCGAGCCGAACTCCTCGAGGTCAGCCTTCGGCACCACGACGACCGCACGGACCGGGTCGGTGCCCGAAGAGTATGGGATGACGCCCTGTATCGGGCCCAGGCTGGTGAGGAGCTGCTGGTACGACTTTGCCGGGAGCAGACCGAAGAACGAGGTCGCGCTCTCCAGGTCCAGGATGCCGACGTCTCCGTTGATGAACGAGAGATTTGTGACGAGCTCCATCCTGCTCCTGATTGCATCGAGCCGCAGGGTGAGTTGGTCCTGGGCCTGCTTGAGCCTGGAGACCTCGTCGTCAATCTCGATCAACTTGGAGGTCTTCATGACATCGGCGAAGGATCTGAACCTTCTCTTCTCATCGACTCGGGTCGGTGGGAGCGCGGCCTTCAGGGATCTGATTCTGAGAAGCTCTTTGGATACTCCCCTCGCGTCGTCGGCCTCGAGTTCCGACCTGAGATAGGACAGCGACGACTTGGAGAGAGGCTCGATCTGCATCGCACCGAGGTCGTAGAGTATGGAGACGACCTTCTGCCTCTCCTCGCGAACGCCCACCACCGCTATCTTTTCCATGCTGGCGGGCTTCAGCAACTGTCAGTCTCCCCTGAACTCGGACAGGAAGACTTCCTCGACGATCTTCCTGAGCTCCTCCTTCTCGAGCCTCTTCCCAGCGAGCTTCTCCACGTCTCCCGCTGCCGACGATAGGAGCTTCTCGGCCTCGGCTTGGGCGGAGGTACGCGCAGCCTCAACGGCCCTGGCCTCGAGGGCCTCGGCCTCGGTCTTGGCTTCCTCGATGGAACGCGCAGACTCCTCCTCCTGTCTACTCAGCTCCTCTTCGAGTGCTCTCCTTCTCTCTGCGAGCTCTTTCGCTGTTGCAACCTCTGTCTCCTTGATCTTTCTCAGCGTTTCCTCATAGTCGACGGATGTGGCCATTATCTCAAATCATCCCCAGAATCAGCAGAAAGACCATCAGGACCGCGATCACCTTTGCGATGTTGAAGGCGGTTAGCACCAGACGAAGCTTCCTCTGTTCCCTGTTGGGTGGACCAGGGCGAGAGTCCGGCTGCGGGGCGGCCTCCGGGAGATGGTTGCCGCCTGGCGCGCTTAGCCCCCGCTTCTGCGCGATCTCCTCAGCCATGCTCCAGTTCCTTCCTCCTGGCCATCTTCCTCTTCACGTTCTTCAGCTTCGTGAAACTCTCCCTCTCCATCTCGTCGAACCTGAGTTTCATGTATCTCGCGTTCGCCTCCAACCTGGGAATGAGGACGTTCTCGATGGCGTTGGAGCGCCTCTTCGTCTTCTCTATCTCCGTCAGGAGCTTCCTCAGAGCGGTCTCTTTCTCGGCGACGTCTAGGACCATTCTGTGGACCTGCTGGAAGGCCTTGACTGACTGATTGATCGCGACCGGTACCTCCACTAGGTACTCCTGACCGGCGCCGCCGTAGGCTTCTGCCGTCAGCTCGGGTATTCTCACTCCCATGACGTTCTTGCTTCTCAGCGTCAGCTGGTGGATCCTTGGAATGCGCATGGATTCGTACTCCAGCCTCAGAGGGCCGACGAACATCTCAGCGTTGTGGATCCCCTCGTAGCCCTTTACGAGGCTCATCCGCAGGCCGCTCCTGAGGTTCGCCACGGTCTTGCTCATGTTGAAGAACTCGAGGATGAGGGCCGACCTCTTGAGCTTGAGCAGCTTGAGCCCCTTGCGGGACATCGCGATCCTGCGAACGGTTCGCAGGTATTCCATCCTCGTCGGCCGAATGTTGATCGCGACTGGCAGTGTCTATCGCCGCCTATTTCGGAGCCTCTCTTCTCCGGTACTTCTCGATCAGTTCCGGCTTAATCCTCTTGATCTCGGAATCAGAGAGCGGGGCTATGACCTCCCAGCCGAGGTCGAGCGTCTGCTCGATGCTCCTATCCTCGTTCAGTCCCTGTCTTACGAACATCTTCTCGAACCTTTCGGCGACATTCAGGAACTTTCTGTCCGTCTCGCTGAGCGCCTCCTCGCCGACGATGGCGGAGAGGGCGCGGACGTCCTTCCCCTGCGCATATGAAGCGTACAGCTGGTCGGCAACCCCCCGGTGGTCCTCGCGGGTCCTGTTCGGTCCGATCCCCTGATTCATCAGCCTTGAGAGGCTCTCCAGGACGTCGATGGGCGGGTAGACGCCGCTCCTGTCGAGGTCCCTGCTCACGTAGATCTGGCCCTCCGTGATGTAGCCGGTCAGGTCCGGAATCGGATGGGTCTTGTCGTCAGCTGGCATGGTCAGGATGGGAATCTGGGTGATGGAGCCCCTCCTGCCCTTGATCTTGCCCGCTCTCTCGTATATCGTGGCGAGGTCGGTGTACATGTAGCCGGGGTATCCTCGTCTCCCCGGGACTTCACTGCGCGCCGCCGAGATTTCTCTCAGCGCCTCGCAATAGTTGGTCATGTCCGTGAGGATGACGAGCACGTGGGACTCTGTCTCATAGGCCAGGTACTCAGCGGTCGTGAGGGCGAGCCTCGGCGTGAGTATCCTCTCCATCGCAGGGTCGGAGGAGAGGTTGAGGAACAGGGCCGTTCGCTGGAGCGCGCCCGTCTCCTCGAACTGGCGTATGAAGAAGTTGGCCTCCTCGCTGGTGATGCCCATCGCTGCGAAGACCACAGAGAAGTTCTCGGAAGAGCTCAGGACCTTGGCCTGCCGCGCTATTTGCGCGGCGAGGACGTTGTGGGGGAGCCCGGACGCGGAGAAGAGCGGCAGCTTCTGTCCCCTGACCAGGGTGTTCATACCGTCTATGCTCGAGATTCCGGTCTGGATGAATTCTGACGGCTCCTCCCTGCTGTAGGGGTTTATCCCGGACCCGACGATCTCGACCTTGTGCTTTGAGACGATGCCTGGGCCGCCGTCGCGCGGATTTCCCAGCCCGTCGAAGGTCCTCCCCAGCATCTCGTCGGAGACGGAGATTCGCGCCGTCTCGCCGAGGAAACGGACCGACGTACCCAGGGTGCTCAGTCCCAGGGTCTCTCCGAAGACCTGGATCACCGCCAGACCTGCGCTAGAATCGAGCACCTGCCCCCTGACCCTCTCGCCAAGAGAGTTCGTCACCTCGACCATCTCACCATAGGATGCGTGCTGTACCTTCTCCACGAACAGGAGTGGTCCTGCGACCTGCGAGACCGTCTTGTAGGAGATCGGTTCCATCAGGCCCTTATCTCCCTGACGAGTGCACCGAACTCTTGCTCGAGCTCTTCATCTATCCCATGGACGAAGGCCTCGAACTGGTCCTCCGGCGTCCACTTCATCTTCGATATCTTGGACTTCACTTGGAAGCTCGCTATCTGCGACGCCTGTGCCCCCGTCTTGATGGCCTCGGCCTCCCTCCTCCCGAAGGATAGTATGGTCTTCATCATCAGGTACTGCTTCCTTATGGATGCGAAGGTGTCCACCGGGTCGTAGGCGCTCTGCTGAAGATAGTCCTCTCTGATCATCTTCGCAATGTCCATCACGCCCTTCTCGGACTCCGGGAGGGCGTCGTAGCCGACCAGCTGGACGATGTCCTGAAGCTCGGCCTCTTTCTGAAGAATCTCCAGTGCTTCGATTCGCATCTCAGGCCAGTCCTTTGCCACCGTCCGCTGGTACCAGCTCCTCAGGTCGCCTGTGTATAGTGAGTAGCTGGTCAGCCAGTTTATCGCAGGGAAGTGCCTGCGCGCCGCCAGACTCGCGTCGAGAGCCCAGAAGACCCTCGTCACGCGGAGCGTGTTCTGCGACACGGGTTCCGAGAAGTCGCCCCCCGGCGGCGAGACCGCGCCGACCACGGTCACCGTTCCGATGCGCTCCTGCGGTGAGAGCGCGACGACCTTCCCCGACCTCTCGTAGAACTCGGCAATCCTGCTGCCCAGATAGGCGGGGTAACCCTCCTCGCCGGGCATCTCCTCGAGCCTGCCCGAGATCTCCCTAAGCGCCTCCGCCCACCTCGAGGTGCTGTCGGCCATTAAGGCTACGTCGTAGCCCATGTCTCTGTAGTATTCCGCAATCGTGATTCCCGTGTAGATGCTCGCCTCCCTCGCGGCGACGGGCATGTTCGACGTGTTCGCGACGAGGACGGTCCGCTCCATGAGGGGCCTCTTCGACCGAGGGTCCTCGAGCTCGGGGAATGTCGAGAGGACTTCGGCCATCTCGTTGCCCCTCTCTCCGCACCCCACATAGACAATCACCGCTGCGTC
The DNA here is from genome assembly GCA_963703285.1 of uncultured Nitrososphaerota archaeon. GTDB lineage: Archaea > Thermoproteota > Nitrososphaeria > Nitrososphaerales > Gagatemarchaeaceae > Gagatemarchaeum. Next base: position 1,354,515 of record OY969807.1, read on the forward strand.
ACTCCATTTGGCGAGCTGCTGCTGAGCGACCGTCTTACCGGAGCCGAAAGGACCCGGGATCGCTGCCGTTCCGCCCTTTGCGACCGGGAAGAACGTGTCGAAGACCCGCTGACCGGTAATGAGCGGCGTGTCTGGGGGGAGCTTCCGTGATATCGGCCTCGGCGTCCTGACCCTCCACCTGTTCGCAAGAAAGATGTCCACCTCTCTGTCAGCTGTCCTGACCCTCCCGACAGGCTCCCTGATGGTGAACTTCCCCTCCCTGAGCTCCAGGAGGACTCCGCTGATGCCGGGGGGTATCATGATCTTGTGGAGGACCGGTGGTGTCTCCTGGACTGTCCCGATTATCTCGCCGGGCGAGACGCTGTCCCCCTCGTTCTTCAGGGGGACGAAGTCCCACTTCCTCTTCTCGTCCAGCGGGGGGATGACGAGCCCTCTGCTGATGAAGTCACCGCTCTCCTCCCTGAGGATGTTGAGGGGACGCTGGATTCCATCGTAGATGGAGGTCAGAAGGCCGGGACCGAGCTCGACCGAGAGCGCCTGGCCGGTGTTGACCACCTTGTCTCCGGGTTTGACTCCAGTCGTGTCCTCGTAAATCTGAATGGTGGCGGTCCCTCCCTCAAGTTTGATGACTTCGCCGATCAGACCGAGATCTCCTACCCTCACCACGTCGAACATCTTCGCCCCCTCCGGACCGTCTGACGTTACGACAGGTCCGCTGACTCTGATTATCTTGGCTTCGTTCATCAGGCGCTCACCTTGAGGTCTACGCCGAGTATCCGTCTGGCGAGACTTGAAATCGACTCTTCTGAGACGTCAGAAGTCAGCGACGGCATGAAGACCACCAGCGGGATGATTGAGGACCTTAGCCTCTCCCTTGTCGTCGGCGAGAGCTCCTTCCTCGCCTCGTCCCCCACTATGATCAGGCTGTACTCGCCCGCGTTGAAGAGATCCAGAACGGTCTTCTGCGTCTCGCCCTTCGAGGCGATGAACGCGTCCTGTACGCCGAGCAGACGGTAACCAAGAACTAGTTCCCTCTCCCCCACGACCGCAATCCTGCCGGTCTGTGTAGATGTTCTTGCGCTCAATTCTGCTCAACCGGCCAAGATTACTGACCTAATGTATTCTTCGGTCATCCCGTACTGTTTTGCGTATGTTATTCTTCGGATGTTCTGGCGCTCTGTCTCCGCCTGGAAGATGAAGGCGAACACGGAAGTAAGGGACAACGCCAGGCTCCTGAGGTTGGGAAGCGAGCTGGCGACGATTAGTTTGTCGATGGCAACCTCGAACTCTGTGAGGTCCTGGGTCTGGCGGTACCTCCCGAAGGCCGCAGACAGGTCGAACCACGGCTCGAACCTTTTGACGACTTCTCCGATCTCCGCCGAGGCGTACGCTTCCAGGAGACTGGCCTGGCTGACGAGCCCGCCGTCTATCAGGTGCCTTGAGACCGTCTCGCGGTCCAGGTTCAGCTCCTTCGACTTCAGGATGTTCAGCAGGTTCTTCTTTGCTATCTCAGCTCTGATGTACTCGCGGAGGACGCCTTCGTCGCCCTGGATGAATCTCAGCTGCCAAAGCAGCCTGGAATAGTAGTAGTTCTGCAGTGCGCCGGAGAAGACCCCGAGGTCTCCCGACTTTTTGAATTCGCCGAGCTGCTGGAGGAGGACCGCTCCGTACCCGTACTTCACAAGTGAGTTTATCACACCTTCGATGTCCGGTTGCTCGAGCATCGCACGCAGTTCGCTGAGAGGGATGACGTTGGTCGAGACGCCTCCGGGCAGGCTGCGGCGCGGGACCAGGAAGGCCTCAGCCTGCTCCCGGCTTCTCCCCACGCTCTTTGCCGCCAGCACGAGCTCAATGTTCTCGATGTCCCACTTCGCCAGGTAGGCAACGAGGATGGTCTTGCCGGAGCTGGGGGTGACCTGGAGCGCAATCCGGTTCAGGTCCACGAAGTGGGCGTTAACCGCTATCTCAATCAGCTCCGGCGGCTTGTACACTGCAGCGGACTCCTCGATGTCGGCCTTGTACCACGTGTCCTCAAGGCGCTGGGCGATTTCCGCTACGTCCTTCGCTCTCGCGAGCTCGTAGAGCTTCTCGTTAGTAAGGAAGTCGACCGACATCGCCTTCAGTCTTCCGAAGGCGGCGGCGTAGGATTGCTTCATCCCTGCCCACCTACTCCTTGCCGATTATCGATGCGCGTACTTGGTCTTCGTGGGTGCGGAGCATCTCTTCGAAGGTGAGGTCCAGCTCGAAGTCGCCGTCCTCGCTCACTGCCTTGAAACCACCAATCGTTGGCAGGTCTGCCGAGAGCACCACGGCCCCGGCCGTCTTGATGGCCTGTACGTCTGCCGCCCGGCATCTCACGCCGATGTTTCCCCCGAGTCGCTTTGAGGCGTACCGGACCATCCGCGGGAGGACTTGGGAGTACTCTTCCGAATCGGCAAACTCGCCCAGTACCTGCCTGAGTGCCGAGATGTTGGCCTCAAGCATCCTCTCCGTCGCGTCGAAACCCATCTTCTTGGCCTGAAGCCTGGCGGCTCCTGCTACTCGCGTCTGCTCCCTTTGCGACAGTGCGGCGGCCTCTGTGCTGGCGGCTTCCAAGATGTGGGTCCTTTCGTCCTGTGTCCTCTTCTGAACCTCGGCCATCTTGGCCGCGTACTCATCCTCGAGTTGTTTGAGAGCTGTCTTCCGTTTCTCCTCTACTTCCTTCAGTAAGGTCTCGGCGCCCACAAGCTACCAGCCCGTCCCTTACAGGATGTTGAGGAGCAGGATGACACCCAAGACGAACCCGATAATCCAGAGCGTCTCGGGGATGACGAAGAAGAACAGAACTTGGCCGAACTTCTCTGGCTTCTCACCGATGATGCCCATTCCCGCGGCTCCCATTCCGTGCTGAGCAATGCCAGTGGCTATCAGCCCTGCTGACATCACCATCGCGGCTGCCAAAGCGAGATTCGTGTCGACTACTGCCATCTTTAGGGTCGCGCGATTCCCCGAAGTACCATATTTATGCGTATCCCCGAAGGGTTCTGCTAACTCGGTTAGGATGCAAGCATAGTGTTATATACCACGTATAGCGTAGGTATATCAGAGAGAAAACATGACCTGCAAGTTCTGCGGAAGCGACAAGACTATTAAGAACGGGCAAGCAAGAGGAAAGCAGCTCTACAGATGTAAGGATTGCAGACACCAGTATCTGGACAATGGAGCTTTTGCGGGGATGAGGACAAAGAGCGAAGTAGTCGCATGTGCGCTCAATCTCTATTATGACGGGTTGTCAACTTGGAAGATTTCTGGCCAGATAGCCAAGATATTCAAGGTCGATGTCAGCGCGGTGGCCGTGTGGAAGTGGGTTATGCGCTACTCGGAACTCGTGAGCGACTACTGTTCAACCTTGCAGCCGAACTTGAGCGGTAAGTATCACCATGACGAGACGCAGTTCAAGGTAGGAGGGGAAGAGAAATACTTCTGGGAGACCATCGATGAGGACACGCGGTTCTTGGTGGCTCACCTCTTGGGCCAGACAAGGACAGCCGAAGATGCGAAGAAAGTTTTCCAGATGGCTCTTGAGAAGCAGAGGCCAACCGCCCTATTCACAGATGGCTCGTTCGCTTATGATGATGCATTCAACAAGGTCTTCTACACCAGATACAAGGCGAATCAGGTAGAGTGGGTCAGACGGGTAGGAATCAAAGCAAGAGAAACCAATAATATAATCGAACGGAAGCATGGGACGCTCAAGGACCGCTTGAGGCCGGCGAGGGGTCTCAAGCACAATGATACCGCCAAGAAGTGGCTTGACGGGTATGTTGTGAACTACAACTTCGTAAAGCCTCACATCGCTTTGAAGGGCAAGACACCAGCCCAGGCGGCAGGGATAGAGACGAAAGCGGATTGGGGTGAACTGATTCAAGATGCAACCAAAGCGAGGACAAATCAAGAAATCAAGGTTCCAATGGAGGTAGCAGCGAGATGAAGCGGGCACTCGTTAGCCTACCCGATGAGTTATTCGACTTGATGAGGACAAAACTAAAGGGAAAGTTCGGCCAGAACGACAGCGAAATCATACGTGGAATCGTGATTGCGTACCTCTCAGAGCAAGGATACCTAAAGAACCCCGAGCGATCAGATGAGGTTGACATTCAAGGCGAAATGATAGGTGCGGTCGTAGATACTTTGGAAGAAAAACATCTCGCTTCTCCTAAGGAGATTGACGAGAGGGTTAGGGCAAGATTGAAAGAGCGGAAGAAACTAACGAAGTTGGAGGAGCTGAAGTAAAATGCCGAGCCTGATAATTCAGAGTGCGACCATCTCAGTAACAATCACAATTCAGAATTGGCTACCAGACAATCATGGCCCTCTTTTCGACAACTTCGCAAAGAAGGGTTTCATCATTCAACAGCCGACGGCCATCCAACTACTTCAGGGCCAGATGGTACCATACTCTCAAAAGGGAACGACCTCATCGGTAATTGTTGATAATGCCGCCAGACGTGTAATAGCAACAATCACCAATGAACTCACCGACCCAAGCAAGAACATCGAAGACATTCTTGGAGTCATGAATCTCACTGGCTTCCCGAACGAATCTATCGAGAGAATAGACGTCGTAGCTAACGTTACGATGAAAATCGAGGGTGATGAAAAGGCATCAGCCTTCGTTCCCAAGGTCGTCAACGATAAATTCGTCAAGAGCGCCGAAAAGACCTTTGAGAGGAGCGTAATAGCGACAGGAATGGCTCTCCGTTCTGTTGAACCGTTCACTGGGAGCCTCTCAAAATCTCCATTTTTCGTCCTAATCCAACCACCCCTCAACGATGAAAGCGACACACGATTCAACATCCAAACAATCCAAAGCAGCAACGACGCTCAGAATGTGGTCCAGTTCACAAGAACCCTGTTCGAAAGGCTGAAAACCCTTATTTCTCACTTCTTACCACAGGTTTAGTGACCATCCATGTCAAATTTCGTGAAACAACAAATCCCCAATAAGGGAATCGATACTCCACCAAATGACACGCTCAGGGACTACCTCACTACGAGTCTTGCCTTATTCGACGCGCTATCCAAAGTCCAGGTTCTTGATACACGGATGTTGATACCAAGAGAGAGTCCCACCTTTGCCTTGCAGTATGACCCTGCCCAAGACTTCAAGTGGTTCGCCTCGGGCGAAGTTGACACATCGAGCTACAAGGGGCAGTACATCGCCATCTGGATGAAACGGATTGTCGGTAGTGGAGCGACTGCCGTGGAAGCTGAGCGAGTAGCAAAAGCCCATTACGAGGATAGCAGGCCCGCCGTGGTCTACATTCCAGAGGATGAGGACGCTATTCTCTGAGGAAAGAGGTTCGTTGGGCCTTCCCGCTCAAGCAGACCCGAAAGCCATCAAACACATCGATTCGACCGAGTAACTGCTTATGATTCGGGCCTTCAGTAAAGGCGACTTTGGCTCGAATCTCCTCCTTTCCTATCCTCATCTCGACTTCATGAACATATGCTAAGCACTTGCCTCCGAGTACGCCTCGGAGGGTGACGGGTCGTCCTTTCTCCAATTCAATCCCCAATCTTTCGGAATCGCTTTCGTTGAAGACTGTTATGGGGGAGCCGCTATCCACCTCGGCGTAGAACGGTTTCCACTCTCCATCATTCACTTTTATCTCCAACAAAGCCATCGGCCTTGTGATGTTACCAAACGCAGATTTCCCTTCAACGGGCTTCCACTCGAAAGCGGATTCCTGAGACATCTGATACTCCTAAGATATACTTGATAGTTAAGCCTTCTTTTGCATCCTAACCGAGTTAGCAGAACCCCCCGAAGCGAGGGGTTTCACTTCCCGGAGTCGGAGACGGCACGCAGTTTCGACAGCCTCGACGTCATGAGCGCGGCGACGCCGAGGAGGGCTCCGGCGAGGACGAAGGTGAAGTGGAAGCCGAGATAGTACGAGACCGCGCCCGAGACTATCGAGCCGACCGTTGTTGAGATCCCGACTATGGCGCTGTACACGCCGAGCGTCGAGCCCTGCCTGTTGCCCTTGATCGAGTCGAAGATCATCACGTTGGAGGCCGTGTAGTAGACCGCGTAGGCGATCCCGCTCGATATCGGGTACAGAATCAGGGCGGGGATGATGAAGCGCGCCCCGCCGATGAGCAGGGAGGCGACACCCAGGGCTGCGTAGCTCGCCCCCCTGATGACGAGTCCCTGGACGGCCACCCCGCTCAGGGACCGGCTGACCACGTACCGCCCCGCGTACTGGAAGGTCAGGACCTGCGCGACCATCGCCACGACGTTGACGAGGTACACCTCGCTCTGGGTCAGCGAGTGGGAGAAGAGCGCCGGGACGAACGAGGTGTTGAAGACGCCGCTGGACAGGTAGAAGAGGACTATCGAGAGGTAGAGGAGGGGCACGTAGCTCGTGAGCTCGTTCCTGAGCCCCTCGAAGATCCTCTGGAAATCGTAGCGCCGGGGGATGCTCAGGAAGATGAGCGGCGATGACCGGAGCCGCTGGAGGAACCCCGTCCTCTGCATGACCACGACCTCCTTCTCGAAGACGAACCCCGGCTCCTTGATGAGAAGCTGAGCCGACGCGGCCGAGATTAGCGAGAGCAGACCCAGCGGGATCAAGAGCCAGACCGTGTACCCCGGGAGCGCCTGTACCCAGAGGGCGCTGAGGACGTAGCCGAGGATCGTCCCGATGCTGGCGACGAGCGAGAGCCTCGCGAAGCCGGTCGCCCACCTGTTCTTCGTCTCCGTCTCCATGATGAGGAGGTTCAGGGGGGTGGCCGAGGCCGAGGAGATGAACGAGACGAGGGCGTAGACGAAGATGACCGAAGAGGTCGAGGCCGCGAAGAAGAACGAGAAGAGGAAGATCGTCGTGATGGCGTAGCTCGTCACGACGATCAGCTTGCGGCGGTGGAGCCTGTCCGTCGCCAGCCCCCAGATTATCGAGGCGGGTATGCTCACCGCGTTGAAGAGCAGCGTTGCCAGCGTGACGTAGATCAGCCCCTCCTGGGCCCCGTTCGTCTGCAGGAGGTACAGCTGGACGTAGATCCCGATCGGCCCGAGGGCTACGTTGATCGGGAGGGTCGAGTAGACCCAGTCGATTCGCTTGCGGTGCGCGCCGTTCTCTCTGTGGGACAATGGGCGAATACGACCTTTTCCTCTCGGGCTGGGTACGGTCGGAGGGGAAGGTCATAAAGACATGTACCGCGCACCCGCGGACGTCTGAGAGAGCTTGGCCTCGACTAGCGGTTTCATGCTCGGTATCATAGGCGGTCTGCTCGACTTCGCCTCGGCGACGACCATCGCCCTGAATCAGGGCGGGATGTCGAGCTCCCCCATGGTCTCTGGGGACGCTTGGGCGGCCGTCCTCGCAATTCTGGGAGTGGTGGTCGTTTCGGCCGCGGTGCTCTCGGTCACGATGACCGGCGTGGGCCACCTCAAGGGCTTCTCCCTGCTGATGGTCGCCTTCGGCCTCCTGATGGCGGTTGTTGGGAGCCTGATGTCAGCCGGGACGATCGAGGGGTCGTCGGTGATATTCAGCTACGGGATGGTGTTGGTGGGGGCCCTGATGGCGGTCGACGGCGTCATGATGCTAAGGAACCCGATGCCGATCTAGGCAAGCACGATAGCTCTAGTGTCGGGCTGAGGGAACGTCTTTGTCCACTAGCTCCTTGAAGAGGTACATCGACGCGAAGACCAGCACGATGACTATGGCGATGTAGATCGGGACGAAGAAGATCGTCGACTGGACCGGCAGAGTGGCCTCGTTCGCAGGGGCCAAGGCCGCCAGGGCGAACGCTAGCAGGATCAGCGCTGAAGCAATCGGTACGCCGATGTGGACAATCGGCGGGAGCGCGGGGGAACCGGATGCCTGAGGCTGGCTCGGCTTCCCTTCGGTTTCGGTCACGTCTCGTCCCATAGTCCCGGAGGTATTTCACGTTTGCTCTCGGCCCGGAAGCTTCAAGTCGTCAGGCGCAGTATCGCCTTGGCGACCTCTCCGTCTGACTGCTCCAGGGCGGCGACGGCCTTCTCTCTCGAGACGTCGGCCTGCTGCTGGACGAGCAGGATGTCCTCCTCAGAGAACTTCTGCCTCTCCCTCTCCACCTCCTCGACGTCGCCCATGACCTGGAAGATGCGGCTGCCCTGGGCGTTCACCTCGGAGACCTGGGCGCCGGTGATGTGTATCTCCTTCGAGGAGGTCTTGATTACCACCTCCTCTACGTCGGCGATCTCCTTCATGTTGATCCCCATGCGGTCCATCATCCGCCGGGTCTTCCTATCGTCCAGCTTCATTCGTGAGCACTCCGGACCTTGACCGCCACCCCCGCCTTAAACTCTCTCATGTAGGCGCCGGGCAGCCTGGCCCGGCCCACGGCGATCGGACGTCCGTGGACGTCGAGGACGACGACCTCTCCCCCGCGGGGACGTGCCTCCCCACCTTCACGACGAACTTGCAGAAGACCGACTTCCCAGCGCGGACGAACTCGTCGGCTCCCTCGCTCACGGTCACGGAGTTCTGAATGAACGCCTTCGAGGAGGCGAGGACCTTGGCCCCGTGCATCGAGGGCGCTATGGCACCGTTGGGCCTTATCACGGCGAAGAGCTTCCCTTCGTGCATGACCTGCCTCAGCCTGTCCGACCTGCGCGAGTAGAGGTACTCGAGACCGCTGCGGGGGAGCGCTCCGCTCGTCCCCCTCCCGAACTCGTAGTCGAGCATCGTGGCGAACCTCCTCCGCTCGTCCGGGAGCCTCAAGACGCGCCGTCGCCCCGCCAGGGTGGTAAAAGTGCGTATCGGCCGGACGCTCCGGCCGGGAGCGCGCCCCCCGGGCCAAGAGCTTTTTAAGGCGAGGTGATTTCGAGCATCCCGATTGATTTGAGAGCAGCCTGCGAGGTCTGCGGAGGCCCCATGAGGACCGGGCCCAACAAGGTCGAGATCGACGGGGCGATTATGGTGGTCTGCGGCGGCTGCGCAAGGCTCGGGAGGCCCGTTGGCGGTGCGGTCGTGAGGGAGGTGCACCCCCGGCCGATGCAGGCGGGCTTCAGGCCCGCGCAGGCCCCGGCTGCGCCGGAGGCTTCGTACGAGATCGACCCGGACTACAACGTCAAGATTAGGCAGGCGAGGGAGAAGATGGGCCTCTCGCAGGAAGACCTCGGGAGGATGCTCAACGAGAAGCTGTCCGTTATCAGGATGGTGGAGTCGAAGAAGCTCAAGCCCGACGCCGTCCTCACCCGGAAGCTGACCCACCACCTGAAGGTGACTCTGATGGTCCCCCTCTCCGAGCTCGAGGGCGGGAAGCTGTCCGCCTGAAGTCCGCTGGTACAGTCCAGTCCTTGGTCGGAGAGCGGTCGCTTGAGCGCGGAGAAGAGCATCAGGATCCTGAGGATAGGTCACAGGTACGTCAGGGACTACAGGACGCTGACGCACCTCTGCCTCACATCCAGGGCGCTCGGTGCGGAGGCCGTCTACCTCGAGGAGATCGACGACGGACTCTTGGAGAGCGTCCAGGAGGTCAACGACGCCTGGGGCGGCGGGTTCCAGGTCCTGAAGGTGCCCTCCTGGAGGTCGGCCTTCTCGGAGGCGAAGAGTGAGGGGAGGAAGATCGTCCACCTCACGATGTACGGGCTGCCGCTGCAGGAGAAGGCCGAGGAGCTCAGGGGATACTCCAGCTTCCTCATAGCGGTGGGGGGCCCGAAGGTGCCCGGCGAGGCGTACAGGCTGGCGGACTACAACGTCGCGGTGACGTCCCAACCCCACTCCGAGATAGCGGCGCTCGCGATAGCGCTGCACGAGCTGCAGGGGGGAGAAGAGCTTAAGAAGGAGTTTGGGCCCTCAAAGCTGAAGATAGTTCCTTCTGAAAGAGGAAAAAGGGTAGAGAAAGCAACGTGAAGATAGAGTACGAGGATACATTCGTGAAAGTGGCGGGGCTCATCGGCGGCCCCGACTACGTCCGGGTAGCGAGGGCGCTGCTGAACAACGAGAACGCCACCGACGAGGAGATAGCGTCTGCGACGGGATTGAAGATAAAGACCGTCAGGAAGTCGCTCTACGACCTCTTCGGGAGGTCCCTGATCACCGGCGTCAGGGTGAGGGACCCCAAGAGGGGCTGGTTCGTCTACAGGTGGAAGGCCCAGCGAGACCAGACCGACGGCTTCATACAGACGCAGAAGAGGAAGATCCTCAAGAGGCTGCAGCAGCGACTGGAGTACGAGGAGGCGCACGAGTTCTACCACTGCGGGACGCAGACCTGCGTGACGAGGACGTTCGAGGAGTCGATGGAGTCGTTCTTCAAGTGCCCGACGTGCCAGAGGCCCCTGAACAGGATCGACAACGCTGACCTCAAGGCGGCCCTGCGCTGGAAGATCAAACAGCTCGAAGAGGACATCAGCAAGTGATCCCCGACGAGGGGCAGGCGCTCGCCCTTCACGCAAAGTACGGGAGCAGCGAGAGGATAATCGAACACTGCAGACTCGTGGCGAGGGTCTCCGTCATCCTGAGCGAAGCAATCGTGAAGAATGCAAGGCCATTCAACGCGAAGGCGGTCCTCGCTGGAGCCCTCCTCCATGACATTGGGAGGACGAGGACGCACGAGGTTGGGCACGGGTGGATCGGGGCGAAGATTCTGGAGGAGGAGGGCGTCGATCAGGTCGTTGTCGAGATAGTGAGGAGGCACGTGGGGGCGGGAATCTCTCCGGAGGAGGCCGAGAAGCTCGGGTTCCCGCAGGGTGACTACATTCCCAGGACGCTTGAGCAGAGGGTCGTCTGCTTCGCCGACAAGATGGTGGGCGGGGATGGCGTCAGGCCGTTCGAAGAGGAGGTGAAGAGGTACGAGCGAAAGGGGCACGACGTGCAGAGACTGAAAAAGCTGAAGGCTGATGTAGCGGCTGACTTAGGGAGAGACCCCGAGAAGGTCGTCCTCGGTGAATAGACACCACGTGTAGCGTTTGCTGCTGGACCGCGAATGGTTGAACAGTCGCCTATGCTGTAGTCACAAGATTTTGCAAAAAGGTACGTCGGGAGACAGAATCCGCTTGATTCTGTGCTGTCTCCAAAATGCGAGACATCAACCCCCTGGATGTCTACAAAAAACGAGACGCGATGAGACGCGGCGATGTCTCCCAAATCCGAGAGGCGCGTCTCACGCATGAAGGCGATGAGAGTGTTTCGGGTAATTGCTCCTAATCTGTCGGACCCGTCTAAAAGATGCACAGGGCTAAGAGGATACTCGACTGGTTTGGAGAGAGGGGAACTGTCCGTTCGAGGTTGGAGACTGCGGAGTTCTCTGGTGGGTGTCCACCTCCATGCCAAATACGCAAATACAGAAGAATAATAAACCGCTGATAATCCGCATGGGTCAGCGAGGGCAGCAGCGTGCGCTTTTGCGCCTGAAGAGGTGGGGAAGCCAGGTCATCCCGGCGGGCTCATAAGCCTCGGCAGAGAGACCCGCAGACCGGAGGTTCAAATCCTCCCCTCGCTACCTATTGTTTAGCGCGAAGCGCCGGTCCGACCATGAACTCCGTCTCGAACGCGCTGTGCGGCGGATGATCGCACGCTCGGCGGTCAACCGAGATGCGGCGACCAGCTCGCCTAGACCTCTTTCTCGAAGTTGCGCCAGATCGCGTACCTCCTGAAGCCGATCTTCCTGTTCAAGCCCAATATTGGCGCATTCTGAGAGTTGTTCCATGTCTTGACGAAGATCACGCCATGCTTCTTCGCCCAGAGCAGGGTGCGGAGCTTCAGGGTCTCGGCGATGCCCCTTCCCCTGAATTGACGCAGGACGCAGGTGAAACCGGTCGTGAGAAACCTCGGGTAGCCTTCGCCCTTCTGCAGGAAGCTCTCACCCACGTAGCTCCCCCGATGCTTCGCAATCACCCACGCGTCCTCGACGGTCCTTGGAGAATTGTACACCAGGTCCGCGTATTCCGAGAGCTGCATCCGTCGCCACCTGTCGGGCGCAGGCACGTCACGTCCCGCCTCGCTCTCCATCTCGTACAGATCCCGGGAGAACTCCGGGTTGGTATCCTTCTCCTCCGCGAAGGTGGTGAACGCTATCGATTCATCACCGAAGCCAGCTATCGCATCCTCGAGTCTGGCCTGGGTGATCCTGCGAAGGTCCAGCCTCGACTCGATGCTGCTGCTCACTTCTTGGAACCCTCCTCCCTTGAGGCGAGACGTTGAGAAACCGTCTCTGCTGCTAGCGAAGGCGGTGAGCAGCCGTGCTTTCCTGTCTCTCGCAGTGCGCTCCAACCGCTCGAAGAGCGCCTCCCAGACGGCCGATTTCCGGAACTTCCGGTCGACCTCGATGCTCACGTTGAGCTTCCCGGGTTGATACCTCTCGACGCGCTCAGAGATCTCCCCGCAGCCAACAACCCTTCCGTTGAGGCCGACCCCTAGGTATCGTCTCAGGAAGTACCCGTTTCGTCTGATGGTGGCATCTTCGTGCTTGAGCTCAGCCATGGAGAGCGCGTAGTCTGGCGCCGCCGAGTTGATGAGTCGCCTGACAGCAGGATAGTCTGAAGGGAGGAAGTCTCTCAGCCTTAAAGCGGGTAACGCAGCCCCCTTCGAACCCCTCGCGCCGGCCAACTACCGTCGGCGACGAGTGTGTCCGTCTCCGGATATGAAGTATTGCTCCGGCGAAAACGTCAGGCGTTTTGCCGATGTTGGGGCTTCGCCGACGGGACTGGCGGGTCCTCCTTCTCGCAGGAACGCCCAACGCCTCCATAACTGATTTATCAGCGGGTGACGCCAGACCTCTCGCAAGCTTGTCACAAGGGCAGCGGAGACTCGCCGCCATAATGTTCACCGACATGGTCGGGTTCACGGCCATGGGGCAGACCAACGAGTCGCTCTCGCTGGCCCTGGTGGACGAGCAGAGGAGGCTGATTCGGCCCGTCCTCGCCAGGCACGACGGAAGGGAGGTGAAGACCATCGGCGATGCTTTCCTGGTGGAGTTCGCCAGCGCCCTCGACGCGGTCAACTGCGCGGTCGAGATCCAGTCTGCCCTGAAGGAAGCGAATCGCTCCGCCGCTCCGGAGCGGAGGATTACCCTCAGGATAGGGATACACCTGGGAGACGTCGTCCACCAGGGCGCCGACGTGGCCGGCGACGCGGTCAACGTCGCCTCGAGGATAGAGCCCCTCTCGCCCCCGGGAGGGGTCTGCGTCTCCGCCCAGGTCTATCACAGCGTGGTCAACAAGGTCGAACAGCGGTTCGAGTCGCTGGGTGTCCCCGAGCTCAAGAACGTTGTCACGCCCATCGAGGTCTTCCGCATCTCGGGCCTGGGGGAGGCTCCGGAGAGGCCCGCGCAGAGGACGCCGAGGCCGAAGGAGAGGGTCGCGGTCCTGCCGCTCGACAACTTCAGCCCAGACCCCAACGACGAGTACTTCGCCGACGGCGTGACCGAGGAGCTGATTGACAGGCTCTCCCAGGTCCGGGACCTCAGGGTCATCGCGCGCACATCGGTGATGGGTTACAAGAGGAAGGAGAAGAAGGTCTCCGAGATAGCCAGGGAGCTCGGCGTGGGAACGATCGTCGAGGGCAGCGTGCGCAAGGCCGGGAGCAGGATAAGGATAACGGTGCAGCTCATAGACGCCGCGACCGAGGAGCACCTCTGGTCCGACAGGTACGACAGGGAGCTGGACGACGTCTTCGCGGTACAGACGGAGATCGCGTCGAGGATCGCCGCGGCCCTGGCGACCCAGCTAGCTTCACCGTCTGTCCGCGCCTCGGCCGAGACCACTGACATCGAGGCGTACACCAGCTTCCTGCGCGGGCGGAAGCTGCTGAGCGAAAAGGGGTCGGAGGAGAGCATCCGGCAGGCGCTCGCTTTCTTCGAGGAATCCGTCCGTCGGGACCCGTCGTTCGCCAAGGCGAGGGTGGGCGTGGCGGAGTGCCTGGTCTGGCTGGGCAGTGAGGGCGCGATTCCGTACGTCGACTCCGTCACACGGGCCCGCGGGGAGCTGACGAAGGCGCTCGAGCTTGACGACGCGCTCGCAGAGGCTCACTCGGTCCTCGCCGGGCTCATGATCGGGCAAGACGACGTCAGCGGATGCGAGAGGGAGGCCCGCCGGGCGATGGAGCTCAACCCCAGCCTCGCGGACCCCTACCGATGGCTCGGCCAGGTCGCCGCGGGCGACGGGAAGATTCGCGAGACGGTGCGCTTGCTCGAGGCAGCCCAGCAGGTCGACCCGCTGGACACCAACGTCACGGCGTTCCTCGGACGCGCATACATGTACGCTGGGATGGAGGCCGAGGCGCTGGCGCACTGGGAACGGACCAAGCCGCTGATCCCGTTTCGCACGAACGCGCACATGACGGAGTACCACCTGGGAAGGGCGGACTACGCCAAGGCCGGGGAGACGCTCCGGGAGATGGAACGCCTGAGGCCGAACAGCGTCTGGACAGAGATGTACAGGGGGGTCCTCGCAGCGCGGCTGGGCGATGCGGGAGGCGCCCGGGGTTCGATTCGAGCGGCTCGAGAAGCGAGCCGAAGGAGGAGAGCTGACGATCATCCACTCCGGCTTCGTCCACTTCGCCCTGGGGGAGGATGACGAGTTCGTCGCGTGCATGGAGGAGGCCTTCCGGCTGCACGATCTGCCGTTGTTGGAGCTGACCTACTCGCCCCTGTTCGAGCCCGCGCGTCGAGACGCCCGCATCGTAGATCTTCTGAGGAGGCAGTCGGAACTCTCTCATAAGGCGCGTTGACGACGGGAGCCGCGCCGGGGTCGGGCTGGGCCGCGCACCCTGCGTCCATCACACTAAAATACCGAGATAGGTGCTAGGACAGAAGAATCGTCTCAGCGTGTGAGCTATTGCATCCTAACAAGTTGATAATCATCGGACTGGACGCGGCGGACTACCAGCTGACGGGGGACTTCATGCAGAATGGAGACATGCCCAGGCTCTCCTCGATCAGGGACAGGGGCTCGTTCTCCCGCCTGAGGTCGGGCATCCCTCCGCAGACGGCCCCTGCGTGGACATCGATCACAACCGGCGTCAACCCGGGCAAACACGGGATATACTACTTCTACGACTTCTCGACTACGCCCCTCACCATAACCAACGCGACGTATTCGACGACACCCCGGATCTGGGACTACGTCCAGGCCGTGAACGGGAGGTCGGTGGTGGTAAACGTACCGCTCACCTATCCGGCGCATCCGGTCTCGGGGTTCATGGTCTCCGGGATACCCCCTTGGTACTTCGACGAGAGGTCGGTCTACCCCACGGGCCTCATGGACAGGCTGAGGAGCTCCGGCTACGAGATAGACGCTCCTATGAGCCGTGGCCTCGAGAGGCATCCGGACGAGCTTGTGAGCCGGCTTGTGGCGACCGAGGCGAGGAGGGTGGACCTGTTCCTGGACCTACTCAAGGAGGGCGAGTGGTCGTTCGGCATGGTCGTCCTCACGGCCCTCGACCGGCTTCAGCACAAGGTGCTCGGCAAGGGGGAGAAGGAGAACGCGGCCGTGAGACGCGGCTACAGCGAGGTCGACGGGTTGGTCGGACGCATCGTGGACTCCGTCGGCGGGGCGGTCAACCTCCTCGTGCTCTCCGACCACGGCTTCAACCGGCGGCCGGTCGCATTCTATCCCAACTCCTGGCTGTACGGCGAGGGTCTGCTCAAGAGGAAGTCCTCCGCCCGGTACCGGCTCACGATGAAGGCACACGACGTCCTGGACGGGCACCTTCTCTGGCTGCCCCAGAGCCTCACAAAGAGGTTCCAGGGCGCGACGACGGTCATACATACCATCGACGCGGTCGACCTGGGGGCATCGCGAGCGTTCGTCCCGGGGACGGATGGGGTCATGGTCGTCAGGTCGAAGGAGGACGAGAGCAGAATCATCTCCGGCCTCTCCCAGCTGAAGGACGACTCGGGAGAGGAGATCTGCAGGGTCTACACCCGGGATCAGGTGTACAAGGGCGAGAGGCTCGCATCTGCCCCGCAGCTCCTGATCGTCCCCCGCGACGACGTCAACATAAGGACCGACCCGTTCAGCCGCAGCGTGACATCGAGGTCCGGGAACTTTCCGAGGGGCAACCACGGATCGAACGGGATAATCCTCGCGGCGGGGCCCGACATCGCGAAGTCGGAGGGCGGCGACCCGTGCCTAGAGGACGTGGCGCCCACGTCACTGGCTCTCTTGGGCATAAGCGCCCCGGACTCGATGGACGGGCACGCCATCAAGGGAATCCTCACCGCGGACGACAACCGCCCACTGGAGGCGGCCGACGTCGTGAGGGACCCCGGAAGTTACGCTTTTTCCAAGGAGGACGAGAAACTAGTCATTGACAACCTCCAGCGACTCGGCTACACGTGACGCGCTCTCGGCGGGGACGTCCCCCGGGCCCGAAGCGTTCCCGTCCGGGCTACCGATAGGCAGGACGGCGCAGGTCGCCCCGGCTGTGGGCTCGACCGCGCTCGGTGTGGGCGACCCGACGGCCTCGGCGAGGGCGAAACACATCGCGTCCGGCATCAGGTCGCTCACGATCCAGAACTTGGTCAACAGCGTCCTCGGGTTCGTCTTCCTTACGACGCTGCTCCGACTCCTGTCACCCTCGGACTACGGTCTCTTCACTTCGGTCCTGCTCGTGACGACCATCGGGTCGTCGATCGCCTTCTTCGGCCTCCAGTCAGCCGCGACGAGGTTCGTCTCGTTCATGTCGCGCAACGAAGAGGAGGCCAGGGTCGTCTCGAGGACGATAGTTGTCCTCTCGCTCGTCTTCACCTCCGCCGCCACCGTGGTCTTCGTCCTGCTCTCGCCGATGATCGCCCTTTACTTCACGAAGAGCACGGGCTCCGCCTGGGTCTTCGCGGCGTCGGGCGTCTGGCTCTTCTCCAGCACTATCTCGGGCATACTCCAGGGCCTCGTACAGGGCATGAGGAAGTACAACTCCCTCGCGAGGATTCTCATCGGCTCCAACCTGGTGATGGTCGTCCTCACGGTGGTGGGGCTGATGGAGTTCCACAGCGTGCTCGTCCCCATCGCTGCTTCCGTCGCGTACGGTGTCTTGATAATCGTCTGGTCCCTCTCCATCACTCGCAGACCCCTCCTTGCCGCGGAGACCTCCGGAATGGGGAGGCGGACGCTCAAGCAGGTCCTCCGATACTCGATTCCGCTCGGGATCGCAGGGATCCTGACGGTCGTCACCGGCGCCGGTGACCCGCTGGTCGTCGGCGGCTTCCTGAGCGAAACGCAGCTCGGCGCGTACTTCGCGGCCATCGCCATCTCGGGCGGCCTCGGCGTGCTTCTCTTCACCCCGCTCAACACCGCCTTCTTCCCCGAGACCTCGTCGAGCGCGAACGACCCCAAGAAGCTCTCCGCCGGCCTGAGGCTCGCCTTCAGGTACACCGTGCTCGCCATGATCCCCGTCTCCTTCGCGCTAGCCGCCCTCTCCAGGCAGATGATCAGCCTCTTCTCCGGCGGCGCGTCCTCCTACCTCACGGCCGACCTGTCGCTCAAGCTGATGTCGGTGTTCTTCCTCTTCGTGGCGATGCAGGGGATACTCACATCGCTGCTGCTCTCGACCGGGAAGACCACCCAGGTGATGATGATAGGGGTCGTCACCGTAGCGCTCGACCTCGCGCTGTCCCTGTTCCTGGTCCCCAGCTTCGGGCTGCTGGGTGCCGCCACGAGCAGAATCCTCGTCGACATCGCTGGGTTCATGATGGCGCTCTACCTGACGAAGAGCTACCTGTCCGCCGTCCCCGACGTGGGTTTCCAGGCCAAGGTCCTCGCGTCCTCGTTCATCATGCTCGTCGCGCTCTCCTGCTTGTCCGTGTTCCTGTCGCACAGGACGATGACGCTGCTCCCGTACTCCATCGTCGGCGGCGCCATCTTCCTGCTCTGCGCGCGCGGGATGCACCTGTTCACCGAAGAGGACAGGCGATACATTGAGAACTTCATGCCGCGGAGCATGAGCAGGCTGGTCCGCGTCCTGCTCTAGGCAGCGGGTCTCGCCGCGCGAGTCAGAGCTCCATGATGATGGGAGGCTCGCGCGCGCCCTCGGCCGGCGCGTGTGAGCGCGGCTTGTAGAAGAACCTGTAGAGGAGGGCCAAGTCGATGGCGATGACGAGGATCCAGAGAAGGTAGCCGAAGTTCAGCAGCCCGAAGAGGCTCCCGAGGACGACGGCCAGGCCATACCCCACGATCCAGGAGTCGAACGACATGCAGATTCTGCGGAATGTCTCGACCTGCATGTGCCTGATCACGAATATCCCGAGCGGAATCCCGAGGACGACCGGCGGCGCAACGTAGGTAAACAGCTGGAGGGACGTCGCCGTGAAGAGGCCGAGCGAGTAGTAGGTGAGGCAGGTGAGGTACGACTCGGCGATGCGGACCTGCGCGATCGCAGCCTTGAATTCGGACTTCGCCATCCCCTGGTTGTTCCAGAAGAGGGCGATAGGGGGGCCCGATATCGTGGTGATCGAGTAGAGGAGTCCGATCCCGAGCCCGAGGGGGGCGCCCGCCCTGGCCTCCGACTTTATCGGGTGCCTGAAACCGGCGGCCTGCAGGAGGATCAGGGGCAGAATCGCCACTTAGACTATAAGCCGTACCCAGAGCGGGGCTATCGACGTCAGCAGGTAGCTCCCGACTAGGACTCCCGGGACGAGGGCGGCGATGACCGGCAGGGCGCGCTTGAAGGTCTTCTTGATGTTGGACTTGCCTGCGAACCCGAGCATGACCGTGTTCATGCATGCCTCGGTCGCGACGTAGACGGGGTTTGATGATCTTGTTGACGACCACCAGGATGGCGAGCGGCGTTGACATGCTAGAGTACCCGTAGCCGAGGCTGCCGTTGACGAAGGAGGCCCCGAGCGAGAGCAGCGTGAGGAAGACAAGGACGTCGACGCTCAGGAGCAATTTCCGCCGAGTGCCCAGACCGGTTATAATCATATATAATTGTACTGAGGAGCCACGCCCGCTTTGGGCAAGTACACCACGGTATCGATACCGACGACCCTTCACGAGAGGATAGAGAAGATGATCTCCCAGAAACCCGGATTCAAGTCTGTCTCGGACTACGTGACGTACGTCCTGCGGGAGATAGTCGCGATGCACGAGACGGAGGAGATCCCGGACCCATTCTCGAGCAGGGACGTCGAATCCATCAAGGAACGGCTGAAGGCGCTCGGGTACATCTAGGTGATTGGGGATCATCGCAACGCCTCACGGAGGGGCCCTGGTCCAGGTGTCGAGGCTGGAGCCCACGCCCGAGCTACTGAGAGAGCGAGAAGGACAGGCCAGGGTCAGGGTCTCCCCCGAGGAGGGGACCACCATCAGCAACATAGCCAACGGGACGCTCAGCCCCCTGCAGGGCTTCATGGGCCAGGAGGACTACCTGAGCGTCCTCAACGACATGCGCCTCGCCAGCGACCTGCCCTGGACGATACCGGTCGTCCTGAGGGCTCCGCCGGGACTTGCGGCCTCTCCGGGCGACGAGCTCGTGCTCGCCGGGGAGGGCGACAGACCGCTGGGCGTCATGGACTTCGAGGAGGAGTTCGCGATCGATAGGAAGGAGCACGCGGTCAGGGTCTACGGCACCGAGGACCCCTCCCACCCTGGGGTTGCGAGCCTCTACTCCCTCTCCGAGAGGGCCGTGGCGGGCAGGCTGAAGGCGGTCTTCGACTGGAAGGACAACTCGTTCAGGGAGCTGACGCTCGAGCCGAAGGAGACGAGGATTCTGTTCAGGGAGAGGGGCTGGAGGGACGTGATCGCGTTCCAGACCCGGAACGCGCCGCACATCGGCCACGAATACGTCCAGAAGACAGGGCTGGCCTTCGCTGATGGGCTCTTCGTGAACCCCGTGCTCGGTAAGAAGAAGCCTGGCGACTTCCGGGACGAGGTGATCGTCGCCTCCTACAAGGCGCTGATGCAGAACTACTATCCGCGGAACTCGGCCGTCCTGAGCGTGCTCCACTACGAGATGCAGTACGCCGGCCCCAGGGAGGCCATCCTCCACGCCATAATGCGGAAGAACTTCGGTTGCAATCTCATCGCCATAGGGCGGGACCACGCCGGCGTGGGAAGCTTCTACGCCCCCTACGCGGCGCAGGAGATATTCAAGGAGTTCCCGGACCTGGGCATCAAGCCCGTCTTCCTGCGGGAGTTCTACTACTGCCGGCGATGCGAGGGCATAGCGAACGAGAGGATATGCCCGCACGGGGAGTCGGACAAGCTGACGTTCTCAGGGACGGAGCTCAGGAAGATGTTCCTGGCGGGACGGGTGCCCCCGAAGGAGTTCATGCGACCAGAGGTCTCTGAGGCCATCCTCAGGTCTGACCATCCCTTCGTGGAGTGATGTAGTTACCATGGCAGGCAAGCGCGTCGCCGTGATCGGCCTCGACTCGGTCCCGCCCGAGCTGCTCTTCGACAAGCTGCTGGACAAGCTCCCCACGGTGAGGCGCATGCACGCCCGTGGGATGCACGCGGTCCTGGAGAGCTGCGACCCTCCCATCACCGTACCCGCGTGGATGGTGATGATGACGGGCAGGAGCCCCGGGTCGCTGGGAGTATATGGGTTCAGGCACCGCAGGGGGGGCTCGTACTCTGACGGGTACATCGTGAGCTCGAACGACATCAGGGCGGAGACGGTCTGGGAGGTCCTCGGCGGGTCCGGGAGACGGTCAATCGTGGTGGGCGTGCCCCCCGGATATCCCCCGAAGAGGACCGCCAACGTCAGCTCGGTCTCGTGCCTCCTCACGCCGGGGATCGAGAAGGGGTTCACCCAGCCCCCGGAGCTGAGGGAGGAGGTCCTGAAGGCGAGCGGTGGAGGGTACAAGTTCGACGTGACCTTCCGGACGGAGGACCGGGACCGTCTCAGGAGCGAGCTCTTCGAGATGACCGAGAGGAGGTTCGACGTCGCCGAGCACCTTGCGCGCAGCAAGCCCTGGGACTTCTTCATGTTGCACGAGATAGGATTCGACAGGCTCCACCACGCCTTCTGGAAGTACTTCGACCCCGGGCATCCGAAGTTCACGGAGGGCAACCCCTACAGACGGGTCGACGAGGAATACTACAGGATGGTGGATTCGCGGATTGGGAAGCTGCTCGAGGTATTCGGGGATGACTGTGTCACGTTCGTCCTCTCGGACCACGGGTCGATGAGGATGCGGGGCGCCTTCTGCGTCAACCAGTGGCTCGAGGGGGAGGGGTATCTCGTCTTCAGGGAGAGGCCGTCCAAGGTCGTGGACCTCGACAAGGCACAGGTCGACTGGAGCCGGACCAGGGCGTGGGCCTGGGGCGGCTACTACGCCAGGATATTCTTCAACGTGAGGGGGAGGGAAGCCAACGGCATCGTCGACCCGGTGGACCTCCCGAGAGAGAAGAGCGCCCTGAGCGATAGGATCCGCTCCATCCGGGGCGACCGCGGTCAGCCCCTGAATAACGTCGTCTTGGAGCCGGACGTGACCTACGGGCGGGCCCTGGGGGACAAACCCGACCTGATGGTCTACTTCGACGAGCTGAACTGGAGGTCCGCCGGGACGGTGGGCCATGAAAGCATGTACCTCCAGGAGAACGATACTGGACCGGACGACTCCGTCCACTCGAAGGACGGGGTGTTCCTGATGTACGACCCTAGGAAGGACCTGGGTGGCAGGGGTCTCCAGAGACTGAAGATCCAAGACATCGCGCCCACGCTCCTGAGACTCTACGGGCTCGACCCGCCACCCGGCGGAGAGGGACGGGAAATCGGCGAGATTGTCGGGGCGAGCGGGCCATGAGGACGGACGGACGCGACCACGGGTCAGGCGGGTTCACGATATGGATGACCGGGCTCCCGGCTTCCGGCAAGTCGACCCTCGCCGAGCTGCTCCGTGAGAGGCTGACGGGCGAAGGCAGGCTCGTGGAGGTCCTCGACGGGGACGAGATCCGGAAGGGGTTGTCGCGCGACCTCGGGCTCTCGAGGGAGCACCGGGAGGAGCACGCGTGGAGGGTGTCCTTTCTGGCCAAGGTCCTCTCGCGCAACGGCGTCGTCTCAGTCGTCGCATTGATTTCCCCGTATCGCGCCTCGAGAGAGTCTGCGAGGGAGACGATCGGACCGGACAGGTTCGTGGAGGTCTACGTCAGGGCCCCCCTTGCTGTCTGCGAAAAGCGCGATCCCAAGGGGCTGTACGCGAGGGCCAGGCGCGGTGAGATCGACAACATGACCGGGGTGCAGGACCCGTACGAGGAGCCGCTCTCCCCCGACATCCTCATCGACACGGAGAGCGCGGCCCCGGAGGAATCGGTGGAACTCCTCATCTCGAAGCTTCGCGAGATGAGCTTCCTCAGCTGATCGTCGGGGGCCAGCCGCCGATTCGCTGGACCGCCCGCGCTCTAGGGCTCATTCAGGACGGGCCGCTTTCATCGGGGCCACGATCTCGGGGGCGACTCTCTCCGCGGTGCCGGGGGGCTGGTTCCTGAAGCGCCTCGTCAGGTTCATGGACTTGAGGGTGGCCAGAGAGAGCCCTACCATGGCGAGGGATAGGAACCACACGCCTTGGAAGAGCACGAGCACGCCGAGGACGAGGCCTGCTACCGAGACCGCCCCCTCGACAATCCCGCTCCGCCCGCCGGCTAGGGTTCGTGCGTACTGCGACCTCCTGCGACCGTCCCCGTAGCCCGACTTGGGCGTCCTGTAGTTGAAGAACCCCGTCCGGTCGAAGACCCCGTAGAAGAAGCCGAATGAGGAGAGCGTAACCATGCTGACCTCGGCGTAGGCAAGCATGGGGATTAGCGCCAGGTTTTGGCGCGTCACGAGGTGCTGAAGCTTGAGCGCCCAGGCGGCGGAGATTATGACTACCGCGTACGGGACCGCGAGCAACCCCATGAGAATCGGGTTGCTGAAGATGGAGCTCGACGGAGAGACGACGCCGAATACGATGGCGAGCGCGGACGCGAACGTAATCAGCAGCCAGTTGAGGCTCGAGAGGGTGGCCGTCAGCATCATGAAGATGCCGAGCTTCCGGCGGAGGGAGATGTCCCTCGCGGTGATGATCTGCCTGTAGTAGTGGGCGATGCACCTCCACCACCCCTGCGAGGTCCGGGCGACCTGTCTCTTCCAGGCCTCCAGCGTGGAAGGGTCCTCGCTCATTATGCTTACGTTGCTGAGGTAGACGCCCCGCTTCCCGTTCAGGTAGAGCTTTATCGATACGTCGGTGTCGTCGGCGATTCGCCCGTTGGTCCACTGGCCCACCTCCCTCAGGTCCTTGGTCCTGACGAGTGTGAACCCTCCCTGGAACGAGAAGGGGGCGTCCACCAGATAGGCGCCCATCTTCGAGGTCGTGTCGCCCAGGTCCTGCGACAGCGCGAACAGCTTGGTGGCGAGGTTGAAGTCTCTGTTGTAGTGCCCATAGCGGAACGAGACGAAGGACGCGCTGGGGTGCGTCTCGATAGCGTCGATCCCCTTGCTGAAGACGTCGGGGGGCACTATGGAGTCGGCATCGAGGAGCAGGACGTACTCGCTTGTGACCAGGTCCATGGCCTTGTTCAGGGCTCCGCACTTGAAGTTCTCCCTTGTGGCTCTCCTCGAGACGACCGCGTCCACCCCCAGTCGATTCAGTTCGCTCGCTCCTGCGTCTACTATGTGGACCGTCTCGTCTGTCGAGTCGTCGGCCACGACGACCTGGACCCTGTTCTTGGGGTAGTCCAGCTTCCCTATCGCTTCGAGGGACCTTGCGATGACGAACTTCTCGTTGAAGGTAGAGATGAGAATCGAGACCGGAGGGGGGTTGACGAGGTGGACGTCCCGGCCTTCCAGGTCCCTGGGATACCTGGCTGAGGTCACCAGCTCCAGGCACCAGTAGTATGACAGCGCCAGCACGGGCACGAAGAGCACCAGGAGGACGAGCTCCAGTGCAAAGGAGAATTGGGTCATGGCGGATGAACCACCGACGGTCGATGTTCTAGGCTGACCTGACTCAATCTGCTCCCCGCGTCAAGAGGCTCCGGGGCTAGTAGATGAATCCTACGAATGCCGAGATGACATCGTAGCGCTCGCCCATCCGGCTTCGCGACCGGCAGTTGCGCTTCTCAGGCAGGGAGTCGTCTGGCCCGCCGTCTGCCAGTTCCTCGCGGAGGACTACTTCTTCCCGGCCTTCGCGGGCTTGGTCGGTTTGGCTGCCTTGGGCTTAGCCGGCTTGGGCTTCGGCACCTTGGCGCTGACCTTCGACAGTATTCTCGAGAGATTGGCTTCCTCCCTCGCTCTGGTCCTCGCCGCCTCCTTCGCCATGCTGCTCTTCAGAGCCGCCAGCTCCGCGCGGAGCGTGGCCACCTGCTTCTCCAGTTTCTTGCTGCTCGTATCGTGGCTCTTGCTGAGTTTGCCGAGCTCCTTCGAGCGGGCGAAGGTCGCGAGCTCCCTTCGGAGCGAGGCGACGTGCGCCTCCAGGGACTTGACGCTCGCCTCGTGACTCCTCCTGAAGTCGCCTACATCTCGAGAAAGCGACTGGACGTTCTCCCTCACGATCTTCAGCTGTGTGCGCTTCCCCTCCGGCTGGGGCATCGTCTGTGTCGCACCGGCTTCGGGCGCGGCAGGCGCCTGTTCGCCGCTCATGGCGGGAGGCTCGGCATGGCCAGAGCTCTCTTCCTCTGCATCTCCGCTGCTCTCTGATTCGGGGGTCAAGGTTGCGCGATAGCGACGATTCTCGCTAATTAATGTTTACCATCGGCGACGGTCGACCCGCAATGGGAAAATACCTCGCTCGCAGGGACGAGGTTCGGTCCGATGGCGATGTCCTTCTGCAGAAAGTGCGGCACGGCGATCCCCGAGTACACCCGCTACTGCCCCAGGTGCGGCGCCAGGGCGGGCGAGGAGGGCGCGGTCTCCGAGCTCCAGTGCGGGTACTGCCAGGCATACAACCGGGTCGACCGGACGTTCTGCCTTGGGTGCCGCAGGAGGATCATACCGCTGACCTCCTACGACATCACCGAGGACGATTTCACGTACCAAGCGGACAGAGACAACCTGAAGATGCTCCAGGGGACCGAGCCTCTTCCCCGGATCGTCGAAGGCCTCGTCGCCGGAGGCCGCCAGAGGTCCATACGCTCCTGGCTCGACGCACGGGCGATAAGGGTCGAGAACCGGTCGAGGCTGGACGCGCTCGTGAGGAGTTGCAGCGAGATCCTGGGCCTCGAGATCCTCCCGGAAGCCTTCGTGATCCCCGCGCCCCAGCTAAACGCCGCCACGTTCGGAAGCGACGAGAGGCCCATCCTCGGCGTCACCTCGGCGGCGCTCGCCGCGCTGGACGAGACGGAGATGATGGCGCTCGTCGGTCACGAGCTCGGGCACGTGAAGTCGAGGCACCTCCTCTACCACACGCTGGCGGAGTCGATGGGGGCCGGAGCACAGATCCTCGCCAGCTTCTACGGCGCTGGACTCGTCGCGATGCCCATCCAGATGCTGCTGCTGTCGTGGCACAGGGAGTCTGAGATATCCGCAGACAGGGCGGCCCTCCTCCTGGTCAACGACCCGAGCGTCTTCAGGTCGATGATGCTGAAGATCATGGGGTACGGCGCCCCCGAGAGCGCGGGCCCGGGCGACCTCCTCGCGGAGGCGTTCCAGACCCATCCCACCTACGGAAGGAGGCTCGCCATGGTGAGGGAGTTCCACGCGAGCGGCGAGTACTCGAAGGCGAGAGAGAAGGTCAGGACGAGGCTGAGGCTGAAGAAGGCCCTCGTCCCCGTCTGCCGCTTCTGTGGGCAAGAAAAGCCCATAGGCGACCTCTTCTGCAAGTCGTGCAAGAGGAGCCAGTACTAGGAAGCGTCGGGACGGCCCTGCCTAGGCGGGGTGCTCCGAAGCTCAGGGGAGGAATCTCCCTTGGTTCTTGGGCTCCGGGCATCTTGTCTTATAGTCGGGCCTGGGTCCCAAGTGGGAGCGATGAAGACCATCGGCCTCTACCTTCTGGGAGCGGTCCTCCTAGCGCTTCCAGGCCACCTCCACTTCCACGCCAGCCCGTTCCTCTTCAGCCTCGTGGGCCTCTTCTTCGTCTCGCTGGTCTCCAACGCCACCCCATTCCTGGGCGCATCCTACACCCTGATAGCGACTACGGATTCTGATCGCGTTCGGCGTCACCGCCGAATCGTTCATCCTGGTCGTGGTGTTCACGGCGGCGGGAGCCGCTGTCGGTAAGCTCATCATCTACGGCGCGGCCAAGGGCTTCCAGTCCAGGCTCTCCCGAATCAAGAACGTGCAGACGCTGGCGCGGTGGCTCCAAGACAGACGGTTCCTCGTTGCCGTCTTCATCACCGCCGTGATACCCGTGCTCCCCCTGGACGACTACCTCTACATCGGAGCTGGCGCGGCGCGGACGAGGCTCCTCCCCATGTTCTCGGTGACGATCGCAGCGAAGGTGGTCAAGAGCACCTTCGAGATAGCGCTCGAGTTCTACGGCGTGCTCGTGATCACGAGTCACCTCTTCGGACTGTCCCGCGTCGAGTCGTCGATTCTCCTGACGATCGTCTTCGTAGTCCTCGGAGTCCTTCTGTTCAAGTACGACTGGGAGTCGATCCTCCATCGCCTGCACCTGGGGGCATCCCAAGCAGCCTCGCCCGTGGCAAAATGATTCCTAGCCTCGCCCGAGGGAGGGGCGGGCGCGAACATAGGATGCCTTGGTCAGGGTACGGGCAGGGATGGATGCGCACGGGTGCCCGGAGCACTTGGGGGCGAAGAGGAGGACGCGCTGGAGAACCATCCCTCGACGGGCGGGCGAATTTCGTGCGACTCCCTTCCGTACCTGATGAGTGGCTTGGTCAGGTGCCTCTGGGAGCCCGAGGACGGAAGGTAGATCCCCGGCTCGATGCCTCTGGCTCGTCTATCCGTTCGCAGCGCGGATCGGTCGAACTTCGCTCCGCACCTCCTGCACTGGAAGCCTTTTCGAGCCCCCTCGGATTTTGCCGCAATCCCGCAGCGGCCGCAGACCGGGTTGCTGATGCGGGGCTCGATGTTGAGGCTCAGTACCACAATCTTCTCTGTGTTTAGGATGGGAGGGTGTCTGGGCGTGGCCCTGCGGACCCCGCCATAGACGCGGACGGAATCTCCGGGACGCAGCATGGCCGCCTCCCTCTTCAGGTCCGCTGCCGGTCGGTAGACGGCGCAGTGGACGCCGGACCCTGCCGCGTCTAAATCGAAGTACACGTGGCCGCCCTCTCCCTTCCCGACCAGCCGCACCACGCCCTCGAGCCAGCCGGAAGAATAGGCCTTCAGGGGGAGCTCGAGTCGATCCGCCAGGTGCGCGTCGGTGCACTGGTTCGTGAGGTAGATCATGTGTCCCGCGAGGGGTTCGTCGAACCGGAGCATCCCGAACGCCGAGCTGGCGACGCCCGGCGAGTCGGCCCTGATGCCGAGGAAGACCGGGTCCGGCCCGTGAGGCGCAACCAGGATCCGGCCATTCTTGTGGTCGTAGCTGTTGAACGTGTGCGGGAAGGTCTTTGCCTCCATCTCCCTGACAGAGTCGCTGTCGATGATCCTCGTCGTGCCGCAGGCGGCCTCGTCCCTGTAGGCGATGAGCTCGTAGGTGTGGTCGTCTTTGACGCTGAAGCCGAGGCTCGCCGCAGCTCCGACGACGCCCATCCCGTTCCCCAGGGTCAGGTTGCGTACGCGTCGCCTGTTCAGGAGGTCCAGGACCCGCCTGTAGCCTACGAGACCTGAGATTGCGGAAAGATACAGGGACCTGAAGAGGGACAGCCCGTCTTCTCCGGCAGAGAAGACCAGCGCCGAATTCGCCCCGTTCCTGACGTCCGAGAGCTCGCGCATCCTTCTCTCGGCGGTCCCGAACGCGCCGTCGGTGTCGTCGGTCTCGAACTCCAGGCAGACCGCCGCGTTGCCCCTGGTCTTGAAGGGGACGTTGGGGTTGAGCCTCACGAGCCGCGGGTAGGTCGTGAAGACGCATCCGAGCTCCAAGAGGTCGCCCACGATTCGGAACCCGAGGTGGGTCGTGCAGTGTCCGAACTGCGAATCAGTGTCGTCGAGCCCCAGGAGGCACCGCATGGTGACCGGATGGGACCGGGACCGCGGGGCCTTGATTTAAGTCGAGCAGGAGCCGGGAGACCCCAAGCGCCGGGGCTACCGTCGGTCGAAAGGGCGCCCTCACGAGTCATGGGCCAAGCTCCTCACTCGTTTTTCAATGTCATCCCTGATCTCGCGCACCTGCTCGATGGACTTCCCCTTGGGGTCCTCGAGGTTCCAATCGATCAGCTTCTTCTGCATCTGCGCCAGCATGGGACGAGGACAGAGCGCCTCCACAGAGCAGCCCATCGTGACGACGAGGCGCGCCGCCTTGATCATCTCTGTCGTAAGTGCCTTCGGAGCAGCACCGGAGATGTCGATCCCGCGCTCGGCCATCACCTCGACCACGACTGGATTGAGCTTGGACGAAGGCGCCGTGCCAGCGCTAGAGGCATCGATGCCATACTTCCTTGCGAATGCCTCCGCCATCTGGCTCCTGCCCGCGTTCTGAACGCAGACGAACAGTATCGTCTTTCTAGGTGGCATCTTCGCTCCTCCCGATTCTCGGACGCCTATTAAGCAGACCGAAGGTCAGTCCCGCGAGGGACGCACCGGAGAGCGGACCGATCCAGTAGACTTTCTGGTCGGTGAGGTAGCCCGAGAAGACATCGAGGAGATACGCCTCGTGTGGGACCAAATCGAGGCGCTCGTGGCCAACCTGGCCAAAAACGCCAGTCTATGGTCCGCCGCTCGGCGAAGTCAATAAATATGCGGGGGTCCTGCTTCCTCCGCTTTGGAACTTGTGTGCTGCTCGAGCAGCTGTGATGGGACCGAGTGCGTCGAGCTAACCGAGAGGGAGTCCTCGGTGTGCGGCGTCATATGCGGGTCCAAAGGACCGGTCTCGTTCTCCCAGCTGAAGAGGACGACGCAGCTTCACCAGGAGATTCTTTCGCGCATCGTCAGAAGGCTCGTGGTCCACGGCCTCGTCAGGAAGGAGGGCGACGGCAGGTACCGCAGGCCTGAACCGACCTTGAGGTAGCTCCAAGCTTGGAAGGTCGAAAGAGTCCAGCCGCTAATCTGAAGAGCGCGAGGAGCCTCTTATCACGTTCTGAACTGGCCGTCGATGATCCTGATAGTGCTACGAAGCATACCGAGCGCATGGACACGATGGATTAGAAGCGGCGGTAGGTCGCTGACTATGCGGGGGAGTCGCCTTCGACGACTATCATTGTGAGGGTGCTGCGGACCCTGTCGAGGCGCCTTACCTTCCAGGTGATGGTCTCCTTCACACGGTCCATCGTGTCGGCCTTGACCTTGGCGACGATGTCGTATACGCCGTAGACGACATAGACCTCCGACACGTACTCAATTTCCTTAAGTTGCTTGACAAGGTCCTCCTCCGCCCCTAGGTCAGCGTTGATTAACACGAAGGCCATGGGCATTGCCCAATATCACCTACTCCATTGCATGGCGTCCATAGGTAATAACCATTGCCCCTTTGGGTTCCGTCGCGTGTCTAAAGGAGCGCGAGGGCTTCAGCTCTCGTTTCGCTTGTAGACTATTCCTATAGGCGAGGCGCCGGCTCTCTTGGGGAGAAGGACCTGGTCGGGCGGGACAGGGTTCTTGGCCACGAGCGTTCCATCGGTCGCTATCTCAAACTTCACGGCGGAGGTCAGGCGATGGCCCTTGATCCTCTTCTTCCACTTCGACCTGATCGCGGCGAGCACTTCGTCAGCGGAGCCGCGGAGCCTCACACCGAGGACGTCCGCTCTCAGATACACCATCGAGACCGCCTCGAAGATCGAGGTGCCGCCGGGTATCAGTACCTCGCCCGAAGCATCGAGCGCCTGCAGGCAGATCAGAGTCGCCTTCGCCGCGTCTATCTTCACCCGGGCGCGGTGCTCAATCTCGCTCACGTTCTCCCTCGAGGTCTTGAGCTTCTTGGCAAGCTGCGCCTGCGTGAGCCCCTGGGCACGGTAGCGGATGACCTCCCACTGGCGCGGAGTCAGCGTCGTCCCCTGGAAGCGCCTCTCCTTGTCCAAGCTGCGCTGGAGATGGAGCGCCCGGATAAGAGTCTTGTGACCGCATTTCGCGCGTCGCCGCGACGAGACGACCGAGCAGTTGGGATACCAAGGGGACCTGCTTTGTCCTGTCAGACCAACGACGTCAGGAGATAGGCGTTGAGACCGATTATGACAGTCACGGTGACCACCGAGAGGATTATGGTCAGTCTTGTGTTCACGAAGTCGCCCATGAGGCGCTTCTTCGCCGTGTAGATTACCAAGGGAATCATCGGGAGAGGAATCATGAGGCTCAGTATCACCTGGCTGTAGACCAGTAGGCTCAGGGGGTTGAGGCCGATGAGAATGGCGACGGTGGTGGGAAAGACGTTGACCATTCTGGTGATTATCCTCCTCAGCCAGACGCTGCCGTGCTTGCCGATCAGGTCCTCCATTATGACCTGGCCTGCGATCGTTCCCGTCGTCGACGAGCTGAGTCCGGATGCCAGCATCGAGACGATGAACAACACGGCGATCGCAGGGCCGTAAAGCACGCGGAAGGCCTGGTAGGCCGACTGTATCGTGATGTTGGGGTCCGGATAGAGGGGTATCGCGATGAGAAGGAGGCCGGCGTTCACGGTTCCCGCTATCGCGAGCAGGATGACAGTCTCCCTCACGTGCAGCCTCCGCTTCTGTACCTTCTCCTCGTGGGTCTTCTTGACCAGCTTCTCCTTCGTGAGCCACGAGTGGACGAAGATTGCGTGGGGCATCACGGTCGCGCCTATCATCCCCACGACGAGCAGGGCGGGGTTGTTCAGCTGGCCACCCACGGTGTTGGACGTCAGGTTGGGAACGATTGACCCGATGGCGACCTGAGCGAGTTCCGGACGAACCACTACGACCTGGTAGAGGACCCCGAAGACCAGAATGCTGACGAGGAGCATGAAGTACTGCTCGATCATTCGGAACCTCCTCGTCATCATCGTCAAGAGCAGGATTACATCGAGCGCGCCGAAGACGGCTGCGTAGAGCATGGGGACGCCGAAGAGCACGTTCAGTGCGATTACCGTCCCTAGGTACTCGGCCAGGTCGGTTGCCGCCGCGGCCACCTCGGCCGCGAGCCAATACGGGACGATGTACGACCTCTTCTTCAGCGATTCCCTCACCATCGTGGCGAGCGATTTGCCCGTCGCTATCCCCAGCTTCCCCGAGAGGTACTGGAGGAGCATCGCCATCACCGACGCGAGCCACCCGGCCCACAGCAGCTGATACTTGAAGGTGGCACCGGCGGCGAGGTCCGTCCCATAGTTGCCGGGGTCCATGTATGCTACCGACACGATCAGGGCTGGTCCGAGCCACTGGAGCATCTGCCGCACTGAGACCCCGGAGGACGACCGCTCCCGCGCCTCCTCCGTCGGGATTTGCGGCGGAGGCTCTGGCTCCCGTCCCTGCTCAGGCGGTCTCAGGACTTTCCAGGGCGCGCGCACGCTCCATCAGGGCACCTTGTTACTTATATTAGGTTCGTCTAACATCTATCGAGGTATCTAAACTGTATAGGCGCTCCTAGAGCAGGCCAATCGTCTGCGAACCCCACGGTCGACCACCCTATCGTGACCTCGGTTGCCTGCTCGCGCCGACCAAAGGGGCCTGCCTCCTGATCGAGAAAGCAAGAATGGAATTGTGGGAGGTCTACACAAATTAGATATTTCAATAAATGTTAGAAGCGCCTAATTTAAATACATACGTTATCATCAATGTGGCTACATGAGCGGACGTCGATGAGGCTTCCCTGGGGCAGGGCACTGAAGCCTCCGGAACAGATGCAAAAACAAGAGGCGACGGAGCAACAAGAGGTAACGGAGCATCAGAGGAGCAGTCCTCACATCTCCGTCCGGGACTTCTTCGCGTATCTGGGCCCGACCCTGATAGTGAGCCTGGCCTACATCGATCCCGGAAACTTCGGGACGGACATAGCGGGGGGATCTCAGTTCAACTACGCATTGATCTGGTGCGTCTGGATGGCCAGCGCCTTCGCTATGCTCCTCCAGTAGCTCTCGGGGAAGCTGGGGATAGCGACCGGGAACAGCCTCCCGCAGCTACTCCGGGCCTCGCTGAAGACCAGAAAGCGCATCATCCCATACTGGCTCGCGGCCGAACTCGCCATAGCCGCGACGGACCTGGCTGAGTATCTGGGAACCGTCATCGCGCTGAACATACTCTTCGGGATTCCCCTTCTCTACGCGAGCATCTTTGGAGCTTTGGACGTCATCATCCTCCTAGCGCTGACGAGCAAACGCTTCCGCGTCATAGAGTACTTCTTCATGGTCTTCGTGTCAGTGATAGCCATAGGCTTCATCTACGAAATCCTGAGAGTCGGGCCCAATGTCCACCAATTTGTCATTGGATCAGTCTCGCCAGAAATATCCAGCGCGACACTCCTAGTCGTCGTGGGGATAGTCGGCGCGACGGTCATGCCCCACGTCCTCTGGCTCCACTCCTCGCTGACCGCGGCCAAGCTGCCCAGGTGGGGAATCAAAGAGAATGACCACGCTCCGAGGAGGAAGCTTCTCGGACTCCACCTGAGGGAGACCATCATCATCCTGGCGATTGCCGGTTGCGTGAACGTGGCTATCCTCGTGATGGGCGCCGCCGCGTTCTTCAAGTTCGGATACACGAACATCCAGCAGATAAACCAGGCATACCTGATCCTCGGCCCTCTATTCGGCTCTGCTGCGGCGATAGTCTTCGCGATTACGCTTCTTTTCTCTGGGATTGCCTCATCGATCGTCGGGACCTTGGCGGGGCAGGAGGTCATGACAGGGCTGCTTGGAATAAAGGTGAACCGGTACGTGAGGCGAATCATCACCCGGGGCATCAACGTCTTTCCTACCACGGCCTGCATCCTCCTTGGTATCAGTCCGCTGGCGCTGCTCTTCTACAGCCAGGTCTTCCTGAGCATACTGATTCCGCTCCCGATGATCCCGTTGATCTGGTACACCAGCAAGAGGAAGATAATGGGCCCGTACGTGAACCGGCATCCGACGATCATCGTGGCGCTGGCTGTCGGAATTGCCATAATAGTGCTGAACATCGCTCTGATCTACACTAGCGTATGATGCAACCTACATGATAGCGACAAGTTTCTAAACTTGAGGACTTACTGAGGGTAGAGAGATTGTCATTGCGACCGACAGCGTCCGTCTCGTGCCCGTCCTGCGGCTGCGCCGAGGAATCGTGCGAGGGCTGCCGGAGACCGACGGACTGCTCCGACTGCGCTTCATGCTGCTGCGATACCGGTCACGGCTCGTGGTGGCGGATGAGGATGAACACAGGAATCAGGGTCGAATATCTCAGCTCGGGGTGGATGGTCATCGAAGCGTTGGGATCGATCTGGTTCGGAGTCGTGGCCGGAAGCTTCGCGTTGCTTGCGTTCGGCGGAGACAGCATCATCGAACTCCTCTCTGGATTTGCCGTCCTGAGCCATCTTCGGAGGGACGTGGGCGGCTCTGGGATACGACGTGGGCCGGCCGAACGGATCACCACGGTCCTGCTGTTCGCCCTGATTCCCGTCATCGCGTCCGGCGCGGTCGTCTCATACGCCAGTGGGCTGAAGCCGGAGGGGTCGCCATTGGGGATAGCCATCGCGGTGGGAGCGGTAGTGATAATGCCGTACCTCTATCTCGAGAAGAGGAGGATAGGGAAGGAAACACGGTGTCTCCCCCTGGCGGTCGACGCGATAGAATCGCTCACGTGTCTGTTGATGTCAATCGCTCTTCTCGCAGGCCTGCTCGCCGAGTATCTCTTCGGACTGTGGTGGGCCGACTACCTGGCGACAGGAGTCATCCTCGCGATGGTCGCGTACGAGGCCGTAGAGTCCTATCACGAACTCGGCGAATGAGATTGGATGGTCCTCCGTTCGACACAGCGGTCGCAGGGCCATCCCCTTTAGATTTCGGGTCTTGGTCAATCGCATAATAAGGCCGCCTAGAGGCCGTCCCTGAAGTTGAACGTCCTCGTCATCGATTACGGTCAGGACGACCCCGGCAAGTGCACCGCCAAGAAGATGGTCAGGATGGGGCTCGCCACCGAGGTCTCGAGGAAGTTCCATGCCGCCAGTTCGCTTCTCGTGCTCAATCCGTTCTCGGAGATCGTCCTGACGCCGGGGGACAGGGACAGCAAGGGGATACTCGACATCGACTGCTCGTGGAACTTTGCGAGGGAGGTCTTCTTCAAGAAGCTCGGCGGCAAGCACAGGAGACTACCGGCGCTTCTTGCGGGCAACCCGACGAACTACTCCAAGATGGGGATGCTGAGCTCCCTCGAGGCGGTCTCCGCCTCGCTCTACATCCTCGGCGAGAAGGAGGACGCCAAGCGATACCTCTCGATATACAAGTGGGGCCCGACGTTCCTGACGCTCAACGCGGCGCCCCTCGAGGAGTACAGCAACGCCGATTCCGAGGACGAGATGCGGGACCTCGAGAGGGAGTTCTTCCCCCGGTTTTTCGCGGAGCAAGAAGGCTAAATCAGTCCCGGAAGCTACCAGATTGCGACGAACCAACTGACCTGAAGGACTGGCCAAAGGTGGGCCCATGACGCGCTCCCGCCCATCTCTGGGGCGATGTTCGTGGAGCCGGTCTCCTCAACGTCGAGACCTGGGCAGTGCATTACCCCGAACGTAACGACCGAGTCTACGACCCTCACTTCTCGTCCACGGTATGTCCAGACTTCGCAGCTTGCCTGCCCACTTTCCTTCGGCTCGTTCTTGGTTGAACGTTTGTAGGGCATCGTTCGCTGTGATTCGATTCTCCATGTAGTCTAGCAATGTATTGACCTGAGTCTTTTTCTTGTCCAAGAATGGTAACATCCGCCTACACGTTTCCAACATCCCACCTTCCTCCCACATCGTAAGATGCCATGCTTCACGGCCTATGCTACTAGTCCCAAGCCTGAGCGTTGATGGTGCCAATCCTTCCCCAACTAGAAAGCTCCCGATATGCCGGAGCTGGGGAAGATACGTGTCGGTCCACGTAACCGAGAAGCGAATCATGAACTTACCAATCTTGATTTCTTCTCCTCCATCTCCATCGTAATAGCCCGCAACCTGTCGCCAATCTGAATAACCACTTTGGTGCGTCTTGGTGCTCAGAGAAAAGTGGCTGGTCCCTCTAGTGCCTCGGTTCAAACGGAATGAAATCTGGCCAAGTCTAATAAGCGCCGATATTGCACCTCCGATTGACGCTTTGAGGGGTGTCGACAGCTTTATTTCGTTCAGACATTATTTCAATCGGGACGCGAGTCGGTGGGTGGGCCACGGGGACCTCCTGGGGAAGTTCCTCCCTCACTGCAGGATGCATGGTGCTGAGAAGCGCAGTCGGAGACGGCTGGCGACGGAACAGAAACGAGACCCGCCTCGCCAAATGCGATGACGGAGCGATCCCGAGATCGGTGAAAGCGGGATGAAACGGCCGACCCATGCAGAGCAAGGCCGAACGTGGTCGTGGACGCGCCTGCACCAGACCAGGGTAGGCTGCTGAGCTGAATCCCGCCTAGAACAGAAGGAGGACTACGGCCGAGACGTGTCGCCCCCGCGTGTGGTTCTCACACGTGGGGATAACCACCTTGATTCGAGTGACAACTCAAAGGCGTAGAGAATACGAAGACCCAGACAGCATCGAGCTGCAACTGGCACTCAACGACAACACGGCGACCAAGGCCTATCAGCAGGCCATGTTTGAGCAGGGCCAGCCCGCGGTCATGTTCTTCACCGACGACTCGAAAGGTGACTACGACTAGATCAAAGCCCGTGGCGCGGAGTTCACCATGTCGCCTACCGAGGTGACCGGTTCGACCATCGCCAAACTGAAGGACACTTGCGGCAACCTGATTCAAATCTCGCGGCTGGCACCCCCAGAAGGGTTCCTGAAGGCATTTAAGCGCTTGAGAGGAATAGAATTCCATGGCACCTGCAAAGAAGGCCACGGAGAGCACCACCGCGACCAGCAAGAAGTCCAAGGGATTCACGGACGAGGAACGAGCCGCGATGAAGGAGCGCGTCCAAGAGATGAAGGCGGAAAAAGACAAGGTGGAGGGGGAAAGCGCCGTGCTCGCGAAGATCGCCGGGATGTCGGAACCGGACCGCACCATGGGCAAGCGGCTGCACGCTATCATCAAAGCCAGCGCGCCAAACCTCACGCCGAGGCTCTGGTACGGCATGCCCGCATATTCCAAGGACGGCAACGTCGTCTGCTTCTTCCAACCAGCGCAGAAGTTCAAAACGAGGTACGCAACGCTCGGCTTCAGCGACGAGGCGAACCTCGACGAAGGCGCCATTTGGCCGGTCGTCTTCGCGCTGAAGCGGTTGACCTCCGCCGAAGAGGCAAGGATTGCCGCGCTCGTGAAGAAAGCGGTGAACTAAGGACCCCGAGCTTGCCGCTGGGCCCGCCCAAGCAGGATCTTCGATCAGGACGATGCGTTCCCTCGTGACGAGGTCTCACGTCGTCGAACCGTTCTCGTCCGAGGCCGGCGGTACATCAAGTACGCGCGTCTGCGGCTCGGCCTCGGTGGGCGTTGGAGGGACCCTCCCGAGAAAGAACAGGCCGAACGCGAAGGCAATCGCCATGCAGACCGCCAGTATCAGAAAGATCTCGTCGTAGGTAGTCACGAGCGCGTCCGTAATCGCCAGGAGAGGTCGCTCCCCTAGAGAGTGCTTGGAAGCGGCCGCTCTCGAAGACCGTGAGGAGAGAGATTCCCAGGGCGCCTCCGAGGCTCTGAAGGAAGCGCGTGAGACCGATGGCGGCGCCCACCTCGCTCTTCGGTGCCTCGTTCTGCACCGCGATGGTGGGACCGGCGAGCGAGAAGCCGAGGCCGAAGCCCATGGGAATGAGAGGAAGGGCAATCCCGCCGACAGGCAGGAACTGGACCGCTGACGCTCCGACCCAAGCGAGAGAACAGGTTTAAGGAGAGTCGGCGGAACCGGGAACGTCGCTTGAGCGAACCGGGGGAAGGCCGGGTATCCAGGCTCAGAACGTTGGTCAGGACGTGGGGGCCGGCTTGGCTCGTG
Organism: uncultured Nitrososphaerota archaeon; assembly: GCA_963703285.1. Classification (GTDB taxonomy): domain Archaea; phylum Thermoproteota; class Nitrososphaeria; order Nitrososphaerales; family Gagatemarchaeaceae; genus Gagatemarchaeum. Next base: position 1,391,489 of record OY969807.1, read on the forward strand.
ATGATTGCAGATGCCGACGCCGCCAGCATCATCACGGCAGCTGAGAACGGCGCGCTCTATGGCACGGAGCTCGTCTGGCTCCTCGTCGTGCTCACGGTTCCCCTCTTCGTCATCCAGGAGGTGGCCGGTAGGGTGGGATCAGTGACGGGGAAGGGGCTCGGTCAACTGATTAGGGAGAACTTCGCCCCGCGGGTCGCCGAATTGACCGCCCTGCCGATGGTCGCGGCAGACGTGATAATCTTCATCCTGGAATACGCCGGGATAGCCCTGGGGCTCCAGGTCTTCGGGATTCCGCCGTACATCACCGTCCCATCTACCTTCGCCCTCAACATCCTCCTCGTCTACAGGCGCAAGCTGGCGCAGATAGAGAAGCCGCTCCTTGCGATATCCTTCGTCCTTGCCGTCTCGTACGGAGTCTCCGCCTACTACGCGGCAAGCTCTGGAATCCGGTTCGCCGCGTTCTACTTCGCGACCTCCCCGACGTTCCTCTTTCTCATAGCGGCAAACATAGGGTCGACGATTGTGCCCTTCATGCTCTTCTACCAGACCTCCGCGAGCGCTGAGAAGGGCATAACCTCCAGGAACCTGTGGGCGATGAGGCTAGAGACCGCGGTGGGGGCGATAGTCTCCGAGTCGATTCTGATTGCCGTGGAGATTGCAGCGTTCGGCGTCGGACGCGGGTCTACGACCCTCGCTCCTCCTCAGGTCTTGTCGGGAGCGCTCTCGACCGTCTCGGGCAGCTTGTCGCCCTACCTCTTCGGGGTCGGCCTGGTCTCCGCAGGCTTCGTGGCTCTCATCGTCGTCTCTTTGGGGAGCGCCTGGGGAGTCACCAGCGCCATGGGTTGGGGAAAGAAGAGCCTCTTCAGGGTGTACTTGCTGGAGTCCATACCGGCGATGGTCGTCAGCCTCCTGCCCTTCAATCTCGTCAGCCTCTCGCTCAGCCTGCTGGCCGTGCAGGTCGTCGTGCTGATTGTCCCCGCGGTCCTGCTCGGTCTGATAGCAACCAAGAGGAACCTGATGGGAGCCCATTCGCTCAGGGGAGCGAATAGGCTTCTGTACTGGTCACTTCTCATTATGGTCGTTGCAACAGGCATTGTCAGCTTGGTCTCTCAGGCGATCTAGAAGAAAGTCATTAGCGCGGTGGGTCATTCGACAAAACCGTACGACGTGTAGCCTCCGTCGACGGTCAGGCACTGTCCCGTGATGTAAGACGAGGCGTCATCTGCGAGAAACAGCGCCGCGTGGGCGATGTCGTCAACCTGTCCGAACCTCCCTGCCGGGACCCTCTTCAGGATGGCTTCGCCGTTAATCGAGCCTTCTTCAATTCTGGTCTTGAGCATGTCCGTGAGGATGAATCCGGGGGCGATGGCGTTCACGGTGATGTTGTGCTTGGCCCACTCGATGGCCAGCTCCCTGGTGAGCATTATCACGCCGGCCTTGCTAGTGGCGTAGGGCGCCCTGTTCGGGAAGGGGTTTATCCCCACGAGGGACGAGAGGTTGATGATCCTCCCGCCCTTCCTCTCGATCATTGATCGGGCGGCCGCCTTGGAGCAGACGAATATCGACCTGAGATTGACGGAGAGGATCTTGTCCCAGTCTGCCTCCGTCATCTCCAGCGCAGGCTTGACGACGTTGATTCCGGCGTTGTTCACGAGGATGTCAAGCCCCCCGAACTCCTGCTTTGCCTTCACGAAGAGCTCGCCGACCGCCCTCTCGTCGGCGACGTCGCAGGGCATCGAGACCGCCCTTCCTCCTCGGGATTCTATTTCCTTCATCACGGCGTCCGAGTTCTCGGGATGGAGGGAGTTGATGACCAGAGTGGCTCCCTCTTCCGCGAATTTGAGCGCTATCGCGCGGCCGATTCCCCTTCCGGAGCCCGTGACCAGGGCGACCTTGTCTCGAAGCATCATTTGACTGCCGGATGCAGCAATGCCAGTTTAAGCTTATCAAAGCACGGCACCATTTATAGAATCAGGAGACTTCGGTCGAGCGATGAAGAAGTTCGCCCACATGGCAGACATACATCTCGGAGCGCACAGGGAACCCGCGCTTCGGCAGCTCGAGATGCGAGTCTTCTACGAAGCCATAGACCGCTGCCTCTCAGACCAGGTGGATTTCGTGCTCATCTCAGGGGACTTGTTCCACGTCGGTATACCCGACCTCGGAATCGTGAACGAAGCCGTCAGGAAGATGCGAGAACTGTCGGGGGCGGGGATTCCCATCTATGCAATCTACGGAAGCCACGATTACAACCCGTCGAGCACCTCCATAATCGACATAATCGAGACGACGGGCCTCCTCACCAACATCTCGAAGTGGAGGGAGGTCGAAGGGAAGATCGAGCTGTCAATCTTCGAGGACGAGGGGACCGGCGCCAAGCTCTCCGGAATCTCGGCCCGCAAGATGGGGCTCGAGAGCAGGCACTACGAGCAGCTCGACAAGCGGAACCTAGAGGAGGCGGAGGGGTTCAAGGTCTTCGCATTCCACAGCGGAATCACCGAATTCAAGCCTGACTACCTGTCAGAGATGGAGACGATACCACTGTCGTATCTCCCCAGGGGCTTCTCCTACTACGCCGGTGGCCATATTCACGAGCGCGGAGAATACTCCTCGCCGGGCTACGAGAACATCGTGTTTCCGGGCCCTCTGTTCACGGGCTACGGCAGGGACATCGAGACCACGGCGAGAGGAGAGAAGAGGGGCTTCTACGAAGTGGAGTTCGACACCAAGATTCGCAGGCTGGACTTCGTTCCTGTCAAGACGTTTGGCGGGGCCTATCTCGAATTTGACGCGTCCGGGTCCAACTCGAGCGACGCCCGCACGCAACTCGAAAGGAAGCTGGAGGGGCTGGACGTCGACAACAAGGTGGTCGCGCTCAAGTTGAAGGGGGAACTCTCCGGAGGCAAGACATCAGACTTCGACTTCACGAGGATTCGGGAGAGGCTGACGAGCCGGGGGGCTCTCTTCGTCTACATCAACCGACACGGGCTCGTCTCGAAGGAGTTCGACGCGACGGGACACGCGGGCCAAGACGTGGCCACAATCGAGGCCAGGAGCTTCGAAGAGGGGATAGGCAAGGTGACAGTCTCCCACGAGAGACTCAGGGGTGCCGTCGGCGTAGCCACCGCCAAGAGCCTCCTGAACACGCTCAAGCACGGCGCCCTGTCCGACGAATCCAAGAAGGCACACGCCGACAGAATCGTGGAGGACGGCTTCCGTGTGCTCGGACTGGGCAGGGAGGGGGAATCCAAGGGATGATCATCAAGAGCCTCAGCCTGAAGAACATCCGAAGCTATCGGGAAGCGTCGCTGGACTTCCCGACAGGCAAGACCCTGTTCGAGGGCGACATCGGGTCTGGAAAGTCCAGCATCCTCATGGCAATCGAGTTCGCGCTGTTCGGGCTGGGATCGGAGAGAGGCGCCTCACTTCTCAGGACCGGAGCGGAGAGGGGATCGGTCACCCTCGTCCTCGACGTCGGAGGGTCGGAATACAAGGTCACCAGAAACCTAGTCAGGAAGTCGGGGAAGGTCCAACAGGCGGAGGGGCAGGTGGTTGGGCCGTCGGGCAGAGAAGTCCTTTCACCGACCGACATGAAGGAGTACCTGCTCAAGGTGCTGGGGTTCAACGAACCGCCCGATCCCAAGTCCCAGAGCGTCATCTACAGGTACGCCGTCTACACGCCTCAGGAAGCGATGAAGGCGATCCTCTCCATGCCGGCGGACCTGAGGCTCCAGACGCTCAGGAAGGCGTTCGGAATCGAGGACTACAAGGTGGCCAAGGAGCACGCCCTGGAGCTTGCGAAGAGGATCGAGCAGCTGGTCCACGACAACAGGGAGAAGTCCAGCGACCTGCCAAGTCTGAGAGACAAGATCGCCGCGAGGGGCCTGGAACTGAAAGCGAAGCGCGGGGAGCTCGCCTCCGCCCAGCTTGCGAGCACCAAGAAGGAGAAGCTCCTTGAGTCGCTCAAGGAGGAGATGAAGGCGCTCCGAGAAGACGAGAAAGAGCTGACAGCCGCAAAGGAGAGAGTCAGTCTCCTAGAGGAATCTTTCGGTTCAAGGACCCGCGAACTGCAGAAGCTGACCGCCGGGGTCGAGCTGAGAGAGAAGAACCTGGCCAAGCTAGCCTCCCAGGTGAGGTCGGAGGAGGCGGTCGAGAGCCCGACCCCGACCACCCAGGAGGAGCTTTCCAAGCAGATTGGGGAGCTCAGGGTTCACATCAAAGAGCTGGGGAGCCTCCTGGACCGGGCGGACGCGAAGATGGAAGACTACAGGACGATACGCGAGACGGGGAAGTGCGCGACCTGTGACAGGGATGCTGACCCGACGGAGTTCATCGACAAGGAGCGCGCCAAGTCCGTGGAGAAGGACAGGCTCTCGAGGGACATCAGACAGCACGAACTCGAACTTTCAAATCTCGAGAATCTTCTGAGTCTCCGGAGAAAGTACGATTCGCAATACGCGATGCTTCTCGAGCACAGGGAGAGGCTCACCGAGTCAACGAGGGACCTCGACAAGGTGAAGGGAGACGTGAGGGAAAAGAAGCAGGCGGTTGAAGAGACCGAGGACAGCCTCTTCAAGGCCAGGAAGGATATCGAGCTGCTCTCGGGGGTGTCTGAGAGGATAGAACGGACCAGCAAGGAGGCCGACTCGGCCGAGCGCGAGCTTCAGGAGCTCCGGCGGACCGTCGCCACGGCTGGCCGGGACGTCGAGCACCTCCAGCAGGACATAGGTGACCTCGAGGGAGAGGCCGAGGAGAAGGAGGCAGCCAAGAAGAAGGCGGATTCCCTACGCCAGTACGGCATCTGGATCGAGGACTACTTTGTGCCGGCACTAGAAGTAATAGAGAGACAGGTACTGACTAGCATCAACCAGGACTTCAACGCTCATTTCCAAGGTTGGTTCTCCACGCTCGTCGAGGACCAAAGCAAGGAGGCTAGGGTCAACGAGGATTTCGTGCCATACGTCGAGCAGGACGGGTATGAGCAGGACGCGGATTACCTGAGCGGGGGCGAAAGGACCAGTCTTGCCCTCGCATACCGCCTCGCCCTGAACGAGGTCGTGCAGAGGGTCTCGACCGGGATGAGCTCGAACCTCCTCATCCTCGACGAGCCGACCGACGGATTCAGCAGGGAGCAGCTCGGGAAGATGAGGGAGATTCTGGACGAGGTCAAGAGCCCGCAGGTCATCCTTGTCTCCCATGACAAGGAGCTCGAGAGCTTCGCGGACCAGATATACAGGGTGGTCAAGGAAGGCGGAGAATCCAGGGTGCACGTGGGCGCGTGATGGTAACGGCTTTAAGAGTCCCGACCTCCTAAGAGACCGATACAACTGCCCAGGAGGGTCGCGTGGCTCTCGAACGTCATGTCCGCAGAGAGCATCGGTCTCGAGGAGAGAATCGCCAAGACCATCGAGGTCACCGAGAGCCCTCCCGCGTGGATGTGCCTGTCGTGCAGGGGAGCCAAGCTCCTCTGCGGAAAACCTCGCTGCCCGATTATCGTCAAGGCGCAATCGATGGCGCGCTTCAGCGAGACCGCCTTCACCGACCAGATCGCGGGATCGTCGCCCCCGGGCGTCTTCGTTGGGAGATACGGCTACCCCAAAGTCTCGATCGGACCGATGGTGCCGCCACAGTACGGCGACACGACAATCCTCGACACCCCGGAAGAGTGGCTGGGCAGACCCATCGAGACCATCGTCGACTACAGGTACTCGCTCGTGAGGGGTAACATGCGGGCCAGGGTCGAGGACGCCGCCAACCCTACCTCCACGATGGAGAGGCTGCAGGAGCTCTCGATGGCTTCGCGCCCGGTGGACACCGAGCTGAGGCTGTCCAAGGCGCCGAGGAAGGTGCTCTCGCTGAGCGAGGACACGCAACCGTACGGTCCGTCGGCGCCCCTCGAGAGGTTCACGACATCGAACGTCTCGGTCGACAAGAAGATTGAGAAGGCGCACTACGACAGAGACCTCCTTGCGGGCGACGCCGTCTTCTCCCTCTACAACGAGGGAATCCTCGTCACCAGGCTTCAGAGGGCGCTCAGCATCGGGATGTTCGGCCAGGGAGCGAGAAGGCGGTTCGTGCCGACGCGGTGGAGCATAACCGCAGTTGACAGCACTATCAGCCTGAGGCTGTTGGAGGAAGTGAAGGGCAATCCCACGATCGACGAGTACAGGGTCTACAGCTACAGCGTCTACGACAACCAGTACGTGGCGATCCTAATCCCGGAGCCGTGGAGGTTCGAATGGATAGAGGCCTGGTTCCCGAACACGACCTGGAACCAGAACACCACAGAGCCCTACATGATTGGGGACTATGAGGAGTACTTCGGGAGGAAGACGTACGCGAAGGTCGGTGGATGCTACTACTCCACGAGGCTCGCCGTGGCGGAGGAGCTCGTCAAGGAGAGAAAGCAGGCGGCCGCCATCGTTCTGAGGGAGACGTACCCGGGCTACCTGATGCCCCTAGGGGTCTGGAACGTCAGGGAGTCAATCCGGATGCTGATGAAGCAGCCGCCGGAGAAGCACGACACCTTCGGGGAGGCGCTGAAGTCGGCGCTCTCGAAGCTGAGGATAATCCCGAAGAAGTGGCGGGCGAACTCGATTCTGATCTCGAGGGAGCTGACGCAGGCCAAGATCACCTCGTTCTGAACATTCATTAGACCAGCTCCCCATCCCGCGGCGATTGACCAGGCCGCTCTATTGGGAGAACATGTACATGCGTGACTTTGACGGGACGGTCCAGCACCTAGAGGGAAACAGGGTGATACTCGACCAGACCGCGTTCTACCCGAGGGGCGGCGGGCTGGTCTCCGACGTCGGGATGCTCGGGGGCTCCCCGGTGACCGAGGTCATCAAGGAGGGCGGCGAGGTGATCCACATCGTGGCCCAGCCCGAACTTCTGAAGGAGGGGCAGGCGGTGCACGGTTCGATAGACTGGGCGAGGCGGTACGGAGTGATGAAGATGCACACGACAGCGCACATCCTCTGTGCCATAGTGAACCGCGAGACAGGCGCGCTAATCACGGGGAACCAGATCAACCCGGACGAGTCGAGGATAGACTTCAATCTCGAGAACTTCGACAGGGAGAAGATAGCCGACTACACAAAGGCCGCCAACGAGGCCGCGGCCCGCGGCCTTGAGGTGTCGACATCGTTCATGAAGAGGGAGGAGGCGCTCAGGGTGCCGGGGCTGGTGAAGCTCGCCAACGCTCTCCCGCCCGCGGTCGATGTCCTCAGGATAGTCACAATAGGAGACGTGGACACCCAGGCGGACGGCGGGGTGCACGTGGGGAACACGCGGGAGATAGGCGAGATCGTTGTGACCAAGACGGAGAACAAGGGGAAGAACAACCGCAGGCTGTACTTCTCCCTGCGCTAGCGTCAGCCGGTGAGGTAGAGCAACGCGGCGACGCCTGTTATCAGGCAGATCACGCCGACGATGTGGTTGATCTCGAGCCTCTCCTTCAATATGACGATCGCACAGGTGACGGTGACGGCGGCCGACATCCCTCCGAAGGTGGCCAGCAGGGGCACCGTGGTTGGCGAGGTCAAAGTGGTGACCCCGTAGTTGTACGCCGCGACACCAACCGTCTCGAGGACGGACATCAGCAGCACGGTGGGGAACCACCTCCCCGAGGGCGAGCCGGCCCGCGGCTTGAAGAGCGGGATGAGCGCGAACCCGAGCGCAGCAGACCCGAACCTAACGGCGAGCGTCGGGAGAACGTAGCCCAGGTGCTCGCTCGTGTAGCCGTAGATTGTGAACGATAGGCCCAGGAAGATGGCAGCCACGAAGGCCGAACCGACCCCGGGCACGAAGGGCCGGCGCCGGGAGGAGGCCATCCTCCTGAGGTCGGAGAAGCTCGTCGAGACGAGAACTATCCCCGCGATGGTCAACAGGAGCGCCAGAATCGCCCAGGCGGAGAACCGTGCCCCGATGAAGGCGACGGAGACGACGACAGCGAACGCGGGGTAGGAGTTCGCTATGGGGGATATGAGCGAGAGCATCCCCTTGCTGTAGGCGTTGTACAGGGTGGCGACTCCCAGAAGGGTGACGACGGAGAGGAGGACGAGGAGGGACGCGAAATAAGGGCTTACCGCGAAGGTCGATTTAAGAAAGAGCGCCGGGAGGAAACCGATGACCCCGGCGAATACCAGCACGTAGAGAGTCGCCCGGTAGGGACCTATCTTCGCGGAGACCCCCTTTGAGAGGAAGTCGGAGGTTCCGAACGATAAGGTCATCGAGAGACCAAGGGCTAGGGGGAGGAGATCCATGGGCATCAGTCTGGTCGGGAACCTCCAGCAGGTCTTCCGGCACCCGGTTATATCCGATTCAGGCCCGGCGTCCCCGGCAAGGGATTGCAAACGGCCGAAAACGGGGCCGGTCCGCGGTTTTCCTGCTAAAGTAGACCCTCGATGAAGCCGGAGACAGAGGCCGCGCCGCCGTACCTGCGGGGCTCGGTCCTCTGGCCGAGGTGCGCAGGTATGAGGCGTTCGAGGTTGTCCAGGTCCGCCGGCGAGAAGCCGAGGGACGCGGCGTTCCTCTCCTGCTCAGGGTGGTTCCTTATCGGGATGGCGATGATGGGGGTCCCGTAGCACGCCGCCTCGTCGATGGTGCTCTTGCCCGCAGTCGACACCACGAGGTCGCAGGCCGCGATCAGGTCCTGGTTGTCGCGCTCGACCCCGAGGTAGCGGATGTCGTCCCGTCTCGGGCCCGTGGAGAGACCGCTAACCACCAGGACGACCCCGGGCAGGTCCAGCTTTCCCAGGGCCCCCGCGACTCTGTCGAGGAGGAAGCCCCCTATGCCGCTCCCGCTCGCGCTCAGCAAGATCATCCTCATAGAGGGCCCTATCCCGAGCGCGGTCCTCACCTGCTCGCGGCTCCTGGTCAAAGCCCTGACCACGGGGGAGACGAAGTGAACGTTTCCGTGGTCATCCCCGAAGTCCGGGACAAGGATGCTCGACGCCCGCTGCTGGAGGTTCTTGTACCACGCCTCCACCTTCCTCTCGAGGTAGCGCGAGATTCCCGATTGTGCGAACCCGAGTACGAGCTCGTCGGAGATCATCGTGTGGCGGACGCCCCTCTCTATCGCCAGCGAGACGCATGAGAACTCCTCGTCCCCGACTATGAGCTGCGGGTTTATCCTCTCGATCAGCGACCCCATCCTCTTCCTCGTGGAACGGTAACCCGACCAGTACCGTATGTACCAGAGCGCAGGGTACCTCATCCTCCCGTCCTTCTCTGAGGGCGTCGGCTCCGTCACGATGTCCCGAACCTCGAAACCGTAGGAAGCGAGGAAGCGCGAGGCGCCCCCTCCACTGGCGAAGACGGGCTTGAGGCCTTTCTCGCCGAGCTCGAGACCCACGGCAACCGCCCTCGATGCATGACCTAGGCCGATTGGGCTGACTCCGTAGAGTATCTCGGCCAAGCGTCAGGACGCCGCGCATCGGCGCAATATAATTGGTCTCCCCGGACTCCGGGTCTTACGGTCTCGCAATCGATAAGTAAAGGAGCAACTCGCGAACGGTGCATGAAGGTCAATTTCCTCTACACGGGAATCAGGGTCAAGGACCTGGACGAGTCGATCGACTTCTACACGAAGGTCCTCGGGATGAAGCTCGTCGGTCGGTCCAAGATTCCGGTGGCAAAAGGGGAGGTCGCAAGCCTGGCGAGCCGCGAGGGTGGGTTCGAGCTCGAACTGAACCACTACGACAAGGCGAGCAAGTACAACTCAAGGTACAGCGCGGGAGAGGGGCTCGACCATCTTGCCTTCAGCGTCGACGACCTTGAGGGCCTGATCGCTGCGGCAAAGGAGATGGGCCACCCGCTGGCCGCCGAGATCAAGACCGAGAAGAGCAGGTGGGTGTACATCAAGGACCCGAATGGAATCTGGATAGAGTTGGTTCAAGGATAATCCTCTTTGCGGGAGCTGGTGTCGGGTCCGTGCGGTCCTCAAGAGGATACCTCTTCAATAGAAAGAAATTGATGATGTTCAAACAAGAACGGGAAAAAATCGGTGGTCGGCCCGTTTCGTAAGTAAATTATTCATTGAGGGTGGTAATTTTTTGTTCGCCGTTGAGGCAAGAAAAACCACTCTGTAAGGTTTATACGCTGTATTCGACGCTCCGGTGACAAGGCGAATCTGAAACGGTTCAAGCATACTGTGTTAAGTGCAAGGCAAAGAGAGAGATGAAGACACCGCAGAACATCACCATGAAGAACGGGAAGAAGGCTGTTCAGGGTGTCTGTCCTGTCTGCGGAACGAAGCTCTTCCGCATCGGGGGCAAGGTCTAGAACCTACCCCTGTTCCTTTTTCTCAACCCAGGCGGAGATGGTCGTCTGGTCGGCGGCCTCCCTCTTCACGTCCGAGACCCTCAGCCCGACGAGCCTGATGGGGACCTTGTTCCCTTGGAACGACCTGAGCAGAAGCCGCGCCTCCCTGAGTATGGCGTCCCCATCGTTCGAGTAGCTCGGTAGTCGCACCTCCCGCGTATGGGTCTCGAATCCCCTGAACCTAAGCTTGACACCTACCTTCCTGAAGACGAAGTGAGACGACCGGATCCTCTCTCCGAGTTCGGAGGCCAGCCTTTCAACAATTCCGTCCACGACTGCCCAGTCCAGCGAGTCCTTTTCGAGCGTCCTCTCCGTGCTGAACGACTTCAGTTCGTGCTCCTTGACCTGTTCATTCTCGAGCCCGTTGGCGACCTCCCAGATCCAGAGCCCGGACCAGCCGAGGCTGCTCCTGACGATTCCTGCGTCCAACACCTGCAGGTCTCCGACCTTGGCCACCCCGAGCTCCTTCAGCGTCTGCTCGGTCTTAATCCCGACTCCGGGGATTACGCCGATTGGCAGCGGGGCGAGGAACTCCTTGGTCTTGCCGAGCCCGACGACGGTCACACCGTCAGGTTTGTGAAGGTCGGTCGCTATCTTCGCGGCGGACTTGTTCTCCGCAATCCCCACCGAGCAGGTAAGTCCAGTCTCGGTCCTGAGAGCTTCCTTGAGCCTGGTGACCCAGACCTCCGCCTCCTCCATGCTAGGTACGGTCTCCCCGAGTTCGACGAAGGCCTCGTCTATGCTGACCTGTTCGAAGCTCTTTGCCAGTCGCTTGATCGTCTGCATGACCTGGCCGGACAGGGCCTCATAGTACCCGAAGTCGGGAGGCAGGTAGACAGCCTGGGGGCAGAGCCTCCACGCCTCCGATATCGGCATGGCCGACCTCAGGCCGAACTTCCGAGCCGGGTAGTTGCACGAGACGACCACGCCCCTCCCCCTGCCCTCCTTCGGGTCGGCCCCTATCACCAGTGGGGAATCCCTCAGCGAGGGGTCCCGCACGGCCTCGGCGGAGGCATAGAAAGAGTCCATGTCGACGTGGGCGACGATCCGCGTCTTCGAGGGGCTCAACGGTGGACCGTGAGGGGTAGCCCGGCGTCCTAAAGAAACGTTTAGGGAGATTCGCGGCGGGGACCTAGTTCAGGCCGTAGCGCTTCACTTTCTCGAGGTCGAGGCCGCGCTTCCTGCACATTGATTCGATGTAGTGGAGGAGGCCGTACCCGCCCAGGTTGAGCACGCTCGACATGACGGCCCGTCTCGCGAAATTGCCCTTGCTGTCCGTCACGGCATCCCTCTTGATCATCTTCGAGAGGTGCCGGTAGCATGCGTAGTAGACCGCGAGCTCGGACTCGTCGAGAATATCCGGGCTCCAGGACCTGCTCCTGATCATCCCCAAGGGCACGTTCTGCATCGGGGTGGCGGTGAACTCGGAGAGCCTCCCCCCGTCGACCTCCATGTTGCTGAGCCTGTTGACCATCGCCACCGTCTCCCAGTTGTCCTCCGCAGTCTCGTCCATCTGCCCCACCTGGACGGTGAAGGCGGGCCGCCAGTAAGCGACGTTCATCCCCTTGACGCCCTCCTCGACTATGGACTGCCAGGAGCCGTCGGGGCCAATCTTGAGCGGGAGCGTCTTGTTGGGCATGTGTATCTGGGCCAGCCGTTCGCTCCCCGTCTCCAGCCCGACCTGGATGCCGATCCACTTGTCCGGTCCGGCGTGCACGACCGAGGAAATCCTCTTGGTTATCTCGGGATACCCCGCCGGGATGGATATCCTTCCGTGAGTGGGGTTGGTGTGGGCGAGCCCCTTGACGGACATCACCGTCTTGAACAGCTCATCGATGGCCTCTTCGTTGGGGACGAAGTGCGGCCCGTGCTTGTAGGCGAAGATCTCGTCGCTGTGCAGCCAGGCGCTCGTCTTGCCGGCCCTGGCGTTGACCTCTACCTCCTTCGCGACCATCTCGGACGTGTAGTAGCGGATGGGCCTCAGGGTCACCTCGCAGAAGTCGCAGCCTATTCCGCATCCCCGCATCACCTCGCTCAGCCCCTTGACGGTGGGCCCCTGGATGAGGGGTATGTCCTCGAGCGTCGGGAACTGCTTGGACGACCTCATCCGCGTTATGAAGCGGTCGTGGGTGACCCACGTCTTGTGGAAGTGGTCGTCGAAGGAGGAGTAGCCCTGGAAGTAGTCGGCGTTGATTCCGCCGCTGGAGATGTCGGCGAGGACTTCGTTGATGATGTCGTCGGCCTGGCCCTGGAACGCGTAGTCTATCTTGAGCTCGTCCAGCAGCTCCGGGTGGACGGTGAGCTCCCAGACCCCCGGGCCTCCGACAACCAGCTTGGCCTTCTTCCCCACCCTGGCCCTGTTGACCTTCGCGATGAGCCCCTCGAACTCCAGCCTGACCCACGCCTTCGAGTGGGTCGCGAAGAGGAGGGAGAACGACATTGTGAGGGGGCCCAGGCCCAGGGGGTCCATCGTGTAGACGCCTATGATTTCCGTGTCGTCTTTCACGAACGACTGGATGAAGTCCTCGTGGGCGATGACCACATCCTCCTTCTTGTTCTGGGCCAGGAGGGCCGTCTCTAGCTTCCTGAGAGCGTAGGGCGCGACGACCGCCCTGCCGTTGTCGTCGGGGGTGCGCGACCCCTTGAGGAACCTGTAGATGAACCCGGGCACAGCCGCGCTGGGCGCAGATGGCAGGAAGTCAAGCAGCGGGAAGTTGTTGTACTCACGGGAGAGACTAGGGTCGGAGACGAAGATGTACTTTGCCAACTATATCACTCGCCGGAAGCGAGGTGACGAAGACGATGCCGGAGACCCTATTCTCACACCTAGGCACTTGGGGAGTTATCGGATGTCCGTCATATTAATCTTTGCGAAGAATGCTCTACTCGAGATAGAACGCGGGCTTGAAGGGGAGCGCGCCACCCGCCTTCTTCCCCGGGTCGTAGACGTCCTTCCCGCCTGCCTTGAAGACGTTCACCTCGATTCCCAGCTCGCTGGAGATGAACGTCGCAGCGCCCTTTAGGATATGGAACTCGTCGAAGTCCTCCAGTCCCGCAAGCCTCTGCACGAGCTCCTCTCCCAGCTCATACTGGAGCTTGATGACCCTCTCGGGCTTTATCCCCGTCCCGGCGTACTTCTTTATCACCGAGCCGCGGTCCCCGCCCTCCTTCTGGACCCGCGAGAGCTCGGTGAAGTACGACGAAGCCTCGTCGGAGCTGACGTAGAGGCTCAGCTTCTTCTTGCTCTCCTTGATTATCTTCAGTAGGTTCCTGGCGTCTTCCAGAACTCTGTTAACAAGCAGCTCGGCCGTCTCGGCGCCCAGGTCTTCGGGGAACTCCGTCGTCGAGGGCCAGTCGGCGGTGGACATCAGACCCTTCCCGCCATTCCTCTGGTTGAGCTCCTCCGCAGCGAAGGGGATGAACGGCGAGAGCAGCCTTATCCACGTCTCGGAGACGAGCTCCATGGTCTGCCTTCGAGGCCCCTCCTCCCTCCTCAGGTACCACCTGATGTCGTTCCAGACGTCGAGAAGGGCTACCGAGAGCGCCTTCCTGATCTTCATGCTCTCGACCGAAGCGGTGACCGTCTCGATCCTGTGGCGCATCACAGAGATCAACCAAGCGTCGAGCTCGTCTGGGTCTCTCCTCTCGCTCTCCCTAAGGGACTTCTCCATGAACGGGAAGAGCGATTCTATCTTGAACTTCATGTCTTCGGCGTTCTTGGACTTCCAGTCTGCGTCGTCCATCCCGTCGGCGGCCAGCGCGAGAGTCGCCCGCAGGGCGTCCGCTCCGTACAGCTCCAGCGCCTGGCGCCATGTGACGAAGATGTTCCTCGACTTGCTCATCTTCTGGCCCTCTATCTCTATCATCCCGTTGACGCTGAAGCCGACGGGCCACTGCGCCTCCTCGAACATCGCCGCGTGATGGAAAGCGAAGAAGGTCAGGTGGTTGGGGATGAGCTCCTTGGCGGAGTTCCGGAGGTCGACCGGGTACCAGTAGAGGAACTCGGTCCGCATGGCTCTGAGGAGCCTGAGGTCTATCCCCGAGAGCTTCGCCACGTGCGCCTCCGACCCGATCCCCAGAAGGACGTAGTCGAAGACCTCGGGAACCAGCTGGTCGAACTTGACCCTCTCGGCGTTGACCAGCTGCGAGATGGTGTAGAAGGCCATGTAGATGGTGGAGTCTGAGAGGGTCTCGACAATCCACTCCTTGTCCCAGGGGAGCTTGGTCCCCATCCCCGAGCGTCGAGCGCAGGACCAGTTCCGCAGCCAGTCGATGGTCGAGTAGTACCACTCGAGGGACTGCTCGGGGTAGACGTTGGCGCGCCTGATCAGCGACTTCGTCTTCTCCTTCCAGGCGGGGTCGGAGTAGTTGAGGAACCACTGGTTCTCGAGTATCTTGACGTAGCATCGGGTCCCGCACTTGCAGACCACCCGCTGGGGCAGCTCCATCATGACGGCGAGGACGCCGCCTCCTTTCATCTCCTCGACGACCGTGGGCTTCGCCTCGGAGACCTTCATCCCTCTGTAGCTGCCGCAGTTCTGCTTCATGATCCCCCTGTGGAACTCCGCCTTGTAGAGCTCGGCGGTGGCCTCCTCGAGCCTGGGGTCGGACGAGTCCCTGATGCCGCGCTTCCTGACCTCGTCCTGGGCAGGGACGTCCGAGTAGCCCTGGATGGCTATCATGGAGATCGGCCCGAGCCGCCTAGCGATGGCTGAGATCTCCGGGGACGCGTTCGCTCTCCCCTCCTGGAGGTCGACGAGCCCCATGTAGTCATAGGGCGCGTGCGCAGGCACGCTGTAGACCACGCCCGTCACGAGGTCGGCATCGACGAACGTCGCCGGGAGCACAGGAAGGCTGGCGCCGGTGATGGGCGCGGTGACCGTCTTCCCGAGTAGCTCCGAGCCCTTCAGCTCCCTCAGGACCTTGACGGAGTGGAGCTGTTCCGCCAGCCGGTTGGTCGCCGACGAACTGATAATCCAGACCTCTCCGTCCACATCCGCCTCACAGTAGGCGCCCTCCGGGTGGACCCAGACGTTGGTCGCCCCGAAGATCGTCTCCGGCCTGAGTGTGCCGGCCACGAGCCACCGCGGGCTCCCCCCGCCCTCGACCCTGAACTTGATGAGGTTGAACTCCTCTGGGGAGACGCCCTCCCCCTCCATCCTGTCGTGGTCGCCGGTGGGGCTCTCGTCGCGCTTGCACCAGACCACGGGATGCGTCCCCTGGACGACGAAGCCGCGTTCGCGCAGACGCAGGTACTGCCACTCGACGAACTTCTTGAACGCCGGGTCGACCGTCCTGAACTCCCTCCTCCAGTCTATGGAGAAGCCGGTCTCCTTCACCGCCTCTCTGCTCACCCTCGTATAGTAGGAGGCTAGATACTCGGGGTCGACGAACCGCTCGACTTCGCTCGGCGGAACCCCGTCGGTCTCGAGGAAGGCCTTCCGGACGCCCTCATCCCCCAGGGAAAGCCTGTAGCTCATCCCGGGTATGCTCTCCCCCGTCCAGTGCCAGGCCCACGGGAAGAGCACGTTGAACCCCCGCATCCGCTTGAAGCGCGCGTAGACGTCCACCCTCGTGGCGGTGAAGCAGTGACCTATGTGGAGGGGCCCGTTCATGTAGGGGAACGGGAAGGTGACGAACACCTTCTTCTTCCCCCCGATCGGCTCGGACTCGAAGAGCCGCTTCTCGCTCCACACGCTCAGCCAGTGTTTCTCGTACGCGACCAATGGGCTATCTCCCGACTAGTCCGGAGACCGTATCGTAGACAGCCTCGGAGGCCTCGTTGATGCGGTCCAGCCTCGGACCGCCGCCCTGGGCGAACTCCTTCGAGCCTCCTCCCGACCCTCCGAGGACCTTCGCGACGGCGCGGACGACAGCGTCGGCGGCGACCCCGGACTCGGCTGCGGCCTTGCCCACAAAACAGGTGATTCGGACTGCGTTGCCTCGGGGAGCTACGCTGGCGTAGACGAGCCGCGGTTCGGCCTTGACGCACTTCTGCCCCTGGCTAACAATCAGTTCTTCGTCCAGCTCGCTCTCCCTCGAGAGATAAACCTTTGTCCCCTTGACCTCCCTCGCGGCTGCGAGGACCTCGGGAAGGGACGCGGTCACGAGCCTCTCTCCGAGGCTCCTCTGCTTCCTGAGCGACTCCTCGAGCCTCTCGCGCACGTCTTCGGCGACCTTCACGACGTTCTCCCTCTGCGTGGTCAGGGCCGAGGAGGCCCGTCCGATTGTGGAGTACATCTCCTGCACGTACTCGACCGCCGGGTACCCCGCGACGAAGTCTAGCCGCTCCACGCCGTCCTGTATGCGCTCGGTCTTGACGATCTTGATGAGGCCGACCTCCCCGGTCGTCCTGGTGTGGGTTCCTCCGCAGGCCTGGATGTCCCAGTCCGAGATGCTGACTATCCTGAGCTTCGCCGAGGGGACGACGCCGCCCTGGAAGATCCGGAAGCCGTACGTCTCCTCGGCGACCCTCCTCGGCACGCCGGTTATCGTGACCGGAAGGTTCTTCATCACAATGTCGTTGGCCACGTCCTCGATCTTCCGGACCTCCTTCTCCGTGAGGTGTGCGAAGTGGGTGATGTCGAGCCTGCCGTAATCCGCCTCCTTGAACGCGGAGTGTTGCCAGACCCAGGGGCCGAGGACCTGCCGGGAGGCTCCGTTCAGGATGTGCGTCGCGGTATGGATGCGCTTGATCCTCTGCCTCCTGACAGAGTCAACCTCTCCGTGGACGTTCGAACCGACGGCCGGGAGATCCCCCGCGATCTTGTGCAGGACCACGGTTCCGTACTTGATTGCGTCTTCCACTTTCATTCCGTCTATGGTTCCGTGGTCCGGTTCCTGCCCACCGCCCCGCGGGAAGAACGCGGTCTGGTCGAGCGCGACGAAGCCGCCCTCGAAGGTCTTCAGAACCCGAGCATCGAACCGGAACGTGTCAGGTTCCTCGTAGTAGAGCAGGCGGGTGTCAGGGACGTCCGCGACGTCGAACCTCGGGCCCTTCTCCTCCTCCTTCTGGAGGATGTGTTTGGAGACGACGCGCTGGTAGAAATCGTCGGGGATGGCGACCTTCAGGCCCGCCTGGACGAGCTGCTCCGGCGTTATGCCGTCGGAGTCGTACAGCTTCACCAGGTCGTCCGTGCCAAGCTCCCTCTTCGAGCTGGAGAGCGAGGAGATAGTCTTTGACACCCGTTCCATCGTCGAGCCGTAGCGGGCCTCTTCCACGTCCAGCACCTCCGAGACGTCGCCCCTGTGCTGCTCGAGCTCGGGGAACATCCCAGAGAGCTGGTCTATGTGCCAATTGATGACGTCGTGGAGGTCGAACTTGAAGCCGTAGCGCTGGACGAACGACTGCGCCCGCCTGAAGACGACCCGCAGGTTGTATCCGCCGCCCACGTTACTGGGCAGGAGCCCGTCGGCGATCCCGAAGAGGAGGGTCCTCGAGTGGTCCGCGATGGCGTAGAAGGCTTCTAGCGGAGCGAGTTTCTCGGTAAGGTCCGAGACCGGCACCCCGAGCTCCCTCGCTATCATTCCCCTCGCCTCCGAGAGGTTGGGGAAGTCGTCGACGTTCATCGTCCCCGCGACGCGGGAGTAGCGGAGGAAGAGGTCGTGGTCATACTCGAAGGGTGAGGCCTCCTTCATCCGCTTGAGGACGGGCGCGAACGCTACGTCGTACGAGGTCGGAGTCCCCTGCGTGATCCAGGCCAGTCTCTCGAGTCCGGAACCCATGTCGATGACCTTCTCCTTCATCTCCGTGAAGGACGACGGGCTGCCCTCGAAGGCGGTGAAGACGGCGTTCCCCAGTTCGAGACCCCGGGCGAAGTAGTCGAGACAGTACCCGAAGGCGCCGTACCCCACCCAGACGCCCTCGATGAATGACAGTTCCTCTTCCGGTATGCCTAGCACCTTAGTCAGCAGGTCGAAATCGAGATCGATGCACCTGTCCTTCCAGTATCCCTCCTTGTTCGCCAGCGCCGTCTGCCCAATCATGCAGAAGGACGAGTTGTGCTTCCCGTTCACCCCGACGGTCGGCAGGTCGTTGAACCTCAGGCACATCTGCGGGACGACGAGAGGGTTCGCGGGGAGCTCGAAGATGACCTTGCCCCCCTCTATCCGCTGGAAGTCGATGATCGAGGCCACGGTGAAGTAGAGGTCGGGCCTCCACCGGGCGACCACAGGATACCGGGGGACGATGGTGTGGCCGTTGTTGCGGAAGAACTCCTCCACCTTCCTCCAGGTGCCGACGTAGTCCAGCCTGGTCTTGGTCGGTGGGCTCCCGATGAAGGTGTAGGGCGAGCAGGGCTGGTCGTCGCACCTCGTGGCCCCGGGCCTGAGCGTCCAGAAGTGCTTCCCGCAGCTTTCGCACTTCTTCCGGACGAAGCCCCTGCGCTTGAAGAGGTCCACCATGTAGTACTTCTCGTAGTCCTTCGAGAACCTCTCCTGGAGCACGGCCTTGTCGCCCGCCATCAGAGCACCTTGCCGGTCACCCTCCCGAATCGGTAAATAAAGTAGGAGATGCTGCGTCGCGCGGAAGCCAGCTCTCTTCGGGCGCGCGCCTGGTTTTGAAGAGGAGACCTCGAAAACTATAAAAGCGGTTGGGGGATGGCGGGCTTTTGCAAAATGACCGACTCTTACATGTATGCCGCTCTTCTGCTTCACAAGGCTGGCAAGCCCATTAACGAGGATAACCTGACAGGCGTGGTCAAGGCCGCTGGAGTGGAGGTCGACCAGGTGAAGGTGAAGGCCCTGGCTTCTGCCCTCAGCGAGATCAACATAGACGATGCCCTGAAGAGCGCCTCCGCGATGGCGGTGGCGGCCCCGGCGGCAGCGGCGGCACCCGCAGCTGGTGCGGTCAAGGCGGAGGAGAAGCCGAAGGAAGAGGAGAAGAAGGAAGAGGAAGCGCTGGCGGGTCTGGCTTCCCTATTCGGCTAAGAACGGCACCATCGTCCAAAGACAGCGTACTGGCTCTCCATGAGGGGCGCCTCCCTAGAACTACAGAGAATGTTGTCCAGGAGCTGGGCCTACGCGTAGCCCTTTTCCTTGGCCTTGTCGAGGACCGCATTCGCCTCGGCCTCCGCCTTCGCAAGGATGACGGGCGCCGTCTCCGGGGTGAGTTCTCCCACCTCGACGGCCAGCGAGAACGCCTCGCGGTACGCCCGGGCGATTATATCGGGGGCGGTGTCCGGTGTGACGTAGCCGATGTATATGGCCAGGCCCCTTGAGGAGGCGAAGCCCGAGAGCAGGCTCTCTCTGTACTTCTCCAGGTCGATGGCGACCACGTCGGCCGCGTAGATTAGGCCGTCCTCGTAGGCGAGCGCGATGGACAGCCCCGCACGGATGGGCTTGATTCCGAGCTTCGAGAGAAGGCTCGCGAGCTTCGGGGTTATGGCGGTGCCCGCCTTCGCGGCGACGGAGTCCTTGATTATCCAGATGCTCCCGGACTCGATCTTCGTCGGGATCCCGGCCTCCCTGAACTCACTGAGCACGG
This sequence comes from uncultured Nitrososphaerota archaeon, assembly GCA_963703285.1. Lineage (GTDB taxonomy): Archaea > Thermoproteota > Nitrososphaeria > Nitrososphaerales > Gagatemarchaeaceae > Gagatemarchaeum. The sequence goes on from OY969807.1 coordinate 1,411,299, forward strand.
GGCCGGCGGGCTGGCCGGTGTTGCCGGCTGGAACGGTGATGTCGGCGGGAGCGACGTCTCCCACCCTCGCCGCAAGGCTGACCCGGTTCTTCTCCAGGAGGAGGTATACCTTGAACGGGTCGAGGTTCGAGAAGATTAACGCGTTCTGGCCCGTTAGGTACTTGAGCAGTTCGTCGGCGTTCTTTATCCCGGCCCTCTTCAGCGCGAGCTTCGCGAGGTTGTTCTTGACCACGACTATCTCCGCGTTGCCGCGGAGGACCTTCCTCACGGCCATCAGCTGCGCAGAGCGGACCTTGGAGAGCTGGGTGACGACTATGACGGGGTACTTCTGCGATAGCTTTGCGATCTTGTCCACGGTGGAGAGCTTCTTCTCACTGTACTCCCGCTGGACCTGCGCCTGCTGGCTCATGCTTCGCTTACCTTGCTCCTCACGGGCTTGCCCATGGTCGTCTTCACTATCACGGCCCTGATGTTCCTGTCGCCGTTGGGCAGCTTCTTCTGGACCGCCTGGACCATCGCAAGGATGTTGTCGGCGAGGTCGGTGTCCGAGAGCTTCCTGTCTCCCACCTTCGCGGCCACTGCGAGAGCCGCCCTGCTGCGGACCCTCACGGCGGTCCTCGTCCGGCTTATCATCGCCTCGATGGGCGCGTTTGGCGGGACGGGGGTCGGTATCTTGCCCTTCGGGCCGAGCGAGGTGCCGAGGATCTTGCCTATCCTGGGCATCAGCGCGGTGTCTGCCAGGAAGAAGTCGTACTGCCTCGCGAGCTTCTTTGCCTCCTTCTTGTTGCCCGCGAAGTTCTCGAGCTGGGAAGGCTCGAGCGTCCCCTCGACGCCCGCGTTCTTCGCCCGGAGCAGGAGGTCTCCGGAGCCGATGAAGCATATCGTTGACTTGTGGGAGCCGGGGTGGGGCAGGTAGACGGTCTCGTTGATGTTCAGGTCCGTCTTCTTGGGATCGACGTCCTTGAAGGTGATTACGGACTCGAAAGATTCGGGGAACTTCCTCTCCTTCGACTCCTTCCCCTTCTTGACGAGCTCCGCAAGTTGAACGTTTGTAAGCAAGTGAGTTCCCGAAAGCCAGACCGCGCCAGAGGCCAGTAATTAAAAGAGTTTCGATGGCTCGGCTCCCAGGGCGCGCCCCACGGGATCCCCGACCCGGAGGACTCCCTCGCCGATGGCGGTGCACATTACCCCCAGGTTGCTGCCGTGGACCTTCTGAATCGTCTCGAGTATAAGCTGGTCCTCCTCGATCCCGGGCTGCCTCATCGTCGTCACCTTACACCGGACGTTGGGCTTCTCGACGCGAACGCGAAGGGGCCCCATCTCCAGCTCGCTGCCGACCCAGCCGTCCTCCGGGAATCCGTCCAGGTCCCGCCCGGTGTCGACCACGATGTTGGGACGGAACCGCCTTGCCTGGAAGTCGCCTCCGGGATGGGCGTCCCGCAAGCGTCCGAGCGACGCGGTGGTGATGAGGTGCAGCGTCCTGCCCGACTTGGCGCGAGACTCCGCGAACCTGGGGTACCTCACGAGCTCCAGTTCTCCGCCGAGGGCCGCGCTGATGTGAGAGTTCACCTCAGGGTCGCTGGAGGTGCAGACCGTGCGCCCTGAACTCTCGATCGAGACCTCGTGCACTCCCTCCGGGGGGCCGGAGAATCCTCGCCGAGAGCTCGAGCATAGTCGGACGACCGAGGGACTCCCCCCAAGAGAACCGGTAGGACTTCGGGTCGAGGACCCTCTTGGACGCGACCTCGCGGATGGCGTACAGGTGGTCCCCGGATATTCCGGTGGCCAGGACCCTGCTCTCCTCAAGCCTCTCCCCCTGGAGTCCGTTTACAGGATAGCGCCAAATCTCGGCGACCCGTCCAAGGGTCATCGCAGGGGCTCGTCGTTGTCCGGGCTATTTCTTCGCTTCGAACGCCGCGATGGCCTCGTCCCACTTGCCCTCTTCGATCTGCTTTGTGAACTGCCGCGGGTCCGTGTCCTCGACCTTGAGGCCCATGCTGACGCAGCTCCCGACGACTTCCTTCACAGAGGACTTGATCGACTTGGCGTACGAGTCGTTGATCTTAATCCTGGCGATGCCGAGGACCTTGTCGAAGGAGACGTTCCCGACGAAGTCGACGTTCGGCTTTCCCGAGCCCTTGGGGATGGCGGCTTCCTTCACGAGGAGAGCGGAGGTGGTGGGGGTCCCCACGGAGACCGTGAACTTCTTGGTCTCCTGGTCGACCTCGACCTTCACCGGGACCTTCATCCCCTTGAAGTCCGCGGTCACCCTGTTGATCTCGTTGACGACCTGCAGCACGTTGACCCCGAGCGGCCCGATTGCGGGCCCGAGGGGCGCCCCGGCGGAGGCCTCGCCGCCCGTCACCAGTACGGAGATAATCTTCTTCTCGCCCATAAGCAGCACTTGTTGGAATTGGGCGCTTTCTGGCAGCGTATCTAAAGCTTTTCCGGCGGTTCCGGCGGGTGAAGGTCGGGAGGGAGGCTAGGCCGGCTGCTTCGCGGCCTCTGGCTTGGCCTTCTCGACAATCTTGACTAGCCTGTGGCAGGGTCGTACCAGCGGGCTCCCGAGTAGTACAGCCCGGTGGACTCTTCCGTCGGCTTGGTAGTGTATTCGAACGCAGCCGTCCCCGACGCGCCATATGTTGGCCCGTAGGGCCTGTAGTCCGAGCTAAACAGCGTCGACTCCGAGGAGCTCGTCACAAGCCTGACGCTCCCCAAGCGACGCTAATAAGTCGACGCTTCGTTCTTAATCTCTGCATTCTTTTTGGCTTCTGTCGTTCCTTTCGAAATTATTTTCAAGTAGGCGGCGTCAAGGACAACGGGCATCTGGTAGGGCGTGTCCAGGAGGATCACAGTGACCTCCTGCTTGGCCGTCTCTATCCTGACTATCTTGGCGCGCATCGTCTTGAAGGGACCTGCCACTATCTCGACGATGTCGTTGTCGGAGAGCTCGGCGACCATGGACTTCGTGACCAGGAACTTCTCGATGTCTGAGAACTGCATCATGCCGGGGATCTTGCTGCGGACGTGCTTGAACCCCTGGATGCTCTCGTCCACGACCTGCGAGTTGGGCGCCTCGAAGAGGACGTATCCCTTCCACGTGTCGAGTGCGAGTATGGAATAGATGGGTTTCTTCTTTTGCATAGCCTTGTTCGCCACGAAGGTCGCGACCGTCCTTTCCTGTCCGCCGGTGGTCTTGACCGGATAGATGGAGCTCTGTCTCTGTTCTGACAAGATTGCGGGCCTCGTCTAGCCGAAGATGCTCGGCAGCACAGTCGAGATGAACTTGATCAGGAATCCCATGGTCCCGACCACGGCGACGCCGAGGAGGACGAGCTTGAGGTAGAGCATGAACTGCTCCTTGTCGCTCTTCTTGGAGAGCCTGAGAACCGACCCCATGGCGGCGAGGAAATCGCGAAGTGTCAAACCTGTAACCTTCTCAGGACGTACCACAGGTGGCTGTTTATAAAAGTACCCAACGGTTCCCACCCTCGAAGAGTCTGGGACGGTACGACGAGCCCTTCGGTGTTCAAACGCTTTTCTCCCCACAGGACGGGCCACAGGGAGCCTGCTCATGACCCCAGAGGGTTCCCCTGCGACCGTCCTGATCACGTCGACGAAGGACGAGGCCTCGGTCACCATAGCCAAGGGCCTTGTAAGGAACCATGGGTTCGAGTCGACCGAGATCGAGCTCATGGGGAGGCCGGTCCTCCAGATGGGGTCGCTCCTTCTCGTGACCATCGACACGGAGATGATCGAGCCGCCCGACCTCGATGAGTACTTCAACCCCCGGGCCTACGTCTTCCTCTCCAGGCACTACGCGGAGTCCGGGATACCATCCCTCACGGTCCACACGACGGGCAACTTCGGAGACGAGGCCGTGCTCGGAGGGAGGCCAAGGGAGGTCGGATGGGTGAACCCGGACCTGCAGAAGAATTACCTGCAGGCGCTGAGCAGGCGCAAGGGCGAGCTCGAGGGGTACGAGATAACGATAGAGGCGACCCACCACGGGCCTACGTCTCTCAAGAGGCCCGTCCTATTCGTGGAGCTGGGCTCCTCCGAGAAGAACTGGAGGGACGAGAGGGCCGGGGCGGTCATCGGAGACGCGCTGGTGGAGGCCCTGACGGAGGGGAGGTCGTGGGAGAAGGTGGCGCTCGCGTTCGGGGGGTCCCACTACCCCGCCAAGTTCAACAGTCTCCTGCTCGAGACCGACTTCGCCCTCTCCTCCATCGTCCCGAAGCACAGCCTGGCGGGGGTCGACGAAGCCATGTTCGGCCAGATAATCCAGAAGACCACGAGGTTCCCCCGCAACGTGGCGGTCGACTGGAAGGGGCTTGGCCCAAACAAGGAGAGAATCACCTCCCTCGCCAAGCAGTTCGCGCTGGAAATCGTGAGGGTCTAGGACGGCGGCGCCCGGGCTCAGCCCATCAGGGCGTCCACGAACGAGCCGACGTCGAACCTCTTCAGGTCCTTGTAGTCCTGCCCCACCCCGAGGTAGAGGATGGGCCGTCCCGTCGTGTAAGCGATGGAGAGCGCGGCGCCCCCCCTCGTGTCTGCGTCCGTCTTCGTCAGTATCGCGCCGTCGAAGCCGGTGTACTTATTGAAGAGCTGGGCCTGGGAGATGGCGTCGTTGCCGGCCAGCGAGTCGCCGATGAAGATCTTGAAGTCGGGGTTGACGACCCTGACAATCTTACCCATCTCCTCCATGAGGTTCTGGTTGGTCTGCATCCTCCCTGCGGTGTCGACGAGGAGGACGTCGACGTGGTGCGCCTTGGCGTAGAGGACCCCGTCCCTCGCGACAGCGGCCGGGTCCGCCCCGTACCTCTGCGCTATCACCTTGGCGGAGACCCTGCCTGCATGCTCGGTGAGCTGCTCTATGGCCCCGGCCCTGTGGGTGTCCCCGGCGGCGACCACGACGGAGTAACCCGCCTGCTTGAGGAGATAGGCGAACTTGGCCACCGTCGTCGTCTTGCCCGTCCCGTTGATCCCGAGGAAGAGTATCGTGAAGGGCTCGCCCCTCTTCTTCTTCTCGTCGATGAGCCCGAAAAGGTCGACTGACCCCGCCTTCGCGAAGATCTCGGTAATCGACCTGCGGAGCCCCTCCTGAACGAGGGATGCCGTCTCCTTCGAGCGCTCGACGGACAGCCCGGCCATCTGGGACTTCAGGGACGCGCCGATGCTGTCGACGACCTCCTGGGCGACGTCGCTCTCCAGGAGCGTGAGCTGGAAGCTGTAGAGCGCTTCGTCGAGTTCCTTCTCCGAGAGCTTCCTCTCGGAGATTACCTTCGTGAGGGACGAAAAGGCCTGTCTAAGCTTGTCAAACAACGCCGACTACTGACCCTGTCTGCTCAGTATCGACTGCAGCGCTCTCCGGTCGGACTCGAGCCGCTGCGCTATCTGGTTGCGCTGCGAGGCTACGGCCCCGAGGTCCTCTTCGAGCTCACCCGTCCGGGCCTCTATGAACTTGACAGCGTCCTCCCTCGTCCTCTCGACGACGACGTTTGCGCCGATGTTCAGCAGGACCTTGTCGGTCTGAGGGGGAGTTGCGCGGAGAAGTACCCCGCCGCCCACTGGGATGAGCGCCTCCTCCGTGGGGGAGCTGAGCCCCTTGATCGTGGCGAGGGAGGATTGGCTCTCTATAAGTATCCTCTCGAGGAGGTTCTGGCGGGCAGACATGTCGTTGTAAGTGCTCTCCAGCACCCTGATCTCCGCAACCAGGTTGTTGACCATCTCCTCGTCTTTGCTCAAGTCGGATTCCGAGCCACAGCCCGTTCGGACCCTTTTTAATCTTGAGGGTGCGTCAGATGCTCAGGGCCTTTGTTAGGAACATCAGCTCCGGGCCCGTCGTGAGGTCCCCGACGATGGCGTTCGAGGAGTTGGCGACGAGGCCCGAGGTCAGGAACGGGATCCCCCCGTTGACGGAGGCGGGGTATGCGTCAACCTTGAAGACGCTTCCCACGTCCTCGACCTGCTTCTCCGTGAGCTTGGGATAAACCGCTGCCCCGCCGTTGGTCGCCACCATCAGCGCGCCCACCTGGACGTACTCGTCGATTGTCAGGTTCTGGACCTCCACGTCGAGGACGTCCCTCACCTGCGAGACAGCCTCGTGGTCGAGAATGGGCGAGACCATGGCCCCGTGGTCGTTCGCGGAGACCAGGTTGCCCACGGCGGTGTACTTTGATTTGAACCTCTCGACCCTGAGGCCCGTCTGGGAGGCGAGCTCCCTGACCTCGTAGTCCTCTACCAGGCGGGAGAGCACGATGCCCTTGTTGTTGAGGGCCATGAGAGGCCCGAGGAGCCTGGTACCTTCGACCGAGACGAAGACCGGCGAGACGCCCAGGTTCTCGGCGAGCATCCTGGACTTCGTCGACGCGATGCCCTTCGGCGCGAAGAGAAACCTGTCGTTTGCCCTCAGAAATATCCCTATGTTCGGGCTCCTGTAGACCTCTACCAGGTAGAGACCCATCTAGGATTGCACTGCTTCAGGCGCCAGACGGACGGAGACGACCCCGTCCTCGTCGCGCTCCATCTCCAGTCTAATCCTCCTCGGGGGGCTGGTGATGCCGCGGGACCAGATCCGCTCGTTCACTCCTACCTCAATCTTGACCTCGGTTGCCTTCATGTGCTTGGTCGTGAACTCCCGGATTACTCTTATGGCAACCTTGCTCCTCCTGTACCTAGGCGCCTCGAAGACCCTGCGGAGGGGCACCATGTAGGTGCGGGTGAGCGGCTCCAGATTAGACGACATTCGCTATCACTTCTGCCTCAGCTTCTGTCTCCGCCAGTCCCTCTGCTTGGGATTGAACCTGACGGTCCTGTTGGTCTTGATGACGACCCAGGTCGGGACGGGCGAAGCCTGCTTCTGGGCCTTCATGAGACGGTTCTTCTTCGACTTGTCCTTCACGCTACCCATGGTTCAAATCCTCCTGATTGTGAAATCGCGCTTCTTCGTCTGCAAGGAACCGAGAATCTCCTTCAGCTGGTCGTCGTTTATCACCGTCTTCAGCTTTCCTGTCGTGGCCATCTGGATGATGTAGTCTTCGATGGTCTGGGCGACCTGTGGCTTGACCATCTTGATGTTGGCTAGACGCTGGCGGGCTTCGGAGGTCAGCGCCATGCGCATTACGTTCTCCCGGAGGGCTCTCTTCTCCCTGTCTTCCTCCTGGTCTTTTCTTGACTGACTATCCGGCTGTTCGGACAAATCTATCACCCGTATCTTGCTAGCGCAGGAATCTCCTTCGAAAGCTCCTTAAAAACGTCTTTGCTGACCTTGTCGAGCAGGGCGACGCCCTTGGGCGTCAGGACCCGGCCCTTGTTCCCCTGCTTCGTCACCAGCTCTGCCTGCTCCATGTCCTTGAGTGCGTTCCTGATGATCGAGCCGCCGGAGTCGCGGTGGTGCTTCGGGTAGTAGGACAGCGCCTTGCTCCCTCCGTACGCGGACTCGAGCTGCTGGAGTCCGACGGGCCCCTGAAGGTAGACCTTCCGGAGCAGGGACGCGGCCCTCGTGTACCACCAGTCCGCCTGCTGGGGTGGACGTTCCGCGTGGGAGCCTGTCTTGACGAAGGCGGCCCATTGCGGGGGCTCGAGTTCGGGGACCCTCTTCAGATGCTCCGCTAGGGCTTCGATTAGTCTGTCTGCAGGCACGTCGTGGACGCGGACCATCTCTTTTCCCGGAGTGAATTCGTCAGCCCGCTCGGCTGGATATTTAAGCGTGACTTGACAATTTTTTCCGGTTGACGTAGCCGCAGTCCGCGCAGGTCACCAAGAGCATCCTCGTCCGACCGAGCCTCACCCTCGCGTTGAGGCCCGGATAGAGGAGGCCCTTGCAACCGTGGCAGAAGAACCTCTTCAACCTCCAGTCGTACCTGACGTTGAACTTGAGCATCACCCGGCGGGCGAGAGAGGCCTGCGCCTTGGCGAGCTCGAGGTCTCTGGGGGCCGTCTCGACGGCTAGCTCGAATCAGCGCGGCCGCCATCTCTGCGGCCTCTCTCTTCGCCTCCTTTCTCCTCACGCCCGTGCCTCGGGCAGACAAAGAATTAATCGTAGCTGGAAGCCGTCGGGCGAGGTGCTCAACCTAGTCATCACCGAAGCCGCCCTCGAGCTCGTGCCCGAAGAGATACGGCGGCAGGCCTCCGTGGGGAACGACGCGAGGCGGCGGGGGCTCGACCCGTCAGAGTTGCTGCTGGACAGGAGCCTCCATCATGCGGCGATGGCCAAGCTGAAGGAGGACTACAAGCGCGGCCGCCCGGACCTCGTCCACCTTACCCTCCTGGGCGTCACGAGTACCCCCCTGTACAGGGCCGAGGGCGTGAAGGTCTACATCCACACGCGCGACGACGTCGTCCTCGAGTTCAGGGCGGGGACTAGGCCGCCCAAGAGCTACTTCAGGTTCAGGGACCTGGTGCAGAAGGTGCTGAGAGAGAAGCCGGATTCGGGGCTCATCGCCTATCGCGAGTCCTCGATCCCTCTCCTCCTGAAGAGGATAGGCGCCGACCTCTCGGTCGGACTGTCAATCCAGGGGAAGCAAATGACGCTCGAGAACCTGGCGCAGCAGCTCGCACGGGCGAGGAACCCTGCGGTGTTGATCGGAGGCTTCCCGAAGGGGCATTTCACGGTCGAGACGACGAGGGCGCTGGACCTGGTGGCGCGCGTGCACGAGGACTCGCTCGATGCGCACGTCGTGGCCGGTCGGCTGGTCTATGAGGTCGAGAAGCTGGTCGGGACTCAACCATAAAAAGGGGGTTTCTTCTGACCGCGGTCCAAGGCGGTCGTCGTCCAGATCACGAAGCGAGGACAATCTGGTCTAGGACATAAGCCCTCCATTTTTCGTCTGAATCGACGAAAAGGGGCGAGCTTGTAACCTGGGTTCGAATCCCAGCGACCGCACCTCTTCACCCTCCCGGCACCGCTCCATCAGATTCATTAATCGATAGTTATGGTCGTCAATCGATGGCCGATGGCGTCTCGCCCGTCTCCGTCCTTTGATCCGAACGAATTGACAGGCGATGAAACATGATCGCGACGGAGAGCCTGACGAAGAGGTTTGGTGACACGACGGCCGTCGATGACCTTACCCTTCGAGTGGACGAGGGAGAGGTCTTCGGGTTCCTCGGGCCGAACGGGGCGGGGAAGACAACCACGGTCCGGATGCTCGCGTGCCTCATCTCGAAGACTAGCGGGCAGGCAACCATCGGCGAATACGACACGGGGAAGGACTCGGACCTGCAACAGATACGGAAAATCATCGGGTTCCTGCCAGAGAGCGCAGGCTTCTACGACGAGCTGAGCGCCTACAGGAACCTAGACTACTACGGGAGGCTTCACGAGTGTGCGGAGGGCCAGAGGAGGGAGCGCATCGAACACTTCCTCAAGATGCTAGGCCTCTGGGAGAAGCGGGATTCGGCGGCTGGAACCTTCTCGAAGGGGATGAAGCAGAAGCTCGCCATCGCCCGCGCCCTCATCCACGACCCCCAGGTGCTCTTTCTCGACGAGCCCACCGCGAACCTCGACCCCGAGGCCTCCAAGGCGATGCGGGACTTCATCCTCGAGCTCAAGAAGGAGAAGAGGACGATCTTCCTCAACACGCACAACCTGGACGAGGCAGAGAAGGTCTGCGACAGGGTGGGGATCCTCAAGACCCGTCTCATCGCAATCGGTGCGACGAAGCAGCTGCTCGAGTCGGTCTGGGGCAGGAAGACGGTGATTCAGGTCACGAGGGTAACCGAAGCCATCCTTACAGCCGTGAAGAGGCTCGGACCGAGGAGGGTCGAGGTGGAGGGCGACCGGCTGATCATCGACGTCGTGAACCCGGCCGAGGAGAACCCGTCGCTGGTTGAAGCGGTCGTCGCCTGTGGTGGCCGGGTCCAATCGGTCAGTGAGCTTCTCCCTTCGCTGGAGGATGTCTACATGCGGAGGGTGCGGGGCTGAGGAGAAGATGAAGCTCTCCAGAGCATGGACCGTCGCCTCGAACGACTTCGGGGTATTCGCGAGGAAGAAGTACACGCTCTACTCTCTGATCGGGCTTCCGGTGGTGTTGTCGGTAGGTCTGCCGATAGTCGTCTGGCTCAACGTCAACAAGACCTCCGTCAGCGACTCAGAGATTGGCATCCTGCTCAACGCCTTCTCCTTCCTCTTCGCGATTATGGCGACGCTGGTTCCGACCGTGCTCGCCTCGTACAGCTTCCTCGGCGAGAAGCTCGAGAGGAGTCTGGAGCCGCTTCTCGCGACCCCTGCGTCGGACGGGGAGCTGCTGCTGGGGAAGTACCTGGCGTCCCTACTCCCTTCGCTGGCCGTGACGTACATCGGGGCCGGAATCTTCATGGCGCTCGTTGACGAGGTGACGTACGGGCGTCTCGGGCACCTCTACTTCCCGAACGCGACGATGGAGGCCATCCTGCTGCTGGCCGTGCCGCTGGCCTGCCTCTTCAGCGTCGAGGCCAACGTCATCATCGCCTCGCTCGTGGGAGACCTCCGCGCCGCGCAGCAGCTCGGGATCCTCGCGTCCGTCCCCTTCGGGGGTGTCTTCGTACTGGCCGAGACGAACTTCGCGTCCCTCAATCAGACCACCCTGCTGACAATCTCGGTGCTCCTTCTGGCCATCGACGTGGTAATGCTGCAGGTGTGCAGAGTCACGTTCCGGCGGGAAGAGATAGTCACAAAGTGGAAGTGAATTCCCGGGGCGTCACACGCTACAGCAGGAGTTGCAGGTGCTGATGTTCGGAGGTCAGACCCGGATAGCGTGGCTCCGAGACTCAGGCAACCGTGATCGAGGTGACTTGGAGCAGATACTGGAAGGTCGTCGTCTGGCCGTCTACAACTTCGCTGCCTGCGATGTTCTCATTGGTCACGAGGGGGGCGCTCGACCCCTGAGGAGTTCCCACGGAGAACGAGAAGGCCGTGAGCGTAGTTGGTGTGCTGCCACAGTATGTTTCTGTTTCTGGTAGATTGTTGGCTGCGTAGGTGGTGACGGACACCTTGGTCGGCCCGATTGAGACCGTAGATGTTCCGGTTGAGTGGAAGAAGTTCGCTGCCGTGTAGGCGTTGATCAAACTGTCAGCCTGGATTTGCAGTGTGAATGCGGCGAAGGCACCGACAATCGACTCCTGAGCCTCCGAACCGGTGATGTTGTATCCGGCGACGTCAATCGCCACTGCAGTCCCGTCCTTGAGGAGCCACACGGTCTCCATGAGATTCGTGCTCCCTTCGGCGAGAGTTATCGTAACCTTGTAGGTGGTGGAGCTCACGTAGTCCGTGGCGTACGATTCGACGAAACTGTAGCTCGACGGTGAAGAGGACGAAGACCCTGAGGTTGAGCTAGTCCCGTTAGCCTGGATCGACATCGCCGAGTAGGCGCTGAGCAGCGGTATCACGTCTTCTGTTACCGATGTGGAGGTTGAGGAGGTGGAAACGGTGGAACAAGATGTGGTAGTTGTGGTGGTAGAAGAGGTGGCCGAAGTCGTTGAGGACGATGTTGTTGATGTGGTCGACGAGGTTGTGGTCGTGCTGCTCGTTGTGGTCTTGGAGCTGGTTGTTGTCGACGTCGTGCTGGTCGTCGGAGGTGCGGTGCTCGAAGTGGTAGTGCTGCTGGTCGTGGTGGGAGGCGTAGTCGAAGTCGTGCTGGTCGTCGGGGCGGCCGTCGTCGATGTGGTGCTGCTCGTACTGGCGGGCGGTGTGCTGGACGAGGAGGTCGTCGACGGGCTCGAAGTTGGAGTCGAGGAACTCGAAGACGACAGAGCGACGTATGCGGCGACCCCGCCGATTGCAACGAGAACAATGATGATCCCCGCGATAACAATAGGAGCAACGCCGCGCTTTGGCTTTATCAGCACGACATATGGTTTATAACATAAGTATTTAATTTCGTCGGAAGAATCTTGCTCTCTTATCCGGGACGACGCAACTCTAGTCGGAAACAAATCGCTGGGCGATAAGCGCCTGCCTCGGCCCGTCTACCTACGACGGGAGATTCATGGAAGACTTGCAGGAAAGAGGCTGTGATTGTGGGACCGTTGCAACTCCAGAATCGCGGTCTACGCAAATCCTGAACAACCGAATCGCATCTCAGGCGAGGGCTATTCGTTCGGGCCGAGACCTGCGATTCTGGAGCTGAGAGACGTCTTGACGCTCTCCCTCCATTCTTCGTCGGTGATCGAGTACATCATGCTGTCTCCCGGGGTCCCATCCTGGCGGATCCGGTGGTTTCGCAGCCTTCCCTCGAACTTGGCGCCGAGCTTGAGGATGGCCCTCTGCGAGTGCACGTTGTTGCTGTCTGTCTTCAGCTGCACCCTCACGGCGTTCCAGTCCTCGAACGCGTGTCTCAAGAGCAGGAACTTGCATTCAGGGTTAACGACCGTCCCCCACACCCTCGAGTCGTACCACGTTCCTCCGATTTCGACTCCCCGCTGTACGGGACGGGCGTCCATGTATCGCGTGCTGCCGAGGACGCTTTGGTCGTCCTTGCTGAAGACGGTGAAAGGATACTCGGTCCCCCGTTCCTGGGCCTTGAGGGCGAGGTCGATCCACTCCCCCATGCGCTCCTGAGTCCTAGCGTCCATGGACATCCAGGTCCAGTCCGATTCCCGCGCGGCCGCCAGCAGCCGGTCTGCATGGGAGGGACTGAGAGGCTCCAGACGGACGTGCTTCCCCTCGAGGACGCATGGACCCAAGGCGAGCGGCAATGTGGCCCTCGGGGCAGGCATGGCTTTGATAAATCTGTGGAGAGAGCTATCCTTGGGACGACGAGTCAATCCTTCTTCTCTATGAGCTCCAGCCAGATCCCGTTGGGGTCCTTGACGAAGGCGATCCGGCTCGAACCCAGCGAGTACGGCTCCCGGGCGATCTCGACCCCCTTCTTGCGCATGGCTTCGACGGCCTCGCCGACGTCCTTGACCCCGAACGCGATGTGATCCAGCTGGTCCCCTTCCGCATAGTCCTTCTTGTCCTTCCACCAAGTGAGCTCTATCCTGTGGTTCGTGCCCGCAATCTCGAGAAACGCTATCTCAGCGTTGTTCTGCCTGATTTCCCTGCGGCTCGCCAGGGTCATCCCGAGCTTCTCTGTGTAGAACGATATGCTCTCGTCCATGTCCTTGACCGTGATCGACGTGTGGAGGAGCTGCATGGGGAGGAGTCCCCGCCTTGCCTCGTATAAATCCGACGGGCGGGAAGGTGTAGAGCGTCGCGCGTCCGCAAACCGGCTTCCGGAGTCGATCAGCCTGTGGCGCTTGCTAAATAGCTACCTCGCGGGACGGAGGAGCCCGTGAGAAACCGATATGCCGCCCTCCTAGCGGTCTCTCTCCCGTCATTCGTGTACGGCCTTTTCAGGTTCTCGATAGGCATCGTCGTCCCTAGGATAGAGACAGCCTACGCCATCGGCGACTCTGTCATGGGCGCCATCGTCTCGGTCTCCGTGGGTGTGGTCGGGCTGGGAGTCTTCGCTTCAGGTACCTTCTCCGGCAGATTTGGAAACAAGAACACCATAGTCATCGGTCTGCTCCTCTTCTCGTTCCCCCTGGCCGCTATGGTGGCAGGCCCGGGTCTCGTCGCGTTCTCTGGCCTCTTCATGCTCGCCTCGTTCGGCTCCGGTCTGGTCATCCCGACCAGCTACGCAGTCGTCTCCTCGTTGCTCCCCCTCAGGAGGGGGATGGGGGCCGGGCTAGTGACCTCTGCCTACAACGTGGGCGGCCTCGTAGGACCGGCCGTGGTCGGCTTCCTGCTCCTCTACCATGACTGGAACACATCCTTTCTCGTGATACCCGCGGCTGGCCTCGTAACCGTCGTCGTCTTCTCGGCCGCGATACCGCGCTCGGCAGGCTACGCCCCGGTCGGTCCTCCGGGGCAGTATAGGAGACTGTTGCGGAACAGGTCGGTGCTCGTCCTCGCGATCGGCGGCTTCATCGCCGACGCGGCCTTCCTGTCTTACCTCTCCTGGACGCCGAAGTTCCTGCTCACGTCCTTCGACGTGTCTGGCGCGACGACAGCTCTTGTCGACCTCCTCTTCGGAGTGGGGGTCGGCTTCGGCGCAATCGGTATCTTCGCCGCCGGGTACCTCTACGACAGGATCGGAGGGAAGGTCAGCGCGGTGATGGGAGGTATGGCGGCGACGGCAGCGACGGCGGGCATCTACATCTCTGATTCGCTTCTGATGGCCATCGTGCTTGTCATCGCGGGGAGCTTCTTTCTCAACTGGTTCTGGACGCTGCTCACGGTCATGTCGCAGTCTAGCGTCTCCACTGAGGACCGTTCGTCCTCGACGAGTCTCGTCCAGACGGCGGCGTTCATGGGTGCCTTCGTTGGACCGGGGCTGGCGGGTCTGCTGGGCGGCGCCGATACCGTCGCGCTCCTCATCGCCGTGTCCGTGCCGAACGGGCTTTTCGTGCTGGTCATGGCGTTCCTCTATAGGGAGAGGCCCTTCGAGGCCAAGGCGTAATCAGCGCGGGAAGATGTCCCTGGGAATCATCGTCCCGACCACCCAGTTTGGCGCATCGACGATTTCGTGGACCCTGACGTCAGCCGCGACGCTGCAGAGGACGTAAGCCTCCTCAGGCGTGAGGTCATAGGCCCTTGTCAGGTAGTTCAGCATGTTCCTGACCGAATCCTTCGTTGCCCTCATAAGGTCGGGCCCGATGCCGGTGGCTCCGACGTACCCTCTCGCGGCCTTCTCGTCACCCTTCGTGAAGAACCTTGGGTAGCTCGCTGCCGCACCCTTCTCCAGGCTCAGCTTGAGGGTCGCAGACCCTGCGCACTCGATGGCCGTACCGCACACCTCGGCGTCACCCATCGCGGCGTGGACGTCCCCGGCTGAGAAGAGTGCGCCGTCCACCCAGACGGGGATCTCGACCCGGCTTCCGGCCGTGAGGTGCCTGATGTCCATGTTGCCGCCGTGCCGTCCGGGTGGGCCGACCTCCATCTTTCCCCTGGACTTTGGCGCGACGCCCAGGACACCGCAGAAGGGGTTGAGGGGAATCCTGATCCCGTTCTCGAACGTGGCGAAGCTCTTGTCCCTAAGGTCCCACTTGTAGAGGAAGGGCTTCCTGAACTCCTCCTGCAGGAGACCGAAACCCGGAAGGATGAACGACCAGCCGAAGTCGGCTACCTTGACTTCGACGACCTCCACGCGGAGGGCGTCGCCGAGTTTCGCGCCGCGGACCAAGACGGGCCCCGCCAGGGGGTAAACCTTGGACCAGTTCACTTTCACAACGTCGGCGTGCCTAGAGTCCTTGGTCAACTGCCAGCTCGCCACGTCGTTTATCTCGAACGTCACCGTGTCGCCGTCGTTCACCGTGAGCGCGGGCCTGTGAGACCGGGACCACTTGTAGTGGAAGGTCTTCAGGGGGACGCGGTGGTGCTGGGTCAGTGCCATCGCCCGGTTCCGTCGAGTCCCAGGGGCTGCAACAAGTCGGGCCGAGTAGGCGCGCGAAACCTCTTAAGGCTTCTTGGGGCGAAGAAATTCTTAAGTGCGGTGGCCCGGAGCCGGCCCCGAGGTGCCAGGGTAGCTCAGAAGCGGCAATCTCGCTGGGAAACCTGGGAGAGAGAACAGCCTCTAACACTCGGCTGAAGACCGAGATCAATTATCTCGTGATAATTGTCGGGAGCTGTCGTCGGTTCAAATCCGACCCCTGGCATCCCCCACGATCCCAGCCTCTCCTCAGATTCCGGAGAGCGCCTGCGAGAGGTCTTCCTTCAGGTCCTCGACGTCCTCCAGACCGAGGGCGAGCCTGAGCAGGTTCTCGCCTATCCCGAGATCCCTCCGGATGTTGGGAGAGAGCGTCTTGGAGGCGCTCGTGAGCGGGTAGCTGAGCAGCGACTCGGCGCCGCCGAGGCTCGGCGATGGTTCGATCACCTGGATCTTCCTGAGGACCTCGAGCGCCTCGGTCTTCCCGCCCCTGACGTTGAAGCTCAGCAACCCCCCGTACAGGCCTTCGCTGAAGAGGGACCTTGCCACGCTGTGGTACGGGCTCGTCTTCAGGCCGGGATAGAACACCTCCTCCACCTTGGGATGGTCCTCGAGGAACTCGGCGATAGCCAGCGCGTTCCTGCTCTGCGTCTCGAAGCGGACCTTAAGGGTGCTGATGCCCCTCAGTGCCAGGAAAGCTTCGAAGGGTCCCATTATCGACCCGAGCTTCCTCCTGAACTCCCACAGGTCCGTCAGGTCCATCGAGTCGTTGAGCGCGATAACACCTCCGACGAGGTCGTTGTGGCCGCCCATGTACTTCGTCACGCTGTGCAGCGTCACCCAGGCCCCGTCCAGAAGAGGCTTGTAGAGGACGGGGGTGGCGAAGGTGTTGTCGACGATGAGCCTCGTCCCCGTCTCCTTGCAGCGCCCCGCGATCTTCCGGACGTCGACGACGCGTGCCTTTGGATTCGTGATGGTCTCCACGAACGCCAGGGAGACTCCGGGCTTGATCTTCTCGAGGAAGTCCTCTGTCTCGGGCCCGGCGAGGACAGTCTTGACGCCGAACTTGGCGAGGTTCAGGGCGAGCTCCTGCGTCGTCCCGTAGGACTCCTTCGTGATGACTATAGTGTCGCCCGCGCCGAGCGCCGAGAGGTAGACGGCCGCGATGCTCGCCATCCCGCTGCTGAAGGCGAGGGCGCTCTCCGCCTTCTCCAGCTTCTCGATCACCTTCTCGAAGCCCCTGACCGTGGGGTTCTCCTCCCGCGAGTACTTCTGGTCGAACCCCCTGTCCGACTTCCTTGACTCGCCCGTCCTCCTGTCCGGATGCTCGAAGATCGTCGAGAGGTAGAGGGGTACCTTGAACGTGCCCGTCTCAACGTCGAAGTAGTCGTGACCGTGAATCGATTCGGTCGAGGAGTGCGCCAACTTCCCTTCCCACAGTCCACCCATGCTGCATGCTCATAAAGATGATGAAGTTTTAATTCCTTGGAGAATCAACGCAGCGTCAGTAGACGGGCATGGAGGGGTCGATCTCCTGCGTCCAGGCCTTTATGCCTCCCTTCAGGATCTTGACCTTCTTGAAACCGATCCTCTTGAGCAGGTCGGTGGCCTGCGCGCTCCGCATCCCCGTGTGGCAGTAGACGACGACCTCGTCGGCGGTGTCCAGCTCGTTGACCCGCTGTATCAGCTCTCCAATCGGGATCGACTTGGATCCAGGGATGTGGGCGATCTGGTACTCGAACCCCTCCCTCACGTCCAGCACCACCACCTCGCTTCCGGCGTCGAGGGCCTGCTTGAGGGAAGCGGGGGTGACTTCGAGCTCGGGCCTGAACTCGTTCGTTATCCCGCAGAAGTTCTCGTAGTCGATGAGTTCCTTGACGGTGGGGTTCTCGCCGCAGACGGGACACTGGGGGTTCTTCTTCAGCTTGAGCTCGATGAACTTCAGGTCCAGGGCGTTGAAGAGGAGCAGCCTGCCGATGAGGGGCGTGCCCTTACCCAGGATCAGGTCTATCGCCTCGGTCGCCTGGATGCTGCCCATCACGCCGGGCAGGACCCCGAGGACGCCGCCCTCGGCGCAGGACGGAACCAGGTTCGGGGGCGGGGGCTCCGGATAGAGGCACCTGTAGCAGGGCCCCTCCTTCGAGTAGAAGACGGAGGCCTGTCCGTCGAACCTGAAGATGCTCGCGTAGACGTTCGGCTTGCCAAGGAGGACGCAGGCGTCGTTCACGAGGTAGCCGGTCGGGAAGTTGTCCGCGCCGTCGATTATGATGTCGTAGTCCTTCATTATGTCCAGGGCGTTCGAGGAGTCGAGGCGGACCTTGTGGAGCTCGACCGAGACGTTGGGGTTCACGTAGAGCAGCCTCGCCTTTGCGACGTCCGCCTTGCTCTTGCCGATGTCCTGCTCCGAGTAGAGGACCTGTCTGTGGAGGTTGCTCTTCTCTATGGTGTCGAAGTCCACTATGCCTATCCTCCCGACCCCGGCCGCCGCGAGGTAGGTCGCAGCGGGGGTCCCCAGGGCGCCCGCGCCCACTATCAGGACGCTGGCCCTCTTGAGGGCCTTCTGACCCTCCAGGCCCACCTCCGGCATTATAAGGTGCCTGCTGTAGCGGATGAGCTCGCTCCCGGAGAGGGAGACGCTGGCTTGGGCGCGGCTGCCCGAGCCGCCCGTTATCGAGGGGACGATCATGAGGGTGTCCCCGTCCTTGAGCGGGGTGTTCTCGCCATCGATGTAGCGGATGTCCTCCTCGTTCAGATAAACGTTGACGAAGTTGCGCAGCCTGCCGGTGTCGGAGTAGAAGTACCGCTTGAGGCCGGGGAAGCTCGTCACGAGCTCCTGCAGGGCGCCCTTGACGTCCCTCGAGTTGAGCTGGAGCTCGTCCGAGTCGTCCGTCAGCGGCCTAAGCGCCGTCGGTATGATGACACGCACTGGCATGCCAGTCACGCGTCCACCTCTATCCCGTCCTCGGAAGCCGTCTTGCGGTCCTCCGCGGGGGTCCACGACCTCGTGTCCGCAGCCTTCCCCTTCTGCACCGAGACGACGATGTAGGTGTACCAGGGGAACGAGTGCTCGAGGTCGAAGGCGGAGAGCGAGGCGGGGTAGTCGGGGTGAGAGTGGTAGACCCCTGCGATGCTCAGACCTCTGTGCGAGACGGCCCTGTCCGCCTTGAAGAGTTCGAGGGGGTCGATGTCGTACCTGTCGTGCTTGGGTCCCGGATAGGTGTTCGTCATCCTCGTCGACTCGATTATTCTCTTGTCCCTGTCGGCGATGAGGAGACCACAGCACTCGTCAGGGTATGTGGATTCCGCGTGGGCATGAACCTCATCGATGACCCGTTTTGCAATTCTCATGGTCAACCCTGATGGCGTCGGCACGTGTAATGCCCGGAGGCACGGTGGACAACCTCTTTACCGTCCTTGCGGGGCGGTCAGCTCTTCATAAAGTTGACGGAAAAGATATTCGTGGTGGAATAAATGTGGGATCAGGGTGGCCTTACATGCCACCCATTCCGCCCATGCCGCCCGGCCCTCCCGCTCCCGCCGGGGGTTCCTTCGACTTGGTCGAGGCTATCACGTCGTCGATGCGGAGTATCATGCAGGCCGACTCCGTGGCTGCCTTGAGTATCTGCAACTTGACGGCTGCGGGCTCCACGACTGCCCTCGTCCACATGTTCGCGACCTTTCCGGAGAGCGCGTCCACCCCCGCCCACTTCTCTCCCTTGCCGTGCCTAGCCCTTAGGTCGACCTGGGTGTCGATGGGGTCCATCCCTGCGTTCTCCGCGAGTATCGTCGCTATCGTCTCGATGGCCTCGGCGTACCTGAGCGCCGCGAGCTGCTCCCTGCCTGTGAGCTTCTGGGCCCATGCCCTGACCTGGCTTGCGACCTCGACCTCCGGCGCGCCCCCTCCTGCGACTATGGACGGCATCTCGACGACGTCCTTCGTCACCATCAGCGCGTCGTGGAGGGCCCTCTCGGCCTCGTCGACCACCCTCTGGGATCCGCCCCTCACCAGGATGGTGACGGCCTTCGGGTTCTTGCACCCCTCTATGAACACCCACTTGTCCTCCTCAATCTTCTTCTCCTCGGCGAGCTTGGCCTGCCCGAGGTCCTTCGAGCTCAGGTCGTCCAGGTTCGTGACGATCCTCGCGCCCGTAGCCTTGGCGAGCTTGCTCATGTCGCTCTCCTTGACGCGTCTTATCGCCATGATCCCCGCCCTTGCGAGGTAGTGCTGGGCGACGTCGTCGATGCCCTTCTGGCAAATGACGAGGTTGGCTCCGGACTGCTGAATCTTGTCCACCATCCCCTTGAGGATGCTGTTCTCTTCGTCGAGGAACTTCTGCATCTGGTCGGGGTCGTTGATCCTAATCTCCGCGCTGAACTCCGTCTTCTCTATCTCCAGCGGCGAGTTGATGAGGGCGATCTTGGCGCCATCGACCCTCTTAGGCATCGCCGAGTGGACCACTTCCTTGTCGAGCGCGATGCCCGATATGAGCTTGGTGTCGACCAACGAACCGCCGGCTTTCTTCTCCACCTTGACGTTGTCGATGTCCACCTTGAATCCCGTCTCTGTCTTCTCGGCGACCTGCAACATCGCGTCGACCACGAGGCCCGCTAGGTGGGGGGCGTCGTCGGAGACTAGCTTGGTCATCATGCTGGTCGTCGCGATCTTTAGGAGGTCTTCCCTTGAAGTGGGGTCGACCTTCACTGCGATGCTCTCCAGGACCTGCTGCGCCTTCTCCAGCGCCTTCATGTAACCGTCGACGACCACTGTAGGGTGGACGTCCTTGCTGATGAGCTCCTCCGCCTTCTCCAGGAGCGCTCCCGCGAGTATCACCGCGGAGGTGGTGCCGTCGCCGACCTCGTTGTCGGTCGCCTTGGAGACCTCGACGAGCATCTTCGCCGCCGGGTGCTGGACGTCGATCTCCTTGAGCATGGTCGCGCCGTCGTTGGTGATGGTGACGTCGCCGAGCGAGTCGACGAGCATCTTGTCCATACCGCGGGGACCGAGAGACGTCCTCACGATCTCCGAGATTAGCTTCGCGGCCTGGATGTTGTTCCTCTGAGCCTCCCTTCCCTTCGATTCTGCCGTCCCTTCCTTGAGTATGATGTACTGGGGACTGCTCATGTATAATTCGCGTCAACTATACAACTTCGAGTTGTATATATGATTTTTGTTCATTTGAGTGGAGGAGAAGCGGACCAGCGGGCAGATTATATGCCCCGTTTCTCTGATTGGTGATTCTTGGATTTCATAAAGGACTGCGGGTTGATGGTCGAGCCGCAGGAGGGGATGACCATCGACGAACTGCTCGACGTCGCCTCGTTCGCGGAGAAGAAGGGGTTCGGATACTTCTTCCGCTCGGACCACCTCCTTCCGACCTCGCGCAAGAAGGGTCTCGACTCGCCCGAGTGCTGGGTCACGCTCGGCGCCATCGCCGCGCGCACGAGGAGGATCAGGTTCGGACCCATGGTCTCGCCGGTGGGGTTCAGGAACCCCTCTCTCCTGGCCCGGATGGCGCAGACCGTCGACGCGATGTCCCGCGGCAGGCTCTGTCTCGGGGTGGGCGCGGGCTGGTACGAGGACGAGTACAAGGCCCACGGAATCGAGTTCCCGGACCTGGAGACGCGCAAGCGCCAGTTCACGGAGGCCCTGGAGATAATCAGGCCGCTCACACAGGTCGGGAGGGTGGACTTTCGCGGGAGGTTCTTCTCGGCCCATCTCGGCAGCCAGCCGAAGCTCAGGGACAGGATTTACCTCATCGTCGGAGGTAGGGCGCGCTCCATCGTCAGACAGACGGCCAACTTCGGCGACGAGTGGAACTTCTTCGGGGCGATCCCCGAGGGGTTCGAGAGCGTCAAGAGCACCTTCGACCGTTGCGGCAGGCGCATAGAGATCTCAAGGATGGGTCCCTTCATGCTCGCTGAGACCGCCGGCCAGCTCAGGGCGAAGCTGCGCAGGGACATGCGCAAGAGGGGAGTGAGCAGGGGCGAGGACGCGCACGCCCGGGCGCTCAGGAAGAGCGGCTGGATCATAGGCACCGCAGGGGACTTCCCGGAGGACGTAGGCAGGTACCGCGATCTGGGCGTGGGCCGGTTCTACTTCCAGGTCTGGGAGACGGAAAAGAGGGACGAGATCGAACTGCTCGCCGAAGTTCTAAAGCGGATGTAGAATCCATCTGAACGCTTTAAAATAACTTGGCCGAGCTGAACCCTCGAGATGCTACCAATGGGATCGAAGGCCGAGGCGTTCATCCTCTACGACGCGGATAAGAAGGAGAGGAGCCTATCCGAGTTCCTCGTAAGGGGTAGGAGGACGATCCTTGCATTCTACCCGGGGGCGTTCACCGGCGTGTGCACCCAGGAACTGTGCACCTTCAGGGACATGTTCCCCGACCTGCAGAAGCTCAACGCGAACCTGGTCGGGATCTCGGTCGACGCGCCCTTCGCCCAGAAGGCCTTCGCCGAGAAGTACAGCCTCAACTTCCCCCTGCTCTGCGACTTCAAGCGGGAGGTCGTCGCGAAGTATGGCCTTGTGTGGAAGGACCTGAGCGGTGTGATGGGCTACGACACTTCAAACAGGGCGATCTTAGTTCTGGACGACGGTGCGAAGATCGTGTATTCGTGGGTCGCGCCCAGCCCAGGCGTCTTGCCGGACTTCGAAGAGATAAAGAAGAACCTGGCCTGATGCCCGTCAGGATTCCTCGGGCTTCGCTTCAGGCTGCTTCTTTCGTGCCGAGCTGAGCACGAACCTCAGGAGCGGCTCGCTGATGCTCATGGCGTCGCGCATGGATATCATTCCCAGGGGGATTCCCTCCTTGCTGACCACGGGGAGGTGCCGGACGTTCGCCTTCGTCATGCGGTCCACCGCTGTGACTATGTTCTCATTCGGGCTGGCCTTCAGGGATGTCTTGGACATGACGCTGGTCACCGGGATGCCCTTCCCCGTCAGCGACTTGGTCACGGCGAAGAGCACATCGCGCTCCGTCAGGATCCCAAGCATGACGCCCGCCTTGTCGACCACTATCACGCTCCCTATGTTGCCCTCCCACATCGCCGAAGCGGCTTCGTCTATCGTGAAGTCTTCGGGGACGACCGTGGGCGGAACCTCCATCAGGTCCTTCGTCCTCATGCTCACCTGACTCGGTTTTGGCCTCGGCAAGGTTTTCGATGGCGTGCCCTGTGCACCACCTATTAATCATTCGGGAGCCGTCCGGAGGGGTCGGAGCCAGCAGGCGGAGGGCTGTTACTCCGCTCTATCGCCTGATGTTCGTCACGAGCAGCTTGAACTGCAGGGTCTTGCCTGACATGGGATGCCTGCCTGTCTTCCCGTAGGCCTTCTCCGGCGGGATGGTGACCTCCTTGGTCTCGTTCACCTTCATCCCCACGAGCGCCTCCTCGAACCCAGTTATCACCTGGTGCGCGCCCAGGACGACCAGCAGGGGCTTGTAGTCGCGCGCCGGACTGAGCAGTCCGGCCTTCTCGGCCTCCGACCTCATGCCGGTGTCGAAGACCTTGCCGCCGGGGAACCTACCCACGTAATGGACCGAGACCGTGTCTCCATTCTGCGCCACTAGTTCGCTCATTTTGAAGCTCGGGGGTCACCACGACTTCGGCTCTTTAACGATTTTGCCCCGTGGTAGCCGGTGCAAACGACGCCGATTGGTTGGTTCCACGTGAAAAACAGCTGTTGATCTGCTCGGGCTCGAAGGGTGGGGTTCGGAGAGTTAGTTCAAATACGAAAGCGGGCAATCGCTGGTGCCGGTCCCGGCATGGAAGAGCTCGCCCTAGGTTCCGTCGTCTCCCTCTGGCTACTGTTCGGGCTGAGCACCGGAATAATACTCGCCTTCATCGTCCTGGTGGCGGTTCTGTTCTCACGAGACCTGAACCGCGGCGTCACGACGATGATCAGCGAGTCAATCCTTCCGGACCTGGGCGGAAGGAAGGACCTCTTCCTAGGAAACCTGGAGAAGGAACTCAAGAGGAGGGGGCTGATACCTCGCGTTCCGCTCGACAAGGAGAGCGACCTGGTCTACCGGGACTTCTTCAACGAGGTGAAGGTCAACGTTGCCGAGGAGGGCCCCAACCTGAGGTTTGGGTATCGTATCTCCGCGGCGACCGCCGCGGTGACTCTTGGGGTGATTCTCCTGATACCCTTCGTCGTTGGATCCGTCGTGCTCTTCGCTCTCGCGCTGCTCAGGCGGAACAACATCCAACTGACCCTCAACGAGGCGGGGCAGTCCGCCCGGATACTCACAGCAGGCGAGCTCGCCCGGGGCGGAGCCGGCTCTTCCACGCAGGCTAACTCGGCCTAGGTCTGCGACCTTCCGCAGCTTGGGCAGTAGGTCTTGCTGCCCTTCAGGTCAGCGCCGCAGAACTTGCACGACCCGGGCGGTCGAACCGGGGCATCCGGCTTGGGGGCCTCCGGCTTATTGGTGACCTTTGCCCTCCCGCCCCCTCCGATCGCGACGAGGAGGATTCCGACCGCTATCAGCACCAGTCCGAGCGCCAGATACCACGACTCGGTGGAGACCTGGTCGATCAGGCCGGGAAGAAGGGGCACCACGTGCACCGCGCTGTTGATGTCCCCCAGCGCCAACCTCAGGGACGCCTGCGTCCCCGAATAGTATCCAATCAAGTAGCCGCCCGCCAGGCACAGTACCCCACCCAGTAGGCGCCTCGTCAGGGACATGACAGGACGGCCCCCCAAGGCCATGTCTATTTACACGCGACGTTGCGCTGCGCGTTCGGACACGACCCATGGCCGGAGCGCGGACCGCCGGGCCTTCGGTTGCGTCGCAAGATTCCGACAAAACGGCTTTTAACGCACCGGAGGCTCTGGCGTATTGAGAAGACTTGGAAACAGGCGCCATGCAGGAGGGCGATCTTGTGCGTGACAGACAGGACTATCTCAGGGCCGTCATCGCCAGGGATGCCTCCTTCGACGGCGCCTTCGTCTTCGGCGTTAGGTCAACCGGAATCTACTGCCGGCCCTCGTGCCCCACGCGGAGACCTAGGGAGGACAGGATACTCCTGTTCCCGAGCGTCCAGTCGGCGGAGGGGCAAGGACTTCGCGAATGCCGGCGGTGTAGGCCCAAGACGGCCTCCCAGCGCGCCGAGCTGGTCGGAAGGGTCTGCGAGTACATCCAGGGCAACCCCGCCGGAGACCTCGGGCTCGCGGCCCTCGGTGAGAGGTTCTCGGTCAGCCCGTACCACCTGCAGAGGGTCTTCAAGGACGTAGTAGGGATGTCTCCTCGCAGATACACCGAAGAGTGCCGCATCAGCCAGCTGAAGGTTCACCTCGGGCAGGGGCATTCGGTGACCAACGCGCTTCGGAGGGTGGGATACAGATCACAGAGCTGGCTTTACGATGACTCGACGGTCAAGTTGGGCATGACCCCCGGCGTCTACCGCAGGGGCGGGATAGGCATGAGTATAGTGTACCAGACGGGAGCGTCCCCGCTGGGTAGGCTCCTCGTCGCGGCGACGGAGCACGGGATCTGCATGGTGGACCTCGGCGAGAGCGACAAGGAGCTGGTGGCGGCGCTGCACAATGAGTACCCCAGGGCGGTCATATCGCGATCAGAAGAGGCGAGGAGCCACTTCGAAGCGGTCCTTGGTTACTTCGATGGCAGGCAGGGGAAGCTGCCGCTTGACCTGCGGGGCACTGACTTCCAGAGGAAGGTCTGGGCCGCGCTGCAGACGATCCCCGAAGGCGGGGTCTGCTCCTACAGCGATGTCGCCGCGATGATAGGCGAGCCGAGGGCAGTGAGGGCCGTCGCGAACGCCTGCGGCAAGAACCCCGTTCCTCTGATAGTCCCGTGCCACAGGGTGGTCAGGAAGGACGGCGGACTGGGCGGCTACGGCATGGGGCTGTGGAGGAAGAAGGCGCTGCTCGCGGAGGAGAAGAGACGGACGCAGGACGCCGGCAAGACTCCGAGGGGGGAGAGCGCGGGATACCAACATCGAAGGGACTCCGGCCGCTGACTGGAGAACGCCCCCTCTGCTGCGTCTCGGAAGCTACGGCAGGGATGGGCGTCGGTCCTTCAGCCTGATGACGAACCTAAGCCCCGACCAGGTCTCGTCCACCGAACATATCTTGACGTCTACCAGTCCGCACTTCAGACCGGTCGCCCTGACGAGGTCCTCGGTCACGTCTGTCTGCATCTTCGACGAGCGCTTGGGCCAAGAAATCCAGATCATGCCGCTCTTCCTGATCCTCCCCCGGAGGTGGGGAAGCTGCCTATCCAGGACCGCCCGGTCCTTCACGAACATCTGGACCAGGTCGAGCTCCCCGGCAGACGCCTCGACGATGGACGCGCCTTCCGGCATCCTCCCCAGACCGGCTACATACCCCTCGGGCGGGTCGATGAACGCCAGTCTCTGACCGCGGGTGATTCCCAGCTTCTTGGCGAGTGGCTTTCCGGAGTATCCTGCGGGCACGGACACGGGCATATCCTGTCGAATAGTTAACCTTGGGGCGGGATACGCAGGGCTAGGGCCCCTGAGAGGCTTAAATCGCCGGGCGCCCTCGTCCCGCCATGCAGACAATCAAGAGCTACGTGTCCGTAAGAGGCGCGCAGCTGTTTACCGAGACGATGGGGGAAGGGGAGCCCCTCCTGCTGCTTCACGGAGGGTTCGGGACCAACGAGGACTTCGCGTCGGTCACGCCGGAGCTGGCCAAGCACTTCAGAGTCGTCGCGTTCGAGAGGCCGGTGGCGATAGTCTGCTTCAAGCAGGGAAGGACGGCGAGCGAGGACGAGCTTAAGGCCCACCTCGCGAGGTACGTCGACGAGGGCAAGATCGCGAAGTTCTGGCTTCCTGAGAGGATTGTGGTGAGCGGTGAACCCCTGCCGAAGACGAGCACCGGGAAGCTGGACAAGAAGCCGCTCCGTGAGAAGTACTCGTCCGTCCTGGCTGCGGGTGGTTAGGGCGTATGAGCGCCCCGGATGTGGCCAAGCTGCGGGAGGAGTTCAAGGAGCCGCACGAGCTGGTCAAGATGTCCGACGGGAAGACCATCTTCGTGAGGCACTGGGTCGGCTCCTCTGAAGATGGTTTGGCCATCCTGATATTCCACGGGATAACCGGGTACAGCGAGCCCTACGGGAAGATGCTCGCCGAGGAGCTCTCGGCGGCGGGTTTCGAGGTCTTCGGGATGGACCTGAGGGGGCACGGGAGGTCCGATGGGGTGAGGGGGGACTATCCGAGCGCCGATAGGCTGTCGAAGGACCTCTGCGAGACGGTATCGTTCCTGAAGGGCAAGTTCTCGAAGGTGGTCGTGCTCGGCCACAGCGAAGGGGCCCTGCGCGCCGTGATAGTGGCGAACAGCTGCCCCGCGGACGTCGACGGGCTGATTCTTCTCAGCGTCGGGAAGTCATTCAGACCCGGCGCCTATGACAAACCCCCTGCGAGCGTCGCTCTGAAGTCCCTCCTCGGGGTCACCCTCTTTCCGGGAAGCCGGTTGATAGAGTATCGTCGCCGAGGGATGCTCGGCAAGGACGACCCTCTGTTCAATTTCCAGTACACAGCACGGTTCTACTCGTACGTCTACGGGATGAGCGCCCTCTCTGTCGTCAGGATGCGCGGGAGGAACGTTATCGAGTCTCCGAACATGACCATCTCGGCGAGGCGGGACATCCCCGTGCTGGTCGGCGTCGGTGACCAGGACGAGTTGTTCTCGGTGGATTCGGCGAGGGCGTTCTTCGAGAGCATCGGGTCTGGCCCGAAGGAGTTCATGGTGATACCGCGCGGACATCATGCGGCGTTTCCACCGGGGTCCTGGTCCCAGCTCACAGCGTGGCTCAGGAAGAGCTACCTTGGGAAGTGATGGTTAGAAGCCCCGCTTTAGCGAGGTCGTGGTCGAACCTCCCAGAATCTCGCCGAGAGAACTCGCTAACTCTTCTTGAGCTTGACGAATTCCACGAGTCCGTCCCTGAACCTGATGCTCGCGTGGCTCCCGTTGCAGAAAGGTTTGTTGGAGGACGCCCCGCATCGGCAGAGCGTCATCCGATTTCGTATCTCGTAGGGAGTCCCATCCTCTGACTCCACCCTGATTCCACCCTGTACGTAGAGCGGTCCGCTGCAACCCAGGGCGGGATCCTCGACCACGCCTATGGAGGGCTTGAGCTTTGGTTCAATTTCCTGCCCCGTCTTCTTGTCTTGCAAGACCAGCCTCCCCGAGGGGCAGTGGCCCTCCTCTCGGACTGCCAGCTTGCGCGCCTCAGGGTCGTCCGTCGCTTCCATCAGCCCCCAGATCTTGCCCCCGGGATCGCAAAAGCGGGCGAAAGCGCAGAGCCCTTCTGCGTCGCTCAGTGTCATCGTCGCTCCATCAAATATGTCGGCCTGCCTTGCGTATGGCTGTCGCGTCGCAGTCTCGGTTCCGTTGAAGTGGGTGCTCGCGTGCGAGCTGTCGCAGAATGGTTTGGTCTTTGAGCGTCCACAGCGGCACAGCTTGTACTCTCCCTTGGTCTCGAAGGTCTTCGCCCTCTTCCAGTCCCAGGAAAGGCCCTCCTCGTTGGGTGTGATGAGCTCCATGGTGAGCGGGATGCCCGCCGAGACGACGTAGGGTCCGTCCTTGGAGACGACAATCTTCCTCTCGGAGGGTTCCGCCATCGATGTTCGAATCCTCGGTCCAAAAATGTGCGGTGGGTGATTAATAAACCTCCACGCGTCCAAGAGGTAATCATACATACGCGGTTGACGTGGCCGCGGTCATGACCATCCCTGGAGAGCGAGGAGGTCCGCGGGTTGTCCCGCAATCCGTGGTGGCCCCGCTGACCCGCGCTGCGATTTTTCTGGTGGTGACGGTCAACCCGGGCGCAGCGGATGCTGCGACGGTCAGGTCGCTGTGCGGGGACATCGCCGGACTCGTCCGGTCTGTTGGGGTCCGCGTCCCCGAAGCGAGCCTTTCGTGCATAATGGCGTTCGGGTCGGTGGTATGGGACAGAGTCTTCGGCGAGTCGCGGCCTGCGGAGCTGCACAGCTTCCGGGAGATCGTCGCCGGGGAGAGACGCGCCGTCTCCACTCCCGGCGACATCCTATTCCACATAAGGGCACAGCGGATGGACCTGTGCTTCGAGCTGTCGGCCCAGATAATGAGCAGGCTCGGGTCGGCAGTCTCCATCGTAGACGAGGTGGACGGGTTCCGTTACTTCGACAGCAGGGACCTGATAGGCTTCGTAGATGGGACCGAGAACCCGAAGGGGCAGGCGGCGGTCGACGCCACCCTCGTGGGCGAGGAGGACCCCACCTTCAGCGCAGGGAGCTACGTGATTGTGCAGAAGTATCTCCACGACCTGAAGGGATGGAACGCCCTCCCCGTGAAGGAGCAGGAGGGCATCGTCGGCAGGACGAAGCTAGACGACATCGAGCTGGAGGACTCTGTGAAGCCGAGCTTCGCCCACAACGCGCTGGCGAAGGTGGTGAGGGATGGGGAGCAGGTTGACATACTCCGGGACAACATGGCCTTCGGCCAAGCGGGGTTCGGCGAGTTCGGGACGTACTTCATCGGCTACAGCAGGTCACCTGGCACGACGGAGGAGATGCTCCAGAACATGTTCGTCGGCAAGCCTCCCGGCAACTACGACAGGCTGCTGGACTTCAGCCGAGCCGTCACGGGCAGCCTCTTCTTCGCGCCCTCGGCCACCTTCTTGGAGAGGGCCTCCAAGGTCGAACGTAGGACGGCCTGATTCGCACCGGGGTTTGCCTGACTGTGTCTGCTCGAGCGGGTTCTGTCGCCTGAAATGGTCGATTTGCAATCCAAGGTCACGGGCGTCACGGAAGAATAGCGCGACCGTCTCGCAATCTCGAGCTCTCAGGAGGTCGCCTGCTGGCGTCGGACATTCCTGCGCCCCTTCCTCCTTCTCACTGCCAAGAACCCCGAGACCACCCCGAGACCCGCAATCCCTCCGACCGCCGCGGCCTGAGGGAACGAGGTCGTCAGATGTTCGGCGACGCTCACAACGTCGCTGAGTGGGGCGAGGACTGGTTTCATGTAGCTGTCCACCACGTTGACCGCATCAGAGAGTGGGGCCGTCACAGGAGCGACGTACTGGTCAACGGCTTTGACGACATCGGAGAGCGTCGCCACAGCAGGAGCGACGTACTGGTCAACGGCTTTGACGACATCGGAGAGCGTCGCCACAGCAGGAGCGACGTAGGCGTCGCCTATGCTAACGGAATCTGTCAAGGGTGAGTTCACGGGAGGGGTGACTACATCTGCCGCAGCCACCGTATCCTGAAGAGTGGCTGTTACCGTCACGCCTTGGGGATAGACCGTGAGCGTAAAGACGCCCGCGCACGGCGAGGATATGTAGGGGTAGCAGGAGGTCCCGCCGTACAGGAGAGCCTCTCCGACCATTATCGTGTAGACTCCTGGCGACACAGAGGCTGAGGCCGTTATGGCCAGCCCGAACTCCCCGAGCGGCGGGGCTCCGGACTCCTCGAAGGGGTAGAACGTCAACGAAATCCCTGGCACCGGAGGAGACACCGAGTAGGCATAGACGGCCGTCGCGGGGGCTTCGCCGATGATCGTCCCGGTGACGAGAACGGGGAAGGAGTTGCCGATTCCGGCGAAGGCGGTCCCTGAATTCGGCGTCAGGGATACCAACTCCACCACGTCTGCAACGGGCTCGACGGTGAGCTGGTATGTCGGTCGGACGCAAGAGCCCGAGCAGTCGGTCCCCGCGACAAAGAGCTCGTCATCAACTGTGATAGTGTAGATTCCAGCTGGAGCCGCTGGAGTAACTGTGATGACCATCGTGAAGATGGTGGAGGGTGGCGATCCAACGTCGTATCCAGGGTTGAAGGAGACGGAGACGCCCGCCGGGTCCCCGCTGACGCTGGCCAGGGGAACTTCGCCGTCGACGTAGCCTCCGCTGACCTTGGGAGTCAGTGTCGAGTAGAGTGTGCCGCCGATGCCCCCCGTGACCTCGCCCGACGTCGCGCTGAGGGTCAGGCTCGTCACCACGTCGTTGGACTGGAGGACGATTGTGGTCGAGGTTGAGGATGAGGAGGATGAGGAGGAAGAGGAGGAAGAGGAGGAAGAGGAGGAAGAGGAGGAAGAGGAGGAAGAGGAGGAAGAGGAGGAAGAGGAGGAAGAGGAGGAAGAGGAGGAAGAGGACACTCCGGATGGCTCCAGTGCGATTCCTACTTCGGCCCAAGTGACCGATGAATCCATCGGAAGGGTCGCCGGGAATTCCGTGGGATTGGCTGCGCCACCATTGGAGTACTCCGCTACACCCGACTCTGCGGCGTCGTTCAACGGGGTCGAGAACGTGAACCCGGTCGCCGCGGTCGGACTAGACAATTCTTGCGTCCCAATCATGCCTAGAAGAAAGGCGCCGCTCTGGAACGATACAAGTCCGGGGTATGTCACAATCGAGGAGCCCGCCCCGATGCCGGTTGCAACCCCGATTCCCGAAGAGGTAACTCCCGAAATTTCGTAGATATAGAGGGCTGACTGTATGCTTGCGTAGGGGTTACTCCAAGTTATCATGACTTCATCAGAGCCGCCACTTGTGAGAGCGGCGTAGTATACGTAGGTGCACACAGGATCGTTGCACGTTGACCCGGCTAGAGAGTATGACGATCCCAAAGTGTCGGTCACGGAGGTAACGGAATCACCGTAGGTTGCCACGCCTACCACGACGATGTCTCCGCTGGCCACGCCGTCAGTGAATGTCGCCGACAGAGCGCACGACATCGACTCCCCGCAACCGCTACTGGTCTGCTGGACGAGCGACGAATCGGCTCTAACCAGTGGGGCGTTAGCCAGCACCGAGACAAGAAAGATCAAGAAGACGACCAGGACTG
The DNA here is from genome assembly GCA_963703285.1 of uncultured Nitrososphaerota archaeon. Taxonomy (GTDB): domain Archaea; phylum Thermoproteota; class Nitrososphaeria; order Nitrososphaerales; family Gagatemarchaeaceae; genus Gagatemarchaeum. The sequence continues at coordinate 1,442,498 of OY969807.1, forward strand.
CGAGCGCGGGGAACCTGAATCCTACAGGTTTTCGCGGCTTATTTGACTGGGTCATGGTGTCACTTCCGGCCAGCCCAGAGCGACAGGAAACATTATGGCGCCATCGGTGGCGAAGGTGAACAGCTCGGCCGCGCAGGCTAAGGCTCGGTCCGTCGCCAGCAAACTAATGCAGGAGACTCCAAGCCAGCCCGTCTCACTCAACTCATCTCAGGATACCGTGAACTGGATCGTGACGAGCATCGAGTCTCCGGCGGCGACCGAGATGGGAGTCGGGACGGTGAGAATGTCGAATGCAGCGTTACCTATACCATAGCTCGGGTTCGCCATTTGCGAGAGAGGTCCAGCGCCGGCCTCCAGGACCGCACATGGAGTTTGCGATATGTCGTAGATGCAGTTAGTCGCTGTGAATGTCGTCGGGCCGAATGTCGCCTGGGTTATCCAGCCACTACAGAGGGGTCCCGTGGGGGCCGGGGTGCCAGCGTTCGGGTCACACCCCAGCGGTGTGAGGATATTCGTTGCCGCAGCGTTAGCCTGACATCCGGTGACGCTGAAACCGTTTTCCGTTTCCGCTCCGGCGTTCTCTGAACAAGTTCCGCCTATGAAGGGGTAGCTCGCCGGAGCGAAGACAATCGCGACGCCGTTGATGAACGAGGAACAGGAGCCGTTAGCAGGCGTCGAAGCTGGTCCTACGGGGTCGGTGCTGCCTCCAACAGACCCCGGTATGCACGCAGCGATTGCGTTGACCGCGATGTTGGTCAAGGGGTCCGGACCGGTCCACGTGGATACCACCTTGCCGTCCGGCGCCACGACCTTGATCGTCTCCGTGCCGCTGAGGTACAGACCGTCAGTCACTTTTCCGCTTGTATTCGTATTGAGAACGTTCGACAACACGGTCGAACCGAGAAGGACACCGATAGCTAGACTTCCGACAACGACAAGCGAGACCTTCGCCTTGGACGAAAGCTGCAAATGCAACTAAGCGCATATAACTTATGACATAAAAGTCTTCTGGAACATGAATACGAATGTTTCCTTTCGCTGAGGTGTGTCGAATAACTGGAAGTTTAGTCGCACTTGAATTAAATCCGCCAGAAAGAAAGCGCAGAATTGACACCCTTGTACCAATCGGTCGACCTGAAATAGTCCGAGTTCACGGTAAACGGCGAGTTATTCGACACACCTCTTTCGCTGTGAAGAGAAGGCTTCCGCCAATTCGTAGGTGTGACGGATTCGAACTCGAGAACCCCCTGAAAGTTCCGTTATGTGTCAGGAGATTCTCGCTGGATTCGATTCTTGCTGACCGCCAATGCTCCTCCACCATCGTGATAGGAGTTCCGAGTTCCATCGAGAACTCGCGTGAGTTGTGAATATTGTAAAGGCTCAAATGTGGTTCAAAGAGCCTCCTTGGTAACGTACAGGGCGATGAACAAGAACGAGTAGTCTCTAAGCGTCATCGAGCGGTATGGACCGTCCTCGCAACGTTTTTCTAACATATGCCAACCACGACGCGACAACCGCCTTGGTAATGGTCTTCCAGGTAGCCGCGCCGGCGGGACTGGCTGACGCTGTCTATGGGGTGGTCGCGGCGCTGCTCATCACGGGCGCCGTGATTGCCTTGCTCTCATTGAGGGCTGGGAAGGAGAAGAGGGTGAAGCTACTCGTCGTCGGCGTTGTGGTGCTCGTGGCTGGCGGGGGCGTCTTCTTCGTCTCCAACCCCACCCATCAGGACTCGATAAGAGTCGGATCAGGTTCCGTCCAGGTCTCCACTTCTTTCTTCAACGTCAACGTCACCTCGAACCAGATATCCCGAGCCTTCGTCGTCAACTTCTCCAACTGGAATGTCTCGATAACCTCGAGGACCGACGGGTCGGCGTTCGGCTCGTTTCACTCCGGGTTCTTCTCGCTTTCCAACGGGGCCAAGGCCGAAGTGCTTACCACCGAAGACACCAACTTGGTAGTGGTGCTCGACAGCGGCACCTATCTCATCCTCGGCCCGTCAGACTTTCAGTCGTTTCTGAACTCGTTCAGCCAGTCAGTGATGCAGGTCTCCGGTTGACTCACAGTTCAGCCGTCCCGGCTAGTCTCATCAACCCGAGCTGAAGCGTGGTGTCCGGACGAATTTTCGTTTGCCACGGATTCCTGCGAGAACCCCAATCGCCACAGCGGTTCTGCAATTCCTGATTCTGCGAATTCCGGTTTCTAGCCCTTTCAAACGGGGTAAGCATCATGCTCAAACCAGGTGCAAACCGTGACTTGCGAGTTTGTATGGTGCGGGGGGTGGGATTCCAGCCCTAATTTGCTGGTAAATAGTAAACCGATAAGAATCGTTTGTAGTCTGGTGAGCTCGACCAGTATACTTTCGTCTGATAGATTTGAATCATAATTAGGAATAGACCAGGTTTCGGGGAGGAGTGTCCACAATCCTACCTCAAATCCCCTTTGAAGATCCACTGGACGCCATACTTATCATAGAACTGCCCATACATTCCGAATGGCATTTCGTGCAACTCCTGGAACCGCGATTTTTCTGCTCTTGCCGCAAGTTTGTCAAAGACTCTTTTCAGCTCCTCGTATGCTCCACCGATAACAAATACAGCGTATGAATTCCCCTGTTTCCACTCAAGTGCAGGGGAAGCCATCCAGTCTGTTGCAGAAATTTCTAAATCACCGCTTTTCAATTGAGCATTTATGATTCTGTCGTGCTTTTCTTTTGGGAACTGGGCTTTCATGGGGGTATCGCCAACCTTCGTGAGCTTCAGGTCTCCGCCAAGACATTCGTGGTAAAATGTCAGGACTTCTGCACAATTTCCGTCAAACAGAAGGAATGGCGTGCAACGCAACATGTTGTTCACCTTAGTCCTTTGGCATTGTCCATATTAATGATATCATGTTTTGGACCAAAATCAGTGGGGCCGGTGAGATTCGAAAAGTAGCAGGCAGTAATGGGAGTCAAGCAGTGACTTGCTTCGGCTTCGTCGTGAACAGCCTCCTCTCCTCGTCGCTGAGAAAGTTATAGCAAGGATACGAGCACCGACACCGAACGAGGAGTACTTCCTGATGACCTTCTTCGGGTTCCTCGTTATCGGCCTTTATTTCATGGGGAAAATCACCAAGCGAACTCGGACCTAAAGGAAGTCGAAAAGTCGGCGGGGCTGGTGAGCTTCGACCAGTATGCTTTCGTTTTTTGGATTTGGATTAACCCTCAGACGAGGCTAAAACTTGCGTGACAAAATGGATGAGCCCATGAGCAATCAGCTTTGATGTAGTGGTTAACCGCTCCTTATACTTCGATACCTGAGTAAAGGTATAACGAACCCAATCTGTAAAGTACCTCATCTGTATTCTGCCCGTTCGAAATGGAGTGAGGGAAAGAAAACAATTGGGCCATTCCGAGGAAAAGGGATTGCTTTGGAGATTTAGTCTATCGAGGGGTTTAATAGATATCCAAAAGATCAGGATAGATACTCGACGAGATGGGCTACCTGGTCAGGGGTTTATTCCTCTTTCTTCCCAGAGGTGAGCGCGCCACCGCAAGAATCACTCCGATCTGGACGAGCACTAGCACTATGTAGGAGACCGGGAGTGATGTGCTAGAAGCTGCGCTTGTTGTAGTAGACGTAGCAGAGGTGACCTCAGTGGCCGTCGAGGAGGCAACTGAGCCGGAGACCACAAAGACCTTGCTGGAGCCATCACTCACGAACAGCTCGCCCTTGCCCGAGTCGTAAGCCACGCCATCCGCACCGCCCGTACCGTATACGCCGCCTAGGGTCAGGTTCCCTACGACCGCGTTTGTAGAGTCGGATATCATGTAGACGACGGCGCCTACGCCAGTGGTCGCGAGGACATCTCCGCTGGCAGGGTCGTATGCCATGTTGTAGAGAGCAGGCCCCAAGACCAGGTTAGCCACCACTGTGTTCGTGGCGTCCGAAATCACTGTGACGTTGTTTGGAGCGGCACCGCCGTAGTTTGTGCCGACAAACATCTCGTCTCTAGCCGCGTCATACGCCACGGTTGAAGGCCATTCCCCTACAGTCACGTTCGCAACGACCTTATTGTCGCTGTCAGAGATTACCGATACCGTATTGGACGATATCGGGCAATAACCTGTGCAGGAGTCGGAATCGGCTACGTACAACTCTCCCTTGGTTGGATCGTACGCGATACCGTTAGGCCCGCTTCCCCCTGTCCCACTGCTCGCTATCGTAACGTTTGTGACTACGGTGTTCGTGCTATCCGAGATCACGGACACGGTGTTTGAGCCGTGGTTGGATACGAAGATCTCGCCCTTGGCTGAGTCATACGCTAGACCGGCAGGCCCGCTCCCCACCTTAACGGTTGCGACTACAGCGTTGGTACTGTCCGAAATCACGGACACGGTGTTTGAGCCGTAGTTTGATGCGAAGACCTCGCCCTTGCTCGAATCATACGCCACCTGGACGGGGTCGCTCCCCGCGCTCACGTTCGCCACCACTGAGTTGGTGGCGTCGGATATTACGGCTACAGAGTTCGCGCCATATGCAGAGTCGGCGACGAAGACCTCGCCCTTCGCTGAATCGTATGCTAGGCCTCCGGGCCCGCCATGGACCGTCACGCTCGCAACCACAGTCATGCTCGCTGCACTGGCCAACGGGACCTCAGCCGAAGCAAAGACCAGAAGTAGGAGGACTGTCAGGACGACCGCTGCGCGACCTGCGAAACGCACCTACCGTCGTGCCAGACCCGAGTTATTATCGTTTTAGGGTACTTGCCGCTGCCGCCGAATTTGACCTCGTTGCTTCCTTCTTTAGCGCGGATGCCCCCTATCAATTCCGCAGGGCCAGAGCTCTCAGTTTTTTGGTGCGTTAGAGAAACCCCACGGGCTAGAAGCCCGTGGTCCGCAAGCTTGTCACGTGATTCTTCCAAGGTTTCCGCGGGGCCCTCACTGGCCCTCTGTGCGCACAGGAGGGGTTGGTTCTGCCGTCGCTTGGGCCTGGCTCAATAGGCCGATGGGATTGCGTGTTTGGCCTAATAAAGACGCGGATTTGAATAGTATACTTGGTGCGGCCGGTGAGATTTGAGCCACAATTTACTAGTAAAGTCGGGTGGAAATAAATCCACATTATCGAGCAATGAGACGCGAATTTTGGTGCGGGGGGTGGGATTCGAACCCACGAACCCCTAAGGGATTGGAGCCTCAGTCCAACGCCGTTGGCCATGCTGGGCGACCCCCGCGCGCTTGCCGCCTTGATTCCTGCGAATCTAAAACTCTTCCGAGTTACGGTCAGCGTCTAGATTTTAAAAGCGCGCCGGAGGGGGCGATGGGACGTGCCGGCGTAGCTCAGTTGGTAGAGCGTGCGCCTCGTAAGCGCAAGGTCGAGGGATCGACACGGCTGGGAGCCGCGATAAACCCTCCGCCGGCTCCATATTCACAGCGCATGAATGACTATCCAGTCTAGGGTCTAGGTACCTCGAGCAGGAGAGTTCTAATCACTTCGTCGTAGTCTACAAAAGAGAGAATTGCGTAGCCGCGAGCCATCCAAGGATTGTACTTGAAATCCTGTCGCAGCTTTCGGGTGAGTTTAAGGAGTTCTTCCTGAATGCAGAGTCCAAAGTCACGTCTTCTCCTAGTTGATATCATCCTCGTTTGAATTGCGACTTGAGCGTCTGTCGAGTAGAGGTCCTTACCACCCCTTGAAGGTTCTTCGATGACCAACTTTCGCAGGCCTAGATACTTCGCCCCGCACAGGTACGCTATCTCGGAACCTATTCGACCTTGGTCATAGACAGAACCTTCACGGAGCATCGTGCCTTCTAACTCTCTGTGCAGAATGACCGAGTCAACAATCATCGCATACGAACACTTTCCCTGAACCAAGTTGAGGTGCCTTCCCGAGTAACTGCGAGGCTGGACCAACCCGTAGAGTTCCTCAGAAGGAGGTTTGGCATAGCAGGTTGATACCGCGCTTTGCCGGCCATAATGAACCCTCAACCTGAATCCATCGAAGGAGAGCAGACTAACCGATTCACATCCAGCTCCACGATCGATTTGAATCTGTGGTGGATTCAATCCATCGTGTCGAATTCTCATCTTCCACACCCTCCCGATGTAATCGGCGAGTTTGAACTGTAGGTAAACTCCTCCGTGTTGGTTGCTAACTCCTGGATATGCGTCGATAATGCCAGTCATTGTGAAGTAAGATAGGTTAGCTAGTGGATGGTCCTGAACGACTTCTATCCGAATCTTATCATCAGCTATTGCGAATGATTCGAGTACGACCCGGTCCGCCGCCCATCTCACATTGCGGCGGTTCTCAAGCTCGAAGCTTGGGATGCCTGAGACAAACGATTCCCTCGACAACTGTTCGAGGGAGATTATGACGTCTTCTCCTGGAGCCGATCGGTCTCTCGGAAGCACAGGTCTGAACTCGTTTCCTCCTTTGTACGTGTGATAGCTGAAGAACGAGCCTCCAGAATCGTGTACCTCAATCTTGACTGCGATTTGGTCATGATTGGACGAGGTGGAGGTTTCACGTACAATTCTCGAGTTTGACATACTGTCAAGCCGGCGTGCAGAGATGAATATCCTACCGTCACGCCCGATTTTGAAAGAATGAATTGTGTGATTTGTCTGTTCTCTGAGTTGAGCTGAATCGGGTCGGAGATTCGGAAGCGTACGAAGGTACTCGCCCCAGAAATAAAAGCACCCATACGCTGCGTATAGAGCAGCAATCCTGCCTGTTCGGACAAAACTATTAATCACAAAAATCCTGAATTCCGCCCGTGAAGTAGGTGGAATTTTCGGCAAAAAGCCCTGAGCTTGGCGACACGGAGGATTCTATCCAAGGGGATTTCGGGTCGATTCCGCTAGTCGAGAACGAACATACCCCATGACGGAATCGATCCTGCGGCGCATCCCCCGACCGGAGGTCACGGCCGGGCTGGCTGTCTTCGCGTCGGCGTTCCTGATCTATCTGTTCACGGTGAACTCCGTCTGGGCGACCGACCACGCCACGAGCTTCCTCCAGCTCGACTGGGCGATATGGGTCCACCACTCCTTCGCGCTGGGCAGCGCCGGCAGCTTCCAGCCCAACTCCGTCGACGACTTCGTCTTCAAGGGGAACTACTACAGCGCCCTCGCCCCGGGGACGGCGATACTCGCCCTCCCATTCGTGGGGGTGGGCTTCGCCCTGGACGGGCACTTCACCGTCTTCGGGTACGCGCTGATGTCGTCCGAGGTCTTCGTCGCCCTGGTCAACTCCATAGCCGCCTACCTCGTCTACGCGCTCGCGAGGCTTTACTTCAGCAAGAAGACCGCGGTCTTCCTGGCGTTCGCCTACGCCTTCTCGACGGTCAGCTGGCCGTTCGCGGTCTACTTCTTCCAGAGCGACGTCACGGCCATGTTCGACCTTCTCGCGGTCTACTTCACCATCAGGGTCACCCGCGACACAGTCGGCAACCACTCCCGCTACATACTCGTCGCGGGCATCTCAGCAGCCGCCGCCCTCACCACGGACTACGTCAGCGCGATACTGATACCGATAATAGCGGGGTACCTGGTCTTCTCGTTCCGCCGGAGACCGCGGGTTCTCGCAGGGCTCCTCACCGCCTTCCTCCTCTACTCGATCGTTGGGATCGTGCTCATAGGGCTGTACAACGAGGCCGTCTTCGGCACCGCCTTCCACACTACCGAGCAGGTCTACCTCAGCAGCTCCACGCCGTTCGGGGAGTTCTCGACGCCGATCTACGAGGGCCTCTACCTAAACCTGTTCTCCCCGCTGAGGGGGCTGTTCGTCTACTCCATCTTCCTCGTCCTCGGGGTCTTCGGGCTGGCCGGGATGCTGAGGGAGAGGCTGCACAGGGAGGAGGCGGCCCTCATGCTGGCGTGCTTCCTAGGGATCCTCCTCCCCTATTCGGCGTGGTACGACCCCGTGGGAGGGGCCGCGTTCGGCCCGCGCTTCCTCGTCGCGGCGGTCCCGTTCCTGCTCGTTCCGGCGGGGCTGGTCATTGAGGAAGGAACCCGAAACACCCGCATGGTCGCGTTCATCCTCTACGCGGTCGGGGTCGTCATCAGCGGAATCGCAGGTGTGACGGAGGGGATCGCGCCGACGATCAACTGGGGGCTGTCGCCCCTGCTCAGCTTCACGCTCCCCAACTTCTTGCGAGGAGAGCTCGACGACTGGTGGGTGAAGTTCGTCGGGCAGTACTGGCCCATCCCAGCCGCGCTTCTGATAGCCACGGCGGTCGCGCTTCCCATAGTCTCGAATCGTCTCCTGTCGAGGGATGAGAAGGAGGGCGACGTCGCTGGACCTCCGCAGGCCGGAGAATCCGGAGGCGCGTCACCTAGTAGCCTATCTCCGAGCTCGGTCGGAGGTGACGCATCGACTTGACGCGGCCGCACCTCTTGCACTTGTACTCGCCCCTTCCCCGCGGGTTGTACCTCCTTGTGTCCACTACGAGCTCGTGCTCCGTCCTCATCATGCACTTCTCGCAGTACCTGTACTCGACCAACTCGGACTTCCCGCAAAGTGCTCTTCATCGTATTTAAAGCACCTCTCGTCTGGAATCGTCGCGATGTCGGACCTGGGGCTCCTGGGTGTCGGTGTCTTCTTGGCCGGGGTGCTTGTCCTCATTCTGGCGACGGTCCTCTCGTCGCGCCCGAGGGAGAGGAGCGAGCGCGCGGGTGAAGGAGACGGGGAGAAGACCGGGGTGAAGGGGGGCAGCGTCGTCATGATAGGTCCGATACCGATCATCTTCGGGACGGATGCGAAGTGGACCGTGATAGCGATACTGCTCGCGATCGTACTCATCGTCCTGAGCATACTCCTCTCTGGTGGACTGAGATGATGAACCCCTCGAGGCTTTACGCCCTCGGTCTTTTGCTTGTCTTCGCCGGGATAGCGCTGGTGGCTCTGGGGGGCCTCGGCACGGGCTCGGCCTCCTTTGGCGGGGTGGTCTTTATCGGGCCCTTTCCAATCGTCTTCGGGAGCGGTCCCGGTTCCGGGCTGCTGGCGCTCACCACCCTGGTGATTGGCGCGGTCATGGTGGTCACGTTCTACCTGTTCGTCCTGCTCAGACGGAGACCAAGTGGGGAGCCCTAGGAGACCCCTCCTGTGCCCTGCGGTATCCTAGAGCCTGCGACGGAACCGGCAGAACAATTTCAAATAAGACATAAATACCAAGTCCGGATTCCTTACCGTCTATGCAGAAAGTAGTACCGATTGTGCAGTTCAGCGCTCCCGCGAGAGAGAAGCTGATGGAGGCTCTCAAGGGGGAGACCGGGGCCAACGCATTCCTGAGAATCGACGTTTACGCTTCGGGCGGCTGCGCCTGCAGCGGAGGTTACAAGTACGGAATGGGCCTGGAAGAGAAGGCAAGGCCCGATGACATCGTAGAGGAGATAGAGGACATCAAGGTCGTGACGGACAAGAACAACGTTGACATCCTGAGGGGCTCCAAGATCGACTACAGCGAGACAGTCCAGCGGAGGGGCTTCAAGATAATCAACCCCAACGTCCAGGCGGGCGGCTGCGGCTGCGGCGGGCACTGAAACGACGCGCTAGCTCCACCGAAGGCGGCCTACTCAGCGGTCCTTTGACCTAGGGCCGACCATCTTCCTCAAGTCCAGGATGCGGTTGATCTCCCTCTGGGTGTAGCCCATCTCCTTGAGGGCGTCCCTTATCGAGTGGCCGCGCGATAGTTTCTTTCCAAGGGCGGACGCCTTGTCGTAGCCTATCGTCGGTGACAGAATCGTCACGAGGGACGGGCTGCTCTCGGCAAAGGCCCTCAGCCGCGCCTTGTCGGCCACTACGTGGTCCAAGACAAGCGAGGAGACCTTCCTGAGGGCCTCGGACAGCAGCTTGAGCTGGAGGTTTACGTTGTAGCCGATGAGGGGGACCCCCATGCTTAGCTCGAACTCGCCGAGAGTGCCCGCGACCTGGTTCGCCTGGTCGAAGCCGAAGATCTGGGAGGAGACGAGGAGTGCGGCCTCGACCGTCACGGGGTTGGTCTTCCCAGGCATCATGCTGCTCCCCGCGACCTCGGCCTGCCTCGGGAGGTCAATCTCACCCAAGCCCGTCAGGGGCCCGGAGAACATGAGCCGGAGGTCCTGGCAGAGCCTGAAGAGGTCGAGCGCGGTGACCTTGAGCGCGGAGCTCAGCGCGACCAGGTCGGAGACGAGCCTCATCGCCCGGAACCTGTCGCCCGCCTCTGAGAACCTGAGCCCCGTGGCCCTGTTGAGCCCCCCGACGATGATGCGCCCGAAGTCGGCGCTCGTGTTGATCCCCGTCCCCACCGCCGTCCCGCCGATGGGGAGCTCCCTGACGTACCTCAGGGCGTCGAAGACGAGGCGCCTGTCGTGGGCGAACGCGTCGGAGTAGGCGCCGAACTCCTGCCCCATGGTCACGGGCAGCGCATCACGTAGGTGTGTCCTTCCGGACTTGTACACCGAGGACGTCCTCGCGGCGAGGCTCCCAAGGCTCTTCGAGGTCTCCGCCAGGCTCGGAAGCAGCACCCTGCTCGCGAGGAGTGCTGCCGCGACTCGAATCGCGGTCGGCACGACGTCGTTGGAGGACTGGCCCATGTTGACTTGGTCGTTGGCGTGGACCTTCCTCCCCGAGATCTCCGACGCCCTCTCGGCGATGACCTCGTTGACGTTCATGTTGATCCCTGTCCCGGACCCCGTCTGGAAGACGTCGACCGTTATTCTGCCGTCGTGCTTTCCCTCCATCACCTCGCCTGAGGCCGAGACTATCGCGCGGTAGGTCTCTGTGTCGAGCTTGCCGAGGGAGTGGTTCGCGCCGGCGGAGAGCTGCTTGATCAGGGCCACCGACCAGATTATCTCTTTGGGGAATGTCGTGCCCGTGCTCATGAAGAGCTTGTTGGCGCCCTCCACGTACTTCATGCCGGCGTCGGCGGGGCGGGCCTTTCTTAAGGCTTGGGAGGCCGGGTCAGCGCCTCTGTCTGACGCCTATCTTCTCGATGAGGCGCCCCAGCTCCGAGTCGTCGACGGCGTCGACGCGAAGGTACTTGAGAATCTCGTCCTCGCTCATCTGGAGCCTCTTTGCTTCGTCTATGGTGTAGCGGTAGGCCTCTATCTCAGTCGGCCTGTCCACGTACTCGAAGGTCTGGTCGTAAAGGTCCCGGCCGTCGAGGAACTGCTTAACGTGGACGAGGACGTGAATCACGTCGAGGTACAGGCAGTTTATCCTGGCCGAGGTGAGGTACTTGCAGCCGATGCAGACGGATCCGGTGTTGTGGTCGAGCCAGATCCCCCAGTCCGAGTCTACGACGGCCAGCTTGAGGTGGTGGATTATCTTCAGCATCCCCCGCGGCGAACCGAAGAGCCTAAGAAGGGTTGGCGAGTTCTCGACGCCGATGAATATCTGGGTGAACTTGTACTCTCCCAGACCGACGTTTCTCTTCGCCTTGAACACTTTGGGGGGCAACCTAATGGAAGAGGCCCCGTTCGCAATCAAAAGACAGGAACTCAAAACCTCTTCACTCCTTGCCGGCGAAATAATGACAGGGTGCTCGACGAGTGACAGTGGCGACCATTAGCGGGATACGCGGGATCTTCAACGTGGACCTCGAGCCCGCGGACGTCGTCTCCTACGCGCAGGGCTTCGCGTCGGTGGCGGCTTCGCCGGAGGTCCTGGTCGGGAGGGACACTCGCCACACCGGCGAGCTGGTGGAGAGGCTCGTCAAGAGCGCCCTTCTCGACGCGGGGAGGGAGGTCGTCGACTACGGCGTGATCTCGACGCCCGCGCTCTTCCGCGAGAGCAGGACGAAGGAGAGGCCGGCCGTGATGGTCACCGCCTCGCACAACGAGCCCGAGTGGAACGGGCTCAAGTTCGTCCTCAGCGGGAGGGGGCCGGACCAGGCGGAGTTCGACAGCGTCCTCAAGGCACGCAGGAAGGCGCCACGCGCCGGACTGGGCGGACAGGCGCGACCGGGACCGAGGCCGTCCTACGTCCGGGAGCTGGTGGCCATGGCGGGCGAGGGGTCGTGCGAAGGCGTTAGGGTCGCCGCCGACCTCAACGGGGGCGCCGCCGTCGCCCACGCGCCAGCGATCTTCCAGGGGCTGGGGTGCGAGCTGACCGTAATTGGGGGGACGCCGGGCGTCTTCAGCAGGACCATCGACCCGACCAACGACGCCCTGGAGCTCCTGACCAAGACGGTGAAGGAGAAGGGCTGTGACGTCGGGTTCGCGTTCGACTGCGATGGCGACAGGCTCGTCGTCGTCGACCCGGCGGGCAGGAGCAGGTCGGGAGACTTTATGCTGACCATGGTGATGAAGGAGATCCTCCCCTCGCTCACGGACCGGTCGGTGGTCGTCTCCGTCGATACGACCCAGGCGATTGACGATGTGGTCTCGGAGCTGGGCGGACGGGTCCACAGGTCGAAGGTGGGCGAGGCGAACGTCATCGCAGAGATGCTCCGGGACCACGTCGACATCGGGGGCGAGGGGAGCAGCGGGGGTCTGATCGACGGCCGGTACAACCTCTGCAGGGACTCGATGCTCGCCGCGATAACGATCGTGAAGGCGATAAAGAAGAAGGGGACGAAGGTCTTCGACCAGGTCCCATCCTACCACCAGGTGAGGCTGAGGCTCCCGCTCGAGAGGAAGAAGGCGCTCTCGGCCATCGGGAGGCTCGAGAAGCAGAACCCCGGCGCCGAGACGCTTGACGGGATCAAAATCAACGCCTCGAAAAGGTCGTGGGTCCTGGTCAGGCCCTCGGGGACGGAGGACATCGTGAGGGTGTCGAGCGAGTCCACCTCCGCGAAGGACGCCCGCGAGCTCGCAGAGACCTACATGGAGAGGCTGAGGAGGCCCTCCTAGGTTGAACGAGTACGACATCATAGAGCTTCTCACGAGGATGGCGGGAAGGCTTCCTGAGGGATACTCTCCGCTGGGCGACGACGTCGCGACCCTGCCGAGCCCGCCCGGCCGGCTGGTGCTCAAGTCGGACATGCTGGTCGGGAGGACCGACGTGCCGCCGGGCATGACCTGGAGGCAGGCCGGGAGGAAGGCCGTGGCGATGTGCGTCAGCGACTTCGCCGCCAAGGGCGTCTCCCCCCGGGTCATGCTGGTCTCGCTCGGGATCCCCCGCAGCCTGGATGACGCCGGCATACGCGCGCTCGCAAAGGGCCTCCGCGACGGGATGGACGAGTGGGGGCCCCGCCTTCTCGGGGGGGACACGAACGAGGCTGGTGACGTGGTGATTGACTGCATCCTCGCGGGCTTCACGGACCGAGTCGTCGGAAGGGCCGGAGCGGGAGCTGGCCAGCTCGTCGTCGTCACGGGCGAGTTCGGAACGACCTCCGCGGGGCTGAAGATTCTCCTCGAGGGAGCGCGCGCACCACCCGGCTTCAGGAGGGTGGCGGTGGAGAACGTCTACATGCCCTCCCCGAGGCTGAAGGCCGGACTCGCGCTCCGTGGGTACCTCTCGTCGGCCATGGACTCGAGCGACGGCCTCGCCATCTGCCTCCACGAGCTAGCAGAGGCGAGCGGCGTGGGGATGCGAATCGACCTCCTGCCGCACGACCGGTCCCTCGAGGGGTTCGCCGAGAGGAACCGATACCAGCTGAAGGACCTCGTCCTGTACGGGGGCGAGGAGTACGAGATAGTAGGGACCGTCTCAAAGAAGAAGCTCGCAGGGGCGGTCGCCGCAGCCAGGGCCGCGGGGTCCGACCTCATCGTGATAGGCGAGACGACGAGGCACGGGGGGATTATCTCGGCGGACGGCTCGGCGATAGAGAAGAGGGGCTGGATTCAGCTCAGCTAGCCTGGGCGGACTTCACCAGTTTGAGGAACTTCTTGAAGGCCGAGTTCAGCTTCTCCTCGGTGTCGGACTCGGCGAAGACCCTTATGATCGGCTCCGTCCCGCTCGGCCTGACCAGGACCCAGGTCCTGTCGTCGGTCCATATCTTCAGGCCGTCGACCTTCTCGACGCGGTCGCCCCCCTGGCGCTCGACCCTCCGCATGGTCTCCTTCACATCCTCGTGGTCGAGGCGGACCTTCGTCTTCGCCTGGAAGAGGCGCGGGAGCGCGTTGGCCACCGCCTTCGAGAAGGGGAGGCCGCGGGCCGCGAGGCATTCGAGCATGAGCGCCGTGGCCATGCCCCCGTCCCTGACGGCGATGTGCGCGGGATAGATGCACCCCCCGTTCTCCTCGAAGCCGAACAAGGCGCCACGCTCGATCATCGTCCTCGAGACGTCCACGCTGCCCACTCTCGTGCGGATCACCTTCCCCCTTCGCCTGGCGGCGACGGCCTCGATGGCCTGTGAGGAACTTATCGGCGTGACGACGGTGCCTCCGGGGGCCCTCTCGAGGAGGTAGTCGGCGAGTAGCGAACCGGTCTGGTCGCCCCAGAACACTCTGCCCGTCTCGTCGCAGAAGATGGCCCTGTCCCCATCCCCGTCGTAGCCCACGCCGAGGTCGGCTCCCACTGCCCTCACTGCCGCGCTGAGGTCGCCCAGCGTCTCGGGCGTCGGCTCGGGTCCCCTCCCGGGGAAGCGGCCGTCCACTATCGAGTGTATCGTGACGATCTTGCATCCCAGCGCGTCGAGGAGGTTCGGCGCCGCGAGGCACTGGGCTCCGTTGCCGGGGTCGACGACGATCGAGAACTTCCTCGCGGATATCAGCCTCGTGTTGACTTTCGAGAGGATTCCGCTCAGGTAGGTCCGGATGACCGAGGGCTCGGACCTCGCGGTCCCGACCTCCCTCCAGTCCGCCCTCCTGAACGAACCGTCTCGGAAGATCTTCTCGACCTTCTGCTCGTCGAGCCTGTTGATCTCGACGCCGTCGGGCCCGACGACCTTGAGGCCGTTGTACTCCGGCGGATTGTGCGAGGCGGTCGCCATCACGCCACCCCTGTATCCCAGGGCCCTCGTCGCGTACTGCAGCGCGGGCGTCGGGACGAGGCCGGCCTCGGCCACCGGCCTTCCGGAGCTCATCAGGCCGGAGGTGGTCGCGAGCAGCATGGCTTCGCCTGAGAGCCTCCCATCCCTCCCGACCAGGACCTCGCCCTCGGAGAAGTAGGTGCCGACGCACTCGGAGAACTTGATGACGAACTCGAGGTCGGCGGTAACGCCCGGGATGAAGCGCACCCCGTTGGTCCCGAAGAGCCTTCCATGGGGGGAGACCATGGGGGTATGTCCGCTCGCTCGCATTAAAAAGCTTCAAACGGGGAGCTGGCTGGTCTCGGGTCTGCCGGCGGGGCGGGCCGCGGTCCAAACGCTTAATTCGAGAGGGAAGGGGCGTTCGTCGAAGGGCCCGTAGCTCAGTACGGATAGAGCGCTAGCCTTCTAACCCCGCAAGGGCAAAGTCAGCTAGAAGTCGTGGGTTCAAATCCTGCCGGGCCCGCTGACGTCTCCGGGCCCTGGGAACGAACTCCGAAGATCAGGTTCAACGCAACTCATTTAACCCTCCGTGCAAACAATTGCAAAGCAGTGTAGACCCGTGGTCGCGAGAGGCAGGACGTCAAAGAGGCAGGGTGGAAACGACTTTGTAAACAAGACCTTCAGGCTGAAGAACGAACAGGTCAGGAAGCTGGAGGCAGACGCCATCCGGGCGGGCATCTCCACGAACGGGCTAATCACGTCGATAATCCAGCGTTTCATCGAGTGGGACAGGTACGCGAACGAGGTCAACTTCATCAGCCTCCCCCCGAGCATGCTCTCCGGCATCCTTTCGGAGGTGAGCGAGGAGACGATGGCAAAGGCAGGAACGTACGTCGCCGAGAAGTCGTGCTTCAAGGACATCTGCATCCATTTCTTCCAGGGATACGACCTCGCACTCTTCACGAAGGTCATCCTCCTGTTCGACAGATACGCGAACAACTACAAGGTGCAGGGCGAGAGGGACAAAGACGGGAACGGGGGGACTGTCATCTCCTTCTATCACGACCTGGGAAGGAAGTGGTCCGTCTTCATCGCCAACCTGCTTCACGGGGAGCTGCTGAGGCTTGGCGTCGAGGACCACACCTTCGAGGTGAGCGAGAACGCTGTCGTCTTCTCCTTCCCGAAGGTTCTCCCCCTTCCCTCGGACCACCTCCTCGAGAAGAGCTAGGCCGGCTCGGGAGCGGGTCGCCTCAGAATCCAGTGGACATTTAAGCAGTGGAAAGCCGGTGAGATGAGCATGCAGGAGGGGGAAGGAGAACTGCTCATCCAGCGGCTCGGCGAGGTCAGCGGCCCGGAGAACGTGATGATTGCTGGCCCTGCCATGGAGGACTATGGTCACGATATGGCCGACTTCGAGGCCGCCCCTGCTGTCGTGGTCAGACCGAGGTCCGAGCACGAGGTGGTCGAGATCATCAACCTGGCGAGGGAGGCCCACATGCCGATCCTGCCGAGGGGGGCAGGCAGCAGCCTGACCGGGGCGGCGGTCCTGAAGGGGGCCATCGTGCTCGACATGCGTGGGATGGACCGCGTCCGCCCCATACCCAGACCCGGAGGAGGGCGGGAGGTGGTCGGTGGTCGATGTCGAGCCGGTCAGGAAGCTCGGGCGGCCCGTCGCGCTCGCAGAGATGAGGGGGAACGCCCGCTTCGAAGGGTTCGACCTGCTGAGGATCCCGAGGCTGTCGGTGATGCCCGTTCCGGAGGCAGTCTGGGACGAGATAATGAGGCTGGGAAGCTGAGGGTCAGAGACCCTTCCGCATCCTGCGTACGGCCTCCTCGAGGGTCGCCTCCTTCTTCGTGAACGTGAAGCGGACCCTGGACCGCCCGGCGCCCCTCCTGGCGTAGAAGCTCGAGGCGGGGACGGCGGCTACGCCCACCTCGCGCGCGAGGTGTTCCGCGAACGCAAAGTCGTCTAGCCTGCTTATCCCCGAGAAATCTGCGAAGATGTAGAAGGCGCCTTCGGGCCTGAGGCAGGAAAATCCTAGTTCCTGAAGTGACTTCATCAAGAAGAGCCTCTTCTTGTCGTACGTCGCCGCGAGGCCGCGGTAGTAGGAGTCGGGGAGGGCGAGCGCGACCACCGCGGCTCGCTGCAGCGGCGTCGGCGCGCAGACCGTGAGATAGTCGTGGACCGTCCTGAGAGCCCTGGTGAGGCGCTTCTCGGCAACGGCGTAACCTAGCCGCCAGCCCGTTATGCTGAACGTCTTCGAGAACCCCGAGACGGTGACGGTCCTCTCGTACATGTCGCCCATCGACGCCAGGCTCACGTGACGGTTGCCGTCGTAGACCAGGTGCTCGTAGATCTCGTCCGTGATCGCCACGACGTCGTGGTCTTCGCAAAGGTCCGCGACGACCTTGAGCTCCCTGGTCGTGAAGACCCTTCCCGTCGGGTTGTTGGGTGTGTTCAGTAGGATGGCCTTCGGCCCCCTGCTGAAGGCCACCTTGAGTGCCTCCTCAGGGAGAGCGAAACCCGGCTCGCTGAGCCTAAAGTGGATAGCTCTCGCTCCGGAGATGATTGTGGCCGGGATGTAGCTCTCGTAGAAGGGTTCGGGCACGACCACGCGGTCCCCCGGACCGGTGAGGGAGATCATCGCCGCTGTGATCGCCTCGGTGGAGCCGCAGGTCACGGTGACCTCGTCGTCGGGGTCGGGGCTGATTCCGTTGAACCTCTCCATCTTCGCGGCTATCGCCTCCCTTAGCTGCTGGGAGCCCATCGTCAGCTCGTACTGGTTGCGGTCTTCCCTCACCGCCGCCGACGCCGCGCGCTTGACGGGGGCGGGAGCGGGAAAGTCTGGCGACCCCTGTGCGAGGTTTACTGCGCCGACCTTCTCGGCGAGCATCGACATGTCACGGATGGCTGACTCGGTGAAGAGCGCCATCCTGCGAGAGGCGAACTCGGGCTTCTGTTTTCCCTTCAAGAGACCCCGGCGTAGCCGCGGCCGCTTATTTAACGTGGGAGACGGGCGTGTTCTAATTGATAAGCTCCGGCTTGGATGGAGTGGGTGCGCTTGCAAGCCGGCTTCGCGACTGTCGAGGGGACGACCGCGTACAGAGATGGCGCCGTCGAGAAGGGAATCGTGCCCGCCCATTTCCGGTCCGTCCTTTCGCTATCCCTCTCGTCGCTCGGGATCGGGACCTACCTCGGGGACACAGACTCGCTGACCGACGGGTTAGTCGAGGATGCCATCTACGAATCGGTGGCCTCGGGCGCGGTCAACGTCATCGACACCGCGATAAACTACAGGATGCAGAAGGCCGAGCGGTCGGTCGGGAGGGCCCTGGAGCGCCTCAGGACCGAAGGAGCGACGGGCAGGGACCACCTCTTCGTTGCCACCAAGAACGGCTACCTGGCCTCGGACGGGGACGTCACCAAGGACTTCTGGAGGTACGTCCAGGAGGAGTACATCAGGCCGGGGAAGCTGAAGGTGGACGAGATAGCCGGCGAGGTCCACTCGATGTCTCCGAAGTTCCTCCTCGACCAGCTAGGAAGGTCCCTGAAGAACCTCGGGCTGGGATGTGTCGACCTGGTCTACCTCCACAACGCGGCAGAGTCCTGGCTGCAGGAGATAGGGTACAGGAGGTTCCTTGAGCGCGTCGCCGACGTCTTCTCGCTCTACGAGAGGGAGAGGCAGGCGGGGAGGCTCAGGTACTATGGCCTCGCGTCGTGGAACTGCTTCAGGGTCCCGCGGGGTGACCCGGAGTACGCGAGCCTCGACGACCTGGTCGAGGTCGCCAAGAACGCGGGCGGGGACGATCACGGTTTCAGGTTCGTGCAGCTGCCCTTCAACCCCGGGATGAGCGAGGCGCTCTCGGCCAAGAACCAGAGGATCGCCGACGAGCCGCTCACGACCTTCGAGGCCGCCCAGAAGCTCGGGCTTGGCGTCTTCACCAGCGCTCCCCTCGCCGAGGGGAGGCTGCTGAGCCACAAGAGGGTGCCCGAGCTCGAGGGATCGAGGGCCCTCTCGCTCCTCCAGTTCGCGCGGTCGGCGCATCCCGCGGTCGTGGCTCCCCTCGTGGGGCAGAAGGACCCCGCCCACGTCCGCGAGAACCTCAGAATCGGTAGGGTCCCACCCCTCGACGAGAGAGAGTTCGCCGAGAGGTACGGAGCCCTCCTCGAAAAACACTAAATCGGTCCGCATCGTGCTTCGAGGGGTTGAAGCCTGTACCAGTCCTCCTGATTGTCCTTGGCGTGGTCCTCGCCCTCGCTGGCGTCGTCTTCTCGCTGCAGGGAATGGGGACGGTCGGCCCCAGCAGCTCGTTCATGTACCAGAACCCGTCCTGGACGTTTCAGGGCGCCATCGTCGCCGTGATAGGAATCGCGACTCTCGCCGGGGGGCTCTGGATCTCACGGAGGGGCGGGTAGCGCTTTCCGCCCTGATGAACGGGGTGTTAGAAAGAACCGATGGTGAGGCCCGGGGTGGGTCTCACCTTCGCCTCGCGAGCAGCGGCGCGGGCGTCTCGGCTAGGCGTAGGTCAGCGTCGTAGGTCGAGCCCGTCCTGACGAAGCTCACGGTCACGCGGTCTCCGATGCCGAACTTCGAGAGAGCCGTGACGAGCGCCTTCATGTGCTCGACCTTGTTCCCGCCTATGCTCACGATGATGTCCCCCTCGCGGAGCCCGGCCGTGTGCGCGGGGCCGTCCCTAAGGACCTCTGCGAGCAGGACACCCGACTCGACCGAGAGTCCGTAGCGCCTCGCTATCGAGGGGTTGACGTCCATCCCGGAGATTCCCAGCCACGGCCTCACAACCCTCCCGTGTTTGGAGATCTGCTCGATGGTCCTCTTGATGGTGTCCGATGGGATTGCGAAGCCGACGCCCTGGGCGAACGGAATCATCGCGGTGTTGAGCCCGATGACCCTGCCTTCGAGGTCGGCCAGCGGACCCCCGCTGTTGCCCGGGTTGATCGCTGCGTCCGTCTGCACGAGCCCCTCGAGGACGAAGTCGGTACCAGGGAGCGGTCGGCCGATGGCGCTTATGACGCCCATGGAGACGGTCGGGGCGCCCGGCAGGCCGAGGGCGTTGCCTATCGCCAAAACGAACTGGCCCACCTTGAGGGAATCGGAGTCGCCGAGGCTGGCGGAGGGGAGGTTCTCGGCGTTGACCTTGATGAGCGCGACGTCGGTCGCCGGGTCAGACCCGACCACCTCGCCGACCAGCGACCTCCCGTCCTTCAGGTGGACGAGGACCTTGGAGGCGTCGTCGATCACGTGGTGGTTCGTGACTATCGTGCCCTGGGGGTCGATGATTACCCCGGACCCCTGCCCTTCGATGGGCACGAGCCCGTACCTATAGTCGCGAGTGAGCTTCGTGCTGTCAATCCCCACGACGCTCTCGCTGAGCTTCTCGATAGCCCCGGTAATCTGCGACTCTAGAGCTGTCAGCGGCATCTTCTCACCATGGGGGCCGCACTGGCGGTCCTGGTTCGGGAATCGACGGGCCGGGGCCCGGAGGGCCTCTCGGATCGTCCATCCTACTCGCTCTCCGGCGCAGCCCCCGGCGTTACCGAGAGCTCCTCGACCTTCCCTGCGCGCAGGACCTTCGCCTTGAGGGTCTTCCCGATTTTTTCCTCGGTCAGGACCCGCGTCAGGTCGCGGAACCCGCTGACCTGGTTCCCGTCGAGGGCCAGGAGGACATCGCCGAACGCGATCCCCGCGGCCTTCGCCGCGCTCCCTGGCTCGACCGAGAGCACGATGAGGCCCTGGTCCTGGCCGACCGACTGGCTCTTGGCCAGGTCGTCGGGCAGCGGGATCGGGTTGGTGATTATCCCCAGATAGGCGCGCCCGACCGTCTTGCCCGAGGCGAGCCTCTCCACCGAAGCCGAGACCTTCTGGATTGGGACGGCGATTCCCCTGGACGACATGTAGGCGACGTTCATGGCCACCATCCTCCCGGAGGCGTCCACGAGCGGTCCTCCAGAGTAGCCGGGGTTCAGCCGTGCGTCGGTGACGACCGCGTCCTCGATGCCCACGCCCCACCAGCCACCGATGCTGCGCTTCACGCTGGTGACTATACCGGACGTGGCGCTCGCCTTCGTCGCGTAGGGGTTCGCGAGGGCGAGGACGAACTGTCCCACCCTCAGGGACTCTGAGTCGCCCCTTGCTATGGGCTTCAGCCCTGGCTCCACCTTCAGCAGGGCGATGTCAGAGGTCTTGTCCCGTCCCAGGACCTTCGCCGTGAAGGTCTGTCCCGAGTTCGTGCCGACCTCCACCTCCTCGAGGCCGTGGACCACGTGGTACGCGGTCACGACGTGCCCCTGGTCGTCCCAGACGACCCCCGTACCGTTCCTCCCGTCGGAGCTGACGCTCACGACGGAAGGGCTTACTCTCTCGGCGACCTCTTCGATGGCGCTGGAGAACGTCTCTAGTATTCCGACCGTGCTTGTATTGCTCATTTTTCGAGTCACTGGAGGTACAGAGAATGGGCGTGTACTTGTTGACTGGGATTGACGGAACCCGGTCACACTAGTTGGAGAACGTGGATCCGCCCACGGTGTAGTAGGCGAACCTCCTGTTAGGGGTCGCCGGATAGACCTTGGAGATGTACCCGACGAGCTGGTGGGAGGCCTTTATCGCGTCCGTGAGATCCTTTCCCTCCTTGATGCGCCCCTCGATCGTCAGCTCTCCGCCGGAGAAGATGGCGTCCACCTGGATGCTGCCGTCTTCGGTAATCCACTTCATGTTGGTCCCCCTCTCATCCTCGGAGAACCCCAGCCATCTGAGCGGTCCGAACCAGCGGCCCCTCAGGTTGGAGACCGCCTCGGTGGGGTTGTCGACGCGGGGTAGCAGCGTCCGCAGCAGAGTCAGCCTCGGCTCCGAGGCAGAGAGCTGCCGGAGGCTCGTCACCTCGCGCCCCCTCTCGGTCACCTGGTATCCCTGTCCCGTCTTCTCCAGGATCCTCTGCTCCTCCAGGCGGTCGAGTATCCTCGAGAGGGTCTCGGAGTGGGCACCGAGCCTCCTCTTCAAACCTTCAAAGGTGAAACCCATCAGCCCCTCTTCGCCTATGAAGCGGAGGACCTCCATGTCCCTGGGACCGATGTCCAGATCCTGAAGGCTCTCCCGCTGGGCTCCTCGCATCTGGGTCACAGTCTTGAGAAGGGCGTAGTCGTATTTATATATGTAGTAGTCATTGGAATGTAAGTAGGTAATCCTGACTTGAGCAAGTCCGTCCAGATAGACCAGGAGGTCCTCGACTCGTGCAAAGTGATCCACGCGTCGTGGAACGAGCTGACCAAGGTGTGGACACTGCCCGTGATCCACGCGCTGGGGCTGCAGGAACCGGCCAGGTTCAACGAGCTGAAGCGTAGGATAGAGGGGATAAGCGCCACCAGCCTCGCGGAGAGGCTGGGCACGCTCGAGAAGCAGGGGGTCGTCGCGCGAAAGGTCTTCCCCGAGAGCCCTCCTCGGGTGGAGTACACGCTGACCGCCAAGGGGCTCGAGCTGAAGGAGATACTGAGGCAGCTTGGCGACTGGGCCATCAAGTGGTCGAAGGAAAAGGCCGCGACCCAATGAGAGCGGGTCGCCTGGTTCCGAAACGTTTGTAAGAGAATAGCGCTAACTCGCGCTCCATGGGAAGCGCGGGCAACGGGGCGAAGGCGGGCCTTGTGGCCGGCATCGTCTACGGGGTGATCCTCGCCATCGTGTCCTACTTCACGCTCGTCGCGGACAAGAGCACGATCATCGCAGACATCACGAAGAGCATGCCCGCGAGCGAGACGACCTTCACCCCGGACCAGATCTACAGCATCGCGCTTGTCGCAGCCCCGATCGTCGTGGTGGTCCTGGGAGTCCTTGGCGGACTCGTATTGGGCGCTATCTACGGTAAGGTCTTCGAGAGGGTTCCCGGAATGACGTCCCTGGTCAAGGGGATCATCTTCGGCGTGGTCCTCTGGCTGCTCATCAGCGTCCTGGGAGACCTCGGCGACTACGGCACCTATGGGGCGCTGTACTACCTCTCGGAGGTCGGCACCGGACTGGTCGGAGCGCTGATCTTCGGCGCGGTGCTCGGTTACTTCTACAGCAGGTTCAACAGGACCAAAGAAACCTACCAGCTGAAGGAGGACGTCGGCGCTCTGAAGGTCAGCTGAGATAGCGGCCGGTGTCCCTGCGCTAGTCCGGCTCGCGGGGAGATTTGGCCAGCAGCCGTTCCGCCACCCTCCGGTAGGCCTGGATGAAGTCGAGGGCGAACCTGTCGGCGTACTTCTCGGTGCCCCTGTGCTCGCCGGCGAAGTAGCGGAGGTGATGGTAGAACTCGTGGAGTATGGTGAAGGGGTCGTAGAGGTATTCGCGCTTCGCCGCCAGGATCTCCTTCCTCTTGGCGGTGTAGACGGCGAGGACGCCCTTCGACCGCCCGCTGACGACACCCACGCCCAGCTTGGGCCTCTCCACCCTGTAGTGCTCGCAGAGCAGGTCGAGCGCCCGCTCAGGGTTCGTGTCGAGTATCGTCGCGACGACGAGGGCCTTGAATTCGTCCTCGGAGCGGTTGGGTTCCGGCGTCGTCTCTCATCAGCCGTCAGGCTTCGTCCATCGTGAAGGTGAAGCGCGCGCCCGCGAACTCCCCCGTGCCCGTCTTCTCCCACGCGACCCTGTAGGTCTTGGTCAGCTGCTTGCCGATGACGCTGACCTGCGTGGGGAGCTGGGCGAAGAGGCCCTCGACCTTCGCCGGGTCCTTCGTGGAGAGGAGGCTCCTCCGCCTCTTCATCAGGTACTTGACGGCGACGTTCTTGTGCTCGTGTCCCTCCACCTCGATCTTCTCACTGCCCGTGTCAATCGTGAAGGCCCGCTTGGTCAATGGGGCCGACCGACGCGGTCTTCGATTAATGGGTTTTGCTGCGCTCGAAGCGTTTTTGGATGGACAGGAGAGGGAGGAGGCCATTGAAGGCGAAGCTTCTGCTGGGCTCCGACTTCCCTGAGGAGGCGTTAGGAGATGTCCCGCGCTACGCTGAGGTCTACCGCCTCGGCGAGCTCGGGGAGAGTGAGCTGGACGCGGTCCTGCCCTCGATGGACTGCCTGCTCGTCGCCTTCTGGCCGGAGAGGCTGGGTCGGGAGAGGCTGTCAAGGATGGCGAGGCTCTCGATGGTCCAGTCGGTGCTCGCGGGCGTCAACCAGGTGCCGTTCGGGGACCTCCCGCCGAAGGCCGTCGTCTGCAGCAACGCCGGCGGCTACTCCGTCGAGGTGGGCGAGTTCGCGTGGGGGTTGCTGCTATCGGCCGCGAAGAGGATCGTGAAGCTCGACTACGAGGTGAGGAAGCCGGGTTACACCCCTCCCCGGCCGCTGGAGCTGGGAAGGGAGATCGTGGTCCTCAGGGGGAAGGTACTGGGGATACTTGGATACGGCGGGATAGGCAGGGTGGTGGCGGAGTTCGGGAAGGCGTTCGGGATGGAAGTCGAGGCCTTCTCCCGGAGGGACGTGAAGGACGAGGGCGTGGCCTCGATCCAGGGGAGGGCCGGCCTTGAGGCGGTGCTCCGGACGTCGGACGCGCTGGTGGTGGCGCTGCCGTACTCCAGGTCGACGGAGAAGATGATCGGAAGGGCGGAGCTCTCCATGATGAAGCGGGACGCCATCCTCGTGAACGTCTCGAGGGCGGAGGTAGTCGACCAGGACGCCATCTACGAGCACCTCACGAGAAACAGGTCCTTCGTCTACGCCACGGACGTCTGGTGGACGGAGGGCGGCCGGGAGTCGTACTCTCCGCGCCTGCCCCTCCTGAAGCTCGAGAACTTCATCGGGACGCCCCACGCGTCGGGTCCGAGCGCCTCGGTTGGGGGAGCGCCTCTGAGGAGGGCGGTGGCGAACCTGCTACGATTCCTCAAGGGAGAGGAGCCCCTGAACGTGGTGGATAGGAGAGAGTACGAGCCGCCCTAGGTGGATGCCTTCCCGCGCCGCAGGTCAGAGGCCCACGGCCGCCCAGACGTCGTCGTCGCTGTCGAGCTGGGTGTAGCCGCACCTCTCGCACTTCCTGCCGATCAGCGTGGTCTCCTTCGGGCCCGACCCTACCTTCCTCTCGTACTCGATCATCTGACCGGCGTGGCAGCGCTCGCACATCAAGGGCGTTCGCCGCGGTAGGGAGACCGCATTTGAACGTTTAAGTTAGAGAAGGTGGAGCTCGCCCAAGGGCACGTGGAGAACGGAAGAGCTTGGGCATACCTGAGAAGATCAAGAAGATAGAGGATGACCTGCACAGGACGCAGGTCAACAAGAAGACCGAGCACCACGTGGGACTTCTCAGGGGAAAGCTCGCGAAGCTGAGGAAGGAGCAGGAGGAGCAGCAGTCCAGGCGCTCTGGCTCTGCTATAGGCTTCGACGTGAAGAAGTCCGGGGACGGGACGGTCGTTCTCGTCGGGCTCCCCAGCGTCGGGAAATCGACGTTGCTCAACGGGCTTACCAACGCCAAGTCGAAGGTGGCGGCCTACGCGTTCACGACGCTCGATGTCGTCCCGGGGGTGATGGACTACAAGGGGGCCAGGATACAGATCCTCGACCTCCCGGGGATAATCCAGGGCGCGTCATCGGGGAGGGGGCTGGGGAAGAGGGTCCTCGCCGTGGCGAGGAACGCCGACCTCGTCCTCTTCATCGTCGACGTCTTCCAGCCCGAGGCGAGGGGCCTCCTCGAGAAGGAGCTCAAGAACACGGGCGTCAGGGTCGACACGCAGCCGCCCAACGTCGTGATTGAGCCCACCACGACCGGAGGCATCTCCGTCACGGCCACGGTGAAGCTGACCAAGATCAGCGAGCAGCTTGTCAAGGAGATGCTCAGGGTCTACGAGTACAACAGCGCGAGGGTCGTGATCAGGGAGGACATAAGCGACGAGCAGCTGATCGACGTCCTCCTCGGCAACAGGATCTACGTACCGTCGCTGACCGTCATGAACAAGATAGACCTGGTCAACGCGGGCTTCACGAACGAGCTGGCGTCGAAGCTGCAGTACGACTTCGTCCCCGTCTCCGCCGAGGGTGGGGTCAACATAGCGGCGCTGAAGGAGGAGATATACAAGAAGCTGGACTTCGTCAGGATCTACATGCGCAGGAGGTCGGGGGAGACCGACTACAAGGAGCCCATGATCGTAAGGAACGGGTCGAGCGTCCTGGAGGTCTGCAACAAGGTCCACAGGAACATAAAGGACGAGTTCCGCTACGCGCTGATCTGGGGCAAGTCCGTCAAGTTCGGCGGCCAGAGGGTGGGGATAAACCACAGGCTCATGGACGAGGACGTCCTCACCCTCGTCACGAAGTGACGGGATAGAGATATAATCGGAGCCGTCTCCTCCGGGGCACGATGACAGTCGCCACAATCTCTCCCGACGAGGTGATGAGAACGCGCAGCGTCATAGCGGTCGTCGGAGCCTCGAAGAGCCCCAAGAAGGAGGCGCACAGGGTGCCCCTCTACCTCAGGGAGCACGGCTACCGGGTCATCCCGATCAACCCTTCGGCGGACCAGATATTCGGGGAGAGGGCGTATCCCTCCCTAGAATCGATGCCCGAGGAGGTGGCGAGGGAGGTCGAGGTGGTGGAGGTCTTCAGGCCGAGCGAGGAGCTCCCCCAGGTGGCGCGGCAGGTGGTCGAGCTCTCGAGGAAGCACGCCAGACCCTACGTCTTCTGGGCACAGCTCGGGCTGCAGAGCGAGGAGGCGAAGGAGATTCTTACCAAGGGCGGGCTCCCCTTCGTCATGGACTCGTGCATGCGCGTGGTCCACGCTTCGATGAAGGCTTGACGATAGGGGGCCTAGGCCATGGTCGGAGGGTCGGCCAAGACTTCTCTCCCCTTCTCGATTCCCACGTACCTCTGGTAGAGCCGGACGTTCCTGCCCGTAAGCAGTCCCGAGCCGAACGCGAGCAGCGCGTCGGTCGCAATCTCTGCCGCGATAGCGGTGGGCCCGAGCGACAGCGACGTGAAGCTGAACGAGAGCGCGGAAGGGACATAGATGAAGTCGATGGCCAGCCTTACGACCAGCCCCAACACGTAGATCATGTAGATGATCGTGCCGCCCTTGGCCCAGATTGAGCCGTCGGCTCCCCTCCAGAAGACGAGCCTGCTGTCGATCGCTCTGTGGGCTGCGAACAAGGCAGCGACGTAGATGGCCGCGTCGATACCGGCATAGTAAACCGAGACGCCGGTCAGGAAGGAACTGGAGATGAGCAGTCCGGCGAACACCACATACCAGACCGAGTAGACGAGTGATCGCAGTTTGCTTATCCTTGTGCCGTAGATTATCCTTCTGATGCGGATTGCGATGAGTATGAAGATGATCGCATAGACGTCCCCGAACGATACTCCAGAACCGCCAGAGCCAGACACCGACCTTCCCATCGACGATTCCTTCTTTAAGGCTTAGGGCTGCAGGTGGATTGTAGCACGACTCGATTCACGGACAGCGTCTCGCTGGACCTGGGAGCTTCACTGCTTGAGCATTTCGTAGAGCCTGTACCGCGCTTCCTCGCCGGGCGTGAGCGTGTAGCCGCACGTGACGCACGACACGCTCTGGTCCCGCCTCTTGAGGCCGTACCTCTTGCAGCCGGGACAGTGCATCTCCGAGTCCTTCTTCTCGTAGGACATTGGCAGCTATTTATCGCTGGGGTTCTTATCTTCTAGGGTGGGCCGCTCGTGGGAGGTTTACATCGTCAGGTGCAGGACGGGTGAGATGTACACCGGCTGCACCACCGACCTGAAACGCAGAGTGGAGCAGCACAACAGCGGCTCGGGCTCCAAGTTCACTAGGAGCCGCAGGCCGGTCGTCCTGGTCTACCACGAAACGTGCGCGGACAGGTCCTCGGCCCTGAAGAGGGAGAACCAGATAAAGCGGCTCTCCCGCGCGGAGAAATCGCGCCTGGCTCACACGGCCTCGGCGACGAGCGCGTAGCTCGGATTCTCCGCGCTGAAGGGACCGCGGGTCAGGAGGGAGTCGTAGAGGCCGCTGAGGCTCCAGCCCGTCCTCGTGAGCATCGAGACGACCTCGTGAGGCGAGTAGACCCTGATGTCCGTGGGGAACTCCCCGGCGTACTTCATGGCCCTCCCGACCCTGAGGAAGAACCGCCAGGACCCCTTCTCGCGCGACGTAACCAGATCGAAGGTGTAGCGGTCGAGCACCAGCAGCCTCTCGCTCTCCTCGAAGACGTTCTGGGCCCCGTGCCTGACGATGTAGTCCCTGTTCCTGAGCCCCGAGATCACGAACAGACCCCCGGTCCTCACCACGGACCTCAGCTGCCCGAAGAAGGCCTCGTCGTCCTCCTCGGTGCCGTACCCGATGCTGGTGAAGACGTTGATGGTGGAGTCGAAGGAGCCCTTCGCGAAGGAGCCGAGGTCCGACATCGACCCCGTGACGAAGGACGCGCTCCCGGTAAGGCCGAACCTCCTCGCCTTGGCGACCGCGACAGAGACTAGGTGGGGAGAGAAGTCGACCCCCGTAATCCTGTACCCTAGCTGGGCGAGGGGTATGCCCACTCTCCCGATCCCGCAGGGCACGTCGAGGACGCTGCACCCGCCCATCCCCCTCTCCTGGAGGAGGCTGGATATGGCGAGGGCGTCCTCCTCTCCGCGCTTCCACATCCCCTCCAGCACGAGCTCGTACAGCTTCGCGTTCCTAATGAAGACGTTCTTCGCCCAGTTCACGCACGCGACGCGGCGTCCCGGGTAGAAAAGCTTGGACGGGTGGGGGCGAGCGAATATATACGAACAACCCGGTTCGCCCTGCGAAGAGCCGATGGCCGCGGATGCCGCTGAGGTCAGGAGGCTGACGGACGAGTTCAAGGGTTCTCTCGGGTTCAGGGTTCACGGCGAGATGAACAACAACAGGAGGAGCCTGAGGATCCTCTCGAGGAACGAGGACGAGCTCATCCAGGCCGTGGCCGCCGTCAGGCGGGCGGCCGGCGAAAGCGAATCTCCCTCGGAGGCTCTCGCCAGGGAGGAGCTTGCGCGCAGGCTCGAGAACTTCCTCTCCTCGGCGTTCGACCTCATCGACCACACGAGGAGGTACTGCCGCGGGCAGTACGAGAAGACCGACTATGCGAGGGAGATACAGTCGGAGATTGATAGGCGGTTCATCTTCGAGCGCGACTTCAAGCTGGCCCAGGGACTCCGGTCCATATCAGCCCACGTCGATTCGCTGGCGAAGGACAGGCTGCAGGTCAAGCAGCTGCTGGCGTGGGACGAATGGAACGACAACCAGAGGGCGATCCTCGGAGCGATGAAGGTCGACATCGAAGTGCAGGAGTTCTCGGAGGCTTACCTCGCGAGGATACAGGACTTCTACTCGTGGCTCTGGAAGAGGCAGAGCGAAATCCACTCCAAGGACCTCGCAGAGGCCGAGCAGATGAGGGTGCGCGCGAAGGAGGCCTACGACAGAATGTTCCCACCGTCCGCCTAGGCGGCGGGGCCTTCGGCGTGTTCGGATGCTGTCGCCGGTGATGAGGGTTGGGGCGGCCCGCCACGATTTTATCCTACGCTGAGGGCCAGAGCGATATGCCGGGTTCGAGCGGCTGCAGGCTCGGTGTTTCCTTCGGCGAGGAGTCGGAGCTCTACTCGTTCCCGTACCCGCATCCCATGAACAGGTCGAGGATCGAGCTCTTTGGCGAGTGGCTGAGGTCGGCCGAAGGGTTCGAGGTCTTCAAGCCGGTCAGGGCGGCGCGGGATGGCCTCCTCCTCTTCCACACGCCAGAATACGTTGACTTCGTCAGGGACTCGTCCCTCCTCGGCGAAGGCTTCCTGGACTACGCAGACACCCCGTCCTTCAAGGGGGTCTACGAGGCGTCGCTCTACCCAGTGGGCGACACCCTCAACGGGCTGGAGCTCGTGCTCGACGGGAAGCTCGACCACTTCTTCAATCCGGTCGGAGGGCTCCACCACGCGAGGGAGGGAAACGCCGGGGGGTTCTGCGTCTTCAACGACGCGGCCATAGCGATGCGGAGGGCGCTCTCGTCTCCGGGGTTCAAGACGGTCGCCTACGTCGATATCGACGCGCATCACGGTGACGGCGTCTTCTACGGTTTCGAGTCGGACCCGCGCGATCATAGGGGACATCCACGAGGACGGGCACTTCCTCTATCCCGGCACGGGGAGCGCGTCGGAGACGGGGGAGGGCGTCGCCAGGGGGACCAAGCTGAACGTCCCGCTCCCTCCGGGGGCCGGCGACGATGAGTTCGTCGAGGCGTTCCGCAGGGTCGAGGAGTTCGTGCGGAGCTTCGAGCCCGACCTCATCCTGCTTCAGTGCGGGGCAGACGGCCTGGGCGGAGACCCGCTCACCCACCTCCAGTACACTTCGAGAGCGCACGCCCTCGCGTCGTCGAGGCTCCACTCCCTGGCGCACGAGGTCTGCGGGGGAAGGATGGTCGCGATGGGAGGCGGAGGTTACAACCCAACCAACGTGCGCGACGCCTGGTCGGCGGTCGTCAGGGAGCTTTCGGGCCGGGGAGGACCGCCTTGAACCGCGTCTATCGGGTCGCAGAGTCGCAAAGTATTTTGTCTGCCGCGTCGCGAGGCCGTCCATGACGCAGGAGGTGCGACAGGGAGTCCATCAGGTCCCCGACATGGGGTTCTCGAACGCGTACCTCGTCGAGATGGAGGGGCAGAGCCTGGCGCTCATCGACACGGGGACGCCCGGCAAGGCGCCGAAGGTGCTCGCGTGTCTCGGGAGCATGGGGAGGAAGCCGGGGGATATCTCGTACATCGTCCTGACCCACGCTGACGGCGACCACTCCGGGAGCGCGGCGGAGCTGAGGAGGCTCACCGGCGCCAAGCTCGCGATCGGGGAGGTCGACGCACCTAGGCTCTCCGGCGAGAAGAAGCTCAAGGAGGCGAGCGGCTTCGGGGGCCTCATGATCGGCCTCTTCGGGGCGTTCATGAAGGTCGAGAGGGTCAAGCCCGACATAACGTTCAAGGAGGGGTCGGCGGTCGGTCCGCTCTCCATCATCGACACGCCCGGCCACACCGACGGGAGCATCTCGGTCTACAAGCCCAACGAGGCGATCTTCGTGGGCGACCTCCTCAGGACGGACGGTTCGGGGAGGCTGAAGCTCTCCTCGGCAAGCATGAGCAGGGACGTGGCCGAGATGAAGCGCTCCGCCGAGAAGATATCGAAGCTGGAGTTCGAGATGCTGCTCCCCGGACACGGGAGCCCCATCATGGACGGGGCTTCGAAGAAGCTGAGGGAGTTCGTCGACGGCGGTTTCAGGTGAGCCACGGGCAACCCAAATAACGGTCCCCTTCCCCGCGGGAAGCTGCGTTGAGCCCCTCCAGGACGGTCGTCATCTATGCGACGGGCATCGTCCTTGCCTTCTCGTGGGGGCTCTACTACGTCGTCGTCTCCGCCCTCGGTTTCCAGACTACCCTGACCATCGAGATGCTCGCCGTCACGGCCATCGCTGCGGCCGGGCTGGTCGGGATGGAGCTATACTACAGGCGCAAGCGAAGTTCCTCCGCAGAGATCCGGCCCCGGGCTTAGGACGCTTCCGCCTCGCAGGATGGGTTGACGGGGAGACCCGCTACAGTGCCTGCCCGCAGTTGTTGCAGTACTTCGAGCCCGGCTGGACGGGTGACCCGCAGTGCCTGCAGAAGCCTCCGACCGCAGCCGGACCCAGGGCAGCGTCAGGCTGGGAGTATGGCGGTTGCATCGGACCCGGAGGTATTCCGTAGGCCGACGCGTCCGGCGGCGTCGGGGTGGCAGACGGTCCGTAGGTGATGTAGGCGTAGGTGATGATGACGGAGACCCAAGCCTCGAGCGGGACAGAGAGGAGCGACTCGACGACCTTCCCTCCCAGGGGCGAGGCGAAGGAGACTGCGGCGTCTATTATCCCGACGACGATCGCGACGACGATGATGACCACGAATATGGCGAAGGTGGACCACTTCTTGTCGCGGCCGAAGGCCTTGCTCGCCGACATGCCCGCCAGGGCCCCCTTGTTCTCGAGCATTATCGCCGGAACGGTGTAGGCGTACCAGGTCACAAATATGATTCCCGGGACGATCAGGGCGATGGTGCCGAGGAGGACTATCAGGCCCACCAAGATCCCCGCGATGAGCAACGTGAAGAACCTCCCGAAGGCCTGCCTGAGGGAATTGGGGATGTCGAGCTCACGGCCGCTGAGGGACTCCTGGACCAGCGAGGGGTACGCCCCTGCGACGATTATGGAGACGATCAGGCTGATGAAGACAAGGATCAGCTCCAGCACGCTCAGGGTCGCCACGTTGGCCAGGTCCTCGAGCAGGGACAGCACCAGAACTATCACCTGCGGGATCAGGAGCGCCGGCGTCTTCATTATCAGGTTCGCGGATTTCGAGAGGACCTCCCCGACGACGATCGGCTTGCCGACCCTCACGCCCATGGTGGTGGCAGCGTCTTGTCTGATATTTATTCTCACGGGAGTTAGGGGCGCCCATTCGCGGACGATGGGTCCGTCCGGAGCGACGGAGGAGCGTCCAACCCCCCCCCGGCGCTCCTACCGCCTGCCGCGACGGTGGTGCTTCCTCGGAGGGTTCATCGCGACGATGTCGAAGAGGATGCGTCTGTAGTTTATCGTCAGGGACCTCGCGAAGAACGGACCCTCTATCAGCATGTCGTGCAGGTTGTGCTCGTTCTTCTCGTAGAGCTCGAACCTCTCGAAGGATAGGCAGTCTTCGAGGTACGGCCTGAGCCTGGAGACAGGAAGGTCCGACGTCACCTCCTCGGGGACGGGTTCGCTCTTCGACGTGGTCAGCAGGTCGTTGAGCGCATCCCGCGCCGCCTGGAAGTTCTTCCAGGCCTCCTCCGCAAAACCCGGGAAGATCCCGTTGGCGACGAGCCTGGCCGAGAACGAGCCGTCCTCGTCCTGGGAGTAGGCCCTGAGGAGGCTGGCCTTGACGTTCAGCTCGTTCGACCTGTCGTAGGCGTAGAGGAACTGGCGCGCGACCCCCTCGAGCTCCGCCCTGTACGCGTGGTTGAGGGAATCGCCGAACGAGCCGCTCGCCAGGAGGAACCGGGCGGCGTCATATTCTCCGGAGATCAGCGCGCTCGATATCATGTGGGCGAAGTCCGGGTCATAGGGAATCTCGCTCATCAGGGTCCCCTTCCAAGTAATCTTGCGGGTGCGCCCGTCTATGGCTCCTATCTCGACGAGCCAGTCCTCGGCGAAGGCGACCTCGCGTGGGTCCACCTTGGACATGAAATCGAGGTCTGAAAGCTTGAGGCCGTACTTCGACATGAGGAGGACCAGGTCGAAGGGGGTCTCCGTCTCGAGGGACTTGCGGACCGGCGTGGGCTCGATCTTCTTCGGGACCGGGGTGTCGGAGATTATGACCGCCCTGCCGGGCTTGAACCGTCCGATCCTCCCGATCATCTGCAGGAGAGAGTTGTTGTCTATCTTCTTGTACTGCAGGGACTTCTGTCCGAGTCTGTCCTTGCCGTCGATGACCTCGTTGAATATCAGGACGTTGTCGACGTAGATGTTCACCGAGGAAGCGATGACGTTCGTCGCGAAGATCCTCAGGTTCTTCTCTGTCTCTGCCCTCCTCTGGATCGTGTTGACCTCGGAGCCCACGAGGCCTCCGTGGATGAAGACGCCTCTGTAGCTCCCGGCGTAGTTCTCAACCAGACGCCTGGTCGGGAGGAAGACGAGCCATGACTCGTTCGGGGGCTGCTGGTAGAGATAGAGGGAGAGGACCCTGAACATCTCCTCGAAGTCCTTCGCCAGCTCGACCTCGATCCTCACGGGGAACCTCCGCCCGCTCAGCGAGTACAGCTTCGATATCCCCAAGAAGGAGAGGAACTCCCTCGGGTCTATCGTCGCGCTCATGACGCGGAAGAGGTTCCTGGCCGACGCCTCCTCCTTCTTGGCGAGCGACATGCAGAGCTCGAGCTGGGAGGACATCTGGTGGCTCTCGTCGAAGTAGATCGAGGACTCCGAGACCGAGTCCTCCGCGAGCATCCTGAGCAGGACGCCGTCGGTGACCACCTTTATCATGCCGCCGACGTTGATCTTCGTGTCCTTCGTGATGACGGCCAGCTCGTCGCTTATCTCGGGATGGAGCGCCTGGAGGGAGTAGTATAGCGCGTTGCAGGCTGCCCTGGAGGGTTCGCGGATGAGAATCTGGCGCTTCTTGTCGTAGACCTCGAACTCGCGGACCGGCGTCACGGTGCTCTTTCCCGTCCCGACGTCACCGACTATCACGAAGTGCCTGGTGAAGTCTATCGAGTTGAGGACGGAGAAGATGGGGAGCGGGGGCCGTCCCGTGAGCGCCGCATCCGCGATCGGGCGCGCCGGCCCCCGGTCGTCTCCGCCGGATTCGGTGCCAGCCAAGCGATGGGTCTGCCTCTCCGAAAAAACACCGCCCCGGGGAGGGAGATAAACCAGCCTACGCGTCTCCTGGCCCGATGATGGGCCGAGTCCCCCGAGACGTCCCGGGGAGCGGGTGGGGTCCTCAGGTGGGAGCCGGCGGTCAGTCCGACGCTGGCGCGGCCGCGCTGAGCGTGTCCCTTAGCTCGGTGGAGAGCTCGGACTGGGACTTGTCCAGCGACCTCACGACCTCCTTCGCGAGGGCCATCTCCCAGGTGGAGTCCAGCTGTCTGAGCTTGTCTCCTATGTCTATCTTGCTGGGCCGGACCTTTCCGCTCTGGACGTCCTGGACCAGCTTGTTCACGTTCAGGTTGAGCGAGTAGCGGCTGCTTATCGCCTGAAGCGCCTCCCTCAGGGTGTCGATCGGATAGTAGCTCTCGATCGAGCCCGCCTTCCAGGAGTGCACCATCTCCCTGGGGACGACCTTCTTCTCGACGAGCTGCGCTGCCTCGCCGCTGTCTTCGGCGTCCAGAATCACGAACGTCGGGACGACCCTCTCGAACATGGCGACGACCGAGTCCAGGGCCCTTGCGGGGTCGCCCTTCCGCTTGATCGGGACGATCACCGCGTCGGCCAGGTCGATGCCCAGCTTCTGTGCGAAGGCCTGGAGGACTATCTTCTCGGCCTTCCTCTCAACTAGGATGACCCGGTCGCTGAACAGGACGTCGCTCGGCTTGATCCCCATCTCCTTGAGGAGGCCTACCAAGTCGTCTGCCCGCGCTACCTTGGTCTGGCCCTCATCGAACCCGACGACCCAGAAGGCAGCCTTCCCGACCGCGTCGACGACGACTGGGGAGTGGGTGGCGATGAAAATCTGCCTCCCCTGGGAGATTTTCTCGATCTCGTCGGTGAGCCTCCGTTGCAGCCCCGGATGCCCGTGGCTCCCTGGCTCCTCGATGCCCAGTATCGTGGCGCCGTCCGTCTCGAGGAGCGCCGTGAAGAGGAGGTTTGCGGTTCCCTGCACTCCCCCGCCCTCCAGGGAGAGAGGGAAGCGCCTGTTCCCCTTCTTGACCATCAGCCGGGCCTGGGCCGGATCCAGGCGGAATGAAGTTATGCCCGAGAAGGCCGCCTCGAATTCGCCGTACATCTCTTCGTCCCGGGGCGAGGTGCTCTGCTGCAGGTTCCACAGGCGGCTCTGCGCGCCCTCGTCGAGCGATGTGACCCTGAACCTGTCGCCCCCCCTGGCGTCCCTAGACGTCCCGACGAGCCTGAACCTGTTCCTGACTATCGCGGCGAGTATCATGAGGAGCCTGTCCAGAGAGGGGGAGTCGATGTTGAGGTCGGGAGAGAGCTGAGGCACATCGTCCTTGACCAAGCTTATCGTCCCCCACTCGATGCTGTCCGTCCTCCAGACACCCTGGGGGCTGACCAGCGAGCGCGTTATCCTGAGCGTCGTCGAAGACGAACTCCCCAGGAGGGAGTTCAGGAAGGCCTGGTCTTCCCCCGAGAGCCCGGGCATCCCCTCCCCGATGAAGTCGAGGGCGAGCTCGAAGACGATTGGTTCGGTCGACCCCTTGGACCATACGTACTCATCCAGACCGGCGGTCGTTCCCTTGGCCGGCTCGAACTCAGAGAAGAAAAGCCTCATCGCCTCCAGGATGTTGGATTTCCCCGAGCTGTTCCTGCCTACCAGGACGTTGAGGTTGCCAAGGTTCTCCAGCGAGACGCGTCTCAGGCTCCGGTAGTTGTCGACCTTGAAGGAAGTGATTTTCAAAGGCCCGGATGCCGCTGACGTTTAGTTATATAACATTGTTCTACATTGAAACACTTGTCAAAGTCTAACCAATTTATCGTCTGCAACATGCCAATTACACGTGTTCCTATCAGGATTTCCCAAAGTCTCCACAATATTTGCTGGGGGGACGGACCTCGCGTCTCCTCCGGCGAAGGGAGACGCGTGTCATCCTTAAAGGGGACGGGAAAGCGTCCGCGGTCCATGGCTACGAAGGTGCTCGTCGCCTACTCCAGCAGGTATCAAGCGACCAGCGGGATTGCGAGTTTCATCGCGGACCGTCTTCGGGGGTACGGGATCGACGTGGACCTGGAGGACATAAAAGCGGTCCACAACCCCGAGGACTACGATGCCTACGTGATCGGGAGCGCCATCTACACGTTCCACTGGTTGAAGGAGGCGAGGGAGTTCGTGCTGCGAAACCGTAGGATACTTGCGAGGAAGCCGGTGTGGCTCTTCAGCAGCGGGCCCCTGGGGACCCAGACCAGGAACGCGCAGGGAAGAGACCTCCGCGATGTCTCAGGACCGCAGGAACTGGGGGAGCTCAGGGAGGCGGTCAACCCCCGGAGCCATCGCGTCTTCTTTGGTGCGCTTGACGAAAGCAAACTCGGGTTCGCGCACAGGATGCTCCGCAAGATGCCGGCAGCGCGCGAGGGGCTCCCCGAGGGTGACTTTCGTGACTGGACGGAGATAGGCGAGTGGGCCAGCGAGATTTCCAAGCAACTCGGGCTGCCGCTCCCAGCCCACCTTCCCGCAGAGTGACGGGCGGGTCCCCTCCCCGACGGGGCGACTACTGAAGGCCCCTCGATGAGACCCAGAGCCGTATCGTCCCGATGTTTGTCTCCTGCCTGTTCACCGAGTACCCGTACCCCCTGACGATGGCCATGAGGAACTCGCGGGCGCACTCGGTGGACTCGATCTTCCTGCCTGCGCCGATGACGTCGATCTCGTAGGTTCCCTTCGATTGCTCCTTGATTGTCAGCTGCTTTATGGGCAGGAGGCCCCTGAAGTCCTTCTCGACCGTCGAAAGCTCCGACAGGTCCCCTGCGAAGATCTTCAGCAGGCTAACGAGCCTGCTTCCGAGGTCCCGGAACTTCTTCAGCGTCCCCTCCTTGTCCGTGGCGTATAGCTCGGCCGTCACCTCGTCGACGAAGTCGGCGGGGAGCGTGATGACGTCGACCTGCTTGAGCAGGGCGAAGGAGCGCCAGATTGCGTACAAGTCGGAGGGACTGCCGCCCTCTCCCGCTATCTTCGTCACGAGCGAGAGTGACTCGTTGGCGAAGGCGAATAACGTCTTGTTCTGCCTTTCGGCTTCGGCTGAGAACGCCTCGAAGACGTTCTGGTCCACCGAGATGTTCGTGCGGGCCATCCGTGTACTACTCGGGGTCATCCTCAGGCTATTTATTCACGTTTGCACTCATTTGCGGTCAACTTTTCGGGCGCCCTGATTTCCCCTGGCTCACCAGTGAGTCACAAGAGTAATGAAATGACGACCTTCAGGTTCTGCCCCGCCTGCCGAAGACCCTCTCAACTACAGATTCCTTGTATCCGTGCTGCTGCAGACCGGTCTCCATCGTCCGCCGGTAGCGCTCCGAGGGCTCCCCCGGGGGGCTCGCGGACTTCCAGACGAACGTCTTCGCGTGGGCGATGTCGTTCCCGTCCTCCAGCTCCACCCTTATGTCCACAGGGGCGACCCCTTCGTGCCTGCCCAGCTTCAGGAACTGGTCCTCGGCGAGGAGGTAGACCACGCCGTAGACTATGTCCTCGAACCCGTCCGTCGGCACCAGGTTGGCTGCGTTTCCCTCCCACCTCGTGGAGCGGACGTTGAAGATCAGCTTGTAGCTCCTGGCTATCGCCCTCTTGGAGAGGTGCCACTCACCGACCAGGCCGTTCATCTGGTCGACGTTCAGGTTGGAGCCGTAGGCGAAGTACCAGACCCTGTTCGAGAGCGACATCCTGAGGCGACCGAGCACACCCTAGGCGGGCTTTAGATAAGACCCTTTGTCTTCAGGCGCCGGTCTCTGGGGGGCGGAACTATCGCTGCCGCTTCTTCGAGCGGTACTCCTTCTCCAGAGCCCGTGCGTACTTGTCCCAGACCTCGCTCGTCTGCCTGGCCTGCTCCTCCAGCGAAGGGGGGTTCGCTATCTTCCACTTCTCCTTGAAGACCATATCGAGCCTCGTCTTGTCCTGGCCCAGGGACTTGAGGCGGT
This sequence comes from uncultured Nitrososphaerota archaeon, assembly GCA_963703285.1. Lineage (GTDB taxonomy): Archaea > Thermoproteota > Nitrososphaeria > Nitrososphaerales > Gagatemarchaeaceae > Gagatemarchaeum. The sequence continues at coordinate 1,480,608 of OY969807.1, forward strand.
AGTCGCCGGTCTCGTCGTCCTCCTCCCCGAAGTAATCCAGGTGCCACGCGTCCGGAGGGTTCAAGGTGACCACGTCGACGGCGATCTTCTGGGTGCCGTCTGCCCCGCGGTATATCTGGGCGTAGACGACTCGCCTCCTGGTCTTCGTCAGGATCCTCCTCTGGCTCTTTGACCCGGTTATCAGAGGGTCGTCGTTGCGGAAGTCGGTGCACCACTCATATACGTACCGCTGGGGCGCGTCGATGGTCTTGGAAACCCTTGTGACGTCCATGCTCTCGAGGTTGGCGATGCTCCGATAATTAATCTTGCCTGGACGCACGGGCCTGGTCGCGGTCTTTGAGCTCGAGGAGAGCGTCTCCCAGCTTGGTGAACTGCTGGTTCAGACCCATGGCCGACATCCTCGTCCACTGGGGGTCGTGCATCGCATCCTGGGTAAGCCTCATCCTGACACCATCTCCCTCGCTCCGAAATTCGACCACGGTCGCGACCTCATAGGGGGAGACGCCCGGAGCGATGTCGGCAAGCGTCTTGTACGCGATCCGCTGGGGCTGGACGACCTCGGTGTAGGTCCCGTGGGCGACGTTGGTGAGGGGGAGGCCCGCTCCCTTCAGCGCCTCGACCTGAAACGTGTCGGTGGCCGTTATCTCGTACTCGAACTCTCCGCCGGGCCGGACATCCAGCTTCCTTACCTTGGCGACGAACCCGTCCGGCCCCCACCACGATTCCAGGCCCGGCCTCGTCGTCCAGAGGTCCCAGATGCTGTTCAGGCTCGTCTGGTAGACCCGCTCGATCACAATCCCTGGTTTTCCCCCGCTGGTCATGCCGCTCGCGCCACAATCATTCCACGGCGGCACATAAAATAGACCTAGTACGGCGGCGATGCCCCAGAAGACGATGAGCGCCCAGAAGGGCGACAACCCTTCGGGCTGATTGTGGAGTCTCGCTAGAGGATGTCGCCCGACTCGTCCTGCTCTATCACGGTGAACCTGGCTCCCGGGAAGGCCGAGGAGATGTGATAGGAGAGGTCGCTGACCAGCTCCCTTCCCTTCTCGTCGACCTCCTTCTCGAACCTGGCGACCTCCGCAGGGTCGCTCCTAAGTTTCGTCGTCCTGTCGGCGTACTGCTCGAAGGTCTCGCTTGGCATCGCGTGGAGCGCCACGGGCCGGGCTCCGATGGCCACGGAGAAGGCCGCCTCGTGCGGGCTGTGCAGGGGCCTGTATGTCAGGACCATCTCCAGGAAGAAGTAGTCGCTCCGTCCGAACACCTTCAGGTCTATCTGACGGACCGAGCCCTTGTGGGAGTCGAAGTAGGAGTTCGCGTTGTCCACGACCGAACGCAGGTCCGAGTCGGCCCCGTCCTTGAAGACGTAGACGTGTGCCCCGTCGACCTCGAGGGACGCGACGTGCACGACGCCGATGGAGGTCAGAAAGTCGGCCGCCTTCTGGATGAAGTCCCTCGGGTCGAAGGGCTCGTGTACGGGCCGGATAACCCGGCTGAGCCTGTCGCCCAGGCGTTCGGGCGTGGGCTTGTGTTCCACCTGCTCCGGTTCCATGGTCTCGACCGCCTGCCCCTGTTTCTGACCCCAGTCCCTGAGAGTAATCGTGCGGACGTAGACCGGATCGGGGGAAGTCTGACTCTTGGCGTTGAGGAAACCCGGCAACGCGGCGTACATCGGGGCGAGGACCGAGGTACCGAAGGTATAGTTCGCGTAGCCACCGACGAAGCTCTCCTCTGGCGAGTCTTCAGAACAGTGGGCACCCTCGGTGCAGCTCGACATGAGGTGTTCGGCGCTCCGCCCCCTAATTAAGGGAATCAGACGGGCGTGCGTCACGGCGACCTGCCCCGACGGCTCTGCGGTCCTAAAATACCGCGGCGAGATTTGTCCGCGTGGAGGAGTACTACAGGAAGAAGGCGCGCGAGTATGAGGAACTCTACCGCCGTACCGACCTCGGACGAAAGGAGGAGCTGGAGAGGATCTCCCGAGCGCTCCGGAAGAAGCTGAGGGGAAGGGACGTCCTAGCCGACTTCTACACCAAGGTCATCGGGATGAAGACGGTCGGGAAGGGGACGATGCCGCACGGAGGGAAGTACGTCCACCTGCGCGGAAAGGGGTCGAAGCAGACGCTCGAACTCAACTGGTACCCGCAGGGCTCCAGGTTCTTCTCGGAGTACAGGCAGGGGGAGGAGCTGGACCACCTGGCGTTCGTGGTGAAGGACGTGAAGAAGGCGTACAAGGAGCTCCTAGGCAAGGGGGCCGAGCCTGCGGTCACCCCCAGGGAGTCAAAGGGTACCGAGGTCTACGTCAAAGACCCCGACGGGATCTGGATCGAGCTCCTGTCGTCCAGTTAGGGACGCCGAATCGGATGAAGCTCGCGAGGCCTCCGCGTGGATAAATACGACTCCCTCCAAGACTCCTCGTGCCTCCGGGATGGAAGGTAACCACACCGCGAGATGACTCTGAGTATTTCGAGCGTATGTCGAAGGCGCTCTTCTCGGCCGGCCTGAACTGGAAGATGATAGACAAGAAGTGGCCCAACTTCAGAACGGCCTTCGCGGACTTCTCTCCAGGCGTGGTGGCGAAAATCTCCGAGAGCCAGGTGAGGGAGCTGATGAAGGACACCGGCATAGTCAGGAATGAGAAGAAGATACGCGCGACGGTCCGCAACGCAAGGACAATCCTCGAGATCGAGAAGGAGCACGGCTCCTTCAAGAAGTACCTGAACTCGTTCGGGAAGCACGAGGAGAGGCTGCAGACGGACCTGCAGGAACGTTTCCAGCACCTCGGTCCCTCTTCATCAAGGATGTTCCTGTGGTCTGTGGGATATCCCCTGGCCCCGAACAAGGAAGAAAAGGAGTGGCTGGCGAGCCACAAATCCTAGCGGGATCTACTCCAGGTCCATTGTCATTACGATGGCGTCGATGACCTTAGGTCCACGGCGTACCTTTCCCTTTAGGAGACCTGCCCGCTTGAAGCCGACCTTCCGATACAGCGCCTGGGCCCGCGGGTTCGTGGAGAACACCTCGAGTTGCAGCGTCTTCAGCCCAGCGTCCCTGCTGAGCTCGATGAGTGACCTGAGCATCTCCGTGCCCATGCCGATCCCTCTGTAGCCTTTGGCCAGGGCGATGCCCAGCCTGCCGTTCGCGCTGATGTCGTCAACTTCTCCCCGGATGACCTCGGAGTTCCCGACTACCCTCCCGTCGACCTCGGCGACCACGCTGATCTCCTTCCCCTGCTCGATTCTGACCAGCTTCTTCGCGAGCCAGCCCGCTTGCTCGTCCCTTGTCACGGGCTTGCTCAGCGTCACTCCAAAGTCGCTGTTCTCCTCGTGCTCCGCGACCAGGCCATTGGCGAACTCCACCAGGTTGTCAAGGTCTTCCCACCTTGCGGCGCGGAGCGTGACTCTCCTCCCCTCTTTGGTAAGGAAGCTCCTGTACACCCGACCCGCTTTCACTGGCAAGGGACCCCGCTGAGGTTGGCAGGATTGAAATCTGTTTTGTAAACCCTGTCCAACTCTGTTATCCTGAAATTGGTTCACCCCCTTGCCATCAAGATTAGAGCGAGGTGGGTATGGAACAGGGGAAGACGCTTCTACGTCTACATGAAGCTCGATCCCATCAAAGTAGCGTGGATCGTCAGGCAGAAGGAGGACGGGATGAGGAACTCCGCGATAGCGAGCTCGATGGGGGTCTCGGTGAGGAGGGTCCAGGAGCTCTACGCGTCCTATCGCACGACAGGTGCGATACCAGAGCTGAAGAGGCCGGGAAGGAAGCGCGTCGAGGCGACTGAACAAGAGTCGAAGGTCGTCGCAGAGGCCTACGCAAGGCACAGGGCGGGAGCGGTCGTCCTCGAGCGCGTCATCGAGGTTAACTACGCGACGCACATACCTCACAACCGCATCCACAGGGTGATGAGGTCGATGGGACTCGCGAGGGACGAACCGAGGAAGCAGAGGAGGAGGAAGTGGGTACGATACGAGAGGAAGTACTCGAACTCGCTCTGGCACACGGACTGGACCCTCATCGAGGGTATGGGATGGCTCATCGCATACCTTGACGATGCCTCAAGGTTCATCGTCGGGTACGGGTTGTTCCCCGAGGCGACGTCGGAGCACGCCGTGGAGGTGCTGAAGGAAGCCATCAAGAAGCACGGGAAGCCCGCCTCGATCCTCACGGACAGGGGAATACAGTTCTACGCCGTGGAGGCTGGCGACAGGCTGAGGGGGCTGACGGCGTTCGAGAAGTACCTCATCGAGAGCGAGATCAGGCAGGTCCTATCGAGGGTGTCACACCCGCAGACCAACGGGAAGGTGGAACGTTTCTTCAGGACGGTCAAGGACAAGCGCCGATTCTTCGGCAGCATCGACGAGCTGATGGAGTGGTACAACGTGACGAGACCGCACATGTCGCTGAACCTGGACGTCATCGAGACCCCTTACCAGGCATACCTGAGGAAGATGCCCGACAAGGAAGGGATGGTGACGGACGAGGAATCGGGAGAGACATACCATGCCCAGAAGAGCTAGAAAGGGGCGAACTCATTTCGGGATAGCACATAAACCCTGTCCAACGGCTACCGCCCATACCCTAATCCTGGTGGAAATCACGAGAACCGTTAAAACCTGCGTTTGGACGTGCTCGGACACTTGCTTCCCCTTGGAAAGCCTGCCCCCAACTTCGAGAATCTTCTCTCGACCGACGGGAAGCGATACTCGTTGGAGTCGTTCAGCGACAAGCGCGTGCTCGTGGTCATCTTCTCGTGCAACCACTGCCCGTACCTCAAGGACTACGAGGGAAGGATGGTCGAGATACAGCGGGACTACTCTCCAAAGGGTGTCCAGCTGGTCGCGATAAACGCGAACGACGACAAGACCTACCCCGAGGACAGCTACCCGGAGATGGTCAAGAGGGCGAAGCAGAGGGGATTCAACTTCGTCTATCTGAGAGACGACGGTCAGCAAATCATCGACGACTACGGCGCCGCCTGCACGCCGCACGTCTTCCTCTTCGACCAGTCGAGACTCCTCCGTTACAGGGGTCGGATTGATGATTCGAGGGACGCGTCCAAGGTGAGGAGCCCGGACCTTCGGAACGCGATTGAGGACGTCCTCAGCGGAGTCCCGGTGCGTGTTCCCGACACGAGACCCTTCGGATGCAGCATCAAGTTCTACCAGGAGTAGCTCGGGAAAGCCGCTCCCTACTGGTCCTTTCCCTACAACGCTTAAATCGATTCGGGGTCATGAAGGGCTCGAAGAATGTCGGACCAGCTCCAGCAGCTGCAGACCGAGGACTGGGCGCTCTTCCTGAGCACCGTTCTCGGCTCCGCCGGCATGGTCGCGACGAGCAACCCGAACTACATGCTCTATGGCCTGACGGTGGGCGCGGCGAGCAAGGCGCTGATGTCCCTCGGGACGAACTGGAGGAGCGCGGAGGACTGGATACTCTTCGGGGCCACTTTCTCCGGCGCGCTCGGAGCATCCCTCAGCAGCAACATGGACTACATGACCTACGGCCTCGTCCTCGCTTCGGTTGGAAAGGCGCTTCCATCCCTGGCGCAGCGGCACGGAAGCGTGGAAGACTGGCTGCTCCTCGTGATTCCGGCGGGCACCTTCGCGATATCGCTGTTCGTGGCGAACCTCGGGCCGGCGAACCTCGGCCTGTTCTTCGGGATGCTCGGCAAGTCCTTGACGAGCACGAACCCGGTGTCGTCCACGCCGTCACAGCCGCCCGCAGTCAGCGGGCCTCCTTCAGGGCTGGCCGGCAACCGCAACTACATACTCTGGGACAACTGCAGCCCCCTGGTCAACCCGTCGGTCACGTTCACGGCGGGCTCCGACCTGAATGCGAACGGCAACTGGGACCTCCAGGTCAACGCCTATGCGCCCTCGGGCACCGACGCCTACATGCAGTTCGTGATCGCGGTGACGACCTCCGGCGAGGTCCAGTGGTCGATCGAGAACTGGCCCATCTCCGGCAACAACTTGTTCAACACCTGCGACCAGCACCTGTTTCAGCTCCCGTCCGGCTTCCTGCCCAAGGGGTACGGCATCGGCCTGAAGATGAACACCGACCCCGCGACGAACAACGTCACCTCCCTCGTGTTCAGCGTCAGCGACTCGAGCGGGTCTCTCGCCGCGAGCAAGAGCGTCCCGCTGGATTCCACGCTCCCAATCTGCAGTGGGAGCTGGAAGAGCTCCTACCTGTCACAGGTCATCGGTTTCGAGCCCAACATCGTGGGGTACAATGGCGGCGTTGCGGTGACGTTCCCGTCCGGGTGCACCGGCACGCTCCAGTGCTCCGCGGGGGCCATCTCAGCCACCTCCTCGATCCCGTCGTGCGCCGAGACCAAGGCGGGGACGGTGGAGAACTCGAACATGGGCTACTCCGCGGCGGTCCAGACTTCCCCCTCCCTGGTCAAGATAGCTGCAACCGCTTACCAGACTTGAGGCGCGAGCGGACTAGCTTCAAGCCGGGCATCGTCGATCAGCCACAATCCCACGAGAACGTTTGAATAGGCTCTGACCCCGTATCGCAGCGTTGCCTCTGGTCTATGCCTGCATCGCCCCGCACGGCGACGAGATAGTCCCGGAACTCGTCGGAAGAAAGGGGACCTTCGCCGCGAAGACCAACGAAGGCATGAAGAAACTCGCCGGCGAGATGAAGCAGACCAGGCCTGAGACCATAGTGGTGGCCACCCCTCACAACCTGAGGCTGCAGGGGAGAATTGGCGTCGTCACCGCCGAGAACTCGTCCGGCAAGGTGGGTACAGGCGAACGGTCGATATCCCTGACGGCGCGCTGCGACGTCGAGATGGCTTCGGGGATCATCTCGTCTGCGGAGGAGGCGAAGATCCCCGTCGTCGGCGCGAACTACGGCACCTCGTCCGGTCCCCTCTCGAATCTGGCGATGGACTGGGGGACGCTCATCCCGCTCTGGTTCTTCCTCAAACTGAACCGGCTCAGGAGCAAGATCGTAATCGTTACGCCGTCCCGCGAGATACCGCTGAGGCAGAACTACAAGTTCGGGGCCGAGGTGGCGGAGTATGCCGAGAGAAGCGAGAGGCGCGTCGCCTTCGTCGCGAGCTCAGACCAGGCCCACGCGCACTCAAGGAGCGGGCCGTACGGGTACTCCCGCGACGCGGCCGTGTATGACAGGAAGGTCGTGAAGGCGGTCGAGGAGAACAGGCTTGCGGACATACTCAGGTTCGACCCTTCGCTCGTGGACAACGCCAAGCCCGACAGCCTCTGGCAGATGACGATGCTCGCCGGCGCGCTGGAGAGGGTCGAGATGGCCGGGAACCTGTACTCCTACGAGGTCCCCACGTACTTCGGTATGCTGTGCGCAGGTTACACCAGGGCACGCTCAGGGTGAGGACTTCGGCGGGAGACGGTGGACGACCCGTAAGACCTGTAAAGTCCTCCGACCTCGGCTTTTCTCGTGGACTCGAAGGCGCCCGGCGAGGAGTTCATCGAACTGGGTCTGCTGTTCATCGTCACCGGCATCGCCGCCGTCCTCTTCATCGCGATCGTGATGTTTCTCTTGCTGAGAGAGTCGTGGGTCCAGTCCAGCTGGATAATCGCAGTCGTCACCGGGTCTATCCTCTCAGCCCTCGGGGTTCTCGTCTTCAGGCTTGCTCGGAGACTTCGCTGGTTCCTCGCTCACCTGGAGTGAGGAGCGCGTCGTCCTTCGTGAGGGCACCGGGCTATCATTTCATCCAGTCGCCCAGCCTCCGTGCGATCTCAAGCTTGTAGTCCTCCTCACCCGCCACGTAGGGATAGAGGACAGGGGAGTCCACGCCGCCTTCCCTGAAACGTCCCAGCAACTCGAGCAGGCTCTCCCGGTCGGGGTTGGCAATCGAGATCTGCGAGACTTCGCCAACATCGCGCTTGGAGACTTCGCCCCTGTTGCTGAGACGAGCGAGTGTCTGAGACAATCCCATAGCGCCGAACATGGCGTGATATTGAGGGATCGAGTTGTAGTTGGCAAACTCGTCGGCTAGCATCCGGCTCGCTTCGTCGTCGTCGTGCGCGAAGAAGAGCTTCACATAGCACGCGATCTGGAAGCCCTCCTTCTTCCTCCCTGCCCGCGATACGACGCTGGACGCGTAGCTCGGGGAGCAGAAGTTCAGGAGAACTCCGTCGGCGTTCTCAAACGCGGCCTCCACCATCCTTGGACCGAGCGCCGCGAAGTAGAGCGGAGTCGGCCGGGCGTTCGGATAACCCGCCCTCAGTTTCCTGGTGAGGCCGACAAGCTGGCTCAGAGCCTCGCGACCCCGCAGGTGGCCTGTGCCCACCCCGAGGATGAACCTGTTCCGTGAGCCCTGGTCGAGCGTCTCGATGCGGCCTGCGAGCTGTTCGAGGTTGTACTCGGCCAGCCTTATAACGCCGGTCCCTGCCTTCAGTCGTGTGGAGGCGCCCAGTGAGAGGGCGCACATCTCGACGGAATCGAACCGCCCGCCGACCGACGGGAACCACACGGCGGAGAAGCTGGAATCCAGCTCGGGGACGAGGCTAGGTATCAGGCTCGGCGGGAAGACCGTCGAGCGGAGCGCGATGCCGACGTCGGCTTTCAAGAGGGTGTGTTGCTCCAAGGCCGGCTTTAACTCTTGAGAGGCCGCACATTGCTAGTATGCACCGTTCCTAGATCATGCACGAGAGCTCTCCGAGCCGCTGAGCGATTTACGTCTGCAGAGACGAAAGCATTTAACGCCGGGCTGATGTCCAAGCCAGTCGATGAGAAAGGCATTCGTCCTGTTAAATGCCAACATGGGTTCGGAGCCTGAGCTGGAGTCCGAGTTGAGGAAGGTCGAGGGCGTAATCGGGGTCTATCAGGTCTATGGCGTATACGACTTGGTGATCGAGGTCGAAGCCGCCTCTGACCAGGATCTCAAGAGCATCATCTTCTCGAAGATCCGCACCCTCAAGAACGTACGGTCCACCCTCACGCTCAACACGGTCGCCTGACTGGACGCCAGGGGCAGGACGGAGGATCCCGGTCCGTCAGCGGCCCAGAGACTCTTCGCCCATCTCCTTGAGGAAGCCCTTCATCCTGAAGTATGTGTCGAGGAACTCTAGCCCCCTGGGCGTGGCCACGTAGAACACGTCCTCCTCGTCCATCGACCTGCGGGCCAGGCCGTAGGACGAGAGCCTCTCGACCAGCAGCTTCAGCCTGTCGACGGGCACGCCGACCCCGTAGGAGAGCCTCGTTATCCTGATGCCCTCGGGGTAGTGGGTGATCACCTCGAGTATCTGGGCGTACAGCTCCATCTTCGAGCGTTTGGAGTTCCTGCGCCCCATCAGGTGACCATCCTAGAGGGGCGGCTCCGGCAGCCTGTCCGCTTTTACCGGCGGGTCGTGCAGGTATTGCTTGCTCGCCATATTGAGGACCTTGGTGTATGTGACTTGGTAGACCGTGCTGCCCTCCTTCAGCTCGACGACTTCGCCGAAGACGCGCCTTGCGCTCGAGTTCTGTCCAATCCTGACCGTCCCCCCGTGCACATCTTCGACGGTGGTCATCCTCCCGACGGCGCTCCTCCACCACGGTAACCCCCACATGCTCCCGAAGTCCGTCTCTCTTCCGACCTCTATCTCGCCTCCGACGAGCGGGCCGGTTACCTTCGAGCCCCTGCCGATCAGCACTGACTGTGCCTTCAGCCCCGCCTGGGTGTTCACCTCGCCGGCGATGTCCGCGTGCCCGCCGGCGGAGACGCGTTCAGCGACGAGCTTGCCGAGGACCCCCAGGGTCTCGCACTCGACCGGTCCACGGGAATCCATCGTGCCATAGACCCTGAGCCTCTTGGAGACCTTGAGGGACCCGGAGACGTCGAGCTTCCCCTTCACCTCGATGTTGTCCGCCGTGCAATCGCCCCTGATTCGGGCCGTCCCGCTCACGTCGAGCTCCTTGCAGGACGCGTCGCCCTTGAACTCCACCGTCCCTAGCGCCGAGAGCCGCTGTCCACCGCTGCCGGCGGGGAGCGTCAGGCTGCCGAAGACCTCGACCTCTCCGAAGGTGAGCCTCTTCGAGGTCCTCAGGTGGCCCCTCACCTTGACCTCACCCGAGATGGTTCCTCCCTCAATCTCGGCGTGTCCTCCCACCCGCAGGTTGACAAGGTCGACCCCGCCCCGGACCCTCATGTGCCCACCGACGTCGGCCGACTCCGCCTTCAGGGCGCCCTCGACCGTCATGTGACCCCCGACCCTGACCCTCTTCGAGGTCAGGGAGCGCGATTGGAAGTGACCGCTCACGTCAAGGTCCTCCGACTCTACCTCTCCGTCGACCCTAGCCGTCGCGTTGATGTCGGCCCGGCCGTGGACCGTCAGCTTGCCCCTGATTGTGACGTTCCCTCCTGGGCCGTAGCCGCGCCCCTCCACCCTCATGGTCTGGCACTCGAAGTCGCAGTCGATGGTCACGGCACCATCGAAGGTCGCCCCTCCTGTAACGACCACCTTCCCCCCGGACTCGGCCTTGATCGTGGCGCCGCGGCCTGCCCTCAGCTCCCCTTCGACTCTGCCGAGCTTGGCCGTCGCGCCCACGCTGACTTCGCTCTCGGCCATGGTCACTCGCTGCCTCCCGGGACGTAAAAGGTTGGCTCACTTGTTGTTACCGGACGCCCCACCGCCGATGGTCGTTTCATCGTCTCCATCTCCCCCTATCTGGGCCGCAGGGCCCGCCTCGCCATTAGAATCCCGACCACCGTGAAGGAGACGCCGTAGAGGACGAGGCCCGCGATGTCCCCGGTGAACGCCGTAGTCCGGGACGAGGAGAGCGGCCCGTTCACTATCAGGAGCCTCGCAGCGTTGCTGGCGAGGGAGACGGGGTTCGCTTGGGCGAAGGGCTTCATCCAGCTCGGGAAGAAGCTTATCGGGAAGAGGGCCGTGCTGGTGAACATTATCGGGAAGGTGAGGAAGTTGACGACCGCGAAGAAGCTGTCGACGCTCTTGACCGAGATGGCTATCCCGGTGAAGATACCGGAGAAGACCGCGGCCAGGAGCGCGAAGACCGCCAGGACACCGAGGAGGTCGAGGATGCCGAAGCCGCCGGCCAGCCTCAGGCCGTTGGGGACGACCAGCGCGAGGACGAAGGTGATCACCGCCGTCGCCATCGCCTTCGCCATGTTCTGGAGGACGGCCCCGAAGTAGATGGACGTGCGGGGGATCGGATAGGTGCTGAGCGTGTCCAGGTAGCCGCTCATCCTGTCCATGACGACGTCGACGCCCATGAAGCTCATCGTGGTGAGCGAGACGATTCCTATGACGCCGGGCGTGAGGAAGGTGATGTAGTTGACGGCTCCCCCGAAGGTCTGCTGGAAGAGCCCCAGGGAGCCCCCGCCGAGGGGCGAGGAGGAGAGCGCGTTCGCCGGGTTGAAGGAGTTGCCGAAGAGCACAAGCCAGAATATCGCCTGGATGAGCGCCGCGACGACCGCGAACGGGTTCCGCAGCCACTTCGCGATGGCCCGCTGGCCCAGGGCGAGGCTCTCCGAGATCATGCTGACACCGCCTCCTTGGCGACGGGCGCGTGTGCAGAGAGGCCGTTGGACCCGGGCTCCTCGGCGTCCCTCATCGACCTGCCGGTCACCTCTAGGAAGACCTGGTCCATGGTGGGCTTGGTGAACGAGGTCTCCCTGATTTTCAGGCCTCTGGCCGTTATGCTCGCTATGATGTTCGGGAGCGCCGTCTCGACCCTCGGCAGTTTCAGCCTGTATGAGTCTCCGACGCGGGTCACTTGGGAGATCCCGTCCATCCCCTCCAGGAAGCCGGTGTAGTCGCCGCCTCCGTCGGAGAGCTCGATGGTGAGGATGTCTCCGTGAAGGCTCTCCTTCAGCCGCGGCGGGGAGCCCGAGACCATGATCCTGCCGTGGTCCATTATAGCGACCCTGTGGGAGAGAAGGTCAGCCTCCTCCAGGTAGTGGGTCGTCATGAATATGGTCAGTCCTTCCCTGTTGAGCCGCTGGAGGTAGTCCCAGATCTTCGTCCTCGTCTGGATGTCGAGACCGACCGTGGGCTCGTCGAGGAACACGATCTTCGGCCTGTGAATCAGCGCGGTCGTTAGCTGGAGCCTTCTCTTCATCCCACCCGAGTAGGTGCGCACCCTCATGTCCCCCGCGTTCTCGAGCTCGACCAACGAGAGGAGTTCCCGGGCCCGCTCCTTCGCGACTTCCTTCGGGATGTGGTGGAGCTTCGCGGAGAGCAGGAGGTTCTCGATCCCCTTCAGTTCGCTGTCGAGCGTCATCTCCTGTGGAACCACGCCGATGATGGACCGGACCGCGGCCGGCTCCTTGCTCACGTCATGGCCGCCGACCATCGCCCTGCCCTCCGTAATCGAGGCGAGCGTGGCCAGGATCCTCATTATGGTGGTCTTCCCGGCCCCGTTGGGACCGAGGAGCCCGAAGATCTCGCCTTCGTCGACGGAGAAGGTGACACCGTCAACGGCCCTCGCCGAGGGAGGGTAGACCTTCGTCAGGCCCTCGACCAGGATCGCCTTCTCCCGCCTTGCGTTCATTGCACCGGTTTTCCGGGCTTGCGAATTAATAGTCAGTGCACTTGCGATGGTCACTGGAAGTTAGTTGGCGGCCGTCCTCCCCCCGAGATGCTTCAGGGCTTGTACGCGACCAGCAGTTGGGACGCGGAGGTCCCTTTGAAGAGGCCTAGGTCGGATTCGGGCACGCCCGACTTCTTGGCGTACTCGAGAAGCGCGGGATGGTCGACGCGAACCCGGGTGAAGCCCGCCTGCGTCGCCAGCTCCTCGAGCTCGTCGCTTTCGTAGAAGCGGATGCGGCTCGCCATCGGTTCCGGAGCCGCAGGCGTGCCCCTGATCTCCTTCGAAGCAGTGAAGGCAACGAACCGCCCTCCGGGCCGGAGCACCCTGAAGACCTCCCTGAAGGCGGCGGGGGGGTCGGGGAGGAATCCGAGCACCCCCGTCATCACCGCGCACGAGAACGTGTTGTCTGGATAGGGCAGCGAGTCCGCCTCCGACCTGGCGAGGTATAGCCGACGGGTTTCGACGGCCTCCTGGTTTGCCTCGGCCGCGACTCCGACCATGTCAGAGCTGTGGTCGACCCCGGCCGCGCGACAGCCGCTCTTCAGCGCTTCGTGAAGGAAAGCGCCGCCGCCGAAACCGACATCAAGAAGGTAATCGTCGGGGCCCAGAGAGAGGACGTCGAGTATCGCGAAGAAGTTGGGCCAGTGGTATGTCGGGTCGCGGTAGACGCCCCTGGAGCGCGCTCCAGATGGTCGGCGGGCATGCCTGTCTGTGAGCCAGTCTCCGAGCCTGCCCGGAAGCGAGGCCGAAATCAGCGGGGCGACGGCCTCGCCTGCGAACCATCCCAGCAGCTCCTCCTTCTCGTCACCGAGGACACGGCCCCAGCCCTGGCTCTCGACGGTCACACGGGTGGCCGCAGTGCCCCCGGGGGCGAAGGTAATCGTCAAGGTGCTCGGGGCGTCGGTCTCCCAGCTCTTTGAACGACAGTTAAGGGAGATCCGCTCGCCCGGTACCCATTCTTCGACGCTCCCGACCGCGACACCGCCCTCCCTGATGGTTCCTCCCATGTGGGGATCGAACTCCACGTCCCTCTCCTCAAGGGCGAGCTTGAGTTCATCGACGAGGGTGACGAACGCGTGGGCCGGGACCAGCTCGAGGTCCGCGCTCACGACTATGCTCGAAGCCACGGCCGTCTGACGTGCTTCGTGGTTTTAACCTTGGCTCCTAATGTGATGCTAGCTGTCGGCCTTCGCCCTCTCCAGTACCTCGACGAGCATCTTCTCGCTCAGCTTGCCGGTATACGTGTTCCTCGGGCTCGGGTGATAGGAGCCGTAGAGCCGGGGAAGACCCTCGATCTCGACACGAACCCCGTGGGCGAACTTGACGCCTCTCAGGACACGGCCCCTTCTCCTCGCCAGGTCTAGGTACGCCCTGAAGGCGAGCTGGCCTAGTGCCACCACGGCGCGGAGGTTCGTGAGCAGCTCTAACTCGCGGTCCAGGTAACGGCTGCAGTTCCCGAACTCCTTGGGCGTGGGCCTGTTGTCGGGAGGCACGCACCTCACGGCGGCAGTTATGTAGCACCCGCTCAGGAGCAGCCCGTCGTCCCTCGAGAGGGAGGTAGGCTGGTTCGCGAGACCTGTCCTGTACAGGGCCCGCATGAGGAACCTCGCCGATTCGTCGCCGGTGAACAGCCTGCCCGTCCTGTTCCCGCCGTGGGCGGCGGGCGCGAGGCCCATCACCATCAGCCAGGCGCGGGGGTCGCCGAAACTGGGAACCGGCCGCCTCCAGTACTCCTGGGACCTGAACGAAGCTCTCGCGGGCACGCTCTCCCTGAAGCTCGCCAGCCGGGGACACAGCCTGCAGGCAACGACGGCGTCTTCGAGCCGTCTGAGGCCGTTGTTTCGGTCAGGGCGTGCGCGCGTCAGCCCCTGCGGAGGGGTCGCTGGCGCGTTGGTCACTCCAACTCTCGCTCCAGGAAGCTCTCTCCGATGTCTCCAATAGTCTGCTTGAACCCGCGCCTTTCATAGAAGCGCCTTGCCTCGCTCTGCGTCGTGGATGTCTCGATTGAGACGGCACCCATCCCTCTGGCGTGCGAAATCATGCTCTCGAGCAGGGATGCGCCCACTCCAGCGCGTCTGTGTGATGGTCTGACGTAGAAGGCGGTGATGAAGGCGTTTGGCGCGCCGTCAATGATATCGTTGTGCATCACGTAGTGGATTAGACCCACGACATTGGAGGAAGCTACGGCAACGAGAATCTCTTGGTTCGCCACTGCGCTTGCGATTGACTCACGCCTGCCGCGTGGCGGAGGGGAACCAAGCCATTCCACCAATAGCTCCCTAATTTGTTCGACGTCGTCCACGTCCGCCTTCCTCACGGTGCACGGTTGGTTCAATCCTCAGTCGAGCCCCCTCCTGACAAGTTGGAGAGGGTAGTGGCGTAAGAAGATTTCCATCGGAAAGCGTTCTCGCGGCTCACTCGAAGGAGACATCAGTCCGCATGTAGGCCCTGACCGCGAGGAAGAGCATCACGACCGTCTCCCCGCAGAGAAGGAGCATCTGGTACCCGTCGATGGCGGTCAGGGTGCCGGAGTAGGCGCCCCTGACTGCGTCCGCCACGTAGGTGAGGGGATTGGCCACGAAGAGGGCCTTGATCTCCACGGGGAGGCTGCTGCTGAGGGGGTAGAAGACCGTGCTCGCGAAGTTGACGACGAATATGACGAGTATCTGGATGCTGTTGTAAGCGTTGTTCGACTTCACCAGCGCCGAGATGAAGAGCATGAGGGAACCGAAGAATATCGAGCCGACGAGTATGGAGCCGAACATGATTGCGCCCCCGAGGAGCGTCACCGGCAGCGAACCCAGGAGCAGGAAGGCCCCGCCGAGCATCACCAGGGCTCCCCCGAGCGCGAAGACGACAGAGGTGAACATTATGCTCAGGAGGTACTGCAACCTCGTGAAGGGCCCCACGAGGAGCTGGGCCAGCATGCCCCACCGCCTGTCTGCCCAGAGGGCGCTGCCCCCCACCGTCCCCGCCATTACGCACTGGAACGACATTATTCCGGGAGTCAAGAAGGAGAGGTAGCCCGAAGGGGAGGACGAGGAAGAGAGGGAGGACGAGGCGAAGGAGCCGAAGCCGAAGCCGAAGAAGACCAGGTACATTGCGGGGAGGCCTATCAGGATGATGAGGCTGCCAGGGTCGGTGTTGACGACGATGTTCCTGTACATCAGCCTGAGGATGTTGGGTACTGGCAAGCCTCAACCCTCCTCCTTGGTGACGGAGTCGATGAAAACGTCCTCGAGCGTGTTCTTCCTGACGTTGAGCCACTCAATCTGGACCCCCTTGACCTGAGAGAGGTCGATTATCCTCCGGAGGGCCTCCTTGGGTTCCCCCACTAGTATCACCGCGGAGTTCCCCGAGGACTTGACGCTCGATTCAGGTCCGAGCTCCTCCACCAAGTCCGCGAAGAAACCGGAGACGTCGCCTCCCGCCAGGGTCAGCTCGACCGTCTTCCTCCCCCCGTAGAGTTGCTTCAGGTTCTCCACACTGTCCATGGCAATTATCTTCCCGGATTCTATGACGGCTATCCTGTCGCAGAGGTAGTCAGCCTCCTCGAGGTTGTGCGTTGTGAAGAGGACCGTGAGACCCTTGGTGACCTGCTCCCTGATGGAGTCGAGGAGCTCCCTCCTCATGATGACGTCCAGCCCCACCGTGGGCTCATCGAGGAAGAGCACGTCCATGTCGTGGATCATCTCCCTCGCGACCTGGACTCTGCGCTTCTGCCCTCCTGAGAGGTCGAAGGACCTCTGCTTCCGGATGCCCTCGAGCCCGAACATCTTGATGAGCTCCTCCCGGCGCCTTATCCTCTCTGCCTTCGGGATGCCCCAGAGGATGCCGTAGATGTCGAAGTTTCCCTGGACCGTCGTGAAGTCGAACGACTCGCCCTGCTGGACGACTCCTATCCTGGACCTGATCTTCATCCCGTCGCGCTCGGGGTCCAACCCGAGTATGCTGACCTTGCCTGAGGAGGGCCGGAGGAGCGTCGTGAGGACCTTGATTAGGGTGGACTTGCCCGCGCCGTTCTTGCCGAGCAGGCCGAAGACCTCGCCCCTCCTGACAGTAAGGCTCACCCCGTCGAGGGCGTACCTCTTGCCGTCGTAGGTGTGCCGCAGGTCCTCCACACTTATGGCGGGGTCAGGTACCAAATCTCTCCGTGGGGTGCCTGGCGAGGTGGCTTGCAAAGCAGAGACCTAGGGCTCCTGAATCCAAGCGATTTGAGGTTATCTCAGGGGCGAGGTACACAGCGGGACGCGGCGCGGAGGGATTGACAAAGGTCGCGCCTAGGGAGATACCTGCGATTTCCCAGCCCTGAGAGTCATGGCGCTGCTTTAAGTGGTGGCATGCGCCCTGACGAGAAGAGCGGCGAACCCTGATGTACAAGCCAGCACGAGCTCCGGGGCGAGCTTCCTTCCCGCACCGAATGGCCTTCGGGCGTCTTGAGAAGGGGCACGCGGTCTTTCGGGCTGCAAGGTTCGCGGTCGCAACCGGCGTTGGCTTTCTGGTCTACGAGGCCGCCGTGATCGTGGGGGTGGCGACCCTTTACCATTCGATCCAGGTCCCGAGCTTCGCCAGCTCCTCGCTCACGATACTGGAGTTGGATGTAGTCGCGCTCGCCATCGGGAACACCGTCGCTTTTGAACTCAACGAGCGCGTCACGGTCAAGGGTCTGGTAGGGGGAGGGAGGAAGGGACCGCTCGGCTGGTCGGTGAGATGGGGCAAGTATCAGCTGTCTTCGCTGGTCGGAAGCGTGATAATCGTGGTGGTTCAGCTCTCGCTCCTCGCGACAATCTCGCTCTCCCCCGTCTTCGGGAACATTGTGGGTGCCATCGTCTCGTTCCCGGTGACGTACGCCATCTCGATGCACTTCGTGTGGCGGGTCCGCCCGTTCTGAGGAAAGGTCCAGGCGAGCCGCCTTCATTTCTCTTCGGGCCGGGGCCTTCTCGATGCGTCTTAGGCCAGTCGCCATTCGCCCGGCACGCTCAATCAAGCTTTTCTGGATGTCTCATAAGACACCGGTGCTCGCCATGTTCCCACGAAGGGCGGCTGTCGACAAGGAAGGCGCACGGGGAGACCAAGAGGGCGGCAGGTCCTCAGTCCCCGTTGCACTAATCCTGGTCTTGGTCGTCGTCTTTCCTCTCGTCGTTGTGATAGCATACTTTGCGTCCCGGACCGTTCTTCCCGAGCTCTCCGGGCTCGTGTTCAGCTCGCCGCAGGGAGGCATTTTGGACGAATCCCTCACCTCCGTTCGGACACTGAACAGCTCCAGCATCCAGCAGCAGGTGACGGGTCAGCTGTTCTCGCCTCCGTCGATGGCGTTCCTCTCGCCCATCCTGAAACCGCTGCAGGTGAACTTCGTCGGGATCGTCCTGGTAGTCGCGGCGGCCATGGTCGGTCTCGTCGCCTGGAGGGGTCTCAGAACCAGGAGGAGACCGACGCCTGCCTTCGACGAGGAGGGTCTCGTCGCAGAGAGGAGACGGAAGGTCTCTGAGATCCTCGATGACGCCGCGGCGAGGTTGAACTCAGGTTCATCCTACAGGGAGACGGTGCTTCGCTGCTACAAGATGATCAGCGGACTCTTGGAGGAGAGGACAGACGTGGACGGCAGAACCCTCACGGCGCGCGAGTTCGAGGCGAGAGTCTCCGAGAAGCTGAGAATCGAGACGCCCGACCTCATCCAGGTCACGGACCTCTTCGAGCTCGCAAGGTACAGCGAGAGGGACATCACCAAGGAGCAGGCGCGGGCGGCGGCGGCCTGCCTGTCCAACCTCAGCGATTCGCTGAAGGAAATTGCTGTCTCAGTAAGCGATATTAAATGACCGTCCTTCCAAGGTCGAGGTCTTCTCATGGACCAGGATAGAACCGGCCGCCGCGAGGGTGCCGGTGGGAGGGCGCGGCCGAGCAGGCGCTCAATCGAGCTCTGGGCCGCGCTTGCCATGCCCGTAGTCGTTCTCGTCTTCGCAGGCAGTCTCCTGGTAATCCCCCTGATCTACATCATCGTCATCTTGGACGGAATCGGCATTGCGTACGCTGTGGCCAGGAGCGGCGGGCCGTTCGGCGGCGGCACCATCACGAGCGACGAGGGAGGTGGTCCTGTCGGGAGCCCGGGCCGCCGAAGACCCGATAGGGCCGAGAGTCTGGCGTCGTATATCAAGCGGGCGAAGGGTTCCGAGTTTTCCCGAAGGGAGATAGCGCGGTCGGTGGCGCGAATAATGGGGCAGTCCAGTGCCCTGTCACCGGGAAGCGCGACCGCTGACCGGGACCTCTCGGACGCCGTCAGGACGGTGGTCTATCCCTACCGGGACGACCCCGTGGTGAAAGCAGGGATGGGCCCGCTGGAAGAGAGGTTCTTCGGCGGGGAGAACGCCTCGGCCCTCCCGGAAAGGTCTCCGAGTCAGAGCAGGTACGTAGCGAGCCTCGAGGTGATAGTCTCTAGGCTCGATAGGGCAAGGACATCTCAGGGGGCGTGGCAGACAATTGAGCGGCGGGGCTGACGACTCCGGGAGCGGACCGCCGGCGAGCGCGGGGGCCGGACTCGAGGAGATGTCGACGAAGATCCTGGACGGTGTCAGCGGCGTCATCGTCGGCAAACGGGACGTCCTCGAGCGGGTGCTGACGGGCATCCTCGCAGACGGGCACCTGCTCTTCGAAGACTATCCGGGTCTCGCCAAGACGCTCACGGCCCGGTGCTTCGCCCAGAGCCTCGGATGCGACTTCAAGAGGGTGCAGTTCACGGCGGACCTCCTTCCGGCCGACATAACCGGCGGCTACGTCCTGAACAGGTCCACCTCCGCCTTCGAGCTCAGGAAGGGACCGATATTCTGCAACATACTCCTCGCGGACGAGATAAACAGGGCCCCTCCCAGGACCCAGTCGGCCCTCCTGGAGGCCATGCAGGAGCGGCAGGTCACGATCGAGAACACGACGCTCGAGCTCGACTCGCCCTTCATAGTATTCGCGACGCAGAACCCGATAGAGTACGAAGGCACGTACCCCCTCCCCGAGGCTCAGCTGGACAGGTTCATCATGAAGGTGGGAATCGGATACCCGTCCAAGACAGAGGAGGTGGAGATCCTGGAGAGGCGGACGAGGAGGCAGAGCGACGACGTGAAGGTGGCGCAGGTCGTCTCCAAGAGCGAGCTCCTCGGGATGAGGAAGTCGGTCGAGAGGGTCCACATCGACCCCGGGATCGAGAACTACATCGTGGACATCGTCGCAAAGACGCGCGGGCACAGCGCGGTGGAGGTCGGGGCGAGCCCCAGGGGCTCCCTCGCTCTGCTCAAGCTCTCCAAGGCGAACGCGTGGCTCCATCGGCGGGACTACGTGCTGCCCGACGACGTCAAGGCCGTGGCCGTCCCGGCGCTCTCGCACAGGTTGATACTGACGGCCGACCAATGGATACGGGGGACGAAGCCCGAGGCGGTTGTCGAGAGCCTCCTCGAGACGGTCGAAGTGCCGAAGGTCGGATGAGCTGGAGGGGCTGCGATGTCGGAGCGCGCCAGCACCGGGACGAGCTGGGAGGGGCTGAGGACCAGCCCAAGAGGGTACGCGCTCTTCGTCCTAGGTGTCGTGTCGTTCGTCGTCGGGCTCTTCGCCTCACGGCCGCTGGCGTTCGTCTCCATCCCCCTGATCATGCTGCTCGGATTCACTGCGCTCCGGTCGCGCGACCCCCGCGTCGACGTCGAGGTTACGAGGACGACCGAGAAGGTCCGGATTCGCCAGGGTGAGTCAACGCGGGTGAGGCTGAGGGTGAGCAACCTCGCCAGGACGCCCGTCTCGATGCTTCAGGTTGCAGACCACGTTCCCGCGGAGCTTCGGGGAAAGAGAACGATCAGCGGGTTTTCGCTCGCCCTCGGGCCGGAGGAGACCAGGGACCTGTACTACGAGGTGAGCGCGGGCGCGTTCGGGGTGCACAAGCTCGGTCCGATCCGCCTCTCCGTTCAGGACGCAACCGGGCTCTTCGAGTCCCAGACAAAGCTGGGTTCCTACACGAAGATGACCGTCTTCCCCGAGAGCACGGAGAGGCTTCGGCACTTCGCCATAAGGCCCCGCAGGACCAAGTCCTGGCCGGGGGAGATAGTGGCGAGGCGGACGGGCGCGGGCCTGGACTACTACAACATCAGGCAGTTCATGCCGGGTGACTCCGCGAAGCGGATCAACTGGAGGGCCTCCGCGAGGCACGATGCGGGGCCCGGCGAGTTCCTGGTCAACGAGTACATGGCCGAAGTCGGCGCAGAGGTCCTCATCATCGTCGATGCGGGACGGGAGCAGTGGACCCCGCCGGGCAGGGAGTCGATCACAGTCCACTCGGCGAAGGCCGCCATCTCCATAGCCGAGAGGCTCCTGCACGACAGAAACCGTGTCGGTCTCCTCACCACGGGAGCGAACCCGAGCAGGATAGCGGCCGGCTACGGGAGGCGGCAGTTCGACAGGATTGCGCTCTCCCTCCTGCAGCTGAGGCCCGGCGCGTACGACGCCCCCGACATCCGCTGGCGGGTGGAGGCGAGCCTCCACACGTTCTTCCCCAACGTCGCCCAGGTGGTCTTCGTCTCCCCCCTCGCTGACGAGAACGCCATCGCCGCCGCTGCGGACGTCGCCCGTGGAGGCTGGCGCGACCTGATCGTCGTCTCGCCGAACCCGCTGGACTTGGGTGGGCCGGCGTCCAGGAGCCTCAGGTCCAGGGAGGGGAGGATCGCCAGAAGGCTCACCCAGATGGAGCGGGAGGCGGACATGGAGGGCCTCAGGGAGGCCAACGCGCTGGTCGTGGACTGGACCACCTCCGCCTCTCTCGAGGAGGTCATGGAGGTCCAGAGGAGGGCGCTGGCGAGGCACGCCGCGGTCTCGGCGAGGAGCGGGCGATAGGGGTGCAGCCTGTGAGTTCAGGCGGAGGGAGGGGTCCTGCGAGAAGGGTGCTCGCGTTGCCGCCCGAGGTCCTCTCCTTCCTGCTGTTCTGCGCCCTGTCGCTCTCGGCGATCGCCCTCTTCCCCGGGTCCTATCTCTTCTTCATAGGGCTCGTGGCCGCCGATGGGTTCGCGACGCTCGCGAACGGTGATACCGCCGTCGCCGTGGTGAGGTCGGCCTTCTTCCTGGCGCTGCTGGACCTGTCTGTCTTGGCCGGCCCGCACAGCATCCTCTTCATCTTCCTGGTGATGATCCTGGCGATCGCCGTTCTCGACGTCTCTTTCCTGCTCAGGAGGCTCCGGGGCACCCTGGTCGATGCGTCCGTGATCACGGGCAGGCTGAGGTCCTACGCCTACACCCTCCTCCCTGCGTTCCTGCTCTCGTACGTGCTGACCTACGCGTACTCGCTCGCGCTCGGGTTCGTCTCGGCGGAACCGGTCGTTCTGCTCGCCGTGTCGTCCACCGTCGCGTTGTTGGTTGTGTATGCCGTCTCCCGCCACCTCTCGCCCCGCGTCGCCCCCCGGCGATAGGTCCGTCGGGGGCTAACCGACTCACTTGCTGATGGTTGCCTTGTTCTCGAAGACTTCCTTGGGAATCAGGCCAAAGACGTCGGGATGCTTCTTCCGCAGGGACTCTTCGGAGGGAGGAAAGAGCCCCGCCCTGATGGCCCGCCTGACGTTTGATTTCACAAACTGCTTGTACCTTGTGTCGCCGATGTACGAGAGCACGGCGTCCGTCGCCGCGGTCTCGTCCAGCCCCTTGATCGTAGTGAAGTAGGGGGCGAGGATGAGCCAGATCACCCTGTGCCTCCCGTCGGTTATCGGATGGGCGAGCAGCCTCTGGATGTAGTCGTACTGCTTCCCTCGCGGGACCGAGGGGCGGGGGATCTGGCTCCTGAACTCGTCGACCAGCGAGTGGATGAACGGCTGGACGGATGCGGTCTTCAGCGCCCTCATGCCCGAAATCATCAGCCCTTCGACGAGCGCCGCGAAGAAGTCCTGGATGTCGTTCAGGGAGAAGTAGACCAGACCCGAATGCACCCGCATGTTGACCAGGCTCCACCTGGGATCGCGGGTGAGCTCGTAGTTCGTTGAGACTGACAGGTACTCCATCACAGGACAGACGAACCTCTGGTCCCTGCCCCTGGTCAGCTGTAGGCCGACCGCCTCGCGCAGGATGGAGACCATCTCCTCTGGGCTCTCCTTCAGGAAGAACTTCTTCGCGCGGAACGATTCCGTCTTCGAGAGGGCCGCTCTGAGAAACGGCTCGCTCTTGGCTGCTAGCATCGCGACGAAGAAGCTGTAGAACTCGACCAGCTCCTCGCGGGCCGTGAGGTCGTTCGTCCGCCTCCTGTAGGTCTGGTAGTCGAAGACGCGCACGTTCTGTATGTCTATCTCGGGGTTCTTCAGAGCGAGCCAGATGCGATAGCGTGCCTGGTCCAGTATCGGTTCGTGGAGAGCCTTGAACACTTCGTCGTTCAGGGGATAGTCGGAGAGGAAGTCCCTCGAGGCCTTCAGGAAGGGATACTTCACGATCTTCTCTTCGATGGACAAGGCTACCCTCCGTCCATCCAGAAGATTGATGGCCAGTGATATCCTTTCTCCGGTCATTCGAAGGCCGAATCGTGAACACCTTATTGAGCGTAACCGGTCAGGCACAGACCCATGGGCGGGAGAGGCCTGAAAGTGACCGCGCGCCCCCGCCATCCCGGCATGACCGCAGCGGTACCTCGCCAATCTTAATAGTTGGTCAGGCTTCGCTTGTAGGTCATGGCCGACAGGCGATTCGTCGTGATGACGACGACGACCACAATCGTCCTGGTGTTCTCCTGGACCCTGTTCGCCTACGTTGCCTCGGCCGTCGGCTTCGACGTGCAGGTGTTCGTCGAGCTTTCGGCCCTGTCAGTCATCCTGGTGGCCGGTGACATCGGCCTCTGGGTGCTGGTCCGCCGCCTGCGGTCTCGCAGACCCGGTGCTTGAAAACCTAGTGGGCCGGACGCAGGGCAAGACATTATAGACTTAATGCTGACGCAAAAGGCATCCTCGTGACCCGCCGTTGACGGAACAAGAGACGTCAACCCTTGAATCTCCAGAGAGGTCGGAAGCAACCGAGGAGCTCTACGAATGGTTCTGGGACAAGCTTCAGAACAAGTGGATCAAGGTGACGTCGAAGAACAGCCAGGGTAGGCGGTGCGGTCGCTGCGGGTGCAGCTGTCCCTGCACTTGCGCAGACTGTCTCTACCAGTGCTGCTCCTAGGGCTCGCGTGGGCATTCATCCGATCTCTTCGACCCTCGAGGGAAGGCGGAGGTACCATCTCAGGAGTTCCCGGGCCCAGGGAGACAGTTTTCCGCCATCGTCGTCGACGAGCCGACGCAACCGTTCGGCATCGACCGCGACGACCTCCTCAATCTCTGACGGGTCTGGCTCCACCCTCCCGGCGTATTCGGAGCGGAAGAGCACCGAAACCATGTTGTCGGCGGGTCCATAGGCCATCCTGAACTTCAGGACCCTCGAAATCGGTAGGCCTTCGATCCCAAGCTCCTCCTTCAGGCCACGGCTCGCCGTCTCCTCGAAGGTCTCCCCCGATCTGGAGTGCTCCGATACCGACAAGTCCAGTGTGCCGGGGGACTTGTCCTTCTTCGGCGAGCGCAGCTGCAGGAGGAGCTCTCCCCGCGAGTTGAAGACGAGGACGTGGGCCCCCCGGTGCCAGTCACCCGACGAGTGGACGTCTCTCCTCGTCGCGGTGCTGACGGTGGTCCCGTCCCTGTCGACGACGTCGACGACCTCCTCCATGGGACGCTCCGTCGGGGTCTTGGGGTGATAAGCCTTGGCGTGGTCGGCGATTCATCGGCGCAAGGACGGGTCCATCACGCGCCGCTCCCTAGGTCCCTCATGACCTCCGAGTAACCCGTGACCGTCCCCCTGGCATCCTTCACTTCAGAGAGCTCCGTCCTGTATCGGGTGGTGTAGCAGTCTCCCGCCTTCCTGATCTGGAACGCCTCGTAGGCCGCGTTGACCCGCCGCTTGTACTCGTCCTTGACGTCGGAGAGGACTCCGACCAGGCCGTCGGTGGCCCAGCCGCCCCTGGACGCGTGCATCTCCATGGCCGACCTGACGAGCGCCCCCGCCGTCTGAGCGTAGACCCAGTAGCGGAACTCCTCCTTCCAGAAACCCTTCTCGACCATATTCTCCGGGACGACCTGAATCAGCCGCGTGAGGGCGTAGTTGAGCCGCCCCAGCCAGGCGCCTCTGTGTCCGGAGGTTCCGCTCCGACTTCCGAATACCTCGAGAGCGAGGCCCCTGGCTGGACCGGGTACGCCTCGAGGCGTCTTTCCCCCTTCGAGCTGGAGCAGGACCCCGCCAATGGCGACGAAGCTACGCCTGTAGTAGACCGAGACCTCCGTCTCGTTGTTCGCTCCGCGGCCGAGCGCATCGCTGATTTCTTCTGCCAGGGCGTCCACCTTCTAGTCGATTCGGGGCCTCTCCTCCCTTGAGATGTAGGGCATGATGGGGGTGGCGTAGATTAGTTACTTAGAACTTGGCATTGAGGTCTCACAACGCTTTTTACTTTCGGCCCTCTTCGGCTATGAGATGAAGGCCTACCTCTCCGTTCCAATCATCGCCAACAGGTCGGTGGACACCGCCCACCTGATGGCGGAGGCGATCAGGACATCGGGTCACGAACTGACATCACCCTGGGTGCTGAACGACCTGGAGACGAGGCCGTCCGAGTCGGTCAACATCTTCTCGAGGGACAGAATGGCCGTCGAAGACTGTGACGTGCTCGTCGCGGACGTATCGAAGCCCAGCACGGGGGTCGGCATGGAGGTCATGACCGCCTTCAAGGCCGGGAAGAGGATCGTCCTCGTCGCACTAGCGGGAAGCACGATCACGCGGATGCTCACGGACATGGAGGAGGCGGAGTGGGTCTACTTCACCGACGAAGCCTCGTTGCTCAGGGGTCTCGCAGAGAAGCTGAAGCAGTAGCCCGGACCCGAGCGGTCCGGCGCGCCGAGGGAACGCCTGCGCTCTCTCCCAACCCTTCGATCTTGAGCCTGCGGAGCACGTACCGCGCGGCCGACTCCGCCGTCCGCCTGTCGGAGTGGACGAAAATGGCCCTCTCAGGCTTCTCGAAGGCCGCGCTCAGACGGTTAAACGAGGCGTCGGGGACGCTTGTGTTCCTCTGCGAGTTCCTCGCCCGCGCTACCTCCTGGTCGCAGAGAACGCAGACGATGATGGAGGCCGAGCAGTACCTCGCTAGCTTCCTCTCTGCCTCGGCCCTGTAGTCGTCCTTGAGGAAGGTGGCGTCGAGGATTGCGTCGTAGCCTCTCTTGAGCGCCTCCCGCCCTATCAGGAACATCGATTGGTAGACCAGCTTGGACTCGGCCGCCGTGTAGGAGGGGGTGGGGATCATGAAGCGAAGGGTGTCCGTCTGTATGTGGATTGCGGACCCGATGGCCCCTGCGACGATGCGCGCGATAGTCGTCTTCCCGCTGCCGGGTATCCCGCAGAAGATCAGGAGGCGTCCTTTGGTGCTCGTGTCTCTAAACCGGGCTACCCCCGTTATTAAAAACTGGCTCGCGGGGTCGGCTTGCAGTTGTTACAGGTAGTTACTGCTGAAATGAACGGCGACGTATGCTCTGAGTATAAAAAGTGGATGAAACATGTTCCATTGGTAACATATTGGCAACATGAAATGTATGGCAACGGCACAAATATCTAGTGTTCCGCAGAGTCTCCCATGAGGACTAAATCGGGCGTTAGCACCCCAGTGGCAATCATCGCCATTGTGGTTGCGGTTATAGTTGTAGGGGCGGGCGTTTACGCCGTCTCCAGCGCGGGCAACCACACGGTCACCTCGACCTCGGTCTCGACGGCTACTTCGACAGCCACTTCGACGGCTACATCCACCGCCACTTCGACCGCTACTTCGACAGCCACTTCCACGGCCACAACCACGGTCACCCCTACCACGTCGTCTTCTGAGGTCACGGCGCCACCCCTTGTCGTCCAGAGGAACGCAGCCTACAGCGACGCCGACCCCCGTGACACGTCCTCAATCGATGTTGTACAGCAGTCCTACGAGACGCTGACCTACCTCACGGCTAACGGGACGGTGATACCAGGGCTGGCCACTTCTTGGAAGTCGATAAACGGAAGCACCTGGCAGTACACCCTGAGGCAGGGAGTCACCTTCCACGATGGCACGGCGTTCAACGCGACGGCCGTTCCCTTCTCCATCGCGAACACGATTCTGTGGGGCGGCGGAGACGCGCCCGACGTCTGGGCTAACTTCGTAAGGGCGAGCGTCGTAAGCACCTACGTGGTCGACCTGACCTGGAGCCAGATCATCAACGCTCCGATAATCACGTCGGCGGCCTACTCCGGCTTCATCTTCAGCCCCAACATCCTGAAGTACGCAGGGTTGCCCGACACGACCACCAGCCTCACGACAGGCCTCCACACGTGGTTCAACAACTACAACGACGACGGCACAGGGCCCTACATCATCAGCCCAACCGCATCCAGCCTGGCCAAGGGCATCTGGGTGCTGAATGCGTACCCGAAATATTGGGGCGGATGGAAGCCGGGACAGGTCCAGCAGATCACCTTCGATGAGGTGACCAACGTCAACACCGCCATCCAGCTGGCCACGGAGGGACAACTCGATGTGATAGGCGTCGGAGGCGCGTTCCAGTACGTCCCGCAGCTTCTCTCGGCGGGCCTCAACGTCGTCTCGGGTCCGACACACGGCTCGATATGGCTCCTCTTCAACACCCAGCACCAGTACCTCGACAACGCGGCGGTGAGGCAGGCGCTGCTCACTGCGGTCAACTACCAGCAGATACTGCAGGAGGCCTACTACGGCTACGGAATCAACTACAACGGAGCGATAAACCCCGGGCTCGCCTTCTACAATGCCAACGCGCCAGGGTACCCAGTCGCCGGCAACCTCACCCAGGCCAAGGCGATGCTGGCTGCGGCGGGCTACCCGAACGGGCTACCCAACCTGCAGCTCACGCTGACCTACTCCACCGGGAGCCCGTTCGAGGCGACCATCGCGTCACTGCTGAACACCTACTGGCAGCCCCTCGGCGTGACGGTCAACCTCGACGGTTTGTCCTTCACCAACCAGGCGATAAAGGCGGGCTACGTCAACGGGACAGAATCTTTCGAGCCGGGACCAATCTCATACGCGTCCACGAGCAGCGCGCAGGACCTCGTCCTCCTCAACTGGAACGGCGCGACCTCCGACCCCTGGCTCGTCCCAGATGAGCTCTTCGCCATACAGAACGCCCCCTACCAGAACGACATCCTCTACAACTGGTCCTACCTGCAGAACACCCAGTTCACGACGCTCCTGAACCAGTTCAGCGTCGACGAGGCGACCAACCCGACGGCGGCCGCCAGCGACATCACCAGCCTCGACACCATGTTCTACAACCTGGCACCGGGAGCGGCGGTGTTCCAGGGCGAGCAGATCTGGGTCGTGAGCCCGCACTGGCACGGAATAGTCATGAACCCCAACTACTCGTTCGACTACTTCTTCTACTACGCCTGGACCTACTCCCCTTAACTAGGGTCGAGCCTAGATAGCTGGGCTTGAACCTAGGGGCCTACATAGTCAGAAGAAGCCTGCTGGTAGTGGTGGTGGTCCTGGGGACCATCACCATCACGTTCTTCCTGTCGCACATCGTGCCCGGCAACCCGGCGGTGCTCTTCGCAGGCCCCCAGTCGACGCCCCAGGAGGTTGCGCTGTGGACGCAGAGGCTCGGACTGAACAAGCCCCTTTACGTGCAGTTCGGGATCTACCTGAAGAACGTCCTCACCGGCAACTTGGGGGACGCCTACTCGTTCTCAAATGACCCCATCCTGCCCCTCATCGAGCAGTCACTGCCCAACACCCTCACCCTGGCCGGGCTCGCGACGGCCGCGGCGGCGGTCATCGGGATCCCGCTGGGCATCGAGTCGGCGAGGAGGGGAGGCGGAAAGCTCGACTCGGTCCTCAGGCTGTTCTCGGTCGGCTTCGTGGCGATCCCCCAGTTCTGGCTGGCGCTCATCCTGCAACTCGGGTTCAACGTCGACCTGCACCTCTTTCCCCTCTCCTCATATGGGGGATCTCTGCTCTACATCCACCTCCACCCGATTAAGACTGTAACCGGGTCGTACCTTATCGACGCGGCGCTCACGGGCAACTGGTCGGGCTTCACCCACGTCGCCTGGTCCCTGGTGCTCCCAGTTACGGCCCTCGCGCTGTACCCAATCGGCGTGGTCATAAGGCAGACGCGCAGCTCGATGCTCGGGATTCTCAGCGAGAACTACGTCAGGACTGCGCGAGCTTACGGGCTGAAGGAGAGGGAGATCAACTACAGGTACGCGTTCCGCAACGCGCTACCCCCGATTCTCGTCATAATCGCGCTCATCTTCGCCGGGTCGATTATAGGAGTGGTCTTCGTCGAGGACGTCTTCTCCCTGTATCCGGGGATAGGACCGATGGTGGCCCAGTCCACCGGCACGGGGATAACCTCGAGCGCGATTGGAGCCGTCGACTACCCTCTGGTCCTCAGCCTTACCATAGTCATCACGATAATCTATGCTCTATCCAACTTCATGGCAGACCTTCTCCAGATCTACTTTGACCGCAGGCTCATCCGGTGATGCCCCTTGAACATCTGGTCGCGGTCCTCGCTTCGCGCAGATGCGGGTGGGATATTCAGGCTACTCCACACCTTCAGGAGGCTGGCGAAGGACCCCTTCTTCACATTCGCATTCATTGTCGTGGCGACGATGGTCATCGCCGCCGCGGGAGCCCCGTGGCTGACCCCATACCCGAAGCAGGGCCTTGGGTTCGCGGCCGAGCCTCCTCCTCAGTGCCCGGGGGTACCCACGGCCATCGCGGGCGTCTGCCCCCCCTCGCTCGCGCACCCGTTCGGTACGGAACAATTGGGCAGGGACCTCCTGACCAGGATCGTCTTCGGCATGCGGACCTCCCTCCTCGTCGGGGCCTACACCGTGGCGCTGGCCGTGGCCATCGGCCTCGCCGTCGGGCTGAGCGCGGCGTTCTTCGGCGGCTGGATAGACGAGGGGCTGATGAGGGTGACGGACATCTTCCTCTCCTTCCCTCACCTCATCCTGGCCCTGGTGATCATCGCGACCATCGGGCCCGGGTTCACGAGCGTCTTCATCGCCCTGGGGGTCACCTGGTGGCCTTCCTTTGCCCGCCTCGCCAGGGGGAAGGCCCTCGCGGTCAAGCAGCAGAACTTCGTCCTCGCCGCCAGGGCCGCCGGCGCGAGCAACCGGTCCATAATACTCAGGCACATCCTGCCGAACTCGCTCGCGCCCCTGACGGTCCAGATGAGCCTCGACATGGGGATAGCGATACTGGCGGAGGCGGGACTCAGCTTCCTCGGTCTGGGCATCAGGCCCCCCACAGCCGACCTCGGGGTGCTCATCTACGAGTCGGAGTACTTCCTGACCACTGCCTGGTGGCTCGCGCTCTTTCCAGGTATAGTCCTCGTTCTGCTCGTCCTCTCCTTCCTCCTGATAGGCGAGAGAATCAACACATATCTAGACCCACGGCTCTCCCAGCTCTCGATGGTTAGGATGCCCTCCCTGTCGCCAGCGTTGAGCGAGAACCAGCCCCAGCGGTAATCCAGATTGAATTTGCTCGACATAGCCGGTCTCAAGCTCTCCTTCTATACCGAGAGGGGGAGGCTGGACCTGTTCACTTCGCTCGACTTCTCGCTGGGGGAGAGGGAGATCGTCGGGATAGTCGGGGAGAGCGGCTCCGGCAAATCGACGCTCGCCTACGCCATAATTCGCCTGCTGCCGGCGAACGCGAGGATCCTGGGCGGGGAGATAAACTTCGAGGGCAGCTCGCTGCTGCGGCTGAAGGAGAAGGAGATGGCGAAGGTCAGGGGCAGGAGGATCACCATGGTCTTCCAGGACCCCGGGACGTCGCTCAACCCCCTCTTCAGGGTGGGGGATCAGATGCGGAGCGTGCTCAAGTCGAACGTCGGGCTGGAGGGGGCGCCCGCCAGGCAGCACTCGGTCGAGCTTCTCAAGGAGGTCGACCTGCCCGACCCCGAGGGGGTCCTGGACTCCTTCCCCTTCGAGCTCTCGGGTGGGATGCAACAGCGGGTGATGCTCGCCATGGCCCTCTCGGCGAACCCGCGGCTCATCATCGCGGACGAGCCGACGAGCGCGGTAGACGCGACCATCCAGGCGCAGATCCTGAAGCTCCTCCTCAGGCTGAAGGCCGAGCGGGAGTTCTCCATGATTCTGATAACGCACTCGATCGTGGCGGCCCGCGACGTCTGCGACAGGATCGTTGTGATGTACGCCGGAGACATAGTCGAGGATGCCGGGGTCTCGAGCCTCGTCTCCGACCCGAAGCACCCCTACTCGAAGGCGCTGCTCAACTGTATACCCGTTCCACGGAAGCCCGGCGACGCCAAGGTGCCGCTGCCGGTGGTTCCGGGGCAGGTCCCAGACCTCACCGATCCGCCCGCAGGCTGCAGGTTCCACCCCCGGTGCCCCTACGTGATGGCGGTCTGCCGCGACGAGAGGCCGTCGCACTACCAGGCCGACGGATCGAGGACGATGTGTTTCCTCTACGGAAGCGGGGGTGGTCCGCGATAGCCAAGGCGCTCGTCGTCGAGAACCTCGTCAAGGAGTTTCCGCTGAGGGGCGGGCTGCTCAACCGCGTGAAGGGGGGAATCAAGGCGGTCGACGGCGTCTCGTTCGAGGTCGAGGAGGGCACCACGTTCGGGATAGCGGGCGAGTCGGGCTCGGGGAAGAGCACGCTCTGCATGACCATCGCCAAGCTCCTCGAACCGACGTCGGGGAGGATAGTCCTCGACGGGAAGGACTACGGCGCCGCGAAGAAGGAGGAGCTGCGCGAGCTGAGGTCGAGGCTCCAGATAGTCTTCCAGAACCCGGTCTCGTCGCTCGACCCCCACATGACGGTGGGGACGATAGTCGGGGAGCCGCTGAAGGCGCTCCGGAGGCTCCCGGACTCCGAGAGGGAGGCTGCGGTGCGGGGGCTCCTGGAGAAGGTCGGGCTGGCCCCGTCGCTGGCGGGCAGGTATCCCCACGAGCTGAGCGGCGGACAGGCCCAGCGCGTCTCGATCGCCAGGGCGCTCTCGGTCAGCCCCAGGGTCCTGCTGCTCGACGAGCCGACGTCGGCCCTCGACGCCTCCGTCCAGGCGCAGGTCCTGAACGTCTTCAACGAGCTGCAGAAGGAGCTCGGAATCGCTTATCTCATCGTCTCGCACGATCTCTCGGTGATAGGCCACATGTGCGACCAGGTGGCGATAATGTACGCGGGGAGGTTCGTGGAGACGGGCACCTACGAGGACGTCTTCTACTCCGCCAACCACCCGTATACGGCCGCCCTCCTCGGGTCGGCCCACATGCTGGACGATCCCTCCCTCCAGGACCGGTTCGAGCTCAAGGGAGACATCCCCAGCCCGAGGAACCCGCCGCCGGGGTGCACGCTGAACCCCCGCTGCCGCTTCGCCTCGCAGGTCTGCAGAGAGGAGTACCCCGCGACGGTCGACGTGGGGTCCGACCACCAGGTCGCCTGCCACAACAAGGAGGCCCTCGTGGCTGCGAGGGAGGAGGCTTCGCGTTGAGGAACCGGACCCTCGTCGCCATACTCATCGCCATCCTCGTCGTCGGGGGCGCGTACATCGGGCAGATGGCGGCGCGAGGGGGCACGACCACCACCGTTACGGCTTCGGGCCAGTCCGGGATTACCAGCTACTCGGTCTGCTTCAGCCCCGCGGGTAACTGCGCTGCGGTGATATCCGCACTCATAGCGGAGGCCAACAGCTCGATACACATCGAGATCTACACGTTCACGAACACGGCCCTCGCCGACGCGCTCGTCGCAGCCAAGGACAGGGGGGTCGATGTCGAGGTGTTCATGGACGGCAGCGAGGCGGACAACGATAACATCGCGGTCGTCTCGATCCTCAACCAGGGAGGCGTACCGCTGAAAATCTACTCGCCGCCAAACGGGATAGTCCACGACAAGGTGGCCATCATCGACGATAAGATCGTCATCACCGGGAGCTACAACTGGTCCTACTCCGCCAACGACGACAACGACGAGAACCTCCTGGTCCTCAACTCCACGAGCCTGGCCAGCCAGTACGAGGCCAACTTCGAGAGCCTCTGGAGCCTCGTCAACGCCACGAGTTGAGACCATGAAAGATTGGGAGAGCCTCTCGGACTGGTACGACAGGAAGCAGGGCGACGACGGGGACCTGTGGCACAGGGAGCTCATCGACCCCGTCCTGCTAAGGGTCGTGGGGGATTGCCGGGGCCTGAGCGTACTCGACCTCGGCTGCGGCAACGGGTACCTCTCCAGAAGGCTGGCGAAGGCCGGCGCCAAGGTGACGGCCGTCGATGGGTCCCCCCGGATGATCGCGAATGCGAGAGCTCACGACCCAAAGAACCTCCTCGGGATAAGGTATCTTCGCTCCGACGCCGCCAAGCTGAGCGGAATCTCCAGTGCCAGCTTCGACGTGGTCTTTGCCAACATGAGTCTGATGGACATCGAAGATGCCGAGGGCGCCATCAAGGAGGTTAGCAGGGTCCTCAAGCGCCGGGGAAGGTTCGTCGCAAGCATAAGCCACCCTTGCTTCGACATCATGTCCAACTCGAACTGGGTCGCTGAGAAGAGCTTAGGCAGACCACCGGAGGTTTCGAGGAAGGTGAGGGGCTACAGGAGGCCGTTCTTCAACGAGGTCCCGTGGAACTTGGGGAAGGACAAGAGGATGTACACGAGGTCGTACCACAGGCCCCTGAACTGGTATGCACGGAGCTTGCACGCTCAGGGGCTGGCGATAACTGCGCTGGAGGAGCCGGAACCGACGAGAGAGTTCATAGAGGAGGAACAGAAGAAGCCCGGTAGCATGGATGGCCCAGGTTTCCTCGAAGTTCCCCTCCACCTCGTCATCGAGGCGAGGAAGCTTTGACGAAGACGGCAGACTCGGTCGGTGGGGCCCGAAGGGCCGGGCCGGGTGAGAATCCTGCGGAGTCGATGCCGGTCACGGAGCCACAGTTTCTGCTCAAGCTGCATGCGAGTTTCTATCCGGACACCTTCGGTGTCTTCGATTCGAAGCTCAACCTCCCGGTGACCGGCTCAATCCTCCTGACTCAGGGGGTCCGCCGGATAGTCGACACTCCGGAGTTTCAGCGCATGAGGGGCGTGAGGCAGCTGGGTCCCACAATGTTCGTCTTCCCGGGCGCGAACCACACGAGGTTCGAGCACTTGCTGGGCTGCTACTTCCTTGCCCTCCGGTACATCGAGAGGCTGGCGGACCTCGAGAGCTTCAGGGAGCTCTTCAATCCCGTCGCGAGGTCGACCCAGCTCGTCGTGCTGTCAGCCCTGCTCCACGACGTGGGGCACTATCCCTACTCGCACTGGATCGAGGAGATTGACAAGGGGTCGCTCCCAAGGAAGTTCGACTTCCCGCGGCACGAGGAGAGGGCGCGCAAGATACTCTGCGGCGGCGGGAGCCAGATCGGAGGCCTGCTGGAGGGCCAGTGGGGGATAGACCCGGGCGAGATCGCCGACAACATAGAGAGGAAGCTCATCCCGAACGACCTCGTCAATTCTTTCATAAACTCGATCGTCGACGTCGACAAGGTCGACTACCTGGTGCGCGACAGCGTGCACTGCGGCGTCCCCTACGGGGAGGGCATCGACACAGAGAGGCTGCTCGACTCGCTCTACGTCGACCCCTCGACGAGCAAAATCTGCGTGACAGAGAAGGGCAAGTCGTGCGTGCAGTCGATCATCTCGTGCAGGAACAACATGTACCAGGAGGTCTACTGGCACAAGACGGTGAGGGCGTGCCACGCCATGTTCAAGCGGTTCTTCTTCGAGTACCTCGCTGCCGGGATCGACGACCCCGAGACGGTCGAAGAGTACTTCGGCTACCCGGACGACTACTTCATCAACACGCTGTGGAACAGGTCGGCAGCGAGCGGGAAGGACCTCGGGGAGCTGATCAGCCCCTTCGCGTTCAAGGGGCGCTCGCTGTACAAGCCTGCGTACGCCTACTACTACGGCCAGCCGGCCGGCGAGCCCGCCGAGGCGCAGAGCTTCTTCGAGGACGAGGTATCGCGGGCGGGCTACGCCCGGCTTGTGGAGCTGAGCGGAGCGCTCGCGAGGGAGCTGGCCAAGAAGATCCCGGGACTGACCCCGCTCGACATACTCGTCGACAGGACGCCCGTGAGAGAGGAGCACGAGCGCTCGCACCTGGAGGGGTTCAGGACCTGGAACACTAAGAAGAGCAGGTGGGAGGAGTGCCCCTCGACGCTGAAGACGCTCAACAACTACCTGGGAGAGAACCAGCAGGCCTACGTCTTCTGCAACCCGAGATACTACAGGGAGTTCCGAGAGGTCGCCGGGAGGGGCGAGGGGCTGGACAGCGTCTTCGGGCGCGTCTGAGCGAGGACCGGCTCAGTCCTGCCGCCACTTGGACAGCTTAGCGGCGAGGAGTATCAGCGCCAGGGCGTAAGCCACCCCTCCGGCGAAGTCGAGCAGCAGCTCCGTCGACGAGAGGCTGACCAGGCCCGTGGCGCCCTGGATTATCCTTGCGGGGTACGTCGTCGGCGCGAGGTATGCGAGAAACTGGAAGGGTCCAGGGATGAGCGAGATCGGGTAGAAGACGGGAGGCAGGAACGCGAGGGCCACGTTGACGAGCGGGGAGTAGACCCAGAGGTCTCTCACGTCGCGGGCGAAGGTGCTTATCATGAAGCCGAGCGCGGAGATGGAGCCCCAGGTGATCACGGCTGCGATGGCTATCTCGACGGCCCCCAGCGCGCTTATCCTAGCGTAGAGACCCAAGAGTGTCGAGAAGAGCGCAATCCCGGCGATGCCGTTGCAGAGCTGGGCGGCCGAGAGGCCGACGACGTAGGTGACGGAGGAGAGCGGGGAGGAGACGAACATGTCCTGGAGCTTTACGACGAGCCTCAGGAAGGCGGCCTCGGTCTCGAGGATTATGCAGCTCCCCACTATGACAGCGACCAGCCCGCCCCCGAGCGCGAAGACCGCCCTGCTGGGCCCCGCGAAGATGTAGATGAAGAAGAGGATGGTGAGGGGGCTCACGATGAAGTTGATCAGGCTGAAGGGCGACCTTCTTATCGGAAGCAGGCCGTCGAACCAGACCAGCGCAAGGACAGCTCTAACTCGCTCACTCGGACTCGATCTGACCCACCTCGTTGATGTACACGTCCTCGAGGCTCGACTGCCTCACCGACACTTCGAGACCCCTCTTCAGGCACAGCGACGCGAGGTCGGAGGCTCCCTGCTGCGTCGTGAGGACGCGCACCCCCGTCCCCGCCCTGAGGACCCTTCCGAAGGCCCCGTACTCCGAGAGGTCTCCGCCGGCCGTCTTCACGATCACCGCGTGGGTGAAGTCGAGCCTCTTCCTTATCTCGGAAGGAGTGCCGACCGAGACCAGCTTCCCCTTGTTGATTATCGCGAGCGAGTCCGCGAGCTGCTCCGCTTCGTCCATGTAGTGGGTGGTGAGGAGGATCGTCCGCCCCAGGGCCACGTACCTCCTCACCAGGTTCCACACCTCGACCCTGGCGACGGGGTCTAGACCTATCGTCGGCTCGTCCAGGAGGAGCAGGTCGGCTTCCGAGCTCATCGCCATCGCAATGAGGACCCTCTGCCTGAGACCGCCCGACAGGTTCGCGCATATGGTGTCCCTGTAGCCCGTGAGGTTGAGAGAAGCGAGCGTCGCGTCGGCCCTCTTCCTCGCTTCGCCGTATCCGAGGCCCCTGCAGACGAGATAGGTGAAGACGTGCTCGAAGGGCGTCTGCAGGAGGTGCGGTCTTCCCTCCTGGGGGACGACGGCGATGGATTTCCTGACCATCTGGGGCTCCTTCACCACGTCGTAGCCGAGTACGCTCGCGGAGCCCGCAGAAGGAAGGAGCTGGGTGGCGACTATCCTCACGAACGTGGTCTTCCCGGCGCCGTTGGGTCCCAGGAGGGCGAAGACGGACCCGCCCTTGATCTTCAGCGATACGCCGTCCAGCGCTCTGGTCGTCGACTGGTACGTCTTCTGCAGGTCATCGGCGTCGATGACGACCGCGCCTCTCTCCATCGCCCCACGTTCCCGCCCGCCGGGATAAAAAGCGAGGTGGGACCTCAGCTGGCTTCCCCCGGCCTAGGTTCCGGTCACCAGTGGAGCGCCCTGCCGCAGACGCCGCAGTAGATCGCCCCCTCGTAGGTCTTGGCGCCGCAGTTGGCGCAGAACCTGTCGGCGTTCAAGTCGGGCGGGTCGCGACCTACGGCCTTCGTGAACTTGGCCCTGAAGACGGAGTCGAGGCTCTTCATGCTGGTCGGAAAGAGAGAGATTAGCTTGACGCGGTTCTTCTGATATTGCGCTATCTTCCACCTCGTGGTGCGGACGTACTCGTCCCTCTTCCCCTTGTCACGGACGTCGACGGCTCCCCAGTAGTGGACGTAGACATCGTACTCCGGCAGGTAGAAGTCCGGGCGGCCGATCTTCCCGCCCACCATCGGGAAGGTCCTCGCTGCCTTCCCGCTCTCGTAGCGGATGCCCAGCGAGGTCAGGTAGTCGGCGATGCGCTTCTTCGCCCTGCGCCTGTCGGCGAACAGGTCCGAAATCGCGTCGGGGATCTGCACCAACTTCGCTTCACGACCTCGGCATGGCGAGGTTGGCCCCGCAGGACGGGCACTTGGCGTCCCTCACGGGGTCGACGAGCATCCCGCAGTACCTGCACGGGACCTTCACGACCTCCCTCTCGAGGACGAGCGTCTTGCCGGGGTCCTTCGCCGGCTCCCGCGAGAAGTCCTCGACCTCGCTGAGGGTGTCCTTTGACCACTTGTTGTTGCAGCTGGCGCAGCGGTAGTAGGTCCGTGTCGTTATCCGGAGGGTCGGGACGCGCTCCTGCCTGTTGATCTTCGTCTCCTCCTCGTAGGCCGTGCCGTCGGAGCGGCGCTTGTTCTTTGTGATCGTGTCCGTCCGTGTGACGATTCCGTACGCAGGCAGCCTGCTCTCGACGTGGGAACCGGTCGTCTGGATCCGTCCCCTCGCCCCGCAGTAGGTGCACCTGGGCCGGCCGAAGTACAGTCCTCCGGCTACGATGAGGCCGAGGAGAAGGACTATGCCCGCAGCCGTGTAGTAGACAAGGGCCAGGAGGGTGACTAACACGGCGACGACTGTGATTATGCCTGTGGTCGTCCAGCGGCTCTGAACGGAACTCAACCGGATTCAGCGAGCGCGCGGAACGTGGAGGTCAGATATATAGAAGTGTTAGGGGATGAAATGCAATCCCGCGAGCAGGTGCTGGGACAGGACGGCCGGGAGATATCTTTCATTTTCACGACGCGCCCTTTCTCGGACCTAGCCTGCTTCCGAGCGGAGACGGGACGGTTGATATTGCTTCTTCCCCCCGCTTGATCCGGCTGTATCGCGCGAGGACCCTCGCGCTCCTCCCGATGAGGAGGCCCACGCCGAACATCAGCAGAAGGTCGGTCACGACGGTGCCGTAGAGGGCCGCCCCGGTCAGGGTGTAGCCGGCTGTCATGATGTTGCTGAGGGCGCTCGGACCTATCACCGCGTAGTCGATGATCACCCTGACGACGAGGGCGGCGAGGTACACCACGTAGATCGCGACGCCTCCCCTGAAGTGCACCGACCCGTCGGCGTGGCTCCAGAACGTGATCCGGTGGTCGGAGTACCTCTCTGAGGCCACCACGGCGACCGCCAGGAAAAGAGCGTAGATGGGCGCGAGGAGGATGGGGACCCCCTCGTAGAAGGAGCCCACCGAGACGAACGCCCCGACGGCCGCGTAGACTGCTGCGAAGATGATGGTCCTCTCCGGACGGAAGCGAGACCCGCGGTAGGTGAGGTAAACCCTCCGGGTGGCGCTCGTGATGAGGAGCGCAAAGACGAGAAGGACAGCCTCGGAGAAGCCCGGCAGCTGGGTCGAAGGCACTGTCGGTTCGAGTTGGTGCGCTGGGTTCTTAATCGTTCTCATGTCGGAGACCGGCGCCGCTGGTGCGCGCCCCGAGACCCGTGCACCTGACAGGTCGACCGCAAGGGGAATCGGTAAAGTAGCAGGGCCGATGAGGGGGAGAGACGAGACCATGAAGTTCGGCTTGTGCGTCCCAAACTACGGAACGACGGCCTCGGCAGAGGCGCTGTCCGCCGTCGCGGTCGAGGCGGAGGCGCGGGGGTACGACTCGGTCTGGACGACAGACCACATCCTGATGCCGAGCAACAGCGGCACCCCCTATGAGAGGATCTTCGACAGCCTCGCGTCCCTCGCCTACCTCGCCGCGCAGACCAGGAGGGTCAGGCTCGGCGTCTCCTCGCTCATAATCGCGATGCGCAACCCCGTGGTCGCGGCGAAGCAGCTCGCCTCGATCGACGCTCTCAGCGGCGGGAGGGTCCTCCTGGCCATCGGCGCGGGATGGAACGAGAAGGAGTTCTCCTTCCTAGGTTCGGACTTCCACACCCGGGGGAAGAGGGTCGACGAGTCGATACGCTTGATCAGGAGCCTCTGGCGGGGTGAGACCAGCTTCTCGAGCCGACGTCTGTCCCTGAAGTTCCAGGACGCGGTCTTCGAGCCCAGGCGCGACTCCAAGGAGATTGAGATTCTGGATAGGCGGGGCCAGCGAGGCGGCGATGAAGAGGGCGGCGATGCTCGGCGACGCGTGGCACCCCAACGTCGCCCCGATGGAGGTCTTCGGGGGGCTCGTGGCCCGGTTCCGCGAGGTCTCCCCCAGAGCCAAGGAGGAGAGAATCTGCGTCAGGGTGGCCTTCGACCACCGCGCCGAGAAGGGCGAGTACATGGGCCCCCAGGGGGACAGGCGCGTCAAGCTCACGGGGAACATGGCCGAGAACGCGAAGCTAATCGAGGAGCTGGAGGGCGTCGGCGTCTCTCAGGCCGTGCTGTCTCCGAGCCCCCAGGGGCTGACGGAGACGAAGGATCAGCTCGAGGGGATCCGCGCCTTCGCCGACAGGTTCGTCCGATAGCCGCCACGGCGAAGCCCGCCCGGCGTTCCCGGCGCGGAAGATCACCCAGGGGTGGGAACGAATTTAACACGTCTCTCCTCCCGAGACAGGAGAGTTGCGATATCCAAGAAGGATCAGAGTGGGCGACGCGAAGCTCACGGTCGTCGAGGTCGGGAAGCTCACGATGAAGGTCTCGGAGATCGTCAGGAAGGGGACGGAGCTGCCGCGGGGGACCAGTTTCGATTCCGACGTCGAATTTCCAATTTACAACGCGCACATCGCGCTCGGGGAAGCCTCGGTCATCGTGGACCCGTGTGACTACGATGCGGTCTGCCCGGTCGGGCACCCCTGGAGGCCGGCTGGATACGTCCCTCCTCGGCCCCTCATTGCCCAGCTGTCCAGGATGGGGATAGCGCGCGCGGACGTCACGGACGTCGTCATCACGCACTTCCACGCAGACCACTGCACGGGTTCGACGATCAAGACGGATGAGGAGGGCTACGTCCCGGCCTTTCCACGGGCAAGGTACTACCTCGGGGCGGCCGATTGGACCTCGCCGGCGGTGCAGGCGGACCTGAGGAGCGACCCGGAGACCATCAACTCGCTCGGAGTCCTCGGTGCATCCAAGCGGCTCACCCTCGTCGACCGCCAGACCCAGGTGGCCCCCGGGATTACCATCGTGCCTGCACCTGGAGAGAGTCCGGGGCACCAGAATCGTCCGGGTGACGTCGAACGGCGCGACGCTCTACTGCATAGGCGACCTCTTCCACGAGCCCATGGACGTCGCGGACCCGAGGATAATGGCCGATTTCAACGACCCTGAGGTGAACCTGAGGAGCAGGACCTCCTTCCTGGCCGAGGCGTCCGGAGGGGACTGCCTGGTCTTTGCGGGCTACATGTCGCTCGGGAGAATCCGCAGGAAGCGAGCGGGGAGAGTCCGCAGAAGGGGAGCGGGTTACGAATGGAAGGAGCTACGACCCTCCCTGACTCTGTAGGGCTCCTTCTCGCGGAACGCGACGACCCGCAACGTGGGTTTTGAGTCTCGGGTCGAGGAATCCTCACACGATGCTGTATACCAAAAAGCGCAGAACGATGTTCGGTCGACATATGAGCCTAAAGGAAGCGATGGTCCTGATGAACGGTCGCGAGTACGGGAGAGCCATCTCCATCCTGGAAGAAGAAGCTTCCAACGAGAGCAGGTCTCCATCGGAAAGGGCCGGATATTGTGAATGGGTGGCCGAGTGCCACCGCAAACTCGAGGACTACAAGATGTGCGGCGATTGGTACCTCGAGGCCGTCAAGAGGATCGTCTCGCAACAGCTGGACCTGAGATCGAAGGCGAGGCAGGCTCTGCCGTTTAGCGAGAAGGCTCTGGAGAGCTACAAGCTGGGCGGGGACACCGTCGACGTCCTCGAGGCTGCGAAGCTCAGGCAGAGGCTCCTAGACCTCGCGAAGTAGCGAGAGGCGCTGAGGCGCGGTCAGGCTCCGAGCCAGACCGTCTCGGCTAGGGCCTTGAAGTGCTCGTCGCCGGTAAGGACCTTCGCCCCGTTCGTCCTCGCCGACGCAAGGACGATTCCGTCAAAGAGACTTGGTTTACTCAGCCTTGCAGACGATGCCCTTCGATCAAGCTGGATGACCGCCTTGGCCGCCTCCAGAGCCAAACCTGCATCAATGCCGACGACCTCTGAAGTCCCAAGAATCGTGGCCAGCCGTTTCCGGATGGTCGACCCCGCGGCGCCTTCTCGGGCATACTTCCTCGCCACCTCAGCAAGAACCGTACCGGGCGTCAGCACATTGTCGGCCTCTTCGATGGTCCTCTTGGCCCGCCGTCCCGCCTCGCTGCCTAGGAAAATCTCCACCCAGGCGTGGGCATCAACTACGATCTTCGTCGCGATCTTCCTCGGTGAAGTGCGCCACCTTCCCACTGTCAGCGCCGAACGCCTCGTCGAGCAGCTCCCTGCGATGCCTCACGACCAGCATCCGTATGGTTTCCTCAATGGTCTTGGCGTGGATGCTCTTCTGCAGCGCTGCGAGCTCCCGGGCTGTGTCCTTTGAGACCTTCACAGTGGTAGCGTCCATGTTCGAGTATACAGTATACTGGTATATTTAAGCGCCCCCTCGGGCTCTCGGACCGCTCCAGGCGCAAGGGTCGTGCATCCCAAGTTCATGTCCTGGAAGACCTTTTACACCCCGTCGGTCGGTTAGACAAGATGGACTCTCGAGCAGTTGGAAGACGTGCAGGTTACGCCAAGTCACATCGGAGGCCTGACCATGAGTAGATTCGGCGACTTCAACTCGCATACGATCGCCGAGTTCCGCAAGAACCACGGAAAGGTCGGCGGCAACTTCGAGGGGGCGCCTCTGCTGTTGCTCCACACCGTCGGGAAGCGCAGCGGCAACCCCCTCGTCACCCCGATGATGTACCTCAAGGACGGAGATCGCTACCTGGTGTTCGCGTCGAAGGGAGGCTACGACCACCACCCGCACTGGTACCTCAACCTCAAGGCCCACCCCGATGTCAAGGTCGAAATCGGGGATGAGACTCTCGACATGCACGCCGAGGAGATCACGGGCCGCGAGCACGACACCCTCTACAAGCGGCAGGCCACGCTCTACCCCGCATTCGCCGACTACCAGCGCAAGACGAAGAGGGTCATCCCGGTCGTCGCCCTCACCAGACGAAAGAAGTGACCTCTACGGGGCCGCTGGTCTCTCGAAGGCCAGCCCCCGCAACGGCTTTATCGTGCGCTCCTCAACAGTGAGACGTTGCCAGCCGCAAAGAAACGCGCGAAGAAGCCGCAGAAGAAAGCGAAGGGTAGCGGGAAGAAGTACGGGATCCTCATAAACGAAAAGTGAGAGTGCAACCTACTCAGACGCGCGGTGCATCGTCCCCCTGAGGGTTATCCCACTGCACCGGCAGGACTAGGTTGACTTGGGCCGGGAACCAATCTCGACCATCTGGAACTGGCACTGGTACCTCTTTCCGTTGATGTCCAGCTTCTGGGTGGCCCAGTAGCCGATGGATCCGGTGCTGAACTTCTTCTCGGGGAGGCCTATGTCGGCAATCTTCTGAGAGCCTTCGTAGAGTTCGATTCTTGGCATGACGTCTAATGTGCCGTCGGGGATAGTTAAGGCTGTCCCGAGATTATCTCGAGAATCTTGTCTCTCGATTTTGCCCCCTTCACGATGAGGACTCTCGACCTCGGAACTCTGAAGTGCTCGGATAGAATCTCCAGGAGCCTCCTGTTCGCTCGGCCGCCCGTCGCCCTTTCGTCCACCTTCACTTCGTAGCTCGCCTCATCCAACTTGACAACGCGAGGTTCCTTGGCGTTCGGGGTCACGTGGACCTTGATTAGCACGTTGATGCCACCGAAGCCGGACTCGTGTAAGCGTTGCGGACCTGCGAGCTGATGGGATCCGTGCCGCCGGATGGAGACCTCGCGAGTCTAGATGTCGTTCCGGTCGTAGCCGATCAATCGGATTCCGTCTGGTTGGACGTCCAGGTTCACCTGCCACCTCCGAACGCCGCTCTCCGCAGCCCGTCTTGATGCGTCCAGAATCCTCGCGTTGTAGCGGTCCCTCGGCGGAGGCTTGAAGGGCGCAGCGTGGCAGAGATAGCACATCGCGATGACGGCCTTCTTCCCGCCTTTCAGCGCCGTCGAAAGCTCGGTCGTGTGCCTGATGAGCCGGTCGAAGGAGTCGAAGCGCGAGTGGCCGACCAGATCCTGCTGCTGGATTCGATTTCCGAGAAGGCTCTGCGCAAGGACGGCGTCTCTTTGAGGGTCGTGATACCCGGGGACGTCGTGAAGGACGACGCGTACGCCGGACTCGTGAAGGACTTCAAGGGAGAGGTGGAACTCGGATTGGTCGAGAGCGTGCACGTAGGGATGGCGCTGAAAGAGGTCCTGGCGGGGGTCATCTTTCCCGACGACACCGGCAGAGTGGACTTCAACGCAGGGTTCCGGAGCCGGAAGCCAGAGTTTCATAGGTGGTGTGCTGACCTCTTCTCGTTCCACTGGGAGCGAGCCAGAAAGGTCCACCTGAGCAGCCGCTAGGGCCCGGCAGCTCCCTGAATCAGTTTCGGCGCCTGCCATGGTGCTTGTTGCACCTTTGACGTCACTTCCGCGCGGCTTGGACGGCGAAAGCTTAAGTGAACACGTAAAGGAGTGGAGTTCATGTCGCTCGATATCGCGGAGTTGGACGATGACGAGTATGAAACTGACTACGACGCCGAAGGATTGGAAGAAGAAGTAGACTCCGACGACGACGATATCTGAAACGCGACAGCACTGAAACGGCCACCTCGCCTTCGCAAGGACGGGGTGCTGGTCGATTGGTTTAAGCTCGGGTGCGCCCGCCGGATTCCTGTGCTTGTGCATTGACTCTCACGATAAAGTCGACCTGCAAGCTCAATTCGGGGGTGGAGATGCCCCTGCTCGGACTCGGAGTCTACCAGACATCCCCCGGGAGGGCGACGGAGGAGGCCGTGAAGACGGCCCTGAGGGTGGGGTACAGACACATTGACACGGCAAGTCTCTACGGGAACGAGGAGAGCGTCGGAGTCGCCGTGAGGGAGAGCGGCTTGCCTCG
This sequence comes from uncultured Nitrososphaerota archaeon, assembly GCA_963703285.1. GTDB lineage: Archaea > Thermoproteota > Nitrososphaeria > Nitrososphaerales > Gagatemarchaeaceae > Gagatemarchaeum. The sequence continues at coordinate 1,524,644 of OY969807.1, forward strand.
CGAGCAGGTCTTCGTCACAACAAAGCTGTGGAACAGCGACCATGGCTACGACTCCGCCCTGCGAGCGTGCGACAGGAGCCTGCGCCGGCTAGGGCTGGGCTACATCGACCTCTACCTGATCCACTGGCCCGTGTCTGAGCTCAGGGACGACTCCTGGAGGGCGCTCATAGAACTGCAGCGGCGCGGTTCGTGCCGCGCAATAGGCGTGAGTAACTACACAATCAGGCACCTCGGCGAACTCCTCGAGGGCTCGAAGGTGGTCCCCGACGTCGACCAGGTCGAGTTCAACCCTTTCCTCTATCAGGAGAAGCTCCTGCGGTTCTGCCAGGACGCGAGAATACAGCTCGAAGCCTACAGCCCTCTGACCAGGGGGCACCGGCTCAGCCACCCTACGGTGGTCGAGTTAGCTCGAAGGTACTCCAAGACCGCGGCTCAGATCATGATTAGATGGAGCCTGCAGCACGGCCTCGTGGTCATCCCGAAATCGGCTCAGCCCGAGAGGATAAAGGAGAACCCCGAGGTCTTCGATTTTGAAATCTCGGCCGCAGACATGGCTAGGCTCGACTCGATCGGCGAGAACCTGCACATGGACTGGGACCCGACCGACGCGATTTGACACCGTGAGATCATGTCACCGACCCAGAGCAAGGTCGCCGTCGTGACAGGAGCCTCACGGGGCGGCGGGAAGGCCATCGCAATCGAGCTGGGCACCGGCGGTTGGACGGTCTACGTGACCGGCCGAAGCACGCGGGGAGGGACCACCACGGAGAATCTCCCTACGACCGTCGAGGAGACGGCGGAGGCCGTGACGAGCGCAGGAGGCCACGGCATCGCGGCAAGATGCGACCATTCGAAGGTGGCTGAAATCGACGGCCTGGTCGCTGGTCTCGAGAAGGAACGGGGCCGCATCGACCTTCTGGTGAACAACGCCTGGGGCGGATACGAGCAGCACGACCCCATTGAGTTCGTCCGACCGTTCTGGGAACAGCCTGTTCGACACTGGGACGGCATGTTCGAGCGGGGCGTCCGAGCGACTCTCCTCACTTCAGCCGGATTCGGGCCGCTCTTCGTGAAGCAGCGGCATGGGCTCATCGTGAATACGGTCGCCTGGCTCCACGAGCGGTATCTGGGCAACATATACTACGACACGGCCAAGGCCGCGACGATAAGGTGCACCTTCGGTATGGCCCAGGAGTTGAGGCCCTACGGCGTCACCGTTGTCGCCCTGGCGCCCGGGTTCATGAGGACGGAGAGGGTGCTCCTTGCGCACTCGAAGCAGCCCTTCGACCTGAGCTCGACAGAGTCGCCCTCGTATCTCGGCCGTGCCGTGAGGGCAATCGAGGGGGATCCGAGCATTGGGGACAGTTCTGGTCAGCTGCTGTACGTCGGCGACCTCGCCAGGAGATACGGGTTTGTCGATGAGGACGGTCGGCAGCCGCCTCCTTTTGGTCCAGGCTAGAACCTTCGGATGTCAGCGCCAAGTGACTAGCTCTGGTGCGGGCTCGGGCTCATCACTCCTCTGCCAAGGGGAAGATTCCTCTAAATCGCGTGCAGGGAGAATGCGAACGACCGTCTAGCGATAATCGGCTTCTGCGCACTTCGCCAGTTCCAAGGCACCGACGACCCCCGACCTGTCGCCGAAACCGGGTTCCACGATGAACTCGTCGATGTGATGTGTAATCGATTCGCTCTGGACGTAGTTGTTGAGCATCTCGACCACCTGCCGGCGTATAAGGGGAAACAGCTTCTTCTGGTTCATCATCACCCCGCCGCCGCATATGATGCGCTGAGGGGAAATCGTGTAGACTATCGTGCAGATCGCCCGGGCAAGGTAGTACGCTTCAAGTTCCCATGCCTCGTGGTCGGGAGGGAGAGTACTGGGTGGCTTTCTCCAGCGGGCCTCGATTGCTGGACCGCATGCCAACCCCTCCAGGCAATCGCCGTGGAAGGTACAGCATCCGCTATAGGCGTCACGAGGATGGCGAGGGATTGGCAGGTGCCCCATCTCGGGATGTGCCAGACCGTGCACCGCCTCGCCGTTGATCACTGCGCCTCCGCCGATTCCCGTCCCGACTGTCATGTAGACGACGTTCTTCAGCCCCCGCGCCGCGCCATAGAGCATCTCACCCAGTGCCGAAGCGTTCACGTCGGTATCGAAGCCGGTCGGAACTCCAAAGGTCCGCTCGAAGAGACCAGCAAAGTCAGTGTGTTTCCAGCCGTCCTTGGGCGTATCGGTGACGTAACCATAGGTCGGCGATTCGCGCCGCAGGTCGATTGGACCAAAGGTTGCAATGCCGAGGGCTCTCAAATCTTGCTCCTTGAAGAAGCCGATTACCTTCCCCAAGGTCTCCTCCGGCGCAGTGGTGGGCACCGTGAGCTTCGCAACCGGTCGGTCGTTCGGTCTCTCTGCGACGACGCAGGTGAACTTGGTTCCGCCAGCCTCGATTCCCCCGTACAACTTCATGATCTCGCCCTTTCGGAGAATGAGCGCCTGGCGAAATATATCTTACACCTCCATAGAAGGGCCGCGGCCTTCATCCACTCGCGATGCACGAAGAGCGTCTTCGGCAGCGTCGACTAGTGGTCGGATGTCCAACGTCCGCCTTCGGTACGCTACCCTCTCGAGAGCAGGGTCATGTGTGCACAGCAGAGTTAAGAGGCTGATTGTCGGGTGTGTCCCCAGTCGGTTGGCGCTCGAACCCAAGGATTCCAAGGGGAGACTGTATCACATCAGGTTGGGAAGGAGGGATGTGGGGAGGGTCGCCCTTCTTCCCGGAGACCCTGGAAGGGTCCCCCGGATAGCGAAGCGCTTCAGGGATGCGAAACCGATTGCCTCGCACCGAGAATACACCACTTTCGGAGGCTACATCAATGATGAATACGTGATCGCGATGTCGACGGGAATCGGGGGTCCGGCGACCGCCATAGCGGTTGAGGAGCTCGCGAGGCTCGGCGTTCAGCTCATGATAAGGGTGGGGACGTGCGGGGGCATCAGCCCGGAAGCGAAGGTCGGCTCGCTGATAATCGCCGATGCCGCGGTGAGGCTGGACGGCACGACCAGACAGTACGTCATGGACGGATTTCCGGCCGCGGCCACCCCCGAGGTCGTGATCGCGCTCAAGGAGTCGGCGTCCGGGTTAAAGAAGAGCTTCCTTTTAGGTAAAGCCGCCTCGACAGATTCCTTCTACGCCGGGCAGGGGAGGCCCAGTTACGGAGGATATTTCCCCAGCCGGGCGAGGGGGCTCGTCTCCGACCTCAGGACAGCGAACGTCCTGTGCTTCGAGATGGAGTCTTCGACGCTGTTCACCCTCGGCAGGCTCTTCGGAGTGAGGACCGGCGCCGTCTTTGCCGTCCTCGGGAACAGGATGACGAACGAGTTCAGGGCAGAGGCGGGCATCGATGACGCGATCGACGTGGCGGTGGATGCGGTGCGCCGATTGAGGAAGGCGTCTCCGCTGCGGGGCTGAGGGCGCCCTCCGGCTACACGATCAACATCATCGCCCTTCCTCCGACGTTGAAGGGAACCACGTGAGCCGCGTTTTCCTTTGATTTGAATGACGTCAAAGTGGTCCAGCCGAGGCAGTCGCCCCTGATGCGATTCAGGGTCGCCTCTCCCGTCTTCTGATACGTGATGAAGTGTGGGCCTTCGATCAGGTCCAGCGAGCGCACGATGTCAAGGCGCTCCGCCGCCTGAAGATCGAGATGCGACCCGACCGGGACCGTCCCGGAGAGGTCGTCGAGGACGTGGTCGATGTTCACGTTGGGCTTCAGGACGTTCGTCTTCAGGAAGAAATTCTCGCCTCCAAACTGGAAGAACGCGAACCTCGTCCATCCCTTCGCCCAGTAGTGCGACCAGACAGGGCTCAACGAAAGCGGGGGGACTCCGGCGGCCGACGACGTCGTGCGCACGGAGAGCCTGAATATGGCGACGTGGCCGTCGTCGAAGCTGTATCCGAGGATGCCCAGCTGGCCGAAGGCGACGAAGGCCTTCAGCGTCGTGAACCCGGGCGTCGCGCCCGGCTCGCGGTCGCGGGAGTATCGGTACGGCTTGGATAACGAGAAGCCGTCCGTCAGAGCGAGGAACTGGAACGCCCCGGCCCTCGAGTCGTAGCACATCAGATGATGCTGGTTGCCCATGACGAACGGCTCGATGATGTCAAACCCCGAGTCAATCCTGGTGGCGAGGGATGGCTTGGTGAGCCAGGGCGCGGAGTCGAGGAGCTGGAAGACATCGAGTCCGCCGCTGGCCCCGTCATAGGCGAGGAGGTGCGTCCTCTCGCCCACGACCATCGGGAACAGGCAGGAATACCCGGCGGCCAGGTCCTCGGTTGAGCCGAGCGTCTCAACGCCTGTGACGTTAGACCGGTCGTCCGTGCGAATGAGATAGATCGATGCCGAACCGCTTCGGAAAGAGTTCAAGGCCGTCACTGTCTCTTCTTCGATTCCAAAAATAGCTTCCCCTTCTTTGAATCCTGGTTACGCCCTCGGTCGAGTCGCTTGGACAAGGGCAGCCACAGTTCTGGTAGGCAGGATTAGATTCGGGAGGGCGTTTGCAGCAGGAAAGTCAAAGCTCGCCCGTCGGAATGAACTTCAAAGATATGGAGTTCGCGCAGTGTCGTGTGTTCTTTGCGGTGAACCCCTCTCCCAGAAAGACGTGGCCTAGGTGTGCGCCGCAATTGGCGCACTGAATTTCCGTCCGCTCTCTGTCAGGATCGGGGACCCTCTTGACAGAGCCTGGTATCTCGTCATCGAAGGCCGGCCATCCGCACCTGGCGTCGAACTTGTCGTCCGACCGGTAGAGGGGCGTCCCGCACCTCCTGCAGACGTACGTCCCCTTGCTGAAGTTTCTCTCGTACTCGCCTGAGAAGGGCGCCTCCGTCCCCTTGTGAACAATGACCTCTTCCTCCTCCGGTGTAAGCTCGTCCACCTTCAATTGAATCGCTGCGCTAGATACAGCGGACCCCCGAGTATTAAGTGCACCTCGCTCTGTGAGTATGCCGAAGGAAGAACCTGGGTATGCCTGGTAGATGACAGGTTCGTTGTGCCTCCGCCTGGCAGCTTCATTCGCTTCAGAAGCCCGCGGCCACCCCTAAACCCGGACCCGCTCAAACAATCTCACCTTGCGCACAAGTCAATTATACTGATGGTAGGCTGGCAAACCCATGGCGAATGCTTCGCTAGGACCAGGCCCCAAGAGCGATACCGAAGATGGGAAGGTCGCTTCCATCACCAGCGGAGGGGTAACCTGGATGGACGTTCCAGACCCTACCCCCGCCGCAATGGCAACACTCGCGCGCGACTACCATTTTCACCCTTTGGACGTGGACGCGTGTCTTTCCACGGTGCATCTGACGAAGCTCGAAGACCACGGAGAATATTTCTTCATCACGCTGCAGATCCCGGACCAGGTTGGCCAGGGAATCATCAGTTCCAACCAGGTCGCGATGTTCCTGGGGAAGGACTATCTCGTGACAGTCCATCCGTCCGACCTCAAGACGATCTCGGCGCTCTTCCAGTCATGCGCCAGTGACGCGAATGAACGAAGCGCGATGATGAAGTCCTCGGCCTACCTGGCGTGTCGGATTATCGACAGGATGACCGACGGCATCTTCTCGATCTTGGAGAACGTGCAGGCGAGCCTTGACAGCATCGAGGCGGTGGTGTTCGATGAGAAGAAATCTTCGGCCCGCGCCATAAATTCCGCGCGTCGTCAAATAGCCGTCCTCAGTAGGATCGTCTACCCGTTGGGGCTGTACATTACCGACCTGTCCAAGGCGCAGAAGTTCAGCAGTGAAGACCTTGCGATCTACTTCAGCGACATCCGCCACAAAGTCGGGAAGGTCTCGGCGACAATCGCGGAGATGAAGGACATGGTTGGGATATACAACGACACCGACTTCAGCATAACCAGCAACCGGACAAACGCCGTCCTCTCGATCTTGACAATCATCTTCACCCTCACACTCCCCGCAGCCCTGATAGCTGGCGTGTACGGAATGAACGTGCCTATTCCTGGCGCCCTGACGCCGGGACCTTGGAAATTCCTCGGAGCCTACACCTCTGTGATAATCATCCTCGTGGCGATGCTCGTCCCGACCATCATGATGGCATTCTACTTCAAGCACCGCGGCTGGTTCTAGGCGCTGGCCGTTGCGCGAGAGGGCTAAGAGGGTGAGACGGCGCTCACAGCTCGGGCAGTGGGTGCCCTTCGATCCCCTCCGCCGGGGGAACGTTATCTTCTATCTAGCTGGAGCAACTCGAGACCGATGACAGGAGCCCGGCGCCCTGGAGTTCCATCAATGAGTCGGTTGTTAGGGTCGGCTAGTGACGCGGCAGGTGACCAGAGTGGGTCTCGGAAGAAGAGCTGTGATTTGTAATGGGTTGATTCTTGAACCGTGGATGAGCATGTGAGCTGTGATTCCAGTTTTGCCACTTCTCATGTGGGTAGTCCTTCCTCGGCCCCTCATCAGTCTCCTTAGCAATCTATGCCGACTCTCCTAAACCGTGATGGTCACCCTGTGATTGGCCTCCTGTATCGCCGCGTCAAGGACGTTTCTTTGTCTCTCGTACTCTTCCTGGAGCTGGAGTAGCTCGGCGGGGGTCTTCTGCCACCTCTGTGGGACCTCATCCTTCGACCTGTGTCTCCATCCTAGGAAGTCTGACTTCCTCTCGTTACTCAGCATTCCGGAGATGTGTGTGAGCTTGATTCGGATGTTGCTCAGTTCGAGTATCGCCTTCGCGAGTGACATCTCCAAGTCCCCAATCCTGATTCGGTTCGACAAGTTCGCGGCTTGGATTGCAAGTTTCAACTCAGTCTCCCGCCTCAAGGTTTCGTCAATCTGTTCAGAGAGCGCATCATACCGGAAATCTGGTTCGGAATCGGCCTCATAGACGAGGCTAGATTCCCTGAACTTCGAAAGCTGGATTAGTCTGGCTTTGAGCGTCTTCACCTCGGCAAGCGCCTCGTAAACCTTCATGGTCTCTCGTCCCCTATATCCGGATACTTGGCTTTATATTCTTGATAAGTAAAGAATCCTTTGGCTCTACTTAAGAATCCTTTACTTCCTTTGGTTGTAGGAAAGCCCTTGGTTAGAGAAATCCTGGGAACGAGCAGGATAAGCAGCAAATTCCAGATTACGGTCCCCAAGGAAGTAAGGGATCGGTTCAAGCTCAGCGCCGAGGAGATTCTCGTCTTCTCAGATGATGATGGGAAGCTCATCCTTCGCAAGAGTACAGAGGCGTAGCGTCCGACCTGCTTCATCTTCGCGTACCTCAATCCTATGCTGAGACCGTATATTAGCGCCAACGCAAGCTTGGCATTCGACCGTTGTGGGATTTCCATGCGCTCGAGAACAATCGTGCTTTTGGCGGGATGTCCAATCGATGTTCCAGTCCCGGTCCTTGCTCTGCAATGGAGGGTGGACAACTCGTCCAGAATGATTTTATCCCCCGAACCCCCCGAGCAGCGAGCATGAAGAAAAATTAGTTGCCTTCCAGACCAAGAGGAAGAGAGGACGAAGTAGTCATAATCGGAGTGAGGAAGAAGAGCGGCCATTCCGACGAGGTTTGTGTCGAGTGCAGGCTTGGTCGCCTTCGATTCGCAGTATCTCTGCCTTCGGACGAGTTCAGTTTTGTCGAGCTGAAGAAAGAAATTGGCAGAAGCCTGCAATGTGAGTTTGGGACGAGATATGCCAAATCACTAGTCGGACGGGCGATTCCTTTGGCCGAGATCATCAAGGAATCAGACGCTTCTAAGCGAGGTAACAAGTTCTGGGACTTGTTCTAAGCCCATTGCGCCTGCGCCGGGTATTCCTCGTTTAGCCTTGGGCCGCATTCGGCCGACCTGCGTCAGGTGTTTGGTTCTCACTTGGTGGAAGCCTTCGCTTCCACCCGTTTCTTTTCCTTCGCCCTCATGAACAGCTCCGTCGCCACCAGGGCCTCGGCCGACGCCTTCGTCAAGGCTCGAATCTCACGCTTCTCCCTGGGATTCAGCTCTTTCTTCATCCTCGCTTCAATTCCTCCTCCTCGCTCTTAAATCTTGTAGATGCCTCAGCGTAGTAAAATTCTGCTGCCAACTTCTTGTTGAAGATGATCTGGATGACGTTGCCTACCCGTATCAACCTCACGGAGGTCGCGCCCAAGTCGTATTGGCTGGCTTGGAAGTCCGAGGAAGTCACATCACCGAAGTTTTGTGGAGTACTTGACTCCCCAGTGTTAGATTTGCGCCATGGACTCGACCGCGTAGGTTTCATTGCGCCTCCGCCTGGGAACGTTTCCTTGCATGTGTTGACACGGAATTCGCGTCTGTCCGACATGAGAATGATCAGCCGATGAAGAAGACCAATCTCCAGATGGGGTCGGTCTTAACTACCCGCGGTTCACCGGGTACCTCGGGTGGCTGGTGTCCCATGGGCTCGTGGGAAGCAAAGAAGAGGACGGCGACGAACTGTATTCTCTCTCGGCGCAGGGGCCCGACGCGCACCATCGTCTTGTGGGTTGGATGAGGGAGAGACCATGAAGGGGATGCGAATCTGATGAAGGCGGTCGTCCGCACCAGGTACGGGCCGCCGGAGGTCCTCCAGTTCAAGGAGACGGAGATCCCGACCCCTGGAGACGACGAGGTACTCGTGAGAGTGCGCGCGACGTCGCTGAACAAGTCCGACCTGTTTCAGCTGAACCCGCCCTTCATGATTCGTCTGCTCCTGGGCGGAGGGCGCCTGAAGCCGAAGCGGAGCTCGCTCGGGACGGACCTGGCTGGGCGGGTCGAGGAGGTCGGCCGGAATGTGAAGCAGTTCAAGGCTGGCGACGAGGTGTTCGGAATCGGCCGGGGTGCCTTCGCCGAGTATGCGTGCGCCAGTGAAGAGAACCTGGCGTTGAAATTGAAGAGGGCAACGTTCGAGGATTCGGCCACCCTGCCCGTCGCGGGAACGACGGCCCTGCAGGCCATCGGCAAGGCACAGGTCCAACCAGGACAGAAGGTCCTGATCGACGGCGCGTCTGGTGGTGTCGGTACCTTCGCGCTGCAAATCGCAAAGGCGTTCGGGGCCGAAGTCACGGCCGTGTGCAGCACGGGCAACGTGGCCAGCGCGCGGTCGATGGGCGCGGACCACGTCATCGACTACACAAAGGAGGATTTTGCCAAGAACGGGCGGAGGTACGACTCAATCATCGAGGTCAATGGATATCGCTCGATTCTGGGGTACAGGCGCGCACTGGGCGCAAAGGGGGCTTACGTGATGGCCGGGAGCTCCAGACCGCTTCTCCAGATGCTGCAGAGCGTCACTTTGGGTCCGATGGTTTCGAGGAGCGGGGGAAAGCATATGGGCTTCATGGGGATAGCGAAGATAAACCAGAAGGACCTCGATAGCCTCAGAGAGCTTCTCGAGAAGGGAAAGATCAAGCCCATTATCGATAAGAGCTACCCGCTGAGCGAAACCGCTGAAGCTTTCAGGTACTTTGCAGAGGGACACACGCACGGAAAGGTGGTCATAGCATTTTCAGATTAGTGGGTTTGGGGAGTCAGGCTGTCCCGGCTTCGATCAGCTTAGGGATTTCGTGCAGGCTGGAGATTCTCTTCACGAAGAGGCCCCTCCTTGGTTTGAATCCCCTCGGTATGTGCTCCAATATCGCCCCGTAGCGGTTGTCGTACCTGTGCCAGAGCCCGGTGTAGAGGGCGGCGTTCATCCCAAAGGATGCCGCGCCTGCGACGTCCGCCCTGAAGGAGTCGCCGACGTGTAAGACCTCAGCGGGCTCGACGGAGAGGGCCCGCACCGCATGCTCGAAGATCTCTCTACGAGGCTTGACGAAGCCCACGTCGCAGGAAATGGTCAGCGAGTCGAAGTACTTCATGATGCCCATCGTCTTGAGCATCCTCTCGTAGGCCTTGGTCGACCTGCCCGCGTTCGAGATGAGACCTATCTTGATTCCCTCGAACTCGTTCTTCAGTTGCCGGAGCACGGGCTTCGCCTCGGGGTTGAGGTGGGGGAGCCTGGAGGAGGCCCCGGAGTCGGAGAGGATTCTCCCTGCTCGTTCCCGCATCGCTTGCTCCTCCGCCTTCCCGAACCTTATCCCGAGAGTGTCGAAGAGCATCCCGCCGCGCTCCTCGAGAGAAAGCTCGAGGTTGTTCTTGTAGGCCTCCTCTATCCTGCCGTTGAGCTCCTCCATGGCCAGCCGCACGGCGTTGAAGCTTACTCCTTCGTGCAGGGAGCTGGCCAGACCCGCTCTCGTCCTCAGGAAGCGGTGGAAGTTGATGAGCCGCCGCAGCTTCCAGTAGTCAGCGAGCTCCCGCGTGTCCCAGATCAGCGTGAGCCAGAGGTCAAGCGTGACGGCACGGATTTTCAGCTCAGACACTGGCGGTGCCAGACTCCCGTCCCCTTAACAAGCGTTTTCGGAGGATTTCATCTAGTGAGAGAGACTCGTTTCAGTCCAACCTCAAAATCCGTCCAGTGAGAGCTAATCTGCAGATTCTCTCCCATGAACGGCACTTCTAACGTGTAGGGTTGATTGGCCCCCGCCGGGGCGTTTCGTGCACATGTTGGGCTAGAGCCAGGCGGAGTTCAGCGTAACACTTATGAAATCTGAGACCAAGCTGTGAGACGCGTGCGTGAGACCCATCGTCGACCAAGAATATCGTGAGCACGATCAATGCCAGGCTGCCCGGCTCCAGACGCGACATTGAGGCTATCCTCCTAGTCGGCAGCACCGCCTTCGCCAAGAATCTGGCAGATTGGGATGATTTCGACGTTCAGGTGTACACGCGAGAGCAGCCGAGAGTCAGAGAGTACTACGAGATAATCGAGGACGGCGGGAGTCACTACCTGCTGGGCGCCCGTTACTTTCGCCTCGACAGGCTCAATACCCCGCCTGCGAGTGTCCTGCAGCAGAAGGACGTGCAGATCCTCTTTGGGAAAGAGGAAGCGCTTCGGCACCTCTTCGCCAATAGGCCGAGAAGGATAGAGCCAATACCGCATGCAATCAGGAATTTCAAGGAGAACTACGAGAACTGCTTCATGCTGCTCGTGGACCTGTTCTTCATCCTCAAGAGGTATGAGGCGAGGGGCAGGCGCGATGCCACAAAGCCCCGCTTGTGCCGTGATGCCATGAGAACGATCGCAAGACACTACTATGGATTCTACGGGGTCAGTCGACCAATCCCGGACCGGGTTAGGTGGAGGAGACTGTTGGCCGAAACCATTCAGTTACTCGAGGAACGAAAGTTCGAGACCATCTGCCGCAACAGGAAGCTCGTAAGGACCGCAATCGATTTGATGTCGCAACACACGTAGGAACGTCTCCGGGGTTCATCGCGCCTCCGCCGTCGCGGTCCCTTTCCCTGAAGGGGCGAGCGACCGGACTTCCTGCACGTACTACTTCCAGACGGTCTTGACCGGGGTGTCGCCTAGTCCCCAGCTCCATGAGACCCTGGGCCTGATGCGGATGTACTCGCCTTTGCCGAACTCCCCCTCGTGCGTCACGATATCGGCCACACCGTTCACCCTTATCCCGCGCACCTTCCACGGGTCCACCGAGACGAGGTCGTCTATGACCAGCGCGACCTGCCGGTTCCCGCTCTTGACGTTGAGGTACCTTGGGGTGGACCTGAGGATCTTCTGCTTGACGCTCCCGATGTAGAAGCACTTGCCGTCGAACTCGAAACCCACGGGAGCGACGTTCGGCTTGCCCTTTGTGGTGGCCGTGGCTACCCTCACGAGAAGCTGCGACTTCAGGTACTTGAGCTCCTCCTTGTTGAACATGTACGCAGTCGAGACTGGCTCTCTAAAGACATCTTCGGTGGGCGGTGCATTCGAAGGAGACTTCCGACCTCCTTCCACACGATCACTGCTGGCCAGAGGTTCCGCATTCGCTGGCCGAAAAGATGAAATCTTATGGGCGTCCGGACCATCAAGGCTTGGTAGACGCCACCGACCTCACGCTGTTAGCGACGTTGGTGCAGACTTCCGTGATCACCCTGACGCTGCTCGTCTTCATCTTCCAGTTCCGCAGCCAGGAGAAAGCGATTCGGGAATCATCATATCAGAACCTCCTCGGAAGGTACAACGAATACGTCATGTCAGGCTCGGGCACAGACGACCAGCTCCTCGCGCGGCTCTTCTCAGAAGAGGCCGAGAGGCCCTCCCTCCAAGAGCTGGCCGTGGTTCGCCGCCTCATGATAGCCTATGGGATCATCGAGGAAGCCTATGAGCTCTACGAGAAAGGATGGATCGATGAAGAGACTTGGGAGCAGTGGGCTGCATGGCTAAGAGTCATCTCCAAGCACCCCCGGTTCCGCACTCTCCACGTCGGAGCCACCGGCATGTTCGATAAGGGTTTCCAAGCCTACGTCTCGCGGATAATCGAAGCGAAGGGCTCATCCGAGCCAAGAAAGTAGATCACGGTCAGGCTGCTTGAATTCGTGATGCTAGGGTTCATCGCGCCTCCGCTGAGGCATCTCATCCACATGTTGGGCTCGGGTGATTCGCCAGCCACCTTGGGCGCTCTCCTGCGGAGGCGTTCGAACGAGCTCGAATCAGACGGAAGAGCCAAAAGCCCACCCCTCTTCTCAGGCGAGACGACGATGACGATGGCAGACGGGGAAATCCTCGGGATTCAACGGGGTCGTTGAAAGACGGACCCCGTCTCCTGCCGCCGGTCCGACCCACTCCCGGGGCGTAATCCCCGAGGTCGACAGCCGGATTGAAGTTCCTGCCCTTAGAGCACGGACTCATCGTCTCGTGGTTCGTCATGATAATCGGGGCTGTGCTCCTGTCCACCGAGTTCAGCTCCTACGGAATCGGTTTGATAATCGTACTCCTGCCCACGCTGTTTGTCTACGACAGGGTCATCGTAGGTCTGAGACTCTGGTCGCTGGGGAAGGTAGACTTCCGCGGCTTGCTGGTCGAGAAGGTGGGGGCTCTGGCCCTCGTCATCCTCTCGGTAGCGCTCGCCTACATGGCCGCGGGTCTGCTGCTGAGCTTGATGCCTTGGATTCCCGTGTTGGTGACGGCCGTCATCCTGGTCCTGGTGGGAATCGCCTTCCGCTATCTGAAGGAGAGGCACATGGTCACGAGGGCCGTCTCGACCCTGATGGTGAACTCGCAATTCCTTCTAATCAACTCAGCCCTCGGCGACACAGTCACGAGTTTCGAGATCATCGCCTTCACCATGATGTCGCTGGTCGCCCTGCTTCTCGTCGCGAACGTCGTCCAGCTGGTAGAGACCGAAAGGATCCGGGTGGGCCCTTCCAGGCGAGGTTCAATCGGGGACGACCCACCCTTCTTCGTGGCGGGAGTGGCCATCGCAGCGGTAATCTCCCTGGCTGTCTCAGAGTTCTACCTATCCTTCGTCATCCTGCTGGTGGCAATCGAGGGTGCATGCCGTTATGGGCTGCGGGGGAGGACGATGAGGACCAGGGGGATTCTCTCGTCGTGCGTCGAGGCGCTAGCGCTGCTGCTCCTCCTCCTGCACCTCCATGGAATCCTGTAGGTCTTTCGCGCCGGAAATGGCCAACGCTCTCGGGAAGTTCAGAAAACAGGCGATACTAGGAATCCCCTGCGGCTCCGCCGAGGCGTCTTCAGACGATGCGGCTCTTGGACAACCTCTTGACCACCAGCGCTGCACCTTCCTTCGTGATAATTTTCCAAGACCGAACGTAACTCTCTTTCATATGCGGGTTGGCCTTCGAGTACTCCCACCATCTCTCGTGTCTGATGTACCTCTCCGCGCCACTACCGAAGACGGCTCTGAGCGTTTCGACCAGCAGGGCCTGGACTGGGATGTGGATGATCGTGGTGTGGTCCTCGGTTTTGTATGAGGCCCCCATAGATATCCAGTATCCCGCGAGCATTTCCTCGTTGTCGTCCAACAGAGTATGGATGAGTTCGTGTATCAGAGATGTGACCTGGCCCTCGATGTTCTCCCCCTTCTCTCCTATCCAGAGGGTGAGTGGATCGGAAAATGGGTAGCTGACAGTCGAGACCACATAGGCCCGAATCTCCCTTCTCTTACAGCGGAGCCCCGAGAAACTCGCCATGGCGCGCAGGATTTTCTCCGAATGCACGTCCCAAGCCTTCTGGATCTCTGCCGCCTGCTCCTTGCCTCTGCGGCTAGCCTCGGGGGTGAGCTCGTGACCATGATACCTCATGAGTACGCGGTCGTATATCGAAGAGTAGGTGACAATAACCCTAGGGATTCCGCCCACAGGCACTTGGTGGCGTACCTCTTCTTAACGATAGTTCACTCGGCGTTCATTGTGCCATCGGTCTGGGGAGCCTCTTCGTCGTCCTCCTGAGGCTCCTGATTGAGCCACCGCTTGGCCTTCCCTATCGGACCCAAACCCTGGGGCGTAAAGTTCCCGAAGCCTATCGCCGTGAAGCCTAGCGCCACGAAGATGGCGGAGTCTTGAATCACACCGGCAACTCCCGTAAGAGTTGAAAGGGACGACGTGAAATCCACGGTCTGTGGTGGATGGCCAGGAGGGAAGACGACGTTCTCGGCAATCACCAGGAGCGGGGTGTTCACGAGGGCCAGTACAAACCCCCACAAGAACAGCGTGAGCGCTATCCAGGGGGCGGCCCTGGAGGGGTCAAGGCCATATCTCCGCGCCACGTAGAAGAAGAGTCCAAACGGTATGGCGAATTCGAAGATGATCGCTTGCCAGGGATATACGGCAAAGTACACCCCGTACACGAAGAATCGTTCGAAGATGGACCCGATGATGCCAATCAACTCAAACGCTTGAAGGAACCCATACAGGACGTAGCCGAGCAGGACCGCGAAGCCCGCAAGCGCAAGCATCGCCACCGCTCGCCCGGGGGACGGCTGACTCTCTGTGGTCAAGGTCTTCACATCCTCCTGTAGTATGAGAGAAGGACTGCCGAGAAGCCGATGAGGGTGTATTCCACGGAGGCGAAGACGGAGCTTCCTGCCCATGACAGGAGGGTGGTTAGTGGGTCAGACTGGTAGGCGAAAATGAAGCTGCCTGCATTGATGGATACGTAGTCGGGCAGGCTAAGGACCGCCAGTGCCAGGACCGACCCGAGGAAGATGGAGAGCGCAACCTTTGTGTAGTCAACGCTCAGGTTCACCCGCACCCTCGCGGCCAGGTAGAACAGTACGAAGATGCCGAAGGGCACCAGGATGATATTGAACGCGACTAACGCCGACTCCGTGGTGGACCCGGGCAGGGCGTAGCTGCCCGTCGCTCTGATGTAGAGGTCTGGTGCAAGCTCGAGGGCGGTGATCAGGATTGCCGCAAGGACGAACCTCGGAAAGACGCCGTGCGATTCCACCGCATAGCGGTCCTCCTGCGTCAATGGTGGTCTTGGCCACCGGCTTCTTATAGGCGTTCTCTCTCCTGTGATCGTAGGACATTACACGGCGCGGGGGGTCATTGCGCCTCCGCCGGGGCATTTCATCCATACGTTTGGCGACATTAGCGTGTCTCCCCTAGGATTCTGGATCTGTCGAGCAGCGAAGTCTCACGGAAAGCGCCCTTCGTTTGTCCCATTATGGCGTGAGGCTGTAGCTCGTGCCTTACGAACCGCCCAATCCAAGAAGGCCATGTTTGCGATGTCAACATCTTCCTTTGTTTCGTCAAGCGTTGCATCGTCGTGGTCAGGGAATCTCTCGGTAATCTCGTGGAGGAAGCGGTCTTGAATTGATTCGAGAGGATAGTTTCTCCAATCGAAGTCATCCCTTGTTACGCTGTCTTTTCCCCATTTATCGGCGCGGAGTCTGAACTTCGCGAGCATCTCTCCCTTGAACTGATTCAGTTTCTGTTCGAGAACCGACTCGTCCTCCATCATGCAGGATTTTAGGAACGGGTACGATTTAAGCTTATTCAGGCCGTATATGGGGTTCGTTGCGCCTCCGCTCGGGATGATCACCGGTTGGTGTTCTCTACTCTGTCGTCAAACAAGGATCTAAAAGATTGACAACCTGAGATTCAGTGTCTAACCGATTAATACGGCCCGGTCGCAGATGATAGTCATGGGGAATCCAAGTCAACGAGCGTGGTCTGCCGATGAAGCCGAGGCTTGGAACCTGCTCATTCCCATGCAGCGGACGGCCAAGGAGGTCGGCTTCCTGCTGTGGGTGTTCAGACGGTTTGGCCGTGAAGGCGTTCGTGAGGTGCTGGACCTGGGGTGCGGAGCCGGTCGACTCGCCATCGAACTGTCGGCAAAGGGATACGCCGTCACGGGTGTGGACAGGTCCCCGGCCATGCTGAAGGTAGCGAGGCGCAACGCCGACGAGAGGCAGGTTGAGCTCAGGCTCCTCAGGTCCCGGCTGAGCGAACTCAAGGTCACGGGGAGGTTCGACGCGGCCTACAGCGTCCAGGACCCGTTCAACTACCTGCTCGAGGAGGACGAGCTCTCGAGCTCGCTCACAAGGCTGAGGTCCCTGTTGCGGCCCGGCGGAGTGCTGGTCGTCGACATCATGAACTTCGCTACGCTGTACGGCGGGTGGAAGAGGGTCCTCAGGCAGACCAGCAGGGGCAAGAACTGGACGATCCGCAGGCGCGTATCGCTCGAGGTGGACGACGTGAACATGCTCTGGTACCACAGGCTCGAGGCCGCGATGGTCCTCGGCGGAGGAAGGAGACGCTGGGAGGAGACGCACGTGCTGAGGATGTGGACGTTCCCGGAGTTCAGGAGCCGGTTGATCGCCAACGGCTTCTCCGCCGTCCACCTCTTCGGGGGGCTGAAGGCAGGCGCAAGGGAAGCGACCACTCATGCCCCTCGGCTGGTGATCGTAACTACCAGGGCTCCCTGAGCATTCCTGCGCCAATGCTAGGGTTCATTGCGCCTCCGCCGCGGATATCAAGTCTCTATCAGTCATTTAATCATGATTGCTTCGTCCAAACCACGGAAGTGCTCGTCCCCGGTTATGACCTTCATCCCTCTTACTCTAGCCGTTGCTAGGACTACGGAGTCCACCAGTCCCCAACCCCTTACCCGCGATCTTCGTTCAGCACTGATCTTTCCGGCCATCTCCGCCGTCTCCTCGTCGAGCGGCGCGAGAGCAGAGGTCGCCTTCAGAAACTTGAGCCTTTCCCTGTGGTCAAGATTCTCTCTGGTGTACTTGTCGATGAATTCGGCTATGACGATGGTGGGAGTGAAGGCTTCGCCGCTTTCGATGTAGGTCTTCGCCTTCTCTCCCGCTAGGCTTCCGGCGAAGTATTCAATCCAGGAGAACGTATCCAGTATGTAGATAGCCGGTCACCTCTGGAATTCCTCATGTTCATGCTCTGAAAGATGGACCGGTTTGGACCTGTCGACGCCGAACATGCTCTTGGGTAAGCGCTCTGCCTTCTCTATGAGAGCGTTGATCGTCTGGTCGAGGCTTTGTGCCCCCTCTTCTTTCATGATTCTCCTCAATCTATCCCGGGTCGACTCCTTGACCGCTATGGTCGTGGTCATAATGGATGTATCATATAGACTATAATATATATTCACCGCGCTTTCTCGCCATGCTAGGGTTCATTGCGCCACCGCCGAAGAATAACGCGCCGACAACACTCGCATGGTCGCTTCCTGTGCACGGGAAGACGTTTTATTTCGCAATCGTAGGTGGTCCGCATAATGCAACGGCTGGGCCCCGAGGACTACCAGAGCAAGAGACACATCAGAAAGCTCCTGCGCCTCGCAGGGGCGTCCAGGCGAGATGTGTTTTACGACCTGGGATGCGGGCTGGGCCAGCTCTGCATCGTAGCCGTGGCCGAGTTCGGAGTGAAGAAGGCGGTCGGGATAGAACTGCACAGGGGCCGGGCGGCGAAAGCGGCGGAGCACGTGCAGGGACTGGGTCTGTCGGACCGCATAGAGATTTGGAACGAGGACTATACCGAGTCGGACCTCCACGAGGCTACAATCCTGTATTGCGGGCATAGCGAAGAGGAAGAGGACGTCGCACGTTTTGAGAGCGAGCTGAGGAGGGGCTCCAGGTTCGTGAGCCTGTTCCTTCCCTTCGTCGGAGTGGTGCCTTCGGCGGTGGACTACCCCTTTTACGTCATGGACCTGCCTTTCAAGAGGACGGGGGACGTCTCTCTGTGGATATCGAAGGTGCTCGCCCGGAAGGCTTCCGTTAACGATCTCTACGAGGAGCTCGACAACGACAGGGAGTACCGGTACGACAAACGCGCCTTCCGGCGGCTCATGAACCAAAGATTCCGGGTCTAAGGCCCAGACTTCACGACCCGCCGATCAAACCAATCAGCTGGGATTGCGCTTCCGTAGAGGCCAGCCATGCCAGGGTTCATTGCGCCTCCGTCGGGTAAATCGTTTACCCGAGCTTCAGCAGTCTTGCGGCATTGCCGCCCAGGATCTTCTCCTTCGCTCCGTCGCTGATGTCCAGCTTATTCACGCGTTCGACGCAGTGGTCCAGGTCGCCAATCTGGTGAGGGTAGTCGCTCCCCATCACCAACTTCTCCGGGCCCCAGAAGGCCAGCGACGACGCGAGGACGTCGGAGTCGTAACAGACCGTGTCGAGCCATATTCGCTTGAAATAGTCCGATGGAGGCCGCGGGATGTTCTTCTTGGTCTCAGGATACACCCTGTAGGCCGCCTCTATCCGCCCGCGCAGGTAGGGGAAGACTCCCCCCGTATGCGTGGCCACCAGCTTGAGTCTTGGAAGCCGCTCCATGACGCCGCTGAAGACGAGCCTCAGGATGGCGAGGCTCGTGTCCACCCCGAAACCCATGATGGGCACCAGCCTGTAGTCTTCCATCCCCGTGACATTGACGGGGGAGGTCGGGTGGATGAAGATGGGGACGTCTAGCTTGACCGCCTTCTCGTACACCTGCATGAACTCCTTGCTGTCGATGGGCTTTCCTGCGACGTTGGAGAAGATCATGGCGCCGCGCAGACCCCGCTCCTTCACCGCCCTCTCTAACTCCTCCGCAGCCGCCTGGGGGTCCTGCATTGGGAGTGCAGCTAGGGCGACGAACTTGTCGGGGAACTTCTCCATTATGTCGCCGTAGCTGTCGTTGGTCAGTCTAGCCAGCCTGATGCCCAGGCCGGGTTCCTCCCGTTCGACCCCGGGAGTGGTCAGCGTGATCACCTGCATGTCGACCCCGCACTTTGCCATGGCCTTGACTCGGGCATCGAGGTTGACGTGACCGGATACCACCACGTTGTAGTCGCCGGCGTACCTGAGAAGGACCACGCCTCTGGAGCCGGTCTCCAGGGTCGCGTGGCCCCGGGAGTCCTTCAGCCCGTCAAGGTATGCCTTGGGGTAAAAGTGGCTATGGAAGTCGATGATCAGAGGATGGTTCGGAGCCAGAAGCATCGGGCTCAGTATAAAGGTTCGTTGCACTCCGCCGGGGCATTTCATCCACACGTTGAGTGTGACGAACTGCCTAGCCTGACCGGGAGTAAATGACCTTGAAGTGCTGAGCGCTCTGCCTCCATGCTTCTCGACGACGGGAGGTCCATCCGGGGCCCTTTGCCTACCTGTCAGAACGTTTGTGAACCGGACGGCAGACCCGAGCGTGATAGTCTGATCCGAGTGGGGTCTCCTTATATGTAGCAGGTCAAATTGACCACTCGGGCACTGGATGAAGACCTGGTCGGTGTTGTATCTACTGATATGGCTGGCCCTCGTCCAGATTTTGATAATTCTCTTCCCGGTGCTTGCCATATCGCAAACCTATGATCTGCACGCATTAGTCGGGCTCGCCGTGGTTGCCGTCGCGCTGTACGCCTACTCGGGTGTTCGGAAGACGTCCTGCCCCGACAGAATCAAGAGAATAACCAAGACGACGGTGATACTTGGCGTGGTCCAAGGCCTGCTCGGGCTGGTCCTCTATGACAGTGTAACGACGGGCCTCGGCGGATCGGAGTTCCGGACGGCAATCTTGTTCCTTCACGCTGTGAATGCTCTTGCAATAATCACTCAGGCCTCGTCATCTGCAACCGCATTCGACATGTGGGAGGAGAAGGAGTTCTTGGGGACGCAACAACCTGGTCCCTAGGGGCAGGCTTTGGGGTGAGAGATTACGGGCTCGTCATGTCGGAACAAGCTCGTCGGAATCTTTGCGGCTATTTCTGTGCCGTGTGTGGTTCATTGCGCCTCCGCCGGGGGACCACCCTGACATATTGAGAAGGCGCCAAAAACCAAGGGTAGGATTTACTGATAGGTAGGAAATCATTTTAAGGTAGGAATCCATGTCAGAATGCATGACTCAAGAGGTCGTGGTCACGAGAAGAGGGCAGACGACGATCCCCGTGGACGTGAGGAGGAAGCTGGGGATTGAGGAAGGAACAAGGCTGAAGGTCGAGGCTGTGGAGGGCAAGGTGGTATTCACAAAAATCCCGTCCGTATTTGATTTGGCGGGGACGAGCAAGGGGACCGTGAAAGAAGCTTTCAATCGCCTTGACGCCATGCGGGAAGAAGAGGGATGAGGCCAGTGTGCTCTTCGAGACGAGGTACTTCTGGGCCATCTTCCGATCCAAAGATCGGCGAACCGTAAGAGAACTGAGAGCCATCTACGACCGGGCAGATGCAACTTATGTCTCCTCGATCAGCATCTACGAGGTCTACAAGCAGACGATAGAGTCCGAAGACATGCAGGTCGCTGACGTGAGGGTCACGACCATGGAGAATGAGTTCGATGTCGTGGATGTCGACGCCGAGATTGCCGCGGAAGGCGCTAGAATCAGCCACAGGCTGAGGATTCCGATGGCCGATTCCCTGATCATGGCTACGGCGAACCGGCTCCGCGTTTCATGCGTCACCGACGACCCTCACTTCACCGAAGTCAAGCGTACCTGGATAAGAATGAATGAGTCGGATGACGAGAAGTAGATGGCATGCTAGGGTTCATTGCGCCTCAATGATCAGCCAAACTCTGAACAAACTCTCTGGAGAGTGAACATGCTTGCTCGGGCGTTAAGCTCGATATGCTCTCGTCCAAGTCGGGAGAACTCTTCACAGCCGTCTGAAGTTCGAATCGTTCTCCTCCCGTTATTACACTCCAAGAGCTTTCTGGATTCGAAAATCGCCCATACAAGTTTGCAAGGGCGATGAACCTATTTCTTACTGCACGCGAGTAGGTTTCATTCTCCATCAGCGCCAATAGCCCGATACCTGTCCGAGTTGATTCGCAGAGGTACTTGAGAGCGGCAATCACGGCGAGGGGCTTCTCTCCCCTGAGGCCATAACGTGCCTGTGACGTCAGCACCTCTATGAAACGCCTGACATTATCTTCTGCAGTGGCAGGATCCATCCTGAGATTATTCGGGCCTGCGCCCTGGACCCGTATCGTTGTGTTGCATCTGGGGCAGATGAGTTGGGCAGAGTAAGCTTTCATTCGCGAGCCGCAGGACGGGCAGAAATTCAAGGGCTTGAATCATCGTCCCCGTGCCGTTCATAAATGATTTCTCTGCATGCGCGCGAGATTCAGGGCCTCTAGCCATTTCTCGCTCTTGCACTTCAGTAGAAAGCGTTGTGCCATGCTAGGGTTCATTGCGCCTCCGCCCGGGGCATTTCATCCAACACCGGCCTATCCGTTAATACCTAGCCCGAATCCGATGCTAGCATGGGCAGGAGCTGGAAGGATTCTCTGAGGGAAGGAGACCTTCACGAAATCGAGCCCACGTACCGCCACGAGCTGTCCTTCGTCGGAGCCTCGACGGTGGCCCAGCAGTTCTACTGCGAAGCCAAGGTCGAGAACGAGTACAGGCTTGGTGAGATACCCACCGAGGGCAAGGACGTCGGGACCGGCTTCCACGACGAGATTTTCGCGATGGAGCCGGTGGAGCGCGAGGACCTCATCAGGCGCATCGAAGAGGCTCCCAGCCTCACAGCCTCGTTCGGGCTGTACGCCGAGGTCGGAGGCCTGCGGGTGGCGGGTGTGCCGGACGCGGTGATCTTCGAAGGAGGCCGGCCGAGGTGGATAGTCGAGCTGAAGACGACCGGAGGCGACCCCGCGAAGCTCTGGAGGGACCAGGTGGTCCAGGTGAGGATCTACGGCCTCCTGATGGAGCGGATGGGGTTCGACTGCTCCAACCTGACCCTGGCTCTGATACGCATGAAGCAGTGGCAGGCCCTCGCCCCGCCCGAGAAGGAGGCGCTGCTGGTCTCCATAAGGGGAGCGCTGCTGGAACAGAAGACCGCGCAGCTCGAGGCGAAGTACGGGATGAAGTTCTTCCTCATGCCGCACGCAGGACCCGAGGCTGAGAGCGCTATCGCCTGGGCCCAGGACTACTGGCTGAAGAAGAGGGAGGCGATACCGACCACGGTCGAAGGAAAGTGCAGGTCGTGTGAGTTCAACGAGGTGTGCGTTCACAGTCTCTTCAAGCCGGCCGGGAGTCGCTGATCACTCGTTCGACGGGGAGTTCCACTTTTTTCGTTCACTGGGATGCGCGGTTGTTCGTTACTTGGTCCCCAGCTTGTTTACTGGACACCTTCTCTGCACTCAGAGATTTTCTCGCAGAAAGCGCCCAAGTACCTTGTTGAACTTTCCAGGTTCTTCCAAGTGGGGTGGATGCCCGCTCTTGTCAAACTCAACCAGTTTGGCGTTGTGGATTTTCTTCGCCATGTAACGGGCTCCCTGAATGGGTGTTAGTCGGTCGAACTTCCCTTGGAGGATCAGCGTGGGCACGTCGATTTTAGGGAGCACTGGTCTGTAATCTTCCTTCGTGTTCGCCTCCAACGTCTGCAGCAAAACAGTGAGGGGTGTCTTCAGGTTAACTTGGAATAGCCATTGAGCCATGGGTTGCTGAGGCTCGTGTAGCATTTGGTAAGGAAGATCCCAAATGGCCTTGGTGAAGTTTTCTTCCAGGGGCTTGATTTGCTTTGCATGCCAACCAGAATTAGGGGAGTTCTTTGCTGCCTTTAGGACCGAGGCGGTTCCTACAAGCGCGATGCACTTCACGTAAGGTCCGAAGCCGTACTTTTGCGCGTATTTCAAAATGATAAAACTCCCCGTAGACATCCCCACCAAGCAAAGGTTCCGCAACCTGAGCCGGAGAATGACCTTCCTAACGTCCTCGGCATATGCATCGTGGGTGTAGGGACCAGCGACCTTCTCGGAATCCCCGTGGCCCCGCATATCGAGCGTGATTAGACGGAATTCGCTCTGAAGCGCGTGAACCTGATTCTGCCAGACTTCGTGACTCATTCCTCTGCCATGGAGAAACAACACAGGTCTCCCCTTGCCCCAGTCTTCGTAGTAGAGTCTCACGCCACCGCTACCGCTCACATACAAGTCTAAGTCTGGCTCCTCTCCTACAAATCGAATCACAACATTTTTACCTTTCGTCTCGCGTTTCTTGGTGGATTTTGTTGGGACTCTGGCCAAAGGGTAAGAGATGTGCGGTTGTTCTCTCATTCGATGTCGATGCAGAGTTAATCTGGAACGTCTGGCTCCCGCAAGCCCCCAAACACTACGACATTACACAAGGGGAGTACGGTCCGCGAGTTGGCTTGCCACGAATATTGGATATTCTCAAGAGGACCGGCGTAAGGGCCACATTTTTCACGCCTGGATGGGTAGCGGAGAAATATCGCGAGAACATCGCATCGATAGCGAGAGCGGGCCACGAGATAGCTCATCACGGGTACAAGCATGAGAACAATGAATTGCTGAGCAAGTCAGACGAGAGAGACATGCTAGTTAAGGGCTCAGAAGCGCTGCTTGCAATCACAGGGCAGAAGCCTGTAGGTTACCGGATGAGCCGGAGTCCCAACACGCTCTCGCTTCTTTCCGATTTGGGATTCCTCTATGACAGTTCGGCCATGAACGGGGACGTGCCCTATCTTGAACGAGTCGGCAGCAAGCAGGCGCCAATGGTCGAGCTACCCTTCGGATTCCTGTGCATGGACACGCCCCACCTGATTTACAGCTTCGACCCGCAGACAAGACTCAAGCCCTTGCTGACCGCCGATCTGGTGGCTAAGCAGTTCAGGGACGAGTTCGATGTTCTCTACGGAGAACGCAAGTATTGTATGTTCACTCTCCATCCTCAGGTCATTGGTCGACCGTCGCGTGCCCTTATGCTCGAACAGACAATTTCCTACATGAAGAGCAAGCCGGGCGTCTGGTTCGCGACCGGGAAGGAACTCTCCGAGTTTGTTCTGAAACACGATCAGAACTGAAGAGGCACCTTCAGGCACGCGCTGAAGGTTGAACCGTTTCTGACGAATCAGGAGGAGCTGAGGGAGACAGAACCTTAATTATGGTTCAGAACCGCCTGGCTCGAGACTGAACATTTTGAATGCTGACGAGTATTATCACCAAGCGAAGGAACTGATCGATACTTCGGCACCAGAGGAGGTTCTCCAAACCGTAGAGAGGCTAGTTAGGGAGAACGACGAATGGCGCACGAGAAAGTGCATCAATCTCAACGCGGCGGAGAGCGTGTTGAGCCCGAGGGCCAACCGACTTCTTCAGTCTGACCTAGAGAGGCGGGCTGTGTTGGGCGAGCTGGGCGCGAGGCACCACAAGGGAGCTCGGTACGTCGACCAGCTCGACGCAATCGTCACCGAGCAAGCAAGGAAGCTGTTCAAGGTCGACTTCGTGGAGCACCGTCCGGTGACGACCAGCATTGCAAACGCCCTCGCTCTGCGCAGCCTGACCGAGGTGGGCGACACCATCCTGGCGCTCGAGGCCCCGAGGGGCCACCCCAGCTGGAGACAGCAGGGGTATGCCGGTTTCAGAGGGTTAGACATCATTGATATTCCCTTCGACTATGCGGAGTGGAATGTTGACCTGGTAAGGCTCAGACAGGTGACCGAGAAGCTCAAAGCACGGCCGAAGGTATTCGTCGTCGGCACCTCGGTCTTCCTGTTCCCGCATCCATTGAAGGAGATCGTGAACATAGCCAGCGGAGTCGGGGCGAAGGTGTGGTACGACGCCGCTCACGTGTTGGGGTTGATAGCAGGGGGACGGTTCCAGGATCCCCTGGCCGAGGGAGCCTATCTCGTGACCGGGACGACCTCAAAGACGTTGTCTGGACCCATGGGCGGAGTCTTGCTTCACAACGACCCGGCTCTGGACAAGGACATTCGGTCCAACTTCGCGGGATTCGTCTCCACGCTGGGCCACCAGCGGACAGCTGCCCTCGCAGCGACGTTGGCGGAGATGAGTGTCTTCGGGGCCGATTTCGCTGGACAGATAATTTCGAACGGAAAAGCGCTGGCAAGGGCCCTCGACGAGGAGGGGTTCGATGTTGTCGGTCGTAAGAAGGGGTACACCGAGTCTCACACGGTGGTCTTCGACGTCTCGCGACTGGGCGGGGGCGACCGGGTTGCCAATCTCTTCGAGGCGGGAAACATAATCTCCAGCGCCTACAAGATCTGGCGCGCCGATGAGCCGTGGGAGGGCATCAGGATCGGCGTGACAGAGGTCACTAGGCTGGGGATGAAGGAGACAGAGATGAAGCAGATTGCAAGATACATGCGACGACTCGCCATAGACGGGCAGGAGCCTGAAAAGGTCGCGAGAGAGGTGTCCGATTTCAGAGGGCAATACACGCAGGTTCACTATTGCTTCGGATAGAGCTCAGACAACGTTTCCAAACGACGATCAGGGATAGTTGGCTAACCACCACTTCGCGATGTCCACCCGACGAGCAAACCACACGTCGTCGAACTGCTTCGCGTAGTCCAGAAACCTGTCGAGTGCGACGGCGCGTCCCGGTCTCCCGGTGACCCTAACGTGTATGGCGACGGTCATCATCTTCGCGTTAGTCTGCGACTCCTGGCGCAGGTAGTCGAACGAGTCCTTCACGTACTGGAAGAATTCTTCGGAGGTGGAAAACCGGTTCAGGAGGAAATGAAAGTCGTTCACGTCCAGGGTGTACGGGACGATTAGGAACTTCTTCCGGTTGGCTTTCACATAGTAGGGTATGTCGTCGTTGCAGAAGTCGGAGTCGTACAGGAAGCCGCCCTCCTCCGCCACGAGCTCAACCGTGTTGACGCTCGGTTCACGGCAGTACCAGCCGACCGGGCGCACTCCCGTCGTCTTCTTTATCAGGGCGACGGCCTTCCTTATCTCCTCCGCTTCCTGTTTCCGGCTGAGCTTGAAGTGCTCTATCCAGCGGTAGCCGTGGCTGCACACTTCGTGGCCGCGTCGCACGATGGATTTGGCCGCCTCTGGGTTCGCCTCCAACGACTTGGCGACGGCGAAGAACGTGGTCTTGATGTTGTGTCTGTCGAAGAGGTCGAGCAGGCGCCAGATCGCCACCCGAGTCTCATACTCGAAAACCGTCTCGATAGACAGGTCGCGGTCGGTCTGGGAGCCGTACCCTGGTATCTCACCGCCGAATACCTCTGGGCCCTTGTCTCCAAACAGAACATTTCGCTCGCCCGCGGCCTCATAGTTTACGGCAATCTGAACTGCGAGCTTCTTCCCATCCGGCCATTTGACTTTCGGTGGTTTGGACCCATATCCTACGAAGTCCCGCTGCCACACGCAGGGAAAGAGCGCAAATAATCTATAAAAAGTTTGTAAGCGCGGGAAACCGATGAGAAGGACAGTCTAGAAGTGTTTGCAAAGTTTTTATCCCCTGGGCCGAAGTAATCAGTGTGCAGTATCTGGCTGGAAAGCCAATCCCGACCACGCTTGAAGAGGTTGTCGACCCGGCGAGCACCGCGCTCGTGGTGGTTGATGTTCAAAACGACTTCTGCAAGGAAGCTGGGGTATTCCCGAAGCATGGTGTTGTGATACCTACTGTCAAGAAGACGATTGACAACATCGCCCGGGTCCTGAAGGCCGCTCGAGAAGCTCACATCAAGGTCGTCTTCATTCAGCACACGACGCTTCCAGGGCGCTTGAGCGACTCCTCTAGCTGGCTCCGCTTCATGCTCAGGACCTTCCCCAACGTGAAGAAGCTGGAGGACATCCCGGAGTTTACCATAGAAGGCACTTGGGGGCAGCAGGTCGTGGACGAGCTCAAGCCGAAGGAAGGCGAGATGATAGTGAAGAAACATCGATCGAGCGCCTTTATCGCGACAGACTTGGACTTCGTCCTGAGGAACAACGGGATAAAGAATCTCGTAATCACCGGAGTGACGACGGAGGGGTGCGTGGAATCGACCGCCCGGGACGCGCAGCTCTATGACTACAACATCGTGACCTTGAGAGACTGTGTCGACTCCGAGAACCAACCCAATCACGAAGCCATGCTGCAGATTATGAGCGGGAGATGGGACGTCATCACGTCGAAGCAGCTCCTCGAGATGTGGCCTTCCAAGACCGAGGAGCAGCTCGTCGCCGCAGGCGAACGCTAGAGTCCCAATCTCGGGAATTGGTCGGCGCGCCTATTCGGGCGGAATCTCCTTGAACGAGAGGCGGATGTCGACTCCGTGGCTCTTGTGATAGGCGTAGCTCACGAAGTATATGACGAAGCCGGCGATGACGACACCGAGAGCGTAGACGATTGCAAAGGTAGTCGGACTTGCGATTAGCGGGTTCGTCGCCCCCAAGTAGGCCATGTAGAGGAAGGCGATTGCTTCGGCGAGGCCGATGATGCTTATGACGGGGAAGCCGCCAACCTTCGCCTTCATCCACCCCGGTGCCAGCTCCAGCAGCTCCTTCTTGCGGAACGGGAAGAGGAAGAGCGCCAATCCGGGAACGATGAGGCAGCAAATCAAGATGAAGACCCCGAGCGCAATCGCCGAAGGCCAGGAGGTGAAGTAGTAGAGCAACAGCACGAACAGTCCCAGTCCGGTCATTGTGCCGATTGCATAGTGAGGAGTGTGGAACCTGTTCCCGACGTCGGCTATCCTCGAGGGGATGACGCGATCAAAGCTCCAGGCGAAGAGGTATCGGCTCGGAATCCAGAAGAACAGGAAGACGGACGGTAGAGAGCCTATGATGTAGAGCGCCAGGACCGTGAAAGTGAGGGCCTGGTTGGGAGACGTTGCGAGCGAGAGCAACATCGGGATAGTGGGTGCGTATGGAATCGCGGCGAAGTACGCTGACGGTTTGTTGTCGTAGAGGTAGCCCGAGGCGTAGGTCCAGGTCGAACCAGTCGCATGAAGCACAAACACATCGAAGAGGCCCCAGAAAAGAATGCCGAAGAGCAGCGATACTATCAGCCCCACGGGTGCCGCCCGCCTGATGTTCTTGATCTCCCCCGAGATGACGTTTCCGAGGTTCCCTCCAAGCAGGAAGAGGGCGGCGAGAGGCATGGCCGCTACAGTGGCAGCGAGCGTAACCGGCTGTTGCACCCACCCGTCCTTCGATGCCAGGGAGACGAGCCCATTGTACGTGATGTAGTTCGTTCCAAAAGCGGCGTCCCATTTGGAGGCCAGGGTGGCCGGTGTCGTTGTGCCGAGGACTATCCAGATCAGTGCTGTCCCTATGATGGCCGCGGCGGTGCCGACATACAGGATGACCTTGATGCTTCTGCCGCCGACCAGTCCTATGGCGCCCATCGCGATGATTATCAGAGCTCCGACGGCGTAGGACCATGTAGGAGTGCTCAAGGTAGTAGCGGCGGAGAGGAGGCCCGGTGCGTTGTAGATTGTCCCCCACGTCGTCAGCGCCGTCGAGATGCCGGAGGTGTAGGCGTAGACCACTCCGACAAACGAGACGCTGAACATCGAGATCATCCAGGTAAGAGACCAAGAGAAGGAACCAGACGGGTTGAGGACCCTGCCGATCCAGACGTAGTCGCTACCCGAGCGAGGAAGGATTACGGTGAGAATCCAGTAGACTATCTGCAAGAGGAGAAATGGGATGCCAGCAATCACGCACGCGAGCCATAGGCTCGCGCCGGGGCTGAAACCGTAGAAGTAGGGGAACTGAAGGGTTGCGTAGATTAGGGCGAACGTGGTGAAGCAGGCGATGATAAGCAGGTCAATCGTGCCGAACTCCTTGACAAGGCCGGTTGCGTCTCTTAGGAACGTCTTGCTAGGAGGGGCGGTCTTGGTATCAGCCAACCGACGTTAGGATAGGAGTGAGTTTGTATTTATGCGTTCTCATGGACTTTTGGCAAAAATTTTTAATGAATGACGTTATTATTTCGACCTGATGGCTTCACGCCCGATAGAGCGCGCTCCTATTCAATCGGACCCGGCCTTTATCGCAGAAAGCGTCGCTTCTTTCACCGAGGCCTGCGCGCTGAACCCCCAGGTTCTTCCCCTGCGAGCGCTCCGGGCAAACGGAAAGAGGATTGGCAGTGAGACTCCTGCTTTGCGATACTCTGACAGTCTCTTGAGACAGTCCTCTCTGCCTCCGGCGATGCAGAACGCCCTGACCATCCTCTCGTCCACCATCGCGAAAGCATCTTCGGTCCGGCCGGCGAGCCAGGCCTGCCTGATCTCTCTCGCTTTCTTGGGAAAGCCGCTCTCAGCTACCAGACGGTTGTACCTCGGATAGAAGCCCGTGTAGAGCCCGACGAGCTTTCTCGCGCCATCGAGTGCCGCCTCCTCGTCCTCGGAGACGCACGTCGGAATCAGGGAGGCGACCTCCAGACCTGAGGGATTGCGCCCGGCTTTCCGGGCGGAGGCCTTTAGCAACCCCGACGCCCGTTTGGCGCGCCCGACTGTCGCCCAGACCATTATTGTCCCGTCGGCGATCCGCCCGCAAAGGTCCAGCATCTTCGGGTTGAGCGCCGCGAGGTAGATGGGGATTCTGTTCCTGAAGGGAGTGAACCAAAAGTCATAGTTCACCTTGGGGAAGATTCTCCCAGCGAATGCGACCTTCTGTTCGGCGAACAGTGCTCTTACTATCTGGACGGTCTCCTCCATGCGCTCCAGCGGCTTGCCATAGTCTAGCCCGTGCTCGGGCACGACCTGGACGTAGTGGCTCGAACCCAAGCCCAGGATGAACCGGCCCTTTGAGAAGGCATCCACGGTGGCGGCACCGAGCGCTATGGTGGGGGCGCTCCGGACGAAGATGCTCACTATGCTGGTCCCAAGGCGGATTTTCGAGGTAGAGAGAGCGCAGGCCGTTAACATTGAAAACGCGTCGCCTCCGTGGCCTTCTGCCATCCACGCGGCGTCGAATCCTCCCTTCTCCGCGGACCTGACGCAGCTGACTATCTCTTGGGCGCTCATGCCTCCCCAGAGAGCGATCCCCACCTTCCCCATGCGCAGTTCACTCCGGACGCGGCCCTATTAAGTTCTGAGGGGAGATTGACCTGCTCTAGGTTGGCCCCGTTTCGGCTTCGGGGAAGTCGAACAGCAACCTCCGAAGCCCGTCCTTTTCCTTAACGACCTGACTCACCTTCGTTATGGACGAGTCGACCGCCTCGGCGAATTTCTTCTTCCCGCCGAACCTCTCTAGGGTTTCAGGAGGGATGAACTTGAAGAGCAACGCTGAGGTCCCGGGTGGGACTCCCGCGAAGTGGACAGTGCTTATGCCGTAGTCCTGTAGCAGGACCATCGCCACGGCTGCCGTCGCCTCAAAGGGGACAATCGGTGGACTGGAGAGGTCTGACCTGTCCATGACCAGCTGGAGCAGGTCCTCCGCAAGAATCTGCGATACGAGTTGATTTTCGCGAGCGTAGCTCCCAAGGCGCGTCTTGAGCTCCGCTCCTACCGACTTGGTCGTCTCCACCAGCGTCCTTACCCTCTGTGGGTCGTACCTCTGCAGCGACTTCAGAGCCGCTGGATAGAAAATCGGCCTCGCTTCCAGGCCCAGCTCCCACGCCCGACTCCTTATTCTCGAGACTAGCTCCTTCTTGCCGCCCAGGAGACCGAATCTTGGTCCGTACGTCCCGTACTTGTCGAGCCCCGTTGCAGCGACGTCGACGTCAAGCTCCAAGCTCCGGGGCTGCCCAAAGATGGCGGGTCCCACCCTGGCTCCACCCGCGTCGTCCATGTACACCGGAAGATTCCTCTCTTTCACAAGCTCCATTATTCTGTCCAGGTCATGGGCGTCGAGGATATCATAGGTCACGGCGAGCCGGGTCAGCACCACAAGAGCGACGTTCTTCTCGGTTTTGAGGGCGGCCGATAGTTCCTCGACCCCCGTCGTCCCGACGAACCTCCCCCCGGCCAGATTGGTTGCCCTGATGACGGTGGGATGGCTGTAACTCGGGGACACGCCGACGACGGTCTGCCCGGGCTTGACCATCGTCAGATGGGTCGCGACCGTGGCGGCGGTCAGCCTGTTGGCGAGGAAGATGTCGTGGACCGTAGCGGTCCCGCCCAGATGCTGCAGGCCTGCCTCCATCAGCTGGTTGCTGTACTTCGAGGCCGCCATCTCGTCGTCGAGGCGGGCTATGTCATCGGTGCCTTCGGGGTAGGCCCTCTCGAGACCCGAGAAGTTGAAGACGCCTTGGCCGAGCTTGAGTCTCTGCCGGATCAAGTAGTGGGCCTTGGCTATCTTCGCGTAGTCGTCCTGGCTGGTTCTCAGTATCTGCCCTCTCGCGTATGGAAGCTCCCCGGAGATGGGGTTCCCGAACCGGTCTGTCTTCAGCAGCACCTTGGTATCGCTCAACGAACAATTTTTACGCCGTGACGGGATAATATCCTCTTCGGTGCGGCATGCGACGGTTAGAGCTCGTCAATCCCCCGTTGCCCGAATTGGAGACAGAGGATAAATAACCGGGCGGGCACGTGGAACCGATTACCCAAAGGTGCCCATGGACTGAACCTCGGAATCCTGCTTGAGCACACAGCTTCAGAGCATCGGGACAGAGTAGCACTGAGGTACGGGGAAAGCACCCTGAACTACGGCGAACTCAGTAGTCGGGTGAACGGCCTAGCCAACGCGCTTGAGGACCTGGGGATAAAGAGGGGAGACAGAGTGTCCATCATCCAGCACAACTGCCCTCAGCTGATGGAGTCCATCCTCTGCTGCTTCAGGGCCGGGTTCGCAGCCGTGCCGATAAATGTGAGGCTCACCGCGAACGAGTTCTCCTATATCGTCAAGAACTCGAGGTCTTCGGCTCTGATTTTCGGGCCGGAGTTCGCGGAGGTCGCCCGTTCAATCTCGGCGGAGATGCCGTCCCTCAGGTTGATCTCCGTCTCGGGCAACGATAATCAGGTATTGCCGTACGAGAAGCTGATTGCCGGCTATCCGGAAGAGAGACCTAGGACCGAGGTAACCCTAGATGACGTCGCCTGGCTGTTCTACACTTCCGGGACGACGGGGAGGCCCAAGGGGGCGATGCTGACCCAGAGGAACCTTTTGGTGATGACAATGAACTTCTTCGCCGACATCTTTCCCCTTCGATCGACCGACGTCGGCCTGCACGCGGCGCCGCTGACCCATGGGAGCGGGCTCTATGCTATCCCGTTCATCGCCAGGGGCGCAACGAACGTGATTCTCAGGTCCAAGAGCTTCGACCCCGACCTCCTCCTGGGCTCGGTGGAGAAGGAGGGCATCTCCATACTGCCCTTCTTGACACCCACGATGATCAAGCTTCTTCTGCTGTCCCCACGCATCCGGGAATACAACCTTGGCGGGCTCAAGTGCATAGTCTACGGAGGGGCTCCGATGTACGTCGAGGACATGAAGGAGGCGGTGAGAAGGTTCGGGAAGATCCTGGTTCAGATATACGGTCTGGGAGAGGCTCCGATGACGATAACGTATCTCCCGATGGAGGACCACGCGGCCGAATCGAACGGGAGCAGTGGGAGGAGGCTGCTATCGGCGGGAATTCCGCGCACGGACGTCGAGGTCGGGATAGTCGACGACGAGGACCGACCTCTCCCGCCAGAGAAGCACGGGGAGATTGTTGCCAGAGGTGACGTGGTCATGAAGGGCTACTGGGATGACGAAGGAGCCACTGCCAAGACCGTCAGGGATGGATGGCTCCACACCGGTGACGTCGGGTTCATGGACGAGGCGGGCTACGTCTACATCATGGACCGTAGCAAGGACATGATCGACAGCGGAGGCGCAAAGATCTACCCGAGGGAGGTGGAGGAGGTCATCCTCCAGCATCCCGCCGTACGGGAGGTCGCGGTCTTCGGGGTGCCTGACCGAATCTGGGGCGAATCTGTCAAGGCGATAGTCGTGGTGAAACCGAGGACCGTTGCCACCGAGGCGGAGATAATCGACTTCTGTCGGGCGCGCATCGCTAGCTACAAGAAGCCCAAATCCGTCGAGTTCGTTGACTCCATACCCAAGAACGCCTACGGAAAGGTACTGAAGCGCGAGCTGAGGGAGAAGTACTGGGTTGGGCTGGAACGCAAGGTCTAGGCCGCTTCAGGTAGACTCTGCACCAAACGATGGAATCATGCTATCCGCAAAGGCCTCCATCTGATGGATGGGGTCGAATGACGCAAACCTGACGATAATCGTTTCTGCACCAGCGTCGCGGTAGCCTTCTATTGTCCGGCGGCAATCGTCCATGTTGCCGAAGACGCCGAACCTGTCGATTGACGGAAGTTTCGAATTGTAGTAGGTGTTCAAGAACACCTCAGCCTCGTTGTGCGAATCTGCACGGTCGTCCTTCATGTTTATTGTCAAGTAGAACGCGCCATGAATGGAACGAGGCGTCCTGCCAGACTGTTCCATCATCTGAATAATCTTGTCCTTGTCCTCTCGATACTTCTCCGGACCAATCTCTATCGGAAGCCATCCGTCCCCGAATCTCGCCGTGCGCCTGAGAGCCTGCTCGCTGAATCCGCCTATCCAGATTGGAGGTCCGCCACTCTGCTCGGGTTCGAGGGGAAGGGTGACGCCTTCAAGGTGATAGTGTCTCCCCGAGAAGGTGACCGCCTCCCCGCTCCAGAGCCTCTTGAGGATTTGGACCATCTCGTCCAACCTGCCTCCCCGATGCGCGAAGGGAACCCGTACTGCCTCGTATTCCTTCGCGATCCGGTCTGGCCCGACTCC
The DNA here is from genome assembly GCA_963703285.1 of uncultured Nitrososphaerota archaeon. Lineage (GTDB taxonomy): Archaea > Thermoproteota > Nitrososphaeria > Nitrososphaerales > Gagatemarchaeaceae > Gagatemarchaeum. The sequence goes on from OY969807.1 coordinate 1,558,383, forward strand.
CACGCCAATGATTGTCCTTCCCTCGGAGATGACATCAAGGGAAGATATTGACTGAGCCAGGAGCACGGAGTCCTGAGAGGAGCGACGAGGACCGCCACCCCGAGCTTGACCGCCTTCGTCCGTGCCGAGACCGCAGCCAGCGTGGAGAAGGGTTCCAACCGAGGCGTCGAAAGAAGTCTGTCTCCGACCCAGACGGAACCGAAGGACAGCTCCTCGGCGCGTTCTGCCATCCTAGTTACCAGGCCGATGTCCGGCTTCCCGCCGGTGACGCTTCCGTCGACGGGCAGCAACACGCCGAAGTTGAGCGGCTTCATCGGCTATCGGTTTGGTTTCCGTGGTCTCCGAGGTGCCTTCGGAGCCGGCTTGAACACGAGTCTGACCGTGCCTGGAGTGAGCTTTGCACAGGATTCGAAATCAACCACAACCTCTTCTCCCATGCGGATATCGTCCGGATTGCCTCCTCCAGCCAGTATCCCGAGCACCGACGGGCCTTCTCGGAGGCGAACGACACCCACCACATAGGGCGAGATGTGCGCAAGCTCAGGGGGTGCGATGTGCACCACGGTGAAGGTCGTCAATTTCCCTCTCCCGGACAGACGGATGGTATTGAGCCTGGATCCGTGGCAGCTTGGGCAGAGCGTCGTCGGCGGAACCAGAAGGGCGCCACATGCCCTGCATTTCGAGGCGCTGAGGACGCCCTTTCCCAGCGCGTCGTAGAATGCACTGACTGTACCCTCGAGCCGCTCCGCGCTCCGGATGGTCTTGGCTACGACCTTGCGCATATCGTCACCACCGCAGTTGCGCCTGAGCCTCCAAGGTTGTGCGTCAGGCCGAGCTCGACGCCTTCGACCTGCCTCTGACCTGCCAGACCGTTAAGCTGAAGGTACATCTCATAGAGCTGGGCCGTGCCCGTGGCACCTACCGGGTGTCCCTTCGACTTTAGCCCGCCACTGACGTTGACGGGGATTCTCCCGTCCCTCGTGGTCTCTCCGTCGCGGACCATCATCTGACCCTTGCCCTTCTTGCAGAAACCCAGGTCCTCGTAGGCGATAAGCTCCGAGCATGTGAAGCAGTCGTGAACCTCGGCAAGCTGTATCTCACCCGGGCTCACCTTGGCCATGCGATACGCCTCCCGCGCCGCATCTACGTTCGCCCTGAGCGTCACGGTCGAGTAGTCCTTCTCCGCCGCCAGGATGCTGTCGCAGGCCAACCCCTGGCCTATCACGTCAATCCGAGTGTCAGAGATTTGGCGAGCTACCTCAGGCCTGGCCAGGACCATGCACGCCGCACCGTCGGAGATTGGCGCGCAGTCGTAGAGGCGGATGGGCCACGAGACGATCCTGGCGTTCAGGGCATCCTCGAGCGTGATTTCCTTGTTGAACTGGGCCTTTGGGTTGAGGACCCCGTTCTTGTGGTTCTTGACGGCGATGGCGGCGAAGTCCTCGAGGGTGGACCCGTACTTCTTCATGTGCGCGTTCTCGACGAGCCCGAAGAATCCCGGAAATGTCAGCCCGTTCCTTTGATCCATCTGGGCATCAGCGGCCTCGGCGATGAACTTGGTAGCTTCCGGTGTCGTCACCGTGGTCATCTTCTCCGCACCCCCCACCAGCACGACGTCGTACATGCCCGCCATTATGGTCGCGAGCCCGAACCTCAGCGCCGCCCCGCTCGACGCGCAGGCCGCTTCGACGCGTATTCCAGGGTGGGGCAGGAGACCTGTCCATGTGACCGCGGCGGCACCCTGGTGCCCCTGGTTCTCGAAGCCCTCGCTCATGGTGCCGATGAACGCCGCATGAATCGTCTTCGGATCGAGTTTTGGCGCCCTACCGAAAGCCTCTCCCACAGCCTCAAGGAAGAGCTCTCTTGTTCCGAGACCCTGCCTGACTCCGAACTTTGACATCCCCGCCGAGACTATCGAAGCCAGAGGTCTCCTTCTGTTTCTGGTCAACGTACTTGGTTTGTCGTCACCACCTACCTCTATTTTAGGGTGGGTCTCTCAGAAGGCTTTGGCAGCGAAGCGATATGTCCGTTATCACCATGTAAAGCCCCCGCACCTGCAGCTCAGGTCGAAAAAACGGAGGTGAGGTGCGTGGTCTTGGAAACTTGACGGTAGTGCTCCGATAGACGGTTCGTCATTGCCCCCGGGCATTGCTCTCCGATGGTTCGGCCGTCAATCTCACGGACTGGAACCACCCCGTCTATCCCCGTCCCCGTGAGAAACACCTCGGACGCTGAGTACAGGTCCTGGACCGTTAGCGCCTCCTCGGTTGTCCCAATCCCCAGTTCCTTGGCTATCTCGATGATAGTGGCCCGTGTCACTCCAGCGAGACACGAAGTGGTGGGAGGGGTCACCACGGCGCCATTCTTGACTAGGAAGATGTTCGCCCCAGTGGCCTCGGCCACGGACCCGTTGGAATCGAGCATGACGGCGTCATCGAATCCGCCCTCTTTGGCCTCGATTTTCGCCAGGATATTGTCCAGGTAGTTGATCGACTTTATTTTCGAATCAATTGAGATGGGTGACTTCTTCCTGACCGATGAGGTGATCAGTCTCAAGGGCTCCTGTCCAAGCATCGGCTGCACCTCTACGGCGGATATGATTATGGTTGACTTGGGACATAAAGTAGGGTCGAGCCCCGGCTTACCTACTCCCCGAGTCATGATTACACGGACTTGGGCGTTTCTGACAGCGTTCCTCCTCACCGTCTCCACGATGGACATCTTCATCTGCTCCTTGGTCAGCGGTGGGGTCAAGTGGATGCCCCTTGCGGATTCGAACAGCCGGTCTATGTGGTCCTCGAGCCTGAAAATGAATCCGTCGTAGACCCGAGCGGTATCATAGACTGCATCCCCGTATAGCAGAGCGTGGTCCCAGACAGAGATTCGCGCATCATCACCCTTCAGGAACCTACCGTCGATGAAGACAATCGAGTCCTGAAATGACACAATCGCAGTCTTCTGGCAGAATAGAAAAACCTATGCAAGTCGCGGTTGCGTCGCTCGAGTCAACGAAAGGACCGGCCGATTGCTTCATCGGGTTCACACACATTTGCAGCTACGCTAAACTTGTGGAGCCGACAGTTTGAGGAATCGATGTTACGCCACGTATCGGGTTCATTGCGCCTCCGCCGGGGCATTTCATCCACACGTTGGGCCAGAGTTGGCGCGGTGTGGGCTCCGTTGTGGATTGGCTTGATGCACATGTCGTAATACATTTATAGACAAATACTTGTATTACATCTCTATGCCGATCTTCACGGTGAGGGTGGATGAGCAGCTCAAGAGGAAGATGGACGACCTCAAGGAGGTAAACTGGAGCGAGGTGACGAGGGCGGCGATCGAAGAGAAGGTAAGGGAGACGGAGATGTGGAGGCGCGTCGATGTCACGAAGCTGAGGCGCGCTTCCGCTGAGACCGACGGCCTCAGGCGGAAGGTGGAAGGGTGGAGCAGTGCTTCTGAGATCAGGAGATGGCGTTCGCGTGTCAGCGATAGTAGCTGACGCCTCAGTCATCGTGAAGTGGTTCGTGGAGGAGGAGCACTCGGACCGGGCGCTGCGACTCAGAGATGACCACGTGGAACAGAGGGTCAGAGTGGTCATCCCCTCGCTCGCTGGCTACGAGGTCCTGAACGCGCTCCGATACTCGGGGAGCTTCGGCGCGGAGGACCTTGTCGAGGTCTCGAGGGCCCTTGATGGATACCAGTTCATGGAGGTCGGCATGAGCGGCCGCTGCGCGGAGGAGGCGGTGAGGATCGCCCTAGACTACGGGGTAACCGTCTACGATGCAGCCTACCTGGCCATAGGGAAGCTGAGGGGGCTCGAGGTATACACGGCGGACGACGAACTGCTGCGCAAGGTGGAGAAGCTCGGGTTCGTGCGGCACGTGAAGGAGTACGAGGGTGGGAATCAAGCGCGCCGTGGGTAGGGTTCATTGCGCCTCGCCGCGAAAGGCGAGTGGCTCATCCGCTGGTCTCTTTCAGCGAATAGCCCCAAACGAAGGTCGTCGAGGGATTACCGTGCAAGACCTCGCTCGTTGGAAGCGATGCTAGGGGGATGCTGAGTTCGTTCGGGTACACGGCCAGATAGGGGCCCGGGTTGTTGGTCGCGGTGCTCACACCAGCCATGTTCCCGGTGCAGGTCAGCGAGACAGAGTAGTTGGCGGGCGCAGGGTTTGCGAAGAAGATGGTGACGTTTCCTTGCAGAGCGGTCGTGACGTCGGGGATGGTGAAGGTATAGGGGAACGTCTGGGAGCCGGTGCAGAAGCCCGTAGTCGTGATGGTGTAGGTACCGTGCCCGGTCCCGCTCCCGGAAAAGTTGTCGGCGGCGATGAAGAAGGTGAACGAGCCGCTGGCCGTCTGGACCGAATTGTAGTACTGCGCCGAACCGTTGGGAAGGGACCTGACGCCGGAGGGCCCTACAGGAATGCTGTAGTTGAACGTCCCGCTGTAGTAGGTCAGCCCGGTCTCGGTGGTAGTCGAACTTCCGGTCTTCGATACGACGGTGGATGTGCTCTTCGTTGTGGAAATCGACGAGCCGGTGCTGGAGGCGATGGACGTCGTCGATGCGACCTTGGAGGATGACAGGGCGTAGTATGCCCCCACCGACGCAATGACGATGACAATCACGATGATGATGACGATCAACGCGACGCCGATCCCGGTCCTCCTCTGCTTCGCCAGTCGCGCACGAAGGTTCAAGGAATCCTACCCTGTGACCCGTTATGCCCTAAGAAGTTTGCGACAGCAGCTTCCATTCTCCCAAGGATGGCCTTTCATGGATTAGAGGATTGCGCCTTCGCGTGTCATTGAGCCGCAGAATAGGATTCGACTTCTGGCCTAGATGTGTCGTATAGGGTTCATTGCGCCTCCGCCGAGACGCACTCATCGCTTCTGATTCCGGCTCTCCAGTAGCTGCTTAAGACCCGCCAGCATCATCTCCCAATTCTTCTGAGAGTAATCGCGGGCTTGTTCGGTGTCATTGTTGTCCTGGGTCAGCGAAACGGACGTGCCTTCGCCATTGCGCGACAGCTCAATGGTCACGGTATGGTAGTTCTCGGGGATGTCAGGCAGACCGGACAGAGGACTGAAGTGGGTGTAGCGAACTATGCGCTCTGGTTTCAGCTCGAGAATGGTCCCTCTGTCCTCGTATGACTTCCCCTTCCAGACGCCCTTCCAGGCGATTGGGCCGCCTTCCTTCCATTCTGAAACCACCTCGGTGCCGAACATGTACTCCTTGATCACTTGCGGGTTGACGAGGGCGTCCCATACGGCCGCGACGGGAGCATTAATCTTCGTGCGCGCCTTCGCTACGAGTCCTTTGGCCATCGGGCCATTCTTTGGATGGTGCGTCATAAGACCTTCGCCATGCATAAGGGTTCATTGCGCCTCCGCCGGGGCATTTCATCCACACGTTGGGCTATAGTAAGTCGGTGAACTCGTCCACAGTTAAACCGGCATCGGCTATGATGGCCCTAAGAGTGCCCTTCGCTAGCTCCTTGTGGTTGGGGACGGAGATTCGGCGGTGCGGCGGCTCCACTTGTCTTAGGATCATGTGGCTCCCCGTCTGATGGTCCACAGCGTATCCAGCTTTCGAGAGAGCCTTGACCACTTCCCTGCCCGAGATGACGGGAAGCTTAGGCACTGACCTCGACCACTTCCTCGTCTATCGAGGGTGGTATCGGCTCATGGTGCTTCTTGAGGCTGGCGAGGTAACCGTCGATGGCATCCTTGATGTTGGCCAGCGCTTCCTTCCGGGTTCTTCCTTCAGAGATGCAACCCGGCAGCGAGGGTACCTTGGCCACGAAAGCGCCGTCCTCGTCCTGCTCGATGGTTACCCTGTACTTCACGTTCCGAAAAGCAGGATTGCTCAGTTAAAATCCTTTGGCCAGTTGATGCTTGAGCCATGTATAGGGTTCATTGCGCCTCCCGGGATTAGATATTCTACGTCGAGCTGTCAGGTGCCCTTATTAGTATGTGAATCCACATATCACAAATAGCGAGGAATCGACTTGGCGAACGTTACCCTGTCTGTACCGGAAGAGCTCCGAAAGATAATGAAGAACCACCCTGAGATAAAGTGGAGCGAGGTAGCGAGGCAGGCGATGTGGGCGTACGCGAAGAAGCTTGAGATTATGGACGAAGCTACCAAGCGGAGCAGGCTGACCGAAGACGATGTCCTCGAACTAGACAAGGTAATCAAGGCGAGCCTCTCCGCGAAATACGCTAAGAAAGCGGAAAGAAACACAGCTTGAAGTTCGTCCTCGACACGAACGTGATTCTAAAGGCGCTGATCAAGAACTCGTCAGTTCGGGCGATTATAATCGGGTCCAAACACGAGTTCTCGATTCCCAAGGAAGCGATTGAGGAGATTCGAAGACATTCGTCTCTTGTGAAGGAGAAATCCGGTCTTTCCGAGACGGAAATCAAATCGGTTCTTGATACGTTGCTCACGGGCGTTCAGCTGATTCAAACAGAGAAAGACGCAGCCGAGAGGAAAGAGGCAGAAAATGTTATGTCATCCATTGACAAGGATGACGCACCGTTCCTTGCGGCCGCTATGAGCATTGTTTGTGATGGAATCTGGAGTGATGATAAGCATCTAAAGCGGCAGACAAGAGTAAGGGTCTGGACGACCAAAGAGATTCTGGCGCTGAACTGACTGGTAGTGCTTAGCTCGACCCGCGGGTTCATTGCGCCTCCGCCGGGGCATTTCATCCACACGCTGGCCTAAGGCTAGCCCACGCGATGATTTGCCGAGTTCGACTCCGGCCGAGAAGTCATGCCCACTTCGAACCGAATTGGATGAACGCCATGAGGATAGGAATCGCATCCCACCCTTTTGCGGTCAGGTCCCATCGGACGAGGTTGGCTCTCTTCACTACGAGATGTATGAAACCCTCCCTTTCGAGCTCCTTGAGCCTCTTGGAAAGCATCCTTGGAGTTATCCCGGGCGTTGAAGCCAAGATTTCGTTGAACCTGTGATGTCCTTGCATTCCGATGGCTCGTATGATGAGGAGCGACCACTTCTTGGAGACCGCTCCCTGGGTGGCCTGAACGGTCCAGTTGGCGAGTTCCAACTTGATCTTTATCGGAGCATCTGCAGGAGCCAAAGCAGCTATACTTTTGGGCCAGCGCTTCTTATTAGGATATCCAATGTATAGTTAAGCCGTGAACGGGACAGTCACGCACTTTGAGATTCCGGCTGACGATGTGCAGCGCGCACGTGCCTTTTACTCAGGGCTCTTCGACTGGGAACTGAGTCCCTTCTACGGGTCGGATTATCTTTACATCACTCCGAAGAATACGGCCGGGAGAGTCCCTCCAGACACCCTTGTCACCGGCGGGCTTGACAAACGGAGCGAGGAGTTGGAGCACGTCACGGTCGTCTTCGAAGTGGAAAGCGTGGAAAGGTCGTTGAGTGTTGTCGAGAAGCTCGGCGGCGAAGTCTTCAGGAAGAAGCGGCCGGTCGGTGACTTCGGCTTCAGCGCCTATTTCAGGGACACCGAAGGTAACGTGCTCGGGCTGTTCGAACAGGTCAAGCCCTCCGCAAGACGATGAGAGGGGCAGTGGGCGTACGAGGTGTGCATGAGATTCGTTGCATCGCCACCAGGGCATTTCATCCACATAATGGGCTATGGTTCGCCGGTACGATGAATTGCAGAGTTGGGCTCTTGAGAAGAACTTATCTCCGTCTTCTTCCCTTTGTCATCCTCGAGCCCATCTCAATCCAGTTCCCGTCGGGGTCTTGGACATATGCGAGCCTCCACCTTCCCTCGTCGAATGGCGCGATCTCGCCCCTTTTCGTGCGCGACAATCTGGCGTAGGCTTCGTCAGCGTCATCGACCTGGTATGCTAGGTGGTCGAGCCCAGAGGAACCTCCGTACTTGTATCCTTCCGGGTACCAGTTCAGCTCGAGGACTTGGGACGAGCCTTCCGACTTGAGCCAAGCAACCTTGCCACCTGTCTCCTTGATCTCCGCGCTGAAGAGAAGCTTCATCTTGAGCTCCTTAGTGTAGAATCTAATCGAACGGTCCAAGTCGGAGACGTGGATGCCAGTGTAGATGAACTTCATATCATTCCTTTGGCGCACTCGGCTCACCTAGAATCCGCGTCATGTCCAGAGGATGGGTGTCCCTCGGTAAGCTTCGACGGAGTATTCTAGCGGCTCGAAATCGACGCCCTCGAGCGCTTTGGACATCTCAGGCCGCGCCGCCTCAAAATCGCTCTTGGTGTCCCAGAGTGCGGTTCCAATCAGAGCGCCAGTCTTGTCGTCCTTCCATGCGAAGACGGTAATCAATCCTTTGTGTCCTCGCTGAGCGTTCCCGAATTTCATCATTGTTTCCAGTATGGCCTGCTCTTTGCCCGGCTTTGGGTGATGGATGCCGACGCTTACATACATGTTGAGAGATCGGTATGGCGCGTATTTAAGAATCGGAGGGGTTCATTGCGCCTCCGCCGGGGCATTTCATCCACACGCTGGGCTATAGGTGCGGGCCCTGAATCAGGGCAAACGTGTTGGCACAAGTTCCCTATACTCTTCCAGCAAGATCCTTGATTCCCACGATGATGTCAGAGTCGTACCCGTTTTCTTGCAGAAAGGCCTTCAGTTCCTTGTCAAGAGACAAAAAGAGCATTCCAGAGTCGAGGGCCGTAGCATAGAGTATGTTGTCGATGTTGTCCTTGTGCCCTTTGCTGCGCAGTTCAAGAGCGATGCGAATCGCGCCAGAAGACGGACTAATCCATCTGTAGGTCCCTGACTCGAATAGACTCTTGATACCCATCCCGACGGCCAACTTGTCCACGTTCTTGGACTTGCCGAGAAGCCCCAGTATTTCGACGAAGCTTATCTGCGAGCAGCACAATCCCGTTCGCTTCCTGACGCTACCCATCGCTTCAAGGTCTTTAGGACTAATCTCCTCGACGTCGACGCCGAGTGTGGGAAGGATAAACGAAGTGTCCAATAAGATGTCAGGCATACAGTTCAGACTGCTCCTTCTCCGATTCCAACTCGACCTCTTTTGCGGTAGTCTTCATCCATTTTTTTGAACGTATGGCGATGTCAATAGGGTCGGGTATTGGCTCGACAACCAACTTGCCGTTCACTATCTGGTATCTTACTCTCTGTCCTTCCTTGAGTCCGAGTTTCCTTACGATGTCCTTCGGCGGATAGAGAGCAAATTTCTTGGCTACCTTTCCGTCGCTCATGATTACCGGGCGATAGTCACTATCCCGGTACATAAGTCTTACCTGGCTATTTTGATGTACCATGTGTAGGGTTCGTTGCGCCTCCGCCGGGGCATTTCATCCACACGTTGGGCAGCAGGTGCCGCAAGGAAAATCGCGATAGCGGTTGTTCACACAGCGCTAGTATATCGGATGAGGACCGCACCGTAGAAAGGTGATGAGCCGTTCCCTTGATTCGATAGAATAGAGAACTCGAATGTCACGACCGATGTCATACCCGTAGGCACCCTGCCACTTTCCAAGTTTCGGTCTGCCGAGCCTTCTAGGGTCGTCGGAGTTCAAAATGTCCCTGATTGCTTCATCGACCCTTCGTTGGTTCAAGTGGCTGAGATTCTTGTAGTCTCTTCTGAAGGTCGGGGTGTATGCAGGAGACCAGGGCAACTTCTATCTAACTGGAGTGCAGGTCCTCGATCATCTCGTCGGCGTTCTTGAAGTGCTTCACCCTTCCCTCTTTCGCCTCCTTCAATGATTGATCTACTCTTGCGCGAAATCCAGGGTCGAGAATCTCGAACGTCTGCTCTGATATCACCTTGTCGCTGGCGCCGTGCGCGATTCCGTCGCGAATCATCGCTAGCAAATGGTCCAGCGTTTCCCTATCAATGACGTATCTTTGTTCGGTTCTCGCCATTTCTCTGTCGCTTAATCACGCTGTCTGTCTAAATAAGCGTGAGGGTTCATTGCGCCTCCGCCGGGGCATTTCATCCACACGTTGGGCAATAGTAAGCCTACCGGGCTGAACACGTCGTCCGAAATGCTTCCCAGTGTCCACATCACCCTCTCCTTCCGGGAGGGTAGGCATAGTCCGAAAGGGTTAAAATGGTCTGAGCACCCAAAATGGGTGAACCTAAATGGGTGCCCAAGTCAAGGTCCTCCAGAAAGGAAAGGTTACGATTCCATCAGAGATGAGGGAAGCGCTCGGCGTGGATGAAGGGGATTACGTGACAATGGAAATGGTAGATAGTCACCTTGTAATCTCTTCGCCTAGGACAATACCGAATCCCACGGAAGCAATAAGCAGGCTGGTATCAGATGTCGCAGCGAAGGAGCCTCTGGACAGGGAAGCAACGAAGGCCGGGGCGGTCAGGATGAAGAGGAAGCTCCAGAGGGGCTCGAAGTGAAGTTCGTCGATTCCAACGTCTTCCTGTACACCCTGATTGGGAGTCCAAAAGCTGACTACGAGACCTCGAGAAACATACTCAAGAGGATTGAAGAAGGCGAGGAAGCCACGACAAGTTTGGCGGTCCTGCAAGAAGTGGTAGATTGGCTCGAGTACAACGGTAGAAAGAGGGAGGTCGAAGTCTTCCTTACGGCGGTCAACTCATACGCAAAGATGCGGAAGGTGAGCAACAGGTGGAGGGACTATCCGAAAGCCTCGGCCGAGGCCGGAAAAGCGGCCATTGACTTCGTGGACGCGTTATCTCTTGCCGTAATGAGAAGAGAGGGGATCAACGAGGTCTACTCCAACGACAAGGACTTCGATAGGATTGCGGGCATAAAGAGAGTATTCGAATAGAGTTCGCCATGCTAGGGTTCATTGCGCCTCTGCCGGGGGTAGTCCCACTGATGATTTCACAATTCTACATTCTATCACAGTGTGACTTAAATACATGATGATATGCTAATCTTGTGAGCAGAATGTCTGAAAAGCAGGTATTCAGAACCAAGGTATCCCAGGGCTACCAAGTGGCTGTACCCGCAAAACTTCGGAAGAAGTACGGGATAGGCGTCGGCGACGAGATAGTGTGGACGTTGGACGATGGACAGGTCAGGACGAGCTTCAGGAAGAAACCGGGTCTTGAGAATATCGTCTCCCTCGGTCGCGGCGGAGGGAATGCTGTCGAGACCAAAAGGCGAGCTCAGAGGGGGGAACTTTGATTTTTCTCGACTCGTCCTTCATCATCGCCCTCGCTGACGAAGGCGACCAGTACCACGATGACGCCGTTAGGGTCTTCTCAAAGCTGGATAACCACAGAGTCATCTCCGAGCTTGTGATAGCCGAGAGTGTCTCGGCCGTGGGATCTCGGTTGGGAGTGAAAGCTGGACGGATGGTTTTCGAGAACCTCCTGTATGATTCATCGACCAAGACGCACTTCGGCAACAGGAGGCTGTATGAGCGGGCGATGACGATATTTGCCAAGTATGGTGGTCGGCTCTCTTTCGCTGATTCCGTCTCGGTGCGTCTCATGTATGATCAGAAAATCAGGGAGATAGTCTCCTTCGATAGCGACTTTGATAGCGTCGAGGATGTCGCTCGGATTACATGATCCAAGCCCTTCGTTTCTGATTACGCAGAAGGACTCGTTGCGCCTCCGCCGTGGGCATTTCATCCGAACATCAGGTTGTAGGAAGCAGAAACTCTGGGTCGACTTTGAACGAACGATAGGTTAAAAGCAATCTGGACTCATCCGGTCATGAGATGAAGGCCGACAACGCCGAACTGAAACAAGAGATACACCAGATGAAGCGGAGGATATCTTCTCTGGAGAAGGCGTTTGATTCGATGCTGACCGCTGATGATTCCAGGGCGATTGAGGAGGCCCATCATGACCTCGCTCAGGGTCAGACTGTAGACCTCTCGCAAGTAAAGAAGAAGCATTCTTGAAATTCGACGTCAAGCTCTCCAAAAGGTCTCACAAAGAGCTGCTCTCGCTCGACCCCGCAACAAAAGCGAGGATAATCCAGCGTCTTGAAGAGCTACAGGACGATCCCTTTCCCCACGGAGTGGTGAAACTCCAAGGAAGGGTCGATACCTACAGGATAAGAGTTGGTGACTACAGAGTCCTATACGAAGTCCTGAGGAAAGAAGCGCTGGTGCTCGTCGAGAAGATTGACCACCGCAGCGGTGTCTACGGTCCCTAAACTCTCGAGCGCCTGGACCTTTCCTAACGGCCGTTGGTGAAACATCTTGCCGTGGATGGGGTTCATTGCGCCTCCGCCGGGGCATTTCATCCACACGTTGGGCTCTAGGTGCTAATCGTCCAGTTCGCGCTAGGTGCTCTTTCTCATCCATGCCAGTGTTTCTCGAATTCCGTCCTCGTAGCTCCTCGTTGGATAGTTGGTGCCGAAAAAGCTGTTAAACTTGCTCCCGTCTAGAATGAGAGGCTCCTCCGTCAGGTACTGCATCTCCGCGAATTCCCTGGCCAGGCCGTTGAACAAGCCCGCAAGCCGTACAAATGTTCGGCTCGTTCCGGTCATCTTCGGCTCGAATCCAGCTTGCTTGTATACCAAGTTAATCCAATCGCGAACCCGAATCGGCTCCGGTCCCGGGACGTTGAACTCTTGGCCGAAGGCATCCGGTCGTTCCGAGGCTGTTACCATAGCCTTCGCCGCGTCGGAGATGAAGATGAACTCGTGCATCGCGTCGAGTTTGCCGAACCAGCGGGCCGTCTTGTTCATGAGTGCCGACCGGAATATCCCGTCTGCAACGGAGGCTGAATTCGGACCGTAGTAATCCGGAAAACGCACGATCACGCATGGCACCTCACCGTCTCGAGAACGCTGCATGAAGGTCTCTTCCAGCGCAAGGCGTATCCGTCCCTTCCTGGAGCATGGATTCCTCGAATGGTCCTCGCGTACCTTCCCTTCTGGAGCATGACCGAAGATGTACACGTTGCCTGGGAACACCATTCTTGTCTTCGCCTTGCGCGCGGCGTCGATTATCCTACCGTGAACCTGGGGCAGTCGGGACCACTGTTGATATGGCAGGTTGATGCAATTGTAGAATAGCTCGACGCCATCGAATGCCTTCTGAAGTGTTTGAGGGTCCTCGACAGAACCTTCGATTAACTCCACCTTGTCCGGACTGGCGAAGACCTTGCCTGACTTCGCACGATTTCGAACCAGCGCTCGAACCGGTTTTCCCGCCGAAGTCAGCTCGTTGACAATCGCGCTGCCGAGCGATCCAGTCGAGCCTAACACGAGGTACAATGCGGTCACTAGGCAGCAATCTATCTGATATTAACAATCCCGTGCCCCAAACGCGATGAAAAGGACTCGGCCTCTCAGGTAGCCGTAGCCCTCGTCTCCCCGAGCCCTGTATGGTGCTAGAGCCTCCAGCCATTCTTTTCTAAAACAATGGAAGGGATATGTTTTGCCACACGTGGGTCATTGCGCCTCCGCCGGTGACGGTTGAATGTTTCAGGAAGACAGTAAGCTGAGGCCGTCTTTTTGGCCAAGTGAAGGGTGATGAGTGCGGGAGGAACCGATTCCCCTCGATTGGTTCTTATATTCCTCTGGCACATATTTTTGAATGAGCTTGAAAGCGTCCGAACAAGAATACAGGGAGTCACTGGCTTATCTCAGGGCGAAGCTCTCTGAGCCCGATGTCGAGGTCGAGCACTGGCTGAACAATATAGTCGACGGATGGATCGCTAACCGGAGAGCCACGAAGGCAAAGAAGCGGCATGGCTAGCTCAGAGGACAGAGAGGAAGTCTGTAAGCTCCTCACGAGACTTGAACCAATAATGCTGAGGAGAGTAGTGACGGCTTCGCGGCTCTCTCCCGAAACCCTGCCCGAGGAAATCCTGCTCCTGGAAAGTGTGACAGTTCTGCGCAGGGAACTCTGCGACGTGCGCGGTTGACGACTGAGCAGCACGACCAACTCGCCAAAGGTAAGCCGACGTCGTTTTCGCGACGGATGGGGTTCATTGCGCCTCCGCCGGGGGAATATCACCGATTCATCTGTCGAGTGCCCTACTCTTTGACAGGTTTGTAATACAGGAGCAGATTACCCGACTTGAACCGGCGCGTTCTTACGAGCTCAAGATTCAGCTTCCCCTTCATCCCTTGCAGTATAGTGGACCCTGCACCCAAGGCAACTGGAGTGATCATGAATCTGAACTCGTCAATCAGGCCTGCCTCGGCAAACGAGACGGCAAGTCCAGACCCGCCTACCCCGATGTCTCCACCTGGACGTTCCTTCAGGCTCCGTATGTCGGCAGGGTCAAACTTGCGTACGAGCTTCACTCTTCTCCAGTTCCTGGTCTCCGATACCTCGTCGAGCGTCCTCGAGAAGACAATCTTCTCGGTGTTGTTCATGAAGTAGGCCACTTCTTGGTTTTCTTTCGACGTGAGGGGGTCGTCGGCCACGTTTGGCCAGTAGGCCTCCATTAACTGGTATACCCTGCGCCCCCAAAGGAAGAGGTCCGTCTCCTTCAGCTGCTCTATCGCGAACTTGTTGAATTCATCGTCGACCTTGTGCCAGGATAGGTCGTGTTTGGGGCCTTCGAAGTAGCCGTCGATGCTCAGCGACATGAACAGGTATAGGTTCCTTGTCTTTCGGAGTCGGGCCTTGGACATGTCTCAAGAGTCGGACCTACGCCAGATAAGCTAGAGGTCAGCCAATAGGTACATGGGAGTTCGTTGGCCTCTTTCCTGTGGGAGTTCTTCCGAGCTAGTACGAACAAACGGGTTCCATCTCTGTTTCTTGCTGCTCGGAGAGCGATGTCTTCTCATTTCCAAAGTGGTTCCTTGTTTGATGTTTTTCGCCATGCGCAAAGGGTTCATTGCGCCTCCGCCAGTGAATCTCGGTGTAGGGTAAGCGTGTGGTCGTTTGGACTGGAAAGTTCCTCTCTGTGCCGACTAGATTGCTTCGATTCTGGTTATTATCGGATCTGTGCACGTTCAGTTACTAATCTTCTGAAGAGAATCCGGCTCTTGGGCGTCTACATGGAAAGACCTAATCGTTCTGGGTTCGACCTTCTTTGGTAGATTTCGTCGACTTCTCTACGTGTTGCTCGGCGAGACGTTCCGGTGCTTCTTACATAGATTCCTTGCTCTGATACATAGGGCTTATTCTGGCCCTCTGGAACCCTGACAACAAACACTTGCTGTCCTCTAATCTCGGCCGTTGTTGAGGTCCAAATGATGGAAGGATCACAGTTCTTCGATAGAGCGTTTGTGATGCTATTCTTCACTTCCTCGGGATTCCCCTTGAACCCAGGAATTTCGGCTTGATCGGATACTCCTATGAAAATCATTCCACCTTTCGAATTCGCAAAGGCAATGGCAGCGCGCAATACTGAATCTTTGTCATAGATTTCTTTGAACTCGACAGTGTCACTCTCTCCCCTTCTGACAATTGCCTCCAGATTCTCGAGTTCGTTCGCTATGACGACGCCTGGAGGGATGTAAGCATACCTAAGATCCGCTTGACGTGCGTCAATTCGTTTCCCAGAATCATCAATGATGTATATGTTCATGGTAGAAACTTCGTCTGGTGAGGTATAGCTAATCTCTGAGGATTTGGGCTCAATTGTGTCGGAATACGATGGCTTCCTGTTTGCGTTCGTGGAAGCAAACTGCGCGTATACGCCATTCTTTTGAGTCTGTTCTAATGACACCCTTATCGTTCTGCCGTCTATCACGATACGACTTATCCTTGCACGATAATCAGGAAGAAGTAGTTCGATTCTCCGATCATTTGTTCCTGACATTGTGTATTCGAAATGCGCAGATACCGCCTCGTCTAAGTTTTGATGCGGAGGAAGACCTGGTTTGAGGAAAGGGCCGTCAAAAAAGCTTCCAACGTTGGTGCCGACGAAGTCGTAGTGATTGGATGGCCAATCAAGGGATCCGAACCCCCAGCCACTCTTACTGCTAACAAAGTAGTCCTGCCTGTTCTGAATTCCAAATGGCGCGACGTACTCAAAGCCTCCTGCTTTGAAAGTCGAGTTAATCATCAAGTCTTCAAGCAATGGCTTCAGATTTTCTGGATTTTCATAGAACTCGGCGAGTACAAGGTCTCCGTAATCTTGTTTGTTAACGGCGCGTTCGAGTGACCCTGATTGGATAAATGACACTCTTGCAAATCTCAGTGCCATTGTATTCGTCATTCTATCTCGACATGCAGCGAGTTTAATCTGCATCTTTCCATAGAACGATTTTCGTGCGTCGAGATCCCTCAGAATTCTGTCACGATAGTCGAGTTCCTCTCGACTCAGTTCTTTCATTTGCGACATTAGTTGTGATGGTTGCTTCCTGCTTTCTTAAGAGTTGTTGGTTGATGGTTGCATATCGTCACCCAGAATCAAGTTGCAGACGTCAAGCTAGTCGCCTGAATTCGATAAAGGGACGTTACGCCATGTAGGGGTTCATTGCGCCTCCGCCGGGCTCGAATCAGCGTTTCGCCTTTTCGATTATCGCGATGTAGTAAGAGTCTTTTCCGTCTAGGAACTCTCTGACGCGCCATCCTGTCCCACGCAGAAGTCGTTTCACCTCTTCTCTTGACGCCAGCAGATAGTCGAACCATTCGGTCTTGTATTGTCTGTACCTGATCCGGATTCTGAGCTGGCCTGGTAGCCGTCCCCTTCTCCTGTTTTGTTGCTGGTAAACCTGATGAATGCCGCTTTTTGGTCTGGATGGATCATTTGCATCTGCGATGATAATCCCGTCCTTGGAGAGGAGGGGATACCACTTCTTCAGCAGCCGCCTTCCCTTCTCAATCGACCCCAGTAGGCCCAGCACGTTCCCCATCATGAGGAACGTATCGAAGGAGTCGGGCTTGAAACGTAGATTCTCCATGTTTCCGACGATGGCATTCCTCAACCCTCGTTTCTCACACACCTCGATGGCCAGAGGAGACCTGTCGATTCCAATTACGTCGTACCCTTTGCTCTGAAGATACAACGCATGCTTCCCTACGCCGCAACCAACGTCGAGTATCCTGCCCTTGACGTGGCTAATCGCCTGTTTGTGCAGGTCGGCCCAGTCCTTGTACTCGAGAAAGAAACTTCCAGCGTCCCTTATGTCCAGCAACCCGTCGTCGCGCTCGATCGCGTAGTAGGCTTTCCCGGTCTGGAACTGGTCCGACATCGCGCGTCCGTGCGCATCTTCGTCGGGGTTCAACGTGCGTTACTATGTGCAACCTAGGGCTATAAGATACGTATTCTCCATCCTGTCTTGCGAATTCATCAAGAGCATCCAGGCTTTCTTAATCTTAGATGCCGAAAGAAAGGCATGCCATGTATAGGGTTCATTGCGCCTCCACTGGGGCATTTCATCCACACGTTCGGCTATGAGTTTCGGCGACATTGCTCGGTAGATAGGATAGGAGGGGTTATCGGCGCTGCGAACATCTGGTTGCAGGGACTCAGAGGGGCAAGCTTTCTTGGATGGCGCCAAGATATTTTTCGTTTATCATGTATAGTTCGTTGTTCCAGTCCACATAATGTAGCGGCTCTTTTCCAAGAGCTTTGTACCGCTTGCTGAGCGATGAAAGAGGACCACCCAGCTGTTGATTACTCAGCCCAAGTTCCTGCTTTACCTCGGCTATCGGTGCTGTCCTGCCCCTTCGTATGATGGATATGAAGAAACGCCTTCCGACGTCGTTCGTGTTTGAAAGGAAATTCTGAATCTCTTGGGTGGTCCATTCCGACGGAGTTCCACCCTGAACGGAAGTTGGAGGCGTGACCTCAGCACAGAGCAGAAATGCAGCTGATCCATAGAATTTTCGAATCTTGTTAGTAAGGTCTTGCAAGTCTTGATACTGGAACCGCACTTCTTGTAGATTATCTGTAGACATTATTATTCATCTCACGTATTATCTATTATATCTATAAGTATTAAAAGATTGCTTAGAGGTTACTGCAGGTAACTATTGATAACTGTTACATATGTGAGATGTTTGCTTGCGTTTTGCTACTGTCTTTCGAACAGCTGAGATGTCTTTAGTTCAGGGTGAAACCAGAAATATGAGAATCGTTCGTCTGTCGGCATTGTAGTATATCCCATTATCAGCAGGAATTCGTGATTCAGCATGCCCTTCTTGGTAAGAGATAGTCTAGATTCGAGCTTCTCCTTGATCTTATCGTGTTGTTTCTTCGGTGGATAACATATGAGCACGCGCAAGTAAGCTGCAGATGCGAGAAGCTTAGGTACCTCCTCATCCCAGATTCCCTGCCAGCCGTTTTCGTGTTCTACGGTCAACACCGGTTCTTCGTCTTGGTCATAGAAGGTCAGATCTATCCGTCGAAGCTCCCGATCGGGAGTTAGCTGGAACTTCTTGGATACCTTTAGGAGCACTTTGTACAGATTTTCGGTCCATATGCTGGCCCTTATGGTGTCATCCGACTCGGCACCGCGCCATCTGTGATGCTGCCATGTTGATTTGAAGGCCTTGGCGAACGAATAGCCGTCTAGCTTCTTCAACGAGATATTCTCTCCGGGCTCTTGCAATATTAAATTCTTTGAGATTGGCGAAGACCTGTCACCCGTTCAATTAAGTGTGGGGTATCAGTTCACATTAGGGATCATTGCGCCTCCGCCGGGGCATTTCATCCACGTTATCCCATATTTGGGAACGGCTTGATACGGAGTTACGGCCTGTTTCGGAATGTAATTTCGTCTTCGACTTTGAAGAGTTTGGCTTCTTCCTTGTCGACAATCCCAGCAGTGGTCCCGATTAGCTCCGGGGACTTCTCAACAGTTCCAATAATGATAGATGTTGATTCACACTTCGGACATTTTATATCAATCGAGAAGATTGTGGTCATTGGAATCTTGTGCTCGTTCGTTTTGTAATCACACTTCTTGCAAGTCAATGGTACAATCACGTTCTCCGGATCAAGGCGTGATTTCACCAATGAAGATTGCATAACTTGGTCGTCGAGCATGATACTATTGTCATAAAACATGTCTTCTATCTTGTGTTTTAGGTAGGCTCCTACTATGATTTTCTCGCGCTCTGGTAGCGACATGAATGCTTCGCTAGTGGATGACAAGACCATACTGCGCCGTTGAGGATACTGAAATGCTTGGATTCTCCCCAGCAAACCAGCCATCACAAAGAAGAACCAATACGGAGCCTCGCCACCAGCCGCATACAGCGTGCTGAGCGGAGTTCCAACTGTATCAAGAAGTTCGCTGATGTGGCGAGCACGTACCATGTTAAGATAAACGGACTTGGAGAATTTGGTAATTGGACTATCAGGTTCCTCGACCGCGAATGCCTTCTCTAATATTCGCTCGTAATCGACACCGGCCTTCAGGCCTTCAGTTGATGTTACTACGAGAGCAAGGAATGTACCTTCTGCCGATAATTCATACTCAATTCTCACTTGATGATCGTCAACTTGAATCTTGTCATGTGTCACAAGTCCCTCTTTCACGCACCTATCAAGATATGTCAGAGCGGTGGGTTCCTTGATGGCCGCCTTTCTTGCAATTGCGCGCCTAGTAAGTGGGGTGTTTTCCCTCAGCATGGTTAGAAGCAGTTTTCTGTATCCCTTGGCCTGTATCGTGTAGGCTGATTCTCCTCTCCTGACTTTCTCAAAGATAGGTATGGTCATCTACGTTTTCGAGATTTGTTATAGAGAACTCTATTATATCAAAAGCGCGCTACGAATTCTGACCGGGTCAGAAATCGGCTACAGTTCCTGACCATGTCATTTTAGGCTTCGCACTCTTCTTTTACTCGCCATGAACACTGTAGAGAACTGAGGACGAGGAACGGGATGGCGTTGCGCTACCATGGTAGTGCATCCTGATGAAGTGCGAGTGAGGGGCATGATGTCTCCCGCCCTCTTCTCATAACTCCAGACCGCATGGACTTGGGTTACAAGATCTAGGTCCCTTGTAGTGGTTGATTGCGCCTCCGCCGGGGCATTTCATCCACACGTTTGGTCACAGGTGAGGTCTTGAGACTGTACGTTGATAGTCAGACGCGAGTCAATAACAATGCGACTAGGACTTTACTTGGGTAAACCCTTAAATTGCGCCCTTTACCCTGGTAAACACATGGAACCCAAGGTGGATGGTTCGCACGCAACTCTTGAGGTTGTTGGGAATCATTGGCTCATTGATGGATCTCACCAGCTAGACTGTAACGTAATAGCAACTGCCTATCCTCCAAGGCTCAAGGGGTCCAGTTGCGAGGTCAAGTCCCTCTTCGTCGGAGTTACGCAAGAGAAGCCAGTAAAGGACTTCTTCCAATCGCTCAAGAATTGCGACCTAGTAATGACTGCGCCTAGTGATATTGGTCTCTATGCAGTAATCGAGTGCAAAGGAAGTCATTCTCTTGAATACCGCGCAAGCCGTTTTCAAGGTCGAATTGGTATGTCCGCGAATCCGAGAAACAAGAAATTGCGACTCACAGTCGACTCGCCATTCAACTTGAATGCAAGTTGGTTCGTCGACCTATTTGAGGGTCTATCGGAAATGAAAATGGAGAAGGGACTGGCGCTGCAAAAGACAAAGATACCGCTCTCGGATTTCATAGAATTTGAGTCTCACCTAGAAGAGCTCGACGAGAAAGATGGACTGATAGCAAAAGAACTTTTGAAATCTGGATTCTATTCAGTGCCGAGACCTGAGGGATTAACTCTGGAATCTCTTGGGGAGAAAGTGAAACTAAGTAAGCCGGCTCTCATAACGCGAATCCGTAGATTGGAGTCGCTTGGAATCAAGAAGCTTCTTGTCTCTGAAGAGATTACAGAAGAAGACCAGGAAGCAGCATATTCCGCTTTCCAGGCCGCGCTCGATAAGTAGTTAGGGAAGCTCTTTGTCAATAGCGGCTCTGTCGAGTGCAAGAACTCCTATGTAGAAGAGGAGATTGCACTTCGCAGTTACAGTCCAAGTGCCCTGAGGAATGCTCTTGCAAAGCCCCAGAGAAATGAGTAGCTCCTGAAACCCACCGCCAGGCATAGCTTGGTCATTAATCTCATCGTAAGCCCACTTCATCTCCGGGATTTCAACGATTTCGTCGACAATCTTCCAAATCTGGCGGAATGACGATTCTTTTTCACATTTCTTCCTTAGAGAGCCATCTCTAGAAATGAAAGCTCGCTTGAGGCGATCGTGTGCGACAAGCTTGCAAAGGCCAGTCTTCTGTTCTATGTAGTCAATAATCGAATCGATTTTCGTCCCCCTAAGGCTTCTATATTTGGTAGGCACACACATCTCACTTCGACTCTCCTGTCCTACGAGCCAAATGTGAAGACTTCGAACGGATTTCTACAGAAAGCATGATTACAGAGACAATAAGCGCGAAGAGCACCAGTTCTATGATGGCCAGAAAAACGGCAATAATGTTTCCGAATTCGGTAACAGGATTGACTTGTGAGACATCTGCTCCTGTACTCTGCTTGAGACTGAACATTAATGCGTCAATCCAGCTATTGACATCCGCATTGTGCCCAACTTCTGCTACGTAGAACAAATATCCGAGTATAGGTATGCAAGCAACGAGCAGGACAATCAAAACTCCCAACCATTTCCGCAGGCTCTCTAGACTCTCAACTTCGACCTCCAAATCTCGTTGGGGGTTCAGGTCTGACAATCAATTTCACTCGAGGTGGGAGTAGTGAATAGGATTAGAAATAAGGTTTCAATACGCACTATTCAGCTTATCGTGTAACCTTGCTTGCTCGTCATAGTCGTCGTTCCTGAACGATGTGTTGAGGTTCACTGCGCCTCGGACGAGCAGTTTTCCGAGAAATGGAGGCGTTTAGATACACCGACAACATTTCTCTCCGATGTCTGAACTTCGGAAATCGGCTAACTTCTAGTGCATCAAGCACAACCGGTTCTTCTGGGGCGTCGAGGAGTGCCCGTACTGCGACCCATCTCCAGCCGTTAGCAAGGAGAAATGACGTTCAAGCGACCTCCAGCGGAAGTCGCCAGATCATCGACTCAGAACCTACAGCCGATTCTTGATTTAAGATGCCGAAAGAAAGGCATGCCATGCATAAGGGTTCATTGCGCCTCCGCCGGGCATTTCATCCGGATGTTAGGCCCTAGGTGCGAGAAAGCGTTATTAGCAAGATTCGGTGTCTACGCAACGGGAATTGCATGGCTGCCGTCCAAAGGGAATACGACTGGCTTGTGGAACATCATAAAGAGGCTGAGAAGCATGCTGGTCGATGGATAGCCATACTAGATGGAACGATTGTCGCAGACGGTAAGAGTTTTCGGGAGGCTCACAGGAAGGCGACGAGGGAGCATCCCAATGGCGTCCCCTTGGTGTTGTACGTGCCCAAGAAGAACGAAGAACTTCTGATTCTTTGACAAGATACGAGTTCAGGTACGCGCCGTTCAGGGGTTCCGTCTTCCCCATCATCCCCTTGCAGCTGAGAACGGCTGATGGGGGGTGGCTTGCGACGACTGCATTGCTGGATTCAGGCGCAAGCATCAGCCTCTTCGACGGAGCGGTCGCGCGGGGTCTGGGAATCAAGGTCAGTGGTGGAAAGAAGGTAAGCCCGACGGGAATCGGTGGACCAATAACCGCATACGTTCAACGAATCATGCTCAAGATAGGTGATGGAGAATTCGAGGCAGCGATTGCCTTCACGGAAAGACGAAGGTTACCAATCAACTTGCTCGGAAGGGCCTATGTGTTTGACCGGTTCGTTGTCACATTCGACGAGAAAAGGATGAGGACGGTTCTGGAGACTGAATAGAACCCTTCGCCATGTATAGGGTTCATTGCGCCTCCCGTAGCTCAATAGAATCGAACTAACTTCTCTCTTTGACGATGTACCTCTTCGAGGTCGCGCCCAGCAGAGGTTTCCTACACGCCTCGGCACAGAAGCTAGGGGAAGCTTATTCTAATCTGCAACTTACGACGAGCACCAAGAGAGGAGGCGTGCTGCTGCAGAAGTAGCCCCGCGTCGCCCGCAGTACATGGAAGAAATGGCGAGAGGCGAGCGGCAGCTAGCGAATCCTCACACCGGAGTCTCCGGTCGTTCCAGACAGGGACTCTATTTGGGCCATGAATTCTTTGATTCTCTTCATGAGAAGCGCAAACACAATGAGGGCCGGTTCAGCAAGTGGAGCCAACAATTCAACGATCCACACAATGATTGACTTCAGAGCAGCCCATAGGATAGAGAGGCTTCCAATTGCTGACTCCAGCATTCCATTGAGCCTCTCGATGACTCTTGACAATGTTTCAGTGGCAGAATTCCGAATCTTCTCGCTGAAGGTGAGCGCCAACAAGATAGAAACAACTGATAAGCCCAGAAGGAGCCACGCCCACTCAGGAACCTTCTCGAGTTCTTCGGCTGAACCTGATGCAAATGCAACAAGAAAGCCCGCGATGGCTTCCATAATCTCCATGATAGCCTGAATGACAGCTACGACAACGAATTTCGCCACGTCGAAGAGAGCCTTGGAAGATCCACCGATCAGAATTAACGACATGGAACCGGATTCATAGGTAAGCACTAGCTGTGCGGTGTCCTTGAGTTGGAATCTCCTAGTATTAGGTAGGTTCCCGAAGGCACGGATGTCGCCGCTAACTACAGCATCAGCCCCTTTCTCTATGGCCAATGCCAAGAATGGTACATCCTCCGGTGCTTTGGGAGACAAGAGCATCCTGGCTTGGTCTATTGCCGTGACCGTTGTAGCCGAGGCTTTGTTGAGCTTAGCGATGAGTTCCTTCGCGTGACTTTTGGCGATGTCCAAGGAGCATCCCGCAGGAAGATCATGCCGAATATTCCGGTCTACCTCTACTTCGAGTTCAGGAGGGGCGAAAACTTCGATGTAAGGCGAAGATAGGAGATGGGCAGTCGATGAGGGCTTGCCTTTCCCAACGCGAAAAGCGTCCTTCACTATGATATTGGAGTCAACAACCAGCGTTACTTTTCTCAAATCCCCGACGATGTCAGGGAGGAACTTCATCAGGCCATTTCTTATTGCTGAATGAACCTCAGGATTAAGGCGCCGGATTGTCGAGTCGAGCAATTCCCCATATTGAGATTCATACTCCGAGAATTCGTCCCAGTTTTCGTCTGCGAAGTTCCCGAGGAGCTTCGCCATTCTGTTGGAAGTTGCGAGTCCCTTCGTCACGTCAACATCAGGAAGGATTGAAGAAGGGTTCTATTTCTATATGTCAAGCCGACGCTCCAGTCTCTTCTCGGGTTCTGATTCCCGTGGACCGGTCCGTCTTCGCCCCCTGATATGGCTAGGCAAAAGAGGTCGGGGAAAGCGAGATGCCGCCAAATGTTTAATGAATGCTTCTAGGTCATTCCATGCTTCCCTTTCAGCCTTGTCAAACGGATGCTCTTGGTCCATTTCAGATAGTAGATATCCGGGGGTCTTCTTAAGGCAGTCAACCTCAACGTTTCCTCGATTGATTGTAAGGGATGGCTTTGGCCATGCATAGGGCTCATTGCGCCTCGGAGTAGAAACCTTAAGGAGATTGAGTGTCTGCAGATGTGGTTAATGTTCACTGAGCTCCTGGACAATGAATTCTTCGAAGCGGGAAGCCTTGTGACCAAATGGCCGTCGGAGTGTATTTGGGTTGAAGAAAACTATGAAGTGCAGGTTTCGCCGGGGATAATCGAGGACGCTGAAAGGAAGAAGATTAGCAACCTAGTAGTAAGCAGCGATGACAAACCGGTAGGTTTCGTTCCAGTTCATGTCGTCAAACAAACATTAGTATTGAAGGAGAAGTCAGTCAAGAAGGGAATCCCGTGGATTCAATCCGACTTGAAGCTGATTCCTCTGGTCAAGATCCTCAGTGATAAGGGAGCGCGAGGTTCTCCTCTGTTTTTCGTGCGAGACAATTCGCTTAGAACAATTGGGATATTGAACTACTCTGACCTGAACAGGAAGAGTGTGTATCTTTACAGCTACACAATGTTACTCTTTCTCGAACATTGGATAAGGGACACAATCAGAAGGAAGAAGTGTTCGATGGACGAAAGTCTAAATTTCGTCTGTATTGAAGAACTGTTGAAGCTGTCAGGCCGCGGTAACATACACAAAACGCGATACGAAGAGATTGTTTCAAGAGTCCAGACTAGAGGTCAACACCATCTGGTGGCCTGTGATTTGAAAGATTTATGCTACATCCTCCAAAAGGACCCTGTTCTCGGTGGTGCGAAACGTGAATTGACCCCCGTCACGATTGATTTCGCTAGTACCTTCTTAAGAAATCGAATAGCACATCCGAATAATCTGATCATTCCGAATTGCAATGCAGATAGGAATCTGGCGGATTTGCTAGAATTCTTTCTTGAAATGCGACATTTCATTCGTAGGCATGATTTTAACGACAAGACTCGAATATACAGTTAGCAAAGGATTACGGTTCGATTACACTAAGAAAAAGATGGTATGCCATGCATAGCGTTCATTGCGCCTCCGCCGGGGCATTTCATCCATATGTCGAGTCAATTCTGCTGGCTGTGGAGGAGAAGTGCAGCCCCTATAATCAATAGTAAGAC
The DNA here is from genome assembly GCA_963703285.1 of uncultured Nitrososphaerota archaeon. Taxonomy (GTDB): domain Archaea; phylum Thermoproteota; class Nitrososphaeria; order Nitrososphaerales; family Gagatemarchaeaceae; genus Gagatemarchaeum. The sequence goes on from OY969807.1 coordinate 1,583,789, forward strand.
CATCAGGGCTGCCAGATCGAAATAGCTCTGGATGAAGAATGCACCCACGAATGGAGTGCTGCTTACGATGCCGAAGTAAATCAGCGTCGGAAGGCTAACCAGCACCAAAATAATTCCAAGTGCTAGTTCTCCTACATTACTCCCCGGTTGCTCTACATGGGTGGTTGGTTTGCGGTTCTGGTAGGTCTGCGAGCCTGAGCTCTCGACCGTTCGCTGTCCTGTCGGTTTCGAGACTGAAGAATTGACTGCGTCGTATCCTTTTTCAGTTAGTCCAGCATTCTCTGTGATGTATCCCCTTTCGCATAACTGACCTAACTTGACCGAGACGACTTTGACATCCACACCCGTTGTCCTCGATAGCTCTTTCTTGTTTTTGGTGTACCTCAGAGTTCGGAGAAGATGCAGATCGAGTGATGAGAGCGGCATTGGTGTTTCGTCTTTGCCTTCCCCGGTTTCTGCCGTAGAGACTCCGCCTGTCGGTTCATTCTTTCCCGTCTGCATCGGTGCTGGAGACTCTCCGGCTGGTTCCGCCTTTACGCTGAGTTGTGGTGGCGAAGGCATACCGCGCCTTACTGACGCCAAGATGATTGATGAAAGACCGAACGCTAGGAAAATGACTCCGACAGCCTCGAGACCGATGTTAGTCTTGGATGCGACAGAGGACAACGAATTAACGGATTGGCGGGAATAGCCTTCCGCTGACAGCAGAATCGCTCCGAATACAACGAGAAATGCGCCCGTATAAGCGAGGATTCGCTTCATGTTCCCGACTTGGTATTCCGCTCTCTATTATTTACGATACTCGAAGTGCGAAACCTCCCGAATCGGTTATGCTGTAGAGCTTCCTTAATCAGAACGTTATGTCAAAAAATGGCATGCTATGTATAGGGTTCATTGCGCTGGAATGGTTGAGAAATTTGACATGATGCTCCTTAAGTCTTAATTCGAATCTGTCGCGAGTCGTGCCAGACAAAAAACAGGGCGAACCGGAAGATCGACTGACCGAAGCACGATTAGGTCTTCTAAGCACCTACTCTTCACAGGCTACTACTCATGGCACATACGTCATTAGTTCAGTCGTCGTTCTTCTTACTTGGTTGCAGTTCTCGGGAACTCTCGGATGGATTCGAGATGGCGTAGCTTCGCTAATTTTCACCGGGATCGTATACTCATTAATGAGAACTGTCTATTGGGGGACTCTTTCTACCAGCGTCATAAACTTGGGGGAATTCATCAGTAATGGAGAGATAGACTTCTCAAAGCTTGAGAAGCAGGACTATCTCGACGATAATGCCAAAGGTAAAATTGCCCGAGCTAAGGCAAGTGATGACCTCCTCCTGAGAGCTCATATACTGTCGGGTCCTACGTTTACCCAGAAGAAAGGGATTTCAATTGGAAGCTTCTTGCTGTTAACACATAAGAAGAGGCCTTTTCTATATGCCGTCCTTATCTCCAGTTTCATCGTTTCTTTTGGCATCCTTTACTTCTGACCCGGAGAATGAGCGTGGGTCGAAAGGGTTTCATTGCGCCTCCGCCGGGGCAATTTCATCAACACGTTGGGCTATAGTCAGAGAGTCCTCTAGCACCCCGAGGATTACACCCTCAGGTTCCTACTCCATTTCTGGGGCTTCCTGTGGACGCAGATGTATGGACTTCCCGTTGATTCAGAATCCTTCAATTCGAATCCCGCATCGACCATAACATGGTTGAAGATCCAGGGCGCCCAGATGTGAACCTCGACCTTGAACTTCGTATTGTCGTCCAAGTTCACGTGCAGCCTGCCTAGCGTCCCTTTCTCTCCATCGTATTTTGTGTGTACGGAGAGGATGTCTTTGTCGCCTGCTGGTTCATAGAGTACTTGCCGATAGAGTCCCGAGACCATCATGGATACGGTGTCGTTCAGCTCCGTGATCATCACACCCCCAGGCCTAAGCACCCTGAAGGCCTGCTTCGCCGCCAGACTCATGTCTTCAATAGAGAAATGACCGACAGCTCCGAGGAAGACCACGACGTCGAAGGTGTCTCTCTTAAGCTCGAGCTTTCCTCTTGCGTCGCCTACCAGAAGCTTCGCTTTCGACGCCAGTTCCTCCGCTCGTTTTCTTGCTTCGAGGATCATCCTCTCCTGAACGTCGACTCCGGTCATCGCGTACCCCTTCTTCTCAAGGGCGAAGAGAAAGAGACCGGCACCGCAGGCAAGGTCGAGAACACTTGAGCCCTTGCGAGGCAGGTGCTTCACGATTCTTGGAATCGAACGGTTGAGCCTTGCCTTTGCGGGGGCCGATTCTGCTATGTAAGGCGCCGTGTATAGTTCATAGTACTTGGCGACCCCTTCGGGGAGTGGCTCCATCGACGCCGTTGTTCCTTGGTCCAGGATTTATCCATTCAGCTTTGCTAGCCCAGGAAGTGAATGGAAAGATTGAACGTTGGAACTGAGGAGGAACGTTCTGCCTTCTCCGAGGTGGTTTTGCCATACATAAGGGTTCATTGCGCCTCCGCCTAGGGATTTTCGTTTACACGTTGTGTACGATTGTAGGTCTCGAACTGCCCCGAGATGCCGACGCGCCTCCGAGATGCTCAATGCGACTTGAGTAACTCGAGCGCGTGTTAATATCCTTGTTCACGCACACGTCCTCCATGAAGTTGTCTCGATCAGAGTCCCTTGTCATGAGAGCGATTCTAACCTCCGGGGACGATGGCATGTCAAATAAGGAGATTGCAATAGCGCTGACCGGAGCGCTGTCCCCTCAGGGACTCGCGAACGCGCTCAAGGCGCTTCAGACCAAGGGCTTGGTCTACAGGGACATCGCACCAGGGAAGAAAATCAGCGGAGCGCACGCGTCGTACAGGTCGACGGCTGCCTCGTTCGAACCAGCGTTCGTCAACAATGCAGCCGAATTCATGCTTTCCAAAGAAGCGGCGATGATTCACTTGCCCATAGCTACATCACCGCCCGTGACCGCTAATTGCCTCTTTCCAAGCGCCGCGCTGATCAGCGAAACCAAGGAACCTTTCAGGACTCTCGGCGACGACGCAGATCTTGGGAGGAGGCTCCGTGACGTGGCCAATCGGGTCACTTCGGCTTGGTTGGACTACCGGATGGGGAGCTACGGCGCGCATTCTCTGAGGATAGTCACGGAGTACGAGGACGCGCTTGCGACCTATCTCAGGCTCTTTGAGTGCAAACTGCAGCGGTGGGTGCCGCAGACCGCCAGGGAACCTCCTCCCCGCGGCCCTTACTCCTTCGTCGACCCGCTCGACATGGTCGAACACGCGCACAGCATCGATTGGCCACTGAAGAAGTACCATATCACGGAGGAGGAACTGGAGCAGCGTCACGCGCTTTTCCCCCATGCAGGCGATGAGCTGGACCGGTTGAGCGTGAAAGAGCTGCGGAAGCTGAAGGCCGTCGTCTATAACCGGAGAAAGAAACGGATCTATGAGGAATACCTGAAGGCGCTGGTGCCTCCCAAGACCCTCCTGCTCCTAGACTTCGGACTATCCAGCGCGTCCCTGAGAGAGCACCTCGGCAGCCGGTTCGTGGTAGTCAACTCGTTTGGGCAGGAGGGCGGTGCCGGAGACGCCAAGATTGAATCAGAGGCCTGATTCCCGGCTGAACAGCCTCGCGTTCAACTGGCTGGACGGCCGAAGGAAGAGGAGGGAAGAGGAAGAACGCCGCCGGATGGACGCGCAGTTCCGAAGGGAGGAGAAAGAAAGAGAAGAAGAGACAAGGAAGGAGTTGGAGGAGAGGGCCAAGTTCGGCCGCTCGATAGTCGTCTTGAACGTTGTCGAGAGGTACCATCGTAACCCGGAGGTCTCTCCCTACTGCATCAGGCAGACGGGCTTCGACGACTACAGGAACAGACAGGAAGAATGCAGGCTGGTCCCTTCCAGATACATCAAGAGCAAGTCGAACCAGAACGTCCTGATCTCCGGCGCCAGCGGGGCCGGCAAGTCCGTCCTGGCGTGCTACCTGCTCTCCTGTTTCGAAGAATCGCCGAAGCTGATCATCTCGTTCAAGGCCAGCGACGAGTACCTGAACGCAGGCTATCCCGTGGCCGACGCCTCGAAGGTCGTGCCGAACCCGTTCGAGGACGTCAACGCCTTCATCACAGCCTTCGCGATCACCTTCCCGCTCGATGTCATCGGGGTGACGGCTTCCCAAGTCCCGGCTTTGATCTTCAACATCGCCAGGGATTGCGAAAGCTGGAAGGACTTCGTGGAGCGGCTCGAGGCGCGCATCAACGGGACGAGAGACAAGGTCCAGCTGACCGCGCTCAGGTTCATCGACGAGCACGTTCGCCTGCTGGTCTGCGATTCACAGAGAGACAGCGACTCGTTGCTCGCCTCCATCGTTCATGGAGGAAAATCAATCCACTTCGACTTCTCCAAGCTCAACGACAATGCCAAGATCTTCTACGCCGAGCTCCTTCTCCGGCAGTGCTGGGCGCGTCTGCACGACGGCAGCGGAGACAGCAAGTGGACCATCCTGTGCGTCGATGAGGTTCACCGGCTCCTGCGCGGAACCTTCCAGCGATACCACTCCATCATACACGAGATATCCCGCGAGGTCAGGAACCTGGGAGCGCTCTTGACGCTGGAACAGAACTACACAGACGCCCAGGACGACGTCAGGAACCAGTTTGCGACGCAGTTCGTCTTCGAAACGACGTCGAAATCCGACCTTGACGCGCTGAACGCCATCGACCCTATCCTCGGCTGGGCCGCTCCCCGGCTCGGTCCACAGAACTTCTTCGACGCCAAGGAGCCCAATCCCGCCGAGCTGTGGATGTACCACCTGTTTGCGAAGGTGGCCAAAATCGAAGGCGACAAGCTGACCTGGGTCCCCGAGCCCAGGAAGCCGGTGAGGTACGTCACCGACGAAGACCAGGTCGTCGACAGGCTGATCGTGACACGGCTCGTCCGGAGATACCTGGAGAAGGATGTGCTCTACGTGAGCCAGTTCGCAAGGCTCCTCATGGACCGTTATAGGCTGGGAGAGGACGAGGCGAAGCTCCTGATCAACGATGCCCTACGTCCTCTGAGAGATGGAGGCGAGGTCAGGCGGATGGAATTCGAGCGGGAAGACGGACAGTCGCTCGTCCTGTACTACCAGCTGCCCGAAGGTACTGCAGGGGCGAGCGTCCTGCACGACTTCCTGACTTCGCACCTCAGACACTACCTGGAAGGCCGGGGCGAAAGAATCGTGAAGGTCGCCGAGATAGGTGACCTGGCCGCCGACATCGAGACCGAGAGCGCTCTGTACGAGGTCGAGACGGGCCTGAAGAAGGGGAACGTTCGGGGCCTCAGGGAGGCGGTGAGCAAGGCCGAGAAGCCGGTGTTCATCGTGCTTCCGAACTCTGACATCGCTCAAAGGTATGCGGGCCTGATCAGAACAGACAAGGTCGTCAGGGTCGTCACTATGGCGAACCTGCCGAAGGCCCTCGAAGCGCCTCTTCTTCCTCCCGTTCCCGCCGGTCCGGTGAACTCGTCGGAAGAGAAAGAAGGAGGAAAAGGAGCCAGTTCGATTTGAGGTGCAAGTGGTGCGGTGCTGATGACATCTCCCCGGGACACACCTGCGCTGGCATGCCTCCGGACATCAAGCACGAGTTGACAGACTACGCAGGTGGTGTGACCTCGGCTGCAGGCGCTTCTGGCCTGTATTACGTCATGATGGAGCCCACTCGCAATTTCGCCGGACCGTTCGTAAGGCTCATTCTTGCGAAGGCAGGCGAGACGCTCGTCAACGACCAGATCATAGACCGGCAAGAGATTAGGATCAGCGAGGGCGGCTGGGGCCATCTGAATTCAAAATACGGCGATCTCGGCAGGTTGGAATACTTCGATGACCCGGACGAAGCGCAGGCGAGGCATTCGATGTACCTGAAGCAAGTTACGGTGTACGCAAGAAGAAGGTGATGATGCTTCGGGGGCGCGGTCTTCCCCCGCCAACCTTCTCCTCCAGGCCCGAGATTCCTTCGCTAACTAACTAGTCGAGCTTTCCTTCCTTCAGCTTCTGCAAGGCATATTCAATCGCGTGCGTCCTGTTTGCGAATCTCTTCTTCTCGACTTCGGCGTCAATCCACTTCAGAAGGTCCGGGTCAATTGACATGCTCGTCTTGACTTTCTTCGTCATAACTACCCTAACATACTCTAAAATACCACAAAACATTTAAGGTGTTATACCCCATAGTAGGTCAGAGAGGTATATTGCGGTATGGCGGATGGCTATCAATCGGCCGTGTCCGAATCGACCCCTCGAGGCTCGGACATCCAGCGGGCATACTGCCTTCCGGAGCGAGACCTTCTATGACCATCTTCGTCGACATCGAGACGACCGGCCTCAATCCGTATCACTCGAAGCTCATCACCGCTCAACTGATGGATGGCCGGAATGTCTACATCTGGAAGGAGTGGGAGATCGGCGAAGGCCCCGCGATAAAGGGACTCCTCGAGCACCTGAGGACAAAGCCCCGGAACCTCGAGGTGGTCGGTTACAACGTGCTCGCATTCGACCTCCCTTTCATCGTCGGGAGGCTCGCTCTGGCGAACGAGATGGGAGAGAGCGTCCACCAGCTTCTGCACAGCAGGAAGTGGCTCGACCTTTACCACCTCTTGGGCGGCGACTGGCGGAGCATGGACTACTGGATCGCCAGGCACGGAATCAAACGGACCTGTCCCTACACCGGAAAGGACGTCCCCTCTCTTTACGATCAGCGAAGGTACTCCGATATTGTAGCGCACGCAGAGGAGGACCTCTTCCTCTGCGAAAGAGTGTTTGCCGGGCCGTTCGTACGCCAGTTGATGGAAGTGCAAGGGCGGTCCTGACATTTGGCCGTAGTGACGCGCGTAATCAAGTTCAACCGTACTTCCGTACTGTACGTGCCCAAGCGAATCATCCCGGAACACGAGAGATCCGACGTGCTCGAGGTGGAGATATGCAGGATTGGGAGCGACGGGGCCCCTGAGGGACGGTCTCACCTGCTCTACTGTCTGCACAATCCGGAGTCCAGGAGAGCCTTCCTCAGCCTCTTCCAGTTGAGGCCGAAGCCCGGAGAACCCTTCGCGATCCTTGGCGTGCGAAGATACGGTTTGGAAGAGTTCGCCAATGACTACAACAAAGTGAGGCCGATGTCCCTTCACAATACCCGTCTTCTCCTCGTGGATGCTCGACTGGTCATGAGGGTCGGGGACGCTGAAGTTACCATCCCGCATGAACTGAAGTCCAATAGAGGGCATGTCCTACTGCTCGGCAGATTCGGAGAGCACGGTCGCCAGTTCAAGATAACGAAGTGTCTTGCGGGCTTCAAGGTCTGTCTAATGCCGAGGCACAGCCCTGTCGCTTCGATGAAGGACGAGTCTGGAGGGATAGTGATACGCTATCGAGACCGCCGCATTCCCGAAGACGGTCACAGGACGGTAATTGAGATCGAAGGGGCCAAACCACTCATGGATTCGAAGCATCCCATCAGTAGCCCTTCGCTGATGGACGGGATGAGAATCGTTTCCAAGCCAATGACATTCGAAGGAGTCTACACCTTGAGGAGTTCTCAAAGGTTGGAGCGGTTCGTCCGGAACAAACTGTCGTCTGCCAGGGGTTTCGCACAGTACTCGCACCAAAGGGGTACGATCGCCGAGGGAATCATCAACAGTGTTCTGGCAAGAATTGGGTGCCACGAAGTTGTCGACCATCCTCACGGGAGCGGTTGGGGCGGTCAGATCTCAGAGAAGAAGGGTCCCGATAGTCTCAGATTCACGATAGTCAATCACGCCCTTGCATATTTCGAATTCAAGTGGTGGTCCAACGCGTTATTGGCAGTAAGTGATTCTCGAATTCAAGTCCGAGCGTATCGTTGTAGATTCCCGAGCTATGGAGAAACTTTGGTTGGAGCCGCATATGCTGCGGTACTGGACTGGGAAACAGGAAAGTTGAATGCGCGGCTAATAATCAAGCGAGCATAGTAGAAGAGTAGAGAGTCCAATCTTTCTTGGTTAGAGATGCGGAAGAAATGTTGAGCCATGTATAGGGTTCATTGCGCCTCCGCCGGGGCATTTCATCCACACGTTGGGCTATAGTAATTGGACGGGCTGAACACGTCGACCTTGCGGTCTTCGTGCGTACACCCCCAATACTTCAACGGAGTCTTCTACTCCCGCCCTTCTCAGCGTGCCCCTCTAGCCTTGCGGCCGGAAGGGTGTAGCTGATAGAACACTCTTCTTGGGAGTGGCTTCCTGCTTAGATGCTTTCAGCAGTTATCCACAACAGCTTAGCTGCCCGGCGGTGCCCTTTCGGACAACCGGTACGCCAGAGGCTGCGCGCCGCTGTTCCTCTCGTACTGAGCAGCGCTTCCCCGCAGTGTTCTTCCGCTTCCATCAGGTAGAGGCCGACCTGTCTCACGACGGTCTAAACCCAGCTCACGTTCCCCTTTAATGGGCGAGCAGCCCCACCCTTGGCCCCTGCTGCAGGACCAGGATGGGAAGAGCCGACATCGCAATCTTATCCGAAATTTCTTTCGGGATCAGACTATGTCTTCACCCTCCCGCACTTTCGAAGGAGGGGTTGGCGTATGATGGCTGACAGCGCACGTTGTCGCGGCGCGTCGGAACGCGCCTCGTGAACCTGCTTTGGGCCGGTTCTTGCGCTTAAATAACCAGTCTGCGCCCCTTCCCGGCATGTCAGACGGAAATCCGCCTTCATTCTTCCGGTCGTGGGAACGCATGTGGGAGGTGCTGTCCTTCATCACCCTCCTGCTGGGAATCCTGGTCTTTCTGATAGCGCCCTTCGGGGGCGTTACCCAGACCGACGGCACGTATCTCCTGGCCATCAGCGTCGTCAGCGTCCTGCAGGCCATTTACTTTGACCGCAAGGCGCTCGAAACCGAGGCCAGGCAGGCCGAGGGACACCCAGCCAGCTAGTCATTTCGCCAAGCCATCTCATCACGCACATCTCTGCGCGCTCAGTCGTTACGGGGTCATATGGGAAGATCGATTCTACCCGTGACAGAAATACCGCAACCAAAATCCACACCGGCCCGCCCTACGGCAGGACGGCATCTCGTCTGGTTGCGCCCGCTTGCATCCGCCGCCGGAACTTGCGCTCCGGAGCGTTTGCTGCCGGAGGATGTGTTCTCATTCGAACCCTTTCCTGTATTGTCCATCTTGGAAGAAGTGCCCTCAGTGGAGCGAACTCTTGGCTGTTTTGTTGCTTTAGCTAGAAGCAACCAATTGCTCGCTTACTTTTACCCATAGACTTCCCACGGCGTTGCCCTCTTCCGTTTCTTCAGTGTTCCCCGGAAGGAGGGGTTCGCCGTTATAAGCCAATGCTTCAAATCGCGTTACCGTGATTTTGCCCCGAGACCCGAAGGTCCAAGGTACCAAACCGCGGGGTCGATTGGAGCTCTCGCCCGCGACGAGCCTGTTACCCCTGGGGTAACTTTTCTGTCACATCCAGCCCCCAACAGTGGGGACATGAATGATCGCTAGGCCACACTTTCGTGGCAGAGAACTCTGCGTTTAAGTTCCCTGTCAGGCCGGCTTTTCGCCTTGCCGTCAACGATGGAGTTCTGACCCATCTGAGCCGACCTTTGGGCCCCCTCGATATCTTTTCAAGGGGGTGCCGCCCCAGCCGAACTGCCCACCTGCCGGTGTCCTCCCGTAGGAGTTAGCGATACAGTCGCGAGGGACGGGTGTTACATTGTCGACTCCACCTGAGCCGGAGCCCAGGCTTCGAAGTCTGCCCGTTACACTCTGCAACCGCAACCGAATCGCAGCAACAAGCTGCAGTAAAGCTCCACAGGGACTTCTCTCCCCGATGGAAGTTGCTGGACTGTTCGTCCAGCTTACGTAGGTTCGCCGGGTCGTAGATAGGGACAGCGGGGCCCTCGTTGGTCCATTCATGCACGTCGGAACTCACCCGACAAGGCATTTGGCTCACTCTGTTACTTCCTCCGTAGACCTCGATCGCTCGAGGCGGGCTCCCCGTTAAGGAAGCCTCCTTGCATCGCTGCAAGGGTCGGACTATATCTTGATCGCTGCGAAGGCGATCTCTGGCGTATAGTCTCTGAGGATTCTAGATTCTTTTGTTTGGGATGTCCTTCGGAACTCAAGGAGTTACTTTGAGCTGAACAAGGCTGTTTGCTGTGTCGAGAAGGCAGTTCCGACTGACAACTGCCGTTCCCGTTGAAGGACGGTGTGTAGGCCGTCCGATTTGCTTGTCGAATCTAGGCTTTCCTGCTGATTGTCTGCGGCCATCGCATTTTCAGTCCCTTGCGGGACTAGCGTGGCATGCTCAGACTTTCCAGCATACAGCCAGATTTTGTTAAGGCAACGTTAGTGGTCACCTTAAGAGAGTCAGAGTTACTCCCGGCGTTTACAGGCCCTTAGCCCAGTTGAACCCAGGTTTTAGGTACCTGCACTGGCCAGGATTCATAAACTGTACACACCCTTTCGGGCTTGCAGTTTACTGTGTTTTTTAACTCAGCCGGTGCCTCCTCTAGCCAGATTATCGGTTCCTCACCTTCTTCCTCTTTAGCTTGACTGACGGAATTGCTTTGATGAATCTGCGGAGCGAATCGCGTCTGTATATCTGAAGACCATGGATCGTGCTGTACTTGTAGATGTGCGAGTATGTTACTCCTAGGAATTCCAGCCTTTGCTGGATCGCTTCCAGGAGAGCTTTGTTTCCGTTGTAGATTACGACTCGGTCGGTCACCGTCCCTTCGGCGTCCATGACGCCTGCGATGAAGCTTCGGGCCTCATCGTCTGACAGTTCCCCGACGTACGTCGTGATGTGTTCGAACTTTGTCCGAAGGTCTAGGTACAGTTCCTTGGAGTAAACCAGGGCTCTGTACTTCCAGACCTTGTCGGATTTTGCGTAGTATCGATACGAGTACACCTTGTACCCGAGTTGCTGGAGTCTTGGAATGGTGTGTTCGATGATTTCCTTGTTGCGCTCTGTCTGGTCTACCCAGACGGCGTACGCTCCGTCTTTGCGCTTCGACGTCGAACCATCCCCGAATAGTATTCCTACCAGGTATGGGTCGACGCGCATCTTGTCTGACTAGTTGTGGTCTGTATTTCAGGACCGCTATCTCTTGGCCGGAGGCCCGTGCTGATTTATTAAACAGTCGGGACCCCCTCGTTATTGCAACCTGCGATCCCAGTTCAACACTAAGAACGCAGGCACCACTTTTCGCTAACTTACGTGGCTAATTTGCCGAGTTCCCTTACCTACAGTTCCCCGACACGCCTTAGGCTTCTCACCTAGGATCACTGGTGTCGGATCTAGGTACGAGCTTCAGTATCCCTATCCTCCTATGTTTTCACTGTCTCCGGGAATGGGCCTAACGATCCCAACGGACCGCTATTCTCCCCTCGGAGGAGTTCTCGTCATTACGACACTCCCTCCCCCTTGGATGATTAAACAGAGCGAATAACTCTGTAAGGCTCGTCTCGAAGCATCATAGGTGATGTTTTCTTGCGAATTTTCGGAATACCGAAGGCTGCGGAATATTAACCGCATTCCCTCATTCGACCAATACTGTTGAGTTTGGTCTTAGGATCGGCTAACTCCTGGCTGATGACGCATTGCCAGGAAAACCGTGTCCTTTCGGCGGTCAGGATTCTCACCCGACTACGCTGCTACTACTACCGGGATCTGCACTGGAGGTCGGTCCACTGGATCTCACGACCCAGCTTCTACCCAACCACCACGCCCATCTACCACATACCACCCACAAGGTGGCAGTCCAGAGTATCGGTACTTGGCTTTAGCCCCGTCCATTTTCGGGGCCCTCAACCTCGGCAGGTGAGCTGTTACGCTTTCTTTGAAGGGTAGCTGCTTCTAAGCTTACCTCCCTGCTGTTTTAGGTCAAAGACTCCCTTTTGCTTGACACTTAGCCAAAATTTGGGGACCTTAACTCTAGTCTGGGTTAACCCCCTCTCGGTTATGAGGCTTACCCCACATAAACCCGCCTCCCCGCGTCTACTGCGTTGACACATTCGGAGTTCAAGAAGAAAGTGGACCCTTTCGGATCCTTGTTTTCTCGTTGGTGCTCTACAGCGTCAACTACATCGGCGGAGACAGGACTGGGATCCGCTTCGATGGGAACTAGCAATCACCGAACTAGATAGGCTTTTGGCCCCTTGGCCAGAATCAGGGGACTAAATTGCACGTTAAGACCCTTGCAGTCCTCGACCAGGCTTTCGCCCGGCTTCAACTTGTTCTGGCCACGATCGATCGGTTTCTAGTCTAATCCGCCATGACTTAAAGGCCCTTTCAGACCTCCTGCCAGGCCCCTTGCGGGGTTACGCAGAATCGCTTTCGCTTCGCCTCCGGGCTTTGAACCCTTAGGCTCGCCATGACAAATAACTCCCCGGCCCGTGTTTCTAGACGGAACTCAGGACACTGAGGCACTTAACCCACGTTGAGGACCCTTGCAGGTTATCTCGGCGGGCCGAAGCCCACGTTGAACCCCTGTTCGGGTGGTCTCGCTGCGGAATCATACCTCTTTCATGCCCTGAACGTCTGTAGCTGGATGGTTTCAGGCTCTTTGCACACCCCTTTCGGGGTACTTTTCAGCTTTCCCTCGCGGTACTAGTGCTCTATCGGTCTTGGTTTGTGTTTAGTCTTGGGGGCTGCTTTCCCCCGTCTTCCCTAGCCACTGCCAAAGCCCGTTACTCTGCCTTTCGCACGACCTCGTCGTCGAACAGCCTACAGGACTATCACCTGATATTGTCTGCCTTTCCAGGCAAGTTCGGCCGCACGACTTCAGGGTCGCATATGCTAAGGCGAACCCCACATCTCCCGGCCCTTTCGGGCAAGGATTCGGTTTGGACTCTCCCGCGTTGGGTCGCCCCTACTGACGGGATCTCAGTTGATTTCTCTTCCTCCTGGTACTCAGATGTTTCCTTCCCCAGGGTTTGCGTTCCTTGCGGAACGGAAGGATGCCTTGCGGCAGTCCTCCCAGATTGGAATCCATTCGGGAATCTCCGGATCGAAGGATGCTTGCGCCTCCCCGGAGCTTATCGCAGCTTACCGCGCCCTTCTTCGCCATACCAAGCCAAGCCATTCACCATACAGCGTCGTTGTGTCGGATGATTAACATCCCCGGCGGATGCTTGCGCGAACCCTATGCATGGCAACATCGCAGGGGCGCCCGCGTAGGCCCGTCCTTGCCCTGCTAGCCCTTCCTATCGCACTCATCGTGCGACAGTGCATCTTTACGTCTGACGTCTGGCTTCGCTCTTCACTCCATTGCAGTGCGTATCCAAGCTCCCGATCGTTGTACTAAGGAGGTGATCCGGCTGCAGGTTCCCCTACAGCCACCTTGTTACGACTTCTCCCCCCTTGCCTAACTTAGATTCGATCGCCCCAATTAGAGGCGACCTCGTCAAAGCCAAACTCGGGTGAAGCGACGGGCGGTGTGTGCAAGGAGCAGGGACGTATTCACCGCGCGGTGATGACACGCGGTTACTAGGGATTCCATATTCATGAGGACGGGTTTCAATCCTCAATCACAACTGGGGTAGGGTTTGCGGATTGCCTTCTTCTTTCGAAGTCGGAACCAATTGTCCCTACCATTGCAGCCCGCGTGTGGCCCAGGAGTTTCGGGGCATACTGACCTGCCGTGGCCCCCTCCTTCCTCCGCTTTAGCAGCGGCAGTCTCGGTAACTAGCCTCTATCCATCTCTGGACAGTTAGCAATTACCAATAGGGGTCTCGCTCGTTGCCTGACTTAACAGGACGCCTCACGGCACGAGCTGGCGACGGCCATGCACCTCCTCTCAGCTCGTCAGGTAAAGTCTTCAGCTTGACCCTCAACCTGCTGTCTCTCCTGGTAAGTTTCCTGGCGTTGACTCCAATTGAACCGCAGGCTTCACCCCTTGTGGTGCTCCCCCGCCAATTCCTTTAAGTTTCAGTCTTGCGACCGTACTCCCCAGGCGGCGAGCTTAACGGCTTCCCTGCGACACTCCAATCGCGATTTGCGACTGGATCATCTAGCTCGCATCGTTTACGGCTGGGACTACCCGGGTATCTAATCCGGTTCGCTCCCCCAGCTTTCATCCCTCACCGTCGAGCGCGTTCTGGTGGACCGCCTTCGCCACTGGTGGTCTTCCACGGATCAAAGGATTTTACCCCTACACGTGGAGTACCGTCCACCTCTCCCGCCTCCTAGTCCCGCGGTATCTTCTGCGGGCCAACGGTTAAGCCGTTGGATTTAACAGAAGACCTACGGAACAGGCTACGGATGCTTTAGGCCCAATAATCGCCCCGACCACTCGAGGAGCTGGTATTACCGCGGCGGCTGACACCAGACTTGCCCTCCCCTTATTCGCTGGCCGTTTTAGAGCCAACAAAAGATCCCCTCAGCGGGGACCACTCGGATTAACCTCGTCACGCTTTCGCGCATTGCGAAGGTTTCGCGCCTGCTGCGCCCCGTAGGACCTGGACCCTTCTCTCAGTGTCCATCTCCGGGCCCCCTCTCTCAAGGCCCGTACCGGTTACAGGTTTGGTGGGCCATTACCCCACCAACAGCCTGATCGGCCGCAGTCCCATCCTGGAGCAGGTACAAGAAAGAAGCTCTCGCACCCCTTTCAGCCATCTCTCCTTCCAGATGAGATGACCTATCACGGATTAATCCCAGTTTCCCGGGGTTGTCCATGTCTCCAGGGCAGGTTGACTACGTGTTACTGAGCCGTACGCCACGCCTCCCGCAACAGGGAGACGTTCGACTCGCATGGCTAAATCTCAATCCGATAGCAGTCGGGTCCGGCAGGATCAACCGGAGTCGATTTATCGGGAGTTGGATACGCATTACTGCGGAGTTAAAGCAAAGCCAATGTCAGATCTAACTATTCGTTAGATCTCCACTTTTTGTGCGCGCATCTGGAGGCCGTGCATATCATAGACCTGGGCTCTGCCCTTAACTCAACGCAGGCGCCGCCAAGCTATGCGCAAATCTCCCGGAGGTTTCAGGTCGGGATATAAACGTTCCCGGAATCGCGGCTCAAAACCGGGCCTTTGGCCGAAGCCGGAAGCCGGGGTTTTCATCGGCGAAAATCCGATGCCGACCCGTTTTCGGAGGGCCTAGCTTCTGTGCCACCAGAGGGCGAGCGCGGCGACGGCGACGCCGAGGACCAAGATTGCCGCTCCGGGAAGGAGATACCCGACGGAGAGAGGGAGGAAGGAGACCGCTACAATCGCGACGCCCAGGTAGGTCACCCTTTCCCAGTTGCTGATGGATAAGACGTCGGACTTCAGCTCCTTCCTGTATCTGCCGAGAAGTATCAACAGCGCGGAGGCGGCGACGATCGAGACGACGACGAAGTAGGTCAGGTCGGAGTGGTAGTTCCCGAGAGTGAGCAGGAGGCCGCTCTCGTCTCCCACGAGCCCCCCACCGAGGCCGAAGACGACGGCGTAGGCCCGCCTGAAGCGCGGGTCGTCACGCGCAATACCCAGCCACCCAGAGACGACAATCATCGCGAGCCCGTACCAGAAGTGATGGAAGTGGATGCCGCCCGTGACGACGACGGTGCTCGGGAAGAGTGTCGTGAACGCGCGGGCGGTGAGGAAGGCTACTACGAAGGACAAGAGGGCGAGGAAGGCGAGTCCGTGAGGAGTGCTGGTCCGGTCGCGGTCTCCGGGCATCAAACCGTGTGCATCTCGGGCGCTATTAGAGCGTTGAAGGTCCATCCAACGGGACGGAGGCGGCTAGGCTCGAGCGTCCGGAGCGTCCTTGGGCACGACCCACTCCTCAAAGTCGAAAATCCGGCGGAAGCCCATCCTGTGGTAGATGGGGAAGCCAAGGGGGCTGGCTTGGAGGGAGACGGTGTCAGACCCATTGGTGATGCCGTCGCGCACGGCCGCCCAGGTCACGGCCTCGCCGTAGCCGCGCCCGCTAGCCCTGGGCAGGGTGCTCACGCCGAGGATTACGGTCACGCCGTCGGAGGAGTAGGACACGGAGGTAGCAACGGCCCTCCCCGAGGCCCAGCCGAGGTGGCAGGTGAATCCGCCAGGCTCCAAGCTCCTCCTGTTCGCCATGAACCTGAAGAGGTTGCGCCGGCCCTCCCCGAACCCGAGCCAGCTGGTACGGGCCCAGGTCCGCAAACCGTCGACGGTCTCCACCGTGCGGACCTCCAGGCCCTTCGGAGGAGGCGGTATGGATACCTCCGCTGGGTTCAGGACCATCTCGGGGACGGCCCGGCGCGCCGATATCCTGACCCGCTTCGTCGTTGGGCCGAAGAGGCCTGCCAGGCTGGGAGGTACCACGAAACACCACTCGGTCCCGATCTCGCGGAAGAAGCCCTGGACACGCCGCAGCACATTGGATTCGACCCCTTCTCCGCCTCCTAGAAAGGCCAGATTGAAGCCAGATGACCTGGAGGGGTGGCGGACGCAGGTGACGCCGGGGAAACCCTCCACCCTCTCGCCGCACGCCCTCGAGTAGATGGCGAACGCGTCCCTGAGGTTCGCGGCGATGGCTGAATCCGGAGCTGTCATGTCGCACGTTCCCCCGGTTTCAAAGCGCGTAGGCATCCCTGTTCAGCCAGGGGATGAGCGCCATGCTGACGCACTGCTCGGTCATCTGGATTCTGGACACCCTGCCCTTGGAGACGTGGTAGACGATGCCCTCCTCCTCGCTTATCCTCTCGGCGCCCGTCAGCTCGTGAGAGTACCTGTCGAGTTCCAGTCCCTCCTTCTGCATCCTCTCGACGAACCTCTCGGGGATGAGGAAACCGCATGAGAAGCCCGTCCCGGAGCGGCCCTCGTTGTCCACTATGACCGCGGCCTGCACGTTGATGTGCTGGTGGGGAGCGATGGAGATTATCCCGGCCTCCGCGCCCACGCCGAATGAGGCCGCCGTGTGGGAGAGGGCGAATTCGGCTCTCTTCGAGGCTCCGGCGAGTATCTGTTCGATGCCGACGGGCTGGGACGCGACGACGGACGACGTGTCGACCTCGACGAACCTGCACCCCTGGAAGAAGAAAGGGAAGACGTTCCTCACGCCCCTGGTCTTCGCCGGGTTGAGGGAGCCTATGGCGACGAGCGGGTACTCGGGCGGAGGGGGGCTTCCTGGCACGGGCAGGGTTGCGGCCGGCGTTTTATAGCTCTGAGTGCTCCCTAGTTCACACGGAGCTCGTCGAGCAGCTTCGAGATGTTCGCCAGAGAGGTCCCGTCCTTGCGGGCTATCTCCTGCTCCGCAGGCGGCATCGTCCTGTAGGTCGGCATCCTCGCGCCGAGCCTCTCCTCGTAGGTCGGGATCTGCTCGTTCTGGTAGAAGACGCCTATCGGCGTGTGGTCTCCCCACTCGAAGGTCTTCATCATCGCAAGTTTGATCTTGTCCTCCATCTCGCCCTCGTTGTCCGTCTTGACGACGCCGTCGTACCCGGTCGTCTCGAGCTTGTAGGTCCGGGGCATCGGTCTGCCCGCCGCGTCGAGGAGGCCGTCCCCCTGCCAGTATTCCTTGGTCAGGATGTCGTTGTAGGTCGGGCACGGCTGCAGGACGTCCACGAAGGCGAAGCCCCTGTGGCGGACGGCCCTCTTGATTATCTCCTTGAGGTGCCTGACGTCGTAGGCGTAGCCCCTCGCCACGAAGGTGAAGCCGGAGGCGAGCGCGAGCATGAGCGGGTTGATCGCCGAGTTGATGTTCGGGAGGGGCAGAGACTTGACCTTGGTCCCGAGCTTGAGCGTCGGGGCGGCCTGCCCCTTCGTGAGGCCGTAGACGCCGTTGTCGTAGACGATGTAGGCCATGTCGACGTTCCTCCTCCCCGAGTTCACGAAGTGACCGGCACCGATGCCCAGCCCGTCCCCGTCCCCGCCGCAGGCGATCACCTCGAGATTGGGGTTCGAGAGCTTGATCCCCGTCGCGAACGGGAGCGACCTGCCGTGGAGCGTGTGGACGCCGTAGGCCTTCAGGAAGTGGGGCGTCTTCCCCGAGCACCCGATTCCCGAGACCACCGCGAGCCTGTGTGGCTCTATGTTCATCTCGGCGATGGCCATCTGGACGGCGCTGATTATCCCGAAGTCTCCGCAGCCAGGGCACCAGTCGTTGTGGAAGTCCGACTTGAGGTCCGTTAGCTTAAGCGCCATTTGTCAACACCAACCTGTCGGGAGCGGTCCCGTCCACGATCTGCCTGACCGCGTAGTAGATCTCCTCCTGCGACATCGGCCTCCCGTTATACTTGAGGATGTAGCGGTTGATGGGGACGCAGGTCATCTCCCTGACCACTCCGCCCAGCTGACCGGTGTAGTTCATCTCGACGTCGACTATCTGCTTTGCGTTTGAGAGCACTTCCTTGACGTACTCGGTGGGGAACGGTCGGATGAGCCTGATCTGGAGGAAGTTCACCGCGATGCCCTCTTCCCTCAGGACCTCCATGGCGTCGAGGATGGGTCCCTTGGTCGAGCCCCAGCTGACGAGCGTGACCTGTGCGTCCCTTGGTCCGAAGAGATGGACCTTCTCCTCGAGCGGGATGTCCCCGTCGGCGGCCGCGAGCTTGCCCATCCTCTTCTCCATCATCATTGTCCTGTTGGTGGGGTCCTCCGAGATGTGCCCCAGCTCGTCGTGCTCGTCTCCTGTGTTCCAGTACACCCCGCCCTTGGTGCCTATGGCCGGCCTGGGCGAGACTCCGGACTCGGTCCGCTTGAACCTCTGGAACTCCGCGTTATCGTCGGCCTTGATGCCGTCCCTGATGAGCTCGCCCCTCTCTATCCTGACCAGACCGGGGTCGAACATCGGGTAGGTCTGGTCGGAGTTGGCCATCGCCTTGTCTACTATGTGGATGACGGGCACCTGGTACCTCTCTGCGTAGTTGAAGGCCTTGGCCGTGTCGTAGAAGGCCTCCTCGAGGTCACCGCTGGCGAGGACTATCCTGGGAAAGTCCCCGTGACCCGTGTGAAGGGCGAACCTGAGGTCCCCCTGTTCGTGCCTCGTGGGAAGCCCTGTGCTGGGCCCGCCCCTCTGGTAGAGCGTGACCACCACGGGCACCTCGTTGATCCCGGCCCAGCCGATGCCCTCGGCCATTAGCGAGAACCCGGGGCCCGAGGTGGAGGTGGCGGACCTGACGCCGGTGAGCGCGCCCCCGACCGCCATCGTTATCGCCGCAATCTCGTCCTCGGTCTGGACCACGGTGACGGAGGCCTGCATCGCCTTCGCCTCGGTCGCGAGCTGTCCGTCGACCTCTATGTTCTCGTGCGCCTCGAGGTACTCGCTCTCGTCGCTGGCGGGCGTGATTGGGTAGTAGGTCTGGAGCCTGCAGCCAGCGAGAATCTTCGCTATGCCGATGGTGCTGCTCCCTCGGAGGAACATCCGCTTCTCCTCGGTCGGGACGGGCTCGAGCACGTACCCGAAGCCACCGTTGAACTTCTCATTCACGTACTCGTAGGCGGTGGTGACCGCCTCGACGTTCATCTCGGCGACCTTCGGCTTCGACTTGAACTGCCTCCTGATCGCCTCGGCGATGTTCGCCTCCGGATACCTCAGGAGAGCGAACGACGAGGCCACGGCCATCACGTTCGTCATCTTCGTGAGCGAGCTCAGCGAGGTCTCGCCAATCTTCTCGCCCACCTTCCTCAGGAGCTCGATGTAGGGGATGGGGTAGACGTGCACGCCCCGCCTCCTCGCGGCCTCCAGGACGCCGTCCACGGTGTGAGGCAGGTTCTGCCCGTCGAGCTCGGAGAAGAGCCGATCCCTCACGTTCGGCTCGACGGTCGGCATGTTCTCGATGGTGTTCCGACCGACAGACGGGTCGTAGATTATCGCTCCGTCCTTCCTGACCTCCCCTGCGTGGCGCGCCACGGTCTCGTCGTCGAAGGTGGCGAGCATGTCGACCGTGTCGACGTGCGACCGGATGACCTCCCTTGAGAGCCTCACCCTGAAGTAGCTGTGCTCGCCCTTGATGTTGGAGTAGTATTCCCTGTTGCCGAAGACCTGCAGCCCTCCCTGCGCTGCCGCCTTGGCGAAGATGTTGGCGGACGTGTCCACTCCGCTTCCTTGAGCACCGCCAATCATCCATGAGAAGTCATTGCGCCTCATAAACAGTCGAAGTTCGACTCGTCAAGTGGCGTAATAAGAATATGGTATATAGAGTAGTGGACAATAAGCACCACGATATGAGCGAACTAAGGAAGCTTCAGAGCGTCGGATACTCAACGCTTTCCGTCTCGATCCCGGCCGACTACGTGGATGATCTCAAGCTTCGTAAGGGTGATAGCGTTCTGGTCAGAGAGGAGGCAGACGGGTCGCTCAGGCTCATCCCCACGGCGAGGAACCTCAAGTCGGTGAAGGCCTCGATCAAGTCGGAACAGGTCGAGAACGACGAACTGCTCTCCAAGCTGATTATCAGCTGCTACATGCTAGGCTACGACTCGATAGAGCTCTCCTCAAAGGACCGAATCGGGGCGACGCGACTGGGCCGCGCCAGCAGGACCATGAGGGACCTGCGGGGGCTTGAGATAGTGGAATCCTCCGAGAACAAGCTGCTGGCCCAGAGCTTCATGGACCCGACGAAGTTTCCGGTCGACTCGCTCATCAAACGACTCCAGCTGCTGGTCTCAAGAAGCCTCAAGGACTCGATCGACGCACTGCGGGGCGGAAGTCCTGGAATCCTCAACGAGATGAGAAGAATCCAGCAGGAGATAGACGAGCTCTATTGGCTCATAGTTCGACAGCTCCTCGTTGCGCTCAGCAACAGGGACATTTCGAACAAGATAGGGCTGGAGAGTCCCCTCCACACCTCAGGAGACAGGGTCTCCGCGAAGACGATAGAGGAGATAGGAAGGATAATTCTCGAAGTGACCGAGGAGATTATCGCCTTCAAGGAGACGGGCACGAAGGTCGAGAAGAGCGTCCTCGACAGCATCGAGAGCCTCGCCCACAAGGCCCAGGACTCGTTCGACGTCACGATGGAGAGCCTCCTCACGCCCGACGCCAAGACCATCGAGAAGGCCATGAGGACAATCGACGAATCGCTTCAGCTCGAGAAGAAGGTCATGCTCGAGCTCTTCGAGTTCGGGAATCCTAGCATCAGGAGGATAATCTCGGGTTTTGGACAGCTCGCGCGCTATTGCAGCATAATCGTCGAGATAGCGCTCAACAGGCTCCTCAGGAAGACGAGCCGAATCTGTGTGATAACGAGTCAGTGATGGCGCCTGCTGGTGATTGGGCGGATTCAGAAACCCTTTTGAAAGCTGCGCGAATGGTCGGGACAAGAGCGCCGGGGTAACGAAGCCTGGCCAACCGTGCGGGACCGCGGTCACCCGACTCAAGATCTGGCCACGCCGCCGTGGGACATCCCGTCCCTTAGGGGTTCGTGGGTTCAAATCCCACCCCCGGCACTCAACGTACGCCCATCGTAAGCGAAGGCACACCCTGGGAGCGTACAATCATTATAAGAGATGCAAGCATCGCTTGCGCGGCCTTGCCGAGAAGTCGTAGGAGAACGAAGACCAGCGCCTTCGGCTCCCCTGGAAGGATAAGCCACGAGTCGGCGGCCTTCTACGGCGGCAGGCTATACGAAGGCGTGCAGAAGGAAGAATCCGTGAAGTACACGGAGAGACAAATCCCGAAGAAGTTCCTAGACAGAATCATCTGCAGGTCGAGCGAGAAGATGGAGGAGCTCCCAGACAGCAGCGTCCACTTGATGGTCACCTCGCCGCCCTACAACGTCGGGAAGGAATACGACAGGAACCTCACGATGCCCGAATATCTCGAGTTCCTCCAGAGAGTGTGGGCGGAGACGTTGAGGGTCCTGGTCCCCGGAGGGAGGTGCTGCATCAACATCGCCAACCTCGGACGCAGGCCGTACATCCCGCTCCATTCGTTCATAATCAGGGATATGACGAAGCTCGGGTTCCTCATGCGGGGCGAGGTGATATGGGCCAAGGACTCGAGCAGCAGCCCGTCGACCGCCTGGGGTAGCTGGTTGTCAGCCACCAATCCCACGTTGAGGGACACCCACGAGTACGTCCTGGTCTTCTCGAAATCGACGTTCGCGAGGGATGCGAGGGGAAAGAGGAGCACGATCACGCGCGACGAGTTCCTGGAGTTCACCAAGAGCGTCTGGAGGTTCGACGCCGAGCGCGCTAAAGGAGTCGGGCATCCTGCTCCCTTCCCGGTTGAGTTGCCGTACCGCTGCATCCAATTGTATACGTTCGAGGGCGATGTCGTCCTCGACCCGTTCATCGGGTCGGGCCAGACCGCAATCGCCGCCATCAAGTCCCGGCGGCACTTCGTAGGGTACGAGCTGGACCAAGACTACACCCGTCTCAGCGAGCAGAGGATCGCCCAGTTCACGGGGCGCGCGCTGGTCGGCGGAGACTAGTACTCTGACGCCACGAGCGGCTTGGCGATGACTTCGCTCAGAAACTTCTCGAGGTCTAGGACCGTCCCGAAATCCTTGGCAAGGAGCCGCTTGTCCGGGAGGTTCTCCTTGCCAGCGCGCTTCATGCTGCAGAGGATGGACGTGAAACCCTGCGCTGACCTTGTGACGAAGACGAAGCATTTCTTCCCCTTGTACTTCCCGATGATTCGTACACCCGCGTCGAGGTCTATGATGTCCAGCTCGCGGATGAGCCCCGGGAACGAGCCAATCTTCTTCTCGTAGAGCAACGAGCCTACCACCGATTGACTCACATTTATACTTCAAAAAGCTAAGATAGAGTAAGGAAACTCCCGTGGCGAGCAGCTTCAAGATGCAACCCGACCTCAAGTTATACAACACGATGACCATGCAGAAGGAATCCTTCCAGCCCAGGGTGCCGGGGAAGGTCTCGATGTTCGTGTGCGGGCCGACGGTACAGGCGGATATCCACGTCGGGCACGCCAGGACCTACACGTTCTACGACGTCGTCGCCAGATATCTTTCGCATCTGGGATTCGAGGTCAACTTCCTGATGAACGTCACCGACATCGACGACAGGATTACCAGCGCGGCCAAACAGGAAGGCATGGACCCGGTGAGGTTGGCAGAGAAGTACACCAAAGCATTCCTCGAAGACACGGACAGCCTCAAAATCTACACCGTCACAAAGTATGAGAGGGTCTCGAACTACGTGCAGGAGACCCTCAACCAGATATCCGCCCTGATAAGAGATGGCAACGCGTACGTCGTCGACGGGACCGTGTTCTTCAACGCGAAGGCCTTCCCGGACTATGGAAGGCTCTCGCACGTGACCACCAACGAGCTCTCGCTGAGGCCGCTGGAACTCTCGGTCAAGAAGAAGAACCTGCTCGACTTCGCCCTGTGGCGTCCCGTTGTCCTGGTAGAAGGCAGGTGGGACAGCCCCTGGGGGAGGGGGTCGCCCGGTTGGCACATACAGGACACCGCGGTGACACTCACGAACTTCGGGCCCCAGTACGACATCCACGGAGGGGCGCGCGATCTGATCTATCCGCACCATGAGGCGGAGATAGCACAGGGAGAGTCCCTCACGAAGATCAAGCCTATGGTCAAGTACTGGGTGCACACCGGGCTCGTGAACTTCGAGGGAAGCAAGATGTCGAAGTCGGTTGGCAACGTCCTGACCGTCCGTGACATCCTCAAGGAGTATGGGCCCGACACGCTTAGGATGTACCTGCTCTCTCACCACTACAGGGAAGACATGGAATTCGAGGAGAAGGAGCTGAAGAAGGCTCACGCAATCTACCTGTCGATGAGGGACAAGTCGAGGATTATGGAGGAGAGGAGGGCGACCAAAGCCCGCAGGCGCGATTCAGGGAAGGTCCTGGGCCAGTTCTACGCCCTGCTCAACGACGACTTCGACACTCCCCAGGCGATGGCGTTCATGAAGAAGCTTGTCGAGGACGGAGCCTCAGAGAAGGACCAGAACCAGGTCGAGCTGTACTACGAGGCCCTGAGGATCACCTCGAACATCCTCGGCGTGAACTTCTTTGGCAGGCTCCAGTGAGAAATCGTACGAAACAAACGAGGTGTCGTGGTGGTCCAACTGGGCCGAGGTAAGGTGGTTGGACGAGAACGCCTACCTGCTCTTCTCGCAGAAGTTTGGGGAGTATTTCTTCAACCGAGGAGGTTTCCTGCAGACAACCCCCGGGTCTAGGTCGTCAATAGAGCCGATGGAGAGGGAGTTCGCGGCCCGGAAGCGCAGGCCACACCTCTTCCTTCGGAGCGACCGCCTGGACTCGAAGCTGCTGCAGACGCTGGAAGACAGAAGCTACCGGATAGCCGACCAGATGGCCGTCATGGAGATGGGTGAGCCGTCATTCAGGGTCAACCCCAATCTGAAGGTGGCGCAGGTAACGGAGAGCGAGCTGGAAGCTTGGTCGGAAGTCTACCTGGACTCCTTCTATGGGAACCTGGGCCACATCCGGACGGTCGTTCCCATAGTCAGAGGCCTCGCGAAGGTGAAGGAGGCGAGCCTTCTCCTCGGAAAGATCGGGGGAAAGCCGGCGGGCGTTCTGGCGCTCTACAGGACGGGGAAGGTCTGTGGGGTATATTGTGTCGGGACCCATCGTGACTGGAGGAGGAGGAACGTAGCCAGCACCATGCTCGAGTCCTGCTACAGGCTGGCGGAGGGGGAGGGGAGGAGGGTAGTCTTGCAGACGAAACTCTCCGACTCCGTGGAAGGACTCTACCTGAAGCTCGGGTTCAAGAGGGCCTACCTCAAGGAACTATTCGTCAAAGACGTTGAGAGGGTGTCGAAGTGACCAGAAAGCAAGGTGAGGGAAAGAGGTCTTCTGGCCACAGCATCAACAGGATGGCGAAGACGGGCTCGTTATCCTTCGTGGAGGTCTTCCTGGGCTTCGAGACCGTCGAGGCGGTCAGGTCGATATTCAGTGACCGCACCGAGGAGATTCTGGCGGACCTCAGGGTCGACGTTCTCCCGCGGTCGGGATATCTCAGGGTCGATGATGAGACCGGCAACATCGTCGTCAGCTCCGAGTACCTCAAGACCGGTGATGAGAGATACCTGTACCTCGACGTCATTCACGAGCTCGTCCACATCAAGCAGTTCATGCAGGGCAAGGAGCTCTTCGACAGGAGATACAGCTATGTCGACAGACCGACGGAGATAGAGGCGTATGGCGCGGCCGTAAGGGAGGCCAAGAGGATTGGGATGAAGAGGGAGGAGATCCTGGATTACCTGAAGGTGGAGTGGATCACAGATGAGGAATTCGAGAGGTTGCTGCTGTCGGTGGGGATGCAGACGGAGCCGAGACCGAATCCGTAGCGGGTACGGCAGTCAACCTTATACCGATGCCGTCGGGGAACCGCAGTTCTCATGAGCAGGGTGAAGGTTATCGACGTGGTCTATGCCAACTGGTGTCCTCATTGCGTTCCGACCACCGTGGAACCGATGAAGGCGGCCGGGCAGCATCTTGGCGTGCCCGTTAGGCTGCTGGACATAGACACGGCTGACGTCGCGAAGGCCGATGAGCTGGTCAAGAAGTACGGGGATTGGTCGCCGGATTACATCATCCCGCAGGTCTTCTTGGAGCTGGATGATGGAGCGGTCAAGCACGTCTTGACGGGTCATCCAGGAGGGATAGCTCTCACCAGGAAGGATGCGGAGAACCTCCTGA
Organism: uncultured Nitrososphaerota archaeon; assembly: GCA_963703285.1. Classification (GTDB taxonomy): domain Archaea; phylum Thermoproteota; class Nitrososphaeria; order Nitrososphaerales; family Gagatemarchaeaceae; genus Gagatemarchaeum. The sequence goes on from OY969807.1 coordinate 1,609,326, forward strand.
AGAGCCTCTCGGGCAGCTAGCCGAAGTCTCCGGGATGTCTCGGGGTCATCTTAATTATCCAAGCCGGGGAAAACTTGGACAAAGGAATCGGGGATGCACATAGAGAACGCCTCCGAACTGGTCGAGAACGGCGAGAGGCCGGCCGAGAGGCTTGCAAGGCGGCTCGCCCTAGAGGCGACCGAAGCCGCCCTGGTGGCGGTGGAACCGGAGCGACTGGTCACATCCAAGGTCAAGATCGTGAGCGGTCAGCTCGCAGTCGGGGGAGAGAGGTTCGACCTATCCAAGTTCAGGCGAGTCCTGGTCATGGGAGGCGGAAAAGCGGGCGGTCCGATGGCCCGGACTCTGGAGTCTCTGCTCGGAGACAGACTCACGGCCGGTCTAGTCAACGTGCCGGACTCGGAGTCCAGCGGCAAAAACCGCTCGGGTAGAATCAAGCTGCACCGGGCCACCCACCCGCTGCCCAGCAAGGCTGGTCTCGACGGAGTCGAGCGGATGCTCGAAATGGTGGGAACTCCCGCCAAGGACGACCTCGTAATCTGCCTGATATCCGGGGGAGGGTCGTCGCTCCTCCCGATGCCCAGAGAGGGAATCTCGCTTGCCGACAAGATGGAGGTGACTCGGGACCTTCAGCTGGCCGGCGCCACTATACAGGAGCTCAACATAGTCAGGAAGCACCTGTCCGGCCTCAAGGGAGGGTGGCTCGCGGAGAAGCTCCATCCTGCGGCCGTCCTGTCGCTGGTGATTTCGGATGTGGTCGGAGACCCGCTGGACTCGATAGCCTCGGGTCCGCTCTACCCCGACCCATCCACGTTCGACGACGCGGTCCGTGTCCTGAAGAAGTACGGGTTGTGGGACGCGGCGCCCAGCGCCGTGGTGAACCTCCTGAAGAGGGGCGCCGGGGGCAAGCTTCCGGAGACACCGAAACCAGGTTCTGGAAGCTTCAAGAAGGTCACGAACGTGATAATAGGCAGCAACGAGGACGCCAGCAACGCCGCCGTACGCTACCTCAGATCGAAAGGCCAGAGGCCGACCCTGCTGACGACCAGCCTGGAGGGGGAAGCGCGGTTCGCTGGTATGTTCATGGGCTCGGTGCTCCTGTATGCGAACAGGCGGCCGAGGCCCTCGAGTTACGTGTTGGGAGGAGAGACGACCGTGACGGTCCGGGGCAAGGGCAGGGGTGGAAGGAACCAAGAGTTCGCTCTCGGTGCGGCCATGAAAATGGATGGAAATCACGGGGTTGCGCTGGTCGCTCTCGGTACCGATGGTCTGGACGGCTCGACCGAGGCAGCCGGGGCGGTGATAGACGGCCACACGATCAGCAGGGGGACAGCCCTCGGCCTCTCCTCCGATGATATCCTGCTCGAAAACGACAGCTTCAGGTTCTTCGGAGCGCTCGGCGACCTCGTAATGACCGGACCTACCGGGACCAACGTCAACGATATCGCCGTCGCGTCGGTTGCCTAGTACACGGTCGTGCCTACCGGGTCCCCGTTGATAGCGGAGAGCACGTTCTCCGGGTTGCCGCCGTTAACCACCACGAGCTTGATCCTGTGCTTCACTATCCTCTCGACCGCCACTGGGTCGACTATGCTGTGGATTCCCGGAGTGTACTTGACGCCGAGAATCGCCTCCAGCATCGGATAGGAGACTCTGGGGAGCAGCTGGGCTCTCTTGTGCACACGGGGGTCTGCTGTGTAGATTCCCTCTTGGTTTGATGCCTTGATCATCATGTCCGACCGCCACGCCTCGGCGACAAGCGTGGCCACCGTATCGGTTGTGATTCCCGGCCTCAAGCCTCCCATCGCGACGACGCCATCCTTGGTCACCTTTGAGACGGCTGTCTCTATCGCGACGGGCACGTCGGGAACACCGAGCTTCATCCCGACGAGCTTCGCGTTCAACCTCGATGCCTGTATGGCGACCAGATCCTGTTCCTGGGTGCCGAGCCCCGATTGCTTCGCGGCCTCGATGTACTGCCTGGCGACGGATCCTCCTCCGACGATGATGACGACCTTGTGTCTCTCCTTCAGGACCCTTTCGACTACAGCAGCGTAGCTCGAGATAACCCCACCGTCCGGCGGCGAACCCAGTATCGAGCCGCCAATCCTCAGGACTATTTTCAATCCGGCGTCACGAGCGAGGCCTTCGGTTATTTAGTGATATGTTTTATAAAGCACCGGCAAGCGGAACTCGTCGTCCGTGTTAGGCGCCTGCTTCGTCCTGGATGCTCGTTCTCTGAGCTGACTTAGGGGTAATCATATTCTTGCTTAGCAAAGCTGACTCTGTCAGATTATACAAGATTAGAAAGGCCATCTCCGAGCTCTCGAGCAAGGAGGGGAGGGGGACAGAACTCGTCTCCCTCTACATACCTCCGAAGAAGCCAATCCATGAGGTCATCGCGTACCTGAGGAACGAGTGGGGGACGGCGGGGAACATAAAATCGGATACGACAAGAAACCACGTTCAGGACGCGCTGACGAAGACGATGCAGCGCCTGAAGCTGTACAGGGAGACGCCGGAGACGGGGCTCGTGATATTCGCGGGGGCCCTCCCGACGAACGGACCGGGGAGCGAGGTGATACGGTTGAACGAGATCATTCCACCGAAACCCGTGAACACGTTTCTGTATACCTGCGTGGCACCTGAAACCAAGGTGCTGATGGGCGATGGAAATCAGAGGACGATAGGGGCGCTTAAGAGTTCTTGGACCAAGGAGAGGGTGATGTCTTGGAATGGCGAGAAGCGGGAACTGCAGGGAAACGCCATCAAAGAGTACCTGAGCATCCCTGTGGGAGGAAGGAGGACCTACAGGCTGACTATCGAGAGCGGGCGAAGCATTGTAGCGACCATGGACCACCCGTTCCAGACGACCAAGGGTTGGGTCAGGCTCGAGAAGCTGAGGAGGGGAGACCTTGTGTGCATCTTCCCAGTAGCCGACATCGAGCCTCCCACACGGTTCAACGAGGACCGTCCGAGGAAGGTGCTCTTCGATGAAGAGTCCGTTCTGAGGGTTCCCTATCCACCAAGGAACGCCGGACTTGCCATCAAGAGGCTGAAGAAACAGGGATTGCTGCCGCTACATTCGGACGATTCAAGGCTCCCGACCATTGCAAGGATTCTCGGGCACCTGTTCAGCGACGGTTCGTTCTATCTGACGTCCGAGGATCGGCGATCCGGCACATACCGCTCCTATACTTTTGACTTCTGTGTCGGGACCATGTCAGACGAACGAGAGCTCCGCGAGGATTTCGCGAAGTTGGGCAGGAAGCTTCCGAAGGGCTTCGAAACAGTCCACGAAATGAATGTGGATGGAAGAGCGTACATCACCCGCACGAGGCACGTGAAGCTCTGGGACGCTGGTCTGGCCGCGCTGTTCAGCGCGCTAGGGGCGCCGACAGGTGACAAGGTGAAGAACGGCACACAAATTCCATCTTGGCTGCTTGAGAGCTCTGTGGACGTTCAGCGCGAGTTCCTCGCCGCGTACTTCGGAGGCGATGGAACGATTCCGAGGATAATCGGGCGCAGCGTCGTCAGTCAGTCGAGCGCAGGTTTCCACCGGATAGTACAAGTAGCCGATTCGGGCCAGACGTTCGCGGATCAACTCAAGCTCCTCTTCTCAAATCTCGGAGTCCGCACCGATCCGGTAGAGCGCAAGCCGGGATATGTGCGGAAAGATGGTCACGCGACCTTGGAGTTCCGAATTAGATTCAAGATGTCAGAAGAGAACATCTTGAGACTGTGTCATGGCATCGGGGTAAGGTACTGTTCAAGGAAGGCTCTCAGCACAGGTATGACTGGGGAGTACCTGCGAATCAAGTCACGGTTGCGCAGCGGGAACGAACAGAAGGCTCAAAGGGCAAGGGCCATGAGGAAGGAGGGCCTCCAGATTAGGCAGGTCGGTGAGCTCCTAGCTTCTCCCCAGACAACGGTGACGAACTGGTTTCAAGGAACCACTCGGCGTCAGCTGGTCAAATCAAGTCAGCTGCCAACTTTCAAGGAGTGGTCCAACGTCGCGAGGACCGGTTTGCAAGAGCCTCTAGTCTGGGAGAGCATCGTCTCAATCGAGGAAGAGGCCGTCCCCGACGTCAGGGACCTGACCGTAGACAGCGACGATCATAGTTTCTTCGCAAACGGCTTCCTTGTCCACAACTGTGACGATCACTTCCACGTCGAATTCCTAAAGGACATGCTGAAGGCCGAAAAGGTCTATGGCATCCTCTCGATCGACTCGAACGAGGCCGGCATAGGAATCCTGTCCGGCGATAGGCTGGACGTGGAGGACCTCATGACGTCTGGAATATCGGGGAAGACGAGGAAGGGAGGGCAGAGCGCGCGAAGGTACGAACGGGGCCGGGAGATGGAGCTCACGTACTTCTTCAATCGAGTCGCTGAGCACGTCACCCGCATCTTCATCACCGACCGCAGCGTGAGTGGTGTCATCGTCGGAGGCCCGGGGCCGACGAAGGAGAACTTCCTGAAGGGAGGGTACCTCGACTACAGGCTGCAGAAGAACATCGTGGAGATTGTCGATACCTCCTACTCGGGAAGAGAGGGGATACGCGAAATCGCCGAGAAGGCAGCGGACAAGCTCCAGGACGTGCGGTACATAGAAGAGAGGAAGCTCGTCCAGAAGTTCCTCGCAGAGATAAACAGGCCCAACGGAGTGGCCGTCTATGGTCTTCCCAAGATAATCGACGCCCTGAACCGGGGCAACATGGACACCATGCTGATCTCGGACGACATCAACATCACCAGAGTCCAGATGACGTGCAAGAACTGCGGGACGGTGAAGGAGAAAATCGTGGAGAACCAGAAGAAGATACAGACGATGCAGGAGATGCTCAGCGAGCCCTGCTCAAAGTGCGGCGCCCTGAACTACGAGGTGGACGAGTCGGACGTCGTCGACTTGCTGGAGGAGAAGGCCATCCAGGTTGGCGCCAAGGTCGAGATGATATCCTCCGGGACAGAGGAGGGGGCGATGCTGAAGTCCTTCGGCGGGGCCGCCGGCTTCCTGAGGTACAGGATGTGACCGCCCGAAGGCGGCGGGGACCTCCGGTCACCGACTACGCTATTCTTCAACTATAAGTAGAGCGACCCGAACAAACTGGCGAACTTGCATGATTCGGATTGGAATTATCGGCAAGACCAACGCGGGGAAGACCACGCTCTTCAACTCGATGACGCTGCAGTCAGCCGAGGTATCGAACTACCCCTTCACGACCAAGTCTCCGAACACTGGCATCGCCCAGGTGGTGACGCTCTGCGTCCACAAGGAGTTCGGGGTGCAGGACAATCCGAAGAACTCGAGGTGTGAGGAAGGATGGAGGTTCATCCCCATCGAGGTGACCGACCTTCCAGGCCTCATCAAGGGGGCGTACCTCGGGAAGGGGCTCGGTAACCAGTTCCTCTCTGTGGCCGCGCAGTCAGACGCCCTGCTCCATGTGGTGGACGCATCTGGCAGCGTCGACAAGGAGGGGAGGGTCACCGAGACCGGCATCGGCGACCCGATTGCGGACCTGGCCGACGTCGAGCTGGAACTCGTCCTCTGGTACACCAAGATGTTCTCCAGCAACCTGGGGAAGATTGGCAAGGCCGCGAAGCTGCCTGGAGGGGACATCAGCACGGCCGTCGCCGAAGTCATGAGGGGGATAGGCGTGAGGAAGGAGCACGTAAACCACGCCCTGAAGGAGGCGCTCTTGGAGGGGAAGGATGTGGAGAGCTGGAAGGAGAAGGAGACCCAGAACTTCTGCTGGATCCTCCGGGACGTCTCGAAGCCCACCCTCATAATCGCGAACAAGATGGACCTGCCGAACGCCGCTGAGAATTTCAAGAAGCTGAGGGAGCACTACAAGGACCTGATAGTGGTCCCGACAAGCGGAGAGGCCGAGCTTTCCCTGAGACGGGCCGAGTCGAAGGGATACATCAAGTACGTACCCGGCGAGGAGAGGTTCGACGTCATCAAGCCGCAGGAGCTTACGGGCGCCCAGCAGACCGCCCTCGCCTACATCAGGAGGAAGGTCTTCGGCGAGTACCTGAGGACAGGGGTCCAGTTCGCTCTGAACATCACGATATTCAAGCTGCTGAAGATGAACGCCGTCTACCCGGTCGCCGACCCGGAGAAGTTGACCGACAAGGGTGGGAACGTCCTGCCCGACGTGTACCTCCTCCCGGCGGGGTCCACCCTCGACGACCTTGCGAGGACCGTGCACTCCGACCTGCACAAGGGCCTCCTCTACGCCATCGACGTCAGGACGGGCATCCATCTTCCGACCGACTACGCTCTGAGGGACAGAGACGTGCTCTCGATTGTCTCCACGGCTAGACGGGGTTAGGAAGTCCTCCTCGGGCGTGCCAACCTCATCGAAAGGACGGGTTGGCCACCCTTTCTTCCGTTTCCAAGGTCATGAAATGATTAATAATCATCGGATGAGGGCGCCACTTCGGCGGGTGAGAGGGCCTCCGCCCGTTCCGCCACAGACAAACCCCGGAGTTGGAGGAGAGAAAACGCAAAGGCACGAGAACGAGCTGCCGATAGCCGAGATATTCCTCAGCGTGCAGGGTGAAGGGGTCCACGCAGGGACTCCCAGCGTCTTCCTGCGGACGTACTTCTGCAACCTGACGTGCACCTGGTGCGACACCAAGTACACCTGGCAGAACCAGGACGCGTCGGAATCCGGCGTCGATTACCAGCCGATGGCCGCCGATGCCGTCTTCGAGAAGGTCATGAGTTACGACCGCGGGCATCTCGTCGTGACGGGAGGCGAGCCGCTGCTTCATCAGAAAACCCTCCTTCCGGTCTTGTCCGCCCTGAAGAAGGCGGGTGTATACATCGAGGTCGAGACCAACGGTACGCTCCGGCCGGGCGCGGAGATCTTGCAGGTCGTGGACTGCTTCAATGTATCTCCGAAGACCTCGAACAGCCTCGTCGATGCGAGGTTGAGGATCCGTCGCGGACCCCTGGAGGCATTCGTTCGCTCCGGGAAGGCTTGGTTCAAGTTCGTTATCGCCAACTCGCACGACATCGACGAAGTGGAAGAATTGATATCCGCGCATGGACTCCCTCGCGGCCGAGTGATCCTCATGCCCGAGGGAGTAGACTCTGACGCTCTTCTGATCAAGAGCAGGTGGCTGGTGGATGTCTGCAAGGAAAGGCGGTTCCGTTTCACGCCACGGCTCCAGATACTTCTCTTTGGCAACAAGAGGGGCACCTGATGCAAACCAGCGCTCGGCCGGCAGTCGTCCTGACCTCAGGCGGAGCCGATTCGGTCACAACGGCGTACTACGTGAAGCACAGGCTCAAGGCGCCGAAGATCATCCTGGTCTTCGCCGACTACAAGCAGCGCACCTACGACTACGAGGAGTTCTGCATCAAGGCGGTAGGAAAGGAACTCGGAGCCCCTGTGAAACTGATAGACCTGCGGTGGCTGGGCGATCTTAGTACGAGCGTCCTGACGAAACCCGGGATGGCAATCGCCGAGACGAAGGAGGAAGACCTCTGGAACGCCAGGAAGGCTGAGGAGCGCATATTGAGATGGTGGGATGTGGTCCGCAACCTGGAACTGGTCACGGTCGGCTTGGCCCACGCGGAGTCCATGGACCTCCATCAGTACCTTTCTTCCGGCCAGCGTGAAATCTGGGATGTCTACATCGGAATCAGGAGGGAGACGCCGGTGGCTATGAAGGACAACACTCCAGAGTTCCTGGAGCTCATGGACAAGGTAGCCCAGCAGTCAACTCACTTCGGCGGTTATCACGTGATGGCTCCTCTCATAACCTACGACAAAGACATGGTCGTGAAGCTGGGTGCAGAGCTCGGCGTCCCGTGGAAGTACACCTACAGCTGCTATTCCGGGTACGGGTTCAGTACGGTAGACGGGGAGAAGCTACCGGTCCACTGCGGAATCTGTTCCAATGACAAGAGACGGGCCCTCGCTTTCAAGGTGGCGGGCATTTACGATCCCAGCCTCTATGCGGTGCCTCCGATCGCCGATGTCCAGTACGAGCTGAACGATAAGGTCTACACGCAGAAGCGAATGAGTTAGGTCCAGGCAGATTCCCTAATCGAGTAGGTGTGCCGGAGGGAGTCGATGCCTCCCGAAGGACATGACGTTCGCTGCTTAATTGCTAAATACCCCTCGAATCGAGATTTTGAAGACTTTGGAAACCCCGGCCACCCCCAAGCTCGAGGCCAAGAGCTGGAATCCGGGTCTGGAGGAAGCGACGAGGGTCCTCTGGGAATCCGAGGCAGGCTTTGAGTTCCAGCCAGGCGACACGAAGAGGCGCGTCTTCGTGATAGACACTCCACCTCCGTACCCATCCGGCAGGCCATGGCATCCCGGGGCGCTCACCCAGTATTCACAGATAGACATGGTGGCGCGCTCGGCGAGGATGAGGGGCTACAACGTCCTCTACCCCGTCGGCATCGACAGAAACGGGCTGCCTGTCGAGATAGCTACCGAGCGGAAGTACAGAATCCAGCTCAGGAAGACTCCCCGCGCCGAGTTCATCGAGCTCTGCGAGCACGTGCTCGACGACATTGAGGCCTACATGGTCGAGCTACTCAAGAGGCTTGGAATCTCGGGTGACTTCAAGAACAAGTACCGGACCGACTCGGAAGAGTACCGAACGATCACCCAGTGGTCGTTCATAGATTTGTGGAACAAGGGGCTGGTCCACATAGCGAACAGGCCGAACAACTACTGCACAGACTGCGGGACGACGATCGCCGACGCGGAGATCGAATACGAGGAGCTCCCGACCTACCTCGTGACGAACAGGTTCGAGGTGAAGGGTGGTGGAGGGATTCCAGTCGCCACGACGAGACCAGAGCTGCTGGAGGCTTGTCAGATTATCTTGGTTCATCCGGACGACGATAGGTACAGGGAGCTGGTTGGCAAGACGGCGATTACCCCTATCTTCGGCAACGAGGTCACGATAGCGACTCACAAGAGCGTGGACATGTCGTTTGGGACGGGCGCCGTCATGATCTGCAGCTACGGGGACTATCACGACGTTCAGATCATCAGGGAGCTGAAGCTACACGAAGTCGTAGCCATAGACACAGACGGCAAGATGACCGCGGCGGCTGGCAAGTACACCGGGATGGCGGTAAAGGACGCGCGCTCGCAGATCATCCTGGATCTCCAGCAGAGCAAAGCAGCCACGAAGATCGAACAGATACAGCACCGGACGCCGCTGTGCGAAAGGAGCCACACCCCCGTCGAGATCATACCCATGCAGGAGTTCTATCTCAAGCAGCTCGATTTCGTTCCGAAGCTCAGGGAGCTCGCTGACGCGATGAGGTTCTACCCCGACATGCACAGGCAGATACTTCTGAACTGGATAAACTCGCTCACAACAGACTACCCAATCTCGAGGAGGAGGTACTACGCGACAGAGATTCCGATTTGGTACTGCAGCAGGTGCAACGAACCGCACCTGCCCGAGCCTGGGAAGTACTACAGGCCGTGGAGGGACCCCGCGCCCTTCCCGAGCTGCAAGAAGTGCGGGAACGAGAAGTTCGTCGGGGAGACGAAGACCTTCGACACCTGGATGGACTCGAGCATCTCCGCTCTCTTCATCACGAAGTGGATGAGGGACCAGCCCTTCCACAGCGCCACCTATCCGACCACAATCCGGACCCAGGGCAAGGACATCGTCAGGACGTGGCTCTACTACTCGCTGCTGAGGTGCTATCTTCTCACAGGTGAGGCTCCCTTTGGGTCGGCGTGGGTGGGCGGACTGGGGCAAGACGCACAGGGACGGGCGATGAGGAAGAGCCTGGGCAACTTCGTCGACCCTGAGTCCCTCCTGCAGAAGTATGGGAGCGACACCTTCAGGTTCTGGGGGGCCGCCGAGGCCAACCAGGGCTATGACTTCAGGCTGAGCGAGGACAGGGTGGCCGGCGCGGGCAAGTTCCTGACCAAGCTCTGGAACACGGCGCGCTACATAGGATTGTTCCCGGAACCCGAGTCTGCGACCCTCATGGAGTCGGACAAGTGGATTCTCGCCGAGCTCGACAGGCTCGTGGAGGACTGCAACAGGGGATATGAGGAGTTCAATGTGTTCGTGCCCGCCACGAAGATCAGGGAGTTCATGTGGAACGTCTTCACGGCCCACTACCTCGAAATGACGAAGGCACGGGCCTATGGGGACTCGGGGAACCGGGAAGAACGCGAGGCGGCGTGCTATACGCTCCACCGGGTAATGAGGTCCCTTCTGCTCCTGCTGGCCCCGATAACGCCTCATATCACGGACTACATATGGAGGAGGCTGTACGGGACGGGGTCAATCCACAATGAGCTGTTCCCGAAGGCGGGAGACCATCGCGTCCCGGATGGGGTGACCGAAAGTCTTGTGGGTTTCAATGTGCAGGTCTGGAAGTCGAAGAAAGACAGGGGCCTGGCGCTCAAGGAATCGATCCACGTGGAGGTTCCGAAGGAGCTTCAGCCCTACGCATCAGACCTCGTCAGGATGCATCACATTACTGCGTAATCACTCGAACTTCCTTGAGAGCGAGTCGTAGTCGGCTTGCGAGATTCTCACGTCGACAGAGTCGCGCGTTCTCTTCGACGTGGGACACCCTCCCCGCCTTGGGTATCGTGACCACCGGTTCCCTGTACGTCACCCAGTTCAGCATAAGCTGTGCAGGTGTCATCTCGTATTTCGCGAGCATGTCCTTGGGGATCCTTCCGATGGGCATGTTACCCGTGTCGAGGGGGCTATATGCGATCAAGGTAATCCTCTCCTTGTCGCAGAACGGAAGCAGGTCGGCCTCGATGGAGCGCGATGTGATGCTGTACCTCACCTGGTTCGAGACAAGCTCGCTTCTGGGAAGCGCCTCCTGCGCCTGAGTCGTCTGCTCGACCGAGAAGTTGCTCACGCCGACGTATCTGGTCTTCCCGGTCTCGACCAGCTCCTCCATCGCCCGCATCGTCTCCCCTATGGGGATGCGGGGGTTGGGCCAGTGCAGCTGGTACAGATCGACGAACTTTACCCCCAGCCTCTGTATGCTCGTCTCGCAAGACCTTATGACGTCGTCGTAGGCGAAGTTCTCGGGAGCGACCTTGGTGGCGAGGAAGACCTCGTCTCTGTATTCTCTTATCGCGTCTCCCACGAGGCTCTCGGACCTTCCATGACCATAGACCTCCGCCGTGTCGATGAACGTCAGCCCGAGCTCAATCCCCTTCTGGATAGCCTTGATCTCCTCCCGGCGCTGCTCTCCGCTCGAGTTTCCGATGGCCCAGGTGCCCATCCCGACGACGGGAATCTTCTCCCCTGACCTTCCAAGCTGCCTGAATTCCAACCTGTGACGGGAGTAAGCACTCTTGTTTTAGTCTATCTGATATGCGACGATTGCTATGGACGCGCCGGCAAAGGTTAAAAGAATTGGGAATAGTTGAAGGCGGGAAGAATGCCAATCCTGGAAAGCCCCACAGAGGAGGCGAAGAGGATTATCGAAGTCGCGCAGCAGAAAAAGATAATCCTGAGGCTTTTCGGCGGCGTCTCCTTCTATTTTCGCTGCCCCTCGGCGAAGCACAGGGCCCTCCAGAGGAACTACGTAGACATCGACTTCATGGGGCGCGCCAAACAATCCAAGGAGATTAAGCAGCTCTTCGATGAGCTCGGGTATGTGCCCAGAGACAGGTTCAACGCGATGCAGGGCTATAGGAGGCTGATCTTCAATGACATCGAGCACCAGAGGCGCGTCGACATATTCTTGGACGTCTTCGAGATGTGTCACAAGTTCAACTTCAAGGACAGGCTCGACATCGACCAGCAGACCATCCCCCTCGCCGACATGATGGCGACCAAGCTCCAAATCGTCGAGATAAACCAGAAGGACCTGAAGGATATCGTTAGCATGTTCCTGGACCATGACGTAGGGAGCGAGGATGCGCCCGACGTGATCAATGGGGCATACCTTGCAAAGCTCTGTTCCGACGACTGGGGAATCTACAAGACCTTCGTGACGAACCTCGACCGCATCCTCGGCATGCTGAACGACTTCGGGCTGGAGGACGGCGAGAAGAAAATCGTCGGAGACCGGGTAGCCAGGCTGAAGAAGATGATCGAGGACGCTCCCAAGAGCTTCAGGTGGAAGATGAGGGCGAGGGTCGGCGAGAAGGTGCAGTGGTACGAGCTTCCCGAAGCCGACAAGGAGGTGGTCGACTCCCGCGTGGGGACGGGAACCGAGCCGCCCGCCACGTGAAGTTTAAAACCGCCTCGAAGGATGTCTCGACATTGGCAAAGACGAGGCTCTTCTTTGTTACGGACGTCCATGGTTCGGATAGGTGCTTCCGCAAATTCATCAACGCCGGGAAGTTCTACAACGCCGGCGTCCTGGTGCTCGGCGGCGACATAACGGGGAAGATGATCGTCCCCATCGTCAAGCAGCCGGATGGGACCAGCAAGGCCGAGTTCGGTGGGACGGAGTACGACCTCAAATCGCAGGATCAGGTGAACGAGACGGTTAAGACCATTCGGGACTCCGGGTTCTATCCGTACTTGACCGAGCCCAAGGAGGTGGATGAGCTTACGGCGAAGCCTGAGCTCGTAAAGGACTTGTTCAAGAAGCTCATGAAGGAGAGCATTGACGGCTGGATGAAGCTGGCGGAGGAGAGGTTGAAGGGGACCGGGATCAAGTGTTACGTCTCGCCCGGCAACGACGACTTCTTCGAGATCGACCAGGCGCTCGACGCCGCGACGTACGTGATCAATCCAGAGGAGAAGACGTTGTACATAGACGACGAGCACGAGATGATAACTTTGGGATACGCCAACCACACCCCCTGGAACAGCCCCAGGGAAGTGGACGAGGACGTGCTTCAGCAGAAGATCGACAGGATGGTAGCTCAGGTCAAGAACATGAAGACGACCTTGTTCAACCTGCACGTCCCCCCGATCAACACCGTAATCGACCAGGCACCAAAGCTCGACGAGAACCTGAAGCCGGTCATCTCTGGAGGAAACATGGTCATGACATCAGCCGGGAGCACCGCCGTGAGGGCAAGCATCGAGAAGTACCAGCCTCTCGCTGGGATACATGGCCACATCCACGAATCGAGGGGGATGGTGAAGATCGGACAGACGATGTGCTTCAACCCTGGCAGCGAGTACAACTCTGGCATCCTCAAGGGGTTGCTCTGCGACGTCGACAAGGACAAGGTCAAGTCATACATGCTGACGTCTGGGTGAAGACGAGCTACGAAGGCTTTAGACGCGTGGCTTGGCCTATGGTTGGACAGTCGCCAATCTAACTGAAAGAGAGTGAAGAGCCACGGGAGGGATTCCCCACCGCTATGCAACCTTCTCGTTACGTTGCATCTCGTGATTTTTGGGCCCTCGACCACCTGCTTACAAGGCAGGTGCTCTACCAGGCTGAGCTACCGTGGCGCGCTCTCATACTGCTCAAAATTGTCCTTATCTTCTTTGTCCCTCGAACGGGCCATCAGGTCTAACGCCAACATCTTGATGAAGGTACCGAACTCCTCGTCGTGCATCTCCACCTGATCGACGAACTGAGCGTCCTTTGCCATCTCGTAGGCTAACAGGTGGTAGCATGTGAGGTCCCTTCCTCCGAGGACCCTGAAGAAGAAGTGCCTGCAGGAGCAGAAGGGTTTGTCCGGGTCGATGAACTCGTCGCCGCTCCGGCCGACCACGGTCAGCAAGACCCTGCCGCTGGGGAGGAAGAGTTGCTTCTTGACGCATCCGTCGCTGACGGCCTCCGCGGCCCTCCTCAGGTGGGTCTGGTGATTGGAGAGGTGGACGAAGCGGGAGGCGAGCTCGTCCGCGCTTGGTCTTGACGTCGCCATCTCCCTCAGCCCAAGAACTCGGCGAGGGAGCTCTGTTCCCTCGATTCTTCGAAGTCCCCGACCCTGACACCCACTCGCCTCAGCTCGCCCGTCTCCCCGACGAGAGAGGCCAGTAGTTCAGACGCCGCCAGGTTCAAAGTCGAAGATTCGCTGGTTGGCGTCTCCAAGGTCTTCGTGCGGGTCCTGATGGACAGGTCCCTCAATATGCCGATGACCGAGACGGACCTGAAGAACAGTCCGTTCTCGACCACCCTCCTGTGAACGTCTCCGAGCGCGGGTGCGAGTTGTGAGAGAATCTCTCCCGTGTCGCGCGAGTCCCTCTTGAGCGTGATTATCCTGCTAATCTGTGTCGCAGGGCCTCTCTCACGCACGGGTTCCTCATCCTCACCGTTGCTGGCGTTGTGAAGGTAGACTCCCAGCTTGTTCCCGAAGACGTCGCCCAGCTCGGACGCTTGCTTTCTTGCGAGGTCTCCAATCGTCACCACCCCGATCTCCCGCAGCGATTTTGCCGTCTTGGCGCCTATCCCATAGAGCTTGTTGACGGGCATCGGCTCCATGAAGCTCCTCAGCTCGCCGGGTGTGACTACGGTAAGTCCGTCGGGTTTCTTGAAGTCGGAGGCGAGCTTGGCGACGACTTTGTTGGGTGCGACCCCCACAGAACAGGTCAGCTTCTCGCGCTGCAGCATCTGGAGTTTTATTCCGGAAGCTATCTCGGCGCCTGCCTCGAAACTGCCGCCGGACCTCCTCGTGATGTCGAAGAAAGCCTCGTCTATACCTGTCTGCTCCATCACGTCCACGTTCTCTCGCAGAATCTCCATCACCCTCACAGAGTAGGATTCGTACTTCTCACGATTCATAGGTATAAACGCAGCTTCGATCCCTGCTAGGTGCTTCTTGGCGAGCGCGATGGGGATTCCCGAATGGATTCCCAGCTCTCTCGCCTTGTAGTTGGCGGTGCTTACGACCCCGCTGTCATCCGTGCGGCCGGAGTAGACACAGACCAGCACCGGCATGTTCCTCAGAGAACCGTTCTCGAGCTCCTCGACCTGCGCGTAGAAGTAATCCATGTCGAGATGGCCCACCAATCGGGACAAACCTCGGCAAGTGCCTCCGCGTTCGATTTAAGGGTGTTATGTTTGATGGGGTCGGCCGGATTTGAACCGGCGCTCTCAAGCGGTCCCGAGACAGACTGCGGACAATCTGTCTCTTCCCGAGGCATCTTCCGATTCCGTTTGAAGCCTGGACCAGACTAGCCGACGACCCCAGCAGGCAGACCTCTGCCGAAGCTTGTATCTCAATCTTTGGTTGGTCAGACCGCTCTCACTCGTGACTACGTAGGCGTTATAAGCAAGGGGCTTTACGGTCGGGCCCATGCCGGAAGGTACGAAGATGGTAATCGTCGGCCAATCCAAACCACTCCTCAACTACGTCACGGCGTGCATAACCATGTTCAACGGAGGCGCTGAGCATGTGGTACTCCGCTCCAGGGGCGAGGCCATAAACATGGCAGTGGACGTCACACAGCTTCTCAGGAAGAGATTCTTCAGCCAGGTGCAGATCTCCAAGATCCAAATCGACGGCGAGAACGTCGTCGCGAGGGATGGCAGACAGCTCAATCTTCCGGTCCTAGAAATCGAGTTGTCGATGCCAAAGGCACGAACGACGACCGCCTGACCCCTCCTCTTGGCCGAATGAGCGGTTACGCGTAGGGCGACCGTCCTTGCCATCAAGAGAGCCCTCTCGCGAGATTGACGCCTCAATGGGAGATGACACTAACGTACGACTTTGATTCGCTTCTCGACGAGATTCTGAGGAGCAGGCCCGAGCTAACGCGGGATCAGATACTCGAGAAAATCCAGGAGAAGAAGCGGGACGTTGGGGCCGGATTCCTGACCGACCAAGGTGCGCTCTTCTTGATAGCGGGGGAGCTTGGTGTCCAGCTGAGGCAGATGACCTCGACGGATTTGACACTGAAGGACATCTACGTGGGGGCTAACGACATCACGATTGTCGCCAGGGTCTTGGCCGTCTATCCCGTGAGCGAATACACCAAGAAGGACGGCGGCGTTGGGAGGTACAGGAGGCTCGGCCTCTTTGACAGGAACAATGTGGGGAGGCTCACAATCTGGGACGACAACCAGGACGCCATCAAACTCGAAGGGATAACCGTAGACACGCCGGTAAGGATATCCAACGCCTATGTGAGGGCCGGACTGGACGGAAAACCGAACCTGAATCTGGGTAAGAGGGGCAAGATTGAGGTCCTCGATGATGAGAGCTTGGTATCGCGGCTGGTGCCTCTCTCGAAACTGGTAAAGAGGGTTGACGAGGTTGAGGATGATGATCAGAGCGTTGCTGCGGTCGGTGGTACTGTCTACTCTGCGAGCAGATTCTCCAGCTTCACCAGGAGCGATGGTTCGGGTGGATCACTGACGCAGTTTGAACTCACCGGTGAAGAGGGGAAGGGAAGAATCAGGGTGGTGGTGTGGAATCCCGTCTCAATTGAGGCCAAGGCCGGTCAGAGCGTCATGGTTACCAACCTGAGGGTGCGGAAGAGCACGAACGGCGAGCGAGAACTTCACGGGGACAGCGGGAGCATTGTACGGGCCCTCGGTTCAGAACCCGAATCTAGCCGAACGCTCGTCAAGGTGAACCGGGTGAAGGACCTGGCCGGACGCGTCAACCTAGAGGTGATGGCGCTCTCGAAGGCGAGTACGCACGATGCGTCTATGAGTGACGGCTCGAGCGTGAAGAAGGCGGAGATGATTATTGGGGACGATACGGGCGAGATAACTCTCGTCGGCTGGAGGGATTCGGCCGATAGGCTGGTCGAAATCGAGGTGGGTCAGAAGATTAGAGTTCTGGGTGTTACTAGGCAGGTCTCGAAGATGGGTATGGTCATCCTAGAGTTGGAAGATGCGTCTCTGATTGAGAAGGTTCTAGGCTAGCTCTGGTTCTGACTCTTCGGCCTTCTCAAGACTTCGTACTCGTAAACGAAGATTACAATCAGCGCAACGACGAAGAGTGCGATCATGATACCGTCGATGAAGTTGTAGTAACTGGTAGCGTCGAGAGTCGGTATCATCGCTGATTTTGCGGTCGAGATTAGTATGGTATAAGTTTTCTGAATGCAAGGGAGGTTGTGGCTGAACGCAACTGCGTCGACTGCCGAGATTCCTTTTGCAGTAATTGCACGGAATCAGGATTGAGAAAGTGAGTGCCGGGGGCGGGATTCTCGCGTTCCGCATTTCGAGCCCGCGACCTCCGGATTTCGCATCCGAGCTTGGGATTATGAGTTTCGCCCACCTGAGGCGTGCCCGGCGCAATGAGCCAAGCTATGCTACCCCGGCACGCACGCAAACAAAATGAGAGGTGATTTAAGTTGCACTGCGCTTGCGTGCGCTTAGGCCCCGAGGGAGGGCAGGGCGGCCACCGCCGATGCGATGTGTGGTCGCGGTTCTCGCATGACAAGACTACCAAACACTAAAGAATCTCATTTTGCGGTGCCATGGCACCTACGCCTCGGTAGCTCAGCCTGGTAGAGCACTGCCTTGGTAAGGAAATCCAGAGAGGCAGGGGTCCCGGGATCAAATCCCGGCCGAGGCTCCTAATCATCCCAGCTGCTTTCTCTCCCGAACGCTTTTAGTGAACGGGCGCTCCACCTGTGTCGGAATGAACAAGAAGGAACTCGCGTTTCTCAAGAAGCGGGAGCTCTGCAGGATGGCGACTGTATCGAGCGACGGCATGCCGCACGTAATCCCCGTGATGTATGCCATGGATGGGGAGAAGGTCATCGTCGCCATTGATTACCACACAAAGAAGCTCAAGAACCTGAAGGAGAATCCCAAGGTCTCGCTCGTAGTTGATGATTACGAACCAAACAGGGCGGTCTTCATCCAGGGGACGTCTACAATCCTTGAAAGGGGTCCAGAGTATCTCCGCCTCCTCAACCTCCTCTTCAAGAGGTTCGAAGTATACCGGAAGAACCCGTGGGGTGAAGGGGAATCACCAATTCTCACGATAACGCCCCTCAAGGTCGTCAGCTGGGGGTTGCGTTAGCCGACCGAGTTTGGGCCGAAACAAAGAATCGGATTGCTTTAAAACGGGTTTCTCGGGCAAAGGCTCGTCTGCGGGGGTCGCCCAGCCTGGTCAACGGCGCGAGGCTCAGGACCTCGTCCCTTAGGGGTTCGTGGGTTCGAATCCCACCCCCCGCACCTTATGCCATGAGTCAGAATCTCCGACCGTTAAATGCAGGTCTCCTCCAATACGGCATGAAGGACGCAATCAGGGAAGTTTACGATTACGAGGGGCACCTCTCAAACGCGGAGAAGCGCCTGGACGAGTCGGAATCAGTTTGCAACGAAGACAAGGAGACGATCAGGAGATTTGTCCAGCATCTCAGGGCGCAGGGCGTATCGACAGGAAGGCTCGCCAAGTATACCTACCATCTGAAGAACGCAATCGAGCGCCTCGGAACGAGCGTCAAGCTAGCCAAGCGGCCAGACATCGAGCGACTAGTCTCATGGTTGCAACACGACTCGGGCTATACTCCGCACACGGTCTCAGATTACCTCTTCGCGATAAAGAGGTTCTTCAAGTTCGCCAGATACGGGAACGTGGACAGAGAGACGCCCTATCCAGAGGAAGTAAGGTGGATTAGGACGGCGATGAAGGCGAACGAGAGAAAGGAACCTCTTTTCTTCACTAGCGAGGAAATCGAGACCATGATCAAGGCGGCGATCAGTCTAAGGGACAAGGCGATGCTGGCTGTCGGATATGAGGCAGGGCTTCGCGCCACAGAACTGCTCACCCTGAACGTCGGAAGCTTGGTCTTTGACGACAGGGGCGCTAGGCTGCACATCGAGAGGGGGAAGACGGGAAGCAGGGTAGTCAGACTGATAACATCGGTGAGTCTGCTCGCTCGATACCTAGAGGTTCACCCTCTCAGGAAAGAGCCATCTTCTCCTCTTTGGCTTACGGAGAGCACCAACTACATGAACCATCGGTTGAGCTGGATCAGGTGGAATCGCTGCTTGAAGCAGGTAGCGCAGCGCGCTGGAGTGAAGAAGAGGGTCTTCAACCATATGCTGAGGCATGGTTCTGCTACGAGAAACGCCAAGTTCCTCACAGACTCGGAACTCAAGCTGATGTATGGGTGGTCGATGAGCAGCAAGATGCCCGCTGTATACGTTCATCTCTCTGGTAGAGACTTAGACGACAAACTTACCGCGATCTATACTGGCGAGAGAATAGAACCTATCAAGCCAGACTTTGCACCAGTGATCTGTCCTCGCTGCAACGAGAAGGCTTCGAGAGGTATGGTGTTCTGTCCGAAGTGTGCCACCCCTCTCGACCCAAGGGAAAGGAGCAAGATGACTGTGGAGGATGAGGGCGCGAAGAACGAGTTGAGGGAACTCAGGAAGCTCGTCGAGAAGTATCTAGCTGGCCCTCAAGCCTCTTGATTATGGCAAGAATCTGCTCCATGTCTTCCCTTCTTACGAGCACGAACTCATCTTTTGAGACGGTCTTCGATTGACTCATGCCAGACTTGGCGATGGCAGCTTAAAACACAGGCTATGAGTTGCCTACCCCTAGAGCCTGCGCTACCTTCTTCCTGAGGCCGTCCACCTCGCTGCTCGACTGCTCCAGCGCGCGTCTTATCTTCTCGCGTTCTTCCTTAGCCCGCTCCTCCGACTCCCGCCATGCGCCCCAGTCGATCTCTTCCTCAACTGCGTCCCTGACCCACTGTGCTAGCGCGTTCGGTGGAACGGCGTCGAGCTCCCAGCACTCGTCCCCATACTTTGCGGTGTACTCTCGGGCTCTCGAATCTGCTTTCTTGGTCGGGTTCGGCGGGAGCGCCAATTCTCTTACCTGCTCGATTCCGAGGGCTATCCTTTTTACGACTAGTCCCCCGTTGTTGGTGCCAGAGTATCCGTCGAGCCTCGAACTCAAATCTCTCGACATGTCGAGCCCGCTCGGGTCGTGGTCTCCGAAGTGCAGGATGACTATGTTCTTGCGCCGCGGGAACCTTTCCAGTGCCTCCATGACCTTGGTATAGCTGCTGTATCCCCGTGAAGGGAAAACCACGATTCGGTATTGCTTTACCGCCCTCTCGAAGAGGGTGCTGAGGGCGTCCTTCTCGACCCAGACCTCGACGTGGCTGGGCTGGCTTTCCCAGTATGACTTGTCGTAGTATCGCTCGTTAAGCTCCCGAAAGAGCCAGTCTACATATCCCTCTGGAGAGTCGAAAACGTTCTTCTCTCCTCCCAGTATGCTCCTCGCCCTGTCTTCGATTCTCCTCCAGTCCACCTCCTTCCTTTCCCTCGCCTTCGTGAGAATCTTGTCGAACGTCTTGTAGTTGGTCGCGGTGTTCGGAAAGAGTTGATAGGGCGGTGAGATGAGACGGTAGTAGACCTGCCTTACCGTCAGGCGGTAGGCGTATTCTCCGAGGATGTGTTTTGTCGCCTCGACGACTTCTGCGTATCTCATACCCATACAGGATGAATGAGTATTTAACGGGAGCCGAGTCATGCAGGTCAAGTCCCCCAATCGTCACTGCTTTTTGCTCACCACTCTGCTCCTTGCGTTATAAGCAACGGCCTGCTCGGAGGGCATGAACGTCTCAACATTCACGAAGAAGACCAAGCACGAGATTATCGGCTTCCTGATCCTGATAGCCTCCCTGCTGGTCTACAGCCGCAAGCCCGCGCTGATTCTCGTCGCTTTCGTTCCCATCGCTCTGGCCGCGCTCCTGATTATGAGAACGAGAATACTGAAGAAGTTCGCCCGAACCCCGATCAGGCAGGTTCCCTTCGCCGACCTCCTGGAGCCCATCACAGAATACAGACAATCCTCTTCGGGTAGAAGCGGTCCCGAGATAGTCAGATACGGGAGGCGTGAGATACCTCTCGTCAGACGGATAGACCACTGCTACGTGAACTTTGGCGAATACATCGGGCGAAAAGGGAACCCTTCCGTGATGGTCTGCGGACGCTCCGGCATGGGCAAGAGCGAGCTGATGAACGTCCTCTTGCTCTCCGCGAAGGAACCGAAGACAGTCTTCTCATTCAAGTCGAACGATACCTACCTTCGCATGCCGTACCAGGTGATAGATGTCTCCAAGCACATTCCTGACCCATTCCAGGATGCGGATGCGTTCTCGATAGCCTTCACCTTGGCCTTTCCAGCGAACGTGAGGGGCATCACCTTCTCACAGGTGAGGGCGATTGTCAAGAGTGCGGCACGCGAAAGCAAGAACTGGGTAGAGTTCAAGGACAACCTCAAGCGCACGGAGAGGAAGGCCACGGACATACAGAAGGAGGCGCTGGCGCTGATAGAGGCTCAGATTGGTGGTCTAGTCATCGGGGAGGGTTCCTTTAGCATAGACCTTGCCACGGATACCGTTCTAGATTTCTCTCATCTGGACGAGAGCGCGAAGACGTTCTACGCCGAAATTGCTCTGAGGCAGATATGGAGTTCGCTGACTGACAGACTTGGCGCCCAAGAGAAGAGAAGGACGCTCATCGTGATAGACGAGGTTCACAGACTCACCCAGCTCTATGAGACGGAAGCGAGGACGATAGTTGATACTCTCATGCGGCAGGTCAGACAGTTCGGCGCCCTCTACACGGCCACCCAGAACTACTCGGACATACCGGACGCACTCAGGAACCAGTTTGCGACGCAGCTTACCTTCAACACCACATCAGAGAGGGATTTGGAGGCGATACGCAAGATAGACTCCGCTTACGTCTGGATAGTGAAGGAACTTCGCCCGCATCAGTTCATGGACCTCACTTTTCGGGTGGGGAACGGCGGCATAGTCCCAATCTTCAGGGCGGACAGGGTTGAGCTTCCAGAGCGGCAGACGCAGTATGACAAGCCCGCCAACGTCGCCCTCATCCAGCAGAAGACCATAGACGCCATTGACTATGAGAGCGAGATACTGGCCATACTGAGGAAGGAACCGCTACACCAGACGGGGATAGACCGCGCCCTCGGCATCGAGAGGGAGGACAGCAGGAGACTAGTCGTGAAGAAGGAGCTGAAGAAGCTGCTCGACGGAGACGAGATAGGGCGCATTCGATATCTCGACTCGACCGGAAAGGGGAAGGTTCTGTATTACCTCAGGGACCCGAACCTCTCGCCCATCCACGACTACATGCAGAGGGATGCGGTGAGCATACTCACGGCTAGCGGCGTGCGGGTATCGAGGATGAACGCCACTGGTGACGGGTCAGTTCCAGACATCGAGACGCCAGAATTTGACATAGAGATAGAGACGGGATTGAAGCACTCAGGAGCAGACTTGCAGGAACGACTCTCCAAGAGCACTAAGAGGGTGATCATCCTGGCACCAAACTACGAGGAAGCGGGACGGTATTCGCGCTACGCCTCGGAGAGAGTCAAGGTAGCAACAATGCCCGAGCTGAAGGAAGCTATTGGAGCAGGAGCAGGAGCAAACGAGAGCCAAGCCGAGCCCCCTCACGCCCCCCTGAAGGAGGGAGGGGAGCCGACCCGTAGGGTCGGGGAGGGAACGTAAGTGCCCTCACCGCTTCGATAGTAGAGGGCTCACGGAGCCCGACGTTAGGAGGGCGAACCCCGCAGCTTTAGCGGAGGGTCGAACGAGCGGAGGCGGAAGAGGGGGCAGGGGGTGAATTCCGCCGTAGCGAGCGAGAGTGAGAACTCTACTATCGAGAGCGGCTCAGGATCTGTAATCAGAGCTCAATCGGCATTTGGACTTCAGATAAACTGCCATTTGCTTAAAAGTGGTCACTAATAATCCAAAACTGAATGGCAAGTGATACAGGTGAAGATACTTGGTTGACCGCTAGAGAAATCATAATTGGAGTCGGATTTCTCAGCGGTCTCGGCGCTGAACCTATCACAGTTGCATCTAACGCATTTCAGAAATACTTCGCGGTTTTAGCTCCGCAATATTCGTGGATTTTCTTTATCGCTCCTTACCTGTTGATAATCGTTTCAGTCCTTATCATGTATGGAATAAGCGAACCTCACTGGCTTGGTCTATTGGCTCTCTTTCTTGGTTTTGTTTCAGGCGTCCTCACTCTGAAGGTCAGTGATTACTTCGTCTTCTTGGCATTTGGTGCACTATTCATCGGAGCTGTGGCGACAAATCATCAATCGTGACGATGATATCTGTCTCAGTGGCAATTAAATCGGATTCGAAGATATTAAATCAGACTAAACATGGTTAAGGGCCCAAGGGAGAAGTCTGCCCAAGAGACCAAACAGGGTTCGTGCCATTGCCATCAGTAATTAAGATACTGAGACTCAGACAGATAATTCTTCATTCAAGTCCCGAAGTCAGAGAAATAACAGATGAATACACGTTCTACAACGACTCCAAGCAGAGCCAGAATTTCATAGTGATTGAAGCTTATGCATACAAAATTAACTTGCACATCTACGACAATGATGGATCCGAATTGCCTGTCTACCCTAACGACTTCGTGAGACACTTGTTAGGGCAATTTCGTGAGGAATGGGCAACCAGTCTTCTTACCGATATAAATCAACGCAAACGCTATGTTCAGATTATTCCGCTTCCTCCTGAAAGGCCGATTCATGCGGGAGAAGCCCGAGTAATTCGGTTCACCTATCAAGACGCGAGCATTACAAAAAATGTATCTCGGAAAAGAGCCCTCCTCAACATACCGAAGTTCAAAGTCCAAGTCGAGAAGGCTGCTAACGAAGGATTCCTTACGCACATTCTAATCTCATCTCCCGCTGATTTCGACTTGCGAAATCAAAAGCCAATCCTGTACAAAATCGAATCAGACGGCAGTAAGTCGCCGCTCACTATGACAGACCATTATCATGTCTCAGTTTTTAATCACGTAGCCGAATTTACCGTTCCGGACGCGACCTTTCCATTGTCTTTCGATGCCACATACTACATCTATCCAAACCGAGTGGAATCGATACTCTTTCGAGGTCTATTTTATGCTCTAACTGCATTCGCCTTGTTTGCATTTCTGTCCGTGGTAGGCTGCCTAAACGACATACTTGTTCTGCGAGCGTTGGTTAGCGGCATCAATAAGTCGGATTACATCTTGACCGGGACAATAGTTGCGATTTACCTAGGCTTCTTTGGTCTCATAACCAACCCGCTCACGCACAGGATAAAATTGTGGATGTTGTTCCCATTAGCTGTATCCATTGTGACGCTTATAGTTGGCAATCAATTACACTAGACTCGCTGACAGTTATCATGTTTCATGCACGAAGGTACTGAACCTGTATCAATCAACGAAATGGTTTCACGCGCCATACGAAAACAATAATAGGTGCACATCTTCGTCTAATGCTATGGCAGAGCGGAAGAAGATGGAATTGACAAGCGCGAAGTTTCAAGAACTACTGATAAAAGTAACTCCGCCGCAAACCGAGCCCGGCGGAAAGGATCCATGAGATCTAGAAAAGTAACCGAGTCGTAGCAAACTCCTTAACTGTTAAATATAAACCATCATCAATCGAGATTCTTGGTCTCCACTCTCCTTCAGGGAGATTGCGTCATCTGGAGAAATAATGTTGGTGGCCGCAAGATGTTTAGCTCCTTATGGTTCGATGAAAAGATACAGAAATTTCAAATTATGGCAAATGGGGTCACGGTGACCAGTTTTTCCCCATATATTGTTACCTCGATTCGAGTTTCAGAAACGGGAGCTCTCCGAAAGAAAGCGACACTCGCGCTTGTCGTAAAATTCTCTGATGGAGACGTAACCTTCGCGTACACGGTTCCAAACAAGAGCGAGCCCCAAGCGATAAAGACAAACCTTGAAAGAATTGTACGCGCGTCCGTTGCAACAGAAAATGTGATTCGCTTGCTGGGTGGAAAAGAGACCACGTCCATCTTAGAGGTGACTGAAATGCTCTCAAAGTTTTATTCACCCGCAACTGATATCATGGCCCGAAAAATCATAGAGGACGGCATATCGTCGGGAAGAGTAGAGGGAATTCTCGAAGGACAGATGTTTGTTAGCAAATATGCTTTGCAGAAACGAAGTAAGCATTCCGGGATTGCCTAGCGCAGGAGCCTCCTAACTCGGACTTGACGTTGCCACAGGCCATAATGTCTTGTAGATTGGAAGCAGCCCGATTCTTTGCTCTCGGGCTTTTTCGTCCAACACTTTGTAGCTAGAAAACAAGTAGTAGGTTTGACCATCGTCTCGTAGTCCAGAGCCCGACCAGAAACGCCCTCCAAGGACGTGCTTCGCACTGGTCACAAGGTTGGCAAGATTCGGCACTTGTTCGAGTTCTTTCAAATCTGTTATCTTCTTTGTGTTTTTGGGTACTGCGCAAGAAAGCTTGTAATGTACGCGTTTGTTGCCGCTTTTGGTATCGAATGTGGTTTCTATCGGAATTGTGACCTCCGCCACTTCCAATGCAGATAATGCAGTCGAGACCTGTGAGATCGGCTTATTCTTTATTGCGCCTGGATACCAAGCGCCAACCTGGAGTGCGATTGGTCCGATGTAGAAACTTTGAACGTACAATTTGAGTAAAGCAGGATTCCCCTTCTGAACTTGTCTTGGTCCTAACGTGCCATTGTAAATCAAACCATCATGTCTGAAGGCAACCTTGAATCCGAGTTGTGATATCCAGTTTGGGAACTCTCCCTTGAGGCTGTTGAGCAAGAGATCAAGAGGAAAGAGGAGAATCGTAGAGCATTTAGGGCATCTCTGAATTGTTGGAGCAGAATACAATCCGCACTTGGGACAAGAGGGCACATCTTTTATTCTAAGGATTGTTATATGAGTCTAATGCCTGATTCCCTACAATGACTCTTTTGCTGACCAAGATGTAGATGCAAGGAGGATGCTGAGGATCGCATGTAATGATTTACTAGCTAGATTTTTTTAGATTACCGATTCGAACCCGAAGGAATAAATTCCCACCCCCCGCACCAAACATCTGAATCGCCCGAGTGTTGGTACTCCCTCCAGCGAGCTGGAGTCTAGCAACCTGTTCAATCGTTCGCTGATTGTACCTGAGACGAAACGCTTGGGACCGTTCATTGATTGGCGGGTACGGGGGATTGAAATGGTTTAACGATTGTATCAATTGTTTTTCGTCTGACCGGTGAAATGAGGTCATGATGGAAGTGACATTTGGTCGTCATTGGAAGCAGTTGCACAATACGTGGACCATAAGACAGAGCTCGAAGGACGGATTGAAGCGCTCGAGGCGGAGCAGGCATCGCTCATCGCGGACATCTCAGCCCTGAAGGAGAAATTAGCAACGCTGGAGTTGGAGAGGCATGTCTCTTCGCTCGCCAGCGATGTTGAGGCACTTCGCACTGAGAAGACAGTCCTGGAGGAGAAGATCGCGTCCTACGCCGTCGAGTCAACGGCTCCGAACGAAGGCTATCAGGTTTAACGGAACTTCGATACCTTCTCTTCGAGCTCTCCCTTCTCTTTTCTGAGATAGGAGACTTGGCCTTCCAGCGCGCTCACCTTGATTTCCAGTTGCTTGAGTTGGGATTCCTTCTCCTTTTGCTTTAGGGCTTCCTGCAACTCCTCTTGGTCCTTCACCAGACCGTTGACCCTCTGCTCCAGTTCTTGGTTGGTTGTACGCATGTCACGAAGGTCGCTTTGAATCTTCTTCAGCTGATCCTCGGCGACAACCAGATATTTTTGGCGACTGACTATCACAGGAAACTTCGTATTGCACTTCGAGCATTGGTACATCCCGACCTTCCTCTGGGTAAGTCCGTGTTCTCCCTCGTTAGGCTCGACTATGACGGTGAAGACCTTTGAGGGCGTATCGGCGGCGGTTCCACAACTGGGACATGCTGGCAACTTCTAGCGCGTCCGGTACAGCTTGGCCTGTTGTGTTAAGTCTTGCTACTCGCGGATTGATTCGAGTTCTGAGACGGCCGACCAGAGCGTAACCCTGGCGAAGGAGGGCATGTTCGGGTCCTGTGCTACTTCATCCAGCATGCTAATCGCGTTCGCCGCTCTCACAGCGACGCTCAGCTTGGAATCCTGGAGGACGACCATTGAGTCCTTGACGATTTTTCGGATGTTTCTGGGAGTGATGTTCGAGTCGGCGATTTGTTGAAGGCTCGCGCTCGCCTTCATGAGCCTGCTGTCATTCTCTTGTTGTTTCTTGATTTTTGTGCTCAAATGTAACGCCTAGTGCGAGTTTCCACAGCCTTCTTTTGGGGGCATATGTGGTTTTCCATTGAGGAACACCGCTTCCCGAGAGCGGCTCTCGTGCGAATGATTAATAGGTTGGGCCCAGCAAACGAATCCAGATGAGCAAATCGCGCGAGAAGATGCAGCTCACGGTAGAGTTGATGAGGCGCGGAGCTGTGATGATGAAAGAACCGTGCGCTCTCGACAATGGGGTCCAGATGAGGTACAAAGGGAAGGTCTACTGTACCACGCATGACGACCTTGATGCGGCGCTCTCGGCTAAGGAAATCACGTTTGGTGACGTGGCAGTGACCATGACGGACATGCTGCTAATCAAGATCAAGGAGAATATGGCTTCGCTCCAGAACGAGAAGGACCCTCAGAAGCAGGATCAGATTGTCTCCCTGATGGCAAAGTGCGTGGACCTGCTGAACAAGCTGGAATCAGCACAAAGAACTTAAGATTACGGAACGTCTGGGCACAACATGGTCCTTAGAGTCGGCCAGCGTGTCCCGGACTTCGTTCTCCCCGACCAGTCAAAACAGGACCGGAGACTTTCTGAGTTCGTCCAGAAGGGGAATGTGGTTCTTGCGTTCTTTCCGTTCGCCTTCTCCGGAACGTGTGACAGAGAGATGTGCACCTTCAGGGACAGCATGACCAAGCTGAACGGATTACAGGCGAGCGTTGTCGGCATCAGCGTGGACAGCCTATTCACTCTCAGGGTGTTTGCGCAGACTTACAGCCTGGAATATACTCTCCTGAGCGATTTCAACAAGAAGGTCTCCCGGGCCTTCCATGTGTTGCAGGATCCTTGGGTGGATTTCGGCTACAGGGGGGTCGCAAAGCGTTCGGTGTTCGTGCTGGACCGGAAGGGGATACTGCGATACAGATGGGTCACCGACGTGCCCAGCGAAGAGCCGCCGTACGACGAAGTGATGGCGTCGCTGACGAAACTGTAGGCTTGTTTTTATAGCACTGGTGAGGGGAATCCGAGAAAGATGTCCCAGGAAGTCAAGGAGATCAAGCCGGTCGTCGAGATAACACCCGCGGCAGCTCAGGAACTCAGGGTGTATCTTGAAAAGCAAGGCAAGGCCGATGGCGGTTTGCGAGTCTTCGTCTCCGCGGGTGGTTGTTCTGGGCTTTCCTACGGGATGGTCCCGGAAGACAAGACCACCGAGGATGACTACGTCATTACGCAGCACGGTGCAAGGCTGATAGTCGACAAGTCCAGCATGCCTTTCATAGCAGGTTCGCTCATCGACTTCCAGTCCGACAAGCTCATGGGCGGCGGTTTTGTGGTCAAGAACCCCAACGCCGTCTCTACTTGTGGATGTGGGGAATCGTTCAAGACCGCCTAGTTCCATTTCGAATCAGATAAAGCGCAAACTGCATGCGAAGGAGGCGCCGGGAGTGGGACTTTCACCCATCGAGAAACTCGCTCATCGAGTTTCCTCCTGGGATTTGAACCCACATGCCCCAGAGGGGCACGGGCTGACTTGCCAGTCGATCTCGAGTTGCGTATTCGCCTCGTCGGCGAATTGCCCGCGCGTTGGCCAGACTCCGCCATCCCGGCAAAGCTACCGGTCATCGTGCCCTCTTTATCCTTTGCAGATGAGATACGGTTCGATCTTGAGAGCGGCGGGCCTTGGGCCCGTGTGCGAGATTAGACCTTGACGAACTTGGGGCGCCAGCTTCTGGTCTTGTCAGGTAGCTCCGTGAACTCGAAGTCTGCGTAGATTAGCGGAAACTTCTCCTTCATGATGCGCGCGACCTTGTCGAAGACGTATCTTATCTCGACTTCGGCTGCTTCGGCCGTGCGCATTGTGATTACGTGCCTGATCGTGCGATGGTTGGCGGTCCAGACTATCGACGTGGCCATCCCGTCGGGCGCAATCCGCCTCAGGGCGGACGTCACACGCTTCTTGGCGTCGAAGTTCATGCTCTCCCAGTCGAACTCCCGTTCGAGCTCCCTGTAGTTTCCTTCGATGTTCTCGACAATGGTCTTGAGCTGGGCTCTCCGGTCGGCGAGTTCCGGTGGGAGCCAGAACCCCAACTCGGAGGGGCGCACGTACCTGAGGGACTCCTGGCTGATTGCCGTCCCGACCCTGTGCCTGACGAGCTCGTGTGTGAAAACCCTGCTAACGTTGACGAAGGCGAAGGTGCAACTGGAGTGCTCGAAAATCGATCCGTCGCCCTTCGATAGCGTGTTCTGGATGTATTCCTCCGAGCTCTGACGAATCTTCGTGACGTTCGGGTTGAGCCCGACGCCGAAGCTCTTGTAGCAAACCCGTCCTGCAACCTCGGTCAGCAACTCTCCCTCTGACTTCGACACCTTCTGGGTCTTTGAGAGCCACGCCAGCGCTGTAGTCCCGCCAATCGCTCTCAGCATCTCTTGGAGTTGTGTTGGGTCGATCTTGGTCTCGCCTATCATGTAGACTTGGGGTTCGACGAACTTCATTCCTAGGAAGCTCCGACCGGTTGTGTTAATTAATCTGTACTATCGTATGATGCATTTGGACTAGTGGGGCTTATCTGCGATGTTTACATTAATACGGGAATGCACCTCAGAGAGGTGGCAGCGAATGCTTTGCATTGTGACTCATAGAAGAGTCGCGGGCTCGTGATACCTTGCCGGTATTCGGGACGGCCGGCGTCCGTGGCATCTTCAACTCCACACAGACACCGGAACAGGTGTACAAACTCGCGCTGACATCCGCGTTCACGTTTGGCAAGGGCCCATATGGTGTTGGGTGGGACGGACGAAAGAGTTCGGCAATGCTTGCTCGAGTGGTGGCGGCCGGGCTGTGGGCGGCCGGGAGCAAGGCGCTTGCGTTTGGACTAGTTCCCACCCCCGTGACGGCATACGGAACGAGGGAAGAGGGGTGCAAGCTCGGCTTCTCCGTAACTGCATCTCACAATCCCCCTGAGTATTCGGGGGTGAAGTTCTTCAACGGTGAAGGGATGGAGCTCTCCAAAGAAGAGGAGTTGAGGATGGAGAGGGCGATGGTGGTGGGTGCCGACATGAACTCGCGGGAGTTCGGAGAGGCGATGGGTGTTGAAGTACTGGCTTCCTATCTTGCCCGATTGATTGGGCGCTTTGAAAAATCTGAGAAGGGTCTGAAGGTAGTGGTCGACTGCGCTAACGGGCCGGGGGCCCTTGTTACTCCCAGGGCTTTGGAGGCACTCGGCCACAAGGTGATTCCGATGAACGCGCAGATTTCTTGGCGGTTCTCTGCCCATCTGCCAGAACCGACCGCTCATAATCTGAAAGATACGGCGTCTGCTGTCGCGTCGTTGGGGGCCGATTTCGGATTTGCTCATGATGGAGATGCGGACAGGCTGGTCATCATCAACTCTGCGGGGGTAGTTGTCCCTGATTCCGTCGTATCGATACTCGCTCTCAGGGCATCCGTGCAGAAGGGGGCGGTAGTCATCCTCTCCGAGAATACGTCTTCTTCGGTAGAGGAAGAAGCGGTCAGGGTTGGTTGCCGCGTCGTGAGGGGCAGAATCGGCAAGACATTCGCAGAGATAAAGAGCGAAGGCGCGTCGTTTGCCACAGAACCAAGCAAAATCGTGGACCCGCGATGGGGGATGTGGGAGGACGGGATGTACGGTGCCCTGCTGATCGCAGACGCGGTCTCGAAGGATCCTGAACTGCTCGCCCTGATAAACCGGGAGCCGAAGTGGCACTACAAGCAGGTCAACATCCCCGTTTCGGCAAATCTATCCATACTCGCGCACACGATAGAGGAAGAATTCGCGAGGTTCCGGATAGCTGAGGTCAGGGGTCTCGACGGACTGAAGCTGGTCTTCAAGGATGGGTCGTGGATCATGTTCCGATCCTCAGGCACAGAACCGAAGACGAGAATCTACTGCGAATCCCTCGACGAAACCAGGCTCGAGGAGCTTCTCGCGAGCGGTAGGAAAGTTCTGGAGGAGGGCCTGATGACTCCGGGAAAGAGGATGTGTTGATCGGCTAATGTCCTTGGAGTTGGCAAACGCCGTCTCAAAGGCGCTGTCCGAGGGATACCAGATAGACGGAGAGGCGTTCGGGGTAATCTCGGCCCTCCCTGCCGGTACCGATGTAGAGCTTCTTGTCAAGAATGCGATTCGGAGGAAGACGGGGGACACTGACAGGGTGATTCGCAAGGCGGACATCGAAACGGTGATCCCTCAGGAGCTGCTGGCGGTCCAGGAACCTGTCTTGCGTGTCTCGGGTGAAACCGGAGAAATCGAAGTGATGAGTGACCCAACCTCCCAGATTGCTCCTGCCGAGGCGGATATCGGGTTCAAGAAACTGTTCCAAGACAGATACTGGAGGCTACTGGGCATAGCCAGAAGGAGGCCTGACTCGAGAAACATCTCCAACATAGAATCGATCAAGGGAAAGAAGGTTGACAAGGTAAAGATCGCTGGTCTCCTCTCCTCGAAGAACAGCAGGCACGGAAACGTCGAGCTCGTTCTGGATGACCCGACCGGGAGCGCGCGGATCCAATGCACCGATGAGTTCGCCGGTGCCGCCCTGAGGATTCCACTAGACAGTTTCGTGGTGGTGGAGCTGTCTGGCGGGAAGGGAGGGCAGACGTATGCGACGTCCCTGACCATGCCGGACGTCCCGAGTCGGAAGCCGGTGACAACGTCCCACCGCGCCTACGCGGTCCTGCTCTCGGATCTACACATAGGTAGCAAGATGTTCCTCCAAGAAGACTTCGGGAGGTTCATCTTGTGGCTCAACGGGAAGCTGGGCGACCTGGATATCGTGAGTAGAATCAAATATGTGATAATCGCAGGCGACGCCATCGACGGCATAGGCGTCTATCCCGGCCAGGAGTACCAGCTCAGCGAGACGAACCTCAGCAAGCAATACTCTCTTGCAGCTCAGCTGATTTCGCAGATCCCCAAGCACGTCAAGGTGCTGCTGTCGCCGGGCAACCACGACTGCGTCCGCCAAGCGCTCCCTCAACCTGCGGTTCCGGTCGATGTTGCCGAGCCCTTGTACAAGCTGGAGAACCTGAAGAATGTGGGCAACCCGTCCTATGTGAAGCTGGACGGCGTAAGCTTCCTCGTTTATCATGGAAGAAGTCTAGACGATATCATCGCGACCATTCCCAATCTTAGCTACGACAGGCCTGCGGCGGCTATGCAGGTCCTCTTGAAGGCTAGGCATCTGGCGCCCATGTATGGCAAGAGGACTCCCCTCTCCCCGGAGCTGAGGGACATGCTGGTGATTGACCCCGTCCCAGACGTGTTCCACTCCGGGCATGTCCATGCCATCGACGTGCTCGAATACCGAGGTACTCTCATTGTGAACTCGGGGACCTTCCAAGCGCAGACGCCCTTTCAGGCAAACATGGGGATGGAACCGACGTGCTCGATCGTTCCAATCGTAGACCTCTCGACCCTGGAGGTGGTCAAGAGGAGCTTCAGGAAGCAAGGTTTCGGTCTCGGGAACTAGACCAGGTCGAGCAGACGCGCATCCTCGCCGATGACGCGCGCGAGGGTGTCGTTGTCGACGAGGAGCTTGATTCGTTTCGTCCTGCCCCTCCTCCCCTTGCTGACGACGGCTGCGTCGATGAGCCCGAGCACGTCCAGTTCCGCTAGTATGCCGCTAACCCTTCTCTGTGTGAGGACCTCCACGCTCGATTTCCTCGCGAGGTTGGTATAGGCAAGGTAGACCTCCCCCGTGTTCGTCCCGCCGGGGAACTTCGAGGTTGCAATGATGATGACCTTCGTCTGGAGCGGGAGCGAGTGAAGAGCTTCCTCGACCGTGTCTCGCTCGATTTTGTCCGAGGCCTTGCGGATGCTCTCTTCGTCCACCAGCTGACGGCCTTCGCGCTCGGCGACTTCGCCGGCCACTCTCAGCAGGTCGACCGCCCTTCGGGCGTCCCCGTGTTCTGACCCGGCCAGCGCTGCGCACAGGTTGATGGCTGATTCTGGTACCACCCCGGGCTTGAACGCTACCTTGACTCTCCCGGCGAGAATCGAACGCAGCTCTTCTGTGGTGTACGGCGGGAAGACTAGCTCCTCTTCGCCCAGGCTGCTCAGCACCCTCGGGTCGAGCGACTCCTTGAATCTCAAATCGTTCGAGATTCCTATGATCGTCAGGAAGCCCGGGGCGACCTGCTCGCCAGCCCTCGTGAACTGGTAGAGGGTGTCGTCATCGGAGTTGACCAGATAGTCAATCTCGTCCAAGACGAGGATGAAGCGGATAGCGTGTTTGGAGATTGTCTTGAAGATGCGTTGGACGACTTCGGCTATGGAGAGTCCGGTGAGCGGTATCTTCTTGTCCTCGTCCAAGGGAAGGCTCTCGGCAATCTTGGCGAGCGTGAGGTATTGGTTCCTCGCCAGCCTGGAGTTCACGTACGCCGTAACTATCTGTTTCGATTCGTCCTGATTCTCGAGCTTGCCGACGACCAGCCTCGCCACGGCCGTCTTTCCGGTCCCTGTCTTACCGTAAAGCAGGACGTTTGATGGTTTGGAACCGAGAAGAGCCGGAGCAAGTATCTGTGCCACGCTAGCTATCTGCGTCTCTCTGAAAGGCAGGTGGTCGGGGACAAACTCGGTCGATAGAGCCTTCCTGTCCTGGAAGAGGACCCTGCCTTGCTTCGTCTTGTTGAAGATGGCGTCGACGGCGTCGGCCATGCTTGGGTCAGTGGAAACACTGGTTAGATAAGCTCTCCGAGACTTTTGGGGCGTAGCCCCGACCTAAAAGCTGAAATTTTTGGGCTTTCTGCGTCGTCTAGGGTCGTTGGGCTGACCCCGCTCCTGCCGCTGAATCGGTTTGAACGCGTTTTGAACGGTCCGGGTCTGAATCGTCGAACGTTTCTGCAGGTCGTTCTGTTGGTTAGTATTATATCAAGTCGGGTTCCTTACTTTGAGTATGAAGAGATCCGGCCTGACCGTGGCGGCAATGGCCCTCTTGCTGATAGTGATCATAGTCGTGTCCTCGGTGGCTGTTGTGGCTGCCTTCATGGGTGGCGCGGGAAAGACCACCACCTCCTCGAGCTCGTCCATGAGTTCGTCCACGAGCGCCAAGGACGGGCTGCGGTTGAGTCTGAACGCGACGGTTTCAGAGACGGGCTCCAGCGACCGCATAGCGATCAGCATCTCGGACTTCAACACGCTCTCTACGGCTAACACGCCTGCGATTGTGGGAATGCCCTCCGTCGGAGGCACGGCGCTTGGTCTCGACCCGTGCAGCCAGCTCCCTCTGGGGTTCGCGGTAGCAGAGGGGAACTACGGTGCGAACAACGTCTCTGAGGCGTCGCCCCTGAGCCTTTGGCAGCCCGGGACCTACATGTGCCCCGCAGAGTTCGCGGTCGACTACTTCTCGTTCTCACCGCTCAGCGACAACGTAACGCTCTACAGCCCCCAGCCCTCCGGGTCGGGCAGCTCTACGGTCCCCACGCCAATGTGGACCGCCCCCGACGCCTTCAACCAGAGCTTCTCCGGATACTGGACGGGAGGCAGCGAGGCTTCGCTTCAGAGCGGCGCATTTAATGCCTTCCAGCCGGGAATCTATACGCTGGTGGGAGGGGACGATTATGGTCAGCTCGTGTTTGTCCACGTCGTCTTGTCTTCCCAGGCCACGGTCACTTCGACCACCGGGCAGTCGAGCAGCTCGGTGAGCACTACGGTGCCGTCGGGCGGTCAGAACATCTCGGTCGCCTCGCAGTACGGGCTAAGGCTCATGGTGAACATGAACGCGACGGAGATTGTTCCTGGCGAGTCGGTCCAGGTGAACTTGACCGAGTTCAACACGCTTCCCAGGGTCAACAACGTCTCGGCGTCCGGGGATTGGCCGGTAGGGGTCGCGCTCGGCCCGTGCGAGAACGAGTTCGACCAACCCTTCGGGATCGCAGTCTACGCCGGGCACGTTGACGCGCAGAATCTCTCTCAGGGTCAGCGGGTGGACATATTCCCGGCTGTGGCCTGCCCGATGTACATCAGGCTGGTCACGGGGTACGAGTTCCAGCCCCAGAGCAACCTGGCTGTGGTCCTGCCAGGGTCGGCTACGCCGTCGCCGCTGGTCGGGAGCGTGGTCCTCAGCATGAGCTACTCACCTCAGGCCCAACCGCTGCCCCCTGGCGTCTACACCGTCGTAGCTGCTGATGAATGGGGCGCCTTGGCTTTCCTCTACTTCCAGGTCAACTGAAAAGATGGTCGTCGGCGCCGTCGCGTTACCTTGCTCGTGGCAACTTGACGGTTCTCAGAGAGATTAATAGTCAACTGGCTTTGCAAAAGCGGGGAAGACGGGCTGGCTACGGACATCTTGCTCTCCTGGAGCGGCGGGAAGGACAGTGCGCTCGCGCTCCGCGAAGTGAGCCTGACCCGCAAGTACAACATCAAGGCGCTGCTGACTACCGTCACCTCGGATTTTGGCAGAGTCAGCATGCACGGCGTCAGGCGGAGCCTCCTGCACGCCCAGGCTTCTTCTCTTGGCCTGCCTCTGGAGGAAGTGTTGATCCCTAAGAACTGCTCCAACGCAATCTACGAAGCGCGGATGATGGCCGTGTTGACCAAGTACAGGGAGTTGGGTGTTGAACGGGTGGCGTTCGGAGACCTCTTCCTGCGGGATGTGCGCTCGTACAGGGAGGAGAGGCTTGGGCAAATCGGCATGCGAGGTGTGTTCCCGCTGTGGGGAAGAGACACAGGCGACCTGGCGAAGGAGTTCATCGAATTAGGCTTCCGGGCTGTGGTTTGCTGCGTAGACCCGAGAAAGCTGTCAGGAGAGTTCTGCGGGAAAGAGTATGATAGGGCCTTCCTGCGTTCGATTCCTGCTACCGTCGATCCTTGTGGTGAGAATGGCGAGTTTCATACGTTCGTCTACGCTGGACCAATCTTCGGCAGAGGCATACCAGTGCGGAGGGGACGGGTTGTCCTGAGGGACGGGTTCTACTTCGGTGATTTGATCCTTCGCAATTAGGCGTGTTGCGCTCCAAGAGGCAGGAGGTCGGTACATCACTGGGCCGTTGATTCCACGATTGATACCAAGCCAGAGATGTTCTTCATTAACTCGTCTGGTATGCCGTGACGTTCCTCCAGGTACTGCGGCGAGTTGAATGACACCCAAACCTTCTCGCTTTCGTCTTCGGATACAAGGACCTTGAGAGGAAAATCTATCGCTAGGGTCGGCGCTGCCACCATGAGGGGAGTACCCGCCTTCGGGTTCCCGAAGATGACTAGCTGGGTGGGCTTCATGTCCAGCCCCGCCCTCTTCGCGTCTCCGCTGAAGTCGATTCTAGCAAAAATCGTGAGGCTGCGCGAGGATATTGTTGACTCCAGGCGGTCCACCGTATCAGAGAAGGAGTGTGTGCTCATGACCTGTACGATTCCTTTCTTGCTAGCGAGTGACATGCGCGATTCTCTCCTTCTCCGTCTTCGATCCTGTCTGTTAAGCCTGTCTAATGTCCTGGCTTCGGCCGGAGAGCCCAAAGTTAAAGAGGGTTCGAGTCGTCTTGCGGTCTGATGGTAGACATCGTCCTCGAGTGCGCCAATATCGCCTGCGCAAGAACGGGTGGTCCGCGCGAGATGATACTGAAGCACGAGTTGGACCGGCGGCTTCCGGGGCAGCGCGATGGCGCCTATTACTATGAGGTGTGGCAGTGTCACAATTGCGGGAACGCGGTGGCCCTGAAGATAAAGCGCGGAGAGCCTACGGCCGAGTCCGGTTGATGTCGGTGTTGTAGCGTCCTTGAACCGCGCTATGAGGCTGTAGAAGATGGTTAGGGTCGACAACCACAACCACATAATCCTGGCGGACATAGGGGACATGGTCGAATCCGCCAGGGCTAAGAAGCTCGACCGGTATTCTATCACTGAGCACGTGTCACAATTCAGAGGGCTGAGGGAATCGGTTGCCTTCGGTTCCGTGCACAGCAGGGGAAGGATCTTCGAGGACCTCAAGGAGTACAGGGAGGAGTTCTCTAGGGTCGAAGACTCCGCGCTCTCAGGGATGAAAATCAGGATGGGACTGGAGGTCGACTTCTCGCCACGCTTCGAGGCCAAGGTGGCCGAGTTCGTCAACCAGGAGAAGTGGGACGTTCTACTGTGCTCCGTCCACGAGCTAGGAGATGGGACCGATATCGAGGCCCCGAGATTGAAGCTTGCCGACACTACCGAGGCCGGCAGGTTGTGGCGTGAGTACTTCGAGCTTCAGCAGATGGCGCTCGAGAGCGATTTCGTGCCCTTCAGCGTCTTGACCCACCCGACTAGGATGGCAAAGGGAACGAATCGATTGCCCGAGGATATGGACGGTCTCCTCCTGAACCTGGCAAAGACGGCGAGGGGGCGCGACAAGGCGCTAGAGCTCAATGGAAAAGACCTAGCTTACGCGCCGGAACTCGTCGATAGGGTCGCGAGGGCCTGCTCGAAAGCCGATTGCAAGGTGAGTCTCGGTTCGGATTCGCACCATCCGCAAGACGTCTTCAGAAACATGGAAGTTGCCGTTGCTATGGTTGAGGAGTTAGGCCTTGGACCCATCTGAGCACGGCTTTGTCGGTGCAAAACGAATGTTGGAGATAGCTACGAGCAATGCTGCAGTAGGGTGCGTCGCTGGATATAACTGAGAATTGCTCTCGACGAAGATTACTTGGATTGGTGTGTGGTGAATCCTACCTGGAAAGCCGGTTCAGGAAGTCCGAGAGTACGTCCAGCCCCGATTGCAGCGCCTCCTCCTGGGACGTGAAACAGAGCCTAAACGCCCTCGGGGCGCCGAAGAAGTCTCCGGGCGTGATGAGGGCGCCGGTCTCCCGCAACAAAGTCCTCGCTAGGACCACCGAACCCGGACCTCTCTTGTAGCGGACCAAGCAAAACGGGGGCGGGCCGAGCTCGGCCGACACCCCTTCGGTCTTCGCGATGAACCGGCGGACGGCGGCGATGTTTCTTGAACGGATTCTCCGCGCGCGTTCCAAGAACCGTTGCCTCTTCCTGAGTGCTTGGGCGGCGATCCATAGGGAATATTCGGAATCGTGACCGCTGACGGCCCACTTGGCGTACAGCAGTTTTCGGGCCGTACTCTTGTCTGCAATTATCCACCCGACGCGGAGTCTGCCCAGCCCATAGAACTTGGTCATGGTGCTGCAGACGACTACGTTGCTGGCCTGGTCGAAGTGGGTGCGGGGCGAACGTGAAAAGGTGAACTCCCTGTAGGTCTCGTTGATGAAGACGGGATTGCGTCTCCCCCCAGGGGGCGCCGTCAGTCTTTCGATCAAGTCTGCGTCAAGGCTTCGGCCGGTCGGGTTGTTGGGGTCGGTGAGGCCGAGGATTGTCCCATCGGCAGCGCGTCCAGTCGGCAGGGTGTTTGTCACTCTCATACCGAGATACTTGGGCACTGTGAACATGGGTCCGTAGTTCGGAAGGGGGACGACCGCCCTTCTGGCGTTCCCTAGGACGGAGTACACTAGAAAGATCGCTTCCGATGCACCGCTCGTAGCCACGATGTTCTCGGACTCGACGTTGTACTGGCGAGCGACCTCCTCTGCGAACAGCCTCTCGTGCTCGGTCTTCTCGGCCGCGAAGCTCTCAAACGATGTGTCGACCCCCATCGCGGACAGGTCGGGTTCGCCTAACCCGCTCGAAGTGAGGTTGTACTTGGCTTTGGGGCCGAGACTCAGTATCCAGCTGAATAGTTCGTTCTTGGCCGGTACCAAGAAATTCGCTCTCCCCTCAGACCGGGGTTTCTAGTTAAACTAAACGGTGAGAAAGGTCGTGGGTTCACTTATCGCACCTCAAGTCTCTCGCGATTGGGCTCTTAGACTTCCCTCAGCTCCCGCCTGCGGTACAGGGCTGCGCACAGGAGCAGCGAGACGACTATGTATCCGACCATTATAGCCGCTCCCTCGGCGGGCGTCGGAAAGTACGCGGTCGTCCCGCCCAAAGACTGCACGTGCGGTGGATACGGCGAGCCGTACAGCGCGCCGATGACGCTGGAGGCATAGGTGAGAAGCGGCCACGGCTCGATGCTTTTCGACGCGATTATCGCCTGGATGATGGGCATCAATAGGACGATGGTCAGAATCGAGACTAGGATCGACTGGGTCTGGCTCCGATAGAACACGGCGCTCAGGAGCATGACGAACGCTATCATCGCCAGGGTATAGAGGAGGCTGAAGCCGGTTATCTCCGCGTAGTTGGCAATGGTTGTCCCATAGAATCCGTACATCTCGGCGGCCCCCACCGCGAAGAAGACGAGGGTGATTGCGGTCCCGGCGGTCGCTGCCGCCATGTATCGCGTGGCGGCGACCCTCTCCCTTCCGATGGGTTGCGATAGGGTGAAGAGCCCCTGTCTGCTGAAGTCCTGCGATATCGAGTCGCCCGCGAGCACGGCGGCCCCGACGGTGGCGAGGAAGATGAAGAACCCCTGCGGGAAGGAGAAGAGCTCCCCGGCGCTCGCAGGTTTCGGCGTCACGTTGGTCAGTACCAGTATGGGTACGAGTAGGACTAGGAGGAGGTAGAAGAAGAGGAGGATGTAGAATCTCGCGCTCCGGAAGTGTAACCAGGTGTACGTCCTCAGCAGCGTGAGGTTCAGCGAGGGGGCTTCGCTCACTGCTTCCCACCCATCAGCTCCGAATACGCCTGCTCCAGACCCAGGCCGGCGTCCTGGAGGGTCCGTATCCGCAGCTTCACGACCTCCTCGACTAACCTCTCCCTGCCCTCCTCGGTGCCGTCGAAGTCCAAGACGTAGGTCCTCTCGCTCTCCTTGGTGTATCTGGTCGCAAGCCCCCTCTGTTGCAGTGCCGCCACCGCCGACTGGTCCACGGGCCGCGTGAACTCAACCCTGATCGACTTCGAGCTGAACCGCCTTGCCAGCTCCTCGACGCCGCCGCTCTCGACTATCCTTCCCTTGTCGATGAACGTGA
Organism: uncultured Nitrososphaerota archaeon; assembly: GCA_963703285.1. Taxonomy (GTDB): domain Archaea; phylum Thermoproteota; class Nitrososphaeria; order Nitrososphaerales; family Gagatemarchaeaceae; genus Gagatemarchaeum. The sequence goes on from OY969807.1 coordinate 1,649,163, forward strand.
CCCGGTCGCACAACTGCGTCACCTCGTACAGCAGGTGCGATGAGAGGAAGACCAGCTTCTCCTTCTTCATGGTGAGTATCATCTTCCGGAATATCAGTGACTCCTTGGGGTCGAGGCCGGCCGTCGGCTCGTCCAGTATGAGGACCTCGGGGTCCTGCGCGACCACGGCGCCCAGCAGGACCCGCCTCTTCTGGCCCTTCGAGAGCTTGTTGCACCTCGATTCGAGGGGAGGCAGGTCGAGCATCTCCTTCAGCTCGTCAAGGTGCGGGTCGGCCACCCTTCTTATCCTGGCCGCGAAAGTTATGAACTCCCTGACGTTCATCGAGCTGTAGGGCTCCGGGTCCTCCACGATGGAGCCCACGAACTTCAGCGCCTTGGTCGGTTCCTTCGTGACGTTGAACCCGTTGATGCTTGCCGTGCCGCTGTCCGGCCTGATCAGTGAGGTCAACACCTTCATGGAGGTCGTCTTGCCTGCGCCGTTCGGTCCAAGGTAGCCGAGGCAGCCCTTCCCCTCCATCCTGAGCGAGACGTTGTCGAGGATTGTGTGCTTCCCGAACTTTTTGGACACGTTGTCCAGTACGATGTCCAACGGCGGCGTTCGTCCAGCGCGCGTTATTTAGGAGTTATTCGGACAAAACCGTAAATCGAAGATGCTTGCCGGCTTGAAACGAAGAGCCATGGAGCGACCGACGAAATTCGCTCTGGATCTAGCGATGGTGGTCTTTGGCCTAGGTCTCCTTCTCTTCCCGATGGCACCAACACAGGCGATGCAGAACCCTGGTCAGCCGAAGCCGGAGAGCGCGCCCGGCGGTTGCTGTGTTGATTCCGTAACTTTCCACTTGACAGGGGCAAAATACGAAGTCGTCGGGGATTATGCTGGTGTGGCGGTTAGCGTGACGAATGGTTGGATCTCCAGCCTAGGGTTGGTCGTCTACGCCACGCTCAAATCCGGTGCGAGCACCTACGTAGCGGCAGGCACCGTGACGATCGCCGCAAACGCGACCGCCTCAGTGTTCTGCGTAGACCTCCAGTTCGTTCCAGCGGGAGCTTACGCCGTCACCTTTGCGGCTGTTACGCTTTCTGATAATGCGGTGTCCGCCCCGACGGCTCCAATCTCGTTGGTCACCAGCGCTGAGTGGTCGGGTGAGGTCGGCATCTATGCGAATTCGAACAGCGGCAACCAGTTCCGCTTGTCCATAAGCTCGGACCAGGTGTACGTTGGCGACACGATCACGGTGAACGTCAGCGAGTTCAACACGAACAACGTTGCAAACAACGACACCAGGGCGGACCATTGGCAGATACCGGCAGCCCTGAACTCCTGCCCCAGCACGAACATCCTGCCGTTCGGCATTGCAGTCTACAAGGGGTATTACACTGCGGGGAACGTGTCCCAGGGCATTCAGGTCCAGATTTTCCCCCAAGTGGTATGTCCAACCGAAGCGACCGCAGTCACTGGGTACCTTATCCTGCCTAACAGCGACACGGCCTTCGTGCTGCCAGGCTTCTCATCGACAGCGATGGCCGCGAGCGTAGACATCGTCAATGGGACCTCCATCGGCATGGGGCAGTCGTTGCCGCTGAATCCGGGTTTCTATACGGTCGTTGCGGCAGACGAATGGGGCACCTTGGCGTTCCTCTACTTCCAGATCAACGGACTTCCGTAGGATAGGTTGGAGATTTATTCCGACCATAGCATTCAAACGCTAACAGAACTCACATGAACACCGGAGTTGGGGGATTCGGAAGTCTTTCATGTGGTGGTACTGGTGGTGCAGAAGAACACGTTCGCGGCGCCCTGCTCGACCTGCGCGCTCGAGAACTGGAGGATGCCGGTCGGGCTGGCTGGTATGACGACCTGGAGCACTCCGAGCTCGTCGTACGTCCAGTAACTGGTGCTCCCGCAGGGATAGAGCCTCTGGCTGCTGTACAGGATGAAGTTGAAGACGTCATACTGTCCTGTGGAGTTGGTTATCTTCGACTGGTAGGAACAGTTGCACGCGTTCGTCGCCTCGTAGGTGAAGCCGCCCTCGGCCGCGATGAACTTGGGGTTCGACTCTATGGTGGAGTCGACGATGTAGTTGGCGGGCGTGACCGGGACCGGGCACGCGTCGAGAGGGAAGAAAGCCTGCGTGCCGTTCGGGTATGTCACGGAGTATCCCTCCCACGTTGAGTTGGAGTAGCTGCTGAAGTCCGAGTCCGGCGGGACCTGCTTGAGGCAGCTGTCGTAAGCGGGTTGGGTGAGCGTGGAGGTGCGCGTGATAGTCTCGGTTGTGGTGGTTGTCGTGGTCTCAGGCGGCTTGGTGAAGACGAGCAGCACGCTCGCAGATATCAGCACCCCGGCTATGATGATCGCCGCGACGACGGCCAGATAGCCTCGGGTCTGCTGGCTGCTCATGAGAATCGTGGGAAAATCTGGCGTTTTGTGATTAATAGTTTTGTCCGAACGGACGTCCTTAGATTCCTCGGCCGAGCTTCTCGCTGACTACGGTTGATAGATAGTACGTGCCATCGACAATCTCAGGGCTGAGCAGGATTACGAGGCTGCAGAGGCTGAGGAGTATGATGGCCAGACCGGGGATGATGAAAGAGGTGGTGTACCCCGTGGTCCCGATAAGGTACTGGTACGGACCGAGCACCAGTGTTGAGAAGTAGTATCCGTGACTCTGAGACGAATAGCTCCCGCCCCAGTTGAAGAGAGCGAGCGCTATGGAGTTGAAGCCGGTGTAGTGGCCGTTGTTTGGACAGTTACCGTAAAGCCCGGAACAGATGACCCTAGTCGAGTATGGGATTATCGGCGCAAAGAACGCAAAGAGCGTCGCGAGGATGCTCGCGGCGGCGCCCCAACGAAGGCGACTCTTCCATCCCATAATGCTGTTCGGGTGGGTTCGAGATTAATAGTTTTGTCCGAGCGTGAGAAACCTGCTACTCCTTCTCGGTGGCCGGCAATGTCGCTGCACGGTGGACTTCATAATTTACCATCGACTGAGTTCGATAAAATTCTGTTAAATCATCCGGCACGTCTTTCGATAGTTACTCCAATCGCTTCAGTTCGCTCAGCAAGGGTCGGGTAGAATCTCGTCTGAATCCTGTACCTCATCGCCTTCCTAGTCTTCTCGCTTATCGCGCTCTCCCAAAGGGACAGGGCGCGTATCAGATCCTCGCCGTTCACGTACCTTGCAGCATCCGCGTCGCAGTTCAGCTCCGTCCGTCGTCTCCAATGAGCGTTGATCAGGCTGAGAAACGTGGAAGACAACACGAAGATGAGCACGGTAGCGACGCCTACGCCCACTTCCTCAAGGACAGCTGCAGACGCGCTGTAGGGCAGCACAGAAGAAATCGTGATCATCAACGCGAGCGTGACAGCGAGGGATGGTAGAGGAATACGCAGGAACCTCCTAACACCGTCGTTCGACTTGATGTGAGAGAACTCGTGCGCCGCTATGGCCATTCTCTCGCCGTCGTCAAGCTTGTTCCAGTACCATCTCCCGAAGGCAACCCCGCCGGGGAAGCTGAATGCAGAATACGCGCGTCTCGCGAAGAAGTATCGCTGCTTTCTGTTCAGGCGATTGAGCACACCCATCCGCTCTGCGAGTTCATCCAATTGCGGCGAGTCGAACGGCTCGAGCTTGCGGCGGAACCTGAGAAATCGATATGCGAGGAAGCTCAAGCGAAGTCCAGCGTCAGTCGACGAAGGATATACGATTTCGTCTCCCTTTCGTGCTTGATTCTTAGCCACTCGTCAATGCGTTGCAGACTTGAGTATCCCGTGCAGTCCGGCCCCCGCCAGGAGGAGGCCGACAAAAGCCAGCCCGTATTCTATCGGTCCGGGTCCGCCAATCGAGCTGATTCCGCGGTCGTTTCACGTCGCTATGCTTGGGCAAGACCGGCCGCTGTGATTAATAGCTATGTCATGTCCGAACCTGAGAAATCTGCTAGTCATTCTCGATGACCAGCTTCCCTCTCTTGAGCCTCTGCTGCAGTTCTTGGCCCAGGGTCTCGCAGACGACGATACTTGAGCGCATTCTTGCTTCGACCGTCGCTGGGGCTCGCGGGCACCCACTCGCAGGCCTACCAGCCAAGGCCGTGAGTCGGTACTTTCGGTTGCGTTCCAGCTAGACGCCGGCGGCGACGGGGTCGGTGGGGCGTGCGCTGTCGACGCCGTTTGGCCTTCGTCGCGCTTCCTGGCGCTGAACGCCTCGACCGCGAAGATGAGCAGGATGATGGCAGCAACTAGGATGTAGTTGAGAGGCGGCGGGAACGCCTCCGAGATCCTACCCAGGAACGGCAGCGAGAAGACGACCAGCCCCTTCACGCACTCGGCGGCGACTGGAGGCCACCCGGTCGGCTCGTCGGGTGCCGGGTTCGTTTGCCTGTTGTCGCCCTGCGTTATCAGACCCTCGCTCGTGATGCCGACGACCCTGTGCACTATGACCTCGCTCGTGCACCCTCCTCCGACGGCCGGCCGCGCGAACACAATCACGTCTCCCACGTGGATGCTGCTGTACTGGATCGGCACGACGACCACTAGGTCCCCGACTTCGAGGGTGGGCCTCATGCTGAGGGTTGGGTAGACGTCGTAGACCTGGATGCCACCTATCCGGTCGTTGATGAGGAACGCCGCCCCGGCCACGACGAGCAGGACGACCACCGCGTAGGCGGCGGCGTGGCTTACCTTGCTCTTCGAGTTCATGTGCACCGGAAGCGTGCTAGTCAGCAGGGGTGGGAGATGAGGTTGTCGATGGGCTCGTGGGGGCCCTGGGACGTGTAGTCGCCAACGCTTATCTCCAGATAGAGGACGGGCCTCCCTTCCTTGAAAGCGGGCGGCGCGCTCCGTAACCGGGACTTCGCGCGACTCTTCTTCGCGGGCGCTGCGTCTATCGGGGGATTCTCAATAGGTCAGGTCGCCGTAAATTATCTGGTCTTCACCAGAACTCGCTCTTCGATAGACCTCGCCGAAGTCGGAGTGGCCTTCACTATCGGCTTGGTCACTCTAAGTCTCTTCGCGGGGACACTTGCCGATAGGCAAGATTGGCGGGTACTCATGATAGTCTGCGATGTGGTCAGGGCCGCGGCACTTGGCCTCGGGACGCTCTGGCTCCTCTTGATCGGGTTCAACCTGTCGCTGGTCCTCGTGGTGAGCTTCATTCTCGGCTCGTTCACCGCGTTATTCCAGCCCGCGGAGCGCGCGATGATGCCAACAATCCTGCAGAAGCACCTGCTCGCGGAAGGTAATGGTCTGGTCCAGCTGACCAGCTCCCTTGCCCAGGCTATCTCGAACGCTCTCGGCGGGGCCCTCGTCGTCGCAGTCGGGGCCATCCTGGCCATTGGATTGAACTCCGTAACCTTCCTCGTGTCCGGCCTGCTCATCGTGACGCTGACGATAAGGAGACCGCAGGCGGACCCCGGCGGCAGACCGTCGCATGAAGCGAGGCCCAGCTTCATCGAGGACACTCGGGAGGGCGCCAGGTACCTGAGGGGCAACAGGCCACTCTTCCTGCTGACGATTTCGGCGGGCTTCGTGAATTTCTTCTTCTATATGATGCTCCCCTATTTCGTAATCTACACGACCGACGTTCTGCATGGTGACGCGACCATCTACGGGCTCTTCCTCGGCGCCTTCGCGCTTGGCGCGGCCCGGGATCGCTGATGGTTGGAAGGTTCGGCATGGTCAAGCGCGCGGGTCTCGTGTGGACGGTTTCCGGGGTGGTGGGTGGAGCCCTTCTTCTATCGCTCATACTCGTCCCCGTCCCGGCGGTTGCCTTTGGAGCTATCTTCGCATTCGGAGTAGTGCTCGGAATCTCCAATACTACCTGGCTCTCGATCGTTCAGATAATCGTCCCCAACGAGATGCAGGGGCGCTACTTCGGGATCGACCAGCTCGGGAGCGTCGCTCTCCTCCCGGTCGGTCAGGCGCTAGGAGGCCTCGCCATCGCCTCGTTCGGACTTCCATGGACCTATGAGTTCGCTGGCGGCGCCTTCCTTCTAAGCGGCCTTGTCTTCCTTGGATTCCCCGCGCTCAGGAACCTTGGATACTCGAGCGGCGCGGAGCACGAGAAGGGAATGGGGCCAGGTTCGGGTCAAAATTGAGGGAGCAGACGCATGGCCGAAGGCGGGCGTTCTTTGCTGTTAGGCCAAGGTCTATGGACCGTTGGGAGTGGGCCGGTGTTTCGCAAGAGCCGCTCTTTCTTCCTCACTAATGGAATCCGAGTGTTTGATTAGTTCGTGGACGTAATCTTCGGCTTCGATCAACATTTTTTTGATTCCGTCCAGTGTCTTCACTTTGGTCATGTGTTCTATGTCATCAGCCAGCCCGATCAAACTCCTTGCCTCAACAAGGAGATATTTCAACTCTGGGTTCTCACTAGTTGACTTGGATAAGGCTTCGACTACTTGTCTTCGAATCTCTTCAGTCCTATCTTTAGACACTTGTGGCATTCGCGTTATCAAAGTGTCATTTGAATATAACTAATTCCGTAGTCTTCGAGTGCTTGCCTGAAAGCTTGTCCTGCAAATGTTCCTGACCATGGATTGTCAAGCAGGATGAACAGAACCCTCGATGTTTGACCGGACATCTGTGCGAGCGCGTACTTGGCCATCTGTGTATCTGCGAAGTCACTGACCGATTGAGAACCGACTTTGACGTCAACGCTTATTTCCGTGTCTGGATTGAAGAAATCTGGATAGAGCTTCCCGGCAAAAGTCGGAATCATCTTGCCTTCGATGAACCCAAGGGATTTCATCAGTGGCCTCATGAAAGTCTTCCCCCACTCTCCTGTTGCTTGGGAATTGTCGGCTTTGGGACCGAGATCTTCCAGCATTGATGCCATTTCAGTATTAACGCTGTCCTGTAGTACGCCGCCTGTTTCGTCCGAAATGGTTGCTTGGACAGGTAGCTCCTCTTGTGCTGCTGCCGCGGCTACCCCTGATATTGCACCTCCGACAAATGATGATGTTAGCGCAGATTCTGCTACGACCTCGCTTGCATCTGTAATAGGATCCAAACCGAGCTGAAACACATTAGCTATGGTAAGCCCTATGACTGCGCTGAGAAGAATTGCTTGGGTCGGGGTCCATGAGAGGGGATTCCACCATGTCAGTCCTGAAGGATCGATTATCGCGAGGGGATTGTCCCGGGCATAAGCGTAAGCGTTCATGCTTTGTGGGTCCGACTGGACTCCGCCGATTGGGTCTGCCGTTAGGAACTTCCCGGTGCTCGGATTGTAGAACCTTGCGTTATCGTAATAGAGGCCGCTCGCCGCGTCGAAGAGCATTCCGGCGTACATGAACTCCTCGCTGCCCGTCGCCCCGTACTGGATGCCGTACGGCACGTAGTCGCTGCTGAAGACCGGGGAGCCCCCGCTGGTCACTAGCCTCGTGCTCTCGAGCTCGTCCTGGTGGAGGAAGAGCGTCGACGATGTCGTGATGCTGGCCACCTGCATCCCGCTCGCGTAGGCGTATTTGGTAGCCACGCCCGTCTGGAGGCTCTTCTGGTAGACCACGTTCAGCCCCGAGTAGAGGTAGAGAGTAGTCCCGGCGCTCGTGGTCTGTTCGACGCGCCTCCCGTCCCCGTCGTAGTAGTTCTGCTGGACCAGCACGCCGTTATCGAACGCCTTCGTCATCTCGCTCTGGGTGTTGTACTCGTACGTCCAGACGTTGGTTCCATCGTTCTGCATCACGAGGTCGCCGTCTCCGTCGTAGGAGTACGTCGTCGTCCCGCTCGCGGTGGTAGACCTTACGAGCTCGTCCATGCTGTTGTAGGTGTACTCGACCGTCGCCGACGAGTTCTGCTCCTTGACCATGTTCCCCGCCGCGTCGTAGGAGTAGGTGGTAGTCCCCCAGGGGCCTGTCGAGCTGGTGAGCCTGTCCAGCGCGTCGTACCCGAACTTCTCGGAGCCAATCGACATCACGTTGCCGTCTGCGTCGTACGTATACGAGAGGCTCAGCTCCTGCGTGGACCCCTTCGTGGTCGTGATGCTCGTCGGCTGGTCCATGCTGTCGTAGGCGTAGCTCGTTACCTCCCCGTTGCCGTAGGTTATCGCGCTCGATCGTGTCGTCTGGGTTGTAGGTTAACGAGGCGTAGGTCGTCCCGCCGCTGGAGACCTTCGTCACCCTGTCGAGGGCATCGTACGAATATGATACCTTGGTGGTGTCTGGGTACGTGATCGACTGCACGTCTCCGTCCACGTTGTAGGCGTACGAGGCGGTGTACGAGGCGGTGTACGAGGCGGTGTACGAGGCGGTGTACGAGGTACCGCCGATGATGTCGGTCTCGGACGTCTCCTCGTTAAGGGCGTTGTAGGAGTACTTGATCTGGTCGACGCCGTTCGTGACGGTGAGCTCGTTCCCGTTCTTGTCGTAGGTGTAGCTCGTGCTCGTGCCGTCTGGGTAGTTCACCGTAGCCAGCCGGTAGAGAAAGTCGTAGGAGTACGTCGTGACGCGGCCCTCTTCATCCGTCGTGCTGACCACGTTGCCCACGGAGTCGTAGCTGGTCTTCTCGGTCGTGCCGTCCGGGTTGACGGTCTCGACCAAGCGGTTGAGGTCGTCATAGGAGTAGCGTGTGACTTGGTTCGCATCAGGCCCCACAACCTTCACGAGGTTTCCGGCGCCGTCGTATGTGTATGTGGTCGCGTTGTAGCCGCTGCCCCAGTACTCCCTGACCGCGACCAGGTTCTGCATGAAGTCGTAGACGTCCTGCGTGACGTGGTCGTCGCCGTCGGTCGTCGTCTCGGTGTTCGTCGTGTCGTTGTATGCCATTGATTCGTGCGACCCGTTGGGGTTAGTCACCCCGGTCTGCCTCCCGAGGCTGTCGTAGGTGTACCTGTAGGTCGCCCCGTTCGGCGCCTGTTCCGTCAGGACCTCGTTGAGCCAGTTGTAGGTGTAGTACTCGGCGGAGTAGGGCGCGGAGGGGGAGGAGTACGTCTGCTCTTCCGTGAGCCTCCCCAGCCCGTCGTAGTAGTACTTCGTCATGTTGCCGCTCGGATTGGTCTCGGTGACTACGTTGCTCGCGTCGTTGTAGGAGTAAGATGTGGTCGCGACCACCCCATCGACGGCTGGAGAGGTCTCGGACGTGAGGCGCCCCAGCGCGTCGTACGTGTAGGTAGTCGTGTTCCCCTCGCCGTTGGTCTGGGACGTCATATCCCCGGTCGCGAAGTTGTAGGTGTAGGAGACCGTGTCGTCTGGCGCCGCGTAGCAGTTTGAGGTCCCCGACGAGGTCTCCGAGGTCACGTATGCGCTCTCGTAGGTCGAGGAGTAGGTGTAGCAGGTCTCGTGGTGAAGCGGGTCCGTCATCGTCTGCACATTAGCGAGGACGTCGTAGGTATAGGAGGTGATGAGCCACGTGTTCACGCCGGGGGAGGGACTGTAGAGCTGCGCTTGCCTGAGCACCTCGCTGTTGCTGTAGTATCAGAGTGGATTGCATCGACTGTAGGCCTCCTTGAATTAGAAGGAATCCTTGCTGGCGCAAGTTTCCTCGCCTATTTTACGTTACACGAACAGAAAGACAAATCCGTTAAGAGATTGGAAAAACTCAGGCTCCAACGAGTCAGATTAAGACTCTCAGATATGATAAAAGAGAATGCCAATTCTAAGGAGATAACCAAGGAGACCGAAGATAAGTTCCAAAATCTGTTTGAGAACGAATACTCCGAAGCCTCTGAACCTTCGGGAACTCTCCGTACGATGGATGCGGCATTTCTATTCTCAGGGGTGCTTCTCTCTGTCGCCGCTCTCATAGATTGGGCACAATCTAATCCCTCGCTCGTGCTACCGGCAGGGTCGCTTGTGCCGGTCGAAGCCGAGACTTTCGGGCTCGGGGTGTTACTCCTTGGCGTAGGAATCTTCGAACTTGAAGGGCTTCGTAGAATGAGCGACAAGGAGCCAGACCTCGACCCTGCGCCCTTCGGCTATATCCTAATCTTTGGGTTGATATTCGCCACCGACGCATATTTCCTATGGTTGACAACGACCTACTATAGCCAGCTCACACAGTTCGGTCAAACCCTCTTCTTTGCTTCTTTCTTGCCGATTGCCGGAATCATTCTAGTTATCACGACATGGGAGGACGAAGATTGGAGGCGCATTCTGGGAATGATTCTTTTGTTTGCCCCATATGTGGTATACGCTATTTGGATTCTCGCCTATTCCTTGAGTTCGGTCGTTCACCTTGGTTAGCCCTTCGCCAGATACTCGCTCAGTATGTATCGAATCGTCTCCGGTATCGACTTCGATCATGGGGATGTCCGACGCATGTCGGAGAGCTCAGTCTTCGCGATAGCTTCGCGCTCTTCGGGTGTCGCAAACGAATCGTGGAAGAAAGAGATGGTCACTGAGGGGTTCTGCGGATCCGGCATTCTGATTTCGCCGCCGCCCCAGCCGTCGCAGACCTGGGTGAGCAGGACGAGTGCGGAGTAGGACATGCAAACTGTGCCGAGCTCGCCGAGCTGCCTCGAGTGGCGGCAGTTAGCGCAGGAGGCTTCCATAATCATGCCTCGCTTCTCTCTGGATGCTCTGTAGTGCGGCGGCTCCATGGCGAACTAGGTCGGAGGGCTACAAAAGGACCAACGTGTCTTGGATTCGTCTAGTCGCCGACGCTCTAGCCTGTGTAATTCTTCCACTCTGCCACAGGTTAATCGTTAAGAGCCCCCGATTCCGCTAGAGGATGGAGGGCACCGGGTTGGATACCAGGAGGCTCAAGAATGGTCCCGAAATCGTCTTCCTGCTCGGGCTGATCGGCTTCCTTGTCTGGCTCTACTGGATGCTCTCCAGCCACCCCGCCCCCAATCCCTTCGTGACCTACACCATTCTCCTGATCTTCGTCTGGCTGATGATAATCTCCGCCGTCGAGATAGTCTACTCGTTCCGGGCAAGGCGGACCGCCGCGCAAAAGCCGAGGTGAGCCCTAGACGTTGTTCGCGACGAGGATGAAAAGCGCCAGCGAAGAACACGGCAGGCAGGACACACCTTCGTTCGGACAAAACTATTAATCAAAAACTCGGAGGAGCGCCTAGCGGGCGCTTTCAGTCGTGAACCCCCAGTCCACCCGGCCCCAACTGGTCATACCCGCGGCGATTATCATAGCGGCCATCCTGATTGCCGTGAGTATATCCGTCGCGGTCGGGGGAGAAAGGACGACGACGGTCACAGTCACCCCCACGAACTCAACTGGCGAAGTGGTCTACAAGGTGACTTTCCAGCAGGTCCAGTACTGCGGCCTGTACAATATCCTGCCCTGGGCGGTGACTGTCGGCGGCCTGACGCAGGTCCAGCCGTCCAACCAGACTCTTCCATTGCCGACGAACACGTTCTCCACGGTCGTTCCGGACCAGAGCCTCACACGGATGACGTTCTACCTCCCCCCGGGCGCCTACAGCTACATCGTGTACGGTGGTTCGGGCAACGGCCCCGGGGGGCAGCTTTACCCGACCAGCGGGACCTTCCAGGTTGTCGGGTCGAACCTCGTCCTCAACGAGGACGTCTACCTGAGCTTCACGTGCGCGCCGACGACCAGTAGTATTGCATGAGAGACCAGAAACCCGACCTCAGATGCCCAAGACCGGATTTTAGGGCCCTAAACGCGCTTATTAGGCATCTAAACCAACACCTGGTCGTCAGATGCGCCTGCAGAAGCAGAAGACGCGGGTCGTCAAGGGCAAGGAGTACTTCCGGTGGACGGTCGTCATTCCTCCGTCCAAGGTCAGGGAGCTCGGATGGAAGGAGGGGCAGGAGCTCCGCCAGAGGCTGAAGAAGGGGAAGCTGGTCATCGAGAAGGATTAGCGGGCTTCTTGCGTTCGGACAAAACTGTTAATGAGAAGTAGTGTAGCTTTTCATTGAGATTTAGGGTTCTAAACTTGGCCATTTGGTATCTAAGATCAATCTACGTCGTCGCTTTCTGATTCTGCTCTGGAAGTGAAAGGGGCGTAAGAACTTACCTATTATGAATTGTCTACTTGATTGCTTTGACTATAGCGGCCAGCTTCTCCTCGAAGTCCTTGGTCTGGAGCAGGTTGCCGATTACTACTAAGTCAGCTCCGGCCCTGGAGGCTGCCGAGGCGGTTTCTGGGGTTGTGACCCCACCCCCCACGATGAGAAACCCGGGGTACGACGCCCGAACGTCGGCTATCACGCCGGGTAGGATGGCCCTGTCGGCCCCGCTCCCCGCCTCGAGGTAGAGGAAGCGCATCCCAAGGTAGTGCGCAGCCATGGCGTACATGAGAGCGATGGCGGGCTTGTCGAGCGGGATGCCCCTCACCTGACCGACGAAGCCGGTCGTGCTGAACTCCCCGAAGACGAGATAGCCCATTGGAATAGCCTCGAGGCCTGTTTTCATGACCTGGATGGATCCGATGGCCTGGGCGCCGACGATGAAGTAGGGATTTGTGGAATTCAGGAGGGAACTGAAAAGAATTGCATCGGCGTGCGGTGAGATACCTGTGATGTTGCCTGGAAAGAGGATGACAGGGAGTGTGATGTCACGCTTCAGACGCATCACAACCTCGTCTAAACGTCCCTGATCGGCTATTGTTGAGCCTCCGATGAAGATGCAGGAGACTCCGAGCTCCTGGACCTTCTTGCCGAGCGCCGCGGCAGCATCTGGAGTGAACTCCTCGGGATCTATCAGAGCGGCTATCAGGGTGCCCTTCTCCTTCCTCACGCTCAGAAGAGCCCTCTCAGTAGGTCCAGGCTGGCTCAAAGGTTACGCACCGGTCTTGGCGAAGTCGTCCACGAAGGTGTTGTAGACGTCGATGTCCGGCTTCTGGGTGGCGAACCTGAACTCGCGCCTAAGCTTGCAATTACTGTTTCCGCAGGCCACGACGGTTACGAAATCTTGTGATACTTCGTCCTGTTGTGATGTGATTCTGACGGCAACAACTCCGCAACGAGGGCAGCTGAATACTTTTGGAAGCGAACGCTTGTTGGCTCGTAGAACTTTCCTTCTTCTTCTCCCCATTTTGCTCGTCCAAGCCCTTTCACGCTCATATATAATATGGTTTTGCGAGGGAACTGTAGTCAATCGAAGCCCGGGCGAAGCCGATTTCTTGCAGATAACAGTCCAGAATACCAATATATTATACGGATAGATGCGAGAGTTGCTAAGATGTGTGCTAGACGGGTCCAGAAACACTAATACAGATTCGTAGATGCAGCTCTGGTCGGATGCCATCTCAACTCGACGACTTCCTCGCGTCGCAGTCTTCGCTCACGCGTGTTCAAATCGAGCGGCTGCTGCTCCAGTTTTCGCTTCAAAACGACACGTCTGAAGGGGAAAGCAGGCCCAAAATCAGCGGCGTGAGCCCCGGAGCGTACTACCGGGTGCTGGGCCAGGCGAAGTCCAACATAGATCAGGCGCTCTACACCGTGCTGCTGTGCTCGAGGATTGGAGTGCTCCAGATGGACGATCTGCGGCGCCTGCTGGACCTGGTGAGCAAGGTTCCATCCGATGTTGCGGACGTCGAGGCCCAGCAAGTGACCCAGCTCGTCGAGGCCCTCGTGAAGAAGATTGTGATGCTATGATACGCACGCTTATATCATGTTGTGTCACAGCCCCTTTTCGGGGTCGCGTTGGTCCTTATCGATGATGTAGTCGTCTCCATAGCCGCGGCCGTCACGACTGCGACCCTGGTCGTCCTCGTCGTCCTCCTCGCGAGGTACAGGGCTCTTGTAAAAGATGCAACCAAGTCTACGGATCTTGCGAAGAACCTCTGGGACGCCATGAATGAGAGGCTCACGACCCAGGACTCTCGTATCGTCGACATGATGGCGAAGTTCGAGGTGTACTCCGTGAGGAAGGGGGTAGGGCTCCCGCCGCCCGCGAGGCCACCCCCAACGTCCACAAACGTCCCCAGGTCGCCCGAGACTCGAGCTCAAGAGATGAGACTAGAGACATCACACCCAGTATCACAGGCCTCTCAGGCTCCGTCACAGTCAGGAATCACTACCAGGGAGAGGGAAAACCAGATTCTGCGCGCCCTTCTGGACGGTCCGAGGACCTCCAACGACATCCGGGCCGTGCTGGATGTGTCTAGGGAGCACAACGCGAGGCTGCTGAAGGCTCTTTACGGACGCGGGTTACTCCTGCGGAACGACGAGCACAAGCCCTTCGTGTACGAGATAACTGAGGCCGGCCGGCGCTATCTCGGTGCCGCCTGAAGTACCTCCGTGCGTGCGCGCGTCAGGAGAGAGCGAAGCTTCGATTACCTTCCTGGATGCAGTCCAGTGAGTTCCGGGCTTTTACGTGCGAACCGTGTCGGGCCGCGGGGCCTTCCAGGCTGTTTTTCTGAAAAGGCTCAGGGTAGGCAGGTCCACTCCGCCGAGGTTGTTCCTTATATCGGAGAACCACAACATACGATAAGGAGCTGCCAGAGAGTGGGAATAACCAAGGCATCAATCACCATTTTGGGCGACTCGGCCCATTCCGAAGTCGAGTTGGTTGTGGACACAGGCTCCATCTTGACGTGGGTCAAATCCGACCGATTGAAGTCGATAGGGAGCAGGCCAAGGAGAGAGAAGGAATTCAGGACGATTGAGGGCAAAATCATTCACAGGAAGACAGGTCCGGCGACCGTTCGTTACGATGGAGTAGAAGCCGATGTCGAAGTCGTCTTCGGGGAGGAAGGCGACGCTGAAGTGCTTGGCGTTACCGCCCTGGAGTCTCTGGGACTCCAGATAGATCCAGTGACTCTCAAGATAAACCGGTCGAGTCTTCTAGCTCTGTGATTAGGGAGAAGACGCCAATCGCCCCAAAGAAGGGAGATGGGTTCAGATTCACCGGCAGTCAGCAGTTCCCATTCATGGACGTGATATGAATGACGCTACCTGAGGAGATGAGAAGGGTCGCGCAAACTGCTGTGACTCGTTCTTAGATCGACCCGCCCGCCCCTACCTTTCCACTGGAACCCTAAAGATGCCCGCAAAATATTTCATATTTTGATATATTAAAGATGCTCGCTCTTGGATGGATTTCTGTTTAGATAATACTAATCATCCATTTCTTGTGACTTTGGCGCGAGTTGGCGCCCTCAAAGCTGAGAAGGAGCCCGAATCGACCTCCACTGGAAACGGAGGGGTGTGGGGGTTCCGGTGAACACCTGTGAACAAAGCAGGCCGGCGGGGGCGATGAAGACTTCTCTGGCCCAAACAGGCCCGTTCCTCCCTCCTTCTGGCGATGGGCGCACCCGCCGACCCCTGTGTTTCCACTGGAGCCTGTGCAGCCTGGGGCCGCAGTGAGCCCGCTGTGAACCCCTGTGAACGCCTCGAATCCTATCGCAGGGTGGTCAAGACTAGTTTGCAACCCGTTCACAAGTTCACACCACTATACCATTTATCCGCCGTCTCCGGGCGTCCCCCGTCTGTCGCTTGCAGAAACGGGTCAAGGTCGAGTTCCAGGACGGCAGGGGCACCAAGTACAGCCTCGCGGTCGAGGGGCGGATATCGAGGGAGAAGGTCCTCAAGATCATGGACCTCATGGAGCTCGTCGAGGGCAACGACGCCATCGAGGAGCCTGCGCCGAACGAGGCGAGCAGCTTCGGGCGCGTCTTCAAGGTCATCGAGACATCGTACATGGGGAAGGAGTTCTCGTCGGCCGACATAGCGAGAGACTACGAGGAGCTCCACGGCGAGCCGATAGGGCTGTCCACAGTCTCGACGTACCTCTCACGGATGGCGGAGCGGGGGGCACTCAAGCGGCAGAAGTTCGGCAACTCTTGGGTGTACAGACGCGTGCACCTAGCGCCAAATCAGGTCCAGACGCTCAAGTAGAACCGAATCACGTCGACCGGCAGCGAATTAGGTAGCTAATGTTTTCTGTATCCCGATTATTCGGACAAAACTATTAGTCAAGGTGAGGCTCTTGAACACTTTCGAGGTTCTTCTCGAATGAACACCCAGCCAACTCGAAGCTTCACTCACCTCACCATAGCAATTGTCGTAGCGGAGGGTGGTAATTGGGGCTGTCATCCTTCCTCGTCCTACCTCGGGACTGCGACTGCGACAACCGTGACTAGAACCTCGACGACAACCCACGCCGACTAGCTGCTGCATCCAGAGGTCATGTCGGATGGATATCCCATACCTTTCATGAGTATGGAACTACTGCTTGCTCGACAAGTAGCCCCAGAGCATTACCCCGACAAGCATGACCATCGACCCCGCCAGACCGGTCACGAACGCGCCCGCCATGTCTGAGCTGAGGCCGACCCCCTGAAACGAGTTGATGATCGACGGTGCCACGAGCCAGGCGACGAAGCCCAGAGCGTACCCAATCAGCCAGAATACGAACAATGCAGCTTTTCGACCCAATCTTGATTACCGATACATGATGGGACGGGAATGGAGTAAATGCAACGAGAGTTGAATCCCTTAACCTTCAGGTCGAATTTCTGGACGACCCGGATAAATATTTTGCATCAGACGAGCCGCATTTATCCGGTGACCGAAGGTCCGAAAGCCGGTCGCACGAATTGCCGATTGATCAAAGAGTCGTCTTGATTGTCGTCCTTACTGCAATTGTAATAGTCGTGGTTAGTGTATGGAAGGCTAGGGCTCGGGGTTCTTCTTAATAATGTGAGAGACTTGTGATAGAGGTGAAAGAAAGTGTCGAAAAACAAATTTGAAATCGGAGAGAAGGAGAAGCACTCGCTCACAGTCGATGCCGACCAGGTTATGAAGCGAATCAGTATCGAAGTGGATGGCCAGAAGGTCATTGACGAATCCCTCTTCTCGCTTGGCGCGAAGAAGTTCGCGTTCGATGTCGGGAGTTCAGAGGTCCACAAAGTCGAAGTCAACCTCGGAATGACGCGCTGGGCATTTGGGAGAAAAATCAGCGTGCTCGTAGATGGCAAGCCCGCACAGAGCTCAAGTGTGGGTAAGTAAAGCGGGGCACTTGCCATCAGTGATGCCGCCGGATGAGGTCGCGTTGAGCGACCCTGACAAGCAGAACGCGGCTGTAATCGAGGTGATCGTCAAGGCCGGAGGGCACATTCAGTCCGTGACGATAGCGGGAGCCTCACTTGAAGACGTTTATCTGAAGCTGGTGAGGGAAGGGGGAAGCTAGGAACCGTGCGGCTCTCCAAGTCCTGGATTATTGCAGCAAAGGACCTCAAGACTCTCGGCAAGAAGAAGAGCATAATCTATTTGGTGGCCTTCATTCCGCTTTTCGTCGCCATTCTCATCCCCACAGTCATAGGCTACGTCGGCCAGAGGAAGACCCCTGCCGAGCTGGTGGTCCTGCTGCCTGCGTTCCTCTTCTTCTACGTCATTCTGGGCTCGTATCTCTCCACTCCGATAGCATCCTACACCATCGCTGGAGAAAAACTCGAGAAGAGCCTCGAGCCGCTGCTTGCGACGCCAACGACGGACAGCGAGATTCTACTCGGAAAGGGCATAGCTGCCTTCCTTCCGCCGCTGGCTGCGGTGCTGGGAGGGTCCGCCCTCTTCATGCTTCTCATGGACCTGACCACCAAGGGCAAGCTTGGTTACTACTACTTCCCGGACTGGAATTCGGCCATCGTCATACTGTTGCTTCTTCCGCTCGCGTTGTTGATGAGCGTGCAGGTGAATGTGATCATGTCCTCGAAGGTGACCGACATCAGGGCTGGACAACAACTCGGGGCGCTAACAATCGTTCCATTCATAGGGCTGTACGTCTCCGGAGAACTGGGCCTGATCAACCTCGGAGACGCCAGCAACCTGCTGATAATCGCGGGAGCCTTGGTCGTGGTGGACATGCTGCTCTTCTTCGTCTCGACAGCGACCTTCCGCAGAGAGGAGATACTGACAAAATGGAAGTAGGCGCCTCAATTTCAAGACCTGAGACACGAACCTACTGTTTGAGCCATTCCTTGAGCGTCCTGGGCATAATTCTCAATTGAGGGAGAGCATCCTATAGACTTGACCGGGAATCGGGCGAAGGCGAGAGCCCGCTGACTACCCGCTCTTCGGGGAAAAACCACGGCGGGCGTTCATCTGGGCAGCCATCCTGAAAACAACGGGCGCCATACCTAAAGCGACGATCATCGCCACGATGAAGTTCTCGAGCGCAGTAACCGGGCCGACGCTAATCGTAACCGAGCCAATAACCAGACCGATGACTCCTCCGGCCACGAAGAAAGCCATCCACGCTTCAATGAATCTCCAGTACCCCAGATGCTGCAGCTTCGGGTAGAGCCAATTGAAGAAAATGACTATGCTCACGACTCCTACAGGAATGAGAATCAGCAATGCCTCCAATGGATCCAACAGCAACTTACTAACCACCTTCCAATGGCGAACCCAAGGATATCAACCTAGCTACAAACGCTGTCGCAGACCACAGGCAATCGGGAGTGCCTATTACCGCGGGTTTCGGTACAGGGGTCGATGCCAAGCTACACCATCCACTTTGGCTTCAGCCAGCGGTTCCCCGTCCCAGCCGCCGAGGCGTACGAGTGGTGCACCGACTACGACGCCGGCGACATCGCGCTCGAAGGCATGAAGGGTGCCCGACAGGTAGAGTGGACCGACGATGCCACGGTAATACTGACGGACACGGTGGAGGCCGGCGCCGTGAAGACCACGAAGGTCAAGGTCGTCCGGCTCTACCCGGCGCTGCTGATGTGGACCAACACGAGGATTTCCAGCCCCGGGAAATATTCCCAGTTCATCTACCAGATCGTCCCCGAGGGGAAGAACGCCTCGCGCCTCGACTACAACGGCGCTCAGGTCGAGGAAGGGAAGAGCGTTCCGTCACCGTCCCAGGCTGCCGCCATGGCGGAGAAACTCACGGAGGAGGACTCCCAGGCGTGGATCAAGCTCGCGGCGGCGATGGAGAAGGATCTCGCCCGGAAACCATCCCGTGCGTGACTAGGTTCTAGGCTCGGTGACCTAGGTGGTGCAACTAGGGAGTGGCGACTGTCTTTGCTTGCCTAGCCAGCCGAGAATAGAGTTGGCGCCCTCTTCGTCGAGCTTGGCGTCCGGCACATTGTAGTGAGCGGCGACGTATTGCGCCGTTAGTTCTTCGACGGGTAGCGCCTCGTGCTTTAGCACGTGATTTGCGTTCTCCGGATAGGCGAACGAGACGGTCGTCTTTCCCGCCGTCGCATCTTCGAGCGCCTTCCCGTCCACCTTCCAATTGACCTGGATGTCTTTCTTGCCGATTACGACCAACACGGGATCATCGACCTCTGCGATGTGCTCTGGGAGACTGTAGGCCCATAGTTCCCTGGCGAACGGCAGGTTGTTTGGATTCTCGAGGCTGCGCAGAAGCACTTTCAGACCTTCCGGAAGAGACGGGTCCATGGTCATAGGCATGTTGGCCAGGAACTCCGCGATGGCGTCGTCATAGTGTCCAATGACTGTCTCTGCTTCGGGCAGAGACTTGCCCTGCTCAAGGAGCTGACTCCGAGCCACTTCGCCAACAGCCCTCCCGGGGGCACCGGTCAGTACCATTCCTCTGAAGCGGTTGTTCTTCGTCCGTAACTGGTAGTTCACGGCATGAATGGCGCCCTCGCTGTTGGTGAGCGCGAAAAGGTGGTCCCCGTCGACATTCCTCTCGGAGAGGATCGTTTCGACCGCGCCAGTTAGCTCGTCCAGGAATGTTTGCATCCCGACTTTTCCGGAGATTTTGGGCAGATACTCCTTGACGCGAGGTCCCGAACCGAGCTTGTCATAGCGTAGGGTGACAAAGCCCCAACTCGCCAGAGACTCCGCCAGTATCTTGGCGGTGCCGTTCGACCCGGGCAGAAGAGGGGAGCACCAGTTCCTGTCGGTTGGACCACTTCCCGCCAGTAAAATAACCGCCGGACGAGGCGCATTGTTTGAAGGTGCGGTCAAGGTTCCGTATACCGGAATATCAAGAGCCTTCCATGTCACTTCTTTATCCTCAACGGACGCGGCGCTCATGTTTCTTCTTCCAATTCGTCTCGCTGTTCGACAGCTATATAGAAATGAGTAAAGTGCTTCCCCCTGATGAAACTACTCCGGGTACTGGACGCTCCCAGCACCACTCTGGTGTACGACCTCCACAACCAGATGATACTGAAGGAGCTTGTGGAATCGGAGGGCTCCGTGACTGAACTCGCGAGAAAGCTGAACATCCCGATGGTGACGCTCTGGAAACGGATGCAGAAACTTCTGGCTGCTAACTTGGTGGAGCTTTCGAGGGTCAAGAAGTCAGGCAACCTCGAGAAAAAACTGTATCGGGCGACTGCGGCAAGATTCGTCCCTGCGCAGCTCCTGAGCTTCAAACCGAAGGACCGTCACCTCAGGGAGGCATCCGAGGTTTACTCGCAGATTCAGAATATGGGTGTGAAGCTCCTGACGCAAACATACGAGATACCCGAGGATGCGGATCCCTCTGACTATGCACTGTACGCAAACTTGCTTGCATTCGTACAGGTCAGCAGGATGCCGGACTTTGAGAGGAGAGTCGCTGAACTTCAGAAGAAGCTCTCCGAGTACAAACCCTGACGATATGCGAAGGGTCGTTAGTCAATAAATACTCCCTCCATTTTCTGCCAAAAGCATCGGTTGTACGATTACTATTGCACGCCCAGCCCCAATCATCATTCCCTTGTGCCGGCTGCAAGCGGCAATGTACCTCAGAGATGCTGGGAACCTACTTGCTTGTGCTCTTTGGCCCGGGTTCTGTGGTCGCAGCCTCTCTCTGGGGTTTGTCCCCAGCTGAGACGTTGCTCTTTGTGGCGGCCGTCTTCGGCTCCACAGTTGCTTGCGTAATCGTTGGCCTGGGTCGCTTTTCCGGGGCTCACATCAATCCGGCGATTTCTGTCGGAAGCGCCGTGGCGGGGTTGCTCAAGCGCGAGTTGTTCGTCCAATACCTCGTCTTCCAGGTCGTCGGCGCGCTGCTTGCAGGGATATGCCTCAGGGTCATCTTCGGGACAGGGGGATTGGGTACCCATCTTGGTTCGACCGAGCTGGCGGCGGGAATAGGCCCAGTCGAAGGACTCGCTCTGGAAATCGCTGGAACCTTCTTCCTGGCAATGTCGGCGCTCATAGCAGGCTCTTCCGTAAAGAGCCCAGTGAAGCAGGCCCTCTTGGTCGGGGGGACGCTATTCGTCCTCATCCTCTTCATAGGGCCGCTGACCGGGGGTTCGTTCAATCCTGCCAGAAGCCTCGGACCTTCCCTCCTCTCGGGATACCTGAGCGGTCAGCTCATCTACTATGTGGGGCCGGTCATCGGTGCTGTGTTCGCAGGATTGATGTTCGGAGTGCTGAAGTCATATGGCAAAAAGAGAAGCGGCAAGACCAAACTCAATCTTGTTTGTATGTGTTGAGAACGCTGGACGGAGCCAGATGGCGGAGGCGTTCGCAAGAAGGCATGGTCTTCAGGCCTCTAGCGCCGGAACCGTCCCCTCTTCGAGAGTAAACCCCGTGGTTGTACAGGCGATGAAAGAGAAGGGCCTTGATATCGCGCAGAACAAGCCCAAGATGCTCACCAGCGAGATGATCAAAGACGCCAGTCTGGTGGTGACCATGGGCTGCTCGGTCGAAGAAGCTTGCCCGCGACCCATGCTCGCCCAGATGCAGAAGAAACTCGTCGACTGGGACCTCCAGGACCCAAAGGGGAAGCCGATAGAGCAGGTCCGTAAGATCAGGGACGAAATCGAGAGGAGGGTTACCGGTCTCACGAAGGTCGGGTTGCCGGCTTCTTCGCCTTGATGTGCGAGCTGTAATACTTGAAGGGGTACTCCCCTATGTTCGAGTCCGAGATGTGCTCAATCTCGATGTCTGCGAATCCGGCGGCTTGCAGCTTGCTCCTGTACTCCGAATCCACGAGAGCCCCTGCGATGCAGGCGGACCACGAATCCATGTCCTCCCTCGCGCTATCGGGAATCTCGTTCTGAAGCGTCACGTCTGCCACGGCGAAGGTTCCACCCTGCCTCAGAACCCGGAATGACTCCCTGAACACGGCCAGCTTTTCCGGAACAAGATTGATTACACAATTCGAGATGATGTAGTCGACGCTGTCTGATTCAACGGGCAGGTGCTCGATCTCACCCAGCCTGAACTCTACGTTCTGATACTTGCTTCCATACTTCGCCTTTGTTTCCCTCGCTCTCCAGACCATCTCGGGAGTGGCGTCTACGCCCATGACCTTTCCACTCTCACCCACAAGCCGCGAAGCCCTGAATACGTCGATTCCTCCCCCGCTGCCCAAATCCAGCACCACATCTCCATCCGTGGGGCTGACCAACATGAGAGGAGACCCGCACCCGGCGTTCACTGAGGACGCCTCGACAGGAACCGAACTATCCAAGACTATGAGATTCACATCGCCGCAGCAAGCCTCGCTTTCACAACAGTCAGCGCCGGAGGATATCGCTATCTTCGCATATCGTTCCTTCACCGCCTTCCTAATTTCTACCTCGGACATTATCAGAACTAGTCTCTCTCTGCGTTATTTATTGACTCCCTCACTGCGTTTTGGTGCTCTGGGACGTGTTCCAGCGGCTTCATCAAGGCACCAACCCTTAATTTGTGCCCCTGCGAATCTTGTTACCGATTGCCTTGGTAGGCGGCCTGTCGACGAGGATTTGGGAATGAAATCTGCAACGCATAGTGCAGAGGTACCTGGCCCCAAACCGAAGGACAGCCCTGAAGTGCCTAGGGTACCCGACTTCGGAACCTACCATCATTCATCAATGAGAGAGTCCGTGAGCACGAGAACAAAGATCAGGGCCATCTTCGCGGAAGCCTTTGAAGCTCTGCCGTTTGACAGGAACGAGCGCTTACGAATCTTAGACATGGGATGCGGACTCGGCTTCCTCTCGACCGTCTGTGCCGAGCGCTATTCCCGCGCCCTCATCACGGGTGTCGACACCTTCGCCCACTCGAGCCTTAAGGGTTCCAGTATCGCGAGGGCTAAAGAGAATTCTGAGATTCTAGGGTTCTCGGACAGGATAACGTTCGAGGAGGGAGACATTCTAACCGCTGACTTCAGACGAAAGACGTTCGAGCTTTTCGTCTCCAACCTCGTGTTCCACAATCTCGGAGAAAGACGATTCGAAGCATACCGGAGGGTAGCCTCTTGGATGCCCCCGGAAGCTTTTTGCTTGCTCGGTGACCTATTCTTCGAGCACAAGGCCGATCTAAAATTCCTCTCGACGATTTTCAACACCATCAAAGAGGTAAAACCCGCGAGAAGCTTGAGCGAGTACAGCCTCTTCGTGCTATCCGGGGCTCCCGCACCGATTCGTGTAACTTAGGTAGCTAACAATTTTCTGTATCCTAGTTATCCGGACAAAGGTATTAATCGGAAGTCACCTATCCAAGCACCGATTCGGCGTGGAATCTCAACGAAGAGCCATCGGGAAAACAGCGGCAGCCGTAATCATCGTTGCCGTAATCCTGGTCGGTGTGACAGCCGTAGAATTACTGACCACTTCCAATTCGTTCTGCGGTCAGCCAGCTTATCTCGTCACACTCGCCTCAAAGGTGGAGCAGACGCAAAGCTTCGCCCAGCAGTCGCATGGGTTGAGCTACGTGCTCGCATCGGGCAATAATCAAACCGAGACTGGAGAGGCCAACGGAAACTCAATCTTCTATCCGCCGGAGACGGACCTGATCTTCTACTCATACGGTACCGCTTCGACTCCGGCTTGCCCCAACCTTGACACCAGGGGCGTCGTCGGAGCACTCTGGATTCAAGTCCCAGTCAATATCAACGGTTCATACAATCTCATGACCATGTCGGTCTACTTCACGCCCGGAGTCCTCACCAACAACACGGTACTCACTACAATAACCAACAACACAACTTCCCTCCTTGACTATTGTAATAGTACTCAAGGGACTGGCCTCTACGTCACCGTGCTATCGGACGCAGGTCAGCCAATACAAGGAGTTCAGGTCGGGGGCACCATGGTAGGTCAGATGAATGGCGGAATGTGCTACTATGGCATAGGCCCCTACACCACGAACTCGACGGGCAGCGTCCTCATCACTCCAAACATCGGCAGCTACTATCTGCTCACCGTGCAGTATCAGGGCAAGAACTACACCGCCAAGGCGCCGATCGAACCGATGTTAACGACCTACGTGACCCTGAAAGTTCCCTCAGGCAACGTCACTATCACCGAAGAATGACCTAGCACTCGCGGACCGTTAGAAACGTCCTCATTGCGGATTCCGACAGACCGGTGAGCTTTCGAATCTCAGAATCGACTCCCGACAGCCCGAAGGTGGAGGTGTCTATATGGCGAGGCCGAACTTGGCCACGAACGCCTCGATCTCCTTTACCCGATTAACGAAGTCGAGGCCCCTCGTGGTGAGCGTGTATGTCTTGGTGGAGCCGTCCCGCTTCTCCTGTATCAGTCTCTGCGAGACCAGCTCTCTCAGATACTTGGCCGATCTCCCCCCTGAGAGGTTCGCATAGGAGACTATCTTGGATGACTTGCTTGGGCCTTCGTCCCTTATGGACTGGAGGATGTCGAGACGTATCTTGAGGGCTGTCCTGGGGCGCTCATCCGGCGGCACCGCCGCTTTGGCAGGAGGAGGTTGATGGGGAGACCGAGCCCGGGAGGCTGACACGTGAGACTCTCGCGAGGTTCGGCCGCAGCATATTTACCGGAATTCCCAGAACTCTCCTAAATCGTTAGAGAATCGCGCCCTAATGCTGCATTCGGGGGGTGTAACACTTGACGCCGTTCTCCATCGACAGTACGACCCAGCCGAGTCGCCGTTCGGCCATAACTATTAATCAAGAATCACCTCCCGACTACTGACCCGGCGTGGAAGCTCGACCGAGAGCAAGGTCCACATTCGACCAAATCTTAGTCATTACCATAGTCGTCCTTTCGGTCGCGGTGGTCGTCATAGGCGTCGGATTGTACATCACCACCGGCCCACACCCCTCCACGCTCCCCTGCTTCGAAACCGGGTTCATCGGAACGCTGTACGTCCGGGTGGTCGCGGACGGCACGAACCAGTCTGTCTCTGGGGCCAAAGTCACCGCAGATATCTCCAACTACTGCGGTTCTGACGAGACCATTGACATGGGTGTGACCAACTCCACGGGGTACTCGAGCGGATGGAGCTGGTCGGCTAACTATACCATGTCTGTCGTGTACGTTAGCACGAGCTACACGTTCGCTGTCCAGGTCTCTGGAGGCGTGGACATAGCGACACTTAGCGTTCCGTCTGGCGTCGTGGTAGAGATTACGACTGGGGTTGGATCCAACAGCACCGCCAATTCTACCACCACAGTCACCGCATATTAATCGCTCAATTCTGGACGTTTTTCATTAATAGTTTTGTCCGAACCAAGACGCTGGGTCAGTGGCGTGTCTGATTGCAGATTCGCCCACACGTCAATGGACCCACACGCCCACGAGTACGACGAATCCGAGCAGCATGGGTATTGGCAATCCCGGGAGAGCAGGATGCTTCCCTGCCCTTAGGATGTAGAACGTGATTAGGGCCCCGAGCACGACCACCGCCATGACCAATGCTCCGGTGAGAGCGCTCAGCTCTAGACCCACCATCGTGATTATCGAGTAGAAGACGATATCTCCGAGTCCTATCCCCGATTCGCCTATGTGGGCCACGAGCATCTCTCCGATGCTGACTCCGTGCCTCTCACTCGTATCGCGCTTGTCGTCTTCTTTAATGTCGGACACCATCTTGCCGAGCGGCCCTCTCAGCACAGCGTACAGATCCCAGACGGCCATAATCCCACAGAGCGCCAGGAGGGTCACCAAGGGGAACAGGAGGACCATCAGCATCGCCGTGCCAGTCCCCAGCCAGACCTGGAACGGAAGCCTGAGCGCCGAAGACCACAGCCTAGAGATTCCCGACTTGCTGGATAGAAGGAAGGCGACGGCGAGCAAGATTGCAATCGCCACGGCCGCGTACCACTCGATCCACCAGTAGGCCACCAGCGCAATCAAGAACGAACTGGTCGCGAATGCCGCCCCCGTGATGAGCGGGAGGACCCACGTCTTCCTCTTCTTCACCAGATAGGCCATGACGAACGTGAAGGCGATTATGGGGACGACATAGATCAGGGCGACGCTGAACTCCGAGGGAGCACTCGTCCCTGCCACACTGTACTGAAGGTTGTTGCCGGTTATGTACTGCACGAGCGGGTCGTTCACTTCGTAGAGCACTGCGGCGAGCACCGTAAGGACAAGCACGAACAGGACGGGCGGGAAGACGTCCGCGAGCACTTTCGCGGCTGTCGGCCTGCCATCTGTCTCGGGGTTCATTCCATCACATCCTTCGCTCCTACTTCAATCCATCCCGGCAATGGAGGAAGATAACGTTTGCCGGGGCGATACTATTGCCAGCCTCCGTGATTTAAACCGCCGCTTAAACGTTAATCTAAGATGGGGCATCCGGCCCGCCGGTGCCGATCGGGTGGAGCGCGATTCTCACGACATCGAATATTGCGAACTCCGAATGGCCGACGTCCCCTCGTTTGAGAAGGTAGTGCTCCAGGGCATCGGTAAGTTCGAGCGGGCGACCGGCCTCGATCAGGTGGCGGCTACGCAGTTTCAGTCTCTCGAAAGTCGCAGCAATTGGGCTCTCATCACGTTCGTCCGGAAACTAGGCGACGTGTTAGGCATGGCGCCGAACCTCACCTTCGTCGGTGTTTCTCAGGGTCAGGTCTTGGGTACAGCTTCGATAATCTTGCTCCACAAGACCGGATACATCATGGGCGTCGCGACCGACCCTTCTGCACGCCGCCGCGGAATCGCGACGCATCTCCTCGAGCAGGCGCACCTTGCCGCCCAAAAGAGAGGAAGGGCATGGCTGGCCCTCGATGTCGAGTCAGAGAACGAAGCCGCCGCCCGCGTCTACCAAAGGCTCGGCTATCGGGAGAAGGCGGTGTTCTCATGGTATACCGGTCAGCCTCCAGTCATGAACGCCAACGTCACCGGCATCGTGAATGAGGTACCCAATTCCCGGATGGGCGAAGTCGCTTCATGGGTCGCCCACAATCAGACCCCGGCAATCCACGAAGCCTTTCCCGCCACGAAACGAAGGCTGTCGCACTTCGAGATCGTCACGAAGCTGCCCGGGTCGCCTGTGAAGACGTGGGAACTCTCCGGTTCGGGCCGCACCGCGGCGGTGGTCCGAGGATCCTACCTACCAGCCATCAAGGCAGGCTATGTGATTCCAGCATCCCCGGACCAAGCTCTCCCTGCAGACTCCCTCGTCGCCCTGCTGACCCCGGCAGCGAGTTGGCTCCGCTCTCTCGGAGCCACTCGGATGGTGGTACCCATACCAGAACCCACCGATTCATACACGCCCACCATGGCTGCCCTCGGTCTGACCAAGGCCGTCTCGACCGCGCTCATGATCCGGCCGGCGTGAAGGCTCTCATTTCAAGCACCTGCCATCCAATGCTTATATCGCTCACAACCGTCCAACTGTATCGATACGCTGACCATATCATGATCATCGAAGTCTGGGAAGACATGGTCTGTCCCTGGTGCTACATCGGCGAGCGACGCCTCGAGACCGCTCTCGAGAGCTTTCCCCACAGATCAGAGGTGCAGATAGTCCGCCGCAGTTTCGAGCTGGACCTCTCCGCCCCCGTGAACGCAGGCAAGAAGCAGAACATCCCCGAGATGCTCAGCGCCAAGTACGGCATCAGCCTCGAAGACACGACCCGGCGCGAGATGCAAGTCGCCGGACTGGCCAATGACGACGGCCTTACAATAAATCCCGACCGCGTGTTCACCAACACCCGCGCGGCGTCCCGCTGTACGTAGTGGACCGAAGATACGGCGTGTCGGGTGCCCAGCCGGCTGCCGTCTTCCTAGAGTTGCTCGAGAGAGCTTGGCAGGACGGGAAAATGGCCGGCCCAACCGCCGAGCCTCCGACGGCGACCAAACCCCCTGACGCGCCGACGACTTTGCCGCAAGGATAGACGCTACACCAAGTGGAGTCTTTACTAACAATCCCTCTACCATACTAAACCAGAGGACCACCAGCATTACTGTGAATGATAACCGCTGCCCGTGCGAGATCATCCTCTGCCGGTAATCGCTCAGCGCGGGCAGGCCCGTTTCTCCTAATGTCTCTCCTAGCCCTAGGGATGCTTTCGGCGCTTCTGCGGCGCACGCCGAAGTCCTCGGGAGCTGGAATCCAACTGCAAGCCTTCCGGTCAGTAACACCAGTACATCATGCGCAGCGTATGGCGGTTACGTCTATTGTCTCGCCGACAATCAGGCGTTCTATGCTGCGCTCTCCTCCTCGGCTGTTGGTGAATGGAATAACACGACGGGCTACCCGGGACCCGCAAGTTACTATCCTCCATCATGTACGGCTAGCGAGGGCTACATCTTTATTGCGCAACCACGGAACGAGCCAATCTTGACCCTGACACGGGTCCTGATTTGAACAGACACCCGGCGCGTTAGCTCGCTGTCACTTTCGTTCCTTCGCGGCGGCCGCTTCCTCCGCTAAGAGCTGAACGAGCAGGCTCTGAGCATTGGATATCTCGCGCAGGTCCCTTCTTGCCTGGAAGACGAGTTGAGCCTGCTCCATCACGAGCTGCTCGATCTTCTCCAGCCATCGAACGGCGACAGGGTCAGAATCCTTCAGGTGCTCCTTGGCCGTCTCGACCTCCATCAGCATCACTTGGTCCAAGTTTATGGAATCGTGCAGGGACTTGTCGGTCTTCTGGTAGAGCGATGACAATTGTTTGGTAACGCCGGGAAGGCGAACCAATTTTTTGATAATTTAACCGTTTGGAACATTGTTCTATGGCCGCGACCCTAGCCTCGGAAACCCGATTTTGCGTATCATACCCAACGTGGTCCGCCACCATCGCGGTACATTTCCCCCATCTTTTGTTGTGTAACACTTATATTGGCCTAGTATATCCATCATCCTGAGCGGCTTCGGAAGAGGCCGTGGAGGCAGAGCTGGGGGAGGACGTATACTCTCCCCTATGACTCTCCGAAAACTCCAGATTTCTCAAGACATGCTAAGTGATTGCAACCACAGGAACTGTCTCAGCAGCATCACCTTGATTTTGAAATAGAACGATTATTACCAAGTTGTAGTTCATCCCGGCTGTGACGTTCCACACAGGAATCGACCCCGTCGCGGTTGCGCCCACGGGCAGAACATTCACAGGGCTGACTAAATTCCCGTCATAGCTCAGCCCTATTGCCGTCGCTCCAGGCACATCGGTAGCGTTGGTAACCCACACCCTCGCTATGGGTAGGGAGGCCGAATTCAGGACGGTCATGTTGAGTTGGCTGGAACCCTGTGGAGGCGCGGTTATCACCGCAGCCACACTCACAAAAAGGTACGGTCCGGGTCCATCGCCGCTCAAGGGAGCAGGCCTCCCAATCAGACCGGCTTCGTCGGCATATCCAAACGCCCCCATGGCGATGATTGCGGCCATGACCAACGCCGACGCAACTACCCGGTGAGTGCTTTTCGTGCCCGACTTCCCCGCTGCACGCGTTTGCAGACGCTCCTTTAGGAATTCTCCCTCGAGGACAAACGGCAGTACCTCGAAACAGCCAGGAATCACCAACAGGTTTAGAGGGGCCCCGGTAGCACCTCCAAAACGAAGATTGTACAACCCGCGCTGGTTCAAAGAAGACAGGCTCGAGTTCCTCCATGCCGAGATGAAAAAGATCGGCTTCGGCACCCTCATCACCACCACGCCCGACTCTGCAATTTTCGCCAGTCACATCCCAATCATGCTGGACAAGACGAAGGGAGAACACGGGACGCTCTTCGGGCACATCGCGCGTGGGAATGCGCAGTGGCGGAAGACGAGCGCTGGCAGCGAGGCCCTGGTGGTGTTCCTTGGGCCCGACGCCTACATAACGCCGAGGTGGTACCAGACCAAGAAGGAGGACGGCAAGGTGGTTCCGACTTGGAACTACGTGGCGATTCACGTCAGAGGCCCCATCACCTTCTTCGAGGACCCCGAGCGCCTGAGGGAGGCGGTCACGAGGCTGACGGACCACCACGAATCGGCAGCCGGCGACCCGTGGGAGGTGAGCGACGCCCCTGCCGGCTACATAGAGGCGCAACTCAGGTCGATAGTCGGCTTCGAGATTCCTGTCTCGAGCATCGAAGGCAAGTGGAAGATGAACCAGAACCGCCCCGACACTGACCGCGCAGGCGTGATCGCCGGTCTGGAGGAGCGCGACCTGGCGCGCGACCGGGATGTCTCCACGGAAATGCGAGCGGGGAGCGACGATCCGAAGGCGCGCAGGAATTAAATGGCAGACATCCACGGCGTGCCCACTCAGTGGTCCAGGTGACAATCCGCGTAAAGGTGCTCTACTTCGCGCAGGTCAGAGATGCCGCGGGAACCTACGAAGAATCGTACACTCTTCTTGATGGTGCGACGGTAGCCGAGCTGCTGAGCAGGATTTCATCCTCACACCAGAAGATTGGCAAGATAAGACGGATGATAAAGGCGGCCGTGAACGAAGACATGGCGGAGCCCGACCACCCGCTTCAGGACAGGGACACGGTCGCGTTGTTCCCTCCGATCGCGGGCGGGTGAGTCGGCGAAGGCTGTACGACCGACGGAAGCGCTCTGACTAGCCGAGGCAAACGACCCGAGCCCCCGACGATGGGAGCCACCAGAGGTAATCTCCTCTGAGGAGGAGGACCACCCCAGTACGGAGCGACGTATACGAAGCCGAGGCGAAAATCTCCGACGTGGGAGCCGGAGTAACTAGGATTCCGCCGTAGCACGAACCATGCTGCTCGTACAGGCCAGGAGTGGGTACCCGCATCGGGACGACGGGAATGAAGAAGAAGGCCAGAACAACGAGGATGCAGAGTCCGGCTATCGTGGCCGCTCTTCTACGCCTCATGAAATCACTTGATTCGGGCGCATCGGTCTGATTAGAAGCTTTGTCCGAATATGATGCAATTTGGATTGGAATGGAGTGCCGATATCTTTACAATCTCCGACACGGCCTTTCTAATCGAATTGAAACGACTTCCGGATTCCGTCAAGAAACTCATCGCGTCGAAGACCTTCGCGAACGTCGCGACGCTAATGCCCGATGGGTCTCCTCAGGTGACGCAGACGTGGGTCGACCACGACGGCGACATCGTCCTGATCAACACGCCCGAAGGAAGCCAGAAACACAGGAACGTCCTCAGGGATCCTAGAATCGCGCTCGACGTCTGTGACCCGACCAATCCTTTCAACGTCGCAGTGATTCGCGGGCGCGTCAAGGAGGTAACCTTTGAAGGCGCCGAGGAACACATCGACAAGATGGCGAAGAAATACATGGGTCTTGACAAATACCAAAGGCGGCAGCCGGGAAGACGCGTCCTCATCAAGGTCGAACCGACACACGTAACGGCTCCGTGGGGTTCCTGATAGTAGTGCGTCCGTCTGGGGAACGGGGGAACACTTCTCGCTGAAGCTAAGCCTTTATCCTCCCTCCGAGGCTCACACGCTCTATGCCCTTCTCAGCCGAGGCGTCTTGGGAGCGCACCAAACGCCTTACGGCGTTCCCCCCTCACCTAGACGATTACTACAAGGGCATACTGGCCGAATACGAGTCTACCTTCAACGCGGCCGAGAAGGCGAAGGCCAAGGGGCTCGACCCGAACGAGTTCGTAGAGTCTAAGGCTGTCTTCGATCTGGCTGACCGAGTCAACCAGATGCTCGGCCTGACCCAATTCGAGGGTCTGGCAGAGAGACTGCGCGAACTCCTGAAATCCACTTCGAAAGAGAGAGCGACCCTGACCATAGCAGAGGAGATAGCCCTTGGAAAGTTCGGGCCGATGAAGGTCGAACAGGCGCTGGATCAGGCGGTACGGGCAGGGCTCGCGGTCATCACGGACGGCGTGACGGTGGCGCCGGTCCAGGGCATCTACACGGTATCGATCAAGAGGAACGACGACAACAGCGAGTACGCCTCGATCTCCTACGCGGGTCCCATACGCTCGGCCGGAGGGACCGAAGCCGCGCTATCGGTTCTGATCGGGGACGTCGTGGCGAAGAAGCTGGGCCTCTCTCCGTACAGGGCGCGAAGAAGAGATCGGGCGGTACATCGAAGAGCTACGAGTGTACGAGCGCGAGGTGGGCAACTTCCAGTACAGGGTCACCGACGAAGACGTGCGCGTCGCCATTTCGAACCTCCCCGTCGAGATCGACGGAGTGGAGACGGACCCCGTCGAAGTTGTCGTACACCGCAACCTCAAGAGGGTGAACACCGACAGGGTCAGGGGCGGAGCGCTCAGGGTGCTCAACGACGGAATCATCGGGCGCGCCCACAAGATATCCAAGGTCCTCCGCATACTAGAGATACCAGGCTGGGAATGGCTGTCCCAGCTCAAGGGCGGAAAGCAGGAGTCCACCAACGAGACAGAGAAGGCCGGCGCCCACTTCGAGGAGGTCATCTCGGGCCGCGCCGTTCTTTCCTCGCACGAGGCCAGAGGGGGTTTCAGGATCAGGTACGGCAGGGCCGTCAACACCGGGCTCTCCACCCTGGGCATCCATCCGGCGCTCGCCACCCTGCTCGACGACGCCGTCGTCGCCGGGACCCAAGTGAAGGTGGACACGCCGGGCAAGTCAGCGACGATAGCCTTCGTGGACTCGCTAGAGGGTCCGACCGTCGCGCTGCGCGACGGCTCCGTACGAAGGATAAACACGGTGAAGGAGGCGGAGGCGTTCCACGACCGGGTGCTCCGCATCATCGACCTCGGGGATGCGCTGATCAGTTTCGGCGATTTCCTTGAGAACAACAAGACCATCCAGCCCTCTCCTTACGTGCAGGAATGGTGGCTGCAAGACCTCGAGCGCGCCCTCGGTGGCCGCGAGAATGCCGGGGTCGAGGCGACTACAATCCCGAGCGCGAGGATGGCAGAGATCCGGACCGGCGGTCTCCCGACGGCTCAGGAGGCGTTGGAGATATCCGAAGACCTGGACATACCAATCAACCCATACTACAACCCGCGCTTCGACAGGCTCTCGGTGTCCGACCTCAAGACCCTGAGGAGCTGCATGAACCTCGCCGGTCGCGAGATAAGGATAGAGATCGCGTCGAATCAGACAGAGGCGATGTTACGGAGCCTCTTGGTCCCGTACACGCGTCAGGCCGACACGGCCATCATAGATGGAGAGACGGCGCTCGTTCTCACCAGGCTGTTGCGACTGGGCGAGAACACAGATTCCGAGGCCGAATATGAGAACACGCTGGAGATGGTGAAGAAGACCTCAGGAATCCGAGTGACCCATCAGACGACAGCCACGGTCGGGATGCGCGTTGGCAGGCCGGAGAAGGCCATGCTGAGACACCTGAAACCACCCGTCCACGTCCTCTTTCCGGTCGGCACCGGAGGCGGCACCACGAGGGACCTGCTGCTGGCTGCCAAGCAGGGGACCGTCCCGATCGACGTCGTGAACGTGATATGCCCTTCGTGCGGGCAGCGGAAGCTCTCTAGCAAGTGCCAGGAATGCAGCGAAGCCACGATACGCTTTCTCAGCTGTCCGAGGTGCGGTCAGATCCTGAAGGAGGAGAGGACCTGTCCGAATTGCAAGGTTGACGGGGTCAGGCACTCGAGCTATGGATATGACCTCAAGGGTGGAATGGAACGTGCGCTCCGGAGGGTGCCCGACCTAGGCCAGAAGCCTATCAAAGGTGTCCGTGGGCTGTCGAGCGAGTCGAAATTCTGCGAGCTGATAGAGAAGGGCGCCCTGCGAAGCAAACACGACATCTACGTCTACAAGGACGGGACGACCAGGATAGACCTCACGAACGCGACGCTCACGCACTTCCGCCCGCGGGACGTCCACGGCGACGTGGAGAAGCTCAGGTCACTCGGTTACACAAGCGACGTGCACCAAGAGCCCCTGACCAGTCCGGACCAGATACTCGAACTCAAACCCCAGGACATCATCATCCCTGAGAACATAGCGGCCGACCTCGTCAGGATTGCAAAGTTCGCCGACGAGGAACTGGAGACAATCTACAGCCTCGAGAGAGTCTACAACATAGCCGGCGTCTCGGACCTCCTCGGCAGGATTGCGGTCGGGCTGGCTCCCCACACCTCCGTCGGCGTCGTCGGGAGGATAGTCGGTTTCACGAACGCTCAGGTCTGCTTCGCAAACCCATGCTGGCACGCGGCAAAGAGGAGAGACTGCGACGGCGACGGTGACTCTCTCCTGCTTCTCCTCGACGTGCTGCTGAACTTCTCTGTCGAGTTCATCCCCAACCAGATAGGCGGCCTGATGGACACACCCTTGCTGATTCAGCCGATTCTGCTGCCGGCGGAAGTGGACGACCAGGCCCACAACTTCGACATATCTTGGAGGTACCCGCTGGAGTTCTACCAGCTAAGCCTGGAGTCACCCAACCCATCAAAGGTCTCGCCCCTCATTGAGCGGATAGGCGACAGGCTCAACAAGGAGGGACAGCTCTCCGGCTACGGCTTCACCAATCCCACCGAATCGATAACCATCAGGCACTCTCGGAGCGCATATCCAACACTGACCAGCCTCAACGAGAAGATATCCAAGCAGATTGAGGTAGCGGAGAAAATCGAGGCCGTCTCGACCAAGGAAGTGGTCGAATCGATAATCAAGACCCACCTAATCAGAGACATAATGGGCAACACAAAGAAGTACGCCACCCAATCGTTCAAGTGCAGAGGGTGCGGGCGGTCCTTCAGGAGGCCGACCATATCGGGCAGGTGCGACGTGTGCGGCGAGGAGCTTAGGGAGACCCTGACGCGGGGCTCGGTGGAGAAGTACCTATCCCTCGCAAGGAAGCTCGCCAACGACTACGACGTCGACGACTACATCAAGGGCCGGCTTGACCTCCTCGTCAGGGAGCTAAACCAGTTGTTTGACGAGCGCGAACGTTCGACTCAGCTCGAGCTGACGGACTTCAACCCCGCCTGATTATAGAAGTACGCAGGCGTATCCTTGAACGAGTAGTGGACGTCCTGGTGCGACTTGCGCAGCCTCCGGACGCGCCGCTTGACCTCTGCCCCGTCCTCCGAGCCCAGAGCCAGGTGAAGGATGTCTGCCACCTCGCGCATCTCGTCCTTCTTCATTCCCAGCCTAGTTAACTCAGAGACACCCAACCTTACGCCGCCAGGGTTCGTGTAGTGCCTCCCCGCCTGCAGGTCGCCGGGCAGCAGCTGCCTGTTAGCTATTATGTTCATGGATTCGAGCTTCTTCTCGACCAGCCCCCCATCCCCATATCGGGTCACGTCGAGGGCGACCTGGTGGGATTTGGTGAAGCCTGCCTTCTCCCCGATCACGACCTCGCCGAGTTCCGAGAGCCGTTCGGCGAGGGCCAGGGCGTTCCCCGTGACGTCCCTCGCGTAAGCTCGACCGTATTGCAGGAACTCCGCGAACGTCATCGCCTTGGCGGCGACGTTGTGGAGGTGGTGGTTGCTGGAGGTTCCCGGGAAGACGGCCTTCTTCAAGCTCTCGCCGTACTGCGCCTTCGCCACGATGGCGCCCCCCTGAGGACCGAAGAGGGTTTTGTGCGTGCTGAAGGTCATCAGGTCGGCTCCTTCACGGAGAGGGTCCTGGAACTGCCTTCCCGCGATGAGGCCCGCGACGTGCGCAGCGTCATAGCACGGGACGGCTCCGGCGTCCCTGATGGCCTCGCTCAGTTCGCGCACAGGCTGCGGGAAGAGGAGGAGGCTCCCTCCAAACATGACTATCTTCAGCTTCCCTCCGGCCTTGAGAGCCCTCAGTTTCTTCTTGGTCTCATCGACATCGATGTTCATGCTCTCCCTGTCGAACGAGAAGTACTCTATCTGCAGACCGTGCACCAGGCCGGCCGTACCTGAGAAATCCTTCTTCGCGGCGGAGACGTGACCACCGTTGGGGATGGAAAGGGCCATCAAGGTGTCGTTGGGGTCGGAGAGCGCGGAGTAGAGGGCGAGGTTCGCGCAGGCTCCTGAGACGGGCCTGACATCGACGAATTCCGCCCTGAAGAGCTTCTTGGCCAGATCGATGGCGAGCAGCTCGATTTGGTCGATGTATCTGCAACCGGCATACACCCTCTCGCCCGGCCATCCTTCGGCGTACCGCTGCCCAAGGTCGGAGGAAAGAACCTCCCTGACTCCGCGCGAGGCAACGTTCTCGCTTGCGACGAGCGGGAGGCTCTCGGAGAACCACCTCTCATGGTCGTTCACCAGACGAGCGATTTTCCTGAAATCAGAGGCATAGGACATAGGGTCCCTCCAACCCCAATTTCGCTAATTATGTCTTTGCGGAAGGGATGGTAAATTTTCTGCACAACGTATTTAGAAGGGTCCTGCGACCACCGGAACGAGCGTAGGGAGCGACCAACAATGAGCAACAAGAAGAAGAACGCGCCGATGCCCGCATCCAGCGCAGGTCTACTGCGCTTCTTCGAAGACGAGACTGAAGGAGTGAAGATAGCGCCGCAGTTCGTGCTGGGCGCGTGCATGGCTCTGATCATCGGCTCCATAATAATCAATCTGCTCTTCAGGTAGGTCCAACTGTACGGGGAATCAACGGACCAGCTAGCACGGAGATACAGACATCTCTTCATCCTGCCTTCGTTCGCCGTCTCCTTCCTGATGGTCGTCGGCGCGAGCGCGGCTCTTATGGGGCTGACATATCTCGCCAGACAGACTTCGCCGGCCGTCGCTGCCGCTGGGGTCCTGGCCCCGCTCGTCGCAGGATTCCTGGCGGCTGGCCTGATCCGAATCATCGATCATAGGTCAATCGCGTCCTCCAGGAGGCTCTTCGGTCTGTTCTTCGTGTCCACAGTGATCTGGATCGTACCCTTGGTAATCGGGCTGGTCGCAGCTGACTTTGGGCTGACCAGCGCGGGCATCAACGAGTTCGTGTTCGGAGCGTTCCTAGCGTGGGGGTTCGAAACCATCGTAATCAACGGAGCCTTCATCGCCAGCTCCCCCACGAGCCTGGCGCTAGGCGCGATACACCCCATCCCAATCCTGCTCATCGTGCTGTCCGCTACGGGGCACCTGTACCTCTACCCGGCCGTGACCGGGTTGCTGGCCATGGCGCTGATGATGGCATTCCTGCTCAGGCTCGAGGGCCTGAAGACAAGGCGCGGGGTGCCTGCATTGCGGCTCCTTCGGGCCTTCCTCAAGACCTGGGTGGGTCACAATCCCGAAGACCTTGAAGGATACTTCTCGAGCTACGCAAACAAGGAACGAGTGGCCACCGACGTCATGGTGGCAGAAGGCGGGCAGAACAAGGTCGTCTTCGTGCTACCAGGCGTACACCCAGGTCCCTTCTACCCTGTGGGGAGTTACAACCTCTCAGAACTAATCTACCGCGCCCTCGCCGACGAGGGGGCAAGTCCGGTCGTGCTTCACGGGACGGGCGGGCACGAGAGGAACACGCCGGCAAACAGCCAGGCTGCGTCATATGCCGCCGAGATTTCAGGCTTCGTCAGCTCCCTCAACGCTTCCGAGCGCATGATGAGGGGCCCCGTGTACGACAAAATCGGGATAACCAACATAACCTCCATGGCGTTCGGAAAAGGAATCCTGTCAATCCTCTCCAACTCGCCCTTTCTCTCCGACGATCTCGATCCAAAGACCATAACCGAAGCCTCGGACGTAGCGTCGAAGCTCGGGTTCACCCTCTCCATGATCGACGCCCACAACTCGGTGGACGGCGAAAGTCGCCCCCAGACGCAGATAACAAAAGACGCCTGGGAGGCCATGTTCACGAGGCTCTTGGCGCTTCCGGAGAGGGCGTTCAGCATCGGCTTCGCGAGCTCGACCAAGACAAACCTGAAGCTAGGTCCCGATGTCAGCGAAGGTGGAATCAACGTCGCCCTCTTCTCCACCCAGGAGTCCAAGAACGCGCTCGTGTGTGCGGACTCCAACAACGCGGTGTCATGTCTGCGGGAAAGAATCGCGGAGGCACTTGGGAAGGATGGGATAGGGTTCCTCGAACTTTGCACCTCTGACACTCATAGTTCGGCGGCGCGGGGCCTTACGGACAGAGGCTACCTAGCGCTGGGCGAAGGCACCGGGATGGACGCTGTGATAGAAGCGGTAAGCAAGCTCGCCGGCATAGCGGAGAGCAACATCGCTCCCTGTGACTTCGTTCTCGCCCGGTTCGAGACCGAGACGCCCCTCATCGGCTCGGAATCGCTCGACGAGTTTGCAGGACTGACCAAGAACGCGATATCATATTCCAAGACCTACGCGAAGCTGCTCGGCCTGACCATCGTCGTTCTGGCTGCCATAACACTCTTTTACTGAAGACGGCCGAGTCGAGCTCGTTGAATCGCAAGGGGCGAATAGTCGCGATAGAGGGAATAGATGCCGTAGGAAAGCAAACACAGAGCCTCCTCTTGCAGACGTGGCTGAAGAACCAGGGCCGTAACGCAGCGTCACTCTCCTTCCCCGATTACGGGACCCAGATTGGGAAGGAGATCAGGTCCTTCCTGGCTGGCAAGAGAGACTACGGAGCCGAGGTAAGGCACATGCTTTTCGCGGCCAACAGGTGGGAGAAGGTGCCATTGATCAGGGAGTTCCAAACCGAGAACGAAGTAGTCATCGTCAACAGGTACACCGA
This sequence comes from uncultured Nitrososphaerota archaeon, assembly GCA_963703285.1. Classification (GTDB taxonomy): domain Archaea; phylum Thermoproteota; class Nitrososphaeria; order Nitrososphaerales; family Gagatemarchaeaceae; genus Gagatemarchaeum. The sequence continues at coordinate 1,687,657 of OY969807.1, forward strand.
ATCGAACCTAGCCTACGGCGTCGCGAACGGGCTGCGCCTCGAATGGCTGGTCGCGCTGGAGGAAGGCATGCCGAAATCAGACTTGGTGATAGTCCTCGACGCCCCATCCGCCAGCCTAATCTCGAGGAGGCGCGGCCCGAAGGATTCCTACGAGAAGGACCGGAGGCTGCAGGCACGCGTCCAGACGTCCTACAGGGAGCTCGCGACGGAGTTTGGCTGGGTAATCATCGACGGGTCTAGGAGCGTGAAATCGGTGCACAACTCGATAGTGGAAGTCGTGACTGACAGCATCGGGAAACCACGGGGAGCGAGAGCATGACCCTCCGATACGTGGCAGAGATCAGGGACCCAGTGCACGGGTACATCAGAATCACCCAAGTGGAACGCGCCGTGATAGATTCGCCTTTCGTTCAGAGGCTGAGGAGGATTCACCAGTTGGCCGGCGCGTACATGGTCTACCCCGGCGGGGTCCACAGCAGATTCGAGCACGTGTTGGGAACGATGCACGTGGCGGGACTGATAGCGGAGTCGATCGCTGACAAGGTGGACCTCGACGAAGGACAGATACAGGAACTCAGGCTCGCCGCTCTCTTGCACGACGTGGGCCACGGACCGTTCTCGCATCTCTTCGAGGAGGTGCTCACCGAAAAGACCGGCCTCACTCACGAGGACATGTCCCAGCGGATAGTCATCGAATCAGACATCAAGGGGATACTCGAGAAACAGGGGATATCCTCGAAAGAGATGTCACAGCTCTGCGTCGGGAAGAAGAAGGCCCAGCCCTTCATGAACGAGGTGATAGCCGGCGGCCTGAGTGCCGACATCATGGACTACTTGCTCAGAGACTCATACTTCACAGGTGTCGAGTACGGCAAGGTGGACATCCGTCGCGTGATCGACTCGCTTGACGTGATGGACGGCCACATGGTCCTCGACCAGGCCGCTCTGTACGCCTTCGAGGCCCTCCTCATCGCCAGATACGAGATGTTCAAGGCGGTCTACTTCCACAGGACCGTCAGGGCGGCGGAATTGATGCTCGCTCACTCGATGGCCCTAGCCGACGAAGAGCTCGGACTCACAGACGTCTCAAGGATTGACAACTATCTGAAGCTGACCGACGAGGTGGTCGTCTATCGTCTCACCTCTCTTCGCCTCAAGAACCAGAGGCTACGGCTCGCACGAAAACTGGCCGAGAACTACAACAACAGAAAGCTCGTAAAATGCGTCTTTGAGAGGGTGATGCAGCGAAAGGACCGCGTCGTCGAGAGGATCTTCAGCCAAAAGAGGTTCAGGAACAAGCTCATCGAGGACATAGCCAGAGAGGCGAAGGTGGAGCCCGCCGACGTCTACGTAGACGTCCCGACGACCCCCTCGGTGCCCCACACATATACGAGGGAGGCCTTTAACTCAATCACGCTCGTCTCGAACGACTTCAGCGGGAAGCACACCGAGAAAATCTCGATCACGGAGCTCCCTCTGGTGGGGTCCATCACTGGCTTCACCGACGTCCTCCGAGTCTACTCCGTCCCGGACCACAGGGATAAGGTCGCGCGAGCGGTCCAGACGATATTCGGGAGGGAGGATTTCACTTCCCGGGTCTCTCTCTAACCTTGGTTTGCCCTAAAATACCCTGCCAGACTGCAAACGCGTGGAAATCAACGAACTGTTCCCATACGCCTCCTTCAGGGAAGGACAGCGAGACCTCACAAGCTCGGTATACGAGGCTTGCAAAGACGGGAACAGACTCGTCATCGAAGCAATGAGCGGCTTTGGGAAGACGGCCCCCGTTCTCACCGGGTCCGTCCTCGCGGCCGAGGAGGACGACAGCCGCGTGATTTACGCCTGCAGGACAAAGAGGCAGGTCTTCAGGGTGATGGAGGAGCTGGAGCGAATGCAGAGGAAGATCCCCCTGCGCACCACTTACCTGTTCTCCAAGAACGACTACTGCCTGCTGAAGGAGACGTCCAAGTTCCCCGTCAGCCAGGAGTCCTTCAAGTGGTACTGCAGCTTCAACGTCACGAACAACCTCTGCTCCTACTTCCTGAACCTGAGCCTGGTGAGCAAGGAGGTCGATTCACTCGTGAGAGACTTCGGCTCTTCGGTGCGCCCCCACTCGAGCTTCCTTGAGACGTGCAGGGCCACCCACGTCTGCCCCTACGAAGTCGCCCGTCTCGCCATAAGCAGCTCAAGGGTGCTGGTCACCACCTACCACTACCTCTTCGACGACGCGTCGAGATCAATCCTTCTGAACGGCGCTCGCTGGAGCCCTTCCGAGACGATCGTCGTCATAGACGAGGCACACAACCTCAGAGATTTCATGAGAGACTCATCCACCACCGAGCTTTCCTTTGCGGACATCGAACTCGCCTTGAGAGACTCTCGCGAACTCTACTTGGAACGGATCGAGAAATCCCTCGCCGAAATTCTGGAGTCAATCCGCGATTTCTGCGCCAGGGACGCGTCTTGGTACGTGGACAAGAACCGGTTTGTGGAGGGGATGGCCGGGTCGCACGACGCGACCTGGCTGCCAAACATCGCGTTCGAGCTCTCGACCTGCTCGGGTGTGGCATGGCAATCGATTGCGACGGGAAAGAACCTTCCAACCTCGATCACGCGAGTAGGCGACTTCCTGCGGGACCTTCTCTCCTCGATAGCGTTGGAGAAGACAATCCTTGCGAAGTCTGACAGAGCGCTGTTTCTCGTAAACACGGACACGTCAAACAGATTCCTCAGCTGCGTGCAGGGTTACAAGAGCCTGGTGTTGCTCTCTGCTACGATAAACCCCAGTGAGCTGTTCCTGAAGTCAATCGGCCTGGATGAGCGCACGCGGGTCCACAAGGTCAATCCAGGCCGGACATTTCGAGTCAGGACGGTCATCGACGTAGGAGTCAGCACGCGTTTCAAGCTGCGAACGCCCGAGATGTTCCGCAGGATGTCAGACAAGATAGCGGCGATATGCAACGCCGTCCAGGGAGGCGTAGGCATCTTCGCCCCCTCGTACGGGGTCCTCGAGTCGCTCCGGCCCCTCCTATTGAATCTGGGGAACCGAAACCTATTGACCGAGTCTCGCAGCCTTGGCAACGTCGAGGCGGACGAGATGATGGAATCATTCAAGTCGAGTCCCGGTTCCATACTCCTCGCCGTCCAAGGAGCGCGCTTCTCAGAAGGAGAGGACTTCCCTGGGGAACAGATGGCCGCGTCCGTCATCGTAGGTCTCTCTCTACCTCCACCTTCCCCCACGATGTACGCAGAATACATCAGGTCCGGTTTCAGCAAGCACGACGCCTACCTGGTCATATCTTTGCTCCCCGCCGTGAGGAAGGCAATCCAATCAGCAGGGAGGCACATGCGAAGCCCCGACAAGCGGGGGCTGGTCTTCCTACTTGACTCGAGATTCCACGACCAAGAGGTAATCGAGATGCTCCCGCATTGGCTCAAACAGGACCTTCACGAAGGTGACTTCAAGCCCCTCGAAGTCGAACGAATCGTGAAGGAGTTCGCAATCTGACTAATTCGAACGTCGGTTGGGGGAGGTGCCCTTTCGAAAGGCTATCCTCTCCGCTGCACGCTGGTCCTTTGTCAGACCCTTGGACCTTATCCTGTTGATGGTCGTTCCCCTCTCATCGACGACCTCGACCCTGGCCTCAGGAAGTTGCTCCGTCATCGTCCTGATTATCCTCCTCGAAAGCTTCGGAGCTCCGTCTCCCACCTTGATTATGACTTCGGCGTGAGGTATGTTGCGCACCAGGCTGACCACCTTCCACTGGAGCAGGTCGGGCGAGTTGACAGTGAATGAGCCCAGGGCGGAACCCCCATAGATGACCACGACCCCTATCCTCAAACCCGGATCCACGCCCACGAGGATGACCTGCCTGTCCTCTCTCAGGGTCTTCGACAGTATCTGCCCTTCCATGATCAGGGGGTTCTCGTCCAAGTCCTCTATCGGTATTGATACGACGCTGAAAAGCCCGAGCTCGTTCTTGGTTGTTATTATCGGCTCGGGGACCACATCGGCCACCTGGGAAGGCGTCAAGCTTACGAAACTCAGGTTGGTCTCCTTCAACCTAGATAGAATCGAGTAGTATGCCCTGCTATCGGAGGTTGCGACGCCAACAACCTTCATATCTTCTGCCGGAACGCTCGCTCCTAATGAGCGTTCCTACCTCTAGGCAGGCGTTCGCCTTCCTCGCTCCGCTCAGGAGGAAGACTTCGGTCTTCATCGCGCAGAACAGGAGGGGAAACTTAGAGGTCGCCCGTTTCCTTCTAGGGTGTCTCGCGGCATCCAGGAAGCGCACGGTCATATTCGATACGAGCGCCTTCTACGGCGCCAACATCAGAGACCTTGCCGAGTCCTTGCCGAAGGACTTCCTCCAGCGGTCGGTGCTAGTCACTCCGCAGGACGACCAAAATCTGGAAGATTCGATAACGGACGTGCTGAGCATGAAGACGGATGCAATCCTGATCGACGACCTCAACTCCCTGCACTATCTCCTCTCTTCGAATACGCCGAAATCAGGGATTCACGAACTGTTCACCCTGCTTCGGATCCTCTCCTACTACGCAAGGATCAACAACGTGTCCGTCCTCGGAACGGTCTACAGGTCGGAGAGAGAGCCTGCGGCCGAAAGAGGGACGAGGCGGTCGCTCTCCGCCGCCGCCGATTTGCAGATTTCCACCGACGTCCGTGGCGACCAGCTCACGTTCAGGTGCAACGAGATAAAGAGCTGGCCGAACAACAAGTTCAGCGCGCGGTTTACTTCTGAGTGAGCACGTAGTATCCCATGTACACAGCTATCGCGATGAGCACCAGCCCGATACCGAGCAAGAAGTTGACCATCCTCGGCTTGGTGGTCTGCCTCCCGCTGAGGTATGACATGTATATGCCCACCGCCCCTATGATGATGGTGAGGGCGTCGACTCCGGTCTCAGTTGCCGACTGCGCGCCTGTTGACGGGAATATCACATAGCCGAAATTGACAGGTTGAATCACTGCGCTGACCAACCCCGCCGTCATCAGGACTATCCCCAAGACGTAGAGTACCTGCATCCATTCGGTCTTGATTTCGGAGACCAGTCCGCTCTTGCCGGTGGCCTTGTCCAGTCTCCTCCAGACCGCATTCAGGTGGGAATCGACCCAACTTCTTATCATTGGCTGGTCTCCTCCAAGTTGATCACTTCTTTTATCCACTGACCCGTCTCGTCAAGAGCTTTAACTCTATTCAAGTAATCTTTCCACGACATGCCGGAATAGGCTTCCTGCCAGCTCGAATATGCCCTTTTAAGCGCATCTCTCGCCTCCGAGTGATGGCCGCAGAGGTCGCCGTCTGTCCTAGCTTCTCTCTTGCACACTCTGCACTGCATGTTTTCTCTCCACCTTGCTCGGACATTTGAAGTTGACGCACAGCCTCCATGGGTATCTGCCCGCCCTGACATACACCACCGGCCATCCGCAGAGCTTACAGGGCCGGTTCGTGGTCTTTATGGTCCCCCGCTGAGGAAGTGGCGCGGAGGCCCTGCACCCGTTCGGATAGTTGGTGCAACCGACGAACCTCTTCTTGGTTTTGAAGGATCGGATGATTCTGAGCCGGCCCGTCCCGCACACGGGGCAGACACCGAGGACGCTCTGGGAGATTGTTGTCTGAACCGCCGAATCGTTCATCCTGCGGCCGATTTCAAGCTCGTTCAGCTTCAGCCTCTCAATCTGCTTCGATAAGAGGTCGACGACCCGCTCTATGAGGACCGCCCCTTCGCCAGCCCCGCTCTCGATCTCGTCGAGCGCGCTCTCCGTCTCTCGGGTCAGCGCTGTGGAAACTATCTGAGGGCAGTATTCCTGCATCATCTCGTACACGGATATTCCCAGGTCGGTGGCGACCAGGCTGTCGCCCGACGCGTAACCTCTGGTCACCAGGGTCGAGATAATGTCGGCCCGGGTCGCCTTCGTGCCGATCGATTCGCTCTCCATCTTCTCGAGCAGGCTGCTCTGGTTGTACCTCCGAGGGGCGCCCTCGAACTTCTCGGCGGAATCCACCTTCAGGACCGAGAGGACGTCGTCCTCCTTCAGCGACGGGATGCTCTTGTCCTCTATTCCCGTGTACTTCCTGTAGTATCTCATCCACCCGGCCTTGAGGGTTCTTCTTCCGGTGATTCGGAACAGATGCGCTCCCACCTCGATGTCCGCGTTCACCCTCTCGCGGATGGCCTCCTTCCCGAAGCACGCAAGGAAGCGCCGCACCACCAGGTCAAACAACCTGCGCGCGTTAGAATCGAGGTTCCGCTTCGGCGATTCGCCGGTCGGGTAGATGGCGGGGTGCGCCTGGTCCGATTTGTCGCCCTCTCTCGGCCTCAGGTCTTCCTTCAGCAGTTCCTCGACCAGAAGGCTGTACTCCTGCATCCTGCCGATGTTCGATATTGTCTCATGGTACCTGAGAGAGGCCGGAAGCTTCTGGCTGCTCGTCCTGGGATACGATATCAGGGCGTCGAGATAGAGCCTCTCGGCGATTTGAAGGGTCCTGCTGGGCGTATATCCGAAGTTCCTGTATGCCTCTCTCTGAAGGTCTCCTAAGTTGAAGGGTGGCGGAGGGGGCTCCTTGTAGACGCTCCTTGAGAGCCCTGAGACGCGAGCGTTCCTCCCCTCGCATTCGTCCCTGACGGACTCGGCGTCGGCCCTCCTACCAAACCTAGACTCGGCGCTCGGCGCTTCGAACCTGAATCCATCCTTCTCGAAGAGCCCGGTGACGGTCCAGTAAGGCGTCGGCACGAAGCTCCGGATCTCTACCTCGCGCTCTACCACAAAACCAAGGGTGGGACCTTGCACGCGACCCATGCTGACGGTTCTGTATCCCGAATACGCTGTCGCAAGAGACGAGGAGAGAGCCCGGGATAGGTTGATTCCCCACATGAAATCCAGCGCGTGTCTGATTCTGCCGGCCCTCGCTAGGCCCTCGCCGAGACCGGTCGCTGCTTCGTCGAAGGCCTTCACAAGTTCCTCCTTCGTCAATGTGGAGAACTTGGCCCGGAGAGCCTCAGCCTCTCTCCCGCCACAGGCGTATCTTAGGATGTTATAGCCGATGGTCTCTCCCTCCACGTCGAAGTCGCAGGCGTTGACGAGAGAACCCGCTCTTGCGGCGAGCCTTTCTATGGACTGAATGCGCTTCTCGATGTTCTTCGCTTTCTTATCGATCATGTGAACAGGATACCACTCGAGATCGAAGACTGGGTAGATGTCCCTCCCGCGGAAAGAATCTGAAATCGCGTATAGATGACCTATCGCGGAGCAGACCACGTAGTCGTGACCATCCCTTGTGAAGCCAAACACCTGAACGCCGTTGACGTTCATCGCCCTCGTCCCATCGACAGCCAGTGCGTCGGCGACCCTCCTGGCCGCGTCAGGTTTCTCACAGATGACCAGACGGTAGTCGGAGGGTAGCTTGTCCATGGAAAAGGTCACTGTGGGCGAACAATGCATTTATTCCAATGCTTTAAAGACTGAGGCGCTGTCTCACCGTTGACGTACGAACTCATCTGCTCAAAATGCGGCCACACGATATACTCAGGATTCGACCTACGTTCGCCCAACGATATCCTGAAGCCGATGGGCTACTCCTGCAAGAAATGCGGCACCAAGCTGACCCCGAGCAACTTCAAGGTCGATGTCATGAAGCTCGAGGGAAGGTTCGCCTAGCCGAATAACCAAGGCTCCTCATGTACACGCATTGATCCGCCCGAACGGAGAAACTCGACGCTGAATAGCTGGCCTGCCCGACGAGGCTGCTCTCCACCCCCCTCACCAAGACGAAGGGAGTGGCCTGGTCAGATTCTCCCATGACGAGCTGGGCCGCGGAGCAAAGGTCGTCGGCTATTGCCTGGCTGGTAACCCTCAGGATGTTACCGAACAAATCCTTCTTTCCCCGCAGGTCCAGTACCGCCTCCAGACCTGCGGCGGCAAGGGCTACGCCTATGGTGCCCCGGCGGGTGGGCATCAACCTGCTGTCGGAGACGACGACGCCCACTCGCACACCGTGCCGGAACTCCATCGCTTCAACGAGGGCAGATGCCGACTCGAGCGCGTTTCTCGGGTAGAGCACGACCTTTCCTGGTTCTATGTTTGATTTGTCGATTCCCGCGTTCGGAGAGAGGAGTCCGTCCTTGGATGCGAGTACGAACCCGGTGACCCCCCCGAGCACTTCGTCCGACTCCCTGATTATCAGCTCGCAAAGCCGAGGCGGAATGTTGAACCTGGATGAGAGTTCCCCCGCATATTCCGACGGTATCACGGTGTCCAGTGACAAGACCCTCCCTTCGGAGATCGCGATGAATTTGCTCGACGCTACCAGGACGTCTCCGCTCCTAAGTCTCCTCCCGATGAGCCCGTCCAGAAGGTCGACGAGATTGAAGGGGGAACTCCTTCTCCCTGTCTTAATCGGCGAGAGCGTGATCATCGCCACGGTTCCGTGCTCCGCTTAAATAAAGAGGGCAGCACAGCTCGAAGAGATGAAGCGAACCCCCCTCTTTGGTTTTCACGCTTCGCACGGAAAGATGGTCGAATTCGCGGGCTACGACATGCCGATCTGGTACTCGAGCATAACCGAAGAGCACCTCGCAGTCCGAAATCACTCGGGCATCTTTGATGTCTCTCACATGGGGAGGCTGATAGTCCGCGGCGCCGACGCGACGAACGTGGTCGAGAGGCTCGTACCGACAGGGAGCTCCTCACATCCGGTCGGCAAGTCATTCTACACGCTACTGCTCAATCCGGCAGGAGGGATAATCGACGACATCATAATCATCAAGAGACCCGACGACTACCTTCTGGTCGTGAACGCGGCGAACCGGTCGAAGGACCTTGAGCACGTGAGGAGCGTAGCGCAAGGGTCGGTCGTGGAGATAGACGACATAACGGAGGACACCACAATGATAGCAGTCCAGGGACCCGAGGCGACCCAAGCGCTCCAGCCTCTGACCGCAGTCGACCTTCCCGGCGTCAAGAGGTTCACGCACGTGGAGTCGAGCGTGGGGGGGAGCGAGGCTACGATTACGAGAACGGGATATACCGGTGAGGACGGATTCGAGATAATACTCCATGACTCTGGCACGGAGGACGCAGCAATCGCCATGGCTGTCTGGAGCGACCTTGCGACGAGAGCTCGCCCGTGCGGTCTGGGCGCGAGGGATTCCCTTCGCATCGAGGCTGGCCTCCCGCTCTACGGTTCTGACATCGACGAAACCACAAATCCGATCGAAGCCGAGTTATCCTGGGTCCTCTCAAAGGGGAAGACGGGGTATGTCGGAGACGAGGCCATCGCACGGTACAGAATGGGACCGTCTAGACGCTACAGGAGGGGCATCCTGATGACCGACAAGATTCCACGCCACGGCTTCGCGATAACCGACGACTCGGGAGGAAAGATAGGCGAGATAACCAGCGGGACATTCTCGCCGCTTCTCAAGAGGGGGATAGCGATGGGGTACATCGACGCGCCCAATTCGCAAGTGGGCGGGACCGTCGAAGTCGTTGTCAGGGGGTCCCCGAGCCAGGGCAGGGTAGTAAAGCCACCATTCTACGACGAAACTGTCTACGGCTGGAAGCGTACAGCATCGCAAGGATAATAGTCTCTGGAGTCTGGACCGGGCGCCCGCATGACCGACCCGATTACAATCCCGCCGGACCTCCTGTACACGAGGGAGCACGAGTGGACCAGGCTCGAAGGCTCGACGGCGCGCGTGGGGATTACCGAGTACGCAGCGAAGACGCTGAATGACGTGGTCTATCTCTCCCTGCCCTCTTCCGGAGAGAAACTGAAGCAGCTAACGTCCTTCGGCACGGTGGAATCGATAAAGGCTGTCTCAGAGCTTTACTCGCCCCTCTCCGGCACCGTGAAGAGGGTGAACTCCGAACTGCTGAACCATCCGGAGCTCGTCAACCAGTCTCCCTACGGAGAGGGCTGGATCCTGGAGCTCGAAGTGTCGGACATCACAGAGAAGGCGGCTCTGTTAGACTCGAAACAGTACGCAGAGTTCATTTCCACCCTCGAGTAGTAGGCTGACCCGTCGGCGGCAAACACGAGCCTTTTGAAGACCAAGAGAATTGAACAGGACTCAAGATTAGAAAACCTCATAAGGTGATGTGCGGGGCTCTCGCCGAATTTGAAGCTGGCGAGCCAGTTACGGGCCCTCCTGAGGAGGCCCACGATATCAAGGCAAAGCATGATAATCGCCTTGACGCTAACCAGCATATTCGTCGTCGCCCTCTTCATAAGGTCGTTCCCGGCCAAGTACGGCTTCTACCTCAACGAGTTCGACCCATACTACGATTACAAGTCCGCCCTATACATAGTCAACTCGTTCGACACCAGTCTGGCCGCTGGCCACGGGGGCTTCCCCGGTCTTCTGAGCTACTTCCACTGGACCGACTACACCACGTGGTATCCCGAAGGCAGGGCGGTGGCTCCGACCTCGCAGGACGGCCTCCAGTTCGCGGGCGCCCTGAGCTACCTGTTCCTGAGGGATGTCTTCGGGCTGAACTTCTGCACCTCAGCGGCGTCCTGCACGACCGCCGACGGCCTGTACAACTACCTCGTGCTGTTCCCAGTCTTCGTCGGGTCCCTGACGTGCGTCGCGCTCTTCTACTTGGTCAAGCGGATCGCAGGGGCGGCGGGCGGCCTCTTCGCGGCCCTCATGTTCGCGGTCTCCCCGCCAATCCTCGAGAGGGGCAACCTCGGGTGGTTCAAGTCGGAACCGCTCGGCATCTTCCTGTTCGTCGTCGCCGCGTACATCTTCCTGACAATCCTCGACAGCGACATGAGCTCGCTGCAAAGGGTGGCAAGAGGGCTGTTCGCGGGCTTCCTTCTGGGCTATGCGAACACCGCGTGGGGCGGTGCCGAATACTTCACGGTCGCCTTTGGGCTGTTCTTCATAGCGCTTCCGTTCCTCGGAGACCTGGACCTGTCCAAGCTCTCGATAGCCGCCCTGTTTTTCACCGCGGGGGACATCTTCGGCAGCGCAATCTTCCCGGAAATCGGCGTCGGGGTGGTGCACAGCGCCGAGGGACTCGCGATAATCGGTGGTACTCTCTTCATAATAGTGGCGAGCTGGCTGAAGACGTGGGTCAAGCCGGACGACTACAAGAAGACCCTGTTGAAGGTCATTTTCGGGGCAGCGCTGGCAGCTGTGGCGCTCATCAGTTTTGGGTCGGTTTCGACGCTCTCCGCTCGGTACCTGTCGGTGATATTCCCGTGGGTCAGGAGCAACAACCCGCTCGTGGAGTCCGTAGCTGAGCAGCAGCTACCGACAGGGAGCGACTACTTCTCGTCGTATCTCCTGCTCCTCTTTCTGGGCATCTTCGGGGCGATAATCGCCTTCAGGAGACGGAACCCGGCGACGATCTTCGCTCTAATCACGGCGATCCTGATGATTTACGCTTCGGGCGGCTTCTCGCGCCTGCTGGTGTACTCGACCATCGCGTTCGTCCTCCTTGCAGGAATCGGATTCGCCGAGCTTGCCTTCTCGCTCATGAAGCCCGCATCTTCCTCGATGGTCAAGCGGAAACCCGCCTACAGCACGGGAAGCGAGATGCGCGCCGTCTATTCGGTGGCCTTCATCTTCCTCCTCGCGTTCCCGGCGAGCATATACTGGATTCCCAACCCCGTCGCCTGCACGTCCAGCAGCCAACTCTGCGACCAGAGCCCGGCAGACTACGGGGTAAGCATCGCCAACGGAGGGACGGTCTTCGCCCATTCAGAGCTGCCCGACTGGCTGGACGCACTGAACTGGATCAAGTACAACACGCCGCAGAACGCTGTGATAATCGCGTGGTGGGACTATGGATACTGGATTAACGTCATGGGCAACAGGAGCACGGTCGCAGACAACGCCACGCTCAACGACACGCGAATTGCGGAGATAGGACAGATGTTCATGTCCAACCCCGCCCAGGCCTATACCCTTGCGAAGGACATGGGAGACGGTCGTCCCGTGTACGTGCTGACCTTCCTCACAGGGAGCGTGCTCACCGAGGACGGGACACCCGTCTACTACACCCTGCAGATACCCGCAGGTAACGGATTCACCGCCGGCGGAGGCGACGAGAGCAAGAAGCAGTGGTTCATCCGCATATCCGGGCTGAACGAGTCAGAGTTCCTGGAGTGTCCGCAGATAACCGCCACCTGCACCAACGTGGACGACTTCAACCTGACCCCCACAGCGCTGTCGAACACCCTCTTCGGCGAGATGATCCCCTTCACCTTCTCTTCATGGTACAGCCTCTCGAACCAGACCACCAGCACGACGTATTCGTTCGATTCCAACAACAACCCGCCCCTGGAGCTCTTCAGCTATCCTGCCACCTACCAGCTCAACGGGACCGCCAGTCCGTTCCAGATAGCGTACACGTCACCGAGCCTCACCAACCCCATACAGTGCGGCGGGAGCTCGACCAGCCCGATAGACTGCTTCACGTCGGTTCTGGTGTACCAGCTGAACTCCAACTACACGGGCTAAGCTAGCCTTCGTCCTTGTAGGCCCGTGGGTTCCGGTATCGGGCGTACTTGTCATCCGGCGAGTACTTGGCCGGGTGCGCAACGACCGCGGTTGCGCCGCACCTGGGACAGGCTTCCTTCATCGTGTAGCTGTGGCAGACCGAGCACCTGAGGAGGAGCGCCTTCAGGCTACCCCACCATACTTGCGTGACATCTCCCTCTTGCTGCTGAAGGTCCCATGCTTCCCGATTTCTTCCTGGATGCGCTCGAGCGCAGAGTTCATTAGCTTGTCAGCCTGCTTGTAGTCGTCCGCCACGACCCTGAGACGGTACCTCGGGGCGCCGACATAACTCACCTTGATCTCAGCGTTCGAAGAGACCGCAGTCGAGGCTTCCAACGCATCCTTGATCTGCTGGATGCCATCGGAGGCCTTCGAGCTTATCTCCACCACCGCGCCCACCTCGTACTTGGGCGAGGTTATCTTCTCCTTGGCAGCCTCGACTATCTCCTTCAGGGCCGGCTCCGGAATCTCCAGGGAGGCGAGGGCTTTCTCGCCCTTCTTCGACGCGGCCTCCAGGGCGTCGTAGAGCGAGCCATACTCCTTCTCGAGCTTGACAACGATTTCGTTGAACTGCGCGTCTCCGAGGGCGAGCTTCTTCTTGATCGTTCCCATGATCGTCGTAGCCCGCTCCTTCTGCTTCCACTCTATGAGCTTGTTCCGCTTCTCTTCGTTCGTGACCTGACGAAGGGACAGGTCGACCTCCCTCCTCGACCTCTCGGCCCTGATTACCTTGAGGACGAGCTTCTGCTGCACTTTCGCCACTCTGTCGATGTTCCTGACCCAGCCCGTGGAAATCTCCGAGATGTGAAGGAAACCGTTCATGTTGTTGTACTCGTCGAGGTCCACATAGATCCCGTGCGGCGTGATCTCCCTGACGGTGCAGAGGACAATCTCCCCGCGGTCGGGCAGCTCGGCTACTTCCATGAACTCTTCACCTATCACTACATGCCTTTAGCTATTGCGAACGCTAGTCGAGTCTCTTGATGACCTGCGCGTCGACCCTTACCTTGCCTCCCGTCCTCTCGGCGAGCTTCCTTCCGCAACCCTTGCAAGTGACCTCCCTCGTCGATGCGGAGAACATCACCCGCTCCTCCCCGCAGTCAGGGCACTTGATCAGGACGAAGCTGCTGCGCGGCTTCGGGATGAACTCTCGCTCCCTCTTCACTGGGCAATCTCCGCCTTTCTCAACCTCATCCCCTTGCGCATGACCTCCTTGTTGCAGGTCTTGCACTTCAACTTCAGCGTCGCCTTCTTCGTGGTCTTTGCCGTCCTCACGAGCTCAGGGAACTTCTGACCACCATATCCCGTCTTCCTGCGGGCCTGACGTCGCGCACCCCAGGAGGAGGCCCTCTCCTTGCCCTTCTTGTAAAGGCTGACGGAGTGCAAGGTGTGCTTGTGACAGTGCGCACAGAACGTGTTTAGCTCCTTGGGGATTTTCATAGTTTTCAGGCGAGTCGAAACCAGTCCAAATTTATGCGTTGTGGTCGTCCAAACCGATTCGGCGGTTCATCGGCTTTGCCCGCCGCCGTCAGGTCCAACCATCTCCCCCGTTGGTTCCCACAGAAACCCAAAACCTATTTACCGGCGAGCCTCGGACCCGGACCGAATTCCTTGCTGTTTACCAAGACCTCTAGCGCAGTCGAGTGGAAAGCCGTTGCATCCGCGATAAAGACACTGGTTGAGGAGGCTACCTTCGAGGCGTCGAGCGAGGCGCTCATCTTCAGGGCGATGGACCCTTCGCACATAGCTCTCGTCGACCTGATGTGGCCCAACGCCGCTTTCGAGAGGTACGAGTGCGACAAGCCGTTCAAGTTCAGCATCCGCGTGGAGGACTTCGTGAAGTTGATCGGCAGGACCGATGCCAAGGACAGCATCGAGCTCACTTCGACCGAGGAGGACGCCCTACTCCTGAGGCTGATGGACGGCTACAAGAGGGAGTTCAGAATCCACCTGATCGAGAGCACGTCCGGGACGGCGCCGCTCCCGAAGCTCGACTTCGACGCGAGCATCTCCATGAGCAAGAGCATATTCGAGAAGGTTCTCGGCGACATCTCCGTCGTCGCGGACCAGGTAGCGATAAGCGCACTGAAGGACAGCATCTCGTTCGGCGGCAAGAGCGACATCGGAGCCGCCACGATACAGCTGGACAAGAACGGGGCCGACGTGCTGGAGATGGACGTGAAGGCCGAGGCGAAGGCGTCCTACAACATCGATTATCTAGTTTCGATTTCGCGGGCCCTTGGCTCGACCACCGAGACAGTCCTGCTGCAATTCTCCAGCAAGAAGCCGGCGAAGCTGAGCTTCAAATTGAATGAACAGGGTGCAATAATAAACTACTTTTTAGCGCCGAGAATATCAGATACTTAATATTTCGTACGATTTCATCCAATATTTGGAGCACTAGTGTCTCCGGCCGGCGAGATGAGCTTCTTTCCCTTCTCGTTCAGCTTCTTTATTGCTCCATAGAGCGTATCCAGCTTCTCGTAATACCAGCCCGGTTGTCCACTTCTGCTTGGGACGAATTTCTCGTCGACGAACCGAAGGTACTCAAGGACATAACCGGCCACCTCGCGTTTGACGATCAAATACGACATCACTTGAGGGAGAATCGTCCGGAGTACGCCCGAGTTCGCATTGTACTCCCATCTTGTTTTAGTCACCGCATCCCCTCTGCGAGCTAGGTTCACGGTTCCCTCTCCGATAATCTCCATCACCTTCACGCAGAAGTCCCGGTTGGAGTTGGTCACGTTGAGCTGCGGCCGATAGAAGTATCCCCTACTGTACGCCGCGTGGATAACCTTGGAGAGGAATATCAATCCTTCTCCATCTATCACCCCTGCCAGCCAAGAGCTTTCCTCTTTAGTCAATGTCCTAGTATCCGTCGCTCTTCCACCCCGCCCTCTGTTCTTCAGGCTCTTCGGCAGCGCAAGCATAGCTGCCATCGTCTCCGGCGACGGGTCCCTCCCTTTCTCGTTCGTCCGCTTGAGCGCCATGTAGAGTGAGTCAGCTTTCTCGTAGTAACCCGCCGGAACTTCCATGACGCCGATGATTGGATTCGCATCGACGTAAGCAAGGTACTCCAGCATCCTCTCTGCCGCCTCCTTCTTGATGAGCAAATGAGGCACCAGCTGCGGCAGCAAACCGCGAAGAACCATGCCTGCTCCCCGATAGCACCATCTATCCTTCCAGTCAAGACGCGTCTCTTTCTGGAAGTTCACCGACCCCCTTCCGATGACCTCCCTCACCTTCCTCGCAAACTCCTCATTGGAGTTGCTGAGGTTGATGGCGGGGACGTAGGCGAATCCGCGTCTTCCTTTGGCAGCAGATCCCCTGTTCAACTTCGTTATGAAGATCGAACCCTCTCCATCGATGACTCCTGCCAGCCATTGCCCCTCAACCGCACTCAGTTGCCTAGGTGGCCCATCCAAGAGTTCCTCTCCGTTCGCTTCATCAACCAGCTTGGATTTGGCGAACCTCCTCCACGACGTGATGTGAATCCCATCCACGAGCTCGCCCACCGGCTTCTTCGTCTCCACCTGGTCGACGCCGAGTATGGAGAGCTTGTGCACCTCCGAGGGTCTCACCTTGTCGGCGTACTTCACGGGCACATAGACAATAAGAGACCGGAAGCCGGTCGTGTAGACATAGCTTTCGAACCCAAAGTCACCATCGACCTTCCCGGATACCCAGTAGAGCTTCTCTGCCTCCAGCCTCGTTCCTTCTGGGCTTCTGAGCTTCCGCCAAGGGAGTCTGAAAATCAGGTTCGAGCCGAGTTCGCCGTTCTTCTTCGTGTATGTGTGGCCATAGGCCCTCGCCTGGACTACGCTTGGGTGTGATTCAACCTGCTCTGGCTTCCTCGGCTCCGGCTCTGTTTGGCCATGGGGCTCGTTGTTCTCGTCTCCCGCCTGTTCTTTCTCAAACCCTCCGAGCGTCGTCTGGACTGTCTCTTCAGACCGTTCGGCTTCCGTCTTACCTTCCGTCCCTTCCGCCCGAGACCCACCATCGCTTCGAGCCACATCAAAGGCTGGCTCGCCGCCGACCGCCGGGGACGCTACCTCCTTCTCTGAGACCCCTGTTCTCTCCTTGGGGGTCCCTGTCTGGACAGAATCCTCTTGGTCCATCGCTATGCTCGTCAGAAACCGTCAAAACCCCCACGCGCCTGGTCCGGCTATGTTGCCATGGCAACTTGGCAACATCGTGGCAACTTCTTGGCAACTTTGTGGCAACATCGCCGCTGGTGTGGCTACTTTCTTAGGAATTCTGCAGGCTGACGGCCTCTTAGTTCAAAGAGTTCTACGCTTCTTCTGGGCGGTCCAGTACTCACAATCGGCTCGGCGCATGTTGCCATTCTGGCCGATCTTCGTCGGCACGACGTGAGAAGTTCGGCTTCTCAGGCCGCTCCCTTTGGGGGCTTTGGACCGTCGTCAGTTCTTAGTTTCTAGCAGGAGAATAGCGACTAGCAGTATTTAACAGGACAAGACTCCATCGCGGGTTCCGTTGCATCTTCGGGTGATTTGAAGCCGCGTTGCGGATTGGTTATTCATGGCTGTGCGCCTGTCGTGGATAAATTGTTCACAAGGTGTATAACCCGCCCAGAGCACCTTGGCTTGATGACCAGAACGCTTCTCGTGGGTTCATTGGTCATAATCGCAGTCATGTTGGTTGCGTTTGCGATCTCCGTTCCGGTGGTACGAACCTCGTCCCTCGTGGGAGCCCGACCGTATTGTCCGCAACCTACTGGTGGACTTCTCATTCAGGTTTGCGATAACATAGTTCCTTTGAACGCGCACCATTACGATTCCGTCTCGATGGCCATCTTCGGTTTCGGAGCCGCATCCGCAGGAATCTTTGGCTCGGGCTTCTACTACTCATTTTTCTCCTAAAGCGCGGTTTCTGTTGAACCCTTCAATAATGCCATCCATTTGTCCTTGAGTTCATACCGATTCCCGCAGCTTGTGCAGGTGTCTGTGCCTCCAAGGCTGCATGCGGTTTGACGAAGTTGTAATGGACGCGGGAGATGGATCACGACGTCGAGGTTTCCGACGAATTCAACATGAGCAGGTAGATCCCGTTTTCGATCGGGGGCAGCTGGACGGTCATCGAGCT
Source organism: uncultured Nitrososphaerota archaeon (assembly GCA_963703285.1). Taxonomy (GTDB): domain Archaea; phylum Thermoproteota; class Nitrososphaeria; order Nitrososphaerales; family Gagatemarchaeaceae; genus Gagatemarchaeum. Next base: position 1,705,297 of record OY969807.1, read on the forward strand.
CGCTACCGGCGAGAGACACCCCTCCGCGCCTTCTTCACCGGCGCAGGGCGGAGTCGAGTACCATGGGACGGGGCTCGAATCAATGGTGACCCCATCGTTGGGTATCGGCATCAGGCTCGACAGCTGGCCCTCCTCGGCATAAATCGTGAGGTTGTAGCCCGCCGCGTTGATTTGAGGACCCAGGGAGAAGTTGAGCTGCAGGAGGTACTCTTGGGCCGTCAGATAGTAGATGCCACCACCGCATGCCGCGCCGCAGTACACCGGAAAGCTGGTCTGCGAGTATGTGTACGAGCACAGGGCGTTGCTGAACGAAGTCATCGGGCTGGCGCTCATGTTGAGCTGGATGCTCCCCTCCGTAGTGTTGACGTCTACGATTGCAGAGGTGTAGTCAGGAATGGACGACTGGCTCGAAGCAGCGCTCGACTCCGAACCCTGTTGGACGGACTGTCCCAGAATCGTACAGCCATAGTTCACGGCCGTCGTTGTCGAGGAGAAAGCTGACTGAAGCGATTGAGTGGTCTGTGCAGGCGCCGCCGCCCTGGGTTGCAGGGAATACGCCGCGGCCCCTATGGCCACTACGAGGATGATCGCGACGAAAGCAACTATCGCCCTCTCTTTTTTCCCCGGCGTTGCCGTCCCCTGTGAGGGTGCCTCAGATTTCATCAATCATGCACGACGCTCGACCCGCTGGCCTATCGGTGTAATGAAGACGCCCTTGCGCTTAACAGTTTTGCTTCGGCAAAAATCTCCATCGCGGCGAGAATCGTTTTTAGGCATCCCGCCGGCGCCGATTCGCAATGGACGAAAAGGTCCTCTCCTTCCTCCGCAGGGCCTACCGGGAGCACTACTTCAGGCGCCACGACCTGGTCGAGATCCCTTCTGCCATGGCGTCGAGGGAGTTCGGCTACATCCCCTTCGATGGCGGGATGGTACGCCACCTCTCCTTCAGGAACCCTGGAGAACTCTTCGCGGAGCTCGTCAGACAGGCGCCGTCCTCGGTATTCTGCTCCAACGCCGTATATGAGAGGCCCACTCTTCAGATGGACGAGAAGGGGTGGAAGGGGGCCGACCTGATCTTCGACATCGACGCCGACGCGATTCCTACCCCGTGCAAGTCCACCCACACCTGGTGGTTCTGCGGCAACTGCCACAAGGGAGGCATGGGCGAGGTACCGTCAAGGTGCCCTTACTGCCGGAGCGAGGCGGTCGAGCAGATGCACTGGAGCTGCTGGGAGTGCCTCAACGAGACGAAGGTCCACGTGAAACGCCTGACAGGGTTCCTCCAAGACGACTTCGGCATAGACCGGGAGAGCATCAGGCTGTACTTCTCAGGAAACAGGGGGTACCACGCACAGATTCATGACGAAAGGTACGAGATGGCGGACCCGCAGATGCGAGGCGAGTTAGCGAACTACGTGAAGGGGACGGGCCTCAGCCTGAAGGCGCAGGAGAGCGCGCCCGGCCGCACAGACCTTGGCTGGTCACGCAGGACCCGCCTGTTTCTCGTGACGACCGAGGGGGCCTCCCGCTCGAAGAAGACCCAGAAGCTCGCCAACCAGGTAGTCGCTGCCAACGGGGCGCTGATAGACGAATCCGTCACAACCGACGTGCACCGGGTCTTCCGGATGCCTGGAACGCTCCACGGCAAGTCTGGGCTGCTGAAGATGAGGGTCGAGTCGCTGGAGGAGTTCGACCCGCAGAGCCAGCCCGTGGTCCTGAGCGGCGAGCCGATCAAGGTGCGGATATACTACTCGCCCGAATTCGTCCTGAACGGGAGAAGGTTCGGACCGTACGAGTCCTCGACGGTCGAGATACCTATTTACGCCGCAGTTTTCCTTCTCGCCAGGGGACTGGGTGAACTGGTCGATTGAGCAGGGGAGACGAGACGATTGAGGTCCTGAAGCAACTGCTCGACGCAGAGGAACAGTCGGAGAACCTGACGAAGCTACCGGCGGATACCTACACCCGAATCGCGGTCTACGTGCAGAAGCTGCGCAAGAGCGGTGACATCACCGCGGAGGACCCGCTCAGCAGGCTGACGAGAAAGCAGCTCTCCCTCCTGGAGGGTATGGGGAGACAGCTCCTCGACTCCAGGATTTCCAAGGCCGTGAGCAGGCAAGACATGAGGGACCTTCTTCCCGAAGAGAAGTTTGTCTGCGAATTCTACATGGAGTTCGAGAGGATGCGCAACAGGTTCGGAAAGGCGCTCGGCAACGGACAGCAGTCGACGTTCGCTGCCCTGCAGAAGGGCCAGATGCAGAAGAAGGTCACGGTCCGGTTCCAAAAGCCGCTCGAGGAGATAGTCGGGTTCGACCTGAACAAGTATGGCCCCTTCCAGGTCCACGACGTGGCCATCATCCCCGCGGCCAACGCAGAGGTCCTGGTATCCAGCGGCGTCGCGATCGTGGTCTATTCGAGCGACTCGATCTACGAGTAGCTCCGCCACGTATGGTTGCATTTCACGCAGCGGTAGAACTGCGTCGGCGGCTCGTCGCCGCTCCGGGTCTGCAGGAACCACCACATCGCCTCGCCATGCCCGCACTTGGGGCACTCTGTCTTCGTCGTCGGAAGAGACGTGAGCTTCCCTTCCTTCTCCCCGACCACCTTTATCACCGGCGCGTCGGCCAGCTCCTCCTCGGTCGCCTTGGTCACGGTCTTCCCCGCCTTGTCCGAGAAGCCGCAGTTGTCACAGACGAAGGTCATCGCCGTCCCCTTGTCGAGCTTGACCTGCTTTAGCTTTAGTCTGGTTCCACACTTCGGGCAGAATTTCATTCAGTCACACCGGTGAACGCCTTGTTCACGGCCTCGAGCAGGTCGTGGGCGTTGCTCTGGGCCCTCTCGAGGCTCGCCAGGAACGCCTTCTCGGGTTTGATTCTCTGGGCCCTCACCTTGATGACGAGCTTCTTGATCAGTGGGTGCGGGGGAAGGACCCCAGCAAAGGTTACGTTCTTCTCGTCCAGGAGTTCGTGGTGGATTATCTCTCCGAGGGAGTAGTCTTCACCGGTCACTTCCACGGTGAACTCTCTTTCGCCCTCTCTCAGGACCTGGACTTGCATGGTTCTGAGGCGTGCGAATTCATTGGGTTATTAAACTCATGGTTGTACCGGTTCTCTGCCGAAGTCGTCTGCGAACTTCCGGTCCTCGACGTTCCCGCAGTTGGTGCACTGCGCCCTGCCTCCCGCCGCCACGAGGGGCCTACCACAGTTGCTGCACAGGGAGGCTATCACGCCGAGGTGCGGTTCGCCGATCGAGAGGTGGATCATCGCATTCATCGTGCTGATGACCTTGGCCCTCACCACGTCGCCAAGCTTCACGGCGGTCCTCCTCATCCCCCTTCCTCCCCTCTCCTCCCTTAGGAAGAGTATTCCGACGAATCCGGCCTGGGTCGGCTTCCCGTTGAGGTAGTATATCTTGAGTTGGGACGTGCTCGACTGCGCCACCTCAATCTGCCCCGTGACCACGTCTCCCACGTCGGGCACCTTGGGCACGACCGTCGATTTCACATCGATTTCCCTCTCGCGGAGGTCCTTGACGACGACCCCGGCCTGCAGCGCCCTGATTGTCCCGTCCGCGTCGTAGGCGTTGTTGCCGGGAAGGTACTCTTCGGAGACCGCCATCGGGTCGCCCGGCAGCACTCTCTGTTGCTTCTCTGCGCTCATCTTCATCTCGTCCTCGGTGTCAATCCGGTCGTCAACTCAATCCACTTAGGTCTTTCTAGGAACTCCCCCACCTCCCTCCCCTCCATCAGCCTCACCAGAGCGTCCGCCTGAGGTATGGAGAGGACGGGCCTGTCGAACGTGAACCCGTCAATCGATATCCTGGGGCAGGCCGTCTGGACGAATGCCTCTATGTCCCTGTGGGGCGCCAGGCTGTCCGGGGTTATGTCCCGCATCGCCAGCTGCACGACCTCCCGACCGTTCATCTCGAGCCTCTTCGTTATCCACCTCGTCCGCCCCAGCATCTTCTGACCCTCCTTCAGCCCCGTGATGACGCCGAAGACCCGTGCATCGAGCGCCTTGTACACGGCCAGTATCGACCGCTTCCTCCGAATCTCGGCCTCTTCCTTCATGTCCCTCACCTCCTCGAGATAGGGGTCGAGGAGATAGGTTGGCTTCCCGGTGGCGAGGGCGACCCCGACCGCGTGGAACTCGCTCTCCCCGAGGTAGCAGAAGGCGTCGACCTCCCTGCTCATGGGGTAGATGGTCGAGAAGTCGCAGCCGAAGGTCTGGGACTGGAAGAGGAGGTTGTTCTCCTTCCCAAGGTGCACCTCGAGCCCGGCCGCCTCGAGCTGCCTCTTCGCCGGTTCCAGCTCGTCGAGATGCTGGCTGAAAGTCGCAAGGCCGATACTCTTGTACTGCCTGAAGACTGGGATTGACTTCTCGATGACGGCGTCGAACTTGATGTCGTCCTTTGCGTCGATGAGGTGCGTGAACTCGCCGATCTCTTCCACAACGGCGTTGTGACCGATGTGCAGGGCGAGGTCAGCGCCGAGCTTGGTGACGTCGTCGTCGACGGTGTCGCAAATCCCGAAGCAGGAGTCTCCGACGAGGAAGCACGGGACCCCGTACTCCTTCTCTATCCTCTTGACGAGGTCCTTCGTCTGCCGCAGCAGGCCGCCGGGAGCGTTGACCACTATGCCCTTTGGCTTCCGCTCTCTGACCAGCCTGAACACTTTCTCTTCGTCGATTCTGACCGTCAAATCCCCGCTGACCTGGAACCCGCGCTCCTCTCTTCCTTAATTAGGATTCTCGTCCGATGAGGCTGTGCGGCCGCGATAGCGCGGGCCTCACAAAACCTCAGCGATTTCATTGCCTGCGTCATCCTGTGATTGAGAGTTGGACGCGTCGCCGGGCGACATGTGGGGACCCTTTTAATACGGACGGGAGTCGCCGCCCGCGATGAGATTTCAATGGCAATGTGTGCAAAATGCGGCAAGGAGATTCCTGCAGGAGACGAAGTAAAGAAGGGCTTTCTGACGAAGAAGAGCTACCACAAGGAATGCGCTGCCTGAAAAACTCTCGAATCGACTCCTGTTGTTGAAGATTTAATCAGAGAACGCTCTCTGCGTACGCAGTCCGTCCGCGGGCATCAATCAGTTCCGATGATGCTTCTCGGCCCGGCAAACCCTTCGCCGACCGCAACACGACCGAGGGCGGAATCTCAAGCCTGCTTTGTCACCCATCGTCTAGACGCAACGACCACGACTACCAACGACGCAACTCCGATCACGACCGCGATTCCGACGAGCCATAGATTCTGAACTGCCAAGGAGGATGGGCCCCCCGTCGAGGCGATGCTCAGGGTGGTCGTCTTCGACGAGGTTGCCGAGCCCTGGTACAACGTTCCGTTCTCGTACGTGAGGGGGTAGTGATTCGCCATGAACGGTCCGGGCAGGGTGAGCGCCGCCCGAGGGGCCTGAGGGAAGTCGAAGGCCTCCATCATGTCGCTCGCCGAAGCGTCCCTAGTCGCCAGCGACGGGACCGAAAAGACCGTCTCGATGAACTTGAGGATCGAGGTGAAGTCGCCCTGGGCGCCGTCCACGAAACCCTGCTTCGCGTAAGGCGATATCACGAGGCACGGGACCCTGAAACCATAGCCCAAGCCGTCCACCTGAGGCGGAGTAACGTGGTCATAGAATCCTCCCCAATCGTCCCACGTCACGAAGATGGCGGTAGAGCTCCAATACGAACTCGCCATTATGGCGTTGATCTCGGAGACGACCGCCTGCTCCCCCAGAGTGATGTTCCCCGGGGGCTCCTCGCTCACAGCGTCGCTGGCTGGCATGACCCACGCCACGCTCGGCAGGTTCCCATGCTCGACGTCCGTGATGAACTGCCCCGTCTCGACTATGTTGTTCAGAAGCGACGGGTCGCTCCTGACAGACGCGAACGCCGGAAGCGGGTTCCAGTTGTTCAGGGACTGGTGCTCACCCGCGTAGTATCGCCAGGATACGTTGGCGGCCGCCAGCTCGTTGACTGCGGAGCTGAAGTAGAACGTGCTGTCGTTCACGTCGCTCGACGTGAAGTTGAACTCCGCGTATCTGGCGTCACCGGTGAGGCCCCCCGACTGTCCGGCGATGAGATAGAGGTGGTTCGGCAGGCTGGGTCCCATGACCGAGGTGAAGAAGTCGTCCATCAGGACGTACTGGGACGCGTAGTCCCAGTAGTAGGGTATGAAGCGGGAGTCGTAGTACCCCATCGTGACCTCCGACCCTCCCTGGCCGGCGATGAACCCCTCCATCGTCCCGTTGTCGTACGCTTCGTGAGCCGCATTCCAGCTGTTGTTTAGATTCTTGCTGAGCACCGGGGTCGTGAGCAGGTACGGCTCCACGGTTGGTGCGCCGCCGAGCTTGGTGGGCTCAGCGCTAGAGCCGTTGAGGCCGTTGACTCCCGGATAGGTGCCGAAGTAGTTGTCGAAGGTGTGATTCTCCTCCATTATCACGACCACGTGCTTTATCGGATACCCTGTGCTGGCGACGGCTGCTGCAGCAGGATATGGGATGGCCGCGGAGACGAGAATCAGGGAGATGAATGCGACAGTGCCTACGCCTAAATCTGCGTCAGACAAGCTCCGCCTCATCGCTGGTTAACGTGGTCCCCCACCCTTTATCCATTATTGAAGCATTCTAGTTCCTTTTGTTCCTGCGGTTCTCTCCCTGCGCCCCGTCATCTGGACCAGACTCCTCCCGACCTTCCATAGAAGGCCGCAAAATCTTTCATCCTGGCTATGAAAAGAACGCCAGATACTGGAAGACGGAGAACAGCCCGGCCAGGCCTATGCACAGCACGACGTAGGTTACCTCGAGCTTCCTTCCCCTCAGCAGCACCGAGTAGCTGAGGAAGACCGGGAAGGCCGGCAGCAACAGCCTCGGGACGGAGAGGGCGACGAAGCCGACCCAGAAGAGCAGCGGCAGGGTCACCGACAGGCAGTACACGCACAGGAACACCCTGTGCTTGGCGCCCGTCTTGAGAAGGTACAGGGCGCCAAATAGATAGAAAGCCTCGAAGCAGATGTTCCTCACCAGCCAGTAGGGCGGGGTGAGACGGAGCCCGTCGGCGGCCCAAGGTTGGCAGGTGTATGAGCCGGGGGAGTTGACGCAGAGCAGGTAGTAGGCCTGCGTCAGCGGGTTCGCGAGTTTCACCCCCCACGGCGCTTCCAGCCTGATGAGGTCGAGATAGGCTCCTGTCTCGGCCCTGAGCCATAGCACTATCAGCGCACCCGTAACCAGAGGAAGGCCATAGAAGAGCAGGTCCCTCGGGCGCCGCCGGGTATCCAGGAGCGCGACAAGGAAGGAGGGGAGCGTCCAGGCGAGGTTGAAGAAGGTGAGGATGGCAGCGCTCACGGTAGCCGAGGCAGAAAGCACCCTGTCCTTCATCAACAGCAAAATCGAAGAAGCGAGGAAGACGAGGACGACCACGTCTGAATAGGGAATCGTGGTGAAGAGCAGGTAGGTCGGGAAGAGCTCCGCCAGCAGGGCCGTCCTGTAGCCGAAGGCCTTGTACAGCAGCACCGGGAAGACGAAACTGAGGGCGTTCGTCACCACGTAAGCCGAGACCCACGCGCTGCCCAGCGCGTAGTAGACCGCCCTGATGAGCGCCGGATAGAGCGGAGAGAAGACATAGGGCGCTGACGGTCCGTATCCCTGGGTCGCGATGATCTGGTAGAAATCGCCGTCCCACTTTGTCGCCATCAGGTGGAGCAGGTCGGGCGAGGGGTCGAAGGGATAGACCGCGATGAACACGACCACCTTGCCGACCGCCAGAAGGAGGATGAGACGGAGTACCGGGGAAGCCCAGGCGTTCCGGAGGAGGTGCAGGCTTCGCCCTCCCTTGGAGTCCATGCCTTACCCCTCCCTGGCTCGGGCATATCTCCATTCAACAACAATCGTCTCGTCCTGAAAGAGTCTGGAGCCGCTAAGGGTTCTGATTGAACTGTTGGGACAAAACTATTAATCAGAAACAAGAACCGCCGCAATCGAGTTGGAATGACGCAGCAACGGCAGGGAATAGGGACGACCTTGATTGTCGTTGCCCTGGTCCTTGTCATCGTGGTGGGGACGATAGGCTTCGTAATGCTCAACCTTCAATCGCTTCCGCTTCCACGGACCACCAGCGACTTGTACTCCCAATCCTCGACGTCCTTGGCGTCCACGACCGGACCGTCAGTGTCTTACTCGACAACCTCGTCTTCGGACCTCAGACTGCAGGTTACGCTGAATTCCAGCAGCATCCAATCGCAGGAGGAGGTCGCGGTCCAGATAGAGGTGCTCAACCTGCAGAGTCAGAACGTCTCCCTCACGGTCGTTCCCAACCAGAACATCTCGTCGTGGAACGCAGCGGACTTCTTCTGCAGCGTGAACCCCAGTCGCTCCCTCGTGGGCTTCGCCCTCTTCAGCGGGAACTTTGCAAGCGGGAACATCTCGGCGGCCGGTTCTCCGCTGCAGCTCGCTGCGTCGTCTGTGGTGTTACCGTGCCTCTACAGCCTGCCCCTGAACGACACCACGTTCCTTCCGGGCAGCGACAAGACCGTGTCCTTGAGCTACTACGGCCAGACCGAGGAGCCACCCTATCAGGTGACGGCGGAGGTGAACGCGTCCACCGGTTACTGCGGCGAATCTCTCACGGCTGGGGCCTGTCAGGGGACCTCGGGGATCCTCGGCTACTGGAGCGCCGGTCTCGTAGGGAACTCGTCGCTGGGCTCCAATGACTTCACATACCTTCCTGCCGGAGACTACACAATAGCGGCGATGGACGACTGGGGCCAGACTGTCTACGCTCACTTCGACGTGACGCCTGCCGCGATTACGACGACCTCAGCATCGAGCGATTGCATCATCAGCGCGGAGGGCACCGGCTTCTACGTGACCGTGCTCTCCGACTCGGGCCAGCCGATACAAGGAGTCCAAGTCTCGGGCACCCGGGTCACCCAAGTGAACGACGCGACCTGCCAGCAGGGCATAGGCACGTATGTCACGAACTCCACCGGCAGCGTCCTCATCACCCCGAACATAGGCAGCTACTACCTGCTCTCCATCATGTACCAAGGCAAGAACTATACAACCAAGGCGCCGATCGAGCCCATGACGACCACCTACGTGACCCTCAAGGTCCCGTCGGGCAATGTCACAATCAGCGAAGTCTTCGAAGGAGGCTGCCAGACGAACTCCGAAGGAGTCAACTGCCCAGGCTAGCAGCTCCGGCCTCGGGGCCCACGCAATTCGCATACTGAAGCCCTGTTCGGACAAAACTAATCGAGATCGAGTTCGCCGTGTTGGGAATCTTAGTCAGGGGTGATCTTAATCGCCTGCGTGATATCAACCGCGACGCTCTGCGAAGTATTTGCCGGTGCTATATCGAAAAAGACAAGATAGTAGGAGCCTTTGGCTAAAGACAAGTTCAGAGCGACCGAGTTCACATAACCACTCGAAAAGAAGTAATCAGTCGGAGGCTCATACGGCCCCACGTACCTGAACTGCGTCGAGTTCACTACGAACACCTGAATCTGAAAGTTCGCCTTTAGTGAACCCGAGACATTCGAAGCTTGGGAAACGGAGAAGGGGATGAATGCATCACTCTCAGGGTTAACGTGCACACTCGTCCCCTGGGCGGCTATCACACCCGAATTTGCATTCCAGCTCGGTAGGAGCACAAGTCCCAGCAAGGTCAAGGCGAGCAGCATCACCGAGAAGAGAGCGGCCCGCCCCATATGCGACCTCAGGTTCACTGGTTCCCACCCTTCTCCTGTGAAGGTCCTCCCGAAGCAAGGGCAGAGGCCGGGTTCACCGGTGGGAAATTCGCTCCGCCTTTATGTCCAACGACCTCCCGCACATAGTCGAAAAATTCACTGGTCACCAAGACGAGAAGAGCAGCAACGGCTATCCAGAACACATAATCAATCAGGTAGTACCCGGCGTTCACCTGGACGCAACTGATGACGCCGAACGTAGTGCTGTCGCAGTAGTTGTAAGCCACGAATGGATTGAAGGGAGAATGGCCATTGAACAGCTCGGGGTAACCCGAAGAGGAATTGTCAAGCCCGAATGTCAGGAGAATCAGCGTCCCCACTGGAACAGCACCCTTCAAGATGCGGGACAACGACGCCGTAACATTCTGCCTCGCCGGCTCAATCCAGCTGGGCATTGCATAGATCATGGCGCCGACCAGAGGCGTCCAGAAGACCACATTGTACCAGATGGTCGAACCGTCGTAGTATGGACTGCTCGTGCAACTGCTTCCACCGGTAAAGCCCGTCGGTGACGTCGCGTTGGGAATCTGGATGTTGGTACACGAATAGGTAGTCTGATCTCCTTGTATAGGCGAACCGTTCCCGGCGGTGGCAATGTAGATCAAGAGTATCAGGGAGGGGCGAGGATAATGGTCATCGTGAGGTAGGTCAGGCGCCTCCCCTTTGGCAGCCCCAGTCCAGCGATGACCAGGGCCAGACTGGCAAGGTAGGCGACCGCCCCTATGAAAAACGGGCCGAACCCCGACGGGTCGGAATAGTAGACTACGAAGGCGCTGAAGAGTGCTAGAGCGACCAAGGTCCACTCGAAGCCACGAACGTCGCTGTGCGAAGTCATCTGCCATCGGTTGAACCCCACGCGGTAGGATAAAACACGATTGTGTAGTTCCACTACCTGAGAATACATCTGCCGTGCTAAACAATCGTCTCCACTGGGTCGGTCGGACAAAACTATTAATCAGAAAAGCGCGCTCGGCCGAATCGTGAAGCGCAGGACGCTAGTCCTGTTCGTGGCCGTCGTCACCGTCGCAGCGGCCGCGCTGCTGGCGTCGACGTTCGTGCTGGTGTCGGGCCTCACGCTCCATGACCAGGGCGCCGTCCGCTTCGGTGCCTCGCTCAACGCTACTACGGTCGCCCAGGCTCAGGCGGTGAGGGTCTACGTCGACGACTGGAACACGCTCGACTTCAAGAACTCGCTCCCGCTGTCGAATTCGCAGATGGCCGCAGGCCTCTCCTCCGGCCCGTGTGGTGGCCCCTATCCCGGCGGGATTGCGGTGTACAAGGGGGAGTACGACATGAGCAACGTCTCCTCGGCGACGCCCCTCCCGTTCTATGCCCCTGGGACCTACTTCTGCACTGAGCTATCCTTCGCGAACTCGTTCACCTTCGGCCCGCACCAGAACGTCACCGCCTACTTCGACCTCGACGGCTACTACGTGACAACGAACGCTACCGCGGGCGCATTTTCATCATATGTGCTCCAGCCGTACGCGCCCGGCGTCTACACGGTCGTCGCCGGCGACCCGCTGGGGCACACCAGGGTCATGTACTTCCGCGTGACCGGGACGACGGGGACGGCTGTAGCCCAGGAGCGAAGCGGGCCCGTGAGCACCTTCCCCGCGACGTGGCTAAACCCGTGCGACACGAGCGCATCGGGCAACGTCACCACGGCGGTGTACCTAGGGTTGAACGGAAGCTCTGCCTTCGATCACATCAACCTCGGCCAAGTCTACTCGCAGATCGTCAACTCGTCCGGGTTCTCGTTCCAGTCCGTTGGGCGGGGATGGGTGGTCTCGACGTGGTACGAGATCGGGGGCACCGGCGATGGCGCGAGCAACGGGCAGGTCGTGGTCTCGTTCATACTCATCAGCGACGGCGTGCCCTCGGGGTACGCCAACGCCTACTACAACCCGGCGAGCGGGACGGTGGACGGCGTCACGTCAGGGGCGCTCCCGACGGCGAGCTGCGCGACCTGAGAGTAGAGCGCGGCTAGGTCGGATTGACCAGAAAAGGAGGTACTCGGCTGGAACCTGCGCTGCCTCCTAGGCCCTCCTCATCCCGCTCCAGGAGCCTGTCAGCGCCGGCGGTGGCGATCATCTTATTCTCCCTAAGGTACGGGTTCCTGTATTGGGTTCATTGCGCCTTCGTGCTTGGCTTCATACAGGCGTCCTGATTTCATTCCCGATCCGCTGCATCGCCTGCCCGCACATCGTACCAGGATTCCCGACCATCACGCAGTACCTGTAGCTCAGAGGTCCAATCAGCAAAGGCGACATGTCGACCACCCTGACGGCGCCGACGCCGAGACACGCGTACATCACCGATGCAGAGGAGGAACCTGGTGTGGGGTGCCACGTCGCGCATCCTGGTCCAGCGAACAGTGTAGAGCTTTCGCACACCGGGGCGGAGACGGAGATCGGCACAATCGGAGCAAGGAAGAGCACAAGGAAAGCGATGGGCGCCGCCAAGCTGAGGGCTATTCTTGTGGCTCGCACCAGAGAACCACCGTAGGTTTCACGACGCGCCTTCTGTAATACGTGTTTGTCCGAACGCGTTCAGATGCTCAAAGATTGTTGGAAACGAGCCCCACCAGCAGGTTCCTCATGGGTACGCGGTACGATTCTCAAACCAGGTCAACCACAGCGCCCGGAAACGTGCGACACCCAGCAAGAGGAAAGGCAGGGTCGAGACCAGCACTAAGATAGACACGAGACCCAGCCCCGCAAGATAGAAGTTGCTCGGGTCGAGCGCGACAGCACCCTCAAAATAAACGGGGAGCGACAATATGTAGAACTTGATTATGAAGAAGAATGCGAACAGGACGCCGGCGAAGAAAGTGGCGGACGCAAGCAACGTCAAGGCGTAGACCATCCTTCTGTATCGCTCGACGCCCGGTGGGACGATTCTCTCGAAGAGCACGAAGGCGATGAGGGGGTATCCTATGATGAGGGTGAGAGCGAGAGAAGCTTCCGCGACGAGCAGGGTAGGCTGGGGAAGTCCGCCTTGTTCGGTGATGCCGGTCGAGCCACCGCTAGAGATCAACACCCACCCCGGCGGCAGAATCTGCTCCCTGACCCACGACATGAAGACCGAGGCCAGCGGCACATCCGACGCCCCGCCGAAGAGAAACGACCGCAGGTTGACCGGGAATGCGAACAACACGAGAAAGAGGGCGGACAGGCTGGCCAGTACGACCTTGACCCTGTGAGCCGCAACGGGGAGCGGCGCCTGCATTGGAGGTCTGAAAGTGGGCCTCCGAGATAAAAGCATGTTGGGCTTCTGGGAGCATTCGATCCCAGCGGCGCATCCCTCAGAAGGGGAACGCCGACCTTCAGGTACTCAGGAAGAACGGTCGTGCAGTTCAGGCGGCGACAGGCGCCTCGGCCGGCACATCATCGACATCACCGTGGGTGCCCTGCTTCTCTCTCCGCCTCAGCAGTAGAAGGTGACTATCCATCCCGACTGGCCATTGTACGTCCCGTAGACCCCGCCCCAACCCGACATCATCGCCGCTGGTACGGTGCCCTCCGGACCGGCGAAGAAGTAGCTGGACCAGACTCCTCCGGACCCGTCGCTGCCACTCGGAGCGACCCACGTGTTCCCGTACGCGTCGGTGAACGTCGCTCCCGCGGGCATGAGCGTCCCGTCTGTCGTGCTGGGGCAGACGAGCATTGGTGCCGCCTCAGAATAGCTCGCTGAGAAGGACGTGGCGCCCGAGACGCTCGACGTGCCGGAGCACCCTCCACTGCAGTCATAGGTCGCACTCGCGGCGGTCACGGGGGTGTCGTAGGAATAGTCGAGGCTCCCCGTCATCTGCACGGTGATGCCCGCCCCGGTCCCCGTATAGTCCTCGGAAGGGAAGGGTCCCCATGAAGCCGTGACCCCCCAGGTCACGCCGGAGGCGGGGACTCCGCTCTGGTCGAAGGTGACGGTGTAACAGGGGACGGCATTCGGGGAGTTCTCGACGACCCCGGCTGTGAAGTCGCCGCAGTAGTCGTTGACGGTGGCTGCGTTGAGGATGAACGTGCCAAAGGAGCCATTGGGACCCGCCGCGCCAGAGGGTGAACCATCGCCGCCGTTGCCGCCGAAGCCGCCGGAACCGAACGAGGGCGTAATCCCCCCATCGTTGTTGATTGCGCCAGCGTTCACCATGCCATCGCCTCCTATTCCACCATCGCCGCCGTTGCCGCCGAAGCCGCTCGAGGCGAAGCCGCCGTTACCGCCGTTGCCACCATCGCCACCGTTACCGGTTATCGCCCCTTGATTGTTGATGGTGCCTCCGAAGGGGCCAGCGGAGAGGATCCAAAAGCCGGAGCCCCCGGCGCCGCCGGGTCCGCCATTGCCCCCGTTGCCGCCGAAGCCGCCCGCTCCGCCAGCGCCACCGTTGCCGCCCGTGCCTATGACGGTCCCTTGGTTGTTGATGGTGGCCAATCCGGCGTCGAGGATGCCGTAGCCACCATCTCCCCCGGGGCCGCCTCCCGAACTTGACCCAACACCATCGCCGCCGGCACCCCCGTTGCCGCCTGTGCCCGCGAGCGTCCCTTGGATGTTGATCGTGCCTAAGTTGTCGACGCCGTCGCCACCGTCACCACCCTCTCCGCCTGCACCGGCGCCGGGGGCTCCGACTCCACCATTAGCACCCGAGGCGGCGACGGTCACGCCTAAACCCACGTCCAGGACCGTCCCCGAGGAGATGGTAAGAGTCGACGCAATCGAGCAAGTGTCGGTCGCCCCACTCCAGGTACCGGATAGAGGGCCGGGGCACACAGTCGCGCCGTCAGAAACGGTGACCGAGATGACCGTCTGAGCGTGCGCGGCCGGGACATGCAGTCCGGCCGTGGCAATCAGGAGGAGAAGGGCCACGGCGAGCGTCAGCGGGAAGCCCCGAAGCGAGACCGGCTTCCTCACGACCGGACTCCGGCCCCCGAAAGACGACCATTTCCTTTCTCTAGAATGAGCCCCGCCGCAGTCCCGTCACTCAGGATTGCTCCTATGTCGGCCACTGCCTCTCTTTCCTCCTGCCGAGGATAAAAGTCCTTTGAGAGGGGTCTCTCCAGAGGGCCTCGGGGCCCGACGCGGTTCGCACGTAGAAGCCTGGAGCTCATGTGACGGTAACTCGCAGAGCGATTGAAGCTTCAGCCCGCTGACTTGCGCGCGTGTGCTAAGGCTCAGGAGATGGTTCCTGTGGTCGCGTAGCTCAGACGGCGACAGGCGCTTCGGCTTCCTCGACCTCTGCCTCTGGAGCCTTGGCGTCCTCCGAGACCTTGACCTCCGTCAGCATCGGCAGCTTCGCCTTGGCCGCATGCAGCGCCTTCTTCCCCAGCTCGAGGTCGGCCGCCTTCACGTGAAGCTCGAGAACCGTCGTCCCGATGTCAACCCGCGCAGCGACGCCGATGGGCTTCCCGAACGCCTTCCTCATCCCCTCCTGGAGCCTGTCTGCGCCGGCGGTGGCGATCATTTTATTTTCGCGGAGTACGATATGAGGGTACGTCCTCACGACTAGGTAGTACCCTTCCTCTCCCAGAGATACGAGCTTCTTGTTCGCCGCGACGCGGGCCGACTCCAGCGCGTTCGAGCGAATCTGTACTCTGCCCTTGGAGATCAGTCTTATGACGTAAGCGTAGTCGGTGGCGTACTTACCAGTGGTGAACCTGGCTATCTTCGGGTTGGGCGTGCCAGGAGCATACTTCTTGGAATATGCCTGACTTTTAACCTCGCGGTAGTTACTCCCGTGGAAGGCTAATCTCCTCTATTTTCTTCGCCGAGCCCCAGCCGTTTAAATATACTTCGGTGAACTCACGACTCCACGGCTCATTTCTCATCGCGTGGAGAACGCCCTTGCCCCGCTTTGGGCTTCCTCGACCTCAACGGAAATTCGCTCGCCGGCCAGATTTCTGTCGGTCGCGCTCTCCCTCGATAATATCCATTCGAATCAAAGAATGACAGGGCCTTCTCAGCCTCTCGCCGCTTGTCTCCCTCGAGAAAGGGAAGTATCTCTCGCAGGAGTCGAATCGCCCTAATCCCATATACAGTCTTGCGCCATATCGGCATCAACTCAGGTCCTCTGTACTTTGCCTTGACGTGGCTCGACAGTCCGACGAGGTTAGAGAACTTGGAGATGGTCGCTGGGTCAGTATTCCCTATCGTCACCTGCGCACTGGTGGAATCTGAGGCCGAGACATAGCAGCACGCTATGCACCCCTCACCCTGGATTAGCGCTGCCACCCAAGCTCTATGCTCGATGCTCGGGATTATGACTTCTGGTACGCCCGATTTGCCGTGCGCGACGCCACGAGGGACTGTCGTTGCCAATCCGATCTGCTCAGCAATTAGAGCCGTGTTCGTGCCGCGTCTCTTCGAGCGTAGTGGAAACTCCTCGCGCGGCCAGACGTCCCCGTTCCTGAACTCACCCCTGTGATAGCCGCGCGGCCCGAAGAACTCCATTGCCTTTCTGGCTTCCCTCTCCTTCTGTCCCACAAGCCAAGGCAAGACCTCTTGGAGGACTCGCAATGCCCTCAATCCTGCGATGTTCTTGCGCCATTGCGGCTTCCAGTCGTGGTTCCTGGTTGGTGTCAAAGACGGAGCGACTCCCAGATAGCCGGCCAGCCTGTTGATGGGTCCAGCATCAGTCATCGAGGTGTGCACCTCAAGATATGTCGTGTCGCTCTCCTTCCTGTAGATGCTCTGAATGCATCCCTCTCCCTGTATCAGGGCTGCTACCCACGCCCGGCCCACCGTCGTCTGGATCACGGTCTCAGGTATGTCCTGCTGCATAAGGCGGCCGAGGTGCGGCCTCCGTCTCCACTCTTCGGGTGGCTTGATGCCGTGCTTCTTCATATGCCGCCTCATTGCGCCTGGCTGACGGTACCCCATCCTGCGGGCCGCCTCCCGGGGATTCTTGCTCGTCCTTACGACGCTCTCGAGGAACGGGGCGAACTCAGGACTCGAGACCAGAGGCCGTAGCATCGACTCTTCACCATCGGGTCCCTCGACCGCCGACACTCTCAGCGACCGGGAACCACCTGTGGAGTCCTCGCTGATGAAGACCCAGCTGCCCTGCTCCTTCATCTCCATGAGCTTCGGACTCGCCTTGTAGAGCCAACTCCTGCCCGAACCGAACCGAGCCCTCTCTCCGACGACCAGCGCATCCCGTTCAAGGTGACCCAGGTGGAGTATCACCGTCGGCTTGCTCACCCCGAGCTTCTCCGCGAACTCGCTCCGCGTGGTGCCTGCAAGCCGGTCGTCCTCAAGCATCGCCTTCGCCATCCTGGTACAGCACAGGTCCATCCTCGGGTTCTTTCCGGGTGGGCGCTCTCCTCTGCTCAAGCGACCAGCCAGCTCGTCGGAGCTGATATCCGCCACCATTGTCAGGGACCCGGACTCTCGGAGAGCCTCAGAAATGACAGGCTCGCCTCGAACCTCCGGGGCATCGACCGCTTCGGAGACCCCCGCTCCCTGCTTCGGGGTCTCGTCCTGGACACGGCTGCTATCTTCGTCCATCAGAAAGCCCTGGGGAAGTTGCCATGGCAACTTCTTGGCAACTTTGTGGCAACATCGCTGCTGGTTTGGCTATGTTGTTAGGAATCCTGCAGGCTGACGGCCTCTTAGTTCAAATAATTCTACGCTTCTTCAGGGCGGTTCAGCACTCACAATCGGCTCGGCGCATGTTGCCATTCTGGCCGATCTTGGTCGGCCCGACGTGAGAAGCCAAGCTTCTCATGCCGTTCCCTTGGGGACTTTGGACCGTCGTCAGTTCTTAGTTTCTAGCAAGAGAACAGCGGCTGGTCGTATTTAACGGAACAAGCTCTGTTGAGGGCTCTGTTCCGTCTCTGGGTTATTTGAATCGCCGTTCCACTTGGGTGATGCGCTCAAAATCGTCAGTCTGACTCGCTCCATGAGTCGGCAAAGTTCGTAGTCTCGTTGCGGCTGGATATCGTATCGCTCGCAATGCCTCAGAAATTCTGTCACAAGTCCAGAGAATTCCTCGGTCAATCTCTCGTATCTCCCTTGCCACTTTAGGGCGAGTTCGATTTCTTGCGCCAATGCCAACTTGAGCTGGTATTCGCTTGACATAGGGGAATCACTTGTTCCCATCAAGAAAATCCTTGCCTTGTTCTTTGAACGCGTTTAGAAGAGCATCTACCACTTCAAGTTGTTCCTTCGTTGGTTGCCGAGTCTCCATTTCCTTGAGCTTGTTACGAAGTTCGCCTATCTTCGTCTCATTTCGGGTGGAGAGTGCGTCGAACAGTTCCAGCGTGAGTTGGTGCTCCTTGGTAACGTGTCTGTTTACTGCTTCCATCCAGACAGCTAGCCAAGCCCTTGTCAAGACGATAGTGTGCTCGACCATTGCGATGAGTGCACTTTGAGGGTCAGCGGCCGCGCGAACTACATCGACCCACCGCTCCATGTCCTTGATGTTTTTGTCATAAGTCATTTGAAACAGAAGCCCGCTGTTCGTCGGGTTGCTCATGATAATGGAGAATAGAGCTTCCTTGTCCTCGTTCATCAGTCTGAGGGCTTGCTCGTCGTTTCTCATCATCTTGATGGATTCTTCTACCTTCTCTTTGTCCATCCCACCGAATAGCTTCATCCTACCTCTCCTTCTTGCGTTGCTGTTCTAGCCACTTGAGCAAGGCGCGGTTGAGAACGTCCTGAAGGGTTATCCCCTCGTCAATCGCGGCCTTCTTCGCTTCCTTCCATACCTCCTTATCCACTTTCATGGATGTTACAATCGTCTCTTTTTCGTCTCCCATGCTATTTCACTTGGTCAGGGGTGCGCATGGAGTAGCATTTATACCCCGTAGTAGTCATTGGCTACTATGTCAAATGTCCGATGTGAGTAGTATTCATGGACTTCTGTATTCATATACCCCATGCTACAATACTACTGCCATGAAGTCAAACGCACAGTGGAAGGCCGTTAGCAGAATCCGCAAGTGCCGAAGCATGAGGAGTTGGTAAGGATGGCCGCCTCCTCCGCCTTCGGTTCGGACGTTCGGATGAGCTTGGGGGCGGTGCCGCAACCGGCGCGTATATACCAAACTGATGGAACTCTCGGTGAGACCAAGCAGATGGGTTTGAGCGTGAACGTCCTGCTGCAGCGATATTTCTACGTCGACGAGGTCAAGGCTGCCCTGAGTGACATCGGAGAGTCGTCGTCAGGAAACAAGCCGCAACTAGTAAACCGCCTTGTGGCGAGCTGGCAAGCTCATAACAGGAACTTCTACGAGTTGTTCGATTACCTGGACACCCAGACACTGAGAGTCATCTCGGAGGATTATGGGCTTGATCATCACGGCGACAGATCCACCCTCTTGCGAAGAATCCGTCGAGCAGATCTGTTAGTGATTAACAAAAAGACCAATGCCGAGAGTGAAGCAGATTCGGATTCTAAGCAGTCTCAATCGCCGCTCCCACCTGCTAAGACTGGCGTGCAACTGACTGAGGAATCACCATCTGTGTCATCGGGTCTTTCCGAGATTCGGAGACTGCGCTTCAGATGGCCGCTCTTGGTCAGTATCGTATTGACTGCGCTGATATATTTTGTACTACCGCTTCTTGGTCTAACTGCGGTTCTTTATCACATAGGCGCTGCCACCGTTTGCTTCATTGGTCTGTGGAGTGGGCTGCGGTACCTATCCGAAAGAACATGAATCAAGACCTACCAACGCCCAATCCAGTATGTTCTCGAAGTCGAGCGAGTTTAGGATTTCGAGAGTTCTCTAAGCGCAGCCGAATGTAGCTAACAGGATAACGAAGATAGAGGACACAACGATTTGTCATCAGAATGAGAAGGGCGTAAATGGCATCCCAATTCTGTGGTCGTGGGGATAGATTCGCCCGCCCGCTACCTCCTGTTGTTGCTTGCGCTCTTAGTGTTAGCGCCATACGTCGCTGACGTTCATGCACAACCAGCTCGCCCCGTCGAGGTCGCCACGCAGGTCTGCAGCAGCTGCCAGCCGCTCGAGCCGGATGGAGAACAGGTCCCGCCGCCACCTCGGGAGATGTCCAATGGCCCTTCTACCAGCTATGACGAGCAGTTGGGCATGACTTTCACGCAGAGCTTCACGTCCATGCTGTACAACTCAACCGCGGTTGAGCAGAGCGACTCGTCCTCAGGCGTGGGACCTGGCTACCTTCTCAACGGCCTTTCGAACACAGGTTACTGGTATCAGGTCGGTTTGGATTACAATTGGATTTACACTTCCGGCGGATACGACGCCGGATTCCACATGGGCTATGAGGTTTTCAACCCGAGTGGGAATTCCATCTTTCCAATCGTGTGTTGCGGCGGTCTCCTCTCCTTCTCTGGTCCTGTAAACGAGGGTGATGTTGTCGCGCTGAACCTGTACTTCACAAGTTCGGGCCAGGTGGTATTCCTTGCCAAGGACTATAACACCGGTGCGTACGCCTCAGAGACGTACAGCGCCGAAGGAGCCACCTACTTCACAGGCCTGGACCAAACCGCGAACTCATACGGTTTCTTCACCGGGCTTATGACTGAATGGTATCACCCGAGCGCATACTATGGTGGCGAGCAGGAGGTGACCTACTCCTCGACTTTTGCCCTCTCTTCCGCGTACATGTGGATGGACGAGTTCGAGTCCAACGGTCAGACCAACGGTACGTTGCTCTTTTCGGCGGGATCAGGTCTCCTCTCTTACTCTGACCCGACACAACTGCAGGCGTTCTCTTCCAATGGCGCGACCGAGTACAGTGATGCGTACGAGTTCCTGACGGGGGCGTTGAGTCAAATTCCCCTGACCGTGAGCTACTCCGTCCAAGGGAGCGACATCGGCTACTCGCCGCCGATTCTCACCTACGTCACAGGCGGTGAGACAAAGACTTCCACTCTTGGGACATCGTCGTCTGTCTTCAACTGTGATCCTGGAAGTAGCTGGTCGGTTCAGCCCATGCTCGGAGGCAGCAACTCCAGCGAAAGATGGGAGACGGTTCAGGGGACCTCCGGGACGGCTTCGGTGCCACAAGCCCTAGCCTTTGTCTACTACAACCAATACTATCCGAGTTTCCAGATTACAGCTGCCGCACAGACCAAGTTTGATAGCGACATGACGCTCGTCATCACAGCGACTCAGTTCGGGACGCCGGGTACGTCAGTCTGCCAAATCATCACCTCGTCGGCAGCAACGGCCAGCTGCCAAGCCTGGGTCGATGAAGGCGGGCTGGTCGTCTTCCCTCAATTCCTGAACAACCCACCAGCAGACACGCGGTGGCAAAACGCAGCCGGCGCGCTTTCTGCGAGCCAGGTTCTTTCCTCTTCTAGTGTGACCGCCGACTACTACGAACAGGTCTTGGAGGCTGTCTCATACTCGATATCCGACACTACGCCCGGATACTCGGTCCCGACTCTCGATTACACGAGCCTTGGATATCAGTTGACAAACTATCCGATGTCGACGACCCCGTCGCCGGTCTGGCTCGACTACGGCACCACGTGGATGGTGACTCCCAACCTGCTAACGGGCTCAACTTCGACCCAGAGGTGGGAAGGCGCCTCCGGCACTTCGGGCCTCGCTTCACAGGGTGGGACCATCAATCCGGAATACTTCCATCAGTTCCTCACCACTCTCAGCTATTCGGTCGTCGGAGGAGGGTCACCGGGGGCGCCGGTCATCAACGAGACTGCGTTCGGAATAACTGCTGAGGACACCCTGACATCCTCGCCTCTGCCCACATGGGTCGACTCCGGATCCATCGTGAACCTCCCATCGTCGTTGTTCCCTTCGAGCGCCTCAGAGAGGTGGGCTACGAACTCTATGCTCACCATCGAGGTCGATTCGGCCGTCACGGAGTCGGCTGTCTACCAGCACCAGTATTACGTGGAAGCCGAGAGTGCTATGACGGGTGGGGGGTCCGTCTCGCCGGGGAGTCGGTGGTACGACGCGGCGAGCATCCTGAGCCTCATTGCCACTCCTTCCCCGAACTGGAGTCTCGGCACTTGGGTTGGAACTGGATCTGGCTCGTACTCCGGAACCAATGCCAGCCTTGCCTTCGAGGTGGAGGGGCCGGTTAACGAGACGGCGGTGTTCTATCCGGGCATCAATCTGACGGTGGAGGCGGGCGGTTCCGTAACCTACAGTTATGGCACGACCTCGGGCCAGGCGGCACCGGGACAGCGGGTTCTTTACGTTCCGCCGGGAACGAACGTTACCCTCGTCGCAAATCCGTCGTCCCTGCTCTACTCCTTCGGAGGGTGGGCCGCCTCGCACTCGCCTTCAGCATCGACGATGGTGATCACCGTCAGCGCGCCTACGACCACAGAGGCGAAGTTCTCCTACAACCTACTTACGATCGGGGCGCTGGTGGGAGCTGTCTTGGTCATAGCGGCAGCCATTGTTATCTACAGAGCCAGAACGCAAGGACGGAGACATCGAGCACAAGAAAGGAAAACTTTCCATACTGGAACCTTAGAAGCTAGGTCTTCTGGCCGGAATCGATCGACTTCACGAGTGCCATCAACTCGCTCGCAAGTCTCTTGTGCATGGTGAACGCGACCGCCGTCCCGCCTTGAGGGACGAGCCTGACCGTCATAGCATTGAGAATGTCGTGTTCCAGCTCGATTCGGGCCCCTTTGAATGGAATCGCGAAGTTGTTCTTGTCTGCCGCTAGTAGCTCGTCGAGGCTCAGATTGTCGTCGTAGGGCTTAAATCGCGCCTTGTCAACTAACTCGCCGACGACAGCACCTAGGACTCCGCCTCCCAGGTTGTAGTTTCGATGGCGGCTGTCAATGAAGACGAAGCGTCGCCCTGGGCCGTCAACGTATAGCTCCCCCGGCTTGCCCTTGAAACGTGCCACGAACTTCGGATTTTTTTGTTCCTGGGCCAAGTTATCCGACCCCCAACAAAAATGTCATCTTATTTAACCACTGACCTCGGACCCGTCAACTCCCAGGACCCTTCCTCGGATTGCTTGACGCGCCCCTGGAGAGACGCGGGCTTATACGGAGGCGGACTTTGATTCGACCATAAAACGGGAAGTTGGGTGGGACACCCTACCAGAAAAAAGACGGGAAGAGAGTCGGTTTAGGCTCTCTCTTTGAGATTGGGAATTGCTATCCTCCAAGAAGGGCGAGGGCGGATATCACGAGGAAGATGATTCCGACGATAGCTAGGATTGCCACCACTGCGAGTGGAAGGTACGCCGCGAATGCTACTGCTATGATCAAGAGAGCGACAGCCGCGATGATGACCCATGCGATCTCAGCACCCATTGAGTTTCTCACCTCAACGGGAGTATGGTTATGCGACGTTTCTACCTCTAACCGGCTGAGACGTCCTCTCAGCCATCCCGAGGAGTGGTCTCGGACTCTCCGAGAGGCTCTCTCATCTTCAGGGTTTCCTTTGCGATACCTTTCCTCAGGAACGATATGACGAAATACATGACTAGTAGAACTACGCCAGTAATAAGAACCGTAATAGGGCTCAGAGCAAATTTGAAGGCGTAATATTCGAACGCAGCGTAGACGTCGAGGACGCCGATCACTCCGATGACCAAGAGCAGGTAGTCTGGCAACCGCAAGTGGAGTATTGAATTCCGGCCCTTTTGCGTCAGTCTGTATGCCGTTCCCGTCTTGGTTTGCTTCTCCTTGACATATCCGCCATCGATGAGTTTGTTGAGGTGCGGGTTGATAGACCCGTCGCTTCGATATCCCATCTGCCTTCGGAGTTCCGCTTTACTCCCTCTGAACTTGGGGTTGATTGTGAGCCAATACAGAATGGCAATCTGAGTAGGAGGCAGCTTCCTCTCCGGCTCAGGCTCGCCATCGCCCGCCTCGGACATGAGGCCGATGGACAGTGACTTGGTTATCAGGATTGCTGGTCGAAGAGGTCTGGAGAACAGAATTCAGTATGAAAATGGTTCACGGGGTGACTTGGGCTGAATTGAGTGAAACCGTTCCGGGCGAGTATGACTCATCATCCACCGGTTATCGACGCAGGCTCTTTCGTCCTTAAATTGCACGATTGATTCTCTTTTCATTTCGTGGAGGACTACTACAGGAAGCGTGCCCTGGAGTACGAGGAGGTCTACCACAGGAACGATCTCCGGCGAAAGGCTGAGCTGGAGAAAATCTCGAGCACCCTGCAGGAGAAGCTGGCTGGCATGGACGTCCTCGAGGTCGCCTGCGGGACGGGATACTGGACCCAGCTCCTCTCGCGCACGGCCAAGTCCATCACGGCCATCGACATCCTTCCGTGACGAGGGAAGCATCATGGCTCTCTCTAGGGGCGGGCTCCGCTTACCATCTCTGCCGTCTGCTGTCGACAACGCGCCGGGTCAGGTCAGAGCCTACCCCGCCTCACGAGAGTCTTCCCAACCACCGAGAACGACCCGGCTTTGGCCGTGAAGTTCACGCCCATGGTACGGACGCCGATTACGCCGGCCGAATTTGCGTTCTGCCCGTAACCATACTTCAGGAGGGGATTCAATCCTATCGTGACTGAGGATACGCGCCTGTTCTTTCCGGCGACCTCCTCGACCTTCTTTAAAGGAGCCGATGAGCGCGAACTCTTCGCCGACACGACCTCGCCCCCATCGAGCTCCATCGTCCCGTCCGCTATCAACCCGAAGCGCGTCACGGTCGGTGACAGGGTGAAGGTGCCCGAGACCGACTCGGGCTCCACCTCTGCGTAGACGAACCCGGGGGGGATGTAGCAGACGTTGCTTTCGTTGGCCACGTCGTGCGCGTCGACAACCCCATCGTCCACCTCCGTGATGCCCGTGAATCGCAGCTTGAGGGATGAACCCGGTGTTTTGATCGTTCCCGCGCTCTCTTTCCCGAGCGCCCCTACGATCTCCTTCGCCTTCCTTCCGATCGAACGGTAGTCTGCGAGCGATGCCTCCAATTGGTGTGACACCAGGGCTTCCACGGACTTTCCCAGCACCCCCTCGGCTTCCGGCCCGATGTACCCGAAGGTCATCCTTACCCCACGCAACTTCGCCTTCGATGCGGCCTTGTACCAGGCTTCGTTGTATCGCGTTGACCTCACGACCTCTTCCCGGGTAAGCCTGTGCGAATACGAGCCGAGGACCGGGCCCGGGATGAAAACGTAAACGTCGCTCCGGGACAGTAGGGCGCGTTCCTGCTTGCCCATCTCCCCAACGGTGTCGTCGGGAGACTTCTTGACGCCCTCGACGTATGCGTCTTCGTCTTCGAAGACGGTGAGAGGAACCGCGCCCATCCTCCTCGCCTCCACGACCACATGGCGGGCGAAGGGCAGCCCTGTGTTCCAGGTCTCCACCGTAAGACACTCCCCCTTCTGTAGCGATAGCGACTCGTTCAGAACCTTGCGCGCCACCCTTGCGTAGAGCCCGTCCATCGATGATTCTTTCACGGTCGTCCGTCAACCCTTCTTCACTTAATGCTTTGCGGGACGCTCACGACGATTAGATGGGTGGTGATGCCTCTAAGGTCCATGCCTTCGAGGTCATCCGCTTTCAGCCTCGTCTCTCCTCTCCGCGTCAGAAGCCACCGCGTCCATCAGCGTGGCGTAGAACTCCTTTGCCTCCCCGGGCATGAGGTCGAGGCAGCTCTCTATCGCCTGGAGCACGCGAAGCGTCGCGTCGGGAGTCGGCGCGTCCATGTCGAGGACGAACTCGTCCTTGTCGTTGACGGAGCCCTTGAACCTGATGGACGGGACGCCGCCCGCGTCGTTGGCCTTCCTCTCGATGATGTCGGACCACTCCACGAGGATTCGCGGGTCTTTCCCATATTGCAGCGCCGAGAGTTGGTCGAGGAAGTTGAAACCCCCTTCTGGAAGGCTCAATGTCTCACGGTTCTTCGAACACAGGCATCCTAATGAACCCTCGGGCGCATCGAAAATGCACGCCATTCATTTGGGTTCTATATGTCTCCGGCGGGGAACCATGGATTTTGGTTCCCTCTTCTATTGGTCGTCCTTCCACACCGAGCGGTCCAACTAGAGGTCTAAACGATTCGCCTGAGGGCTCTTAATGAGACGACCAACAAGTACGGAGACGCGACCAGGAACATTCCCAGCTCCAGGTCGTGCTCGCCAAACGCATTCGTGAATATGATTGTCGAGTAGTTCCCCGTCGCTGATTGAAGGAGATATACGCCGAGCCAGAGAAAGTACGAGATCGCTATCATCAGGACTGAGAATGCGATGTACAGGTTCCGTATCGTTTGGAAGGCTTCTGCCATGACCGTCCTCGATCTCGTATTCTTCGTCGTCGTGGTAGTATCCTCCTCCGGCTGCAAGGCCGCACACCAGCTCGTTCAGAGCGCCTACCTCAGTGAGACGCCAGTCATCGGGTTGGGCCCAGGTGGCCATGCGGCCTGTTCAGAATCCGTCGCCTTCCCGACCATGATTTCGCAGAGATCATTTCCCCTGGCGCAGCACTTGGTCTCACGCACATAGTGTGGGAAACCAAAGACGGTGTCCGCTATCCCCTTGCAGACTCCCGTGATGAAATAGCACTGGTCCTTCCGCTCGGCGCCTGGATTCCTGCTCCCGCAGAATATGCAGTCACGAACCCTGATGGTGATCTTGGACCCTTTCGCAAGGTCGCCCGTGAGGGAGAACTTTCCCCAGCCGGCGGCCAGGCCCAGGTGCTCGAAGTACGATGCGACGTTCTCAGGGTCATCGGTGATGGACCGATAATCGAGGGCGATCGCGACGCCGTAAGCATTCCCCATCTCTGACAGCAGAGGCGATGCGCCCCTGAGGAAACGGGCGAGCAAGTCCTGTTCAATGAGACTCCACGCATGAGCGTTAATGATGAAGACGCGTTTGTTGGTGGGGGTAAAGACTATGGCTCCTTTCTGCTCGTCCCACCTGTAGAGCTCGGCCAAGCTTCCGGGTGGGCGCGCGGCGCTCAAGTGCTTCGCCGGGTTCAGATGGCTCGCAACCAGCAGTTCGATGAGTTCGCCGATAGTGACATTCTGCTCGGCCGCCATTTTGTTCAGCTTCTCGCGGTCTGCGTCTTCTAGCTCCACCGCGATGGGGATGCGCGTCATCTTCGGGGCGGCTCGGACCTTTAGCTAATTGCTGCTATGTTTGCACAAGCCTTGGAGAAAGCGAGTTTCGTCGCAATCACATCACAATCGAACACAACAGAACACCTAAATGCAAGAGGGCACTGATTCGGGTCTCATGCGGAGGAGCGTCACTAGGACGCTTAGGATTGACGAAGACCTGGACACGTCGATCCAGCGAATAGCGGCCGACGAGAACGTCACAATCAATTCTCTCGTGTGCAGGACCCTCACCAAGATGGTCGAGTGGGACCGCCCGGGGCAGAAGATCGGACTTGTCTCCACTCCATCTACTCTCCTCGGGAAGTTGCTCTCAGACAGGGATGATGGAAGCTGCGAGGAACTGGGCCGGTGGGCGGCGCGGGAGGTCTTCGTCCCGTTCATTCAATTCCTCTTCGGGGAGGTCTCGGTTACCAATGCGCTCCTCTTCTTCAAGAGAGCCTCGCGCTACGGTCAGTTCACCTTCGACGAGACCGGGGATTCCGGCAAGCACATCCTAATACTGAAACAAACGCACGGGCCGAATTGGACCTCCTACTATGGCGGCCTTATGAAGGAGATATTCCACGGCGTACTGGGAAAGAAATTTGCGGCGGAATACAGAAGCGATATGCTCATCGCGCAGCTCGATACATCCTGAGCGTTCATTTGATGAATGTGGTCGCCGGGAAGATGACGACGTCGTGCATTTCGATGAGTTCAACGATATCCCTCAGCAGCAGCGAAGAAAATCCCCCGTTTCTGTAGCAGCAAACCGCCGTCGCGTCCAGGTGCTCGGCGCGGTACCGCTCGTCCTTCATGACTATGTCGAAACTTTCATAGGCAAGGTGGGCCCAGTCCGCTATCCAGAGCCATTCGTCGAAGCCCTCCAAGACGAATTGTTCTCTGGCCTCGTCGAGGAGTTCGATGTAGCTCTGGAGTGGATCGGAGCCTGTCTTCACGAATACCCGTGCATCCTGAACCAGCGTCTCAGCACTACTGGAGAGCTTCCTCTTCTCTTTACCGGGCTCCCCGCTCAGGATGCTCAGGAAGCCGTCGTCTCGCTCGCACGCCGTGATGTAGGGTTGCAGCAACCTCGAGCGTTCGGCATCGTTGAGGTATAGTAGCATGATGTGCGCCTTGTGCGGATCAACCGATTTTGCCCGAGGCAAGTTTCCGGATTGACAGACGCTGGCTTTTCAAGTTATCTCAGCGTCCAGACTTGCGCCGGTTCGGTCTACAGCCATTGAATTTGTTTCCATGACAAAAGAGTCTATGATATGCATTTGGGTTCGTTGCTCCTCCGCCGGGAAAACTACGAATTCAAATGATCGGGCTTTGCAAAGATGTCAAACAGAAAACGTGCTTCAGCGTGAGCATTAACGATTCTGTGCAAACGCGATTTCGAAAAATTTATATTTGCTATACAACTGATGGTTGTATACTGAGGTGGTGAATGCGATGGAAAGCAAAATCACCAAAGCAAGGGACAAAGACAGCATTGTTCCTTCGGAGAGAAGGACGCGGATTGCAACCAGCGACGTGCCATCTTTGGCGACAAGCCTCGATAATATCTTCGAGGACTTCCGTACCTCATTCAACGACCTCATGGCACCACTTCTAACCTCGCCACTGTTCACCGAGCCGTTCACACCATCGTTTCTTCCTTCGAGCCTGATGACCGCGCTACCAGAGACGCTAGCAGGCAGGTCCATGATCAGGTCCATGATCTTCGAGATGATGGACAAAGGGGACCACTACCAGGTCATGGCCGAACTTCCGGGCTTCGACAAGGAAGACATCGATGTCCGCGTGGGCGAGGTTGCGCTGGAACTGAGAGCCGAGAAGAACGCGGAGAAGGAGACCGAGGACGACAAGTCTGAGGCTCGCGAGCGTGCCTACTCTGCGTTCCGCAGGGCCATTCGGTTCCCGGAACATGTCGTCCCGTCCAAGGTCGAAGGAACGATGAAGAATGGTGTCCTCAGCCTGAGGATACCGAAGAAGGAGCCCACTTCGACTACTGTGACGAAGGTCTCTCTCAAGTAAGGGAGTGGACTCCTCACACAATTTTTTTCGAAAAATCTCCTTCGAGGTGATCAATAATGAGTCGGATGCTCGCGAGGTGGGTCGCGAAACTTCGATCAAAACTGGGGGATCAAGAGGGATACTACGTCAAGGGGAGTGGCCGGGTTTACGTACCTAGTGCCTAGACTAAACGAGATACCAACCGTCGTCAGCCAGTACCACGAGCTGGAGGTAGAGAGGGAGAGATACAAAGCGTGGTTCCGAAGAGTCTGATTCCGACAATTCTCAAGATCGAGGCGAGAACATATCCTTGGCAAAGAATTCCAGGCGATTCAAAATGAGCATAACCTCAGAGACTATCGCTATTGCGAGGTCGTACACCTCACCAACCACGAATACGACTCTGGCGACAGTCGACAGTTCATCGTATGGGGAAGATCTATTGTTTCGTTTTGTAATCATTGAGTCTGGAGAAATGCGATACCTTGGACTCATAGAGAATGTAAGCGTCGAACCCGAGATAGCCAGGCCCAGGAGAGATGAACCACTTCGAGAGATCTACCCTACCGTGCTGAGGATTAGGAATCTCCTCCATCGTAGAGGCAAAGGTCTCCCATCGATGGTGCGGAACCCGCCTAGACCTGAAGCAAAAGTGTATTTCGCATCAGATGAGGATCTGGTCAAGTTCTTCCCCCCTCGAGTCTCCTCACCGCCAGTCTATCTGGGCCATCTTAGGGACACCGGTTACCGTTTACCCCTGGATTCCAGCGTCCTCAGTTTTGCAAATACGGGCATCCTCGCAGGGATCGGTCATGGCAAGTCTCATCTGGCGGCACAGCTAGTACTCCAGTTGCATCTCGCAGGCAGGAAGGTCGTCGTCGTAGACCCTTCTGGGGAGTGGGCGTCGTTGCTGCGTGAACTGAGCGATAAGCTCGGTGGGGAGCTGAGATCGCGCATTTCAATATCGATACTCCCCTATTCTCTGGACTCCGAAAACTTGGAGGTGTTCGCAGGGAAAACAATTCAGGAATTCAACTCAGGAAATCTAACAATAATTGACGCGTCGCTCTTACAGCACCAAGGGTTGGCCGAGGATAAGATAAGAGCGCGATGCGACTTGGTGTATCAAATCCAGCAGAGACTTATGGCCGAAGCTACGCGAAGTTATGACAAGGCCAAGTCCCTCTACGCCTACGATGGCTGCGTCGTGCTGGATGAAGCCCACGAGTTCATCCCATCTGTTCCCAACTTCGAGATACAGAAGAAGCTCAACACACTCTTCTCGATTTCGACAAAGGAATACAGGAAGTACGGCCTGGGCCTTATATTCATAGACCAGTCGCTCAGAGCGATTCACGAGGACCTGCAGGTCCAGGCGTATCTTCTTGGCATGACCGCAACGCCCGGAGATTTAGAGTTCCTGCGGGCGCGTCTTGGAGGCCATGTCGCTGACGCCGTCCAGAGAACACGAAGGGCGGAGAATGTCTCGACGTGGGTTGCATATGGGCTTGCAACACCTTTCCCCGGAATCCCTTGGGAAATCGTGTCCTTCTCAGATTCCAATGAAGGTCGGCTTCTCAGCACATCCTTCCTTCATATCAACCGGAAGCAACCTTGTCCGAAATGAGTTAGATGTAACTGGACCTCGTTTGAGATTGCTGGCGTTTCACCTGAATCGGATACTCCTGTTCCAGAGACAAGAGTCACATTCCCTCGATTCATCACTGCGTTGACCGTAGCGTTAATCCGGATCTGAACCTGCGCCGAAGATTGAGAGGCCTGGAGGGACCGATAGTCGAAGGCCGACACGATGGGCGTGACGATTACTCCGAGCACCAGTAATGCGGACGAGACTGCGACGACGAAGGAGACACGTAACACAATGTGGTGCTGCCGTAGATTCATTAGCGTTCTCACCACAAGCATACCAATTGGTTGTGTAAAAGTCTATGCGTGTTTGCCCGCCCTTCGTCCGCCTCAACCTTACGAATTTAGTAACTTCGCCCTGAATAGTGCGCTAATATTCGTCGCGGCACCCCGCGCCCATGAGAATATCGTTACGGAACAACCGCTACCTCTGGGTTCCCGTAGTCCTCGGGTCAATCGCGATCGTCCTCGCGATTCACGGGCTCCACCCGCTCCACGTCGGCGCCCTCGACGGAGACCCGATAGGACCCGGCGCGCCGACCTGACAGGCTAAGAGTCATATCGCATCTTAGCGACTGAGAGGATGGAGGCAAGGGCCGTCTCCGAGTCGAAGACCCACCCTCGCTCATCGGTGAAGCTCTCGTACGGGATGGTATAGTGCATGCTGGTTGGGAGATCGAGGAGATAGGTCTTCCACGGCGGGAGCGACATCTCCCCCAATCTGGCGTTCAGGAACTCCAGCGAACGGACTAGCTCCTGGACGGGGATTGCCTGGTCCGCTCTGTAGCTTCCGTCATGGGACCCTGCCTCGTACCAAGCAAAGGGGAAGTTGTTGAACAGCAGCCTGACCTTCCCGAGTTGTGACCTGTTCAGGTGACTGAATCCGAAGGACACGCCGGCGACTCTCGCCGTGTTCGCTCCACGCGCCGGAATCCAGTGCACCCTGTGGTGAGAGATGATCGGCAGGACGTGTTTCCTGTAGTGCCACCTCAGCGTCACCGCGTTCATCTTGAGCTTCTTGGAAATCTGCGCGAGGTTTCTCAGCGAGCCAGCTTCAAGCTCTTTAATCAGCAGGAGGTCGCTCCGGTCGATTGCGGGTTTCACGCGTGGCTGGTCCACAGTAATCGGGGAAGGAGGAGCCTCGAGATTGGTCCCGACCTCCTCCCAGTCGATGTTCCAGCGCCCAGAGTCAAAGTCATAGTAGCGACACTTCAGCTCTGGGTTCCTGGCCCATTCCATCCTGTTGAGCTCCACGGCACTCAGGACTCCTTTATCAACGAGGCCTCTCATGAATGCCTGGAACTGGTCTTCCACGAGCACTGGGACCGCAAACAACCCGATATGCGCTGGTTCCAGGAGCATCCCGGAGCGATATGTCAGGAACCCCACATTTGCGAGTCTGTCGAGGATTGAGCTGGCATGCGGCAGGGCGTCGGGGGCGAATCTGATGATCGCAGAGTACCTCTGCAGGCCCAACTCACCCAGGTTGAAGACGGTCTCGACGCTCAGGTCGAGCTCGGGGAACCTCTTCTTGAGAGTGTACCTTATGGTCTCTTTGGGCATGCCCGTTGCGCGCGAAAGAGCCGCGACGTTCTTCATCCCGACGCGGTCTATCACCTGAATCAGGTCCGCAATCCTCGCGCTCAACAGGAATGCTATTAACGAATACCCTAATAACGGCTCCTATCTTTGTGAAAGCTTTATTACCCAGATGTTATCATTTAGGCCATAGGAATTGTGAATGCTGGCCCAATCGATAAGCACAGAGGGCGTCGAGTCGATGGTGAGGAGGTATAGGCGGGGCTTGGTTAACTCCCTGCTCGAGTACCTGATACTGGACAACGCCGAAAGGCGAGACGTTTGCGGCTACGACATCATCGCGACGGTCTGCGTGGACTTCCAGGTATTGCTCAGCCCGGGTCAGGTGTACCCCGTCATCGATGCGATGGAAGCCGGCGGCCTGATTACGAAGGTGAAGAAGATGAGGAGAGTCTCGCTAAGTTTGACCCCCCTCGGTTACGTCCTGCTCAAGGCGTGGAGAAACGAACTTGGTCTGATGCAGCTGCGTCTTAACAGCGACCCTCGCCCCATAGAGCATGTCCACTGATTCTAGGCAGGTGTCCGATGAAGTAGCATGATCAATTGGATGCAGTTCAGGATACGTTCGAAGTTGCTGAGCGCCAATCTGCAGTTGGTCATCCTGTCGGCTCTGCGCTGGCGGCCGATGAGCAATTGGGAGCTGTTGGATGAGATTTACAGCAGAACCGGCTTGATGCCGGAGGATGCAGAGCTCAAGCGAACCATCCGGCTTCTCGTTGACGGGGGGTTTGTGCAAGTCCCGAGCAAGGATTCACAGTCCCGGATGACCATCAACGCGCGCGGCATCGAACTGCTCTCAGAGCTGGCGGGGCTTCAGCAAGGGTACTTCGAGTCGACAAAAGCGTGGGATAGAAATCATGGGTGAATTCGCTAAGCAATCGCGGATTGGTTGAGAATGCGGTCTAATCTAACCCGGAGGAAGGAGTTGGCGGAAAGGATGTGCGTCCTCGCTGTGGGCTTGGGCGCGGTCTTGACCCTCGTTGATATCTGGGCCTTCCTCGCAGGATCCACCGGCCTCTTGCAATGGATGGAGATTCTTACATTTAGTGTCCTTATACCATTGACCGTCGCTGTTGGGGCCCTCGCTCCGGGCAAAGTTCCGAGGCTCTTTACTCGAGCCATGAGGGCCTTGCGCACCAGGAAATCGTAAGGAGATGTTTCGATGTATTCAGGCAGTGCCATTACCTGTGTGCGTATTGCAGACACCTACAAGCTACGCGAGCTCAAGGACGGGTCGAAGCACCTCGTCGTGAAAGACCACCTCTCGAAGGAAGAACTGGTCCGCATGCTGCAGTGAAACAAGGTCGGGATCAAAGAAGAGGACGTGTTCTACGGTGAATGCTACTGGTTCTTGAGTTACCGGATTTGAAACGGCCAAGAAGATAACCAACCATGAGATGACCACCGAGCTCTCCCTAGGGGTAGCCAAAAGACTAGACACTAGGTGACGTAAGTTCTCCGTCGAGTTGAGGACGTGCGTAAATACGCTGAGGACTGAGATACGGCAATGGAAAGCCGCCGTGAAGCAGCAGCCGTGTCCATCACGCTCTTCTTCCTCCTGCTCTCCCCCTTGTTCTCCGCAGCCTCTCCCGCCGCTTCTTCCCCCTTACCCCTTCCCTACCAGCTGGGCGTCCTCCTGTCCGGGTATTACGAGCCGATCCAGCTTAATGCGCCAGCGACGCCGACGACGGTCTACTTCGCCGTGAGCAGCAACGCCACCCTCTCGACCGCTCTCATGACCAACTCGCAGGCGACCTCCTTCGGCTATGGAACGACGGACCTTGCCGACTCGCTCTACGATGTGAACAGTAGCAGCGCCACGCACTCCATGAGCGTCTCTGAGGGGATCTACTGGCTCGTCTTCTTCGCCTACGGCTACAGCGCGAACGTCAGCTTCGCTCTCTCGACCGTTCCCACCAGCCCGTACGTCTACTACCCCCTCACCGCGCCCGAGCCCTCCGGGGTCGCTTCCTTCGGTCTGTACAACGACTCCGGGGTGGTGACATCGTACACGGTCGAGAGCAGCGACGTCCTCGGCGTCGCGGACATAGCCTCGCTCCAGGCCTACAACGGGTCGGCAGCGCGCTACGACGATGCGGTCTCGGGTGCCTCTCTCCAGCTGAACTCAATCCTCGTGGTCAACGAGGCGGGAGGCCGGCAGCAGAACTACTGGGTTCAGGACATTCCCGATTTCGTGACCGCAACTTCGACGGTCTCCTGGGCCGACAACATCTGGAACGCCAGCGTCTCGGGCTTCCTGAGCAACGGCACCGTCACCTCGACCGACGGCGGGTACGTCTACTCGTTCCCGAACGGCCCCAGCACCGGGTACTACTACTCCTACCAGTCCTCGAACACCACGTATCGGCTGCCCCTGGATTTGGCCCTAATCATGAGCGAGACCGCCGTCCAAGGAGTCGGTGTCCGGGTCCAGATTGGCGTCCAGGAGATCGCCAGCGGGACCGCGGCTGCCAAGTCGATCGACTGGTTCGACAACGCAACGATCAGCGACCCCACTGTGCAGAGCGCGTACTTCTACGTCGCGGGCAACGCGGCCGCGCCGAACGGGGAGTTCTATGACTCCGAGTTCGTCTTCGGCGGCGAGGGCAACGGAGAGTCCACCACCTTCACGCAGCTCACCGCTTCGCTCGGGCTGTTCTACGGGAATTCGGTCACCGGCGCCCAGACCGCCTACCCCTCCCTCTACAGCTTCGGAGGCAACACGGCCGAGGGCGCGTACAATCTGCACATCTCCTACGCGGGCGACGGGTTCTCCAGCGTATCGGTGGGCAGCCCCAACTATGTCTACCTGGGGCGGGCGTCAGGGTCCTATACGCTGCCTCCCGCAGGAACGCAGACGACGAGCTCCACGACGAGCTCGAGTACGGCGTCGACCACGACCACAGTGACGAGCACGCTGCTGCTCACGACGACCGCGACGACGACCGCGACGCAAACCGTGACCGGACCGGTCACGACCGTGACCAACACCGCGACATCGACGCAGACCGTAACCTCAGTAACGACGCAGCTTGGCCCAACAACAACGACGCAGACCTCCTCGTCTGTGCCGACATGGGCCTATGCAATCATGATACTCCTCCTGATAGCCGGACTTGCTGTAGGTTACGCCATCAAGAGACCATCAGTCAGCAAGCCTTAGGATCAACGTGTAGGATCCACCCGTTTCTGTCAGTGGAGAGACCTACAGCGAAATCATCAGAGAATCCGGCGAGATTCAGCAAGGGCGCGGTTCATCCGGTCAGTCCCCCTGATGTTGTGTATGATCACGTAGACGAACGACGCGGCCAAGCTGACCAGCATGCTGTCTCCTAGGACCGTCCGAACGGTCTGAGCCTCGACCGGCATCGCGATGAGCGGAACGAGGTTGTAGGCGGCCGCCGGGAGGGCTATCACGAGTGCCAACTCGAGAGGGAAATACGCCATCGGGCCGTGCCTGGGGCCGAACCTCCGGAGGAAGTATCTGCAGAGCTGGTTCTTCTCGAACTTCCCTGCATCGCCGGTCATCCTGACCCCCAGCGACGCATGCCTCCAAGTGGTGAACTGGTCTCCAATGCACGCGAGGAGGGCCAGACCCAGGAGAGCGGGATAGAACGGGAGCACGAATCGCCTGCGTTGCGGTTTCTAATAAATGGAACCTGAGCAGGTCAGGGGTCTATCCAATCCAGCCCCGTCTTGGCCCTCCTCCGGCGCGGCCTGTCCGAGTACTCGGAGAGGGGCGGCCTCGCCGAGACCTGCGACTCCGGGACCGGCTCCTTCCTGTAGGGATGCCCGGCGAAGTCATAGTCGTCGCAGATGGCCTGTGACGGCACGAAGTCCGCATTCTGCAGATGATTCGGGGACAGGTTCTCCGAGGGGATGAACCTGCCAAAGATACTCGCAGTAATCAATCCACGGCTACGGATCTACAAACAAGCAGTTAACTTGCGGTTTCTAGACCTTCCTTTTTCGTCGGGCTTCCATTCTGTTTGGAGACAACATTTCGGAGGGTTCGTTCGAAATTCTTCAGGACCTTTTGCTTGTCGTACCTCCACCTCTTCAGCTTCGGGTCGTACAAATCCTGCGGCAGGGTGTAGTTCCGGTCTTGGCGCTGGTCGAAAGTGAGGACCTCTAGCCGCTCGGCGTGGTGACCCAGGAGGTCCCTGATGAACACGAGCGTCTCGTTCCAGAATTCCACCGGCGCGTAGAAGTCCGCTATGAATGACGTGCCTCCCCCTGTGACGGCCCAGATGAAGGGAAGTCTCTGCAGCTCCCTACTGATGAACTTCGCTTCCTCTGGTGTCACGTCCTTGACTATGAGCGAGATGAAGGCGTACGCGTGGCTTCGCGTCAATTGTAACGCTGCGTCGTTGAATTCCCTGGAGAACCACCTAATCCGGTAGCCGGAGATCAGCTTCCTGTCTCGAACGTGGGCGTAGTGGAGGAGGGCGCTCTTGTACGAGATCTTCAGCTTCCTCGCGGTCTCGGCCACCGAGGCTCCGCCCGGCATCTGGAGCTCCGACGCGACCAGTATGTCGAGCATGTCGAACTTGGAAAGCTGGTGCAGCGACGGATGGTCCAGATCGGGGGGCGGGTCCTTCAGCGAGTTCCACTGAACTTCCCATTTCGAACTGACGAAGTCGTACTGTTCGGCGTGCATCGGGACCCTGTATATCCAGCCTACGTCGAACACCTCCACATCCGTGAAGAAGCGCAGCTTGTCCCTCAGGTCGCGCAGGGTCGACGCGAACTCCTCCTTCACATCCTCGGGGACCTCCGCGGAGACCAGCAGCCTGTCGTCCGGGATTGTCCGCTGGTAATGAACGACGGGCCAGTAGTCAGCCATCGCCATGAAGATCTGGTGAATGTATGGTCTGTACTCTTCCCTCACACGTGCCAGCGCGGTCAGCCTCTGTAGACCGAATCTGCCGTAGGCGGCGTCACCGATGATATTCATGCCCTTGTCTATTATCCTCTTCTTGTACAGGTACCTTGCCGTCTCCTTGAACAATCCTACCCTTCTCGAGATCTCATTGATGTTGGGACCCAGCTCTTCTATCCCTCTGACCAGGGCGGCCATCCGAGCCTTCTCGTCCTCGGATTTCGCTGCTCTCAGTCTCAGGACTTCACTGGATTTGCTCATCTCTGGTTTTCCTTCGGGTTGCGCGTTATCGCCTTGGAGCGTCTGACTGTTGATAAGGTTTGACCTGTACCGTACCTCCGTGACTCCTGGGATAATCCATGGTATGAATTGCGCGGTCAGATTATATATTCAGTATGTTAGCTACCGCCATCTTGCATAACCTTTATGCCATTTAGCTTATGCAGATAGGCTTATATCCCGTAGGACGTCATGCTACGGCCATGAACAAGACAGCTATCGCGGCTCTATTTGCGGCGGCAATGCTTATCCTGGTTCCAGCTGCGGCTCTCACTGCCTCGGCTGACGACGGTGCTGCTGGAGGTGGTGGAACCGGGGGCGGTGGTTCAACAAGTGGCGGTGTCACCGTAACAAGCACGGAAGGAGCCAGTCCGCCATCCTGCTACGTGCTATTGGTACTTGCTTGGGGTTGGGGAACTATAGGCCCCTTCATCGTCTACGGTCTGTTCCCTACTTTCGAGCAGGTGTGCACTTCATACCCCCCGCCGAACGTCGTCTAGACCAACACCCTCGACGCAAAAACGAAGGGTCGTACAGTCAGAGGTGCGGAGCAAAAACATCCGCATCTCTATGACTCAGCCTTCAACCTTGACCCTAACGCATAATCAAGGAAGACCACTGACCTGGAAGTACGGTTAGCAGTTCGGGCGCAGCCTGAGGCGGCTCTACTTCTCTGCCAGGAGCTTTGGAGACATACTCCTCGAAGCATGGGTCGAATGTCCCCGTGGTCATCTCCCGGATTTGCCTGGCCTTCGGCTGCGCTCCTCTCTTGGTTCAGGGAGAGCGGGCTTGGTTTCTAAATCGCCGCGGCGATGACGAGGTAGCTCCAGGACTTTCTACTGTTCAAGTTTGGGCGCCTTCATCCTCCTCAGGAGAAGCACGCTAGTCAGTATAGCCGAGGCTGCGACCGCACCGATTATGGCGAAGGCCACGCCGGACGAGAGACCGAAGATGAGAGGTCCGTACGAGGCGGGTGTGCTGCCCGGCGTGTTCAGAGGCCCTATCAGCGTGGCAGACGTAATCGAGAGAGACAGCGGCTCTTGATAGGTGCTGCCTCCGACGGTCTCCTGAACGGCGAGAGTGTAATTGTTGGTGCCGCTCACGTCGCTTGAGCTCAGGCTGTTGCTCTCGTCGACCCAGAAGTAGACCACCTGACCTGGTCGCAGCTGGAAGGTTGGCTGCTGAAGGCTGACCTGAACGCCGGCGGGCATGGGGCCGCTCTTCCCGCCATCCCACGAGCCGACTACGCTCAGGCTGACGTTGACGGGAGCGCTGGGAGAGCCAGCCGAAGGGGCGTAGGCGATCAGGTACTCGTATGCAAGCGAGTTGCCCGTGGACGTCTGTAACGTTCCTGAGAAGAGCAAGGGGCCTGGAGAGCTGAGGACGTGGAGGTTCGCCAACCCGCCCTCCTCGCCCAGGAACTCTATGGGAAGTCCAGCGGTCGCCTCGAGACCGTTCGGGGACATCGCAGTCACGGGCAGGCTGACGTTCGCGATGGGGTTTGGCACGAAGGGCATCACAGCCCCGGCGATGGTAAGGTTGCTGTGTGCCGTCCCGCTCGAGTCGGTGGTCACTTCGGCAGGGCTGAACCCCGTCCAGATGGTGCCGTTGACTGCGCCCTCGGCAATCTGTTGGGCGGACTCTGAGGCGTGCCCCGTCTCGAGCGTAAAAGTGGTGTCCGGCGCCGCTTGGATCGTGACAGGGAAGACCTCGTATGCAGGTACCCCGACCCCGCCCTGTCCCGTTTCGCCGCACGCCTCGTCCCAGGAGGGCTCACCGACGGTCAACGTGACGGTCTCGCCGGCCGGCGAAGAGGCGACCGTGCCGTTGCTCTGGCTCGATTGAAAGCCGCAACTAATTTCGCCGGGTGGAGAAGGGGCGTTCGTCGTCTCTACCGT
Source organism: uncultured Nitrososphaerota archaeon (assembly GCA_963703285.1). Lineage (GTDB taxonomy): Archaea > Thermoproteota > Nitrososphaeria > Nitrososphaerales > Gagatemarchaeaceae > Gagatemarchaeum. Next base: position 1,744,364 of record OY969807.1, read on the forward strand.
CGCCGACGACGAGCTGGAACTAGAGGAGACAGAGACACCTTGATTGGTCGACGATACGGTCTGCCCAGATGTGGTGGGGAGCGCGGCGAGAGCTAGGAGCGCGACCAGCATAGCGCCGACTAGATAGGAGGGTGCTGACGCTGACCTCGCTTTCACCCTCAACGACGCGGACCTGCATGAGAGTTCTTTGGTTGTCTTGATTAATAGTTTTGTCCGAACAGGGACACTCGCTACTCTTCGATGTCCCTTATTGGCAGCGAGGAGAACACCGACCGTATCCTGCCAAGCAGACTCTGCGGCTCTTTCTCGAAGATGGCGTCGGCCTTCCTCAGGATGACCATGTCCCCCTCCACCATGATTATCATCTTCGTGCCGGGCTGGAGGTCGAGCTTAGCCCTCACCTCGTGGGGGATCTGGACTATCCCCTTCTGCGTGACCCTCGCCACGGCGACCACGGGGTCTTCTTTCATCTCGCCTTCACCTGACTCGGAGCGGAACTAGGCAACGCACCCTGCCCGCGATACGGCCCGCCTCTTCTACCTTTTCCGGGAGACTCCGCCGAGGAGTTTCCTCCATCGAAGAGAACCATGGTAGGTGGCGAGACGTCGGTGGACGATTCCCGAAGGAACCCCGAGAAAGGGGACCCTAGAGGCCAAGAGAAGGATGGCGACGAGCAACACGAGCCAGTTGCTGAACAGGAACGCTCCGGCCCGGGCTCCGTCGAACGCCCGCCAGCCGAGATCGTTCACTCCTCCAGCCCAGAGGGCATCTATCACGTGCCAGGTCATGTCTTCAGGAGCGGAAGACCATAGAGCGAACTCGAAGGCCACGAGAATGGGAGCGGCGAACAGGGTTATGGAATCCTTGAGGGCGGTCCCGATTCCGCGGCCGGCGCCCAGGGCTGCGAAGCCGAGGGCTGCGAGTGAGAAGAAGAGCGTAGCCTGTGTCCCAGCGTCCCACGGGACGAATCGCAGGAAGTTCGCAGCATAAATCTCGCGAAGATACGGGTGCTCGGCCAGGCTCCAGCCGTAACCGTTGTAGCCGCCCAGGACGTCGGCGGTGGCCCAGAACCCGAAGTCGAACAGCCCAATGACCACCGCGAGGACGGCGGTGACCCGCGCCAGCCCCCTGACCTCGATTCGCCCCTCCAAGAGGTGAGAGATCCTCGTAAGGCGCTCCGCTAACGACCTCCTGACAGGCTCCCAAACCACGGCCAGGAGCACGAAGGCTCCCACGCAGACCTCGGTTTCTGCCTGGAAGACGCGCGTGGGAGCCGCCAGCCCCACGGGAGGACGCGCTCCTAGCAGTATCTCGTACGCCACGAGCGAAGCGAGCAGAAAGCCTGCGGCGAAGACCGACCCGAACCTCAAGCTCATCTTCCACGCGTCCTGCAAGAGGGAGAATAAACCGTAGGACAGAATTTAAGGTATCTACCCTTCACCGAGCCTGCAAGACCCGGCCGTCTCGACCGCACTTCGCAACTATGAAATATCAGGCAGGTCCCTCCGGCAGATGGAACAATGCCCAGACTTCTCACGGCCGACGAGAGGCAGTCCCTCAGGCAGCACGCGGCGAGGATGGAGCAGGTCGAGAAGGACCAGTCCGGTCTTGTCGAGGTCGGCTGGGCTTGGTACGAGAAGTCACGGGGAATTGTCGCCTGGGGCTTCCGCAACCTGGACTCGAGCCGGCGCAGCGTGATTCTCTTGAGGAACTCGTACTATTTCGGCGATGCGTACTGGTCTATCTACAACTCCAACAAGTCCTTCAGGTCATCCTTCCTCTACGGAGGAATCTCACCACCGCCCCTCTCCGAGCGGTCCGTCCCGCAGAACGCCCCTCCCCTCGGGCTCGTGCAGTTCGCAGACTTCCAGCGGACGCTCGTCTGTTTCGTCTTCACGCTCTCGCCAGGGCAGGCGTGGGCGATGCTGGAAGGGGACTTCAGCCGGTACTCGCCCCCAACAGGGCTGGCGGTCTACGGCGCTACGCCCCTCTCGGGCGGCGACTTCTGCATCGGCTATGACCCGCAGGCCGTCAGGGACTGGGACGACCAGACGTCCACGCGCCTGAGTGGCTACTCGCCGAACCCCTCGACGTTCAACACGTGGCTCTTCCAGGCCGAGGGGATCGCAACCTACCAGAAGCTCTTCTCGGGCGACTCGGTGATTGCGGGCGGGTGCACCCCCGAGGCGCAGATGCAGATGCAGCCGCCAGCCGAGCAGAGGGCGTCCTCGCAGGATACGAACGGGCTCTTCCCTCCGGTGTTCCCCGACGTCCTGCTGCCGCCCCTCAACCCCTAGCGCGCCCTCAATGCCACGGGCCTAACGTTTACCTTGTGCGCGGAGCTACCTCGTGATGCTTGCCCCGACGCACCTGGCGGCTGTCCCATCAGGAGCGCTTCAGAATCCTCCCTGTCCCGCCCTACAACTTCGAGCTCACTGTCAGGAACCCCGCAGGGTGGGAGCTCTTCACCTCAGACGAGGTCTACGAGCGGGGGACCCTCTGGACGGGAATCCGGTTCGGGCGAAGGCTCATCGGTCTGCGGATCAGGTCCTCAGGCATGATAGACGCGCCGCGCTTGGATGTCTCCGCGTACACCAAGGAGAAGCTCCCGGGGGACGCCGTCGAGAGGCTCTCCGAGCTCGTCTCTCGCTCTCTCGGCGCGCACCAGGTCCTGACAGGGTTCTACGAGTTCGCCCGTCGCGACCCGATACTGAAGCATGTGGTGAAGGACCTCTACGGGATGCACGACACCCAGAGCGTCTCTCTGTTCAACTCTGTCGTCCTGAGCATCTGCCTCCAGATGGCGAGGCTGAAGAGGTCCGACGAGATGATGGAAGCGATAGACAGGGAGTACGGGGAGACGATAGAGTTCGACGGGAGACGGATTCCCCTGAACCCCACCGCGGAGACCGTGGCGAAGCTCGACCCGAAGGTCTTCGCCCAGAGGTGCAAGCTCGGGTACAGGGCCAAGTATCTCGTCGCCTCGGCGAAGATGATCGCCGGAGCCTTCCCGACCATGCAGGAGATACACCGGATGCAGCCCGCCGAGGCGAGGGAGAAGCTGATGGAGCTCCCAGGGGTCGGGGACTACGCCGCAGACATCATCAACCCGCACGGAGGCTTCCCGATTGACGCGTGGTCGGTCGACGTCTTCGGTCTCCTCTTCTTCGGGAAGGAGCCCAAGGACAGGAGGGAGGCGATAGAGAAGGTCAAGGAGGAGGGGATCAAGCGGTGGGGCCAGTGGAGCTGGATGGCCTTCTTTTACGTCGCGCAGGACCTCAGGAACCTCTCAAAGAGGCTCGGCATCGAGTTGCGGCTGGAGTGAGACTAGGCGACCGGCTCTATCCTCGAGCTGATGGGCCGGAAGCTCTCCGGGACCTGTAGCTCCTGCGTGCTGTGGATGCAGAACTGGGGCGAGGGGCCGAGCACGAGCTGGCGCCTCCAGAGGAGCGCCTTCCTTTCCCCGACCACCTTCGCGACTTCCTCGTAGTACGATTGGTAGGATGGCCCGATCGGCTTCTCGGCCCACGTGGCAACCCGGGCCTCACGGAGGTTGAGGTCTCCCTGTACCGACCTGAGCACTCCTCCCGCCCCCTTCATGTAGTCCTTCGCTATCGCGTCGTGAGGCGTGCGCGTGTCCCCTTCGACGGCCGCGTCGTTGAGCGCACCCAGCGCGGCGAAGTTCTCCACCAAGTACCAGTCCTCGTACACGATTCCCTGTCTGGGGCTCCAGGGCAGGGCTTGGACCCTGAAGCTCAGGGCATCGACTAGCCCTGCAGGTCTCTGCGAGCTAAGGGAGCGGAGGAAGTCGGCCAGCTTCTTCTCGTAGATGTCCGCCGTTATCTCGGGGCGAGACTGATGCCAGAACACGTAGGCGAGGAGGTTGGGCATGGCGGCTCTTCAGCTTCTTCGGTAATAATGCGTTTTGTCGGAATCGCGTGGGGGCAATACGCTTTATTATCTCTCGGTGTCGCTCGGCCAGAGCTTGCCGTACCTACTTCCCCGTGGGCTGACCTCGAAGGGGCAGCTAGCGTTGATTCTCGCCTTCGGCGACCTCTCTTACCTCGAGGCACGTACTGTATTACCCGAGAGGCTGTCGAGTTCCACGCGGCCCTGGGAGGACATCGCCCTGCTGCAGGTCAAGGATGGGGGAGGTTACGAGAGCCTCGCCGGAGTCCACAAGGTGGCGGTCTCGATCGCGCCGAGCCTGCGCGCCCGGCTGGATGACATCAAGGAGCTGGACGAATTCCTCGGCTGGTTCGAAGACGGCCTCAGCTTCTCGGTCAGCTTCTACTCTCCGGAGCCCACAGGGAAGGAGGAGTATGAGGAGGTCCTGGCTATCTTCCTCAAGGCCGTCAGGGACGCTGGTCTAAGGAAGGCCAACCTCGTGAGGCCGCGGAACGGCACGGAGGTCCTGTCGAGAGAGATATCCTCCCGGAGGATAGTCGACTTCGTCGTAATCAGAGTCGGTGAGAAGTTCTGGGTGGGCGCCACCGCGTTCGTGCCTGACGTCCAGCAGTTCCAGGTGAGGTCAAACGAGAGGCCTGTGGTGAGCTCGCAGATCTCCATCCCGTCAAGGCTGGCGAGGTTGCTCCTCAACCTGAGCGGAGCGAAGAAGGGTGACGTGTTGCTCGACCCCTTCTGCGGGTCCGGGACGATACTCTCGGAAGCTCTCGTGTCGGGCGTGAGCTGCATCGGGGTCGACTGGGACAGGGACAGGATCGAGAACAGCAGGCAGAACCTGGAGTGGCTATCGAAGAAGACGAAATCACCGGTCCAGTATTCGTTGAAGGTGGGAGACTCGACGAGGCTCGAGAAGGTCCTGGGTGACGTTCGTGTCGACGCAATCGTGACAGAGCCCATCCTCCTCCCGAGAATCGACGCCGCCCCCACCGAGAGCAGGGCAAAGAAGCTCATCCGCAACTCGAGCAGGCTCTACTCAGAAGCGCTCTATTCGATGGCCGCGGTTGTGCGCAAAGGAGGGAGGGTCGTCATAGTCACTCCTTCGCTGAGAACGCTCGGGGGGGAGGAGGTCTCGGTTCTCCTCGAGAACGAGCGCGAGGCAGGACTGAGGCAGTATCAACCCGCCCACGGGAGGCAGGAGTACCCGGTTAGGATCGCACACGAGAGCACGCGATGGGTGGGGCGTCTGGTCTACGTCTTTGAGCGCGTCTGATGGGGCTTCTCCGGTATCGCCTTCGTCGCCTTCCGCATCAGGGAGATCAGCAGGCCGAGCTCCTTTCCGTCCAGCTGCGAGCGAAGCGCCATCCTTCTTGCGAGTCTCCTGAGCCTCTGCGCGCGGTGCTCCTGGACGCCTGCCGCGATGGCGAGCTCGTACGCATACGTCGCGAACGCGTCCCGCTCACCCGTGCTGGGAATCTTCCTCCTCTCCATCCCTGATCTGGAGAGCACGTAGAGCAGTACGCCCACTGAGTGGCTGACATTGAGCGTCCTGTAGCCGGTCCCGGTTGTCAAGCTGGTCACGATGTCGCATCTGGCCAGCTCGTCGTTTCTCAGCCCCGTGGTGTCCCTTCCGAACACCAGGGAAGCAGACCTCGAGGACGAAACGTAACCCGCCATCTCCTCCGGAGGCACCGTGAGCCTGTTCACGTTGGCCCTCTTCAGGGCCGCCACCGCGGTGGTCGCGACCAGGAGGTCGTGCCGACTTCTCAGCTCTTCGAAGCCTATCTCCTCGGCGTCCTCCAGCACGTCGGCCGCGTGGGCAGCGTAGACCGACGCGACCCTGCGGTCGAAGTTCGGCTCGATCAGGTAAAGCTTCCGCGCGCCGAAGTTCTTGACCAACCTCGCGGTGTAGCCGACGTTGACCGGGAATTCCGGGCCGACCAGTGTGACAGTGACCTTCCCGAGCCTCAAGCTCCCCCGGGCAGACCCCCGCTTCCTGATATGACCTTTTCACGGGTCGCCACCCGCTCCAGCACGGCCCGGAAGTCCGAGGGGGAGAGGTCCTGGACCCTCGTAGAGAGGCGCCCTGCGTCCAGATTTTTGAACCCGAGGTGCAGCTGTTTGAGCGCGCTTACAAGCTTCCTCCTCCTCTGGGAGAAGAGCTTCTTCACGAGCCCGATTTCCCCCGGGGAGAGAGTGCTCCTGGGCGTCATGACGACGACTACCGACGAGACCCTGGGCTGAGGGACGAAGCATCCCCTGGGAACGAGGAGGTCCGGCCTGACCTCGGCCGAGAGTTGCGAGATCACCGATATCGCCCTATAGGCATCCTGTCCCGGCTTGGTGAGCAGTTTGTCGACGAAGTCCCTCTGCAACAGGACGACCGCCCTTTCATAGCGGTGCCTGCTCAACCATTCGACGAATCGGGAAGACTCCGAGTACGGGAGGCTGGAAACCAGTATGTCGAACTCTCTGGATTCCGCGAACGCATCTCCGAGGTGGAGCTCGACGCCGTCCAGGCCCGACTCCCTCGTCACAAGATAGTTACCCTCGTCGAGCTCGAACGCCTCGAGGTGGTCCGACAACCCCGCCAGCCTGGCAGTGAGCGCGCCCCTCCCCGTCCCAATCTCCAGGACCCTGTGTCTCCGTTCAATCGCTGCGAGGTCGACCATCCTCTCGGCCACGGAAGAGTCGGTCAGGTAGTGCTGTCCTAGCGCCCTCCTCTTCCCTAGTCTTCTATGGGGCATCGTCCAGACTGCCTTTGGTGTCACTTCTTGACGAAGATGTTTATCCTCGAATCACCGGAGATCTCCTCCGTGATTCTCTTCGCTATCAGCTTGGCGGGGTCCCTCAGCCCCACCCGTTCCTGGACATCCTCGAACGAGGTGAACGGCTTCCTCTCCCGAAGGTCGACTATGGTCTTCATGAAGGTCTTGCCTATCCCTGGGATGAGCTCGAGCCCGTGGAGCCGCGGCGTAAGCGGCTGCAGCTCGTTGAAGTAGGCCACGTACTTCGCCTCGTTGTTCTTGACTATCTCCTCGCAGACGCTCGGCAGCTGGAGCTTGGCATCCTGCGTAAGCTCCTCGTAGGAAAGCTTCCCGAGGACGCTCAGTATCTTGTCACGGCCCTCCCTCCCTATCCTGAGCCGCTCGCCTTGCTCGAAGTCCTGTTCATCCCCCGCAAGCAGCTCCAAGAGGGTGAGCCTCTCCTCCCCGATAGCCTGAACAATCGACCCCTCCCTGCCCTTTATCACGACGGACTTCCCTCCGGGAAGGAAATCGAGGACGTACGCGAATTCCTCATACCTCTTCTCGTTCGAGAGCATCTCTCGGGCACCTCTCCTCTTTATCTCGTCAGACTCGCGCAGTAGCCTGGAGGACTCATGCGCGAGCGGGAACTCGTGAGCATGCCGTTCGAACCAGTGGGATTTGTACGACGCCTTGCTATATAATCTTAATCCAGCCGGCGGGGCGTCTCCCGCGCGGGCGGAAGCGCCATCAGCTTTCCTTGGCAGACTTCAGAATCTTCAACATCTTCTCGAGAATCTCAGTCGGAAGGAGCTTCCTCCATCCGGCCGTGAACGTCCGCAGCTCCTCTATCGACTTGGGCATGATGTTGATGACCTCGACCGCCTCCTCCGTGCTGAGGCCGCACTCGGACTCGAGCTGCTTGCGCAGCTTCTTCGCGCTCTCCACGGTGATTTTCGAGAACTTTGACGTGTAGTCCAGCGTCCGCTTCTGTATCTGATCGGCCTTCTCCACGTCGATTTTCTCGAGGATCTGGTGAGCTTCACTGAGCGTGAGTATCTTCTTCTCGCGTACCTCCGACATCAGGACGCCTCCAAAGGTGCGATGTGGTCCTTCCTCGCGACGACCGACTTCACCTTGTCGCCCACCGGGACCTCAACCCTCAGTCCCCTGGCCCCTACCTCAGTGACGACCCCGACGAGGCCGTTGAACCTGCGGTGTGGCATCCCCTTGACCTGCGCCGAGTCTATCTTAATCACTACCTTCTGTCCGATGGAGTAGTCCCTGAGAATACGGCTCAAACCGCCCAGATTCTTCTTCTTCAGCAGAGCCCTCGTCCGCCTGCGGTACCCCTTAGATCTTCCCAAACTCTACAATCAACTCGTCAGAGAAAGGGCTCCTGTTTTCCATCTTCATTAAAGCTTTTCCCGAAGAGCGCGAAACAGGCTGCCAAACGGAGACAGTTCTGAAACTCGAGACTGGACACCTCCGCGGCGCCCATCTAGTCTTACGCCGTTCCTTTTTTGTCGGACTACGAGAATCCTGTCGAGAAAGAGACTCCAAAATTGACAAACCGAGAAGAATCCTTCCTCGATTCGCCAACACAGTCAGAATTTGAGCTTCCCTGACTCCCAAACCCTGAGTATATCAAATCTTCGGCAGTCGAGGGGCGTCTTAAGGAGTTCGGCGAGCGAGAGCGAGACGGAGCCACCGCTCACCAGCCGCTTGACCGGGAGACCTCCGTCGAGCTTAATCTCAGCCACCAAGCCCGCCCCCCTCCTCTTGACGCTCGCCGAATACACCTGCTTGTAGACGGTCTTCCCCTTGCTGTTCCTGAACTGAATCGACGAGGCCCTCAGCGCCTTCGACAGACCCGCCGGAATCGTCTCCACGCGTCCCTCCGGCTGGATGAAAGCTCTCGTCTTGAACGTGAACGAAGGGATCGACTTCGGTCTGCCTCTGAGGACCTTCAGTCCGACGACGTTCATGATACCCTTGCCCGTCCTCGCCGAGATGCTCGAAGGCACTTCGCGTCTTCTCGCACCCTTGACCTCGGCTATGAAGGGGCGCCCCGGCGGGAAGACCCGGCTGGCAGGGTCCTCGCTCCCGAGCCAGGTGAACTTGGCCTTGGTCGAAAGGAGGACCCTCCCGAGCCTCTCCTCAAGGACCTCCTCCACGCTGACGTCCTTGCTGTACCCGGACTTGCATTCTCCGCAGCCCCTCCCGCCGCACTTCCCGCAGAGCTCCCTCCTCTGGGACACCCCTGGCGGCTTGGTGTACCTCCCATACACGAAGATCGACCTTGGCGTCACCTGGACCGAGCCCTGCTCGAGGTCGACCAGAATCGTGGCCTCGGGATGGTGGTGGTCGACCCTCCTCTTCGTCTCCCTCGCGATGGCCTCGGAGATGTCCCTCCCCAGCTGGGACTTGATGGTCTCCCTCCCGCGTATCTTGAGATCAGACCTCAACTGGTCCTCCCTCTCCTGTATCCCCCTTGGGATGATGACGCCGATGGAAAACGTCCTGAAGTCATAGCGCCTCGCGCGCCCGACGACGCTCCGCTCTATCCTCGGGAAGCGCGACGTCAAGCCGCCGCAGATGAAGCAGTCCCTGCTCTGGACTACGTCGAAGTTTGCCCGGTCACCCTGTCTCGCGGCGCACGTATCGCAGAGCGGGAACTTCCCTCTATCCGCCAAGGGCTCCCTGCCCCCCGGCCCTTCTCAGCATCTGCCTGAACTCGCGCCCCTTGCTCGCCTTCATCAGGGTCTTGGTCTGCCTGTACTTTCCGAGGAGCTCCCTGACCTCCTTCTCGGACCTGCCGGAGCCCCTGGCGATGCGCTTTATCCTTACGCCGTTGAGCATCTCCGGGGTCTCCCTCTCCGCCTTGGCCATCGACTGGATGATGGACTTCCATGTCTTCATGTCCCTCTCCGCCTTCTCGAGGTCTTCGGCCTTCATGTTCCCCGCCAGTCCGGGTATCAGCTCCAGGATCTTCTTCAGGGAGCCCATCTTGTTGACCTGCTCGAACTGGAAGAGGAAGTCGTCCATGGTGAGCTTGCCCGAGGTCATCCGCTGGACCCTCTTCTCGTCGATCTCCGTCTCGAGCTGTTTGGCCATGTCGAGGAGGGACTGCAGGTCTCCCATCCCCAACAGCCGCCCCACGAAGCGCGTGGACGAGAACTCCTCCAGGTCGTCCACCCTCTCACCGGTCCCTATGTAGTAGATTTTGGCGCCGGTGGCCGCGACGGCGGCCAGCGCTCCGCCTCCCTTCGCCGCGCCGTCGAGCTTGGTGATGACGATCCCGCCCACCGGGGACGCCTTGTGGAAGGCCATCGCCTGGTTGTAGCACTGCTGGCCGATCGTCCCGTCGACCACGAGGAGGTTGATGTCGGGCTTGACCTTCGAGGTGATGTTGTTCATCTCTTCCAGAAGGCTCTTCTCTTCCTTGTGCCGGCCGGCCGTGTCGATTATGATGAGGTTCTTGGACTGCTCGAAGAAGCGCTTCCCGGCCTCGGCGACCTTGACCGAGTCCTTCTGCTTCTCGTCGCTGTAGACCTCTACTCCGACGCGCTCCGCCAGAGTCTTCAGCTGCGTGACCGCGCCCGGACGGAAGGTGTCCGCGGCCACCACGCCCACCTTGAAGCCCTTCTTCGTGTAGAACCTCGCGAGCTTCGAGACGGTGGTGGTCTTCCCCGAGCCTTGGACCCCCAGCATCACGATGACGTTCGTCCTGCCCTTGTCGAGCTTGAGTTCCTTCGTTCCGCCCAGCATCTTGTCGAGCTCCTCGTAGAGTATCTTGACGATTTGGTCCTTTCGCGTCATCCCTCCGAGCGGCTTCTCCTCGAGAGCCCTCTTCTGGACGCTCTCGGTCACCGACAGCACGAGCCTGACGTTGACGTCGGCTTGAATCAAGGCGCGCTGAAGATCACGGATAAAATCCTTGATTGCGGCTTCGTCGACCACGCCCGATTTCAGCAACTTCTGTACGGCGTTGCGAAGTCCATCCCGAAGCGAATCGAGCATTTTCAAAGGCGGCGGGATTCCGCCTGTTATTTAGTTATTCGAGTCTACCCGCATGACTGGGACTCTCCAGATTCGTCCCGTTAGGCGAGATTCCCTTCTTCAACAGAACCATTAAGAGAGTTGCAACTATCCCAACTCTCAGTATGAAGGTTGCGGTTCTGTGGAGCGGAGGCAAGGACTCGGCTTACTCCGCGTTCCTCGCAAAACAGACTGACCATCTTGTATGCCTTGTTACGATATTCCCGTCGGCCGAGGGGTCGTGGATGTTTCACTACCCAGCGGTCCAATGGACGAAATTACAGGCCCAGTCGGCACGCCTGCCACAGGTGATTGTTCCCACAGAAGGAGTCAAAGAGGAGGAACTGAGCGACCTTTCCCGGGGTCTTCAGACGGCCAAGGACGAATACGGGATTGAAGGCGTCTACACCGGGGCGCTGGCGAGCGTCTACCAAAAATCACGCGTCGACAGTATATGCTCGGACCTCGGATTGCAGAGCTTGTCCCCGCTATGGGGCATCGACCCTCGCGTTCACCTCACGAATATAATCAATCAGGGGTTCGATGTCATAATCACCGGGGTCGCCGCGCTCGGCCTGGATGAGAGCTGGCTGGGCAGGAGGCTGGACATGGGGATGGTCAAGGAGCTCGTCAATCTCCAGAGGAGACACGGCATGCACGCGGCCCTCGAGGGCGGCGAGGGGGAGACCTTCGTGCTCGACTGCCCACTCTTCACCGAGCGGATTGAGATAGCTTCGGCCCGGAAGCACTGGGACGGGATGGCAGGCTACCTGGAGATACTCGAGGCCGGGCTCGTGCCGAAGGCGGCCGTGGACAAGGGATAAACACCACCACTCCTAGAGTCGTCCGGTCTAGATGACAGATCGGAAGAGCCGTCCGAGTACTACGATGAAGAAATCCGATGCGGATAGACCACGAACGAGCTCAGCCGGAGCCCTTCACTCGCATTATCTTGTTCTTCCCTAGCACGGTCCAGACCTCCACTTCGGCGCCCGGCACCAACTTCCCCTGAAGCTCTGGCTCCGTCGGGGTCGGGCTCTCCGTCACCTCGAAGGTCGCAAGGTCCATCAACTGGACGCTGGTCGGGGTTGTGGAGACTATCTGGGCGGACCTCTTGTCTATCATGGGAACCTCGATGTGCGTGTCGACCGTGCCGATTATGGTCTTCTTGGAGCCTGTGAAGACGGAGATGGCGGTCAACCTGACCTTGGCGCTACCGTGCTTCCCCGGCTTGCTCTTCTCGACCTCAACGGTCTTACAGGGCTCGCCGTCGATTATGATGTAGCTCCCTTCCTTCAAACTACCGAGGTCTGCTGGCCTACTCAACCCAGCCAACGAGTTTTCATTTCTCAGTAATTAAGCCTTGAACCTAAGGATCCGTGTCTCCGGGCGACAAATCCTTATCAGAAAGAACCGTCTCCATTTCTCTGACCTGGGATGCAGTCTGGGGAGAGTTACCTGGGAGGTTTCTCGCATCCGGTAACGGACTACTACATCACCGACAAGAGGATATTCTCCGTCTTGAACCGAACTCGGCTTGCCTTCGCGTGCGGGTTCTTTGGTGGTACCGGGGTGTGGATAGCGCTAGTTGTTTTGATCGGCCTTGTTCCTTTCGTAAACCTTTATGCTGTGATACTCATCGTATACGGCATCGTAACAATGAGTATCATGTACGGAAAGCCGATGCCTCGAGGCGCGGAGCGCAGGCCCTTCGACGAAGTTGTGCAGAGGCACAAGGTCTTCGAATTGGGATGGAGCCACGCTAACACGATTAATCTCATTGATTCGACGACGCATTGGTACAAGTATAATCTACCATCCGTCTCGATTAAGGAAGCCACGGGTAGGGAACGGAAGTTCGTCGTCCTGAAACAGGAATGGCCGTCGGTAAGGCAGGTCGTTGGGAGCGTAACACCGTCGGGCGTGTCACCCCACTAGTCGAACTGATTGGCGAGCAAACGACGAACTAGGGTATCGGGTGGGGCCTAAATGACGAGCAAGCTTGTCTCTCATCGCGATTCGTGTGCATCACCCTATAGCGTGCAGAAGATTCCGTCACCGAATCGTATATTATCCGAGGGCGCGAAGGTTTTAGTATCGGTCAATGCCAAACCATGTCCCGCTTCAGCCGTGAAGATGACCACCTAGAATGATGAGCGCTTCTTGAAGAGCACCTCCGGATTCGAAGACGCAATGTGACAGTGAACCTCAAGTTTTGAGCGAAAAGATTCACGTTCTCGACTCGACGGCTTTCTTCAGGGGGATTCCCTTCCAGGGAGCAGGAAAGTACTACACAACCTACCACGTCATGGACGAGGTGGGGAGCAGAGGGATTGGCGCCCAGCTGATCCACTCCAGGGTCCAGGTTACCGAGCCTTCGAAGGAGTCGTTGGAGAAGGTCAGGCGCGTCTCCGCGAAGACGGGGGACCTGAAGTCTCTCTCCGAGGCCGACGCGTCGATAATAGCCGTGAGCCTGGATCTCGCCTCCGCAGGTCGAGACGTAACCTTGGTCACGGATGACTTCGCAGTAAGGAACGTCGCCGAGGTGCTCGGGGTCGGCCTCTCGGAGACAAACGTGAGGGGAGAATGGAAGCAGATCACCTGGATCACCTACTGCAAGGGCTGCGGGAAGCAGTACTCTGATCCGAAGGCGACCGTCTGCGACGTCTGCGGTACGAAGCTCTCGAGAAAGCCCAAGCCGTCCTGACCTCTCAAGGGTTCTCCCGTCCGTCGCCAACGGCCCGATTGCAATTTTAATAGGGCCTGTTCCGGTGGTTGCAATTCGAGTGGGCCGGTAGTTCAACCTGGTAGAACGCCCGCCTCGCACGCGGGAGAGAGCAAACGAGCTCCCCGTTGCCGGGGGTTCAAATCCCCCCCGGTCCACTTCGTTTTCGCTCCTAAAGCTTCGGCTTCCGTTTATATCCTGATTGACCGCCAAATCCTCAGACCTGCGGTCGGTGGTCTCCGTCTTTGATTGATTCGCCCGGGGAAAAGACGCGAGAGAGGGAATGGTACGTTCCCAGATTCGGGCCTCGAAGGTTCAGGCTGTTTGTCGGGATGACGCTCTACCCCTACACCGCGATGAACGTCAGCTATGCGGTGATTGGCTCGCTGCTCTCTCCCTCTCCTGTAAGCTGGGAAAGGGTCGGGGCGATTGCAGCTGTGTACCTCATCGCGGTCGGCATCTCTGCGCACGCACTAGACGCCATGGGGCCAAACAAACCGTGGGGGCAGCTCATGTCGAACGGGCAGCTCTTGGTCCTCGCTCTCACCTCCTTCGTCGCTGCGGTGGCCATTGGACTCTACGCGATCACTGCAGCACCCTTGCTCTGGCTCGTCGGCCTCCCCGAGATTTTCTTCCTGTTTGCGTACAACCTGGAGCTCTTCGGCGGCTTCTTTCATTCCAACGGTTGGTTCTGTCTGAGCTGGGGGCTGCTCCCTGTGATCGCGGGGTGTGTCATTCAGACGGATACCGCGGGCTTTCTCGCTGTGGTCGCCGGGACCTTTGGCTTCGCCTCCGCATGGGCAGAGATAGTCACTTCGAGGTCTTACAAGTCCATCAAGCGCGACCCATCTACAGCTCGCGCTCAACTCGCTCAGCGGTACGAGTCCACCCTGAAGGTTATCGTTGGAACCGTGGTCTCACCAGCCACTGGCAGACGTTCGACTCTTGGAGTGCCAAGATTGGAGTGCGTCACGCCCGAGCCGACCGCCCTGGACCACACGCTCCTTCATGTGACACCCCGCAACGCCTTTATCGTCTGCTTCTCTCCTTGAGAAAGAGCGAGTCGAAAGCGCTTTGACTCTTGGTGGACTCGAAGAAAAGTTCGAAGGTTTGATTGCAGATTCGATGTTGCGGGACCATGTGCCCGGGCTGAGCCTGGCAGTGGTCAAGGATGGGAAGGTTGTCTACGCCAGAGGCTTCGGAGCCAGAAACCTGAAGGCCAGCCTTCCGGCAACTCCAGAAACTCTGTACGGAATAGGTTCCTGTACAAAATCGTTCACGGCATTGGCCGTGATGCAGCTTCAGGAACAAGGAAAGCTGAACGTAAACGACCCCGTCAGGAGGTACTTGCCCGAATTCAAAGTCGGTAGAGAGGAGAGTCCGATCACGATACACCATCTCTTGAGCCATTCCTCTGGCATTCCTGACCTTGGTTCTGCAGATGTTGAAGTCAACAGGTTTCTCGAGGGCGATGAGAAGTGGGTGCCTCTTACCAGTTTTGATGACATGATGACTTTCGTCAACGGTGGGAAAGACATGGTGGCCGCTGAGCCCGGAAGCAAGTTCTTCTATCTGAATGAAGGCTATGCGCTACTTGGCAGGATAGTCGAGAAAATTGGCGGCATGCGCTATGAAGACTACGTCAGAGAGAGGATCCTGAAGCCTCTGAGGATGAGGAGGTCCGGCTTTCCTAGCAAAGACCTGGAGAAGGACTCCGACATCGCGACGTCATACCTTGTGCAGAGAAAAGCGAACGCGTTTGTGGGCACTCCGTCGGCTTCTCCTCTTGGCAGCGTGGCCTATCCCGCAGGTGGCCTGGTGAGTTCCGTCGTGGAATTGGCGCACTACCTGACTGCCTACACGAGTGATGGAGTCTTCGAAGGCACAAGGATTCTGAGTTCTTCATCGCTGAAGGAGATGTGCAAGCCTCATATCGATACGGGATACTCGACATTTTTTGGAAAGAGATGGTATGGTTATGGGTGGCGTATAGACGACAACCTCTTCGGGCATGAATGCATTGGTCACAGCGGCTCCGTCGTGGCTTCAGGCGCCGATTTGCGTTTCGTGCCAGACATGAACATCGGTGTTGCAGTCGCAAGCAACAATGGAATGGCAGATTCGGTGTACATGATTGCCCCCGTTGTGTTGGCTCTGCTCATGGGCAAGGACCCTACGAAAGAGATTCCAACCTTTGAGATTGAGAGAAAGATGAGTATGCTGACGGGCGAGTACGAATCTTACAAAGGAATCGCGAAGGTGTCAGTGGTGAGGAAGGGCGGAATACTATTCGTGGAGTCGAAAGAAAAGCTGTCTGAACAGAGCCTTGCCTTGATACCTGAAAGCGACAGACTCGAGACCTTAAAGTTCTACACCCTTGCCGGAGGGATAAGGATGCCAGCGGAGTTCGCCGTAGACTCCTCGGGAAAGATAGACCTCTACACAGAAAGAAACCGATTTCACAAAATCAAGTAGTTCTACACCATGCGGGGGTATGTCTTCGTGAGCTCGAAGGGGCAAACCGTATCCCCCTCCATGACCACTACTTGCAAGCCGGATACAATCAAGGAGGAGGGCACGAAGAGGAGGATTGCAGAAGCGGCCTACGAAGGCGAATATGTCAGCATGGGCCGAGCCCCGCCGGGATTCATCTCAAATGCCCCCGTTACTTCTTGCCTTCGAACCCCGCTATGGCGGCGGGAAGCGTGTCGAGCACAACCCCCACCCCACAAACGTGGAGGTTCAGGACCACGGCACCGAGAACTTCATCCCCTTGTCGCGCCCGCTTTCCGCGCCATGGAGGCATGGTACTTCACGCCCCTAAGATTGCGGTTCGTGGTCTAGATTCCGATGTTGATCAGTTGCCTAGTCTTCGCATCTAGTCCCTTCACCGACCGCTGAGCCTCAAGGAGCTCGAGGTACTTCGAAGCTAATTCTGGAAACTCCTTGTTGAACCGATCCTGTGAGTACTCGGCCATGGGGCGCGACGCAGGTTGTCTTCCCATAAGCTTGTCGCGTTTGGCAAGATTGTAGCATAATTCCTGATACGTCCATTCCTGTATGGTCAGGTCGAAAGGGCCGTGAGTCACGGCGGTTTCCTGAGAAAAACGTTCATGGGAAAGGGAGAGGCGCATCGTCCCGTCCATCGTTCCGACGCTCGGTATCTGAATCAAGTGGTCCATCACCCAGAAGCTGTCGAAACCACCCTCCTCGACACCGCGCGCCCTGGCGCTCAGCGTGTCGAAGACACCCCCTTCCCTCCCGTCGAAGGTGTAGTTCGGATGCTGTAACCCCGAATTTCATGCGCGGGCGCGCAGGTCACTTTCTATAAGAGAGTGAAGATCGCCGAAGGTACCTATGCCGATTCTGAGCGGAGTCACGGCCCTCGTGACAGGCGGTTCGAGCGGGCTCGGACGGGCGATGTCGGACGCTCTGCTCCGCGCCGGCGCAGAGGTCGTTGTCACCGCCAGAGAGACCCCAAAGCTGGCAGGCGCATGCGAAGCTTGGCGCGACGAGGGCCTGAAGGTTCATCGCGTCGTGATGGATGTCAGACAACCCCAGTCCGTCGAGAGCGCTGTGAAGTGGGTCGAGGAGAACCTGCACAGGCTAGACATCCTCGTCAACAACGCCGGGATAGGGATGAGAACCGTCAACATCGAGTTCTTTACCAAGCCGAAGCCATTCTTCGAGGTACCTTTGGAGAAGTTTGAGGACCTCATCAGCACGAACCTTACGGGCTACTTCCTAGTCTCAAGCCGCTTCATGCGCATCTTCCTGAAGCAAGGACGAGGGCGCTTCGTCAACGTTTCGGTGAACCGCGAAACGATGGCAAGGAGGGGTTTTGTTCCGTATGGGCCGTCCCGGGCGGCATCGGAGGCGCTGAGCTACGTAATGGCGGAGGACCTGAGGCAGTACGGAATAACCGTCAACATACTTTTGCCCGGAGGGAGCACTCTAACTGGCATGATTCCGGAACACGAGCGCACCCACGCAGGTCTGCTGAAGCCCGAGGTCATGGGACCTCCAATCGTGTTTCTGGCGTCTGAGGAGGCGGAGGGGCTGACGGGACAGCGAATCGTTGCCACAGAGTTTGACCGCTGGCTCTCCACCTTTCGCGCTTCGCGCCCCAAAGAGTGGTTCCTCTGAACTCTTCGTAGGAACGAAATCGATGACAGAGCGAGGAGCCGCCAATTGCGCTTGCCAACCCCATCTACGGTTCCACCCAACAACGCCAACGGCTGACTGTCTGTGGTACGCTGATTCACAAGACCTATATCACCAATCGAATGCAAAACGTCGCCTGCTTGGAACTTGGCGGGTCATAATGAGGGTCGAACCTCGTGAAGATAGGAACCGCGTCCACACGTAGGGCCATCGACAGGTGGGAGAGCAGAGCGAGGGCCGAGACGGCCAAATTTCGGTCCAAGGGGCTGGCATCGGCGGCCCGGATCATCGTATCCCGGAGGCGAGGGAGGATTCTACTCGTCTCGCTGCTTATTGTCACCCTTTCGCTGAACTTTGCTGCGGTCGAGTTGCTCGTGCTGATGGTGACGGGCTTCCTCATTGCGAAGCTCCGTTGCTATCGGTTCATCAATTCCGTGGTGAAGCTCCTGCCGTTCACTAGATAGATAGGGAGCATCAACGTTCGGAGAAGAAAGGTCTTACCTGGAGGGGCGAAGCACGATCTTTACAGCCGCAGTCTCCCAATGCGCCCGGTAGCCTAGATGGCCCTCAGGGCAGGGGCTTGCAGCCTTTCGTGCTCAGCGCCATACGTAGCCGCCTTCTCCAGGTCCAGTCCTCCCTTTCTGCATACTGCGGAGACGGCCTCCAGCATCACTCTCCCACCCAGAGCGATGAGTGCTGCCGTTCCAACTCTTGTCAGAAAGCTACCGCTGCTGTCCTTCACCGCATCCCTCGCCGCAACCTTGGCGAGATGGCGGTACGAGGCATGATAGACCGCCAATTGGGATGTGTCCATCATCTTCGGGCCGAATTTCCTGCTCTTCATCAGTCCGAGGGGAACGTTCTGCATGGGCGTGACGGTGAACTCGAAGGGCCTGCCATCATCTAGCGTAGAGTTGCTCAGCCAGTTTATCAGGGCGACGGTCTCCCAGTTGTCCTCCGGCGTCTCGCCGGACTGTCCCACCTGGACCGTGAAGGCTGGCCTCCAGTAGTACTTGTTCATCGCATAGACACCCTGCCAGACTATCTCAGGCCAGGAACCGTCAGGACCCATCCTTAGTGGAAGCGTCTTGTTCGGCATGTGAAGCCTCGCGAGCCTCTCGCTCCCAGTCTCGATCCCCACCTGCAGCCCTATCCAGTTGGACGGGCCCGCTCTGGCGATTATCGATAACTTCCTCACGAGGTCAGGGTAGGCCGCGGGTATGGAAATCCTCCCGTGGGTCGGGTTAGTTTGTGAAACCCCCTTGACCGACATCACAGCCTCGAAGAGGCCAGTCAGGGCTTCGAAGTTGGGCTCGAATCTCCTGCCGTGCTGATAGGCGAAGACCTCGTCGCTGTGAAGCCAGGCGTTGGCGAAGCCTCCCTGCTTCACGTTCACCTCGATCTCCTTCTGAATTTTCTCGTAGGGGTAGTACCTGAGAGGTCTCAGAGTCACCTCGCAGAAGTCGCAGGCTATCCCACACCCCCGCATTATCTCGACCATCGACTTCGTCGTGGGCCTCCTTATCTCGGGGATTTCGTCGAGCGTCGGGGTCTGCTTGGAGAACCTCGCCCTGGTCAGGAACTTCCCGTGCTCGTTCCATGACTTGTGGAAGCTCGAGTCGAACGTCTGGAAACCAGAGAAGAGTTCCATCCCATGACCATCCTTTGGCGACCCCCTGGCCATCTCCTCGAAGAGGTCGCATGCGATGTCATCAGCCTCCCCCTGGAAGGCGTAGTCCACACCCAGCCTGTCCAGCTCATCGGGCAGGACCGTGAACTCCCAGACTCCTGAGCCGCCTATGACAACCTTCGCCTTGGACCCGACCCTCGCTCTCGCCCTGTTTATCCTGAACATCAGTTCCTCGAACTCCCTCTTAGCCCAAGCCGTGTAGTCAGAGAAGTGGAAGAGCGTGGTGTACGACATGGTCAGGGGCCCGAGGCCAAGCGGGTCCATCGTGCTGACGGCGATGACCTCGGTTTCAGGTGTGATGAATCTCTCAATGTAGTTCTCGTGGGGCACTGCCACCTCTGTCTCTGAGAACTCTCTGAGCAAGGCGGCCTCCAGCTTCCTGACCGAATAGGGTGCGATGGCCGACTGGCCATCCTGAAGTGCAGGAGGGGGCTTCCCCTTCAAGAAGGAGTAGATGGGTCTCGGTATCGCGATTGCAGGTGCGCAGGGCAGGAAGTCTAGCAGCGGGAAGTTCCTGTACTCGTGCGTCAGCGTCGTATCCGGCACTAGAACGTATCTCGGTCTCGTCGGCAAGCGTCTGATCGCCCTCTACTCCCTGTCCATCGCTTCCCTGATCAGGAAGTACGGGTTCCTTCCTCCGGTCTCCTGATAGATCACCTTGCTTGACAGCTCCCCGAGCTCCTCTATCTCTTCCTTGGAGACCCCAGCCATGCCACCGGGGGAGGAGTACAGCCTGCGCGTCCTGGCAACCTGCTCCGGGAACCCCAGTACGTCCCTCAGGTACTCCGGGATCATCTTGAAGGTGAATTCCTGCGCGTTCAGCATCAGTTCCCGCTTCGGTCCCTTGGGCTTCCCCTCAGTGTCCCCCCTGAGCTTGCCCTTGAGCCAGTTCAGGACGTAGAACGAGTAGGTGCCGTAGAACTGGACGAGCTGTATGAGGGCGGGGTTGACCTTCGTCCTTACGACGGGCGTCGTTACGTCGTACTTGCTCCAGTCGAGCGTGAAGAGCTGGTCGTTCCGAAGAGCCTCGTTGAATATCCTCGTGCCAGGGAGGGGCGTGTATATCGTGAACTGTACCCCGTTCGCGCCCGCGTCCGCCAGGCGGTGGGAGAAGCGCACCGTCGCGATCATATCGCCGAGGCTCTCGTAGGGCGCGCCGAGCATCATCCCGACGAGGACGATGACCCCGTTTTGGCTAAGGATTCTGACGGCCCTGACCGATTGGGGCATGAGGATCCCCTTGTGCATCCTCCTGAGCGTCTCCGGGCTCCCTGACTCGACGCCAAGGAAGGCGAGGCGCATCCCCGCCTCCGCTCCCCTCCTAATCAGCCGAGGATTCCTGGCGGTTACGTCCGCCCTCATCTGGACGAGCCACTTGAACCTGTCGTAGCCGTTCTCTATCATGGCGTCGAAGAGGGCCATCCTCTGGTCGACGTTCGGGTAGACAACGAAGATGTCGTCGGTGAAGAATATCCAGTCGTAGCCGAGCCTTTTCGCGAGCTCAAGTTCCATGAGGATCCTCTTGTTCGACTTGTTCCTCCACCTGTGCCCCCACGTGGGAGTTACGGAGCAGAAGTCGCAGGCGTAGGGGCACCCCCTGGACGTCTCGAGGCAGACGACGCTTCCCCTGCCGAACAGCCTGGCCGTGTAGGGTTCCTTCCCGACCAGGTGGAGCGCCGGGAGCGCCAGGGAGTCAAGGTTCGGGATGAGGGCCCTGGGAGCTGTCCGGACGATGGTGGACCGTCCGTCTTCGTTCCTGTTGAAGAGGATACCGGGGATGTCTTCGAACCTGCTTCTGTCTCGCAGGGTGGTGGCTAGGTCGACTATCGTCCTGTCGCCCTCACCGAGCGCGACCACATCGAAGCCGTTCCGCAGGAGTTCGTAGGGGACGAAGGTCGCGTGGTGCCCTCCCGCGACGAGGAGGGTGTCAGGCCTTTCCTCCTTCACTCTCTTCGCAATCTCCGTCGCGGTCCCGTGGGAGGCGGTCGCGTGAATGGTGAGCCCGACGATGTCTGGGTCGTAGGTCGCCGCCTCCTTCACCACGTCCTCGACCGTCCTCTGGGAGTCAGCCTCCATGTCCAGGACCCTCACCTCAGAATCATCGAGGGTGAGCAGAGAGCCGGCGAGCTGGAGGAGGCCTAGAGGAACCGGCAGGAACCCGAACCTGGTTAGATAGGCGCTGCCCCCGGGGTTCGAGGGACGGATTAAGAGTGTCCTCACGCGCGGAACACCATGCCCTCACTCGACTGACTTGGACATTCCCTCTTGGAGCTTCGCGAGAACTCTGCGGAGCGTCTCCTTTTCGTCCTCGCTCAGTGCGCTCAAGGAGTCGTGCATGAACTTCACGTACTTCGATGACACCCTGTCTTGAACAGATTTTCCCTTTGGGGTTAGCTCTATTAGCGTCGTCCTCCGGTCCTGGTCTTGTCCGGTCCTCTTCACGAGGCCCTTTGACTCGAGCTTGTCGACGAGCCCGGTGATGTTGGCCCGGCTGACGAACATCTTCTCGCTTATGTCCTTCATCGCGATAGGGCCGTTGGCCACGCATCTCAGGGCCTGGAACTGAGCCCGCGTTACGCCCTCGTCGCAGAGTAGTTTCTCCGACTCGCGGAGAAGCGTCTTGTAGGTCGACGTGATGGCGTCGGTCACCCCGTTAGAATTCCGAGTCTCTTCCTTCGCCATGGTATGAGAGGAACTGGTTAACGTATAAATACTTAACTTCTTAACTGCATCGGCGCGATACGATGGTCTGCTGCCGAAGGTCACGGGCCCTTTCGAAGAACAGACGGCGAGCCTGAATGGTTCGGTACAAGTGGGTCGCGCTCTCCAACACCACCCTCGGGGTGCTGATGGCCTCGATCAACTCGAGCATAGTTCTGATATCTCTGCCGGCCATCTTCCGGGGCATCGACATAGATCCCCTCACCTCGTTCCAGTATCTCCTCTGGGTCCTCTTCGGCTACATGGTTGTGACGGCCTCGCTCCTTGTGATGTTCGGAAGGATTTCGGACATGTATGGCAGGGTGAGGCTCTACAACCTCGGCTTCGCCATCTTCACGGCCGGCTCCATACTGCTTTACCTGACCCCCAACACCGGGGACCTCGGCGCCCAGGAGCTCATCGTATTCAGGATCATCCAGGGATTGGGAGCCGCTTTCCTCTTCGCGAACAGCGCGGCCATAATTACGGACGCGTTCCCATACAACGAACGCGGGAAGGCCCTGGGGATCAACCAGGTTGCTGCGCTCGTCGGCTCCCTCGGGGGGCTCATCCTGGGAGGGGTGCTTTCTGTGTTTGCCTGGCGGGACGTCTTCCTGGTCAGCGTGCCGGTCGGGATCTTCGGCACCGCTTGGTCCTACTGGAAGCTCAAGGAGATAGCGACGATAAGGAAAGGACAGAAGCTGGACATCTGGGGCAACGTCACCTGGGGCGCTGGGCTCACCATTTTGCTCATTGCCGCCACCTATGGCCTCCTGCCATACGGAAGCTCGACCATGGGTTGGGGCAATCCCTGGGTCATAGCCGCGCTCGTCGCCGGGGTCGCTCTGCTGGCCGCCTTTCCATTCATAGAGACCAGGGTCGAGGAGCCGATGTTCAGGCTCGGCCTGTTCAAGAACAGGATGTTCTCGGCCGCCAACTTCGCGGGCTTTCTGGCCTCCGTAGGGAGGGGAGGGGTCATGCTGATGCTGATCATACTCCTGCAGGGGATCTGGCTGCCGCTTCACGGGATCAGCTATCAGAACACTCCGTTCTGGGCCGGGATCTACATGATTCCGATGCTCGCGGGATTCGCGGTGATGGGCCCTATAAGCGGCTGGCTCTCTGACAGGTACGGTGCACGGGGCTTTTCGACCCTCGGCATGGTTATAGTCGGCGTCATGTTTTACGCCCTTGCGGCTCTCCCGTACGACTTCTCATATCTTCCCTTCGCCGTGATCCTCTTCGTCATGGGGATAGGGAGCGGAATGTTCGCTTCTCCGAACACGGCATCGATTATGAACTCCGTCCCCGAGGAACACCGGGGCGCCGCTTCGGGGATGCGCGCCACGCTGCAGAACACAGGCTCCATCGCCAGCATGATGCTGTTCTTTACAATAGTCATCAGCTCGCTCGCCGGCAGCCTCCCCACTGCGTTCGTCTCCGCCTTCACGAGCGCCGGGTTGCCGCAGCTGGGGGCCGCGTTCGCCCAGGTCCCGCCCACGGGGGCTCTTTTCTCGGCCTTCCTTGGCTACAACCCCGTCGCGAGCATCATCACCCAGCTCCAGAACAGCCCCCAGACGGCGCAACTGGTGGCGTCCATACCGGAGCAGACGATGAGCTACATCACCGGGACCTCGTTCTTCCCCCACGCAATTGCACCCGCGTTCATGACTTCGCTCGCACTTGCATTCTACATAGGGCTCGGCCTTTCCTTGGCCGCCGCAGTTTCTTCACTGCTTCGCGGGAAGGTGTACATCTACGAGAAGGAGGCCGCGATCGCGGCGGCTTCTGGAACTCCCGTGCCGGTCACGGCTCCGGCGAGGGACGGGCCCAGCCCAACTTCCCAAGCAACAAACGCGGAACAGTCAGATCCGCTGGTGGGAAGCCTCGGCATTGTTTCTCAAGAAGAGAAGGAAGAAGGCAAATAGGCGGCTAGTAGTGTACCGTCGGGTAAATTCGCGACTTCCTATGAATGAATCCACCGCGTACGATGGCGTATCCCGACTGATTGTCCGTGGCTTGGAACTCGTGTCCGAGCGGGCATTGCATTTGCATTGATTTCTATCCAGAGCAGGGGTTGGACCTGTTAAAGTGAGTGCAGATCGATTGCGACAAAGAGTACTCTATCGTTCATGCCCTTTGAATTGACGTGTTTCTTCATTAATCTCGGTCATGGTGTCAGTTCAGTTAACAGCCTTGAGCGCGACCCTTTAAGTTACCAGAACCGCAAGGGGCCTTGCAGCCTTGCTATCTGGGTGGATACAGTGTCCACGTATTCTTTCAGGGTGGCAATCACCGTCTTGGACGTTATCACACCGATCACCTTTCCATCCCGAAGAACGAGAACCCTCCTGATTCCCCTCTCTGCCATGAACTGAGACACCTGCTCGATCCCCCAGTCGGCGTCCACGGTTACCAAGTTCACGCTCATCACTTCCTTCAGCTTCACATTCGCTGGATCTTTGCCTTCAGCGGCTATCTTCGAGATGTAGTCCCACTCTGTCACTATTCCAATCGGTTTGCCTTCCCCCGAGGCTATGACGACAAACCCATGCTTCCTCTCTCTCATGAGCTTCGCGGCTTCGAACGCATTCACGTCTTCACTCACCGAGATGAAATCCTTCTCTACGATGTCCCTGGCGAAGAGCACCATGAAATCATCCCTCCCGCCCTGGTACCTTCCAGGGAGATTATAATCTCGAGCCTGATCACCCTCTTCAGCTTTGCAAGTTTGACGATCGGTGTCCTGAGCTCCATCCAGAGTGTGATTGCCAGCATGATGTTGGCTAGAACCCACATGCTGTACTGGATGACGGACAGCATCGGGTAGAACAGTCGGACCGTATAGTTCGTGCTCGTGGTCTTCGCTTTGACCTGGTTCTGCACCGCGTATCCGGTCTCGATTCCCCATCTTCTCCTGTACTCGTCGGGTATCTGAGGGAAGAGCCTGAACGCCTCCCGGTACCACGTGTTCGTGGCGAAGACGATGTACCTCTCGTGGACTGGGTCCATCTCCTTGGCTCCCTTCCCGGGATAAATCTTCGGCCCGAAGAACGCCTGCTGCTCGAATGCGTTCCTGATGGAGAACTTGACCATGCTCGGGATCATGCCGTTGTGATGCTCCTCTATCGCCCGCTTGATCCGATCGTTCTTTATCGCTGGCCTCAGATACCTCACCCCGAGCTCGTCCGGCTTGTTCATCACGTCCACGGAGTAGAATCCTCTGTCGATAAGGAGAACCCATATCCTGACCCCTCTTTCTTTCGCAGCCCTGACGAGCCCCTCGACTGTCGAGGCGTGGATCAGGATAGTGGTGGGAACGCGTTACCGCACAATTCTTCCCCTGTTCGCTTCAGCAATTCCCAGATGGTCTTTGTTGACCTGCGGACACAGGAGACGCTCACGTTCAACGAATTTTATCAGGCCTGCCGTGAACTGAGTTCTCTTGTAATCGCATTTGGGGTCATTAGGGCTCATTTCGAATTGGTGCTGTGGAGAAGGAGATTGGCCTATTACGGGCGGCTCACGAATAGCCTCTGAATTACCCACCATGACTAAGAAGGATGAGGTCATGTGTCACGCAGCGCGGCCCGAGAAAGCATCGTAGTCGCGGATCGGTCGGATTGAAGCATTTCGTATCCCCTCCCAGCAGCATTAACGCAACTTATACCCCCGGTCCCTAAATCGCCTAATATGAGTCTTTTAGGGATAAAATAGGGTCAATATAAGGTTAATTGGGCTAAAGACAGCAAGAAGGAAGCCGGATGACCAAGACGAATCTGAGGACTACGGGCTCGACGGGGCTCGTCCTCGTGCAGTTTCCAAAACGGATTTGGTCGAATTGCCATTCCTCATGCTTAGGAGAAGAAAGAGCGAAGAGAATGCCGCCAAGATTGCAACGACCGAAAAGCCGAACGCGGGAGAGATAGCTACTATGAGTATCCCGATCAGCGCGCTCGAAGTGAAATCACCGACGCCATTCACGGTCTGAAGCACGCCGAATCCGGTGCCTTTGGGCGACTGACCAAGAATCTCAGAGGCGTACGTCTTCTCTACAGTGTCGACTATGGCGGATTGCAAACCCGCTAGCACAAAAATCGCTCCAAGAATCAGATAGTTGGCCGACTCGAATATCGAAGCAACGCAGGCCAACGCGAACACAAAGTAGCCGAGGGCCAGCAGGTTCCTCTTCGACACCTTATCAGCGAAGTAGCCGGCCGGATAGCATCCGACGGCATAGATTACGTTCAGCACGACGTACAAGAGAACGGCGAGCTCGGTCGCTTGTGATTGTCCGAGAGAGGGCTGAAGGACTTGTTCTGCCCGCAATGTGAAAAATACGTTAGAGAAATTTGCGATGCCGAACAGACCTACGCTTATGAGAAGCAGCCTGAAGTTCTTGGGCAGGGCCCTTACCATCAGTGAGAAGGACGGTGTACCACCTTTGTTCAAATCCGACCCCTTCTTCAGCACCTCTCTGACGAGCAGGAAGAGCACTGCGACGCAGACCGCAGCCGGAATGGCCGAAACAAAGAAGATCTTAGAAAATGGAAGGTACGGTATCAACAGGAGGACTATCGCCGGTCCGACCACCGCTCCGAGAGAATCGAGCGCCCTTTCGAAACCAAACGCCTTCCCGATTGAAGACGGACTGACAGAATCGGTCATGAGCGCGTCTCTCGGCGGCCCCCTGGCACCCCTTCCTGTCCACGCTCCCACCCTCAACAGGAAGACCTCTGCGAGATTCGTGGCAAAGCCGATGGCGGGAATCAGGATTCCGGTCGCGAGATAGCCCAGATACATGATTGGCAATCGCTTTCCTGATTTATCGGAATGATAGCCGGAATACGATTTGAACAGACTCGCAAGTCCATCTGCCGACCCTTCGATAAGTCCCACAGCTGCCGCGTTCCCGCCAAGGGTGAATATCACAAAGAAGGGCAGAATCGCGGTAGCCATCTCATGGCTCATGTCCGAGAACAAGCTGGTAAGGCCGATGCCCAGTACGTTACCATTCAGCCAGGCGCGGTCGGGTGTCGATGAAGGAGTGGATGGGACCTTTCTGTCTTCGGTATCGGCCACGTTGGGGCGTTCGCGTCGCCGAGTCTTAGAGGTTTGGATGAGAAACGGACGAGACAATCGCATAGCATCACACCAGTTCACCGCGCAAATCCAGACCTAGCTCTTGAAGCGATACAGTTTTGTCCGAACGTTAGAATCTCCACGGATTCACGATTCTGGAACCGATCTGAGTAGTCTTTTCGCAGCGTATACCCCCCGGTCCACTTTTTGCACATCGTCCTCCTCGTATTCACAAATTTTATCGCAAGTTTCCTTCAGGGCAGTGACAGCCGATTCAATCGCTCGAAGCTTAGATTCTATCTCAAGGTCTCTTGCATCTATTCGTGCGCAGAGGCGGAACAGCACGATATGGTCGACCTGTTCGTATACCAATTCCAACGGCACTCCTATCGGTCGGCTTCGTCGGACTCGGTACTTTGTAGACGCACGAGCTATTGTGAAGAAGACTTTCTGCTTCGCCACCAGCGTAGCAGTAGTTCATGAGGGGTGGTGTGACGTGTGTAGTGGTCAGACGGGAGCCTCCTCCCGATTACGTTTGCGATGACTGCGAGCGCGACGACGACGGTGGAGAAGTAGTTGCGTGCGGAGCTGCAAGCCGCGCCGAAGGAAAGACTCATGATGGGCGCACCAGGGGTCGAATGAGTCATGACTGTGTTGAGTAGGACCGTCGTAATCGTCGTGCTGCTCCTCATTGTCGCGCTCGCTTCTGTAGTCGTCTTGTCTGGGCCTCTGACGGGGACGCAATCGTCCACAGAGACATCGACCCAAAGCTCCTCCGAATCGGCTACCGGGACAGTGACACAGACGTCGACGGCATCGAGTAGCCAGTCCTCCGGGGCGAGCCCGATACAGCACGTCATAATCATCCTGATGGAGAACGAGGAGTACAGCAGCGTGATAGGGAATCCCTCAGCTCCCTACGAGAACCTCCTGGCCTCTCGCTACGCGCTCGCAGGGGAGTATTTCGCGGTCTCCCATCCATCGCTCCCCAACTACATCGCGCTGATTGCTGGGAGCACGTTCGGTGTCACGAGCGACTGCCTTCCCGCCCAGTGCAGCGTGAACTCATCGAGCATAGTCACCCTCCTGCAGAGCCACAATCTGACCTGGGAGGAGTACGCGGAGTCCATGCCGACGAACTGCTCACAGTCGGTCAGCCCCGACGGCCTGTATCAGCCGAAGCACAACCCGTTCGTGTACTTCTCTAGTATCACAGGAAACAACGGCACGGGACAGACCTCAGAGTACTGCGACTCGCACGTAGTTCCCATGTCTCAGTTCTGGACCGATTTAGCGGAGAACGCTCTTCCAAACTATGCGTTCATAACCCCGAACAATTGCGACGACGCGCACAGCTGCCCCCTCTCAACGGGAGACCAATGGCTCTCAACCGTCGTCCCGAGGATAATCAACTCGAGCTCCTTCTCATCGACCGCCCTCTTCATTACGTACGACGAGGGGAGCACGAACTCGGGCTTCGGATCCAACGCGGGCGGCCAGGTGACGTGCATCCTCATCTCTCCCTTTGCGAAGCAGGGATACACTTCGGATGTGCAGTACTCCCACTACTCGCTGCTAGCGACGGTGGAGGCCATATTCAAGCTCGGGAGCCTAGGGAGGAACGACGCCGAAGCCCCACCCATGACCGACCTCTTCTCCCAGCAGGTCTTCCCGCTCGGATAAGACATCCAATCTCCAAGTCCGGCGAGACCCAAGGGATTTCATATCCCTTTCCAGCAGCGTTGACGCAGCGTATACCGCTGGTCGACTCCATTTTCGCTGCTAAACTTGGCCTTTAGATACAACGTGAAAGTCAGAACCCTCCCAGCCCATAGAGAACCAGGAATGAGGAGAGATTCAGCACATAGAAGACGACGACCATCACCATGGCGGTTACGATTACGCACGCGAAGACCCTGCTCGCCGGGGCCCTGAGAACAATCCCGAGGCCCACGTACAATATGTAGAGTCCATAGAGGGACCCTAGCAGGAGGAATGCCAGGACGAGGATGCCCGCAAAGAGGCTAACAACGTTTACTATCGCAACGAGGAATACAGGGGTGTAAACATAGGACACGAGCATCATCGCCTTGTTCGGATCCGCTATCGATGCGAACCTGGGAGCAAGCCTCCACAGAGTCAAACCCACAATTGCTACGCTTACGATATCAAAGACGTAGGCCAGCACGAGACTCTCGACGAAGTGTGCATAAGCGCTCGAAGTTGCGCTGACGAACAACAAGTCTCCGATGAGCGCGGAAGCCACGGGAATGAGGGCGAGAACCGCGACGTAGCCAACGATTGTCGACCTGAGAGAAGGAGCTATGTCCGCTCGCAGTTCCATGAAGGCCCTCGGATTCCTTACAAGGGCGATAGCGTCTCGGAACGTCTCCGCTATGCCTGTCCTTGATGGTGCGCCGCCTTGTGCACCCGGCTTGGCGAGCAATCCCGGTGACCTCGCCAGTCCGGGAAAGGAAGAAGGATCAGGTTCAATATTGGTCCCGCAAGGAGCGCAGAATGCGGCGTTCTCGCCATTCACCGTCCCACTCTTGGGACAGAACAAGGCCCTTTTTCTAGGAGGGCTGTCTAATTAATGATTGTAGGACCCCGGCACTCTGGATAGTCCTCAATCCCGTGATTAAGCTGAAGGGCTATCCCGAGCAGGCGCGCGACCACCTTGACGAGCCGGCAGGCGCGGAAGCGCGGTGAGTCGCTCCAGATGAGCCAGCCGATAACACGACCGTCTGGACTTGCGCAGCTATCCGACGAAGCAGATCTCGGGCGTCCTCTTCTTGTGGAATGAGGAATCGAAGCGGGCTATGACGCCTTCGACCTTCGCCTGATTCCTCTTCACCATCACCGAGATGGAAGCCGCATCGAGACCGCGGTCGAACCTCAGCTTGAGTATCTGGTCCGTCGTGTCGTAGTCCATGCCTGCCTCCAACTTGGAGCGCGTCGCCCACACCCTCGCCGTTCTCTTCTTCGCGACTATCCTCCTGTTAATCCCCAGGACCTCGCCGAGTTTCCTCACCTCCGTCTTGTAGAGGTCGCCTATCGGCAGTATGTCCACTCCCCCGTTGCCGTACTTGGTGAAGTGCCCCGGCAGAATCTCCGATTTGTCCAAAGACCCCGCCACGAGCCTGTTCGAGAGGTTCGCCTCGTAGTAGAGTATCGACATCCTGATCCTCGCCGCGAGGTTCTCTTCGGCCACCCTGTTGCCCTCCAGGACCCTTGCGAACGCTTTGTGGATGGGCGCGATGTCGAACCGCCCGACGTCGAGGCAGAGCTCGTTAGCCACTATCTTCGCGTCGGGCACGTCCTACTCCGCGGCCGTCCGAAGGTCCGACATTATCAGCCCCATCACCCTCCTACTTCCCAGGGCCTCCACGCAGAGATGTGCCGTCACAGCGGAGTCAACCTCGCCGTCGAGCGCGACCAGCACGCCATCGGTCTGCGACTCCTCTACCTCCGACCTGATGAAGTGGGTGATTTTCCGCTTGACGTCGGAGAGGTCCAGCTCGGCTCTTTGCAATGCCGTGGAGTGGTTCTCTCATTCGAGAAATACTTTTTCGGTTCCGTCAAGTCTTAGTTTGGTGACTTGGCTTCGAGGCATCGACTCTGAGGATTACCTGCTGTCTCCCGCCTTCAGGGTTCCCCTTCACAGCTTCACCTACCTCGCCTTTGCTTGACTGGTCGAACCTCAACCAGCCCCTGCGCGAGATGTTGAGAACCGCAACCAGATCACGGTCCATCCACCTCTGGCATTTCTGGCACCATAGTTGTCGATGATGTGCTGAATCACCGAGGACTGGCTCTTGGAGTCTCTCCCCGCATCGAGCGCAATCCATTGTAGTGCCTCTTGTCTCGCCTTTGCTCAGGGTGATTACAGGTACACCCTCCCACGCTGCCTTGTACTCCACCTGACGCTTCAGCTCGCCGAACGGCCATCGGTTCATCCGTCCTCTGAAGTTTCGACCTTGGCCATTCCCCTTGCGATACAACTTTCTGATGTCCTTGATGTTTTCGAAGATGATACACTGTCTGTTCTTCCTGGCGCCTCTGACCACGTTAGTCGAGACGCGATGAAGTATCTGTCTGACTCGTTCTTGCTTCCTCTGCCCATATTTCATGGCTAGCTTCTTCCTGATTCTGATGTCGCTCCTCTTGAAAGAGCGAATTACACTCCTCGTATTCTCACCTATCTCAACCACCTTGGATACGTCGTAGTACGTGACCTGTGCTTCGTTTCCCACAGTTACGTTTCGAAGGTTCCTGTCAACTCCCACCGCACTTTTCACGCGCTCCATTAACTCTACCGTCTTTGCGATGCAGAGTGAGAGATAACCCTCTGTTATTGTGAAGGAGCGCACATTGATTCCCGATTCCGACGATAGGATAGCCAGAGTGTGAGAGTTCAACGACACTTCTTGGAAACGACGTTCGCCAAGAGGCAGGAAGAGAGATTCATCCCTGATTTTGAAGCCGTAACAGGATAAGAGGAGTTGCTTAGAGACATAAGGTCGCTTGGTGGGGAAGCCGCGCTTCATGGATTTCCTTCTTGAAGAGAGTACGCCGGCTGCCTTTGATATGGCGCAGAGACGATAATAAGAAGGAACCTCATCATATCGATCTCTCAGCTCTCGGTAAGCAAGGAAAGAGAGTCGTTTCATGGTATGTACGTCGTTCGCTAGTCCCAACCTGATACAGTCGTTAGTCATCAGTCTGAATTTCTCCATGAGTTCGAGAAGATCGGGAGTCGGCTGGAACCGCTGCTTGACCGACTTCCGCGCGAGAATGTTTGGCACAGCATCATAGGACGAAGAGTCGATTTAAGCCCCAATGCTGAAGAAGGTATCTAACCCGACGAAGAACTCAGCAACTTTTTCTATGGGACGAATCTGTCACGGCGACAATGAAGCGTCGCGACCTCCCTGACCGTCTCTTCTGGATGGCTGATGAGGACGAGATCAAGAGCGCCGAGACTACCGACGTCTACTTCAACAACACGAAGGAGGTCTTGGCCAAGAACGGAATCGACTCCGAGGTGGTCATGGAGGTCTTCGCGAGGGACCTTCCGTACCCCGGAATCTGGGGTGTCCTCACCGGGGTCTACGAGGTCGCCAAGCTCCTGGAGGGTGTCCCGGTCGACCTCTGGTCCTTCGACGAGGGTTCGATATTCCTCGCGGACGCGAGGACGACCTTCTACGAGCCGGTCATGACGATAACTGGCAGGTACCGCGACTTCGTCGAGTACGAGAACCCGCTGCTGGGCCTGCTCTCCTCATCGACGAGCATCTCGTCCAAGGCCGCACGCTTCAGGGCCGCCGCGGGGGAGAAGACTCTGATCAGCTTCGGGACCCGGAGGGTCCACCCTGCACTGGCTCCCCTCGTCGAGCGGAGCTGCTACGTGGCCGGCTTCGACAGCGTCTCGAACGTGCTGGGCGCGAAGCTGCTGGGCCTCGAGCCAGCGGGGACAATGCCGCATGCGCTCGTGCAGGTCCTGGGAGACCAGGCGGAGGCGTGGCTCCTCTTCGACAGGACGATTCCCAAACGGGTCCCGAGGATAGCGCTAATCGACACCTTCTGGGACGAGAAGTCGGAGGCCATAAAGGCGTTCGAGACCCTCGGCAGCGACCTGTGGGGCGTCAGGATAGACACCCCGAGTTCGCGCAGGGGAGACCTTCGGAAGATAATCGAGGAGGTCAGGTGGGAGCTGAACATCAGGGGAGGGAAGGACGTCAAGATAATCGTCTCCGGGAGGCTGAGCGAGGAGAACATTGTACAGCTGCGCGACCTCGCCGATGGCTTCGGGGTCGGGACGGCCGTGGCATACCCTCCCGTCATCGACTTCAGCGCGAAGATTGTGGAGGTGTTCGATAAGGGGAAGCGCAGCTTCAGGGCAAAGCGCGGGGGCCTCGGCGGACGCAAGGTCGTCTTCAGGACGAAGGGATTCAGAGATACGGTAGCGCTCGAAGGGACCCCGCCCCCCAAGAAATCCGAGATGCTACTGAGACAGGTCATGAGCAAGGGAAAGATCATCTCGGAATTCAAGCCGCTCGCCGCAATCCGCGCTCAGACCCTGTCGGACATCAAGGCCATCGGCGAATCAGAGCCTCAGCTCGGCTGGATGTAGACCTTGCCTAAGGCGCTCATCGTCGTAGACCTCCAGAGAGACTTCCTACCGGGCGGTGCCCTGCCCGTGAGGGGAGGGAACGAGGTGATAGAGCCGGTCAACGCGCTGATTGAACGCTTCAGCGCGGAGCGCGCCCCCATCTTCTTCACGCGGGACTGGCACCCGGACGACCACGGCTCGTTCAGGTCGCAGGGGGGGACCTGGCCGCCCCACTGCGTGAAGGGCACCCCGGGAGCCGAGTTCCCCTCCTCCCTCCACGTCCCCAGGGGAGCGGCGATAATCAGCAAGGGGACACGCAGCGACGTCGAGGCGTACTCGGGCTTCGAGGGGACCGACCTGGCGCACCGCTTGACGGGCGTGGGCGCGAAGGAACTCTACGTAGTCGGGGTGGCGACCGACTACTGCGTCAAGAACACCGTGATTGACGGGCTGAGGGAAGGGTTCAGCGTCACCCTCGTGAGGGACTGCGTGAGAGGCGTCAACCTCAGGCGCACAGACTCGGCCTCGGCGTTCAGGTCCATGATGGCGCACGGAGCAAGGACGACGACCAGCGGGCGACTCCTCGGGTCATGAGAGGACGCGTGGCGGTTTGGTCTTCATCCTGACTCGCGTCAGTCCAGATCGCCCGTCGAAGCACGCCACGCGTCCGGCGGCCCGAGGGTTCCAGAGCGCTCTTTTACTTATCGGGATGAAGCGCTCTCGCGGCCGTGCCGCGCCTTCAACGCGCGCTATGGTTCGCCCGGCTGAGCCGGATAACCGTTAATTACCCGTTCCAAGGTTTGGACGGAGAAAAACTTGCAGCGAGACGACGAGCCCCTCGGCTGGCAGGACGCCCTCGCCCGAGACCCAGAGTACTACATGAACACCAAGCAGGGCCAGGAGGAGCTCGCCCAGATGATAAGGCGCGAGTCGGAGAGGCTCCTCGAAGAGATCGGCAAGTCCGTCAAGAAGACCAAGGAGATCATCTGGCTCTCTCGGTACTGCACCTCCTGCAAGTTCTACTCGAAGGAAGGGTCAAGGATGACCTGCCAGAGGTGGCACGTGAGGATAGTGAAGCCGTTCTACGGACGTCCGGTATGGGAGTCGAGGCCGGTCAAGGGAAGAGAGAGCGAGAAGGAGAGGGTCGTGGCGAACATAGACTGGACGAAGAAGTGGAAGGAGATATCAAACAAGATAGTCGAGTGGGCCGTGGACAAGGTCAACGGCGGCTTCCCTTACTTCTGCTACACGCGAGACTAGGAGACCACCTGCTTCGACCAAGCCGAGTTTGCGATTCAGACCCTGACGACCACACGCTCTCTGGTGTGATCGTACCAGGCCCTGCCCATAGCCTCCGTGTTGAAGGCGGACCCTACCCTTCCCTTCAGGTCTACTGTAACTATTCCGGCGCTCCTCCTCCCGCTACGCCTGCCGATGAACGCGATCGAGCTCTCGGCCGCCCTAGCAGCGTCGACCTCCTTCAGGAACTCGCATGCATTCCAGCAGAGCGCGCACTTGATGATGTCCTCGCCAGTCCCCGTGGCGCAAGCGGCACCCGCTTTTCCGTCGGCGTAGAGGCCGGCACCGAGCACGGCCGAGTCACCAACCCTGCCTGGCAGCTTCATCCACATTCCTCCGGTGCTCACGGCCGCGGCTGGGACACCATCAGAATCGATTGCTACTGCGCCAACGGTGTTTCCCTCCTGGATCGACCTGAGCATGGCGAAGTTGAGCTTGTGCTCTCTCCGCATCACGGCCTTCATCGCCGCGAAGCGTTCCGTTGCCCTCGATGAAGGCTGGAGACGACATGTCCGCAAGCCAGCGGCCTTGGCGAACCGCAGACAGTCTGGCCCGGCGATGAGCACGTGCTCCGTCTTCTCCATGACGGCCCGCGCCAGCGAGACGGGGTTGAACGTGCACTCGCAGACTCCTATCCCCGCCCCCCTCAGGCCCTTGCCCTCCATCACGGCAGCGTCGAGCTGGACCGTGCCTTCGGCCGTGAGACAGGCGCCCCTTCCAGCGTTGAACTCGCCGCAGTTTTCCATGTGCCTTACGGCTGCCTCAACGCCATCGAGAGACGAGCCCTTCTTCAAGGCTACCATCCCCTCCTCGACGGCTACCCGTAGTTCCACGAACCTTCTGTCGCCTTTCGGGAAACGTCCGCTTCCCGCACCCCCGTGGATGATCATGGCGCGACGCGACATAAAGAGAGGACAGAATCATGTCGCCCGGACAGGCTATTTAGCTGGTTTCTTCCACCGACCGTGAACTCTTCCCGATGACCCCATCTGTGCTCTTCTTGGCCAAGCCCCCTCTTGCCGCAACAGTGATTAGTAGAATGAGACTATCCATCCCTGCTGCCCGTCGTAGGTCCCGTACACCCCACCCCATCCCTGTAGCATCGGAGGCGGCACCTCACTCTGCGGGCCCGCGAAGAAATAGCTGGTGTAGGGAACGCCATAGATGGTACCGCCCGGCGCTAGCCAGGTGTTCCCGAACGCATCCGTGTAGCTAGCGCCCACTGGCACGAAGACTCCTCCGGCCGTGCCAGGGAGAGGAGGGACTACTGTCACGGTATCGCCGGGCGAGCAAGCGCTGCCCGGGGAGTGCGCAGAGTCCGTCACCTTGTAATAGTAGGTGTTGTCAAATGTCAGGGCGCCTGTGTCGTAGGTGGAGGATGTCGCTCCCGATACCGGAGAGGTGCTGCAGTCGGATGACGTGTACCACTGATAGCTGTATGAGCCGGTGCCGCCCGAAGGGTTGGCGGTCAGGGTCACCGACGCCCCACTCTGAATCACTGGAGACGAGGGCGTGGTTGGTCCCGCCTCTAGGGCAGTGTTGACCGCTACGCTGCCAGAGGAAGAGGTTACCGTGTTCGAAGCGCCGTCCGTGACCTGCAATTCAAACAGCCAGGTTCCAGCCGTGGTAGATCCGGTGGTCACGAACGAGGCCGACGCCGGCGAGCTGCAGGAGGAGGCGCCGCCGAGGGCGCTGAAGGAGCCCGCGCCGGGTGCCTCCATTAGCCACTGGCAGGTGTAGGGCGAGGTGCCCCCGCTGAACGCGGCCGAGAGGGAGGACGTCTGGCCTTGGTCGACCGTCGGCGGCGTGCCGGAGGGCGCGCTCACGAGAAGCGCAGGGTCGACCGTGAGGGCCGCGGTATTGGAGCTCGCCAGGTTGTTCGCGTCACCGGGATAAGAGGCCTGTATCGTGGCACTGCCCACGGTAGAGCCTGTAGCGGTGACCGAACAGCTCTCGGGCGATCCCGACAGGTCGCACGAGGCGAGAGAGAAGGAGACGCCCCCCGTACCTCCCGTCTGCGACCAGGTAATCGCCTCTCCAGTTATCGAACCGCTCTCACCCGTCAGGGTGGCCGTGCAGGTGGAGGAGGAGCCGACATCAACTGTATTGGAGGGAGAACAGGTGACAGCCACACCGGGAGTGGCGGGAGGAACTACTCCATACTCGACGATCCGGTTGTTCCCGTACTCTGTGACCCAGAGGTTCCCTGAGGAATCGAAGGTCACGCCATCAGCCCAACAATCACCAGTCCTAGTGGTCGTGCACGCAGTGCCGCTTAGGCTACTCTGGCCCAGCGCAGTCGTGAATGACTCCCCGCTCGAGAACGGCGTGGTATATTCCACAACCTCGCTGTTTGAGAAGACAGCGACCCAAAGATTGCCGCTGGAATCGAACGCGAGGTTGACGGGACAGCAGTACAGCGACGTGCCACTGCCACCCAACGTCAGCGCGATGTTTTGACCGTTCGGGGGGGACCCTATGGAGTAATGAGAGGTGCTGTCGGGAGTTGTGACCCACGCAGAGCTCACCGTAAGCGTGTTGACCGTGTTCGAGCTGACGGTTCTGGACTGGCCAGCGCCTGTCCCAGAGGTTATCGTGACGACGAAATTGTGCCACTGGTTCGCGGTCCACGTCTTCGTCGTGTCCTGCAGAGTCGAACCGGTCTGCGAGCCGGTCGCTGTCCCGCTCGCAGCAAACTGGTACTCGTAGACCAGCGCGTTGTTTTGGTCAGCGACCCACAGGTCTCCTGAGGCGTCAAACGCAAGCCCTGAAGCGCCGCTGAACGGGGAGTGCGAATTGGTGACGAAGTTGCTCTCCCCAATGACAAAGCTGGCCGATTCGCTGCAGGTGAATCCGCTGCCCTTCAGATACTCGAGCACCCTGTTGTTGCCGTAGTCGGCTACCCACAGGTTGCCCGACGAGTCGAACGCAAGCCAGTGGGGATGAGTGAGGCTGGACGCGGTCGGCGGACTCGGGCCCGCGGCTGTATTGTACGCGCAGCTGCTCTGTCCTATCTCGAGGCTGGCGGACATCCCGTCACAGAACTGACCGGCAGGGCATCCGCTGGAGCCTGGCACGTACTCAAGTACTCTGTTGTTGCTCTGGTCGGCGACCCAAAGGTTGCCGTGGGAATCGAAGATTGCCTGAGTGGGGGTATGCAGCCCGCTCGCTCCCGAACCGACGGTGTTTGTGGTGTAACCCGGCTGTCCGATGACGATGCCGGCGGCCTCCCCGGTCGTCATCGCGTTAGAAGCGGGTGTGCTGATGGTCAGGAGAACGAGAATGACGGCCGTGCAGGCCGCAACCCAAAGTCTCCTAGCCCGATTGACCATACCAATCCGTCGAGAAGAGATTCAACAAGTGCCTATTTACGGTACGTGAGAGTTCCCTAGACAAATGGGTCAATTAATGTGTGAAATCTCTAACTCGCGCAGATTCGATGCGAGAAGGACCAGAGGAGCCGAAATTGCACGTGCATATGACACAGGGTGGAGGACTAGGCTCCGGAAAGGGATTGCACTTGATGTCGCAGAAAGTGCGCTCGTCGGGAATCCGAGGATGTACAGACCCCTCACGCGGCACTCCCGATAGTTATGCCACAGCCGGACTCGGCCGTCCTGCTAGGCGGTTCGGCGGAATCAGCCCTCTGCACTTTTCTCGGCCGAAGCCAATAACCAATTCTTATATCTTGAGGACAAAGAGGCCCGCAACGATTGGCCGCGGTGGTGTAGTCGTCTCTCGAGATGGGTGACGGCACAACTTGGTTAGCATTGGGCGCTGTGGAGGAATCAGACCTCAGATACGCCTCGACCGTGGGTTCAAATCCCACCCGCGGCCCCTTTTGCTCAATAGAGGTCTTAACCACCCTTATTTAGGACAAAAAGACGATACCTGATTTTTGATGTTGTTTAGAATGTAGAACAAAATTCACCCAAAGATTCGATTCGCGGCACTCCCTCTTTGTTAAAAGGGCCGTCTTGTCTCCGTGATTCCCGTAGCGATGAACTTCTGTCAGAGCTGCGGGACTCGCATCAAGCTCCCCAGAGGCGGCAAGCCGGTAAAGTTCTGCCCGAGGTGCGGCGCCAGCGTGACGGGAGGTGAGGATGGTTTCCCCTTCAAGAACAAGAGACCATCGCAGCAGGAGGTCATGGACCAGATCGGTGCCGCCCTCTCGCAGTCTAAGAGGTTCATCATACTCGAGGCGCCCGTGGGGTTCGGCAAGTCCGCGATCGCGGCCTGGCTGTGCAACCGCCTGGGGTCTGCCTACCTCCTGACGTCCACGAAACAGCTCCAGGACCAGTACTCCCTGGACTTCGGTTTCCCCGTCGTGACGGGCAAATCCAACTTCACGTGCCTGGTCCCCACCTCTTCAGGAAGGTTCCTCCCGTGCAGCAAGGGAAGGTGCGAGGTTGACTGGAGGCTCTCCGAGTGCCCGCACTACCTCACGTTCGAACAGTACGACGAGCACAAGCGGGGGCTCTGCGGGAAGTCCTCGAAGTGCCAGGGCCTCAAGGACAAGAAGCTGTGCGCGTACTACGAGCAGAAGTGGGACGCGTTCAGGGCGCCCGTCGCGGTCGCCAACTACCCATTCTTCCTGACAGAGTTGAGACACACCGACGACATCAAGAGGAGGAGGGTCCTGGTCTGCGACGAGGCTCACGACCTCGAGAGGCAGATGGTCGACGCGGCCTCCTTCTCGCTCGCGAGGTCGGTGATGGAAAGCTACCGACTGGCGAGCAGCCCCCGATCAGCCATCCCCAACAGCGGCCTCGAACGGGCGGCCGCTTGGAAGGAGCCCCTGAGCGCGGAGAAGCGCGCTCTCGAGCTCTTCATCGACGCCAACCTCGGCGACAGGACCATGCAGGACCGCGTGGCCTCCTGCAGGAACGTCCTCGATTCCCTGGAGCGATTCGTTGAGGACCTCGAAGCCCACTCCGACAACTGGATCGTGAACAGCATCAGGGAGGCGGCCACTATAGACGGCGAACCGACTGTCGAGGAGGTGGTCTTCCGGCCGTTGGAGATTGGTGCGTACACGTCGTCGCTCTTCGAGACGGCAGAGACGGTGCTGCTGATGTCGGCAACGGTCTTCTCGAGCGAGGCGTTCTGCAGGACCTTGGGGATACCGGAGAAGGAGTGCTGCTTCATCAGGGTGAAACAGTCCTCGTTCCCGGTGGAGAACAGGCGAATCTACGCGATGAACACGGCTCGCCTCAACAGGGCCTCGATGGGTGCCTCCATGGAAGCGATAGCGCAGGCCGTCGACGAACTCATGACGCGCCATTCGGGGGAGAGGGGGGTGATTCACACGACCTCCAACTGGCAGGCGAGCTACATCGTGGACCACGTCTCAGAGCCGAACAAAGCTAGGCTCTCGAGCACGGAGAATGCTTCATCGCGATCGGCTCTCCTCAGGGCGCACGCCTCGACAGAGGAATCGGTGCTGATATCTCCGAGCATGTTCCTTGGCGTGGACCTCAAGGACGAGCTGTCGCGGTTCCAGGTCGTCGTCAAGGTCCCGTATCCCGACCTCTCTGACAGGAGGACCAGCATCAAGAGCAGGAGCGACCCCACGTGGTACGACTGGCAGACCGCGCTCAGGCTCGTGCAGACCTATGGTCGGAGCGTGAGGAGCGAGACCGACCACGCCGTGACCTACGTCCTTGACTCGAACTTCGCGACGTTCGTCCAGAGGAACCGCAA
This sequence comes from uncultured Nitrososphaerota archaeon, assembly GCA_963703285.1. Classification (GTDB taxonomy): domain Archaea; phylum Thermoproteota; class Nitrososphaeria; order Nitrososphaerales; family Gagatemarchaeaceae; genus Gagatemarchaeum. The sequence continues at coordinate 1,784,530 of OY969807.1, forward strand.
CCTGCTTCCAGACTACTTCATCGAGGCAATAGAAGGAGTGGGGAATAGCCGCCGCGACGGCTAGCGACGCGCTGTCTTCCTTATATAATCCGGTGAGACTTCTTACACGAGAAGAGTTGCTCGAGACAAGGGTCGGCGAGATCGCCAACAAGAATCTCGTGACCATCGATGAGGATGAGTTCGTAGTCTCGGCAGTGAAGCTCATGGTCGAGAGGAACATCGGCAGCGTCATCGTCACGCGCAACAAGCTGCCCGCCGGCATAGTCAGCGAAAGGGACCTCCTCAGGAAGATTCTCGCCACCGGCAGGTCCATCGAATCGACGAAGGTCGGCGAGATAATGACGCCCGACCCTATCATGATCGAAGAGGACCGGCCCCTCGGCGAGGCGATCGACCTGATGGGGAGGAAGAAGACTAGGAGGCTCCTCGTAAGCAAGGAGGGGCAGGTGGTAGGGATCCTCACCCACAGGGACGTCCTCAACCTGAACAGGCTCTGCCTATACTGCGGCAAGGAGGTCAAGTCCGTGCTGGAGTTCGGGGAGGCAGCCGAACCCTACATCGAGTGCCAGTGCGGCTCGAGATACCACGGGAGATGCGCGAACAGCATCGTCAACTGCGTCGACTGCTCCAGGACGCTCGTGGCCAACGTGGTCTACCCCGAACCCTCGGAGACGCTGAGCGGTTGAACGACCCTGCATCGCCTACGGGCGCGATTCAAAGTCCATCATCTATAGCGGTCCGCCCAGGTTCGTCCATGGACAAGGCGACCATCGTCACCTACCCCGACGAGTTCTCGAAACGGGAGATCACCGAACTCGCCGCGGCTGCTGGTTACTCTGTCCAGGCGCTCATCACCCAGAAGCGCGTCGTGAAGTCGGAATTCGGCGTGGGGGTGGGCAAGGCCGAGGAGCTGAGGGAGATAGTCAGGGAGAACGGCTCGAAGACCCTGATAATCGACGAGACCCTCACCTCGGCCCAGGCGTACAAGCTCGCGACCGTCACGCGAGTCGAGATCGTGGACCGCGACAGGCTCGTCCTGAACATCTTCGCGAAGAGGGCCAAGACCACAGAGGCAAAGCTCCAGGTCCAGCTCGCCGAGCTCAAGTACGAGATGCCTCGGGCGCGCGACGCAGTGCGCTACTCCGTCAATGGAGAACGGACCGGTTTCATGGGGCTGGGAGAGACGCTCGTGGACACGAAGTTCAAGGCGCTCAAGCGCCGCATGACCACGATCAAGGAGAAGCTCGCGAGGGCCCAGTCGAGCCGCTCACTCCACAGGGTCGAGAGGAGGAAGCTCGGGATGCCCCTCGTCTCCCTCGCCGGGTACACCAGCAGCGGGAAGACGACACTCTTCAACAAGCTCGCCTCCGAGTCGAGGGAGGAGTCACCGAACCTCTTCACCACGCTGACAACGACCACGAGGGCCGTCAGCTTCTCAGACCCGAGAAGGCGGGTCATGCTCTCCGACACCGTGGGTTTCGTCTCCAGGCTGCCAACCTACATGGTGGAGTCCTTCAAGTCCACCCTCGAAGAGCTCACCTACGCCGACCTCGTGCTTCTCATGCTAGACGTGAGCGAGGATGCTGAGAGCGTGAGAATCAAGCTCGGAAGCTGCCGTGAGACGCTCGCCGAGCTCAACGTCGATTCGAGCAAGATACTCCTCGTGTTGAACAAGATAGACCTCCTCAAGGACGGCAGCGCGAGGGGGATAGAGTCGCTCCCGCTCTTCGGCGAATTCGCGGCGATCAAAGTCTCAGCCCTGCGGGGAGACGGTCTTACACAGCTGAAGAATCGGATAATGCAGACGACTTACTCGAGCGACGGCCTATCGCGGAAGCCCCTGGAGGAGAAGGAACGGGTCCAGTCCCAAGCGATAAACCCCGTGTCTATCGTCGAGGGCGACCAATCGGGCTCACCAGCGTCGGGAGACTGACATCAGCACGGCAGATCGCCCCGGTGGTCTTCAAAAAGACGCCGGAGATTCAATCTTGCCGAATGAAAGCGGTCACCCACTACCTCTTCTCTGCTGGCGTGTCGCTGGGGCTGTTATCGCTATCGCGCTCCCTGAACCTCGGGACCGCCATCCTGGCTCTTTGGCTCTCGCTGTCGATCAACTACATCGTCGACGCGTTGGGGCATGTCTCCCGTGACGGCAACCCGACGAGGACGTGGCTGACACACTCCATCGTCACCGCGCCCCTATGGGGGGCCGCCGTCGCGGTCGCCTCGATCACCGTCCTCTCTCAGGCTTCCGGTTCGTCGACGCCCTGGAACGCGCTGGCCCCCTGGACGGCCATGGGCGCCCTCATCTCGGCGGGGCACCTCTTCCTAGACAGTCTGACACAGGCGGGAATCTACTCGTTAAGGAGGCGGATAGCGATCGCACACTTCCGCTACGACAACCTGGCCCTGAACCTGGGATTCTCCCTCCTCGGGGCGCTTCTGCTCGCGCTCACATTGGGACTGTGATTCAACGCGGAGACGCTCAGTGAATTCACAACAGACTTATCCTGATTCGGCGAACCTCCCGAGCACGTTGAAAGACACGAAGCTGGACGTCGAGATACGGCGCAACGCCGAAGTCAAGCTCTTCCCCTTCACCGACTACTTCGTGGGCTTCGAGAAGGTCGCAGCGGTGAGGTCGCTGTTCGGCGCGAAGACGGCGAGGGTCCTGAGGGACCTGAAGGTGGAGTTCTTCTCCCAGCGGTTCGGGTACATGAGCGTCAGCGACGACGACGGACACCTGGTGGTCAGCACCCATCACCTGAAGAACGCCGAAGAGAAGGTGCTCTATCTCGACGTAGTCCACGAGCTGTTCCACGTGAAGCAGTTCATGGAAGGCAAGAATCTCTTCCAGAGCGAATTCGAGTACGTTGACAGCCCGATAGAGGTCCCTGCCTACAAGTTCACCGTCGAGGAGGCGAGGCGAATCGGGATGAAGTCTGACGAGATTATCGAGTACCTGAAGGTAGAGTGGGTCACCGAGGAGCAGCACGCCCGCCTTCTGAAGACGCTGGCGCTGTCATAACCACCGCAACCTGTTTGGGTTCCCGCGTCTCGTCGGAGAATCCGGCACCGGGCGCCTAGCTAAAAAGGAGGGCGCTGGAGGTCTCCGGCGAGCTGAACTTGAAGAACCAGAGGGACGCATACAGAGATGCCATAGACAGGGTCCGCTCGGCGCACCGCGACTCCGTCGCCTCGGCGCACAGCACCATGGTGTGCCCTCGCTGCAGGACGAAGCAGGTCATCAACGACGTCCCGGGCCAGCGTACCTGCCTGAGGTGCGGCTACGAGTTCAGGCCGGCCACGCGGGCGAGCGGGGGACCCTCCTCCGGGCTCCTCAGATAGGCTATTAGCCACGGCAGGGACAATTCTGCGGAGGCTTCAGGTGACTGGGTTGACGAAGTCATGGACATCGGGGGACAAGGGCTCGGAGGCCGTCGACAAGCTCAGGACACAGGTCACAGAGATCGAGAGGAAGCTGGAGGAGCTGGTCGAGAAGAACGAGCGGCAGGTGTTCGACTGGGCGTCGTTCGTCCTCGGGTCGCCCACGGCCCCTGCGACTGTGAGGAACCTGCGCGACCATCAGGCGAGCCAGGAAATCAAGGATGTCATCGCTCTCTACGACCTCCTGAGACAGCAGTTACTTGACAAGGAGGCCATGCTCAACGAGAAGCTGGACGAACAGGCTCGGTACGATTCTCTCGGCTAGCCGACCGAAGAGATTTCGGGGACGCAGCCGTGAATAGCCGCCTGCGTCCGCGCGCTGAAGCGCCGGGTCAAGCCGCGTGCCTAGCGGCCCTTCCAGGCCTTGGCCCTCTGGCAGAAGGCTTGCATCTCATCCTCCGTCCGAGGGCAGCTCTTGTAGTGGAGGGAGATCTCCCTGATGGCCTCTTCGATGGGCGTCGGCGCGCCCGGACACCAGGCATCCAGTTGCGAACGGATTTCCGTCAGGTATTGCCAGATGTCCGAAGGTATCACCACAGAGACGCCTGTCTTGCTCGTCTTCATGTTCCTGCTCACAACACGGGCTTATTTCTGGCTTTGGTGGGACCCGCCCACCGGTCCCCCCGTCGCATGCGGCGCTAGTGCATCTGCTGAGCCGGTGTCTTGGGTCTCTCGGCGATGGAGGCAAGGACGACGCCGATGATCGAGATGACGACCAATCCGGCCGTGTACTGGACGGGCAGGATGATGAAGGTGGACAGGACCGCCACTATGATTCCGAATCCGACGTCATAGAGCCTGTCCCTTCTGTTGGCGAAGGCGACCCCGAACGCGATGGCCCAGAGGCCACCCAGGAGCAGGACCAGCGAAGCCGACTGCGCGACGTCGACAACACCGAACAGGAGGAGCGCGAGCGGTATCAGCACGCAGAGAAGCAGGCCTATCCCAAATCCAACCCTCAAACTTTCTCGTCCCTGCCTGCGGAAAAGACTCCTTCCGGTATTTAGGCGATGCGGCTCGGCCTCCTTGCCGGGGCGGAGGTCATCCGGCGACCGCGTAGCGCCTGAACTGGCCCCTGATCCAAGGCCTGCCGAACATGAGCGCCAAACCGATGATTATCAGGAGGAAGGCTATGACGAGGCCGAGGATGCCGACGAGGGCGACGATCACCTGGACGAGAAGGTGTCTCAGCACGAACAGGAGGAGCAGCCCTGCTATCAGGAACACAACCCCGGCCACCTCCGACGCTCGCACACGTTTTTCTCGGGCAATCGCTATTTAGTGCTTCTGAGGGCTTAGTCTCCCGGCCGCCTGACAAGGTTATCAACAAGTACGGCGCGACAAGCGAAGTCGATGGACCCGACCCGGCGCAAGTTCTACCTCACAACGATAGCCGTCTTCGTGGCCATAGGGCTCTTCGTGGCCGCCTCATTCGTCTACACCGACTACAGCTTTGTGGGCATCGAGATCACCGGCTCGAGCCGCGCATACTTCGTCCTGTCCTACGATTCGACGAACACCACCATCCATTACTCCCAGAACGTCACCGTCGACGTCCTCCCCCACGTGGACGTAACGATAGCTGCGTATCTCAATTCGTCCGTCACGCTCTCCAGCTGGCGGGTCTCCGGGGCCGAGGTCGTGGGAACGGGCAACGACACCGTCAGCCTCCTGACCGGCCAGGGAGGCGGCACCGTCAAGGTCACGGCCATCCTGACGACTGGGTCCTGACTCCTCGGGCAGACCGATGCCGCGCCTAGGGCTCGGCGAGCATGCTCGAGTACTTCTTCCTGAGCTTTGCGACCTTCGGGGCTATAACGAACATGCAGTAACCCCGTCCAGGGTTCTTCTCGTAGTACCCCTGATGGTAGTCCTCGGCCTTGTAGAAGGTCGCCAGCGGCTTGAGCTCCGACACGATCGGGGCTCCCCAGACCTTCTGTGAGTCGAGCTCGCGCATCACGTCCTCGGCGACGGCCTTCTGTCCTTCGTCGAGGTAGAATATCACCGACCGGTACTGGGTCCCCACGTCGGCTCCCTGCCGGTTCGGCGTCGTAGGGTCGTGGAAGGCGAAGAAGACCTCGAGTAGCTGCCTGTACGATATCACCTTCGGGTCGTAGGTGACCTTCACAGTCTCGGCGTGTCCCGTGTCTCCCTCGCAGACCCGCTCGTAGGTCGGATTGGGCACGGTCCCGCCGGAGAAACCCGATTCCACGCTCTTGACACCCCTGAGCCTCGAGAAGATTGTCTCGAAACACCAGAAGCAGCCGCCGCCGAGGTAGGCCGTCTCCGTGTGAGAGTCGCCTGTCTCTTGCTTCGCCATCACGCTGTCTTCGCGATCCCCCGGAGCCCTATAAACGCTTGGAGGGCCGTGGACGCCCTTTTAGGCGCCCTAGGTTAAGTACGGGACCGGGCTTCTTCTTATCGTGGCAGCCCTAGCGGTGTACATCGTTCTCGTCGTGGCCGCTGTCCTCTCGTTCACATCGGCCCTGGTGGAGGCGACCTACCTCTCGGTGAAACAGGTCTCCCTCTTCTCGATGCAGCAGGACGGCTCGAGCAAGGCGAGGGCGGCGCTCAGGATAACCAACGAGAAGACCAAGCTCGTCAGCGTCACGACGCTCATCGGCACCATCTCCAACGTGGCTCTCGCCACCACGGCGGCAATCATCCTCTCGGAGGCGTTCGGGCCGGTCGGGTGGCTCGTGAGCGTCGTCCTCGGCTCGATCATCATAATGATCTTCCTCGACCTGGTTCCCAAGACGATAGGGATCGAGGACCCCGTCGGGAAGGCCATCTCCCTCGCATCAGGTGTTGCCGGCGCAGAGAGGGCCCTCTCTCCCATAGCCCAGCCCCTCATGAACGCATCCAGAAGGATAGCCACCTCGCTCAGCGGGAAGCCCACATACAGCGTGGAAGACATATCCGAGGAGCTCGAGAGCAGGATCGAGATGCTGGAGGCGGACGGGCGAATTGAACCCGACGCCGGGCGGATTCTCAGGACGACGCTCGCGTCGTCGAAGTACGACGTCAAAGACGCGGCCACCCCCATCGAGAAAGTCACCGCGGTGGACTCCGAGACGACCGTGCTGGAGGCGCTCAAGGCCATGGGGTCTTCGCGCCACCCCTGGATTCCCGTCTTCGGGAGGGACACCGGGGAGTTCGTGGGGGTTGTAACCTTCCGCTCCCTCACCAGGGGGCTGACGGAGGGGAGGCTCGACCAGCCCATCTCGGGTTCGGTCCACCAGGCCGCGAGGGTCGACGCCGACGAGTCGATAGCCAAGGTAGCCGATAGCATGAGCAGACAGGGCGCGACCATAGCCTTCGTCTACCGGCAGGGGAAGATGATAGGAGTGATAACGTTCAGCGACCTCCTGGAGCGGATTCTAGGGTTCAAGGCCGCCTGACCCGCAAGAGGCTCCTGCCGCCAGGGCCACCGGGAAAACCAATAAAGTGCACATCGTCACGTCAAACCTCGTGCCCATCTGTCCGAAGTGCCGGAAGCTGATCAGCCCCAAGAACTACGCGAGGCACCTCAGACGGTGCGGCGTCACCCACAAGCGCCCGCCGACCAGCCTCGACCAGTCCGAGTTCTTCATGAGGATCTGACCCGAGCTTCTCCGAGCCTGCCGCCGCACGGCGGCGAGCAACGGGCGCCTCCAGGGTTTGCCGACGATATGGCTTCGACCACAACATACCTGTTGGTGAAGGGATTTTCACAAGCGACAACATAACCCCCGGACGACCCAAAGTCGTCGGTCATGTCACAATTCTCCGACAACTGGGACTCGAAGAAGGCTCCCGGGATAGGAAGCAGAATAAGGGGAAGATTCAACAATCCGGGACCCCTCAAACCCCGACTGGACGATGCGACCCGTCAGATACAGGGCGTCATGGCGAAGCTAGACGCGACGATATTCAAGCTCAGGGAGAGGGACACCTTTCTCTTCAACAGGATAGTTTCTTCGGTGCAGAAGAGGGACTCCCAGAGAGCCTCGATGTTCGCAAACGAACTCGCCGAGCTCAGGAAGATGAGCAAGATGGTGACGCAGTCGAAGCTGGCTCTGGAGCAGATAGTGCTCAGGCTGAACACGGTCACCGAGCTCGGCGACGTGGTCCTCACTCTGGCCCCCGCAACATCCATAGTCCGCAACCTCCGGGAGGGCCTGTCGGGTGTCATGCCGGAGGCGGAAGGAGAGATGAGCGAGATCTCCGGGCTCCTCAGCGGAATCCTCGTTGACGCCGGTTCCGTCACCGGCACTTCGCTGAACTTCGAGACCGCCAACGAGGAAGCCGAACGGGCGCTGGCGGAGGCCGCCGCTGTCGCGGAAACCAGGATGAGCAAGTTCCCCGACATACCTCAAACGGTGGGGACCTCCGACCGAGAGATGGAGATGACCTAGGGAGCGGAAGGACGCCCCTCAGGATCGACGACCACGCAGACGCTCGGGCCCGCTAGATGCTATAAACGACCCGCTACTCCTCGTGAACCAGAGGGAGAATGAGTACCCCACCTAGGCAGGGCCACCCGGTGCGGGACGGCGGATACTTGAGGGTCGCGATTTTCTCGAAGGAGAGGGAGCTTCCCAGGAAGGTCGCCTGGTTGACGGCGGGACGGGACGGAATCTCCATCGGCGTCGCCAGGGGCCCGGGGCGGGAGACTAGCTACAGCTATCGCACCAACGGCGGTTTCTACCGTTCCATCCCCTCGCAGACGCCGACCGGTCCCAAGGCGGGGCAGGAGCTGGTAGCCATGCATCCCCCGCTCTCACAGATCAGAGGGCTGCTCCACCTGCTCTCGGTTGACAGCCCCGCCGGCGACAGGCTCGGCAGATTCCCCTTCAAGAGGAGGTTCGAGTCGGTGTACGTCAGACCTCTCAACGGCAGGGCCGCCTTCAAGCTGGGGTTGCTCGAGCCCGGAGTCCCTCAGGCCCTCGACACGATCAGGAAGGAAGAGCGCCACTTCCGGCTGATCACGAGGACAGAACCCTGGATGCTGCTCTGGAACTCGGCGGGGTTCGATACGCCAAGCGCGGTTCGGTAGGTTGTCGCGGCGCGCCCCCGGATATCCATCGAGTTCCGGAGAAAACATGAAACATTTACATGAAAACACCTGGAATCATTAAATAGGCATCCGTACTCAGACCATCCATTGTTCTGTCCCAAGTGCGGTGCTAAGAACGACGATAATGCTGCATTCTGCGCTTCTTGCGGGGCCAATCTCAAAACCAGCTCGAGTCCCACGGGCGCTTCCCCCCCGATGGCGCAGACGGGTCCCCAGGCTGGTGGCACATCCGGCAAGATCATGGGCGCACTCCAGGACGCCATCGCGCTCGTCAGGGACCCCAGGGCCTTCATGACCTCGAGGGCGACCGCGGCGCCCCCGATGCAATCGACGGTCATCAACTACGTGGCGATACTCGCGGCTATACCATTCTTCTTCACGCTCATCGGCAACCTGATCTTCCACAAGGGCCACGTCATCGTCTACTCCATCGTCTCCGGCATAGTGGCGTACATCTTCGCCCTCGCCAGCGTCCTGATAGTCTCATACGTTCTCTTCATGCTCGCTCCCAGATTCGCGTCGGCGGCCGACCTGAACAAGGCGACGAAGATGGTATCCTACGTCTACACCCCGACCTTCCTGATAGCGGTACTCAACATCTACCCCCCGCTCCAGATCCTCTCCTTCCTCGCCCTCCTCTACGGGCTCTACATCCTGTGGATAGGCCTGCCCATCGTCCTCAACACCCCACCGGAGAAGAAGCTGATGTACGTGATAGCGACCCTCGTGGTCACCTTCATAGTGTACTTCATCTTGGCGCTCATCGCCGCGGGCCTCGCAAGGGCGTAGCCGCAACGCTAATCTGAGACCCGGGCGATGTCTCGCGTCGCATTGGACGCGTACGAAGCGATAGCCACCAAGCTCGACGTGCGGGAGTTCGCGCAGAAGCACGTCCCGGGCGAGACGAAGACGAAGATACTCGAGGCCGCCCGGCTCACGGGCTCCTCGATGAACACGCAGCACTGGCGTTTCATCCTAGTGCAGGACAGCTCGAACATCGCGAGGCTGGCATCCGGCAGCACAACGGGAGCGTGGATTGCGAAGGCAGACTTCGCGATTATCATCCTGACCGACCCGAAGGTGCCCGGTTACAAGATCGACGCAGGCCGGGTCCTGCAGGACATGGAGCTCGCGGCCTGGGACTTCGGGGTCGCATCCCGCCTCTTCACGGGGTTTAGGCAGGACGAGATTCGTAGGGACTTCGCGATACCACAGGAGCTCGAGATATCGGCGGCTCTGGGCTTCGGATACCCCGTCCGCAGAATCAGGGGAAGGAAGAACAGGAAGCCCCTCGAGGAGCTCGTCTTCGCGGAGAGGTACGGGATCCGCTTCGCCCCCGCGGGGGTCGCCTAGCCCCATAAGATTCCCGGCGCTCTCGAGAAATCCAAATACGAGGTCGTGGAACGCCCGGAGCGGTTGATATGGAGCTTTCCGGAAAGACGGCGGTGGTGACCGGAGGAGGGTCGGGGATCGGAAGGGCGATATCGGAGCTCTTCGCAGCGGAGGGTGCCAGCGTCGTGGTCGCCGACGTCCACGACGGCGGGACGGCCGCCTCGATAACGAAGAACGGAGGGAAGGTGGCGTACGTCAAGACGGACGTGCGCGCCGAAGCCCAGGTGAAGAGGCTCGTAGCGCAGGCTCGGAAGAGGTTCGGCGGGATAGACATCCTCTGCAACAGCGCCGGAATCGAGCTCCTCAAGCCGCTCAGCGAGACCTCCGAGGAGGAGTGGGACAGGGTCCTCGACACCAACCTGAAGGGGGTATTTCTGACCTCCAAACACGCCGTCCCGGAGATGCTCAAGAGGCGCGGAGGCGCGATAGTGAACATCGCGTCGCAGCTTGGCCTCGTGGGCCTCGAGAACTTCACGGCCTACTGTGCGTCGAAGGGAGGCGTCGTGCTTCTGACGAGGGCGATGGCCCTCGAATATGCCAGCCGGAACATCAGGGTCAACTGCATCTGCCCAGGCCCCGTCCAGACGCCCATGCTCGAGAGGGAGATCAGGACCGAGGCCGACCCGGACGCCGCGAGGAAGGCGTGGGCTCGGAGGCAGCCGGTCGGCAGGCTGGGCCTCCCCCAAGAGATAGCGCAGGCCGCTCTCTACCTGGCCTCCGAGAGGTCTTCCTTTGTGGTCGGACACGCGCTCGTGGTCGACGGTGGGTACACCCTGGGCTGAACGAGAGATTCGCTATCTCGGGCTTCCGGCGTCCAGCAGCGCCTGACCCGCCCCCGAGGACTGGCCCAGCCTCTGGTCGATGGCCCTCGTCACGCGCGACTGCAGCGACCTCTGCTCCTCGCTCGCGATTCCGAGGAGCTCCATCTCTTTGAGCGCGCTCTCGACAGCGTGGCCGAACGGGTGGTTGTTGTGGTACCCGTAGACCTTCTTGACCTTCGCGGCCACCTGCTTCACCTTGGGCACCCACGCCTCGAGCTCGCCGTCGGTGTACCTGTAGTTGTACCAAGGCCGGGCCCCCCGGCCGTGCCAGCGGATGAACGAGAAGTCGGCCGTCACGACGGGGTCAGGGGGGAGCAGGGGCTCGTCGACCACCGTGTACGCGACGTTGTGCCCCCTCAAGAGGTCCCAGGTCTCGGGGCGGAACCAGGACAGGTTCCTGAACTCCACGGCGAACCTGAGGTCGGACGGCAGGACCCCGAGGAACCCGGTCAGGGACCCCAGGTCCCTCTCGTAGGAGAAGCTGGGGGGCAGCTGGATGAGAAGGGCCCCGAGCTTGCCTGCGTCCTCCAGCGGCCTCATCACGTGCAGGAACCGCATCAGGTCCTGCTGGACCCCCTTCCCGACGTCCAGCTTCTTGTCGTGGGTGATGAGCTTCGGGAGCTTCGCAGAGAATACGAAGTCCTCGGGCGTGACGCTCGCAAATCCCTCGACCATCGCCTTCGCGGGGTAGGCGTAGTACGTCGAGTCTATCTCGACGGTCTTGAAGTACCTCGAGTAGTAGGTGAGCTTCCGCTTCTCGCCCTTGGGATAGAGGACGCCCTCCCACTCCTTGTAGGACCACCCCGAGGTCCCCACGTCGACGTTGGACAACCTTCGGGTCGGGACGCCCCGCTGCGATTTAAGCCGTTGGGGTTCACTTTCAGCCACCCCTCCCGAGAGACCCGCGGAGGCTCTAGCGCCCTCGTTATTAGCCCGGAGCGGCAGCGAACGGACAGATGCCAGCGAGCACCCTCCAGCTTCCCAGCAGACCGACCTTCGCCACGGCCCGCTCTCTCATGGGCCTGACCTCCGGGGTCGCTCCGGTCGACTCCCTCGTCGGCGGGCTCAAACCTGACACGGTGGCGCTGATCACGGGTTCGGGCATCCGACTTCGGGCCGCGGAGTCTTACTGCGTCCGAGCACAACTCCCGCCCGCCAGGGGCGGCCTCGACGGGAGCGCATTCTTCATCGATGGAGGGAACAGCTTCGACATCTACCTCTTCGCCGAACTGGTGCACAGATGCAAGCTCGCTTACTCCATGGCGCTCGACCGCCAGCTGCTCTCGCGCGCCTTCACGATCTACGAGCTCCGCTCCCTGATCGAGGACTCGGCGGCCGTCTTCGCGACGCGGAAGCCGAAGCTCCTCGTAGTCTCAGAGGTCTTCTCGCTCTTCAACGAGGACGTGGAGAAGGCCGAGGCCAGGAGGGTCGTCCAGGAGATTGCGTCGTCGGTCACGGAGGTCAGCAAGCGCGAAGAGGTCCCGATACTCATGACGTCGGCTACCCGGCCCGAGCCCCTCGCCTCCATCCTCGAAGAGCGCTGCAACACCTCTGCCGAGATAACCGAAGATGGGCGCAGCGTCAGGTCGCGCCTGTTCAAGCACCCCTGGAAGGGTCCGACGGAGGCGCTGGGAGAGGCCGGTCCCGGCAGCTACAACCAGGCCACCCTCGAGGCGGAGCTCGATGGGTAGGACCATCCCGTCTTTCCGGATAGCCCTGGAACAGGAGGTGGCCAGCTGGTCGCGGTACAGGCTCTCCCTGGGGGCGGGGTCGAAGAAGGCGCTCGATGCGATGCTCAACGGGGCGAGGACGTATTGCTCCGCGTCGTCGAACGCCGTCCGCCCGGTGAGGTTCGAGGGGATGTTCATGGCGGTGGCGTTCGACCACGCTAGGCGGCTCGAGGACCTCTCGGCCGAGATGGAGAAGCTCAGGCTGGAGATGCGCGATGGCGGCTGAAGAGAGGGTCAGCGTCAGGCTCCTCAGGGAGGAGCTGGAGAGCTGGAGGCCGTTCATCGAGGCGCTGAGGCTCGAGGACAGGAAGGTCGCCCGGGAGATGATGGAGTCCTGCTGGAGGTACGCCGAGGCCATCGAGCAGTCCGGCAAGGACTACCTGACCGAGCCGTTCTTCCTCACGCTCCTCCTCGCGCAGGAGAGGCGCCTCCGGGGGTTCGAGGCCGAGCTCGAGAGGCTGAGGGGCGAGGTCGAGGCGTGGAAGTCGAAGGCTGGCTCCTAGACCTCTATCCCGGCAGGGACGGGGAGATGGTCGCGTGGATCAAGAAGGACGACGGTACGGTGGTCCGCCTTACGGACAGATGGCGCAACGCGATATACGTCTCCTCCTCCGCCGAGGGGCTGGAGACCCTCGCCGAGTGGGCCGTCCACCAGTACCCGGTCCACTCCTGCGAGTACGTGAACAGGCGCGTCAACGTCTACGATTACGCGAAGCGCCCGGTCCTCAAGCTCACGCTCAGGAACGCCGACCGGGCGGAGAGGCTCGCGAAGGAGATCGAGCAGCTCGACGCACCGTCCCCCCTGCGCATCTTCAACGCCGACCTCATGCCCGCGCAGACCTACTTCTTCGAGAAGGAGCTGTTCCCTCTCGCCAGGGTCGCGGCGGGGCAGGAGGGCGCCTGCATCAGGTGGAGGCTGCTCGACTCGGTGATGTCGGAGGACTACCGGGTCCCTCCGCTGAGGAAGGCCTCGATTGAGGTCAACGTGGACGCGTCGGGCCGCATCCCGAAGCTCTCGGACCCGATCGGGTCCATAACGGTGAAGAGCGGCGAGACCACCGTTGAGATAGGGGAGGGGGACGAGCGTGCCAAGATCCTCTCGCTCGTGGACACCGTTCGGTCGCTGGACCCGGACATAATCTTCTTCGACCGCGGCGACGACTTCACCACGCACTACCTCGCCGAGAGGGCCTGGGCCAACGGCGTCTCCGACAAGCTCGTCCTCTCCCGGGACAGGGAGCCGCTGAGGAGACTCACGAAGAGGGGCACGTCGTACATGGCCTACGGCAGGGTCCTCCACACGCCCACCTCCCACAAGCTCTACGGGCGGATCAACCTCGACGCCGAGAACTACTTCGTCTTCTCCGAGTGCGGCCTGGACGGCCTCTTCGAGATAGCCAGGCTGTGCCGGATGCCGCTCCACAAGGGGAGCCGCGCGTCCATAGGCAAGTGCCTCAGCAGCCTCCAGGCGTACGTCGCCTTCAAGGACGAGCTGCTGATTCCTTGGAAGCCGAACCGGGCGGAGATACCGAAGACCGCGGCGACGCTCCTGGTCGGGGACCGCGGCGGTTTCATCTACGAGCCGAGGGTCGGGATTCACGAGAACGTCGGGGAAATTGACTTTACCTCGCTGTTCCCCTTCATCATGACCAAGTACAACATCAGCGCCGAGACCGTCCTCTGCTGGTGCTGCCCGGACTCGAAGACGAGGGTGCCCGACGTCGGCTACCACACGTGCGAGAAGAGGAGGGGCGTCATACCGCAGAGCCTCGAGCCCATCCTGACCAAAAGGGTCAGCTACAAGCTTAAATGGAAGAAAGAGAAGGATTCCGAGCTCAAAAGAGTCTATACGTCAAGGGTGGACGCTTTGAAGGGCATCCTAGTTTGTAGTTTTGGTTATCTAAGTTTTAGAAACGCAAAGTTCGGTCTGATTGACTGTCACATCGCAGTCTGCGCCTACGCACGGCAAATCCTCCTTGAAACGGCCAGGATAGCAGAGATGAGAGGCTTCGAGGTCGTCCATGGCATAGTCGACTCGCTCTGGCTGAAGAAGGATGGGGCCACCCAGGACGACTTCGAGGAGCTGCGCCGGGAGATCCAGTCCGCGACGGGCCTCCCGATCTCGTTCGACGGCATCTACAGGTGGGTCGCCTTCCTCCCGAGCAGGATGCACGAGGACGTCCCGGTCCTCAACCGCTACTTCGGGATATTCGAGGACGGGTCGATGAAGGTTAGGGGCATCGAGCTCAGGAGGAGGGACGCGATAAAGGTCGTCACAGACTGCCAGGACGAGATGCTGCAGCTGCTCGCGCAGGCCAAGACGCTCGCCGAGGCGAGGCTGCTGGTCCCCGACGCGATCCAGGTGGTGAAGGGCTACGCCGGGAGGATACGGCGCAGGGAGGTAGCGGTCACCGACCTCGTGATACTGAACTCTCTCTCGAAGGACCACGACCAGTACGACAGCAGCCTGGTCCAGGTCTCCGCCATCAGGCAGCTGGCCGACGAGGGACTGGAGCTGATGGCCGGGCAGTCGGTCTCCTACGTCATCACGGACTACAGGTCAAGGTTCCAGAGCGAGAGGGTGCGCCCCGTCGAGCTGCTCGACCCCAACACAAGATACGACGCCGACCGCTACGTCGAGCTGCTGCTGCGGGGAGCCTCGGCTATCCTGCAACCGTTCGGCATCGACGAAGAGTCGCTAAGGGACGCGGTCGCCGGCACGGGTTCCCAGGCGAGGCTCTTCGAGACCACCCTAGGACCGGCGGGCACCGAAACTCCGGAGGGGCCGGACGCGCCAACCAGCTCAGGTACGAGGAAGCACCTCGCGGCCGAAGTAGTCGATGACCTGCAGTTGGTTCGGCGACGCCACGTGCACCACGACGCGGGTCGCACCCAGCCTGCCGAGTTCCCGGATCGCGCTCCTGTGGACCTCGGCGTCCCTGCTCACCGTCCATTCGGCGAGGACCCTCTCCAAGGGGACCTCCCTCTCTGCGCGCGCCTGTATCTCCACCGGGCTGACGTTGTCGACGTAGCCCGACTCCCACCCCTTCGGGGAGAACCTCCACTTGTTCGCCCCATCGCGGGCCTCCTCCTCCCCCCGACGATCGCCCAGTGCTCCACCACGACCTGCAGCGCGGACGGGTCCCTCCCCGACTCGCGCACCCCCTCTTCCCAGGCGGCCTTGAGCCCCGGGTTGGACCTCAGGGAGCCGGCTCCCATGATAAGGCCATCGCCGTGGAGCCCGGCCAGGCGGGCGCTCCTCGGTCCCCCGGCAGCGATGTAGAGGGGTATCGGGGAGGCGGGAGGGTCGTACAGCTTCCCTTCCACGTTCCAGAACTGCCCCTGGATCCGGACGTGCTCCCCCGTCCAAAGGGCGCGGATTATCTTCACAGCCTCGACCAGCCTGGCGGCCCGTTCCTCGTACGCCGCCCATCCACCACCCGCCGCTCCTTCGTTCAACCTCTCCCCGGAGCCAAGGCCCAGGAAAATCCGGCCCGGCGCCAGCTGGCTGAGGGAGGCCCAGGCCTGGGCGACGACCGCCGGCCGGTACCTGAAGGTCGGACACGTCACGCCCGTCCCCAGAACCACGCGGGAGGTGCGCTGCGTCAGCGCCGCAAGGGTCACCCAGGCCGACCCGGAATGCCCCTCGTTGGCCTGCCACGGCTGGAAGTGGTCGCTCGACCAGACACCTTGGAACCCGGCCAGCTCGGCGGCGTGCCCGTACTCCACGAGCTCCGCGACGGGAAACTGCTCGCTCGAGAGCACGTAGTAGACCTCCGGCCCGGGTCCCCCCGATTCCATCTCAGGCCTGCTCGTCTCTACCATCATGCGCTGCTTCTTCTCTGAATATCCTCCCGGCGCTTAAAAAGCAGACTGGAGAATTTTACCGTCGAGTCGGCCGAAGGTCACAGTGGCTGGAACGTCCTCGGCGGCTGCGTGAAGTCGAACGCCTCCGACATGTCGTTCGCAGCGGCGTCCCTCGTGCTCAGGGGCGCGAGGCCGTAGCGCGTCTCGATGAACTTCAAGATCGACGTGTGGTCGTTGACGACGCTGTCGACGAAGCCCTTCTTTGCATAGGGGGAGACGACCAGGCAGCCGACGCGGAAGCCGTACCCGTATTTGTCGACCTGCGGCGGCGGGACGTGGTCGAAGAATCCCCCGAAGCAGTCCCAGGTCACGAAGGCCGCGACAGAGTTCCAGTACCTGCTGCTTCCGAGGCCGTTCAGGATCTCCTCTGCGACGTAGTTCTCTCCAGTCTGTATGTCAGCCGGAGGGTGCTCGTCCGAAGCCGCCGCGCCTATCACCCACGACACCTGCGGCAGCGTCCCGTTCTGGATGTCGGTGACTATCTGCTGAGGGGGGACGAACTTGGCCTTGGCGCCTGGCGTCTTCTGAACGTACTCGAAGTTCTGGAACCACGTCGTGGTACTGTACACCTTCCAGGAGACGCCGGCGCCGTCGAGCTCCTCGAATATGGGCGGGAAGGTGATCGTGGCCGGGGGGTTGTCGTCTATGATGCCCCCGCACGTACCTGCGACGAGGGAGAGGTGGTTGGGGAGGCTCTCGCTCATCACGGAAGTGAAGTAGGAGTCGCAGAGGACGTACTGCTCCGCCGCGTTCCAGTAGTGGGGTATGTCGCCCGAGTCGTAATAGCCCATCGTCTCCTTGCTGCCCTCCGAGTAGATGAAGCCGTCCATGCTGCCGCCGTCGTAGTCCTTGTGCGCCGAGCTCCAGGTGTGGTTCATGTCGACCGGGGTGAGGTTCGTGTCGTGGAACGGCGCGACGCAGCTCTTTGACCCGGCCTTCGTCGGAAGGCAGTAGGTCTTCCCGCGGGTCCCGTTGCCGCCGGGGAACGTCCCGAAGTAGTTGTCGAAGGTGTGGTTCTCCTGAAAGACGACAACGATGTTCTCTATGGGAGACGTCGCACCGCCCGCGGCCAGGGAGAGGCGCTGGGCGGCGCCCGGTTTGAATATCGGGGCCTCCGACCTGGGTCTGGACCGCGCCGCCCCGCCCCCGATGAGGGCGAGCAGCTTCACCCCGTCGGGGCTCCCGAAACCGGTGCAGGCGTCCCAGCCTGGCCGCGCACTGTAGGCGCCGTTGCTACCTGAGACGATGTCGCGACAGTCGCCCGCCGGGTCGAGGGGCTGGGAGTAGAGGAGAGGGTTCAGGTAGCCCGCCACCTTGCCGCCCGTGGCGCTCGCCTGCTGGTTGATCAAGCCGACGAGACCGCTCCACAACGGAGCCACCGCGCTGGTGCCGCCCACGTGAATCTGCTTCCCGTCGGCGCGCACGACGTAGCCTGTATCGGGGTCGGCGTCCCCGGCCACATCCGGTACCCCGCGCCCGGTCCGCCCTCCCGGGTTTGCAGAGGGCGGGACGTTCACGCCGCTCTGCCAGGTGGGGAGGGGAAAGACGTCGCTCACACCTCCGCCCGTGGCGCCCCCCGATGGGAGGTCGTTCCATACCACCTCGCTCGCGATGGCGGTGCCGCTCTTCGCTTCCTGCATCTTCGTCCCACCGCAGCCGAGCACGTACTGGGAGGAGGCGGGATAGTCCACGTGAGCGAGGCCGTCGCTCACACCGTCGGATGAGCCGTCGTCACCTGATGCGGCCAGCACCGTCACGCCGAGCATCGCCGCCTCCTGGAACACCTGGTCGAGGGCCTGGATGCCCTGCTGCGTCCAGGTCGACTCGGCGTCGCCCCAGCTTATCGATATGACCGAGGGTCTGTGCAGAGTGTCATGGATGGCGGCGCTCACGGCGTCGACGAACCCCGCGTCGGTGTTCGGGGCGAAATAGACGTAGATCTGCGCCTTGGGAGCGACGCTACCGATGACCTCGATGTCGAGCATCACCTCCGTGTCGGGACCGTTGGGGTCCCCCGTCGGGGCGTTTAGCGCCCCATCAACCGAGATTGCGAGGACGCTCGGCGCCGTGATCCCGAGCTTCGAGAAGTAGGTCTGGAGGTCGCTGGCGACATACCCTCCTCCGAGCTCGACGACGGCTATCGACTGTCCGCTCCCATCCAGGTTCGAGGGGAAGCTGTAGAGGCCTGCGACCTTCGGAGGAGTATACGCCGTCCCCCCGGGGGCCTGCCTGATTCGCACGTGGGACCGCCCCTGCGGCCGGTTGTCCAGACCCAGGACGGCCAGCACCAGGGGGGCGACGTCGGCTGGCAGGTATATCGGCCCCGTCCGTCCACGGAAGACCCCCTTCGGGTGTCGGTAGCGCTCCAGCTTGACGCCGAAGGCCCTTCCCAACTGCGCCAGCGTCCCCGACAGGACGACGGACCGCCTCGCGGCGCTCTCTTCCACCATCACCAATCCATATTCGCGCGCGAATGACTCCACCTTCGCGAGGTCTTCTTGAGTGGCCCCGTGCTGCACCGCGAACTCCCCGCGCGTCGGATAGTTGCGGTCTCTGGGGAGGCGGATGCTCATCTCCTCCAGCGCCGCCGCCCTCGCGCGCGAGGACGAGGAGCGGGGTCGAAGTACCACCGTCACCCGCGCAATCTCGTCGGGGTCAATCTTGCCCGAGACTCGCGCTCCAGGGAGGGGCGCACGATCGCTTCCAGCAAGGGGTGTTCTCTGTCCGTGTGGAGCCATGCGTTCCCGGATTGCTCTCATACGTTATGAAGGTGTCCCCCTTACTTCCCCACTCTAGCCAAGTGCTTCAAGGGACGCGCCCACGTTCAACAAGATTGAGGGGCGATTCTCTAGAGATTATGGAATAATCTCGGAAATTCACTAAATAGATTCCAACCGAACTCGGTGACATGTCGAGGAAGCACTCCAGCAAATTCTTCAGGGCCTACATAATCGCACCAGCGACGTCCGGGCAGCAACCCTCAAACCAGCCTCCAAGACTCGTCCGAGAACCGGAAGGTCCGAGACCAATCACTACGCCCATAGAAGGGCCAGGGCAAGACCGGGGGAACGACCTGTCATTTGAGGTCTTGGAGCTTGCTCTCCCCGATGCCGAGCCGAGGCCCTCAGACCTAGAGGTCGAGACTCCGTGACGCCGTCCCCCCAAAGAGGAGGGGAAACGACCCGTGAAGAGAGTGCCGGCTCGGCGGGATAGGCTAGTCCTGGAATGGGATCCAAAGTGGACCGAGAACGTAGTCGTCGCGCCCTTACGGTTTCGGAATCGCGTCTTCACGTCCGACAGGATTATCGGTAGGGCTTTCATCCACCCCCGGCCTTGGACTCCTTCGAGCGGCTCCTGTGGTGGCTGTTCGCAGGGAGCGCGGGCGCTGCAACGAGGAAGCTGGTCATCTTCAGCATCAAGGAGGAGCCAAGGAACGCGCAGCAGCTCTCCATCGCGCTCAATCTCGATTATACGACCATCAGGCATCATCTCAAGGTGCTCGAATCGAACAGGCTCGTGCTCACCGAGGGTGACAAGTACGGAAAGGTGTACTTCATCTCGGACTCCATGGAGGCCCACTGGGACAAGCTCCAAGAGATCGTTCAGAAGAATCGCCCCGCGAGGGGCGGAGGGAAGAGGTAGCGCTTGACGACTTCAGAGGAACCGGTAAGGAAGGGGGGTAGAAGCTACCTCCAGAAGCTATGGGTGCCCGTCGTTCTGGTCATCGGCTTCGCCGCCGGCGAGGCGATGTCGTACGGCACACAGGTACAGCAGCCGCAGGGCGGTTTCATGTTCGGCAACCACTTCCATCCCTTCCCCACCAACCCCGTCTTCGGCTACCACGTGCTCTTCTCGACGATGGAGGTAGCGTTGCTCGTCGCGCTCGTGGTAATCTACGGGAGGATGTTCGTGGAGACCAAAGCCAACTTCGCGCTGGGGCTCATCTTCGTCCTCTTCGCCCTCCTCGTGGAGGCCCTTCTCTCGAATCCGATACTGGAGGACCTCATCGGCACGCCGCCCATCGGCCCGGGCTACCTGACCCCAGCCGCCGACATATTCACGATCTGCCGCGTACACAGTCTTCCTCTACCTCAGCCTGGACTGACCTAGTAGAAGACGGGCTCCTTCTTGGCCGCCTTCCCGCGTTCCCCGGGTGGTTTGTACTTCCAGTCCAGTATGCGGCCCACATCCCTCTCCGTCCTCGCGGGGATCAGCCGCGGGGGTTCGTCCCGCGTCCAGATCCCCTGAGAGTTTATGATCAGCCCCTTGCTCCGCGCCTTGATGGTCATGCCGATGGTGTGACCCTTTGGACCTGTGGCCCACATCAGCGTCACGCCCCAGGAGTCCACGCTCGGGCAGATGAAGAGGTTGACCTGGACGCCCCTGTAGGCGAAGTTGGAGATGACCTCGCCAAAGGATACCACCTCTCCACCCATCTTCCCGACGCGCTCCTTGACCGCCTCGCGCCACGAACCGAAGTCGCGTCCCTTCGGGACGACGGCGAAGTCGACGTCGTGGACCACTGGCTCGTTCCTCCGGAGGCTGCCGGCAATCTCGGCTCTCGAGTAGAGGTCCTTCGTGCGCTCGAGGAAGTCCTCCGCGACCTCCCGAGCGACCTTCGGGTCGAGGTCCTTCTTCATCTTGAAGCATCCGGCCCTATCTTATCTGGGAGAGGAGGCACTCCTGGGGTGTCTTGTCGTGCCTAATCCTCAGGATGAACGGCTCGCGCAGCTTCACGTCCTGGGTGACCTCCTGGAACCGCACCTCCACCACCGACCCGATTTTGACCTGTCTAGGATCCACGCTCTCGACGAAGGCCCCGACCTTCCCCAGGTCCACGCGCTCCCCGTTCTCCCCGTAGACGCCGACGTACCAGGACCTCGGCACCCCGGTCCGCTTCATCTCCTGCGTCTCCTCGTAGCCGACTATGAAGCAGTCGACCGTGTCGAACCGCTTCAGCTTGAGCCACGAGTTGGGCTGTCCGTACCTCGACGCCGGGTTCTTGACGATCAGACCCTCGCCGCCCTCCTTCACGACCTCCTCCATGAAGTCGAGTATCTCCTTCGAGCTCTTGGCGGTCCTGTATTCGACCTCCAAGTCCGTCCCCCTGAGGATCTCCCTCAGGATCTTCTTCCTCTCCGGGAGGAGCATCTCCCTGACGTCGCGGTCGTCCACCTGCAGTATGTCGAAGAGAAAGAGGCCCTCATCGGCCACGTACTCTCCGTCTAGGATCATCTGGTACGGGGCGTGGGTGAACTCGGGGACGCGGGCGAAGACCTTCGGGCTGCTCTTCGGCGTGAACAGCATCCCGTGCTTGCTGGAGATCACCAGCTTCTCGCCGCTCTTGAAGAGGAAGATCCTGATCCCGTCCAGCTTCCGCTCGCAGATGGCGGGAAGTGGGTTCTTGAGCAGCCAGGTTGCCAGGTCGAGCTTGACGGCCTTGGCGTAGTTCTCGAGGACGAAGTTCTGGAGGACGTCGCTCAGGGCACTCGCCAGGGCAAGGTTTCCAGCCTACTTCGCAATCGCGACCTTGGGCTTCTTCTTGCGGGCGACGGGCACCGCAGGGAGCTGCTCCGACTCGCGGTCCTCCTGTAGCGCCCAGGCGTCGTCTAGCAGGAGTATCCCCTCGCTGAGCCCCATCAGCAACCAGAGTCTGCCGTCCTTCCTCTCGTAGGGGTAGACCACGCTGGTGTAGAACTGGTATCCCCTCCCCCAGGAGAAGAAGGAGACGAGGGCGGTGTCCTTCTGGAGCAGGTAGCGGGCCAGCTGCTTTACCCTCGAGCCCGTCTCCTTCACCTTCTTGTCCGTGTCGGGGCCGAGCTGGTATACCTCCTTGAACTTGTACTCCGAGAGCCTCTCGAGGGGGACGAAGCCATCGGGCTCGACCTCGATCTTGGTGGTCCTGTCGAAGGGCTCGATCTCCTCCTCTCCCTGCTTGTCCACTATCTGGCCCAGCGGAACTTCCACCCACTTTCCGGACATCTCCAGTTCGTTCTTGAGGAAGTATCTCTTCTCCGTCTTCACCGTGATCTGGTACTTTCCGTCGTACCTCACGTGCTTCCTCGCCTCGTCCCTGGAGACCTCCTGCATCTCGAGGCGTTCGCCGTTGGGTCCCTCCTTGTACCTGTAGACCACAGGCACCTCCCGGCTTACGACCTCCCTCCCCGACTTCGTGTCTATCTTCACGTAGCTCACGGGCTGGAGGTTGCCGTGCGCCTTGGCTGCCCTTAGGTGGTACTCGACCGCTCCCAGACCCAGCGTCGGCAGGTTCACGCTAAGAACCCCCCTCCACGAGGCCCTCGGACCCGCGGCGCTGTCGGCCTGCTTCTCTACCTCGGAGAAGATGTTCTTGGCCATCTCGGATTCGTCAAGATAGGCATCAGCCCTTTATAATCGTGCTCGTATCTAGGAGGCTGAAGAAGCCACCACTAGAATACTCTGATGGGGCCCGGCGACGCGGGCGCCGGGCGCGGTGGCCGAGGGTGGTCTATCTCCTCAACCCGTTCTCGATTTATAAGAGACCACGTGGCTCCATCCGCCCGTTGAGCAACTCCTACAAGGAAGCCCGGAAGAAGGAGGAGAGCAAGGGTCACAATCATCCCGTGAGCCAGAAGTGCGGCCCCTACTGTCCGCGAAACGAGAAGTACAAGGGTCGTCAGAAGAAGATCGACCCGTTCCACAGGGACAAGTAGCCACGCAGCGGTGCCGTCCCAAGCCCTGAGCCCCCGGCGCGACCTGGTCCCCCACATGACGAGCCCCCCCGAGAGGCGGTTCCACGTCCGCAGCGTGGTCTTCGACCTCTTCCACACCCTGGTCGACCCTGACGCGCACAGGCCGGAGGGTTTCGTCCGCGCCTACAAGATAGCCGAGGTCCTCGGTCTCGCCCGGCCAGAGGAGTTCGCGGACTGGTGGAGGGAGATGGAGGCGGAGAGACATGTCAACGGGTCCAAGAGGGTGGCGCTCTACGCAGACGAGTATCTCCTTCGGCACGTCGGCCGTCGATGCACTGCGGAACAGCTGGCGGAGACCGATCGCATCTGGGGTCAGATGCACGACCAGGCTCTCCTGAACCCGGAGGTAGAGGTCCTGTCCACCCTCAGGAGGCTGCGCGAGAGGGGGGTGAGGCTCGGCCTGCTGTCCAACATCGACGAGAGGGAGGCGGCAAGCTGGCCGAAGTCCCCGCTCTCCTCACTCTTCGACGCGATCTGCCTCTCCTTCGAGATTGGTCACAGCAAACCCTCCAGAGAGGCCTACTCGATCGTACTCTCGAGGCTGGGAACCGACGCGCCGTCGTCAATCTACGTCGGTGACGGAAGCCACAGCGAGCTGAGGGGTGCGAAGGAGGCCGGGTTCGGCCTCGTGGTCTTCATGAAGGGCTTCATCTCGAGGAGCGGGACTCGCCGTCCCGAGACGATCAAGAAGCGGGAAGACGAATCAGACACCATCATTGCGAACCTGAAAGAGCTCCCGGCGCTAATCGACGAGTTGGAGAGCTGACCTCGGCGAACCGTCGGAATCCTAATTATTCCTCCCCTCCGCGCCTGCCGGCATGTCTCAGTACAAGTGGACGGCGGTCGACCGCTACATCGTAGACCTCTTCGTGCCCCCGGACCCGGCGCTGGATTCCATCCTGCGATCGAGCGCCGAGGCCTCCCTGCCCCGGATCCACGTCTCCCCGCCCCAGGGGAAGTTCCTGATGCTGCTCGCGATGATGCAGGGAGCCAGGAGGGTACTAGAGATCGGCACTCTGGGAGGATACAGCTCGGTCTGGCTCGCACGGGCCCTGCCTCCGGACGGCCGCCTCGTCACGCTCGAGGTCGACCCCGACCATGCCGCGGTGGCGCGCGCAAACATCGCCCTAGCAGGGGTGGGGGGCCTCGTCGAGCTGCGTCTGGGGCCCGCCCTGGAGACGCTCCCGCAGCTCCTCGATGAGGGTCGGGGCCCGTTCGATCTCGTCTTCATCGACGCAGACAAGCCGAGCATCGCCGAGTACTTCAGCTGGGCGATGCGGCTGTCCCGCCCTGGCACCGTGATTATCGTCGACAACGTCGTGAGGGACGGGAAGGTGGTGAACGCGGCAAGCGAAGACGAGGACGTCCAGGGCGTCCGAAGGTTCAACGAGAAGCTCTCCTCCGACCCTCGCGTCGTCGCCGTCGAGATTCAGACCGTGGGGAGCAAGGGCTACGACGGGTTCGCCATAGCGCTGGTCAAAGGGTAGGATCTCCACGACGGGCAGACTGGGTCCTTGGGAGGCTCCGCGCTCCTTCAAAGCTTATCCCCTGTGGCAATGCGCCCTAGACTGACGCTACTTGGCGAATTCCGACGGTTCCCTCTCGATGGCCGTCCTCTCTGAACGCGGAAGGAGATCGTCGAACGAAGAGCTCAGGTCGATCCTCCTCAGACATGCGACCGACGACTCCCGCGGAGCCCTGCTCGACGTCGGGGGAGGGACGGGGCTGCTGGGCGAGTCTCTCTCGGACCTCTTCGCGCGCCTGTTGGTCCTCGAGCTAAATCCCGGGAAGCTGAGGTACGGGGCGAAGCGGAGGCGCGAAGTCTCGTTCATCTGCGGAAGCGCGCAGAACATCCCCCTCGCCGATGACAGCATCGGGACGGTGGTCTCCGTCGCCGCCTTCCACCACTTCCCCAACCAGGACGCAGCCCTGGAGGAGATGCGGCGTGTCCTGAGACACAACGGGAGGCTGCTGCTCGCCGAGATCGACATCTCGAAGGCCGGGGGTAAGGTGCTGCGCTTCATCGAGAACAGGCTCATGCGCGGAGGCTCGAAGTTCCTGGCACAGGACCAGCTTCTGGAGAAGGTCGAGAGGCACGGATTCGCAGACGCCACCCTGGACAGAACCTCGAGAGGCTACGTGATCATCGCAACCCGGGACTCTCCCGGAGGGAACGCACCTGCTACGGGCCGGTAGACCGTCCTTGCGCCGCTGCGAGACATCTAAGCGCGCGATTCTCTAACGATTAGGGAAGAATCTCGGAAATTTCCTAAATATGCTATCGGACGGAGCCCGGACAGCTGCACTTGTCCTCGTGGAGTTTGGCGGCCCGAAGCCTCCGCCGGCGGAGAACCCGGACGATATTCACGGTCTCAGGGATAGTAGTGGGTGTCGCCATGATACTCGTCCTGCTTTCGCTCGCGGCGGGGACCTCAACCCAGACCGGCGGGCTCCTCAGGAACCTGGTCGGAGCGCAGATAACCGTCGTGAACGACACGACCCCGACCTTCACTGGGGGCGGCACGAGCTTCAGCTTCACTGGGGGCGGCGGCGCCGGAGGGTTCGGGGGTGGCGGGTTCCGGGCCTTCTTCGGTACGGGCACCACCCTCAACGAGTCGCTCACGGGCACCATAGCGTCGATCTCGGGGGTCTACGCCGTCTCGCCGCAGCTTACCACGACCGGATACATAGACGGTGAATCCACGTTCCTCTATGGAATCGACCCGAGCACCTACTCGAACGTCACGGACGGGCTCAGCATAGTGAGCGGGGCGATGCTTCCAACGTCCTCTGGAGGAAATCCCATAGTGCTGTCCAGCGCCCTCGCCAGCGAACTTGGCGTCACAGTAAACTCCGGCGTAACGGTCGGTGCGAACTCCACGGGCGGCGCAAGCTACATCGTGGTCGGAATCTACAATCCCGGGACCACGTTTGGTCCCCAGTCAAACACCGCCTACGTCTTGCTCCCCGCCGCCCAGAGCATCGCGGGAGAGGCGGACAAGGTAAGCGAGATCTACGTAAAGACCGACAGCTCGAACCTCGTGAGCTCTGTGGCGAGCCTGATTGACTCCACAGTCTCGGGCGTCGTGGCGAACACGGCTTCAACCGTGACGACCGCCGCCTCAACTCTGACGACCACCCTCTCCTCCTTCTTCACCGTGATAGGGCTGGTGGCGCTCATGGCGGGCGGATTCGGGGTGATCAACACCATGCTGATGTCGATCAGCGAGCGCACCCGCGAGATCGGGACCCTCAAGGCGATAGGCGCGAGGAAGGGTGACATCATGAGGATGTTCCTCAGCGAGGCGTTCCTCATCGGTCTCATAGGCGCGGGGGTGGGTGTCGCCATCGGGATCGTCGTCTCGATAGCGCTACCGTCGCTGAGCGGCGCGGCGTCCGGAGCCGGGCCGGGTGGATTCTCGTTTCCGGGAGGCGGGGCAGCGGCAAGAGAGGTGATACAAGGAGGCCTGGAGACGGCGCTGACGACGAGGAACCTGTTGATCAGCCTCGGACTCGGAGCGCTCGTGGGAACGCTGGCTGGCATCTATCCCGCGTGGCGGGCATCAAGGATGGACCCCGTGGAGGCGCTAAGGCATGTCTGAGGTGACCATCCAGACGCAGCGCGTCTCCAAGTCGTACACGCGCGGGAGGCTGTCCGTCTCTGCGCTGAGCGGGGTCGACCTGGAGATCCGAAGGGGCGAGACCATCGCGATAATAGGCCCATCGGGGTCCGGCAAGACCTCCCTGCTCAACCTGATCGGCGGCCTCGACGCCCCCAGCGGAGGGAAGGTCATCGTCGACGGGGCCGACCTGAGCGAGCTCGGCGACGACCAGCTGGCGAAGTACAGGCTGCAGAAGGTCGGCTTCATCTTCCAGTTCTACAACCTGATGAGCACGCTGACGGCGGTCGAGAACGTCGAGGTCCCCATGACCTTCGCAAAGGTGCCCAAGAACGAGAGGCGCCTCCGGGCCACAGAGCTCCTGAGGGACGTGGGGCTGCAGCTGCGGGCGAACCACATGCCCGA
Organism: uncultured Nitrososphaerota archaeon; assembly: GCA_963703285.1. Taxonomy (GTDB): domain Archaea; phylum Thermoproteota; class Nitrososphaeria; order Nitrososphaerales; family Gagatemarchaeaceae; genus Gagatemarchaeum. The sequence goes on from OY969807.1 coordinate 1,811,602, forward strand.
TGAGATGAGCGGCGGCGAGCAGCAGAGGGTCGCGGTTGCTCGGGCGCTCGCGAACAACCCATCCATCTTGCTGGGCGACGAGCCCACCGGAGACCTGGACTCGAAGTCGGCGAAGTCTCTGATGGACCTGCTCAGGTCGCTGAGGAAGGACAGGCAGATGACCCTGGTCTTCGTGACCCACGACCCGCTGGTCGTCGCGCGGTGCGACAGGGCCTACGCCATCAGGGACGGCAAGATCACACGGCAGCTTTCCAGAAAGGACATCGACAACGCCAAGCTCTCGGACAAATTCGACAACGCGATGCTCGAGGGTGTCTACTAGGCGCAAGAAGGCGCGTCTTACGGCCCCGAGGCGGTCTTCTTCGGGCCGGCGTGACGCGCGGCCTTGGACTTCATGGCCCTGCCCACCCTCGCACCCGTTTCCTTCTGCTCATCGCTGGCCGTCCCGAGCTTCTCCATCATCCTGAGGCTGTCCTCGACGGCGTGTCCCCGGGAGTGATTGCAGAAATATCCGTAGACCTCCTTGACTCTTCCTTCGACCTCCCTGACCCTGGGGACCCACGCGTCCAGCTCCGCGTCGTCGTATCTGTAGTCGGTCCAGGTCTTCTCGCCTCTCCCGTGCCACCTTATCACGGCGAAGTCTGTCGTGACGACGGGCTCGGCGGGGAGCAGCGGCGCGTCGTCTATCACGCTCGCGATCTTGCACTGCCTGAGCAGGTCCCACGTCTCCGCCCTGTGCCACGATTTGTTCCGGAACTCGACGGCGAACTTCACGTCGGTGGGCAGGGCTCCGAGGAAGTCAATCAGCCTCCCCAGACCGTCCTCGTACCCAAAGTCCTGCGGGAGCTGGAACACCAGGGGCCCGAGCTTTCCGGCGTCCTCCAGAGGTCTCAGGTCGAGCAGGAAGTGCATCAGGTCCCGGCCCGCTCCCTTCTGGACGTCGAGCCTCCTGTCGTGCGTTACAAGCCTCGGCACCCTCGCCGAGAAGACGAAGTCGTCGGGTGTAACCCTGACGCACGCCTGGATCATCGCCTTCGACGGATACTCGTAGAACGTCGTGTCGATCTCGACCGTCCTGAACGTCTTCGAGTAGTAGGCGAGCTTGCCCGTGTCGGCCCTGGGATAGAAGACTCCCTCCCATTCTCTATAGGACCAGCCCGAGGTGCCCAGACGCGTGATTGCCAAGGAGCGACCAAGCGCTCCCTTCTGGGCCGTATTAGGCTTGCTCAGAGTCCTGCGTCTGTAGCGAGGGCACCGGGCGAGTCAGGCGGGCTTCGTCTGGGTCGGCTTCTTCGCGTTTCTCACGACCACAAGGGTGCATTTCGTCGCCATCGCAGCGACGACGCCCGCCGCGGCGAGCCACGGGGCCAGGAGGAACCCGACTACGCCCGCCGTCACGGGTATCTCAAGGAGCTGCTTCCCGTTCTCGTCCTTCACGATGATCTTCGAGACGTTCCCTTCGTGGAAGAGCTCGCTCACCCTCCGCGTCAGGTCCTCCCCGGAGACGGAGAACTCCTGTGTCGTTGTCGGGTTGCCGATGTCGGCTCCGCAGACGTGGCAGAACTTCGCGTTTTCCATCAGAGACGCGCCGCACTCGGGACACGATTCCAACTTGCTCTCCTCTCACCGTCGCAGCGCGCCGAGCTATAAGCCATGCATCGGGCGCGCGGTCCCCGCCCGCTGCTTGGCAGAATGCTACTTGATTCCGCCCTCGACGAACTTGGTGCCCGTGTTGGTGAGCACGTAGGCCTTGAGCCCGTCCTTCTCGTCGTTCACCTGCATCATGTGTCCCTTCCAGACGTTCTTCAGAATCTTGTCCGCGACGTTGCCCGGCACCTTCTCCCTGGCGTCCACGAATCCCTTCTCGATGTCCTTGGCGTTGAAGGAGGCGAGGCCAGACTGCTTCTCGAGGTAGTAGCCTATGACGAGCGACCTCTGGACGTCGTCGGTCGGGCCCTTCTCCATCATGAACTGCCTCACGCTCTGCACCTTGGGAGCGGGCGCTACGGCCTGCGGGGCAGCTGCAGCGGCGACGGTGACGGCGACCTCGGAACCGCCCACCTTCTGCTCGAGAGCCTTGATTCTCCTCTCGTGTTCTTGCAGAAGGGCCTCCAGCCTGGACAGCGTGTCTTGGCTACTCATACCATCAATCGCCCGATGCCTGCACTTCTCTCTACTTTAATTCTTGCAGGACGACTCCCAGACGGCCCTTCTTGTCCTTAACCGCGCCTCGTAAAAGGATAAAATCATGGCGAACTGGCGCTCAATACATGCCGAGACGCAAGGTGGAAAGACGGGCTCACAATAAGAACGAGGAGATTTTGGATTCATTCGAGAGCTGGTTGAAGCACCAGAAGCCGAAGCAGGTAAGGGCGAAGACGGGTTTCATAAGCGAGCCCGCCGAGAAGGCGTAGCGAGCACACCCGTTCCCTCCTCCCCTCTCGCAATCACCCTCGGGGCTGCCCGGGAGTCGCTCGGCTAATTCTTTTAACCGGTCTTACACGGACCTCAACGCATGGCTTCAATCAGGGTCCCTGATGACGGCAGCGCCCCAATCGTAGGGAAGGGTCTCGAGACGCCGTTCAAGCAGGGGGAATACTACGTCTTCGACACGGCGGACAATCTGGCCCATTACTGGAACAAGCTCCCTCCCGGAAGGAGGGCGGAGCTCGTGAAGCAATCGAGGAAGGAGGGCAGGGATCTGCGCCTCATCCTTGACGGCTTCGTGCACAGGCCCGCCAAGACCAAGTAGAAGCGCGTTCGCCACCGTCGACCGCCTGGAACGGACTCTCTAGGCTCTGCTCTGGCCATCGAAGCTCTCGATTCTCAAGGAGTCTCTCTCCAGCCCCGAAACCCTGACCCCTACGAGCCGAACCCCTTCGCTCCTCGACTCGAACTCCTTCAGCAGCTCCGCCGCGGTCGTCCTAAGGATCTCCTCGCTGTCCGTGTAACCCGGAAGCGTCCTCTCTCTCGTGTGAGTCTCGAAGTGGCTGAACCTAATCTTTATCCCCGCGACCCTGAACCTGACCATGGCGTGCAGGACCCTGCCCCTGAGCTCGTGAGCGGCATCACCGGCCTCCGAGTAGACCTTCTCGAAGTCGTGGACGTCCTCCCTGAACGTCCGCTCAACCGCCAGCGACTTGGGCATCTCGCGTGCGCGGACGGGAATCCTCTCCTGGGCGTGGACGACGCCCCAGAGCCAGACACCCGTCTTCCCGAACCAGGCCAGCAGCTGCTTCCCGGGGACCGCCTGCAGCTGGGCTATCGATTCGACGCCCCTCTCCCTGAGGAAGGTCTGCGTCTTCTTCCCGACGCCCGGTATCACGGAGACGGGCAGGGGAGCGATGAAGGCCGCGGCGGAGTCCAGCGGAACGACGGTCAGCCCATCGGGCTTCCGCATGTCCGAGGCTATCTTCGCCGATGACTTGTTCGGGCCTATCCCGATCGAGGACGAGAGCCCATGGACCTGGCGCACCGTCTGCTTGACCACCAGGGCGAGCTGCTCCGCCTCAGAGGCGTTGCCGGCGCGCCCGCTGACGTCGAGGAAGGCTTCGTCGATGCCCGTCTGCTCGAAAGAGTCGGCGAACCCCCTCAGCGTCTCCATGACCTCCTCGGAGACCCGCTCGTAGAGCTCGAAGTTGGGGCGCAGATACACCGCCGAGGGGCAGAGCCTCCAAGCGCGTGATATCGGCATCCCGGACCGCAGGCCGAACTTTCGGGCCTCATAGGAACACGCGATGACCACGCCCCTCCCCCTCCCCTGCTCGGGGTCGGCCCCCACGACGACGGGAAGCCCCCGGAGCGACGGTTTCTCCCTGGCCTCGACCGAGACGTAGAACGCATCCAGGTCCACGTGGAAGATTATTCGGCGCGCGTCTTGCTGCATGTCGCTGCTAGAATCCTGTGAGTGTCCCCTGGGCCGTGTCGGTGGGTCCTAGGTCCTGCTTGTCCTTCCAGTCCAGCTCGATCATCCCGAGGAGCCTTCGGAACTCGTTGACCGATTCCGGACCGAACCCTGCGAAGTGGTTGTTGAAGAAGACGTAGGCGCTCTCAATCGAGTCGCTCTTCTCCTTGAGGTTCGAGGCCCACCTCTCCAGATCCCCGCCGCGTTCCTTCTGCTTGCCCGAGAACTCGGTAATATCCCGCTCGCCGACCATCCGCAGGACCGCGAAGTCGGCCGTGACCTCCGCAGGTGTCTCCAGATACTGGTTCAGGGACCACGTCATCGCGACGTTGTGCTCCTCGAGCAGCCTGTACACCTCCGGAGTGAACCACGACTTGTGTCTGAACTCGATCGAGTGCTTGTACTTCGGGTTCAGGAATTCCACGAACTTCTTCATCACCGACATGTGCTTCTCGGCCTTGACCGACGGAGGGAGCTGGGCGACGATGGGTCCCAGCTTGAATCCGAGTTTGCCCACGACGCCGTAGAAGTAGGTGAGGGTGCTCTCGAAGTTCTCCAGCTTGCTTTCGTGGGTAATCTTCTTGGAGAGCTTCGGGCTGAAGACGAACCCGTCGGGCGTCGCCCTCTTCCACTGCTCTATCATGAACGGGCTGGGTATCCTGTAGAAGCTGGAATCTATCTCCACGCAGTCGAAGACCCGCGAGTAGAACCTGAGGTAGTCCTTGGCGGGCAGGTCCTTTGAGTAGAAGGGCCCGGCCCAGTCCTTGTAGGACCAGCCACTGCATCCCACCTTGACCTTCGTTGCGAGCGACAACGCTTGGAATGTCCCCTTCCTGATAATAAATGTGATTCATGCAGGTCCTCCGGAGACGTGCGACGCCAGGTCGCTCGCAAACGTTTATCGGCCGAGGGCGCGACGACGCAGCGAATGATTCGGTGGCCAGAGAGATACCGCCCGGAGACGGCGGCCGTCCACGTCAGGAACGAGATTGAGATTCCCGCTACGCCTGAGACGGTCTGGGCCTGGCTCATCAGGGCGACGCTCTGGCCGACCTGGTATGCCAACTCGCAGAACGTCAGGATAGACAGCGGCGGGAGCGACCTTGCGGCTGGCTCCAAGTTTCGCTGGAAGACGTTCGGCGTCACCCTGAACTCCAGCGTCGAGGAGTTCTCTCCTCCGGAGCGTCTCTCGTGGAGCGCCCGCTCGACCGGCATAGACGTCTATCACGGCTGGCTGATTGAGAGGACGCCCGCCGGTTGCCACGTCCTGACGGAGGAGAGCCAGAACGGGCTCGCCGCCCGCCTCTCGAACGCCCTGAGGCCCAACAACATGAGCAGGTATCACCAGCTCTGGCTGGAGCGGCTTCTCTTGAAGGCGAAGACCGGTCTGCCTCCCACCTGACTCAACCTTATATTACCCGGAGGCCTTCGCGGTCTAGGTCCCGTGCGATGCCGACCCTGAACTTTGCCGACGCCAAGAAGAGGGTAGCCGAACAGCTCAAGACTGCGGTGGGAGCGGAAGATTTCGACGTGACATCGGCAAAGCTCGAAGAGATTCAAGGAGTCTGGAGGTTCGACGTCGAGTACAGGAAGCCCAAGGCCATGTTCCCGGACACCGCCTTCCTCATCCTGGACGCCATCACGGGCGAGGTCAAAGAGTTCAGGAAGGGCATGTGACGGGACCAGCCGCCCGCCTAGCCCTTCTTTCCCTTGGCCGGCAGGCCGGACGCTCATGACAGGGACCTGGCAACCCACGTACCTGCCTTCTGGCGGTCAGCTCTCCACCCGTCGGGCACGACGACGTACCCCGACATGGGCCTGCCCTTCATCGGAGCAAACCTCGATGCTCCCTCCTCCCTGAGGAGGACAGCCTGGTCATGGTCGGAGAGCCGGACGAAGAGCTGCTTGCCGAACAGGCCCGCGAAGAGGTTCCCATTCACGAAGGCCGCGTCGTTGCCGAACATCGGTCGCACCGTCACGCGCACGTCCTTGGGCAGGACCGATTCCAGGAATACCCTGTCTTCCGCCGTCGATCGCGGCAACTTCATCTCAGACGTACCCCAGGACGGCCTGCGGTATGTAGGGCTCCTCGAGGTACTTCGCCTCTTCGGGAGAGACCTTCACCTCGAGCAATCCTACGAACTCCTCCAGGTGTTCCACCTTGGTGGTGCCGACGATGGGCGCAGTCACCTCCCTGTGGAGCAGCCAGGCGATGGCTACCTGCGTGGGAGTGGCACCCTTGTTGGCTGCCACCTCCTTCGTCCTCCTGACTATCTCATCGTTTGCAGGCCTCCCGACATACCTCGAGTAGGCCATCGACCCCGGCGAGACTCTGCTGTTGTCCCTCTCGGTCGTGACAATCTTGCCGTCCTCGAAGTACTTCCCGGAGAGGATTCCGGCTGCCGTCGGGCTCCACGGTATCAGCGCGACCTTCTCGGCTGCGCAGAGGGGATTCATCTCCCTCTCCTCCTCGCGGTAAATCAGGTTGTAGAGATTCTGCATGCTCACGAAGCGAGCGTATCCCTTCACGTCGCTCGTGTAGAGAGCCCTGCAGAACTGCCAGGCCCACATGCTCGACGCCCCGATATACCTGACCTTCCCCGCCCTCACGAGCTCATCGAGGACCGAGAGGGTCTCCTCGATCGGAGTGTCATAATCCCACCGGTGGGTCTGGTAGAGGTCGACATAGCCCGTCCCCAGCCTGCGGAGAGATTCGCCGAGCGCGTGGTGGACGTGCTTGCTGGAGAGGCCCTTCTGGTTGACGCCTTCCCCCATGGGGCTGTACACCTTTGTCGCCACGACTGCGTCCTCTCGGGCCCCTTGAGGAACTCGCCCAGGATCTCCTCCGACCTCCCCCTCGAGTAGACGTTGGCGGTGTCGTAGAAGTTTATCCCGAGGTCCCAGGCTCGCTTCAGGACGGCCTTCGCGCCCTCCCCATCAACCATCCAGGGGGACTGGGTCCCGAAGGTCATGCATCCCAAGCAGATTCGAGAGACCTTCAACCCAGTCTGGCCGAATCTCACATACTCCATGGACGACCTTGGGCCGGGTCGGCTATCAGCCTTTCCCGGGTCGATGGGGCTACCTATCGGCGCGCTTCAGGGAGACCGAGTTGATGCAGTATCTCATCCCGGTGGGCTCGGGCCCGTCGTCGAAGACGTGCCCCAAGTGGGACCCGCAGTTCGAGCACTCGGCCTCGGTCCTCCGCATGAAGAAGGAGTTGTCCGACTTCTCGGTGACCGATCCCTTCTCCAGCGGCTCCCAGAAGCTCGGCCAACCCGTCCCGGAGTCGAACTTCGTCTCCGAGCTGAAGAGGGGGCTGTCGCAGACGACGCAGCGGTAGACGCCTGGCTCGTGGCTGTCCCAGTACTCGCCGGTGAACGGGACCTCGGTGCCCCTGTCTATGCAGACGTGGTACTGCTCCGCGGTGAGACGCTTCTTGAGACTGGCCTTGTCTTCCTTGAGCATGACGAGAAATCCTCCCGGGAACGGTATAAATCTTGGCCAGAATCTCTTCCACTTTTCCCGGGCGAAACTCTTTTGGCTCGCCGGGACGCGATACCGGGACAGATTGGTTTCCAGGGTCGGTTTCATCGGCCTGGGGGTGATGGGCGGCAGCATGTCGAAGAACCTCCTGAAGAGCGGCTACCAGGTCATCGTCTACAACCGGAGCCGGCCGGCCGTCGACGAACTGCTGAGGAGCGGGGCGGTCCAGGCAGCCTCCCCCGAGGAGATGGCCAGGACTTGCCGGATAGTCGTCCTCTCGCTTTCAGAGTCGAAGGCGGTGGAGGAGGTGGTGCTGGGAGAGAAGGGGCTGGTCCACGGGCTCGCCCCAGGGAGCGTGGTCATCGATACGAGCACCATCGACCTCGATGTCACGATGAAGGTCTCGGCGGCCCTTAAGGACCTCGGCATCCACTTCCTTGACGCCCCCGTCAGCGGGGGACCCGAAGGGGCGGCGGCCGGTTCGCTCTCGATCATGGTGGGAGGGGACCGCTCCGCCTTCTCGGAGTGCGAGGATGTTCTCAACAAGGTGGGAAAGCGCGTCTTCTACCTGGGCGGCTCCGGTTCGGGGCTGAAGATGAAGCTCTTCAACCAGGCGCTGGTGGGCGTGTACTTCCTCGCGGCGGCGGAGGCGTACCTCTGGTCAGAGAAGCTCGGCGTAGGTCTCGCGGACATCCAGAGGGTGATATCGGTGAGCTGGGGCGACTCTCCACCCTTCCGCCACTTCGTCTCGGTGCTCGAGTCGGGGGACTTCAAAGGGGGCGCCAAGATCAAGAACTTCAGAAAGGACCTCTCGATCATCCTCCGGAGCGCCGAGCGCGAAGGCACTCCGATGTCGCTCGCGGAGCTGGTCTACGGGTATCTGGTCAAGGCGTCCGAAATCGGCCTCGACGACTACGACATCTCATCGGTCCTGCAGGTGCTCGACGAGGTCAGGCCGGGGCCTGCGGGGTCGTCCTAGCGCGGCCCTTGTCCTGGAGGATCTCCCCGAAGACCCTCTGGAAGTAGTCCATCGACTTGGCGAGGTTCGAGCGTCCGCTGTCCGTGATATCGTATACGATTGTCCGGCCCTCGACGTGACCCTTGATCAGACCGCGGTTGACGAGCTCCTTGAGCGCGGGATAGATGGTCCCCGGGTTCGGCTTGTCGCCCTTCTTCTTTCCTATCTCGCCGGCGAGCGTCTGTCCGTTCATGGGCTGGTTCGAGAGCATCCACAATATCGTGAAAGAAAGCATCCCCCTCATATCGCACATGCCGGAGTCTGCAGAATCCTCTTTCGACACCTGGAGCACCCATCCTGTTACGAAAGCTCAAAATATAAAAACATATTGGACATACGATAGATTTTTATTGGACCTCCAATACGAGAGCCCATCAAGTTGACCGCCACCGTTGCCGAGGGTAACGAGACACGAAGGGGCCCGCTCACCGGCCTGAGCCTGGGACCCCCCACCCTGAGGGTTAGAGACCTGGACCGCATCCTCGGCTTCTACGTGAAGGACGTGGGCCTTCGTGCGAAGGGAAGGGGCTTGGACCCGAGCGGCCTCGAGATCGTACGCCTTGGCTTCGAGCAGAAGGAGGATACGCTCCTGGTGATAAGGCACGACCCTTCTGCCATGAGGCCTCCCCACGACGCAGCGGGCCTCTACCACTACGCGGTCCTCCTCCCCAGCAGGAAGGACCTCGCCTCGACCTTCCTCGCGGTCGGGGAGGCCGGCGTCTCCTACGAGGGTTACGCCGACCACACCTTCAGCGAGGCTATCTACCTCCACGACACAGAGCAGAACGGCATCGAGTTCTACGCGGACAGACCCCGAGAAGCCTGGCCCAAATGGAGCGAGCTGCGGGGCGGTGTCGGCCAGAGGCGGTTCGCGTCCATGAACTGCCCCCTCGACCTCGATTCGCTGTTGAGAGAGCTCTCCAGCGGGGAGAGGACCAGACCTTCCCCGTTTCCCAACGGGGCGAGGTTGGGGCACATGCACCTCCGCGTCACAGACCTGGAGAGGTCTGTCGAGTTCTACCGCTCCAGGCTCGGATTCGACGTCACGATGTACTTCCCGGAGATTGGAGCCGCCTTCCTCTCGGCAGACGGCTACCACCACCACCTCGGCCTCAACACCTGGCACAGCAGGGGAGGGCCTTCCCGCTCGGACGGAGAGGCCGGGCTCGACGGGTTCACCATCAGGCTCCCCACGAGGGCGGACGTCAAGGCCATCTCCGAGAGGTTCCCGGAGCTCGCTCCCGGGGAGGACGTCTTCACCGTCGCCGACCCTGATGGAATAACCATCAGGCTCGAATCCCTAGATTCGCGCACCGGTTAACTTCTTAGGGCAGACCCGGCGCCGGAGCGGAGCGTGTCATGACGAGCGGCATCGGCATAGCGAACCTCACGAAGACCTACGGCCAGCTCGTCGCCCTGAACGACGTCTCCCTAGAGGTGCATTCAGGCGAGGTCATAGGGCTGTTGGGACCGAACGGCGCCGGCAAGAGCACCCTCATGAAGATCGTCGTAGGAATCCTCAAGCCCACGAGCGGCACCGTTAGCGTGGGCGGCTACGACATCGTGAAGGACCCCGAGAAGGCGAAGAAGGCCGTGGGGTACCTCCCGGAGAACCCATCCCTCTACACAGGACTCACAGTCAGCGAGTTCCTAAGGTTCATGGGGAAGATCAGGGGTGTGCCCGACGCCTCCCTGGAGGAGAAGATAGCGGGCTCGCTGAGGACGTTCTCGCTCGAGGACAAGGTCAACGCCCTGCTCGGGTCGCTTTCAAAGGGGATGAAGCAGAAGGTCGCGCTGACGGCCGCTGCGATCCACGATCCTCAGGTGCTCGTCCTGGACGAGCCTCTCACCGCCCTCGATCCGAAGACGCAGATCTTCGTCAACAACTGGATCCTGTCCCAGGGGAAGGAGGGCAAAACGGTGCTACTGTCCACTCACAACCTCGAGATAGTCCAGTACTACGCGACCCAGATTGCCATAATAGACAAGGGCTCGATAATCGCCGTGGGGGACCTCCAGACGCTGAGGAAGCTGGCCGATGCCGGCAAGGACGCGAGGCTGGACGAGGTCTTCCTGAAGCTGACAGAGGAGTCGGCCTGAGCGAGGGGGCATGTCGTGAAGCTTTCGGGACCGTGGACGACCGTCCACCTCCTGGTCCGGTACTGGATCAAGGGGAGGTTCACGAAGGCGGCCACCCTCGCAATCCTCCTCGGGGAGGGCTTCTCGGTGATAGCGGTGCTCTTCGTGGGCTCGACCTTCCTCTCCTTCTCGAACAGGTTCGGTCTGGGCGAAGGCCTCTCCGACGCCGGACTGAGCCTGCTCCTGGCCCTCTTCCTCGTCGGCCTGATACAGAGCGGCTTCAACGGGAGCGGCCTGCCGGTGAGGTCGGCTGACGTGGACTACGTATTCACCTCTCCCATCAGGCCGCGGGAGGTCTTCGCCGCCAAGGTTCTGATGAACTCCTTGACGACGGTCCTGCTATCCTTCCCGCCCGTACTGGCGCTGTACTTCAGGTTCGCGCTCTCGTACGGGACCTCTCTCGCTGACGCCGTCCTTGCGGGGATCGTGACGCTGATCTTCCTCGTGCTGGGACTTCTCCTCAGCGCGGACATCACCCTCTCGCTCGGGTCCAGCATCGCGCCGCGGATCAGGTTCCTGAGGAACGGGCTCGTGGTCCTCATAGTCGCCATCAGCCTGATCCCGGTGACGCTCCTGATTCCGGGGGTCCCGCCCGCCTTCGGCGAACTGACGCAGGCGCTCCCCAGCGGGCTCGCGGCCGCCCTCAGCGTCGGGCTGGTGAGCGGGGCCGCCTTTGGTCCCGTCCAGGTCCTGGACCTGCTCCTGCTCCTCTCGTGGTTCGCCGCGTTCCTCTTCCTCGGCCTCCGGATGTCGAGGACGCACTTCTACGAGGTCCTCCAGGTCATGGACTCGGAAGGGTCCGCGGGTGAGCTCGGCAAGGCGACCGGCCGACTCGAGACCGTGGGCAGGTCCGTCTGGGCGGTCGTCAGGATGAAGGAGAGGCTGCTGATGATGAGGACGAAGGAGAGGAGGGCCCTCCTCATCAACGGGCTGTTCCTCTCCGGTTTCATGATCATCTACTCGCTCTCCGGGGTGTTCCAGTCCTCGCCGACGTCGTTCCTCTTCATCCTCTTCATAATAGGGTCGTTCGGCGCAGGCAGCGCGACCAGGTGGCTGGAGAAGGAGAGGCTCTGGATCATAAAGACGTCCAGCCTGGACCTGAGGGGATACATCAAGCAGGTCTACCGGGCGCGGGTGGCTCCCCTCCTGCTCGTCCTGACGCCCGTCACCGTCGCCGTGGGTGTCCCGCTCATACTCAGCGACGTCGGAAGGGGAACGTTGCTGGGTATCATACTGTCCCTTCCCGGGGCGCTCGAGGTCGCCGCCATAACGATGGCCGGGGCCATGTACTTCGCCTCGAGGTACGGGCAGAGCTCGACAGACGACATACTCTCCGCCCAGGCGCAGGACCTCACCGACATCAGGCGCTTCCTCTACCAGACGGCCATCAACCTTGCCCTCGTCGCGCCCGTCATGGCCCTGGTCGTCAGCGCCGAGTTCTGGCTGGACCTGTTCACCCGGTCTCTCGATTCGCTCGCGGTCGTCCTGGCCGCGGTTTCCGTGGTCTACACGGCCGCGATCCTGCTCTTGGTCCTGAACGCGGCCGGCGACTCGATCAGGAAGAGGGAGGACCTCTAGGGCGCGGGCCGTACCCCGCCCTCAGCGGTAGCGCACCTCGAACAGGCCTCCGCCCTTCCTCTCCACGAACTCGAGGAAGGGGATGCTGACAAGCGTCTCCTGCCTCGTCATCACGCGGAAGCGGTAGCGCTTGTTGAAGTGCCCGAGCGCTCGTCCCTCCCTCCCCATCCTCTCGACGAAGACCCGATGGTCGGACACCCTCCGCGCGTTGAAGGAGTTCGAGCTCTCCACCGCGGCCATCACCCGCCTGTCCAGGAGCTCCCCGAGGCGCGGGTCCAGCTCTATCCCCACGCTGTCCCTGCCCGAGGCCATCGCCGCGATCATCGTGGTCCCCGTGCCAAGGAAGGGGTCCAGCACGAGCTCTCCCTGGATGGAGAACATCGAAATCAGCCTGTAGGGGAATTCGAAGGGGAAGGACGCCTTCCGTCCTCGAGCGTCCTCCGGCCCGAGCCTCTGCCTCTCCCCCTGGAGATTCTCCCACATATCGGAGAACCAGGCGTTGCGCTCTTCCCAGAAGAACGCGCTCTTCTGCCTCACGAGTCGCTGGCTAGGTGTCGTGGGGGGCCTCCTCCCGCGCTTCCGGAGAATGAGGACGTACTCATGCTCCTGGGTGACGTAGGCCGCCCCCGGGAGCATCCCTGAGCCCATGAACTTCGTCGGCTTGTTGGACTCCTTCCTCCACAGTATCTCGGGGAGGACCTCGAACCCCAGGCCGAGGCAGGCCGTCAGCACCCTCGCGTGATTCGGGAACACCCTGAACGAACCACCGACCCTGCCGCGTCGCGTCACCGACGTTGATGCAGGCGATGCCCCCGGGGCGGAGCAGGCGGTGGATCTCCTTCCACACCGGGTCCATCTGCGCGTGCATCAGCTCGAACGCCCCTTCGCCGTCCCCGTCTCCGAGGAGCCCGGCCACGCGCCCATCCAGACGGGAGAACGTCTCGTCCCACATCTCGATCATCGGGTATGGCGGCGAGGTAACCACGAGGTCGACGCTGGCCGGGGCCATCCCGGCGAGTACCTGCCTGGCGTCCCCGTAGAGGACCGAGTGGGATGTCTTCAACCCCCGGTGCGCACCGTTCACGAGATATAACCGAGCGCCCGCGGGAGAGGGAAGACTCACATCGGGTGATTACCTCAGGTGAGCCGTCCTTTTATCCCCAAGCTCCGTCCGCTCGGGCAGTTAGAATGACCAAGATGATCGAGGCGGAGAACCTGACGAAGGTGTACAAGGGAAAGGTCAAGGCCGTCGACCATATCTCCTTCACAGTCGAGGAGGGAGAGATCTTCGGGTTCCTGGGGCCGAACGGCGCAGGCAAGACCACGACCATCAAGATGCTCAACACCCTGGCGACCATCACCGAGGGCAGGGCCAGCGTCGCCGGGCACGACGTCAGCAGGGAGCAGGGGGCCACCAGGGACAGCATCGGCGTGGTGCCCCAGGAGCTGACCGCCGACGACGAGCTGAACGGAGAGGAGAACCTGATGCTCGCGGCGAGGCTTCATCACGTCGGGAGAGATGCGGCGCGCCTGAGGACCCAGGAGCTCCTCAAGCTCGTCGACCTCGACCAGGCGGCCCGGCGGAAGGTGAAGACCTACTCTGGCGGCATGAGGAGGCGCCTGCAGCTAGCGATGGGGCTCGTCCACATGCCGAAGGTCCTCTTCCTCGACGAGCCCACCCTCGGGCTCGACATACAGACGAGGAAGAAGATGTGGGACTACATCTCCAGGCTCAATCGCGAGCGCGGGCTCACGGTGTTCATGACGACCCACTACCTCGAGGAGGCGGACTCCCTCTGCAACAGGATAGCGATCATCGACCAGGGTACGATCAAGGTGTCGGGCTCGCCGGCGGAGCTCAAGGAGAAGGTCGGGGGAGACATCCTCACCCTCGAGCTCAGCGAGAACGCCCCCGACCTGACCGAGTTCTTCAGGTCGGTCCCCGAGGTTATCGAGGTCATAAAGTCGGACCAGACTTACCGGATCAAGCTTCCGAAGACGGAGAAGGCCCTCCCGGCGATCGTCGAGGGCGTGGTCAAGAGGGACGTCCAGATCATCGAGATATCGTTCACCAAGCCCACCCTCGACCAGGTGTTCCTGGAGGTCACGGGCAAGTCGATGCGGGACGAGGACGCGTCTGAGAGCGACTCCCTGCTTCAGAACGTGATGATGGAGAGGGCGAGGTAGACCGCGATGTTCGACGAGACACTAGCGCTCACGACCAGGGCGCTCAAGAAGTGGATCAGGAATCCCGCAGCCGTCCTGCCCGCGCTCTTCACCTCTCTCTTCTACCTCGTCCTGTTTGGGAACTCCTTCAACCCGACCAACCTCTTCACCTCCGGGCTGAGCAGCAGCGGAATCCCTCCCTCGGTGGTAGCTCAGATCAAGGCGACCATCCTCCAGCAGACCTTCGGGGGCGCCGCGACCTACATCACCTACCTGACCGCCGGCGTCATATGCCTCATCCTCGTCTTCAACATGGCCTTCGGCGGCATCGACCTCGTCCTAGACAGGCAGCTGGGCTACCTCAACACCCTCCTCACCTCCCCGATACCGAGGGCGGCGATCTACTTCTCGGGGGTTCTCCAGAACCTAGTGAAGGTCATGTTCATGGCCCTGCTGACCTTCCTCATAGCGCTGGTGATTCCAAACGGGCTCGAGCTGCAGTCCGGGTTTGGTCCCCTCAACTTCATCGGCATCTTCGCCGCCTTCGCGCTCCTGGGATTCGGCCTGTCGTGCGTCTTCACTGCCCTCGCGCTCTCAGTCAGGAGCATCGACTCCCTGGTCGCGATAGTCAACTTCCTGACGCTGCCGCTGATATTCATGAGCAACGCCCTCTTCCCGTCAGAGACGTTCCCGAGCTGGCTCAAGGCGATAGCGAGCGCGAACCCGATATCAACGACCGACGAGGCGGCGAGGCTGCTCATAGTGAACGGGAGCCTGACCAGCGCGCAGATCTCGACCTTCGCTGGCGACATGCTCTATCTTGCGGTCGTCGCGGTGGGGCTCACCGTAGTCGGCTACCTCGCCGCGAGAAAGGCGCTGAGTGCCGAGTGAGCGCGCTCACGTCATGAACCTTGCCGCGCTCGAAGCCGCCGTAGGCGGTCTGACCTCCGGGCATCGAATAAATAGACCGCGAGCAGCGAAATTGCCCGTGCCCCAGAAGAAGAAGATTGTAGCGACAGACATGGTGGTCCCCGAGCCGATCAAGAGGAGGGTGGAGTCATCGGCCGGAGGAAGCTACTCCCTGCGCCACATCGACAGCCTAGACGACACGGTGAAGAACGACGTCGAGGTGCTGGTGATGCTTCGAAGCGCCAGCGTGACGAAAGCTCTCTTCCGGGAGATGCCTAACGTCAGGCTGGTCCAGTCGATGTCGGCGGGGGTGGATTTCATCGACTTCACGGCCGTCCCCCCGGACGTCACCGTCTGCTCTAACGCCGGCGCCTTCAAGGACCCCATAGCCGAGCACGTCTTCGCCATGGTCCTATGCTTCGCGAAGAACCTGTCCCGCAACCACGAGCGGCTGCGCCGGGGGCTCTTCGAGAGCTCCGCCGACGGGCTGTTCCTGGGGAACAAGACCATCGGGGTAGTCGGCGCCGGGGGCATCGGCCAGTCCGTGGCGAGGGTCGCGAGGGGCTTCAACATGAGGACGGTGGGGATCAACACGACAGGTCGCCCCGTCGAGGGTTTTGACGCCGTGTGGAAGATGGACCGGCTCGACGACCTCCTAAGGCAGGCGGACGTCGTCGTGATTTCGCTCCCGCTGACCGTACGCACGAGGAACCTCATCGACGCCGGGAGGCTCTCCGCGATGAAGGAGGACTGTATCCTCGTCAACGTCGCCCGCGGGGCGATAATCGCCCAGGACGCCCTCTACTCGCACCTCAAGTCCCACCCCAGCTTCAGGGCCGGCATCGACGTCTGGTGGAGGTACCCGAAGGAGGGGGAGAAGTTCTCCCTCGACTTCCCGTTCTTCGACCTTCCAAACTTCCTCGCGTCGCCACACAACGCGGACGGTGTCCCCGAGGCGCTCCCCCTCGGCCAGGAACACGCGTTCCGAAACGTGATCGCGTACCTCGACGGAGGCGCGCTCGAGAGGAAGGTCGACAGGGGCGACTACCTCGGCCTGCCACCGCGGACGAGCGCCAGGGCTTCCAAATTCCGGAGGGTATGACCGGCGATGGAGGAGGAGATGAACAGGCTCCTCGACCTGTTCAAGAAGGAGGGGGTGGAGTTCCAGCTCTACGAGCACGAGCCCGTCTACACGTCCGTGGAAGCCTCGAAGGTGAGGGGCGTGGAGCTTAGGTCCGGGGTGAAGGCCCTGGTGTTGAAGTCGGACGACGGGAACTACCTGCTGGCAGACCTCGCGGCCGACCGCAAGGCCGACATCAAGAAGCTGCAGAAGGTCGCAGGCGTCGGGAAGCTGCACTTCGCCTCGAGGGAGGAGGTCATCTCCGTCACGGGATGCGAGCCGGGGTCTGTCCACCCGTTCGGCGTCCTCTTCGGCCTCCCGACGTACCTCGATCCTTCCGTCCTCGAGAACGAGCACGTCAACTTCAACATCGGCCTGCTGACGAAGAGCGTCCGCATCCGCAGGGAGGACCTGATGAGGCTCCTGGGTGCCGTCCTGGCCGACTTCGCGAAGAGCGCCTAACATAGCAAGAGCATTAACCATCCGTTCTGGCCTCGGCGTCAGGCGTAAGATTGGAGTCCAGGCCGTCCTATCGGATCAGGGAGTGCGTCGAGAAGGATTTAGTCGACGTCCTGAAGATAGAGAACGAATCGTTCACGGACCCGTACGACATGGAGATCTTCTCGCAACTCCTCAGGTCGGAACCGGAGGGATTCTTAGTGGCCGATGGCGGCGGCATACTCGGATACGTCGCTGCCTCGGCGAGGTACGGGCTCATCCTCTCCCTTGCGATCTCCCCGAGCCACAGGAGGAAGGGAATTGGCGCGGCTCTCTTGGACTCCGTGCTCCGCTACCTCCGGGGGCGCACGAGCAGGGTCACGTTGCAGGTCCGCGTCGGCAACTCGGCGGCGATAGCCCTCTACCGGCGATTCTCCTTCAGGGAAGAGGGAAGGCTGAGGAGATACTATCCCGACGGCGAGGACGCCCTCGTGATGTCCTCCGACCTCAGACGCAAGTGAGTTCTCTGCTCACGCGTCTGTGGACGCCGGGGGAGGTATGAGGTCAGGCGACTGGCCTGAAGTCTGCGTCCCAGACGTCGCGGGGTTTTCGTTCAGCTGTCTCTGGAGCCTCTTCGACTTGTTGTAGTAGTACCAGAACATGTAGAAGATCACTGTGGCGAAGATTATCTCGAAGATCGTGTCGACGAGTATAAGCGAGACGAAGAACGCCAGTACGACCAAAAGTACCGTCCTCATGGTGTCCATCAGCCCAGATGTGTTGCTCATTCCCATGCCGATCCCTTGCCGTCCGCCGATGCTCCCTACTCCGTGTTAAGTCTTGGGGTTGGTCGTGCCTTCCACGCCGTACGACGCGAAGGGCCTCCTTACCTCCCCGATGAGGGACGAGGATTCTAGCCGCCATCCGCAAGGTCGCACATCACCGAGGCCGAACGATACCCAGAAGCAACCCAAACTATTTACCACCCACATCGCGCAAGTCCCAACAGCTTGTCGAGCCCCTCGTCTCCCCCTCCAGCCTGGCTTGCGAAGTACGTCGAGGCGATAGACGCCCGGGTCGCGGAGGTCTTTCCCAAGGCAGACTCGACGTTGGAGCTCGCCGTGAAGGGGGCCCTCCTCGGAGGAAAGAGGATCAGGGCCGTGCTCGCCCTGCTCTGGTGTGAAGCCGTCTCGGGCGGATACGAGGACGCGTTGCCGGTGGCGGTAGCCTACGAGCTGGCCCACGCGGCGGCCCTCGTCCAGGACGACATCCTGGATGACTCGGGGTTCCGCCGGGGCGAAAAATCGATAGTAGGAAGGCACGGCCTGCGCCCCGCGATTCTGGCATCGAATATGCTGCTGGCGCAGGTCCCCAGAGAAATCGCCGAGTACGGGTCCGGAAGGTGGGGCGGGGCGACGCTCAAGAAACTCTTCGAACTGCTCGGCGATTCGTTCGGCGCGACCATCCTGGGAGAGTTTCTGGACCTCGAGATGGTCGAGAAGCAGTCCGTGAGCCAGGATGACTACGAGTACATGATAAGGAAGAAGACGGGCGCGCTCGTGGCTGCATCTTCGGCGAGCGGCGTCATCGTGGGCAGGGGGATGGACAGCGAGGCGACCGTGAGGACCGCGTACGAGTTCGGAGAGTGGCTGGGGATGGCGTATCAGGTCCACGACGACCTCCTCGACATAGTCGGGGACGAAGGAGTCCTCGGGAAGCCCGTCTTCGCCGACATCAGGGGCGGCAAGAGGAACATCCTGCTGATTCACGCGTCCGAGAGGGCCTCAGGGGAGGACCGCCGCTTCCTCGATGAGCTGCTCAGCAGGAGAGGGGAATTCGGCGAATCCGAGATCGCGAGGGTGAGAGGCCTGCTTTCCAAGGTCGGTTCGCTGGAGTACGCCGAGGGCGTGGCGGCTTCGTACGCTGGGAACGCCCGCGGACTCCTCGAGACGCTGGACGCTGGGTCGGCGAAGGGGAAGCTTCTCGAGCTCTCGGACTACCTCGCTTCGAGGAAATACTGAACCCCGAGCAGCTACGATTATCTACAGGCCTTGGGCGCAGCATCCGGGTTGACACAGAGGGACGACGCCGGTCTTGTCTCGAGCCTGGAGCGAACCTCCCGGGCCCTCGAGATACTCACCTTCGCTCTCGTCATCCTCATCTCGCCCGTCTCCTTCGTGCTGGGCCTACCATTCGGCATCTCACCCGAGACGTGGCTCGCGCTCTGGCAGAAGTACGCGTTCTTCTTCGTGGTCTTCGCCATCGCCATCGCGCTGACCGGTTTTGCTGGTTCGTTCCAGTACCGCGTGCGGGCTAGGGCAATCCGCAGATCGACTCAGCGCTGAAGCGGCTTACTTCCGGTGCACGACGATGTATGCGGGAACCGGCTTCGTCCCCTTGTAGGACGACCTCTCCAGCATCCTCTGGTAGGCCTCCTCCTCCAGCAGCGTCGGCTTGGGTTGGAAGTGGCCGCCCTGGTCGTCGTCCTGAACGTTGAAGCGGACGCGTATGGCGACGTCCTCGGCCGGGTTCGCAGTTTCGTAGTCCGGGTCCCACCTGACTTGGCCGTCGGGGAATTCCTCCGCGAAGCCCCTGAGGAACTCGGGGAGTTTCACCAACCAGATGCTGTTGGCCCTCACCTCCAGCCCGTCCTTCCAATAGACTGAGACAACCATGTTGTCCAGAGACCTGCTCGCAGCGAGCCTCTTGGCCGCGTCCTTGTCGACACCTATCGATATCAGGGACTTGTGCAGCCTCTCAATCTCCGCCGCGGAGTCGCCTTTCTTTGCCAAGATTGCAGTAGCCAGAGCCAGGGGGACATAAATCAGTTATCTATCCGTCGATCTGCGACTGGTCCTGCATCGGGCCGGCGTCCTCCCGGTGCTCCTTGTAGTAGGCCCATATCCTCTCCTGCTGTTGCCTTGCGTATTCCCTCTCCTTTTGTGTGAGAATAGGGTCGTTGGCCCTCTCGCCCGGCCTCCTCAGGTCGGCGGGAAGCCCCTCCCAACAGAAGAAGCCTCCCCCGGGGTATCCCGTGTCCTTGCGCACCACTATAGCCGCGAAACCAGGCGCACCGGCGAGGGACTCCGCCCTGTCTATCTCGCCGAGGACGCCCACGACCGTCCGACCCTCGCTCCCCCGCGCGAGGCCGAACCGGGCCATGAGGTAGCCGTAGGTCACCGTCCTGCGCGCGAGAGCGGCCCGCAACAACTCCCTCCGCATCTCGTCCCGGAGCATCCTTCGTTCTTGTGACGCGAACCCTAAAACGGTTCCGAAACCGTCGCCAACCCACCGAAAGTTAGTTAATCCACCAGGGCAGGACGATAACCAAGTGCCTGTCATCAGCATCGGGGAGCATCGCATCGAGTACTCTGTGAAGGAGGGAACCAGCAGGAGGTACACCTACTTCAGGTTCAGGGCCGACAGGACCCTCGAGATTGTGGTGCCCAGGGGCAGGAGGGTGGACATCGACTCCACGATAAGGAACAGGCAGACCTGGATAGTCAGGCAGTTCGAGGAGATGTCCCGGAGCAGGAGGATACTCGCCGATGACGAGGTCATGTTCGACGGGGAGCACCTGAGGCTGGTCTTCGAGGAGAGCCAGGAGAGGGAGGAGCTCGTCCACGACCCCGTGAGAAAAGAGGTCATAGTCCGGTCGAGCGACAGGTCCAGGGTCAGGGAGCTCGTCAGGAGGTGGTTCCTGAGGGAGACATCGAGGTACGTGGTCCGGAAGCTCGGAGAGATCTCCGAAGCGCTCGAAGTGAAGTACCGCCGGGCCGACGTGAGGCAGATAAGGAACTGGGGCTACTGTACCAAGGACGGCCGCCTCTCGTTCAACTGGCAGCTGATAGCGCTCCCCGAGAGGCTACGGGAGTACATAATCCTGCACGAGCTCGCACACCTGTCGGAGTTCAACCATTCCCCCGCCTTCAAGGACAGGCTCGCCGCCTACTGCCCCGACTATCGGCAGAGGGA
This sequence comes from uncultured Nitrososphaerota archaeon, assembly GCA_963703285.1. Classification (GTDB taxonomy): domain Archaea; phylum Thermoproteota; class Nitrososphaeria; order Nitrososphaerales; family Gagatemarchaeaceae; genus Gagatemarchaeum. Next base: position 1,832,335 of record OY969807.1, read on the forward strand.
GAAGGAGCTCGACAGGATAGTCTCGCTCTGAGCCTCCGGGAGGAACGCTACGATGGCAGCACTCTCGTATCACACTTTTATGTCACCGTTGACTTGCCGGTCAAAGCGGATATCTCGATGCGAAGAACCACAGTCTTTGTCTCACTCTTTGGCGCCTCCGCCTTGGCGCTTCTAATCGTCTCGATATGGTATCTCACATCCTATCAAGGTGGCTATGGATCGCTTTCTGGGATGATGCAGCAGATGATGGGAGGCCGGACCGCGGTAGGCGGTGCAGTCGCGTCGATGCCGGGCTACGTATGGACTTCCTTGGTTACGTTCTCTATCCTATCGGTGGTCGGGGTGGTAGGGCTCGTCTACTACCTCGCATACCCTGAGATTAATACTGGGGCTGCCTCGGCCGAGAGCCCCCCTTCAGCCGCACCCACCAGGCCACCTGCCCAGACCACCATCAAGGAGAGCTGGGAGACAGTGGTCCGCACATCGAATCCGGAGGAGAAGAAGGTCTTGGACGTTCTCGCAGGGCATAACGGCACATACTTGCAGAAGTTCATCGTCAAGGAATCGGGCCTGAGCAAGCTGAAGACGCACAGGATAATCTCCCGCTTCGCCGAGAGGGGCATAGTGAGCGCCGTTAAGAGCGGGAACACAAACGAGGTTTCGCTGTCGCCTTGGCTGAAGCAGGACCTTTCGGCAAGACATCAGACATAGTAATTGTACAATGTGCCTCTCGAACGTCCGATACTTACATGCATTCGGTTTCAAAGGCGCCTGAAACCGTTTCAAGGTTTCGTTTCAGCGAACCACCATAACCCCGCCATGCGTAGTATACGCCGTGCATCAAAATGAACGCAACCGAAAAGGCAATCGTCGTCGGACTTGGGCTCGTGGTAGCCGTAGGGCTATTCGCAGGAACCGCATTCGGACTCGTAGGGCAGACGCCGGCCGCGAGTCATCAAAGGGGAGGGGGGATGATGTCGGGCGGATCGAGCTACGGTGGCAGTGGCATGATGGGACTCGGGACAAACGGGGCAACCTCCACTGAATCGCATGCTGGCGGGATAATGGGAGGGATGTGGGGGATGATGGGCGAACAAGGCCCAGTGACCAACGGGGGCAACCTCTTCATGGGGTGCATCCAGTACATGGCCCACTACTTCGGTATCGGGTCGAACGGAACGGCGAGCTGAAGTGTACAGGCTCGGCTATAGCGCATAAGAACAGTCTGCCGAAGAAAGCGGGCGTAGTGGAAGAGTAAGTTTGGAGGCAGAGACCAAACGGGCCTTTAGGCTTAAATTGCGGTCAAAGGGCGTCCGAATCAAAAATGCCAGGAGAGCGAAGACCGAACAGGCTGATCAACGAGAAGAGCCCTTACCTCCTAAAGCACGCTTACAACCCCGTGGACTGGTTCCCGTGGGGCGACGAGGCCTTCGCGAAGGCGAGAGCTGAGGACAAACCGATCTTTCTAAGCATCGGTTACTCGAGTTGCCATTGGTGCAATGTGATGCACCGTGAGTCCTTCGAGGACGAGAAGGTGGCCTCCGTCCTGAACGACCGCTTCGTCCCGATCAAGCTCGACAGGGAGGAGAGGCCCGATATCGACGAAGTATACATGAAGTCGGTCATGGCGCTGAACGGCCAGGGTGGCTGGCCCCTCTCGGTCTTCCTCACCCCCGACCTGAAGCCGTTCTACGGAGGGACCTACTACCCGCCCGCGCCAGCGCACGGCCTTCCGGGTTTCCCCCAGCTCCTCGACTTCGTCTCCGACATCTGGAAGAACAAGCGGGAAGAGATTCGCAATAACTCGGACGAGATTACGAAGTACGTGGAGCGCGACAGCGAGCTTCACTCCAGGGACGAGCTTCCGAGGTCCATCCTGGATGGTGCCTATGCCGAGATCGTCTCCAACCTCGACGAACAGTTCGGGGGGTTCAGCGCGGCGCCGAAGTTCCCCCTCCCCAACTACCTCGAGTTCCTGCTCCGCTACCACGCGCGGACCAAGAAAGAGACGGCGCTTCGGGCGGTGAGGAAGACGCTCGAGTCGATGTCGGCCGGTGGGATACACGATCAGCTCGGCGGGGGCTTCCACCGCTACTCGACGGACAGGCAGTGGCTCGTGCCCCACTTCGAGAAGATGCTCTACGACAACGCACTGCTGGCCCGGGTTTACCTGGAGGCATATCAGGTCTCGGGCGAGACTTCGTTCCTCGAGACGGCCACCGACACGCTCGAATGGATGCTGAGGGAGATGAGGGGGCCGGAGGGAGCGTTCTACTCCGCCCAGGACGCTGACACGCGCAACGGAGAGGGCTACTACTATACGTGGACGCCGAAGGAGACCGAGATGGTCCTCGGCAAGGAGAACTCCACCGTGATGGACGAGCTTTTTGGAGTCGCCCCCGAGGGCAACTTCGAGGGCCGCCGGTCGATTCTCCACCTCGCAAGCTCCATCGAGAGGGTTGCCTCCAGGTCGGAAGTCAACCCAGAGGCGGTGAGGAGCATCGTGAAGGAATCCAAGGGCAAGCTGCTCGAGGCCCGCCAGAAGAGGGCCCACCCGGCGGTCGACGACAAGGTCCTCGCGTCCTGGAACGGGCTCGCCATCTCGGCGCTCGCCTGCGCCTACCAGGCCACTGGAGAGCGGAAGTATCTGGACGCCGCCGGCGGCGCGGCTCGCTTCATCCTGAGCACCTTGGTGTCATCCGGCAACCTCTTCAGGAGGTACAGGGACGGTGCGGTCGCCGTGGAGGGAGAGCTCGAGGACTACTCATTCCTCGCCGCAGGGCTGCTCGACCTCTACGAGGCAGGGTTCGACCCTTCGTACCTCAGGGGGGCGATCCGGCTCGCCGAGAGGATGGTCGAGCTCTTCTGGGACCCCAAGGAGGGGGCCTTCTTCATGAGCCGTTCCCCCGACCTCCTCGTCAGAATCAAGGAGGGGTACGATGGTCCGACTCCCTCGGGCAACTCGATGGCGGCGCTGACGCTCCTCCGACTCTCGGAGTTCACCGGGCGCGGGGACTTCAGGGAGACGGCCGAGAGGACGCTGAAGGCCTTCGGAGACCCGATGGAGTCTTCGCCCTTCTCCTACACCTACATGCTCTGCGCGCTCGACTTTTGGTTAGGCTCGAAGGAGATCGTCGTCGCCGGGAAGACGGAGGAGAGGGGGACTCGGGAGCTCGTCAGGGAGATACAGCGCCGCTTCCTCCCGAACAAGGTCCTCGCGCTCGCAGCCCCCGACGTCCCCGAGATCTCCTCGCTCACCGAAGGCAAGGGAGAGGTGAGCGGGATGCCTGCGGTCTACGTCTGTGAGAACTTCGCCTGCAAGAGCCCGGTCACGGAGCTCGAGTCCCTGAAGAAGCAGCTCGAACCCAGCGGAGTCAGAGGAGGTCCAGCGGCCGCTTGAAGGTCTCGATTCTGATAGACCCAGAGCGGCCCAAGGTGAAACGGCGGGACGTCTTGAAGATGGTCAGGGACGCTGGAATCGAGGTCGCTCAGCGGCACCCCCACCTCGGCATCGTGGTCGGCGGGGACGGCGTCTTCAGCCACTACGGCAGGCTGATGCCGATGCCCCTTCTTTTCGTGGGGGTGCGTTCTCCGGAGCCCACGGCCTCCAGGGGGTACCTGGCCGAGGTCCGGTTCGACCAGCTCTCGGAGGCCCTCCATAGCATCAAGAGGAGGAGGTACACCGTCGTCGAGTACAAGCGCCTCCGCGTCTCGATAAACGGGAAGACCACCGGGGAGGTCTTCACGGACGTCTCCCTAGAGAAGGGAGCGGAGAGCAACTGCCTTAGGTATCACCTGGACGTGAAGGGCAAGGGGCTCTCGTTCACAGACTCGGCCATATCCAACGGCGTGATCCTCTGCACGAGCGCCGGATCGACCGGTTACTACTCTTACATTGACAGGCTTAGGAGGGGGGACAGGCTGGAGCCGGAGAAGTACACGCAGATAGGCAGCGAGGAGGTGGGCGTGTGCCATATCGCACCCGTCCTGACGGCCCGCGAGAACACCAGAGAGGCACCGCTCCGGTACACCGTGCCGTGGGGCGCTTCCTTCAGGCTCAGGCTCACCCGCGACGCCGACGCGCGCCTCTTCGGGACGCTAAAATCGAGGGCAGGGATTCGCGTCAGAGTGGGAGATATCGTGGAGGTGAGCCCGAGCCCGAACACGACCCAGGTGGTCAGGCTGCGACCAGGGTCCGACCCGCCAGCCGCTCGAGAAGCTCCGTGAGCCCGGACCTGTCCGCGACGAGCGGCGTCCCCTCGACGTCCGTCACGATGGTCTCCTGGTCCTTCAGCCCGTTGCCCGTCGCGACGCAGACGACTACCGCGTCCTTCTCGAGCCTGCCTCCGACCTCCTTCAGGGCTGCGATGGGCGTCGCGCTTGCGGGCTCTACGAATATCCCCTCCTTGGAGGCGAGCAGTCTCCTCGCCGACGTGATCTCCTCGTCCGTCACAGTGAGCATCATACCGTTCGACTCCTTCAGCGCTGCGAGCGCCTTCTTTGCCGATGCAGGCTTGCCGATTCTGATCGCGGAGGCGACTGTGTTGGGGTTCTGCACCGGAACAACAGCGTCGCTCCCCTTCCAGAACGCCTTCGCGATGGGAGACGCCCCCTCCGCCTGCACCCCGGCCATGCGGGGGACCTTCTTGGTGATTCCGAAGTCCCTGAGCTCCCTGAAACCCTTCCAGATCGCGCTGATGTTCCCGGCGTTTCCCACCGGCAGCACGACGTAGTCCGGCACGGAGAAACCCAGCTGCTCGTAGATCTCGAAGGCGGCCGACTTCTGTCCCTCCAGGCGGTACGGGTTTACAGAATTCATCCCGGAGAAGCCAGGCAGGCCCGCTATCGTCTGAAGCAGCATCGCCAGGGCGTCATCGAAGGTACCGTCCACCCTGATTATGGCGGCTCCGTAGGCGGTAGCCTGGACCATCTTGCCTGCGGCCACCTTCCCGGCGGGGACGATAATCGCGGCCATGACGCCCGCCCTCGCGGCGTAGGCCGACATCGAAGCCGATGTGTTCCCGGTCGAGGCGCAGATCAGGACGCGGACGCCCGACTGCACTGCGCGCGTCACCGAGACGGTCATCCCCCTGTCCTTGAAGGAGCCCGTGGGGTTCTGCCCTTCGTTCTTGACGTAGAGGTTCTTCACCCCAAGCTCCTCCGAGAGGTTGACGGTCCTGATGAGAGGAGTGTGTCCCTCGTCCAGCGACACGGGGCGGACGTCCGCGTCGAACGGGAGCAGGGAACGGAACCGCCAGATTCCTTCTCCGGTCCTGCCGAAGAGCTCTGCCCGCGATAGCGCACCGCCCTCCCTGACCGCTTCGAGGAGACCCCCGCAGCGGGAGCACGTGTAGCCCGGCGGGTCCGACTCGAACCTCGAACCGCAGTCTATGCAGCGCAGGACCCAGCCGGCGGCGACCTTCATACCCTCGCGGCGCCCCCTCCGACCTTCGTCACGAAGCCGTCCGACTCTACGCCCTCCTCGCCGAAGCCCGCCACCATGTTGTCCATCACTGCGCGTGGGTCGTGCTTCGTCCGGTCGAGTAGGGCGAGCATCGAGGGTCCGCCCCCGCTTATGCAGACGCCCGCGGCGCCAGCCTCGAGTGCATGCCTCTTGACCGAGTCGTAGCCGGGAATTAGCTTCTTGCGTGCTTGCTCTACGACCTTGTCGTCCATCCCCGTCCCTATCATCTCTATGTCTCCAATCGCGAAACCCGAGACTATGAGGCTGGCGTTTGCAACGTTTGAAACCATCCTTTTCAGTTCGACCACCTTCGGAAGGACCGACCGGGTGTACTCCGTCTTGCGTTCCGGCAGCTTCAGGACGGGCGTGACCATCACGAGCACGAGGTCCGATGGAGGATCGAACCTGATGGCAGAGGGCCTCCCGGTATCCCTAACCACGACGAACCCGCCGAGGACCGAGGCGGAGACGTTGTCGTAGTGGGCGCTCCCAGCTGTAACCTCCTCCCCCTTCCCGGCGTAGTATATCTTGTCGTCATTGCTCATGCCAAGAGCGAAGAGCTCGTTCATGCCGAAGGCTGCCGCCGCGGCCGATGCCCCGCTGCTCCCCATACCGAGCCCGATGGGGACGCCCTTCGTGATCTCGACCGCTATCCGCTTCTTGATCCCAAAATCCCGTGCTATCGCGAGGCAGACTGCCCCCGCGCCATTCTTGGCGGCTTCGAGCGGTGTCGTGACGTCCCCCCAATTCTTTATCTCGACGGAGAGCTGCTGCGCGCCCTCTGAGCTCAGCGCCACTCTGTCCCTCGGTCTGTCGAAGGCCAGCGCGAAGACGTCGAAGCCAGGGCCGAGGTTGGCTGACGACGCAGGCGCCTCCACGGTGACCTTCAATTCGGTCGCCGCGTCGCGACAATCGATTATATGACTATCGGCGCTTCATCGACGCGGAACCAGACCAAACACTTTTAGCGCTTGCACGCTCCCGACCGCGACCAACCTCCTTGCTCCCCGAGAACACGCTCCAGCCGAGGGCCTACCAGCAGAACATCGCCCGGGTAGCCTCGCAGACCAACACGCTTGTCGTCCTTCCGACAGGGCTGGGGAAGACCATGGTCGCGATGCTGGTCGCCAAGGCGAGGCTCGAGAAGTTCCCCAAGGGAAAAGTCGTCATGCTGGCGCCCACGAAGCCCCTCGCGCTGCAGCACTATGAGACCTTCAAGAGGATGCTTTCCCTCGACGACAGCGAGGTCGCCATCATGACGGGCGAGACGCACCCCGAAGAGCGGTCCTATCTGTGGAGGAAGTCCAGGTACGTCTTCGCGACCCCTCAGACAGTGAGGAACGACCTGCGGGCGGGTAGGGTCGAGCTGAACGAGACCGTGCTCCTGGTCTTCGACGAGGCGCACCGCTCCGTGAAGGACTACTCCTACACGCAGCTCGCCCAGATCTACAAGGACCAGGGCTGGAACCCGCTGATAATGGGCCTCACCGCATCCCCGGGCGGGTCGAGGGCGAAGGTCAACGAGATAATGCAGAATCTCTTCATCGAGAAGTTGGAGATCAGGAGCGAGGAGGACGAGGACGTGAAGCCCTACGTGGAGCAGACCAAGATCGAAGGCATCAGGGTGGCGCTGCCTCCGGAGTACTCGACGCTAATCCACGCGCTGAGGGAGATTTACAACGAGAAGGTGACCCGGCTGGTGGAGGCGGGGTTCCTCCCGAAGAATCGCCTGACCAAGACGATGCTCCTCGCAGCGCAGGGGGACGATCCTCTCGCGACTGAAGTCGAGCGGGGGGAACAAGGGATACCTCTACGGCTCCCTGATCAGCCAAGCCCAGGGGATCATGATCCTCCACGCCGTGGAGCTGCTCGAGACACAGGGTCCAGCGGTCCTGGAGAAGTACCTCGTCAGGTTCAGGGCGAAGCCGGAGCAGGGAAAATCGGCGCAGGCGCTGCTGAAGGACAAGCGTTGGATATTCATAGAGTCCGAGGCGGAGAAGCTCAGGGACTTCCCCAACCCCAAGCTCGAGAAGGTGGCGGAGATAGTGAGGGACCAGCTCTCCTCGAAGCCCGGCGCCAAGATCATCGTCTTCACACAGTACAGGGACACGATAGACACGATAGTCGAGCGCCTCTCGGCGATACGCGTGAGCTCGATGCGCTTCGTTGGGCAGGCCGACAAGGTCGGCAACGAAGGGATGGACCAGAAGGAGCAGTCCCAGGCCCTGGAGCAATTCCGTGGGGGCGACTTCTCGGTGCTCGTGAGCAGCAGCATCGGGGAGGAGGGGCTGCACGTGCCGGACGTCGACCTCGTGGTCTTCTACGAGGCGGTGCCCTCCGAGATACGGTCGATCCAGAGGAAGGGGAGGACGGGGAGGACCCGTCCGGGGAGGGTCATAATACTGCTGGCGGAGGGGACCGTCGACGAGGCCTACTACTACAGCAGCGTGAACAGGGAGAAGTTCATGAAGACCCTCGTCACGGGAGGCGAGATTAAGAAGACGGAGAGGAAGAAGAAGCCGACGACCCTTCTGGACTACATGTAGCCTCGTCTTGGCCGGCCCGCACCATCGCGTTCTTGAGGCTCCCGAAGACCTCTTTCACCTTCTTCTCCGCGAACCCGTTGAGGACGCTGGAGCCCACCCCGGCCATCACCCCCGTTATTTCGACCTCGGAGACCCACTTCATCTTCGTGGGCACATCCCCCTGGAGGTCGAAGTCGCTCGTGATCTTCATGTTGGTGCCGCTCCCCGCCGCCTCGGCGTAGAGCCTCGCGTGCTCCGGCCGCCGCCTGTCCTCTATCCTCATCCTGACCGCCATGTCCGCGTTCAGGAAGGATACCCCAACCCTCATCTTCGCCTCGATGTTGCTCTCGTCGATAACCTTCGCCTCTCTGACGTCGGGGAGTGACTTGGCGAGGAAGGACGAGTCGCTCAGCAGCAGGAAGACCCTCTCCCTCGGAAGGGCAAGCTCCTCCGACCCCTGGAGATGGAGCCGCATGTTCATCCAGCTTCGATGTCGCTCTTTATCCCTTATGATTTGGGTGTTGTCCGCTCCGCGGGAGTTCCCCCACCCACCGTTGGGAGATGCTCGCTCGCCGAAGGAAGGCTAGAAGCCCACGAGCTTGCCGACGAGGGCCACGATCGCTACAGCGTAGACCGAGACATTGTAGAGCCCGAGCAGGAATAGAGCGTCCTTCCAGGCGGGCGACTCTCTGCTCATGACGGCCAGGTGGTGCATCATCACTACGCTTAGACCTATGAAGATGGAGAGACCCACGGCAAGAAGGCTGATCGTCGAGCTCTGGATGAGGTAGGCTCCGAGGAACGGGATTGTCCCCCACGTGAGGCCGAACCCCAGGTACGAGTGAACCATCTTCGGATTCTCCCTTGGGTAGGCGATGGCCGCGAAGCCCTCGATGACCACGAACGCGAGGAAGACGATGTCCCAGCGCAGCGCCATGTACACCCCCAGGACGATGCCCAGAGCGACGGAGACGAACCCTACGGCGAGCATCCCTTTGGGAATCCTGATGTACGGTGAGAACTTCTCCTTGCTCGTCCCGATGTCGATGTAGTGGGCTCCCACGATCAGCCCGAGGAAGGCCGCGAGGATCGTCAAGAGGTATATCTCGACGCTGAAGCTCGGAGATATCGCCTGCGCAAGGGTCAGCCAGCCCAGGAAGACGAAGCTGAAGGGTGTCCTGAGACCATAAAGCCAGGTGTTCTTACTCCACGGCCTGATCATATCAGGTTCGACGGGTGGGGTCTCCAACCGTCCCGATGGACGTCTTCAGAATATTTAAGGTATGCCGGCGCGTGCGGGAACCATGAGCCAGGGTCTCCAGCCCCTCGCGAAGAAGATCTTCCAAGGGCTCTCGCCGTCGTACGACAGGGTGCTCGAGGCAGTCACGCTCCTCCAGGACAGGTACTGGAAGAGGTGGCTCCTCGAGGGGGCCTCTCTGAGAGAAGGTCAGACGATACTCGACGTGGGCTGCGGGACTGGGGTCCTGGAGGAGAGCATTGCGGATGGGAGGGTGAAGGTCGTGGGCCTGGACCTCACCGAAGAGATGCTCAGGCTGGCGCAGCACAAGGGTCTGCCATCGCTCAGCTCCTTCTGCCTCGGAGACGCGGAGAGGCTACCCTTCAGGGACGGAACCTTCGACGTCGTGCTCTCCTGCTACGTCGTGAAGTACTGCAGCGCGCAGCTGCTCGCCTCCGAGGCCTCGCGCGTCCTCCGGCGCGGGGGCAGGCTGGTCCTCTACGACTTCTCCCGGCCCAGGGGAGCTTACGCTCCGTTCCTGGCATTCTACGTCTACGGCGTGCTCAGGATTCTCGGGACGCTCATGCGCCTCGTCGGCTCGAAGGGTGCCTTCACGTACCAGGCTCTCCCCTCGGTGATTCGCGACCGCCCGTGGGACGAGACGCTCGGCGGGGTCCTCATCTCGGCCGGATTCCGAGATGTCGGGAGAAAGAGCCTCTCAGGCGGGGCGGCCACCGGGTTCCAGGCGACGAGGTCGTAGACGCCCGCCAAACTATTTAGTTCTCCGGGGGACGGGTCCCGCGCAATGTCAGTCGTAAGCGGAGAGGAGGTCGCGGCCTGCTGCAAGGGCTACGTCAAGATCAACCCGAACGGCGTGGACCTGGCCCCTAAGCAGGTCTCCAAGCTCCCGATGGACGCGACGATTTTCCTTCACGGCGCGGAGAGGGGATATCTCGGCCAGGGAGGAGAGCTGATTACCATTAAGGAGGACCTGCCGCCAGACGAGGCCGGTTTCTACCGCTTCGAGCGCGGAGCGATGTACGAGCTGAGGTTCCCGGAGGTGAGCGTCCCGTCCACGTGCACCGGCGTCGCGTTCCCGCGCTCCACGATGAACAGGCTGGGAATCGTGAAGCTGGAATCAGCGGTCTTCGACAGCGGCTACCGGGGCGAGCCGACGCAGGTGATACTCACGCCGATTCGCGCCCAGGTCCACCGCGACGAGGCGATGGTCCAGCTCGTCTTCTTCAGGAACGAGAAGCAGTCGAGCAACCTCTACTCGGGCTTCTACCAGAACGAGAAGGGGAGGTAGCGGGTCACTTCTTGCCGGGAAGAACCACATCACGGTAGTACCTGCAGCTGGCCGTGATGGTGCAGATGTCGCACCGCGGCCCGACGGGCTTGCACGTCGTCTGCCCGAACCTCACGAAGAGCTCGTTCAACTCCAGCCAGTACCTCTTGGGAATCGACTTGGTCAGCTCGGCCTCCGTCTCCTCGGGCGTCTTGGTCTGGACGAGCCCGAGCCGGTTGGCAATCCTGTGCACGTGCGTATCGACCGGTATCGCCGGCTTGTTGAACCCGTAGACGAGGACGCAGTTGGCTGTCTTCCTCCCGACCGCGTGAAGGGTGAGCAGGTCGTCGATGTCGTCGGGTACCCTTCCGCCGAATTCCTCTACAATCTGCTTGGCGACCCTGATGACGTTCCTCGCCTTGACGTTGTAGAATCCGACAGACCTTATGAGCTTCCTGACCGTTCTTGGATTTGCGCTCGCGAGCTTCTCCGGCGTGTCGTAGACCGAGAACAGGCTCTCGGTCGCCCTCCTCGTGCTCTCGTCCCTCGTCCGGTGGGAAAGGACCGTGCCTATGAGAATCCTGAAGGGGTCTCCCCCCTCCGCCGACCGGAGCTCTCCCAGGGCGGTGGCGCGCTTGTCCTCGCTCGAATCGACCATCTTCCTGATTCGTCCGAGCAGGAACCCTATCCTAGGTCTTTGGTCACCCATGGCTCTTTCCTGTACCATGCAGACACCTCAGCTACCGTCCTCCCCAGGTCGAAACCGGGCGAGTAGGCAATTCTCTTCCACGAGTCCTGTTCCTCGAGCGTCAGCCCTGCCCTCATCTCCTCAGCGCCGTACTGCGGAACCTCGCCTCTCCCTGAAAGGACACCCTGCTGCTTGACCTCGACCCTCTTGTCCTCGGCCCTCGCCAGGGACCTCGCTAGCTCTTCGGCGCTGACATCGAAGGACTTCACCTGGAACGGTGCCGGCTCGGCCGCCGAGTTCGCCGCTCTGAGGAGCGCCTGAGCGACGTCCTTGGGATGGGTGACAGAGATTTTGGCCGAGCCTCCGGAGGGCAGGACGACCTTTCCCCTCTCGATCATCTTCAGGATGGGGATGACGATGCCAGGGTCCCTCGAACCGACTGCCTTCGCCGCCCTGACCACTCGGACCTGCATCTCGGGGTGCCTCTTGCCAAACTCCAACACCATGGCCTCGCCCTCGAGCTTCGACCTCTGGTACTCGTCGCTCGGCTTCGGCGTCCTCTCCTTCCCTATCACACCTCCCGGCCGGAACCCGTAGACGTCCAGCGTGCTGAGGTGGACGAAGGTCTTCACCTCGTGCTCGCCCGCCTCCTCGAGCAGGTTTGCGAGACCCTTCCCGTTGAACTCGGCGTACTCCTCGGGCGACCTTCCCGGCGGAGGGGAGGCCAGGCTGTAGACCACGTCGACCATGTCCAGGGGCTCGTGCAGGCTGTGCCTGTCCATAAGGTCGGCCTCCAGGCACTGGACGCCGCACTGGTCCAGGATTCTCAGGTGCGACCCCTTCCTGAAGATGCCCTTCGAGATCTCACCCTCGGCGAAGAAGTACTCCGCAAGGTGCCCCCCGATGAACCCGGTGCCTCCGACGATGAGGTTCGTCTTCCTGCCCCCGGACCTACGACGGAGGGTCCTTCCCTTCCTTCGGCTTTATCTCGAAGTCTCCGCTGACGAGCTTCATCTGGAGGTCCTCCTCGAACTCGGGGAGGCTACCAACGAGCGCCTCCAGCTTCTTCTTGGACGCGGGCGAGAGGCGAGGCGCGACGTTCTGCCCCCCGTACCGCCCGTACGCTATGCCCGTGAACCGAATCTTCTGCCCCCCCACGTCGATGTACCCTCGCAGAATGTTCGCAATCTCCCCTCCGGTGACCTCGTCTATCACCACGCCGTAGGTTGGGAGGTTGCTCCTTCTCTCGGGTCTCAAGGTTTCGAGCGTTGCGGAATCGAGCTATATGAACGGTGTCTCTCACTCTGAGACGAGCGGGTACCTGAAATCCTCCTTGTAGGTGTTCAGGACGAGGTGGGTGTTGGTCCGCTCGACGTGGGGGATGGTCAGGAGCTCCTTGGCGAACTTGCTGACCTCGTCTCTGTTCCTGAACTTCGAGACGACTATGCTGTCCTCGATTCCCGTGACGTCGTAGACGGCGCAGACCGAGCTCATCTTCGCGATCCTCTCCTGAACCTCGACGAGCTTGCCCTTCGAGACGGTGACCTCGGTGATGGTCGTGATCTCGTACCCCAGCTTCTCCTGGTTCGTCAGCACCGAATATCCCTTCACTATGCCCTCGCCCTCCATCTTCCTCACTCTCTGGGCCACCGTGACCACGGAGACGCCCGTCTTCTTGGCGAGGTCCCTGAAGGACTGGCGCCCGTCAATCTCAAGCTCCTTGAGCAGCGACCTGTCCAGATTGTCCAGTTTCATCTGTGAACAGGAAGCCCATGATACCACCCATTTGATAAGTGTTTTTATGTATCAACTTGGACGAATGTAAGACAACGGAGCAAAACTTATAACCGCAGATTTGGGATGCGGTCCAATGCCTTTCGACACGACGACAAAAGGCTATGTTCCTAGAGTCAGGACTCCGAAACAGATAGTTGACGCGGTGGCTTCAAAGGGCGTAAGGTTCATCGACCTGCAGTTCGCCGACGTTCCGGGCCGGACCCAGCACGTCACCATCTCGAACAAGATGCTGGAGGTGGAGACGTTCAAGGACGGCATCCCGAAGCTCGACGGGTCTTCCATCAAGGGTTTCGCGGAGATCTTCGACTCCGACATGCTCCTGCTCCCTGACCCTTCGACCTACGGGGTCATCCCCTGGGGCGACGAGCGCTTTCCGACGGCGAGGATGATCTGCGACGTTCACTGGGGTTATCAGAAGGGGAGGTTCTCGCGGGATCCGCGCTTCGTCGCACAGAAGGCAGAGGACGCTATCAAGTCCGCCGGTTTCACTAACTCCTACTGGGGGCCGGAGATGGAGTTCTTCGTCTTCGACTCGGCAACCTGGGACGTCTCGAGCCCGTTCGGGACCAGCCACAAGATTACATCCGTGGAGTCTGCCAACGAGGCCCGCGGCACAAACTATCCGATAAGGTTCAAGGAAGGGTACTACCCCACGCCGCCGTCGGACACCCTCCAAGACTACAGAAGCGAGGTCGCGTACCACCTCGACGAGTCTTTCGGCATCATCAACGACGCGCACCACCACGAAGTGGCGACCGCGGGGCAGTGCGAGATCAACATCTACCGGGATACACTCACAGCGATGGCAGACAGCATCCTCACCTACAAGTACGTGATAAAGAACGTCGCTTCGAAGAGGGGGATGATAGCGACGATAATGCCGAAGCCGATCTTCGGCGACAACGCATCTGGGATGCACGTCTCCTCGAGTCTCTGGAAAGGGGACACGAACGCCTTCTATGACGAGAAGGACGATTACGCGAACCTCTCCCAGACCGGGAGGTACTACGTAGGGGGGCTCCTGGCACACAGCAGGGCGCTTTGCGCGATCACCAACCCGACCACCAACTCGTACAGGAGATTGGTGCCGGGCTACGAGGCCCCCGTCTACGTGGCCTGGAGCAGAGGCAACCGCTCCGCGAACGTGAGGATCCCGCTCCACTACAAGGGGAAGTCCGGCATGAAGGTGAAGAGGGCAGAGTTCAGAACGCCAGACCCGTCCACCAACCCGTATCTGGCATTCGCGGCCATCGCCTCGGCCGGCCTCGATGGCATTAAGCACAAGCTCGACCCGGGGGACCCGGTAAACGAAGACATCTACGAGCTGACGCCGAAGAAGAGGAAGGAGCTGGGCGTCAAGGAGCTCCCAGGAAGCCTCCTCGAGGCGATCGAGTGCCTCAAGAGCGACTCGTCCTTCCTCAAGGGCGTCTTCTCGGACGACCTCGTGGAGATGATGATTGAGCTCGAGATGGCCAACTACCGCGCGGTATCAGCGAGGCCGCACCCGTACGAGTTCTATCTGTACTTCGACATATGAAAGGCAAGTTCTACCCGTTCTGGTCTAGAGAATCATGGCTACAGAGAAGCGCGGTACAAGCGAAAGTCGAAGGAGCCAGTTGCGCGACGCTACCAGAGTGATTCGGGCCGGCCTTCCGCCGGCGTCGCAGGGGGACCCCTTCCTGCCCGGTCCCACATTTGCCAGCGCCTACCATTTCAGCGGAGAACCAAGCTCCTCCCCATACACGTATGGGAGATACCACAATCCAACTTGGACTCATTTTGAGCAGGCTCTGAGCGAGCTGGAGGGGGGACCTTCGGTCGTTTTCGCGTCGGGGATGGCGGGAGTAATGGCCGTCTTCGGAACTGCGCTGCGCTCCCACGGCCGCGGCAACGTCGTAGTGATGCCGAGCGACGGCTACTATACTGCGCGTGCGCTGGCGAGCGGATACCTCTCACTATCGGGAATCGAAACGCGTTTGGCACCCACCGGTGGCGATGCGCAATTGGAAAAGCTAGAAGGAGCAACCTTGCTGTGGCTCGAAACACCCTGCAACCCAGGGCTTGATGTATGTGACTTGTCGAAGCTTATCGAAGCTGCCCATCGTCGAGGCGCGGTTGTCGCCGTGGACAACACGACTGCGACCGTTCTCGGCCAGAAGCCGTTGGAATTTGGGGCGGATTTCTCGATTTCTAGCGATTCAAAGGCGCTTACAGGACACAACGACCTCACGTTGGGCCACGTTGCTACCCGCGAGCAATCGTGGGCCGACGAGCTTAGGACCTTCAGAACGCAACAGGGAGCTGTTCCCGGACCGATGGAAGTATGGCTCGCGCACCGCTCTCTCGCTACCCTGAGCTTGCGATTGGAGCGGCAATGTGAGAACGCCCTAGGAATTGCGAAATTCCTTACGAAGAGACCGGAAGTGCACCATGTCAGGTATCCGGGACTCCCGCAAGATCTGTCGTACAGGATAGCCTCTCACCAGATGAAATACTTCGGGCCGATAGTGAGCTTCGTCCTGGAAAGCAAGCAGATGGCCGACCACTTCCTCGAATCCTGCAACCTTATCATCAATGCAACGAGTTTCGGAGGGATTCATAGCAGCGCCGAGAGGCGCGCGCGATGGGGAGGCGATGCCATTCCCGAAGGATTCATTCGACTCAGCGCTGGCTGCGAAGATCTGCGAGATATCCTCGAGGATTTGACCCAGGCGCTCGATAACCTCTCTCATTGATTACTCGTGATACTTCAAACAAAGCATTCGAACCTTTGGACTATCACACTTTTGGTTCAAGATTCCTTCAGCATTCTCGCATACTCCAGATACTTCGGCACATGAAACTTGAGTTCTATCTGTCCTGAGTTGAAGGACACTTTTGGATAGGTAGAACTCACTGTTTTCCAGATTCCCAATAGTCCGGACACGAGGAGGGCAATGGAAAGTCTCGACAACGATCATCATTCTTCCGGTGAATACTTGCCGAAATCCGCTTCTTCTAATCTCGTTTCACCAAAGACGCTATCCGCGCGAGCCATAACACTATAAGGTCACCTGCCTGGAGTTACAACCATCGGGGGTGTGATTGTGAGTCGGCAGGCGTCTGAACAGGCAATCACAGTCCAACACCTCGTAAAAAGGTACGGGGATTTCGTCGCGGTCAACGATGTGTCCTTCTCGATAAAGCAGGGCGAAATCTTTGGAATCATAGGCCCCAACGGCGCCGGCAAGACCACCACCGTGGAATGCATCTCGGGGCTGCGCACGCCGGATTCGGGCTCGATCAGCATCTACGGACTCTCTCCCCATAAGGACAGGAACAGGATAAGGGAGTTTCTCGGCGTTCAGCTGCAGGAGAGCTCGATGCCTCCGCGCCTCAAGGTGGGCGAAGCGGTGGACCTCTTCGCCTCTTTCTATCCGAACCCAGTGGACCCGAATGGCCTGCTCGAGACCCTCGGGATAAGCAACGTCAAGAATTCCATATACAAGAACCTGTCTGGTGGCCAGAAGCAGAGGCTGTCGATAGCGCTCGCCTTGGTCGGGGACCCGAAGATTGCCATACTGGATGAGCTGACCACGGGGCTCGACCCGGAAGCCAGGCGCGAGACGTGGGCCCTCATAGAGAGCATCAGAGACCGCGGCGTCACCGTGATACTCGTGACCCACTTCATGGACGAAGCGGAGAGATTGTGCGACCGTCTCGCCCTGATCAACCACGGCAAGCTCGCGGTGTTGGATACGCCCGAAGCGATTGCCGCGATGGCAGGAGGCAACAGAGTGCGATTTGTTCCTTCGCAAACAGTTGACGACAAGACTCTGTACGCCATACCTGGTGTGGCTGAGGTTGAGAGAAAAGAAAGATACATCACTGTTACCGGTACCGGCGATCTGGCAGCATCCGTCATCAATTCACTTGCGAGAATTGGAGTGCACGTCTCCGAGATAGAAGCAAGAAGAGGGAACCTCGACGACGCGTTCGTGAAGCTGACCAGGGACGACGCGTCCAGCCCTTCAGGAGGGGCCCAACCATGACCTCGGTCCCGGGCGAATCGAAAGAGAAGGAATCACGAGGCCACTTCTCCGAACTCCTCAAGGTCGAGGGACGGCTCGCCATGCGAGAACGGACAGGGTTGTTCATGGGAATCGGGGTTCCGATCATCTTGCTCGCAGTATTCGGACTCGTCGGAATAGCAAGCCCAGGGGACGTCCCCGGTACAAGCTATACGGTCATTGAGCTGTACGTTCCAGTAATCATGGTCATGGAATTTCTGTTTCTTGGAATCTATCTCATGCCTATCACCATGGTGAGGTACCGCGAGATCGGGTGGCTGCGAAGAGTTTCAGTGACTCCAGTGCCTCCCTCGAGACTACTCGCAGCCCAGTTTGTCGTCAACCTTGTGCTTGCCTTGACGGGAATCCTGATTGTCATCCTTGGAAGCGAATTGATCTTCGGGGCGTCGCTTGACGTAGGTATCCCATATTTTGTTCTCTCAATCGTTCTCTCGATTGCCGAGATATTTTCTCTCGGGTTGATTGTTGCGGCCCTCGTTCCCTCACAGTCGCTAGCAGGCGGCGTGTCCGGAGGGTTGCTCTTTCTCATGTTTTTCCTTGCAGGCCTCTGGGTTCCGCCTGCCACAGTGGGCGGGCCGTTGGCGACGATAATGTACTATTCTCCGTCTGGCGCAGCGGCGCAGGCCCTGCTTTACTCGGTCTTCAATACCACCCCACCATGTACGGCAATAGTTACCATGGTCATTTACGCGCTCGTCTTCTCATTCATAGCGACCCGTTACTTCCGCTGGGAGTGACCCGAAGCAGACTCGCAGGCCAGTGCCAGTAACCTAGGGCCGCTCCGCCGCCCCGATCAGATCCACGAAGACGACGGGCGCCTCTCCCACCGTCCATGCGTCGTGACCCGCGGGCACATCGAACGCGTCGCCTGGCCCCACCTCCAGCTTCGTCCCGTCGTTCATCAGGAAACCCATGCGACCGGAGATGACGTAGCCGACGTGACGTATCTCACAGGTGTCGGTCTTCATCAAGGGCTTCATAGATGTGGTCCACTTCCAACCAGGCTCGAGGGTGCGAATCCCAAACGGGAAATCGTCCATGACGAAGAGCTGGAGTCTCGCCTTCGGCGTATCCTTGACCTCATCCGGTTCGTTGAAACTCTTCTTGATGGCGGTCATCCGCCTAGTCTCTCCCCTCCTGCTGACCGTCCGGCCTATGCGGACGACCAACCGCGTGTAGTCTCTTTCGTGCGTCGATTCGATGACGCTGTTGCCGCTCTTCTTGGCCCAGGCCTTCACGTCCTTCTCGATGTCGGGTTCGGTCGCCCGAAGCTCGATTTCGTCCCCGACCTTGGCTGCGCTCCACGCCTTGGTAAGGTCTATCAGAGGCGTCGGAGGGCACCAATTACCCCTCGAATCAACGATTTTGCGCATTTCGCGCTCCGACTGGTTCTTCATCCCTGATTCACACGCTGATTCTTGATGCTTGGTTAAAAGCCTTGGTAGGCGCTATGTGCTCGCTCGTTTCTGCCCGTTCTCCGCCTCGATTCTCGCTTCTACTGCCTCGAGCCGTCTCTCGAGAATCCTCTTTTCCTCTTCCAGGTACTCGCGACGGTCTTCGGGCGCGGGATCGGCGTAGTATCGCCACCTAGATTGGTGGCATCCATAGTGGGGGTGCTCTCTACTGCAACCCCACTCTTCGTGGCAGTGACCACACATTCTTACTCACTCCTCGGCAGGGAGCCCACCTTGCTATTAATAAACATATCAACCGATGCCTTTATTATTATATCAATTGATGTATCGGGCGACGTGAAATGGGCGAATACGAGTACGGTCACCACCACGGACCTCACGGTCCTGGGCCGATGCATGGAGGCTATGGCATGGGTTTCGGGGTTAGGCGCGGTGAGTTCAGCTTCCTAATCCTGATTGCACTCAACGAGAAGCCCATGCACGGATACGCTCTGATTCAGGAGATTGGCAGGACCTACCAGCGTCCGATAAGCGCGGGTATAGTGTATCCAACTCTACAAGAATTCGAGGATATGGGATTGGTGGTCTCCGAAGAGAAGGACGGCAGGAAGGTCTATTCGATTACGGAGGAAGGGAAAAAACACCTCGCAACAAACGCTGATGTGGTCACCCGGTTGAAGGCGGGACAGGAGTACGCGGGCAAGGTGGGGCAGTTCAGCTTCATGAAGGACATCAGGGACGTCCAGGCAATGATCATGTTGAACGCAGAATACATAAACGACGAGAAGATGGAGAGGATACAGAACGCGCTTTCCGAGGCCAAGAGGAAGGTAGCAGCCATTGTCTTCGGCTAGAGGGGTTTGGTCGGGATGAAGATTGGAGTCGCAACAGACGACGGAAAGACGGTCTCGCCCCACTTCGGCATGGCGAAGTTCTATCTGGTCTTCGAGATGGAGGACGGCACAATCAAGGGGAAGGAGATGAGGCCAAAGACAAGGCATCACCACGGAAGGGAGCACGGCGATACCGGCGCAGCGATCAAAGAAGGGGAGGAACACCATGGGCATGCGGAGATGCTCTCGAACGTCAATGACTGCGAAGCGTTGGTCGCAAGGGGGATGGGGCCGCCGATGTACAACTCCATCCTTCAGATGGGGATCAGACCGTACTTGACGCGGATCGCAGTGGTTGAGGATGTCGCGCGTGCGTACATCAATGGAACCCTGGACGACAGGGGCGTTGAGAGATCATGAACGAGGTCTCGTTCAGGCCAATCGGGGTCGTGCGCACTCGAGCGACAATCGATGAGATAAGGAGCCACGCCGCGGGGATCGAGTCCGTAGTCGAGATATTCCCAGAGTTCGGACCGGCCCTGGACGGGCTGGACGGCTTCTCGCACATCTTCGTGCTGAGTTACCTAAATCAGCTCAGGCCCGAGCAGATCGGACCGCTCAAGGTGAGGCCGAAGGCCTTCGTCTGGATGGGCCTGAAGCTCGAAGAGCTCCCTACCGTCGGCGTCTTCGCCCTGGACTCGCCCACGCGTCCCAACCCAATAGGCCTGTCCCTCGTTCCTCTGCTGAGGAGGGAGGGAAACTCGCTCTTCGTCTCGGGGCTCGACTACTTCGACGGGACGCCCGTCCTCGACATCAAGCCCTATGGGCCGAACTATCGGGTCGATGAGTATGATCGTCCCGAGTGGCGCAAGAGCCTGCTGCAAAAAGCAGGTCGCAACTGAGCGGTCGCGCCGCCGTACCCGTCCCGGGCGAGGAAGCGTTGCTTGGAAACCATCATGGCCGCCGTGGACGCGGTGAATGTCGGGACGCCATCATGCCGAACAAGGTAACCGTCGACTACGACGAGTCGAAGCCCGCCATCGGGAAGGTTCTGGATGTCATCAGGGACGGAGGGCACGCGAATCACGGTGCGGGGAACTGCACCGGCATGGGAGGACGACCACCCGTCTCATGGAGGCAGCAGTGGCCGAATCGACGGCTCGGCTCTTGATGGATGTCGAGGTCGCACTAGGGCCGGGTTACCTGCAGCAACCGGTTGGTTGAGTAGAACCTCTGGCGTATGGAAGCCCTAACGATTTCGCAGGCCTGCACAATACGCTCGTCCGCTATGCTGTAGTAGGTGTTCAGGCCTTCCCTGCGCTTCTCGAGAATCCCAAGCTGTCTCAGTATCGTGAGGTGCTGCGAGAGGTTCGCCTGCCGAATCCCGGTCGCCTCTGCGATCTGGTTGACCGACTTCTCCCCTTCCTTGAGGGTGCTTATTATCAACAACCGCTTTGGATGAGCCAGTCCCTTGCAGAATTCGGCTTGCATTCGGAACAGCTCCCTTTCAGGGTCAGGGTCTTGTCTGGGGGCCATCTCTCGTCACTTGGCTGGAACCTCGCTGATGAACTTTTCCGATTTCGGCTCCTCGAGGACGGAAGTGCTGGTTTTGCCGAAGTAGATGCCCATGAGCCACTCAAGGCTTCCGTTCATCGTCCTCCAGTACATCTTGGAGAACGACCTCTTCATGGCGTACTTGATGAACGAGGGTGACTGTTCTGCGGCCGGCGACGTATAAGTCGCAGAGACGAATATCGCCTTGCGGTGCCCCACCTCCATGGGGCAGTTGATTCTGCCACTGTAGTGAAGCCTCTCTGAGGAACCAGTCATGTCCAACATGATGTTCTCAGCCACCACGCCCGAGGCCAGGTGAGCCACGACCCCGGACTTCGAGATCGGGATGCTCGTGCAGTCGCCGAGTGCGTAGGCGTCGCCATGATCCTTGACCTGCATCGTCTCCTTGTCCGCCGGAACCCAACCGTCCTCGTCCCCGATTCCAGAATTGCGTATGACGTCGGTGCCCCGGTGAGGGGGCACGGCGATGAGCAGATCGTAGTCCACCGACTCTCCCTCCAGGGAGTACAGTCTGTGGGCCGACGGGTCCACCGACTCGGCGTTGAACAGGGTCATGACCTTGATTCCCCTCTCCTCGAAGAGCGGTGCGACGACCTTGGACAGGGTCTCGGCCGGGTACGCTCTCGGGTACGGCGTGACGAAGGTGAGGTCAACCTTGTCCCGGAGTCCCCTCCGTCTGTAGAACTCGTCGATCATGAACGCGGCCTCGTTTGGGGACGGAGGGCACTTGTGGGGGACCCCGGTTATTGCGACGACGACCTTTCCACCCTGGAACTTCTGCAGGGCTTCCCACGTCCGCGCCGAGTCTCTTCTTCCGGTGTGGAAGTTGAAGGAATCCTCAGCGAGGCCGGGTAGCAGCGTTGGGTCGGCGAAAGCGCCTGTCGCTATGACCAGGTAGTCATACCCGAACTTGTGCCCGCCGTCAAGCGTGACAGCTCTCTCCTCCAGGTCTATCTTGGTCGCCGTCTCTTTCCTGAACGTCACCTCCTTGAGGAGCAGGCCCTCCTCTGGTCTGGCAAGTCTCTCGGGCGCGTAGCCCTTGAACGCTACGTCGAGGTATCCTGGCTGGAAGATGTGATCCGCCCTCTGTCCAACCAGATCAACGGAGACCTCCCCTCGATGAATCTGCCCCTTAAGGCCCCTCGCAAGTAGGTTCGCGGTCAGCGTCCCTCCGCTGCCCGACCCGACGACCAGTAGCCTCTTCACGACCCGACACCGACCGTGGAGCTATCTACCTGCTTCCGACCTTCTTCGTTATCTTGACCAGGAGGCGGATGTAGTCCTTCTCGTTGATGACATCCAGCAACTCGTTCCCGCTCTTCCTCGTCCAGGCTTCAACGTCGGGCTTTGCGGCGGGGTCGGTCGCGAGGAGCTCGATGATGTCCCCAACTTCCGCCTTCCTGTAGGCCTTGAAGAGGTCGGTTATCGGACCCGGACACGAGGTGCCCCGGGAGTCCACGATCTTGTGCTGATCCAGTGCTGACACGTCGAATCGCCTAGATGAAGATTATCTGTCCGCCCTCGCCGAGCTCGAGCATCGTGGCCGCTCCCACGATATCATCGACCTCCGGGAGAAGCATCTCCTTCGTCGTGCCCATCACCTCGAGGGTCGTCGAGCAGGCGTGCAGTTTGACCCCCAGGTCCTTGGCCGTTTTGATCAGCTCCGGGATTGAGGGGACCTTGGCCTTCACGATCCTGCCCTTCATCATGCGCGTCGCCATGGATGTCATGCCTGGTATCATCCCGAGGATGTTCGGCATAGGGAGACCCGGGTTACCAACCGGGGCGACCTTGAGGTCGGCCGATGTCTTCGCGGTCACAGCGTTCATTCCCCAAAAGGTGAAGAACATGTGCACCTCCTTTCCCATGGCCGCTCCAGTGGTCGCTATCATGAACGCGGGGTAGACCATGTCCAGGGTGCCCTTGGACAGGATCACCAACAGCTTCTCCGTCTGCTGGGTCTTCGCCTCTTCTGCGTGAACTACTGTTTGTTGACTCAACAATCTCGCCTTTGATATTCGCATATTCTAATATAATGATAACAATTTCCCCGAATAGGTTCGCCGCCGCGTTGGTTCTCTCCCTCCCCCTGATTACCCGGCCGCAATCGAGCGAAGCGACCGACCTCACAAACCTCTACTTGGTCACAGCGAGGTCCGCACCCTTCGCTCTTAGAAGACGCCAGGTCGCGTCGCTATCCATCGGGGTTGATTGCACCACAATCCCCTTTTCCGAGGCGGAGAGAGCGTTCTCCACGGCGTTCACTATCGCCGGGAGCGAGCCTATCCTCCCAGCCTCGCCAGCCCCCTTTGCTCCATGAAGATGCTGGGAAGCCGTCAAGTGCACGGGAGAAAACGAAAAGGCGGGCGCAGCCGTCACCGAGGGGATTGGATACTGGGCGTCGAGTCGACCCTCCTGATCGTACTCGACGCTCTCCTGAAGGGCTTCTCCAACCGATTGCATGGCTCCTCCCTCTATCTGGGCTGCCAGCGCGGACCTGTCGAGTACTTTGCCGAAGTCGTCGAAGGCGAGGTAGCGGAGTACGCGTATGGAGCCCGTCGACCCGTCGACCTCGACGAGCGAGACGTGGCAGCCCAGAGAGAAGGTTGAGGTCTCGGACCTGTACGTCGCCTCTACGGAGACGTCTCCGCCCAGTTCCTCGGCCACGTCCTCGAGCCTGATTCGTCGGGCAGCCCCGCCCTCTCGCCTGACGCGGAAAACACCATCGTCGCCAATGGATACAGAAGCGCGCCTGCCCTGCGACGAACCGCCTAGCCGCTCCTTCAGATGCCTCTCCAGGACCCCGCACGCCATCAGGGTCGCGGAACCGGCGTAGACTATGCTCCGACTCGTAGTCGTTCCGACTCCCAGCGGACTCGTCGCCGTGTCGCCTAGGCGCAACTCGATGTCGCTCTTCGGGACCTTGAGTCTCCTCGAAATCATCGCAGCCAGAGTCCTCTCGCTACCCTGTCCAGACGGCGCGACCGATGAGAAGAGGCGTAGTTTCCCATCCTGTGTCAGCTCGAGCCGGACCGTCTCGGCCGACGGAGGAGCCGACTCTGCGAGATAGAATGAGATTCCGAACCCGCGAAGGACCTGGCCATTGTCGGACGACGAACGACGAATTATATCCCTCGTGGCCCTGGACTTCGCAGCCGCCTGCAGCACGTCGTCGAACCGAAGCTCCGGGATTGAGAGCCCCAGGGGACTCCTATAGGGGACGGAGCCGCCCCGGATCAGGTTCGCCCTCCTGACCGAGAACTGGTCAAGGCCGAGCCTACCTGCAATGACGTTCAGCACTCGCTCGAGGATGAAGGTAGCCACGGCGTATCCCGAGCCCCTGATCGGTCCCATCATCATCTTGTTGGTGGCCACCGCCCTCACACGAACCTTCACATCCTTCACGCCGTAGGGACCCGTAATCATCGTCACGAGCTGTTCAATCGGCGTAGATTCATGCCCCACCTTCATCCCCGGCGTCTCTAGGGATGCGCCAGCGGAACCGCCGTAGTAAGCGCCGGCATCCTGGAGCACGTCATCCTTCAGCGCCAGAATCCTCCCCGCTCCGTCGTATCCGACCTGGACGTCATGGGTCTGGTCCGGGCGGTGCGTAAGCGTTACCAGCTTCTCCCCGGGAAACGGGATCCACTTCACGTTCCTGCGGAGCCTGGCCGAGACGAGGTAGCACGCCAGGTCCTCGGCGTAGGGGAACATCTTGGAGCCGAACGCCCCGCCCACCGCGGTCTGTATCACGCGGACAGGCCCTCCCTCCACCAACGAGCGCGAGAGGAACTGGCGGAGAACATGCGGAGATTGGGTCGACGAATACACGACCGTCTCCCCCGGGGCGCGCTCGATCACCATCCCCCTTCCCTCCATCGGGTAGGGGGACACCCTGGGGAGGCTGAATCTGAGCTCGAGTTTGTGGGGCGACCTCCTAACGACATCGGAGGGTCGTCCCGCTTTGCGTTCCTGCGCGAAGACGAGGTTGGACGAGGCCGTCGAGAGCCACTTGACCTTCCCTGTAAGGGCCGTGCCTGGGTTGGACACCACGGGGAGCGGCTCATAGGAGACTCTCACACAATCCAAGCAGTCCTCAAGCGACTGTTTCTTGGAGGACACGACGGCGGCGACCGGCTGGCCCTGATAGACGACCTCAGAGTCTGCAAGCGGATATTCCCGCCACACAGATGGTTTGAGGAGGTCATGCAGTTCAGACCCCCTGAAGACCACGACGGCGCCCTCGATTCTGCTGATCCCTCTCGTGTCAATCTCTCTGATTCGCGCGTGAGCCAGAGGCGATCTCGCGAAAGCGATGTGGAGCTGGTCCGGGACGTCGATGTCCTCGATGAAGCTAGCCGAGCCAGTGAGGTGCGATTCGAGGGACTTCTGGGGGAGCTTGGCCAACGGGAAAAGGTGAAGATTGCGCGAAGTTAAGCCTAGGCGGGACAACTGGCACCGGCTCGAAATTGGACCAATCGGGTCGGTCTTTGAGCCAGAACCGTTAATATTCACCCGAAAAGGTTCAAGAAATCACGGCGAGCTAGGATTTGGATCTACCCGTCCTATGGCTGATAGCCGCTGCGATGGCCGTCTTCACTGCCTGGCTGCTGAAGAGGGGCTCGACCATGAAGACGCTGACGGACGCCGGCATAGTCCTCTTCCTCCTCGTGATGATGGCGTCGATGTTCATCAGCACCGTCGTCTACCTCTACATCCCCACCTTCATCACCATCTTCGAGCTCGTGGCCCTGAACATGATCTCGATGTCCATCGGGCTCATCCCGATCCTCACCGCCCTCGTCAAGGGAGACAGGCAGCTCGATGAGACGCGCAAGGGCAGCAAGGTGTCCAGCAGGTACATGATCATCGCCGCCATAATCTGCCTGGCGATACTCTCCGAGGTCTTCATGGGATGGACCTTCGCCATCCTCTCGGGCGCCGCCTCGACCTCGACCCAGAGCGTCTTCTCGGCGCTCGTCGACTCGATGAGCACGTACTGGTTCATCTTCACGATGGCCTCCGAGATGGCGGTCACGCTCTACCTCGTCGGCAAGAACTTCCCAAGCACCTTCCGATGGCTGGTCGCCCTCCAGATTTCGATAATGGTTCTCTCGCCGACGGCCATAGCCAACGGCGGGTGGGCTACCTTCGCCCTCGTCGGCAACAGCGCGGTCATGATTGTCGCCATCATCCTCCTCTTCGAGTACATGTTCAAGAACCGAACCATGCCGCTGGGGGCGTCCAAGTACATCGTCCGCCTGCTGGGGGCGTACGCGCTGATGATGGGGGGCCTCTTCGCGTGGCAACTCTACGGCGACGTGCTGCCCTTCGTGCTCTCCATTGTCGCCGAGATGGTAATCTACTTCTCAATAGTCCTGGACGAGAAGACCCTGACCTCGCCGCCCCTGGTCAACTGGCAGACCAGGCCTCTCTGGACCTTCGCGATGCTCGGGGGCCTCTTCGTCGCTGAGTTCTTCATGGGAGGCGTCCTGGACGCGGTGGCGCTCGGGACGGGTTACTTCCTCACGGCACAGCCGTTCACTGCGATTTCGGGCTCCGCGCTGACGGTCGTGGGGGCCGCGTTCTACGACTTCATCGTCGCCGTGGGGAGCATCACCGCATCCTTCTGGTTCCTGCTCATGATGGGCATCGAGATGGGCGCGCTCGTCGTCTTCAAGATCAAGTACGCCAGGGAGATGGAGACCAAGCTCAGGCTGGTCCTGGTGATAGTGGCTTACGCCCTCTACACCCTCTTCTTGCCCACGTTCGTCATCGGGGGGTCGATGTCCAGCGTCCCGTGGATTGGGTGGAGCATGGGCCTCGGCACGGCGGGCGCTCTGGCTCCGGACGTCATACTCGTCCTCCTGGCGACCTACCTCATATCCGGAGGCCTCTCGTTCTTCTTCGGCTCGAGGAACGTCTGCTCGCTCTTCTGCACCGCGGCGCTGATGTACCAGGGTACCACCTACGACGCGATGAGCTCGTTCAACAGGACCTCCAAGATAGGTCGTCATCTCCTCACGAGCCGCATCTCCGGCGCCTACAAGGTCGTCGTCTCCCTGGTCTGGGTCTCGCTCCTCGGCGGCGCCGTGATCTCGTATCTCACCTCAACTGGTTACATAAGCGCCTCGATATTCGGGACCGACCCTAGCTACTTCTTCTTCGTCTTCTACTTCTCCTTCCTCTGGTACCTCATCTGGATAATGATTCCGTTCGTCGGGACCTATGGCTGCGCCACGACCGGCATGTGCGGCTGGGGGTCCTTCAACCAGCTCATATCCAGATTCGGCCTCTTCAGGCTGAAGGTCAGGGACAGTAACATTTGCGTCAATTGCAAGACCAAGGACTGCGCCAGGGTCTGCCCGGTGGGGCTGACCGACCTGCCCGGCGCCTTCATCGACAAGGGCGAGTTCAGGAGCTTCAAGTGCGTCGGCGTCGGCGACTGCGTCTCGGCCTGCCCCTACGAGAACGAGTACTTCTTCGACGTCAGGAACTGGGTAAGGAAGAAACTCAACAAGCCGCTTCCCCCTCTGGCAAAGCCGGTGAGGACGGAGCCGATCGAAAGCCCGATTGTTTTCGGCGGTCAGGCAAAGACAGATTAAGGATTCGTCGTCGCGAGTCGTGCCATGAGGCCCTGTCGGGGCGGCTGAGTGGGGCGGGAAGGCATCTTTGTCCTACCTGATCTACTACCTAGTGCCCACAGCTTTCCTGATGGTAGCTTTCATCAGTTGGGTGATTACGAAGACCACCAAGGCGCGCACCGGCATCGACAACACCGTTCTCCTGCTCCTACTCGTCATGATGGTGGCCATGCTCGTCGGCCCGGCCTACCTCTACCTGACGACGCTCGGTTTCACCCTGGGCGACGTCGCCATCTGGGAGATTGCAGTCTTCATGAGCGTCGGCATGATGCCCATAGGCGTCCTCCTCTTTGCGCAGTTCTGGATGGAGGGGGACACCGATAGGAAGGGACCCCTCCCTCTCTCGAACCTGCTCCCGCACGTCACGGGGCTCAGGGCCGCGTACATAGTCCTCCTGCTGCTCAGCGAGCTCCTCATGGGTTGGACGTTCAACCTAGCCTCGGGCTTCATCTCCCTCTCAGCCGGCTACTCGCTCGCCGCCGTCGAGCGTGAGTTCAGCTACAGCGTCACCACGTCGTGGTTCGTCTTCACGATGGCCGGGGAGATGGTCCTGACCCTCTTCGCTTTCCGCAAGAGCGTGCGCCGGGACCTCATGGCCGTGCTCTGCCTGCAGACCGCCGTGATGTTCCTGACGCCCACTGCGTTCCAGTCGCGGTCCTGGGAGACGTACACGCTCTACCTCGATGCCGCCGTGATGCTGGGCGTCGTCGGTTTCGCCATCTACTACCTCCGTGGGGGGAAGGAGCACGACCGCGCTCTCCTGAACTATCTCGCGCTCTTCATTGTCGCCAACGCCGTCATGATGGGGGGTTTCCTGCTGTGGCTGGTCTCCGGCGACACGCTGCTGCTGGCCCTGTCTCTGGTGGCGGAGACGGCCATATACTTCGACGCGGTCCTGACCGGAGCGGGCTTCGGCGGAACCTTCGGTCTCCCCCGCCCCAACCCGAGAGAGTCGGAACCTCAGACATCGCCACCTGTCTCCTTCACGGGGGGTCCGACACAGACCGGCGGGCTAGAGCCTCAACCGGGTGCGACGGCAGGAAGGATCGGCCCCTTCGCCTCACCCGACAGTCTCAGGTTCGCCGTCATCTTGCCGACCGAGTGCAGGTTCAGGTAGAGTAGGACCACCGCGAAGGGAGGGAAGAGGAAGTAGGTCGCGTCGTAGACCCAGAGCAGTGACGAAAGTGCGGCGGCCGACGGGACCGCCACCGTGAAGAGCAGCGGGACGCTGAGGCAACAAGACGCGCCGAAGGCAATCCCGAGGGCCGGGAAGACGATGAGCGACCTCGACTTGGCTCCGAGCGAGCAGGCCTTCCCTAGCTCCCGTGTCTTCCCTATGTTCGCCACTATCAGGACGTCTATTATGAGTGCTATCACCAGGCTGTAGAGGCTCAGCGTCGTCGTGAAGGCCGGCGGTGTCGTCAGCGTGATCCACGGATTGTACCAGAGGGCGAGGATGACATTCACGGCGGTGGGTGGGGTGAAGACCGTGGTGGTGAGCGATACCCCGGCGCCGGTCGTGAAGAAGTGGCTGCCGTAGAAGGAAGTGAGGATTCCCTCGAGCAGATATCCGTAGAGGAGGATGTGTATGACGAGGTAAACCGCAAAGACGACCACACCGGAGAGCGTCCGGATGTATCTCCGAAAGTCAGCTACCGCCGAGCGCAGCGGGTAGCTCAGAAGCAGAAAGGCGATGCCATACCAGAAGAGGAACGGGGCGAGGATCTCAGCCGGGTTCACGGTGACCGAGCCCCAGACGTAGGCGAAGTAGGAAGAGATGACCGCTAGAGCCATGACTGAGAACCCGTGGATTGGGACCGCGAGGCTCCTGTGCGCCTGACCCTCGACCGTCGTCTTCATGGTATTCCCTCGGGCGACGAGCTACAATATGACCCTGTCGACAACACCCCTAGGTCACGACCCTGAGCTGCCCGAACTGCATGAAGAAGTGGATGGCGCAGGGGATGGCGCAGTAGATCTGGAAGTTCCCCGCCTTGGTCGCCACGAAGGTGAAGTTGACGACCTCGCCCGGCGCTATCACGTTGATCTTGCTGTCCACGTAGTTCTGTATCTGGAAGCCGTGCGCCTCGTCGCCCACGTTGCAGACCTCGATGCTCACCGTCTGGCCCTCCTGCACGGTGATTACGGGCCAGGGTTTCGAGAGCCCGGCACCCTCGATGATGCTGTCGTTGTAGCCGTACTCGCTCTGCAGGACGAGGAACCCATTCGCGGGCCTCACGCAGCCCGTCGGGAGGATGACCTGGGTGGTCGTCGCGAGGCTGTTGGCCCTGTCACCGAATGCCACGCCGAGTCCCAGCACCGTCGCGACCGAGGCCACGGCGAGAATCGTCGCCGCGGCTAGAACCATAGTGGGGTTTCTCGATTTCATGAGTGTCAACCTGAGGTCAGGGCGATATGGTCGGACCTCTACTCTTGCCCACGCACCGGTGGGCGCACCGCAAGATTCGCTGATTCATCGCCGCGATTACCGGGAAAGGCCCCCCATCGAGGCTCTAATCCTTTATGGCTCAAATCACACGAGGATTCGCAGGCCTCGCTCCGGCGCGTGCGGCGTCAGCACCACCATGCCGCGAGTGGGAAGCTCCCTAGCGGTTCATCTCTGCCTGGATGAGCTCGGAGAGCTTCTGGAAGTAGAGCCTCGTCGCCAGGGGCATCGCCTCCAGGTTCCCGTCAATCGCCTCCAGCACGTATCCGACGGCCCTCCTCGACGTCCTGAACTCGAACTTCATCGGCAGTATTTCGTTCTGGATCACCTGAATGCTTTCCCTGAGTTGGTCGGGGGCCCTAGCCCTGGCCTGGGCCTCGATGCGCTGGTACCATCCGGCGAGGACGGTCGGGTCCAGACCGAGCTTCAGGTTGTCTATCTCCCTGACGAGCCTCTCGATTAGCCTTGTCTCTTCGTCCGCCATTCAGCTGCACTTCGACTGGAAGATCTCCGTCTTCTCATACTCGGCTTCCCAGGCGTGCGTGCTGTTCCTTGCCCTTCTTAACGCTAGGAGAGTGTACCCATCGGGCTGCTCCGCCACAGCCCTCTGGAAGATAGCCTGCATCGGCTCCCTCTCCTCGTCGTAGTTCCTGATTATGTGCTGCCTGTATTTCTCTATCTCCTTCATATGGTCCTTCAAACAGAGTGTCCTGCCCTGGAACCGCGACGACGTCAGCCTCTTGACCTCATCGCCGCAGACCTCACACCTAACCTTCTCCATCCCGCACGTCATGCAGATCCTCCCGACCCCGATCACCAACGGGAAGCTGCCCGCCGTCTGCTCCGCCTTCCCGCAGACCGCGCACTTGGCTGGGGTCTTGGAACCGAGGTGCTGCATGTCCCGGCGATGCCCCTGCTGCTTAATACGGTTTCGACGCGCTATATCAGGTCCGCCAGCTCGTCCACGCTGTCGATGACCCAGGTGGCCTTGGTCTTCGTCTTTCCATCGTGGACCCCCGTCAGCACGAGGACAGAATCGATTCCGGACCTGTGCGCCCCCTCGATATCCGTGTCCTCCTGATCTCCTATCATCACGGTTTCGCGCTTCGTGCACCCCGTCCGCTTCATCGCGACCTCGAACATTTGCTTGGAAGGTTTCCCGACCGAGTACCCCCTCTTCCCCGAGCCATACTCAACCGCCTTCAGGATTGGCCCGACGGTTATAGCAGGACCAGTCCTCGACATGTAGAGGGCCGCCGAGTGGCACGCGACGATGGCCGCACCACGCCTGGCCAGCAGGACCGCCCTGTTGAGCTTCGCGTAGGTGACTTTCCGGTCCAGGCCTATGGCGACGACATCGGCTCTGTCGCCGCGGGTCCGTTTCAGCCCGAGGCTGTCCAGCTCCTCTGCGAAACCCGACTCTCCAACGAGGAAGTAGGTCGCTCCGCGGTAAGTATCAGCTATGTACTCCGCCGTCGCCCTTGCGCTCGTGAGCAACTCGTCCCTCTCCACCAGTATCTGCTGGGAACCCAGGCGCCTCAGCACGGTCTGGACCGAGTCGGTGGAGTTGTTGGTGACTATGCGCAGCTTCTTCCCCTGGGTCCTGATTTTCTCGAAGATCCTTGTGCCGCCGATCTTGACCGGGCTTTCCTTCCCCTTCAGCAGCACTCCGTCGAGGTCGAAGAGAAAGAGCTTCTTCCCAGTTAGGTCAATCATCCGAGGCGCGTCGCAGTCTCGTGGATAATTAGATTGCGGGGCTAAACGTCTAAATATCCACACGGAGGGCCGGGAATCGAACAAAGGATGACGCAGTACGCGCGAATCAAGCTCACCAGCTCCAACCTAGAGCAGCTCGACAGGCTGGCCAAGGAGATCAAAGACATCACCGAGAAGACCGGCGTCAAGATCAAGGGACCCCAGCCCCTCCCGACTAAGAGGCTCAAAATCACGACCAGGAAGGCCCCTACCGGCGAAGGGACCCACACGTTCGACCACTGGCAGCTCCGGATTCACCGCAGGATCATGGACATCGAGCCCGACGACAGGACGATGAAGCAGATCACCAAGCTCCGGATACCCGAAGACGTGAAGATAGAACTCACGCTTACGAGCTAGACCGCATCCAGTCGGCCGTCCTCCTCAGTCCGGTTTCCAGGTCGAGTTCATACTCGTAACCCAGAAGCCTCTTAATCTTCTCGGTAGAGGGATAGCTCACCTGCGGCTCCGATTCCGACTCGCTCCTCGGAGGGAGCATCTGCAGCTCTGACCTGGAGCCAGTCAGCTCCTTTATCGTCTCGGCCAGCTGCCTGATCGTGACCGTCCTCTCGCCCGCGAAGTTGAAGGCCTGCCCGATGGCGGAGTCCTTCTCGATCAGGTTGGCGACGAGCCGCCCATAGTTCACGGCGTGCGAGGGTGCGGTGGTGTCACGTCCGGAGTTGAAGAGCTTGATCGGCTCGTTGCGCAGGCAGGAGGAGATGAACCGCGGCACCGCCCTGTTGGGCGCGTCGTACTCCCCGAAGAGAAGCCAGGCCCTCGTTATCGAGACGGGCAGCCCCTTCGCGCGGTTGTACCCCATCACGAACGATTCCCCCGCCACCTTGGAGTAGTCGTAGGGGACCCTGGGGCTGAACCTCGCCTCCTCGGTGACGGGGTTATCCTTCGGGGCGCCATAGACGTTCGCCGAGCTGGCATAGACGACTCTCCTGACGTTCTTCCGCAGGGCGAGCTCCAGGACGTTGAGGGTGCCGTAGCTGTTGACCTCGAAGGCCCCGTAGGGGTCCTCGACCGTCTTGCGGAGGTCCGCTATCCCGGCAAGGTGCACCACCGCCTCGAAGTCGAGCCTCCCGAGCTCGTTCAGGACGAAGGACCGGTCGGTCACGCTCCCCGCGTTCGGGCCGCCCGCTACGTCCGTCGGAATCGGCTCATGGCCGTGGGAGGAGAAGTACCGCATGACGTGCTTCGCCACGAACCCGGATGCGCCGGTGACTAGGACCTTCACGGCCCGGAGGGGCGGGTCGTTTGTTATTTAAAAAAACCGTGAGCGTCGTCCTCACAGCAGCGACTGCCTGTAGGAGTCGACGAAGGGCGGGTCAATGACTCCGGAGACGAGCCTCTCCCTCCCCTCCGTGTCCAGGACCGGCATGGCGGTCGCGTGATAGGGGAGGTCGAGAGCATCCAGCTTCGTGTCGTCCTCGGTCTCGGCCACCTTGACGCAGCTTCCGCCCCCCAGCTGGTAGTGGTACAGCCTGACGATTCTCCTCTCCCCGAAGCCTCCTCCCCTGCCTCCTGCGGCGGTCGAGCCGTCGGGTAGCTGGAGCACGTAGACGGTGTTGGGCGTCGCGGGATCCCTCAGGTCTATCGGCCTCTCCGCCACGTAGACCCTCCTTCCCTTTCCCGTGACGAGCTCGAGAAGCTCGGAGAGTCCGTCCATGTTCGATCTGACGGGTGGACCTTGGTTTAAGGTTGCGGCGCTATATCCCGAGGGCGACCCTGAGGTTCTTGTACCTGTTCCTGATCGTGACCTCGGTCACACCAGCGGCCCTGGCGATGTCGCGCTGGGTCTTATCCTCCCCGGAGAGCGTGCTGGCGACGTAGAGCGCCGAAGCCGCCAATCCCACGGGGTCCTTGCCAGCCGCGACGCCGAGCTGCCTCGCCTTGGCCAGTATCTCGAGGGCCCTCCTCCTCGTCCTCTCGCCAGCCTCGACCCTCGAGGCTATCTTAGCGACCGACTTGGCAGGGTCGGGCACCGGCATCTTGATGTCCATCTCCCTGACGAGCAGCCTGTACGACCTCGCGAGGTCCTTCCTGCTTATGTTCGCGACGTTGGAAACGTCCTTCAGCGTCCTCGGGATTTCGCTGTCCCTGCAGGCGGCGTAGAGAGACGCGGCGATCATCTCTGTGATAGACCTCCCCCTAATCAGACCCCTCTCCAGCGCCTTCCGGTAGATGTACGCCGCCCGCTCCACAATCTCCTCCGAGAGCGAGAGTTTGTCGGCGAACGTGCGCAGTTGCACGAAGGCCTTGCCCATGTTCCTGTCCGACGACTCGTGCATCTGGGACCTCCTGTCCCAGGTCCTGAGCCTCTCCACGGTAGTCCTCATCGAGCCAGTAAGGGGTCTGCCCGTCGAGTCCCTGTTGGCGGGACCTATCGTCGTCGAAAGTCCCATGTCGTGAGAGGCTATCGATGTGGGGAGCCCCGCCCGGCTCTCGTCCTTCGACTCGTTATTGCCCGAGGACCTCCACTCGGGCCCCGTGTCCTCTATCTTCTCCTTCAGGACATATCCGCAGTTACCGCAAATCAGCTCGCCGCTCTCGGAATCAAAGACCATCTTGCCGGTCCCGCACCTGGGACACTTATTGAGAGCCCGCTGAATCCTGAGCTGCCTCGCCATGTCACCCGTCGATGTCTGCATTTCTATAACCATTGTTATGAGCTCCAAAACAAGTATTTATACTTGGTAGTCATCTGAAACTTACTACGGTCGCTTTACCTTGCTTGGTACAGGCATACTTACCACTAGGAATGGCGGGACTTGTCGAAATATCCTGCGACACCGGAAATGATTGTTGATAGAATTCTGGATATCTGGAGCAAAATAAATAATACCTTAATGGTCTCCCAATCAGACGGCTCGAGAGATAGAATCTACTCAACAGTCTACGGACTAGACGTCGACGCTGATATGAATATGGGTACTATGTTTCCTTCGAGAACTCCAGGGCGACCGCCGCTAGAGAGACTGAACCATATTTCAGCACGTCCTCGTCAACCTTGAACCTTGAACTGTGGTTGGGGGCGGTGCACCCCTTCGAGACGTTGGTCGTGCCGAGGTACCAGAAGACTCCAGGGGCCTTCTGGAGGAATCTGGACATGTCCTCACCTCCGAGCCTCTGGTCCATCAGTTTGGTCTTGGCGCCCCGGATCCTCCTGAGGACCCGTACCACCCTCTCCGCAGCTCTCTCGTCGTTGTAGGTCACCGGGTAGGGGTCCTTCTTGAACTCTATCTCGCACTTCGCCCCATAGGCGCGGCAGGTCGAGCTGACCACCTGCTTGATGTCGGCGAGGGCCTTCGTCCGCGTCTCCCTCTCCAGGGTCCGCATGGTGCCCTCAAGGACGACCTCGTCGGGGATTATGTTGTCCTTCGTGCCGCCGTGTATGCTGCAGACAGATATCACGAACGGCCTTATCGGGTTGACCATCCTTGAGGAGACCCCCTGCAGCGCTATTGTCACCTGTGCAGCCACGTAGACAGGGTCGACCGTCTTGTGGGGCGCCGACCCGTGGCCGCCCCTGCCTATCACCCTGATCCTGAAACCGTCGGGCCTGGCCATGAAGGCGCCCCCCCTCACCCCGAAGGTGGCCGAGGGGAAGTCGCTCGCGATGTGGAGACCGAAGACGTTGTCGACGTGGGGGTTCTCCATCGCCCCCGCCTCGATCATCGGCTTGGCCCCTCCTCTCCCCCCGTCCTCCTCGGCCGGCTGGAAGAGGAACTTGACGTCGCCTGCCAGCTCGCGCTTGTGCTTCACGAGGAGCATCGCCGCTCCGAGTAGCATGGCGACATGGGTGTCGTGTCCGCAGGCGTGCATAACCCCCTTCCTCTTCGACCTGAACTCGACGTCGACGTTCTCTTGCACAGGGAGGGCGTCCATGTCCGCCCTGAGCGCGACTACGCGGCCCTTCTTCCCGGTCCTCAGGATTCCGACGACGCCCGTCCCTCCGACGCGCGTCTTCACCTCTATCCCCAGCGACTTCAACTCCTTTGCCACGAGCGCCGCCGTCGCCGTCTCGTGATAGGCGAGCTCTGGCTTCTGGTGGATCGTCCTCCTGATCTCTATGATCCGAGGTTCGACCCGCTTGACCTCGTCGATGAGGCTCGGCACGGGCTAACATCTCCGGGCGGCCGATAAATTAGTTGCGATGCAGGCCGAAAAGATTCGAGTTGCGAAGCCTGATCACGAGAGTAGAGCACAAGCGAACACATGGACCAAAGCCTGGACGCCGCGCCCAACCATCGCCCAGGCGTTTGGTTGGCGCCGGGGGTGGCCGGTGTTCACGAACTCTCTCTCAGCTCAGGTCCACCCGCCCAGCATCCCGCCGTCCACGGCGACGACGCTTCCGGTCACGAAGGACGAGTCGTCCGACGCAAGGAAGAGGGCCACCTTGGCGACCTCCTCCGGGTCGCCTATCCTTCCGAGCGCGTGCTTGCGGGCCAGCTCGGCCTCGGCTTCCTTGGGGTTGGGAGCTTTGCTCGGGATGTCCCTCAGCATCGGGGTCTCTATCGCCCCGGGGCAGATGCAGTTCACCCGGACGTTGTCCTTGGCGAAGTCCATCGCCGTCGCCCTCGTGAGCATCAGCACGCCGCCCTTCGAGGCGTCGTAGGCTGCCTCGTCCCTCATCGCCATGAGAGAGTTTATCGATCCGGTATTGATTATCACACCCCTCTTCTGCTTGATCATGTGCGGCAGCGCGTACCTCGTGCAGAGGAAGGTCCCGTTGATGTTCGTGTCTATGACCTCTCTCCACTCCTTCTCGGAGGTGGTCAGGACGGTGCCCACCGGAGAGAGAGCAGCGTTGTTGAAGAGGATGTCCACCCTTCCGAACGTCGCGATGGTCTTCTCTACCATCGCCCTGGCGTCGGAGCTCTTCGAGACGTCCGTCTTCACGAAGATCGCCCTACCGCCGTGTTCGGTGATCTCGTCGACGACCTTCTTCCCTCTGGCTGCGTTCCTCCCGGCCACGACGACCTTGGCGCCCTCCCTCGCGAAGAGCAGGGCGGTGGCCCGGTCTATGCCCGAGTTTCCTCCGGTGATTATCGCGACCCTTCCCTTCAACCTCATGGGCCTGCGTGGGGTACAGGGGGCTAACGAATACTTCTGAACGGCGACGTAAACAGAACCCGGGCGGTGGGCACGGCTATCGCAAGGGCGGGTCTTGATGGGCGCGTATATACCGTAACCCGCTCTCTTCTCGTGGGTGCTCCTCCGCGGACTCTAGCCAGGGTGCTTTCCCTGCCTCGGAGAAGGACTATCCCTCTTGCGCTCAGAGTCGAACTCTACGGGCGAGCGAGAGAACTCAGAAGAAGTGGACTGGCCTATTTCAAGATCGCAGAGGCTTTGGAAAGACAATACAACATACGACCGTCGAAGGGCCAGCTCTCGGAGTGGCTCCGAGGAATTCACGGACCGCTCGGGAGCGCGAACAACTTCTCCGCTGAGCCGACTCCCGAACTCGCATACGTGATCGGTGTGACGCTGGGGGACGGCTCCCTCAATCGCAAGGGCTACAACCGGCGAATCAGGCTCCAATCCGTCGACCTGGATTTTGTGTTGGAGTTCGACCGCTGCCTCTCCAAGGTGCTGGGCACCCGTAGGCACACGCCGTGGTTCGACACGAAGAGGAGAGAGATACACATCGAGGCCAGCAGCGTCCTTCTCCACGCCTTCCTAAACCGACCTTGGGAACGGCTCAAGCCTTGGATAACCCACTGTAAAGCTTGCGTCTCAATGTTTCTGAAAGGGTTCTTCGATTCCGAATGTTCCGTGTCAAAAGACGGAAGCATTAGGTGCTATAACTCTGAAGTTAGGATTCTGAGATTTGCCCGTCATCTTCTTGGGACTTTCTTCGGAGTAGAATCCACTGGACCGCGCATCTACACGAAGAGGGGTACCAAGATGTCGAATAGGGGACGGAGCTACTTCAGAAGACACAATTGCTATTACATTTATATCAGAGCGGCATCACTTGCAAGATTCTATCACGACGTCGGTCTTACGATACGGAGGAAGAAGATTCGACTTGAAGCCAAACTGGAAGTGCATTCGGCACAACCAAAGTTTCTGGTAAGCCAAGAGCGCCGGGGGTAGGATTCGAACCCACGAGACCCGGATGGGTCACAGGCTGACTTTGGTGCTACTCAAGGCCCGCGCATTACTGTGGAGGTGAATAGACCACTCTGCTTTCAGGCTCCAGTGAACCCCGGCATTCCCCGGCGTCATCGGACTGTCTCTGCCTCTTGATAAGGAGTAAGCTGTTAACATTATTATCCGCAGTCTGGAACGCACCCCCATGGGTTCGGAGATTCAGAGGGTCGCCGTCCTGGGGGCGGGTTTGATGGGCCACGGCATCGCGCAGGTCTGCGCTCAGACGGCCGGATACGAGGTCATCCTGCTAGACGTGAATCGGGAGCTCGTCGAGAGGGGTCTGCTGATGATCCGAGAGAGCCTCTCGAGGTTCGTTGAGAAGGGCGCCATCACGCCCTCGGAGGCGGGGAAGATCATCGCAAGGATAAACACCACGACCGACCTGCAGTACGCCGTCGAAGGCTCGCAGCTGGTGATCGAGGCCGCCACCGAGGACCCCGAGCTCAAGCTCGACCTTTTCGGGCGCGTCGCCGAGGTCATAGGACCCGGGACGGTGCTGGCGTCGAACACCTCCTCAATCAGCATCACGCTCCTCGGGTCGGCATCCAGGGACCCAAGTAAGGTCGTCGGCATGCACTTCTTCAACCCGCCCCAGCTCATGCCCCTCATAGAGATAGTGAGGGGCGCGAAGACCTCGGACGAGACAGTCGAGTTCGTGAGGGCCGCCGCCACATCGATGAAAAAGGAGACCGTCCTCTGCAAGAAGGACTCTCCCGGCTTCATCGTCAACCGCATCCTCGTCCCCGCCCTGAACGAGGCCACCCTGCTCGTGAACGAGGGCGTGGCCGACCCGGAGGACATCGACAAGGCGATACGTCTCGGATTGAACTGGCCGATGGGCCCGCTGAGGCTCCTCGACTACGTCGGCCTGGACACGACGCTCAACATCTCCGAGGTCTTCATGTCGGAGTTCGAGGACAGCAAATATCGACCGTCGCCCCTCATAAGGCAGATGGTGAGAGCGGGCCTCCTGGGGAGAAAATCCGGCAAGGGGTTCTACGACTGGGGGTCTCCCTCTTCCACTAGGCCGAAAGCCTAGACCTGAGGGCCTCGGGGATCGGCATCGGCTTGCCGTCCTTCCCCACGACCACGTGGACGGTGTGGCCGGTGCATAGCGGCTCCATCTCGGGTAGCCTGAAGACCTCGTTCTCGAAGGTGACGCTCGTCCTGCCCATGTGCCTCAGCCGCGTCCTGACGAGCAACTCGTCGTCGAACCGCGCGGGAGCCTTGTAGTTGGCCTTCGCCTCCACGACGGGGATGAAGATCCCCATCTCCTCGATGTCCCTGTACACGATGCCCCTAGACCTGAGAAGCTCCACCCTCCCCGACTCGAACCAGACGAAAAAATTCGCGTAGTACACGACGTGCATTGTGTCCGTGTCCGCGTAGCGGACCCTGACCTTGATTTCGTGCTCGACGACCAAAGACGACGCTCGCGCCGGGCCGCGTGGCCGCTAGGCTTTTTGCGTTCTGGCTGCGCAGGCCGACCGACCAGCAAATCTTATCTCGCCTCGCCGACGGCAGTCGCCGCCCATTCATGGTCGTCTACAGGCGAGCCAACCGGCAGTACGTCGCGATGTCCGAGGACGAGGTCTGGAGGTTCCTCGAGTCGCAGACGAAGATCTACGCGGGGTTCCCGATGGAGGACGGATACCCACACGTCTCCCCCATCTGGTTCTGCGTGGAGAACAGGACCATCTACCTGAGGACCCACGACTACAAGACGAAGACGAGGCTCGCTCGCGCAGGGAAGGCCTGCTGCGTCGCCGACGACGGCTTCCTGTACAGGGAGCTGAGGGGGGTCATAGTGTGGGGAAAATCGAGGGTGATAACCGACCCGAAGTTGATCGAGCACATCAACGGGATACTGGACAGGAAGTACGCCGAGCAGCAGTGGAAGCCCTCCGAGATGCCCCGCAGCTGGGTAGAGGAGAGGAGGAAGGAGAGGCGGGCGTTCATCGAGGTCAGGCCGGAGAGGATAGACTCCTGGGACAACGGTAAGGTCTAATCGAGCTCCCAGACCTCATCCTCGACCCCCTCCAGTACGTTGGCAGACCTCGCCGCGTTGAAGAGGTACGTCGAGAGCCTGTTGAGGAACGGCACCATCTCGGGGTTGACGTCCTCCTTCTTGGAGAGCGAGACGACCGTCCTCTCGGCCCTCCTGCACACCGAGCGGGCGAGATGGAGGTTTGCGGAGAGGGCGCTCCCGCCGGGGAGGATGAACTTGGTAAGGCTCGGGAGCTTCGCCTGCAGCCCGTCGATCATGGCCTCGAGCTTCCCGACGTCCTCCTTCCCGATGCGGGGAACCCTGTCCTGACGACCGCCCGTGGGACGTTCCGACGCCAGGTCCGCCCCGGCGACGAAGAGCCTCCCCTGCACCCACCTCAGGTCCCTTGAGACCTCTTCCTGCACGCTGCTCGCGACGGCGACCCCGATGCAGCTGTTGAGCTCGTCCACCGTCCCGTAGGCCTCGACCCTCTGGGAGTCCTTCGCGACCCTCTTGGAGCCGTAGAGCCCGGTCTCGCCCCTGTCTCCCCCCCGAGTGTACATCTGGGTTTCGCTTTCTTGTCTTTTAATCAACTATTTTAGGCTTGGAGTCGCAACTTTTCTCGACCGAAGGGATATAATCTAACCTTGCGCAGACTCGAAAGTTGGTGTAAAGTTAAACGACCGAATTCTCCACTGATGAAACTCACCTCTTCACGCCCCACGAGGCCGCGCGCATCCTGCCGGACCTGAAGCTCAGGCTCAAGGAGATAATCGAGCGCAAGAGGATTGCCGACGGTCTGAAGAACGAGATCGAGCGCTACGGCCTGGTCGGGTTCGAGACCCCGGAGCTTTTGCAGAAGACCCAGGAGCTCGACGCCGTCGTGAAGGACCTTATGTCCCGGGTCGCTGAGCTGGAGGACCTCGGGGTCAGGGTGCGCGACATCGACACGGGCCTGATAGACTTCCCGGCAATCAGGTTCGGGAACACCGTCTACCTCTGCTGGAGGTACGGCGAGTCCGAGATCGAGTACTGGCACAACGCCAACGAGGGTTTCAGCGGCAGGAAGTCCCTGAGGCAGCAGGTCATCTCCCAATAACCGCGCGACGAAACGATTAGGTTTTGTATCAGCACTTCCAGGACGTTCCATGGAACCCTCTGTGGACGAGATCAAGGAAGGGTCCCCGGCGCCCGACTTCACCCTCCCCTCCTCGACCGGGAAGGACGTCGCGCTGAGCGGGCTGCGCGGCAGGAAGGTGGTGCTCTACTTCTATCCTAAGGACGACACCGCGGGCTGCACCAAGGAGGCCTGCTCCTTCAGGGACAACCTCCCCAACTTCAAGAAGCTGGACGCCGTCGTCCTTGGGGTCAGCAGGGACTCCCTCGACTCGCACCAGAGCTTCATCAAGAAGTACGGCCTGAACTTTACCCTGCTCAGCGACGAGGACCTCAAGGTTCACCAGCTCTACGGCACGTGGAAGGAGAAGAACATGTACGGCAAGAAGTACATGGGCACCGAGCGCTCGACCTTCGTCATTGGCGAGGACGGCAGGATCAAGAAGATCTTCAGGAAGGTCAGCGTCGACGGCCACGAGAAGGAAGTCCTAGAGGCACTCTCCTCCTGAGTGCACTGCGTTGGGTTCCTTTCTCGGAGGGCTCAAGGCGGGCGTCTTCGGGAGCATCTATCTCGCGGCGTCGATCTCCGTCTTCAACGCGCTGGTCCTCCTCTCCTTCAAGGGCGAGGTCCTCTCCGCGCTGGCGTCTAGCACCTCGCTCCAGTGCTCCTCCCCGCCCGCGGCGACCCAGTCCTGTTTCAACGACCTCCTCGTCCCCGGCATCCCGGAGTACGACTTCGTCCGGACCCTGATAGTCGCGATATTCTTCTCCGTCTCCATCGGGATGTACTTCGACTACATCCCCGGGGTGACCTACACGCGGAGGGCCGTCCTCGCATCCTTCGTCATGCTGATCGTGATGCTCTTCCTCGGGCTCTACGGCATCGTCGCCGACGCCCTCGAGGAGGTCCTCATGGTCTCCTTCGAACTCGTGGCCGTCACCGTCTTCGCGTTCATCTACGCGAGCCTCTACAGGCGCTTCACCCGCGAGGTAGAGTTCCAGAGCCAGAAGCCCGGTCTGAAGATACTGGTCGACAGGCGGGACCTGACGGGGAAGAAGCGGACGTTCACGACCAACTCGTCGCACAGGGTCGAGGCCCTCTCGGACGGGAAGCAGTTCAAGGGGTGGCTGGTCAGCGGCGGCGTCAGCGTCGAGAACGCGAAGGACCCCAAGACGAAGGTGAGGGTGGTCGGGGACGGCCTGCTGAAGGCCTCCTGACGCTCCGCTCAGGGCTGGTGAGTGTCCTCGATGGCGAAGGTATCGACGAGGGCCCTGAAGCCGCGCTTCGTGTAGAACTTGGACGCGATCTCGTTCCTCGCCGGGAAGTCAGCCACGATCATCTCTGCCCCCTTCTTCTTCAGGGTCTCCGACGCTCGCTGGAGCATGTCGTCGCCGAGGGCCCGCCTCCTCCACTCCGGCAGCACATAGAAGTCGGTGATCACGCCCTCCCGTGACGGCTCGTAGAACAGCCGGTCCATCAGTTCGGCCCTCAGTACCCCGAGGACCTTCGGACCCTCGGTTGCCACCAGGACGAGGCGGCCCGCCGTCTGCATGGACTCGCCGAGGTACCTCGTGGCCCTCTCCTTAGCGTCGTCGACGACCTTGAAGAGCGGGTCGAACTCGCCGTTGAGCCTCTTCATCCTGACGACCAGGTCAGCGGCCTGTTCGAGGTCCTCCTCCTTCGCCTCCCTTATCGTTACGCCTTCCATCTTCAGTCCCCCTCCCTCGCGAGCCCTTCTTCCGGGAAGGGTGCTATTATCCCCTTCTCGATCAGGACTGAGGAGAGGTCCCTGCTCTTCTGGATGATTCGCCTGGCCTCCTCGAAGAGCTCGCTCTTCGAGAGGTTCTTCCCCGCGATCCCCTCGCGCTGCGCCTGCTCCCCTATGAC
Organism: uncultured Nitrososphaerota archaeon; assembly: GCA_963703285.1. Taxonomy (GTDB): domain Archaea; phylum Thermoproteota; class Nitrososphaeria; order Nitrososphaerales; family Gagatemarchaeaceae; genus Gagatemarchaeum. The sequence continues at coordinate 1,875,228 of OY969807.1, forward strand.
CGCGGCGACAGAGGGGAAGACGTCCCAGTCCAGCATGGTGGGTATGATATTGGTCCTGCTCAACCCTTTCCTCTTCGCGAAATCCGCCAACTCCCTCGCGGCGGCTATGACCATCGTGTCGCTGATGGTCCTCGCCCTGACGTCGAGCGCGCCCCGGAAGACGCCGGGGAAGAGCACGCTGTTGTTGACCTGGTTGGGGAAGTCCGACCTGCCCGTCGCGACGACGGCCGCCCCGGCGTCGAGCGCGTCCCGGGGCCACATCTCCGGGACGGGGTTCGAGAGCAGGAAAGCTATGCCGTCGCGGGCCATCACGGAGATGTCCCCCTTCCTGATCACGTTGGGACCGGGCGTGGATGCCGCGATGAGCACGTCAGCCCCTGAGAGCGCTTCCCTCAGCGACCCCCTCACCTTCTGCGCGTTCGTCTTGAGGGCGATGTCGTACTTCCACCTGTTCCTGAAGAGCAGCTGATCGATGTCCTCCCGTTCCGAGTGGAGGGTCCCCTTGGAATCGAGGAGGATCATCGCGCCCGCGTCGGCCCCGGCCTGTATGAGCAGCCTCGCGGCCGCGATGTTGGCCGCCCCAGACCCCATCAGCACAATCTTCGAACCTCTGAGGTCCCTCCCGGTGACCTCCAGGGCGTTGTAGAGCGCCGCAAGGATCACCCCCGCCGTCCCCTGCTGGTCGTCGTGCCAGACCGGGATCTTCATGCTGGCCCTCAGTTTCTCCAGTATGTCGAAGCAGCGCGGCGAGGCTATGTCCTCAAGGTTGATCCCGCCGAGACCCGGCTCGAGCGACTCCGCGACGGCGATGAACTCCTCCTCCGACGATACCCTCACGGGGATGGGGACCGCGTCGACCCCTCCCAGATACTTGTAGATCAGGGCCTTCCCCTCCATGACCGGGAGGGAGGCCTCCGGGCCGACGTTCCCCAGGCCGAGGACCCTGCTGCCGTCGGTCAGGACCGCCACCGTGTTCCATCTGTTCGTGTACTCGAAGGAGAGCTCGCTATCCTTCTCGATTGCGCGAGAGACGGCGGCGACGCCGGGTGTGTACCAGACGGAGAAGTCGTCGAGAGACCGGACGGGCACCTTGGGCACCATCCCGACCTTCCCCCGGTAGAACGCGGAGGATTCCAGAGACCTCCTCGAAGTCTGGTCTTCGCTCCCGTCCTGAGACATGCGGGCGCGGGGTGCCGGCATACGATTTAAGGGTGCAGTGGAGTTCGGCGCCAGTCGATTCCGGACTCCCTCAAAGCTTATCTCCGGACGCGCTGGCGTCGGCCGCGATGACCATCGACCCCGCCGTGAGGGAGTACATTCACGAGAGCCAGGACAGGTTCCTGAAGGACATCGCAAGGCTCGTCGCTCAACCGAGCGTCTCCGCAAAGGGCGAGGGGGTCGAGGAGTGCGCCCTCCTCGTCAAGAAGATGATCGAGGAGATAGGCGGAGAGACCAAGATGCTGAAGCTGGAGGGAGCGCCGACCCTCGTCTACGGCGAGGTGCCTTCGAGCTCCAAGAAGACCATCCTGTTCTACAACCACTACGACGTACAGCCGGTCGAGCCCCTAGAGCTCTGGAAGTCTCCCCCTTTCCAGCCCGAGGTTCGCGACGGCAGGATGTACGGTCGGGGCGTCTCGGACGACAAGGGGCAGCTCGTCTCCCGCCTCAAGCTGATAGAGTCCTACGTCAGGGTCCGCGGTGAACCGCCCTGCAACGTCAAGTTCTGCTTTGAGGGGGAGGAGGAGGTCGGGAGCAAGAGCCTGGCCAAGTACATCGAGGCCTACCCTGAGCTCTTCAAGTCCGACGCGGTGGTCTGGGAGTACAGCAAGATAGACGAGAAGGGAAGGCCGATTATTGGGCTCGGGGTCAAGGGGATGATCTACGTGGAGCTCGTCGTCAGGTCCCTGAACCAGGACGCGCACAGCGCCTACGCGGCCGCCCTCCCAAGCGCCGTGTGGCGGCTCGTACGTCTCCTCAACCTGATCAAGGACGAGAACGAACACATCCTGATCCCCGGCTGGTACGACAACGTCCTCCCGCTCGCCCCCGACGAGCTCAAGGTCCTCGAGGAGGAGCCCTCCGAGGCAGAGCATCTCCTGGCCACGTACGGAGCGACCGAGTTCGCGGGGAAGATGTCAATGGCGGAGGCGAGGAGGGCGCTGGCGTCCCTCCCCACGGCGAACATCGCCGGCATATGGGCCGGCTACACCGGACCGGGGAGCAAGACCGTGCTGCCGGCCGAGGCCCACTGCAGGATGGACCTGCGGCTCGTCCCCGACCAGGACCCCGACGAGCTCCTCGGGCGCTTCAGGCGGTTCCTCGACGATCACGGATACTCCGACGTCCAGGTCAAGGTGGAGACGTTCGAGCCCGCCGCGAGGACGAGCTACAAGAGCCCCTGGGCCCACGCCGCGGCGAGGGCGGCCGAGGAGGTCTTCAAGGTGAAGCCCGTGATAGAGATATCGAGCGCCGGGACCGGGCCGATGTACGTCTTCACGAGAAGGTACGGGTCGGACGCCATCGACCTCGGATTCTCACCGCACGACGACGCGATCCACGCCCCGAACGAGAACATACGGCTCGATCTCCTGGAGAAGGGGATGCTGTGGATCGGGCAGGCGATCGAGAACTTCATCCAGGCCGGCTGAGCCTTCGTTCGGCGTGTCGACGGAAGTTCGATTTATGACGAAAAGAATTTTAGAGGATGTATAAGAATTGCAAAGGATGATAATCTAACAAGCAAACATTATACCCGTCTTTGAAGTGGGTCCTGACCCGTCAGAGTCTCCATAAATGATCGTGGGCGTCCCGAAGGAAACTGCACAGGGTGAGAAACGGGTCTCGCTCGTCCCCGATGCGGTCCCCAAGCTCACCGGGGCCTCGGTCCTCGTGGAGACCGGCGCAGGAGAATCCGCAGGCTTCCAGGACTCCGCATACGCCGAGAAGGGCGCGTCCATCGCCCCGGATGCGCAGACCCTCTACGGACAGGCGGACGTCGTCATCAAGGTGACCCCTCCCTCGAAGGCCGAGGCGGCGATGCTGAAGGAAGGGTCGACCATGATTTCGTTCCTGTATCCTCTCGCCAACCTCGACGCCGTCAGGGTTCTGAGCGCCCGCAGGGTGACCGCCTTCGCCATGGAGCTCATCCCCAGGATTAGCCGCGCACAGCCGATGGACGCCCTCTCGTCCCAGTCCAACCTCGGCGGCTACAAGGCCGCTCTCCTCGCGGCAGAGACCCTCCCGAGAATCTTCCCGATGATGATGACGGCCGCCGGGACGCTCTCCCCCGCCAAGGTCTTCGTCGTGGGCGCTGGGGTGGCGGGGCTCCAGGCCATCGCGACGGCGCGCAGGCTCGGCGCCCTGGTGGAAGCCTACGACGTGCGGCCCGTCGTCAAGGAGCAGATTGAGAGCCTCGGAGCGAGGTTCGTGCAGATGCCCGTCGAGGCAAAGGACGCCCAGGACGCCGGAGGCTATGCGAAGGCGCAGACCGAAGAATTCTACGCCAAGCAGCAGAAGTTCCTCGCCGAACGCGCCCAGGCCTCCGACGTCGTCATAACCACGGCCCTCGTGCCCGGTCAGAAGGCACCGAAGCTGATCTCCGAGGAGGCTGTCAGGGGGATGCGCCCTGGCTCTGTGGTGGTCGACATGGCCGCGGAGCAGGGGGGAAACTGCGCCCTCACCGAGGCCGGAAAGACCGTCACCAGGTATGGCGTGACCATAATCGGCCCCCTGAACCTTCCTTCGACGATGGCCCCACAGGCCAGCCAGCTGTATTCGCGGAACATCACGTCCTTCCTCCTGGCGATGATGAAGGAGGGCAGGGTGATCGTCGATCTGAAGGATGACGTGGTCAGGGGGTCCCTCGTGATGGACCGGGGCTCGGTCGTGCACCCCGCGACGAAGGCTGCGATCGAGGGGGTCCCGCAGCGATGACGCTCGCCTCCACGGACCTGCAGGTCAATCTCATCATCTTCATCCTGGCGACCTTCCTGGGACTGGAGCTGGTCCGCCACGTCTCCCGTCTCCTCCACACGCCGCTCATGGCGCTCACCAACGCCATCTCCTCCGTCTCGATAGTCGCCGCGCTGATAGTCCTCTCCGACCCCAAGAACCAGATGGTGCTGATTCTCGTGATCGTCGCCATCGCGCTCGTCTTCACCAACATCGTCAGCGGCTTCGGGATTACCGAGCGCATCCTCAGGCTCTTCAAGCAGAGGAAGACCAGATGAACGACGCCATCGTCGAGTACCTCTACGTCATAGCGGTCCTGTTCTTCGTGATCTCGCTCAAGTGGATGAGCGAGGTGAGGACCTCGCGGTACGGAAACTGGATAGCCGCCTCCGGGATGGCCGTCGCAATCGGGGGAACGCTCCTCGCCTATCAGGTCCAGAGGATAGACCTGCTGATAGTCGCGGTCGTCGTGGGCGTCATCATCGGGGCACCGATAGCCGTGAAGGTCCCCATGACGGCCGTCCCACAGCGGACCGCCGCGTCCCACGCCTTCGGCTCGCTGGCCGTCGCGCTGGTGGGAACGGCCGAGTACTACCAGAGGACGCCCGGCATCGACGTCTTCACCCTGACCGTGCTGTGCGCCGAGATGATACTTGGGTACCTCACGTTCATGGGAAGCTGCATCGCCTTCGCGAAGCTCCAGGGGCTGATTCCCGGAAAACCGTTCGTCTACGGCGGACGGAACTTCATCAGCCTCACGGTCCTCGGGGCCGCCGTCGCCCTCGCGATCTACCTCGTCGCCAACCCGGCCCAGTCCTTCGTCCTCCCCATCATGGCGGGCTTCGCAATCCTCTTCGGGTTCCTCCTCGTCATGGCGATAGGAGGGGCAGACATGCCCACGGTCATAGCGATCCTGAACTCCTACGCGGGGATGTCAGCGGCCGCGCTCGGCTTTGTGCTGAACAACCAGGTCCTCATCGTCGCGGGAGCGCTCGACGGATCGTCGGGCTTCATCCTCGCGATGATAATGAGCAAGGCGATGAACCGCTCCTTCACCAACGTGCTCTTCGGCGGCGTGGGCGCGGCCGCCGTCTCGGCGCCTGGGGGGCCGTCGGTCGCCGGCGGACGCACTGCGCAAGCGTTCACGGTCGACGACGTCGCCACCATCCTGCAGGACGCGAGGTCTGTCGTCTTCGTCCCCGGCTACGGGATGGCCGTCGCCCAGGCCCAGCACGTCGTCAAGGAGGTCGCCGAGATCCTGCAGTCCCGCGGAGTCGACGTAAAGTATGGGATCCACCCGGTAGCCGGCAGGATGCCCGGTCACATGAACGTCCTCCTGGCGGACGCCGACGTCTCCTACGACCAGCTGTGGGAGATGGACCGGATCAACCCGCTCTTCCCCGAGACCGACGTGGCCATCGTAGTGGGAGCGAACGACGTGACGAACCCCGCAGCGAGGACAAGGCCGGACTCGCCCCTCTACGGGATGCCGATAATGAACGTCGACAAGGCAAAGACCGTGGTGTTCATCAAGCGGTCCATGAACCCGGGATTCGCCGGGGTCGAGAACGAACTGTTCTACCTGCCGAACACGATGATGGTCTTCGGAGACGCGAAGAAGGTTCTATCCGACCTGGTCGCCTCCCTCAAGAGACAGGGCTAGAGTCTCATTGGCAAGCGAGCTTTCTGCTCGCCCTTGCGCGATAGGAGCCGGGTTCTCCACGGGTTTCGCTTTTATGGTTTTGTAAAGGTTTATAAGTACCATCTTGTAAGCAAGAACTTCCTTTCGGATTTGCATTAGAATATGTCTCGAAACCCGAACTTCTCGCGTCTGATGAAACTGGAGAAAGCTCTAGACAAATGTCCCAGATGCGCGCACAGCCCCATGATAATCGACTCGTCTGGGGGAGAGCTATTCTGCAGCAACTGCGGCTTCGTGCTCAAGGAGAAGATGGAGGAGGCGGGTCCCGAGTGGCGGTCCTTCTCCAACGAGGAGAAAGACGAGAAGAGCAGGGTCGGGCTCCCGACCTCGGTGGCCATATCAGACATGGGCCTTGCGACAGTCATCGGCGGTGAGAACAGGGACGCTTCGGGGAGGACGCTCTCGGGCTCGATGCGGTCGACCGTAGAGAGGCTGAGGACGTGGGATCGGCGCAGCCAGGCACACGAGTCTGCCGACAGAAACCTCAGACAGGCGTTCAGCGAACTTCACAGATACGCCGACAAGCTCACCGTCAACGAGGCGGTGGTCGAGAAGGCGGCCTACATTTACAGGAAGGCCTTCGAGCGCGGGCTGGTGAGGGGAAGGTCGATAACGGCAATCACCGTCGCGTCTCTCTACGCGGCGTGCAGGGACATGGAGATACCTCGGACCCTGAAGGACATGGCGGCTGTCAGCAACATAAAGAAGAAGGACATCGCACGATCCTACAGGCTTCTCTTCAGGGAGCTCGACATGCACATGCCTGTCGTTGACCCCGCGCGGTGCATCTCCAAGATTGCATCCAGGGCGGGCATGAAGGAGAAGACCCAGAGGAGGGCTCTCGAGATACTCACCATGGCAGGGCCGATGCGCGTCTCCGCAGGCAAGGACCCGATGGGTTTCGCCGCATCAGCGCTCTACGTCGCATGCACACTGGAGAACGACGGCAAGACTCAGCGCGATATCGCCGAGGCCGCGGGCGTCACCGAGGTCACGATCAGGAACAGGTACAAGGGCCTGAGGGCCGCCCTGGGCTTCTAGGGTCATCCATCCGCCGCGCACCTCGAACAGCACTCGCTAAGGCTCGATCCCCGCTAATCGGCAGTATACGGCGCCAAGTCCGGGAATCGGCTAGAGCGCAACATATATTAAATGAATAATTCATTCACGTAATCTGTAGGGCCAAAGATATGCCACGCAAGAAGATGGACCAAGAGCTGAGGGACGAGAAGTCCGAGCTGATCCTCGACGCTGCTAGGAAGGTCTTCGCGAGGAAGGGCAGCGCGGCGACCATGGCCGAGGTGGCTGAGGAGGCGGGGGTCAGCCCTGAGGTAAGAGTGCGTTGCCACGCTAGAATTGCTTCAGGCAGGAAACACGCACCCTCCCTCCCAAACCCGGCGTGATACTTTCGCATCACCGGGCTTTCACCCCTACGTCCTCCGTCCTCTTCTTGTGCATTGGATGGATGGGTTTCGGCTGCCTAGTTTCTAGGTAGCCTACTGTGGCATGTCGCGCACAATGTCTGAAGATTTTCGACCCGGTGCACGACCTGCGGGTTGAAGACCATTCCTTTGGGGACAGGTTCCCTATGGTGCGCCTGAAGTCTTTCCCGACTGCCGCACAGAGTACACCTCCATCCATCCCTCTCAAACGCCAGAAAGCGGTTGGAGAGATAGGTTTCATCGTACTCGGGCGCAATCGGGTGGATGTTGGGCACATCAACGATTGGGTCGTCGTTTTCCTCTGATACGCTGGTTGCGGTGTGGTTCTGGCGGATGTATGGATTGCTGATTGACCTGTATTTCCAAACAAGTCTGTGATTCAGTGAGGTGTGCATGCTCTTGTTCGAGTTCATCCTAAAGAGTTCGGTCTTGACCGGCCCTCTTTGGATGACTACACTACCGTTTCTGAGCACGACGGAGAGGCATTTCTGGACGCTTATCTGGTATTTCCTACAATACCATTGATAGAACAGGCGCTGTGCCAGAAAGTCTCCCGTAGCGAATTGCTGATGTGAGTTGACGGTTCTGTAGTAGTTTGCCCATCCTCTCAAGACTCTGTTCATGGCTGCAATCTTCATCTGAGGGTCGTCGCTCTTCGCGCTCGGCCCTAGCATGGCTTGCAGTTTGTACTTGAGTCGGAGTAGGTTCTTTTGTGTTGGTCGTATCCTGACGCACATGCCGTGGTCTAGCCTTACTCGCTGGATGCGAAATCCGAGGAAATCGAATCCAGCTTCCAGATGCACGACACGCGTCTTTTCTGCGGACAGGCTCAGCCTCAGCTTCTCCGTGAAGAAGCTGCGTATGTTGTCCATGATTGCGGTGGCCTGCTCCTGAGTGCCTTTCACGCTCAGGATGAAGTCGTCCGCATACCTGAACAGCACGCAGCTTGCCTGCCCTTTCTCACGTCGCAGTCTTCTCTGCTTGTAGGTGAGTTTGCCCCAGCTCTCGTACCAATGCTGGTCAAACTCGTTGAGGTAGATGTTGGCTAGGAGTGGCGAAAGGACTCCGCCTTGCGGGGTTCCTTTCTTGGTCTGAGTTCGGATGCCCTTCTCGATGACGGGTGCCTTGAGGAATCGGCGGATCAGCCACAGGACTTTTGGGTCGGCTATCCTTCGTTCTATAGCTTCCATCAGTATCCAGTGGTCGATGTTGTCGAAGCACCCTTCGATGTCTCCCTCGATGACCCATTCGTACAGACGCTTGCTGTCCCCGTACTGATACATGGGCAATACGCACTCCAGCGTGCTTCGCTCAGGTCGGAAGCCGTTGGAATTGGGCAGGAAGTCGGCCTCAAAGATTGGTTCGAGAACCATCTTCAAGACCATCTGAACTGTCCTATCCTTCAGCGTTGGAATGCCTATTGGTCGTTTCCCTCCGCTGGCCTTCGGAATGTACTTCCTCAGGACAGGCGAGGGGTGGTAGGTCTTGTGTTTCAGTTCTGTCCGCAGTTCCTCGACAAATCTGGCCCTAGCAGACGGTTCGTGCAGGTCTGCCCCGCACACTCCGTCTACGCCTGAGGTCTTCGCGCCAGTGTTGTCTAGGACTGCTTCCAGAGCCGATTTGAGCCACTCTCTTCTCCAGAGTAGCGGGTGTAGGTTGTGGAACCGTTTGTTCGGTTGTCTTGTTGCTGCTATGGCGAGCCCACTCTGGATATGGAGAATGACTCTGCCTTCGTCCTTGCGGACTACTGGATTGGGTGATTGCTCACCCAACTGATTGTTTGAGTCCATTCTCTCACCTCCTGTTGTGTTTCGTGGACTGAATCCATCCTTCTGCACAGTTCAGACTTCGGATTTCAGGCTAGAGTCCTTCCCCACAGGTCGGTAATTGGCCGACGTTCAGGGTACTATGACTCCTCGGAGCCAACCCGGTCAAGTCGGACGCAGCCGTCCTATCCTCTCGCCCTTTATCGACGGGAGTCAGACCGGGTTGGGTCTCACGTTCTGTAAGGAGCACTTCTGCGGACGGATTTAGGCACCCACCAGTTACCGAGAGAGCTCCAGCTCGCTGGCCGGTTCTCGCCTGCCTGAAGGAGGGGATTTGCCACACTTCGTCCTTGAGTAAAGTGTGGTAGCTCTCTATACCATGCGCGCTTCGTCCTATCCTAGCGTCTTCGCATGGCGCATGCGCTACCTGTTGTGGATTCCTTAACGTTGCCGTGTCCGTCCTAAGGTCGCCGTCTCGGGAACCTAGGCTGTTCCCTTATCGGCTGTCTATGTCTGGGGCTAGCCCCATGCTGGACTCTGCTCAGAGCCCAACAAGCCAGACGACTTTCACCTTCGGGAGTCCTGACCTTGCGGTCGAGGACGCCCAGCCTTACCTACTGTAGTGTGGGATGGAGATGACTGAGCATGCTGGTGATGAGGTGTTCCAGCTTATGGTACTGCGCTCGCGCAGTACGAGGTAGACCCATACGGAACGGATGTTTCATTGGAGCCAGTGACGGTTACGATGAGGGTATTGTTGGAGCTGTCGAGTTTCTGTGCTGTGGCGCAAAGAGTCAGGCCGCCGGTAACTACTGATGTCATGGTAACGTTCTTGGCGAAGAAACCGCTACCAGTGTAGCTCCCACTGACATTCGTAGGATTGGTCTGGCCGAGGTTGTTGTATCCCAGATACGTCAACTTCCACGGACCAGTATAGTTTACGGAAACGATGAAAGTGTAGTTGTAGGTCGCAAGACAATCACCGCCCGACTGATACCCCGAGCACGAGCTAGAGATCGTCGTCGAGGTCGTTTGCGACTGGGTGGTAAGAGTTTGACTGGTATTGACCGGCAGAGTAGTGGTCGATGATAAGTTGGAAGAAGTCGATGGACTGGAAGAATGGGAAGTATTCGACTGTGACGTGAGTACAATGACTCCTGTCGCTCCGACCAGGATGACCACGACTGAAACAATGGCAATGATTGCTGTTCCAATTCCTCTTCTGGAAGTCTTCATGTCGTGTCTGTGTTTGATGTGGTCGTGCGTCATTAATACCTTTGTCCGAATGGCGCTACTTTGCATGGAATAGTTGTGGTAGGTAGGGGAATATAGTCCTACGGTTTAGGACGGCTGTTCTGATGTTTGACTACAGTTCTTCGGGCATTGCTCCTTACAGCAGAGAGGTAGCAGGCTACCTCTTTTCGTGACGCGCAGGGGCTCGCTTACAGGTACTTCTCGAGCAAGGATGAGATTGTCGCAACCCTGGTCAGGAGGATGATCCAATCGAGAGGCAAGCTAACCTCGATGGTCCGGGAGATGCCGGGAACCCCAGGAGCGCGTCTCTTCAAGGTCGTATCGACGATGGTCGACAACAGGCGGGAGCGGCCTGAGTACCACCAGATGATGTACCAGGGGATGGCCGACGAGAACTTGTCGCAGGAGCTGCGCGATGCCATAAGCGAGCAGAGGAGAGCCGTCAACGAGATAGTGCGGGGTCTCATCGTCGAGGGTCAGGCGACGGGTGAGGTCGCGGGGGACGACCCGGATCAGCTGGTCACGGCTGTTATGGCGTGTCTCGACGGCCTCTCGAGGAGGGTGTTGACGATGCCTCACGGCGAGTCCGGGGAGAAGTTGCCGCCCCCCGGGATAATCCTGAGGATGCTCAGGCCGGACGTGGGGAGGGTGAGCCTGGGTTGAAGCTGAAGGGCGTCTGTTACGATGTCGGAGCTGTTATGGGCTTCAATTGGCGTCCAGTCTTCGACCCGAAGGTTGTACGCCGGGAGCTGGAGGTCATCAAGAACGACCTGCATTGCAACGCGGTGAGCATCAGCGCCCTGGATGTTGGTCGGATTGTGACCGCCGCAACAGCCGCGCTCGAGGAGGGGCTCGAGGTCTGGCTCTCGCCTCTGCTGTGGGACAAGAGCGAGGATGAGACCGTCGCGTACTTGGCCAAGGCGGCCGGGCGGCTGGAGGCTCTCCGCAAGCGGTGGCCCGACAAGGTGGTGCTGAGCGTCGCCTCAGAGTCCACGCTGTTCATGCAGGGGATACTCGAGGGGAAGAACATCATCCAGCGGCTCGGAAACCCAAAGTTCAGAGCGAGAATCATGGCCGGCGAGCACAACGGGCCGCTCAACGCGTTCCTCGGCAAGGCCGTGGCTGCAGTCAGGAAGGAGTTCAAGGGCAAGCTGACCTACCACTCCCTCATCTGGGAGAAGGTCGACTGGAGCCTCTTCGACTACGTCGGCGTGGACCACTACCGGGCCAAGGACATCGAAGACAAGTACGTCGAGATGCTGAAGCCGCTCTTCGACAGCGGCAAGCCCGTGGTGGTCACGGAGTTCGGGTATGGGACCTACCAGAGCGACGGGAAGCTCGCCCAGGTCCTGCTGGGAGGAGGGGACGTCGACTTCAAGTCGCAGTTCTTCCACGCCCTACCGGTCGTGGGAAGGTTCGTCCGTCCCAAGGTGCGGGTCATCCACCCGCGCGACGAGGCCTGGCAGGCGCGCAAGGTCGTCGAGACCCTGGAGATTCTCGACGACGCGGGCGTGGACGGAGCCTTCGTGTCGCAGTTCGTGTCCCAGATCAATCCCTTCGATGAGGACCCGAGGTACGACCTGGACTTGGCAGGAAGCACCCTCGTCAAGAGCTTCGAAGGGGGAAGGAGGGGCACCACCTATCCAGATATGCCGTGGGAGCCGAAGGAGTCCTTCAGGGCCGTGGCCGACTATTACGCCACCCACTAGCAATGGCGGCACAGGAAACGAGGCTCTCCATAAGCTGGAACAGGAAGCCACTAGGACCGACAGCAATCTGGCAATAGCCCGCATCATTCAACGAGAGAGACGGCATCACCGGGGGTTTCAAGACGACGTTTCCTTGCAGTCCAGTCGTCCACTCCCCCCGCTTTGCTGGAGTGTGCAGCCTTTAGAGGGTAATCTGGCTAGCGGAACATTGTTCTGTACCCGTCAGTCACCGACCGGGGGGACGTATTCTTCCTCAGCACGGGACTTGTCCTGGAGATGCTCGAGCTCAGAATAGAAGTCCTTGGCGATTCGGAATGCCGCGTCGCTCTCGCGCATAAGGACCCGATGGAAGGTGGAGAACCTCTGATTGGGGGGCGTCACCTTCTCCGCGGGCGATAGCATCGAGAGGAACATGTCCCTCCTCTGCCTGTACAGGGCGATCTTCGCCGCGCACTCGTAATCGATTCGAGCCAGGATCTTGTCTCCAGAGGCTCTCGCCTCGTCGGCGGTCCTCTTGAGGTCCTCGGGCTCCCCCAGCTGCGCGACCTGCTCCCGGGGGTTGAGGAGGAGAAAGTACTCCATCGCGTCATGGAGGGCCATGCCGTTGGCAACCAACGCCTCCAGGGACGGGATTGGTTGTTGGTCCTGTGGGTCACCGGCCGCAATCTCACTCTCCCTCAGCTCTTCCGGCATTCTTTCTCCGGAGGAAGGCAACATGCTGTCGAGAGCCGGCCCCTGCCCTTATCACCTACTGAACAATTCAACGAAGAAATGTGCCACAGCCGGTTCCGAACTGGGACGTCGCATGTGCATACGGTATTTGTCGAATGGCGAGGCAGATTCCGACCTTCGCCCGCTCGAATTTTCGATCCGAACGCCGCAGGAGCTAGAGAGAAGAGACCCGTCAAATCATTAATCACACATAACAGTCGACAGAAGTTGTCCTGACAGATTTACGATGCCCGGAAAGAAGCACGTCAGGGGTGTTGGCGCAAAGGAGCAGCGAGAGTACGAGCATATCAAGGAGAGCGCGGAGAAATCGGGGCGCTACGGCGACCGAGCGGCCGAGGTGGCGGCGCGCACAGTGCTCAACCAGCACAGAGAAAAGGGGCACAGGAAGGGGCAGTAGAGCCTCTGGACGATCCCGGCAAAGTCTACCGCGTCAGGCAAATTCTCGCCCTCTCTATCGACGCGGGACCTGAGGGCTGCCGTCCGGCGTGGCCAGAGTGACATCTGGAAGTCCATCGCCGAGATTCGCACAATAACGAGGTCGAGGAGGACCTTCGTGAGGCTAATAAGTCGCCTCAGCAACCGAGTCCCCATGCCTGTGGGCAGGTTCCAAGTGATGGCGTTGTTGCAGGCGGCCCGCGCTTACTCCCTGGGTCTCCCCCTCGAGTCAGCCTACTCATGGGGCCTGAACCGAGCCATCTTCTACGCGGCCGCGAAGCGCGGCTTCAGGGGAGGGAGAGGAAGGACCACCGAGAGAGGCACCGGAGGACCACATCGCCCGCCCGTTGCGAACGAATCGCCGGCAGAGTTCCACCTCGGAGACGACCTGGCGTTCAAGGACAGGAACAGCAGCGCTTCCAGGCCGATATTTGAAATCGGAGGGCAGCGCCAGACGACGGAGGGTTTCAAGCGACAGGTGGAGGCGAGGTTCGAGGGCTCTACGTTCGAGGAAGCCTGGAAAGATGCCCTGGACTACGTGCAGCACTTCGACAAGAGAACCCTCGAGTCCCAGAGCGGCTTTTACTCCGACGTCTACCGGCCGAAGAGGGACGAGTTCGCCAAGAAGTGGACCGAGCTGGGTGGCAAGTCGGGTCAGGCAGGCGGCACGAGGGGAAGGGCCGCGAAACCGGAAAGAACGCGGGGTTAAGCTGCGAGACCGGTCCGGGCCCACCCCGCGACCGCCTCTGCGAGCTCCTCGCTCGGCGACCACCACTCCGATCCTCCGCCAGATGATGCTCCGGCAAAGGGCAGCCGGACGCTTGGGCCGACCTTACTTCGGGTGGCCGTACCTGTGTGGGTCCTTGTCGAAGGCGGTCTTGCAGGCCGACGAACAGAAGTAGAACGCCTTCCCCTCGTGCTCAGACTTCAGCTTCGCAGTCCTCTCGTCCACCATCATTCCGCACACAGGGTCTTTCATCATCGTTGTCTCAACGGGGTGTGGGTTTCCTTCCTATATCAAAACTCGCCTTTACGAATGTTAAGCTTTTATGGTAGGAGGAGTCCGAACCATTCGTGATCCCCGACGCTGTAGACACCAAGATACTCGAGGTTCTAATGTCTGACGGAAGGGCATCCTTCAGGCAGATCGCACAACGGACCTCCCTCACCACCCCGACAGTGTCCTCTCGATTAGCGAGGATGACGAAGGCCGGCCTCATCAAGAAGTTCGTGCCGATACTATCTGCGGACTCGGTCAATCGTGGCGTCATGGCCCTCGTGACGCTGAGGGTGAGCTTAGCTTCAGCCCAGAAGATTGCGGACGGCCTCGCAGAACTGCGGGAGGTAGAAGCCGTCTACATGACGACGGGACAAAGCATCACCCTGAAAGTTACTCTTGACTCCGCCCAAGAGGTTCAATCATTCCTGGCGAAGAACTTGCTCAATAGAAAGGGAGTAGAGGTGACGTCCAGCCAGATCATCACAAGCACCGTCAAAGAGGAGCCTGCCTCGCTTCTTCCGGGGAATCTCGTAATGAACCTGAAGTGCGACCACTGTGGAGGGAAAGTGACGAGCGGCAGGCCGTACACCCTCGCGGCCGGCTCCTCTCACTACTACTTCTGCTGCAAGACCTGCAGGAAAGACTACCTTGAAGAGCACGGCAAGAGGCTTGCGAAGATGAGCGAATCCGACAAATGACAGGCTTGACGTTCGTAAAGACGCTGATTTAAGAAAAGGGAAAGGTCGCCTGCATTCCGAATGGCAACCGACCCTGTTTGTGGAATGTACGTCGACGAAGCCACCGCCGAGCTGAAGGCGGAGGTCAGGGGCGTCACGTACTACTTCTGCAGCGAGTCGTGCATGCAAGAGTTCCTGACCCCAGAGAAGGAGCTCAGAGAGCTCAAGATTGAGGTCCTCGCTTCGGCTTTGCTCTCAATCCCGATACTGATCTTCACCTACGTCTCTCCTCTGACCGCGCGGCCTTCCGACTACGTCCTCTTCGCGCTCGACACACCCATCCAGTTCGTCGTCGGATGGAGATTCTACAGAGGGACCTACGACAGTCTCAAAAACCGGATGGGGAACATGGACGTGCTAATAGCGCTCGGCACGTCGGCGGCGTGGGCGTACTCGACGGTCGTCACCTTCGCCCCCGGCCTCTTCCCCTCCTCGGGGGTCTACTTCGACACGTCGGCGGTCATAATCACGCTGATACTGACGGGCCGGTATCTGGAGCACGTGACGAAGAGCAGGGCCTCCGCGGCGGTGAGGGAGCTCGTCGACCTTCAGCCAACAGTCGCTCACAGGATAGATGAGAAGGGCACGGAGGTCGACGTCCCCATCGAGCGTGTAGAGGTCGGAGACGTCCTCGTCGTCAGGCCGGGGGAGAAGATACCAGTGGACTCGATTGTCCTAGAGGGCAGGTCGGCCGTCGACGAATCGATGATCACCGGAGAGAGCATCCCGGCGGAGAAGTCGCCGGGTGACGAGGTGATAGGCGCGACTATCAACAAGTCCGGACTCCTCAAGCTCAAAGCGGACAAGGTGGGCCAGGACACGGCCCTCTCCCAGATAGTCAAGCTCGTCGAGGAGGCGCAGGCTGGAAAAGCGCCCATACAGAGGCTCGCAGACAGGATCGCGTCCTACTTCGTTCCGATCGTCATCACTGCGGCTGCCGTCGCCAGCCTGTCCTGGTACTCCTTCGGGCACATAGGGTTCGGGTTCTCCGTGCTCGTCTTCGTCTCGGTCGTGGTGATATCGTGCCCCTGCGCATTGGGCATCGCCACACCAGCGGCGCTCCTCGTCGGCACTAGCAAGGGAGCTCAGAGCGGGGTGCTGATCAAGGGAGGCGAGTACCTCGAGCTTGCCAGCAAAGTGGACACAGTGGTGTTCGACAAAACGGGGACTCTCACCTCCGGAAGACCCTCGGTCACAGACATCGTCCCAATGGACGGCCTCAGTTCCGAGCAGCTTCTGCATCTTGCGGCGTCTGTCGAGAGAGGTTCCGAGCATCCGTTGGGCGAGGCCATAGTCAACGAGGCGAAGAGTCGCTCCATCCGTCTTTCCGACCCGCAGGAGTTTGAGGCGATACCGGGAGAGGGCGTCAGTGCCACGGTCGACGGCGGGGCTGTCCTGCTCGGAAACAGGCGACTCATGGCAGAGAGCGGCGACGACCTGTCCGTAGCGGAGGCTGAGATCGGCAAGCTGGAAGACGAAGGCAAGACTGCGATGATTGTCTCCCTCGACGGGAAGGTCGCAGGAGTGATTGCCGTCGCGGATACCGTGAAGCCCTCTGCCAAGGCGACCGTCGAGGCCCTGAAGGGGATGGGAGTTCAGGTGGTCATGCTGACCGGAGACAACGCTCGAACCGCTCGAACCATCGCACGGAAGATCGGCATCGACAAGTTCCTAGCCGAAGTCGTTCCGCAGCAGAAAGAGGAGAAGATAGAGGCTCTGCAAAAGGAGGGAAGAGTCGTCGCCATGGTTGGGGACGGAATCAACGACGCACCGGCGCTGGCCAAGGCAGACGTCGGCATAGCCATTGGAAGCGGAACCGACATTGCGAAGGAGACGGGCGGGATTGTGCTGATAAGGGACGACCTCCGGAACGTTGCGACGGCTCTCAAGCTCAGCCGGAAGACTCTCGCGAAGATCAAGCAGAACCTGTTCTGGGCGTTCGCCTACAACGTGGTCCTGATCCCCGTGGCCGCAGGAGCACTCGTACCGGCCTTCGGTGCCCATGTCTACACCGTCCTCCCCTTCCTGGCGGCTGGCGCGATGGCCATCAGCTCGGTCACGGTCCTCAGCAACTCGCTGCTCCTCTTCAGGTTCAGGACCGACTACGGTGAGAAAGCTTGAGTGAGAAGAAAGAGAAAGGGAGAAGAGCGGTATTCTCGGTGAGAAACATGGATTGCGCGACCTGCGGCCTCGCCTTAGAGAAGAGGCTGAGAAAGATGGAGGGCATCGAAGGGGTAGGAAGCGCCATCATGCTGAACAAGGTCTTCGTCGACTACGACGAGACCAAGATCGGCGTCCCACAGATAATGAGAGCGATCAAGGACGCCGGATACTCGAACTTCGTGACGGCGTCGGAGACGCGAGAATCACCGCGACACCCATGACGGTTAGGCCTTCGAGCCTGCCGCATTCGCCTCCGGAGCCGGAATCGGTTGCACTTGCACCTTCTCTCGATACATGTACATCTTGCCCCTCAGAAGCGACGCCACGGCCGCGGCAATGGAGAGCGCTGCCCCGATGTAGAATGCCAGGTCCAAGGCCGAGATGAACGCAGGAGCTATCGCGTTCGGGAAGAAGATCTTGCCCTCTAGGGTTGTCACCACCGTCTGGGGAATCTGGGCGACCACTGAAGACAGCTGCGGCATGGAAAGTATCTGCTGCATCGGGTTGTAACCCAGAAAGGCCGAGAAGAGCGCGCTCGTCGGCGAGATTGATGTGAACGCACCTGCGAGCTGCGGGACTCCGGCGTTGGTCATCGCCGTCGAAAGTGCGTTCGGCAGACTGCTGGACAGCCCGGTGATTATCACGGTGAAGAAGATCGCTAGGCTCACCGTCTGCCCCGTGTTCTGGAGCGTCGCCCGCATCCCGGAGGCTGCCCCCCTGTCCTGCGGGGGGACCGAGTTCATGATCGAGGCTGTGTTTGGAGCCGCGAACATCCCTCCTCCGAGCCCCATGATGAAGATGATTGCCGCAAACGTCGGGTAGCTGAAGTTGTAAGGAAGGAAAGAAAGGGCGAGAAAGGTGCTAGCGGTGACAATGCATCCGAGGGTCGCGAACGTCCTGGCCCCGTACTTGTCAGAGAGGAATCCGCTCAGCGGACCCATCACTACGAACCCGAGAATCATCGGGATCATGTAGACCCCAGCCCAGAAGGGCGTGGACTGGTAGCTGACTCCGTGCAGGGGGAGCCATATCCCTTGGAGGAGGATGATGAGCATTATCTGCACCCCGCCTCTCCCCATCGACGCTAGAAATCCGGCGATGTTCGCGGCGGTGAACATCCGGTTCCCGAAAAGCTCCATACGAAACATCGGGTCAGGCACCCTGCGCTCTATGAAAGGGAAGACCACGAGCAGAGCGAACCCTGAAGCCAGCGAGGCTATGACCCATGGATCACCCCATCCCATCGAGGAACTCCCGAACGGAATCAGGGCGTAGGTGACACCTACGAGCAACAGGGTCAGCCCTCCCCCGAAGGCGGCATTCCCCAAGATGTCGATTCTCTGATTCAATCTTCGTGTGGCGACTTCCTTGAGCTTCGTGTACGACCAGACGGTGCCCACCGCTCCCACGGGCACGCTCACCAGGAAGATGTAGCGCCAGTCGTAGAGCGCTAGAATCCCGCCCAGCACCAGGCCGATGACGGAGCCGGCGATGACGGCGGTTATGTTTATCCCGAGCGCCCTTCCCCTCTCGTTCTCGGGAAAAGCGTCGGTCAGAATCGCAGCGCTGTTGGCGAACAGGAAAGCGCCTCCGACTCCCTGAATGATCCTGAACGCGATGAGCTCCGTCGCCCCAAGATCACCGGTGCTGGGCGTAATGGCGCAGAGAAGCGAACCTGCGGTGAAGATTACGAAGCCCAGGTTGAACAGCCTGACCCTGCCAAATATGTCCGAGATGCGGCCGAAGGACACGAGAAGGACAGATGTCACCAGGCTGTAACCGAAGAGGATCCACAGGAGGTACTGGAAAGAAGTGAGGGGGTCAATCGAGAGTCCCCGGAATATCGCGGGGAGGGAGATCAGGACGATGGTTCCGTCGATGCCTGCCATCAGCGTCCCGATCGTTGTGTTGGAGAGCGCGACCCACTTGTACTCGACCGTTCAGGCTTCACCCTTGCCCGTTGTAACGGGCCCAGTAGCCCGAGCATCCGTCAGCCGACCAATCAAACTGTGAGGGCGTCTAGGACTGCTCACAAAAAGGTATCTGTCGGCCCTCGGGTCGCGGTCCGTCTGTATCCTGCGGCTCTTCGTGAATTAGGTCGACCCTGCACGGAGGATCTGCCCGGCAGCTACCCGAGCACTTCCTTGAAGACGCGCAGGAAGTTCCCACCAAGGATTTTTCCCACCTCGCCTTCCGAGTACCCCTTCTCGATCAGGGCGCACGTCAGGTTAGGGACCTTGGTCACGTCCTCCAGACCTGCGACCTTCAGGTCCTCCACCTTCCTGCCCCATCCGTCGGCCTGGCTCTCGCCGAGCCAAGCCATCCGCGCGGGCGTGCAGTAGTCCATGAAGTCGAATCCCAACCCCACGTGGTCGATCCCAACGAGTCCGATCACGTGCTCCACGTGGCGCACACAGTCATCCACGGTAGCCTGCTTCTCGGTCAGGAAGTAGCTCAACCCCGCGATGCCCACGACGCCCCCCCTGTCGGCTACGGCCTGGATCTGCCTGTCCGTCACATTCCTCCAAGGGACGTCGGCCGATCTGAAGGGAGAGAGGTCCCTGCATCCGGTGTGCGAGACGATGGGGACGTTCTTCGCGATCTCGATTGCCTCGAAGAAGCAGCGCTCGGAAATGTGAGCCAGGTCGAGCATGACGTGCAGCCTTTCCATCTCGTCGATGACACGTCTACCGAGATTGGTTAGGCCGCCGCTATCGCGTATCCCGGCTCCGTCTGCAAGCTGGTTCCTCACGTTGTGGGTCAGCGAAATCGATCTGACGCCAAGGCGGTGCAGACTCCTCAGGACCGCAAGGCTGCCTTCGAGCGGCTTTGCTCCCTCCAGGGCCAGAAGCATGGAGAACTTCCCCTCGGCCCTGGCCTTCTCCATCTCAGAGCCGCTGAGGGCGACGGTCATCCGCCCCTCCGTCTCGCCGGCCTCCTGGAAAGTATCATCCACGATTTCGATGGTCTGTCTCGCAGCCCCCTCGAAGTATGTCTCCCACCTCGCCCAGTCCCCACCGACTGTGGAGACCGCGCCGTGCACCCCGCCTTGTCGGAGGCGAGGCAGGTGAATCCTCTGCATGACCATCCCCTCGCCGTCTGCCCTCCTCGGGTAGACGTCCGCCATGGGGATGTCGGAGTGCGCGTCGAGCACGAAGCTCTTGGAGTGAATCTTCCTTGCTGCATCGTACGTAGAGGGAATCATGGACGCAGTTCTTCACCGCGTCACTCGAGAAGTCTGCATCATATCCGTTTCCATCTCAGCAATGCGGGTTCAAGCTGAGCTACCGTCCCGTCGAGCAACTGACGCCGCCTATCGCGTCCTGATGGTCGCACAACTTGCTCGCATTGAACTCGGCTATCTCTCCGGCTTGATATTCTGGTTCATGTGAAAGAAGTTGGTGGGGTCGTACTTCGCCTTGAGAGCGGCGAGTCTTCTGTATTTCTCTTCGCCGTAGGCGGACTTCACCCTCTCCTCGCCTTCCTCGCCCAGGAAGTTCACGTAGGCCCCCGTGGTGAACCCTTTCATCTCCTCGAAGAAGTCTCTCGTCCACTCGATGTTCTTCTCGTCGTCCTTCGGGTCCGTCCACGCCGATACCATGTTCAGGACGAAGGAAGCGTCGCGATTGCCGAACGCCGTGGCGTCGTCTCCGAACCTCCGCATCGCTCCGCCCAGGTGATGGAGGTGGACTGCCGTCAGGGGTGAAGGCGCTCTCTCCACGTTTTCAAGGATCGTCTCTATCGCTTCATCGTCCAGACCTTTGAGGTACGCCGATTTCCAGTAGTTCTGGATGCCAGACGGCGCGCTTTCGTCGAAAAGCGACTGGAGGACGGCGTAGGGCATCGGGCCGATCAGGTCCGCAACCGGCTGACCGAACTTCTTCAGAGGCGCGAGCAATCGCTCTCCCTCTGCGACCGGACCCGAGTAGCATGCGACCACGGCTACGAGATGTGTGCCGACGACCTCCTGCGGGAGGAAGGGAAGCGGTGGGGCGGTCAGGAAGACGACCAGCGTCGTCAGTTCGTCCGGAATCGCCTTCACGAACTCCCTGTGGAACCTCAGGAGCGCCTCGGCATCCTTTGCCCGGTGCATCACGGGGCCTCCCACGATGATCGGTCCAACGGGGTGCAGCTGAAACTCGAAGCATGTCACAATGCCGAAGTTTCCTCCCCCACCCCTGACTCCCCAGAATAGGTCCGGATTCTCGCTCACGCTCGCTGAGACGAGCCTGCCGTCCGCCGTGACGAGGTCCACCGAGATCAGGTTGTCCATCGCCAGCCCATGCTTGCGGACCAGCCACCCTATCCCTCCCCCGAGTGTGAAGCCCGCCACCCCAGTCGAGGAGACCAGCCCGCCTGTCGTGGCCAGTCCGAAGGCCTGAGCCTCGAGGTCGAACTGCCGCCAGGTGGCGCCCGGCTCGACCCTGGCTGTGCGGCGAACGGGGTCGACCCTCACGCTCTTCATGGGCGAGAGGTCAATCATCAATCCGCCCTCGCACACCGCATTTCCTGCGATGTTGTGTCCTCCTCCCCTGATCGAGACCGTCTTCAACCCTTGGTCGTGCGCAAACTTGACCGCCTTCATTACGTCGCTGGTTCCGGCGCACCTCACGATGACTGCGGGATGCCTGTCGATCATCCCGTTCCAGACCTTCCTCGTCTGGTCGTACATCTCATCCCCGGGTACGACAACCTCTCCCCTGACATCGGCCCTCAGCGCTTTCAGACTTTCAGACATCTCCCCCCTCTTCGATTCTGGCATGACTTCCAACCTGTGCTCTAGGGACTAGTTCCTCCGAGGTTTCTATTTAGGCGGGACGTTGACAACGTAATACTTATTCACACACGGGCGAATTCGGAAGGAGAAACTTGCCAACAGAGAGCGGCGAAAGCAAGAAGACCGTGATCAGGAGCATACGTCTGAGCGCGGAGCACGATAAACTGCTGGAGGAAGAGGCAAGGAGGAAGGGCCTCAGCGTCAATTCGCTGCTGGTTACGATGATTACCAAGTACGTCGAGTGGGACCGTTTCGCCGAGAAGTTCGGAATCGTCTCCCTCGGAAGACAGGGATTCAGGAGTTCCTTTGAGTTCCTCAGCGACGAAGCACTTGTGGCCCATGGGAAGGATGTTGGGGCCAGGAGCGCACCTGAGATCACCAGGTTCTGGTTCGGGAAGCTCAACCTCGAGACGTTCCTCTCCTTCATCGCCCTCCAATCGAAGTACAGCGGAATCTACCACTATGAAGTGGCGGCGCGGGGACGTTCATATTCGATAACCTTCCATCACGAACTCGGCCCCCGCTACAACGTGGTCCTGGTGAACTACTTCGACCAGGCCATCAGGAACATCGTGGGGGTCGCCCCCAGGATCGAGAGAGGGGAGAACACCTTCGTTGTATCTTTTGAGGAACCGCGTCCATGAGCGTAGGCCGCCTCCATCCGCGCCCTCGCCGCGGCTTCGCTGGTGTCGGTGAGGGCTCGCGCCGCCCGACGGGGCCGTGAGCACCACGGCACACAACATAACATAAGATTATATACAAAACGTGACAAAACGCCTGCATGGCAAGGGTCATCCCAGGCGTAGAGATCAAGGTCGTCAAGGAAATCGTCCCGCAGCAGCTGTATCCGTCGGGCGTTGTGGGCATGATTGGCACGGCGGACGACGGGCCCGTCAACAAGCCGACGGGTGTGACGAGCTACAGGGAGCTCGTCTCGATATTCGGGAGCGAGGGTTCGCTCGTCCGAGACGCCAAGCTGGCCTTCCTCAACGGCGTCTTCCAGGTGTTCGCGACGAGAATCGAAGGGTCGGGCGGCGCCAAGGCGTCCACCACCCTTAAGGGTGCCAAGAACAGGAACACCTTGAGGATAAGCGTCAAGTCGGCGGGCGAGAGGGGCAACTCGACACAGGTCGTAGTGCTACAGGGACAGCAGGAGAACACGGTCAGGTTCGAGATAACCGACGGTAAGTCCCAGGAGACATTCGACAACCTGTCGATGGAGCCCGGCAAGGAGTTCTTCTTGGTGGACTACCTCAACAATAACTCCAAACTTGTGATGGCGGAGAACCTCAACGCCAACCTCGAGTTCCCCGATAACAACCCCGTCGCGGTCGAGGCCACGCTCTCGGGCGGCATGTCAGCCCCGCCCACCAAGGATGACTACGACGCCGCCCTGCAGATGCTCGAGATGGAGGCGGAGGTCGACTCGGTCTACGCATGCGATTGCTGGGACCCGGCCGTCCACGCCCTCATTGACGCCCACTGCAAGAACATGAGCACCGACGCGAAGAACAGGATTGGCTTCGGCACGGTGGGACCCAACGAGAGCGTCGACGACATCATGAAGAGGACCGAGGTCCTGGCGAGCGACAGGTTCGTGGTCGTGGCGCCCTACGGAGTTGGTGGAGCGGTCGCAGGGCTGATCAGCAAGCTCAGCTACTGGGAGTCGCCCACCTTCAAGGCTCTCACGGGCATCGCGGACATCGAGAGGCGGTACACACCCTCAGAACAGATGAAGCTGCTCACGTCCGGTATCCTGCCGGTCGACGCCGTTAGGGGACGGGGCATCATCGTCGTCAAGGGAATCACCACGAGCAGGGAGCAGATTAGCGTCATGAGGGTCGCCGACCACGCGGTGAGGGGCGTCAAGAACGTCTCGGAAAACTTCATCGGGACACTCAACAACGAGCGGGGGAGGGTTGCCTTGAGGGAGGCGATGACCGGCTTCCTGCTCGGCATGTCCAAGGAGGGCTCCCTGGTTCCGTCCGTCGACAACACGAGCCCGCCGTTCCTCGTTGACGTCTACTCATCCCAACTCGACTTCGCCCAGGGCATAGTGAGGGCAGACGTCGCGGTGAGGCCGGTGCGAGCCATGGACTACATCTACGCTACACTGACGGTCGAGGCATAGGAGGGGGTGAAGACAAGTGTCAATGCTAATTGCGGCAAACGCCAGCCAGATAACCATTGACGGAAAGGTCGTCCCTGGGATTCAGTCCATCGACTTCAAAATAACTAGGAACCGCCAGAACATCCACGCCATAAGCACCGAGGAGAGGCTCGGGGCCTACTACGGCGCGCTCTTCGTCCAGGGCTCGGTCAAGATAAAGTCAGGATACGACGCCCTCGACAAGAAGATGTACGAGACGATCCCCACACTGAAGTTCTTCCAAATCGTCGTCCAGCTCCAGCCTCAGTCGGTCGACAAGCCGGTCAAGAAGATCACCTTCGACGAGTGCATCCTGGAGGACAAGACGTTCGCTATGGACGCGACCGGCGTCGCAACGACGACCTACAACTTCACAGCGACCAGAATACGCGAAGAGTAGAGGCGCCACGACGCGCAGGCTAACGAAGGAGGACATCATTGAGGGGTCTCGCGTCCGCGAGACCGTCTTCCTCAAGGAGTATGGCTCAGAGGTGGTCGTGAGGCCCCTGACCGACGGTGAGCTCTCGCGGATATTCTCGATAGTAGGCCCCATCCCGCTCCGGCCGGACGGGACTCCCGACCTCGCCAGGGTCGAGGTAGACAAGAACTTCGACGCCCTTCGCCTGGCCGCCTCGATAGGGATGGTCGAGCCGCAGCTCGACACCAAGGAGGTCGCCGAGATGAAGTTCGGAGTCCCCGAGGCTATAGGGATGAAGATTCTCGAGATAAGCGGCGTCGCTCCTCCGGAGCAGGCTAAAAAAAAAGACGCGAGATAGAGGGATTCGCGAGGAGCCCTGAGGGCCAGGAGCTGGCGACTCTCTGCCTAGACCTAGGGTACAAGCTCGCCCCGGAGGCGCGCGACCTCACCAGGCTCCAGATCGGGTTCCTCATGGCTGCCCTCTCGCTGAGGGCCGAGGCCGCCTCCGTCGCGGAGCTTGCGGAGCAGGGAGTGACCCGCATCGTCGTAAGGGATGACCTCGGAGGAGAGGGATGAGCAGCCCAAGAGACTCCGGGCGCCTGGCCTCGCTGGCGTCGAGGTTCGCCGCCTTCCTTAAGGGCCCGAGGGTAGGCCCGGTCGTCGAGAGCACCACCGCCTCTCTGTCCTCCCTGGTGGATCTCGGCGCCCGCCTGGCCTCGCGGGTGTCGAGGAGCGTCGCGGTGGTGGTCACCGGCCCTCCCTACACGCCGAAGGTGCGGCGAAGGGCCGCTGCCAGAGGTGTCGGCCCGGAGGAAGCCGCTCCGGACATCGAGCTTCAAACCGTGCCTTCTCAGCAGGAGTCTCCGTCGGGCGGCCCAGGCGGAGAGGATCGCGCCCTCTTCCCCTCCCTGACGAGCCCGATGCAGGCTGCATTTCGTTCGTTCTCCCAGCGGGGAGGCGGGCCAGCGCCCTCCACAACCGCGTTCCAGCCCGTGCCCGCAGCGGGGTCCTCATCCTCCGCCGCTCAGGGGCCTTCGTCAACCGGCGAGACCGCTTTTCACGACCTCTCGGCCGACTCAGGCTCGAGCTACCCCTCCTCGCCCGCCGCTACCCTGCTCTCCTTCCAGGGGGCGATGACAGGAGCGGCCTCGGCAGCGGCTTCCGTCCTCCAGCAGGCGGTCGCGCCCTCGCCGGTGGGTTACGCGACCGGGGGTGCGGCGATGCCTGCCGTCTCCAACGCCGCGGCCCGAGGCGAATCACAGCCGTCGTCGGGCACCGGGGGGCCACCGGCGGGAAGCACCCAGTTCCAGACCAGCCCTCCTGCGCCACAGCCGGGCTATCAGGCGTCGACGGCAGTCCAAGCCCCTCCCCCTCCTCCGGCGGGAACCGCGGGCCCGCCCGCCGTACTCAGCACCGCAGCCTTCCGGAGCGTCTCTACGGGGACCAGGGCCGTCGCCCCCGAAGCCTCGGGCAGCGCGGCGGAGAAGAGCGCGACGTCCCCGCAGCCGGGCGGTCCCGAACCGCAGAGCCCTCCGCAGGTCGCGGCGCAGCCCATGCCAAACCCGGCAGCCCCTCCTCCCTCGGGCTTCCCCGGCCAGCCCGCGCAGCAGGAGCAAGCCGTCTCACCGGCGAGCCCCTCTCTCTCGTCCTCTGCGCTGATCCCTTCGCTCGCTGCAGCCGCGTCGACAAGCTCCGCAGCGGCATATCTGGGGGTCCCTCCCCCGCCAAGCGCCGGACCCTCCGCTCTCGTCCTTGGGCCCGCGTCTGCCTCGAGTCGCCCGGGCGGAGGGGGGCCGATGCCTCCCAAACCCACGGGGCCGTCCCAGTCCCTTGAACCTGGCCCTGCCTCTCAGGCCGTCACGACGGAGTCGGCGTTGCGAGAGGCTTCGCAGACCCAGCCGAACCCTCCGCCCGCGCCCGCCACCGAAGAGGGAACCCCACCGACCATCGAGCGCGGCCCCCCATCCGACGTTGCCCGCTCGCCGGAGGAGCAGCCCGCCGCGGAGTCGGTCCCGGGATTGTCGCCCGCGCCTCGAGCCCCTCCCATCGGGCTCGAAGCTGCCTCGTCTCGCCATGCCGGTACGGAACCCGTCGCTCTCGAGCTCGGGCCCGCTCCACCTCTGCCGGGTGTATCCGCCCAACCCTCCCCCGAGCAACAGGGGACCGCTCCGGCTTCTCCAGGGGGTGGCACCACAAGCACAGTCCCCTTCTCCATGGATTGGCGGTGGTCCGCCGCGATCGTGCGCATGGCGGCCACGCAGGCACTTCTCTCCTCGTACTTGGGGGGCACCGGTGTATCTCAGGTCCCCCTCGCGCCGCCCGGAGTCCCCCGCGCTGCCAATGCGAGTTCAGCGGTCCAACCTGAGCCCGCAGCCCCCGCGCCTCCGAGCGACATCGGACCCTCTGCCCCGCCGGGTCCGACTGGTGGGCCGCCTTCTACCGAGTCGCCGAGGGGGCCTGAAGAGAGCCCGACCACCCCGCCGATGCCGCAAGCCTCTCCAGCGGTTCCCGAGGCGAGCGGTAGCGAAGTGCTCACGCCCTTCGGCATCGTCGCCTCCATGCAATCTGCATTCGCCGGTTCGAGAGTCGCTGAGGTGCTCGGAACCTCTGCTGCGGCTCCCCCGTCCCCGCCACCTCCCGCCGCTCGAATCGTCCCCCCGAGCGCTCCGCCTCCAACGGCGGGGCTTCCATCAGAGGGGTACGGTCCGAGAGCAGCGCCCTTGCCCGCAGAGCTGGCGGGTGGCAATGCTCCATCAGCGGGCGAATTGGAATTGGGGCTGCGACCCGCTCCACCGCCTAGCGGGTCGGTCCCCTTCCCCTCCCAGTCACGAGAGGCAGAATCGAGGGCGGCTCCTCCGGCTCCATCGGCTCCGTCGGTCGCGGCCGTCTCCGTCCCCCCTCTCCCAGCGGCCACCCGGGCACCGGTGCCGCCGCAGGTCCCTTCTGCGACCCCAGCCGCTCCTACAGTTCCCAGCCAGCGGGCGCGGGCCCCCGTCTCTACCGGTGGAGGAGTCGAGCCAGCGGGCGCTCCCGTCGCGGTGCCTGAGACCCCGGGAGGGCTCGCCTCCCTCTCACGCGTCGAGGTGCCTCCTCCAGCTCCCCCGTCGCCCCGCGGGCCTCCTTCGCCTACGCCAATGGGGACCACCGTTGTCTTCAGCCCCGCGGCCTTTGAGAGCGCCATTAGGGGAGTGAGGCCCGGAGTTCCGGAGGCGGAGGGGGCGCGTCTGAGGGTGCTGTGGAAGCTCCGGCGCAGCCGGGACCCGCGCCTCCGCCAGCGCCTCCCGCAGCACCCTCTGGCTTGCCTGGCGCCGGCCCGAGCGGTGCCCTGGTGACTCCTTCAGCCGCCCAGGCTGTCGCGTATGCGACCAGTCTCGGATTGATGCGCGGATCTCTCGTCTCTCCGCTTCCGCCTCCGGTTCCGCGTGGTTCGTTGGCCCCGGCGGCGCCCAGGCCGGCCGCCCCTGCCGGCCAGCAGTTGGTTACCGGGGAGAGCCGTGCGCCCGGGGAGCGTGAAGGGTCAGAGAGCGTCTTTGAGCTCCCGACGGGCGAGGAGGCACCTCTGGCCGAGGAAGAGCGGCAGCCGGAGTCGAGGGAAGAGAACGGGTCGCGTGATCAGGATGAGCTGTCGGCGATGCGCAAGACAATCGAGAGACTTTTGCAGGAGGAGCTCCGGAGGTACGGTATCCAATGACCCGTCCGCCCGGGGCTCGCCATTCTATCACACACAAGTGGCTCGGGCGAACGCCTTGGGAGGGAGGCTTCAAAGTTGGACATTAAGCTCGACGACATAGACCTCGTCAAGAGGGTGCAGCCGTCCGCCGCCGGGCCATACACCGAAATTCGTAGCGTCACGACTGTCGACGTCGATGACAGGAGAGATGTGGTCGAGATCAGGGTACCAGGGGCCGAAGGGAACGCGCTGCAGGACATGGGGCGCGAAGCCATCAGGATTAGGGTGGTGGGCGAGATATGGGGCAAGAGCGCCAAGACCACCCTGGAGTCCCTCAAGGACAAGTCGGACGGCGGGGAGGCGGTCTCGTTCACGTCGGACCTCCTCTCAGCGGCCAAGGTCAGCAACGTGGTCATCGAGAGGCTGCTCATAGACCAGTCGGCGGGAGTCCCGGACCGCTTCAAGTACACCCTCTTCCTGAGGGAGTACAAGGGGGAGACGGAGGAGGAAGGGGTCGAGGAGGGCGAGGAGGAAGAAGAGGCGGAGGAGCCCCCAGACCAGACCGAGGAGGCGGAGGAGGAGGCCGAGAAGGAGACAGAGGTGGACGACATAAGCGGACAGGTCCTCGACGCAGAGGGCAATCCGGCGCCCCACGTCGCGGTGAAGATAGTGGGGCCGGACGGGGAGCGCATCATCATGACCGACGAGGACGGCAAGTACCAAGTCCTAGACGCGCCGGACGGAGAGTACACGGTCTCGGTTGACGAGGAGGGGTACGAGGAGGAGTCGAAGGTCACGGTCAAGAAGGGGGCCGGCGGGGAGGAGGCACCCCCGGGCGGAGCCTGACGTGAATGTCGGCGTCGAAGCAGGTCCAGGCAGATCCGCTGAAGGAGGAGAAGGCCCGGCTCTCTATCCAAATCTCGGAAACCGACCCCAACTGGATTCCCGACGCACGCAACGGTCTGCTCAAGTTCACAGCGAGGATCTACGCCTTCGTCAACGGCCAGTGGGTTCCCGCGAAGAGGGCGAACCAGATGAAGAAGATTGTCTTTATGTTCGCGGATGTCTCCAAGGAGAAGGGGGTATGCATGAACTATCCGAAGGATGCGAACACCAACCCCGACCTGTTCTTTGCATGCCCGTGCCCGGACTGCTACAAGAATCAGGATCCGAAGATGTCCGAATTCGACTTCGAGGAGGACAAGACCTCGGACCCGGCCTGTGTCGAGAAGATAGTAGACGCGGGCGACAATCCAAAGCACAAGCACCATTACCAAAAGGCCACAACGAAGGAGGCGGTCTTCGAGGCCACGGCGGTGGTCCGCTGCGAGGACTTCGGGGCCAACGGCGTCCTGACCGTCACAGCCGATGACACCGAAGCAATGACGAGAGGCGACACAGGGAAACCCGCTCACATCGTGACCATCCCGGTCGACGAGAACCAGAACAAGATAGCCGACTCGGCCCCTCAAGACAAGGACGAGTCTGGGAATGCGGCCAAGGCAGGAGACGACAACGACTCCACCCCCGTCGGGGACGGGACCAAGGGAGACGGGTTCACCAACTATGAGGAGTATCGCGGCTTCATCATCTCGGACGAGAGCAGAGGCTCAGGAAAGCTGAGGCACTTCAGGACCGACACCTCGAAGAAGGACCTCTTCATCTACAATCCCGACGGCCTCCAGATCAGTCTCTTCCGCAGCGCGTCCGCCCTGGAGATCTGCCTCCTACCGGACCCAGACCTCTTCAACGGCGCCTCGGCCGACAACGACACGGGCCCGACCGGGAAGACGCAAATCGTGAACTTCAACCGCGGCTACGCGTCCGGCGGCGACCAGCACGGTCTCAGGCTCGTCAAGGAGACCTCGGATCCGAATCTCTTCGGTGTCTCCCGGGGCGGTGGTCCGGGCACTCCCAAGGTCGTGAACAGGGTGGCGGTCAACACAGACAACACGCGCGACGCGAACGAGCCTCCGAACCGGGAGCTGCGCACGGTTGCGCACGAGCTCGGTCACTCCGTGGGGCTGTGGCACCACGGTGAGAAGGAGAAACACGACCACACAGTAACGTTCACCGACGGCACCACGGCAACCTACTCGTCCGAGCCCACGGGGGGTCAGACCAGCGGCATTGTAAACTGCATCATGAGGTACGCGAACTTCGCTTCCCTCTGGTGCCACCCAGACGATAACAACCGTGCATCGCACCACCCTCACTACGTCCCCCGCGTGAACCCGCTGCCGGGCGATAACTACTGCACCGGGACCGAGGGGACCGAGGTCAACGCGGGGAACGATTTCAAGAACGACGCCACCTCCAACGGGGGATACGGCCGCAGGAGCCGCGGCAAGTGCAGGGAACAGCTGAAGGTGAAGGACTGGTGACCCCTGCGAACCGAGAAGAGGAACCTCCGATTGACGTCTCCTTCAGCATCAATGGGAGCAGGGCTGCATCGGTCAACAGAGACGAGTCCCTCATCATGTATGTCTCGTTGACCAACTATGAAGCCACATCGGCCGTCCTCAACAACGAGTCCATCAACGCGCGCATCGAAGATTTCAGGAAGGAGGCCAAGGAGAGGGACATCGACCGAGACGACCTGAACAAGCGGGTGAAGGCGCTCTCGGCGGGCCTGAAGCCGGTCAGGACGTTCAGGTTCGGAGGCAGAGAGAACTGGACAGCGTTTCTGAAGATTGAGATAAAGAACGGGGAGAGTTGGGTCCCATCTGTTTGGTCCACAAGACTCCTATCCTGGGCTCCGAGGACCTCCGTGGCGGAGCTGGACTCGGACCGGATCTGCTTCGCGGAGTTGGGCATCGACCCAGAAGAAGTGGAAAAAATCCCGAAGGGTCTCCACGAGGTCAGGGTCGCTCTCGAGCTCGTCAAGGGATTCAAGACGGTCTCCAACACCGCAATGCTCGAGTTCACAGGCAAGGACACGCCCGCCGAGACAAGGTCCGGAGAGGGCTTCCTCTTCGCGCTGGGCACCTACTACATGAAGCGCGGTCCGAGGGACCGAGCCATGACCTTCCTCCGGGACGTCAACGCAGCACACCCCGACTACGACCGGATCGTCGTGTTGTTGGGGGACGTCCTCGAAGCGGATGGGGACCTTAACGGCGCGCTTGAGCTCTACAGGCAGGCGCTCGCATCTTACAGGAAGCGGGAGCACAACAGGACAGAGGAGCCCGAGGCTCTAGTCGCCCGGATAAACCGGATACAGCTGCGCATAACGGGACGGACGGATGGCGTGGGTCTGGGTGTAAAATAAATAGCCTCGAGATGAGATTGTCGTGGTTATGTCGCGTCCTTCGTATCAGATAAATTTGGGGTCTGCTGCCGTGGAACGCGGGGGCGCAGGTGATCTCGTTTCTGTACGCGTCTCTACCGACCTGGAGGGCAGGGCCGGCCTCTGCGAACTGGTCGTGAGGGCGAACGACTCGAACCTCGATTTTTCCGTCGGCGATTCCATGGACGCCTCGTTGGGGTACGTCGACGACACGACCAAGGTATTCACCGGTACGATAGACAGCGTATTCAGGGAGCTCGACTACGACCGCATCGTCTCTCTGAACTCCGTGGCGAAGCTCCAGAGGTACCGCACGGACAAGTTGTTCGAGAATCAGACCTGCGGCGCCATAGTCACCGACCTTGCGGCCTCTGCGAACGCCTCCACCGGAGACGTCCAGGATGGACTCCAGCTTCCCTTCTACGCCGTCGATAGCGCGAAGAACGCGCACGAGCACGTGCTCGAGCTCGCGCGGCGCTGCGGCCACGAGGCCTACGTCGACGCGGACGACGCGCTTGCGTTCGGGCCATACGAGGCGGATTCCCCCAAACAGTTCGAGTACGGGAAGACCATCATCGCCGTGACGCGCCTCGAAAGGGGCGCGATCTTCGGCTCCGTCCACGTCTACGGCGAGAGCCCTTCGAGCTCGAAGGGGGCCGATTCTGTGCACTGGCTGACGAAGACGCCGGTCGACTCCACCAGCGGCGACGGCAATGCGCTGCTCGTGAGCGACGCGGCGGTAAGAGACACCGACACTGCGGGGAGCGTCAGCGATGTCCTGTTGGCCTCTGTCTCTCGTAACACGCTCCTCCGGCTGAAGACGCTCGGCGACGCGACGGTCGCCCTGAACTCCACGGTGCAGATACTGAGCATGACGGACGAAGCTCTGAACGGCGATTATCAGGTAAGGGGAGTGGAGCACCTCTTCAGCAAGTCGAGGGGCTTCACCACGACCCTCTTGCTTTCGGGGACGGGTCAAGAATGAGCGAAGAGAAACCGGTACTCGGCAGAGACCTCAGACTGGTAGAGACGCAGACGGGCGCCGACCTTGCACTCTCCGCGAGCGGAGACCTCGACCTCGTGGAGGACGAACTGAACCTCGGCCAGGCGATTGTGCACAGGATCAGGACGAGAAGGGGAGAGCTCACCGACATAGGACACAGGAGGTACGGCTCGCGGCTCTACGACCTGATAGGCGAGCCGAACAACGATACGACGAGGGAGCGCATCAAGGTGCTCGTGAGAGAGGCGCTCGCCCACGAGTCAAGGGTCAAGGAAATACTCGGCCTTACGGTGACCCCCTCAAAGGATAGAGCCGACGCAGTGAGCATCGAGATCAGCGTCTCCGCCATCGGCGGCGAGGTCCCACTCAACATAGTCATGCCCTTCTACCTGGAGGTCGCCTGATACGTCCTCGCCCTACTCCAGGAAGTCCTTCGCGGAGATTACGGAGTCGATACTCGAACAGCTAACCAAGGGCGTGGTCGACGAGAAGCACGTGTACGACTCGGCGAAGGTGAGGTACAAGCTTGGGACGGACGAGAGGGTGAGGTCGATAGCCAAGGTCGAGGGGACGGTCAAGGGCAACAGGCACGTCTTCTCGCCCGAATCCGACTACGCGCTCTCCGACAACATGCTCGAGTGGACCTCCGGCGCCAAGCCCGACCAGATGACGCCCTTCCGCGTAAGCTACTCCTTCGGTGTCCCGTCTCCGATAACGGACGTCAACACGGGGTCCGTCGTGAGAACGATTGTGGAGGCGATAGGGAGGGAGATGGAGTACCTATACGTCCAGATGGACTACGTGTACGCTTCGGGATTCATCGACACCGCGACGGGGAGCGCCCTCGACCAGGTCGTCGCCATGCTAGGCGCGAGGAGGAGACCGGCGCAGAAGGCGCGGGGCGCCGTCGTCTTCGGGAGGAAGAACCCGCCCCAGGAGGGGAGCAGCGTAGAGGAGGTCGTCCTGCACGAGGGAAGGACCGAGTACCCCCTCAAGCAATCTCCCGTGAAGGAGGTGACCTCGGTGCGCGGGAGGACGGCAGGGGCCCCCGTGCAGTTCAAGAAGGGCGTGGACTACCGCCTCTCCGGAAACTCGCTGGTCTGGACCCCCGGGGGGACCTCTCCAGAGCAGGGAACCGAGTTCACCATTAACTACAAGACGTTCCAGCAGGTCACCATACCACCCGCTACGAAGGTTTCGACCTTCTCCAAGCGCGGAGAAGACGCGGTCGTCTTCCACACCATTGGCACGGCGGCCTTGGGAAGGACGGAGGACGGCGCGTGGGAGGCGGAGGTCACGGTCGAGGCCGACGAGCCGGGTCAGCGGGGGAACGTCCTTCCTGGGACCGTGACGCTGATGCCGAAGCCGGTGGAGGGGGTCGAGTACACGATTAACAGGAGAACCATCAGCGGTGGCTCGCCCATCGAGATGGACGACGAGCTCCGTTCGCGGGCCAGGGGGGAGCTCAAGTCCTTGGGACGGGCTACCCGGACCGCCCTCAAACAGAGGATAGAGAATGTCGACGGAGTCCTCCGCCCCGTCAAGATAGAGGAGCTCCCGATACCCTTCAGCACGGAGGTTGGAGGGGCCCCCGTGCAGCTCCCCATCCCTGGAGTGGTCCGCGTGATTGTAGACGGCGGCGACATCGAGGAGATAAGGCGCGTCGTGGAGGAGACGCGTGCTGCGGGTGTGCTGGTGGAGGTCGTGAGACCGAGGCAGGTCCTGTTGGGCGTCCAGGCGGTCGTGGAGCTCGAACGCAATGCTCGGCTCGAGAAGGTCCAGGCGCTCATACGGGAGCAGCTCGAGGGCTATGTCGATTCTCTGCAGACGGGAGACACGGTGATATTCAGTCGAGTAGCCTCGTTCATCCTCTCCGCCGAGGGAGTCCGCGACGTGAAGAGCATCCAGGTCCAGGCGTACCGGGAGGGACAAGCAGCCAGCTTCAACACCAACGTCAGCCTCGCCCAGGACGAGAAGGCCCGGCTTAGGGACGTCTCAATCCAGCCGGCAGGAGGCCCTTAGACTTGCAGCGGACCGCGCGGGTCGCCGAGAGGCTCCCAGAGTTCTATCGCTCCTGGGACCCAGATAGCGTCCTCTACGGGCTCATCAACGCCTTCGCCAGGTCGCTGAACGAGCAGCAACGGGACCTCTTCCGGATTCCGAGGACCCACTGGGTAGAGACGGCCCACCTCGCCGACCTCGACGCAATCGGTGCAATCTTCGACCTCCTGCGCTCTCCGGGAGAGACCGACGAGGACTACAGGATAAGGATCAAGAACGGCATCCAGCGGTTCAAGGGCGGCGGCACCAGGGAATCCGTGATATCGATGATGGCCGCGTTCCTGAAGACGGAGGGAGCCGAGCTCGAGCTGGTGGAGAACCCCGCCGCCCCGCTCGTCGTCACGCGTTCTGTCGCGGGCGACAGCGAGTGGACCCTCGGAAGCATGGGCGTGGAGGACGCCCCGCCTAGGATGGAGCTCTCGGTCGTTGACGAGGGCGAGAGGATAGTCGACCCGACCCTGACAGTCAAGGAGACGGGCGCCAGCGTCAGGTTCAGGGGGACCGTCGCCTACGGCCAGCGCCTGGTCATCGAGGGTGCGCGTGCGACGCTCGACGAGGAAGACGTCTCGGACAGCCTAGAACGGAAGGGCGAGCCCTCCCTCCTCCGGTCGGGGTCGACCTGGTCCTTCCACGAGGCGCTCTCCTCCCTGGTGGGGAGCTTCGACCGCTCCGTCTTCGATGGCTCCGTCTTCCAGAAGCCCGTGCCTAGGGTCCGCGTCAGGTTCGATTGGACCAGCAGGCAGCCCTGCGCCTTCGAGCTGGTCGTTCCCCGCCGCGCCCTGGAGAGGAGCCACTCATCGCCGGAGGAGGTCGAGGGCCTCCTCAATATTATAAGGGCCCAGGGAGTCAGGGCGACCCTAAGAGTCAAGGAGTAGGTGCATCGTTGGATGACAGAGTTTAAACCGAGACCTGCGCAGCCGGGCGAGCCGATCAAGTCCGAGGACTGGAACTACGTCCAGCAGGGCCTCCTGGACGAGATCCTCGCGCTGCGGGCGCGGTGCGACGACCTCCGGAAGTACGTCGACAACATGTCCGTCCTCCACACCATGACCAACCTCGAGAGCGCCGAGGGCAAGTCATACGGGCTCGATGAAACGGTGCCCGGCGAGGTGGGGAACTACGGTGCCGGCGTCGTTGGGCTGATCTCGCGGCAGTGGGTACCGCCCCTGAAGGGGAACGTCGGAATCTGCAGGTTCACCCTGACGAACGCCTTCGACCAGCTCGACTTCTGGGCCGGAGCCGAGGGAGGCAACAGGAGGGCCCTCGAAGTCACGCTGAACTACGCGGACGGGACGACAGAGACCTTTCCTGACCTTTACGTCCACGACAGAGCAGCGCTTGCGCCAGCCGGAGACGACAATCCGTTCGTCGAGTACATCCTCTCTCCCTCGCAGTGGGTCTGGTACCGGTACAGGTTAGCCAACCCGCACCCGGAGCGCGAGGTCATCTCCGTCTCCTTCGCGAACGCGAGCCCCGAGGCCCGCGGCAGGATCGGAAACGTGGTTCAGCTCCGAGTCAAGGTCAGACAGCTAGCGTGATGGTGGATGCACGAACTCTCTGAACGGGTCGTCGACGTCCTGAAGGAGAGGCTGGAGATTGTCCCGGCACAGAGCATCGCGGCGAGGACCCCGGGCGGGAAGAAGGTGCCAAAGCTCCCGTTCGTCTTCGTCTACACGCCCGAGTTCACCTTCGAGGATGCGGGCGTAGGAGGAGGAAGCGTGCAGGTATCCGAGGAGGTCGAGGACACCCGGGAGGGCAACGGCAAGGGTGCGACCTTCAAGCTGTCGCAGAGGGCCCAGAGGCCGCTCAAGTCCGTCGAGTCTCCCTCCGGCTCGCAGCTCATCGAGGGGTCAGACTTCACGGTGAACTACGGGACGGGGAGGGTCACCTTCGAGAAGCCGCCGAAGGACGGGGCGGCCGTCGTCTTCCGCTACCTGTCAGCGGCAAGTGCGGGGAGGACGCGTGCGGTGAGGCTCAGCGTTGTCCTGCACGTCGACGTTTGGGGCGAGGACGAGGCGAGCGTCGACGACATCGTCCTAGACGTGATAAAGGGGATGGTGCTCTCCCAGGAGGCCCTCACGCGGAGAGGACTAAACCTCAAACCCTCGAAGGGCTTCATCCTGGGCCAGGAGGACGGCCTCCCCGACGAGATCTTCGCGCAGCGGGTCGTCTACACCGCCGAGACAGAGGTGCAGGCCAGGGAGTCGATCCCGAGGATTGAGAGCATCGAGGTCCGACAGAAGCCCCCGCTGTGAGAGAGATGTACACCGCGAGCGCAACCCCGAGCGAAGCCAGGGCGAGAGCATGAGCGGCATCGTCGACTCGATGAGGAAGATAGCTCAGGCCGAGGTGAGGAAGCTGCACCTCTCGGAGCTGGGAGTCGTCACCTCCGTCTTCCCGCACTCCGACGAAGGGGACAACGACAACTATGAATGCAACGTCAAGCTCAGGGACAGGGACATCGAGCTAAGGAAGGTCCCCGTGGCCACCTCGCAGGTGGGCCTCGTCAACCCCCCTCACGTGGGCGACCTCGTCCTGCTCGCCTTCGTCAACGGGGACTTCAACTCGCCGATAATCATAGGTCGGCTGTACAACGACGAGGACAGGCCCCCCACGAGCCAGAGCGAGGAGGTGGTCTACAAGCCGGCCTACGACAAGAACGCCGACCTGCGCAGGGTCCACCTCGAGCTCCCCGAGGGCGACGTGAAGGTCACGATCCAGGACGAGCAGCTGATCCTCCACGTCGGCGAGACGGACGTCACCGTCAGCAAGGAGAGCGTGACACTCGAGACGAAGAAGCCGATCACGATCAAGACAGAGGATGACCTCTCGATCAAGGCGAAGAACATCAAGTTCGAGAGCGACGCCGCGACGGAGATCACCGCCTCGGGGAAGATGACCTTGAAGGGAGCGACTGTGGAGATCAACCCGTAGGTGCGGATGGATGCCGAGCGCCGCCAGGCAGACCGACCAGGTGCAGGGGAACTGCGCGCACGGGTGCCCGGTCTGCCCCCACCCGGTGGCCGGGATGATAGCCTCGGGCTCTCCGGACGTCCTGATCAACAGCCTGCCCGCGGCCCGAAAGGACGACAAGGGGCTGCACGCCGCGTGCTGCGCCGCCAACAACTTCACCATCTCCAACGGCTCCGCCACGGTGAAGGTGAACGGGAAGCCCATGGCCCGGGCCGGTGACCCGACACAGCACTGCGGCGGCAGCGGTACGATCTCGGCTGGGAGCCCCACCGTAATCGTGGGTGGGTGAAGGCATGCCGGCCCCCGACGCGAACCTGATGTCTCAGCTCGTCAAGGCCAACTTCCTCTCCAAGGGCATCAAGGTCCCCTCCTCCTGGGACGCGAGCCTGGAGGACAAGTACAACGGGAAGGTCGATGACTTCAAGCCTGGCGTCCCGCGGCCCACGAACATCTTCGTCCCTCCCAGCGCGGACAAGATAGCGGTGGACGCCTGCAACAAGGTCAG
Source organism: uncultured Nitrososphaerota archaeon (assembly GCA_963703285.1). Lineage (GTDB taxonomy): Archaea > Thermoproteota > Nitrososphaeria > Nitrososphaerales > Gagatemarchaeaceae > Gagatemarchaeum. The sequence goes on from OY969807.1 coordinate 1,912,964, forward strand.
CGAGGGTTTCGAAGGTTTCATCGACGACGTCTGCGGGGCGGTCTGCGGTTGCTGGAGCACCTGGCAGAGCACGGTCCAGTTCGTCGGGGTAATCATCAACGCGGGGGTCGGGATACTCCCGCCGGGAGGGATGGTCGGGGGCGGACTGATGGCTGGTCCGATGATCCTCGCCAGAATGAAGCAGAAGGGTGGCAACTACGCCCTCTACGGCAACGCCATCGCCTCCGCTATAGGTCAAGCTTGGACCGCGTGGGAGCTTGGCTACACGAACCCGGCCCTCCCGTTCCCCGGAGGGATGGTCTGCTCGACAACCATGCCGCCCTCCCCCAACACGCCCCTCCCCCTGGTGTCGGGGATGTCGCCGGGCGACGCGTTGATGGACGGGGCGTTGCTGAAGCTCTCTATGCTTGGGATGCTGGGTGCCCCCGGCGAGCACGCTGAGCCGCTTTGTGACTCGGTCGCCCAGGCGTTCGCCCAGCTCTTCCTGACTTGGAAGGGAACCACGATGATTTCGAATGTCCTGGGGGCGGGCGGCGTCGCCCCTCCTCCTCCCGCCCCTCCGGGTCCCGTCGCGGGTGCGGTGGGGAACGGGGGTAGCTTGGTGTGAACGCTGTCAGGCGTTCTGCACAGGAGGAGGGGCTTCCGGCGCGGCGTTCTGGGGCTGCGCCGTTCCGCACGAGTAGCAGAACGAGGCAACCCTCGGGAGCTCGGCCCCGCAAGTCAGGCACTTCTTCGTCGCGATGCCACTGAAGGCCTCCTGCGGGATGCCGCAGTTCCAGCAGAAGGGAGCCTTGACGGGGATGGTGGTGTCGCAGTTCATGCAGAATTTGGTCTCGCGTCCGACGCCCTGGATGTTTGCCCTCGGCATCATGACCGAGAGCACCAGCGTCATCTTGCCCATGCTGCTCCTGAGGAAGGCGCCCCGTCCCTTGACTATGTAGCTGACCTCGAACGTGTTGATTATCCCCTTGTCGCTTGTCTGGATGTACTGCGTGACGTCGACGTTGTCCTTCTTGATGGACCGCAGCTTCCCGGGATCCGACGGCATGTCCTTTATCTCGACCATCTCACCGTTGATTCTTATCGCCCTCACCGGATCGAGGTAGGTGCTCCTCGTGTCTGTAAAATCCGCGAAGAAGGACATCACAACTCGCTCAGGCTGGTTGTACGCCAGCATCACGCTCTTCCTCGCCGGAGGGTGGCCGATCGTCTCGCCCGCCCAGACGACCTTGATGTAGTCAGCCTTCGGGAGGGGCCCCTGATCCTTCAGGACCGTCTGCTGGACGGGCATCTTCCTGATTGTCTTGACCACGCCCTCCCAGAAGACGACGACGAAGGTCGCGACTACCCCCGCGACGATCAGCCCTATCACGAGCCACTCCCAGGGTTCGAGGGCCATCGGGAATCGGCAAGAAAGCCGCGCGAACCGTATTTAAGGCTTGGACGTGACCGCGCTCACAGGATGGGTACAGAGCAAATCCTCGTCTGGCAGACGGAGTAGAATAGCCACCAGATGAGGATCGTCGAGGCGACTGGGATGACGATCAACGTTACCCTGTCCACCCAGCGGATGAGCCCCGCGTGCTTCTCCGGGCTCAGCCACTTCTGCACAACCGTTATGCCCAGCCCGTACATGAGCACGACGTAGAGCACCATGACGGTCCTGTCCGCCAGTGTGAACGTCCCCGTCGCTGGTATGTTCTGGTCGAAGTTGATCTGGAGCAGCACCGCCGACAGAACCGCCGTGACGAGGAGCGCGAGCCTCTCTTCGAACTTCTCGATTGGGATGAAAAACGAGACGAGAGTCAGCGCGAGGAGGATTGCGATCGGAAGCAGCAGAGTGCTCACCGTGTTCGCGAACGGTCTCCTGATGGTGAACGACGCGTCAAAGTGCGAGTAGCTCGAGGTCGTGTTCATACCGGGGATCACACCGTACCCGAAGGCGCTCGCGTAGAGGTGGTTCGTGACGGTGACCGAGAACGAACTCGCGTCGTAGTTCCACCCCGGTATCCCGTTCCCTGACGTGATCGAGGGATCGATGCTGCTCCCGCTGTCGGGGACGTAGACCAGCGTCGAGTTCGGATAGAAGCTGTCCTCGATTTCGATGGAGAGTGTCTGCACGTCGAGGGGATAGTTCTGGAGCACGATGGGGTCGTGCATGGACGCGTGCACCCTGTATTCGAGGAAGTTGTAGCCGCTTCCGTTGTAATCAGGCTGGGCGGATATCAGAGTCAACCCCATCACCTGCCCGTTCATCAGCTCGAAGTGGATCGGGAACGCGTACTCGGCGAGCTGAGAGTAGCTCCCGGTCGGGTTCGCCTCCGCCGCGGCGATGTCGGCCGCCACGGTCGCGTTCACATCCCCCTCCGTCCAGTTCCCCTGCCACCTGAACCATAGGTAGAAGTCGGCGTCGAACGAGCCCGTCGTCTGGTCCAGACCCGCCACGTCGTTCAGGTACAATCCCACCGTCACCTGGCGCGGCTGGGGCGCGCTCTGGCTCTGACCCAGTACCGGCGCCGCGCACGAGAGGAGGAGGAGCACGAGGACGGGGAGCGCCAAAAGCACACCCCAGCCCCGGCGGGACCCGGCCCTCCTCGATGATGGGTACAACGGATTCACCAACAGCCCTGCCTCGTCAGGCGAAGCCCACCAGCTGGAGACCCAGGAAGATTACCACCACGGCGGGGACGAGCACCGCAGCTTTCAAGTTAATCCTCTCCGCCCTCTCCTTGTCGCCGTTGACGACCATCCTCGTCAGCAAAATCGAGACACCAATGCTATAGACGAAGAGGAAGAAGACGGTTACCGAGATCTCTTCAGAGAGGGTGAGGTACCCGACCGATGGAACCTCCGACATCGTCTGAACCGTCAGCGCGACCGCTGAGAGCAGGGTGGTGACCGAGAGGAACGTCCTCTCGAAGGTCCGCTCGACTGGGAGCAGAAAGACCATCATTCCGATCAGCGTCACCAGCATAATCGGCAGTACGTTCTCTATGAAGGACTGCGTCGCAAACCTGCTGATCGTGACGGAGAAGACCGCACTCGAGAAGACCTGCCCGGGATACGAATGGGTCGTGACGCGCATGGTCCCGTTGGAGAGCTGCCATCCTGATACGCCGGCGTTCGTCTCGAACCCGCTCGCCGGGTCGGGGGTGAAGACGAGCTGGCTCGCCGTGAGCGTCTTGTCCTCGATGTCTACCGCAAGCTGGTGGCTGTCGAAGGGGAACTTCTGGAAGTTGAAGGTCGTCTGGAAGGTACCCCAGACCCTGTACTCCTGGTACGCGCTCGTGTTCTGGATGATGTCCATCGAAGTAGCCTGGCCGTTCGTGAACTCATAGTCGACGTAGTGCGGGTTCCCAGTCGAGTTGAACCAGAGGTAGAAGTCGAGGCTGTAGGTGCCCGCCTGAAGATTCACCGACTGCACGTTCACGAGGTAGACCCCCACCTCGACGCTCGACGGGGTCGCCGTCTCGGTCTTCACAGCGGGTGTCAGGGAGAGGCCGAACGCTAACCCGACGAGGAGACCGAGCAGGAGCACGGCCTGCGGATGCTTCGGCCTCATTTCAAGCGCAGCGCATCTTCCACTGCTTGCTTAAGAGAATTTGCCGCAAGAGAAGTCATGGCCGATTATCAGACGATTCCAGGGGTTCCCGTAAGAAGGTCCTTCGCTAGAACGGTCAAATAGTGACGGGCGGCAAAATCACATCTGTCTTGAGCACCTTCTTCACGGAGATCCGCGAGACCCTCTTCCCTCGGCTCGACCCCGGTCAGCCCCGCATGGTCTCCGGTCGCACGCTACAGCGGATGGCGGCCGCCCCGGGCGGCGCCCGCAATGGGCGGCGGGACCGGCGAGCTCTACTGGTGTGTCTGCCCTCCATGTCTCCGTACGGGTCTCCAGCCAAGCAATGCTTTTAACGAGAAATCGTGCAGCTCGGACCGTGCCTCCTCTCCATCGAGAGAAGGAAGTCGTGATTGAGGACCGCGAGGAACTCATCTTCTTGCTCTCTGAAGCAGCGACCCTAGAGCACATGGTGATGTGCGGGTATCTCTATGCGGTCTTCAGCTTGAAGCGCGAGAAGATCAGGGCCTGGACTCCGACGAATTGAAGCTGGTCGAGCGGTGGGACAGAGCCGTCTCCCAGGTCGCAGTCCAGGAGATGCTTCACCTCTCGCTCGTGAACAACCTGCTCACCTCCATAGGGGCCGCGCCTCACCTCCTGCGCCCAAACTTCCCCGTCCGGTCGAAGTACTTCTCCTCGACGATGCAGATGGTCCTCCTTCCCTTCGGGGAGCAGGCGCTGCGCCACTTCCTGTACCTCGAACGACCCGAGGGCATGCCCATGCGGGACGCCAGGTCGCTCTCCAGGCACCTTCAGCGGTCCCAGGTCCGTGACCACATGGAGCTCGTACCCACGGGACAGGAGTTCTCGACGATCGGCCGCCTCTACCGGGCCGTCGAAAACGGGATCGTCCACCTGGCGGACAAGTACGGAGAGAAGCGCCTCTTCGTGGGTCCGACGCGGACCCAGGCGACCGCGGAGTCGTTCGGATGGCGGGAGCTGGTGACGGTGCACGACCTGAAATCGGCGAAGAAGGCGGTCGAGACGATAATCGTGGAGGGAGAGGGAGCGAGGGGCGACTGGAAGAAGGCGCACTTCGGCAGGTTCCTCGAGGTCCATGACGAGCTGCGCGAGGTCACGTCCGGCAACCCGGCGTTCGAGCCCGCCAACCCAGTCATACCTGCCTACGTCGAGGATCACAGCGACATCACCGAGCCGGTTGCGACCATATCGGACCCCTTCACCCTCAGGGTCGCCGAGCTGTTCAACGCCTCCTACGAGGCCGCCATGGAGGTCCTTACGCGTTTCTTCCTGCACGTAGACACCTCGCAGGAGGAGCTCCGGACGCTCTCGGGCTCGGCCGTGGGGCTCATGGAGGAGGTCTTACGACCGCTCGGTCGGCTCATGACGACGCTCCCGGTCGGTGCGGACCATCCGGGGAAGACGGCCGGTCCCGCGTTCGAGGTCTATCGAAGAATCTCGTACGTGCTCCCACACAGGCACGCGGCCTGGGTCATACTTCACGAAAGACTCGTCGAGCTGGCTGACTTCTCGGCCAAGCTGAAAGCCCCGCCGAGCGCCGAGGGCAGACTTGAGCCCGTCAGCGACTCGCTCAGGACCCTCGCCTCCAGGCTCGAGACCCACGCCCAGGCGGACCACGTCTTCGGCCAAGCCTAGGGCGGATCGGGGCCGGCGCTAGGTAGACCTCTTCGTCGTCAGGCTCGAGAAGAGTTGGACGATTCGGTAGATCATGAACAGGAAAATGCCCATGGAGATTGCGTCCACAAGGGGATGGAGCTGCACCGCCGGCCCGGCGGTGACGTAGTATTCTAGAAACAGCGCGACCGACGTGTAGACGGCAAAGACCAGGAAGATCCTGCCTATCGATGCGAGGTCCCTGATCAGCCTTTCAGGGACCCGCACCCCCTGAGATCCGAGCGACTCTATCAGCGGGAGAAAGGACAGGATTATCGCCGCGACCACAACGCCAGAACCCAGGAGGGTGTCAAGAAACAAGTTCGCTCATCTTGTCCGGGTCGGAGACGACATGGAGCGGAAACCTGGCTCCCGAAAGCTTGTCGGCATATTCCTTCACCTCGTTCGGGGGCTCGCGCTCGGAGAGGAGCACGCCGAACCTGACGTTGTAGTCGAAGTTCGAGCGGGCCAGGAGCTTCAGCTTGTCGTGGAGCCCCTCCACCGTCGCTTTGGTCGCCTGCTCACAGTAGTCGCATAATATGTACTGCGAGCTCTCCTCGTTGTATGTCGTCAATCTGAAGCTGACGGTCTCCCCCAACACGACGGGGAGTTTGTCCTCGACCCGACGGTATCCCGACTTCCGGAGGTTCAACGCAAGTCTCTCGGCCTTGCTCTCCCTCGATACAGCCTGGACGCCCTCGGGTACCGTCTCCTTCGCTCCCAGCCCCACCCTGTCCAGCAGCGCGACGAACCTGGGGTCAGCCCTGATGCCGTCGAACCATCTCTCGACCCTCAGCGAGCAGAGGTAGGGTGAATGTTCCGAGAACGCCACCTCCAACCACTCGATGGCCCTGTCGGTCTCCCCAAGGCAGGCGTGCATGCCTGCGAGCGCCACGGGGGGGATGTGGACGGCGCTGGTGTTCCGCTGGTCCGACACGACCCGTGACATCACTTCTCTGGCTTCGCGTGACCTCCCGGCGCTCGCGTAGGCGTAGCAGAGGTCCGTCATGAACATCACGTTGTTCGGGTCGAGCTGCATTGCCTTCTTGATCTCGTCCAAGCCTCCGTCGAACTTGCCTCCTTTGCAGAGGGCGAGACCAAGATTGTCGTGCGCGAATGCTGCGCCGGGGTCAATCTCTATGGCCCTCCCGAGCCTCTCGATGGCCTCGCCGTTCCTCCCAGCAATGTAGAGTATCGATCCGGCCACCTGGCTGACGGCCACCGAGAGCGGGTCCAGCTCCTCGGCTGTCTTGATCTCAGCGAGGGCCTCAGCGTTCCTCATCAGGTTGATCAGGAGCAGCGCGTACCGGTAGTGAGCTTCGGCGCTGTTCGGGCTCATCTCTATGGCGCGCTTGAATTCGGCCTCTGCGCCTGACCAGTCCCAATCCGCGTCCATCAGCAGCCTCCCCATGAGCATGTGCGCCGCGTCCAGGTGGTCGTCTATCTCGATGGCCCGCCTTAGGAGCGGCCTGGCCTTCTCGAACCCTTCACCGGGCGTGACGAAGCCGAAGAAGCCCAAGAGCATCGCGCACTGGGCGGACATCGCATAGGCTGATGCGAACCGTTCATCAAGCTTCGTCGCCTGTTCGAAGAGTTCAGCGGCCTTCCTGACCTCCGGCTCCGAGTATCTGGTGAGGTGGTACCTCCCCTTCAGGTAGAGATTGTACGCCTCGGGGTTGGATGTCGGGCTCTTCCTGAGACTCCGTCTCTCGGATTCCAGCAGCTTGACCCTCAGCGCCTCGACGACCTTCTCCGCTATCTCGCTCTGGACGGCAAAGATGTCGTCGAGCTGTCTGTCGTAGGTCTGCGCCCAGAGATGCCCCTCGTCTCGCCCGTCTATGAGTTGGACAGAGATTCTCACCCTGTTGGTCGCCTTCCTGACGCTCCCTTCGACCAAGGTGTCCGCGGCCAGTTCCCTCGCTATGTCGAGGACCCCCTTCGCGCTGGCCTTGTACTGCATCGCCGAGGTTCTCGATATGACCTTGATTCGGTCGATCGTCGAGAGGGCGACTATGAGCTCCTCCGTGATTCCGTCGGCGAAGTACTCGTTTTCGGGGTCGGAACTCATGTTCTTGAAGGGTAGAATCGCTACGGTCTGTCGGTCGATGACCTGAGGCCCAGTCGACAGGTCTCCCGAGGGCGTCAAGCCGCCGAACTTGGCCCCGCGAATAGTTATGTCTTTGGTTGCGGCCTCCCTTGCCACGGAGCCTTCTCGCCTCCCCGACGCGCCCGAGGCCCGTCTCAGCTGCGAATCGGAGCCTTTGCCGAGCTGCGTCAGCGCACGCTCAGGGTGCCCGTCATCCAACCTGGGGTCGTCATCGCGCCGGCCGTCCCATCGGGTCCAGACCCGCAAGGCGTCGTGCACATCCAAATGTAGTTCCCGGGCCCGCCAGTCATAAAGTAGGCGGCCACAGTCGAGTTAGCGGCGACTGGGATGTTGAGGCTGAGCTCAGGTATCGTGAAGGTGTGCGAAATCAGAGAGGGCGGAAGGCTCGAGACAGACTGGGCTCCCGTTATCACGATTCCTGATTTTCCCTCGCTCGAGTTGACCGCGTTGTTGTTGACGACCCACATGGTCCCGTTCACTGTCCCGCTGACCTTGTAGTACTGGGGGCTGCTGGGCGTCGCGTTCCCCCTGTATCGTAGTTCTGGATGACGACCTCGATCAAGGTGTGCGCGGGCAGGGTAATGTTCGCAGAAGACTGGAGGCCGTCCGGGCCGACAACGTAGTATGCAGGTTGCGCGCCAACGGTCGAGTTGAACACGTTGTTCGTGGTGATCACGAGCGCGAGGACGTATGGCGAGGCCGAGGAGCTCGAAGAAGCCGTCTCGGTGACCGTGCTGCCCTGCTTAGCAGTCGTTATCGTGCCAAAGTAGTATCCGAGGCCAGCGGCCAGGCAGAGTGTGATGATCAACAGAACCACGGTCACCTTGGTTTGACTGTCCTTCATGGGACTCGGCATCCCTCCCCGTGCTGATAAGTGTGCCGAGGGACGGCCAAGAGGCGACGGGCCCGACCTCTTAGCCGTTCTAAGAGGCTTAGGCTAGGACCGATAGTTGGAAGTGAAAGCTCCAGCAGGATTGCCATCACCAGTATCTCAGCACAGACATCGAGGACGCGGGGTCTCTGATTCAGGACGGCTACAGGGTTGAAGAGGGGCAGGACAGGAGAAGAACGGCGCTGAACAAGGCGGTCCACCACTACGGATATGCGGAGACCGTGAGGAAGATCAACCCCTCGGGGACGACTTGGAGTACCTGAAGGCGAAGTTCAAAGACCGTCTTCCGCGTTCGGCGTGACATCATCTACGGATGTAAGGTAGCGGAACTGTCAGTGAGATTGTGGTCTCGATCTACCGCTCACCTATCTCGATGATTGAGGGGTACCGTCCCGCTTCGCGTAGTATTCGTCGTCCGAGTTTGTTGCCTTTTTCGCGGGATTCTTTCTCAGCGCGCCCATTATGGCGACGATGATCCCGGCGATCACGCAAACGATACCGGCGAGCACCAGCAAGCCCGAGCCGACGGTTTCCGCGAGGCTCCCCGTGACCACAATCTTCGTAGTTGGCTGTACCGACGAGAAGGCAACGTAGTTGAAATCTCCCCGGAGTCCAATGTAGGTCTCAGACGAAGCAGCGGTCGAGTTCGAGGCAATAGCATACGAATCAATATTCGTGGAGTTCACTGCGCTGATATCCTGAGTAGGAACCATCCCGCCGACGCTCGCGGGGGACCTAACAACGACCACGGAGTCGTTGAGGACCAGCTCTGCCGAGACATACTCCCCCGCAGTGGGTTGAGTAAAGCTCGTTATGCTCGTCGTCGCATTCTTCAGGCTGTACCCGCCCACGGCGGCCAGGGCAATTCCAACTACTAGGATGATGAGCCCTATCGCAAGAGTTCGAGTCCTCACGCGGCGGTCCCCTCTTAAAATCTCGCGCTGAGCATCGGTGCGTTAGCGATCTCGGTATCGTCTCTTGATCGAACAACGAACTTTGAACCGAAGTAGAAGGTGGATAGAATCCTGCCGGACAAGTCGCATTGGTATGCCTCCTCTTCGGCTAATAACGGCTTCGGTTGGTACAAGAGTTGTACTCAACAGATGTAGTCCCGTTAAGGAGATCCTCGGTAGGAAACGAGGAGTATAACACGCAGCCGCGCCATTGGACAGAACCGCATTTCGAAATCTGTAAATATCTTCGGCAAGACAACATATGTTATGGCTGCCATTAGGACCAAGGATGGAACGCAAATCTACTACAAGGATTGGGGAACGGGACAGCCCATAGTCTTCAGCCATGGTTGGCCGCTGAGCGCCGACGCATTTGAAGACCAGATGCTGTTCTTGGCCTCGCACGGATACCGCTGCGTCGCGCACGACCGCCGCGGTCACGGACGCTCGGATCAGCCATGGAACGGCAACGATATGGACACATACGCCGATGACCTCGCCGAGCTGGTAAAGCACCTCGACCTGAAGGACGCAGTCCATGTCGGTCACTCGACCGGGGGCGGCGAGGTCGCGCGCTACATAGGCCGGCACGGGACGAAGCGCGTCGCCAAGGCCGTCCTGATTGGAGCTGTACCACCGATTATGCTCAAGACGGCCGCAAACCCCGGCGGGCTACCCATCGAGGTGTTCGATCAGATTCGCGCCGGCGTCCTTGCCGACCGGTCGCAGTACTGGAAGGACCTCAGCACGCCATTCTACGGGTTCAATAGGCCTGGCGCCAAGGTCTCGCAGGGCCTCCGCGACTCGTTCTGGCTGCAGGGGATGATGGCGGGGCACAAGGCGGTCTACGACTGCATCAAACAGTTCTCCGAGACCGACTTTACCGAGGACCTCAAGAAGATGGACGTCCCAACTCTCATACTTCACGGCGACGACGACCAGATAGTGCCGATAGCGGATTCGGCGATGCTCTCTTCGAAGATAGTGAAGGGTGCTACGCTGAAGGTTATCCCCGGAGCTCCTCACGGAATGTGTTCCACCCTCAAAGACATCGTCAACAGCGAACTGCTTTCATTCATCCAAGGATAGCTGAGGAGAGGTACACCTTTCTCTTCAAGAAGGAGTTCCGCCGCCGCTTGGGCCTGACTCAAGAGGCCACTGGGACTACGTCAACCCCAATATAAGGTGGCTTTGAACAGTAAATAGGATGGGGCCGGTGAGATTTGAACTCACGGTCGCCTGCAGTTTGACCCGTCGCCGGGCCCCCAAGCAGGAATCTTGACCAAACTAGACTACGGCCCCCGAAGCGCCTCGCGGAGGGAACACCATATACATGCTTTTCGAGACGAAGCCTCCAGTCCGTCGGGCCTAGATGGAGACGCCGATGGCGCCGAGCAGCCGCACGTAGCTCTCGTCCGACGAGTCCTCCTTGTACCTTCTCAGCGCCGCCAGGACCGGCTCCCTGCTCCTCATCCCCAAGGTGCGCCTGACGAACGGGGCGCACCTCCCGCCGATGAGCATGTACTGGGCCGCCGTCGTCACGTTCTTGACCGCCCTCTTCTGGCTGGCGGACTCGAAGTCTATCACGTACGGCGTGTCACCAGCCATTATCACGTGCTTCCTCAGGTCGCTCAGCTGCCCGTGGTCGAGGCCGATCAGGTCCAGCTTCCTGCACTGATTCAGCAGGCGGTGAAGGACCTCTCGCACCCGCGCCCTGGTTCCCACGCCCCTTATCGCACGGAGGTGCTCCTCGAGGTCTCCCCCCTCGACGAGTTGCATCAGCATGAAGTCGCTCGTCGCGGCAAACGCGCGCGCCCCCACACCGATCACGTTCGCCACCTGCGTCAGCCTGTACTCCTCGAGCATGCTCTCCCTGTTGGCGTCCATCCGCCTGATCTTCAGCGCATAGACGTCGCCCCTCACGAACGCCCGGACCACGACGCTGACGGTCCCAATCCCGACGAGACCGAGCCTCCCGATCTTCGTCCTCCCTTCGAAGACGACCTCCTCGACGCCCAGCTCCCTTAGCTGCCCGACCCTGGACTGGGCTGCCTTCAAATCCAAGGCCGGATAGGTGAGGACGCCGAGGTATGGTGTCCTGACGAACTCGTCCAGCCTAATCCGTTCCAATAGGGTCTGCGACAAACTCCTCTACGCCTTCGCCCAACCACTTCTCCTTCGAGGTCTCCCGAAGGACGTCCCTTCCCGCCACGACCCTTCCGCTCCTCCTGATCGGAATCGCCACCTCTCTGGAGGCTCCGACACTTCCGATTTCCGACTCCAGGACCGCCTCGAGCAGTCTCCTGAGGCTCGTCACCTCCCTCCTCTGGAGCATGTGCACCCTCCCATCGTCCGCGAGCCAGATGAGTTCGGCCTTCTCCCTGTTCTTCGAGACGAACCTCCCGACCTCGGCCGACATCTCGACTGCTGGACCGACCCTCTCCTCGAGCTCCGGGATGCTCTCCGTCCCGGGGAGCAGCACGATGGCGCTCTTTGCCGCGTTGTCCGACAACGGCGCCGCCCTGATTATGACGAACCCCCGCTCCTCGAGGTACCTCACGAGCTGCCTCGTGCTCTTCTTCAGCTCTCCCCAGAGGGTGTCCTCGCTTATGGGTTTGTGGTCGAACCTGATGACGTAGAGCTTCGGCACGAGCCCGCGCCTGACCCTCCGCCTGAGACCTGTGAAGTAGGCGAAGTCGGGCTCGTTCAGGAACGCCCTCGACGCGAGCACCATCCTCGCAACCGTCTGCCTTGAGATCGCCTTGGCAAGGTCCCTTTCGTCGTCGATTGGGTCCTTCAGGACGAGGAGCGCCTCGCCGGAGGGCCTGAGGCTTGCGAAGTAGCGTAGCACGGCCTCGAAGCTACCGTGCTCGTGGACTAGCACCTCCGCCGCGTACCCGCTGAACCCTTCCTTCTCTATCTCCGCCCCATAGACGCCGATGGTCCTCATGAAGCGCTTGAGCAGCCTGACCTGGGTGCGCTTCCCGTCGTCCAGGTTCTTGTTCACGAACTCGACGTGGTACGGCGACCTGTCGGCGGCGCTCTTCCATTCGCCCGGCGGGACGTCGTAGCATGGGACAACGTTGACCTTGATGCCGTCCACGCTCGCCTCCGTGTACGGGTGCTGTGCGTACTTCTTCCCGTGCTTGTATCCCCTCGAAGCCTGCCTCCCTATCTCGAGCCCGACGGTCTCGAACCTCTCTTCGTCCACGCTGCTTGCGAGCTTCACGAAGACGTCGATGTCCGTGAGGGCATCGCCCCCGGGAGGGAGCCAGGTCCGCTTGGCGTACGAGCCGCCGAGGATGACCGCGGTCACCTCCTTGTGTGGAACCGACGCGGCCTCCACCTTCCCGAGAACCTTCCGGGCGACGGCGTCGAGGCGCGCCTCGTCCGCCGCGGACGGGACCACAATCTTCTCGGCCCTCGCCAGCACCCCTTGGAGCTTCGTCACTTGAGAGCGTACTCCCTGATGTCCGTGTAGACGGGACCGCCCGGCGAGAGGACGCTCGACTTGAGCTTCAGACTGGCTATCCTCGTAACCCCGAAATCGCGGCGGGAGTTCGCTTGGATGAACGAGGCCAGCTCCCCGGCGTTGAGCGGGCTCCTCACCCTTGCCAAGGTAATGTGGGGCGAGAACCCGTGGTCATCGGGCCTCCCGACGCCCTCGAGCGCCGAGATGAACGCCGACGCAGCGCGGTTGATCGCCTGCTCGCTCTCGCGGGCGACGCCGGCCCAGACCACCCTCGGCCGCCTCAGGTCCGGGAACGCTCCCAGACCCCTAACGCCGACCTCGAAGCTCGACAACGCCAGCCCCTGCAGCCTCGCGTCTACCTCCTTAATTGTGTCCTCGGGGACCTCTCCCAGGAATTTCACCGTGAAGTGGAGGTTGTCCCTCTCCACCGGCTTCAGGTCGGCACGCGTCCGCCTCAGCTCCTCCTCCGCCGCGGCGAGGCTCCCGACGACCTCCTGCGAGACCTCGAAAGCGAGAAACGCGCGCGTCTGTCTCCACCTCTGCAGGTTCCCCGCCCTGCGCGCTAAATAAGGACTGACTTGACCCGAAGGTTCTATTTACTTTGGCCGGGACGGCGGTGGGGCACGCCACGATGTTGATCATAGCCATCACGGGGATGCCAGGGGCGGGCAAGTCCACGGTGGCGCAGGCTCTCGAGAGGACGGGGCTGCCCCGGATAGCCATGGGCGACATGATTCGGGAGGAGACACTGAGGAGGGGCCTCCCCCTCGATGACAGGAACATGGGTGCTGTCATGCGGGAGATGAGGGAGAAGTACGGCGCCGGCGCCGTGGCGGAGCTCTGCCTCCGCAGCATCCAGTCCAGGGGCGGCGACGTCTTCGTGGTCGACGGCATAAGGTCGGTCGCCGAGCTGGTGGTCTTCAGGAGAGCCGGCGAGGTCAGGCTCATCGCGATCATCGCCTCCCCGAAGAGGAGGTACGAGCTGCTCACCACCAGGGGGCGCACCGACGCCCCGCCTGACCTCGAGTCCTTCAACGCGAGAGACGAGAGGGAGCTCTCGATTGGGATAGGGAACGCCATAGCGCTCGCGGACGAGGCGATAGTGAACGAGCGGATCGCACCGGACGAGCTGGAGGGCGCTGCGCTCAGGATAGCGACCGGGTGGATGAAGTCGGTTGGAAGCTAGAGGACCAATAAGCATCTCGCTCCACGCCTCGGTCTCGCCCAGCGAGGACCCGGCCAAGGTGCAGGCGGCCGCCAAGAACGTCCTCGGCGAGTGCGCCTACGAGGTCGAAGAGGTGCGGGACGGCTTCATTCTGCATTCGGACGAGATGGCCTGCCTCCAGAAGATTCACGACCAGCTCAGGGGCAGGCACGTGAGGGCCGCGGCGAACCGGCTCCTTCTCAGGATGAGGGACGGCCCCAGGCTGACGGCGCTCCTAAACAGGCAGGCGGCTGCGGCCGGCGTCGTCGCGCTCTGCACGAGCGCCACCGAGTCGTCCCTGGGGCCCCTCGTCCTGCGGATGGAGTGTGCGAGTCCGGAAGCCGTCGTCGAGTGGCTCACAGCCTACTGAGCCGCTGGGAGCTCCAGGACGAGCCCGTCATGGGCCGCCACGGTGTCGGGAAACACCCTCTGCGCCTCCCTCAGCAGGGAGTCCACCCTCCTGTACCTGGCGCTGAAGTGCGTGAGGACGAGCCTCTTCGCCCCCGCCTCCTTTGCAAGCTGGGCCGCCTCGGGAGCCGTGCTGTGCTTCCTCTCGAAGGCCAGGTCGGCGTGCCTCGACGCAAACGTCGAGTCGAAGATAAGGAGGTCGACCCCGGAGAAGAACCTCGCCAGCCGGCGGGTCGCCCTCGTGTCGCCGGAGTAGCCTATCGACCTCCCCGGCCTCTTCGGACCGAGCACCTGGTCGGGCCTGACCCTGACCCCTCCGACCGAGACGCTCCTCCCCCGCTGCAGGCTCGACCACTTCTTCCCCTCGGGGACCCCGAGGGAGATCGCCTTCTTCGGGTCGAAGACTCCTGGGCGGTCCGACTCCTCGAAGACGAAGGACCAAGACTCTATGGAGTGGCTCGCCCTCGCGGCCCTGACCCTGAAGTCCGCGCCCCTGTAGACGTTCCCGGACCTGACGGGGACGAGGCGGAGGTCGAACGTCAGGCCGATGTGCAGGACCTTCATGGTCATCTGCAGCCATGCGAACAGCTCGGGCGGGGCGACTATGGTCAGGGACCGTATCCTCTGGGACATGCTCATGGTCTGGAGGAGCCCCAGCAACCCGTTGACGTGGTCGCCGTGGAGGTGTGTGATCAGGACGACCATCTCCCTGTTGAGCCCCAGGCCGAACTTGACGAACCTCCCCTGCGCCCCCTCCCCGCAGTCCATGAGGACGACCTGGCCCTCCCTCCTTATCGCCACCGAGGGGAGGCTCCTGTTCTTCGTCGGCGTCGCGGAGCTCGTACCGAGAAAGATGACCTCGAGCTTTGCCAGCGGTCAGACCCTCCTGAGCACGCTTATGGTCCGCGTGAGCCTCCTATGAATGTAAAGGTCGTGCTCCTCCTCGACCTCGAAGTCCCGCCTGCTCCCGACGGCGACCGTCTTTGGGTGCATCACCACGAGCCTCCTCCCCTCTCCGAGGACCTCCGAGGCCGTGCCTCGCAGGCTCTCCATCAGTTCCGTCGCGTTCGAGCCGGAGGCGCTCGAGGCCCTCCCGTAGGGGATGTCCGTTGCAATCCCGTCGGCCGCTGATATGGGCGTCCTCCCTATGTCGGCCCTGACGACCCCCAGCCATTCCTGCCCGAAGCTCGACATGTTCCTCAGCGCTCCCTTCGTCATCCTCGCGTCGCGGTCCGCACCCAGCGCCCTCGCCCCGAGCTCGTGGGCCTCGAGCAGCAGGCTCCCGGTGCCGCAGAAGGGGTCCAGGAAGACCTCGCCCTCCTCTATCCTCGTCAGGTTCACCAGCGCCCTGGACAGCTTCGGAAAGATGGCGGCCGGGTGGAAGAACGGCCTAGCCCTGGGCCTCCGCGTTATCCATCCCTGCTTCATTAGCGAAGGCTTGGTGAGCGCGAAATAATCGTGCACTCCGCGGATGACGGTCAGCTCCCGATCGGGGTCCTCGAGGGCAACCGTGCCGCCAATCTCATCGGCGAGGTCGGAGACCATCTTCCCCGAGTCCGGCCTCCTCGGGCCCAGCTCGAAGACCGACACCCTGTACGTCCCCTCCCTGAGGGACCTCAGCTGGCCATCGTCGAGCCGTCCCTCCGGGACCATCTCGCCCACGCGCCTTGCGAAGGCTATGCGCCCGGCGATCCTGTCCGTCTCGGTCCGCGAGGACGCTATGAGCACCCTCCCTTCCGGCGACTCGAACTCCGCCGAACGGTCCTGCATCCGGACGAGCGCTGCCGCCTCGGCCAGAGGGAGGGTCGTGCTCTCCCCCGAGAGCAGGAAGAGTACCTTACTCCGCGACCGTTCTGAGGTACGCGGCGAGCGGCTCCGTTGCGTCAACCTTGCTGACCTTGCTCGGGACGGTGTTGGTCCCTATTATCTCGTCCACGCCCGCCTCCATGAGCCTTTCGTAGGCGTCGCCGACGAGCAGCGGGTGGACGCACCCCACGACCACCTTGGATGCCTGGGCCCTCCTGAGTATCCCGGCGGCTGCGAGTATGGTCCCGCCCGTCGAGATCGTATCGTCGATCACGATGGCGTCCCTCCCCCTGACCTTCAACTCACCCGCGTCCATCTTCACGCTACCCGTGACACGGTCCCTCTCCTTGGCGAACTGCATATGCTCGGCCCCGTAGAGCGTCGCGAAGGCCTCCGTCCGTTTCGATGACCCAAAGTCCGGAGATATCACGACGGGGTCGGAGAGCTTCAGGTTCTTCTTGATGTACTGCGCGAGGCTCGGAATCGCCGAGACGCTGTAGGTTGGCATCGCAAATAGGGCGAGCCCCTCCGCCGAGTGGATGTCGACGGTCGTGACGCGCATGACCCCGCAGGACCGGAGGAGGTGCGAGATGACCCCCAGGCTCACGACCTCTCCCGGCATGAACTGCTTGTCCTGCCGGGCGTATCCCATGTAGGGGATCACGGCGTGGACCTTGGCGCCCTCCTGCGTAAGGTGGTGCGCCGCCAGGAAGAGCTGCATGTAGTTCCTGTCCACGGGTGGATACGTCGACTGGACGAGCAGGACCGTCGTCCCCCTGACCTCTTCTTCGAACTTGAACCTCGTCTCGGTGTCGGAGAACTGCTTGACGGTAACGGAGAGGAGGGGTAAGCTCAGGCGTCTCGCGAGGGCGTTGCCGAATTCCTCGCTGGCCGGTCCTGAGAAGACGAGCCTGTCGGTCAACTCGCAAACGAGCTTCTTTCATAGCTTATTTAACGAATTGTCCCCCGCCGACCAGAACGGTTAGCCAAAAACACCAAAGACTTAATGTATGGGAAGTTCGACGTTGTCATTGAGCGGCTTGGATCAAATTTGTCCCGAGTGTGGTGGTCCGATTCTCTTTGACGCGGTCAACAAGCGATTCTCCTGCAAGAGCTGCGGCCTCTTCCTTACGAGGGAGCAGCTCTCCGACCTGAGGTTCAAGCTAAGGAACACCACCCCAGACGACATGCGGAAGAAGCAGAGGCAGCAGGCAGACTACCTCGACTGGTGGCTGAAGGACAAGAAGGACAAGAAGTGACCGCGCCGCTCAGGCGCCCTTACTATCCTTCATGAGATCTGCGTACTTGCGCGCCACCAGCTTCGTGTTCGCGGTCGCGTCCAGCTTCTCGACCGCGGGGGGGTCGAACCAGGCGAACTCGTAGGACTCGTCGTTCAGGATTACCCTCTCACCAAGAGGCTTCATGAGGTAGTCGATCAGGACGAAGTGGAACCTCACCCTTCCCTCCTCGTCCCTGACCACCTCGTTGGCGACCTGCAGCAGCCGCTCGACCTCCACGTCCAGCCCCAGCTCCTCCTTCACCTCGCGCATCGCTCCTTCCTGAGGGTCTTCCCCGACCTCGAGTCTCCCTCCGGGCGGTGCCCACTTCCCGCTGTTCGGCTCGAACCTCCTTCTGATGAGGAGGACCTTGCCGTCCCTGTGGATGAATCCGCCCACCCCCACCATGGGGTGCTCGGGGTACTCCCTCCCGCTCCGCAATTCGTGCTCACGCTGTCGAAGAACGTATTTACGTTTCGTCCTGGGTGCGAACCAGGATGGTCTCGGTTTCCAGCCTCTGCGTCGGGAAGGAGCTCCTCATAGGAAAGACGACGAACACAAACGCCACCTGGATTGGATCGAGGCTCTTCGGGATCGGGACGATGATCGACAGGATCCTGACCGTCACCGATTCGCTGGGGGAGATCTCCTCTGGCCTGCTTGAACTCCTGGAGAGGAAGCCCGACTTTGTGATAGTGGTCGGCGGGCTCGGCCCGACTCCCGACGACATGACGCTGAAGGGGGTCGCGCGGGCCCTTGGCAAGAGGGTGAAGCCCAGCAGCGCGGCGCTCCAGCTCGTCAGGGAACACTACGTCAGGACCGGGAGGGGCGAGATGGAGATGACCCCGGCCCGCAGGAAGATGGCGACGCTCCCGGAGGGCAGCACCCCCCTGGTCAACGAGGCGGGGACGGCTCCCGGTGTGAGAATCGAGAGCGGTCGTACTGTCATCTTCTGCCTCCCCGGCGTCCCGCGCGAGATGAAGAACATCTACCTCCACTCCGTCCATCCCGAGATTCTACGGAAGACAGGGCGGCTCTTCACCTCGAAGGTGGTCATGCACGTCCAGGGCGTCTTCGAGTCGACCATCACGCCCGACATAGCGGAGGCCCTGAGGCAGCACCCCTCGGCCTACATCAAGTCTCACCCGAAGGGCCTCCTGGAGGGCAAGTCCCACGTCGAGCTCGACCTCGTCGTTGTCGGGCCTGACCGAGCGAAGTCGGAATCCGAGTGTACCGCCATAGCCCAGTACTTTGCGGAGCGAGTGGCCCGCGCCGGCGGTACGATCCTCCGACAGACGAGGACGAACCTGCATCCGCGCGCCAAGTTATAGGAAGGGAGACCGTCAGGTGCTGCGATGAACATCGTCTACGTCACCGGCACCGCGGGCTCGGGGAAGTCCCTCCTCACGTCCTCCATCGTGAGCTGGTACAGGGAGAAGTCCCAGGACGCGATTTCGGTAAACCTCGACCCCGGGGTCCTCGCGCTACCCTACGACCCCGATGTCGACATCAGGAACTACGTCGACATACAGCAGATAATGACGGACTACTCCCTCGGCCCGAACGGCGCGCTGATATTCGCCAACGACCTCATCGCGAGCAAGCTGTCAGAGGTCCAGGAAGAGATCGACTCCACCACCGCCGACTTCGTGGTCGTCGACACCCCCGGACAGATAGAGCTCTTCGCCTTCCGGGAGAGCGGGCCCTTCATCGCCAAGGGCCTCCAGGCCGACTCGAAGGTGCTGCTTTTCCTGATGGACTCCCTCGTCGCGTCTTCCCCGACCAGCTTCCTGTCCCTGGTGCTCCTCTCGACCTCGGTCCAGCTGAGGATGGGGCTCCCCCAAATCCAAGTGCTCTCCAAGACCGACCTTGCGGCGGAGATGGCCCGGGAGGTGGTCAGGTGGTCGAAGGACCCGGTCGCGTTCGAGGAGGCACTATCGAAGCTCAAGTCCGGGGACGACTACTCCTTCTACACACAACTCTTTCGAGGTCTGAGGAAGTCTTCCCTCTCGCTCGGGCTCTTCCCCGTCTCCTCCTACACCAGGGACGGGTTCATCGGGCTGATAGGCGAGTTCGCCCGGACGTTTGGGGGCGGCGAGGAGTACGAGGAGTGAACAGAAGTCGCATGCGATCGTCTCATCCCAGAGCTAGTCGTCCGCGCTCAGAGATTTTCATCCCCGATCAATGTCGGTGAAGCCTTCATGACGCAATGAGCTCTAGACGGGCACCAGCTCTCGGCAGACCCGCGAAAGCGTCACCCATCCTCTTCTGCTTCCTGGCGAAGAGTCTTCGCTCCGGTCAGTTCCTTACTTGTGGAGCTTCTTGGACGTCCACTGCCCCTTTTTCGCAGGTTCGATTCCCCAGCTCACCGAAACGCGAGGGGTGATGCGGATGTACTTCCCCTTTCCGAAGATTCCCTCGTGATCCACGACGTCGGCTGTCCCGAGGACCTTCAAGCCGCGCACCTTCCACGGGTCCACAGATACCTGGTCGTCCACGACGAGGGAGACGCGCGCGTTCCCTCTTGCGATGTTCTTGTATCTCTGAGTCATGGGGAAGAAGGCCGGGTCATGGGTTCCTATGTAGAAGTGCTTACCGTCCCACTCGAAGCCCACGGGCGATACCTCGGGCTGACCCTTGGGAGACACCGAAGCGACCCTGGCGAGACGCTGCGTCTTCAGGTATTCAGTTTCGAGCTTGGATAACACGTCTTGGCAGAGCTCCAGCAGAGTTCTAAAGCATTTGACAGTGGAGAGAAGCTGATGGCGCCCTGCTACGACATCGATTGCTCTAGGACGAGCTTGTTGGCCCTCTTGCCCATGACTTCCTGGGCGAAGAGCGAGACCACCAGCGTCACGGCGAAGCCGGCGACCGCGATGTAGTAGGCATACTGAAATGCCGCCGCCGTAGGAAGCGAGACGGTCTGGCCTCCGATGACGGCTGTGATCGCGAATGTTGACATGAGCGACCCCGCCACCGGGGCCCCTAGGCTCGAGCCGATGTTCCGGAAGACGGTGTTCAGAGACGTCGTGAGGCCCATCTCCCTCCTCCTGACCGAGAGGACCAGGAGGTTCTGGCTAGCCACAAGAAGCATACCCAGCCCGGCCGACGCGATCACCAGATACACGGCTATCAGGTTCGACGAAGACGCCGAGGAGATGAGGAAGAACCCTAGCGCGCCCAGAACGCACCCGAGATACAGGAAGGGCTTCGTGCCGTACGTCGGCGTCAGTCGACCCACCGGGATTGCGACGACTAGTATGGCGACGGCCAGCGGGAGAAGATAGATACCGGTGGTCAGGATGTCGTAGCCGAATCCGGCCGGCTTCGGCAGCTCCAGCTTGAAGGTAATCGCCTGGAAGGCGATGAAGAGGGCCGCCCCGGATGCGACTCCGATGACGTTCGAGACCATGACGTTCCTCACGGCGAGGAGCTTGAGGTTGAGGATTGGTTCGAGAATCCCTCTCTCGTAGAAGACGAGAGGAATCAGGAGTATCGAGCCGCCGAAGACGAGGCCGAGCACAGAGGGCGACGTCCACCCCCAGGTCGACCCCTCGGAGAGGCCGAAGACGACCGCCCCGAGCGTCACGCCGAGCCAGACCGCCCCGACGTAGTCGAGCTTCGCGTTGGGGTTCGTGACGGAGGATTCCTTTACGGTGAAGAAGATCAGAGCCGTCAGGACCACGATGAAGGGGAGCGCAAGGTGGTAGTTCGCCTGCCAGCCGTAGGAGTTCGCGATGAGGGCGCCCAGCGGGAGACCAAAGGCGGCCCCGGCGCCGAACATCGCGCTGAGTATCCCCTGAGCCCGCGGGACCATCTCCCGGGGAAACTCCTCCCTCACCAGGCTGAAAGCGAGCGGGAAGATTCCGAGCCCTATGCCCTGCACGGTCCTCGAGAGGAGGAGGACCGTGAAGTTCGAGGCGAATGACGTGACGGCGACCATGATGCAATAGATGACCAGGACGTAGATCAGAATCCGTTTCTTTCCAAGTATGTCGCCCAACTTCCCTATGACGGGGTTCACCGCCGTCCCGAAGACGGTGTAGAGCGAGATCACGAGCGTCACTTCAGCGATGCTCACGTTGTACTGGTCTGCTATCTTCGGAAGCGATGGGGTGAGCATTATGTCGACGAAGAGGACGAAAGCTGCCAGAAGTGCGAAAAGCACTATGACCCTGTTCGCGTACGACTGGTCGAAGGCGGGTTTTTCCAGGGCCGAGAATCACGCTCCCCCAGGGTGAACGGCCGGGTTCGAAGACAATCCGCGCGACCCGGAGAACGCGCCGATCATTATCAGTACGAGCCCGAAGGCGACGACCGCGATTCCAACGTAGATGTATGTTGGGTTACCGCTCATCAATGCGCTTCCTCCTATGATGTTGTCACCCTGGAGCGCGAAGACCGTCCCGATGAGGACGAGGAGAATCCCCAGGATTATCGATACTCGTCTGAGCGCCGACACCATCTCGGGGCGGAGACTTGCTCAATAAAAGACTATCGGACGCCCAATACCCTCGCAGGATTGGAATGAACGTAAAGCGCTCCCTCTATTGTTGCGATTTTTCCGCATGCAACACCGATAAAACGAGATTTTTGCTCCTCTCGAGGGGTTTTGGGAGCGGAGAAGAGTATGAGCAGTGAACGAGAGCTCCGCGTCAAGGTTGCATTCCAAGGCGTCTGCGGAGTGGTAACCCGTTAAAGCAAGTGCTGAGGGGGGTCTACCGGGGGAGAGATGTTAGAGATGACGATGTTGGTGGAACCGCCGAGGCCGACCGGGACGTCCTATTTCACATGCTCGGAGGGTCACAGGTTCAGTCTGCCGATAATCACGTGGGAGAGTACGATTTTCCTTCACTACTTCAAGTCTCAGCGCGAGAGATTCGCCTGCCCTGTCTGCTGGGGCGGCGGCCATAAGCTTCCTGGCTACGAGATCTTCACCAAGAAACCGAAGACCGTGACGCTCCTGCCCGAGAACACTCGGGTCGACTGGGTGCACCGCGGTCAGCACTACGATTGCGGCCTGTGCACCTACATCAGCCAGAGCCACGATTGAATCTCAAGTCCTAGCTGAGATTGTGCTGGTTCAGTGCCAGGGTCCTAGGGAGCAGAAAGCTCGGAGGACGGCCACTACCTCGTCTCCCTAGTGTACGTCAGCCCCTCGACCTGCACGCGGTAGCCCTCTATCTTCGTGATCCTGTTCGCTATGTTCGGCTGCGCCCAGAAGTTCACGGGGTCCATGTAGTCCATGTCCCACTCGACGATGTTGCCGCACCTGCACCTGTAGCCATAGAGCTTCTCGCCCACACGCCTCGCCTTGAACATCGAGACGGCGAAGAGAGTCAGGCACCTGGGGCACTCGAGGAGGACGCTGTTCATGTGATTGTCACACACTCTGCCAGCGCCTGGGCGGCAGGACCAGCATCGCGGTCGTGCTGTCTCGGTGCATCGCGCAGTCTTCGGGTCTAGATCTGGAGATGTAATCGCTCTTGGAGTCGGTCAAGGAATTGCGCCGCGCCGCGGTAAGCTATAATCGCGGAGCGGAATGGAGGCATTTTAGCCGGGAGAGAGTTGGATGAAAGTAATCTGTGGAATCGACAAGTCTTCAGATTGAGAACCATGTGATTCTCGAGCCCGCAGGGCAGCCGCAGGGATAGCTGCGAGGAACACGTTACGTGCTGCGAAATTATAGTTGAGCCCTGGGACGATGATAACAGAAGCGCAGCTAAAACTGCGAGCCTAACACTTAAGAATGTCCCAGCGCACACCATCGCTGTTGACTTTCCGATTCAGCGGCTGTTACACCGCGACGATTACCCCCTTCGACTCGGGGCGGTCCGTCGACTGGCGCGGCCTCAAGACCCTTGTCGAATTCCAGAAGTCCCAGGGCATCACCGGGATCGTCCCGGCCGGTACGACGGGGGAGAGCCCGACCCTCACGTGGGAGGAGCACAACAGGGTCATCGAGACCGTCTTCGACGCTGCGGGGCCGAACTTCGAGACCATCGCGGGCACCGGCTCCAACAGCACCGACGAGGCCCTGGAGGCGACGCGGCACATCGCCCACTGGGGCATCAAGACCGCCCTCCTCGTTGATCCGTACTACAACGGCCCGAGCTCGCTCGAGATCAGGCGCGAGTACTACGAACCCATAGCGGAGGCCTTCCCCGACGTCCAGCTCATCCCCTACATCATCCCCGGGAGGACCGGAGCGCAGCTACTGCCTCAGGACCTCGGGATACTCTCGGCCAACTACCACAACATCAGCGCCGTGAAGGAGGCCACCGGGAACTTCGACAACGCGAGGCTGACCAGGAACTACTGCGGTCCCGAGTTCTCGATAATCTCGGGCGACGACGACAGGACACTCTCCCTGATGAGCGACCAGGCGATAGCCTGTTCCGGCGTTATCTCCGTCGTCTCGAACATCGCACCCAAGGCGGTCCAGGGCATGGTGCAGGCCGCACTCAGGAGTGACTGGAACGAGGCCCAGAGGCTCGCCACCGTCCTCCAGCCCCTCTTCGGCCTAGTCACTGTGAAGACCGAGGAGTCCACGAAGTACGGCCCGGTCACCGTCAAAGCCAGGAACCCCCTCCCCGTGAAGACGATGATGCAGGTCCTCGGCATGACGAGCGGGCCCTGCAGGAGCCCCCTGGGGCGCGCGACGAAGGGAGCCCTGGACATCATGCTCCGTTCGCTGAGGGCCGTCTGGGCCTCGAACCCGGAGGTGCTCGAACCCATCGAGGGGTTCTTCGACGTCTCACTGGGCGACCGCCTTCAGATGCCCCAGTACTGGGAGAGCCTGACCTATGCCGGATACTAACCCCCTCAGGCTCTGCGTCATCGGGGCGACCGGGCGCATGGGGAGCACGATCGTGAGGGAAGCTCCCGCGAGTCGGTTCAAGATCACCGGCGCAGTCGCAGCGGAGGGCGAACCAGCGGTAGGCAAGACCCTGAGGGAGCTCGGCATCGCCGACATCGACCTCAGGGTGGTCGGTCCCACCTCTCTCAGCGAGACCCTCAGGTCGGCCGACGTCTGCCTCTCTTTCACGAGCCCTGCTGCGGAGGTCTCGAACATCCTGATGGTGGTCGCCTCGGTCAGACCCTTGATTCTCGGCACGACGGGCTTCTCCGAGTCCCAGCAGGGATACGTACTCGACGCGCTGCGAGGGGAGATCCCGTGCGTCATGTCGTCGAACTTCTCCATAGGCGCGAACGTCCTCTTCGCGATGGCATCCAGCCTGAAGAACCTCCCCCCAGACTTCGACGTCAGCGTCCTCGAGATGCATCACTCCGGCAAGGCCGACGCCCCCAGCGGGACCGCGAAGACCATTGCAGAACTGGTGTCGAAGGCGAGGGGCTACTCCACCACGGTCCACGGGAGGTCCGGCCTCTCCAAGCGCGCGAAGGGCGAGCTGGAGGTCGCCTCATTCAGGGGCGGCGGGATGCCGGGCGAGCACGCGATATACGCGTTCGGGCCCAACGAGATGCTGAAGTTCGAGCACCTGGCCTTCTCGAGGTCGGCCTTCGCGCAGGGAGCGCTCCTCGCCGCGAGCTGGATAACCCAGAAGCGGGAGCCGAGGGTCTACAGCATGATGGACGTCCTCGGTTTCACTGCCTGAAACTTAGTTTTCGTAGAGAGCTTCGTGCGTCTCCGGCCTCCCGTCCGTCATCAGCCTGTATCCTGTCTCCGTGACGAGCAGCGTCTCGCCAATCCTGCTGCCGCCCGTCTTCAGGTCGTCATAGAGAGTGATGGCCGGCTCGATGGCGAGGACGTGACCGGGCTTGAGCCTCTGTGACGGCGCCCTCCTCCCGGGTTCTGGAGAGAAGGGGGGTTCGTACACGTTCATGCCCACTCCGTGGAGTATGGGCTGTATCCTGCTGAACGAGTAGTCCGCGTACCCTCTCTCTGTTATCACCCTCTCGGCAGCCTCGTGGACCTCCAGGGTGGTGGCGCCCGGCTTCGTGGCCCTCAGCGCGGCCCTGAACGAGTCGTAGGTCGCAGAGTAGATGTCCCGCTGGCGCTGGCTTGGCTTGCCGATGACCGTCGTGGTCGTGATGTCCGTGTTGTATCCCTTGAAAATCGTGGCGTATCCCAGGATCAGCAGCTCTCCCGACCGCACTATCTTGTCTGAGTCGTGCCTCAGCATCAGGCCCGTGTTCAGCCCGGAGAACGTGGCGAGACTCCATGACATGCCCTCGGCTCCCATCCTCCGAGCGGCATACTCACCCTCGGCCGCTATCTCGTATTCCCTCACCCCGGGCCTGGCAAAGGCGAGAGCTGCCCTTATCGAGGCCCCTGTCGCCTTCGCCGCCTCTCGCATCAGCGCCACCTCCTCCTCGAGCTTGACGGCCCGCTCCTCGGCAACATCGCCCCCGACGTTGAGCAGTTCGACGCCCTTCGAGGCGGTCTCCAGCGCCCGTCGCTCCTCGAAGCCGAGCTGGTCGTAGCCCACCCTCTTGCACCCGTAGTCGCGGAAGACCGCCGAGACCTCTTCAGCCCTGCCGAGCGTGTGCATGATTCGCATGTCGTTGATCCAGGTCAGGTAGTGCTTCGAGTGCATGTAGTCCCCGGCGACGGTGAGGAGGACCACGTCTCCGGCCACCGTCACGACCGAGGAGTAGCTGTTCTGGAACCACATGCTCACGACGGGGCGGAGGTCCGTCGAGTACCGCACGTTCTCGATCCTGTTGAGGTAGAGCGCGTCAAGACCCTCCCTCTTCATGAGTCCGACGAGCTTCTTGAGCTTCTTCCTCCTGAAGGAGTCCCAGTCGATCTTGTTCGAGGCCCTGCTTCTCTGCACGACGAATACGCAGGCCTGGGGAGTTTTTTAACCCTTAGCGACACGCACGGCGCAGGTTTCAGGGAATTCAGCTTCTGACCCAGAACTTTTCTCCTGAACCCTTTAGAATATGGAATTTTCTTCCCGCTCAGAGATACCCTAGACGTGAAAACCAAGATTCTCGCGACCGCCCTAGTGGTCGCCATCATTCTCTTTCTCCCCATGGTGGCGAGCACCTCCAGCACGCTGACCTTCACGAGCCCCGCCTCGGGCGCCTCGCTGAGCGGCACCGAAGCTTACGTGATTAAGGGGACGATCACCCCGACACCGGCGCCCCCCGACAACGTCTTCATCTCCGTCTCCCCCCAGGGATCGAACAACGTGCTCGACGCCCAGCAGGTGACCCTCGCCAGCAACGGTACCTTCTCCTACTCGACGAACGTCGGAGGGAACAGTGCCTGGACGCCGGGCACCTACGTCATAACGGCGTTCGACTCCTACGGCACAAAGGGCAGCACGACCTTCACCTATGACATGAACACCACTACCACCTCGACGAGCACCTCCACGTCTACCTCGACGAGCACGTCCACAACCGCGTCGACCTCGGCGTCAGTGAACTGCTCCCCGTCTTCCGTGAGCGTGGGATCCCCCTCGATTTGCACCGCCGCCGTAACCGGTTCTGCGCCCACAGGCACAGTAAGTTGGAGTCAGAGCACCCTCCTCGCCGGACCCCAGGGATCCGTGACCTTCTCGTCTGCGTCGTGCAGCCTTTCGGACGGAACCTGCTCTGTCGAAGCGACGGGAGCTTCCATAGGCTCGGTTCAGGTGCAGGCCTCCTACGGCGGGGACGCGAACAACCTGGGGAGCTCGAACACCTTCTCGCTTGCCGTGACGACACCAACGCTTGCAGTCAGCCCGAACCAGGGACCCGCGGGAGTCTCCACGAAGCTCTCCGGCTCGGGATACTCCTTCTCCTCCACCTACGACTACTGCTATGAGGCGGACTCGCCGAGCGCTACAGCATGCTCCCCAGCCCATACGTTCACGACGAGCGCCTCCGGCTCCATACCTGCGGGGGAATCCGTCACCACCAGCGAATCCAGCAATGGCCTCGTTGTTGTGAGTGACCCGGTGTCTGGCAGCGTGGTTAGCTCGGCCGGATTCACCATAACCTCGCCGGCGATAACCCTCGACCCCTCTTCTGGTTTCGTGGGCTCTTCGGTCACCGTCTCAGGTTCAGGCTTCTCCGTGAACACAACGATCGGGACGTTCACCTATGCCGGGACCAGTCCTTCCAATCAGACCTGCACCTCGCAGACCACATCCTCGACGGGCGGGTTCTCCTGCACGTTCACCGTGCCCGCCTCGAGCGGTACCAACACGATAGTGGCGTCGGGCAGTGATATCGCCTCCCTGTCAGCAGATACCGCGTCTTCACCCTTCACAGTCCTCGTCCTCACCACGACGTCTACGACCTCATCAACCACGTCCACGACGTCTTCTACGACCTCGACGTTCTCGCAGTCGTTCCCGACCACCAGCACCACCTCAACCACGACGACCTCATCCTCGGCGGCAAGCAGCACGAGCCTCTCGCCCGCTTTCGGCATCGGAGTGACGGTAGTCCTGCTGGTCGTCTCGCTCTCCCTCCTTACGGGAGCCCGTAGGGCCGGCAAGCCCGCGCCGGTCGCCCGTCCGTCATTGACGTCTTAATCATTCTTAAGGCGGGTCCGCCCAACTTCGCCGGCATACTCGTTGAGCACAAGTCCGCGCGGAGGGGCGTCCAGACTCAGGCGGCTGATCAAGAGGGATGGGTGCACGCCCGTGCCGGGCGTCTTCAGCCCATCCGTGGGACTCCTCGCCGCCAGGGCCGGGTTCGAGGCGCTCTACTTCTCGGGGGCCGCATTCTCCGGCTTGCTCGGCCTCCCCGACCTCGGCGTGACGACCCTGACCGAGGTGGCGACGGCCGTCGCCCAGATAACCTCGAGGGTCGACCTGCCCCTGATAGTCGACGCCGACACCGGTTTCGGCGAGACCGTCAACGTCGCCCGGACGGCGGCCGAGATGGTGAAGGCTGGGGCCGCGGCCATACAGGTCGAGGACCAGGTCATGCCGAAGAGGTGCGGCCACCTCGAGGGAAAGCGGCTCGTCAGCGAGGAGGAGATGGCGGAGAAGCTCATCGCGGCCAGGGAGGCCGCGGGAATTGGGCTCGTGTTAGTGGCTCGGACCGACGCCGCCTCCGTCGAGGGCATCGACGCCGCCGTCAGCAGGGCGAGGCTCTACCTCAGAGCGGGGGCTGACGTGATCTTCCCGGAGGCGCTCCGCGACGCCGGCGAATTCCGGGAAGTCGCCAGGAAGGTGCCCGGCCCCCTCCTCGCGAACATGACCGAGTTCGGAAGGACCGAGTACATCTCTGTCTCTCAGTTCGAGAAGCTGGGCTACAGGCTCGTGATTTTCCCGGTCACGACCTTCAGGGTGATGATGAGGTCCGTCGAGGAGGCGCTCGGAGAGCTCGCCTCGAGGGGGACGCAGAGGCGGCTTCTGAAGCGGATGATGGGCAGAGAGGAGTTCTACGACCTCATAGGCTACCGCGCGTACGAGGCCCTGGACGGAAAGGTTTCGACCAGAGCGAAACGATTGATGGATACCAATTAATAGTGGCGAATGGAAATCAACGCTGAAATATCTGCGATGCCAGAGACGATTCGCGCGCCCGACGGTCTCTACGGAGTGGCTGTCGCGGAGACGAGCGTCTCAAGGGGCAGCCCCGACGGTAAGCTCACGTTCAGGGGCTACCCGGTCGAGGAACTCTTCGAGAAGGCCTCGTACGAGGAGTGCGCGTTCCTCATCATGGAGGGGAGGCTCCCGCGGAAGGCCGAGCTCGACGCGTTCGAAGAAAGGCTCCGGCTCCATGCCAGGGTTCCGGACAACGTCTACGAAGTCGTGCGCGCTCTCCCCAGGGACGGCCACCTCATGGACCTGCTCAGGACCGCCGTCTCGGCCCTCGGAGCGAGCGAGGCGTCGCTCGGAGCGAAGGACCAGCAGTACTCGCTGGTCGCGAAGATGCCCACGCTGGCGGCGAACTGCTACAGGATATCCAAGGGGTTGCCGACCGTCGAGCCCGACCCTCTGCTGGGCCACGCTGCCAACCTGCTCTACATGATCAGTGGGAGCCGCCCGGAGAAGTTCGACGCGTGGGCCTTCGAGCGCGAGCTGATACTCTACCTCGAGCACGACATGAACGCGTCGACGTTCACGGTGAGGGTCGTCGCCTCCACCCTCGCCGACATCTACGCCGCATCCACGGCGGGCCTGGCCTCGCTCAAGGGCCCCCTGCACGGCGGGGCGAACGAGGGGGCGATGGAGATGCTCTTGGAGATAGGCTCTCCGGACAGGGCGGTCCCCTACGTGAAGGAGGCGCTCTCACAGGGGAGGAAGCTCCTGGGCTTCGGCCACAGGGTCTACAAGAAGGTGGACCCGAGGGCCGCCCTGAGCAAAGGAATGCTCAAGCGGCTCCTGGACGAGAGGGGCAAGGGCGACGACCTCTACGTGCTCTGCGAGGCTGTCTCCTCCGCCATGTGGGACGCGAAGAAGATTCCGGCGAACCTCGACTTCTACGCGGCGCCGATCTTCTACACGCTCTCGATACCGATACCCCTCTACACGCCGATATTCGCCTCGAGCAGGATCGTCGGGTGGACGGCGCACTACAACGAGCAGATAGCACGGAACAAGCTCTTCAGGCCCGACTCGACCTACGTCGGCTCGAAGGACCTCGCCTACGTGCCACTGGACAAGCGATGACTAGAGCGCGCAGAGCTCGGCGAGGGAGGCCGCTCGGTCCCGCTTCTCGAGGCTCCAGGCGAAGTCGGCCACCTCGCGGGCCTGCGACTCATCGAAGAACCTCTTCGTGAGCAGTCTGAACTTCGCATCCACCTCCTCCTGCGTCATCGGGTTGTTCGGATGGCCCTTCGGGTCGTCGACCTGCACCGTCACCGTCCTCCCGCCCCTGAGCCTGAGGGTGACGCGGTTGGCGACGTGCGCGGGATAGGACTCCGTGAGCGACCTGTCCTCCATCACCTTGATCCTCTTCATGAAGGAGAGGACGCGGCGGTCGGAGAGGTACCTCGCAGAGTAGGTGGAGTTGTCGACCCTGCCATGAAGAAGCGCCATCCCCACCATGTAGGGCATGCTGTGGTCGGCGGTCTCCCTTGTGGAGGGGGCCCACTTCTCCCTGTCCTTCCCGAGTATCGTGTAGCCGGCCTCTTGGGTCTCGACCTCGACGGAGACGATCTCCTCGGGGTCCCCGGCCTCCTCGCGAGCCTGCAGGGCTGCCCAGATCGCGCTCTGCGCGTGGTACTCGGCGGGGAAGTACTTGATGTACGTCTCGCCGAGCTTGAAGCGTCTCCTCGCGCCGCCGAAGCTCCCGGTCTCGAGCTCGAACGGACCGGAGACCTGCCTGAAGAATCCCATCTCTCCCTCGAAGATCGGGGAGGGGCCCGTCATCCCGTTGGCCGCGAGCATCGCTGCGAAGACCGCGTTCCTCGCCGCGTTGGCGAAGGACGCGCCCTTCCATTCCGAGAGCTCCCCCGCCCGCACCTGCCGCATCGCGATGTGGGAGTTGAGGGAGATGTTGACCGCGTGTGTGAGCTGCTCCCTCGAGAGGCCCATGATCCTCCCCGCAGCCAGGGCGGTGGAGACGAGCCCATAGCAGACGTGGTCCCACCCCCTGTGCCTGATGTCGGCGGCGTCGCACAGCCTGCACTGGATCTCGTAGGCCAGGACGATGGCCGCGAGGAGGTCCTTCCCGGTGGCCTTCTCCCGCTCCCCGACCGCCAGGCAGGCCGGGATGTTGTCGCTCGGGTGGCCGGGTTCCCTCGACAGGTAGGTGTCGTTGTAGTCGAAGTACCTCACCATCAAGCCGTTCACGAAAGCGGCCACGTCCGCGCTCGTCCTGGAGGTGGTGCCCAGGATCGTCGATGCCCCGCCGCGATGCTCGGACCTGGCGACCTTCCTCGCGATCCTCACCGGCGACTCGGCGTAGGCGCCGATGGCGCACCCTATGCTGTCGACGATCCTCTTCTTGGCCTCAGCGAGAACGTCCTCCCCGATGTCCGCGTACTCCAGTCCCAGAGCGTACTCGCTCAGCCTTTCTGCTAGGTTCATCTTGACGCTTCGGGAGACCGGGCGCGCCCCGATATCTCCGTTGGCTCTCCGCCAGGGCCTCCGCCGCCTGACGGAAGGTGACCGACCCGTCCGAGACCTTCCTCGCGAGCTCGAGCGACTCCTCCCGGGCCCTGCCCTCGAACCCACGGAGCAGCCTCTTCTTCGCCAGCTCCATGATCATCCCCCCTGCGCTCCTGAGCCTCATCTCCTCCCCGCCCGGAGAGAGGAACCTACCCCTCAGCGCCTCGATGGCGTCGAGGAAGTCATCGACCCCCTCCCCGCCCAGCGCCGAGACCTTGAGCACTGGCGGGCTCCTGCCCTTCATGTCGCGGACCATGGAGAGCAGATTAACCACCATCGCGTCGGCGCCGGCCAGGTCCGACTTGTTCACGACGTAGACGTCCCCAATCTCCATGAGGCCCGCCTTCGAGACCTGGACGTCGTCGCCCAGTCCCGGCATCGTGACCACCGCCACCGCGTGGACGATCTTCATCACCTCTATGTCTGACTGGCCTATCCCGACCGTCTCCACGATCACCACGTCCATCCCCGCGGCGTCCAGAATCTGAATCGCTTCGGAGACCGCCCCCGACAGCCCGCCGCTCCAGCCGCGGGAGGCCATGCTCCTGATGAAGACGCCCCCGTCCAGGGTGTGCCGGACCATCCTCACCCTGTCCCCCAGCAGGGCGCCACCCGTGATCGGGCTGGTCGGGTCCACCGCTATGACCCCGACCTTCTTGCCCTTCTTCCTGTAACCGGTTATGATGCGGTCGACGAGGGTGCTCTTCCCGGTCCCCGGGGGGCCGGTGACGCCGAGGATGAACGCCCTCCCGAGGCTTCCCCCTAACCCGTCCAGCAGGTCCGCCGAATCGTCGCCGTTCTCCACGAGCGTTATCGCCCTGGCGACGGCTCCCCTCTCTCCCTTCAGGACACGGCTGGCCAGAGTGCCCGTTCTCAACACGCGACCGGTCGCGTCGACCTCCCCGTCTTCAATTAAAGGTAGCCCTCCCTTATTATCCGGGACCGGAAGACCCGGCCTCACCCTTGTCGCTCGTCGAGTGGACCAGGAGGAGGACGCGGCTGGATCCCCGGGCCCTGGCGGTCGAGATGTGCTCCCGCCGCGCGCCAGAAGGGATGGTGGTCCAGGGGACCTCGGCTCGGGAAGGCCTGTCGTTCTCGGTGATCCTAAGACCCGAGCGCACCCCCCACGCGGGCCTCCTCCCAATCATCGCGACCTTCTGCGCCTCCGAAGGGACGAGGAAGGACACCGGCATGATTACTTGGATACGGTGGCCGGACGAGGTCGTGGTCGGAGGACTCGCGCTCGCCGTCACCTCGGTGACGCGGGGGGCGTCGGGGAGCTCCCCCTGGGCGGTCCTGAACTTCCGCTTCAACCTCGGGAGCGTCGGCATCCCGGGCTCGACCTCCCTCAGGGCCCTCCTCGGGGTGGACGTTGACCCCGACATGCTTGTCGGGAAGGTCCTCGACTCGCTCGCCTGGATGCATTCGGGCTGGGTGAAGGGCATGACGACGCAGGTCCTCGCCCGCATCACCTGGATGCTCGAGAGCCCTGGCGAGAGGGTCGCCGTCGAAGTGGAGGGAAGGGTGGTCCCGGGGGTCGCCAGGGGAGTGGACGAGGAAGGCAGGCTCATCGTCGAGCTGGACGGCACCGGCGCCCGCGTCGCCATCGAGGAGAAATCGCGGCTCCGCGCGCCCTGAGGATATCGTTTATCAGTAGGCCGGTTGGTTCCGGGACCGATGCTGAACTCGGGCGGAGACGCCTACTGGCCGAGGAAGGCGAGGTCCCTCGAGGTGAGGCGGAAGCAGAACGGGAAGGTCTTCGACGAGGCCGCCCTCAGGGACATCCGCCGCGGGATGAAGAAGTGGCAGGAGGAGGTCCTCGGCCCATCCCTCGGTGCGAAGGTGAGGGAGTACGAGACCGCCTCCGGGATACCCCTCGAACCGATATACACCCCAGGCGACGCGGGCGACATCCCCTTCTCGGAGGAGACGTTCCCGGGCGTCTACCCGTACACGAGGGGCGTCTATCCCTCCATGTACCGCGGGAGGCCCTGGACCATGAGGATGTTCTCGGGCTTCGGGGTGCCCGAGGACACCAACAGGCGGCTCAAGCTCCTGTTGGCGCACGGGGAGACCGGCCTGAGCATAGCGTTCGACATGCCCACCCTCTATGGCTACGACGCGGACCACGAGAAGGCGCACGGGGAGGTCGGCAGGTGCGGCGTCAACGTCTCGTCCCTCAGGGACATGGAGGTCATCTTCAAGGGGATACCGCTCGACAAGGTCAGCACGTCGATGACGATCAACGCGCCGGCCTCGGTCCTCACCTGCATGTACGCCGGCGTGGGAAGGACGACCGGCGTCCCCGCCGAGGCGCTGAAGGGGACGGTGCAGGCGGACATGCTCAAGGAGTACATAGCTCAGAAGGAGTGGGCGTACCCGCCCGAGGCCCACCTGCGCCTGGTGAGGGACATGATGGTCTACTGCACCAAGAACATGCCCCTCTGGAACTACGTCAGCGTCAGCGGTTACCACATTCGCGAGGCGGGCTCGAGCGCGGTCCAGGAGCTGGCGTTCACCCTGGCCGACGGCTTCGGATACGTCGAGCTGGGGCTCGAGGCGGGTCTCAAGGTCGACGACTTCGCCCCGAGGCTGTCCTTCTTCTTCAACTCGACGATGGATTTCTTCGAGGAGATAGCGAAGTTCAGGGCCGCTAGGAGGATCTGGGCGACCGTCCTGCGCGAGAAGTACGGAGCCAAGAGCCCCAGGAGCCTCCTCATGAGGTTCCACACCCAGACCTCGGGCGCCTCTCTCACCTGGCAGCAGCCCTACAACAACATCATCAGGACCGCCATAGAGGCGCTCGCGGCTGTCTTGGGGGGAACCCAGTCGCTTCACACCAACTCCTTCGACGAGGCGTGGGCGCTCCCGACGGAGGAGGCGGTCCAGGTCGCGCTCAGGACGCAGCAGATCATCGCCGAGGAGACAGGGGTGCCAAGCGTCATCGACCCCCTCGGAGGCTCATACTACGTCGAGTGGCTCACGGAGACGCTCGAGCGGGAGGCCTACAGGTACTTCGACAGGATCGACTCCGCAGGAGGCCTGCTCAAGGCCATAGAGTCGGGATACCTGCAGCGGGAGATAGCCGAGAACTCCTACAGGCTCTCCAAGCGCCTGGAGAGGGGGGAGGACGCGGTCGTGGGCGTCAACAAGTACCCCGTCAAGGAGGAGGCGCCCATCAACACGCTCAAGATCGATTTCAAGGCCCAGAGGCGGCAGATAGGCCGCCTGCGCAGGCTCAGGGCCGAGAGGGACAACGCCAGGGTCGAGTCCCTCCTCCAGAAGCTCGGGAAAGCCTACTCGGACCCGGACGCCAACGCGATCTACCCGATGATGGAGGCCGTGATGGCCTACGCCACGCTCGGCGAGGTCATGCAGGTCGGTAGGGACGTGTGGGGCACGTGGAAGGAGCCCATAATCATCTAGCGCTGATCAAGAATGAAGGCGAAGACAAAGCGGTCCGCGACGGAGGCGGCGAGGAAGATCAGGATACTGGTCGCAAAGCCGGGGCTCGACGGCCACGACCGCGGTGTCCTAGTCCTGGCCCGGACCTTCAGGGACGCAGGGATGGAGGTGATCTACAGCGGCCTTCTCCCCACCCCCGAGGAGGTCGCGCAGATGGCCGTAGACGAGGACGTCGACGTCGTGGCCCTCTCGCTGCTGAACGGCGCGCACCTCACGGCCTTCCCGAGGGTGAAGAGGGCCCTCGACAGGAAGGGGGGAAGGGACATCGTGGTAGTCGGGGGCGGGATCATCCCCAACGAGGACAAGCCCGCCCTCCTCAAGCTGGGGATAACTGGGCTCTACGGGCCCGGGACGTCCATGGAGGAGATAATCGAGCACATCAGGGGGAGGGTTAAGAAAGAAAGGTGGTCCTGAGCTGTCCGGGGACTTCGCCAGCCTCTCCCGCATGGACCTGGAGCTGACCGAGATGCAGGCCCTCCTGCTCCAGCAGGTGGACAGGGTCTGCAGAGAAATCCGCCCCATAGAGGACAGGTGCTATCTGGAACACCGATTCGACGCGCAGGTCCGCAGGCTCTTCGCGGAGGCGCACCTGCTGGGCCTCCCCATCTCGAGGAGGTACGGGGACGGCCAGGGGACCGACATGGTCACCTACGCCCTTGCCATCGAGAGGATTGGAAGGGAGGGGACGGGGGTGAGGACGTTCTTCTCCGTCCACACCTCGCTCGGGATGCTGACGGTCCAGAGGTGGGGCGACGAAAGGCAGAAGGAGCGGTACCTGACGCCGGGGACGAAGGGTGAGAAGGTCCTCGCGTTCGGTCTCACGGAGCCCGAGGCCGGGAGCGACCCTGGCTCCCTGAGGACGGGTTTCGAGGAGAGAGGCGGCAGTTTCGTGATAAGCGGCCAGAAGATGTGGATCTCGAATGGCTCCATAGCGGACGCCGTCATCGTCTTTGCGAACTCCAGAGGGAAGCAGGGGATTTCCGCCTTCCTGGTGGATAAGGGCACGCCCGGCTTCTCCGCGGAACCCATAACGAACAAGATGGGGCTCTACTCGTCCGATACTGCAGCGATCTTCCTGGACGAATGCGAGGTCCCGAGGGAGAACCTGCTCGGTCCGGCGGGGAAGGGGCTCTCCGTCGCTTACTCCGCCCTCATGAGCGGGAGGCTGAGCGTAGCGGCGGGGTGCGTGGGCGTCATCCAGGACTGTCTCGACGAGGCGGTCCGCTACTCGGGAGTCCGGGTGCAGCACGGGAAACTGATAGGCAAGCACCAGCTGGTCCAGAGGCACATCGGCATAATGGCCGTGAACCTCGAGGCGTCAAGGTGGCTCACGATCCGCGCGGCCGTCCTCCGCCAGAAGCACCAGGACCAGCCGAACGACGTCGCCGTCAGGGCCGCCGCCGACGCGGCCATCGCCAAGGCGAAGTACTTCGCAGCTAACGCGTCCTTCGACGCGGCCGACAGGGCCGTGCAAGTCTTCGGGGCCAACGGCTACTCCATCGAGAACAGGCCAGCGCGGCACCTGCTCGACAGCCGCGTCTGCAGGATCTACGAGGGGACGGACGAGGTCCTCGAGCAGAAGATAGCGGTCTCCGTCCTCGGGAAGGACTTCGAGGCCTATGCCTGAGGGCGGACCCGTGACGGTCTATCTGTGCTACAAGGACTTCCCGAGGGAGTTCATGATGTTCAAGCTAGTCGGGACGACGCCGGAGGCCTTCGAGAAGTACTCTCTCGAGCTCGCCCGCGAGAACGGAGTCGACCCTTCGAGCACGCACTTCGAGCGCCTCGACGGGATGACGAGCCGACAGGTCGAGGACCTGATACGCGAACTGGGCCTGATAACGGCGCAGAACGAGGGTGAGGTCCTGAAGGACATAGGGGCCCTCGGCCTGCCCTAGGCCCCAAGGACGGTGTCGCCCCGCCTACTTCTTTGTGTTGAGGAGCTCTTCCTTCGTCTTCCTCGCCCTCTCCAGAAGTATGTCTGTGGCAGCCTCGAGAAGCTTGCACTTGTTCTTCTCCGCCAGGAGCGCGCTCTCGAGTTCCTCGACCTTGCTCACCGCGCTGTCAAGGTCACGGCTTATCTGCCCCAGGGGCACGTAGTCCACCCTGCGCGGCATCGACGAGAAAAGTTCCCTTTGGGCGGAGTTGATCTCGCTCATCTTGGCGGTGTCCGTGGCCGCAAGCCACGACACCTCCCTGGCTGTCTTTATGCTCTCGTAGAGTTGGTTCTGCAGGTCGACGTAGGCGTCCCAGTAGGTCATCCATGACCTGTTGAACTCTTCGAACACCTTCTCGATTGGGGTGCCGGCCGTGTCCCTTGAATCTGCGGTCAACTGGTTCAACTACCGCTCAGCGACTTAAAAGGTTTGGAAGACCCCGGCGACCATCTGTTATCCTGAAATTGGTTCACCCCCTTGCCATCAAGATTAGAGCGAGGTGGGTATGGAACAGGGGAAGACGCTTCTACGTCTACATGAAGCTCGATCCCATCAAAGTAGCGTGGATCGTCAGGCAGAAGGAGGACGGGATGAGGAACTCCGCGATAGCGAGCTCGATGGGGGTCTCGGTGAGGAGGGTCCAGGAGCTCTACGCGTCCTATCGCACGACAGGTGCGATACCAGAGCTGAAGAGGCCGGGAAGGAAGCGCGTCGAGGCGACTGAACAAGAGTCGAAGGTCGTCGCAGAGGCCTACGCAAGGCACAGGGCGGGAGCGGTCGTCCTCGAGCGCGTCATCGAGGTTAACTACGCGACGCACATACCTCACAACCGCATCCACAGGGTGATGAGGTCGATGGGACTCGCGAGGGACGAACCGAGGAAGCAGAGGAGGAGGAAGTGGGTACGATACGAGAGGAAGTACTCGAACTCGCTCTGGCACACGGACTGGACCCTCATCGAGGGTATGGGATGGCTCATCGCATACCTTGACGATGCCTCAAGGTTCATCGTCGGGTACGGGTTGTTCCCCGAGGCGACGTCGGAGCACGCCGTGGAGGTGCTGAAGGAAGCCATCAAGAAGCACGGGAAGCCCGCCTCGATCCTCACGGACAGGGGAATACAGTTCTACGCCGTGGAGGCTGGCGACAGGCTGAGGGGGCTGACGGCGTTCGAGAAGTACCTCATCGAGAGCGAGATCAGGCAGGTCCTATCGAGGGTGTCACACCCGCAGACCAACGGGAAGGTGGAACGTTTCTTCAGGACGGTCAAGGACAAGCGCCGATTCTTCGGCAGCATCGACGAGCTGATGGAGTGGTACAACGTGACGAGACCGCACATGTCGCTGAACCTGGACGTCATCGAGACCCCTTACCAGGCATACCTGAGGAAGATGCCCGACAAGGAAGGGATGGTGACGGACGAGGAATCGGGAGAGACATACCATGCCCAGAAGAGCTAAGAAAGGGGCGAACTCATTTCGGGATAGCACAAGACCCCGGCGACCAAGCCGAGGTCTCACGTACTGGAGGTAGATGCCTCGATCTGGCGCGCGTCGCTCACACGAGAGCTCCTCGGCTCTTCAGGTACATCTGGATGCCTTCGGCGGCGACGTAGGCGGTGCAGCCTGCCATGTGCGTCCCGGCGGTGACGTTGTCGCCCGTCGTGTTCGTGATCTCTCCACCTGCGAACACGTTGAGCGGGTTGTTCCACACCTGGTGGTACTTGTTCAGCACCGAGGTGCTCGAGTCCGTTCCAATCCTCATCCCACCTCTGTGATGGGGCTCGTAAGACTCAAGGTGCAGTGTACCGGGGGGCACGCCCTTGCTCGTGGTTATGTTCGACGCGCCCATCTTCTGGAGCATGGCCGTCGCCTGCGGCAGGAGGTCCAGCGCGCCGTTATAGGGGTTCGCGGTCCAGTCGAGGGTAATCCTCACGAGGGGGTCGCCGTAGATGTCGTTGTAGTGCGGGTCGAGGTCAACGTTCCATCTCGTGTCCGGAAGCTCTGGCGCGGACGGCGTGAACGACACGGCCTGGCTCTTCAGCAGGTAGTACCCTTTGAGGGCGCCCTTGTACGCGCTGCCCATGGCGGCAGATGATACGCCTCCCGCCAGGATCGTGACGTTACTAGGCCCCCCGCCAGGGTAGCCTCCCGGCCCTTCCTCTGCGAGACCACCCCAGCCGCCGATGTAGTTCTTACCCGTGTGGCTGTAGTTGTCATCGGCGAGGTCGTACATCGAAGCGGCGCCGCCTGATGCATTCCCTGCCGGGTAGGCGTTTCCTCCGATGTTGAAGGTCCCGCTCACGGTCGGCTGGCCTCGAGACATGGTTCAACATCTCTGACGCCCGGTCTGAATAGATTCAGAGGCGCTCTGGATTAATTCGCTGTAGAGAATTCAAATCCGTCTAACGGAAGTACACTCGCCGAAGCTCACCGGCCCCACCACAGGCCCCGAACTCGCACTAGGTGAATCTCCTAGATGAGCGCCCTGGCCGGGAATTTCGTCGATGTGACTCGATTTCGAACCCGGGTCATCGCGGCTCCACGGAGAAGAGGATGCCTCGTCTCCTTGACAGCGCGACATACTGGGCCTCTATACTACCAGGGCTGCTCACACCCACGAAAGTTGTCCGTATTAAAGGCTAAACTCGCACTTGATGACTGGCGGTCGGATGGGTCCCGACTCCCACCGCCGACGGCGGACACCAAATTCACGTGGAGCCATATTCTTCACTTGTACTAACCTTATCTTTCGGGAGACCGGAAATCAGGTAGGCGTCGAAGGTGAATCCTCTGTCAGAGTCGGGCGCGGCGAGCCTCACATGGGAGGAAAGGGGGAAACTGGAGTACCAACTGATGGCTGGGGACAAGGTGGTGGCGAAGCTAAGGCGAGCGAAGGGCCGTCAAAGACTCGCAACCGGAGAATCCGGGGAGGGCACCTGGACCTTCAAGAGTAGGGATTCTCTTCCGCCCAGAATCACGGTTCACGCGCCAAGTTCGACGGTTAGCTCCGCGACGCTGACCATGGGGTGGAGGGGAAAGGGCGTGATCGTCTTACCGAGCGGACGGACGTTCCGCCTGGCCCCGAAGGGCTTCTGGCGCTCCGAGTGGATCCTAGCCGACCGCGACCAGAACAGGCTGCTGTCAACGAGGCCCAACTCCGCCTGGGGAAGCGTCGGAGCGTCCGTCGAGGTGGAAAATGGCGCCCTAGCTCTCCCAGAGCTGCCTCTCCTTGCGATCCTGTGCTGGTACGCCATCCTCCAGGTGTCCTACGAAAGCAGCGAGAAGGACAGCGCAGTGGCCGCATCGATGGTTGCGAGCGGGGCGAAC
The DNA here is from genome assembly GCA_963703285.1 of uncultured Nitrososphaerota archaeon. Taxonomy (GTDB): domain Archaea; phylum Thermoproteota; class Nitrososphaeria; order Nitrososphaerales; family Gagatemarchaeaceae; genus Gagatemarchaeum. The sequence goes on from OY969807.1 coordinate 1,953,098, forward strand.
TAGACCGCCCATCTTCCCCGTGACCTGCGAACTGTAACAATCGCACAATCAACTCGCCCGAGCCCCGAGTCGGTCCGTCTTGGACCGCGATGATGCGAACAGATCGCGGCAGACAACCTGACGAGGAAGTCTGGTGATGTGTCAGACCGTCGCCGGGGGGCCGGCGGGAATCGCCGTGTCCAGTTCTTCCTCCGTCTCGCCTGCGTGCGTGATGTCTTTCCAGAACAGGAAGTACGTGACTATGACGAAGTCGATGAGGATGGCGAAGTGCATGATCGTACAGTAGACGCAGATCGCCTTCAGCACGAAGAACTCGATCGTAACGAGGTAGGGCACGATCACGAGGCCGAGGAACCTCCAGACGAAGAGGACGTTGAACGCCCTCTTGAAGAGCGATTCGCTCCCGAACGCCACCGCGAAGACTAGCGCCAGGTTGACGAAGAAGTACGCTATCGCCAGAAGGTCCAGGTTGATGCCGAACACCTTGTTGTAATGGCTAGACAGCACCGTGTTGCAGTCGACGGCGACGCCGAGGATCTTGTACGGCAAAACGCAATCGGGTAACGTCTGGTGCAGCGTGTCGTAGATGTAGAAGACGAACGAGGAAGCCGCTATGCCGACCAGCGACATCACGATTAGGACTAGGAACTTGCCGCGGCTGATTCTCATCTTCCAGGCTCCCGGACGACCCGGGTCCAAATGGCCCGCTTATATGGGAGTGCGTGCGGAATCGCTCTCTGGCCCTCAGGCGTCGGTTCTCAAAAATGAGAAAGGGGCGTCATCCTTAAGAGAAGCTAGAAGTGCCGCTGCGCGCGTCGATGAGCACCGGCGCATACTTGGTCTATGCCACCGTCGTCTCGATCTTTGCCGTCTTCATCTGGGGCGCTTTTCTCTCCGCGAGCGGCTACGGCGCCGCGTGCGGTCTCGGTGGCTCCTTCATAAGCAGCAGCTGGCCGTTCTGCAACGGAAGCCTCGGATTTCCTTCAAGCTGGCCCGCGCAGGTGGAGTACATACACAGGTCGCTCAGCGTCCTGGCCACGGTCCTCTTGCTGGGCAGCAACTTGGCGGTCTGGCGCATGAAGCCCAGGCCCATCGCAACAGCCCGCATCCTGCTTCTGGCCCTCGCACTGCTCGGCGTCGAGATGGTTCTGGGCGGGATAGTAATCCATACGAACCTCAACGTCGCGATCGGGACGCTCAGCCTGACCACGGCGACGACCGTCCTCGCGCTCCTGGTAGTGGCAGGAGACCGCATGTACATGCTCGAGAGGAAAATCCCAGTAATCGCACCCTAGGACCGGACGGCGTTCTCGCGCTGGAGGTAAGCAGGAAGGTCGCTAGCCGTCGGAGATGATGACGGCGGAGATGCCCGTGTTGACCACAAAGAGCTCGCCCATGGCCGGATCGTAGGAGATTCCGAGGGGCGTCACCCCCACCGTCACGTTCGCGGTGATTGTGTTCGTGCTGGCGGAGACCACCGATACGGTATCGCTACCGTAGTTCGAGACAAACACCTCACCCGTGCCGGAGTCATATGCTATTCCAAACGGGAGGCTGAACCCGGCTATGGTCGCCACCACCTCGTTCGTGCTGTCGGATATCACCGAGACGGTGCCGGACTCGAAGTTCGCGGAAAAGACCTCGCCCTTCGCAGTGTCGTAGGCGATGCCATAGGGCGCGTCCCCGACCGTCACGTTCGCGATGACCGCGTTAGTGCTGTCGGATATGACGGAGACCGTGTTGGCGTAGGGTGCGGTGCGCCAATGGCTGACGCCAACGAAGACCTCGCCCATCGTCGAGTCGTAGGCCAAGTAGATCGGCTCGCTTCCCACCCTTATCGTCGCGACGACGGCGTCGGTCTTGTCCGAGATGACGGAGACGGTGTTGTTGTCAGAATTGGCGACGTACACCTCGCCCTTGGCAGTGTCGTAGGCGAGACCCAGGGGGCCAACTCCTACGGGCACGGTTGCAACGACGGCATTGCTGACGTCCGATATCACTGAGACGGTGTCGGAGGCCTGGTTTGCCACAAACACCTCGCCCGGGCAGAATCGTAGACCGCGCCATAGGGATCACCACCCACGTTCACGGTCGCTACCACCTCGTCGGTAGTGTCGGATATGACGGAGACCGAGGAGGCGCCATAGTGCGTCACAAAGACCTCCCCTTTGGACGAGTCGTAGGCGGCATTGTAGGAGAACCCTCCGTCTGCCGCTGTTGTCAGCGCGAAGGACTGGGAAGCCGACGTGCTCGACGAGGTCGAGGTCTGACTCGTGGTGCTGGAAGGGGCGCTCGACCTTGCCAGGTCGTTCACGGCGTAGTAGGTGGTGGTTGTGGTGCTCACCGTGACCAGGATCACGATAATGATGAGCATCGAGCTGGTCGTCATGTACGGAGTGGACGAGCGGTCCTTCGACATGATTGTGTCTAATTCCGTTCCCGGGAGCACCGCCCGACCCCTGTTTATGAGACTTTAGCCGGAGACGCCAAGGTCGACCAATCGGCCGTCCGGGCTTCGACCATGCGATGCGCTCCGCACTCGCGAGGTGAAGGCTCCTCAGTCTTATATAATGCCGTCGAAGCCGCTCGTCTCATGCCATCCTTGGAAAAGGGTATCGAGATTGCCGCGCCGCCGGAAGTCGTCTGGAGCATCGTTGCTGATCCCTCCTTCGTGCCGAAGACGTACCCCCACGTCATCTCGGTAAGCCCAGGTCACTCGCGCATCGCGACCGTAGGGAAGAGCGTGACGATCACGGCTAAGATTGCGGGTAGGAAGATGCAGGCCTCGCTTGTGGCGACCGAAGTGATCCCTAACGCGAAGTTCTCCTACAAGCATCTTCCAGACGGGTTCCTAGACAAGTACCTGTGTTCCATAGTCCTCGCGCCTTCGAAGAAGGGCACCAAGTTGACCGAGAGCGTCGAATATGAGGCGCACCCGGGTTATCTCGGCAAGACCGTCAGCGCCCTCGTGGTGCACAGAATCGTCAGGCAGAACGTCCTCGAGAGTCTGAAGAACGTGAAGGAGATTGCAGAACTCGAGGAGGCACCACCACCCAGGAAGGCCTGAATCTCCCACTCCAGTCGTCAATCCAACCGTCTGGGCGCGAGCCTCCCGTCCTAGCCCATGTGCGGGGGATCGCCCGGTCCCTTCCACTGATTGGCGAGAGCGCATTTGCAAGGTTCTTAAATGAGAATCCGTCGCGCAGGTCCAAGGCGACTCTGCATGGTCAGGTTAGAGCGGGTTTGAGAGGTTTCCTCGGCGAGCTGGACGAGACGGGAGACCTGAGGCACGTAAGGCGGGAGGTTTCGGCACGTTACGAGATTGCCGCGGTTGCGCACAAGCTCGATGCACAGCCGCTCCTCTTCGAGAGCGTCAGGGAGTCCAAGGATTACAGGGTGGCGATAGGCGTCTGCGGCAGCAGGGCTCTGCTGGCGAGAGCCCTGGGCGTGCCACAGGATCACCTCCTCACAAGGGTCTTGGAGTCGATCGAGAACCCCAAGCCCTTCAGGACCTCGGACCAGGCACCCTGCCAGGAGGTGGTCGAGGACGACGTCGACCTGCGGAGGGTACCCATACTCACCCACTGCGAGCGGGACGGAGGCTCCTACACCACGGCCAGCATCGTGGTCGCGAGGGACGCGGAGTTCGGCCTCAACGCCAGCTACCACAGGATGATGGTGATAGGCAAGGACCGCGTAGCGGCGAGGATCCTGCCCCGGCACCTCGACGAGTTCGTGAAGAGGGGCAACAGGGAGATAGCCATCTCGTTCGGAAACCACCCCGCCTTCCTCTTCGCCGCCGCGGTCTCCTGCGAGATCGGGAAGAGCGAGCTCGAGATAGCCAACGCGCTAAAGGAGATGACCTTCGCCAGTTGCACGACGAACGACGCTATGGTGCCGGCCGGCTGCGAGCTCGTGCTGGAGGGGACCATCACGGACGAGATGGTCGACGAGGGTCCCTTCCCCGACATCACGGGCGCCTATGACATCGTCAGGAAGCAGCGGGTGATCAGGATCAACCGGATAACGCGCAGGAGGGACCCCATCTACCAGGGCATCCTGCCGGGAGCCTCGGAGCACAGGATACTCATGGGCATGCCCCGCGAGGCGACAATGTTCAGGGAGATCAGCAAGGTCTGCTCCTGCCTGGACGTCCGCCTGACCGCGGGCGGCTCCTCGTGGCTGCACGCCGTCATCAGGATAAGGAAGGAGAGGGAGGACGACCCGAGGGACGCGCTCGAGGCCGCGTTTCGGGGCCACCCTAGCCTGAAGCACGCCGTCGTCGTGGACGAGGACGTAGACATAGACGACCCGAACGCTGTGGAGTGGGCGATCTCCACCAGGGCCCAGCTCGACAGGGGCCTGGTCCTGAAGCCGGACCAGCTCGGCTCGTCCCTCGACCCTTCCGCGGACCAGGTCACGAGGAAGACCTGCAAGGCGGGCCTGGACGCCACCATCCCCTTCGGGGCGTCGAGGGACCCGTTCGTGAGGGCCAGGATCCCGCTGGAAGACGGCCTGAGGGTGGAAGACTACCTCTAGGTGATGGGGATGCGCCTCACACTAGAGGAGAAGGAGATGCTCTCCGGCCGGGACGGTCGCGCCGCAAAGAAGAGCATGGAGATTCTGGTCGCGCTGGGGGAGATCTACGGGGCGAAGAGGCTCATCCCCGTCTCGAGCGTCCAGGTCTCGGGCGTCTCCTACAAGAACCTGGGGGACGCGGGCATAGAGTTCGTGAGGGAGCTGGCCGAGGACGGCAGGGCCCGGGTCAGGACCGCGCTGAACCCCGCCGGGATGGACCTCACCAACTGGAGGCTCCTGGGAATCGATAGCGACTTCGCCAGCAAGCAGCTCGAGGTGATCGACGCTTACCAGAGGCTCGGGATCGAGATCTCGTGTACCTGCACCCCATACCTCGCGGGAAACGAGCCCCGTCTGGGGGAGCACATCGCCTGGGGCGAAAGCTCGGCCGTCGTCTACGCCAACTCGGTCCTGGGCGCAAGGACGAACAGGGAGGGGGGTCCGAGCGCACTCGCGGCGAGCATCACCGGAAGGACGCCACTCTACGGGTACCACCTCGACGAGAACAGGGTCGCTACTCTGGTCGTTGACGTATCCGCGGCCCTCCGTTCGGCGGAGGACTTCTCGGCGATGGGGTACTTCGTCGGCAAGGCTGTCAAGAACGGGGTCCCCTTCTTCCGCGGGATAGCTGCGGCCGACCTCGAGGAGTCCAAGGAGCTCTCCGCAGCCCTCGCGAGCTCTGGCGGGGTCGCGATGTTCCACATGGCGAGGGTCACGCCGGAGGCGTGGGAACCGCCCGAGCGGACCGAGACCATCTCCTTCGGACGGCGGGATCTCGAGGAGACGACGGCCGGTCTGAACGACGAGGGCGACCCGGACTTCGTCTCGGTAGGGTGTCCCCACTGCTCGCTCGATGAGATAAAGACCATCGCCGCCCTGCTCAGAGGAAAGAAGGTCACCCGTGAGTTCTGGGTGTGCTGCAGCAGGCAGGTCAAGCACAGGAGCGATGAGTTGGGCTACTCCAAGGTGATCGAGGGGAGCGGGGCGAAGTTCGCCTGCGACACCTGCATGGTCGTGGCCCCGATAGAGACGATGGGGTTCAGGGTTGTCGCGACGAACTCGGCCAAGGCCTGCCACTACCTCAGGAACAGCGGGTTCCGGGTGCGGTTCCTCACCCTCCGCAACTGCGTCCTGGAGGCGACGAAGTCCGGTTGAGGCTCAGGGGGAGGGTCATCTGCCGGGGCGAGGCGGAGGGAGACGCGCTCGTCACGTCGCAGCCGATATCCTTCTACGGAGGAGTGGATCCGACCTCGGGCGAGGTCATCGAGCGGGGCCACGAGCTCAAGGGCGAGTGCGTGAAGGGCAGGGTGCTCGTCTTCCCATACGGCAAGGGCTCCACCGTGGGCTCCTACATCCTCTACAGGCTCAGCAAGGCGGGGGCCGCGCCCTCGGCGATCATAAACCAGAAGTGCGAGCCGATAGTCGCGGTCGGCGCGATAATCTCGGAGATACCCTGCGTCGACATGGTCGAAATCGCCAAGATAGGGCGAGACGCGCGGCTCCGTGTGAACGGACCAACCATACAATTCTGAACGGCGGGTGGTGTCTAAGCAGGCGCGCTGGGCGGCGGCCCGTTCCATCTCGGGGCGAGACCATGGGAGACGCCGAGCACGTCGAAGACCTTCCCGACCACGTGGTTCACCAGGTCGTCGACGGTCTTGGGCCTGTTGTGGAAGGCAGGCATCGCTGGCAATACCGTGGCTCCAGCGCGCGCGACTCTGACCATGTTCTCCATGTCTATCAGCGAGAGCGGTGTCTCCCTCACCACGAGCACTAGGGGACGCCTCTCCTTCATCGTCACCTCGGCCGCCCTCAGGAGAAGGTTGTCGGCGTAGCCGCTTGCCACGCCGCCCAGCGTCTTCATGCTGCACGGAATCACGACCATCCCATCGGCGCGGAAGGAACCGCTCGAGATCCTCGCTGTCGGATCGTCTATCCTGTAGGTCTCCGTGGCCAGCCTCTCCACGTCGGCTGCGCTGAGGTCCGTCTCTATGAGTATCGTCTCGCGCGCGGCGTTCGTCAGGACGAGATGCGTCTCGACTTTCGCGTTCTTCAGCGCCTCTAGGGCCCTAATCCCGTATACGGCGCCACTCGCCCCCGAGATCCCCACTACGAGACGCACGCGAAGGTCATCGCCGGGCCTGCTTTTAAGGGAATGGCGCTGTGGTGGCTGTCCGGTCTAGTCACATCTCTATGTTCGATGCCCGAATAGGTCCGGTGAAATCGAGATAAGCGGTGATCGAGTGTCAACGAAATGTCATGAAGAGAGCCCTCCTCATCGTGGACATGTCCAACGACTTCCTCCCGGAGAGCTTGGACAATGGCCTGGAGCTGGGGAGGGGAGCGGAGCTGGTCCCGCGCATAAGGCGTCTGGAGGAAACATTTCTGGCCTGCAGGCAGCCCGTAATCTACGTAACAGACAGGCACCTGAAGGCAGATTTCGAGCTGGACAAGTGGGGCCCCCACTCGATGAAGGGCAAGGAGGGCTCGAGAATCGTCCAGGGCCTCGTCACCGACGGGATGCGAGTCCTTGAGAGGAGCTGGACGGCCGGAGACATCGAGGCGATTAAAGAGGGCGAGCTCCTCTTCGAGGTCGAGAAAGGGTCCTACAGCGGATTCACCGACAACGGCGGGACGCCGACCGCCATGGACGGCCTCCTCAAGAAGCTCGGATTCGCAGCGGGGGACAAGCTCTGTGTAACGGGTGTCCACACAAACTGCTGCGTCAAGCAGGCGGCAGCGGACGCTTGGTTCAGGGGCTATGTCCCGGTGATTGTGAAGGACTGCGTGGACGCCTTCGAGGATCCAAACGGAAGGGTCGGGATGGGCCAGGAAGCTGCCTTGGACTACATGAGGCACTGGTACGACGCAGAGATCAAGTCCTCGGAAGAGGTCGAAGCCGAGACAAGGGCGGGCGGACACACAGCTCCTTTGATTCCCCAGTAGCCTACTTCTCTATCCACTCGGACTCGCCGTCCGCGTAGACTTCCTTCTTCCGTATGTGTCCCTCTGGTTTGAACCGACCCACCAGTTCCTCTAGCGCCGCGAACGTCTCGGGGCGAGCCTTTCCAGCCACAACGATGATTACGAGAACCTCCTTAGCCCGGAAGCTTCCCTCGTAATGATAGATGACCGCGAGCTGCAGACCGAACCTCTTCTTCACATCCTCGCAAAGATTGCGAAACGCCCTGTCAGTACCCCTGCCCTCCGTCTCTATCAAGAGCTCCTTGATCTTCTTGTGGGCGAAACCCGAGGACTTCGTCAGCCCCACGTAGGTGGCCACAGCCCCAGTGCTCTCCTCCGAGGTCTTGAGAATCTCTGTAATGATGTCAGCATAGCTCAGGGAATCTTTTCTGTACACGCCCGAGGTGGGAATCTTCGGCAGGATTCGGGCCTTTTGCATGTGTCAGCCCCGCCCCAAACCTTTGATATAGATTTCACCGAAGCCGTCTGGAGGGACCGACCCTGTGAAGGTGGTCCCCTTCTGCCGGCCGAAGTATTGGCAGTTCGAAGACCTTATCTGTACCGGGGGCGTTTGACAAAGGGAATAGCAATGAGCGAACCAATGAGACCTCCCACGGAGGAAGAACGCGCCCAGTTCATGAAGATGTTGAACGAGATGACGAAGGCCCGTCTGGAGATGTTCGGAGCCAACGCAGCCAAGTACGCCGAAGTCCTAGGAACCTTCAGAGCTGCCCTCCAGCAGTCCGGATTCTCAGCGGAGGAGTCGATGCAGATCGTCCTCAAGGTCGCGGAACAGCCGGGCGGCCGACCGTTCTTCGGCGGAAGACGCTGGAACAAGCGCTGAAGGGTCTTCAGACCGAAAGGAGGGGCTCTTCGAGCGGGACCTCCTCCTGCCAAAGAGATGAGACGCGTCCCATGGTCAGCCAGGGCCTGAAAGACCCTCGATCGCCTCTTTCAGGATCGACCTGTGACAGCGGGTCGGGTCCTTCTCGACGCAGAGGAGCGTAACCGTCCCCTTCTTTGACTCCTCCGAGAGCTGCCTGATGAGCCCCTCCTTCCCCCTGAGGCTCCTCCTGTACTCCTTCACCAGCTCCTCCCAGGTCAGCTGGCCTGACTTCCACCTCTTCATGGTCTCCTTGGGCGTCCCCAGCTCCTTCATCCAGACGTCGACCTTCTGCTTTGATATTCCGCGCGGCCAGAGCGTCATCACGAGCACCCTCTTCCCGTCGGAGGGCTCGGGAGGGTCGTAGACGGTCTTGGCTATCTTGATCAAGGCAGGACACTTCCCTCCGTCCCGCTATATACGACCTCCCGAGCGACCGGTTCAGCGGAACGGTTTATTGGCGCCGCGTCCGTTGCCACAAAGGACATGACAGGCTTCACAACAGAGTCACCGTCGAAGAGGTTCGTAATACTCTCGGAGTCCGGCAGGTGCGAGAACCTCCTGCAGGCGCTGGAAGTTCGGACGTCCCACGGATACCGCGTCGTGCAGTGCTGGGGGTGGGGAGGAGGCATAGGGAGCATCCCCATGACCTCGGTCCTGCTGGAGAAGGTCGAGGCTGGGGCGCGCGGGAGCAGGAAGACCCAGAACAGGTGACCGTGGGCCGGGGACCGAACCCGGTTTCTGAAGACGAGGCTATAGTTGATACACGCAGCCTCCACAGATTACCCCGAAATCATGAAGGCCGCCCAGGTTCACAAATGCGCTAAGATCGAGACGGACCCCGTCGTCATCGACGACATCGAGCGGCCGAGGCCAGGCACGGGCCAAGTGCTCGTGAAGGTCGACGCCGCCTGGGCCGTCAGGATGCTGGGCTCGAAGGTGAAGCACGTTCACGTCAAGGACGCCTTCGGGAGGCCGGGGGTCTTCGGGGAGACGTTCACCTTCCCCTTCCTCGGCGAAGGGGTCGTGGACTGGCTGGCGTTCTTCCGCGCGCTGGACGAAGTCGGATGCGAGGGATTCCTCTCGCTGGAGTTCGAGAACGACAGGTATCTCGAGAACGTCTGCGGTGGGGACTGGTCGGTTGCGGCCGTCCAGCTCAAGGAGAGGGCGGACGCACTGCTCGGGAGGGCGCTGCCTCGTTCGGGGAAGCACCCAGAGGACGGGAGAGCCGGGTCCGTCCGGTCGAGTCCGTACCGCTAGCGTTAAATCGGCAAGGTCCTTCCGACGGTTCTAGGTTGTCGGAGACAAGCGACACCGCCACTCCTCCCGAGTCCCCTCCGGTCCTCCCTTTCACTGCGAAGAGCATCCTCCAAATCTGCTGGAGTCTGACACTGATACTCTCGCACGAAGCCCAGCAGAACAAGCTCGGAGAGACGTTCGAGTCCTACTTCATGAACGTCTTCCAGCAGTACGACAACACCGGTGCGAAGGGCGGAGGAGCCACGAGCCAAGGGAACGGGGGAGCGGGCCCGAAGGACGCGGCCGGCGGAAGGGCCGTCCCCGATCCGCCTCCCGAAGGCGGGCAGGCGCCCGCTGAGTCTGTGCCCCCTCCTGCCGGTGTCAAAGGGCCGAAGGACAGTCAGCCTCCGAAAAACAAGGTCGAACCAGCGTTCGTCCAGAACCTGGTTATGTCGCTCGCCAAGAACGTCAGAGACATAGGCTTCGTCAGGGAGAACCACGTTAGATACCTCGACTTCATGTCGCAGCAGCTGGGGCAGACCATCCAGTTCTACGACGACGTCGCCGACTTCACTTCGACGTCCAGCTCGAGCATCATCACCAAGGCGGTCTCCTTTCTGGGAGTCGGGTCGGTGGTCGACCTTGCCGCGCAGGGGAACAGCCTCACGGACCGCAACATCGCCATCTTCACAATCTTCGGCCTGGTCGGGGCGGCCGTCATCACCATCCTCCTCAAGTACGCCAGCAACGGGAGAATCGAGACGGAATACAAGAAGGTCGAGAAGACGCAGAACGACTACTGGCGCAATCACTTCAAGATGGACATGGCCTCCCAACTGCTGATACAGTACAAGGAGTACGCGGAGCTGGTGGAGAGATACTATCCCGACCAGTTCGAACGGATCAAGAAGGAGGACAGCCTGTTGAGCTCGAGCGAGGATGGAGCATGGGAGGTGATATGGAATGACATCCTGCCCTCCGACAGGATCACTTGGCCGCCCTTCATCGCGAGCCAGCCTCCATCGACTGCGAGCTCGTCCCAGCAGACGCCGGCAACTCCCAAGAGCGCCCCTGCTCCCGCTTCGCCCTCGAAGACGACGACTTCGTAGCCTTCCATTCCGTCCGGCGCGAGCCGACCCTTCGGTCTCCTAGGCCTTTCGCAAGTAGGCCCGCAGGGTCAGCGGAGCGAATACGACCACGACCGCCAACGAGACTATGAGCGACAGCCAGAAGTCATTGCCGATGGTGCCCTTGTTGAAGAGCTGCCGTATGGCGCTCACGATGTAGGTGAGCGGGTTTACGTTGACGAAGTCCTGAAGCCACCAGGGTAGGGTGTTGGTCGGCACGAAGGCGCCGGAGAGGAAGCTCAGAGGGAACAGGATCGCCGCGGAGATGCCCTGGACCGTCTGCGCCGTCTTTAGAATGGCACCAAGCAACGCGAAGATCCAGCTGATGCACCACGAGCAGAAGACGACGAGGACACCTCCCAACAGAGCTCCGTCGAGGCTGGCCCAGCGGAACCCAATGAGGTAGCCCATGACGAACGTCAGGCTCGTAGCGATCGCGTAGCGGACGATGTCGGCAAGCAGTGGTCCCGTGAGCGGGGCTATCCGGGCGATGGGCATCGACTTGAAACGATAGAACACCCCCTTGTCCATGTCCTCGCGGAGTTGAACCCCGGTCGCCATGGACGCAGTCAGGGCCGTCTGGGCCAGGATTCCAGGGATTATTATCGGCAGGTAGCCGCCCACGCTGCCTGAGATCGCGCCGCCGAAGAGGTACACGAACATCAGCGTGAAGAGGATGGGCTGGATGGTCACGTCGAAGAGCTGCTGCGGCGTCCGGCGAATCATGAGCAGATTGCGGTAGGCCATCGTCAGAGAGTTGCTGATGGTCGTCCGCAGGCTCACGCGGTTCTTCAGCGTTCGCTCGGCGCCCGGGACGATCTGCGCTGTCATGGCTCGGTCGCTCCCTTCTCAGCCTGCTTGCCATCTCCGGTCAGCGCCAGGAAGACCTCGTCGAGGGTCGGTTCCTCCACGCTCACGGTGGCTAGGCGTATTCTCGCCTCGCGCAGTGCGACGAGCAGGTCGGTCACCCGGTCGGGGTCCGCCATCGGCGCTGTTACGAGCGTTGACTCTGGCGTGGAGGCCTTCACCTTGAGCACAGTCTGGGTGATGCGGGTCGCTTCGGCGGTCTCCTTCTCGTCGGCGAGCTGCAGGTGCAGCGTCGCTTTTCCGACCGCCGCCTTCAGCTCACGGGGCGTGCCCTCGGCCACCACGCGCCCGTGGTCGATCACGGCTATCCGGTCCGCGAGCTGGTCGGCCTCATCAAGGTACTGTGTTGTCAGGAGAATCGTCGACCCCGTGGCGGTGAGTCGTCGAATGGATTCCCACATCTGTATCCTCGTGCGCGGGTCGAGGCCGGTGGTCGGTTCGTCCAGGAAGATGAGCGGTGCTTGTACGATTAGGCTTGAAGCGAGGTCGAGCCTCCTCCGCATGCCTCCCGAGAACTTGTCGAGCGTCCTGTTGGCGGCGTCCGCCAGTCCAAACTCCTCCAGCAGCTCGGCGGCCCTCTCGCTCGCTTCGGACCTGCCGAGGCCGAGCAGCAGCCCGAAGATTCTCAGGTTCTCGGATCCGGACAGCTTCTCATCGACCGCGGCGCTCTGGCCCGTCACGCTGATGAGCTGACGGACGACCTGGGCCTCCTGCACAACGTCGTGGCCGAACACCTTGGCGTTCCCGCCGTCCGGTTTGAGGAGCGTGTTCAGCATGTTAATGATCGTCGTCTTGCCGGCGCCGTTCGGCCCGAGAAGCGCGTAGATGTAGCCGCTCGGTATCGAGAGGTCCACGCCATCGACGGCGCGGTTGTCCCCGAAGACCTTGACGAGCCCGCGGGCTTCGACGGCGAGGGTGCTCCGACCGACTTTCGAGTCCCCTTCCTGGACTTCTGACTGTTGCATCATCACGGCCCGCTCCTCGATTGAAGCGCGCCGTTGAGGGCCTCGAGCCTCCTAGCCAGCTTCTCTACCCTGTCCCTGTACTTCGAGAGCCTCGCCCCATCGGTCTTCTGGAGGTCCTCAAGATAGGAGGTGTTGCTCTCCATGCCGGAGAGGGCGCTCGCTACATCGTCACCAACGCCCGTTTGCTCTCTGTATCCAGCGGTAAGCTCGAACTTCCCGTCCTTGTTCTTCGCTATCAGCCCCTCCTTCTCAAGCTGCTCGAGCAGGGGGTAGATCGAGCCGGGGCTCGGCCTGTACCAGCCGTGGCTCATCTCTTGTAGCTCGTTCATGATGTCTACTCCGTTCATCGGCTCCTTTTCGAGGAGTTCGATTAGCTGGGGCCGAAGGAAGCCGCGCTGCCCGAACAGGATTCGGCCGCGGTGCTCCATAAACCGGAAGCCCGGGTTTCCCCAGGGTCTATGATCCCAGGGTTTGTGATGTTGTCTCTCTCCATCTTGATTGTCGTCGCTCACTGTCATATCACCAAATATCTTATATCCGATATCGGCTACACGATATAGGGTATTAAAACGTTCCGAGGATGGTCGAGACCGTGAAGCACGGCACGATCTTCGCTAGGCTTATCCCGTCCCAGAGCTTGCCAGGCACTCGTGCTAGCCAAACGCTCCATAGGCTACAACGTGGTCCCCGACCTGGTAGAACCCACCAAACTGATGCAAATCTGCAAGCGCGCAGAAAAGGCAGGGTTTGACGCCATCTGGCTCCCAGACCACTTTCATCCGTGGTTCAACACCGACGCGATCGAGTACAACAGCTGGGTCTTCATGGCCGCGGCCATGCAGGAAGTCAAGATTCCGTTCGGCACGGCCGTCACGGTGCCGACCTACAGATACCACCCGGCGATAACCGCCCAGGCCTTCGCCACAATGCAGGCGCTGTTCGGGAACCGAGTGATTCTGGGCGTTGGCACCGGGGAGGCGATGAACGAGGTGCCCTTGGGATTCGACTGGCCGAAGTACCCCGAGAGGAGGGACAGACTGATCGAGGCCGTCCAGATAATCAAGGCGCTCTGGAAGGGGGGTTTCGTCGACTTCGACGGTCGCTACTATAAGATAAGGGGGGCGAATCTGTACATGAAGGCAGACGTCCCGATTCTGATGTCTGCGATGGGCCCGAAGATGGCCAAGACCGTTGGAGAATTCGGGGACGGAATCATAACCGCGGGCAAGACTCCGCAGTACATCAACGAAGTCCTGTTCCCGGCGATCTCCGAGGGGGCGAGGAGGTCGAACAGGACTCTGGACGACTTACTCAAGGTCGTGGAGATCGACGTCGGCTATGACGAGGACTACGACCGAGCGGTCAAGACGTGCAGGAAATGGGCCGCCACAATACTCCCCGAGATCTTCAACAACAACATATCCGACCCGAGGAAGATCGAGGAGATAGGGAATTCCGTCACGGACAAGCAGCTGGCCGAGGTCTTTCCCATCGCGACCGACGAGAACGAGTTCATAACGAGGATAGAGCAGTACTTCAAGTGCGGGTTCGACCATGCCTACCTGATGATTAACGCCTTCGACGACGAGAAGGCGTTCAATCTCTTCGAGAGGAAGGTACTCCCGTACTTCAGGTCAGACGGCACGAGATAACCCTGCTGGGTGGCTCACACCCCATGCGTGGCCAACCGAGTCCAACAGGATTGCAAGCGAATACACGACCTCATTGTCAGTTCTGCCGCTTGAACAGATCTAAAAAAGAAGCGGAAGTAGCGAGTCAGACGGGAGGTCGCATAACACCAGTGCGATTTAAAAACCTCTGGACGTTCTAGCTAAATGATGCCGTCGAGCCCGTCACGGATCATCGACAAGCAGATCGCGGCCGCGAAGGACTGGCGCGGCGAGGTGCTGGCCAACCTCCGCACGATAATCCACGATGCCGACCCGGACATCGTGGAGGAGTTGAAATGGAAGGGCACGCCCGTGTTTTCCCACGAGGGCGTGGTCTGTTTGTTCAAGCCTTTCAAGGATAAGGTGAAGTTGACGTTCTACGAAGGTGCACCCCTTCCGGATCCTGAGAAGCTGTTCAACTCGATGCTCGAAGGTAACAAGTGGAGAGCCATCGACTTCTTCGAGGGAGACGAGATCAAGGAGCACGCTCTGAAAGAGCTCATTCGCAGGGCTGTCGCACAGAACGTTAGTCGGAGAAAGACCATCGGAACCAAAAGGTAGAAGCTTACCCCACACGCCTACTTCGACAGGCCGTTTGCGGCCCCTTCGCCCCCGGGCCTACGCATCTCCCTCCTGGCAACCTCTAGCTGTTCCTTAAGCCGGGAGATTTGGCTGTCTAGGTCAAAAATCCAGTCCCCTCTTGAATCGTCCACGAGGTAGAGTGGAGCGGAGTAGCCCCTGGAACACGCAGGATCCGCAACGTACGTCGCCGACCGGTCGGCGACGGGCCTTAGGACTTCTCTGAAGTACGACAAGACTTCCACCGTCTGCTCCAGCGGAACGACGAACTGTGCTGCGTAGTCTTGCCCCCCGGCCTCCAGCCACATGAAGGGTAGGGCGTTGAACCTCTCGCTGAGTCGAGCCAGCTCTTCAGGAGTCACGGATGAGACGAGGGTCCAGAGGCCGAGCCTGTGGCGGGGTGCGAACGGCCGGCCCGTCTCCAGGTTGACCTGAGCCCGGTTCCAGTTTACGCGGTACCACGAGATTAAACCTGCACGAGCGATGTGTTCCGCGTGCATGGAAGCCGTCTCGCCGCTCACTCTCAGCCTCTTGGCTATCTCCTTCAACGGCGTGTTCGCGTTCAGCATGAGGTGGAACATGATTGCGATATCGGTCGAGTCGAAACGCCGTCTGGGGCTCCTGTGAGGGAGGCTGATGGGCACGTTGGTCGGGATCCTCGTCCAGTCGAATTCCCACCTTCCGCGCCGAAAGTCGAAGAGGTCCGCACTCATCGGCCTGTATCTCACCCACGAGGTTCGCAGGACCCTTTGCGTCTTCGATATCAAGCCGACCTCGGTCATACGACTCAGCATCGCCGGGGCTTCGTCGTAGTGGTCTTCGGGAATCGAAAAACGGAGCAGGAACTTTCCGTCCGGTAGGGTCCTGTAGAAGCCCGATAGAAACCAGTGGTCATCCATGTCGCTCACGATATCCTCCACCTTTTCCTGAAACTCGTCCGCGATGTCGACGAGCGCGTACACCTCCCTCAAGCCCAGGACTCCGCTGTTGGTCCCGGCGTGGACCACGTAGCCGTGCTTCTCTATCGTCGACTTGAAGGTTCGCCTGACTGTCTCCTCTGGCTGGTTCAATCTCCTAGCGATTTCGGCGAAGTTTGGGCCAACCTGCTCCAACTCTCTGACCATCGATGAAACACGGTCCCTCTGCCTGGCCCTGGGAGCTGGACCGACAACTTTGGGCCCATATGTCCGGTCGACCAAGGCAGTCTTCGGGACGATTGACGCTGCTGGCTGCCTATAAGACTAACCATGTGTCATTTGGGAAGCTGTGGGCGAAGCAGCGCACGAAAGGGCTGAATACAGGTGCTGCGGTCGGTTGGTACGCTTTCATTATGAAGTCGGCATATTCGGACTCGAGTGCCAAGGTGCAGCTCCCCGACGCCGGAATCATCCTTCACCTCGGCCCGAACCTGCCCAAGGAGATGGGCCCGGCTTGAACCGGAGGGGCGTCTGCTATGATGTAGGACGCGTGATGATGGGAGGTAACTGGCGTCCGAAGCTCAGATCCAAAGATTGTGCACCGAGAACTCGGAGTCATCAAGAACGACCTGCACTGCAACGCGGTGAGAATCTGTGGGTTCGACACCGACCGTCTAATGATGGCCGCTGAAGACGCTCTGACCCAAGGATTGGAAGTGTGGCTTTCGCCCGAGATGTGGGACAAGAGCCAGGATGAGACTCTCGAATACATCGCGAGGGCGGCGGAGCGGGCAGAGGGACTCCGTCAACGGTGGCCCGGAAAGCTGGTCTTCAGTTTGGGGTCTGAGCTGAGCCTCTTCTCTCAGGGGATGATCGAGGGCAAGAACGTCTTTGACCGGATTTCCCGTCCCTCATTCTTGGGCGATATGATGGCCGGGAAGCACAACGGCCCGCTCAATGCGTCCCTCTCGAATCTGAGCGAGGCCGCGAAGAAGTCGTTCCTAGGCCCGCTGACCTACTTCTCCCTACCGTTCGAAGCTGTCGACTGGAGACCGTTCGATTTCGTCGGGGTGGACCATTACAGGAACGCGCAGAACAAGGACTCCTATGGCGGGATGGTAAACAAGTACAAGGCGTTCGGCAAGCCTGTCGTAGTAGGAGAGTTCGGGTGCTGCACCTTCCGGGGCGCGGACCTGCTCGGAGCCAACGGCTTCATGATAACCTTCGGGATGATGGAAGGCCTCCTCGGGCCAAGCCAGAAGCTTCACAAGATGTTCTTGGATATGGCGCACGTCCCGCCCCGAACCGAGGGGCACTACATCCGTGACGAGGAGCTCCAGGCACGCGAGCTGGTCGATCAGTTGGGGGTGCTTGACGCAGCGGGGGTTGAGGGCGCCTTCGTGCAAACCTTCGTGGTTCCTAACTCCCCATATCGCCAGGACCCCAGGTACGACACCGACATGGCGAACTTTAGCCTGGTGAAGAGCTTCCCCGAAGCGGAAACGGCCGAAGAGTTCAGGAGACAGACCATTCGTGGCGCCAGGGAGATGATGGGGGTGGACCTCGACCCCCACGTTCTGGATGTTTTTTCAGGTCCGATGGGCGAGTACGGAGTGACATATCCGGATTTGCCGTGGGAGCCGAAGGAATCGTTCAGGGCGGTCGCAAGATACTACGCTGAGCACTAGGCTGCTCCCTCCGTTTCTCTCTTCCAGGTACCCCAGCCAGTTATTGGAGGATCAATGTTCATCTGCCACAGCAAGGCGTTCAGCTCTCCCCTGTGCTGTAGCTCCTCTTCGACCAAGTGCCAAAGCATGCTCCTAACGTTGAATCTTAGGACCTTACCCTCATTGGGACTTTCAATCCAGCGTGAAAGATCTTCGGGGGTCAATTGCTCGATGAAGCTGAGAATGTACGGATCCATCCTAGCTTCTTCTGATTCCAGCTCCTCGATTGAATTGCAAGTGCGGCCGAACCTATCCGCCTTATCCAAGGGCTTCCCCCAGTACCTCTCGTCGAACCAGAGCCGGTAGGCAAAGAAGATGTGAGAACAGATGTCGAGTAATGAGGGAAAGGACGCGCCCCTGTCTTTTGAGAGTTCCGAGGCCGGGAGCGTTTGGAGAAGTTCGAGGTACTTTTTTCGGACATAGGTATTGTAGTTGTACCATTCTCTTATCGCCGCAAGCTCGACTCTCGCATCGAGCAATGACGGACTTTCCTTTTCGGGCTTGGGCATCATGATGCTCTTGGTTATGAAACACAGCACCGTATTTCCCTTTTGATGATTCAAAAGAAAAAGACGACTCGGCCCAAGTCAGCTCGGCCCTAGTCGCGGACGAAGGGATGGGCCTCTTAACGGCAGGCACCAATCCTTGGTGGAGGCGGGCCCGACGGGAATCGAACCCGTTTAGGGGGTTTCGTCCTGACCCTCGGGTTAAAAGCCCGATGCTCTACCTGAATTCTCTCCCTCTCGGGAACTAAGCTACGGGCCCGCCACCTCTGTTCGATTCCGGGGGTGTTTTATTGCATTCGCAGGTCGAGCGCCGTCGCCCCCTAGGGCCTGACGACCTCCTTGCGCCCCAGGAGCAGCGGCACGATTAGCGAGATGACCAGGGTGGCCACGACTATCAGCGAGTAGTTCAGGCTCGTGATGATGCCGCTCCCCAGGGCGACCGACGCGATGACTATCCCGACGGCTCCTCTCCCGCCTAGCGTCACAGCGACGCGCTTCGCCTCCTCGCCCTTCAGCCCGAGGATGACCTTGCCCACGAAGTTCGTCGCCGCTATCGAGAGGAAGAGCGTCAGCGCTATGACGACGGCCAGGTCGGGGAGGAGGTGGTACCCCGACGGGACAAGGTCGGCCTCCAGCCCCGCCGACCCGAAGAAGAGCGGGATGAAGAACGCCCTGTTGATTCTCCTGAACGTGGTCGAGACCTCCTGGTAGGCCTTCCTTCCTATGAGACCTTCCTTGACTATCAGCCCCGCGAAGAAGGCTCCGAGGATGTAGCTCAGCCCTATCGCCTGGAAGATCGCCGCGACCAGTAGGCCGACTAGTATGAGCACGGCGTACGGCATTTCCTCCCTCTTCACGAGGTTCCCTGCCCTCTCGAGCAGCCGCCTAAAGGCCCGAGGCTGCCTGTTCAGGAGCAGGTCGGCAGCCACGAACGCGACGACGAAGATGGTGGTGAAGGCTATCACTGATATCGTGTTCAGGAGCGGGCTAGAGGCCGCCACGAGGATGATGAAGGCGATGATGTCCGAGACCGCGACTGAGGAGAGGATTATCCCGCCCTCATCGGTCTCGAGGAGCTTGTAGTGCATCACGAGTACGGAGATTATCGAGATCGATGGAACGGAGATGGCGAGCGCCGCGATTAGGTCGGGACCCGCGCCGAACGGGAGGAGGAACAATGCGACCGCGAAGACGGCGAGCATCGGCAGGATGAACGAGGTCAGAGAGACCACGGCACCGTGTCGCAGCCGCTTCCTCACAAGGTCGGTGTTCATCTCGAACCCGATCAGGAAGATGACGAAGAATAGCGCGAGGGAGGAGACCGCCTGTATCTGGTCGTTGGTCGCTATGAGGTTCAGAACCGTGGGGCCGAGGATTATCCCGCTCAGGAGCTCTCCCGCGACCGAGGGAAGCCTGACCTGTTCGAAGGCCTCGCCGATGAGGATGGCGGCGGCCAAGACCAGCAAGACCTGTATTATGATCTCGTAGGTCAAGAACCGCAACAAGACCTTCCAGGGGTTGATTAAGCCCTTCCTATCATGGTGTCATTTTTAAATGCCCCACGGCAACTCGGCCGAGATGGCTGTCTGGAAGACACTTCGTCACAACGGCGTCGCCTTTCCCGATCCCTATGCCCCCAAGGGCCTCACGGTGGCCATAAGGGGGGAGACGGTCAGCCTCTCCCCCATAGCGGAGGAGATGGCCTACAACCTTGCGAAGAAGAAGGACACCCCCTACGTGCAGGACCCCGTCTTCGTCGAGAACTTCATGAAGTACTTCGCCAAGGAGCTCCCCGCCGCCTTCAAGGGTTCCGCCTTCGCCGACGTCGACTTCTCCAGGTTCTATGCTCTCGTGGACAGCGAGAAGCGAGCCAAGGAATCGATGCCCAAGGAGGAGAAGAAGGCCCAGGCCGTCTCGAGGAAGGAGAAGAGGGAGAAGCTCAGGGCCCTGTACGGGAAGGCGGTCATAGACGAAAAGGAGATCGAGATAGCGAACTGGCTGGTGGAGCCCCCCGGACTCTACATGGGCCGGGGACAGCACCCGATCCGGGGCAGCTGGAAGCCCAGGGTCCAGCAGGGAGACGTCACCCTCAACCTGGACGAGTCCTCGCCCGTCCCGCCGGGAGACTGGGGGGCGATCGTGCACGACCACGGCTCCATCTGGATAGCTAGGTGGATCGACAAGCTCACCAAGCGGGAGAAGTACGTCTGGCCGCACGAGAGCTCTGAGATCCAGCAGTCGAGGTCGAAGGCCAAGTATGACAAGGCCCTCTCGATTGGCACCCAGCTCGAGCGCCTGCGGCGCAGCATCTTGAAGAGCATGGCAGCGAAGGACGAGAGGACGCGGAAGATTGCCACCGTGGCCTACCTCATCGACAGGCTCGGGATGCGGGTGGGCGACGAGAAGGACGAGGACGAGGCCGACACCGTCGGGGCCACGACGCTGAGGGTAGAGCACGTCAAGATCGAGGACGACAGGGTGGAGTTCGATTTTCTGGGCAAGGATTCCGTGCGTTGGCTGAAGGTGCTCAGGGACCCCGAGCCCGTGCTGGCGCAGAACCTTAGGAGGTTCACGGCGAAGAAGAAGCCGGGCGACGAGATCTTCGACGTCGTGACCTCGAGCATGGTCAACCGCTTCCTCTCCGGGGTCGTCCCGGGAGCCAGCGCCAAGGTCTTCAGGACGTACCACGCCACGGTCGTCACCGAGACGAGCCTCAGGAGCCGGGACGTCAGGGACGCCGACGACCTGGAGAAGCGCTACTTCGCCAAGGAGGCCAACCTCGCCGCGGCGGAGTTCTGCAACCACAAGCGCACCCCGCCCAAGACCTGGGAGGAGTCCATGAAGAAGAAGGAGGAGAAGCTGGCCGACTACAGGGCAAAGGGCAAGGAGGCGATGATCAGGAAGATGGAGCTGGAGGTAGACTTCGCGAGGAGGACCAAGGAGTACAACCTGAACACCTCCCTGAAGAACTACATCGACCCCAGGATCTACAAGTCCTGGTGCGACTACGTCGGCTTGGACTGGGAGAAGTTGTACACCTCCTCCCTGCAGAGGAAGTTCTCCTGGGTCGCCAAGTCCAGGCGCCCGTGGGCGCGGCGGGAAGAGCGGGAGATTGTCGTCCAGCGGTCTGCCTAGCCGGCTATCAGGCCCCTGACGTAGGCGAGCTCGTCGGCGTCTGTCCTCCTCTCGTCTTGGGGCGTCTCCATCAGCAGGGGCAGCCTCGATACGACGTGGTGGCCCAGCAGCGCCCTGAAGCCCCCCTCTCCTATCCGTCCCATCCCTATGTGCTCGTGCCTGTCGAGGTTCCTCCCGAGGGGTCCCTTCGAGTCGTTCAGGTGGACTACCTTGAGCCTCTCCAGCCCCACGGCCCTGTCGAACGCATCGAGCATCGCTCCGACCCCCTCCGGCGAGGAGATGTCGAAGCCGGTAGCGAAGACGTGGCAGGTGTCGAGGCAGACTCCAATCCTGTCCTTCTGCCTGACGCCGTCGAGGATCATCCCGAGCTCCTCGAAACTCGCCCCGACGCAGTTCTTCTGGCCCGCCATGTTCTCTACGAGGAGCGAGGTCGCGTTCGGGTTGGCGTCGAGAGCCTCGTTGCAGGCCCCGACGACGTTCCTGACCCCGACCATCGACCCCTTGCCCATGTGCGACCCTATGTGTGCCACGACGTAGTCGACGCCGAGCCTGCCCGACCTGTCCAGCTCGTCGACCAGCGAGGCCCTGCTCCTCCCCATTACCCCCCTGTCGGACGACGCGAGGTTGGGGAGGTAGGGCATGTGGACAACGACCATCTTGAATCCCCACTTCCTCCTCTTCTCCACGAAGGCGAGCGTCTCCTGCTCCCCCAGCGGGCCGTACTTCCAGCTGCGGGGGTTGCGGGTGAAGAGCTGGAACGCCGTGCAGTTGGCCTCGAGGGCCCTGTCAACCGCGAGGTCGATGGACCCCTTTATCGACATGTGGAACCCGACGAGAGGTTCTCTCACGGGCAAAATAGAGAGGATGTGGGTATAAGGCTTGTCGCCTCAACCCACCCTTATTCCGGCCGAGTCTCGCTCTTCTTCCGGGCGGACCTGGCGCGGCTCTTGGTGGATGTGCTCCTCTTCCTCTGCGCCCTTCGAGTCCTGGGTGCCGCGTGCACGTGGGACCCGACGGTCTCGGCTGTCGGGGCTGGAACCGGGGGGGACGCTTCGGTCACGGGAGTCGCGGCCGGCGCGACTTCGACGGGAACCGCTGCTACCTCCTCGACCACTGGCGCGACGACCACCGGGGCGTGAACCTCCGGGGGGTACGTCTCTACCACTGGCGTCTCGACGGCTGCTACCTGGGGCATGGGGGCTGCTTGGACAGCCTCGGCCGGTGAGAACGAGCCGAGCGCTGAAGGACCGACGGAGATGGACACTCCTCTGTGTCTTGGCCTTGCTGCGTAGACGATGACTGCAGCTCCTATGCCGACGGCGAAGATGATGGTGAGCACCTGCTCTAGCACCATTTTCTCTGCACCTGCCCCCTAGCCTCGAAACCACGTCTTCTAGTGACGAGTCAAAGCCAGTTCACAATCGCCTCAAAGCCCCGGACGCGCCGCTGGGAGGTCCCTGAGGGGGGACCAACAATTTTTATATCTTCTTCCCTCCTATGGTAGGCCTTTGTCCGTCTTATGACGTATCCTCTCGACAAGTTATGCGTCCAAGCCTTCAAGTTCGACCGGAGGATTCGCTACGCAAGCGTGCTCGACGACACCGGCAGGGTGATAGCGGGAGGGATGCGGAAGGGGATAAGCTCCCTCGAACCGCTGAGCGAGGACCTCAGGCTCATGGCAAACTTGACGATCCAGATAGGGACCGACAAGACCTGGGACAGGTACTTCGGGAACATCCAGTACACCTTCGTGAAGAGGGAGAAGGTCAACATGCTCACCTTCAACCTGGGGCCGAACTTCATGCTCATCTCGACCGAGCCGGACTTCGACCTGCACCAGGTCGCGAACCTCCGGGACACGGTCTTGACGATCTACACCACCGGGATGATACCCGAGCGGCCGAGGTAGCGCGCGTCTCAGGTCAGGCCGATCTCGGGGAACTTGGCTTGGGGGTACCCGAGCTCCTTCTGCAGCGTCCTTATCCTCGTGGCGTACTCGACCATGTTCTCCTTCTCGCCCTTCACCTTCGCTATCTTGTAGGCCTTCCAGGATTTCTTGAGCGCAGCCCAAGTCTGGCCTGTCGTGTGCGGGGCCGTCATGCTACGGGGTCAGAAGTCCCAGTTTTTCGTATTTAAGCCTAGGACTGGCGAGCCTCTTGCTTGACCTGGAAGCTCAGCGGGTTGCCGTGCATGTCGTAGATCTTGATGCACCCCTCGTCGGTGTAGGGGTACCCCGCAATGACCATTATCCTCCCCATCATGTGCAGGAGGTCCTGGTGCGACGGGACGGCGTAGCCCGACGGGTGGGAGTGTGCGACGCCGATGAACGTAAGGTCGATGGGCATCAGCGTCCAGCTGAACGACGAGAACCCTTCCCCGTGGGTGGCCATCGGGGGGATCACGACGCTCTCGACGAGGACGTCTCCCTTCTTCGACCTGCCCCTGAGCAGGAGTATGCCCTCCCTGGGGTAGGCGGCGCGCGAATAGGTGAGGATGCTGTCGACGACCTCCCTGAGCATCGTCACGCTGCGGACGGGCAACGAAACCTCCGGACCTACGCGAAAGCTCCCGGGATAAAATGCCTTCTGCCTGGTTGCCATCCTTAAATCCGCGCCCACGGAATGAGGGCCATGGTCGGGATTGCGGCGCTACTCGTACTTCTAGTCGCTCTCATCATCCTCTGGGCAATCGTGTCCATCCCGGTCTACATCGCCGCGAGGGTCGTCACCTCGGGCAGGCCGAGGAAAGCGACGTTCGGGCAGGCCATGGGGGCGACGCTGGCGGGCGCCATAGTCTACGGGATAGTCTACGTCTTGGTCTATCTCTTCGCTGTCTCGGTCGTCGGAAGCTCCGCCGCCATCCTCGCCCTGCTTTTGGCGGTGATAGCGTGGCTTGCGGTCTATCGCGCCTCCTTCGATGTGGGATGGCTCGGCGCCCTCGGCATCTCCATCCTGGCGGCGATAGTCCTCATCGTAATGAACGTGATACTCGCCGCGATCCTGGGCGTCTCATTGCCGAGCTTCTTCCACCCCTTCTGACCGTCCATCCCCTCACGGGCTGCCGGTTCTCCCCCGGGCCCATAGAATCCTTTAAAACGTCCCCCAAAGGCTCCTCCTCATCTAAAGGAGACCATAGAACGTGTTTGCACCTTCCGCCGGTTACGACCGGGCGATCACCATCTTCTCGCCCGATGGCAGACTTTACCAGGTTGAGTACGCTCTCGAGACAGTGAGGCGGGGCTCCCTAGCCGTCGGTGTGAGGACGAACGAGGGTGTCGTCCTGGCCGTGGAGGAGAGGGGTAGGAAGCTCCAGTCCGGCTACTCGGTCGTCAAGATGTTCCAGATCGACGACCACGTCGGCGCGGTGGGGGCGGGTTACATCCCCGACGCCCGGATTCAGGTCGACAACGCGAGGGTCATCGCACAGTCCAACAAGCTCGTCTACGAGGAACCGGTCGACATCGAGACGGTAGCGAAGAGGATCGCCGACCTGAACCAGCAGTATACGCAGTACGCAGGGGTCAGGCCCTTCGGCGTCTCGCTCATCATCGCAGGCGTCGACGAGAACAGGGGTCCGGTCGTCTACCTAACCGACCCCACGGGCGCCTACCTCAGCTTCGACGCCATAGCCATCGGGGCGGGGTCCGACCAGGTCAACGAGTACCTCGAGAAGAACTACGACCGCGCCATGTCACTGGAGGACGGCATACGGATTGCCATCGAGTGCATCTATCTCGTGAGCGAGGACAAGCAGGGGACGGCCCACATCAAGACAGCCGTGGTCGACGCCGAGACCAAGACGATGCGGAAGCTGACGGAAGACGAGATAGCGAAGAGCGCAGCCGACGCCAAGACCCGAAGCGACAAGCCGCCGAACAAGGGCGCCTAGCCGCCCGGGGCACGGTCATGAGCAACAAGTTCACCAGCGTGCGCATGACTATCGAGGGCGAGCACTACGAGATACTGGTCTATCCCGACCCAGCCCTCAACTACAAGATGGGTCGGTCCGTCGACCCTGCCTCGGTCCTCGCCATCGACGAGGTCTACTCCGACTCGAACAAGGGGCTCCGGGCGTCGGCGGACAAACTGAAGAAGCACTTCAAGACCGAGGACCACGCCAAGGCGGCTCTCGAGGTCCTCAGGCGGGGCGAGCTGCAGCTGACCCAGGAGCAGAGGCTCCGCCTCACCGAGGAGAAAAGGCGCCAGGTCGTGACCATCATCTCCAAGAACTACGTGGACCCCAGGACCAGCCTCCCCCACCCTCCGCTCCGGATAGAGCAGGCGATGCAGGAGGCCAGGGTCTCGATCGACCCGTTCAAGGACGCGAACGAGCAGACCAAGGAGGTCCTCGATAAACTCAGGCCCATAATCCCCCTGAAGTCAGAGAAGGTCAGGCTTTCGGTGAGGGTCCCCGCACAGTACGCCGGTCAGGCGCTCGGCGCGCTCAAGGGGTTCGGCGAGATACTTAAAGAGGAGTGGGGGCAGGACGGTGGACTGTCCGTAGTGTTAGAGGCACCGGCCGCATCCCAGCCCAGCCTTCTGGAGAGATTGGGGGCTGTGACGAAGGGGTCGGCGCAGGTAGCATTGGTGAAATGAATTGCCAGAAATAGTCAGGAAGCAGGTAATCCCCGGAGACGTAATCGTCAGCGGGGACTATAGACCAGGCATGTTTGTCGAGCGAAGGGGCAACGACCTCATCGCCCTCCGTGTTGGCCTGGCGGAGATAGTCAGGTCCGACGCCAAGGTGATTCCGCTCTCGGGCATCTACATCCCGCGGGTGGAGGACCTCGTGGTCGGGAAGGTCTCGAACCTGACGGGGTACGGCTGGGAGGTCGACATCAACTCGTGCTTCCTGGGGTACCTCCCCGCGCAGTTCGTCTTCGGGAGGGACTTCTCCCCCGCCACCCACGACCTCAGCACGAGGTTCAAGGTCGGCGACATGATGCTCGCCAAGATCGAGGCCTACGACCGCTCCAGGGACCCCCAGCTCTCGATACGGGGTCCGGGGCTCGGCCTGATCCCCGGGGGCGAGCTCGTCAAGATATCCCCCACGAAGGTGCCCCGCCTCATAGGCAAGAAGGGGTACATGATCAAGATGATCGGGAACCTGACCCACTGCGACATACGCATCGGGCAGAACGGGCTCGTCGTCCTCGAGGGTCCCCCGGAGGGCGTCGTCAAGGCCGTGAAGGCGGTGCACCTGATAGAGGAGGAGGCGCACCTCGCGGACCTGACGCAGAAGGTAGAGGCGTTCCTCACTAGCGGTGAATAGATTGGAAGAGAAAAGAAAACTGATCGATGAAAACGGCCTGCGCACCGATGGTCGCAGGTGGGACGAGCTGAGGCCCATCAAGATTGAGGTGGGCACGCTGCAGAACGCGGACGGCTCGGCCTACATCGAGTTCGGGAAGAACAAGATCGTCGCGGCGGTCTACGGCCCGAAGGAGATGCACCCGAAGCACATGCTCCTGGCTGACAGGGCGGTGCTGAAGTGCAGATACCACATGGCCCCGTTCTCGGTCGACCAGCGCAAGAACCCCGCCCCGTCCAGGAGGGAGATTGAGATATCCATGGTGATCAGGGAGGCGATTCAGCCCGCGCTGATCCTCGAGGACTACCCGAGGACGGCGATACAGATCTACGTCGAAGTCCTGCAGTCGGACGGCGGGTCCAGGGTCGCCGGGATAACGGCGGCGTCCCTCGCCCTCGCAGACGCGGGGATCAACATGCGGGACCTCGTCGTCGGGTGCGCCGTCGGCAAGGTCGACGGGAAGGTCGTGCTCGACCTGAACGACACCGAGGACAAGGAGGGCTCCGGGGACATGCCGTTCGCGTTCATGCCCAACCTCAACCAGGTCACACTGCTGCAACTGGACGGTCTCTTCACGCCGGACGAGTTCAAGCAGGCTCTGGAGATGGCCGAGCAGGGCGCCAGGAAGGTCTACGAGCTCCAGCGCGAGGCCCTACTGAAGAAGTACTTCGCGGGTACAACCGTGGAGACGACCACCGAGGAGGTGGGCGAGTAGATGCCCAAGTCCTACGTCGTAGAGGCCCTGAGGAAGGCGCAGCTCCTCGAGCTGCTCTCCAAGGGGACGAGGCTCGACGGCAGACGCCTGGACGAGATGAGGAAGATCGAGATACAGACAGGCCTTATAGAGAAGGCGAACGGCTCGGCCATAGTCAGCCTGGGGAAGACCCAGGTCATCGCCGGAGTGATGGTGGACAAGGGGACGCCGTTCCCCGACACCCCTGACAAGGGGCTGCTCGTGGTCGGGGCCGAGGTCCTCCCGCTCGCCGCCTCCTACGTCGAGGCGGGACCTCCGGACGAGAAGGCCATCGAGCTCGCTAGGGTCGTCGACAGGGGTGTCAGGGAGTCCGAGATGATAGACGTCAGTAGCCTCGTCATCAAGGAGGGCAAGTTCGTCTACGCCGTCTTCGTCGACGTGAACGTTCTCAACGTCGACGGGAACCTCTTCGACGCGACGAACTACGCGGTCGTCTCGGCGCTCCTCACGGCGCGCATGCCCAGGTTCGAGCTCGACGGCGACACCGTGAAGAACACGGGAGAGAAGATGCCGGTCCCCGTGAGCAAGATTCCCGTCTCCGTGACGATGGCCAGCATAGCCAACACGCTCGTGGCCGACCCGACCTCCGAGGAGGAGGCGGTGATGGACGCGAGGATAACGCTGACCACCGACGATGAGGGGTACATCTGCGCGGGCCAGAAGGGCGAGCCCGGGTCGCTCACGCGGGAGCAGATACTCACCGCGGCCGACTGGTCCCTGGCCCGGGGCAAGGAGATAAGGGCCGCGATCAAAGAGGCGACGAAGCGTGCCTAGGTCCAAGTCGGACAGGGGCCTCGGCGCCAAGTACGGCGGGACCGTCAGGAAGCGCTACTCCAACGTACACCGCCTCCTAAAGTCCAAGAAGGAGTGCCCATCCTGCGCGAGCCTCAAGCTGAAGAGGGTCTCGTCGGGTATCTGGAGGTGCGGCACCTGCGGTTTCACCGTCGCGGGCGGCGCCTATGAAGTCTCACAGGCGCGCAAGGGCTAACCCGATAAGGAAGATACGCCTGAAGGTGGTCCTCGAGGCCGACGAGGCGACCCTCGAGCGCGCGGGGAAGGCGCTGGGCGGCTCCAGAAAGTCCGCGGGAAAGCTGATGCTCGTCTCGCAAACCTCAGACCTGGACCAAGCGGTTGAGAAGATGGCGCGTCTCGGTGAAGCGGTCAGGGAACGCTCGAAAGACTTTAAGTAGCCTCGGGGAATCGGTGCGAAGAGTTTGAGTCAAGAGATACCGCCTTGGCTGAGAGAGCAGCTTACGAGGCTCGACAACCTGCAGCAGAACCTACAGTCCGTCGCGATGCAGAAGCAGCAGGTGGAGGCCGAAGCCAGCGACGCGGACAAGACGCTCGAGGAGCTCAAGAACGTGGCGCCCGAAGAGCAGATCTACAAGTACGTCGGCAGCCTCCTCGTGAAGGTAACCAAGGAGAGCATCACAAAGGAACTCGAGGAGAAGAAGGACATCTCCAGCACCAGGACGCTCGTCCTCAACAAGCAGGAGACGCGGCTGAAGGAGAACATCAAGGAACTCCAGGCGAAGATAGACGAGATGATCAAGGCCAGGACGCAGGGGACCGCCCAGGGTCAGTCTCAGGGCTCCCAAGGCTCGTGATCTCTCCGCACGAACTCCCGGTCCGGGGACGCTCGACGGCCGGAGACAGACGCCCGTGAGAGCATGCCCCTCGTGCTTCCTCCGCCCGAGAAGGTCAAGAAGGTGGCAATCCTGTGCCACCGCCACGCAGACCCGGACACCTACCTCTCTGCCTACGCGCTCTCCTACATGGTAACGAGGCTGATGCCGGCAGCGGAGGTCTCGATAATCTTCCCCGACGGGGTGAGCTCCCTCACGCAGCGCCTCGCCGAGTCCTTCCCCCACGAGTCCCGGGAGGAGAGCCCCGACTACGACCTCCTGCTGGCGGTCGACATAGGCCACATGGAACTCCTCAAGGAATGGAGCGAGAAGCTGAGGCGGTCCAGCGGGACGAAGGTCCTGATAGACCACCATCCCGCCCAGGAGGGGACGCCGTACGACCAGTCGGTCGTCGACACCACCGCCTCGTCCGCCGCCGAGATAGTCTACAGGCTCTTGAAGGAGTCCGGGGTCGAACCGGATGCGAAGGTCTCCCAGGCCCTCCTCATCGCTATACTGTTCGACTCCCAGCACCTCTCCATCGCGGGCGTCGGGACGCTCCGGGCGGTCGTCGAGCTGGTCGAGCACGGCGCCGTCCTCGAGGACGCAAGGGCGGTCCTCCGGTCCCCGCCCGACTACGGGGAGGTGATAGCAAAGCTGAAGGCCGCCAAGAGGTCTCGCATCTACAAGTCGGCGGGCTGGGTGATAGTGGTGAGCACCGTTGGTTCCTTCCAGGCGAACGTGGCGAGGGCCTTCACGCACCTCGGCGCGGACGTCTCGCTCGTCGTGGGTGAGTTCGACGGAGAGCTCCGAGGCTCGCTCCGCGCCAACGCCCGCTTCAGCACCGCGACCAAGATCCACCTGGGAACCGACGTCGCCGAGGTGCTCTCAAGGGGGAGGGGCTACGGCGGCGGACACCCGACCGCGGCGTCCTTCACGTGCAGGGCGGAGGAGGAGGCGGTGATAAGGGAGTTCCTCGCCCTCATCGGGACGCTGCTTCGGGAGCAACCGACAGAGGTGAAGTGAGCGTCTTCTCGCCCTTCTGAAGGTACGCCACGATCCAGAGCCTCCTTCCGGCCACCCTCATGTTCCTGACCTGCGGCAGGCTGACGATTGCGTACGTCGCGAACGTGACGAGCCCAAACTGGATGGCGTTGAAGATCGCCGTCATGGTGAGGATGAGGGCGAGGACGTTCGAGGAGGTCACGCTGATGCCGATGTCTTTGAACGGAGCTTGGACCGTGTAGAGGGCGGCCGTCAAACCGAACAGGGGGGAGACGATGAGAAGGTAGTTCGGGAGGGTCATCGCGGCCGCCCGCAAGACCATCCCCAGCCCTCCGCCGAACCCGACGGCCGTTCCGACGTTCCTGCTCCGCGCTCGCAACGCCACCTTCGCCCCCAGCCATATCCCCAGAAGGGACGAGAGGATAGCTATGAGCTTGAATTCGGGCCCGAAGAAAGCGGCGTTCACCCCTAGCGCCATCAGCGTGGCGAACTCTATGAAGGCGGCCACCAGCGCAGGGAGGGGGCCAAAGATGAAGAACGCGAGGAGAATCGCTATCTCACCCAGGTCGAACTGCAGGTAGGGCACCAGCGGGAAGTACAGCCCTAGGGCTTGCGATACCAGAGTCAGGACCACCGCAAGGGCTCCGAAGATCGCCATCCCCGCGAGCGAGACGCTGTCCACCCTCCGAGTCTGACCCATTGTCGCCATGCCACGGGCACCCCGCCATGAGTCTAATAAGAATTTGGTAACAACCAAATATTTAGTAACCACCCTCTGAGCGGCGCGCCGAAGTCAGTTGCGCCTCCAAAGGGTTATCCTTGCGTCCGCCCCCGCCGTGCCCGTCGCGCCCTCGGGCGCGCCCTAGCCAGTGACAAGATTGACCACGCTTCTCCGCGTCGACGACCTCTCGTTCCGCTACATCGATACCGAGAGGTGGACGCTCGACAAGGTGAGCATGCAGGTCGAGGAGGGGTCGATCACTATCCTCGCGGGGCAGAGCGGGTGCGGCAAGTCGACGCTCCTCAGGTGCGTGAACGGCCTGATACCCCACATGTACCCGGGAGACTACCTTGGCAGCGTCACCGTGGACGGGATCGCCGTCGACAAGGCGAAGATGGGGGAGATTTCCCAGAAGGTCGGCCTCCTCTTCCAGAACCCCGAGAACCAGATATTCATGTTCTCGGTCGAGCGCGACGTAGCCTTCGGGCTGGAGAACCTCGGCCTCCCCAGGGAGGAGATCAGGAGGAGGGTCGACGAGGCCCTGCGCCTCCTCGGGATAACGTCGCTCGCACTCCGCGCTCCGCACGAGCTCTCCGACGGTCAGAAGCAGCGCGTCGCCCTGGCGGGCGTCATCGCCATGAGGCCCAAGCTGATCATCCTCGACGAGCCCACCTCCCTCCTCGACCCGCAGAGCGCGTCCGAGCTCGTCTCCCTCGTACGCGACCTCAACAGGGACCTCGGCATCACCTTCGTCATCGTCGAGCACAGGCTCGAGCTGCTGACACCCGTCGCGGACAAGATCGTGGTCATGGACAGGGGACGCAAGGTGATGGAGGGGACGCCCGAGGACGTCCTCACCGACACGCGGGCCATCGGCTACGGCATAGCCGTCCCCCCCGTCTCCCTGCTCTACTCCGACCTGAAGAGGGACGGAATGGTGCTGGGGAAGGTCCCGGCGACGCCCCGCGAGCTCGCGGAGGAGGTAAACAGCAGTTGAGCCTCATCGAGTTCAGGGACGTCACGTTCGTCCATCAGAACGGGGTGACGGCACTTAGTGACGTCAGCCTGGGCGTCGAGAAGCAGGAGCTGGTAGGCATAGTTGGCGAGAACGGAGCCGGAAAGACCACGCTCGTGAAGCACATCAACGGGCTGCTCAAGCCCACCACCGGCTCGGTCTCGGTCAACGGCAAGAACACCCGCGACGTCTCCACCGCCACCCTCGCTCGCGAGGTGGGGATAGCCTTCCAGAACCCCGACCACCAGCTCTTCTCCGAGAGCGTCGAGAACGAGATCACCTACGCCCTGAAGAACTTCGGGTTCGACAGCGGCGTGATCCAGAGGAGACTGGACTGGGCGCTCGGCTTCTTCGGGCTGGAGGAGTACAGGAAGTCCTCGCCCCTGATACTGAGCGGGGGGAGAAGAAGCGCCTCACCCTCGCCTCCATACTGGCCTGGGACCCCTCCATCGTCGTCCTGGACGAGCCGACGGTGGGCCAGGACTCCATCCAGAAGGAGAAGCTCGCCGGGATCGTCAGGATGCTCCACGAGGCTGAGAAGACGATCATCATTGTCTCGCACGACGTCGAGTTCCTCTGGAGGCTCCAGCCGAGGATCCTCGTGATGAAGCAGGGGAGGGTGGTCGGCGACGGCCCCTGCGCGACGGTCATGCACGACGCAGCACTCCTCGCGAACGCGAGGGTGACCCAGCCCCAGCTGGTCCAGCTCTACGACGACCTGGATGAGAGGCCCGGGACGCCCTTCCCCGACGTCTCGGCGGCGAGGAGCTGGATCGGGAGGGGGAGGAGCTAGCGTGTACTGGATCACCGGCGGCTTCCTCTTCAGGAGGGTCGTCTCCCCGTTCCACAAGCTCGACCCCCGGATCAAGCTTGCGGTAGCGGCCGAGCTCTTCGTGCTCTCGCTCGCCGCCTCCTCCGTCATCCCGATCCTCACCGTCCTCGCCTCGATAATCGCGATCGCTGCCGTGGCCAAGTCGCTGAAGAGGATAGGCAGGACGATGGCCTTCTCGCTCCTCTTCGCCGCGTTCATCTTCGGGATCAACCTGGCATTCGGGCTTGGCCTCCTAAGGTCGTTCACCTACGCCCTGCGCTTCCTCGCGATCATCAGCTCCTCCAGCCTCTTCTTCGTCACCACCTCGCCAGACGAGCTCGAGCAGATCATGAAGTGGATGAGGATACCCCGGGACGCGGTCTTCGCCTTCGTGACGGCGGTGAGGTTCATCCCGGTGGTCATGCTAGACACCTTCCAGATCATGGACGCGCAGAAGTCGAGGGGGCTCGAGCTGGAGAAGGGAAGCCTGCTCACCCGCGTCCGCAACATGGTCCCGATACTCATCCCCCTCGTCGTGAACTCTGTCATCCGGTCGGGCGAGCTCGCGGAGGCGATGGAGTCCAGGGGCTACGGCTCGACGCCCCACCCCACCTCCCTCTACAGGATGAAGCTGAAGTGGTACGACTGGGCCGTCTTCCTCGTCAGCGCGGCCGCGTTCGCGGCAGCACTGTATATCTACCTCTTCCTCCGGTTTCCGCTCCCATGATTCCGCCGCGAGTGGTAGTTGACGAGAGGGAGAGGGGCTGCGGCGTCCCGGAGGAGCTCGCAAAGTTGAACGTCAGGGTCTACTTCAGCCGCCTTCCGACCGCCGACTACGTGATCAGCCCCGAGGTCGCCGTCGAGAGGAAGGCGCTCGCCGACTTCGTCTCCTCGGTCTACGACGGGAGGTTCTTCGTCCAGGTCTCCGCCCTCTCGAGCGCCTACCGCAAGCCGTACCTTCTGGTGGAGGGCGACATCAAGGAGCTCGCCCGGCTGGCCAAAAACGTGAACTCCTACTACGGCGCGGTCGCCTCGGTCACGCTCGCCTACGACCTGAGGGTCATCCACACGGCAGACCCCGCCCAGACCGCCTCGGCCATAGCCGCCCTGATCAAGCACAGCCGGGCCAGGCCCGCGATTATGGGCGCCATCGCCCCGCCCCCCAAGGCGAAGGACGAGCCGCGG
Organism: uncultured Nitrososphaerota archaeon; assembly: GCA_963703285.1. GTDB lineage: Archaea > Thermoproteota > Nitrososphaeria > Nitrososphaerales > Gagatemarchaeaceae > Gagatemarchaeum. The sequence goes on from OY969807.1 coordinate 1,986,681, forward strand.
CAGCAGCTCTACCTGGTCTCCTCGCTCCCCGGGGTGGGGACGAAGCTCGCGAAGAGGATGCTCTCAAGGTACGGCACGCCCAGGAAGATAATGGGCCTGACCGAGTCCCAGCTGGCCATGGTCCAGGGCCTCGGAGGCAAGAGGGCCGCCCGGATAGCCCACATGCTCGACGCGCCGTACGCTTCGCAGAGCGGCCTGCCGATCCAGGAGAGGCTCGAATGAGGATCTCCGTCATCGGGGGCACGGGCGACCTCGGTCTAGGGCTGGCGGCCAGGCTCGCCAGGTCTCACGAAGTGATGATCGGCTCCAGGGACGCATCCCGCGCCGCCGAGGCGGCGGTGAGGGCCTCCGTCCTCTCCGGCTCGCACGTCCTGGGGATGGGGAACGGCGAGGCGGCGCGCCGATCTGAGGTCTCCATCCTGGCCATCCCGGACCTGCCCTCGGAGGAGTTCCTCGATTCGCTGAAGCCGGACCTGGCCGGGAAGCTGGTCATCTCCCCGATCGTCGGGATGAAGATGGAGAAAGGGCTGTTCTCGCCCTCGCTCGAATCGGGCTCGGCGGCGGAGAGGGTCGCCTCGGTGCTGCAGACCAGGGTGGCCGGCGCGTTCCACACCGTCCCCGCCGCGAGGCTACTCGAGGTGAACCGGGAGCTGGACTACGACGTGCTTGTCACGGCCGATTCGAGGGAGGTCTACGCCGAGGCCGCGAGTGTCGTCTCCAGCGTGCCGCGTTTGCGGCCCCTCTACGCAGGACCTCTGAGGAACTCCAGGATGGTCGAGGGCATCACGCCGACCCTCCTCAACCTGGCCAAGCTCAACAAGCTTAGGACCCCCTCGCTCAAGATCGTCTGATGGTCCCGACGCCGACCGGCGGGGGCCTGCCCAACCCCGAGTACAGGATAGGGCGGTAGGTCTTGAAGCTCCAGTAGTCCCCAAAGTCCCCGATCGCTCTGGCTTCCTTCACCTTCACCACGAGTAGTTCGTGGTCGCCGAACCGCTGGGTTCCCACGAGAGCGCAGACGGCGTAGGCCGAAGCCTCCCTTATGATGGGGACCTCCGGTGTGCCCCTCAGGCTGCAGTGCAGCCCGCTCGCACTGAGCTTGTCCCCTACGTCGGCGCCCGAGAAGGAGCCGAGCTTCTCGACCGCCCTGGCGTACCGCCTGTCGAGCCACGAGAGCGAGAGAGACCAAGCCCTGACTATGGCCCCGTGGGTAGCGTGGTAGGGTGAGGACGAGATCCCCAGGAGCGCCGGCTCGCTGGAGAGCGAGATGACAGATACTGCGGGCATGGCAGACACCTCCCCGCCATGGGCCGCCGCGACGACCACAGGTACAGCAGGATAGAGCAGGCGATAGACCCTAGATGCCAGGACCCTCTTCATGTGCAGTCGGGCGGGCCGGGGGGCTTAACTCTTTTGACGGATTGAGGGCGTAGCCCGACCTCCTGTCGGCGCCGGTGATGCTCCAAGCCAGAACGAAGAAGCCCAGCGAGAGGAGGAAGATGACTCCCTCGAACACCCAGGTCGGGACATCCTGGGCGAAGGGAACGAGCGCGTCGAGCAGCCCCATCGGCAGGGCCACGTAGAGGTAGATCCTCTTCCTCAGGTACGCCGCGAGGACGCAGAGGTACCCCCACGAGAAGTGGGCCAAGAGGGACGAAACCCTCTCCAGGATGCCAAGGGCCATCGGGAAGGCCAGCTGCGAAGGAGGGTAGAAGAGGCTCGGACTCGAGGTTACGATGGTCTGGTAGACAGACGCAGGCAAGAGACCGTTCGCGATGAGCAGATACGTCCCGATCAGGTTGACGAGGGAGAGGGCGCCGAGGAGGACGCCGTTCTCCCAAAATGCCAGTGATATCCCGTAGGCCTCGCCGTCGGCAGCCACCATCTGCTTCTTTGAGACGGCATACCTCGCCACGAGGTAGGCGAGGCCCACCTCGAAGAAGCAGGTCTGCAAGCCGAAGTAGAGTCCCGTCTGCACGCTGGCGCTACCGAACGCCGCGACCACGGGCCCGTAGGTGTAGGTTTGGACCACCTCCTTCAGCCCGATGGCGCCCGCGTACGCGATTAGCGAGAAGAGCAGGACGGAACTCACGAGCCTCCTCCTCTTCCTCCAGTAGACGACCAGCCCCGCGCTGAACGCGATGACCACCGCCGGCTGGATTAACAGCGCGGGGTCGATGTTCTGCATCCGAGGAGACCGAGGTGCCGCGCTTGATCAAGCGTTGCCTTCGTCGATCGCGTAACCAAACGAAAGGGTTTTGTTCGCGACCCCGGCCAAGAACCCACACAAGAGAATGGTAGAAGACGTCGGCCTCCTACTGAGCCTAGGGACACTCGCCGGCGTCGCGCTCCTCCTCGGTCTCCTCTTCGCGAGGCTCCGCACCTCGGTCGTGGCAGCGGAGATCCTCGCAGGGATGCTGGTGGGACCCTACGTCCTCGGCTGGGTCACCGACACGACGGTCATCGGAGACATCGCGAGCGTCGGCATCGTGGTCCTCCTCTTCCTGATCGGGCTCGAGCTGGACCCGGTGAAGTTCGCCAGGATGATCGGGAGGGCTGGCTCCCTCACCCTCCTCGAGATGGGGCTCACCTTCATCGTCGGCCTGGGCTGCGCCCGTCTCATCGGGCTGAGCGTCCCCGAGACGCTAGTCTTCGCCATGGCGGGGAGCGTCACGAGCACCGCCATAGTCGGACAGTACCTCCTCTCCAGGGGTATGCGCGACCAGACCTCGCGCCTCCTCATAGGACTGCTCGTGATAGAGGACATAGCGGCCGTCGGGTTCCTCGTCGTGATTTCCTCGCTGCCCGCGGGCGGCGTCGTCACGGCGAGGGTCGGCGTGCTCGCGATCTTCGAGACTGCCCTGGGCGGGTTCGCCCTCATGGCGCTCGGGTTCCTGGTGGCGAGGTACGTCGCTCCCCAGATGATAAACTACCTGAGCCACTTCGAGGGAGAGTTCGAGGAGCTCCCCTTCCTCTTCGCCCTCGGCCTGGGCTTCGGCTTCGGCGTGCTCGGCGCCTACCTGGGATACTCCGCGTCGGTCGGCGCCTTCATCATAGGGCTCGCCATCAGGGGGAAGCACTCCAAATTCCTCGCAGGGAAGGTGGCACCCGTGAAGGGCCTGCTCGTCTTCGTCTTCTTCGTCTACATGGGCTCGCTCATAGACCCCTTCCCAGCGCTCGCAATCTGGCCGTACTTCGCACTCGTCATGGTCCTTCTCGTCGCAGCCAAGTACTCGGGCGGGGTTGCCGTCGGAATGATTCTGGGTGCGAGGGACCCTCTGGGGGAGACCGACCCTAGGACGGTGGGCGCCTGGCTCGTGCCCCGGGGTGAGTTCTCGTTCATCATCGGTCAGGTCGCGCTGACCGCGGGACTCATCGACACGTCGACCTTCTCGATCCTGGGACTGACCGTCCTCGTGTCCGCCATGACCGGCCCGCTGCTGCAGCGGCTCGGCGAGCGGGGAGTCCCAAAGTCCGAGCACCCCTTCAAGCCCGTCAAGGACGATTAGAGGCGCACTCCCTCGCCGAAGGGGATGCACGCAGGAATAACCTGCTCAGAGAATTATATATAATAGGAATATCGACGGCGCGGCATGACCCAACCCCTCCTCGTCGTGGCCAAGGGCCGCTCCAAGTTCAGCAGGTTCGAGAAGGGATCGCTCCGGGAGGCTGTCAACCTCAGGGATTTCCTCGAGCAGACGGGTGAGTTCGACGCGGTCGAGATCTTCCAGCTCCGGTCGGTCGAGGGTCCGATGAAGGAGTGGGTGTCTCTGAAGGAGATCGAGCGCTGACCAGGGTCAGGGCGGAAGGCGGCCGACGGCGCAGATGAACTGCTTGGCTTCCGTCACCGAACCACAACCGACTTCAGGTCGTGCTCTAGGGGAGGGTACTCCAGGTGAAGGCCCTCGAGCGTATCGACCACGACCGACGCCACGACGAGGTCCCTGAACCACTTCTTGTTCGCGGGTACGACGTACCACGGCGCCACCTCCGTGCTCGTGTTCTCCAGGGCGCGCCTGTAGGCCTTCATGTACTGCGGCCAGAGCTTCCTCTCCGCCAGGTCGTCCATGCTGAACTTCCACTGCTTGTCGGGGTCGCTGATCCTATCCTGAATCCTCCTCTTCTGCTCCTCCGAGTCGATGTGGAGGTAGAACTTCAGGACCGTCGTTCCCTCTTCAGCGAGCATCCTCTCGAACTCGTTGATCTCCTCGTACCGCCTCTTGCAGACCTCCTTCGTTATCAGGCCGTGGACCCGCTCCACCAGGACCCCTTCGTAGTGACTCCTGTTGAAGATCACGATCTCACCCTTTCTAGGAGCCTCCAGATGGACCCTCCACAGAAAGTCGTGGTCGAGTTCCAGCGGCGTCGGCTCCCTGAAGTGGGCCACCCGAACCCCCGAAGGGTTCACCCCGTCGAATATCCTGCGGATGGTCCCGTCCTTCCCGCCCGTGTCCATCGCCTGCAGCACCACGAGCAGCCCGTGCTTGTGCTCCGCGTAGAGTTTCTCCTGCAGACGGTCCAGCTTCTGATCGATCTCCTTCGAGACTCTAATCGCCCCGTTCTCGTCCCCGTCAAACCCCGACGTGTCGGCGGGATCGATGCCCTCGAGGTCGAGCTTCGACCCGGGCCGGACCACGTATCGCTTTGTGTGTACGCCGTCAGGCAATCCGACCTCAGGATGCCTGCGCCGTCTTTAGCTCTTGCGCGCGGGGCCGGCAAGTTCAGACCCGAAGGCCTAGAACCGTATATATCAAAGGGGCCATGGCTCACGGCGGGTTTGGAGCTGTAAGATGCCGAGGGCGTTCGTGATGATCAACGTCAAGGTGGGGACGGACAAGGAAGTGGTCACCGCGCTCAAGACCTTCAGGTGGGTCGACAAGGTCTACGAGGTCTACGGCGTCTACGACATAGTGGCCGAGGTCACGGTGAACAGCATGCAGGATCTGAAGGAGACGGTTAACTCCGACATGCGCAAACTCGACAACGTCCTGGCCACAAACACCATCATCGTAACAGGAAACTGAGACCTAGGATTCGTCCAGGTCCTTCTTCATCTGGTCGAACTGTTCCTTCGTTATCTCGCCGCGGGCGTACCTGCGGCTGAGGATCTCCTTGGCGTTGCCGTAGCCCCACCCGCCCCTGCCGTATCCTCCCCTCCATCCCCAGCCCCAACCCCAGAAGACGAGCCGGAGCGCGAAGAACGCCACGAGGATGATGATCAGGAACCCGAACGGGAAGAAGAAGAACGGTCCGACGTAGTAGGGTCCCGTGCCCACGAACCAGTGCGCGAACGCCCCCAGGAAGAGAAGCGGGACCACGACGAAGGCGAGGATGGCCACAATCAGAAAGCCGGCTGCAATCCAGCGCATGAAACCCCTGCGCCTTGTCCCGCCAAGGTGCGAATCTTGTTTGCCCGTCATCTTCATCGTCTTCGGGTGCGATAAAGGCCCAGATAAGTATATCGGAAATACGATATCGGAGAAGCGATAAAAGCGCAAGGCATAAACCCTCGGTTTTCCGATATCTGCCGACGGAGCATGTGGTCTTTTCGATGGATGATGCACAGGAAGCGCGGTCTCAGGATGGCTGTGATCTGGATGCTCTCCAACTCGCCGAAGAACGGCGTGGAGCTCATGAACGAGATGGAGAACATGACCCAGGGGTGGTGGAGGCCGTCGCCAGGCTCCGTCTACCCGCTGCTCGATCAGCTGACCTCCGAGGGGATAATCAAGAAGCGGGAAGACGGAAGATACGAGCTGACAGAGAAGGCGAGCGAGGAGATGGACTGGGGGTTCGGCCAGTCGTTCCGGAAGCGGCCCTCACTTGACGAGATGGTCAACGAGGTGAGCGGCTTCGTCTCCTACTATGAGGAGCTCCGAAAGTCGGACCCGGCGAAGACAGCCCCGTACCAGCAGAAGGTGAAGGAGCTCGCTGACAGGCTCTCCGCCCTCGCGCAGAGCCCCTAGCCGATTCCGCGGCCGGTGCCGAAGTCGCCGGACCTCTTGCGCTTGAGCTTCTGGATTGCACCCTCGAAGTCGCGCATGTTCACCGAGAGGTCAGCCGTCGACTCGTCCGCCTCCTTCCCGTGCGTCTTGATGTACTGCTTGATCGCCGCGATTACGGCCGCGTTCGCTATGGAGGCCAGCTCTGCTCCGGTGTAGCCCTCCGTCATGTCGGCGAGCTTCGCGAGGTCGACGTCCTTGGCGAGCGGCTTCTTCCTCGTGTGGATCTTGAGTATCTGTATCCTCGCCTCCTTGTCGGGGGCGGGGACCTCCAGTAACCTGTCGAACCTTCCGGGCCTCAGCAGGGCCTCGTCTATGATGTCGGCCCTGTTTGTCGCCCCAAGGACCACGACCCCCTTCAGCTCCTCGAGGCCGTCCATCTCCGTGAGGAGCTGGCTCACGACCCGCTCCGTGACCTGGTTGTCCATCTCTCCCGACTGCCGTCGCGGCGCGATTGCGTCGATCTCGTCGAAGAAGATGACGCAGGGGGCTGCAGCGCGGGCCTTCCTGAAGACCTCCCTCACCCCCTTCTCGGATTCGCCCACCCACTTCGAGATGAGCTCCGGTCCCTTGATGCTGATGAAGTTCGCCTCCGACTCGTTCGCCACCGCCTTGGCGATGAGCGTCTTCCCCGTCCCCGGAGGGCCGTAGAGGAGGATTCCGGTCGGGGGCTTCACGTCCCCCTTCTCGAACAACTTGGCGTGCTTCAGCGGCCACTCGACGGCCTCGGTCAGCTCCTCCTTTACCGACGTCAGCCCGCCGATGTCCTCCCACTTGACGTTGGGCACCTGGACGAGAACCTCGCGCATCGCCGAGGGCGTGACGTCCCTGAGGGCGTCTTGGAAGTCCTGCATCCTGACCTTGATCTTGTTGAGCGTCTTCGCCGGGACCTTGTTCTGCTCCATGTTGATCTCGGGGAGGACCCTCCTCACCGCGAGGATGGCCGCCTCCTTGGCGAGCGCCTGGAGGTCGGCTCCCACGAACCCGTGGGTCACCCTCGCGATCTCCTCCAGCTTGACGTCCGATTCGAGGGGCATCCCCCTCGTGTGGATGTGCAGGATCTCCAGCCGGCTCTTCTCGTCGGGGATGCCTATCTCTATCTCCCTGTCGAACCTCCCGGGCCGTCGCAGCGCAGGGTCGATGGCGTCCGGCCTGTTGGTCGCCGCTATCACGACGACCTTCCCGCGCGCCTCGATCCCGTCCATGAGCGTCAGGAGCTGGGAGACTATCCTCTTCTCCGTCTCCCCGGTGACCTCCTCCCTCTTCGGGGCTATCGAGTCAATCTCGTCGATGAAGATGATGCTCGGCGCGTTTTCCTGGGCCTCCTTGAAGACCTGCCTCAGCCTCTCCTCGGACTCGCCGTAGTACTTGCTCATTATCTCGGGCCCGCCTATCGAGTAGAAGTTCGCGCTCGTCTCGTTGGCGACCGCCTTGGCGAGGAGCGTCTTCCCCGTCCCCGGGGGCCCGTAGAGCAGGACCCCCTTGGGGGCCTCTATCCCGACCCTCTCGAAGATCTCGGGGTGCCTCAGTGGCAGCTCGATCATCTCGCGGATCTTCTGCACCTCGTTGGTGAGCCCCCCGATGTCCTCGTAGGTTATCCTGGGGACCCCGGTGTTCGGGGGCTTGCGGACGGTCCCGATGCGGAACGTGGTGTCCCGGGTCACGACCGCGGCGCCCGCGGGCGTCGAGCTATCCACCAGGAAGTCTATCTTGGTACCCATTATGTTGAGGGGCAGCGAATCACCCTTCGTGACGACCCGTCCCTCGAGCAGCTCTGGCAGGTACTCCTCCAGCCCCGTGATGTTCAGCGGCTCGGTCGGGGCGAGGACGACCTCCTCCGCCCTGTGCGCCTCCGTCTGCTGTATGGACACCGTGTCGTCAAGGCCGACGCCGATGTTGTTCCTCGTGTAACCGTCTATCCTTATGAGGCCCAGGCCGCGGTCTTCCGGGAATCCGGCCCAGAGCAGGGCGTAGGACCTCTTCTTCTTTCCCATGATTTCGATGACGTCCCCGCTTGTCAGCCCCAGCTGCTCCATCACCTTCGGATCGATGACCGCTATGCCGTGGCCGACGAGCCTAGAGGTCGTCTCTGCGACTCGCAGGTTTACCTCCTTTTGCATGTGTAATCACGAAGACTACTAGATAAAAAAGCTCTTGGAGGATAGTTCGGTCATGTTTGCGGTCCCGGGTCCCGGGCTGCGGAGGCACGGAAGACTTTAGAACCCGGAATGGCGTAAACTCCGCAGGTTTGAACACGTCGAAGGCGAGGGTGGCGTCGCTCGTGGTCTGCCTCGTCCTCCTCGCGTCCCTCCTGGGGTCCCTCAGCGGCGGACTCGCCCCGCCGCTCTCCAAGGTCGTCCAGCAGCTGCCCTTCCTCACCCAGACGGTGACCTCGACGAGCGGCGGAGGGAACGCCGGGAAGGTCCTCGTCAACGCCACCCTCACCATCGAGGGCTTCCGCCCCGTGCCCATCCCGAACGCGACGGTCATACTCATCAAGGAGTCCACGGGATCCACGGGATCGTTCCCGGTGGAGACTGGGACGAACTCAAGCGGCGAGGCGGTCGAGCAGCTCTTCCCCGGCAACTACTCCCTGAAGGTCTTCGACCAGCTCTTCAGCACCGAGGTGACGGTCCAGGTCTCCAAGAACGTGACCACGGTCGACGACCTGACGGTCCTAAAGCTCTCCGACCAGGTGGTCTTCAGCGACCTCTCGGACGAAGACTCCGCGGGGTCGGTCGCCCCCTGGCAGAGCGTGACGCTAGCGGTCACGGCGTCGACGGCCGTGGCGAACGGCAGCAACTACTACCTGGACGTCGTCTACTACCAGTCCCCCCTCAACGGGAGCTCCCCCTTGGGCTCCTACGTCGAGCACGAGGAGGTGATCGGCGTCACGATGGAGTCTTCGCAGCTGAGCGGCGCGGGTCAGTCCAGCCTGCTCTGGCTCACCCTCCACCCCGTGACGTTCGTGCCCCTGCAGAACATGACCTCTCTCTCGCTGGTGACCTTCGACACGGTCACGAGGATAAGCTACCATGGATACTGAGACCATCGGCGCGATCGTCCTGAACCTCGCGGTCTACGCCTCGCTCGGGGCGGCGGTCGTGCAGTGGAGCAGGCAGAGGGTCCCCACGCCGCGCGACGCGGCCGCCGCGTTCCGCCTCGTGGAGGACGCGCTCAGGAGGTGCTTCCCCGACCTCCCCTTCGGGTTCACGCTGAGGGAAGGGCTCACCAGGGCGAAGCTGGCGGGCTTCGGCCTGAGGTGGGAGGATATAGAGAAGACCGTCGCGGCCTACGAGGAGTACAGGTTCGGCGGAGGCCCGTCCCCCATGGTTCCGATGCCCGAGGTGATGAGACTCGTGAGGTCCCTGCGGAGGCGCCCCGGATGAGCACCGGCCTCGGGGACCGAGTGGTTGGCGAGCTCGGTAGGGTCGTCGTGGGCAAGGAGAGGGAGACAGAGCTCCTCCTGGCGGCCCTGCTCGCCAGGGGACACGTCCTGCTGGAGGGCGTGCCCGGGGTGTCGAAGACGCTCCTGACGAAGACCTTCTCCAGGTGCCTGGAGCTCGACTTCCGCCGGGTCCAGTTCACCCCCGACATGCTCCCGCTCGACATCGTTGGCGGGTTCATCTTCAACCTGAAGGAGAGGGAGTTCGAGTTCCGCAGGGGCGCGGTCTTCACTAACATCCTCCTCGCCGACGAGATCAACAGGGCACCGCCGAAGGTCCAGAGCGCCCTACTCGAGTCGATGCAGGAGCAGCAGGTCACGATAGAGGGCCACACGGAGGCCCTGCCCTCCCCCCACATGGTCATCGCGACCCAGAACCCCATCGAGTTCCAGGGAGTGTACCCACTCCCCGAGGGGCAGCTGGACAGGTTCATGCTCAAGATCACCCTCGGCTACCCATCCCTCGAGAGAGAATCGGAGATCGTCAGGCGGAACATCTCCGACTTGGAGGCTCCTGCGATTAACGGCGTTGTCTCGAGGAGCGAGCTCGACAGGTGCTTCGGGGAGGTCGGCCTGGTGAAGGTCTCGGACGAGATAATCGACTACGTCTCGCGCCTGGCGGCGGCGACGAGGTCCGACAGCAGGGTCAGGCTCGGCGCGAGCCCGAGGGCGATGGTGCAACTGACGAGGTGCGCCAAGGCCAAGGCCTACCTCGCGGGCCGCGGTTTCGTGACCCCCGACGACATAAAGGAGCTCTCGGTCGAGTCGCTCTCGCACCGGGTCAGGCTGAAGCAGGCGACGCAGCTGAGGGAGGAGACCGTGGAGGTCGCCGCGGTGATAAAGGGCATCGTCGACGGGGTGGAACCGCCGCGGTAGGCCTCACTCGCCGCGGGAGGGATTACCTGATCGCGGCGGCCTTCACGAGCTTCGTCCTCGGTCTGACGGGTCCGGCCATCGCAGCGGCCATCGGCTTCTCGCTGACGCTGATGGCGGCCACCTCCCTCCTCCTCTTCTGGCCGGCGTTCCGGCGGGCCGAGGTCTCCGTAAGACCGGGGAAGGTGAGGGTCTTCAAGCAAGAAGGTGTCGCCGTCACCATCGACGCGGGGAGACGAGGCTCGAGATGGGTCACGCTGACCTCGGTGGAGCTGAAGGGCCGGCCCGGTCTCGCGGCCGAAACATCCCCCCTGCGGTCCGGTGGGGTCGAGCTGCTGCTCACGCCTGGCCTCGCCGGGAGGTCTGACCGCTTCGAGGCCACGGTCAGGGCGAGCGACGCTCTCGGCATCTTCACGATGGCGCGGACCATACGGCTCGAGCTGGTGCTCGAGGTCCTCCCGCTCGCCCTCAAGGAGCGCCCGCCGCCGCTCGTCGTCCCCCTCCTGGCCTTCGGCGAGGACCCCGCCGGTTCGAGCGGACCCGGGCAGGAGCTCTACGCCGTGAGCGAGTATCAGCCCGACTTCGACCCCCGCGACATAATGTGGAAGAGGGCAGCCTCCAGGACGGACGAAACAATCCCCGTCAGGGTTCGGGAGGCGAACGTTCGGAGGGCCGTCTCGATAGGCGTCAAGGTCGCCTCGCGTTCCGAGGAAGAGAGGGCGCTGAGGGTAGACCTGGTGGCAGAGGCGCTGGGGAAGGTCGGGATGCAGCTCCTCGCCGCCGGTTCAGTGCTCGAGATAACCTATCCGTCGACCTCGGGGGCATGGATGGTTACCGTCTCCAGCGCCCGCGAGCTCGCCGATGCGACCGAGCTTCCTTTTGTCGCGGGCCGCGGGGCGCCATGGGGGCAGTCGCTGTCGGACCGGTCCTTCGACCTCCTCATAGTCGGGCCCTACGAGTCGGGGAATCCCTCTGCCGTCCTACCCCGCTCCCGTCGACTCCTCGTGCTCTCCGAAGCGCCTGCGAGGGATCGCCTCCCTCCGGGCTCGTCCCTGTTCACGGGCCGTGAGGACCTCGCCGAGGTGGTTTCATCGGTGATCGCAGGATGAACGGTCGTGAGTCGTGGGCCGTCACGGCCGTCGTCGCCGCGTCGCTGCTCTCCCTCTACGGCGCTCTGATCTACTGGCTCGGCCAGAACCCCATCTTCCTGCCTGCCAGCGCGCTCGAAGAGGCGATCCTCGGGACGATGCTCCTGCGGCTGGTCCTCATCCTGTCGGTCCGCAGGCTCAGGAGGAGCGCGGTGGCAGCCGCCGACATATTCACGGCCGAGATCCTCATCGTCCCCGCCCTGATCCTGGCGGGCATCACGGCCGGCAACCCCAGGGAGTATCTGTCGTTCGCGGGCGACGTCCTCTTGGTCTGGGCCGCGGCTGTCCTGCTCGTCTTCCCGGCCTTCGCCATCTACAGGGTGGCGGAGATGTTGCGGAGCGGGGCGAGGCTGACGTCGCTGATCCTCTCCTCGACGGGGATCTACGTCGTGCTCCTCCTCATGCTCTCCGCGACGGAGGGGACCACCTCGGCCGTAGGGTTGGCCGGGTTGACCAGGCTCCTCATAGGGGCCATCCTGAACGGGACGACCGTGGCGTCGGCCCAGCCGGTGGCGACCGCTGCCGGAGTGGCCCTCTACGTCGGCCTCGTCGCCCACTCTGCGCTCGGCGCTGGCCAGCCTTCCCGCCGCGTCGAGCCGCTCCTCCTCTTCCCGGTGCTCGGGACAGCGGCCGCCCTCGCCTGGGGCTTCCTAGCCGGGATGGGCACGAACGATACGCTCTTCATCTTCGGTGTGCCTTCGCTGCTGGTGATAGCTGCAATGTGGTTGGTGAGCCGTGCGGGCTAGCCTCCTGGTCCTCCTCGTGCTGGCGCTGGCGTCCGCCGCGGTCCCCTTCGCTCACGTCAGGTCGCAGGCGGAGGTCGCGAGCGGGACGGCCCCTCTCTCGATGGGCTTCGGTCCGGGCGTCCTCAGCCCCATCAGCCAAGGCGTTCCGATCTACGCTGCGGGTGACCAGATATGGCTGATGTCCGATTCGCAGGACCAGTTCAGGGCCACCCTCAACTCTCCGGAGGGTGCGGCGCTGATCTCCGCCGAGGTCACCTCCGGCGGCCCCTCCCTGTTGTTCGCATTCTCCCCGTACGACCCCGCCGGGACCTGGTCCATCTCGGTCGTCGACCAGTCCCAGCCCTCCCTGAGCTTCGCACCCATCCCCATCCTGCTGGTTGGCGATGACCTCTCCCCGCCGGCGCTCACCGACTACGCGCTCTCCCCTTCGGGGCAGCTCCAGTTGGACTTCGACGTGTCATCCACGTCACAGTACGACCTGCAGGAGTGCGCAGTGGGAAGCGCGGTCCCGGACGTGCTCGCGGTCCCCCTCCCGGCGGGAGTCGGGTCGGGCCAGCTCCTCGTCGGGAAGAACGGGACCCAGGCGAGCGTCTCCGCCCAGGGCATCCTGGTCAGCCCGTTCAACTTCTGGATGGAGCTCGACCAGAACTACTCGTACTACCTCGGCAGCCCGTCGACCGTCGTCTCCCGCGACGTCACGGTCGCGGCTACGCAGGCGGTCTCGATAATCCCCGGGGCGAGCTCGGTGAACGCGTCCTTCTACACCTACGCGCAGATCCGGACCGGGCGGTTCGCCCTGAGAGCGTTCTTCGACACGCCCTCGGGGCTGTCCGTCGCGCAGGAGATGGTGATGATCCCCAACGACGGCGGTGGATGGATATCGCTCTCCGGCTGCAGCGCGTCGGCCGACGTCTCCTCGACCACCTTCTCCCTCTCGTCCTCCCTGGGGACCAACTCCTCGACGTGGCCCACCGTGGTCTACACGATGTACCAGTCCGAGGGGGTCGACCTGGTCGCCGAGACGGTGCTCGACCTCATGCCCGCAGTCATCACGGTCCTAGCCAGCCCCTGGGAGATCCCGCTCACCGACACGCAGCTGAAGTTCACCCCCGGACCGGGCGTGCAGCAGACCGCACTGGGCGACGGGACTCTCTATCTCGTCGCATCGCAGTATCCGGTGCAGGTCGGCGTCTCTCTGACCAGCGGCCAGACGCAGGAGGTGGTGATACGGCAGCCATTCACGACCGCGAGGCTGCAGGTGAACTCCAGCAGGGTCACCGTGGAGACCTATCAGGACGGTTCACTGGCTCCGGGCGTCCTCGTCAGCGTCCTGGCGGGCAACGAGACCGTCGCCTCCTCCGTGAGCGCGAGCGGACAGTCCACCTTCTACCTCCCGGAGGGGAATTACAACGTCTCCGCCGCCCTCGGCGGAGAGACCCAGGTCAGGGGCTTCTACTCCCTGGCTGGCAGGTCGTCGGTCATATCGATGTACTTCACGAGCCATCCCAACGATGAGAGCCTCTACGCGCTCCTCGCGACGGCGACAGTCGGTGCCATGGCGAGCGCGCTCGTCTGGATCAAGGTCTACCGCGACAGACGGTAGCGCGACGACCGTCGTCACCGGGGGGGACGACCGCGAGCTCCCATCACGCATAAATGCCTGACCCGCCCAACAGGGGACGTGCCGGCGTGCCCCAACTGCAAAGCCTCGGTCGCGTCCCCTGAACGGGTCTACAAGGTCGTCGTCGAGCCAGAGCAGGGGGAGCGCGGAATCGTCAAGAGGGACGTCGGGATGTACAGGTGCCAGCGGTGCGACACGACCTTCCCCAGGGTCCTCGGCCGCGTCCACTACCTTCTCGTCCCCGAGACAGAGTTCAACCGTCTGAAGAAGGAGGGCGAGGAGACCAAGACCAAGGCCGACGGGCTCGAGGTCGAGATGGTGTCGCTCAGGAAGGAGAAGGCAGAGCACGAGGAGATGCTAACTAGGCAGCTGCGGGACAAGGTGATATCCAGTCTCGAGTCCGAACTCGGACAGCTGGAGAAACACGTGAAGCACCTCCAGGCGGAGCGCGACCGCCTGAAGAGCGAGATCGCCAGTTCCCCTGAGAGCGCCTAGGCGCTACCCTCTAACGAGGAGATCTGCCCTTCGAGGTCGGCCTTCTCCGTCTTCAGCATCTCTACGGTGGCCTGCAGGGCTGATCCCTTCTTCTCGAGGTCAAGCAGTGTGCGCTTCTGTCTTAGTGCCTCGACCTCTTCCATCAGCGAGGCTCTCTCTTTCTCGAGATTCTCAAGCCTCTCTTCTAGTTCGCTCTTCTTCTTCTGGAATTCGCGGTCGTCGGATGCCATTGTGGGCGCCGCATTGCTAACCAAAGAACGAGTTATTCAATCTTTGGCGCCCCGGTGAAGGAAGCGTGACCTAATCAGTAGCGCGTTACTACCAAGTATAATAGGGAGACCACCCGAGTCCGTCCATGACCGTGACAGAGTTTGACGGGCTGGTCAAGGGTCTTCACCACATCACCCTCGTAACCTCCAACCAGGAGATCAACCGGAGGTTCTACACCGAGGTGCTAGGTCTCCGCAGGGTGAAGCTCACGGTGAACCAGGACGACATCTTCCACCGTCACCTGTTCTACGCCGACGAAAGGGGCACGACGGGGAGCGCGATAACCTTCTTCGAATGGCCGGAGCTCCCCCAGGGGACCGCTGGGCTGGGCTCGCCCCACCATCTCTCCTACAGGGTCCCCAGGCTGGATGCGATCCCCGCCTGGCTCTCCTGGCTCCGCTCGGCCGGGGTTCACGCTGTCGGCCCTCTGCCCAGGGACGGCCGTGTCTCGGTCTACCTGCGGGACCCTGACGGAGTGAGCCTGGAGCTCGCCGCGGCCAACGACGAAAGGCTGACCGACGAGGATGTCGCCGAGCTCGGCAGGAACCTCCCCGCCGTCAGCTCTATAACGAGCGACATGAGGCTAACCACCTTCGACCACGCCAGCCCCATCTCCTCCGACCCGGCGCTCACAGCGGCGTTCTTCGAGAAGTTCGTCGGCCTGAAGCGGGGCTCCTCCCTCAAGGACCCCGACGACGGTGACGCGACGATCCTGCCGATAGGGAACGAGTCGCGGCCTGACTTCTTCCGCTACCTGGCCTCGGAGAGGGCAGACGCTGGCTTCGTCGGACGGGGGAGCATCCATCACATCGCGATGGCGGTCGATGACGACCGCGACCAGCTCAGGATCATGCGGCACCTCGACGACGTCGGCATCAGGAACTCGGGCATAATCGACAGGTTCTGGTTCCACTCGCTCTACTTCCGCGATCCCGACGGGAATCTCCTGGAGATTGCGACGAAGGGTCCGGGCTACGCCGTCGATGAGCCGCCGGAGTCCCTCGGGTCGCGCCTGGTCCTGCCCAAGTGGGTGGAGCCCAAGCGGAGGGAGATAGAGGCGTTCCTCAGGAAGACCGACGAGTCGAACGCGGCTGCGTGGCCGCCGACCTACCCCGACACCCCGCGGAAGCCGGAATCCTTAACGCTGCGTAGCTGAGCCGGTCAACGAATTGCCAGGCCCGGAGCCGTCAACGCCCAGCTTCATCCATCGATTCGTGCCTGGCGAGAAGGACTGCCCTATTGTGCTCCTCCTGCTCCACGGGACCGGCGGGAACGAGGACGACCTCCTCGACCTCGGCCGGCAGCTCCTCCCCGGCGCGGCCATGCTAAGCCCCCGCGGAAAGGTCCTGGAGGACGGGATGCCGAGGTTCTTCAGGCGGCTAGCAGAGGGTGTGTTCGACGTCAACGACCTGGTCGACAGGACGGAGGAGCTCGCCAGGTTCGTCGAGGCGTCGGTTGCGAAGCACTCTCCCGGCAAGAAGGTCATCGCGGTTGGCTACTCGAACGGCGCGAACATCGCCGCGAGCCTCCTGCTCCTTCGCCCGCACCTTCTCAAGGGCGCCGTCCTCTTCCGGCCGATGGTCCCGTTCACGATGCAGGCTGTGCCCGACCTCTCGGACGTCCGTGTCCTGATAGAATCCGGGTCCCGGGACGTGATCGTACCGAAGGACCAGCCGGCGGCCCTCGAGGCAACGCTGCGGCGCGGCGACGCGCAGGTCAGCCTCATATGGCAGGAGGCGGGGCACCAGCTGACGAGGCCCGACATCGAGGCTGCGCAAGCCTGGCTCTCGCAGCTCTCGGAAGATCTTTCGCGCTGATCACATGCACCAAGGCTAAAATAGGTTTGGGGGTGCGCTCGAACGCCTTGAATGACGGCGGCGCGCCCTCGAAGGCCGGGTCCAAAGGGAGGGTCCGCGGCCGTTCGGCCAAGGGCCTCCGGACCAGGAGCACCATAGCGTGGGTCGTCGCCGTCGTCCTGGTCGCCCTCCTGGTGGTCTACGCCTTCGGCGGGTCCCTCGCGAAACCGTCCACCACAACCTTCAGCGGGACGACGAGCACGGCCTACGACGTACAGGCATCCTCCGTCGTCCTCGATGCCTCGCAGCAGTATCCCGCCGGATACAACGCAACGTCGTCGGGGAGTCTCAAGGTGACCTATCCGGGCGTGCAGAGCGGTGCCTACGCGCTTCTCGCGGATTCGCAGTCCGCCGCGAACATCACGGTCCTCGTCTTCAACACGGCTAACTCCAGCCAGAACTACTACGGGGACTTCAAGTCGGGGGTTCAAGGCCTGCCCGGATACACCGACATCAGCGGCGTGCTCTCGGGGTACACGCAGTACGGCCTGTGCTACGCGTACGGAGAGGACGTCGACGGCATAGCGGTTGCCAACGGGATCTGCACCGACGGGAACGTCTTCCTGCTGGTCCACCTCTCCTCGAGCGAGCCCTTCTCGCAGCTGGAGGACGACCTCTCGACCATAATGGGCGCCATGTACGAGAGCGTGCAGTGAGCCGCTCCCCTCTCATTGCAGTTGGTTTGAGTTGATTTGAATTGATACCGCGTCGTTAACTACCGCGCCGCAGACGCGGGCCGACATGAAGATAGGGTCGGCGATACCGCGTCTCCTCGAGAGGAAGTACCCGACGGTCAGGCCATCGTATCCTCTGCTGACGGTGCTTTACCTCCTGAGGATTCAGGACATTCCTGCGGTGCCGATCGTCGGGGACGGGAAGGCCCCACGGGCCGTCTTCGGTTTCTCAGTCCTGCCCAAGATGATGGACCTCACCCCGAAGACCTTCGATGCGTACCTATCGGGACCGTGCGAGGCTGCGTCGGACGAGCTCGAGTCCTTCAGCATGGACGACGATGTCGAGGACCTGCTCGAGTCGTTCGAGAGGACCAAGCTCGGGGTATCGCTCGTCAGCGGGAAGGCGAGGGGCCAGCCTCACGCGACGCTCGTGACGCTCGTGGACCTCCTCAGGCTGTACAAGACGAGGCAGTTCACGTCTGACATGCTCGTCGAAGAGGTCGGAAGTCCGATCGTCGCCCTACCGGGGAAGACCTCCGTCCGGGACGCCGTCCAGACGATGTTCCGGCTCAAGGTCAGGAGGGTCTTCATATCCGGAGAGAGGATGTACATCTCCGACCGAAGCATAGTCGAACGAGTCCTCAGCCCAGCCTCCCTCGTACGCTCGGCCGGCGAGGAGGGAATCGGCGCTCTCAAGGCCGAGATAGAGACGCTCAAGAAGACTTCGCCGATCGAGGTCCAGAAAGGGACCAGCCTGCAATCGGCCGCGCTCCGGCTCAGGAGCGATTGGGGACCCTGCCTCACGGTTCAGGGGGAGGACAGGGTACTGACACCTTGGGACGTCATAATGAAGCCCTGGGCGGCCGAGAGGCTCACGATAAGGTCCCAGCCCCGGGACTGACCTCGTAACCTGTTACTCGCCCAGTGCCTTGTTCGACAGCCGCAGCCTTGCCGCGAGCTCCTTCAGCAGCCTGATTGCGATATCCGGGTTGGACTTTACCATCCCGGTGAAAGACCACGCCGAGATGGCCAGACACTTCGTCTCTGAGATCGCCTCCACCGTCGCGGACCTGGGTTCGCTGTCGAACAGGGACATCTCGCCGAAGAAGTCGCCCGCCTTTAGCTCGGCCAGCGTCTTGGTGCCCTTCCTTACTCTGACCTTGCCATCCATTACGAGGAAGAACCCGACCCCGACCGTGCCCTCGTCGACGATGTGCTGCCCGGGGGCGTAGCTGAGCTCCTTGCCTCCGGCGGCGACGGTCTTCAGCTGCTTCCCGTTGAGCGTGGAAAAGAGAGGCACGCCCTTCAACACCTCGGCCAGTTGCTCTTGCGGGCTCTTGGTCAACCGTGAGGTTCGGAGGGTTCTGCAAATTTAATCCTTTCGCAACTGTGTGGACAGTCTTCCCGCCCGTCGCCCCTTTCCGAACGGCAATCCCGCCGGCCGTCAGCGCCGCGCTCCACCTTGAGTCGGTCCGGGTCGAGCGGCAGTGGTAGCGCAGCATCTCGAATCTATTGCGGGGGCCCCTCATCGGCTTATGCTACAAGAGTACGTTCTTCGGCGTTCGGCATGGCATTCCAGAACAAAGTACGGCGAGTCGGCGCGATTCCCAAGACGTTTGGCAAACGCATTTATCCGGGTTTCGACAAATCACAGCACATGGACGAAAGGGAGGATGCCTCCATCGCGGTGGTCGGTGCGCGCGGCGAGATTGTCCTCTCCCAGGATTTGCGAACTCAACTGGCCCTGAAGCCGAAGACGAAGCTCATGGTCTACAGGAAGGACGACAAGCTCGTCATCACCAAGCTCAACCTCCCAGTGGCAGGGGACGGTCTCGGCAAGACCCTCATGCAGAAGCGTCAGCACAAGAGACGGGCAGGAGCTTGAGCCGTTGACTTCGGCGTCCCCCTATGCCGACGTCGACTCCGCTCGAACCGGGGTCGGGGCGTTGGGCTCTCCATAGGCCACCTGTGTTCTCTTGGCCGGCCCGACTGAGAGCAGTAGGGACGTCACGATTGCTAGGGCGGCGAAGATACCCGAGGCCACGAAGGCGTACCTGAAGGCCGTGACCAGATTGCTCCCATACACGGTGATGCCCTGGCCATGTGTCACGACGCCGATCACGCTCACCGCCACAGCCAATCCTATGGGCCCTCCAACCTGCCTCGACGTGTTAATCAGGCCAGACGCCACGCCCTCCTCGCCGCGCCCTGCGCCCGCGAGCGCCGCTATGTTCGACGCTGTCGCGGAGAGCGCACCGCCGGTTGTCGCCAGGAGCAGCGCCGGCAGGATCACCGTCGGGTAGCTCGAGGTCGCGGAGACCCGGGCCATGAGGAAAAGGCCGGCGGAGAGAGCCGCCATCGCCCCCACGAGGACCGGTTTGGCTCCCACCCTCCTCACTAGCTTCGGCGCGGCGAATCCTCCAAGGAAGAAGTAGACAATGGATCCGGGAATCAGCGCCGCCGCGGCGAGGAGCGGCGAATAGAACAGCAGTACCTGGAAGTAGGTCGTCAGCAGGAAGATCATCGGGACCGTCGTCGCGAACGTCAAGAGGGCGGTCGCGTTGGCGAAGAAGATGGTCCTCCGCCGAAGGAAGCTCAGAGGCATGACCGGTGCGGCCGAACGCCTCTCGATGGCCACGAAGGCGGCCAGCGTAATGCCCGCGAGGACGAACGACGCGTAGGTCACGTACGACGCATCCGCGTTCCCGAGCTCGCTTAGCCCGTACACTAGGAGCATCAGCCCCGCAGTCACGGAGACGGCTCCGGGCAGGTCGAGGCTCCGCCTGGTCCCCTTCTCGACCCCGGAGTCAGGGAGGGCCCTGAACGCGACCAAGGTCACGATGATGCCTATGGGGACGTTGACGAAGAATATCCACCTCCACCCGAGAGCCTCTGTAAGGACGCCCCCGAGTATGACGCCGGCAGAGAACCCCGCCGACGAGACGGCCGTGAATATCCCCAGGGCCTGGTTCAGCCTCCCCAGCGGCGCGAAGATTCTCATTATCAGCGCAAGGCCGGTGGCTGACGCGAGCGCAGCCCCGACCCCCTGCACCACCCTCGCCGTGATTAGTACCGTCTCCGACGTCGCCAGACCAGCCGTGAGGGAGGAGAGGGAGAAGATGAGGAGGCCTATCAAGAACAAACGCTTGCGGCCGTAGATGTCTGAGAGGCGCCCGCTCAGCAGGAGGAAGCCCGCGAATGTCAGGCCGTACGCGCTGACTATCCACTGCAGGTCGGCGAGCGACATCGCCAGCTGCGTCCGAATCGTGGGGAGGGCTATCTGGACGATCGAGAAGTCCACCACCATCGCGAACTGCGCCATCACGAGTAGTCCGAGTATGAGGCCCAGGCGCGGCTTCGCAACCGGCGCACTGGTCCTCTGGACCGAGACCGTCGCCTGCTGAGGTGGAGAACCGTCACTGGTTTTCAAGGCCTGTCGTAGCATCACTATTGGGTGTCCAATATAAGTGTATCGTCACATTCATCCTTATTATCCTCGGTCGGTCTCCGGCACGCTCAGTCTGACGTCCTCGATGACCTCCTTAGAGCGTCCCCGCGCGAATGGAATCGACCATCTCAACCTCAAGGTTAGCGATCTGGAGAAGTCCAGCAAGTTCTACTGCGGGATACTTGGTATGGAGGAGGCGTTCGCGGAGCTACCACGCGCCGTCTTCCTGAGGTGCGGGGGCGACCTGCTAACCCTAGCCAAGACCAAGAGCAGACCTAGGGAAACGAGCGTGCACTTTGGGTTTCAAGCCAGAGACAGGGCCGATTTCGAGGCATGGAAGAGGTGGTTGCCAAGCAACCACATCCGAATCGCAAGGGAGAGGGCTGAACAAACCGTTGAAGGATTCTACTTCAAAGACCCCGACCGATACACGATAGAGATATTCTACGAAGCGTGAAAGGGATTTTTCGGAAGGGTCCAAAGCCCGAGACGTCTCCAGCCTCCGATTCTCCTCGATTTCGCTCCATAAGTTCGAGCATATATGGGCGCATTACGATGGTATGGTAGGATGGCCTCCAGCGCTTCGAGGGTGTTTCTGGACCTTAGCGCATTGGGGCTAGTGCTCGCCTTCTATCACGCGTACCTGGAGAGCGCGTTCACAACCAACATCTTCGCTGTCAAGTACTCCTCTCTAGCGTCCTTCTACGGCGTGCCCTACTGGCTCTTCGGTGTAGTCTGGTTCCCGCTCGTGCTCGCCCTTGGCCTCTGGTCGACACGGCTGGGGAGAGTCAGCCTGAACAAGAAACTGCTCGTCCTGCTGACCGTAGGCAATCTCTTCACCGTATATCTCTGGTACCTCGACGTCTACGTGGTCGTCGCTTTCAACGCCGTCAACATCGGTCTCTACGCGATGAACTACGCATTGACGGGCCTCGTCGTGTTCCAAAACCGCTCGGACGACGTGATGCGCGGGTTCGTCTACGGCACCGTCGTCGGCGGCGCAGTGGGTCTGATTTTCGGTGTCTTCGGAGTGGCAGCTTGCGGAGTCGCCGGCGGCATCCTGGGAGCTGCGAGGAACCTCGCGACTCCGGGTCGAGGGTCTGCCTCCAGGCCCTGGCCGGGTGCGGGAGGGACACAGGCAACGGGCAATCCGCCGCGGGCGGGCGTCCGACCCGGAGCCTAGGGTTCCGTGTGGGCGACGTTGCGCCTGTTGAAGTAGGCGAAGGTCCAGTCGAAGACCACCCCGAGCCTGTTGCGGGAGGCGGACATCAGCGAGATGTGAACGACCCTCCAGATGGCCCACCCCATGAAGCCGGACGTCTTGAGCCAGCCGAGGTCTGCGACCCCGACATTCCTGCCCAGAGACACCATGAACCCCTTGTTGTTGTACGAGAACGGCGTGACGCTCCTCCCGGCCATAAGCTCGGGCAGGGCCTCGGCAAGCCACTTCCCCTGCTGGACGGCGGCGGCCGCCGTCTCCGGGGGCCTCTTCCCGGTCTTGCCGTCCACCCAGTACGCGATGTCACCTAGCGCGAAGACCTCCGGATGCCCGTCGACCCTCAAGAGGCCGTCCACCTTGACGCGCCCCCTCTCCTTCTCGACCTTGAGCGACTCCACGAGCTTTGATGGCTTCACTCCGGCCGTCCAGAAGACGTTCTCGGACTCGATCACCTCGCCGCTCTCGAGAAGGACACCGCGCTCGCTGACCTCGGCCACCTTCGTCGACGTCCGGACCTCCACGCCCCTCCTCGCGAGCGCTTCCGCGGACTTCCGGACCACGTAATCGGGCTGACCGGGAAGCACGGTTGGGCGGGCCTCCACCACCACGACCCTCGGTTCCTCCGTCACTTCCGGGCAGTCCTTCCGCATCATCCTGACGAAGTCCCTGACGGATCCTGCAAGCTCCATCCCCGTCGGCCCGGCGCCGATGACGACGAAGGTGAGGAGGGCCCTCCTCGCGTCTTCATCCTTCTCGAGCGCAGCCCTCTCTATCGCTCCGACTATCCGGTTGTGCATGAGCCGACCGTCGTTGATGGTCTTGAGCGACAGCGCGTGGTCCGCGACCCCCTTCATCCCGAAGTCGTTGCTGACGGAGCCCACCGCGAGGACGAGGTAATCGTATGCCAGCTCTCCGAAGTCGGTCTGGACCCTCCTCCCTACCATGTCGACCGAGGTCACCTCTCCCTCTAGGAAGCGGAAGCCGTGAGACCTTGCCTGCGGGCGCACTATCTGGGCCAGGTGGTCCATATCCACAACCCCCGTCGCAGTCTGGTACAGGAGCGGAGTGAAGAGATGGAAGTTCCTGCGGCTGACGAGGGTGACCTCCGCTCCCAGGTCTTTTTTCAGTCCCAGAGCTACCGACATGCCGCCGAAGCCTGCCCCGATTATCAGAATCCTGGGCTTGTTCGCCGTCGACGTGGGCGGGCCACCGACGCTGGGCCTGATGACCACCTGTTATCAACCGATTTGTGCGGCCGAGGTTAAATAGCTAGCCTAAGTTCACTCCCTTCGCGAATTACGGGATTCTCCTCGTCACGCTTATAAGAAGAGGTTGTGGAAAACCGGCCCATGGCTGAATACTCGTTCGACCATTTTGCGAAAGAATACCCCGAGCTTGCCTCGAGGTACACCAAACTCGTGGACGCGCAGAGGTCCCTGAAGGGGCTGGATCCGAAGACGAGACAGCTGATAAACATCGGCATCCAGACTGCGAACGGAAGCCTCAGGGGCGTCAAGTACCACGCCACGATGGCGAGGAAGGCTGGCGCGACGAAGGCCGAAGTCCTTGGAGCGGTCGTGTTGAACCTCCACGTCCGGGGGGTCGGAGTGGTGCTCGACACGCTTCCGGCCGCGATCGCTGGATTTCAAGCCAAAGAGTAGCCGAGGGCGGTCAGGGGCTGACCTCTCCAGGCCGCGCCCAAGCATGACTCGTACCAGAATTGAGAACTCGCGTTATAAGTTTTAATACGGCCGGTCCCGCGCTAGAGGAACGCATCGTGTTCCTCAGAAAGCATTCTCGAGGCTCTAAATTTGGATGGGTCGCCCTAAGCCCGCTCCTTCTCTTCCTCGCGGCGATGGTGATAGTTCCGCTGACCTCCGCCTCCGCCCAGACCCAGTTCGTTGAAGCGACGCCGGGGTACATCAACCTGGGCATGACGACGACTGTCCAAGTCACTTCGCCTGCTGCAGGCGCCTACACGGTGACGGTCCAGGAACCGAACGGGACGGAGGTCACCTCAAGTCTCACGTTCGCCGGCGCGGGGCAATTGCAGAACACCACCTTTGGGGTCGCCGCGTCTGGGTTCAAGAGCTCGGTCAATCAGGTGGGCACGTACAACGTCTTCTTGCGCCAGGGTACCACACTCGTCTCGTCGACGTCGTTCTACGCGACGAACAAGCTGGTCGTCACCATGGACATAGTGACCGGTGGCACCTGCGCTTACGTCCAGGGGATAACCAGGGGAGAGAAGTTCATTCCGAGGTTCTACGCGAAGTATGCGTCGAACGGGGCCTCCCTGACCAATGACACCAAGGGTGTCTACATAACCTACACACAGCCCAATGGCGCAACGGCGAAAGCCGGTTGG
This sequence comes from uncultured Nitrososphaerota archaeon, assembly GCA_963703285.1. Taxonomy (GTDB): domain Archaea; phylum Thermoproteota; class Nitrososphaeria; order Nitrososphaerales; family Gagatemarchaeaceae; genus Gagatemarchaeum. The sequence continues at coordinate 2,010,846 of OY969807.1, forward strand.
GACGCCTCCGCGGGTCTGTTTGACTCGTCGGTACTACCCAACTGGAACTACACTTCAGTGGGAGCATGGAGCCCATCCGTGACGGCAGGTGACGCATATGGAAACGTTGGCACTCTCAAGTACACGGGGATCCCCTTCACCATCTCTCCAGCCACGCTTGACACGAACATCCAGGTCGTGAACGCAAACACGAGCCAGACGGTGACCGGACTTTACAACGGCCTGACCATCGACATCCAGGCCACGATTACCTATCCGACCAACCCGGAGCCCGTGACCGGCTTCGTCGGTCCGCTCACATCAACCAGAGGTGGTTCCGTCACTGCTCAGGTCGGGTGGGGCTTCTACAACGTGACCTCCGGCACCTGGGGAGGGAAGACCCCAGGCGGACTCATAGCGACCGTCCTGATGACCTACTCGGGCAGCAACGGAACATGGACGGGCCAGTTCAAGTCGACCTCGCTCCCCACGCTTCCTTCGGGCGCGAGCTACGAGGTTGTGGTCAGCTCGAAGGACAGCGCTTCTCCTGCGAACACGGGATTCGGGACGTCGGTCCTGCCTCCGGCCACCGTGGCGTCGACCACCACGGTCACCAGCACGTCTAGCACTGTTACGACGGTGCAGTCGATCCCGACCGTCGTGTACGCCGCACTCGCAATCCTCCTGATAATCGGCGTCCTCATCGGTTACATCGTAAAGGTTCCGAGGTAATCCAATGAAGCGCCTCTGGGGTGCCATCGCCGCCGCCCTAGGCCTACTCTGCCTGCTCCTGATGACTGTGGGTCCCGCTACCGCCGCGACACAGTCCTCGCTGACGGTGTCGCCGACGGTCGGCATCGTCGGAAGCACGATCACCATCAGCGGACAGGGTTACCCTCCAAACACCAGCCTGATTGTAAAGTGGAGCACCGTGGACGCGAGCTGGGTCGTTTCAGGAAACCCACCCCAGATTACGGGACTCAACGTCACCCCGATAGAGAGCACGCTCGTCTCGGTTGAGACCGGCGCTCTGGGCTCCTTCTCCGTGAACATGACCGCCCCGTCTGACTACGGGGGCTCGCACACCCTGGAGGCTTTCGGCTCGAACGGCACTGCGCTCGCCGGGAAGGCCTTATTCACGCTTGAGCCTTCGTTCCACATCTCGCCCACAAGCGGCCCAGCGGGCACCGCGATAGAAGTGACGGCCACCGGGCTTGGCTACGGAGAGTACTCGACGAGCTATCACCTCTACTGGGACAACTCCTACATTGGATACTTCACCGCCCTCTCCACGAGAGGGGCGACGAACTTCACCTTTTACGCGTCTGGGACGCCCGGAACGCACTACGTCGAGATATATCAGGGGTATCCCGGGCCGGCATACCTCAATCCGCAGCAGGGACCGCCCTCCTCGGAGACGCAGTCGGTCTTTCCCCCGTACATACCCTACCACGCAGAGTTCACCATGACTACGGGGCAGTCCTCCTCCTCCAGCCCTGCCCTGATAGGCTCCGCGGGTGTCGCGTCGATCGCGGTGGCGGCGGCAGCCGTGGCGGCCTGTGGTCTCTTCGTCACCAGGCTCGAACCCGGGAAGCGCAAGGCGGTCTCAAGGTCCCTGGCGGTGGTCGTGATCATCGTCCTCGTCGTGCTAGGGGGGATCGCGGGCTACCTGGCCCTCACGGCGAGTTCGACATCGAGTACCACGTCGACTGTCAGCTTCACTCCGGTGGCAACTGTCGACCGGCCAGCGATTACCGTCCCTCAGAACAACGCAACTACGGGGCCGAGGATCTCCATCTCTCCCGACATCGCCAGCGTCGGTCAGACGGTCACGGTGAAGGGAGCCGGCTTCGCCTCCAACACCCTTCTCCCGCTTTCGTGGTCAACGAGGAAGGGGAGCAACGTCCTCGGCTATCAGCTGGTCGCCGAGCCGCTGAGGAACGTCACAACCAGCTCGAACGGATCTTTCGCATTCACCATGAACGTGCCCGCAGACCTGGGAGGCCTCCACTTCATATCGGCAGGCGACCTGACCCCCAGCTCCAACGGGACTCTCTTCCTCCAGAGGACAGCCTCGATCAACGCCACCGAGGGACCCGCCGGGACGGTCGTGGCGATAACGATGCTCGGGGTGGGGTGGACGTTCAACACCAACATCGCCGCCCTCGACTACGACAACTCGTATCTCGGCTACGGCTGCGGATTCAACAGCGGGGGGAACGTCACCTTCTACATTACCATAACCGGCTCTCCTGGCATCCAGACGATTGACATCTATCCGTCGGTGTGGTGGGGCACGTCAAACTACTACAATCAGTCGACCGTCGAGTACCGGTATCCGCTGCTCACCCCGCAGGACCACCCGGAGCTGATGCCCTCCTTCCACTTTACCTTCCTGATAACGGGCTCGGGCCAGACCGCGACGAACGGGGATGCCCTCTCCGGCCTTGCCTTCGGCGGCGTTGTTGGAATGGCGCTCGTGAGCTCGCTCGCGCCCGTACAGAGGCGTCCCGGTGTTGAGGCACCCATGGAGGTTTCGAAGCGCTAGTGGCCTCCGATTCGGATTCCGAAGGCGGCGACCCGGAGAAGGGTGCCCAGCCGAAGGCCGACGACCACGGCCCCGAAGCCGAGAAGGATAACCCTCGGAGGCAGTTCCTTACGCTCTCCCTCGCCCTTGGAGTCGCGCTGGTGGTAGGAGGAATCGCGTCCGTCAGCCTCTCGCTCTTTAGTCCCTCTGTCCCCGCGCCCGCCCCACCTCCGGCCACCACCACTCAGACCGTGACGTCGACCGTGACGGTGGGCTCCACGGGAACGGGGACAGCCGCTTCCTCGGCGTCTTCGACCTCCACCACGTCCTCTCCCTTCCCCCAGGTCCTCGTCGCCAACATCAGCGACCTGACCGGTACCAACCTCGGCCAGACGGTCGATTTCAACTACCCCCTACAGGAGACGCCGAACATCCTCGTGAAGCTGGGCGTGAAGGCGGTCAACGGGGTCGGCCCCGACGGGGACATCGTCGCGTTCAGCCAGATCTGCCAGCACCTGGGGTGCATCTGGGGCTTCGTGGGGACGGGCGGCTCGCCGGGCTGCAACAGCTCATACAAGGCAAAGGGGCCGGTGGGCTACTGCTGCTGTCACGGCTCGCAGTACGACCTCACGGACTCCGCGACGGTGATCGGAGGACCGGCCCCAAGGCCGGTGCCCCAGGTGACGCTGAGCTACGACGACGCGACCGGGGATATCTACGCGATTGGCATGTCGCCCCCCACGATATTCGGGTACCACACGGGGAGCAACGACGTGCTCTACGACCTGCAGGGCGGCACGCCGGTGACCTAGGTTGTCCGCGAGCGAGGACGCTGCGTCCGCACCGGCCGAGAAGACGCCGGTCGAGAGGTTGGTCGGGTGGTTCGACGACAGGCTGGGAATCTCCTATCCCATGCTGCGTCCTGCGCCAGCGTACTCGATAAACCCGTTCTACTGGCTGGGAGCCCTCGCCGTGGTCGCGTTCGTGATTCAGGGGATCACCGGGATGCTGATGATGGTCTACTACGTCCCGTCCCCGACCCAGGCGTATGCAACGACGCAGTACATATTCCAGGACGTGAGCTACGGAACGTTCCTCGAGACGGTCCACCTCTACACCGCCTACGCCATGATCATGCTGGCGTTCATGCACATGATGCGCGGATTCTTCGTCTCTGTCCAGAAGAAGCCCAGGGAGCTGATGTGGGTAACGGGGATGCTGATGGGGTTCGTCACACTCGGATTCGGGTTCACGGGCTACCTTCTCCCCTGGACGGTCGTCTCGAAATCGGCAACGGACGTCGGGACGGGGATGCTCAACGCGCTGCCGGCCCAGATTTCGTCGATCCTCAGCTTCCTCGTCGTCGGGACCGGGGGCGAAACGGGGGAGATGCTCAGGTTCTACGACCTGCACATAGTCATACTCCCGGCGGCGCTCCTGGCCCTGCTGGCGGCGAAGATGTACATGCTCGAGTCGCACGGCGTGGCCGAGCCCGTGACCTCCGTCCCGGCAGCCAAACGGAAGCTGATACCCATCTTCCCGGACGTCTCCCTCTACCTGCTCGAGCTCGCGGCGATATTCGGCGCGGCGATGCTCCTCATCTCGGTAGCCTTCCCCCTCACCCTGCCCGTGGAGTACTCGGCACAGGCGGCCGGCGCCTACACGGCGCAGCCGGATTGGTACTTCCTCTGGATCTACCAGATCCTGAAGATAGACGCGTTCGAGACCTGGGGGCTTCCCGTCGCCCTCGGCATCATCACTGTGATCTTCCTGGCCCTGATTGTCCTGCCCTTCCTTGACAGGGGAGACACCAGGTCGATCGGGAAGAGGATGAAGTACACGACCATCGGGGCAATCTTCGTGGCCGAGGTCGCGGTGCTCACGGTCTGGGGTAAACTGACGCCGGGGGCGGTAATACCGAACGAACAGGCCGTGCTGATTCTTGGCGGGACCGCCCTCCTTGTGGCTCTAGGCTCGGTCGTGGCCTACAGCCTCGTCTTCGGGGGCATCTCCAGGGCCACGGGGGCCTCCCCTCCGACGGGCGGGCCCGTGGTCAGGACCGCGTCCGTGCGCTCGAGGCTCCAGTCGGCATCGCTCTGGACCGCCTGCAGCTTCGTGGGTCTGCTCGTGGTTGGAAGCTTCGGAATCAGCGGCTCGCTGAACGCCGTCGCCGGCATGATGGCCGCCGGAACGACATCGGCGGGTCTGGTCTACTCGCTGGTCGCATCCCTGGCGCTCGTCTCGGTCGCCGTCGCCGGCACCGCTTTCTTGGTGTACAGGCTCGAACTCTCCACGGGCGCTATAAGGAGGCGCGTCAGGGCCTTCGAGGTGGGGTGGAAGGGATGAGCAGCGAGCAGTCCGCACCCAGGGTCGAGAAGGTCGTCAGGGAGAGGATGGCCGTCAGGATCGTCGCCCTCCTGCTCATCATCGCGGCTCTCTCCGTATTCGTGCTCTGGACTGTCAACCCAGTTGGCTCGGGCAGCGAGACGACCTTCGCCGTCTACCTCGCCATCGACCTGATCGCCTTTGCGTTGATTTCGTACGTCAGGAGGCGAGTCGGCAGCGATGGCGGGATAGGGAGAGTGTTTGTGATTGCTGGGTGCTGCTTCATGCTCTTCTTGGTTTTCGTCGGCTTCTATCTCTAAGCCCCGGTCCAATCAGAATCCGGCAAAGAGCTTGCGGCGGTAGTTGTAAAGCACCAGGAAGGGCCTGTCCTTCACATCCACTATGCTGAGCGAGGCGGGCTCTGGATGAAGCACGTAGTATCTCTCCTTGCCCACCCTCCTCTCGACGACGCGCTCGAGCATCGCGGTGATGACGTCGCCGTGGGAGACCATGACGACGTTTCCCTTCGCCTCCTTCCGGACGGTCTCGACCGCCCTCGCGGTGCGCTCCAGCAGCTCTTCGTTCGTCTCGGTGTAGTCTCCGGGGTCGCTCAGTATGTGGTGTCTCCCCTCCCTGCCGACGAACTGGGGCTTGATCTTGGCCTCGGTCAGCTCCTCCAGCGTCTTCACCTTCAGCTCGTGCGGGCGTGCCAGGATCTTTGCGGTCTCGACGGCTCGAAAGACGGGGCTGCTGTAGACCGCGTCGACCTTCACCTTCGAAAGCGTCTTGGCGATGAAGGCGACGTCCTTGACCCCCCTCTTCGTCAGCGGGTAGTCCAGCGGACCCGCCTCTATGCCCTTGACGTTGGCCTTGGTCTCCCCGTGCCTGACGATGAAGAGGTAGTCGACCGTCATGTCCTTGGCCTTCTGTTTTCGAGCCTGATTTAACCAAGCTCCCCAAGAAGCTTATGGTAAGGTCGTTAGGTCTGCGCCGGCACCCGCGCTCCCAAGAGCTTTATCTGAACCCACTCGAAGCGTCCTGAGGAATCGGTATGGCGGGTGGTGAGAGGAGGCTCGCGGCGATCATGTTCACCGACATCGTGGGATATACCCGCCTTTCACAGGCCGATGAGTCTCTTGCGCTGGAACTCCTGGAGGAGCACCGCGCTTTCCTCCGCCCGTCGTTCGTCGCCCACGGGGGGTCCGAGGTGAAGACGATCGGGGACGCCTTCCTCGTGGAGTTCAAGAGCGCCCTCGACGCCGTTCTCTGCGCCGTCGAGATTCAGAAGAAGATGCGGGAGCGCGCAGAGGGAGCGGCTCCCTCTAGAAAACTGGAGCTGAGGATAGGGGTCCACGTCGGGGACGTGGTACACGGGCGGGACGACATATTTGGCGACGCTGTGAACGTCGCCTCGAGGATCGTCAGGCTCGCGGAGCCTGGCGTGACGTGCATCTCCCAGCAGGTCTTCGACCAAGTCAGGAACAAGACCGCACTCGACTTCGAAAGGATTGGAGACGTCGAGCTGAAGAACGTCAACCTTCCCGTCGGCGTCTACAGAATCAACCTGGAAGCGAGGGGGCAGCAGAAGGGCGAGCGCCCGGGACCAAGGAGAAGGCTGGCGGTCCTGCCCTTCGCCAACATCAGCCCCGACCCTAACGACGAGTACTTCGCCGACGGCCTCATGGAGGAGCTGATCTCGAAGCTCTCGGACGTCCGCGACCTGAAGGTAATCTCCAGGACCTCCGCGATGAGCTACAAGCGGAAGGAGAAGAAGGTCTCGGAGATAGCGAGGGAACTCGACGTCGGCTCGGTTATAGAGGGGAGCGTAAGGAAGGCGGGCAGCAGGATCAGGATCTCGGTCCAGCTGGTGGACGCCCGCACGGAGGAGCACCTCTGGTCGGCGAACTACGACAGCGAGCTGAACGACATCTTCGCGATCCAGAGCGACGTCGCCTCCAAGGTGGCGAGCTCGCTCTCGTCGGGATTCTTCTCGGAGACGAAGAGGGAGGACACCAGCGACGTAGAGGCTTACACCCTCTACCTCAGGGCGATCCAGCTCCTCAACGAGGCCAACGAGGCGAGCCTTAGGGAGGCGGTCGTCTTGCTCAATCGGGCCATCTCGAAGGACCCTGCCTTCGCCCGTGCACACGCGGGTCTGGCCGATGCGTGGGGGGCCCTGGGCTCAATGGGCTACGAGGACTTCGCGACGGCCACCAGCCGGGCCGAGGCCTCGGCGCTGAAGGCTCTCGACCTCGGACCAGGTCTCGCGGAATCGCACTCCTCAATGGCATCCGCGAACTTCCTGCTCGACCGGTTCGACTCGGCACTGACCGAAGCCGAGGAAGCCATCCGTATCAACCCGAACCTCTCCGACGTGTACATCTCGCTCGGAATCCTGTACACGATTCTGCGCACCCCAGAGGAAGCGCTGTCACAGTTCAAGAGGGCCTACGAGCTCGATCCCCTGTCCGTCGTCACGGCGGATCTTCTCGCCGCCGCGGCCTATCTGGCCGGAGAAGGGGACCTTGCGCTGGATGTCCTGGCGAGGACGAAGGAGTTCAACCCGAACCACTGGAGGGTCTACGTCTCGATGGCAGAGTACTACATGGACAGCCGAGACTTCGGTGAGGCCCAGAGGATGCTGGACACCGCTAGAAAGATGAGCCCGGCCGAACCCTCCATCAGGACCGTTCAGGGCGTGCTGTTCGCTCGCGCGGGGCGAAGGAAGGAGGCGGTGGACACGCTGAACGAGATACTCGCCGACAGCAAAGAGTCGGTCCGGCTCTTCGGGCGGCTCATGATAGGCACGGCGCTGGACGACCTCGACGAGGCTTTCACGGCCCTGATGCGGATGGCGGAGATACACTCGTGGCCCTTTCTCATCAGGGCCGACCCGTTCTTCGCAAAGCTGCGAACGGACCCGCGCTATCTGGAGTTCAGCACCAAGGTGGGGCTGCAGGCATAGAACGCGCCCGAGACCTTTCCAAGACGTCCGGGTCCAACAGGCCCTAGGGCTGCTTTTCTCCCAGGACAAGCGAAACGCTATTCTCCCCGTCGGAAGAGGCTGCCGGCTCAGACATGACCACCTCTGGCAGCAAGCTTTTCGTCGCGGGACGACTCACGAAGATAGCTCTCCCCACAGAGCTGCGGGGCCATCACGTGCGAGCCCTGTCCGGCGGACTCGTGCTGGACTCCTCTCTCACCGACGATTTCGGGAGATTCCTGCTCGAATGGCCGGACCGTGGCGCCGAAGGTAACACCTTCGTCGAGCTCCTAGGCCCCGAGGGTGCGGTCTCCGAATCAAGGGAACTGGCGAGGGCCGACCTGGATTCGCCTCCGGTCGTAGCCTTCTCCGGGGAGGGTGTGGTGGGCTTCGAGGCCTCCCCCCAGGACGGCGACCGCAGGGACAGGTTCGTGGCGGAGGGCTGCTATCCGGTCTATGTGGCCCCGTCCTGCCTGGGGGTGACGCTCTCTTGGACCGGCCCCGAGGGCTCCCGCGTCTCGATCCTAAGCGGCGGAGAGGCCCTCCAAAGCGGGTTGCCTCACGTGGGGTCGCTGAAGGTCACGGACGCCCAGAGCAGCTCGTACACAAGGCGAACGTGGCTCGCCGGAGCGGGGCCCGACCAGTTTTCGGACCTGACCGTCGAGGTCCGACGGTATCCGTCCCTCTCGCTCGTCATCTGGGGATTGGCGCTGTGGCCTCCGGGTCAGGGTGACTTCGGCGCATCGATAAGCTGTCCCGCCGGAGAGGAGGGATTGGCCGTGACGGTGAGGAGCTCAGACCTGGAGATTGTGCCCGATTTCGAGATCAGAATCTCCCCGGGGACGACCTGGGCCACGACCCGCGTGCCGATGGGCTCCAAGAAGGGGGTCGCGAAAATCACGGCCTCGGCTCGCGGATTCGCACGAGACGCCGTCACCTTCTCGGTGAAGTAGTCTTGGTGCTACCCTGTCCCATGAGATTGGACAACCGGTCAGCTGTCTCAGTTGTGCAGAAAAACGAGACCTTCGGTGAAGAGAGCCTAGGACGAGCCGGCGGCTCGGGCGAGACGAGCATCAAGACCGGGACTCTAGAGTAAGGAATCGGCTCTGCGAATCACGTCGAAGTCTTAAATCCGGTTGAATCACAACGTGAGCTCATGTCGGAGGACAGGTTCTGCAGAGAATGCGGCGCAGAACTGCCTCCCGGGAGCGCCTTCTGCCCGAAGTGCGGCGTTCCTGTTGGGCAGGCCCCAGCCACCTCCAGCGGCGCACTGAGCGGCATCGACGCGTTGATCAAGGACCCCGCCGCCCAGAACTACTGGCTCAAGCGCTTCCTCGCCATCCTCGTCGACGTGATCATCGTTTTCGTGATCCTCGTGGTGATTGCCGCGGCCGTCGCGATACCTGGTTTCGTACTGTCGGGGACAGCGGGAGTGACTTTCCTGTTTGCTGGGGTCTTCGCGATTGCAGCGGGGCTCATCATCTTCCTCTACTTCATAGTGGCTGAGGTGACGCGGGGAGCGACAGTTGGGAAGAGTGCCTTCAACCTGAAGGTCGTCGGGCCCAACGGAGGAAACCCTACCTTTATCCAGTCTCTGGTAAGGAACATCAGCAAGATCTACTGGATTCTGCTTCTTCTTGACGTCGTTGTTGGCCTGGCCACTTCGAAGCAGTACACCCAGAAGTTCAGCGACAGGCTCGTCGGCACTTCGGTCGTCGAATCAAGGCCCCGGCATTTGATTGACAGATAGCTTCGGTCTGGCGTTCCTGCCACCAACGGTGGGTCACGCAGGACTCGAGCGCCGCCCGACGCTTACTCCTCGTCGAGGAACTCGGCGGGGTTCGGCGGCCCATCGGGGCGAACGCTCCTCAAAAGGTTGAATTAGGCAGCGGCCCTCGAGCCTTCCAGACCTTGCCAGAGGACGCGCCAAGCACGAACCCGGGAGCGGTGAGCGACCACCTGGCCAACGAGCGGACGTACCTCGCTTGGGTCCGGACGGGCATCGCGGTCATCGCCCTCGGATTCGTCGTGGCGAAGTTCGGGTTGCTGGTAAAGGAGCTCGCCCCGTCGGCTCCCTCGACCTCCTACGGGTTCTCGTCGGACATCGGGATAGCGCTGGTCATCGTCGGCGGGCTGATGCAGCTGCTCGCCCTGAGCCAGTTCGTCCTCAACCAGCGCAGGATTAGGGGTGGCAGGTACGAGCCGAGCAGAGGGATTGAGGTCCTCATCTCCGTCCTGGTCTTCGCGGTGGCGCTCCTGCTGGTGGTCTACCTCGCGGTCACGACGTGAGGGTGCGGTCGGGCCGCCTGACGCCCCTCGCCGGCAGTGGACGAAGTCGGCGCCCGGGCTACACCGCCCTTGCGTCCCTCCATCTTGAGCTGCCTGCTCCTTGTCGACGAACCCTCGAGTTCAGGGTCAGGGCCGACGCCGGAAAATCGGGGTACGCATCGGCGGCGCCGCTCCGTCTGCGTACTACCCCTTCGGGGGCAGGAAGGATTCGTTCTACGCGGTCCTGCACGCCCAGATCGACACGGTCGACTTCTTCACCGACAAGAAGATAGCGATATCGAAGTGAGAGTTCCGGACGGCTGTCAGGCACTAAGGGTCTCTTCTTCGGGGGGCTCTCAGAGCTAAAAGGCGCGGACGGCTGACGCCTCGGGTGGAAGGTGACACGAACTGCCCCTAGGTCGGGGCGTAGTTCTCATACTTGGGTCGCGGGTCGTGAGAACCTTCCCGCTCGGAATCTTGGGCGTCCTACTCCCAGTCTACCTCTCGGCGATCGGGTCGTCGGTCTTCGTGGGCCTCTTCTTCTCCCTTTCCGCTCTATCTAGCTTCCTGGTCCTACTGCTGCTCGGACTGCGGGGCCAAAGAATCCGGGTACGCAACGCCCTGGTCGCCCAAATCTTGCTCTTCTCGGCATGTCTCACGGTGATGACATTCTCCCCGATAGCCGCGCTCTTCCTAGTTGCGGCCGCTATCTCGATCACGAACTGGGCCCCCGGTGGGGGCAGCGGCACCGCAGGCGGCGCCTACAACACCTCCGTCAACATACTACTCAGCGAAAACTCCGAGCCGAGTGGCAGGACCTTGGCGCTCAGCCTCTCGTCGGTAATCGGGGCGCTTTCGTTCGCGGCGGGGGCATATTTCCTAAGCACCCTTAACATCCCCCGCTCCGAACTCGTGATCTCCCCTCTCACGAACGGTTCTCTCAATCTTGCGAAGCCCTCGACAGTATTTGCTATCTCGGCGATCACCCAGCTCCTGGCTGCCGTCCTCTTGCTTAGGGTCAAGAACAAGAGCTCGGTGATCTCGGACAACGCGGCACCGCGGGGCGGACCCAGCGGCGGCCCCCAGGACCGGAGTACCGCGGTCGCGGTCTTCAGGCAGGCCTTCTCGTTGATTGCCGCCGAGTTCTCAAACGGTCTGGGGAACGGCATCTTCACCCAACTCGTGCCCCTTTGGCTCTACGTGCGCTTCGGCATAAGCCTCGGGGAGGTGGCCGAGATCTTCTCCGTCGTCGGGGTGCTCACTGCGTTCATCGTGCTAGCATCTCCCCGGTTGGAATCGAGGATTGGGTCGATAAACGCCATATTCGCCGCCCGGTCCCTGTCGGGCGCCCTCCTGGTCGTGACTGCTCTCGCGCCGAGCTTGGTCGTCGCGTTGATTCCCTACTTCGCGTCGCTGGTCTTCTCCCGGGTCTCGCTCCCGATTCAACAGTCGTTCGTCTTCGCAAAGGTGAGTCGGGGCGAGTGGACGAGGGGAGCCAGCATGATCGCCACGGCAAACGTGGCGGGGACGGTGATAGGGCCGACGCTGGGCGCCTTTCTTCTTCTCAACGTCAATCCTGGCCTGCCCTTCTTCATCGCGGCGCCCTTCATCCTCCTCAGCGCTTGGATATACCGAAGGTTCCTCCACCAGAGCCACTGAGACGCGCCGCGCCGTCGCGGCCGCTGCGTGGTCGTGGGCACAATCCCTATTATCAGAGGCCCTTCGAAGTCTGGGCCATGCCCAAGCGCTCGAACTACCCGCCAGCAAGGTACCCCAACTTCAGGCCGGTATCGAGAGCGGTGCTCAGGCGCAGGATAGGGTCGATAGTTGCGCGGCCACCCTCCGAGGACCTCGAGAACCAGCCACACATGCCCCGCTACGGCATAAAGAAGGGTGACCGTGTTCTGGTGATAGCTCTGACTGAGTTCGACCCCCTCGTCGTCGAGGAGTACGTGGAAGCGATGAGGGCGTCCGGCGGGAAGGTCGACCTCCTTACGATCGACTCGAAGCCGACGGTGCCGCCTGAAGACGCAGCGGTGCAGGAGGCAGAGAGCATAGAGCCCAGCGGAGACAAAGACGTCGTCTACACAAGAATGACCAACCTATTGAACCCCAACTCTCTGTCAGGCCTGGTCCGGGCCGAAGGCTACGACCTGGTCGTGAGCGGCACCGCTGGGCCCCTCCCCAGAGTTCCATACAGATGGGTGAGGATGGAGTACATCAGCCGGGAGGAGTTCTCGAGCCCCCAGATAGACTTCCCCTTCGAGCTTCAGTCACTGATAGACCGGAAGGTGTTCGAGGCAATTCGCAGTTGCGAGAGGGTAAGGATCACCGACCCCGAGGGAACGGACGTATCTTTCACGAACTACGATGACAAGCGACCCTTGGCCATGGCACACGAGTACGGCAAGCCCATCAACTTCGGATATGGCGGCATCGAGGACTGCACCGGAGTGATTGCAGGCACGCTGAACCACCTGGGCGCTTTCCCCAACTGCAGGGCTCACGTCAAAGACGGCCTGATAGTGAAGGTGGAGGGAGGGGGAAAGTACGGAGACGTGTGGAGGGAGAAGCTGGAGAAGTACCGGGACGTCGTATTCCCGGAATATCCGATGCGAACCGCGATGAAGCTCCCCGAAGATGGCGCCCCGAAGATCCGAACCCAGAGACCAGGCTTCTTCTGGTACTGGGAATGCGCCATCGGAACGATCCCCGGAGTATTCAGGCTCAGAGACGAGGGCGCGATGACCCACTTTGCGAACTTCCTGCACGACAGGAAGCGCGCGGGCTACCTTCACCACGGCTTCGGGGGTTCCAACAACTCCGCCCCGTTGCTGATCAAGGCCGGTCTTCCGTGGACTCACGTCCACCTACACAACATGTTTGCCACCTACGAAGGGCGAACCAAGAACGGCGAAAGCGTGAAGGTGATCGATAGGGGTCACCTGACCGCCCTGGAAAACGCGGACGTTCGTGCCCTTGCCGCCAGGCTAGGAGTCTCCAACATGCTGAGCGAGGTCTGGATACCCGCCGTCCCGGGAATCAACGTTGCCGGAGATTACGACGACTACTCGGCAAACCCATCCGAGTGGATAAGGTCAGAGGCGAAGAAGCACCCTACTCTCTCCGCGTAATCACAGCGTTCTCGGCCCAGGCGGCATCCCCGGAGAAACGAGGAGGGGATTCAGGAGCGTCCTGGAACGTTTATTTAGCAAATTCGGCCGCGATTTCCCCGTGGATAAGAAGAGAATAACTGTCGACTCTGTTCCGGAGGCGGGGAAGAGAGACGCCTCGGGGACCCTTACCCCTGCGCCCGTCTCTAACGCGATAAGGTACGGAGATCTGGTGTTCACAACCGCGAAGCCTGGGCGCGACCCCTCGGGAAGGCTGGCCGAGGGCATCGAGGGCCAGACAAGACAGGCCCTGGAGAACATCAAGGCGCTCCTGACGGCTGCGGGCACCGACATGGAACACGTGCTCAAGACGTGGGTCTACGTGACGGACATAGGGTATTTTGAAGGAATGAACAGGGTGTATTCCACCTACTTCAAGGTCCCGCCGGCGCGCACCTTCCTGGTGACCACAGGGTGGTTCGATCCGGAGCAGCTCATAGAGATTGAGGTCATAGCGGGCATCTAGTCCTTGAAAACCTCGTTCGGCGTCAGAGTCCCAGTTTCCGGCCCATTCGCTGACTTGCAGAACATCAGGCGGGCCGCCCTGGAGTCCGAAGCTCTCGGGTTCGACGCTCTCTGGGTCCACGACCAGATTGTCTGGAGCAAGGAACAGAACTCCCACCACGTGTCGTCGGGGTCGGTGGAGGCCGTCACAGACAGAGACCCCAACTTCTTCGAGTCGATAACGACGCTCAGCTATCTCGCCGGATTGACAAACAAGATCAGGCTGGGAGTGGCCGTCATCGTCCTTCCATACCGCAACCCTCTGGTCCTGGCGAAACAACTCATGAACCTCGACGTAATTTCGAACGGCCGGCTGATACTCGGCGTCGGAGCGGGAGCCCCTTTGGTGGCCAAGACCTTCGAGGCCGTGGGCGTGTCCTTCGAAAAGAGAGGAGAAATCACCGACGATTACCTGAAGGCGCTGCTTTCGGTGTTCGAGCGCCAGCCCCATTCGAGCTACTCCGGAAAGCACGCCAGCTTCGCAGGAATCGAGGTCTTCCCGAAACCGGTTCAGGCACCCCACCCTCCCATCATCGTCGGCGGACTTGGGAGAGCCCTTAGAAGAGCAGCGATGCTGGGAGACGGATGGATTCCCGCCAACATAACTCCCGATAACGTGAAGAAGGGAATAGCACGGATAGATTCGATCGCGAGGAAGAACGGAAGGCGGCTACCCGAGTTCATCGTCGGGAACGAGACGTTCGTCAGCCTGGACCGGGACTCGAACGCGGCGCGCAGAAACGCGGCGGCAACAGTCGCCAGTTACGCGAAGTCGATAGGCCGGGGGGGCGAAGACGTCACCCTGATCGGATCGCCTTCGGAGGTTGTCGAGAGGGTGGAAGCCTACCGCCAGTCGGGGGTGAACATGTTCGAACTGAAGTTCATCTACAGGGACATGGAGAGCCTGAGCTCGCAGTTGAAGCTGTTCGCGTCAGACGTGGCGCCCTCCTTCCTTTAGCGCTTCGTGACGCGGGGCGTCACGGCCAGTCGGGAGTCCTCGACGCGCTCCAGACAAGCTCGAATGATTTCCGGTCGGCGGATCCGCAACTCGTTGCAAACCGTTTAATATTCAGCCTCCCCCCCGAAGGAGACGTACCTTGGTTTCACACGACCTCGCGATTGAAGGTGCACAGGTGTTCATCGACGGCGACCTGACGGAAGCCAACCTAGGAATCAGCGACGGAGTCATCTCGGCCGTGACGAAGGACACGCTCCAGGCTTCGGAGAGGCTCAGGTTCCCCGGCAAGATTGTCATCCCGGGCATCGTCGACCTGCACTCACACATAAGAGACCCTGGCTACACCTACAAGGAGGACTTTCAGACCGGGTCCATGGCCGCCGCCGCAGGAGGGGTCACGATGTTCGTGGACATGCCAAACGTCGAACCTCCAACGGACAGCCTGAAGACCTTCGAGGAGAAGAAGAAGATCGCGTCGAAGAAGTCGATGGTCGACTTCAACCACTTCGTCTTCCCGAAGATCCCCGAGGTCGGCAGGGTCGCCCGGGCCGGAGCCGCGGGTTTCAAGATATTCATGGTCCGTGGCGCCTATCCCCACGACCCACGGATCTGCATTGAGGACCATGCCACCCTCTACAAGACGTTCGCTGCGATCAAGAAGACAGGGCTTCCCTGTCTGGTCCACCCCTCGAACATGTCCCTCTTCGAGGCCTTCTACGGGGAGCATCGAAAGAAGAATCCAAAGGAGAAGCCGTACATCAGCTTCGGGAAGGCGTACATCGAAGAGGAGATTCTACGGAACCTCCGCTTCGGTGCTCGCAATTCTGGCGAAGCGGACCGGAGTAAGGCTCCACCTCGTCCACACCCATTCTGAGCAGGCCATCGAGGTCCTCAGGCAGGCGAAGGCAGCGGGGTACGACATCACGGCCCAGACGGACCCGAAGTACTTTGTCACGACCGCGGAGGAACTCCGACGCCTCGGGCCCCTGGTCCTTCCAGGAGGGCTTCTCTCGAAGCGCAGGGTCGCGGCGGTCTGGAACGCGCTCAGAACAGGGACCATAGACGTGCTTGGCACCGATCACGCTCCTCACACCAAGAAAGAAGTCGAGGAGACCATGGCAAAAGATCCCTGGGCCGCTCCCTTCGGCTGCCCTCAGCTCGAGCACTACCTCTCGGTCTTTCTCAATGAAGTGAACAAGGGAACCATCTCTCTGTCTCAGCTTATGAGAGTGGCCTCGACGAACCCTGCCAGGATAATCAACGTGTTCCCGAAGAAGGGGACGATTAGGGTGGGCTCGGATGCGGACCTGGTCGTGGTGGACATGAAGAAGGAGAAGAAACTGACCGGCGAGAAGGTCTACACCAAGGTCGGCTGGACCCCCTATGAAGGGAGGACTGTGAAGGGAGTGCCCATAATGACCATCAG
Organism: uncultured Nitrososphaerota archaeon; assembly: GCA_963703285.1. GTDB lineage: Archaea > Thermoproteota > Nitrososphaeria > Nitrososphaerales > Gagatemarchaeaceae > Gagatemarchaeum. Next base: position 2,026,989 of record OY969807.1, read on the forward strand.
GCGCGGCGAGGTGATCATGAGGGACGGGGTAGTCGTCGGCAAGCCTGGCTCTGGCAAGTTCGTCGCCCCACTGAGGACTCCGATGGTCAAGCGCCGCTAAGATCAGCGCCGGCCAATCGTCTCGTCAGCAGGCAAACCTGGCTGATCGCGCTCTTCCTGACATGCTCGACGGTGTCTTCCACGGTGGTTGCCGTTGGCGTTGGGTAGGACCTCAACCACGATGCCCGGTATCCCCTTTCGAGGAATGCGTCGCAGTCGGAGCCCCGCGGGGTCGAGAGGCGCGGGAGCCTCAGGCCGAGACTCTCGGCGAGTGAAGAGATCCTCGAGTTGAGGCCTTCGGAAAGGCGGCCCGCTCTCGAGTTATCCACCAGGTGGAGCCGCCCCGACCCCACGGAATCAAGGTTAACGACACTCGGTCGAGTTTCAAGGACTTTCTCAGCGACAAAATGACGAGCGCCAACCAGGCCATATTCCTCTGCGTCGGTCGATAGAAGTGCGAACGAAGGGTTCTTGATGACTTCTGCAAGGAAGAGAAGAAGCGAGGTGCCCGACGCGTCGTCGAGGGCACCCGGGGAGAAATGCCTCGAGTCGCGGTGCGCCACGTAGACGGCCGTCGTCTTCGCGTTCCTTGGCGTCGCGAAGATGTTTGTGCCTCGACCACGTACCAGCTCAGCGCGCAGGGTCATGAGGGCTTGCAACGCTTTGCCGGTCGAGTCCTCCCAGAGCCTCTCGCCAAGCTCGCCGGGAATCATGAGGCAAGGGATTGAAGACGAAGGATACCTCACTCGCCCTGACAGCAGGCGTCCCCTGCTCTGAAAAATCAGAGCCGCGATGGCGCCCCTCTCGGCCAGGTCTTCCGCAGCCGTCGACTCGTGCGTGGCGGACACCCTCACCAGAGCTATCTTTCCCTGAACGTCCTCACTATCCGACCTGCACACCCCTCCAGCCAATCCTGACCTCGGCGTCGAGATGGAGCAGATTGCAGGAAGGCACCTGATGTCCTCACCATCCAAAGTGAGCCTCCATCGCTCAGGACTGTACCTCTGAAACTCGAAGTGGTCCTCTGTGATTGAGAACCCTCCGGAGCCCTCGATTGACGAGCGCACCAACTCGCGCGCCCGTTCGCCTTCCCTCGATCCGGCTGCCCTGGGCCCGCGCGACAGCCTCGCGATCCACTCGATTACGAAGCTGGCGTCCGCCCTCTTGCTCCCTGAGACGACTCGATGGGCTCGCATCCGCTGCTGTGGGAGGGTCAGGTAATGGCTATATACTTCCTCACGCCGGTACAAGCCGGTTGCAATCGCGTCGACGGTTGGGACTGTCTCAGTTAACTGCGGTTGTATTCGCCGTCATTATCATCGTGGCCACGGCTGCGGGGGGCTTGCTCGCGGCCAGTACCGCGAAGACGTCTAGTTCAACGGTCACGAGCACGGCAAGTCAGCAGCAGCTGATCAACGTGAACTTCGGCTTCTCGGGACCTCCCGATGTCACCGATACGCCCGGCTTCATGTTCTGGCAGACGTTCGCTCACCAGGTGGGGCTCAACGTCAACGTTCAATACTTCGAAGGAGATTCGACCGTGGCCGAAGCCCTGGTCTCGGGGTCCATTCAGATCGCCGAGGGCGGTTTCCAATCCACGGTCCTCGCTGACGAGGCGGAGGGGAACTCGAGCGGGTCCTACCCGTTCCTTATCTTCAGCAACTACGAGGCGGTGAACGACTACGCCCTCGTGGTCCCCAACTCGATCACGACCATCGCCCAGCTGGCAGGTCAGGCCATCGCCACTTCGGGCCCAGGTTCTTCGTCCGCCCTATTCTGCAGCCTCCTCCTGTCCCAGGCTGGTCTCTCAGGGAGCCAGATCAACTGCGCGCCCATCGGGGGAGGTGGATCCCGCTACAGCGCCCTGATTGCGGGCAAGGTCGTCGGGGACATCGCGGAGCCGTACCAGGTCGTGAGCGCCGTAGCTACGGGCAAGTACCACATCCTGGCCTCCATCCCCGCCGAGTACCCGCAGATCATGTTCTCGGTGCTCTACACGAGCAGAGCCTACGCAACTGCCAATCCCACGGTCATAACCAAGCTGACGGAGGCCATACTGTTGGCAGACAGATGGGCCCAGAACGAGAGTGCGTGGGTGGCAAAGGAGAACGAGGAGTTCCCAGGCACCAATACAACGATCGCGGCGACCGCGTGGAAGATTTGGGCTGCGATGGGGCTGTGGCAGCCAAACGGTGGCCTCACCTACAGCGCTGTCAGCGCGTCGGAGAATTTCCTGCTCCCGCCCAAGGAAATCAACTTCTACCTCAACCCCGTCTACTTCACGGACACCACCTATCTCAAGAACGCCCTCTCTACGCTGGGTAACTACACCGGCGGCATCGTCACCGACCCGAACATACCCACGCTCAACATCACAATTCCTGGGTTCACCGGGTCAAGCACCAGCTCATCCAGCGCGGCGCCCGTGGAGGTATCGGTCCTCATGAGAAGTGGACTCGCTCTCAGGGATGCGCGTGCTGGCTGGAGCGCGGAGGATAAACTATGAAGACCGCCATCATCGCGGCAGGTATACTGGTATTGCTGGTTGGTATAGCGGTGATAGCTTACGGACTGTCGTCACCCACAACATCGACCAGTGCCTCGACGACAACCGCATCCGACCCTGTGGTCCCGAACACGAGCAGGACGATTTCAACGAACGGCTTTTGGGCGATGGGCGCGGCCAGCCTGGTCCCGGGAGAGTCAGTCACGGGCACGGTAGCCGTCTCCAACTACAGTAGCTCTGCAGGGCCCATCTTCGTCTACGTTCAGAACGAGTCCACGTTCATAGCATGGGGCGCCTGCGCTCCCTGCGGCGTAAGCAATCAGCTCAACAAGTCGTTGTCCTCCACCGGTTCGTACACATTCACGTGGACAGCACCACAAGCCGGTAGCTACTACTTCGTCTTGGACGCCGAATACTATAACGCGGCCGCGCCTGCCTCCTTCTCGGCAAACGCAATGACCACCTCCACAATTCAGATATCGCAGTCGACTCCTAACACGACAGTCAACTACGGAGGAGTCGCCGTAGCGGTGGTCGGCGCCATCATCCTAGGAATGGGCCTAATCGTGGGAACTCAGGCTCGCAAACCGCCTGGGAGCTGAGCCGCCGAACGGCTCTTGTACACCTCCTTCGAAGGAAGTAGCGGTAGCCGTTGGTTAGCTACAAATGGGCCGTCCGCCTCTCATCCGTGGCTATAGTGCTAGTTGCTTGGCAGCTTATCGGCGGGTCCGTCAACCCCGATCTGTTTTCCTCGCCATCCTTGGTGATAGCCGCATTCGTGAACCTCTGTCTCAATACCTCATTCGTCTACGACCTCCTCAGCACTCTGCGTGACTTCTTCATCGGATTCGCCATAGCGGCCGTGGTGGGAATCCTCACAGGAATAGCCATGGCGAGGTGGCACGTAGTCGAAACAGCGCTGGACCCATACGTCAGCGCGCTCTACAGCACGCCATACGTCGCGCTCGCGCCGCTCTTCGTCATCTGGTTCGGGATAGGCTTCGAAGAACTCCTCGTGATAGTGGTCCTGTCCTCAGTCTTCGTCATCCTGATCAACACCCTGGCGGGCGTCAAGAACCTGGCGATGAGCTACGTCGAGACCGGACACGCCTTTGGCTTCACGGGCTTTGCCTTCTACAGAAAGGTCGTCATCCCCGGTGCACTCCCCTACATAATCACGGGTCTCAGGCTGGGTCTCTCGAGGGGGTTCGTGGGAGTGATCATAGCCGAGCTGTTGATCAGGCTCGACAGGCTCGGTTTCTTGATGGTCTACTATTCCGACCTTCTCGAGGTCGCTCCGGTGTTCGCGATAGCGGTGACCTTGGGGTTGATCGGCCTGTTCATGACCGAGGCGCTGAAGAGAGTCGAGGCGTACATCTCACCTTGGCGCGCAGCGGCCAAGGGTGGTTAATTTGGCGAAAGTGGTCGTCGATAAGGTCACGAAGGGATTCGTCTCGTCGGACGGCAAGAGAAAGACGGACGTCCTCAGCGATATCTCGATCACAGTCGAAGATAGGGAGATCGTTTCGGTGATCGGACCCACGGGCTGCGGCAAGTCGACTCTGCTGCGCATAATCGCCGGAATTTCGACCCCCGACTCGGGACAGGTCACCGTCGGTGGGGACCCCGTCCTCGATTCGACCAACCCGAAGAGTGCGATGGTGTTTCAGGGCTTCAACCTGTTTCCCTGGCGAACCGTCTCGAAGAACGTGGAGTTCGGGCTGGAGGCGAAGCAGCTGCCCCCGGACGAGAGGAGAAGGATTGCAAAGAAGTACGTCGAACTCGTCGGGCTGAAGGGTTTCGAAGACTACCACCCCCACCAGCTCTCCGGGGGCATGCAGCAGCGAACGGGACTCGCGAGAGCCCTGGCAATCGAGCCCGAGGTCATCCTGCTGGACGAACCCTTCAGTTCCGTCGACTTCCTCACAAGAGAGTCTCTCCAGCAGGAGGTGCTGAGGATCCTCCTCGAGACCAAGAAGACGGCGATCTTTGTCACCCACAACATCGACGAAGCTATCCTGCTCTCGAACAGAATCTTCAGCCTCGGCGGGAAGCCGGCGACCGTGATGGACGTCTTCGAGGTGGACCTTCCCCGCCCTCGTACGGACGAGACGCTGCTCTCCGAGAAGACCGTCTCCCTGAAGTTGAAGCTGAAGCACAACCTGGTGGCCGCTGCCCAGGCGAGGCAGGTGATCGACGCCTCTGGCGCGGGCGCCCTTCCCCCCGAGGGCCCCACGGAGGACTAGCCGTTGGCCCTTGGTCTTCTGACGAGCAACTGGGCCATCAGAATCTACGCCCTCGCAATCTTCCTGACGGGGTGGCAATTGATAGGGCAGTCGGTGAACCCGATAATATTCGCCCCTCCAGCCAAGGTCGCATCGGCCTTCTCCAGCCTGTGGTCCGCCGGAACGCTCCAGGCTGACACCCTCGTAACCCTCGAAACGATGTTTGCTGGATTCTTGGTATCCTGTGCTGTCGGGATCCCGCTCGGGCTCCTGATGGGACGAATTCGGCTCGCCGAGTACACCTTCGATCCGTATGTGAATTTCATCTATGCAACGCCGGTGGTTGCGATAATCCCCATCGCGCTCATCTGGTTCGGCCCGAGCATCTCGGCCACGTACTTCATCATCTCACTTCACACCATACCTCCAATTCTGATCAACACCATGGCCGGTGTGAAGGACACAGAGAGGAGCATTCTGGAGACCGGCAGAGCCTTTGGGTTCAAAGGAAGGAAGCTGTGGCAGAAGGTTGTCATACCGGCGTCGGCTCCCTTCATCATGGCCGGACTGAGAATCGGTATCGGCGCGGCGTTGATAGGGACGATGGTCGCCGAGATCTTTCTCTACAACGCCGGCTTGGGCTATCTGCTTGTGAATGAGACGGCCTTCTTCAACAGCGCTGCGGTCGTGTGCGGGGTCCTGATTATCATGGTTATCGGCGTGGTCCTGGCGGAGTCGACAAAGTGGCTAGACCGGAGGTTCGTTGGCTGGGCTCGCGGGGCTTCCGGAGTGAGATAGACCAGCCCGGTTGAGAGCGAAGCACCGAGGACTGGGAGTGCAGGAGTCTGGCAGGGGACGCGGGCCCGGATGGATTCGAACCTGCGAGTCCCTGGACCTACTCCTTGTCGATGAACTCTGTGGGGTTCGGCGGCTTTGACATCATCCGTAAGCAGAGCCTCTGCTGGCAATCTTGAAAACGAGAACCGTCTGAGCGTCGGCGATTGTATAGAGTATCCGGTAATCGCCAACTCTGAGCCTGTATGAGTTTGGTATTCCCCGAAGCTTCTTGCAGCCTTGCGGATAGGGAGATTCCACGAGTTCGGATATCCTTGATTCGAGCCTTTCTCTCAGAACCGGCGGTGATTCATCTAGGGCCTTCTTGGCTCTGCTCGATAGATAGACCTTCAACGCTTACGGGACCTGACGAATGGCACCGATCTTCCTTCCTTGTGCTCCTGAACCGCCTCAGCGAAAGCTCTCCTGTCATCCTCGGAGGTCTCCTCAGACAGCGCCTCCTCGATCGAATCGAGTCGCCTTCTGATGAGGTTCAATTCCTTCTCGAGGCCCGTCTCCATCTTATCCTCTCTTGAGTCCTTGGACGTAATTAAACCCTGCTCGCTGGGATTGAAGTCCCGAAGTCCGGGTTCGGGCCTACTCCTTGCCGATGAACTCTGTGGGGTCCGGTGGCTCCGGGCTAAGGTCTGGCCATGTCCTAATCTGCGAATCAGTCAACCGAAACGCTTCTGTCAATTGGAACCGAATCATGAGCTTGATGGGTCTACGGCGCTGGATTTGACGGAGGCAGCAATTCCTTCTTCACAAAGTCGCTGAACGAACGGTCAAACCAGTCTTCCATTCTGTCGTCTGTCCAGACTTTTGCAATCAACCCGCGACTGAAGGCGTTCTTCATCCACAGCAGCTCTCCCTCCCATTCGTTGTCGCTGAGGATTTTCCTCTGCTTCATGTGATAGGTGTGCGCGCACATTAGCAGGATTTGGTAGGCAAAATGTCTCTCCTTGCGAGATTCGACCGGCAACTGGTTGTTGATTACCTTCAAGAGACTCGGGTCTTCCTGTAGCGTCGCGGACAGGCTTTGGTGCATCTTGTCGATGTCGGCCAGGACCCTGGTCTCCAAGTCGACCTTCTGACTCCGCACCTGCCGGGTGGAAAAATAGAGCGTCACACCAAGAGCCCCTATCAGCACTATTGACTGTACCAGGCTCAGCACGTCGCTGAATCCAAGGGCAGCCACAGCCACCGTATCACCATGAATTGATAGATTAACTTTTGGACAAGTAAGGAGTGCCCAGACCAACCTTCAATACCGCAAGCACGATGTCTTTCTAGTAGGTTCCCGAAACAGAAGACTGTCTGCAGGAGAATGTGGTGGTCGCTATCCGGGTGGGAAATCCGGCCTGGCATCTCGCAAGAGTTCAGGCCCTACAGGATCGAACCCGAGTCTGAGCCGTCACTCCTTGCCGATGATTTCGGCGGGCGGCGGTTCCCGAGCGGGCAAGGCATCTGCTTCCTGGGGCAAATCGGTTGCCACGTCAAGTTCTCGCAGGCTGCCTTAGCGTCCTCGACTGTTAGTTATCGCCTGATTTATGTCATTCAGGGCCAGAATCTCTTCACCGAATGTCTCCTGACTTCTCTCCCATGCGACCAAGGCGCGTCGCACGACTACTCTACGAAGTCTTAGGAGAATCTTTAGGAGCTCTTCTTGTGCTTCTTCGTCGCTCTTCTCGGCCAATTGTCGATCACCTTATCAGCCCTTGAAGCGATGTAGGCTTCCCACTTCTCGGGATCGCGGCTAAGTTTCCCTATCTTCCTTAGCACGTCGTCCGATTCTCCCATTCGAGTCACAACTGAGTATAAGGGCGCTGGATATAAGCGGTGCGTAGTCTCGAGTCAGATGGTACGCGGCTAGATTATTCTTTGTCAATGAACTCCACTGGGTTCGGCGGCTCGGGCCAGAGGCCCTTCGTCTTTTCCCAGGACCTTGATCACAGGCAGTGAGCCGCTGATTCCCACAGAAGACGTTTCGAGTTACCTAATCGGTCACAGCTTCGAGAGCTTCTTCGTCAGCGTCCGGTGAGTCTCCAGAGTCTCCTCTATGGCTCTCTTCTACGCGTCGGCCTCTGATTCTGGATGTCATTCCTGCTTCGCCTTCATACGATTGATTTTTCATGTCCATTCCAGCCTCCTAAGCCTACCCTTCAACCAAGCAACCGCCTGAGGGAGAGTCATCCTGTCGGCTGCAACGTCAAAGCATGAACCTGATTGCCGCATCGTCCTGAACCGCGAACACAAGGCAGGTTGTAAAGGCCTCTCGGGACCACCTGACTTCGGCCTCGCGCACGTGTCTGCTGTGTTTAAGAATGCGTGAACGGCATCTGAGGGAATCGAATGTTCGGCCTGACAAGCTTCGAGTCAGTTGATTCTGTCCTGGCTTTGTTGAGCATCGCCATAGGGGTCTCGATATTCTTGATGCAGCAGAGGGCCGACGAAAAAATAAACGGCATAATCAAGAGGCAGTTCAGACGGCAGGAGCTCGAAAAGAAGTACTTCGGGACGAGGCTGATTTCGAATCTGGAGCTCGTGAGGAAGAATTATCTTAAACTGCGGCAGTTTCTGGGTGATTATCTCAACGACCATTCGCAGGCCAGCAGGCAGAAGGTGAAGAGCTTCTGTACGTTCCACAGCAAGCATCTGGACGAGTACGTCGTTCCAACGCTGCGAAGCGACCTGGGGCGACTGATCGAGTTCATAGACGACCTGGAACTGGTCGACCAGCTCTCGTCAGCGTTCGATGACTTGTCATCTCCTTTCAAAGATTGTTCCGTTGACAGCGCGCTCGACGAACCTGACTCATCGCTGAGAGGGAAGATGTCCTCTTTGCAGGAACGGTCCGAGCGAATCGAATCCCTTCTGTCGAAGCTTGGGAGAGAGGTTCCGACGTTGGAGTAGTCGCCCCGGCAAAGCCCCGGAACGCGATGGTGACGATAGCGGAATCGGGGCTTGCCATCCCGGGTCGTCCAGCCCCCGAGGCCCAGCCAAGTCGCCCGTTCGAAGATTCGACTATGACTTCCAAAACCCGGGAAGCAATCATTATATGCCGCAAGCCCTCAGGAACCTCTACAATGCTTCGATACGCGTGCAGGACTTCAGGGCTCGACTGCGACGCGGTCTTCACGACAAAGACCGAGGAAGAGCTGATCAATCAAATCAACCAGCATGCCATTCAGGTGCACGGATTAGAGCCGAGCGACTTGAGCCCGGAGCTCATGCGCCAAGTCAAGGCCAAGATCGAACGGTCCTAGGGGCCATCGTGGCGAATCCTTGGCGAGAAAGCCGCCGACCGCCCTCGCGGAACCGAAGGTGCCGCGGAAGCCTCTGAGTTTGCCTCGAAGACCCATCTTGCCTGCTTTCTTCCCCGCTTCCCCTACTCCTTGTCTATGAACTCGGCGGGGTTCGGCGGCTCCGGCGCCAGCCCCTTCCTCTTCCTAATCTCCATGACCAGCGGCAGGAGCATGTTCGTCGGGACCGACTTCCTACATCAATCCAACCTAGATGTTCGCGTCTTCCGATCTCCTTGAGCCGGTCGAAATGCCGATCGGACGATACGATTGCCTCAGCCCGGGACCGCATCGCCGAGGCTGCGTGGATCGCATCTCTGGGGTCGAGCCTGTACCTCCTGATCAGGTCGAGTGCCGACGGCAGCAGGTCGCCATCGACGGACAGGATTCCCAGACCCGGCATCGTCAGGTAAGCCTCTCCGGCTGTGGCCGCGTCCTCAGGGCTCCTGTGCCTCTTGACCACCCAAACGATTTCGTCGAAGGCGAGCGCCGACGATGCTGCCTGCTGACGGCCCGACTGCACCTCTCCGAGGAGCGCTCTCGCCCGCTTGCCTATCCTATCCGTGCTCAGAGCCGCGTAGATGAACACGTTCGAATCGAGGTAGAGCAGGTCTTCATTCCCTGCCTTTCAGCTCGTCTTCGTAGGCGTGGGCCGGGACGCGCGATATCGAGCGCCCCTTCGACGCTATTCTTTCGAAGAGCGCCACCGAGTCGGTCTCGGCTCTCTCGAGGAGGAGCCTGTCGCCTTCCAGCTTAAAGACGACCTTCGAGCCGGGGTGGACGTTCAGCGCCCTGCGCATGACTTTCGGAATCACGACCTGGCCCTTGGGACCGACTTTCATCTCCTCCTCTGCCGTGGGTGCGGTCATGTAGGTACCGGAAAAGTATAACCTCGATTTATACCTTCTCGCCCCGCGCCGACCCTACTCCTTGTCGATGAACTCTGCGGGGTTCGGCGGCTCCGGCGCCAGCCCCTTCCTCTTCCTTATCTCCGTGACCAGCGGCAGGAGCATGTTCGTCGGGACCGACTGCCAGAGCTTGAAGTTCGTGTTCCAAGTGGCCTTGCCCGCGGTCGCGCCCCTCATGACCTGCGAGAGGTCGAAGGTCTCGGCCGCCGGTATCTCGCCCTGGATGATTGTCACGACCTCCCTCTGCTCGACGTTGATGAGCTTCCCCCGCTTCGAGCTGATGACGCCCGTGATGGCGCCTATCAGGTCCCCGGGCCCCTTCACCTCTATCCCGAGTATCGGCTCCAGCAGCGTCGGGTTCGCCGTCAGCATCGCGCCCAGCACCGCCCTCCTCGTCGCGGGCATGAGCTGCGCGTAGGTCCTGTGCGCCGGGTCCTCGTGCGGGACGTAGTGGGTCAGCGTCACCTTCACACCCCTGCAGATCTCGTAGGCGAGCGGCCCGTTCTCCATGATGTCCTCGAACCCGGCCCGTATGGAGTCCATCGACTCCTGCAGGTACTGGACTCCCTTGGTCTCCTCGGTGAGCATGTTGCCCCTGGGGTCTATGGTCACGACCGACTTGGCGTCGTCCGACGACCAGCCGTTGTCCCTCAGCGTCTTCTGGATGCCCTTTTTGTCCGCCATCTCGTTGAGCGTCCCGTTCCTGATGAGCTCGACGATGTGCGGGTCGAGCGGCTCTACCTTGATGAATATCTTGTTGTGCCTGTTGGGGGAGCGCGACATCACCGGGCCCGCCGTGCCCCTGACCGCCTCCCTGTAGTTGATGATGGGCGGCGAGGTGATTATCTCGAGCCCCTGCTGCTGGAGCATCGTCGTCGCTATCTCCAGGTGGAGGACGCCCATCCCGGACATCAGCGTCTCGCCCGACTCCTGGTTGATGGTGATGATGAGGTTCGGGTCCTCGATGTTCAGCCTGCGCATCGCCTCGACGAGCTTCGGGAGGTCCCTCGGGTGCTTCGCCTCGACCGCAGTCGTCACAACAGGCTCGGAGACGTAGTGTATCGACTCGAACGGGACGACGTCCTTGAGGTTCGAGATTGTCTCCCCCGAGCGGATGTCGAGCCCCAGCAGCGCCGGGATGTTGCCCGCCGGGAGCGAGTCCACTATCTCCCTCTGGAAGCCCATGAAGAGCTGGACCGACTGTATCTTCCCCTCCCTCTTGGAGTTGAGCAGGTAGACGGGGTCGCCGTTCGAGACGGAGCCGGAGAAGAGCCTCCCGACGCCCACCAGGCCAGCGGCCGGGTCGACGACGACGTTGGTGACCATCATGACCATCGGGCCGTTCTCGTCGCACGCCAGGAGCGACTTGCCGACGTCGCTGTTGAGGTCGCCCTGCCAAATCTTGGGGATGCGGTAGGCCTGCGCGACGTGCGGCGGCGGGTGGTGCTTCACTACCATGCCCAGGAGAGCCTCGTGGAGCGGGAGCTTCTTGCCCAGCCCCTCGGGGCCCACTGTCTGGTAGGCCTCGATGATGTCCTTGAACGACATGTTCGCCTGCTTCGCCATGACCGCGTTGAAGCCCCACTTGTCCTTGGACGAGCCGAAGGCGACCTGCCCGGCCGCGACCGTCACCTTCCACTTCTCCTTGTACTCGGGCTCCGCGTAGGTGTCGATTAGGCGGTTGAAGTCGTTTACGATGTTGAAAAGCCACTTCTGCATCGCTTCGGGGCCTAAACGAAGCTCTTTTATCAAACGGTCGATTTTATTGATGTATAAGACCGGACGGACCCGTTCTTCGAGTGCTTGCCGCGTTACAGTCTCAGTCTGGGTCATAACTCCTTCAACCGAGTCTACAACGACGATTGCGCCGTCAACGGCCCTCAAACTGCGCGTTACTTTGCCAGTGAAGTCGATGTGGCCCGGCGTATCGATTAGATTGATTACATAGGGCTGCCCTTCCTCTTCGTAGTACAAAGTGACGTTTGCTGCCTTAATCGTCATCTGTCTGGACTGTTCCAGCTCCATATAGTCCAAAGCGAGCGCCTGTCCGGCAACGGAGGGTGAAAGCATCCCGCATGCGGCTAAAAGGGAGTCGGACGTAGTGGTCTTCCCGTGGTCGACGTGTGCGATGATCCCCAGGTTCCGTATGTGCGTCCTATCGTGGACGATTTTTAGAGCTTCGGTTGTCGACTTGAACTTCGGCATAAACTAAGCCTGCTTCGAAAGCCGTCCGATGCGTGATGGTTATAACGTTTTACGCATTGTAAGTCGCCTTGCCCTCAACCGAAACCGACATTCCGACCGCCCAGACAAATCCCGTAATCTCAACTCCAGAGTCTTGGAGACAACGAGCTAACTCCGAACTAGAGAACATAATCCAGCTCTTCTCATCGAAAGAACTTCCAGACCTGTGCGCGAAGGCAATCATCAACGCCCCTGAGAAACCCTCCTCAAAGTGGTCGTTCGGAAACCAACTTCTCATGCTCCTGGCTGGAACCTCTGATGCCCGCGGTTTCAGGCAGTGGAACGAAGTTGGGCGCTGGGTCAGCAAGGGCGCGAAGGCGTTCTGGATCCTGGGGCCGGTCAGGAAGAAGGTCAAGACCAGCAGAGACGCCTTAGAAGACCAGGGAGAAGGGGCGCAGGAGTTCAGGGAAATCCTCGTGGGGTTCAAGGCGATTGCCGTCTTCAGGTACGAGGACACCTACGGCAAGGACCTCCCTGTCTACGAACCGAGAAGCACGCCTCCGCTCATGGAAGTCGCCGAGAGGTTCGGCATGAAGGTCCAGTACGAGCGACTCGCCCCGGGCGTGTACGGAGCTACCGACCACACGAACAAGACAATCGTCTTGGCCACGGAAGACTGGGACACCTTCTTTCATGAACTAGGCCACGCCGTCCACAGGAGTTTCGAACCTAAGAGCGGTCACGGGCAGGAGCTTGAGGCGGAGACGGTAGCTCAGCTCGTCGCAGCCACCCTCGCCAGGCTCTACGACAGACCAGCAGACAACTTCAGCTGGAGCTACATCGCCAGCTATGCAGCCTCGAACAGCCCTCAGCAGGTCGGCAGAATGTGCATGCGTGTACTAGCGCGTCACGAAAAGAGGTAGCCTGCTACCTCTCTGCTGTAAGGAGCAATGCCCGAAGAACTGTAGTCAAACATCAGAACAGCCGTCCTAAACCGTAGGACTATATTCCCCTACCTACCACAACTATTCCATGCAAAGTAGCGCCATTCGGACAAAGGTATTAATGACGCACGACCACATCAAACACAGACACGACATGAAGACTTCCAGAAGAGGAATTGGAACAGCAATCATTGCCATTGTTTCAGTCGTGGTCATCCTGGTCGGAGCGACAGGAGTCATTGTACTCACGTCACAGTCGAATACTTCCCATTCTTCCAGTCCATCGACTTCTTCCAACTTATCATCGACCACTACTCTGCCGGTCAATACCAGTCAAACTCTTACCACCCAGTCGCAAACGACCTCGACGACGATCTCTAGCTCGTGCTCGGGGTATCAGTCGGGCGGTGATTGTCTTGCGACCTACAACTACACTTTCATCGTTTCCGTAAACTATACTGGTCCGTGGAAGTTGACGTATCTGGGATACAACAACCTCGGCCAGACCAATCCTACGAATGTCAGTGGGAGCTACACTGGTAGCGGTTTCTTCGCCAAGAACGTTACCATGACATCAGTAGTTACCGGCGGCCTGACTCTTTGCGCCACAGCACAGAAACTCGACAGCTCCAACAATACCCTCATCGTAACCGTCACTGGCTCCAATGAAACATCCGTTCCGTATGGGTCTACCTCGTACTGCGCGAGCGCAGTACCATAAGCTGGAACACCTCATCACCAGCATGCTCAGTCATCTCCATCCCACACTACAGTAGGTAAGGCTGGGCGTCCTCGACCGCAAGGTCAGGACTCCCGAAGGTGAAAGTCGTCTGGCTTGTTGGGCTCTGAGCAGAGTCCAGCATGGGGCTAGCCCCAGACATAGACAGCCGATAAGGGAACAGCCTAGGTTCCCGAGACGGCGACCTTAGGACGGACACGGCAACGTTAAGGAATCCACAACAGGTAGCGCATGCGCCATGCGAAGACGCTAGGATAGGACGAAGCGCGCATGGTATAGAGAGCTACCACACTTTACTCAAGGACGAAGTGTGGCAAATCCCCTCCTTCAGGCAGGCGAGAACCGGCCAGCGAGCTGGAGCTCTCTCGGTAACTGGTGGGTGCCTAAATCCGTCCGCAGAAGTGCTCCTTACAGAACGTGAGACCCAACCCGGTCTGACTCCCGTCGATAAAGGGCGAGAGGATAGGACGGCTGCGTCCGACTTGACCGGGTTGGCTCCGAGGAGTCATAGTACCCTGAACGTCGGCCAATTACCGACCTGTGGGGAAGGACTCTAGCCTGAAATCCGAAGTCTGAACTGTGCAGAAGGATGGATTCAGTCCACGAAACACAACAGGAGGTGAGAGAATGGACTCAAACAATCAGTTGGGTGAGCAATCACCCAATCCAGTAGTCCGCAAGGACGAAGGCAGAGTCATTCTCCATATCCAGAGTGGGCTCGCCATAGCAGCAACAAGACAACCGAACAAACGGTTCCACAACCTACACCCGCTACTCTGGAGAAGAGAGTGGCTCAAATCGGCTCTGGAAGCAGTCCTAGACAACACTGGCGCGAAGACCTCAGGCGTAGACGGAGTGTGCGGGGCAGACCTGCACGAACCGTCTGCTAGGGCCAGATTTGTCGAGGAACTGCGGACAGAACTGAAACACAAGACCTACCACCCCTCGCCTGTCCTGAGGAAGTACATTCCGAAGGCCAGCGGAGGGAAACGACCAATAGGCATTCCAACGCTGAAGGATAGGACAGTTCAGATGGTCTTGAAGATGGTTCTCGAACCAATCTTTGAGGCCGACTTCCTGCCCAATTCCAACGGCTTCCGACCTGAGCGAAGCACGCTGGAGTGCGTATTGCCCATGTATCAGTACGGGGACAGCAAGCGTCTGTACGAATGGGTCATCGAGGGAGACATCGAAGGGTGCTTCGACAACATCGACCACTGGATACTGATGGAAGCTATAGAACGAAGGATAGCCGACCCAAAAGTCCTGTGGCTGATCCGCCGATTCCTCAAGGCACCCGTCATCGAGAAGGGCATCCGAACTCAGACCAAGAAAGGAACCCCGCAAGGCGGAGTCCTTTCGCCACTCCTAGCCAACATCTACCTCAACGAGTTTGACCAGCATTGGTACGAGAGCTGGGGCAAACTCACCTACAAGCAGAGAAGACTGCGACGTGAGAAAGGGCAGGCAAGCTGCGTGCTGTTCAGGTATGCGGACGACTTCATCCTGAGCGTGAAAGGCACTCAGGAGCAGGCCACCGCAATCATGGACAACATACGCAGCTTCTTCACGGAGAAGCTGAGGCTGAGCCTGTCCGCAGAAAAGACGCGTGTCGTGCATCTGGAAGCTGGATTCGATTTCCTCGGATTTCGCATCCAGCGAGTAAGGCTAGACCACGGCATGTGCGTCAGGATACGACCAACACAAAAGAACCTACTCCGACTCAAGTACAAACTGCAAGCCATGCTAGGGCCGAGCGCGAAGAGCGACGACCCTCAGATGAAGATTGCAGCCATGAACAGAGTCTTGAGAGGATGGGCAAACTACTACAGAACCGTCAACTCACATCAGCAATTCGCTACGGGAGACTTTCTGGCACAGCGCCTGTTCTATCAATGGTATTGTAGGAAATACCAGATAAGCGTCCAGAAATGCCTCTCCGTCGTGCTCAGAAACGGTAGTGTAGTCATCCAAAGAGGGCCGGTCAAGACCGAACTCTTTAGGATGAACTCGAACAAGAGCATGCACACCTCACTGAATCACAGACTTGTTTGGAAATACAGGTCAATCAGCAATCCATACATCCGCCAGAACCACACCGCAACCAGCGTATCAGAGGAAAACGACGACCCAATCGTTGATGTGCCCAACATCCACCCGATTGCGCCCGAGTACGATGAAACCTATCTCTCCAACCGCTTTCTGGCGTTTGAGAGGGATGGATGGAGGTGTACTCTGTGCGGCAGTCGGGAAAGACTTCAGGCGCACCATAGGGAACCTGTCCCCAAAGGAATGGTCTTCAACCCGCAGGTCGTGCACCGGGTCGAAAATCTTCAGACATTGTGCGCGACATGCCACAGTAGGCTACCTAGAAACTAGGCAGCCGAAACCCATCCATCCAATGCACAAGAAGAGGACGGAGGACGTAGGGGTGAAAGCCCGGTGATGCGAAAGTATCACGCCGGGTTTGGGAGGGAGGGTGCGTGTTTCCTGCCTGAAGCAATTCTAGCGTGGCAACGCACTCTTACCTCAGGACAGGACCAAGAAAGTCCTCGACCTCATCTATGCGACCTAAAGCAACCCAAATGCGGCTATTATTCAATAGCCATTATCTCTCTTTTTTGAACGAGTTTTTAGATGAGAAACCGACAAAGGCCCCCTGTTTAGAGAGTTTTGTTCATTACAGGATATGTTGCATTCGTTGCGCGAGAGACTTTGACTATAGAAGTGCGATGACCAATCAAGTTTATACGATTCCTTATTCTGAAGAGCCGCCATGATTAAGCCTGGTCTTGCCTTGGTTGCGGTCGGTGGGTTCTCACTTATCCTGTCGTCTGCATTTGGTGACTTGCTTGGATTTGTAGGAGGCATATCCATCGGATATGGCTTTGTTGAGTGGCTCGCGTCTGCCATCTTGCCTTGAGATACTTCTTGATCTTCTGCTCCCATTCCTCTTGAGTGATTATGCCCTTCCCTTCGAGGGCTTGCGCTAGGGCGGTGATCATGTCCATGTGAAATCAAACGAGAGAAGTAAGCACTTCAACGGACATTTGGATAACTTTGATTGCGGCTTCCTCAGAGTTCAATACTCCGGGTGCCGTCGTCCCGACACCTGAGGCAGTACTTGGAAAAAGTGATGCAAGATAATCAGGGATGCCAAGTTCGGTAGGTACAAGGTCAGGGATAGTTTTTTGGTCCGAGGCTTCTGCATCCAGTGCAACAAGGAGGTCAACGAGTGCTTAATCCAGCTCAATGACCCGGCGCCCAAGAATCGACTGATTCAGAAAGGCTATTCAAACGAGCAAATGAAGCAGATGCCGCATGTCGGATGCGCCATCGCCGAAAGGTCCGGAAGCCTCTGGCCTCCCCAAGCTCGGGGAGAAGGTCGCCGCCATATCCAAGCTTCACGAATGACGTTCGGAAGGCAGTGAGGAGTCATCATGCCTCTCAAATACCCTGAATTCAGCGAACTTGCAACGATTAACAAGGAAGCCGTCGCTCTCACAGGTGAAGAACACAACTACGACTCGTACGATGAAGAGGGGCTACGAGCAATACTTGCAAATCTTCAGGGGCTGTACAACGACCTTCCCGGTCTTGAGTGCATAACTAACAAGGTAACTTACCTCATTTTCAGCATAGCCTACGAGCAACGCTTTCACGAAGGAAACAAGCGTACAGCCTTGATCATCGGGGAGACGTTTCTGAAGAGAAACGGGTACACAATCGACATCGAGGACCAAGGATTATTGCAAATATTGGATAGGTGTGCAATTCAAGCGGCAACCTTAAAAGACCTCTACCCAGAAATCAAACGTCTGATCAAGAATGACCGATGACGAACATGAGGCGTGGTTGGAGACAGCGGCCTCAATTATCGAGGAACATAGGGCATTCTTGACATACGTCGGGTCAGAAGAGAGAAATTAGTCCACTAAACCGGGTTAATCATTGTACACCCACAAGACCTCGTTTTTTGCACCTCCAATCGAGCCTCGTCGACAAACATTCGCTCATTCGCCTTCCCGAGTCACCCGGAAGGTGTTAGCTCAAAAATGACAGGTCGTGACGTCTTCCTCTTCGACACGTTGGCCGCCTCGCCGTGGAAGACCCTTGCGCTCGTGACCACGTTTTTGCGGCTCAGGTAATTCCTTTGGTCATCTCAAGTTCAAGGCCTGAGACTCATGTTCGCGCAATCGGGTGCTCGCCAAACCCGATTCATCATATAACCACCACCCTCCATCGCTGAAGCCTTCAAGTTCGCAAGCTGCTGAGCGGAACGTCACCTGCTTCCAACTCCTGGAGAATAGGACGCGAGGTCTCTAGCGTTCCTCCAAGCTGCTCGTTCTTCTTCGAATCGACGAGAGATGCGTCTATCAGATTTATGAATGCATCCTTGCCCAAGGGGACTACGGTTGATACAATCATGCACGCTCTAAGGTAGCCCAGAACCTTGATCAGCAACGCATCGACGCTACCGTATCTTCCTTCAAGTTTTGTCTTGTCTTTGTAACTTAGCCTGCTGCCATGGGCGAAAGTGCTTCTTACGCTGTAGGCATCTGAAACCACTTTCTGAACCCCGAGCGGATCATATGAGAAATTGCCGAGAAGTTTTGCAATCCTGTTCTTTAGCCGATAGGTAAGTTCCTGCTGTTCTCCGCCCGGCTTGAGTAGTAGGGCCTCCAAGCCCATTATACTGTTCGCGACCCTCCGCTCAATCAAACCGTCTTGCATCAGTGAATCACAGTAGTGCCGATAACTGATTGTTACGTGATCCTCTTCTCTTCCACCCGGCGGCAAATAGAATGCCTCCGGAATCCTCCCTTGGAAAGCCTGCCAGAACCTCTTGAACCGCTTCGCTTCAGCATCTCGGACTAAAAACTTCCCCAATGGATTTCCAGCGTTGCCCGGATAGGAGACTGCGCCGAAAGGTGGCCAGAGCGCCTCTGAGTAATTTCGACAATAGCTGTATGAGACACCAATTGCGCTGAATAGTCTCAACATAGCTATTGTCTTCTCCACCGCTTTTTGGACTTCGAGATTCGAGGTTGACTGCATTTCGATTTCCAGAATGGCAGAAGCTGCGGGAAAGAGGAAGGTTCTAGCCAGAGGCGAATCCCCAAGTTGGTTCTTCTCCAGATCCTCTTTCGTTATCTTCCTCATGACTTGGCCGCTACCAAACTCAATCTTGTTTGTCCCTAACACTGTTCCAGTGAGCCAAACTTCAGACCAGTGGCGTATCGGCTGATCATGAAGCTCTTTGAGAATGACGTCAGCGAGCCCTTTTACAAGGTCCGCGTCAAACTTTCCCGTTTCAAAATAGTCGCTGGCGATTCGATAGACGAACCTGTCGAGTCTTGCATTGATTGCGTTATCTCCAAAGGCGCTCAGGAGTGATGCTAGAGACTCTTTGTAGGCCAACGAGTCTCTGGCTTCCTGTTGAACTTTTTCAACCGCAATAAACCAGGTTTGGGCTTGGACATTCTCTAGATGCGCACTGCTTGCCCCCGGGCCGTTTTCATTATACTCAAATGCATCGATAAGCCAACGAGAGTAGGTTCTAAGTTCTGGTTCAAAACGCGAGCTGGCCAGCCCAACATCTACAGCGTTCTTCACACTGGTCCCTAGCTCGGTCATCAACTGGGTCAGGTGACCGTTCTCATCCATTGTTCGAAATCTCTCATCTGCAGTTATTAATCGTATTCAGATGAATCCGTGGCGGTTAAATCTCGTTTTCTGATTCTATTCTGAATTGGTCCGAGGCTTCTGCATCCAGTGTAACACGGAGGTCGGCGGGTTCCGCGGGAGGATCGCATGGCAGTGCCCCAGCTGCCGCAAGCTCTACTGCGACACCTGCCCGAAGAAGAGGGTGGGGCGCTTCTTCAAGAAGCTCGTATGCCCCGCCATGGAGGACCGTTCAACTCCGTACTACTCCGAATGAGTGGACCCGACTTCGCTCGCTTCAACAAATGAAGGGTCAACCGAGAGAAAAGCGAAGCCCCATACGAATGCCGAAAACACGCCTGAAATGGGCACGAGGGAACTAACAAGAACCGAAGCGAGGAGAGGATTAACGCCCCAGAGGAACTGGTCGAGCCGAGGTCTGATCAGGGCTTTCTTGCGCCCTCCCCGATACCAAAGGATACCCACTGCAAACAGCAGCGCTCCCGAGGCAGTCCCAGTAAGGAGACCACCGTACTTATTCGCTTCGAGCTGCACGATCAGTCCCACAGAGAACGCGAAGGCAGCTGTTGGAAGGGAGTATGCCAATCTAGTCTTGGACCTGCTCGAAAGGATAATCAGTCCAACGAGTAAAGATAACAAGCATGTGTCGATGAGAGCCGTCTGGTAGAACCCATCGATGGATTTGAAGGATAGTCCAGTCTGCAATTGAGACAGAGAATCGCCTTTGAATGTATAGACGGCCGAGGCGACGAATGCAGAAGCTAACACGGCATATCCAAGAGCGAAGATCAGGAAGCCACCCTTCACCCTCGTGAAGACACGGAGAGCGACGACGGTCCCTAGAATTACGACCGTTGGAAGGAAAACGATGAGACTCAAGGATGAAAACGGTGCGCTTGCTAGAATCACAATCTGCAGAACTGTGATTATCACTATGAAAGCAAAAGCAAACTTCCATAGATAAGAGACCGCGCCGAGGATTATCGCCGTGATCGCCCCAAGGACAATTGTCTCGACGAGGCCCACATAGTACCACTCAACGAATTCCGGAAATTTTAGGGCGAAACCTATGCTCAGAGCTGCCAGTAGGATTATGCCAATCCGATAGTTCCTAACGAACTGCACGACATCCTGTCGGAGAGAATTTGTTCGTTTCATTAATCGTCATCTGCAAGACGCTGGACAATGCGCGGCCGGTTTCCAATCCCGCGCTTGGATTTTATCTCAGGACCGCATCGCCGTAGGCTTTCAGGGCCTCGGGCCCAACCTTGTTCATGTCCCAGGCCGTAAAGTACACCGGCGTGATTTCCACGATTATATCTCGTCCTCCCCTCACCCCGCTCAGGTATCTGGAGCTGAGGGGATGGTCTGGCTTGATGTATCTGGCAAGTATCTTCTCCATGAACCCCAGGGCCGTCTCATTGTCTGTGACCTCCTTCGCGTGCCCTCTTCCCCTCACGCCCTTGTACGGGAACCTGTCGTCGTCCACATCGAAGTAGACCGCGCCGTTCCTCTTGATGTTGGATGCCTTCGTGGTCTTCCTGTCGGTGAACATGTAGAGCTTAAGAGAATGCGGGTCGAAGTAGTACCACACCGGGTGGACGCAGGGGTTCCCCGCGGCGTCGACCGTTCCCAGCATCATGTTGGACCTGCTTTTGACGAGGTAATCCTTTGCCTCGTCCTCGGTCATGCCTACCCCCGCCTCAGCTTCCCGGACTCTCATGGAACGGACCCGGAAGAGACATGCATATTTCCTCTCGTTTTTTCGCTTGCTAGCATCTGCGGTTTCCCGGCCCAGGGGCGTCCAATGCTGCTCAGGACTCTATACCGCCCAGGCGTAGGGGTATTCCAAAGTTCTCGTACACCGCCCGCTCGACCGGGCCGACCATCGCGTCGATTTCGGAGCGCAGCTGAACCTGTTCCTCCCCCGTCTCCTTCGATTCGAGCTTCACCCTCCCGATGGCTTCTCCAGCCTCCCTTAGTTTTGCCTCCAGCCCCTTGAAATCCTCAACCACGGTCGTGTTCACCCTCGACTGGAGCGCCTCCATCCGTCCCGTGAGCGCCCTGTACTCCTGTCCGAGCCTGGGCAGTTCACCCATCATCTCCTCTATGCTCGATACAGTCTTCTCCGGATTCTTAATCTCAATTTGGCCCAGCAGGATGTGCCTCCTTAGGTCGGCCAGGATCTCTAGAATCGCCGGATCCATCGTGGCGGACAGGACACTGGGGGTCTCGCCGATGTAGGCGTCGAGGAGACGCCTCTTCTCATTGCTCAGATCTGCCATGTAGCCGTATTTTCCTATGGGCCTCGTCAGAGATGAAAAACCGTTGTGGACCCTGGAGGAGATCTCCGTTCGCCTGTTTTCCAGCTCCAAGAGCTCTCCCCTCACCTTCACCGAAGCCTCGAATTCGCGCGTAGACTTGATATGCTCAATCTGGATTTCGATGCTGGCTCGAGTCGATTCGAGGGACTGCAGGTGGTCCTCTGAAGCCTTCAGCTTCCCGGCCATCTCCCGCACCTCCTTGACCCGAGCCGTAAGCAGCTTGGCCTGGTCCTGGCAGTGCTTCAGGGCAGTCACCTTGGACGAATGAGTCTTTATGAGAGTGTTCAGCCTCGCGATATCACCGTCTATCTGCTTCCACTGGGCATACACCCTTACCGAGTAGCTTCTCGCATCCTTCTTCGCGATACGCTTGTAGTTGCTCCATAGCTCGCCCAGGTGCGTCATGTCCTGAGCGACCCCATCGCGCAACTCCGCGATGTCCTCGAAAGTCAGTACCTCCTTGGTTGTGTCATCTACCACCTTGTCGATGGCGAGACTCAGCGCGCTCCTCTTGGACTCTCCCACCATCTCCTCTATGACTTGCTTAATCGAGAGTATCGAGCCCTGTATGCGTCTGCGAATCTGGTCACCCTGTCCGCATATTCCGCGGAGTTCATCATTGACCCTATCCGCCACCCAGGAGTCAAGCTCGTCGATGGGGACCCTCTGCTCTTCTTCCACCTTTTTCTTCTTCTCGAAGATCTTGAAAAAACTCAAGAGCCCTGCCTTCATGCTTCGGCTGTTCTATTATAGTCAATCGGTCGTCGTTCGAGGGAATCGTGAGTCGTCCTTGACGCATCTGTGCGCATCCATGTGAACGCCTGTGCGCCGGTTCTTCTCCACTTCCTCCACGGGACGAGGTATGTTCCTGACCTGCTTCAGGAAGGATTCGGATTGCGAGGGGCTGGTGAGGCGACACGTAGCGACCACGAGGACGACCAGCGCGACTGCAATCGCGATTGCAAAGACTCATCATTTGTGCCCCCTAGGTGGCACAAGACCTTCGTTCTCGTCTTCTAGGTACTACGTCGTGTACCTCCTTCCTACATCCAGTCCTCTCTTGCGCTCAGCGTAGATGCTTGACCTCACAAAAACCCGCAGTTTGTGCTCCCTAGGTGGCACAAGACCTCGTTCTCGTCGTCTAGGTACTACGTCGTGTACCTCCCCCATATATCCGGTTCTCTCTTGCGCTCAGCGCATATGATTGACCTCAGCCAAGTCGCCCTTGCCTATGGTTTCGGAATCCTCGGCGCCGTGGGAATCGTCTGCGTCGACACCATCATCCGGATGTTCAAGGGCGACGTCATGGAGCAGCTCTTCAGGTTCATGGTCGCAGGTTTCGGGCTGATAACCCTGGTCGGGTTGGGGGACGCCGTCCTGCTCACGGTCGGTGAGAACGTCCCATCGGGTACGCTTCTGGCTTCGGCCCTCATGGTCTCCTTCGCTCTCCTCCTGGTCGGTCTGGTCCGACTCATCCAATGGAACGAGAGCTCGAAGGTCTCGACGGTCATTGCCTGACGGAGCGCACAGCGACCGGTGGCCGGGCCGGAGAGCTCGCTGAGAAGAGACTTATACGCACGTTTCCCGCGCGCAACCGCTAAAGGGATTGGAAGCGCCTTCCGACGGCAAGCGGGAGCAGAAGAGGATCAAGACCGTCCTGAGGACCATAAGGCTCCCCGAGGACCTCGAGGCGAAGCTCGGGGGCTTGGCGGCGAACAAGGGAATAGCGCTGAACGCCCTGGTCTCATCCGTCTTGAACAAGTACGTCCTCTGGGACAACCTCACCGAGCGGTTTGGCTTCGTGACGATCCCGAAGGCGCAGTTCCAGGATCTGGTCAACGCCGTCGACCCCGCCAAGCTCGAGGAGCTGGCGAGGGTTCACTCGCACCAGTTGACGAAGGACATGATGATGTTCTGGTTCCAGGATGTCAGGGCCGACGACTTCCTAGAGTATCTCAAGATGAGGGGTCGCTACGGGCTGGACATCAAGGTGGAGCTCAAGCGGGAGGGCTCCAACTTCACGCTCATCGTGACCCATGACTTTGGGCCGCACTACACGGCCTACCTTAGGACCGCCCTGGACTCAGAGTTCCGCACGCTCTTCAAGATCATCCCGACCATCGACGCCACCGAGTCGTCGGTCATGGTCAAGGCCACGCTTCAGACCTGACCGGGGGCGACGGGCTCTTGGTCGTCATCAGCCCTCGGTGCGATCAGGCGGACTAGGAGCGGCTGAGTCGGTCTGCACGGAGTAGCCGACCTCGCCATTGGAAAGAAGGATCGGCGCCACCAGCCCCCTGTACTGAGGAGGCACGAACATCCCGAATGTGAATTCGTCCGAGTAGATTACGGCTTCGCACCGCGCGCATTCGAAGAGCCTCACTGGGGGGAGGTCTTCGTCCGGGACGGTCCCCCTCAGTCGCAGGGCGTCCTCCTGCGGGAGCTCCGTCACAGGTTCCCGGCATCCCTGGCAGATGACGACCCCTGGAGGCTGTCCCGCTGGCCCGACCAGGTCGTCTTCTTCAGTTCTCATCCCCAATCCTCGTGTTCGCTGGGTTCCGGAGGTAGATAACGAGGAGGTTCACATAGAGGGCGTAACAGCGATACTCGACTGGATAGTGATACATAGTACACAATCTCCTCTGCAAAGGCCCCAAGTTGAGCAGATGTGGGTTAGAATTCTCGGATAAACACGCCGTTCCATGTAATTCTCGCAGGAATTGGGCCTCCCCGTGGAAGACCCTTGCGCTAATGACCACGTTTTTGCGGCCCAGGGAATTCCTGTGCTCATCGCTGGTCAATGGCAAGAGATCCGTTTGCTCGTCTTGAAAGGAATAATTATCGCGTCATAGCCTCATAGACGTACTTGTCCGATTACGCGTCAGAGGAAGAGAAACTGAGGAAGCTCTACGACCGAGCGCGCGCACAGGGAAACAGGAAGAAGAAAAAGGAATACAGGGAGAAGATTGCCGAGCTTAACCGGCTTCACAAGTCAGCCCAACGGGAAAGCAACAGATCGGAGAACTAGTAGGGTGGAGGTGAGGAAATGTCGGGGTTCACGACGGAATCGCCCAACAAACAATCTGTCATGTTGGCGGGGTCCGGCAGGTGCGAGAGTCTGATTGAAGCCCTGGAGGTCAGGTCATCCAATGGATCCCGAGTCGTGCAGTGCTTTGCTCCTAGTCATCACCTGCGATTGCAACCAGCCAGACCACGGCGACCAAGAGAAACGCGATACCTGCGTAGAGGAAGCTCCCTGTCAGGAACCAGACGATAGCGGCGATGAAAATCGCGGGCAACAGGACGATTGCAGCGGCGATGAGCACTGCGATGACCAATATGCCTGCCGCCAGGAATATTATCCCGAGGACGGGGGCTACACCATCGTAATCTTCGAGACGGACCGTGAAGGCTTAAGAGTGATAACGGCCTTGAAGAGCAACAGTGAGGGAGCGAAAAGGTATGGCTTCACTGGAATTTGATGAGGAGGCGGGTGCGCTCTACCTGCGGCTTAGGAAGGGCAAGATAACCTCCAGCGAGCCCCTCGCGGACAACGTGATTCTGGACATCGATAAGAAGGGAAAGCTCCTAGGGCTTGAACTCCTTCTCCCGAGGGAAATCAAGCCGGACGTAAAGGCGAAGCTCCTGAAGGCAGTCTGACAGTCGCCAGATTGCTTGGCGGGAAGATCATTCCTTAACAATCGGGTGCGGTCAGGCACGAGGCTTCTGCATCCAGTGCAACGGGGAACGTGGGCACCCAGGTGGCGTGGTGCCGGTTAGTTTGGTTGTTGCGGCCTGGCCTAGGGGTGACCTCGCTTCTTGATGGCCTTCGGCGTGGGTCTATCTAGTCCGTACTCGGCGGGCTTCTCTCCCTTGGCGGACTCCTTACTGGGCTTGAATCTCGGCTTGGGTTTCGCAGGCATTGTCCTAAGCCTTGGGTGCACGACGATATGAACCTAGCTGCCAGGTAACGTCCAGACCGAGAAGGGCGAGGGTGGCACGGGCTACTCAGCACGCTCTTGCCCCAAAAACCAAGTGCCTGATGGCAACTTGGTTCCTGAGCCTCAGACTTCGGACAACTTGAGGCAGGTGATTCTTCCTGCACGAGTAGTAAACTTGGAGTTTATCAGGCCCGTCAGATTACCATAGCAGGACGCCGGGACAACGATGAAGAATGGAATCTCACGTTTATCCTGAGTCATGAAGAGGTCTGAAAAGGCCCGGATCTGCGCAAGGGTTTGCTCATTTGAAAGGAATTCGCAAGTCTCCGCTTCGCCTACGGCAATCAAACCATCGGATCGATTCGCGATTACGTCCGGAATGCGCCCCCCGACTTTGACGGGCTCTTGGTAACCTCCAATTCCAGCCACGTGCGTCACTGTCCAACCCTTGCTCTTCAAGTAATCCACCAACCCTCGAACTAGTCTTTGGTGGAGTGAGCTCGACCCCTGTACGGTGGACATTTCAGAAGCCGCCGGCACTGTCCAAGTATTAAGGATGCCCTGACCAAATTCGGGGAGAAAGTGGCGACTGTCTCTACGGCCCATGGCTGAATTCTCGGTGGCATGTTGGCTTGCTCATTCGTGCTTTGTGGACCACTGAGCTTCATTGCGGGAGTGACTAATCTCAGTGAACGGGGACCAGAAAGCATTGAGTCACGGATGAGTCCGGCAACCTTCGCGCCAGGATAATGAGTCGTTTTGCAAAGTGTTATAGCGATTGGACGCAATCCATGTCGTCGAAGGTACCTTGGAGAGCTTGGAAGTGGTCAATTTCGACGAGCCTGACGAGACTCGCAAGTTTAGGAAGGGGAAAGTCGACATCGCGAAGATTGACGGCGTAAGGGTTGGGCGCGCGGTCTATGAGCCCGGCTGGCGCTGGTCGACGTCCCTCAAACCGCAGCAGAAGACCGAGTGGTGCGAGGCCCAGCACTTCCAGTACCACCTCTCAGGCAGGCTGCACATCGAGACGAGCGACGGGAGGTCGAAGGTCGTCGAGCCCGGCGAGGTCTCGCTCGTGCCCTGCCCGCACGACGCTTGGGTCGTCGGGAAGGAACCGGTGGTCGTGATTGACTTTCAGGGCATGGCGCACTACGCAGAGCCAAGAAGGGCCGCTCCGTCGAGCAGCTGAAGCGGATTCCTCACCGCCTGCCGTGGTTCCTGCAGGTGAACCCCGCGCGGCGCGCTCGATCAGGTCGACCGCCCCTCTCAGACAATTCTGCCCGCCATGAGGAGAAGCGCCGACGAGCACGTCAACGCTACCAGGAGCTTGAGTCCTGTCTCTGACCTTCGATATGAGGTGGCCGGAAGCCCCTGCTTCCGGGCGGATTCTCGCGAACCTGCTGAGCCGAATCTCCTCCCATGCGAGAGCGGCGGTCACAGCACCAACAGCTATCGCCGGGAGTGCGACCGTCGCGGCGTTGGCGAAGTAGCTCGTGACGGCGGGAAGGAATCCCCAGGCAAACGCAAAGCTCGGGTTGTTGTGGAATGCTCCGCCGAGCACCCTCGACGGCAGCGGATAGGCGACCGCGAAGAACACCCCCGCCGCTATGAAGGGGACCAGGAGCACGCTGACCGTGGCGGCGTAGTAGAGCCCTAGGGCAATCCCGCCCCCGAGCCCCACGATTGCCATCGAGGTCAGCTCCCGCCTGCTCAGCCTCAAGACGTAGTGGCTCCCCTCAGGCTCGAGCTGGTCGAGGGCGTGGGCGCCAATCCCAAGGGCGAGGAGATAGGCGAGAAGGGTCGCGGCCAGCCTGACCGCGTGCACCTGGGGCGTGACTTCGGCCCCCATCAGGACGAAGGCCAGGACCATGGCGGTGTACGGAACGTGCAGGATGTTGTACAGGTCCCCGAGCTTCGTCCCCGAGGCAGTGAAGTACCAGGTCTTCCGCTCCAAGGAGTCTCACCCTAGACGGAGTGCCTCTGATATAAAGTAGGGGCCCCGGACGAGCCTGGCTATCGTAATCGATACTGTTCAAGATATAGTTATATAATCTATTCCTGCGGCCCTCGCCATGCAAGAAGGGAGACGGTCCCCATCTCAGAGGGAGGGCGCGGGGCTCTTTGAAGGCGGGAGCCCACATCCTCAGGGCGCTCCGAGGGGTCTGCTTCAGTTCTACGCCATTCTTAGCATCGCTCGCAAGCCGATGCGAGGCTACGACATCATGAAGGAGATCGAGAGCAAGACCGAGGGAGCCTGGCGGCCCGGACCCGGGGCGGTGTATCCCGTGCTCCAGAAGCTCGCGAATCAGGGTTACATCAAGGTTCAGAAGGAGGCGAAGGGTGGCGCGCCCCGCGTCCTCTACGAGATAACGCCTGCCGGGCTCGAGAACATCGCCAACGCCAAGAAGATGATGAAATCGTCCACGGAACGGCTGAACCTCATGGGGAGGCTCTTCATCGACGTTATGGAGCCGGAAGACCTGGTGAGGTTCGTCCTCAACTCTTCGCAAATCCATATCGAGCTCGTCCGCATGATCATCGAATCCGAGAGAAGCGGCCTCAGCGACGAGGACAGGCTGTTCGTCCTTCGCCAGTACAGACTGAACCTGGAGAGGGAGCTTACCCACGCGGCGGCCCTGATCAAGAAGATGGAGGGTCGAACCGCCTCCGGGAATCACCTCGCCGGGGAAGCGGCGTCAGAGGGGAGAGGGCCTTGAGCGCAACCACGCTGGCCTCGCCCGACCTGACCGCCGGAGGCGAGCCCATGATCAGGGTCGAGAGCCTGACGAAGAAGTTCGACGACTTCGTGGCGGTCGACAGCATCTCCTTCGATGTCAGGAAGGGCGAGATATTCGGCCTGCTCGGTCCCAACGGTGCAGGCAAGAGCACGACCCTGCGGATACTCTCCACGCTGGCGAGGCCCACCAAGGGGACGGCTTCGATTGGGGGCTACGACATCGTCAGGGACGACACCGAGGTTCGCAAGCTGATCGGCATCGTCTCCGAGAAGATGATAATGTACGATCGCCTGACGGCGAGGGAGAACCTCTGGTTCTTCGGAAGCCTCTTCGACATTCCTAGGGACGTGATGAAACCAAGGATCGACGAGCTCCTGGAGCTGGTCAAGCTGACCAAGTGGAAGAACGCACAGGTGGGGACGTTCTCGACCGGGATGCGGCAGAGGATGAACGTCGTGAGGGCCCTCCTGAACATGCCCCGCGTGCTGTTCCTGGACGAGCCGACCCTGGGACTGGACCCCCAGGCCTCCGTCGAGATTCGGGAGTTCGTGAAGAAGCTCAACAGGGAGAACGGGACCACGATAATCGTGACGACGCACACGATGGTCGACGCCGACATGCTCTGCGACCGCATAGCCATCATCGACCACGGGAGGGTGGTCGCCCTGGACACCTCGGGCAACCTGAAGAAGCTGGTCTCCGGGGAGGACTCCACCGTCCTGAAGCTGGAGATCGCAAATCTCACGACCGACCTCCTCGTGTCCCTCCGAACGCTCGACTGCGTGAAGTCCGCCTCTCAGGAGAGCTCCACCCAGATTCGGGTGATTGCGCGCGGCGACGACGCGTTCGACAGCGTGATTGACGCGGTGAGGAGGAAGGGAGGGAGGATAACGTCGATGGAGAACGTGCAGCCGACGCTCGAGGACGTCTTCCTGCACCTGACGGGGCACGAGGTGAGAGACAGCGCCGACAGGAAGATCCCGCTGCAATCGCGCCATGGATTCGGCGCCGGGCCAGGGAGGATAAGGTGAGTCCGGATGGGGGCCAAGAGTCTTCTTTCGCACAGCTTCAGAATCGCCTGGAAGGACCTGGTCGAGCTCAAGAGGAACAGGTTCGGTCTGGTCCTGCTCATCGTGATGCCCCTGTTCATGCTGGCGCTGGTCGGTTTCATCTACCCGACGAGCGGGAGTTCGGTCAGCAACGTCCCCGTCGCGGTCGTCGACCTGGACACCGGTTACCACAACTCGACGATAGGGAGCCAGACCTTCGTCTCGGTCCTGGACCAGATCAACGGCAAGACGGGCATGATGAAACTCTCGTCCGTGCCGAGCGTCTCCGACGTCAGAACCTCGATCCAGAGCGGCAAACTCGAAGGCGCGATCATAATCCCGAGCAACTTCACGCAAAGCCTCCTCAGCGGTAAGCAGGGCGCGGTGACTATCATGACCGACCAGTCCAACCCCCAGGTGTCCGCCACCATTCAGACGCTCTTGTCCGGGGTCTTCGGCGAGATGAGCACGGCGTTAGCCCAGCAGAACGTCCAGGCTCTCAGTCCGACGGTCAACGCGACCGACTCCCTGGCGATAGTCCAGCCATACAGGGTTCAGATGCAGGGCGTCGTTCCCGGTGCCTCCAACTACTTCGACTTTCTCGCTCCAGGCATAATGGCCATGGTCGTCATGATGAGCGTCATGACCGGCCTGCCCGGTGCGATATCTCAGGAGAAGGAGATCGGCACCATGGACGGCATGATGGTGGCCCCCATAAACAGGCTGTCGGTCATCCTGGGGAAGACCCTCAGCCAGACGGTCAGAGGAATGCTCCAGGGAGCCATAATCCTGGTTCTGGCGGTCCTGCTGTTCGGCGTGACCATACATGGGAACGTCATCCTGGTCTTCGGATTGCTTCTGCTGGGCGTGTTCAGCTTCGTCGGTCTGGGGATAGTGCTTACGTCGTTCGCGAAGGACCAGCAGACCGCAACGATGCTGATGACCACGCTGATGTTCCCGATGATGTTCCTCAGTGGTGTGTTCTTCCCGATACAGCAGATGCCCTGGTACATGCAGGACATATCGAAAATCCTTCCGCTCACCTACGCATCGGACGCCCTGAGGAAGGTCATGGTTCTGGGCGCTGGGATAGGAGACATCACCACGGACCTGGCGATTTTGATAGCTTTCGGAGCTGTGCTGACCGCGATCGCCGTCCCCGTGTTCAGGCGACAGATGACAAGGTAGCCATTTCAGGCCGCCATCTAGACGGGAAGAATCAAAGCTCCCCCAACTGGAACAGGGGACTCGAACAGAAGACTGAAGCAGGTGGTCTCCCTGGCCTCTAGACTCATCTCTCAGTCTTCGGAGCCAGTCTTGGTATTTGGGAGTTCTTCCAATTGTCTTATCGACTGCGTCAAGTTTCACTCAATCTTCGACGCCCAGAACATTCCGAGCTGAAACAAAGGACGGTCGACGAAGTCCTCCCGCCGCAGAGGGGCTCCTTCCGCGCCCCAAAACTCATTTTACAGAGCTCCCAAATTTCCCAAGTTATTGATACAAATGACTCGAAAAATTGCGTTGGCTACCCTCTTCTCCCCAATCCTATGAATATCCTTCATTTAGTAATTGCCTTTCTTGCAATTCCGGAATTCGCATAACATATGCTAGGTTGTTAAATACGTTTAATCTAACTCGTACGTGAGTTGGTGACTGCCTGAAGGGGTCCGATGGTGGAGAACCTCGCTTCAAGCCCGCTATCTTTGACTTCGATGGACCGCCAACCTCACCCGTTTCCTTCCTAGCACGGCTAGCATCAGGCCCGTCGGTCTGCGCCG
This sequence comes from uncultured Nitrososphaerota archaeon, assembly GCA_963703285.1. GTDB lineage: Archaea > Thermoproteota > Nitrososphaeria > Nitrososphaerales > Gagatemarchaeaceae > Gagatemarchaeum. The sequence goes on from OY969807.1 coordinate 2,058,185, forward strand.
CGCCCAACCTCAAGCGGGTCGAACTGGACGACGGGCAAGGACAGATTGGTGAATAGAATGGATATCAAACCAGAAGCAACGGCCAACACGATAGTCCTCCCGGCTCCTAGCCAGGAGGTCCAGACGCTGCCCCCGAGGTTCATCGTCGGGCAGCTGCCGGTGACGCTCGTACAGAGCTGGGCGCCGGCGTGGTTCTATAGCGCGCTCAACTGGCTGGGCAAGTCGTACTACGACGCGAGCAACGTCCAGCAGAGCTTCAACGACTACATGGTAGGGTCGGACGTCGACCCCTACTCGAGCCTCGGCTCCACGCGCCTCTTCGTCATAACGAAGCTCCAAGAAATATTCCAGCTCACCCTGGCCTCGGACTCGAGCTCCAACGCGCCGCTCTCTGGCGGGACCACGTATCCGAACACCGATGAAGGGATCCTGCAGATGTACCAGGCCCTCTCGGCGAGCCCGATCTTCTCCTCGGTGAACTACTGCTACGTCCCGGGCCGTCTCGCCGCCGACGTCAACCCCGACGCCTTCGCGACGTTCGCGGTCGCCGAGGGCCTCGAGAGCGGCTACGACACGGCCTCCGGGCTGAGGACCATCGTTCTCGGCTCTGCCGTCTCCCAGGTGGTCCCCCTCGACGACTTCCTCCAGACCCAGAACGAGCAGATCTACGACGACAGCCCCGTCATAGTGCCGCTCGTCACGGCCCTGGTCTACGACTTGACCCAGTACAACACGGTGGGGGCTACGACCTTCCTCCTCCCCGTCTACTACACCCGCGACCAGGTCTCGCCGGCTACCTACTACGTCAGCCGGCTGGGGTCGACCACGACGGTGGCCGGCCAGACCGCTAACTGCGGCCAGACGGCGCTCTTTCCGGGCGGCGCCGGCTACAGCGGCGCGAGCGCGACCTCGCTGACCGTGCAGACGACCTCGGTCGTCTCCTCGGGGGGAGAGACCTTCACCACCTACAACTTCGGGACGGCGACGGCTGTGACGACCTCGACCCTGAGCCCGAGCGTGGAGACGGGCGTGATGTCGCTGACCTACTCCGGTTCCTCGCCCTCCACCATCTTCGCCGCCCAGGGGATAATCGGCTTCTACCGCGATTCGTCCTGGACCACGAGCCTCGGCGTGCCCATCTACGACTTCGGGGCGCAGAACTCGTCATTCACCGCCGCGACGCAGGCGCTCGTCACGCCCGCCACAGTCTACGACCCCACGAATCCCTTCCTCAACGGCGGGTCTCTGCCGAACGTCATCCACAAGCTGACCCAGGCAGCGTACGTCTACTCGACGGACGAGCTGGTCTCGATACTCGATACCGCCATCGCGGCGAAGGACACCGACAACGGCGCCGGGCTCAGCGTGACGACGGCCGCGCTCGAATTCGACATGAGCTCCAACCCCGCGGCTTCAGTCGTAGACCAGCTCACGGTGCCGGTGACCGTTACGGTAACTACGACTCCGACGCCAGTGAAGCTTCCGACATTCAACGCGACGACGGTGGCCGTCAATGAAGCGGGAATCAGCGCTGCGGCGGCCCAGCCCGCGACCGGCGTGGCGGTCCTGGCGCAGTCCCCCGCGAACGCGTCCGTCGCGCCAAAGACCATGGATGTGGCCGCGCCCGCAAAGTCAGCGGCGATGGCGGCCGCCCCGACGGCGACCATCAGCAAGACGCTGGCCACCGTCAACCTCTCGCAGTTAATCGGCTCCGGCGCAAGCGCCCCCGGCCAGAGCCAGCTCGGCCCGGTGACGGTCCAGGTCGGACTGAGCGCGTCCATCCCGCGCGAGGCGCTCAGCGGCACGGGCATCACGGGCATCGAGATAGGCACGGCGTTCCCCCAGCAGCCGCTCGGGGCCGGCGCGGCGTTCGAGGCGGTGACCGCGGGCATGGCTTTCAACCTGATGGACCGCCACAGCGCGACCCCGTCTCTGGCTCCGGTCGACCTCGCGACCTCGACGGCCGGCTACGCGTTCGCCGACGGGGTGTACTACGTGCTCTCGCTCACAGGGGCGAACCTGACGGTCCGCGGTTCCGACGATTCGTCCGCCACCAGCGAACCCACCCTGCCGGGCTCCCCCGACCCCAGCCACACCTACGTCGGGGCGATGGTCTACTCCTCATCCACGGCGTCCGTCACCCTCTACCCCCTGCTGCAGCTCACGCTGCCGGCACCGAGCGTGGGCTCTCACGGCGTCCTCCAGGGCGGGATCTACAGCGTCCGCCTGACCTTCGGTGACGCGAACAGCCAGTACGACGTCGTCGACTCGACGCAGACGGTCCTTGACTCCAACGTCACCGTCCCCAACCCCAAGCCCGCCGATGGCTCGAACCCGCAGTCGGGCGACCTCTACTTCGGCAGCTTCATGGGCGGGGCGAGCGTGATGACCGTCTGGTCGGTCCCCGTCTTCCTCGCCGTGGAACCGTCGCAGCTGCCGGGCGCCAGCTACAACGGGACCATGACACTGGACGCCCTGACGAGCGGCCTCCCCGGCTACCAGCTTCAGATCACCGACAGCTCGCTCTTCGTCTACTCGAACATCAACGTCGACACCGACGCCATCGGCTCGGTCAGCGCCAAGAACGTCTACCTTGCGAGCGCTGTAATCAACTCCTCCCCCGACGACCTCTCCCCGGAGGCCTTCGCGCCCTCCAAGCTCGTGATGGGGCTAGTCCGCCAGGCCCAGATGGGGACGGTCCTCAAGTACGTCTTCGTGCCCGAGGACGACAGCGTCGTCATCGGCGGGACGCGCTACATGCTGAGCGTCATCAACCTGGGGGACGTCGACGGCGACCCCAACTCCCGACCCTATCCCCCCGTCTACTGGCCCCAGATGCAGTACTGGCAGTTCGCCAACCGCCACGACCCGTACCTCGCCGTCGAGTACACCGGAGCGACCGAGCAGGACCGCATCAGCCAGGCTCAGTCCGACACGGTCCGGATCGGCCTTCAGACGTCCCAGGCGCAGGAGCCGATGCAGATGTACCTGGACACCGCCGGGATGACGGTCTGGCCGATCTACCCGTTTCCCTACGCGACGTCCACGCAGAGCGTCGACCAGGGGAAGCTAAACGTCATCACGAGCACCATCCGGCAGATCCTCGCAACGACCTTTCCTACGACGGCCCCGTTCGCCGCTGGCCCCCTGGACGCGGAGCAGATCACCCTTCCCGCCTCGCTGCAGCAGAACAACCCGTTCACCGCCGGGACGGCGGCCACGACGAACCCGAACCCCTCCGCCAGCGACGCCATCACCCAGCTGGTGTCGGAGCCCTCCACCACCGGCCTTGAGGTGATGAACCTCAGCCCCGACCTCGTCGCCAACACGTCCGTCACGGACATCGGCGCGCGGCAGAGCCTCCAAGACCTGCAGTCCCAGCAGACGGACGCCAGCCTGTCCAGCGGCAAGAGCCTCGCCCCCCAGGTCGACGTCGTGCAGGTTCGCTCCACCACCGCGGCTGCGACGACGGCCGCCGTAGCGTTCGGCCGCCAGTTCCAGCCCATCTTCGGGTTCTCCGTCTACAACCCCGGCACCGGCGAGGCCTACATCGTCGAGGTGGTCGACGCGGACCTGGACATCCCGGACCAGCTCCCCGACCCCACCAAGAACGTGACCTACGACCCCTACTACGTCCGCGTGGTCTTCCTCAGCAACCTTACCTGCTACAACATGTCGATAATCGTCCCGTCGTTGGTCCGCGACCAGTACCAGTACTTCGCCCATCAGGGGACCTCGTACCAGAACCTGCTCAGCAAGACGAACGAGCTCGACATCGGATACGTCTACTCCCTCTACGACAACAGCAACAACTTCGACAGCCTGAACTTCAGCCCCTATCCCGCCACCACACAGCTCTCGTCGCTCAGCCCGTCGGAGACCTACCTCTACACCAACTTCCCATACTCCACCAAGCAGACCACTCTCTTCAGCCCGACGTCCCTCTTCGCGAGCTACTCGACCTTCGTGGAGCCGGTCGCGACAGGGGAGACCGCGACAATGGACGAGAGGTTGGAGGTTGAGAAGTCCGTGGCGTTCGACGCCTCCAAGATCTCCTTCATCCGATTCGCATCGCCCCCTGCGTACTTCGTCTGCAGGCGCGAGAACTGGAACGCGGACTGCCACCTGATGCAGGCCACGAATCCCGAGGGAACTTCGATCTACCTGGCGTTCGGAGGCGGAGACCTCGTGCCCTTCAGGCTGGACGACACCGTCACGGTCGACAAGCGCCAGCCCGCGCACATGTACGAGTTCACCTACACCTTCGCCGACCAGCAGTACGACTCGGCGCAGACGATCTCGGTGGCAAACACGCCCTACGTCGTCGCCGTCGCTACCAACAACGGTGTCACATCGTACACCAACTTCTCGATCAACTCCACTTCGGGCACGGCCGACATCCAGATAGGCGGCAACGCGACGCTGCAGTTCCCCACGCAGGTCTACATCGTCGGCGAGGCGAGCACCACGCTGACCTCGATTTCAGATATCAACCTCGCACTGGGCACCGGATTCACCGACACCGGGGACTTCCTGAACCAGGACGCGCAGGGGAACCTGACGAATCAGGAATTCCAGGTACTCACCTACAACAACCTCGTCTACCTGATTCGGGCGGTCTCCAACGTCAAAGCGCTCGCCGCGGTAGGCGAGATCAAGATTGACAAGAAAGGCAAACGCGTGGTCGTGGCCGAAGGCGCGGTCTCGGGACTCCTGATCGACACCTACGTCCCCGCGACGACGGGCAACCTCGCCCTGGCGCAGGGCGCGCGCTACCAGCGCAGCGGGCTGCAGTTCTTCGGGGCTTCCTACACGCCCACGACGATGCAGGACAGCCTCGACACGCTCAACTTCACCAGCATCACGGGTGGCACGTTCTACGCGCCGACTATCTTCATCCCCATCCCCGAGCTCGACAGCACCAAGGGCTTCGTCGCCAACCTCTCCGACTACCTCGGGCAGCAGATCTGGACGTTCATCTATCCCGAGATCGTGGCGCAGCCAGACACCACGGTCAACGGCGTCAAGTATCCGAATGGCTACAACCTGGACGGCGACGGGAAACCGATACTCAGCCTTCAGAAGCTCCACTTCGTCTACGACCCCATAGCCGTCATGTTCACCACCAACGACCTGGCGCACAAGTACCCTCTGCTCCCCAAGGTGCAGATCCTCGCCCTGACCAACGGACAGATTCAGGAGGGCATCTGCTGGCGCACCGCCAACGTCCAGCCCCAGCGCCTTCCCCCGGCGAACATCCTCGCCCAGCAGATCCTCACGGAGGGCCTAGTGATGGACGCGACCAACATCGTCTACTCCTCCCACAACCGCTCCGTCATCACCGCGGCCGGCCCCGGCTACATGGGCATGTCAGTCAACAGCTTCGTCTCCGTCTCAGGGGTCGTCTACAACATCGAGGAGGGTGCCCTCTCCGAGTCGACCGACCAGACCGATCAGGGCCTCATATCGGCCGTCGCCTCCGTCTCGAACATGCTCGTCTCAGTGCTCTTCGACTACGACAACAACGACCTCGGCACCCTGACCGACTACGACGAGCGCCTTTCGACGAAGGGCGTCGTCTTCCTCAACGGTTACCTGAGCGCCACGGGCTACAGCTTCTCGAGCCCCGACCACTTCGACGTCAACGACGTCCTCCCGTCCCAGGTCCCGCTGCTCGAGGAGGTCGCCGACATCTTCGGCTGGGACGTGGCCTTCTACAACATGGACGCCAGCCTGCCTCGTCAGTTCTGGAGCCTGACCTACGACACCTTCACTGCGCCGGGGCTGCCGAACTACACCCCCAACGTCCCGCCACCGCCCGTGGACCCGACCTTCTTCAACCGCACCCGTTCGCTCGTCCTCAGCCTGCAGAACCCTGTCCGTCCCACCCAGCTCGGTCTAATGGACACCTACAACTCCGTCGTCTCGGCCAACCTCCACCTTGAGAACGGCGTCACCGGCTCCATCTTCCTCAGCAAGAAGGCGGACCGCGACATCGCCTCGATTGGGTCCAACGCGACCGAGCAGGGGGCCAACCAGGTCTACGGACTCCCGACGAAATACGACTTCTTCATCTTCTCCAAGGACCACTACTGGACCCTGAAGGGCGCCTACTTCGAGCTCGTCGACAACGGCTACGCGATGTGCCTGGTGGACGACGGCTCGGGGACGGGGACCAAGGTGGCCAAGTACTACATCGACCAGGACGGCAACTACAATGAGCTGCTCAGCTACGTAATTTATACGCCGAACGGGGGCATCATCGAGTCCTCAACCTTCGCGGTCAAGGTGACGCTTGGCGCGCCGGCCAACCCGGGCGCGACCCCGGCGATCCCAGAGACGCCAAACAACGTCAACCCCCAGGACGTCGTGGCGCAGATAAATAAGGTCTCGAACCTGGTCTACGCCGCGTTCGGGCCCTCCTCCCCGGGACAGCCGCCGGCGTACATCCCCATCCAGGCCGTCGGCGGCGAGGTGCAGGCCACCCCGATCCTCGGTCCGCCGGGCTTCAACGGGTACGCGCTGAACGTACTAGGCGCGAACAGCCAGCCGGTCCAGATCTCGCAGATATTCTCCGCCAACGTCGCCTACAACATCGCCGGTCCGACGACCATCGTCCCCTACAGCCAGAAGAGCGAAAAGGCGGTGCCGTTCTACGGCTCAATCTCGCACGGGCTGGACAAGATGGTCCCCGTCGCAGTCCTCAGGTCGGCGGACCTGACCTCGTACATACCGGCTACGACAGTCCCAGCAGGGCCCACAACGGGATTGTACGGGGGGAATGGGCTTGGCGGACTCATCGGAACGCCCTTCAGCTTTGCATTCCAGGGGTCCGGAGCAATCCCGCCCGCCATCGCCAGCAACCCGACCCCGGGGACGACGATGAAGGCGGACAGCCAGAATCTTCTACACATTCAACGCCGTGAGCGCCACGGTCATGGACTCCACGGGCAAGTCGGCGAGCGCCAGCGGCGGCCAGTACTTCGTCGACACGACGGACCCGGCGAACCCCATCTACGGTGTCGTCACCCTCCCCAAGTTCCTCTTCAACGGGAACACTTACACGGTCAACCTGAGCACAACGCTCTCCGACGGCGTGACCTCCAAGTACACGCTGGTCGTCGGTGGGCAGAGCTTCCCCTTCAGCTCCGGCAACCAGGTCACGGCCGACAAGACGACGTTCACCTTCAACAAGGCCGTCGGACAGATCTACACCGTCACCTACGCGGCGGTCGACGCACCCGCCGGGAGCGAGGCTCCAACGCCGATCACCTTGACACCCTTCTCCATAGCCGCGGGCGGCCTCCCCATCGCGATCATCGACGTCTTCAACAACCCGGGAGGGCTGAAGGACATCCTCCTCGGCGTGATAGGACGGCTGTACACCTACGACCCGATCAACGCCCTCGTCACCGTCAGCGAAGGGGCCACCACGACGGTTGTCCCCCTCATGACGGGAATAACGGTCACATCGAACAGCGGCTACGGCTACGTGATCAGCATCAACGACAACGTCTACACCGTCAACGACGGCCCAACCTATCCGTACCCCGCCTCCACGATCGGCACGCCGGCCGCTTACCCCCTGATGACGGCGCCGCAGATGTTCACGATGGGCGGGAACTTCTACACCTTCGACCAGAGCGGCGGGAACTACGTCAGCGTCACGGGCAACGGCCAGACCTACCCCGTCAACCTCTACCAGTTCTCGATCAACGGCGAGGTATACATCATCAACACCAACGTCCAGCCAAACACCGTCGTGGGCGGAGGGAACGTCTACACGATGGAGGCGTCCAACACCCAGTTCGAACTCAACGGGGTGCAGTACACCATCATCATGAAGACCTCGCTCAGCGGTGCGACGGTCTCCGGGCAGTTCAACATCTCTCAGGGGAATGTCGTCGTAATCGAGGACTACGTCTACCAACTCGACACGCTCAACGGGCAGATCGTAGGGAACGGCACGACGTACCCACTGACCACCTCGGGGTTCACGTACACGATCACGACCTCGAACAACAGCTTCACCGTGACAACCGAGCCGAACGCGGCGACGGTCACGATAGGGGGCGTGGTCTATCTAATCAACAACACCACGGTGGTCGCCGACGGCATCACCTACCCCATCCTCGTGTACAGGAGCTTCGTCGACGGCGGGACGACGTTCGACATCGGGCTGGAAGGCACGGTCTCCGTCCCTCCGCCGCTCTCGCTGACGGGGTCCGCGCCCTACACCGGGGCGACCTTCACCGACGGTTCCGAGACCTACACAGTGAACGAGTCGGCCGCCTTCGACGGCACGTCCTACTACCTGATGACCGGGACGCCGCCCCAGTTCGCCACGGCCGGCCTGACCTACACGGTCCGGACCGACGGCGTCTCCATCGCCGCAGGGCCTGCGCCGACGTTCATCGTCGACGCGACCGGGCCGCTATCTCCCAACCAGTTCACCTTCGGGGCTGAGACGATCTACTTCGGGCGGACCACCGACGTGGCCGCGTTCGACGGGACGAACTTCTTCGCCATCGCGGAAAACGAGTTCACCGACACCAACACCGGACTCACCTACAGCATCAGCGGGAACACCGCGGTCAACCAGGGCAACAGCTATGAGATCTACAGCAACCTGGGCCAGAGTCCGTACTTCGAGGTGCCGGGCGGCCCCACCTACTACGTCAACGTCGCCGTCGCGGATTCGGGCACGGCGACGGGGAACATCTACAGCGTCTTCCCCATCAACGGCGGGGTCTTCACCATCCCGCTCGTCTACACCATCACGGTCTCGGGCAGCACCGTGACGGTGAGCGCGTCGACCTTCACGGGCGGCCCGACCGCGACGTCCACCCTGACCGCGGCCGCCGGGTCGCTTACCGGCGGATACTTCACCGACCCGGTCACGAAGATCACCTACACCTGCGTCGTCGACGCCGGCGTCGTTACCTTCGTGGACTCGAACAACGCGGTCTATCCCTACCCAGCGCCCAGCACGACGAACACATTCGTGGCCTCCGTGGTCGTCACCACCGCGGTCACCCTGGCCGTCGACAGCGAGGCGACGCCCGATGTCTACCCGGTCCTCAGCAACCAGTTCATCGTCGGGACGACGACCTACGCGGTCAACGTGTCGGTCGCGTACGAGAACGCCTCGGGGCCCTACTTCCCGATGGTCAACGGCCAGTTCATCGTGCCGAGCACCCCTCCCGTCTCGAACCTGGCATACGCGGTGCAGGGCGGGTCGGTCACCAAGGGGTATGTGATTTCGGCGGACGACGAGTTCTCCGCCGACGGGAACGTCGTCTACACGGTCAACGACGTCAACGTCGTCAGGGCGTCGAACCAGGCCACGCTCACCGGCACAGCCCCGAACCAGACCCTCACATATGGATCGTTCACCTACACGCTCGACACCACGACCTCGCTAGCGGCACTGGAGCCCGCGGGGCTCACCTACGACACGAGCACCAGCCAGTTCACCGTGTCCTACAACGGCGTCTCCGTGACCTACACGGTCGGATCCCAGACCGTCACAGACAACCGTCATCCTGCGGACACCTTCCCGTCGACCGTCTCTGGAAGTCAGGTCACGTTCACCGACACGGTCAGCGGCATCACCTTCTCCTTCGACGACAGCGGGGACAACCAGATCAGCGTCGGGTTCCCCTACACCAACCAGTTCTTCGTGGACCTCCTCAACGGCATCACATACTATGTCGACGGGACCACCAGCACCGTCGAGGCCATCTCCTACGTCCCGGAGACCACGCAGTACGGCTTCGTAGCCGCCAACGGCCAGACCTACCTGATCCACTACAACGACGTGGGCGTCGTCTTCCCCGTCATCTCGGGGGCCAACGTCAACGCCGGCATCGCCACCGTCGGCTCGGACACCTTCACGGTCAACATCGACCAGGTCCAGCCGTCGTCGGGTGCCGCTGGCATCCCCGTCAACCTCAACTCCTTCGAGATCAACGGCAACCTCTACACCATCACGGGGACGCCGACCGGGACGGACTACTCGGCGTGCAAGGTCGTCGGGGACGCGATCACGCCCAAGAACTTCACCTCGGCGAACACGTTCGTCCTCACCGACCCGACGGTCACCTACACGCTGCAGCTCAACTCGGCGAACCTCCCCGCGGCGGTGGTCGCAACCTTCGCTGTCAGGCCTAGCCAAGACCTGATTGTCGTCAACGACGACGTCTACGTCGTCACCTACAACACGACGACCACCGGGTCGCTCCTGGGCCAGGGCCAGGCATCGATCGCTATCACCAACTCGAGCTTCACCCTGACCAACCCCTTCGACTCGACGAAGGCGAAGTTCGTCTTCGACGACCTCGACATCTACGACGCCGGCTCGGTGGTCGGGCAGTTCGCCGTCTACCAGATGCCCACGTTCTTCATCGGCAACGCCACCTACACGCTGAACCCTGTCGACCTGCTGGTGACGGACAACAACGACCGGCCGTACCCGTTGCTCCCGAGCCCGATGATGTTCAGCATAAACGGCTTCAACTACGTCATCGACACGAACCGCACGCCGCACGCAATCGTCGGCAACGGCAACGTCTCTCCTCTCTCGACGGACGTCACGGTCCAAAACGGGCTGCCGGTACCCAACTCCACTTTCACGCTCAACGGCCTCGTCTACGCCTACGTCGAGGACACTACGCACAACCTCCTCGCGGTAACGGGGACGAAGAGCTACATGATTGCCCAGCCGGCGCTGACCTTCAAACTGGATTCCAGCCTCGTGTTCACCATAAGCACGACGCCTCCGGCCGCTGGGAACTACGTAGGGACCATGGCCCCGATCGGGACAATCACCGCCGCGGGCCCGCTGACCCTCAACCTCTACGCTGGGACGCCGGAGTCGGGGAACGCCGACTTCTTCACCTACAAGAACGTGCTATACACACTGGTAGAGTCCGAGGGCGTCTACATCGCCGTGCAGAAGACCTACACGGTCTACGCGTCCACGCCGACCGCCACCCAGCAGCAACTCGCGGTCTTCGACCTCGCCGGCACAACGTACATGGTGACCGACGGGACGACAGCGGGCACAGCGACCCCAGCTGGGATAAACCCCGGGACCCTGTGGGCGGCCACGTCAATCTCGGCGACCCCCCCCGAGACGCAGTTCGGCCTCGTCTACGGGTTCACAGCCCAGCCCATAAGCGTCTCGCAGTCCGCCACCACCCAGGTCTTCCAGTTCGTGGTTAGCACCACCGTCAGCAGCATCAGTACCACCACCAGCAGCGGCAGCACCAGCACCGGCAGCACCAGCACCACCACGGTCAACACGCTCTACGACATCGTCTACACGCCCGGAAGCAACGCGAACGTGGTCAAAGTCGACGTCCCCGACTTCCTACCGACCTTCACCCAGAGCTGGCCATTCAACTTCCTCACATCCTATCCGCTGACGTTCGAGACGGGAGGGTACAACGCGTTCACGACCTTCGTCTCCGAGACGTCGACCCCCAGCGAGAGCTTCGCGGGGGCCTACAGGACTCCGGTGATCTCCACCGACGGCGCGGTCGACTCCATGCTGGGCACCGAGGGCGACTTCAGCCTGGAGTTCTGGCACTCTCTCCCGCTGACGGCGGTCAACGACTACCACCCGTTCACCTACTATGCTAGTAACCAGAACCCCCTCGTCTACTACGTGGACGTAGACTTCTTCAACGGCTACAACATCTTCGTCCGGATCAACAACACGGTCATGCAGGCCGTGACCACGCCCCCCGTCTTCACATCCCGATGGCGCCACTTCGCCCTCACCTACTCCCAGCCCTACGTGATGCTCTGCCTGGGGGCGGGCTTCGAGGTCAAGGACGGGACGAACTACAACTTCAACCGCAACTTCAGCATCGCCATGACCTTCAGCGTCACAGACGTGAACACGCAGCAGGGACTCCTCTACAAGGGCACCGCGTCCTCCATCACCTCGCCCGAGCTCAGCTTCTCGTACCAGGTCGGCGTCTCGGGGGGTAACGTGACCTTCCAGCTGACGGACACTTCGCTGACGGACGGTCAGCCTACCCCAAGTACCATCTTCCAGGGACCATCGATCAAGGCCAAGACCTTCTACCAGGTGATCATCGTCAAGCAGACGACGACCACATCGGGCAGCACCAACTCCGACGGTACGACGGACCCCTACGGGCAGCCCTTCGACGTCAGCGAGCTGACACCAGCTACGACGGGTGGGACGAGCGCGACCATGACGGCACCGCCGACCTCGGGCAAGGCGCCCGTCACGTTCTCCGATGTCAAGGGCACCGGAAAGACACCGAAGCTGGACTCGCTCATGACGGCGATCGGGGCGGCCCAGACCGGGCAGAGCTACTCGGTCTCCATCTCGGTCCGCACCGTCAACGACGACGGCGGCTTCGGCCAGTGGACGACCGTCAATCTGACGCAAGCCGTGACCAGCGACGCCGGGCTCGCGGTGAACAACACAGGATCCGCGGCCCTGTTGATAGGTCAGGCCTATGACACCTCGGGAATCTTCTGGCCCATGGGTTCATCGGATGGCCTTGTGGGGAACATCCAGAACGTCTACCTGTTCAACGGTGCGATCAACCCTCAGGGTATCAACACAGCCGCCGGGCTGGTCGATATCTCGAGCGCGACCTCGAACGATCTCATCAAAGCCGGCCTCGTCGGCTACTGGCCCGCGCAGTACGACCCGAACGGCGTAGTGAACAACACCGTCGACCCGGACGGCGTCGCCGTCTCCAGTAACATGTTCCTCGCCAAGCTCGCCCCGCTCAAGGGCCAGGAGCTCCAGGCGACGAGCCTGTACATCGACGGATACTCCATGCCCCTGGAGCTCGTGTCCGGCAGCGCGATCCCTTCCTCGATGGTCCCGTACCCCGGCGGTTCCTCGCTCCTCGAGTTCAACGCAGGCGCCTACAAGCTCGAGGAGATCAGCATGTGGAGCATGTGCCGCCAGCAATACCAGGTCCTTGACGACATGTTCGGGCGCCTCATCCCGACCAACGAGCCGTCACTTGTCCTGTACCTGAGCGCGTCCTTCCAGGTCCAGGCGATCGACGCCCCGATCCTCCCGATGAGCAAGTACATCGATGACGTGGTCGTCAAGAACGCGGTCACCTTGGTCGACCCCGTGACGTTCTCGCCGGCATCCCTGGACCTGGTCGGCTCCCCTGACGTGGGGACGTGCGGCCCGCTGGTCACACCAAACCTGTACACCCCGCCCGGCGTTGCGCTGACCGTCTGCGACACGGTACCGTACATGACCACCTACTCCATCACGCTGAACAGCGTGACGCAGACGCTCGCGGGGGAGATCAACGAGGCGTACGTCTACGTCAACAACTCCGTGCTCACCCTCTACGCCGGGAAGATGGTCGGAGAACTGGTCCTCACTTGGGTGTCTCAGGTTCAGGGCGACGTCCAGCTCATGGGGTACGTCGAGGGCGCCCCGCCGGCCCCGATGGCCAACCTTACCAACAAGTCCTCGTACGCAGGCGCAACCTCGGTCACTTTCACTATGCCGACGTCCGTCAGCCTGAAGTACCAGAACTCGAACGATTTCTCGAATGAGGTAGCCTGGAATATCTCCGACGGCATAGGCGTCAAGTTCGGCATCGCCGCGGACTTCGCCCCCTTCGGATTCGGCATACAGGCCGACAAGGCAATTCTGGACGTCAGTTTCGACGCAACAGAAGGGGGTGACATTTCGGACAAGACCACCGAGAGCGAGTCGCAGCTCACATCATCGAACAACGTGCAGGAGTCGTACAAGTACACGGTGAAGATGGAGGGGACGCTCGGTCCCTTCACAGGGGACCTATTCATGGCGAGTCTGAACACGCTCACCACGCCGTCCACCACCGTAGGAGTCTCCGCCTCCAAGACCGCCATCCTCCCCAACCCGAACCTGGGCGGCTTCACGACATCAAACCCACCCGCTCCCCTGCCGAAGTCCGGCGTGACCGAGGAGAAGTTCGGGCAACGGATGTACACCCCCTCGCCCTACGGCCAGGCCTTCGTAATCTCGCAGACGCTCGACGTCTACCAGCAGACGCTGCTCCAGACCAACACGGTCTATGGTTACGTACAGGTACCGAACTCACAGATTCCCCCTGACCTGAACATCGTCTCCTTCAGGCTCAACAGCAGCTACATCCGGCCAGGGTGCCTCGACGGCGTCATCGGGTACGTCTACAACCCCGCGAGCCTGCCGACGGGCGCGCAGACCTACACGACCTCGACGGGCGAGATGCAGGTCCTCTACGACGGGAACTTCTCGCAGGGGGAGGTCGGCAGCGACGCGAGCTACATGCAGGTCGTAGAGGCGTACCAGATGAAGAAGCAGATCGACCAGGAGACCTTTACCGCCATCGCCGCCTATCAGACGGCCTACAACAAGCAGGGCCTCCCGGATGACACGAGCCTGCTGCCCCCTCTGGACTTCTACGACGAGTACGTCTGGTCATCGCGGGGCGCCACGCAGGAGGTAAAGCACACCTATTCGACCTCGTACGAAGAGGTGTATACGACGGAGACTCTAAGCAAGGTGTCCGCCAAGGTCACCCTGAACGCGAAGCTCTATGGCGCGTGCATCACCTGGATGGACCTGAAGGGCAGCTGGGAGAAGACGATAAAGAGCACGAACAAGTACATCTACACCACCAACAGCAGCACCTCCTTCGACGTCACCGCCTCTTTCGACGGCATCGAGAACGACACCCAGATGCGGTACGCCTCCAACAACGACGCCCACTTCGTGATGAACAACAACTCGATGTTCAACCCGAACAACCAGAGCGGCCTGAACCTCATCATCGGGTCCGACGGGCTCGTCTACAACATCGTCCCCTCCGTCTCCTCGGGCGCCGGCCTGCCCCTCTCCAACAACATCGACACCAGCATGACGTTCACCCAGCCCCAGCCCTCGTACACGTCGGGGAACGCAACGGGGTTGACAGGCAACTTGGAGCCATACGACCGCCCCGGCAAGACGAACCTCTTCCGCACTTACGCGTTCTTCCTGCAGCCCACCCCTCAGAACGGCGAGGACTTCTGGAACACCGTGATCGACCGCGTATGGATGGCAAACAGCCCCGACCCGGACGCGGTGGCGTTGAACGCGGTGAAGAACAACCCCTCCGTCCCCTGGCGTCTGCTCTACCGGGTAACCTACTCTGAGCGCTTCCTCCCGCCCATCTCGACCGAGGCGGCCGTGGTCCCCCAGATCACTCCGGTCATGGCGGTCCCAGTCCTGAACGCGGCTTCCGACTTCCTCTTCACGGCGCCCGGGACCACGCCTGTCCCACCCCACAACCCGGCGAACGACATCGAGGCCAACATCGTCCTCGCAGCTCCCACAGCCAATGGCGCGAGCGCTGGGACGGTCCCGACTACAGGTTCCGGCGCGGGCCAGCCGATCCTTCCCAACAACGTGATCCCGTTCGACCTTGTCAAGCCCCCGACCCAGGCGATCGTGAACTGGGGCGACACCAACAATGCGAAGCTGCTCGGCCAGCTGATTACCTCCGTCCTCGGGCTGAACGTGCTCGCGATGTCGACGCAGGTACTTCCGGGGTCGACGCTGGTCTCCCAGGTGATGGACCCCGCGAGCGGAGGGGTGCTGTACAGCATCTACACCGATCCGAACGGCCTGACGGTGAACGTCCCGACGAACTCCGGAATAACCGTCTATCAGGACGTAAATGGCAATCCCATCCAGTACTACGACGGCAAGGAGTTCCACTCGCTCCAGGCCGACTACATCCCGACGACCGACGGGACTGTGATGTACTACATCCAGCCGCCCTCAAAGTACGACCAGAGCGCGTTCAACCTCGTCGGCGACTACGACCTCTTCGGCCACCCGGGCGACCAGTGGCGCTACTACCTCGTCTCCGGGATGAGCGCCAACATGACCTCGGAACCGACCGTCACGGGCTACGGTCCCTTCCTCTCCTCGACCGGGGCGTCGCCGTACACCGGGTTCACGATCGCCTCTTCGCAGCACGCCGCCGATGGCTCCAACCACGTGAAGGGGTACGTCCTCGTCCAGGGCGTCCTCCAGTGGCCCAACCTCAACAGCAACGCCGAGACGTTCGCGGACGTGCAGGTCTACAAGTCGATGAGCCTTCTCGATACATTCCCGATCGGTGACCCAGAGGTGCTCACCTCGTTCTTGGAGGCGCAGTATCCCGGCGCGCCGTTCACGGGCAACGACGACATCGACCAGGTCTTCGCGAGGAACGTAGTGTCGTACTTCAACGCCTCACAGCAGGCACTGATTCCCGAGTAGGCAATCTGCAAAGTCCCGAGATTCACCATTGCGGAGTCCCGATTCGGGCCGCTGTCGATGTGGGTAGTCGGTCGGCTACGTTGCCGCTTATTAATCCCGCCGAACTTACAAGTCGATGAGCGTAAACGCAACTTCGTCTGCAAGTTCATCTGCAACTTCGTCTGCGGCTTCAAGCTCCGCATCGCTCCCAAACGTCGGCCCTGTCATCGGAAGCTATGCGCAGCAGTTCGCCTCGCAATTCCACCTCGCGGTGACGGGCGTCGATGCCGCTGTCACCCTGGTCGCCTTCTACGCCGGGATTCTGCTGATTCCCGTGGGGGCCGTCCTGTACTGGGGTCACGTGTGGCGGCGCACGGGGGAGGGGCTGCTCGTGGGAGGCATAATCCTGGTCATCCTCTCCTACACCTTGTTCCCGTATCTGCCGACCATCTCGCCTCCCTGAGCTTTACAGCGCGTTACGTAGCTCTCGACTTATAATCCTCGCCCGGGTGCTTGGTCCAGGAGTCGAACCATGAGCGAATCGAAGCCACTTCCGGACAAGGGGAACAAGGACAAGGATCTCTCATCCGTCTTGATACAAGCCGAGACCACGAGGGTATTCGTCAGCGGGGTAAACATGCGGAAGAGTCCCGGGGACGTCGCGGAGCTGATGCAGTCCATCAGGGAGAAGGGCATACTCGAGCCCCTGCTCGTCAGACCCGTAGAGAGTCGCTACGAACTGATCGTTGGGTCCCGGAGGTTCGAGGCGGCGAAGCGTCTGGGCCTGAGGACGGTCCCGGCCGTGGTGAGACCTATGCTTGACGAAGATGCTCTGATCATCTCCCTTGTGGAGAACATCCAGCGCAAGGAAGTGGAGCCCGAGGAGGAGTACAACGCCCTGATGAAGCTCAAGGGTCTTAACCCCGCCCTCTACTCCACGCCGGACCAGCTGGCCAGGGTGATTGGCAAGTCGCGGCAGTACGTCGAGGACAGAATCGCCGCGGTCGAGACGGTCAATATGATCAGGAGGGGGACGAAGAAGTCGCCCATCGCCGTCAGGCAATCCCCTACGATGGAGGAGAGGAAGGAAGGTGTCCTGCCAGTCAAACACGCCTCGTTCCTACACGAGGCCGAGGAGGCGCCCACGGTCCAGAGGCTTCCGGAGGAGAAACGCGCTAAGCGACTCTTCGCGCTGGCCGAGACGATCGCGGAGCTCCCGGCGCCTGAGGCACGGAGGGTGGTGGAGCAGTTCGTCAAGGCACCTCAGAGGCCCATGGAGGAGATTAAGAGAGAGACCGAGAGGCTCCGCTCGTTCAAGCTCGACCTCGTCTTGGACCCGAGGGTCGCCGACGGCCTCAGGAAGGCAGCCAAGGAGAGGGGGACGACGATGGAGGCTATAGCAACTCTGGCGATTCACGCTTGGCTCCGGCAAAACAACTACAGTTAACCCGCCACCGTCCTTGAGAATCTGCTCGACCTTGGGATAGCCTTAAGGCGACCACGACAACGAGCAAGGTGACCAGTTTGGCCGAAGAGGAAGAAGAGGCCGTGGAACAGGAGAGGGAGGAAGACGCAGCCCCCGACGTCGAACCCGTAGAAGAGAAGGAGGCGGAGGAGTCAGAGGAGGAGACCGAAGACGAATCGGAGGACCATGAGTCTGAAGAGATAGAAGACAGGGAAGACCAGCGCCTCACCGTAGGAGGCCCAAGGAAGAAGAAAGCCAAGTCCAGGACGATATCGCGCAAGAAAGCAGCTAAGAAATCCAAATCAAAAGCTAGGAAATGAGCAATGGGCTCATGTGTTGGTCCGCGGTTTCGCCCGCCAATCCTTAAGTCCAGGTTAGGCCCGTATGAGTCAATATGACCCCCGATCAATACCGAAAGATTGCGCTCAGCTTCCCGGGAGCATCAGAGAGCAGCCACATGGACCACCCGGACTTTCGGGTCGGTGGAAAGATATTCGCCACGCTGTGGAAAGAGGGCGGAGTAGCGATACTTACTCTTGACCAGCAGGCTGCGCTCGTCAAGTCGAAGCCGACAATCTTCGCCCCGGCGAAGGGAGGCTGGGGACGCAGGGGCTCTACGACCGTGAATCTCAAGTCGGCCGACGAGAGTTCGGTTCGCCGAGCCCTTTCTCTCGCTTGGGGGAACAAGGCTCCGAAGGCCCATGATTCCCGTCCCAAGAAAACTGCCGTCTCTTCTTCTCGAGCGAAATCCGAGAGGACCTGAGGCTTCCGCCTCTTGGACCATCAAGGAAAGAATCGGCTGCTCTGCTCAAGGGCGAAAGGGTCCAATGAGGTCGGCGACTTCGTGCCGCTCCCGCCTGCGTAGCGATATGTCTCGAGCACAATCCGAGAAATCCTCAGCCCACGACCTTGCACATGACGTAGTCTCCAAGACCTACTATCACCCTCGCGTAACCGCTCAGCATCCTGTCGACATCCCCGTCGCCCGTGTCGACGAGCAGGGGCCTGCCCCCCAGGGACGCCAGCTTCTGTTTGCTCGCGACGAGGACAACGTTGTCCTTTCCGACCTTTCTTATGATCCTGCTGCTGAGCTGCTGATTGCCTCTGCCAAAGATGTAGCCCTGGCCGCCGATCAGCGTCACGATTATCTTGGCTCTCTTCCCACCATTCAAGAGGCGGACCAGCTGCCTCTCGTTTACGTCCCTCGCTATGAGGTGGCCGTCGAGCACCACGTCGACGCCGAGGAGCGTCTTTTCGAGATGAAGCTGCCTCAGGATGTCTCTCGTGGTCGTCCCAGGGCCAAAGATGTAGAGACAGCCCTTCTCCATGCTCATGAATAGCTCTGTCGCGATGCCCGCGATGACCTGCTTCTCCGTCTGGGTCCCGCCAGACTTGACGCTCTGAAGATGCTGGCCTTCCTCCGGGATCCGCAGGTATCCGTAGAGCTTTGCCTCCAACACTCCTTCCCGGAACGAAGCCTCGTCGATGTCCATGACCTCACCCTCCGAGACCCTCGGAGCAGAAGCCTTCAGGAACTTCAGCGCCACCTCTCCTGCTATCCTGGGCGTCAGAGCGAAGACCGCGGAGTGCATCTTGACGCCGGTGGGTATCCCGAGCACGGTTATCTCACGGCCCACGGCTCTGTAGATGTCCCTCGCGGTACCATCTCCGCCCGCAAAGAGCAAGAGGTCTACGCTCAGGTCCATCATCTCCTTTGCGGCGGTCCGGGTGTCCTCCGATGTGGTGTGCCCGCTCCGGATCGAACCGATCACGTTTGGCGTGAAGCCGGCCTCCCTTGCCACGCTCTCCCCCATCTCGCCCGCGTAGGCGAAGACATCTATCTCGTCCCTTATCCCGCGCATCGCTTCGATAGCCTCCGCCGCCCTCCGCGGGGATTCGGGGGACGCGCCCATCTGTCGGGCCCTCCTCACCACCTCCGCACCGTCGGTGCCCTTGAGGCCGACTCTCCCGCCCATGCCTGCGATCGGATTGACTACGATGCCGAGCTTCTTTCTAGGCACACTCGTTCACCTCCACGCTCGGCGGGGTTGCACACCGCCCGAGACCCGTTTCCATCGTGATGGAGCGCATCAGGGACGAGAAAGACAAGTGTCTACGCTAGGACCGAACCTTCCTGCTCTGCAGCCTCGAAGCCGGCTCCTTCCCAAGACCCTTCTTCAGGTACTGCCTCCACGTCACAGCGATCCTCTCTGGCTCGTTGATTCCCGGGTTCGGGACCTTGTGGACCACGGAGTTGTAGGGCGAGTTCTTCACGAGCTCCGGGTCCTCGTAGGCTTCCCTCGATATCTCCCGCAGGACCGCCACGTACTCGTCGATGTCGTCCTTCGAGTACGATTCACAGGGCTCCAGGGTGAAGGGCTCGGGGACAACCCACGGATGGTGGCTGGTCCAGTAGTGCTGGAGGCCGAAGTCGGCCATCCTGCGCTGGACGTCTTCGGTGCCCACCCCAGTGTCGCTCCGGAGCTTCTCCCAGCTGTACCTGACCTGCTCCAGTCTTCTCTTGCCCGGCGCGTACCGGATCGTCACACCCGGGATCTCGCTGAGCTTCTTCATCATGTAGTTGTTGTTGAGGACCGAGCACACCGCCGTCTCCATCAGACCTTCGGCCCCGTGCTGCATTATCCACGCGTAGGACTTGACCAGGCTCTGGGTGTTGCCCATGAACGACCTCACCTTCCCGATGCTCTCCGGAGAGTCATACTCGAGGTAGTATCCCTTCCTCTTGTCAAACATGACCTGTGGTACAGGCAGGAACCTGGCCAGGTCTTTCGAGCAGCCTAGTGCGCCGACCGCGCCGCCCATGCTTCCGTGAGGCACGGAGAACGTCTTGTGGAGGTTGAAGTGACAGAGGTCGAATCCGGCGTCCCTCGCCCGGGTGATGCCAAGCATGCCGTTGGCGTTGGCCTGGTCGTAGTAGCAGAGCGCGCCCACTTCGTGCGCTGCATTCACGAACTCGCCTATCCTCGGGTTGTAGATGCCCGTATCCTCCGGGTTTGTGATGAAGATTGCGGCGGTCCTGCGGGAGAGCGCGGCCTTGAAGGCGTCGATGTCCGCGTATCCGTCCTTGTCGGGCATGACGGTCACCACGTTGAAGCCAGCGGTAGCCGGCCCCGCGGCGTCGCAGGGATGCGAGAACATGGTGGTTACGGTCTCCGTCCTGTCGAAGTCCTTGCGTGAAGCGTGATAGGCCCTTATCATCGAGGCCGCGGTGAAGGCAGCCTGGGCGCCCCCTGCGGGCTGGAACGAGAACCTGTCCATCCCCGAGATCTCCTTGAGAAACTGCTCGAGCTTGTAGATGATCTCCATCAGACCCTGCATGGTTTCAGCGGGCTGCAGCGGGTGAATCTCTCGAATGCCCGGGTGTCTTCCCGCCAGGTGTTCCTGCACCTTCGGACTGTACTTCATCGTGCACGTGCCCTGGCTTATGTCGATCGTGACGTCTGTGCCCATCGTCTCCTGCGAGAGGTGCATGAAATGGCGAAGGACGCGCATCTGGTTGACCTCGGGGAGCTTCGGAACGGCCTTTCTTCTGAGCTTCTTCGGTATGACGGAGGTGCCGTTACCAACGAGCCTCCTGACCCTGGCTTCGGGTTCGGTGACGAGGATGCCCCTCTCTCCAGGCACGCTCATCTCGAAGATTATCTGCTCGTCCCACTTCGCCTCGTGGAACTTCCTGAGCAAGGTACCCGGGTCTCTCCCCATCTCTAGACGACCTCCTTGATGGCCCCGACCAGCCTCCGTATGTCGTCCGCTGTCTTGATCTCGGTCACGCAGTAGAGGCTGCTCTGTCCCAGCTCCGGGAGTTCCTTCGAGAGGTCTTTCCCACCAATGATCCCCTTGGCAAGCAGGCCCTTGTTGACCTTCTCGACCGTCTTCGCCCTGGTCCCGTCGAAGCTCACCACGAACTCCTTGAAGAAGGGGGTCTTCGGGAACCTCAGCTTCACTCCCCGCACTTCAGCGAGCTGTCTGGAGGCGTACTGCGACATCTGCATGATGGCCCGTCCCGTCTCCTCCATCCCCTTTGGCCCCATCAGGGAGAGGTACACCGCTGCCGTGATGGCCCAGATGCCGGTGCTTGTCCCCGTGAATTCCTTCCCCTTCTCCCGGGAACCGTATGAGGTCCTCTCGTACAGGACCTCGCCGAAGCCATACTCTCCCTTCTCGGTCGTCTCGGTTATGCCAAACATCAGGTCCTTGAATTCTCTGATGTAGTCCATGTCGTCGTTAGTCGCGATGAAACCACCCTGGCCGCCGCCGGCCATCATGGGGATGCCCAAGGGGTGGAAATCTCCGCAGGCGATCGTAGCACCATACTGAGATGGAGGGGCGAGGACGCCGAGCGATATCGGGTCGGCGTACACGATGAACTCCGCCCTGCGCTCGCGTGCGATCTTGCCAATCTCCTCGGCCTCGCTCTCCAGGACGCCCAGGTAAGAGGGATTTTCTATGAGAACCGCGGCTGTCTTTGACGTGACGCTAGCCCTCAGGGCTGCGAGGTCCACCAGCCCGGTTGCCGGGTCGAATGCGACCTCCTTGACCGAGATGTGGGGCTTCAGGTAGTTCTTCAGGACCAGCTTTATCTCGGGGTTCAGTTGCCTCGGGATGACGACCTCGTTGCGCCCGGTCATGCGGGAGGCCATGCGAACGGAGGTGGCGGCCGCCTGTGCGCCGTCGTAGAGCGGGCAGCTCAGGATGTCCATATCGAGGAGCTCACCCATCAGGCTGCAGTATTCGAACAGAGCCTGCCATTTCCCGTGGTCTGCGTAGGACTCGCCGACGTACGCCGTGAGGAATTCCCCCCGCCCGTTGATCTCGTCGCACACCGCAGGGACGAAATGCTGCGCGCATCCCGCCCCCAGGAAGTTGAGGTACTCCTCGCAGTTCTTGTTCTTCTCGAGCAGGCCCTCCACGTGCCTCTTTATCGCATACTCGCTGGTGATGGGTTGAGGCAGCTTCAGCTTTCGCTTGAACCTCAGGCGTTCAGGTATCTCGACGTACAGGTCCATCACGTCTCGCGCACCGACCTCCTTCAGCATCTGCGCCTTGACCTCGGGTACCGAGTTTGGTATGTAGGGGAAAACCGTCCTTTCCTTCACCATGCCCTTGGATTTGATTGTCGATATCTCATAACCCTTTCTAAGTAGGTCTCCGCAGGTCCTGACTCTCCGGTTAGCAAGGCGAACCACGATCGTGAGCAGTCCGTCGGACGGTCCATCCTGAGCGGGAAATCCCTTAAGTGTCGCCGTTTTTCGGACCCAATCTAGCGATGAAGTGCAGCGAGGTGAGGGGGTTCCTTTCCGATATCTTCTTTCACAGGGAGCCCGCCCCCATCCCCCCGTTCGACCTGAACTACCTTGTGGTCAACGGCTACGTCCAGAGCACCTCCCAGGAGGACCACGACAAGGTCGTCGCCGATGTCTCCAGGCTCACCCAGCTGACAGCCGACGTCGACGCAGAGAGACCGGTAGAGGAGCAGGCGCTGGAGGCTCTCGCGAAGGACCAGGAGAAGGAGCACTCCTTCTTCTTCCACTTTCAGGGTAAGGACGAGAAGGATGCTCTCAGCCAGAGGATCCAGGAGGAGACGACGGCCGCCTCGGGCGAGAACGCCAAGCTAAGCTCTCTGGAGGCCAACGTGAACGCCCTGCTCCAGGAGACGAGCACCGTCGACCGGATGGTCGCCTACGGCGGAGCGTACCTCTCCCTCACCGGCGTCGGAAGCGTCGTCCTGAACGACCTGAGCGTCAGAGACTACAGGGTCGCTGACGAGGAGTTCCCCGACTTCGTCGCCGAGACCATAGCCACCTACGCGGAGTTTCGCTCGATAGCGGACCGGGCCAGCTACTACGTCAACCTGTTGCGGCCCCTGGCCCCGCTGATAACGGACCCCTCGACCGGGGCCGACCGCTCCCTGCCAGTGCTGTGGGGCACGGCCCTGGGTCTGGGCAAGCTGGAGGGCGACCCTTCCCAGATAGGAGAGAGAGTCACCCAGGCCCTCTCCGTCCTCCAGAGCTTCAAGTCCACCACCCCCAACAAGCTGATGGCCGCGGAGGTCATGACAGCTCTCAGCAACCAGGACATCGAGAGCCTCGGGACGGTCCTTAAGGACCTGGACCACCAGCTGAGGAGAAAGCACGTCCCGAAGGAGCTCTCGGCCGGGATTGCCGCCGCGTTGATGGCGGGGAGGCGATACGACGGTACCTATCCCATAGACACTTTCTTGGAGTTCAAGGCGGTGACCATGTCGTACGAGGCCGCGGCGGTGCTCGGGGTCATGAACCTGCCGTTCGTCGACCTTTGCGCCAAGTTCCAGTCGTTCAGGGAGCTCTTCAGCTCCTGGGGGTACACGGCGTCGGAGGACACCGAGATCGCATCTGCGTTCATGGCGATCGGCGAGCTGAGTGCGGGCGAGGTCGCGGACAAGCTCAAGTATGTGGTGCAGGAGCTGTCGAACTACCTTGAGTATCCCTTGGTCGCAGGCGCGATACTGGCCTCGATACCCGTCTTCGAGGCCCACGAGGTCCTCGACCTCATGGAGAAGGCGGTCACCCTGCTGGAGCACTACATCTCAGGACTGGAGCAATCCGAGGTCGTCGCCCTGGCGGTCAGGATGATTCACGGGGTACGGAACGAGCTCGTCAAGCAGATCGACCCCACGGCAAAGATTGCCGAGACACCCGTCCAGTTCACCTACGGAGGTTATCCCGGCCTCTGGCTGTGGTACGTGCCCCTGATAGTATCCCACTCGGCCTACGCCGCGACGTTCAGCGGGATGAGAGGATTCCATCCGGCTCACAGCCACGGCATCGGAGGCTTTGCGGGTTGAAGCTCCAGGCGTTGGGGGGTCGCGGCGAAGGCGTCTGCGGAGCATTGCTGCTGGCGCTTCTGCTCTTGTCCGCGACCGCCGTGGGCGCGCTCCACGCCTCTGCCTACACTCCGCGGGCCGGCGACAGCTTCTCCTACTCCGAGACGATGACCGTGAACAACGGTGGAGGCTCCTACTCTGGCTACACCGACCAGACCCTGGTGACGGGGACGGAGAATATGAACGGTGTGAGCGGAGGGATCGTCTCATCCTCCTATGACTACTCCTACCAGTACTCGAGCAACCAGGGGAGCTCGACCTCGGGCTCCAGCTCGGGACCGTACATGTGGTCGGCGGACAACTTCACCTACGTGAACGGGACGGACGACCAGGTCGGGTATACTGCGCCGATTTACGTCTGGTTCGCCATGAACGCCTCGCTCCCGGTAGGAGGCACGTTCTACTCCCTGAACACGCAGTTCACCGTGCTCTCGAAGGACTACAGCTTCCACCTGCCCGCCCTGGACGAATATGTCCAGACGATCGAGACCGAAGGGACAGGCCAGTACCAGCGCGACGACTCGTACGGCGTCTTCTCGGCGTCGTACACCTGGTTCGAGTACTTCGACCCCTCCACCGGGTACATCGTCGGCTACAACTACGTCGAGCAGGACAGCGGCCAGGGCGCTGCCGGAAGCTTCACCTACACCGACGACCTGTACGTGACGTCCACCAGCTATCCGCTGACCCAGACGAGCGCGCCTCCCACAACCTCGACCACAACGACCAGCGGCACGGGAGTGCCGA
Source organism: uncultured Nitrososphaerota archaeon (assembly GCA_963703285.1). Taxonomy (GTDB): domain Archaea; phylum Thermoproteota; class Nitrososphaeria; order Nitrososphaerales; family Gagatemarchaeaceae; genus Gagatemarchaeum. Next base: position 2,083,559 of record OY969807.1, read on the forward strand.
CCCTCGATTATGTGGTCGTGGGGGCCATCTTGATTGTGATCTTGCTGGTGATTGCCTACGCGACAATGCGAAGAAGAGGCAGGAGAAGCTCTCTTCCGGAGCACCCTCCGTCACCACCGCCGACCCAGCCACCAGGCCCGCCATCCGCTCAGCCACCCGCCCCGCCTGCAGCCCCATGGGGATCCGGGATCGACCTCGGCTCGAAGCCCCCCGAACAGGTCGTGATAAGGGAGGTCGCCATGGTCAACTGCAAGTTCTGCGGCGCGCTTATCCCGACCACGGCAGAGACCTGCCCGCGCTGCGGAGCTCCGAACAAGTAGGCGACGGCATGGTGGAGACCTAGCGTTGACGATCGGGGTCACCAAACCTGCGCCGATCAAGCTCAGGGGGATGCCCATCTCCCTCGATGTCTACGAGGGCGCCGGGACGGTAACCAACAAGCACTTCAGCCGCTTCGAGATGCCGGAGTTCGAGAGGATATACCTCCCCGAGAGCGTGGGGCCCTTCACCGACGGAGCACCCCTAGGAACCAGGGAGCTCCTGATCGATGACAACAGGAGCGCCGTCAGCAGCCTTCCGTACATGGCGATCGACGGCACCGAATTCTACTTCTCGGTCAAAGGGATAGGCTCGACGACCAGCCCATTCAGCCGCCAGTCCTTCAGGAGGGAGGAGGTCTGCAGCCTCCTCAAGAACGACGCCATCAGGAAGAGGATCCTCAACTCCAGGGAGAGGGAGATGAAGTTCCCGAGGTACCTCACCGGGGAGCTGTGGTCGAGGGGGTGCCCCTACGGGTCGCAGGGCCTCGAGTTCGCCACCATCGCGATGAAGGCGGCAGAGATGTCCGGTGCCGGCGCCACGTCGATTCACGGGTTCAGGATAGCCCCCCTGGTGAAGATAGTGAAGCTGCCGAAGGCCCTCCAGGACGCGGTCACCCAGGTGTACTGGTACCGGAGGTTCAAGCAGGTGATGGTCCAGGAAGCCAGGCTCATCCCGTCCAACGTCAGGATCTACTTCCACTCGGACTGGACCATCGGGGACGACACCGGGGAACTCTTCGACTACTTCGGGATAGACAGCGACGAGAAGGCGATGGGTTTCCTGAGGAACTTCGTCAAGAGCGGGATCGCGGTCCTAACGCTCTTCGTCAGGACCATCAGCGACAACGCCAACGGCACCTACAGCGGGCTGGACTTCTACGACGTCTGGCTCGACAAGGACGCGGTCCTGGCCCCGGACGGCACCATCTTCTGGGCCGACCTCGAAGGCCTTCAGGCGATAACCGTCGGGGGGACCGACAGGAAGGAGCTCGAGTTCAACATCGAGGAGACCATGGAGCACCAGATATACAGGTCGCTCTACGAATTCATGTACGCCTACGAGCAGATAGACAGGGAGCGCATCAAGAGGTTCGGGCATCCGGCCGACCGCAAGACACAGTTCGAGTACATCCTCAGGGAGGCCGTGAAGGACGATGAGGTCATCGACCTACGTCGCAGGCCCGACAGCCTTGAGCTCGTCATAGGCAACATACTCGGGGAGCCAAGGCTGACCAAGGAGTTCACAATCCTGGACTGGTGATGATGGAACTGCACAGACGTGAATCGGAGAGCGTGGCGCGAGGCCCATGAGCGAGGGAATTCGGGTATCGAAGGTCAGGACCATAGACGAGCAGCTCGCCGACCTGCCGAGGGGGCTGTCGTTCTTCGACCCGATCATCCGCCACGAGGTCAAGGAGGCTATCGAGGCGGGGGGTGAGGTCTTCCTCTCCAACGACCCCGAAGGGCACGTGAAAGGCCTCTTCATCTACGACGGGTCCGAGGCGACCGGGACCATCTTCACGAGGTCCAGGGAGGTCTTCGACCTCTTCTACAGCATGAAGCCCTCCAGCTACATCTTCTCGGAGCTCGAGGCAGCAGAGCTCCCCAGGGAGGTGTGGAACATCTGGCAGCTGGACGTCGACAAGGCTCCCTCGGAGCACAGGTTCAAGTTCCACGTCAGCATGGAGAGCGACGCCGCCGAACTGGAACGCTTCATGGCGGCCACTCAGCCCGAGACGAACAAGAAGTGGGTGAGGGTCGCCCTCAGCAACGGGGACAGGTGTTTCGTCGTTAAGATAGCGGACAGGATCGTGGCGGTGGCGTGGATGTCAGTCGTCGATGGGGTGGCGAGGTCCCACGGCCTCTACGTCCTGCCGCAGTTCCGTAGGAGGGGGATAATGAGGGACAACTTCCAGGCCCGGCTCATCTATCTGAAGTCGAGACACGTCCACACCCTGATCAACGAGATAGCCGAGTCCAACCTAGCATCTTCGGGCCTTGCCGCGGAGGAGGGGGAGACCATCGTGGGTAAGGTCTTCCTTTACACAAGCCCCGCTCCCACCAAACCAGAGTGACGGGCTCGCCCGCCGAACGGAGAGATGAACGCAGCACGTCGAGCTGCTCAAGACTCCCCTTCTCGACCGGCTTCAGCGCCAGCCCGGCCTCATCCGGCAGAGGGGGCAGCGAGCCAGCCGGAGACACTGGGGACTGGCCGAGGCTCCCGACTCCTGAGAACGGGGGCCTTGAACAAAGTTCGATAGCCGGATAACCTCCCGCACTAAGCAAAGGCATGCGTCATGCAGGCTCCGTCGCGGCGGGCGTGATCATCCTCCTCCTCCTCATCGCGTTCTTCCTCGTCCCTCTGGTCTCGTACACATTCTCGTCTGTGAACTTCGGCGGCTACTCCGGCAGGGTCTCGGCCCAGGTCTCCCCGTCCTTCTACGCCCTCGGATGCGGCATAGTGTACAACCCGACCGAGAGCGGCTCGGTGGCCGGCGTCACCGTCAGCCACCAGATCTACTCGGGCGGCGAGTGGAAGTGCAAGAACGGCTAGGCCAGGCGTCCCGTCCCCAGGACCCACCAAAGGCGTTCGGGGGAACCGAAATATAGAGGCATCTCCCGCCTTCGAAGGAGCACAGGAGAAGAGAGAAAAAATGGCGGCCGGGAACGGCGACTACGTCTCTATCATAGTGCTAGCCTTGGGCCGTTCCGTGAGGTCCGGACGGAACGCGATGCTCGAGGTCATCGGAGAGAGGACTATGATAGGCCACGTCGTCTACGAGTGCCAGACGTCGAAGGCCAAGCAGGTCATCGTCGTAGTGGGCCCGGACGCCGAAGAGGTCAGGTCCGCGCTGAAGGACTACCAGTGCGAGGTCGTCTTGGACGAGAGCTTCGAGAAGGGGCAGAGCAGCTCCATCAGGAAGGGACTCTCGCTCGTGAAGGCGAACGCCGATGCCGTGATGCTCATCCCGGGGGACATCTCGCTCGTCGACCGCACCAGGATCAACACCCTGATCCGCAAGTACTCTACCTGCTACGCCCCCATCGTAAGCAAGGGCTACCTCGGCAACGCCCTCCGCCCCATCCTCTTCGACAAGAACCTTCTCGGCGAGCTGGGGAACCTGAGCGACGAGACGGGGGGCCTCAGGACCCTCGTCGCGAAGTACAGGTCGAACAGCCAGTTCGTCAAGAGGTCGGAGGCGTCGCTCCTCCGCAGGGAGGCGGACAGGCTCAAGACACGGCTTGGCTTCTCCAAGCGCTCGTGAGCCCTCACCCGGTCAGTGCTTGGCTTCGTGCTTCTCGATCGGAGGGGAGACCGGGATCCGCAACCCTGCCTGCTTCGCAGCGAACGTGTTCGCCAGATATATGCCCACGAAGATGAGGCCGACTCCGCCCAGCTCGAAGTCGCTCGGGATCGCGCGGGAGAAAAGCGCCGAGATGGCCAGGGTTATCACCGGCGCGGCGAACGCGAGCGTGGTGATCCTCGATACCCTCTCCTTCCTCAGCAGGGAGATCCAGAGGTACGCGTTGAACGCGCCCGCCACGAACGCCATGTAGGCCACGTCGACCGCTAGGTCGTAGGAGAATCTGAACTCGAACCCCGGCAGGAGCAGCGCCCAGTAGGCGACCGTGCTGAAGAGGGACGCCGTTGTCACGGTTCGCACGGGGTCGCGCGCCCCGAGCCGCTTGCTGTAGACCGAGAAGAGCGCCCAGAAGAACCCGTTCGAGAGGCAGAGGGCCGTCCCGATCAGGGTGAACCCGGAGGAGAGGAACGGGAGGTTGAAGACCGCCACCCCGGCGAAGCCGACGGTCGCGCCTGCCACCTCCACCCTGGAGTTCCCCTCCCTGAGCAGCAGCATGGAGAGCGGGACCGAGAAGAGGGGCATCGTGAACGCCAGCACGGCGGAAACGGGCGGCGAGACGTAGCTCAACCCGAGGACCCAGAGCGCGCCGCTCAGCCAGAAAAAGAGCGAGAAGACGAGGGTCGCCCTGTCGAGGTCAACCTTGAACCGGGTGACGGCGAGCAGGGTCAGGGTCATGAACAGGTAGACGACGGCCTGGAACGCGATCGGCGAAGCGTAGGCCAGCCCGTCCTTGACGAAGAAAAACTGGAATGCGAGGATGAGGATGCAGAGGATGATGTTCCTTGTCTGTGTCAAAACGCCGGTCACCCCATAACTTCAGGCGCATATAATCACCACTCGAGAATTTAGCGTTCGTCCGGCGATGCGCCACCCCCCCGGGCGAGTTGCGCCACAGCTCGGGCGGGCCTACTTCCATCTGGCGAGCGTCTCAGCGGCGTAGTGGCCCCTGAGGAACTCGATGGACTCGCAGAAACCTGCGACCCCGGCGGATTGAAGCGGTCCTATCGCCTGCAGCTTCCTCTCCATCCGCCGTATCACGCTCGCCCTCCGATTCCCCAGCAGCGTCTCCAGGACCGAGAGGTATGTTCGCGGATCCTCCAGCGCCACCCGGGTGTCCAAGCAGACCCTCGTCGCCAGCGCTATCGTCTGGCCCAGCATCTCCCTGAGCGATTCCTCGATTGCGTCCTGGAGCAGGCGGTCGAACCTGCCGTCTCCACGACGGGACTCCACGGCCCTTCCCGGGGTCCGCCAGTCCCTTTGGGTCCCCCTCGTGGCCAGGGTCTGGTTCGCCCTTCCTCCGGCCTTCAGTCCAGCGAGGTCGTCTTGACGGTGGAAGGTGTCTGAAGGTGCAGCATCCTCGAGACGGCGCTCAACAACAGGCTCCTGTCGCCCTGAGTCAGGCGGGAGTCAATCCTCACCTGGCGTTCAATGTCGCCGATCGACACGAGGCTTGTGGTCTGCCGAAGGGCGTGCTCGTAGCCGAGCCTCTTCACAACCGATATCTCCTCCCTCAGGTCGCGGTCGAGCATCCGCATCAGCTCTCGCTTCTGCAGCGGTGAGATCATCCAATTCACGACCTCTTCTTCGCACAGGAGCCTATATACCGGATTTCCGAGATTGTTCTAGAATTGTTAGAGAATCTCGTCCCAATCTCGTTCGCCCCGCCCTGTGACAGGTCCGCCCCCTCCCCCAACGAGATACTTGAACCTCGCACCTCGTCGCGAACCGTGGCGTCGTCAAGATTGAGACATTTTTATATAGTCACCCACCGAAAATATAACATATGAAAATTAATCCCGCTTTGACGATAGCGCAAACGCTGGACCCGAAGCCCCTCAATCACATCAGCGAGCTTTACGGCCGAGCACGGTCCAGGGCCACGGCCTACAGGATTATGAATTCGCTCGAGCGACTCGGCTTCCTAGAGAGGAAGGGAGGCGGGTACTTCACAGTGAGGGACTCCCTCTTTCAGCCCTATCACGTCTGGGAGCATCTCGTCCCCTCGCTGCAGTCGCTGAGTCAGGTGAGATACTTCGGAAAGACGTACAAGAGGAGCGACGCAACGCTGGCGTCCGAGCTGCTCAAGGGGATGGTGACGCTGGACTACCGCGCCTACGAGCTGACGCGCCTCCAGACTCCGGGCCGTCTGTTCATCTATGTCGACGACCTCGACAAGGCAGCTGCCCGACTTACCGCGGCCGGTTTCTCGGAGGGAGAGAAGGGCAAGGTCGCGATCCTGCCGGCGCTGGGGGACTTCGAGAACGAGATTCAGCGGGTGTATCTCGACTGCCTGGCGTTCGGCGGCCGGAGCTCCCTAGACGCGATAGCGATCGAGCTCAAACACGGCAACAGGCTGGCGAAGAGGGGTGCGTTCCCGGCCCACCTGGTGGCGAAGGTGTCCGAGGACCTCGCGGAATCGTCCTGAATACGCCACACCGATTTCGGCTCCGTAGAGCATCGAGACGCGGACCCGCTCACCTGAGTTCAGGCAAGCAAGGCCCGCTCCGATTCGCCCCGTGGTGACGTCGGAGGGGAGAAATCATAAAGACCCCCCCGCCGCTGTAGAGAGCATCGCATTGCAGACACAGATACGGGAAAACTACGGCAAGCTGAAGCTCCTGATCGACGGCGACTGGATTGAATCGAGCTCGTCAGACCTCGGCGAGGCCTACGACCCCGGAAAGGGCGCGAGGCTGGCGCAGGTGCCGTTCGCCCTCCCAGAGGAGGCGGACCGCGCGGCGGAGGCCGGAGCGGGGGCCTTCGAGAAGTGGCGGAACGTCTCGATACTCGAGCGCGTCAAGTACCTGTACAGGCTGAGGGACACCCTGGAGCGGCACTCCGAGGAGCTCGCGACGATCAACACCCAGAACCACGGCAAGACACTTGAGGAGAGCCGCGGGGAGTTGAAGCGCTGCGTGGAGAACGTCGAGGTCGCCATCGCAGCAGCCTACACCCTTGCGAAGGGAGACACGCTCGACCAGATAGCCGAAGGGATCGACGTGAGCTTGTCCAAGGAGCCCCTCGGCGTCTTCTCCGTCGTCTGCCCCTTCAACTTCCCGGTCATGGTCCCGTTCTGGTTCATCCCCTACGCACTGGTCCTGGGGGACACCGTCGTGGTCAAGCCCAGCGAGCTCACCCCCGTACCGATGCAGCGCGTCGCCGAGCTGATACAGGACGAGGTCGGGCTGCCCCGCGGCGTTCTCAACGTCGTCCACGGGGGGAGGCAGGTCGTCGAGCGCCTGATAGCCAACAGGGAGGTGAAGGGCGTCACCTTCGTCGGGTCGACCCCGGTGGCCCGTCAGATCTACCGGATGGCGGGAGAGCACGGGAAGCGTGCCATCGCCAACGGCGGCGCCAAGAACAGCGTCCTCGTGATGCCCGACGCGGACCTCGACGCATCGATGTCAAACATGGTCTCATCCTTCTTCGGGAACACCGGACAGAGGTGCCTGGCTGGGGCGAACCTAGTCTCGGTAGGGGACGTCCACGACGTCCTCCTGGACAAGTTTGCAAGGGCCGCCCTCTCGCTCAAGGTCGGGTACGGCCTCGACGCTGGCGTCCAGATGGGGCCGCTCGTGACGGAAAAGGCCCGCGCCCGCGTCTCGGACTACGTCGAGGTGGGGGTGACAGAGGGAGCCAAGCCGGTCTCGGACGGGAGGACGCTCAGGGTCCTCGAGTATCCCAACGGATTCTACCTGGGGCCGACGATCCTCGACAAGGTCAACCTTGACATGAGGATAGCCCGGGAGGAGATATTCGGTCCGATCGCGAGCGTGTTGAGCGCCGAGACGCTCGATGGCGCCATCGAGATGATAAACGGCTCGACCAACTTCGGCAACATGGCGTGCATCTACACCTCCAGCGGGAGGTCCGCCCGAGAGTTCAGGAGGAGGATAGACGCGGGCAACATCGGCATCAACATAGGAGTGGCCGCGCCCTCGGCGTACTTTCCCTTCGGGGGGCGCAGGGACTCCTTCTACGGCGTGCTGCACGCGCAGATTGACACCATCGAGTTCTTCACGGACAAGAAGATCGCCATCTCAAGGTGGTAACCGCTAGAGACACAGGAGTTCGTCGTGCCTGGGGCCGGCCGTGAATCCGCCAACTATCACAAGGACGTGGGCCGGCAGGGGTCCTTGGCCCCCGAAGAAGAACCGCTCCTGGAACTACAAGTTAAAAGGCGGCCGTTTCAACAGTTCCACCGTTGAAGTCCACGCTCTCCAACGAATCCGAGTATCTGATGCGCTGCTTACCGCACCAGGAGGACATCACGGTCAAGGACGCCAAGGGGATGACGATAACCGACACCACCGGCAAGAAGTACCTCGACCTCTTCGGTGGGATTGCCGTCAACAACGTGGGGCACTGCCACCCGAAGGTGGTGGCCGCGATAAGGGAGCAGGCGGGCCGTTTCATGCACACCTCGAACTACTACCACAACGACGTCCTGCCCGCTCTGGCCCGGCGCATTGCGGAGGTCTCGCCCCGCGGGCTTCACCGCAGCTTCTTCGCGAACAGCGGAACCGAGGCCATCGATGGGTCGGTCAAGCTCGCCAAGAAGTTCGCCTACGTCAGCGGCAAGAACGGGATGGGGGTGGTCTCGCTGCAGGGTTCGTTTCACGGAAGGCTATCGCTTACCCTCTCGCTGACCGGCCAGAAGAAGTACAAGTCGAAGCTCGGAAGCTATGCGTCGTTCCCGGGCATCTTCTACGCGCCCGTCCCCTACCACTACCGATACGGGGGCGACGAGTCGCCCGACGACTTCGGTTTGGCGTGCGCGGAAGACCTGAGGGAAATCATCGACGAGTACTCAGAGGGAGACATCAGCGCCGTGATAATAGAGCCGATCCTCGGCGAAGGCGGGATAATCGTGCCCCCGGACACCTATCTGCCAAAGGTACAGCAGACCTGCAAGTCGAGGCAGATTCCCCTCATCATCGACGAGGTCCAGACGGGCATCGGGCGGACCGGAGAGATGTTCGCGTCCCAGATTTGGAACATCCGGCCTGACATAATGGCCTTCGCCAAGGCAATCGGCGGCGGACTCCCCATGGGAGGCTTCATCGCGACCGATGAGGTGGCTTCCTCGTTCGAGGAGGGCGACCACAACTCCACTTTCGGGGGCAACCCTGTCTGCTGCGCCGCGGCGCTCGCGGTCCTCGATGTGATGGAAGAGGAGGGCCTGGTCAACAGGTCCAAGAGGATGGGCGACTACGCCCTAAGAAGGCTGGGCGAGCTCGCAGAGAGGTCCGACCTCATCGGTGAGGTCAGGGGTCGAGGGTTGATGATAGGCGTCGAGCTGGTGAAGGACCGGAAGAAGACGCCGGCCGAAGCTGCCGCGGTGAAGGCAAAGGACAGCCTGAGGCGCCAGGGATTTCTTATCGGGGTAGGAGGGCTGTACCACAACGTCCTGAGGCTCGAACCTCCGCTCATAATCACGGAGAACGAGATCGACGCGAGCGTGGACGCCCTAGACTCCGCCCTGCGTTCGACCGGCAAGTCTGTCTAGTACATTCTGGGAGTTCCCCTCAGCCCGCAGTCCCGCCAGCGCCTAGAGTCTCCGGCGGAACGAAGGCCCGGTACCTCCGGTTCACCGCCACGACGATCGCGACACAGAAGATGAACCCGTAGGTGATGCTGGCGGCGTGGACCAGCGCGGTCGGAGGTGGCTGAACGAGTATGGCCGGGGGAGGAGGGATTACGACCGTGGGCGTGCCCCCGTTCCCGGAGACAACGACCTGGTGGGCGGGCAGCGTGACCAATCCTGCGAAGAGCAGGAGCAGGAAGACATACGCCGCAAAGGCGCAGACGAGCGCAAGCTGGTCCCTGGGCCGGGACGGCCGGAGCACGGATCCCTGCCTAGCCACCAAGCGACCCTTCCTCTGCAACGCAATCAGGCCGAAGCAGATTAGGAAGGCCGCGAAGGTGTACCCTATCACGGCGTTGGAGAGACCGGACATGCCGTAGAACGAGCAGTAGCTTCCGCAGATTCGGGGGGTCACGTAGACCGACGATATGGCCGTCAGCTGGGCGAACCCCCCGACTGCGACCGCAATGAGCGGCAGGAGATACGCCGAGGTGACCCGGAGCGCGCGCGGGAGGTACAGGAGCACCATCAGGAGGAAGGCGGAAGACGTCACGACGTTCTCGACGTTCACGGACCCGTCGTAGACGAAGTTCGAGGTGAGGAGCCCGAGCGGGTTCCCTGGCGAGCCCTCCACGGAGGGCGCCGGGGAGATTCGGTAGAAGGAGAAGAACACCATCACCGAGGAGAGCGCGACTACGGGAAGCGCGACGAAGAGGACGCCGACCGCACGCCTCGCCGAGAAGCTCGACAAGCGACCATGCATGACTTCTATCATTGTCTATGAGCCTACTGGGCTCCCCGCCCAACCATGGCCCGTCTCACCAAGCGCTGGATAGTGAATGGCGCTCTAGAAAAATCATACCATCCGCATCTCGAGTTCGGAGAACGCAGCAGCAACACCGCTATCTCCCCCGATGACAGCCACACCCCTGTTACGGGTGGACGCCAGGTCGGGCGAAGGGTCCCGCCACCAACTCTCTTCTCCTCCGCACGTTCTCATTTTTGATACAAAGCCAAACAGGTACGGGGAATTGGACAAATACAAGAAATATTTCGGTCGGTCATCGGGAATTGTGTTGACAGAAAATAAGAAAAGTGCGAAAGGCGTTCGGAAGTCAGTTAAACCGAACAAGACATTTGCAAAGAAGGTAGGTGTTTCCGCCGGACCAATCGACACGGTCCTGGAGACGAAGGTTACCAAGCGTACCCTCCTCAAGGGTACCATTGCGGCGGGCGCCGTCGTGGGCGTATCCGCCCTGGCGCTGCGAGGGGGTGTCCTGCAGACCTCCGGGAGCGGCGTACAGCAGACCTCGTCGGTGCCGGCTGCGCCTGCGGCTGCAGCGCCCAACCCGTTCGCCGCCCAGACGGTGACGTTCACGGTCAACGGAACCAGCTACACGGTCTCGGTCGAGCCGAGAGACATGCTCGCCAACGTTCTCAGGGACGACCTCGGGCTCGTCGGCACAAAGATGGGGTGCAACAGGATGGCGTGCGGCGCCTGCACGGTCCTGATAGACGGCGAAGCCCACGAGGCGTGCCAGTACCCGGCGATAAGGGCAGGCGGCCACACGATACTGACGACCGAGGGGGGCGTCCCAACGACGACGTCGACTGGCACAGTCACGGTGCCGGCTGACCCGGTGATCGCCGCTCTTCAGGCTGCGTGGGTCCAGAACGACGGAGGCCAGTGCGCCTTCTGCGGCGCCGGCAACATCATGGCCGCCGCGGCGCTGCTGAAGCAGAACACGAGCCCCACGGTGGCTCAGATACAGCAGGCCCTCTCGGGCAACCTCTGCCGGTGCGGCAACTACCTGGCCATAATCGCCTCCGTGCAGGCCGCGGCGACGGCCCTTGGAGGTGCTTGAGAGAATGTCTTCCTCCTACTCACTGGTGGGCAACGCCAGCGTCACGAGACGGGGCCTCATCAACAGGATCAACGGGACGGGGCACTTCACAACCGACATCTCGGCGAGCGACATCGGGGCCTCCAGCATGGTCTACTTTGGCCTGGTGATGAGCCCCTACCCGAGCGCGCTGATCAAGAGCATCGACGTGAGCAAGGCCGAGGCGGCGGGATACACGACGCTGACCGCAGCCGACCTGCCTGCATACAACTACGTTAACGAGGGTCGAAATTTCCTGCCCCTGGCGAGGGACTCGGTCCTCTTCGCCGGCCAGCCGGTGGCGGCCGTCGCCTCGACCGACCCGGACACCATCACGGACGGCATCGACCTCGTGAACGTGGCCTACGAGCCGCAGCCATACGTCTTCGACGCGGAGGAGGCGCTCAAGCCTGGCGCACCTCAGCTCTACCCGGGAGGGAACAGCCTGACGGGCCCAGAGCCGGTCACGATTTCCTACGGCGACGTCGAGACGGCCCTCTCCGCGGCTGACGCTGTGGTCACACAGAGGTTCGACTACCCAATCCTCCAGCACTTCCAGATCGAACCGAGCGGCTGCGTCGCCTGGTGGACGGGAGGCACGCTCTACACCTATCAAAGGTCCAACTACGCCTTCGGCGACCAGTCTAGCCTGGCGAGCTACTTCGGGATCCCGGTCTCGGACGTGGTCTGCAGGGTGGCCCTCGGAGGCTCAACCAACTCCATGAACGGCGGGATGTTCGGCAACGCCGTGAACGAGAACTCGCTCGTCATCGCTGCTGCGATGTCCCAGAAGGTCGGCGCGCCCGTCAAGTGGGTTGGCACTCGCTTCGCGGACGCACGCTCGACAAACAGCAGGTTCCCCACTAGGTGCTACTGCGCGTTCGGCGGGACGAAGGCAGGCCTCCTGACAGCGATGCAGGTGAACATGTACTACAACATGGGCGCCGTCGGAGGCAGCATGACGGACGGCGCTGACGACTTCTACAACACGTACGTCGTCCCGAACCTCGAGATCAACCAGTACGTCGTAAGCACCAACGCGTACAGCATGGGCACCCCAATGAGGGACGTCGGAGAGAGCCAGACCCACTTCGCGATGGAGTCGACCATAGACATGCTCGCGGATCAGCTCGGGATCGACCCCGTCACCTTCAGGCTCAACAACATGAGGACGAGCGCCACAGCCACGGACCCCGTGGCCGGCACGCCCTACAGCACTCTCCCCCAGCCGCAGGTCTTCAACTCTGCAACGAGCGCCTTCAACTGGACGTCGCTCTGGAAGGGCTGGGGCGTCCCGAGCTCGACGAGCGGCTCCATCCGCTACGGCGTCGGCCTGGCTCTCGAGAGCTGCAACAAGGGAGGTTACATGCCTGTCTGCTGGGGCCAGATAACCGTCAACCCCGACGGGAGCGTGGCCATCTACAACGGACAGTCCGACCAGGGAGGGGGCACCACCACGACGCTTCCCCTGCTGGCGGCGCAGTTCATCGGACTCAGCTCGCTCGAGAACGTGACATACTACTCTGGCGACACGTCGGTCACCTCTGACTCCGGCGGCACCTTCGGCAGCCTGGGCACGATGACCGGCGGCCTCGGGGTGCTATCCGCCGCCACCGCCCTCGGACGCGCGTGGTTCCCGATAGTGGCGGCAGCCCTGGCCCCCGGCACCAAGGCGTCCAACCTCGCGTTCGGCGGTGGCATCGGAGCCGGCTTCAGCGGCGTCGGCGGGAGCGTCTCGCCGCAGCCCTCGGGAATAATCTACGACACGACGAACCCCTCCAACCAGATGACCTTCCAGCAGGCGGCGGCGCTCCTCAGCGCGCCCCTCACAGTCACCGGGTACGGGCCCCCCTCGGAGTTCCCGGGCCTCGCGTTCACGCACCGCGACTCCGGGACGAAGATCGCGATGGTGGCCGTCGACACGCTGACCGCCGACGCCGAGGTCGTGAGCGTCGTGAGCGCGCTGGACATAGGCCGCGTCGTCTTCGCGAAGGGAGCCCGGTCCCAGCTCGAGGGCGCCTTCATCGGCCTCGGGATGGGCGAGGCGCTCTTCGAGGAGGTGCTCAACGACCCGACGACTGGTCTCGCCCGTTCCGGAAGCTACCTCAACCCGAACTACCTCGACATGAAGATACCGACCATCATGCAGGCACCCTCCAGCTTCACGTGCCTCCCCTACGAGAGCCTCGACCCGACGGGCCCGTTCGGGGCCAAGGGGATGGGCGAGGACTCCCTGTGCGCCACCTCGGCCGCGATAGCGAACGCGATGAGCAACGCCCTGGGCGGCTACAGGTTCACGAGCGTCCCAATGAGGAAGGAGGACATTGTGGCCGCGCTGCAGTGGATGCAGGCGAACGGGAAACTCTAAGTGGTGAAGACAGATGAGAAACGAATTAGCGCAATTCGGATACCTACAGCCAACATCGGTCAGTGACGCGGTCTCGCTCCTGACCAAGTACGGCGGTCAGGCGAGGGTCATCGCCGGAGGTACCGACCTACTCTACCAGATGAAGGAGCACATCGACCTCCTCACGCCGCAGTATGTCGTCGACATCACCGGGCTCAACCTGAGCGGCATAAGCTACAGCTCGAGCTCGGGACTCACGATAGGAGCCACCACCAACGTCTCAGACCTGCTCAACAACTCCGACGTCAAGGCGAACTACGGTGCGCTCTACGGCGCGGTCTCCGGCCATCCCGCGCAGATCGCCAACCAGGCGACCGTGGCGGGCGACATCTCCCAGGAGGTCTGGTGCTGGTACCTGAGGAACAACTACGACTGCTGGCGCAACGGCGGGAACGTCTGCTACGCACCCAACGGCGACAACCGCTACTACCACAGCCTCTTCGGCGGCAACCTCTGCTACGCAGTGCACGCGGGCGACATAACGCCCGCCCTCTTCGCCCTCAACGCCACCGTGACCATCCAGGGACCAGGGGGTTCGACGACCGAGTCGATGGACTCCTTCATGCCCGGCGTCACCATCGTCGACGGCCGCGTCAAGGAGAACAGCCTCCGATACAACGAGATCGTGACCTCGATAAACGTCCCCGCCCCCGCATCCGGCTCGGTCAGCGCCTTCTACAAGGCGAGCGATAGGAACGCAATCGACTTCGCACTCGCCAACTGCGCGGTCAGCGCGACCCTGAGCGGGACCACCGCCTCGAACGTGAGGCTGGTCCTGGGAGGGGTAGCCAACAAGCCCATCCGCGCCACGGCCGCAGAGAGCTACCTGAACGGACAGCAGCTCAACGCGAGCGTGATATCGGCCGCTGCCACCAAGGCCCTCTCCGGTGCCACGCCGCTGACGACGGGCACGGGGAACGCCTTCCGGGTCTACATCGCTCAGGGGGTCGTGCAGAAGGCCCTCAGCAGCCTGGTCAATAGTTCATAAGGCACGAGTGCAGTACTCCCTGTATGAGTTCCAGCAGCGCCCCGGAGCACCTCCCACCGGAGGTGCTCACCATCCCCGAGATGCTCGAGAGGTACAAGGACCACTGGGTGGGCATCGAGGTCACCGAGAGGGACAAGAGCCTCCAGCCCGTGAAGGGGAGGGTCCTCGCGCACGACCCAGACCGATACGGGTTGAGGGAGAAGACATCCAGGTACCCAGAGGTCTGTATCTTCTATGCTGGTGAGCCGCCATTTCCTCTGCTCCTGTGACCGGGGCAGCAACACTCGAGCATGCCTTCGGGAAGCTCCCCACGGTTTTCGCTAGGGTCAAGGGACGGAACGGCAAGGTAAGGGAGTACAGTGCGCTGGTCGTCCCTACCTCTGAGTTCTGCATACTCCCGACCGTCGACGCCTACAGTTTGGGATACCCTGAGGTCATCTCCAACAACTCGCGCATCCCACCGAAGAATTCGATGGTGCTCGCCACCTACTCGGGGTACACGAGAGGGCTCCCCATCAGGATACCCCAGGTCGACATCGGCAGCATCTCGTCCAAGGACGTCGAGTTCCTGGTGATCGACCTGCCGCAGGTCATCGGCTTCGACATGGTCCTCGGGCAGTCACTGCTCAGGTGCATGAGGGTGGAGATGGACTTCTCGTCGCGCACGCTGAAGATAGAGGGAGCCGCGGGCCCGAGATGAGGTTCGCGCTGAACAAGCAGATGAGCCTGTTCGCGAAGGTCAAGGGACCGAACGGCCACGTCAGCGAGCTCAACTGCCTGCTCGACCCCAACACACCATTCACGGTTCTCTTCACGCGGGACGGGGTGAACCTTGGCTTCCCGGAGGCGGCCCTCCGTCCACGCGACTGGCAGAAGCTACACCCGGATCGTGTGGTCTACATCGCCGGGCTCCGGGGCATCGAGATGACGACTGCCCTTGAACTCACCGAAATCAGGCTGGGCGACCTCGTCGCCAGGAACGTGAAGACAGTAGTGTTGGAGATGGGCCTGCCGCGGATGTTCCCGTTCGAGATGATCCTGGGACGCTCCTTCCTCGACAACTTCAAGCTGACGCTAGACCCGCAGAAGGGTGTCCTTAAGCTTGCGGAGCCGCGGAAGCCGACGAAGCCGTTCAAGTGAGGAGGACGGTCAGCAACCCAAACCTTCTCGGGCAACAGCTTAACTACGCCGACGGTGCTCGACCTGCCGCGGTTGGCATGAAGGTAAGCTCGATCGCTCGCAGTTCGGCCGTCATTGCCGTAGTCCTCGTGCTGGGCTTGGGCCTCTTCCTATTCGCGAATCGCACGCAGCCCTATTCGGTCACGCCGACCACCACCTCGACGGTCCCTGTCGCTCCTTCGTCCACCAATGCCGCTGTGATGAGGTTCACGAGTCCGAACGCGAGTGTGCCGCTCGAGGTCGGCGAGGTCCTCACAATCTCGGGCTTCATCACGCCCGCGCCCTCTCTGCCTGACTACGTTGTCGTCCAGGCCGGAGAGTCAGACTCCACAACTGCCATTGACGGAGTCGCCGTCCCGTTGGCGCCGGATGGTTCGTTCTCCTACTCTATCGTAGTGAGCCCGCTGTGGGACGCAGGCCAGTACCTCATAACGGTCACCGATTCCAGCGGAGTGACAGGAATCTCGAGCTTCTTCATCCTTCCTCAATCTTGACGACAGCGTCGATGATTCGCGCCACGGCCGCAGAGAGCTACCTGAACGGCCAGCGGCTCAACGCGGGCCTGATTTCGAAGGCAGCGTGAAAAGCCCTCTCTGGCGCGACGCCACTCACATCGGGGACGGGTAACGCGTTCCGCGTCTTCCTGGCCCAGAGAGCAGCTCGAACGCACTCACGAACCTGACCAACACTTCATAAAGCACGAATCAAGACAGTCGCACATGGGCTCAACCAGCGCAACGGAGCGTCCCCCACCAGAGGAGCTAACCCTCGCCGAGATGTCCGCGAGGTACAATGACCGATGGGTCGCCATCGAGGTCACCGAGAGGGACGAGAACCTGCAGCCGGTGAAGGGGCGCGTCCTGGCAGACGACGTCGACCGTTACAACCTGAGGCAGAAGACCACCAAGTACAGCGAGGTGTGCATCTTCTACACCGGCGACCCACCTTATCGTCTCCTGCTGTGAAGCAGACACAGACCTCGATCGTCAACCGACTCCAGAGGTTTACCCTGGGCCTTCGTTCGGCTCACCGGCCGGATGGGGTCGTGAGGGAGTATCAGGCCCTCGTCTCTCCGACATCGGAGTGCAGCGTGGTCCCCAAGGTCGACGAGTTCCGCCTGGGCCTACCCCCGGAGGCGGTGATAGCCAGCAACGGAGTACTCTCTAAAGGCATGGTGTCCTTGTCAGTTACACTCGTTCGGACGAGGGGCTAGCTTAAAGATGGCTCGGATTGACATAAGCGGAATGACGTTCAGAGATGTAGAGTTCATGGCCTTTGACCTCCCACCGTCCGCCGCTCATGACGTCGTCCCCGGACCGACCCTACTGAAGCATCTCCAAACCCACTTGGGCCTCACATCGCGCTCCACTAGGCTTCAGGAGGCTTGCGCCCCTCAATGAAGTTTGAGCTTAGGGAGCCGATGACGGTCTTCGCCAAATTGAAGGGACCGAAGGGAGCGGTGCGGGAACTCAGAGCCCTGATGGACTTCAACACCTCCTTCTGCCAGATGTTCACGAAGGACGCCTTGCAACTGGGGTTCACCGAAGGGGTTCTGCGCCCGCGCGATTGGCAGAGGATTCACCCAACGCAGGTGCCCTACATCTTCGGCTTCCGAGGTATAGAAAGGGGCATCCTGATGAAGATGCCAGAGATTTCCGTCGGGAGACTCACTGCAAGGGACGTCGACGCGATGGTCACTGACCTCGACCTGCCGAGGTTGCTCCCCGTCGAGCTGATTCTTGGCCGTTCGTTCTTGGACAACTTCAGGCTGACGGTGGACGGTCCAGAGGGAACCATCTCACTGGACGCTGGCAAATCGGCAAGCGGCGCCGTTCGGAAGCGCACTCCGCCCAAGTCGGCCATTCAGGGTCGACCCAAGACAGCAGCCCCCTGAGGTAGAGAGGAAGAGCCATCCCTGGGTGGCAATGGTCGGCCGGGCGCCCAGGGTCAATAGGTTACCTCGTAGGACTTCGAACGCTTGCGAACTGATAAGAGAAAGTCGATAACAATAGCCGCGCTCAGTTGAGTACGTCAAAACCGTTAGCGATTCCAACGGGCACCGGCAACGCGTTCCGCGGCTACATAGCCCAGGAGCGGTGAAGAACGCGCTGCGAGGCCTCCCAACAGTTCATAAGGCGAGCCTTCCCGGTCGACGGCATGAGCCAGACAGGCGCTGCGGAGAGCGCCAAGCCAGAGGAGGAGACGCTCTCCCAGATTTCCGAGAGGCACAAGGACAGATGGGTGGCGATCGAGGTCACGGAGAGGGACGCGAACCTGCAGCCAGTAAAGGGGCGCGTCGTGGCCGAGGATGTCGACCGGTACAGGCTCAGGGAGAAGATAGCGAAGTACGCCGACATCTGCATCTTCTACGCTGGCGAGTCGCCATATCGTTTGCTCCTGTGACCGCGCCCTCTCCGCTATACGAGCAGGCATTCGGGAGGCCAGCGCAGTCTTCAGCCCACTACTCTAGAGAAATCACTTTCGGCGACCTCCCCCAAGACTCGATTAGTTTCAGTCCCCTATGTTCATTATAGCCTTGCAGCTGCGCTCTTGGTGTATGACCGAGAAGAAGAACGGCCCTGAACGGAAGCTCAAGCCCGAAGACTACGAGATTTACCACGACTCCATTAGGCGTAACCCACTTCCTGCCGCCGAAGAGATGCAAGACGTGTGAGGACTGAATGAACAGCGTAATCCTCGAGTGCCCTAGATGCCTCAAGATGTTCATGGTCTCCACGTCCAGGGCGATCCAGGTGGGCGAGCGGACTTGGGGCACGAGGTGCAAGTGCGGTCACATCATCGAGTTCAGCTTCGACTACATGGACCCTATCGAGATTTGGGCGCAGCCGACCGTTGCGAACAGGATGAGGAAGATTGAAGGACACCCGGTGAGGGTGCAGGGGCTGACGTACACGAAGGGCTGAAATCGGGAGGGCTTGGTCTTCTCTGTGCCCGGTGGTGGAACCCTTATAGAGAACTACGTCCACTTTGAATCATGGCAGGAAGACCGACCTCCAGCCATTACCCCATACGTTCCCCGAAAATCTCTAGGGTGGACAAAGCGATACTGAAGGTGCTCCTCGAACCGGATGGGAACCTGTCGACCCAGGCCCTGGCCGAGAAGCTCGGGGTCCCGCTGTCCACCATCCACCGCAGGCGAAAGCACCTCGAGAACATGTACCTCGACATCACCTACTCTCTGAGGCTGAGGAACCTAGGGTTCAGGCGGATAGACTTCTTCCTCTTTACGGGAGGAGGCAACACCGCGGACATAGGGCACGAGCTCCTGAAGCACAAGGAGGTCGTCTCCGTCGGCAGGTCCGTGGGGGAGCACACCATAGACCTCAGGGCGGAGGCGATCATAAAGGACAGCGCCCAGCTGCTCGACCTTCTCGAGGCTATGAAGGCCATGCCGAACGTGAGAGACGTCATCTGGAGCGAGATAGTGGACGTCATAGGCAAGAAGAGGTCGATCCCGTCCGAAGTCATCGACTCGCTCTAGGGCCCGACACGAACTCTATGCTCTAAAACCAACCAAAAATGGGCTGTAATCCCGTCATCTCTCCATTTGGTATTTATAGTCGTTTAGGGCACAAAATCGAGGATTCCTTCCCTTATCATTCCTCTTTTCGAAACGAGGCCTTTTGTACGTCCGCCGGCTAATGCAAAAGCGTTACAATCTGAGCTTCGGCGTTGCGCCTCGGCCCAACATCGCGGGGAGGACTGGGAGGAAGACAGCTAGTGTGCTAGCGGCGATGGCGGAACAGACCGGGGATGACACGAGGAGGACGAGGATTCACCTGGACGGGTCCACCTCCAACAGCATAGTCGCCGCCCTCTCGCACGAGGTCTCCCGCAGGATACTCGTATCGACCGTGCTCAAGGCCAGGACCGTGCAGGACATCAGCAGCGAGCAGGCCATCCCCCTCAGCACCTGCTACAGGGTGTCGAACGAGCTGCTCGCCCAGGGGCTGCTCGTGGTCGAGAGGGTCTTTGTCACGGAAGGAGGCAAGAGGTACTGCGTCTACAGGAGCGCCTTCAAGACCATTGAAATCATTTCGAACTTCCATGGGGTGTACATCTCTGCGGAACTGAACGATGACGTGCTGGAGAAGGTCCGTTTCAGGTAGTTCTAACCCCAACCAAGAGGCGTCGCAGTCAGCGATTAGGTCGTAGCCGCCGCAGCCTCGAACCTGGTCGAGAGCCATGGCATCGCCTCGGTTATGAAACTCGGCCCGTGGTGTGCCAGGAAGTCGAGCGGCCCCGGTGTCAGGAAGTACCGGCCACCCTTCATCGCCCCCAACCCCTTCCATCCCCTCTTGTCTATCAGCCTCTCAAGGTCCGCAGCGTCGAACTTCGAGTACATCTTCGCCTCGTAGATGAAGACATCGGGCTCGCTGGCGGCTACCTTCGCCAGGTCCGGCGTCAACCACTCCGAACGGACGTCATCGAAGAGCGTTGAGACCCCAACGAGGTGGAGGGCGTCCGTGATGTAGCTGTACGCACCGAAGCTGACCGGTCCGCCAAGGTCTATCTCGACGTAGGCGCGCAGCCTCTTGGCAACTGGCGTTAACCCAGCCGCCTCTCTCAGGAGACGGGCGGACAGTCGACGCGCCTCCGACGCCTCCCCGACGACCAGGCCGACCTTGACGACCATATCGATTATTCCCGAGACGGAGACCGGGAGGGTGATGGGGTAGACCGGAAGGTCGGAGGAGAGGCGGAGCGCCAGGTCCCTCTGGTAGCCCGTGATTGTGAGGACGAGGTCGGGTCTCATCTCCTTCAGCAGGTCGAGGTTGGTGGTGCTGTAGCTCCCCACTTTTCGCCGTGCCCTGGCCTCCTGGGGCCTAGCGCAGAAGGCGCTCACCCCGATGACCCGCTCCCCCAGGCCCATCAGGAACAGCGTCTCGGTTACCGCAGGGCTCAGGCTCACTATCCTCTCGGGACGATCTGGCGCCACGACCTCCTTACCGAGCACCTCGTTGTAGATGGTCACCATCTTTCGTCGGTCCCCCTCATCCGAGAGATGTGCTCGTCGCCGTGCTCGGGAGAAGGTCCGTCGACCGGTCCGTGATTGCGCACATCCCAGACGTCGTTGTAACAAACGTTAAATAAACAACGCAGCCTCACCGGGACAATCACCTTGGAGTCCAGGGTCGTCGAGCGCAGCGCCTCCTCTGGAGCGTCAGAGGCGTCCGCCGCAGCCGAAGCGTCGAAGAAGGTGGTCGTGAAGCGCTACGTGAAGTACACCTTCTTCAAGGTCGCCAGAGAATGGAGACTGCTCTCCAACGAGGAGAGGGACTCCCTGAAGCAGGGATTCCTGCGCGTCATCAGCACCCGGCCGCCCGAGGCCAAGCTGAGCTTCTTCTCCCTTGTGGGGATAAGGGGCGACTCCGACTTCATGATCCTTGCAGACTCCGAGTCCATAGAGCCGTTCCAGTCGCTCGTCTCTGCGCTCCTCGCCACCTCGCTCGGCAAGTACCTCGAGGTACCCTACTCCTACCTCGCGATGACGAGGGAGTCGCCCTACCTCGGGACGCACAGGCACGAGGGTCAGGAGGGTTCCGAAGGCAGCTTCCAGTCGCGCTCCAAGTACCTCTTCGTCTATCCCTTCGTCAAGAAGAGGGAGTGGTACAGGCTACCCGTCGTAGAGAGACGTCGAATCATGGCGGACCACTTCAAGATAGGCCACAAGTACCCCTCGATCAAGATTCACACGGCATATTCCTTCGGTCTCGACGACCAGGAGTTCATGCTCGCGTTCGAGGGGGACGACCCCTCGGAGTTCCTCGCCTTGGTGGAGGAGCTGAGGAGCTCTGAAGCTAGCATGTACACGCAGCTCGAGACGCCGATCTTCACCTGCCTGCGCGCGACCCCGGACAGAATGCTGCAGTTGCTAGGCTAGCTCGGGCCGCTACTTCCCTTCCTTGGGTTCGAACATTATCTTTACGTCTTTGACGCGCCGCAGGGTCCTCGACATCGACGGTCTGGGGTGGATGAGCGAGTACGTCTTCGCCGCCAGCTCTCCCATGGCCTCCGACTTTCTGATCCTGTCCAGGGACGCGTGATTTGGGAGCTCCCACAAATCGTAGCAATCGTAGTCTCCCTCCTCGTTAGAGGAAGGGATGACGGTCATGTAAGTCTCGAGGTACTTGATGCCTGTCTCTTCCTTCATTCGTTCGCAGATTTTCCTGAACTCCTTGGATCCGATGAACTTCCGGTACGCGCCGACCTTGCCTTCCCTGATGTTGTATCCTAGAAGCCAGATCAGAGGCAACGGAGCGTGTAAAGGCGTCCGCACTATTTATGCTTGCGCCGCGTTCTGGCGGTGAGCGGCTTCGCGCTGGGCTCTTCCTCGTGCTTTCCCTCCAGATACTCTTCAGCGCTCTCGAAGGCGTAGCCGCAGAGGTGACAGTAGGCTGAACCCTGCCTGTTGAGGCCGTTGCAGCTGGGGCACTGGAACGATATGACGGAGTATGTCTCCGGAGGGGCCTCAGGCTTCTCTTCCGGAGGGTAGGGTATCGAGACGAGGCACTCGGTGTGCTCGACGTTCGGGTGCTTTTCGATGATGTCGTACATCGTCTTTGAGAGCTCTTCCATGTCCTTCGCCGAGATCACCAGCACCGCATCGTATCTTCCGAAGACGCTGCTCGCCATCTGGACCCCCGGAATCTTCCTGGAGGCGATGATCTGATGGGATGTGCCCGGCTTCGTGCGCAGCAGCACGTAGGCTATCACGGCCAACCTTGCATCACGCCTTGTGCGAGAGTGCGAGTGCGGTCTCCGTGTGGATGACGTTGGGTACCTTCTCTATTACCCTGTAGATCATGTCTCCCAGGCTCTCCATGTCGCGCGCCTCGACGGTGACGATGGCGTCGAACCTGCCGTATACGGAATCGACCTGCGTCACCCCCTTGACCTTGGTTATCTTGTTCAGATATCCCAGCACCTCCTCGGAGGTACCCGGCTTCGTTACGAGGAAGACGTAAGCTCTCATGTCACCGTCATGCTTCTCCCGGCCTCTTATAATCATTGGAAGGGACCCGCCGGGCTCGGCGCCGACGCTCACAGGCAGGGAACACTAGATCGAATCTGTTCCTGTTCGCGCTCCTCTTCAGCCTCCTCTTAACCATCTAGAATACCGCCGAGCAAGCAAGCGGCGTCCCCCGAACCGGTCATGCGGTCGCGTCGCGTCCGTCCGACCCAGATGTCCCGAGGGTCTCGATTGACGCGATCCTTTCGAGGCTCTCGATCCTCCCTCGTATCGCAGGTTGGGCTCTTGCGCTCGCCTTCGCAGGCGCTCCCCTCCTGCTCCTGGGCCCGCCCATCGACTCGCCTATGCGGATTGCCTCTATCAGTTCTCGCCCCTGTATGAATGAGGCGGCGAGAGCGTCGCACCTCATTTCCTGCTCCTGAAAGGGCTCCGCGTTCAGCCTGAAGGCGAGGAAGAGCGACCCGAGGAGCCCGACCAGGGTGACGCACTCCGCGAGCAACAGGGATCCAGTCAGGAGGAGAGCCACGACGGAGATTGCGGCGGAGACCGCCAAGGACGGGACCACGAGTCTCTTCCTCGCGTACTATCCGTCCTTCCCGAGGATGTGTGCGAACTCGTGCGCTCCGGCCGCGAGCCTCTGGCTCTCTGTTAGGCGTTCGTAGTATCGGGCCCCGAAGAGGACTTTGTTCCCGAGACTCACGGCGGGGACGCGTGCCCTCGTCATGTAGTACCTCTCCCTCGGATCGCGACTCAGCAAGTGCAGAGCGTTCATCCGCCCTGCCAGCGTGTCCAGTCCCGGGGACTCGAAGGGCTTCGCGCCAAAGAACAGCCTCAGGTAAAGGGAACCGGTGTCCATCCGGCTTCCCTCAGGAGAGCGGCTTCCGGAGGCCTGCGCGACCTGGTCGACCGGCGGATGGGCTCATGGACCTGTTTTGACCGACCCCCTAGTTGAAACTTATGAAAGCCGATTCCATTCTCTACCCCTGCTTTTGTCCAAGCGCCCGGGATGCGCTCTCCCCGGTTCCTCCTCGCCCGCCGAAAAGGTTGAAAGGCCGCAGCAGGACGCGCCGCCGGCATGGTAGCAGCCGACCCGGCCCTCCTGGAGGTCGCGAGGGAGGGTGTCGACGACGAGCTCACGGACTACACCCTGTACACCACACTAGCGAAGACCCTCAAGAACGAGGTCTTCGTCAGCGCCTTCGCGAAGCTCGCTTCGATGGAGCAGAGACACCTCGAATTCTGGCAGAAGTTCGTCCCCGACCACCGCGCGCGGCTGAACTCGTCCCTAATCCGCAGAGCCCTCTTCTTCAGGCGCATCTTCGGCCTCACCTTCGCGATCCGCTACCTCGAGAGGCACGAGATTAACTCCATAAAGAAGTACAAGTCCGTCGCCCACCTGGTACCCCCGGAGGACAAGGCGGCCTTCGACGAGGTCCTCGCGGACGAGGAGGAGCACGAGAGCGGACTGAGCGCCGATGTCGAGAGTTCCACGGTCCGATACATCTCTTTCGTCGTCCTCGGCCTCGCGGATGCGCTCGTCGAGATATCGGGCATCCACGCAGGGTCGCTCGGGATATACAACAGGACTGAGATAGCGGGCCTCGCTGGAATCATAGCCGGCGCCGCCGCGTCACTTGCGATGGCCTCGGCCGCCTACGCCCAGGCCAAGCAGGGCTTCAAGGGTTCGGCGAGTGCCTCGGCGGCGTACACGGGCGTCTCCTACTTCATCACCGCCGTGATCCTCGCGACCCCATACTTCCTGACGAAGAGCCAGGTGGAGGCCCTTGGAATATCGCTTACCCTAGCGGTGCTGATAGTCACGTTCGCCTCCTACTACGGCTCGGTGATATCGATGAAGCCCTTCAGGAGGGACTACCTCGAGCTCCTGGGGATACTCCTCTCCGTGACCCTCGCGCTCTACCTGTTCGGGTACTTCATCAGGATAGAGACCGGGATAACCGTCTGAGGCGGAGACTAGGGGGACGGGGATGTCACCGGCACGCCTGCGAGCCTCTCCAGCGCGTGCCGCGTGCCCGACCTGAAGTGCGACGCGTTCCAGGGACCGAGGACCCTGAAAGCGCCCCTGAAGTCGACGTTCCACTCGGCCTCGACATCTTGGTCCGTCACCACAACGGTCTGCCTGCCCCTGATGGGTCCGCCCACGTACTCGATGGTAAGCGTCCTCCCCTTCTCGTCCATCGTCACCTCCGCCCTCCCCTTGCCTCCGAAGGCGAAGATCACGTCCGCCACGGTCTTGTCACCCTCCTGCCTGACCCTGAACTCCCTCGTCCCGTGCCAGTAGGTCGGGATGGCTCCGAGGTCTGATACCCTCGCCCAGACTGCGGCGGGGTCGCCCCCGATTTCGCGGCGCTCGGCGAATCGCATGCTGGCAGGACCAGCGGCCCCAGTTTTATCGCTTCGGTCCAGGTTCGGACCTCACAGAACCCGAACGTCGCTTCGGAGGTCAGGCCCAGAAGGCCCGTCGGGACCGGGCCGCCGAGAGGGTTCAGCTCCATGCGAGCGGTCTTCCAACGCACCCGTCGCGGATGGTTTATGAGCGACCCTCGGCTGATGGGGATGGACATGCCTCCAGATGACGGCGCGGCGAGGTCGGACCTGCTAGACCTCCTTCCCCTTCTCTCGTCCGGAGGAATCACCATCACCGTGGGCGGATATCCCCTCCTCTCCATCAACTCGAGCGAGAAGGTCATGGACATGGAGGTCCAGGGAGTGAAGGAGGCTGGGCTCAAGCTGTCAACCCTGATAGAGGTGGCAGAGCGCGACTCTCACCTCCTGGGCGCCTCGGCCGCTCTTGCGAGCAAGCTCTCGCACCTGGGGTGGAGGCTCACCCTCTATGACAAAGGCAGCCGCCTTCTTGCCGTCGGGAGCGGCATCTCGAGGCTGACGGGCCACGTCAGCGTGAACCCGCTGGATCTGCGGAAGCTTCTCGACGATTTGAGGTAGTGTCCGAAGCCTACTTCGCAGGCACGGCCGCCGACAGCATCTCTACGTGCTTGTTTGCAAGGGCCTTCCTCTCCTCCTCCGTCATCTCCCTCATGTGCACCGAGAGGGTGACCGTGCCGTTCAGCTCCAGGCTCATCCTGACGTTCGGGAGCGTAACGCTCACCTTGTCAAAGTTCAGTTCGAGTTTCGAGTGCTTGTTCGCAAGGGCCTCGAGCACGCCGCCGAAGACCCCCTTCTCCAGTCCTGCCATTCCCTTCTCCTTTTCTTCAGACATACCCTCGAAAGTCGGACGACGGGTATTTACACATTTGGCCGGCAATCTCCCTAGAGGTGCCTCGTCTTCCTCCTGACGACGACCCCCTTCGACGCGAGCTCGGACAGGAGCCTCCTCACCTCCTTCGCACCGAGCGCGCTCTCGGGAGGGAGGACGCCCGCGCCGGCTATCTCGCCCCTGCCGAGCATCCTCGCGACCGTGGCTGCGGTGAAACCGGTGGTGCGACCCATCGAGGTTACATTGTTCTCCTCGTCGTAGTCGTCGAGGAGCTCGAAGGAGACCTCGACCCTCTTCCCCCGGCGAGTTCCGACCGTTATGACCCTCATCACCGTGAAGTCCTTCGGGTCCCCCCTCGTCAGGAGCTTCTGAAGCACCGCGGCGGAGACTTCGGAGGGCACAACCGAGACCCCATCCACGTGGACCGCATCGCTGCTGAAGAACCCCGCGTCGAGGAGGAACTTTATCCTCTCGGCGTGTCCCGGGTATCTCAACGTCCTCTCGTCCAGCTGCTCCAGCCCCTTGAGCGAGTAGATGGAGGATCCGAGGCCGTCGGTGTAGAACGCCTCGAGCGTCCCTATCGGCTCGCGGAACCTCACCTTCTCCACCTCAGCGAAGGGCCCCACGTACCTCACCTCCGATGACCTCACCACCCTTGCGCTCACGTACTCACGGATGAGCCCCTTGACCGAGAAGAGCAGCCTGTACGAGAGCGGAGGCTCCGGCTTCTGCGGCAGCCCCCCCACGTAGATGTGGCCCTCCCTGGGCCGGTCCATCGACCTCATCCCCTCCGCGACGAGGATGTTGGAGAGACCTGGCGCGACGCCGCACCCCGGCATCAGGACGGACCCTCGCTCCCTGGCCCTCCCGTCCAGGGCCATCTGTTCGTCCTCGAAAGCGATGTTCACGAGCTTTGCGCCGCAGTCGATGGCAGCCAGGTCTGCCGGATGGACGACTCCGTGGGGAAGCGCGCTGACCGCGGCGTCTGTCCCCCTGAGGAAGCGCTGGACGCGAGCCCTGTCGGTCACGTCAATCTTGGACGTCACGGCCCCGGACTTCTCCTTCACAGCGGCGAGCCTGTGCTCGTCGAAGTCTGCCACCCTGACC
The DNA here is from genome assembly GCA_963703285.1 of uncultured Nitrososphaerota archaeon. Lineage (GTDB taxonomy): Archaea > Thermoproteota > Nitrososphaeria > Nitrososphaerales > Gagatemarchaeaceae > Gagatemarchaeum. Next base: position 2,110,624 of record OY969807.1, read on the forward strand.
TCATCCACATCCTTCGACCTGGCAAGGTCCCAGGCTACGGCCGAGCCCATCATCCCCGCCCCGATGACAGCTATCTTCATCGCGGCGAGAGGGTTGTCATCCCGATTTAACGGTTGGTTGCCGTGGAGCGGGGACCACGACGACCAAGGGCGCGGTCGTCCGTCCACCGCAACGATGCCGGGCTAGGGCTCCCTCAGCCCGAGCGACTCGATGAAATTTATCGCGTCCTCGACGGACGGCTGAGCGGCGAGGCCGTGCCTTCCCTCCGCCCTGCAGTAAGCCCAAGTCGACCCCGCCAGGAGAGGGAGGAGCCTGTCGGTACTCAGCCCCGGCCCAACGCTGGTCACGGCGAAGGGCACCGTCGCCTCCCTCTGGAGCGAGAAGACGCAGCCCAGGACCTCGAACAGGTCCTGCCTCTGAGGCGTGTGCGACATCATGCTGACGAACTTCCCTCCCCTCTTCTCTGCCGCCCGCAGGATCCTCCGCGCCTGCGTTTTTCGAAGCACGCCGGGCAAGCTACACGACATCACGACCTCGGCACCCGAGGCCCTCACCTCCTCGGCGAGATTGGACTGCAGCCTGACGACATCTCGTTCCATCGAGAGACCAGGGAGACTCAGACCAGGGAGACTCCGACCAGGGCCCGGGCCGCGTCCTGGTCTGCGCTTCCCTCCTCTTCCTGACGGCGAGCTGAAGGTGTCGAGCTCGATGTCGGCCGCGGCGGCTCCCAGCCCCACAGCAAGCTTCAGCGCATCCACCCTCGACTCCTCACTTATCTCCGGTAGGCGCGGGTAACCGTAGAGCGCCATGTACGACGGCCTTCGGTGGGCTGCTATGCAGGGCTTGGACGTGGAGCGGAAGATGTCTGATAACCCCTTGGAGCCGAGGGGAGAGAGGTTGACCTCGAACGAATCCACCATCCGATCGTACTTCTCGATCAGCTTGAGGCAATCCTGCACCGTCGGTTCGCTGACGACCAGGCACGTGAACGGGACGCGGAGCTGGGAAAGCCCCGTCAGAGGACGGCCCCCAGAGGAGACAACTGACTCGAGCGGCCGGCCAGAGGCGGATGAACTTAAACCCATGGGAAGCGGACCGATTCGGGTGCCTGAGAGGATATCAACCCCCCTACCCTCCCTCGTCCATCGCATGATCCTGATAGACTGTTCCGAGCTGCCCGTCGACGAGAAGTTGGCTCTCGCGGCCCGGATCTCGGACGAGATGGACGGGAGGGTGATTGCTCTGGTGAAGGGCAGGGACATCGTCCTCGACGAGGTCTCCGGCGAGACGCCCGCCATCTCTTCCGTCAGGTCCATCGTCGAGGACTTCGTCTCACATCGAAAGGAAGGCTCGCGCTACTCCCTGGATGTCTCCGGCGACCGGATAGTGGTCCATCCCGCCGATCCCATCCCTGGGCTTAGGAAGGAGCGGGAGAACGACCTTCCGCCCAACCTGAAGCAGTGCCCCTTCTGCGGCTTCGTCACCGAGTACGACGGGCTGTACATTGTCCACGTGAGGGCGCACGGAGCCGGGTTCTAGGGACAGTCCCTACGGGACGACCAATACCGGGCAGCTGGCGTGTCGCATCACGCTGGTCGACACGCTGCCCTCCAGGAACCTCCTGAGCCCCCCCGTCCCGCTCGACCCCGTGACTATGAGGTCGACTCCCTCCCGCTTGGCCCTCTGGACCACCTCGTCGGCTACCGCCGCGTCGGGCATAGCAACCTCGGGGTGGGCGTTGACGCCGCTCCCCTCTAGGGACTCAACGAGTCTAGATACCCATCTCTCATCCTTCTTCTTCATCTGGTCGAAGGATGCCAGACACTGGGCCGAAGCCAGCTGGTACGGGACGACGAAGCCCGGGGGTGAAGGGATGATGGGGGGAACCGAGGGGGAAAGCACGTGGAGGATGACCAGCTCTGCCCCGCTTAGCGACGCCAGAGCCGCGGCCAGCTCGAGCGGCTTCTCGGCCTTCTCTGGACTCTCTACGGCGACCATGATCTTCCTGAATGCCCTCGAGCGCGGAACAGTCTGCGTTCTGGCGGCCCTCTTCATGATGATTCTCTACATCGGGGAGGCAAACTTAAGGTGGCCGCGGGAAACGTACTGTAAACTCCTCTGAAACCCTGACCCACAGCCCGCTCAGGCGCCGGTCTTGGCCTTGTCCTGGCTCTGCCACGGCGCGGCAGGCCTGGCCGTCCTCGCCTCCTTTCCCCTGAATATCGAGAGGAGGAGGGCGACCGCCAGAAGGGCGATCGAGCCAGCGAGCGCGGAGTGCATGCCCTGCAGGAACGCCGCCGAGAGCTGAGGCGTCAGGTTGTTCTTCAGGCCGCCCTCCCCCAGGAAGATCTCGAATGCGAGGTACCGGGGGACGGAAAGAGAAACGATGAGAAGGGCCATCGCGAAGCTTCCCACCGTCCCTATGTTGGAGAACGTGCGGAGCAAACCCGAGGCGACGCCGTAGGCGTTGCGCGGAGCGCTGGCCATCACGGCGCTGTTGTTCGCCGGGAAGAACGAGCTGCTACCCGACCCCGAGACCACGGAGCCCAGCACCACCACGTAGATGGAGGAGTCGAGCGAGAGCGTGGAGTAGACGAGTATTCCCAGGATCTGCAGGACCAAACCTATCGACGCGATTATGCGGGCGCCGTGCCTGTCCGCGAGCCGCCCCGAGAAGGGGGCGATCACCGCGCCCAGGACGTACCCAGGTACGAGGAGAACCGAGGCGTTGAATGGGGAGAAGCCCCTCGGCCCCTGCAGGTACATGATCACTAGGAAGAGCACCGCGAAGGTCGCAAGCGCCTGGAAGAAAGCGGCGAAGACCCCCGTCGTCAGGACCCGCTCCTTGAGCATGCCGAGGTCGATCAGTGGGGACTTGACGCGCCTCTCGCAGAGGACGAATGCGAGCACCGCGACGAGGCCGCTCACGACCTCGGCCCCGTAGGTGGTCGACCACCCCGAACCGGTGAGGTTCGTCAGCCCCAGGAGGACCAGGAACAGGCCCGCGCCAAGGAGGCCCATGCCGATAAAGTCGAGCTTCGCCTTGATCTTCGGGGACCTCTCCTTGAGGATGAGGAATCCCGCCGTGGTGGCGACGACGCCTATCGGGAGGTTGATGAAGAAAATGTACCTCCAGCTGAGGTACGTGACGAACGCCCCCCCGATTAGGATGCCAAGGATCGCGCCCACGGACCATCCGACGCCCGAGAAGCCGTACGCCTTACCCCTCTCGTTCGCAGGGAACGTGTCGGCGATCACCGCGCCGCTGTTCGAGGAGATTAGGGCCCCTCCTACCCCCTGGACCACCCGGAAGGCTATCAGCTCGTTCCCCGTCTGCGAGATTCCGCAGAGGAGGGAGCCGGCCGTGAAGACCGCGAAACCGAGGTTGTAGAGCCTCGCCCTGCCGTACATGTCGCCGAACCTCCCGACCTGGGTCCCGAGGACGGTTATGACGAGCAGGTAGGCCATTATCACCCAGATCATGCTGATGATGTCGGAGTGAAGGTCGGTTACCATGACAGGGAGCCCGAGGATGACGGCCGTGGTGTCGATGGCGCTCATCATCACGCCCGTCATGACGATTGCGAGGGCTGCGGCGCGGTAGCGTCCCTCGGACCAGGTCTTGGACATCTCGGACACCCGCGAGCCTATCTCGCTGGGGCCTTCTTGGACCCCTTCTGTACGTAATCGAAGAACCTCTCGACCTCTGACCCCGAGCTCCACTCCGCCCTGATGCGCGTCTTCTTGACGGCCCTGCGCATCTCCGACAGGAGGGCGCGGTTCAGATCCTTGGCGCTCTCGCCCTCGAACTCACCGCTCACCTCGAATCCGCCTTCGACCGGCTTCGCCGTCCCGTGCCCTGCGAGGGCCTTCTCCAGAACGGGCCCTATCGAGGAGGGGTTGTCACTGCTTATGCGCGCGAACAGCATAAAGCGCTTTCGCACCGGTGCCATCGGCTGCAGGATTTCGTCAGTTCCTTTAAGACTTCGCGCTGGGGCTTGCATTCGACTTCGGGTCATCGTTCGCGACCACCGACCCTGGTGGTCCTTCTTGGGTTAAGGGCGGCTCCCCTGGCGCCGCTTCGCCGCCTTCCTCCCTATTCTTCATCGCCGCCTCTGCAGCTCTGGACCTGGAACGTGACCTCCTGACCGCGTACTCGGCTATGGCTAGGTTCAGTATCAGGAAGATGCCCGAAAGTGTCTTGTGGACCACGGCGGACCAGGACCAGTACCCGATGAGAAACAGCGGCGGGTACTCCAGGAAGAAGAGAGCGAAGAATATTGGGGCCGCGACGGTCAGGTAGAGGTTGAGGTCGGTCCTAGGCCGTCCCGCTCCCTTGGGCTGGATGCCATCGGAGGATTGGTCCAAACCTCAGTGTCCCCGGGGATCCCTGCATATAACCTGAGAAATCCCGCCTTCTAGCCGCGAGCCTTTCTGCCCGGTCCTTCGAGGTCGGCCTCCCAACTGAGGATGTAGACGGCAGCTATCGCAAGGCCCCCTCCGATGGCGACGTCGATTATCCTCACTATTGCGAACTCCCAATTCCCGGGAAAGATGATGTTCAGCAGGATTATGAGGAACGGCGTCACGAAGGCCTGGAAGAGAGCAGGGCTGACCAGCCGCGACGAGTTCATCGCGAAGGCAAAGATCGACATAAACGCGACGAGAACGGCAAGGTTAGAGGTCTCGAGCGTTATCGCCGCCGCAATCACCGAACCGATTGCAGTACCTGCGACGAGGACCGCCGTCGAATCGATAGTGGGACCTATCCCCTGTCTTATCGCTATGATGACCGTAATCAGAATCCAGATGTCCCTCGGCAGATGGAGCGCCAGTCCTATTGCGAGTCCTGTCGATGCGGCGATGCCTGTCGCAAGCGCCTGGCGAACGGCCTCGGAGTGCACTAGCTGACCCATCATGAGGGGATGCACGTGACGAGAGCCGACCGTCGTCTTCTGAGCTCCACCTTCAAGAGGTACCTTGGAGGTCGGACGGAACGCCATCTGAATCCCTACACCCAGCAGGATCCAAAGGGCCCCGGCCATGGATGTCCATAGCCTCTCGACGGCGGCCGCGGTCGATGCTCCGGGGAGCCCGATTCCTACCGCAAAGATGATCGCCGCCATCAACCCGACCTGCGACCATCCCTGGTAGGTCCTGATGGTCAGAAACGCGAAGATTCCCAAGCCTACGAGGGGGATCGCCAGCAGCCCCACCGTCCCGCAGAGGGTCCCAGCGGCAAAGACCGCCGGCTCGAGTACGCAAGCCAGGGCCAGCATCCTGAAACGGGTGGCGCCGGGACCGCTTCCCTCCGTACTGGTGAGAAAGTTCGCTCCGAGCGTAGCGTAAAGGCCCTGGAAAAGGTAGCCTGTGGCCGCCCCTAGGATGACGGGCGTGACCACGAAGAAGCCGGCTCTGAGTCCTGTGATGGCATCGAACCGCGACCAATCTGCACGGAGGATTTCGTGCAGCAACTCAGCTCTCCGCGGCGACGTGTGGGCAGAGCCGTCCAATCGAAGCGGAGCATCTCCGTTTCCCAGATATTAGAGCGCGTCGCTCTCGGTCGGACGACCCAGTGAACATCCTCTCGCGTGGAGGCCGAGTCGCTTGGAAGATGCGTCGCTATGAATCAGCGGGCCAGCCCTTGAGTCCCGGGCCCCGCTCCATCGCATGAGCGAAGAGGTGGCATCGAACGAGGTCTCCCGCGACAACGTGGAGCGGGGTCCTTGGAACGCCGTGGATGCAGACCGCAACGACGACGAGGAGGGTCGTCTGCACAACTGGAGCAAGGGCTACGCTTGCACAGGAGCGAACGAAGCCTTCCCATCGATGAGGAAGTCAGAGACACGCAAGAGGAGATGGCGTTAGTCGACTGACGCGAGGCGAGACACGACCTATCCAGCTCACTGCGGTGCTGAGCCATCCGAATCAGACTTATCTTCCTCGTTGCGGATACGACAGGCCGCTTTGAAGAAGGCAACGAAGAGGGGCCAGCTCGCATTCGTCGTCCAGAAGCACAAGGCCACCTCCCTGCACTATGATTTCCGGCTCGAGATAGGCGGCGTGATGCCCTCGTGGTCGGTTCCCAAGGGCCCGTCGCTCGATAGCGCCGTCAAGCGCCTCGCGATGCCCACCGGCGACCACAATCTGGAGTACAGGCACTTCGAGGGGGTCCTCCCTCCCGGGTACGGGGCGGGGCCAGTTATGATCTGGGACGAGGGTACCTACAATCCTGAAATCGAGATAGAGAAGGGGGTCAGAGAGGAGATCAAGGACAGGAAGGAGGCCGAGGCCCTGGCATCAAAGAGCCTAAAAGATGGGAACATCAAATTCACGCTCTACGGAAAGAAGCTTCACGGCTCGTTCGCCCTCGTCCGAACCAAGGGGTTCGGGGGGAAGGAGTCCTGGCTCCTCATAAAGCACAGGGACGATTTCTGTGTCCCCGGTTACGATGCAAACAAGTTCGACTTGTCCGCCGTCTCCGGCCGTTCGATGGCGAAGATACAGGCCGAAGACCAGCCCGGAATTCAGTCCTTTGCCTAGGCCAGTGGAATTTCGGGTCACAAGACTCGCTGACGCCCGTGCGAAGGACCGACCTGCATGCTCCCTCCAGCCGATAGAAAGGCCGTACTAGGACTGTCTGCAGTATACAACCGCGGGTTGTAGGTGTGCGTATATAGGCATATAACATACGTTTTGGACTATGGCCGATAGCAGCAAGCCAATGAACAAGGAAGGAGACCGAAGGACTTTCCTCAAGATTGGTGCCGGCGTGGTGGCCGGTGCCGTCGTAGCAGGCGTCGCAACGGACGCCTACCTTAGTAGCGTGATCGGAAGCAACAATAGCAGCTCGAGCAGCACAGTCTCATCCCTCTCCAACCAGCTCGCGTCGACGCAGAATGATCTCTTGTCGACTGCATCCCAGCTGTCATCCGCACAGGCGCAGGCAGCGTCTCTGAGCGGCCAGCTGAGCTCTACCCAGGCGCAGCTCACCAGCGCGAACTCCGCGCTGACCAGCGTCAGCTCGCAGCTCACCTCGACCCAGCAGCAGCTTGCGAGCGCCAGCGGGCAGGTCACATCGCTGAACGGCCAAGTGTCGACGCTTAACTCGGAGGTCACATCTCTGAACTCGGCGGTCTCGAGCGCGAACGCGCAGGCCTCAGACCTACAGACCTCACTCTACCAGTCGCATGCGTTCCAAATCCTCACTCCGGCGGAAGTTACCCTCGTAAACGCCATCGCCGACACGATAATACCGACGGACAGCAATGGTCCCGGAGGCGCCAGTGCCGGATGCGCATATTTCCTCGACGGCCAGCTGGCCAGCAAGTACGGTGTGAGCGGTCACATGTACATGCAGGGACCTTTCATCTTTCACGACCTGACGACACCTGTCACGCCGAGTGAGACGCCTCGCATATGGACTGCCGCGAATGGGCAGGCCTACACAGTGGGGACGAACACAACATTCTCGGCTGGCACCATGAAGACTGCCCCGGACAACGGCATGCGCTACCAGTACAACTTCAACCTCAGATACTTCTGGCACCTCGGGCTGGAGGCGCTCGAGACGTACGCGAACACCGCCTACGGTGGCAACTTCGAGACCCTCTCAGCTGCGGACCAGCTCAAGTGTCTGCAGGATCTCTACAACAACGTGCCGACGCAAGCCAGCTTCAGCGATATACTCCCCTCCGACTTCTTCTACGAGCTCTTCTTCATCTTGGTCAGCGGCTACTTCGTGGACCCGATGTACGGCGGGAACATCGGCATGGTTGGTTGGACCCTAACAGGCAACAACGGGGTGAACATGGGCAACTTCTACGGCGAAGGATACACGACCAAGCAGATAATGGTCATGACCAATCCCCCGATACTAAAGCCCGCCAGCCTCGGCCAATTCCAGCAGGCAAACTTTTCGGAGGGCTATTGAGATGTCAACCACAATTACAGAACCGAGCGTGGACGTAGTCGTCCTAGGCCTCGGAGTGATAGGCGGGCTTGCGGCAACGCAGCTGGCGGTGGACGGCTACAAGGTCGCGGGAATAGACAAAGGCCCATTCTGGGAGTACTCCCAAGACTTCATCCAGACGAAGTACGACGAGTGGGGGAATACGATCATGAAGAAGTTCGACCACCCCCTACCGCTCTTCACCACCACAATGAGGAACAACATCAACCAGTTCGCCCTTCCAATCCGTAGGTACTCGGTCAGCCAGTTCCCTGCAAACGGTCACGGAGTAGGCGGAGCGGCGCACCACTACAGCGCTAGCTTCGGCCGGACGGGCGCCTGGAACTACACAGAGGCCTCGTCGACCGCTAGCCGTTACGGACCGGACTTCCTGGAACCCACGGTTCCCAATGCAGACCTGTTCGACTGGCCGTACACCTACGAGGAAATGGAACCCTACTACAACACAGCCGAGGCAGCCTGGGGCGTCGCGGGCACCAACATGGGACCGCTGGTCCCGATGACCAAGAACTTTCCTGTCCCGCCGCACCCGGAGACACCGTCCGCCATGGTCTTCCAGGCAGCGGCAGAAGCGTTGGGCTACACCCCATATCCCTCTCCATCGGCCATCTCGTCGGCACCATACATGAACTCGTACGGCGTAGCGGTGAACGCGTGCATCTACGACGGATGGTGTAGTTGTTTGCCTTGCTATCAATGCGAAACCGGGGCGAAGGCCAATTCTGCAAATCGTGCCGTGACGGCTGGTGTGGCAACGGGGAACCTCAGCCTGGCACTCAACAGCTACATCTTCAGGATCAACCTCGACCAGACGACGGGCCTAGCGACGGGGGTCAGCTACTACGACCCCGCCGGCAATGTCCATGTGCAGCCAGCGGCGGTCATCATGTCGGGGCTGTGGCCGTTCAACCAATACGCTATACAGGCCAAGTCGGGCATCGGGGTGCAGTACAACCCCACGACCGTGACGGGCGCGCTCGGGAGAGGTGCGGTCGACGCCGCTATCGGCTCAGGTACCACACAGAGGGTCACGGGGCCTAGTCTTCCGATCGGCTACGCAAGCTACCAAGCGGGGAACGGTGCAGGCGGGGGTTACTCGATCTACGACTTCGCGGACGACAACATAGACCACGCCGGCATGGCGCAGCCGGGCATAGGGGGACCGGTCATCTCAATGGGATCCTACACGGGGAATGCTCCTAGCAATGTCTCAACCGCTGTGGCCGGAACGGCGAGCACGATAGGCAGCGCGTGGAAGGCGACGCTGAAGAACAAGTACATCCACACCTCGACCGCGGTCAGCCTATCGGCCAGTGGTGTGGCAGTCCCCACGACCGACCTGCTCACAGACCTGGACCCCTTCTACAGCGACTACTACGGCGACCCAATCGTGAGGTTCCTTGAAACCGCCAACAACAACTCCGTGGGCGTCTCCAACCTCATCACCCCCTTGCTCGCGCCGTTAGCAGCGAAGATAAGCGGCGGCACCGCGACGCTCAGTGCACCCGCGGCGAACGGCACAACGCTGCCCAGCAGCTACAGCATCCACATCAGGGGAGGCGGACGAATCGGGGCGAACCCCTCGTACTCTTGTTACAACCTCTGGCACCAGTCCTGGAGTGTGGAGAACGTCTTCGCGGCCGGTGAACAACAGAACCCGACGGGAACGAATGTAACAGCGGGCACGCACGCGATTCTACCGATGGCCTACGTGGCGGTCGACGGCATCGAGCAATACCTCAAGAGCCGAGGACCTCTTGCGGATATCCCGATGTAACAGAAGGGATAACTACTACCCCTTCTGCAAAATCGGGGGATTACGTTGTCGAGCCCGTCGAAGATGCTCGTGAACATCCCGGGGAGACAGAACCTAGACATACCTGTCTACGATAGCCACGTTCCGAAGGCCGACGAGATTGCATACATGACCCAACCGCTCCTAAAGGGGCTCATCTTCCTTGGGGGCGCGCTCAAGGACCTGCACGCCAAATGGGCGATATGGGGAGATGCCGGCGAGCTCATCAAGGGGGTCAACATAATGACCGACCACCTCGAAATCCTGACGACGGAGGAGGGTTGCGAGGAGATCTGCAAGCTCCTGGCTACCCATGTGACGCTGGCTCCAGCGATGAAGGAGATGAAGCTCCCAAGAGACGCCGACGTGGATGGCAAGCCGTATCCCGTCTACGTGAGGAGCCACTACGCGGAGCTCACGATAGACCAAGCCAGAGTAGAGGTGTATGGCGACGAGCAGATCAAGGTCGGCGAGTGGGAATGGGGCGACCCGCTTGATTATCAGCCTGAATACTCGTACATAACGTCAGCGAAGGTCCCGGTCGTTCCCCTCCGGCTGAAGCAGGAGCTGGACCTAGGTCTAGGATGGCTTGACAGGCTCGAGCTCATCTCGATAGCGCTCGAGTCAGGTAAGCACCACTTGGCGCAGGGCGGAGTCAGGGGAAGACCAGTAACTCCTCCAGCCTAGTGTAAAGGAAGTCCGAAACCACTTGTTCCGTTAGAGGCTGGCGCCGCCAGCGAAACCTTATCCGGCGCCTTCGATGCGGCCAAAGCCGAAAAGCTCTTTGGGTCTTGGGATTCGCATCCTGAACTCATTCGTCATGACGCTCTACAAGGCGAGCGGCGGGCGCGTGGCGGGCCACCTCGGCAAGGCTCCCATCATGCTGCTGACGACCACGGGGAGCAGGTCGGGGCGGCTCCATACCAACCCCGTGCTGTACGTCACGGACGAGAGCGGCTTCGCAACCGTCCCGTCCGCCGGCGGTTCCGAGAGGAACTCCTCCTGGTTCATGAACCTCATGCACGACCCCAACGCGGTCGTCCAGGTTAGGCGGGACAAGATCAGGGTGAGGGCCGAGAGGGCATCACCGGAAGACAGGAGGAGGCTCTGGGCGCTCCTTGCAGACGTCTACCCGACCTACAACGACTACGCGCAGAAGACGAACCGCGAGATACCCGTGGTCGTCCTTCGTCCGGTCTGAGACCCGCGCCGTCCCTTGTGGACGGGAGTTGGCTTGTTGCTAAAATCGTAATCACCCGTCCCCTAATATCAAGGGTAGACCGCGATAGGTCAGATAATCGTTGACGTTGACGACCCTAGAGAAGTCCCCGCGCGGGACCGACCGTGACGGTTCCTCCACAACCGGGGCGTTCACCCGGATCATCGCAGTCGCAAACCAGAAGGGGGGCGTCGGTAAGACGGACCTCACCGTCAACCTCTCCTGCCAGCTTGCCTCTCTGGGCAAGAGGGTGCTGCTGATCGACCTGGACCCACAGGCCAACGCGACCGACTACCTCGTGAGCCCGGAGACGCACGTCTCGAAGACCACGGCGGACCTCCTGCTGGAGGATGACGTATCTCTCGGCGACGTTCTGATAAGGGACTGCAGGGAGAACCTCGACGTAGCCCCTGCGGGCGGAGACCTGAGCGCTTGCCAGATCCGCCTCGCCAACGACATCAACATGCAGTTCAAGCTAAAGAAGAAGCTGAAGGAGCTGCGGGAGGACAAGGAATACGACTTCGTCGTAATGGACACGCCTCCTTCTCTTGGAATCCTCACCGTCAACGCGCTCACGGCCGCAAACCAGGTCCTGATCCCCGTCCAGACCCAGTATTTTGCCATGGAGGGTGTGGTCCAGCCCCTCGAGACGGTCCGGAAGATCAGGGAGGACATCAACCCCGGGCTCGAGGTTCTGGGCGCGGTCCTTACGCTCTACGACAGGCGGACGCTCATCGCGAAGGAGGTCGAGGCCAAGGTCCGGGGAGGATTCACCGACGGGACCGTCTTCGCCACCGTGATACCGGTCAACGTCAGACTTGCGGAGGCTCCGAGCTACCACAAGTCCATATTCGAGTACGACTCCGACTGCAACGGAGCAAGAGCTTACGGGAAGCTGGCGGAGGAGATCTTGGGTTGCCTCGAGGCCTAGGAGAAGACCCCCTCTCCCGTCAGAGGAAGAGAAGCGTCCGGACCCACCAGCCGGCCGAAGGTCCCTCGAGCCTCCCGGGCGGCGCCCAATTCGCTCTCCCCGGCGCAAAGGGGGGGATTTCTCACAACGACGTCTTCTTCAAGAAGAGGTCCGAGGCGGCCTCCCTAGCGACCAGCCCGGTTGGCATCGGCGGCTCGGCGGAACGCGCCCCGGCGGTGTCCGTTGCCGTCCAGGAGTCGCCCGAGACCCCGGCCGTCCAGGCCTTTCTCCCCAATCCCGTAGTCGCTCACGCCTCCGAGACGCAGTCCGTCGTGCCGCCCGCCGCCCCCGCCACCACACAGGTCGTCGCCGTTCATGATACACCCCCCGTTGCCGCGGCGCCCGAGCTCGCCCCTGTCAAGTCGGAGCCCGCAATTCCGGACGTCCGGCCCGCCCAGGCGAAGGACAAGGAGGGAGGGCTCCTCAAGGGGCTCTTCCGCCGGTTCCGCAAGTAGTCGGAAGCCGCAGAGGGCAACAGAACACTCTTGCATTACCGGTATAGCGGGCGATCGGGACCCCCATCGGGGAATATGAAGCTGTTCGCGCTGGAGGCGCTCATCTCCGTCGTCTACGTGTTCGACGTCTCCGCGTACCCGTTTGTCCACGTGCCCTTCGTCTTCCTCACGCTCCTGTACTTCGGGTCGATGGTCGAGCTCTTCGGTCTAGTTCGCATCCTCCGCTTCATGCGCCTGCGCCTGGCCCGGGCCAGCGGGCGCGGGAGGACGTACCTGCTCAGAGCGGGGATTCCAACGCCGGTCTGACGGCTGCGGGACGTCCCCAGAAGGATTCTTTAGGCTCGCCGGTGGCGGCGGGGCGTATGAGGAAGAGCACGATACCCGAGTGGGCCATAGCCAGAGGGAGGCTTCAGAAGGTCGACTCGGGGGACGAGGTCGTCCAGGACATGCAGTTCATCAGCTACCTCGTCGTATTCGGCTCATCGGTAGACTACGGCGGTCTGACGCCGTCCGAGCGGACGACGACCGACAGGCTGCTCCGCATGGGAGTGCTGGTCGAGGCAGAGTCGGACGCAGGCAGCAAGAAGGTGAAGCTCGCCGAGGCCTGGCGCAGGGCCATCGAGAACCGGAGGAAGAGCGCGGACCAGCGTCCCTGAACTCAGCCGTCCCCCCAGACTCTCCTCAGCACCTCGCGGAGGTCCTCGTCCACGATGGTCTCGCTGGCGGTCTCGAGAAACTCGCGGGTCGCCGTCCCCCATCCCGCCCTCCTGTACTCGACCGCCTGCAGTGCCATCTCCAGCTTGTCGACCTGCCTCACCAGCCGGGCCTCTCGCGACCTCCCCCGGCTGAACTCCCCCCATACCCCGAGGTACTCGCTGCGCTGCCTCTCTGGCAGGTCGTCCAGAATCTTCCGGATGGCCGCCGACTCGCTCTCACGCTTCCGCCTCCTGGTGACCTCCCCGGGGGTGCGGTCCCCCACGATGGCCTCCGGCAGATCGTGTATCAGCGCCATCTTCATGACCTTCTCCGTGTCGAGCAACCTGGCATCGGCGTAGACCATGGCGATGAGAGCCGTCCGGTATGAGTGGTCCGCGACCGACTCAGGATCCCTCACTCCGAGCTTGAGCACCCAGCCGCGTCGGGGCTCGCTCTTCAGACGCCCTGCCGTTGCGAAGAAGGCGAGAAGGGACCCGGAGGCGCTCTTTGGGCGTCTTGGCATGAAGTTTCCCGTCTCCGCTCCGACTAATATCTGCTATCTCCGGATCTTGGCCGGCTAGCGGGCTGAGAATGCTGGCTTTCACGCGTCGGGGGCGAGAGCTTCGCCCAGATAGTCGTCCCTCTCTGGCGTGAAGAAATCGATGAGGACCGTTGGGGCCTCGCCGTCCGTCTTTAGCTCGTGGAAGACGCCGGGAGGGATGAAGTAGCCGTCCCCCGGCTTGGCCCTCCACTCGGACTCGCCGACCCTGAACGTCCCTCCGCCCTCCAGGATCACACCGAACTGTGCGTGGGGATGGTTGTGCCAGGCGAAGACCCTCCCCGGTTCGATCCGGTACCACACCATCATCCCCGAGGAGGCGTGGTTCACAACCCTCCGCTTCACCCCGGGCATGATTTCGTGCCAGGCTCCCTCCTTTTCGTGCCACACAGAGGCCGTGGAGTAGGAATCCATGAGAACTCCTCCCGGATACCCACCATCGGGTATTATCCGTTGCGGCGAACCCTCGGGGACGGATGAGGCTCCTCCCAAAGCGCTTCGCAGGCGACCGACCGGCCCCTCCGCCAAACGCTTTTTAGGGGAAACCTTGACGCGGTGCTCAGAAAGCGCATGAAATGCTACGTCCACCAGAACACCGACGCCATAGGCGTCTGTTCGACGTGCGGGAGGGGCGTCTGCAACGTCTGCGTGGTGAAGATAGGCGGTCGGTTCTACTGTAAGGAAGATGCGGACAGGGCCTTCGGGACGAGGCTGCGCGCGAGGGGTGCCTCCGGCGAACCAGAGAGGGAGACGGTCGTGATGGCGGGCTCCATCCTAGCCTACCTCCTCGGCACGGTCGCGCTCGTGCTCAGCTGCTTCGTCCTGTTCGCCGGCATCATGGCCGGGGACTTCGCAGGAGGCTTCTTCTCGAACATCTTCAGGCCCGACTTCGCCTTCCTCGGACCGATACTCACCTACTCGCAGGCGACGATAATCTACATCGGGATAGGGGTTATGGTCTTCGGGAGCATCGGCATAGCCGCGGGATTCTACCTCTGGAAGCGGTCGATGGGCGGCGCGCTGATCGCAATCGTCTTCGGGGTGCTGGGGCTCATCGTGGGGTTCGGCCTCGAGTCAATCTCCGCAAGCCCGATACTCGTTGACGCCTGGTTCGTGGCCAACATCGTGGCGATCGCCCTGGGCCTCATCGGACTCCGCGAGCTGATGCTCCACCCGCTCAGCCCCGAGTGACGCATTAGAGTTCGCAATCTTAATTAGATGAACCACACATCAAGGGGGTGATACCGATGTCACTGAAACTCGGAGACCTGAAAATCAAGAGCTCAGCCTTCGGGCCGTCGGGCCGAATCCCCAAGCGGAACGCCGGTGACGGCGAGAACCTCTCGCCCCCGCTCGAGTGGAGCGGAGCGCCCAAGGGGACGCGGGAGTTCGCCCTCGTCTGCCACGACCCCGATGCGCCGCTCGTCCACGGGTTCACGCACTGGGTCCTCTACGGGATACCTTCAGGAACCACGAAGCTCGCGGAGGGCCAGAAGACCGATGCCTTCACGGCCGGGCTGAACAGCACGGGCAAGCCGGGCTACATGGGCCCCTATCCTCCGAACGGACACGGCACGCACCACTACTTCTTCTGGATCTACGCCCTCGACTCCAACCTTGACCTTAAGCCCGGACTCAAGCTCGAACAGCTCCTGCAGTCAATCGATGGCCACGTCCTCGAGCAGGCTCGGGTGGTCGGAACCTACGAGCGCTAGGCGCGGGGCCCGCGCGGTATTGAATTGAGCAAGCCCAGGCTGAAGAGCAGCCGGCTCGCTCGCTCCGCTACCTTGCTGATGATACTCCTGGGAATCTTCTCAATCCTGGTCAACACTACCCTTGCGGTCGTGCTGATCGTCCTGGGGGTGGTGATGTACCTCTTCGAGCGGGGCGTCACCCGGAGGATCCAGAAGTCGGTCGAGGAGGACTGACCTACTTCCTCGTGGCCATGAGCGTCTTGGCCCTCTGCTGGCACTGGATTGCCCGGTCCGAGTAGCCCTTCCAGACGCTGTAGTTGTCCTGACCCTTGGCGAGGAGCAGGAGGACATCGGCCGCGTTCAGGTAGAGGACTATCGCCTCCTCCACGCTGCCGGCCTTCTCCTTCGCCGCGGCGTCGGTGATCAACTGACCTGCGTACCACTCCACCTTCTTCAGCTTGGACATTCCGGCGGCAGGCTGGGCCTGACCCGGTTGCGCCTGCAGCTTGGGTGCTGACATGGTCCACACCCTCGCCTCCCGCCCGCAAAAGAACCCTTGTCATGAATTGTAAACAAAGACACAAATCCGCGGCGCGGCCATCCAGGCGAAACTCCTAAAGCCGACCCCGCGGGCGGCCTGGCAGGAAGTTGACCCAGCCGGCAGGCAAGCCTGAGAGGAGGATAGGCGGGGGCGTCCTGATGATTTTCCTCATCGTCGGGGCCGTCGCAGGCGTGGCGCTGACGGGTGCGTCGATCTACCTGAACGGCGCCCCCTCGAAGACGGCCTCGATGACCGGGACGCTGTTCGTGAGCAGCTCGGGGCGGCTCACCTCCGGCCCGTCCGGTGCGGCGTACACCGCCGAGTACAACGTGACGCTCTCGGCCTCCTCGGGGATGGGGACGATGAACCTCACCCTGGTGAGCAACACCACGGACCTGCTACAGCAGCACGACTTCGCGGTCAGCGACTTCGTCGTCTCCCCGAACAACCTCACGATGGTCTTCGCCGGCAACAGCGTGAACCTTGGATGGATTAACAACAGCACGGTCCTGACGTCGGCCAACGGGACCTACACAGGGTCCTGGGGTCCGAACGCACCCGCCAGCGAGCTCTGGGGCTCGATCAGCCCGTCTGACTTCCCCGGTATCCCGTCCGGCTACTACGTCCTCCTGAGCGTCACGGTCCCCTCGCAGCCGGTCGACACCATCCCCTTCGTCCTGGGCCCCGTCACGACCAGGGAACCCTAGGGGTCGGCCCCGCGCTCAGTTAATATCGCCCCCCGCCATAGACCTGTCACGAACAGCGACGAGCCGGGGCTCGAGGGATACCGCGAGGCCGTCCTGACGGGTAAGACGACCTGCGAGGAGCGGACGTCCGGAGAACTGAAGCGGGTGGAATCCTACAACGGGGAGCTCAACGCGTTCATCACGGTCTTCTCCGGCGAACACGGGCTTGCCATCTCCCGCGAGGGAGCTCGACGCGAGGCTCTCCCGAGCCCGCTCGGGGCGCCCGCCGCCGCTCCTGGGTGTCCCTCTGACGATCAAGGACAACATCTTCCTGGCGGGGTTCCCCGCGACCGACGGGTCGGCGGCGTTCAGGGAGTTCGTCCCCGCCGTCAACGCCGGGATCATCGACCTCCTCCTCGCAGCCGGGTGCGTCCCCCTGGGCAAGACGAACCTCCACGAGCTGGCGCTGGGCGTGACCGGGACGAGCGCCAACGGGGGCCCGATCCGCAACCCCGCGGACCCATCGCGGGTCTCGGGGGGCTCGAGTGGCGGGTCGGCGGCATCGGTCGCAAGATCCGAAGGCCCGATCGTCAGCGTGGGGAGCGACACGGGCGGGTCGGTGAGAATCCCGGCCGCCCTCTGCGGCGTCTGCGGATTCAAGCCGTCCCAGGGACTCCTCCCAACCGACGGCGTCTTCCCCCTGAGCCCGTCGCTGGACCACCTGGGTCTATTCACGAAGACGATGCCCGACATGTCCGCTGCCTTCCGGGCGCTGGCCGAGACCCGGCCGCTCCGGAGGGAACGCCTCCGGCTTGGCGTCCCCACCAGGTACTTCACGGACGACATGGACGAGACGGTCTCCAGTGACTTCCACCGCGCCCTGGACTCGCTGAGGGCGAGCGGCTTCGAGCTCGTCGACGTGCCCGTCGAGGCGAGCTACGCCAGATACTCAAGGGCCCGGGCGACGGTGATGCTGAGGGAGGCGTCGTGGTTCTTCGAGCAGGTTCTCCTCTCCCCCGAGTCTAGGGAGGCGATGCACAGCGACGTCCTGGCTCTCATGGAGAGGGGGCTGAAGACGGGGATGATAGAGTACCTCCTCGCCGCAGGCGTCCGGACGGACGCGATCAGGGCGATGTCGGCGCTCCTGAAGGAGCCCGACGCCCTCATCATGCCGACCTGCCTCATCGCGGCGCCAAAGGTTGAGGAGGTCCTGGGTAAGGAGACGGGACGGCTCCGGTCCCTGCTACTCAGGAACACCGAGCTCTTCAACATGAGCGGCCTGCCGGCCCTCTCCGTCCCGACCACGCGGAGGAGGTCCTCGACGCCCACAGCGCTGCAGGTCGTCGGCAGGCACGGCGAGGACGGCGCTGTCCTCTCCGTTGGAGAGCGGATCTGGGCGACCCTGAATCCCCGCCGGTCGAACCGGTAAAATACAGGTTCCATGCCGGCCAATCCCGAGCGGGGAGGAAGTAGGCGAATCTTTGCAATACAAGTACGTGGTCCTGACCAACACTACCATCGGCGCCTTCATGTCCCAGCTGGACGCTAACATCGTCCTCATCTCGCTCCCTACGATTCTCAAGCCGCACGAGCTGGCTGGCACCACGACGTTCGACGGCATCTGGATCATAATGGGCTACACGCTCGTCACGGCCACGACGCTCCTCACCATAGGCAGGCTCGGTGACGTCTTCGGGAGGGTCAAGCTGTACAACCTCGGCTTCCTGGTGTTCACGGTCGGTTCGGGCCTCTGCAGCGTCGCGCCCGACGGCACGTTCCTGGTCTTCATGCGCCTCGTCCAGGGGCTCGGCGCGGCCCTGATCTGGTCCAACAACGCCGCGATCCTCACCGACGTCTTCCCCGCGACGGAGAGGGGGAGGGCGCTCGGGATCAACCAGGTCGCCGGGGTCTCCGGCTCGATCCTCGGGCTCGTGATCGGCGGTGTGCTGACGACGTACCTCGGATGGCGCTCGATTTTCTGGATCAACCTCGCCCCCGGGGCGTTCGCGACGGTCTGGGCCTACCTCAAGCTAAAGGACATCAACCCACACCCCAGGGGCGAGAAGCTCGATCCCCTGGGGAACGTCCTCTTCGGCGCCGGCCTCACGGCCTTCTTGGTGGGTCTCACCCTCGGGGCCCTGCAGGGATACGACGCAACCGACTACGCGCTCATGGTAGCGGGGGGCATCATGCTCGGGGTCTTCGCGCTCGTAGAGGTACGCGCCCGGAACCCCATGATGGACGTCCGCCTCTTCAGGATCCGCGCCTTCGCCGCGGGGGCTCTCGCCAACCTCCTGACTTCGATATCTCGCAGTTCGCTCTCCTTGATACTGATCTTCTACTTCCAGGGGGCCCTGCTCTACGACCCGCTCAAGGCGGGGCTGCTGCTACTCCCCTTCTCCGTGGCCTTCGTGATAGTCGGTCCGATTAGCGGGGCTCTCTCCGACAGGATAGGGCCGCGGGTCTTGGCGCCGACCGGCCTGGTCCTCTCCGCCGCGGCGCTCTACTGGTTCTCCACGATGCCCTACGGCGTCTCCTACCTCACCCTCTCGCTCGCGATGGTGTTGGCGGGGGTGGGTGGAGGCATGTTCTTCGCCCCCAACGTCGCAGCGATAATGAACTCCGTCCCACCGGCGAGGCGGGGCGTCGCGTCCGGCGTCTCGTCGACCCTCTTCAGCGCGGGTTCCCTGGTCAGCCTGGGGCTCATATTCGTCATCTTCAGCCACAGCGTCCCCCTCGGCGCGCTCGAGTCTATCTTCGCCGGCCTGTCCCCTCCGTCCGGGACCATTAGCATACAGCTCTTCGTGGGGGCGATGCACCAGGCGTTCCTCATCTTCGGGGTGATCAGCCTGCTGGCTGCCATCCCTGCGACGCAGACGCGCAAAGCCCCAAAGGAAACGATTATCTATCGCGCGGGAGAATCAGCCTAGGGATGGTCCTATACGCCAAGGACATCGCCGAACCCGTGATCTTCTATCTCCCCAGAGAGACCAACGCGTTCGAGGCGGCCGTGATGATGAAGGAGAAGCGCCAGGGTTTCGTGATAGTCTCCAACGGTCTCCGCCCCGAAGGCATCGTGACCGAGTGGGACTACCTCTCGAAGATAACGGCCGCAGGGAAGGACCCCGCGACGGTCACCCTCGGGGACATAATGA
The DNA here is from genome assembly GCA_963703285.1 of uncultured Nitrososphaerota archaeon. GTDB lineage: Archaea > Thermoproteota > Nitrososphaeria > Nitrososphaerales > Gagatemarchaeaceae > Gagatemarchaeum. Next base: position 2,130,366 of record OY969807.1, read on the forward strand.
CGGCAAGCGTCATAACCGTCAAGGGCGGCGACGGGGTGGAGTCCGTCGCCAGGACGATGACGGAGCAGGGCGTGAGGAGGGTGCTCGTGGTAGAGGGCGACAAGATTGTCGGCGTGATAACCTCGCGGACCATCCTCGCGAGGCTCGAGGAGTACGTCGACAAGGTCTCCACCACCATAGCGCGGCTCCAGGCGCCCCCCTCGTGAGCCAGAAAACTATAAACCGCCAACCCCGCGGGTTCCCGCGGGTTGTCCCAGAAGGCGAGCGGGAGCGCCCCTCCCCACAAGCATTGTCCGGTCTGCGGAATCTCGATAGCGCCCTCGAAGGACTACTGCTCCACAGAGTGCCAGGAGCTGGACGAGAACAACCAGAAGAAGGTGAGGAACTTTCGGAGGGTGACCCTGGTCCTCATGGTGGCCGCGATGGTTGTACTGATAGCCGTCTCGCTCTTTGTCCGGGCCCACGGCTGAGGCGTCTCTAGGGCTCCCGCGAGCCAAGCAGCTTCCACAGCTCGTCCGTAGGAGGTTCGCCCACGCGTTCCCTTCTCCCGTCGCTTCGCACGAGCACCCTCCGGCCCCTGCGCAGCCTGCCGATGGCCGAGACCCTCGAACCCGCGGCCCTGACGGCTCTCGTGACCTCCTCCTCCCCGCCAGGCTCTACGGCGAGCAAGAGCGTCCCTGAGCTTATGAGCTTCAGCGGGTCCAGACCGAGCCTCGAGCAGACGTAGGCCGTCTCCCGCGCCACGGGGACCTCGCTCTCCCTCAGCTCGAACCCCAGCTTGGAGGCGAAGGACATCTCATAGACCGCCCCCAGAACCCCGCCCTCCGTGCAGTCGTGCATGGCGTGGACCCTCCCCGTCTCGAAGGCCGCCTCCGCCTCCCCGACCACGCTCAGCTTCCGGTAGAAGCCCCTCGCCCGCCTTATCATGAGGGGGTCCGATTCCCCCCCGAACCTCGACGCCTCGGACGCGCAGATGGCCGTCCCCTCGACTCCCGCGCTCTTGGTCATCATGATGGTATCGCCGTCCCTCGCGTCGGCCGCCGTGACGTAGGTCTTCGCGAACGAGAACGCGGTCGTCACCACGATGGGCCTCCTGAGCCCCGGGGTGAGCTCGGTGTGTCCGCCCACGACAGTGATACCAAGGTTCGCCGCCGTCGCCTGCATCTCCTTGGAGATCCGCGCGATCGTCCCGATGGTGGCGTCTTCCGGGAGGAGAATCACGGACTGGAGGAACCTCGGCCTGTTCCCGCTGGTGGCGACGTCGTTGGCGCTGACGTTCACCGCGTACCAACCGATTCTCTCCTCGACCCCGGTGACGGGGTCCGACGAGACCACGAGGCAGCCTTCGCCATCCCTTACCACTCCGAAATCGACGCCTATGGAAGGGGGCACGATAAGATCGGGGGACGGGGCGCCCGTCATCCCGAGAAGGTACCTCCGAAGTATCTCGGGCGGAAGCTTCCCCAGAGACAGCTCCATCCTGCTTGCTCACTTCGCTCCATTCGGCCGGCTCGCCGCGGAGCCGAGCACCTGACGCACCGTGGGGTGAACCATCTGGGTCGTAGCGACCGATTCTCCGAACGCCAGCCTCGGCCTGAATCTTAACCTGACCAACGCTGCCGTGTTGGCGCCTCATCAGCGATTTATTAGTCTAGAGCCTCTCAGGACTGCCGGTCCTCTTCCTGTTCCGACTCGAGGAGGGAGCGGTGTAGCATTATCGGCGCCTCGTAGAGGATTGCAAGCGCGATGGCGTCGGAGGCCCTGTAGCCGGGGAGGAGCAAATCCTTCCCCCTTCCTATGAACTGCAGCTCCGCTCGCAGCACCTGGCCCGCGGGGTACACCTCGACGCCCGCAAGGTGCAGGCCCTCTGTGTCCGCGAGCTCCTCGAGCATGTTGTAGAGCGAGGGGACAGAAGACCTGTCTCCCTGGCTGAATCTCTGCATGTGCATTGCGCTCTCGCCCGAGAACGCCCTCATCGCGAACGTCCTTCCGTCATCCGACCTGAGCCAGAGGAGCCCCTCGGCGCCGGTCTCGTCAGCGAACCCGACCTGGGCGACCTTCACCTCGACGTAGTCTCCCACCTTCTTGCCTTTCAATGTCAGCAAAACCCTCCTCTCGATTTAAATCCCTTCTGGAACCATCTTCTCATCCCGGGCCCCGCGAGGCGCGACAGCCCAGGCCGCCTTGACCCTCTCCAGGCATGCGGAGGCCCTGGCGAGACCCTCCGCCGCCTCCGTTGGTCGGTTCTTCTTGATCTGTATCGTGGTGAAGTTCACCTCGAGCTGCAGGTCGCGCAGGACCGGCCTGGTCCAGGCGAAGCTCCTTGCTATCCTGCCGACCTCTTGGTTGACCCTGAACACGTGCTCGAGCGCCACTCGGCTCTCTGACCCGTCTTCCCCCAGGGTCGCGACGCAGCTGCGGAGCGCGTGGAGGGCGTCGTCGAGGCGACCCAGGTCGGGGGCGTCTGTCAGGGAAGGCCCACCAGGGGGCTAGCTGCCCGGGGGCTGGGCCGCGGGCGCTGCAGGCGGTGCGGGCTTGTTTACCTGCCTGTTCACGGCGTCGGAGAGGTAGTGTCCGCTCACGGTGACGCGGACGCTCTTGACCCCCTTGACCTGCTCCACGCTCGACTTCATGTCCTGCGAGATCTTCAGGGCGAAGATTGGGGGGCAGTATGGGGTTGTGGCGTGATACTGAATGTCGACGCTCCCGTCCTTGATGTCGAGCTTGTCGATCAGGTTCATCTCCACGATCGGCATGCCTATCTCCGGATCGATCACCTTGGAGAGTTGGCGCTGAATCTCCTTCATGTCTACCTCTTCAGAGGACATTGGCGGTATGCTCACTCCGTTCTATTTATCGCTTTATCCCGTGGGTTCTTGTGACTTTCTTCGGCTCGTGGCGCTTAATTATCCAGAGGAACCAAGAATATGTGCGAGCCGTCAGGGCCGTCCGGTTCAGGTACGCGTGCTCCGAGGAGCTGAACTCTCTGCTGGACGACTTCCGTCTGATGTGCAACGACGCCATCAAGATCGCATTGCAGGAGAAGCCGAAGAACAGGTTCGCGCTCATCAGGCTCGCGTACCCCCGCCTGAAGGAGTACGGTCTCCACACGCACTACATCCTTTCTGCCTGCGAGGTCGCGTTCTCGATATATCGCAACAAGGAGAGAAGGTCTAGACCGTATGTAAGACGTGCGTTCCTCAAACTCGGCAGCCCGGCCTACATCCTGAACCACATGGTGCTGAGGATTCCTACGAAGCCGAGACGCTTCATCTACCTCGTCCTGCAGGGCTCTAGATACCACCTCTCGTTCGTCGATCATCCCGGCCTGAAGAGAGGCTCCATCACCCTTACGCCACAGGGTCTCTCGATCGCGTTCTCGAAGGAGGCAGCGCTTATCGAGACTGGAGGGAAAATCGGAATCGATTTGAACGAGAGGAACGTCACGACGTCAGACACATCAGGACGCATCGTAAGGTACGATACCTCCGAGATAGCCGAGCTCAAGGAGCGGTACAGGGACATAAGGGCGAAGATAGGCGAGCGGACAAGACAGGACAGGCGAATCAGCCAGCATCTCTACCACAAATACGGAAAGAGGGAGAAGGACAGGACGGTGCAGAGGCTTCACCTGATCACTAAGTCGATCGTCCAAGGAGTGAAGGAGAAGCGGCTCGGCATCGTCATGGAGAACCTGAACGGCATCAGGAAGCTCTACCGGAAGGGGAACGGACAGGGTGCAACTTTCAGGGGCAGGATGAACTCCTGGACCTTCCGCGAGGTCCAGAGGCAGATAGAGTACAAAGCACGATGGGAGGGTCTCCCCGTCAGCTACGTGAGCCCGCGCTACACGTCCCGAAACTGCTCAAAGCGTGGCTCCTCTCAGAGATACGAGGGACGGATGGTGATCTGTCCCTCATGCGGGAAATCAGAGGACAGGGACGAGAACGCATCAAAGAACATCATGATGGCCGCGCAGGTTCGTGCGGCTCGGCCACCCAGAGGAAGCGGTGAAGGGGAATCCCGGAGGCAGGAGACGGCGAGCAATCCCCCGAGCGGATGGGTGGAAGTTGACTCCGACGGTGATGAGCCGAAGAGTTGACAGAACCTATCCGTAGACTCCGTTCCTTCCCGGTTTGCTCTCGGGGGCGGCGGGCGACTGGACTTCCAGGGCCATCTCCTGAGCCTTGGTCTCGAGCTCGTCCTTCGGGAGGCTTATGCCCGCCATCTTCTCGAGCACCCCGAGGAGCTGAATCACGGACAGCGGGTGCGGGACGGGTTCCCCGTGGTCGACCGAGATCTTGTATCCCCTGATGCCGTACTTCTCGGCAAGCCCGACGATGAGCGAGGCGAAGAAGGGCGCCGGCTCGTCCCTGACTATCTCCACACCGTGGCCCCTTAGGACCTCCACCCCGGCGTCGTCGTTCGCGAATCCCGTCACCTTCGGCACCGCGGTCGGGGGGGCGACCTGTTCTGTCCACCGCGTCCCGATAGAGATGATTTCGTTGATCCCGAGATCCCTCGCGTACCTGAGCACCGCCTCGGAGAACTCGTACTGCTCGTCCTGGGGGGAAGAGTCCCCCGCAAGAAGGACCACATCGCGCTGGCCCGAATGGCAGTAGAACTCCGCAGAGGTCAGGCGGACGGTCCCCTCCTTGGATATCACGGCAACGGGTGGGAGTGCCGAGGAGTAGATGGTGGCTATCTTCGTGAACTCCGTCTCCTTCAGCATGTAGCTCGCGAGCTCCCTCGCTTGGGAGTACATCGCCCTGTACTGGGAGAGACTGGTGGAAAGCGAGACTATGAGGATCGGGTCTGTCAGCACCCGCCTCCCCTCCGAATCTATTCTTTCCCACAAGGGCCGTTCCCCGGCGAGCGGTGTCGCAGGCGATAAAAGGTCATTGGTCGTTATCTGCCCGGTCGGCCCGAGACTATGGTGTAGTGCCTGCCGTTCACCGTCTCCAGCCGCACTCGTACGCCGAAGCAGGCGCTGAGGTTCTTCCCCGTGAGAGTCTCGCCGATCTTCCCAGACGCGACGACCCTCCCTGCCTTCAGCAGGAGCGCGTGGCTGAAGCCTGAAGGGATCTCTTCCGTCCTGTGCGTGACGTAGACCATCGCCGTGGTCCGCCGTCGGGCGAGCCTCGAGAGACCCTCGAGGAACTGCTCCCGCGCCCCCAGGTCGAGCCCCTCGCACGGCTCGTCGAGGAGGAGAAGTGAAGCGTTCGCCATCAGCGCCCTCGCTATCATCACCTTCTGCCTCTCGCCCTGCGAGAGCTCCCTCACCGTCTTCCCGGCGAGGCCCCCGCAGTCCAGGTCCTCAAGCAGCGCCGCCGCCCGCCTGGCGTAGGTCCCGGGGGGCCTCCTCCAGACCCTCGTCGATCCGTATCTTCCGCTCACGACGAGGTCGACCACACGCTCGTCGCCGGGTATCCAACCCCCGAGGTAGGCGCTGACCATTCCGAGCCGCGTCCTCAGCTCCCTCAGGTCGGTCTCGCCGAACCTCTCCCCCAGGACCTCGGCCTCTCCCCTGGTGGGCCAGACGTAACCGTTGATTATGCTCAGCAGGCTGGTCTTCCCCGCCCCGTTCGGTCCGATGACCGCCCAGCTCTCCCCCTTCCGCACGGTCCAGTCGATCCCACGGAGAGCCGTAAACCCTGGATATTCCAGGACGACCCCCTTGAGCACCACAGCGCGCTCCATCCCTCGCATCGCGACGGGTTTCGTGCTATAACCTTACGGGAGCCATGGATGCGCCTCACTCAGACGAAGGCGGAGGCGCTCCCGATGGCGAACAGGAGCGCGGCCGCCGCTGCCCCGACGAGCATGGTCTCCAGGCCGCTCCTCCAAGCCTCCCTGTGGACTATCCTCCCCTTCCAGGCCCCGGCAGCGAAGAGGAAGGCGAGCGAGAAGATGACGGAGAACGCGACAGACACGGTCTTCTCCGCGCTCAGGTAATAGGGGACGAGGGGGACGAACGCTCCCAGCAGGAAAGAGAGACCGATCACCAGCCCTATCTTGTAGGGCTTCTCCAGGTGGGACTTGTGGATGTGGAGTTCGTTGACCAGCATGTCCTCCAGGAACTTCTCTTTGTCCGCCGAGACCCTGGAGACGACGGTCTCCGCCTCGCCCTCGGTCAGTCCCTTGTCCATGTAGAGCGTCTTCAGCTCCTGAAGCTCTTCGTCTGGCTCGTTCTCTATCTCGAAGGCCTCCCTGTTCGAGTCGGCCCTGAAGAGGTCCAGCTCCGAGCGCGCGCTGAGTATCCCTCCGAAGAACATCGAGACGGCCCCGGCGATCATCGCCGCGAGCCCGGCGAACCTGATTACGCCGATGCTGCTCTCGGCACCTCCGAATCCCGTCAGGAACGCGAGGTTGGTCACCAGCCCGTCGGCAAGCCCGAGCGCTGAGGACGAGATCAGGTCCCTCCCCCGGATGTGCTGGTGCTTCTCCTTGTACCTCACGCCTAGGCGTCCCTTGACGGGTCTTGGGGCATCGTCCGCCCGGACGTCCTTCCCCGTAGCGGCGGGACTGGCTGAAGACGGCTCGTCGCTCATCAGAAGCGGACGATTTTCCTTCGGACGGCTTATAGGCGTTTTCACCGTCCGGGTCCGGACGAGCGTCGCCTCAGATTTATAACCCCTGAACCGGCCCGAGCCCTCCAGCCATGTCTCTGGTGAACCGGAGGAGCGAATACACCTGGGGTGGGACGCAGCTGGTGGACCTGAGCCTGATTCCCGAGTCGAGGACGTACAAGGTCGACGAGTCCGTGAGGATCAACCTAGGCTTCAGAATAATCGGGGGGATGCGGGAGTCGTTCATCCCGGACGTCTGGACGGTCGCCTGGGAGGACAACGACAAGATGGTCAGGCTGACCATGGAGGCGGCCCTTCGGAGGGCCGGGGTGGGAGGGGGCAAGCTGGCCACCACGGGCAAGGAGGTCAGGAGGGCGAAGTTCTACTGGAGCCGCGACCCCGACCTTCCGTACAGGATATGGGCCGCGATCCTCCACGAAGACGGGAGCGCGCCCATCATCCCGGAGAGCGTCGAGGACGCGAAGTCGAAGTTCCTCGACGTGGTCAAGCTCTTCGAGATACCGGCCTCGTCCCTGGGGAGAGGGTCGCACAAGATCATAGGGTCGGTGGAAATCGGGTGGGGGCGGAGGAGCTACATGGAGAAGGGCTCAGGCTCGGGGAAGACGGCGCCGGTCGTGTTGAAGATTGAGTAAGCAAGCCTCGGACGTGGTCGTCGAATGGGTGGACGGGTACACCTTCATCGGAACCGACGGGCCCGGCCACACGCTGGTCTTCGACGCTCCGGAGAAGGGCATCCCCCGAGGGATGACCCCCATGAACGCTCTCCTCGCCTCCCTCGGCGCCTGCTCCGGGATGGACATCGTGGCCGTATTGGGGAAGAGGAAGCAGCACGCGACCTCTATCAGGGTACTGGTCAGCGGTGTCAGGCCGGAACTCGGCTACCCCAAGCCCTTCACATCCATCAGCGTGAAGTACGTCCTGACGGGCTCGGGGCTCGAGAGGAAGTACGTCGATGAGGCGGTGAGGGGAAGCATCGAGAAGTACTGCAGCGTGGCCGCGACGGTCAACGCCCGGGCGAAGATCGAGTTCAGCTACGAGATTGTTGAGGGTTAGACCTTCAGCACGATCTTCCCGAAGTGCTCGCCCTTCTCCATCCTCACCTGAGCTTCGGCGGCGGCGCTCAGCGGGAACTCCCTGTCGACTACGGGCCTGAGCCGCCTCTGCTTGAAGAGCTCGAGGACCCTGAGCAGCTCCCCCGCGCTCCCCATGAAGCTGCCGTAGACGGAGATCTCCTTGCTGTAGACGTACCTGAGGTCGGTCTCTGCGTCGAACCCGGTCGTGGCTCCGCAGGTCACGATGCGCCCGCCCTTCGCCACGGACTTGACGCTCTTGTCCCACGTCGCCTTCCCGACGTGCTCGACGACGACGTCCACACCCCTCCCCCCGGTGAACTTCTTCGCCTCGGTCACGATGTCCTGGGTGTTGTGGTTGATGACGCTGTCCGCCCCGAGCTCCACGGCCCTGCGGAGCTTGTCGTCGGTCCCAGCCGTGGCGATGACGTTCGCGCCGAACGCCTTGGCGATCTGGACGGCGGCCACCCCCACCCCTGAACCGGCCCCCAGGACGAGGACCGTCTCGCCCGGCTGGATAGCGGCCCTGCTGGCGAGCATGTGGTGCGCCGTGAGGAAGACCAGGGGCACCGAGGCGGCCTGCACGAAGTCCATCCTCTCCGGCTTCTGGATTACGTTCCTCCTCGGGACAGAGACGAGCTCGGCGTAGCCTCCGTCGAACTCGCTCCCGATTATCCCGTAGTACCGGCACTGATTGTCCTTCCCCGAGAGGCACTTCTCGCACCTCCCACAGCCGACGCCGGGGTTCACTATGACCTCCGAACCCCTCTGCAGCTCCTTCTCCCCGGCCGGAGCCTCCTCCACGACCCCAGAGACGTCCGACCCGGATATGTGGGGCAGGCTGACCTTTGTCCGCGGAGGGCCCACCCTCTCCCAGATGTCCAGGTGGTTGAGCGCGCACGCCCTGACCCTCACCAGAACCTCCTCCGATTCGCGAACGGGATCGGGGGCGTCCTCGTAGACCAGGACCTCCGGACCTCCGTACTGGTGGAAGCGGACCGCCTTCATGCTAGGTGTCCGCCTCCGCGCCCTTTATAGGGTATCGAGGGGCGCGCGCTACGCCTCCCGTGACCTGTTCCTCGAGACGAACAGGAGCCCGAGACCAAACCCGGTCAGGACGCCGAAGAGGTGGGCGAAGACGTTCACCCCGGGCCCCGAACTGTCGATGAAGATGAGGGTGGCGTAGAGCGCAGCCACCACCAACCCGATTCCCTTCCTCTCCATGGCCACGTACGCCCCGATCACGCCGAATATCGCGCCTGACGCGCCCCCGGTGGGTGCGTTAAGGGGTATGAGGAAGAGCGAGGCGATGTTCCCCACGAGCCCCGCGCCGAAGTACACGGCGAGGTACTGCCTCCTCGAGTAGCTGCCCTCGACCACCGTCCCGAAGTAGACGAGCGCGAACATGTTGAGGAGGATGTGCAGGATGTCGAAGTGGACGAACATGGCCGTGAACGGCTGCCAGAAGAACCCGGCGAAGAACAGCTCGCCGGTCTGCGCCAGCAGGAGGACGGCGTCCTCGCCCCCGACCAGCGTCAGGATGAAGACCGCCACGTTGGCGACGACCAGGGCGAGGGTGATGGACTCCCTCAGACCGTACCCCCTCGGAAGGTAGCCCATCCTTCGGCCGCGGCGGACCCTTGCTATTTAAAAGGCGACGGAACAGTTTCAGTCTACCCACCCCGCCGCCTCCGCACGAGCGGTGTGTCATGGTTATATACAGAAAATCGACCTAATTCTAGTTTGGAATGAGCCAGCGCCACTCGGTCCTCAGGAACGAGAGCGTGCTCGTCCCAGAGTTCATCCCGCTCTCCACCCCCCACAGGGAGGACCAGATGAAGGTGCTGGAGGCGTACTTCCGGGGCGTCGTCGAGCGCTCCGAGCAGATGAGCCAGACCGTTATGCTCTCAGGCCCGAACGGCGCGGGGAAGACGATGCTGGCTAAGAAGCTGGGCGCGACGCTCGAGAAGAACGCCCTGCTCTACGGCAACCGCGTCAAGTTCTTCCACGTGAACTGCCGGATCGACCGCTCGCTCCAGGCCATCCTGACAAAGTGCCTGCGCTTCCTCGGCCACGGGTACCCGTCCAGGGGTTTCGGGTTCGAGGAGTTGCTCCAGACCTTCTCCGAGTCGCTGACCAGCGACAAGATACACCTGATCGTGGCCTTCGACGAGGTCGACTCCCTGGTCACCTCCGACCCCTCCTCGCTCTACACCATAACCCGGCTCCGCGAGATCTCCCAGGGCTCCCAGATCTTCTCCTCGCTCCTGATCTCGAAGACGCTCGACTACCTCAAGGCGGCCGACCTGAGCACGCTCAGCTCCCTCCAGTGGAACTCGATTTCCCTCGACCCGTACTCCTCGCAGCAGCTCTACGACATCCTGTGCTCCCGCTCCCAGGACGCGTTCAACGACGGCTGCATGGAGGACGACTCACTCGAGCTGGCGGCCGAGATAGCGAGCACCTATGGGGACGCGCGCTACGCCCTCGACCTGATCTACAGAGCCGGCAGGATGGCCGACCTAGCCGACTCTCCGAGGGTTACGCCCGAACACGTGCGGCGCGCCAAGGCCTCGCTGCCTCCGCAGTTCAAGAAGGAGGAGCTGGTCTACCTCGGCGGGCACCAGAGGCTGATCCTCGTCTCGATCTCCAACCTGCTCAAGAAGAGCGGCTCGGCCTATATCACGATAGGCGAGGCGGAGAAGAGCTACGAGGCGCTCTGCGAGAGCATGGGGGTGGCGGCCAACCATCACACGCAGGTCTGGAACGACATCAACGAGCTGTCGCGCAAGGGGATCATAGAGACCCAGATCTCCGGGAAGGGCGTGCGCGGAAGGACGACCCTCATCGGGCTCTCGCTCGTCTCGGCGGAGCAGTTGATAGACGAACTGAGGGGCATGGTCGCCGATGTTAGAAATTGAGGACGTCTTCTCGTCCTACGGTCGAGTCAAGGTGATGGCCGTCATCATGGAAAGCAACGAGCTGAACATCTCCGAGATAACCAGGAGGTCAGGCATATCCCACTCGTCCGTCGAGGGGCACCTCGCGTTCCTCGTAAAGGAGGGCCTGGTCACCGAGAAGCGGTTCAACAGGATAAGGATATTCAAGGTGAACCCCTCGAGCCAGCGCGCCTCACTGCTGCAGCGCTTCCTGGTCGACTGGAGGTCCCTCTCCTCCGCCCAGGTGGCCGGGATGACCTTCAACTAGCCAGTGTCTCGGAGAGCGCCCTGACGTAGTCTGCATAGACGCCCTTCTCCGGGCCGTGGTCGGCGCACAGGCACATCGAGGAGACCCTCCGCCTGTCGCAGACCTCGACGTACGGGCACCCTCCGCAGGATTCCTTCCCGCAGACGAAGCAGCGAAGGGTCAGCTCGACCTCCTCGCCGGTCGCCAATCTTATGGCCCTGACCGCGGCATCCAGGTCCGTCCCGGGCTCTATCCTGAAGCCGAGCGCCCTGTCGTACTTCACTCCCTGCCTCATGAGGAAGAGGAACTCCTCCCTCCCGAGCCTGGGGAGAGTGAACCACCCCCCGACGAGGACCTTCACCGGCCCGCCTCCTTCTGGAGGAACTTCTCAAAGGATTCGTCCAGGTCGAGGTCGCGCTCCAGCCGCTCCCTGAAGTCCTTCGAGGAGCACAGGGCGAAGAGGTACGGGAGGTCCTCCGTCAGCGCGCTCGCGCCGCTGGTCGAGGTGTGCCTCGCGTACCTCAGCGCGAGCTCCTTGATCTTCCTCGAGTCGTTCCAGATCCTTACGAGCAGGGGGAACGGGAGGTCCTCCGAGACGCGCCTCACGTTCTGTCCCTTCAAGACCGGGAAGAGCTCCTGGGAGAGCATGGCGTCGAGGTAGCGGAGCAGCCTCCAATCGCGGGAGGCCCCTATCTCCCCCATTATCACGTCGGCCCTCGAGAGGACCTCCAGGGCGGCAGCCGTCTTCTCCGGCGTGAGGTTCGCCTTCACGATGCACGTTAGAATCTCGCGCAGCTTCTCGACGGGAGGAAGGTCGACGCTCCTCAGCGCCACCAGCGCCGACTCGGGGTCGGGCGCGTCGAAGAAGGCGTTCAGACCCTGGGCCACCGAGGGTGTCACGTCCTTGAACGACGACTCGCCGGTCTCGCCCCCGCTCTGCATCAGGTTGATCGCGTGCCTGAGGTCCCCGCCAGCGCGCCTGACGTAGCTCTGGAACGACCCCGGCGAGACCTCGAGGCCCTCCGCCTCTGCAATCATCCTCATGTACATCTCGACCTCCCGAGGTGGCGGGGGCCTGAACCTGACGGTGACGCAGGACGAACCGAGCTTCCTTATTTCGTCGGCGTCTTCGTCGTTCGCGGCCATAATGATCGGGTTTTCCGACGCCTTGACGGCTTCCTTGATGAACTCCACGCCCCCGTAGTCGGACCTCCCCAGCAGCCCGTCCACCTCGTCGAGGAAGATGAGGGACCTCCCCCCGAAGAGGTCGACCGTCTTCATCGCCTCGCCGATCTTCTTCTCGAGCTTGTCCTTCGTCCTAACGTCGCTCGCGTTGAGGTCGATCAGGCTCATCCCCGACTCCTTGGCCAGCAGGGAGACCATGGTCGTCTTCCCCGTCCCGGGTGGGCCGACCAGCAGCATCGCCTTCTTTCCTGGCTTCCACCCCTTCAGCCAGAGCCCTACGGCGATCCTAGCCTCCTCGTTCCCGACCATCTCTGAGATTCTCTTCGGCCTGTACTTCTCGACCCACATTCTAGAAGGCTCCGCCGATGAAGACGAGGAGGCCTATTAACATGCCCAGGAGCGCCTGCCTCTTGACCTTGAGGGCGCGCTCGGCCGTCGGCCTGCTCAGCGTCAGATAGGCGAGGTAGACGAAAATGACGTCGGGGATTATCACGCCGTATCGGTAGAACGTGCTGACGGTCAGGAGGAGGAGCGGCAGCAGGCTCGACACCACCGCAGCCAGGAAGAACGCCGCCCCCACCGCCGAAGCCGACTTCAACCCGTGCACCCTCGCGAAGGATCTTATGCCCCTCTTCTCGTCGCCTACCGTGTCCGCCATCGCCTTCACGATCTCCCTCCCGACGCCCGAGAGGAACGCTGTCCCGGCCATGAAGAGGAGAAGAGAGCTCGTGACGCTCCCGCCCGCCACGACCCCTCCGTAGATGAAGGGGATAGCGAGGGACGAGGCCACTATCAGGTTCCCGGAGATCCCGTACTTCTTGGCCCTGTAGTTGTAGAGCCAGGAGAGGAACGCGTAGAGTAGCGCCACCCCGACGGCGGCCCAATTCAGGAGTACGACGGACGCGACGACGCCCACCGCCAGCATCGCGAGGGCGAGCGTTACCGCCCACCGCCTGGTGGCCGCGCCGCTCGGCAGGGGCCGGTCGGGCTGGTTGAGCCTGTCAACCTCGATGTCGTAGTAGTCGTTTATCACCATGGAGTAGGCGCAGATTGCGAACCCCGTGACGAAGCCCAGGGCCAGCGCGGCACCGTCTACGGACGCGGGCTTCGAGACGAACGCCCCGACGATCACTGCGAATCCTATCATCGCGCAGTTGACAGGTCTCAGGATCGTGAAGTAGGCCCGGAGGCTCAAGTGTCACACTACTTGTGGAAGCTCGCCCTGCTGACCTTGTAGTAGATTACCTCTCCCCTCCGCTCGATCACGGCGACTATCGCCTCCTTCCCCATCTTCACTATCTGCCGCACCGACTCGCTCAGGGCCTCGACCTCGGTCTCGGTACCTTCGTCGAGGGCGAAGACGACGAACCTCGCCGCCTTGTCCGGGAAGTCTCCCCTCTCGTAGACCCGCAGGTCGGTCCCGAAACCGAACCCGTCCTTCACTATGTATCCCCTCGACCTGAGGTCCCTGAAGATGATGAACTTGGTCCAGGCGTCTTTGGCGCGCGCCTGGCACATCTCCGCCAGGCGGTCGAAGGTCACCCGCCTCCCTCGCTCGTCTTCGATGCTCAGCCGGTCGGTGAAGATGAGGTAGAGCGCCTCGTAGTCCTTGAGGACCAGCCTCCTGCCGTCTCTCTCGCCGTACCCGGCCTGCTCGAGTTCGCCGAACCTCTCGCTATCCTCGACGGCCACCTTCCCGCCCCTGAGCACGGCCTGCACGACCTCAGGCGCCTTCTCCTGGCTCTCCAAGTCTCTGAGTGCCGCGCCCTCGGAGCGATATTAAGCGTTTCAGGAATCCGGGAAACCCTATTAGAAGCGGCGCGGCCTCCCCGACGGCTTGAGAGAGAACTTCTTCTCCCTCCGGACCGTGATGTGGGAGGAAGGCCGGGTGAGGATGATCGACCAGACCGTGCTTCCCCGGCGCCTCGTCTACAGGTCCTTCGATTCCTGGGAGGGCGTCGCCGAAGCGATTCGGACGATGGTAGTCCGCGGCGCGCCTGCCATCGGCGTCGCGGCCGCGATGGGAGTGGCCCTCGCTGCATCCCGCTCCCGCTCGGGTAATCGCGCCGGGCTGCTGAGAGACCTGGAGCGCGCTGCCGAAGGGCTGCGCAAGACGCGCCCCACGGCAGTGAACCTCTTCTGGGGGACCGACAGGGTCATGGATGCCGCCAGGGGCGCGGGCCGCAGCGTCGAGGTCGTCAAGGGTGTCGTGATAGAGGAGGCGAAGAAGATGGCGGAGGAGGACGTCGAGGCGAACAAGAGGCTCGGCAGGTTCGGGGTCGGGCTCATCGACGAAGGGGACGTCGTGATGACGCAGTGCAACGCGGGGGCGCTCGCCACGGTCGGCTACGGCACGGCCTTGGGCGTGCTCAGGGCGGCGAGGGAGGCCGGGAAGTGCGTGAAGGTCGTCGTCAACGAGACGCGCCCCGCCCTCCAGGGCTCCAGGCTCACCGCCTTCGAGCTGGTCAGGGACGGCTTCCATTGCACGCTGATCTCCGATACGGCGGTGGGCTCGATGATGAGCCGGGGGAGGGTCGACAAGGTCATCGTCGGAGCCGACAGGATCACCAAGGACGGCCACGTCTTCAACAAGATTGGGACGTACCAGGTGGCTGTCCTGGCAGACAGGCACGCGATACCGTTCTACGTCGCTGCTCCTAGGTCGACCTTCGACCTGGAGAGGACCCACGACCAGGTGACAATAGAGGAGCGAAGCTACGACGAAGTGGTCAGGGTAAGGGGAAGGCGGATAGCTCCGAAGGGCGTGCCCGTCGCGAACCCGGCCTTCGACGAGACGCCTCCGGAGCTGGTCGCCGGGATCATCACCGACATGGGCGTCATAGGCCGTCCGGTAGACGTGAACCTTCGGTCGGTAATCGGCTGATGCGGTCCGTCTTGGTTGTTCATTCGGCCCGGTGGCCGAGCCTGACCAATCCGATGGATGCGTGCCTCTTGCTGAGGACGGAGGGTGCGGGCGTCAGAGCATCAGGCCCCGAAATTCGGCCTCCTTGATGAGAATATCCTCCGATTTTGTGAGGGAAGTCGACTCGGCCAAACTCGGCGTCCTGATTGACAGTGGCCATGCCGCCATCTCACGCGAAGGACTATTGGAAGCCGCCGTCTCCTCGCGCGGCAGGATTGCCCACGTGCATCTTAACAACAACGACGGCTGCCGCGACCTTCACTGGCCTCCTCAAAGGGGGAAGTTGACCAGGCGAGACTTCAGTGAATTCATGCGCGAACTTGAGAGACAGGGCTATCGCGGAAGGATCTCGGTAGAGTTGACGAAGCCGGGACGCATAGCGAGAGCCCTTGTGTCGTCCCGTCTCTTCTTCGACGATCTGATTGATGGAGGCCAGTCCTG
Source organism: uncultured Nitrososphaerota archaeon (assembly GCA_963703285.1). Taxonomy (GTDB): domain Archaea; phylum Thermoproteota; class Nitrososphaeria; order Nitrososphaerales; family Gagatemarchaeaceae; genus Gagatemarchaeum. The sequence continues at coordinate 2,145,761 of OY969807.1, forward strand.
ATTCCGGAGGGCGGAACAGGTGTTGTTTTATCCCGGCTCTATTCAGCGGGCTGCTGGGCCCGTAGCCTAGTACGGATAGGGCATCAACAGTACGCGGTGCAAGCCTTCGGTACCCTCTGCGGAGAAAGCTGAGGGTCGCGGGTTCAAATCCTGCCGGGCCCGCCAAAACACCCAGAATTAGACTGTGCACACGCTGCAGTCGACCGTCACAGGCTGAGTCCCCGTCTCGACCTTACTGTCTGCTCGAGTTTGAAGAAGACCAGCTTGTCCACGAGCAACCCTATCAAAAATATGGCTATCATGGCCGCTATTATCTCGTCCATCCGGTCGAACTCGCTGCCCAGCTCTAGTATCGCACCCAAGCCTATCGTCGTCATGAGTATCTCGGCACCGATTAGCGCGTGCCAAGAGAAAGACCAAGCCTGCCTCAGGCCCACGATGAACGAAGGCATCGCGGCGGGTAGCATGACGTTTCTGAGTAGAGACACCCTCTTCGCACCCATGTTCTTCGCTGCCTTCGTGTAGATCGGAGGGATGTTCCTGATCCCGGAGTAGGTCGTAAGCATGATAGAGAAGACCGAGCTGATGACCATCACGAAGATCACCCCCCAGTCGGTCAGCCCGATGAACACGATCGCAAAGGGGACCCAGGCGATGCTGGGAAACGACTGCAAACCGAGCGCGAAGGAGCTCATGGTCCGTCCGAAGCGCTTGAAGGTCACCATAGCCAGTCCGACCAGGACCCCCAGGACTATGGCTATGCCAAAGCCGGCGATGAGCCTGTACCCCGTCGTGAAGAGGGCCTGCTGTAAGACCCCGGTCCTCGTCAGCAACACGAACTCGTTCAGGACCATGTCAGGAGAGGGAAGAAGGAAGTAGGGGTAGAACTTTAACTCGAAGACTATCTGCCAGGCTATCACGAAGACGGCGAGGCCGATTACGATGTCCAGGACGCCGGTGTAGTCGTACCGCTTCGTCTTGGCGCTACTCTTGTTGGTTGTCTGAGTCTCCTGCATTCCACGTCTCCTCCTTTAGTCCTCTCATGATCGCCGTGATGACTCCGTGGAGAGCCGGATCCTCTGACCGCCTCGGCCTGGGAAAGTCTACTACGAACTGCTGCTTTATCTTTGCCGGGCCGTGCGTGAAGAGAATCACCCTGTCCCCCAATGAGACCGCCTCCCTCACGTCGTGGGTGACGAAGATGATCGTCTTCCTGGTCCGCTCGTGGATGACCTGTATCTGTCTCTGGAGGTCGTCCCGGGTCTTTGCATCGAGGGCGCCGAAGGGCTCGTCCATCAATAGGATCCGCGGGTTTAGCGCCAGACCCCTTGCGATGGCGACCCTCTGCTTCATGCCCCCGGAGAGCTGATGTATGTACGAACCGGCGAAGGGGGTCAGCCCGACCAGCTCTATGTACTCCCCCGCTATCTTTTGGCGTTCCTCGGGGGCGATGCCCTTCTCCTTCAGACCGAACTCCACGTTCCCTCTCACGTCGAGCCACGGAAAGAGGGCGTCCTCCTGGAAGATCATGACAATGTCCGGGCCAGACGACTTTACCCTGTGCCCGTTCACGATGACATCTCCTGCCTCGTATGGTTCGAGCCCAGCGATGATGTTCAGCAGCGTGGTCTTGCCGCAGCCGGACGGTCCGACGACGGTGAGGAACTCGCCCTCGCCGACGTCGAAGCTGATGTCGTCCAGGACTACGAGGCCTGAGTTTTCCTCGCCCCCGTGGCCCGGATACACCTTCCTAAGTTTTTCGACCTGAAGTATTCTGTTATTCTGGACAGCGCGCATGTGGCTGCCAAGGTCGAAGGTCTCCGCGTCTGTCTTCATTTCAACCGGACTCTAGTTGGTTACCATCGGAAGACCATCGGCTATCAACACGCTGTTCAGAATTGAGAGGTCGAAGATGTTGGGTAGGTCTCCCGGGGGTGACGTCAGGAAGCCCAACGAGTACTCGTAGGAGGCCTGTTGTGTTACTGTGGACTCGAGAGGATCATAGGTGAACTGGAGCGTCGTCAGTGCCGCTGCCAGCACGCTCGCGTTCAGGGGCGCGCCGGTCAGTACAGCGTATTGGGCGTTGAACGCCGCGGCAGCTGCGGTCAGGTTGTCGTTGATCTGGATGGTCTCTGCCACCTCGGCTGCCACTATCTCCCTTACCACATCCGGGTGCTCCTGCAGGAAGCTTGTCCTCACCACCAGTATGGCGGTCGAGAACTGCCCGTTCAGCCACAGACTCTGCTCGTTGAGAAAGAGCTTTCCCCCGTCGGCCAGGAGAATCGCAGCGTAAGGCTGTGGCACCCAGGCTCCACCGATCTTTCCGGTCACGAAGAGGCTGACAATGTTCGCGTTCGACGTGTCCACTACTGTGACGTTCCCGCCCTGGCTGGTGGTATTGTAGCCGTTCACTTGCAGGTAGTGCCTCAGCGCGACGTCCTGGGTGTTGCCGAGTTGCGGCGCAGCGAATGTCTTTCCACCGAGGTCCTTCACGTCGCCGGGGGTTATCTCCGAACCGCTCGTTACCACGAACTCCGCGCCCCCGCTCGATGCGCCCGCCAGGATCTCCAGTCCCGTCCCGTTCGATGCTATGTACGCGTTGACTGCCGGGTCTGGCCCCACGAAGGCCATGTCGAGTTTGCCGGCCAGGAGCGCTGTCATCTCGGTGGGGCCTGCGGAGAAGACCTGCGTCTCAATCTTGGTCGAGGGCCCCACGAAGCTCTGGAATTCACCGTTGGCGAGCCCGATTACCGCCTGCGCGTGGTTGAGGTTCGCATAGTATCCGATGTTGACGACACTCGCGGAGTTGATTGTCGGCGTGCTGGCTGCTGTGGTCGTGGCAGTGGTCGTTGAGACCGAGGTGGTCGTAACCGTGCTAGTCTCATTCCCGGTTGAAAGGGCGTACGCTGCAACGCCTCCTATCGCTACGAATACGACAACGAGGAGCGCGGCAACAACAGTACCGATCCCCGAACTTGCCTTCATGGTCTATAGACCAATAATTACAGGTAATTAAACCTCGATGGAGGATGAGCTGGCCTTGTGCTACGGCCTCCAACCCCACGCCTCAAAGCGAGGGCTCAATTCTGATGGTTCAAATCCTGCCGGGCCCGCCACTACTTAGTTCCGAATACCTTATCTACCGCCCCGCCGCACCTGTCATTCGTGCCGAGACGAGGGAAAAGCGCAAAGTATCACGAAATGATGAACGACCCTGACGTTGTCCGCTGGCTCAAGAACATAGAGCGGGGCAGTCGGAACACAGCCGAGGTGTCATACAGGCGGCTCGGCAAGGCCTCTGAGCTGCTCGATATGGCGCCCAAGGAGATGGTCAGCAACGCGAGGCAGGACCTGAGCGGCTTCGAGGACCGCCTGGAGGATTTGGTCGCTTCGCTTGAGGGGCAGGGAAAGGCACCAGGGTACATAACCGGGATTCTCAAGAACGTCAAGTCGTGGCTGCGCCGCAACAACGTCACCCTGACGCGGAGGATCAAGATAAGCAACTCGTCGGCTACGCCTACGATTGAAGACGAACAGGTTCCGACGCAGGATGAGATGTCGAAGATACTGAGGAACTCCACGAGCCGCGTCAGAGCTGCCGAAGCGCTGATCGCGTTCGCAGGGCTGCGGCCCGAAAGCATCGGGAACGACGATGGCAGCGACGGGCTGATGGTCTCCGACCTCCCCGACCTAAAAATCACAGACGGGGAGGTAAAGTTCGAAAAGGTTCCTGCAATGGTAGTCGTCAGGGCGCCCGTCAGCAAGACGAGACGCAGATACTTCAGCTTCCTCATCGGGGAGGGCTGCAACTACCTCAAGGAATACCTGGAGGAGAGACTCCGGTCAGGCGAGAAATTGGAGCCTCAGAGCCCGCTTATCGCGCACGAGAGGGGAGAGGGTTCCCACGGAAAGTTTCTCGTCACCAGGGCGGTGAGCGAGCTCATCAGGGACTCGATGAGGAGGGCGGGCGTCTTCAAGCGGCCCTACGTTCTCAGGTCGTACTTCGACACGAACCTCATAATCGCAGAGTCCAAGAGAGAGATCAGCCACCCGTACCTGCAGTTCCACGCCGGACACACGGGCGATATCGAAGCAACCTACTCAACAAACAAGGGAAGGCTGCCACCCAAGATGGTTGAAGGTATGAGGAAGGCTTTCAGCGATTGCGAGCCGTATCTGTCGACCCTTGTTCAGCCTCTACAGGAGATGCCACTGATCAAGGAGGCTCAGATTCAGGCCATTCGGAGCATCGCGAAGAACATGTTTGGGATGGACCTTCTCGAGGTGAAGGTTGCGAAGGAGAAGGAAGAGAACAGGGAGCTCACCCAAGACGAGACCATCGAACTGTTCGAGAACGAAATGAAGAAAGTTCGAGAGAAGGAAGACCCGCAAACAAGCGTAACGGAGGCAGAACTCGACTCGTATCTCAAAGACGGGTGGCAATTCGTGAGCGTTCTGCCGTCTCAGAGGATACTGATCAAGAAATAGGTTCCTCTATATCCGTCCCCAACTCATGCCGAATACGTGTCAGGAAGGTTGTGCGCTCATGAAGCCGCTCGAGAGGTGGGCTACTCGCGTTAGAACGGAATGCCAAAGTTCAGCTAATATTGGGCTGGACCCCGCCCGTTAGCCTCGCGTGAGGCTAACGGCAAAGCGCCCATCCCCGTCCATCGCTGGAACGCTTTCTGCCCCTTCTCCGTGACAAAGTACCACTCGTTGTTCTCCGATAAGTAGCCCCGGTCAACGAGTTCGTTCAAGTATCTCCGCGTCTGCCGCCGCGAGGATCCCATGGCCGCCGCGACCGCGGGGTTCGTGTGCAGGCCCCGATCGTGGATTACGCTCAGCACGAGGACCATCCTCCTCTTGAAGACAGGAGACGGTCCGGCTGTCCTGGGCCGTCTTCGGTCCCTTATTCCCTCCTCCTCGTTGCCGGCCTCCCCCGCCCGGTCTGCGCCCGGTCTCCCCTCTCCAGGAGTCTCCGTCCGGAACCCGGCGCCGTTCCCAGCGCCCTGCGCCGCCACCGCCTCACCTTCGGCCTTCTCCCCGCGTGACAGGTTGCGAACCCCGTCAGACAGGATGATGAGAGATTTCCGCTCCTCGGAAGAAGAGTAGTGCCTGCGGAATGAACCCAATGTCCTCAGCGACGGGTGTTCGGAGAAATCTGCCATATCCGTTGTGTTGTCCATGCATAGCTCGAAGACGTAGCTGTAAAACTGGTGATCGCTCAGGCTGCAGAAAGCGTCGTTGAAGAAGCTTCTCCTAGGACTACAAAGAAGTTGCGTGAGGTCATCGAGAAAAGCGGACCCGCCTTTATGATTAAGAATGTGGATTATTCGCTTCTTGTAGTACAGCTTCATGTATCCGTGTGCCCTGGAACCTACCAGGAACCTGAATCCCCTCTCAGCTTCGCACGACATAGCCCATTCGGTGAGCTTATGCGTGGGCGAGTACGCTGTTATAACCTGCTTCTCAACGAGTTCATCCAGGTACCTTTCAATGGTCCTGTCGCTCATACCAAGGTGGGGCAGGCCCCGCCCCGACGCGAGAGATTGGACTATCAGTTCCATATTCTGGATCTTCTTCCTCCTCCTCGTCAGTACGCGATTGGGCAAATTTGTGAACTTACGGCGTACGTAACACCAGCGAACTCTCCATCCTTCTGGAGTCTTGACGTGATGGGCGTACTTGACTTGCACATACTTCCTGCGTCCCCTCTTCGTCCACGTCTTGTAAGCCGTCCCAGGTTGTCCACATTTTGGGCATCGTGGCGCCCATCCTTCCAATCTTGGCAAACCTTCCGAACACTGCGAAGCCCGTTATAAAGGGCCTGCATCCGTCATTGCATGGACGTCGAGAACGGTCTGCTCGTCCACCCGCGAAGCGTCAGCACTAAACCAGGGGACGCAGCCCGTTTCATCTGCCAATTCGAGAAACTCAAGCAGCGCTTTCCCATCGCGTCAAGTCTGGCCGCTGAGTGGGTTCCTGACGAAACCCGAGGGGTAGCGGGCGAGGTAAAAGGTGGGACCATCTATGTCTATGATGAGGACGTATCCTCAGCGATTCGGACACTTGCGCATGAGGTCCTGGACTACGTCGTTTCTCAAGCGATCGAGCCCTACAAGCAGGTAATCAACGCCCTGGTTCGGTTGTTGAACGACCGGGCCTACTCGAGCAAGGAACGCGTGGTCGAGAGCATAGTCGCAGCGCTGGACTTGGAGTGAGCGAGGCGGGAGCCAAATGCTATCGAGTTGCTTTCGCAAGTTACCTAACCCGCATGCGATGCTGACAGCCAAGCAACTTTAGACCGATGATCAATCGATGGGCTCCGGAAAAGAAAAGAAAGAAGGGCCGGGATCCCCGGACGTGGTGAGGCTCCTCGGGAAGCTGAGGGATGAGCCGCTGTATACGGGCCTCCCCTCACCCGAGGTGCAGGAGCTGGCCGAGCAGGTAGTCGTCCTCAGATGGGAGGGGAAGGGCTACATGGGCATCGCCATCGAGCTCGGCTACCCCCCGCGCTCGCAGGAGTTCGACCAGGCTTGGCGCGCGACGTCCTTCGTCGAGGCCGACATGAGGGCAGCTGGGAGGGAGGCCCCTTACAGGCCGGACCCCGAGCGGCAGAGGAGGTACAGGGAGAGGGTGGCCGCCGAGGCACGGATGCACAGGAGTTGGGACCGCGATCTCATCGTCGTCAAGATGTGGAAGAAGGAGGGCCGCTGCGAGCTCTGCGGCCGCCCGAGGGACCACGAGCACCCCCCGCCGCCGCCTCCCTGGTGGACGACCCTGGTGAGGAAGCCTGACACCTGTCCCGTGTGCGGGAAGGAGCTGACGAAGGGCGGCGCGCTCGGAGGAGGCACCGGCCGGCTCTACTGCCCGGAGCACACGCCGCACATGCTCGACGACCGCTGGAAGAAGGTGGAGCAGGAGCTGGAGCAGCTCGAGAAGGAGATAGATGAGGCGGGGAGGAGATTCCACGAGGGAAAGGAGAAGGAGAAGGCAGCAGCAGGCGGGGAGAAGGAGGAGGAAGAAGAAGAGAACGAAGAGGAAGACGAAGAGGAGGAGCTACAGAGGGAGGGCGAGGCCGTGGACTACCGGAGAGGAAGGCGATGATGGTAATAGCAGCAGCCCCAATGCCGTCGTCTTCATCGCTGTCGGCCAGCGAGGAGGAGGAGCAACGACAGCTGCGGTGGCGCGCGTACGCCCTTCTGATGGCGCCGCGGTGGATGAAAGGGCAGGTACAGGTGCAGCTTTCAGGGCCCGAGCTCGCCGCGGCCATCCGGGCCGCGGCCCTGTACCATGGTGCCGGGCACGCCGAGAGCGGGGAAGGGAAGGAGCTCCTGGCCCGGCTCCTGAGGTCTCGCCTCCGGCTGGTGCGGGCGGAGCTGGCGGCCAGGGAAGGGAGAAGAAGGCCACCGCGCACGCGCCTCTACTTCTCCCCCGAGGAGATAGGGATCGTGAAGGAGGGGCTGGACGCGATGCCCGCCGGCGACAGGGCCGGCCTCACGGGCCGCTTTACCGTCCTGGCCAGGGCGGGCGTGAAGGACACCGCGCTGGAGAGAAGGAGGATCCGCTCTGAGATCGTGAGCGCCATGAACGTGGCCGGGCTTGCGGGAAGAGGAGCGGGGAGGAGGGGACGCGGCCCGGGCCTGCGGGCCTCCAATAAGGGAGGTACGGCGCCGCCCGCCGCCAGGCGCGCCCCGATGAGAATGAGGTTCCGGGAGTGGACGGTCCGCTCGGCCATCTTCGCGGTCGCGGCGTACATGCGGTACGACGACGCCAGCAGCAGCGGCGGCGCTCGTTTGTGGGCGTACAGGTTCCTCGGGAGGCTGGTGGCGCTGCAGAGGGAGGTCATCGCCGCCCAGGTCAGGCGGGGCAGGCGCCCGCCGGCCTACTGGACGCCAAGCAGGGGATCGAAGATCGAGCCCGCAAAGCTGGCCTACATCACACCCTCGTTCAGCATCCGCGAGATATCGGCGATGCGGAAGGGGCTGGAGCTGATGAGGGCGGAGGCGGAGAGAAGGAGTGAGGAGGAGCAGGCGGCCGGAAGGCCGGGAAGATGGCGGACCCTGGACCCCACCGAGGCGGTGCTGCTGAGGAGGACAACGGCCCTCTACGGCGCGTACTACGGCGACGCGTGGGCCCGCAGGCAGGTGTGGGACTGGCGGCGCTGATCGATCGATTCGATTCGATTCGACCGGAGGCCGACAGACAGAGAGAGAGAAAAGGAAGAAAGAAAGCACTTGTCGAAGAGGCGGACATTGTAAACCCACCCGTACATCATCCATCGGCCATGCAATCGGCCATCACCAGAATTGAAAAAGTTTCAATGCCTTCCCGCTCTCTCTATTCTCTACATTAGGTTCTCCGGACTTCCGGCCATCGGCCATCGCACGACTTCCGGCCATCGCACGGCCTCCGCCGCCATGCTTGCGCCCATCCCAGACATCCGGCCATCCAATATCTATCCATCGAACCAGCCAGCTATTTCCCGAGCCGCCGATGGGCGCGCATGATGATCGATCGAGAGGATGATATCGATGCCCTCGCTTGCCTGCCTGCCTGCCTGCCTGCCTGCCTGCCTGACCATCACCATATCGGTCGTCATCGTCCGTCCGTCTCTCCTCTCGCTGGCCTGGCCAAGATTCCAGTCCTGGAAAAATCGATGAAATTCCTCCAGCAGCTCCACGGAAACAGGCTTGCAAATATTTGATATAATTCGTCGATTACTTGAATTCATGCGTCCGCTAAATGGGTAGCCAATTGCCGCACACCCAGGCGGTATATATTCGACCAGCGACGAATAAACGCTCTCTCGGCCTGAAAACTCGGCTCACCATTGACGATGTGCAGCGGCCATGTAGAATTAATTCCAGTTGATACTACACGCCTCCACGCTCGTTTCCCGAAGGGATCTTTCCATGGTGCCCAAAGTCAGCTCCGATTGATCAATATTCTCCGGCGACTCCTCTCCTCTCTCTCGGTGCTCCCCCAATAACGGGAAGAAGGTGCGGCCAAGAGAAGGGGGCCTTGGGGAGCCTAAGAGAGAGCAAGGGGAGAGAAAAGAGGGGGAGTGCAGAGGGGAAAGAAAGGAAGCAGGGGCGGCGCTGATGTGGACCAAAAACCAGGCTACTGCGATGTGGATTAGACTTCGCCCCGTCCGGCGTTAAAGGTCCGAACATGCTCAACGGGGGATGATCGACCCGCTGCGCACCCGATGGAAAGCACGCAAACGGGTCAGATCGTTGGTGTTGAACCAGGTGAAGCTGAGTGGCTCCTGGACACGTTGGAAGGGTGTACTCGGCGAGTTCGATGCTTGCAGCGTTTGCGAGCGCGGGTCAGTAGCAGCAACGAGGACCAAAAATCGCTGCTCGACGAAGCAAAGATGATACGGAGCGCCCCTTAAGTGCTTAACCCCCTAACCTATCTTCGCGGTCAGCAGAAGCGTTCGAGGCACAGGGTCATTGACCCTGTAGACCTTCTCCTGCTCGTCTATCAACATCGATGCCTTCAAACCCTCAAGAACGTTGTACACGGTAGCGTCGTTCACCGGTGATCCAACCAGAGGGATGACTGGCGTGAGGAGACTTCTCTCGAATACTAAACGCCGCGACTCGTCAATTGTTTCTTCGTAGAAGGCGAGCTTAGCTAATATGTGATTCACGTAGGCATTAAGGTGCATATCCCGCTCGGCTGCCTGTTCCTATAGATTGCGATTGGTTATGAAGGGTATCCTGAAGTTGACATGAACTGAGTTGGGGCGTCCGTCGGATTCCATTTTCGTTCAATTCAGGCGGGATTCAACGCCCGGCTAAGAGTTTTCACAAGGTAGACCGCCCTCTCCCCATGCAAAATGTATCACAATGTATCCCCTAACCTTAAGTAATTTGGAGACTACGCAACCTCCATGAAAACTGCGCTGTTATGCACGGCACTTCTGGTGGTCATGATGATTGGCTTTGTTCAACCGGCCGTGGCACAAGGCACGGGCGGACAGTCGTCTACGAGTGGGACACACCCCCTCGTACCTGCTGTCCCCATGCCGGACGATGAACTGGGTTGCTACATATACACCAATTCCACCGGTTGGCTGTCACAGCCATGCCAGCCAACTGTCCAGACGGTGGGCCCGATATCGGACCAGACAGCGAGCCAGACGGGAGGCTACCCCACATTGAATTTTGGGGGGTCTTACGGTGAGCCGGCAGTCTACGCGAATGGTGTTCCAATTATCCAGTCCAACGTGCTGATACAGTTCAACCTGTTCACGGGCGAAAAGGATACGGGTACATCCGGGAGCAACGACTGGAGCATACAAGACAACACGAACGTCTTCCTTGGGACAAACTCACAGATTGATTGGGTGCAGTTCGCAGTGCAGAACCAACATTCCTGGTTGTTTGGTCTTGGCAAGGCACAAGCAGTCATTTCTGAGGAAGACGTGACGACCAGCACATACACCACTTACCCCACAGGGATTAGTGTCCAAAGCCTTTCGAGCACAACTTCTGACATAGTGGAGGGATGGGTATCTCAAAGCGGATCATCTTATTACCTGGACGAACAGTTCTGTAACAACTCAACCTGTTGGGGCGTGACTGCACCGGACCTCTATGGCCTCTACGTTGGAGGGACTTGGCAGTACAGTAGTGGCGACATTCTGGGCTTTGGCAGCGGTTCGACGGCGCAATTCACTTCGCCAACGACGGAGCACACGTGGGTCGAGCCGCGGGCGTCTACTACTCTCAATGGCCAGTCAACATCATACGTCGAGACGGCTGAGATGAACAATCTTAACATGGGCAGCACGTCATTCTCATGTGCAAGTAACGTCTGTGATTACATAGTGATAGAATATAACTAACGGCTACGTGTCGCAATCCGTGTCAGGGACTTGACGGAGCAGACCATCCTGCAAAGGGATGCGCGACGTTCGTGGTGGAATGTGCGCGCGCTCTTCTTTCTATTGGGAGCGGCTCTCGTGGTCTTCGGGCTTGCTTTGGTGTACCTTGGCCTGAACAGTCTTACCTACCCCTCAATTGCATGCATCACCAACGCGCCTTGCCCGCCCAGACTAACCAACGCCTCATCATACTGGGGTGAGATCATCGCTGGACTAGGCATCGTAGCTGCGGGGAGTCTGGTGTTGATTTCTTCCAAGATTCGAGGTACCGGTTCAATTGCCCCCAAAACACGCGACTATCTCCCGCCCGGCTGAGGCCAGACCACGCTTCAGAAGATGAAGTGTTCGGAAGTGTAGGCAAGATTTCCGATTGGAGCTTCTCTTCCACGTGGTGGGGTTTGGGAAACCCTCCGCTGATTGGTTGGTTTGCCATCAGGAAGCGATTTCCTGTCGTTTGCGATTCAAGTTCGGCGAAGGCGCGCCATCACTGAGGAGCTTGAGGACGCTCTGGAGAAGGAGCAGAAGAAGGCCTCACGATTTACGCTGAACCCTGCGGTTCGCCTTTATCCGTATGACCCTCGACCGAGGCGACCATTCCAGTTCGTTCCCTTAGAATTTCAACCAGCAACTTGCCCTCGTCATGCGTCCACGCGCTTCCCCTGTGGGCTCCTGCGCCTTCCCGTGGGTCTTCGGCTGCGCCCCTCGATGTATTGCAGTAAATTGCCGTCGTCCGGAGGAATCACTCCCGAGTCCTTGGCCTCGCTGACCAGATGTCAGTACAGGTCCCTATGAGCGGTTTCGAGGTGCGGAAGCAACCGCTGCTCCTCGTACCTCTCTCGACACCCCGGACACCGGATGATCCGACCGGCGCCCCGGGAGATTGCCCTGCTATCTTTCGCCCGCTTGATCGCCTGCTCGAGCCTCTTCGTCGCCGGCCCTAACTCACTCATATCTCGGACGTATCCGTGACCCATTTAAGGAGGGCGAACGCTCGATATAGACGGTTGCGGGCTGTTCGAGTCTTCAGGAAGACGTTGCTCGGTAACTCTTCCGAAAGTTAACTGGATCTTTTGTTAAAGAGCTATAACGACTCTGACAAACGGTCTTCACCCGCCCTTCCATATTCGGTCGATGCTGGATTGAGTATGAAAGGGATTGGGGAAACCGTTATTCGCGAGGAAGCTCTCTGAGGAGGAGAGGAGGAGGCTGCGCTCCGCGAGCCTCTCCAAGGATTTCACGAGGAGGACGAGGGCATCGGTGGTGCTCGAGTCGTCGAACGGACTGGAGGTGTCGGAGATAGCAAGCAAGCTGCGTCTCAACAGACATACTGTGAGGCTCTGGATCAAGAGGTTCAACGACGCGGAGATGGTCGGCCTCGAATCCAAGCCGATACCCGGAAGGCCACCATCCATAACGGAGGCGCAGAAGGACAGCATCGTGAGGATTGCCCTAACCAGCCCCAGGGAGCTGGGGATGAACTTCACGACCTGGAGCCTGTCATCGCTGAAGTCGTACCTCGAGCGGAACGGAGTGGTGAGCAGGATATCGCTCTCCTGGATCTGGAGCATCCTGGTAAAAAAGGGGCTCGATACTTCAAGAGCAAGCGCTGGAAGGTGAGCAAGGACCCGGACTACGACGTGAAGGTGAAGAGGATACTCGACCTCTACAACAACCCTCCGGACGACGGTGTGGTCGTCTGCGTCGACGAGAAGGGCACCATGACGGTCAAGGATTACGGCGGCTCCACGTGGAGGAACGAAGCCCCAAAGATCTCGGACAGGCAGGAGATCAGGGGGAAGGCAGAGCTCACCGCCGCCTACGCCCCCCACCTCGCGAAGGTGTTCCGCAGGTTCTCGGAGAAGAAGAGGGCGTACCACGTCACCGGTCTGCTGAAGCAGGTGAGGGCGTCGATACCCAGGCCCATGAAGCTCTACGTCATACTCGACAACCACCACATGCACACGGGCGCGCTCCTGAAAGGATTCGTTGAGAGCGACGGCTACGTGGAGCTCGTCTTCACGCCCAAGAACGCGTCGTGGTGGAACGCCATAGAGCAGATCTTCGCCGATCTCCAGAAGAGGGTTCTGAACAACAGCTCGTTCAGCGACGTGGAGGAGATGAAGGGCGCTGTAAAGGGAAGGATCCCGGAGCTCAGTACCAGGCTGAAGTCTCTCCTCCAGTCAGGGAAGTACGTCTTCGGCCTCAGAGTGTGGATGAGCTACCGGTGAACCGCGCTCATCTTCGCCCCGTAGGTACGCCAACTATCTGATTGCATTTGGGGCAGGCCATGCCCTCGAGCGTCTTGCCCAGCCATCCTCCACGCATGAGCATCTCAAACGGAATGTCAACCTTGCCCCCCGGCTTACGGTACTGCTCCTTGAAGACAGGCTTCAGCGAGTTCAGGTCCATGACCTCACCACAGCTGGGGCACTGAAACCTTTCCTCGTCGTTGCCCTCTTTCTCGACCTTCTTCCTTCTTACCACGGCCCTCGATTCGTATTGTTCCGTTATAGATTCTTAGTCAAAGGCCTAGTTAACCAGTAATTGGAACGACCTAATAGTGCGCCCTATAGATGAATGGCCGTTGCCAGGGAAGGCCCTCATCTTGGCGGGAGCGGCAAACTCAGGGAAGACTACCACACTGAAGGCCCTGATTGACCGTCATTTGCAGAAAGTGAAGCGGAACGTCTACCTGCTAGATGGCAAGTCTGTCTGAGGGTCAGTTCGCCGCAGGAGTAGGCCCATTACTGCAACTATGAAGGGGCCATGAAGATCATCCGCCGCCTCCTCAAGAAGTGTGCGACAAGCAGTGGGTCGCTCGTCATAATGCCAATCACTCTCCAGTTCAACCCCGGCATCAACCGCCATTGTATTGAGTCTCCCATAATGGAGCTTCGAAGGCTCGGCTATGATGTCCATCTCGTCTACCTGAGGAAGGTGGAGATACCCGGACTCGCTGAGGCCGACTCACTCATGCGGGAACTTGGGGCTCAGGTTGTCAGGAGCGGCACGAGTGAGGGTGGTTTCGAGAGGCAGGCTGAAGATCTCTGGAGAGTCATCCAGAGAGAGTTTGTGGCTGTGCCTTCTGAGGTACCTGCAGGCAAAGCCTCCAGATATCCGCCAGTAAGGTCGGCGTACAGCGGTCTTCTTGCTAATCTTGATGTCGTCGGGCTTCACAGCGCCGAAGAACGCCCCGAGCTTGCCGCCCGGCGCGAAGAACTTCGTCCCCTCTCTCTTGACCTTGTCAGTCCCCACGCCCTCCGGGGTGGCGTTGGCCGTTATCGTCAGAACCTTCTCCTCAATCTCGGTTTGGACCTCGAGCTTGGAGTCCTCGCCCATCAGGAGTTCGGTGTCGCTCATGCGTGGGGTCGAAGGGACGGTCGGGATAAACTTTTACACGATGAAATAACCTGTGCATAGGGAGAATGATAATGAATTCAAATGGATTAGGTGCAACTGGACTGCGTTTGGGGCAGCCACGGCCCCGTTTGAATCGGTAAGTCCTGCTCCGGACATGGTTGTCGCATTTCCTCCATTCACAACCGCGCTCACCGCGGCGTTGAGCCGGACTTGTACCTGCCCGGGTGACTGAGAGAACGTGGAGGGCCCATTGACGGAGGCCGACGCCATGGGCGTAACGAACATTCCGAGTATCAATACCAACCAGACCGTTGCGACGTAGCAACTCAGCAAGGCGACGTGGTCGTGATGCTTCCAGTGCATTATCGTTCTCACCACAGTCATACAAGTTGGTTGTGTAAAAGTTTATGCCTGCCTCACCTTTCCGAATGGCCGGGAATCGAATCTCGGGGTTGCGACTTTACGGATTTAGTAACTTCGCCCTGAATAGTGCGCTAATATTCGTCGCGGCACCCGGCAGATATGAGAATATCGTTACGGGAGAACCTCTACCTGTGGGTTCCTGTTCTGCTTGGGGTGGTCGCGGTCGTCGCCGCAGTCCATGGGCTCCACCCGCTCCACGTCGGCGCCCTCGACGGAGACCCGATAGGACCCGGCGCGCCGACCTGACAGGCTAAGAGTCATATCGCATCTTAGCGACTGAGAGGATGGAGGCAAGGGCCGTCTCCGAGTCGAAGACCCACCCTCGCTCATCGGTGAAGCTCTCGTACGGGATGGTATAGTGCATGCTGGTTGGGAGATCGAGGAGATAGGTCTTCCACGGCGGGAGCGACATCTCCCCCAATCTGGCGTTCAGGAACTCCAGCGAACGGACTAGCTCCTGGACGGGGATTGCCTGGTCCGCTCTGTAGCTTCCGTCATGGGACCCTGCCTCGTACCAAGCAAAGGGGAAGTTGTTGAACAGCAGCCTGACCTTCCCGAGTTGTGACCTGTTCAGGTGACTGAATCCGAAGGACACGCCGGCGACTCTCGCCGTGTTCGCTCCACGCGCCGGAATCCAGTGCACCCTGTGGTGAGAGATGATCGGCAGGACGTGTTTCCTGTAGTGCCACCTCAGCGTCACCGCGTTCATCTTGAGCTTCTTGGAAATCTGCGCGAGGTTTCTCAGCGAGCCAGCTTCAAGCTCTTTAATCAGCAGGAGGTCGCTCCGGTCGATTGCGGGTTTCACGCGTGGCTGGTCCACAGTAATCGGGGAAGGAGGAGCCTCGAGATTGGTCCCGACCTCCTCCCAGTCGATGTTCCAGCGCCCAGAGTCAAAGTCATAGTAGCGACACTTCAGCTCTGGGTTCCTGGCCCATTCCATCCTGTTGAGCTCCACGGCACTCAGGACTCCTTTATCAACGAGGCCTCTCATGAATGCCTGGAACTGGTCTTCCACGAGCACTGGGACCGCAAACAACCCGATATGCGCTGGTTCCAGGAGCATCCCGGAGCGATATGTCAGGAACCCCACATTTGCGAGTCTGTCGAGGATTGAGCTGGCATGCGGCAGGGCGTCGGGGGCGAATCTGATGATCGCAGAGTACCTCTGCAGGCCCAACTCACCCAGGTTGAAGACGGTCTCGACGCTCAGGTCGAGCTCGGGGAACCTCTTCTTGAGAGTGTACCTTATGGTCTCTTTGGGCATGCCCGTTGCGCGCGAAAGAGCCGCGACGTTCTTCATCCCGACGCGGTCTATCACCTGAATCAGGTCCGCAATCCTCGCGCTCAACAGGAATGCTATTAACGAATACCCTAATAACGGCTCCTATCTTTGTGAAAGCTTTATTACCCAGATGTTATCATTTAGGCCATAGGAATTGTGAATGCTGGCCCAATCGATAAGCACAGAGGGCGTCGAGTCGATGGTGAGGAGGTATAGGCGGGGCTTGGTTAACTCCCTGCTCGAGTACCTGATACTGGACAACGCCGAAAGGCGAGACGTTTGCGGCTACGACATCATCGCGACGGTCTGCGTGGACTTCCAGGTATTGCTCAGCCCGGGTCAGGTGTACCCCGTCATCGATGCGATGGAAGCCGGCGGCCTGATTACGAAGGTGAAGAAGATGAGGAGAGTCTCGCTAAGTTTGACCCCCCTCGGTTACGTCCTGCTCAAGGCGTGGAGAAACGAACTTGGTCTGATGCAGCTGCGTCTTAACAGCGACCCTCGCCCCATAGAGCATGTCCACTGATTCTAGGCAGGTGTCCGATGAAGTAGCATGATCAATTGGATGCAGTTCAGGATACGTTCGAAGTTGCTGAGCGCCAATCTGCAGTTGGTCATCCTGTCGGCTCTGCGCTGGCGGCCGATGAGCAATTGGGAGCTGTTGGATGAGATTTACAGCAGAACCGGCTTGATGCCGGAGGATGCAGAGCTCAAGCGAACCATCCGGCTTCTCGTTGACGGGGGGTTTGTGCAAGTCCCGAGCAAGGATTCACAGTCCCGGATGACCATCAACGCGCGCGGCATCGAACTGCTCTCAGAGCTGGCGGGGCTTCAGCAAGGGTACTTCGAGTCGACAAAAGCGTGGGATAGAAATCATGGGTGATTTCATCAATCAATCACGGATTTAGTCGAGAATGCAGTCTAATCTAAGCCTGAGGAAAGAGTTGAGTGGAAAGGATACGCGTCCTGGTTGTGCGCTTGACCGGTCTTGCCAAGTGCAGTAACCACGTTGAGAGAAAGAGGAATTCTTGCCACCCGCCCCTTCGTCCGGCTCGGAGATACTCCTGTACAGACGCCATCTACATCGATGGTACCCTTATCGATAGTTGATCTCAAGGATTCCATCGTGTGAGGCAAAGCTCAGTTCCTCTTGAATCAGCGATTTGACGGCTGTAGAGTAATACTCCTTCAGGAAAAGAGTCCACTTCGGACCATAGTCGTGTTGCAACACTAGCTTATGGCCTGATGGAGTCTTGACGACCTTCGCACGATACCAGCCTGAGTAGATGCCCATAGGCATGAAATAATGCTTGACCAGGTCCGGCATGTTCGCGGTTCCACCTGAGAATTCCAGAGAGGGACTTAAGACCTGAGATCCGAGGTACCTTCCCAACTCCGCGAGATCTTCCGAAGCGACCAGTGGTATGATTCGAGTGAGGAACTCCTTCTGAAACACTACCCGATGTGACTCTTCAATGGTTTCATCAAGAAATGTGAACTTCGCAAATATGTGATTGACATAGGCGTTCAGGTGCATGTCTCGCCTCGAAGCTTGTTCCTCCAAGAGGGCTTTGCAATCGGCCGCTACCCTGAAGTTGACGTGGACTGACTTTCGCGGTCTTTCCACTTCCATGCAAGTTGACACCCGGCACCCATACTTAGCGTTTTCATGATGAAGTAGCCTGGATTGTAGTGCAAATGGTATCACTTTGTATCCGTGGTCCGTATATGGAATTCCTCCCATAAGATAAATGAAGAAAAATGAATACAGCGAATCTAACGGTTCGACTATTCACCGTCAATCTTCTCCTATGTTCGGGTCTATTCGTGATTCCCTTGGCATCAGCCAGCGGGAACAGCACATCGAGCAGTGAACAGATGAATGCCGCATGGTCCTTCCAGAACTCGATATGGGGAACAGACACGAGTGGATCATCGCAAGTTGGGGTGTTGACAATCAACTATGTCGCTACCTACAATAGCAACAACACAGAAACGGAAATCTTCAATCTGCCAGGAATAACCGCACCAACTGCGTTGACGGAAGTATTCCTAGTCAACCGGCTTGCCAACGGTTCATTCCAGCTAATGAATAACGAGGGAACCGGGTCCACCGTTAACGAGTATACGCCAACAGCTGCGCCAGGCTTCCGAGCACCCCCTGGGCCCTCTTCGTCCGGTCCTCAACCCATGACCTCGAGTTACTTCTGGCAGCAAGGCACGCGTGACATGGATAGCCCAAGCTACAACATCGTAGGCGCTAGCACTTACTACACTTTCTCCGGAGGAACCTACTATTCCACAAGCAACACGCTTGATATCTGGCTCTACATCTATACGAACACGGGTCAATTCATTCAAGTCACGGTCGCTTGGGGTAACGTGAACTGCGGGCAAACAGCAACCTCTGCTCCCATCTTCTCCATCGGTTACGGAAGTTCGCTGTCCAATTGTCCATCAGGAACGGCAGTTAACGGGGACACGTACTATCTGGGCATATCCTATTACGCGGGAAGCAACCAATGGCTTCTGTCGGTCTACGACACGACCAATGGCACCTTCGTTGTCCTCACGTACGTGAATGTCTCTGGCACCTATGTCAGTCCTACCAACTTCGGAGTCGCCATGGAAGGCGTCTGCTCAACCTCGACCACCTGTCCGTGGGGCATGAACATCCCGAATACTCTGCAATCGTTTGGACCGAACTTTAGCTATTCCACCCAGTGCAATCCGAGCTACACTTGTGCCAACAACTGGGTCAACTATCAATACTGGAATTCCCCACAGAGCGGTTATGCCTTGTCTCCGCCACCCGACCTGCAATACTATGTTCGAGCTCCGAACGGGTACATCACTCAGGTGGTCTGGTACTAGTCGAGATTCGAAGAGGCCTCGAACGTTCCGACCCGAACGATCGGGGCCTTCCCCATTTTCTTCTCGAATGCTTATGAGCAAGGAAGCAAAGAGTGGCACCATGGAAGGAGATGTTGCTTGGTTAATGAAACGTCTGTCCCAGCTCGGCGACCCCACCGGAAAGCTACGGCAATAATCGTCGTCGCGGTCTTGATTGTCGCGAGTGTCTTCGTCGTAGCATACGCTACCCAAGATTCCTCAACTTGCATCGAGACCGGAATCCATGGAACCTTGTATGTCCGTGTGGTTGCCGATGGCACAAACAAGCCTGTCTCAGGAGTGGACGTAACTGCCACGATAACAGATTACTGCAGCTGGCCCTATCCAGTGTCAACGAGCCTGACCAATTCCACCGGGTATTCTGATGCATGGTACTGGACCGGCGAATTCGAAGTGAGCGTCACCTATGCCGGCTCGACGTACATGTTCCCCGCCGTAACCAATGCCGGCGTGATGTTGGCGACGCTCAGTGTTCCTTCCGGCGTCGTCGTTGAGGCAACGGTTGCGTGTTACGTGGTTTGCGCTCCTTCGTACACCAACACCGCGGTTACAGCATACTGATTTCAGCGGCCCAGTCTTTGCGGATTGTGAAAGCAAGATTGCTAAACGCTATCGTCCATGCTTAGCTTTCTGAAAATGGACAGCTGGGCCCAACGTAATCTCCTTTACTGGCATGGTTGTCCGCATGCACCATAATCGCCATGGGCGAAATATTCAGCCAGCATCCGAAGTCCTTTCCCTCCCTTTCCCCAAGAGATGACTGGCAAAAGGGTCTGTTCAGGGTGTCTTGTTGCAGGATTTCGATGACAAGAGGTTTGTCCACGGCGTGGTCAGATGGAGGTACTTTGCTGACATTTAGTTTGTCCATCGACAACAGGTGGCATGACACCCACACCTTATCCAACTCTAGGCAAAGCTGGGTAAGTATCTCCTCCGCGACGCCAGATTAGGCTACGTCCCGCGTTTGGTTGAACCGCGTGGTCGATAAACACTCACGCCGATATTGCACTATTGATGAAATCTGCCCATGACATAAGCAGGTTCCACACGGATATCCAAATGGGTCTCTCCCGGTTCGAACCCCCGCAGTCTCACTCCTTTACAGCGCTTCAGTATGATGAAGTCTCTTCAGAGGGGTAAGGTCGCACGTACGTGCCGCCATACTAGACTACGGCCTAACTATAGGTTGGCAGAGACGGAATGTGGTGCATAAACAGCCGCCCCTCATTAGACTACGATGACATTGAAACCTGCGCACGCCAGAGACAGGTTCCATACGGATATCCGGATGGGTCCCAGCGGGCCCGAACCCTTGGCCTAGTTAGGAGCTTGAAGGACTAAGACTTCGAGAGGTAGAACTCATGCGTGGAACAACCAACTTGGAATGGGTTTGTATAAAAGTTTGCCCGCTCTTTGGACGGTATTTGAAACCAATTCGTTCCAAATCCTGCCGGGCCCGCTATCATCCTTTCAAGGATTGGGGTCGAGGACTAGGGATCGCGCCAGTGGCTCTTCCTTATCGCCACGGCAAAGAGCACGCAGGAGACAACCAGCAGCACCGTCCAATCGGCCACGAGGTTCGAGAACGACAGCTGAAGGTCTCCTATGGCGTTCTGGGCTATCTCCGCCGCGTAGGTCGCCGGGGAGAGGTACGCGAGGTACCTTATCGGGAGCGGGATGAAGGTGATCGGGTAGTATATGGGGGCGATGGTCGAGAGTATGATGGTCAGAATGCTGACGAACGCCCGGTTCTGCTGAATGTCCGTGCTGAAGGTCGAGAGCATGAAACCGAGAGCAACCGAGAACGCAAACATCAGCGAAAACATGGCCAATATCGTGAGCACGCCGATAGGGCTTGCGCGTATGAAGAGGATCGAGAGCACCGTCAGGACCGAGAGCGCTGGGAGGGCGTTCGTGAGCGCCGCCATGGCCATCCCGACCATGTAGGTGAACGCGCTCGTGGGCGAGCTGACGAGCATGTCCTGGAGCCTGAAGTCGTTCTTCATGTGGGACAGGTCAATCTGAAGGTTCACGCCTCCGGAGATTAAGCTGGTTATCAGGGCGCCCTCGACAGAGATGCTCAGGAGCTGTCCGTGGCTCACGATCAGTATCAGTATCAGGACTGAAAACGGTGCAAGCAGGTTGCTCACCATGGTGATGGGGTAGTTCTTCATCTGGTACACCGCGTCGATTAGGATCGACGCGTAGACCTGGTTCAGCTTCCTAGCCTTCATGGGCGGCGCCCTCCTCGATTGAATTGTGCCGAGTGTCCTCTTCGATTGGCTTCCTTACGAAATAGTAGAAGATGTCCTCAAGCGAGACGGGATATATCGAGAATCTCCTCTTCTCCCTGACGAGCTGTTCGGTGAGACTATCGGCGTCCTCCTCGGTGGCGAATATCTGGGACGAACCGTCGTCGCCCTTAATCACCTCGCCGTTCTTGGCCTGGAAGGAAGAGCCGTCCCCGAGGAGGCGTATCCTGTACTGGTACTTCACTATCGACCTGAGCTGATTCAGGGTGCCCAGGCTGAGGAGCCTCCCGTTCTCTAGGATGCCTATCATGTCTGCGAGCCTTTCGGCCTCCTCGAGGTAGTGCGTCGTCAGGAAGATGAAGTGCGTCTTCTTCAGCTCGTTCAGCGTGGCCCAGAGGTCGGCCCTTATCACCGGGTCGAGCCCCGTCGTCGGCTCGTCCACGAAGAGGATCTTCGCATCGGTGGCGAGGACGGCGCTCATCAGCACCCTTCTCTTCACTCCGCCAGAGAGCCGCCTGTTCAGGGTGTTTTCGTATCTGCCCAGCCCTAGTTTCGAGAGCGCTCCAACGACCTTCGATTCAGCCTCCCTCCTGCTGAATCCCCTGTACAGGAGGTAGGAGTAGATGGTCTGCCTCGGCGTCAGCCAGGGGACGAGCCTCGCTTCCTGCGGCATCACCGCTATCTGTTCCCTTATTCTACCGGCGTCCTTCACGACGTCCATCCCGTTAATGCTCGCTGCCCCTGAACTCGGCATGAGCTCCGTGGCGAGTACCCTGATCAGGGTGGTCTTCCCGGCGCCGTTCCTCCCCAGGAGAGCGAAGATTCCATTGGTCTCTATGGAGAGGCTGACGCTGTCAAGTGCCGGCGCCTCTTCTCCATACTGCTTGGTGAGGTTCCTGCATTCCAAAAAATTTTGCATCGGAATCATTCACTTTTTGTTTAGATTTCACGGGGTGCTGAGTTGTGAGCAATGAGTATCCGTCGTCTTAAAAGGCTTTAAAGGAAACTCGACCCAAACGAGCTGACAATACCCACCTCCTCCACAACAGGATTCGGGTCAAGCCCTACGTGTAACCCTAGCAAGGTTTCTCGATTGCGTATCACACTTAAATTCGGTATCCATCGCGACGGTTGGTCAAACCGGAAACAAGTTGACTGCGAACAGCTCATTGTATGGCGATGGCGACCTGCAGGTTGAGAAGTTCGGGGGAGACGTCCTCGGCGCGGGGGGAAGGTCTGGGCGATGTCCTCCAGAGGCTCTCGGAGTTCAAGGGCCGCCACCTGCTGGTCCTCTCAGCGCTCAGAGGGGTGACGGACGCCCTGAAGGAATACAACAGCACCAAGGACGAATCCCTGCTTCGGGAGCGTCTGGTTTCGTCGTACTTCTCCGACCATCTGAGCGGCGGCGTCTCCGAGTCCCTGAACCTGAAGGCCTACATGAAGAACCTCCGGGCGATGACGGATGCGGAGGTGTTAGGCCTCGGCGAGATACTCTCCACCGACCTCCTGTACTCCTTCCTGAAGTCGAAGGATGTCAACGTCGGAAGGGTCAACTTCCTGACCTTGAACCTGCTTCCCGATCGTCAAAACATCGAGCCGAACCTTGATTTCCCGATCGTTGCGAAGCAGTACAGGGTGCGCGACGCCGACCCCGACCTAGAGGCGAGCAGGAGCAAGATGAAGGAAGTGAAGGAGCTGCTCGAGAAGCATGATGTCGTCGTCGCGCCCGGCTTCGTGGCCCGATACAGGGACGGGCGGGCCGTCACCCTGGGGCGTGGAGGGTCGGATACCTCCCTCTTCGTCTACGCTCACTGCCTCGGGGTACCTCAAGGTATACTGTGGAAGTCGACCGAGGGTGTGAGGAGCGCGAACCCCGATATCGTCCCAGGGCATCAATTGGTCAGGCACTTCACAGCGCTCGAGGGGCTGAACCTGACGCTCTTTGGTGGAGACATCATAAACTTCAAGGGAATGGAGATAGCGTACAAGAACGACATAACCGTCAGGGTCGCGTTCGCCAAGGATTCCCAGATATTCACGACGATAAGCAAGGAGAGCCCCCCGGGAGGGGCCGGAGATCAACCCGCCGCAAAATATGTCGGGGGCACTGCAGACGCGGTCCTCCTGCACTTCGATCTTGAGAGGATGAAGAATCGCGTGGACAGACTGGTCGAACGAAACCTAGGGGACTTCGTCCACATACTCGGGCCGGCCCTGAACCCGACGGTCGCCGTCCTGGACGCCACGAAGTACTACGAGATCTCGGACGAGGAGGGATGGAACGAGAGGGATGGGATGCGGGTCGCGGCAGTCGGAATAGTCGGTGAAGGGCTCGGCGAGCTGAGGGGCGCGCTGGCCGAGGCTGCGAGGGTCGTCGTCGACCTCGGTGTCTTGATACGCGGGAATCTCTCGGCTACCAGGAGAGGTACGGAGGGAGGGTACATGGCGTTCTTCGTCGACCGACCCGACTACGAGAAGGTGGTCAGGTCGGAGCACGCGTGTTTCGTCGAGAAGAGAAGAGAGGCGGCGCCGAGGTAGCCCGGCGACGACCGCCAGACGCGCCCGTGACGAAGGGTCACGCGCCGTCCGCGTTCTTCAGGATGCCCTCAAGGAACCGCTTAGCCTCCTCGACCTCTCCCCTGCCGAGGTCGGTGATCTCATAGTACCTCCTCCTCTCGAGGGGTTCGCTCCTCACCATCCCCGCGGCCTGGAGACTGTAGAGGACCCTATACGCCGTCACGTTCCCGCTCCAGAACCCGAACTCCTCGTTGACAAGCTTCCGCAGCTCATAGCCGTACCTGGCCTTCTCGGAGAGGAGCAGGAGTATGAAGAACCAGAGGTTCTCCTTCTGGACCTTCGTCTTGAGCCTCTCCACGAATCCCATCATTCCGACCCTCCGGCGTTCGTCCCGCACTGCGGCACCAAAAGAAACCTTTATCCGTACATATTTTACCGCTATAAAACATGTCTGGTGTAAGGGTAGGCGTCATCGGCGTCGGAAACTGTGCTTCCGGTATCATCCAGGGTGTCCAACTGAGGAAGTCCGGAGACGAGGAAGCTGCGAAGTACGGCAACGACAAGATCGGAAGGTACAGGATCGAGGACATTGAGTTCGTGAGCGCCTTCGACGTCGGGGCCAACAAGATCGGCAAGCCGCTCTCCGTGGCAATCTACCAGCCCCCCAACGTCGTCGACTGGGTGGAGTCGGTCCCCCGCACCGACGCCGTCGTGATGGAGTCCCCCGTGCTCGACGGGGTCGGGATCTTTGTGGACAACAAGATCAAGCCCGTCAGGGACAACACGCCCGTCTCGAAGCTCCGCGGGGCCATCCTCGACCAGCTCAGAAGGACGAGGACGGAGATACTGGTGAACTACCTGCCGGTTGGCAGCCAGAAGGCGACGGAGTTCTGGGCAGAGGTCGCCCTCGAGGCCGGCGTCGGGATGGTCAACTGCATGCCCGTCTTCATCGCCTCGCGCAAGGAGTGGGCCGACAGGTTCACCGCCAAGAACATCCCGATTGTGGGCGACGACGTCAAGGGGGTCGTCGGCGCCACCATAGTTCACCGGACCCTCGCACAGCTGTGCACCGACAGGGGCGTCGAGATAACCAAGACCTACCAGATAAACGTAGGCGGGAACACCGACTTCCTGAACATGAAGGAGGCCGCCAGGCTCGAGTCAAAGAAGATCTCGAAGACGGAGGCGGTCCAGGACGTCCTCCCCCAGCGCCTCCCCGAGGAGAAGATCTACGTCGGACCGAGCGACTTCATCCCCTTCCTGGGAAACACGAAGCTCGCGTTCATCCGGGTGGAAGGCAGGATGTTCCCCGGGATACCGTTCAACATGGAGGTACGCCTCGAGGTCGACGACAAGGCCAACTCTGCCGGCGTGGTGGTCGATGCGATAAGGTACTGCAAGATAGCCGTGGACAGGAAGGTCGGCGGCCCGCTGCTCGCACCAAGCGCTTGGCTGATGAAGCATCCGCCCGTACCTATGCCAGACGAGGAAGCGAAGAGGGAAGCCGCCGCCTGGGCCGGGCGGAGGGGACAGGCGGGGACCAAGCCCTCCTCACGCGGAATCTAGTCCCCTTATATACGGGTCCGCCAACGAAAAGTTAGGAACTGTGAAGAAAGTTGTCAGTGTCGCAAGACCAAGATGATCCGAACATTAGACAGCAGGTAGACGACAGCCGAGGATTCCAGAAGAAGCTCGAGCTGCTCGTCCCCGGCCTGCGAGGGTACAGGTCACGGGAGGACCTGCGCGTCGCGGACGAATTCCTCCGCAACCAGGTCGCCGACAAGCTGGATCTCGCCAAGGCCAACCTCGAGGGAGTACGCAAGCAGATGGTCGCCGCAGGCGACTTCACCAACATCGGTCCCCTGGGGTCACTGATATTCGAGATGCAGGGCCTGAGCGGCCAGGTCCGGCACGCCCAGCAGGGTTACTCCGGATGGGTTGCCCCGATAAGCGTGAACGAGCCCCAGCTCAACAAGCTCTACGAGTACGATTACAACTTCGTGAACTCCGCGGTCCAGCTGCAGAACGCGACCGCTCTCCAGAGCCTGGTCTACGACCCGACCGCCCCCAGCTCTGTACAGCCGAAGATATCGGCCGTGAGCGCCGCCGAGGCCGACTTCAAGCAGAAGTGGTCCGTGCGGATGGAAGCCATAGAGAATATATTGGTCCAGGGGAAGTGATAGAGACATGTGCGGCCTATTCAGCAAGAGCTCGGGTTCGGGCGGCACGGTCCCGGCCCAGGGCGGAAGCGTCTTTGGCTCAACAACGATCAACTGGGATGACCAGTACAAGCAGAACAACGTCATGTGGAAGGTCCCCAGACTCATCAGGCTCAACGACAACATAGTCGTCCGTGAGGACGAGATAGCGGTCTTCTACAGGGACGGAAAGGTCCTAACCTACTTCGACCAGCCCAACAGGTACGCGCTCACCGACTTCAACGCGCCCATCGTCGGGAATCTGCTGAAGTTCTTCACGGGGGTCCAGCAGCAGGCAGAGGTCTACTACCTCCAGAAGAGGTTCCTCGACGGGAAGTTCGGCAGCACCCAGCCCTACCAGTTCATGGACCCGACCTTCGGCGTGGTCAACCTGAGGATCTTCGGGGAGTACAGGTGGAGGGTCTCTTCGCCTGAGAACTTCATCAACCAGTTTGTAGGAACGTTCAGCGCTGAGACGTCAGACGACGTCGAGTCCAGGCTCAAGGAGCAGATGGTCATCCTCGTCTACAACTCCCTAGGGAAGATGAAGAGCCAGGGGATGAAGATCACCGACCTCGCCGCGAGCCTGACCAACATCGAGCAGGCGGTCCTCGCCATCGCTCCGGACAACTTCGGCCAGTACGGCGTCGAGATAAACAAGGTCTCGGGGCTAACGATAAGCCTCCCCGACGAGGTCCAGAAGGCCATCGACACCAGGTCCCAGATGCAGGTCCTCGGCGTCAACTACATGCAGTACCAGGCGGGCCAGGCAATGACGGAGGCAGCCTCCAACCCATCGGGTACTGCGGGCATCGGCGCCGGCCTGGGAGTGGGCATCGGCGCAGGGGCGGGCATGGGCTACGCCTTCAGCGGCCAGATGGCGCAGGGGATGATGGGAGGTCCGCCCACACGGTCCTGTCCCAGCTGCGGTTCGCTCATTGCGGCGAACAGCACCTTCTGCCCGAACTGCGGCGCCACGCTGCAGCAGGCGGCCGTCCCCAAGCCGCAGGCCACCCAGACCTGCGCCCAGTGCGGTTCACCCATCCAGGCGGGCGCGAAGTTCTGCCCGAACTGCGGCGCTGCGGTCGCTATGCAGGCGCCCCCGGCCCAGCCTGCGCCGAAGGCGTGCCCCAACTGCGGAGCCCAGATAACGGGGACCTCCAAGTTCTGCCCCAACTGCGGCAAGCCCCTCTAGGCGATACGCATGCAGTGCCCGAAGTGCGGTGCCCAGAACCCCGACGGCGCAGGGTTCTGCATGAAGTGCGGCACGCCCCTCGGCGGTCAGCAGGCGCCACAGGCGCAATCTGCGCCGAAGGCTCCGGTCCTCGCGCCGATGAACGCGACCTCGCTCAAGTGCCCCAACTGCGGGGCTCCCATCTCGCCCAAGTTCGGGGAGATGGTCATAACATGCGAGTACTGCGGCAGCGGTGTCACGCTCGGCAACACAGGGTGGACCAGCATCTCGAAGTCGACGATGCTCCCCATCAAGTTCGGCGACAAGGATCCTATGATAGCCAAGATTCACGATCTGATGGACAAGGGCTTCCTCCACAGGCACCTTCAGGAATCGTCCACGCTGCAGGAGATGACTCTGTCCATGGTCCCGTACTGGATCGTCCCGGTCTCGGCCCGCACGTCGATCGTTGCGGCAAACATGCTCCAGCAGACGGCGCAGACGGCCACCACAGCAGCCCTCTTCGGGGTCGTCCTCGGCGGTCTGGGCGGCGGCATGGGCGGGGGAGGCGGCGGATTCCGCCCCCGGCGCGCCTGGTCACGGGCTCTGCCACCGTTGCGACTCAGCCTGGGAACGGCCAAGCTCGGCTCGTTCATGGGCGGGGGAATGATGGGCGGCGGTGGGGCGAGGAAGGCCGAGCAGATGGACAACAACTACAACTTCCCGGTCGTCGCCCTGAAGGCACTTACAGACTACCAGCCCAAGGATTACGTCTTCAACCTGACGGATAGGACCCTCTTCGACGTCTCGAAGATTCCCAAGGGCATCCCCATCCTCAACGGAGACGTCGGTGAGGATGATGCCAAGAGCCAAGCGAAGACGTTCGTCGACCAGGTCCAATCTCAGAAGGCTCACGAGAAGTACCACATGATCCAGCAGATGCACACCGACATGGACGTCGGCGAGGCCGAGCTGCTACACGCTCCGATCTGGTTCGCGAGGTATGACCATAAGGGCGAGAGAATCGTTCTCGTCTTCGACGCGAACTCAGGACTCCCCATAACGAGCATGGGCCTGAACTAGCCAGCTCACGCCCTCCGGATCGAAAACACGACCAGGCTCTCGTAGAAGAGCTTCGTCCTCGCCTTCTCTTCAATGCGGAGCCCCCTCTCCTTGCAGGCCCGAATGAAGCCGTCCAGATCCGCTTCATCGGACAGAAGAGCAACTACGGTCCCCCCGGGCCTCAGCACCCTCAGCGCGTCCTCCAGGAAGGCGAGCGGGACTTCGAGGCCGCCCCTTCCACCGTCGACCGTCGCGTCCTCGATCCCGTTGGAAGGCAGGTAAGGCGGGTTGAACGCCACCAGGTCGAAGGTGCGCTCTCTGAAGCACGCCGCCCTGTCGGCCAGGACCACCTCTGCGCTACCCTTGGCCGCGACCGCGTCGGCGACGGAGACGATGTCTGTCCCTACCACCGTCTCGAATCTGGGGGAGATGCTCTCGAGTATCGCTCCGCTCCCGAAGCCGATCTCGAGACAACTCTCGCCTCTGTGCGAGGCAAGCTCGCGGGCGAGCATCGCGGTGTCGTCAGAGGGTAGATAGACGTCGGTCTTGCGGGAGGGCACTTTCCGATGGACGCCGTCCGAGATGTTCTTACGCTTTCCGTCGCTCCACGAGCTTCGCGACCCCCGAGCTGTACTGAGCGGCCTTCTTCGGCGCGGCGGCCAGTTCGCCCGGCAGCCCGAGCAGGGTCGCCGCCCTCCGGAGCACGACCTTCCTCTCTCTCCCCGCGATCTTGAACCCGAGGGGCAGGCTCAGGGCAAATGCCGCCACGCTCTCGTCGGCGAAGGGAAACCTCGCCTCCGCATGGCGCCCGCAGGCGAGCTCGTCCCGTATGAATGCCCTCTCGCCGCTCGCGGCTACGTCCGCGAGCATCATCGCCTCGGCTTCTACCTCGCTTTCCTTCGCCATGCGTGCATACTTCATGTAGCCGCCGAAGAGCTCGTCCGCCAACTGGCCGAGCATGATTATCCCGGCGCCGCGCTCTGCCGCCAGCCTCGCGGTCGTGGAGTAGATGCACCAGAGGGCCTTGTCCATCGGAGTCGGTCTGAACGGGAGGTCGAGGGAGCGAAGCTCACGCTCCACCCTGGGCCCGTCCATCTCCTGCGTCGCGAGCTCCAACCCGAGGGAGTCAGCGCCCCTCTTGGCCTGCTCCTGGTCCCTTGAGCCCGAGACGAAGGCGCTGCAAAGGACCACCTCTGCGCTTCTCGCAGCGATGAGGGCGAGAAGCGAGCTGTCCAGCCCTCCTGAAAACGAGACGGCCACCCTCCTCCTACTTCCGACGCGTTTCGCTACGGCCTGGTTCAGGATGCTTGCAAGTTCGGCAGCACAACCTTCGAGGGCTGGTGGGGCCCCGCAGATCTCCAGTGCCGACGTCTTCAGCTCCATGGACTCCGCGGCCATCCTCGCCCCGTTGGGGAGGAGCCTCGGAGCTTCCGCGAAGAACCTGTGGTCGCTGGCGATGCAGGTTCCGGTCGAGTTGACGTAGAGCGGTCTGGTCCCGAGCCTGTCCCTCGCGGCCACGAAGGTTTCGTTCTCGAGGGTCAGCATTGAGTACTCGCCGCCGCCCCCGGGCTCCAGCCCGTCGCCCTCGACGAATCCGTGGACGAAGGGTGGGCTGCGACCAGCATCGAGGGCGTAGGCGACGACCACCCCATCCTCGCACCAGGAGTCCGAATCGATGGTCACCTCGGTGCCGAACCTCCGAATCCTTTCTGACGCTCTCCGCGCCATTGCGAGGCGGTCCGGACCCCTGACGAGAGCGAAGCCGTTTGTCCTCATCCCAGCCATCGACCGGCGCGCTCGGCCCGCTTAGTCTTTTGGGGCATCCGGAGAGTCGGGGTTCACAAACCTTAAGAAACTCCGAGAGGGGCCGCGATTTATCTTGCGGATCTCCAGAGTCGTGATCGTCGTCGTGGCAGTTGTCATCATAGCCCTGCTGGCGCTCTTCATCTACGCGCAGTTTGGTCCGTCGTCCTCTTCATCCACGTGGGCCACGGGGCCGGACTACCCGTTGGAGGGAAGCGATACGGGCGGCGTCGTCGGACAGTCCTGCGTGAACGGGACTGCGAGCATCGTCTGCATAGGAGGGATCGATTACAACGGCGCCTCTCGCAACGATGTCTACTCGGCCACGGTCGCGGCATCGGGAATCAGCTCCTGGGTCCAAGACTCGAACTACCCGCAGACGGTGGGCCTCCAGTCGTGCGTCTCATACGGCGGCTACGTCTATTGCGTGGGGGGCTCCTACGACGATGCTGGGGATGACATTAGCTCGAGCTACTACGCCCCGCTGTCCAGCTCCACCGTAGGTTCGTGGGCACCCACCACGGCCTACCCCGTCCCGATAGACAGTCAGACGTGCGCGGCAGCCTCCGGTTACGTCTACTGCCTGGCGGGAGAGAACGAGACGGACGGAACCAACTCCACTGTGACCCCCAGCAACTCGGCTTACTACGCGCCCCTCTCCTCCACGGGAATCGGTGCCTGGGTTCACACCACGGCGTACCCGCAAGCCGTGTCCTTCGAGGATTGCGCCGCCTCGGCTAGCGACATATTCTGCGTCGGGGGACTCGACATCAACGGCAACGGGGTCAGCGACGTCTACTACGCCCCCATCTCGGCCTCGGGCATCGGTCAGTGGTCGTCCACTAACGCCTATCCCTTCCTGGCGTACGGGCAGACCTGCGTCGTATCCTCCTCGAGCATAATTTGCGTAGGCGGTATTCCGAACGGGACTACGTCTGCGTCCGACAGCGTCTACTCGGCGCCCATCTCCGCGAGCGGCGTCGGGACGTGGCATCGCGCGCCGAACTACCCGGTCGGCGTGGAGACGGCGTGTGCCGTGGCCGCGGGGAACCTGTACTGCGTCGGGGGCTATCAGGACAGCTCCACGATATCTTATGCGACCTACTACGCGACGGTCCAGTCCCTGCTGGGCTAGGCTGACCAAGACCCGGGCGACCCGGACGGCGTCATCTCGTCGCCTCTTCCTTGATCTTCCTCGCGACCGTTGGACCGATCTTCTCGACGCCCGCGAGCCTCTCCGCGCTAGCCTCCCTGATCGACTTCAGGGTGGTGAAGCCCGCCGAGTAGAGCGAGCGCGCCCTCGCCCTCCCGACGCCCTCGAGCTTCGTGAGCTCGACGAGCTCTCCCCTTATGCCGCTCTGGACCCGCTTCCGGAGGAACTCGGCCTCCTTGATCAGCTCGTGCTTACCGTAGAGCCTGGCCAGCTCCGAGAGGCAGTAGAGGAGCCAGTCCGCGTTCTCCACCGCCCGGTGGAGGTCCCCGGGCTCGACCCCGAGCTTCTCCAGTATAGCGTCGTCCCTCCACTCCTGTATCCACGAGTCGATCACCATGACCGTCCGCATCTCCTGGAGCAGGTCGTCGAGGTCGAGGCGAGACGAGGAGCCGCCCTCGGTGATGAAGGACCCCCGGTTGGCATCCAGGAACTCGTAGGCCTGGTCGTACTGCTTCTCGCGGAGGGGGAACTTCGGCTCGAAGTCGGGGCTCCTCGTGAACAGGTGTATCAGGCCCAGAGTGTGGTCCTCCGTCTTCTCGATGGCTCCCATGCTCTTCCTGAAGAGGACCCCGGTCATAGGGTCGATGTACAGCGTGGAGACCCTCTTCCCGAATCCGGTCGCATGGAAGACGCCGCTCTTGTCGAGGATGAGCCCCTCGCTGAGGAGGTACCCGAGCGCCGTGTCGATGTGCCTGCCCACCCTCTCGGCCCCCACCTGCGCCGCCAGCAGCGTCTTGGAGAAGAGGTCCTCGATCTGTGCCCTCGAGGACCCGAAGCTGCTCGCGATCGCCGCCAGGAGGTGTATCCGCATCCCCCTCTCCCCCCCAAGCCCCGACTCGATTGGCTCCGGCTCAGACTTGGTGAAGTGCTCGAGGACGTCCAACGGCACGTAGGTCGAGGGAGGGACGATCACCGCCTCGCCGTGGTCGTCGTACTGGGGCCGGCCCGCGCGCCCTGCCATCTGCCTGTACTCCAGGACCGATATCATCGAGTTCATCCCCGTCTCGACGTCGTAGCGCCCCAGGTCCGCGATGACGACCCTCCTCGCGGGGATGTTCACGCCCGCGGCAAGCGTGGGAGTGCTGGACAGGACCTTTATCGCCCTCAGCCTGTAGTAGTCCTCGATTATCTTCCTGTGCTCGTAGGCCAGGCCGGCGTGGTGGAAGGCCGAGCCCCTCTCGACTATCTCCGCCAGGAGCCTGCTCAGCCCGGTCTCCTCCCCGCTGTCGCGTATCCTCGACGCCGCCTCCCGGCAGAGGCCCCGCTCCGGCTCGCTCAGGAACCTCGAGGTAAGCTCAGATGCCTTTGTCGCCAGGCTCACAGCCCTCCGCCTCGTGCCCGCGAAGATCAGCGACTGACCTCCTCCCTTCACGGAGTCTATCGCCACGTCGATGGGCGGCCCCTGGTTCGACCTGACGACGGGGACCTCGCTGTCCGGGTTGAAGATTATCCTCCCGTAGTCGTAGACCCCCTCCCTGAGGGGGACGGGCCTCCAGTCCACAGCTACAAGGTCCGACCTGAGCCAACGCGCTATCTCGCCGGAGTTGCTTATGGTCGCCGAGAGCGATATGAGCTGGGCGCCGAGGCCGAGGTGGATCACCTTCGTCAGAATCATCTCGAGGGTGGGTCCCCTGTCGCCGCTCCCCGCGAGATGGACCTCGTCTGAGACGAAGAGGCCCACGGAACGAAGCCAGCTGACGCCGTGGCGTGAGGATCGAGTCGAACTTCTCGTTCGTGAGCACGAGGAAGTCGAACCTGCCCAGAGCCTCGCCGCTCCCGTCGAAGTCCCCCGTCGCTATGGCGCACCTTATCCCGAACCGCTCGAGCTTCTTGAACTCCGCGTACTTCTCGGAGGCTAGCGCCCGGAGGGGGCTGAGGTAGACGACCTTCCTCCCCTCCTTCAGCTTCTTGTAGGCGGCCATCATTGCGATGAGCGTCTTCCCCGAGGCCGTCGGGGACGCGATGACGAGGTTCTTCCCCTCCAGGAGCCCTGCCTTGACGGCGGCCTCCTGCGGCGGGTACAGCTCCCTGAACCCTTCCTCCGCCAGGAAGGCGGAGAACTCGCTGGGAAGGCCCAGGTCTTCGAAGTTCATGCGACCAGCCCGGTTCTAGGCTTGCACCCTTCTGTAGAACCCTGGCTTGTTCTCCCAGATTATCCCTTCCTTGATGAGCTTCTGAATCATGCTTGTCGACCTCGTCGTCGTTCTTGAACCTCCCGGTCTTGTTCAGCTCCTCCCTGAAGAGCTTGAGCTCCACCGGCTTCTTGTCCTGCCCCTCCATCGTCCTGAAGATGTCCATCGAGGTCGAGAGCTTCCCCCTCTCTCCGGCGGGCTGCCCTATCAGTATCCCGAAGTCCGCCTTCGTCTTCGTCTCGGTGTCCGTGAGGACGTCCTCGACCATCCTGTTCATGAGCGAGATGGCCGTCGAGCGCGTCCTCCTCCAGGACCAGCTCCCTGAGCATCAGCCTGGCCTTGGCGCTCGAGAGCCGGATGAGCGACTCTAGGGTCCTCGGCGTCGCGCCGATCTGCCCCTCGGCGACGCTCCTCCTGAGCTGGAGGTAGTACTCCTTCAGGCGGTTCTCCGCCTCCTTGGTGAGCGTCGGCGAGATCTTCTTCGCGTAGGCGATGTACTTCTTCATGAGGTCGAACTGGACCGGGGGAGGCTCGCTGTAGCCCCTCCGCCTGTGGACGTCGAGTATGTGCGTTGCGAGCCTCTCGTCCTGGGCGGGGCTGGGGTTGTCCTTGATCACGAAGATGAGGTCGAACCTGGTCAGCAGGGGGATGGGGAGCGTTACGTTGTCGGTGAGGTTCTTGTACGCATCGTACTTCCCGAAGATGGGGTTGGCGGCCGCAAGGATCGAGGTCCGCGCGTTGAGCGTGGCGTAGATCCCCCCCTTTGCTATGGTGACTGTGTTGTGCAGGATCACGCCAGCCGAGACGAAGTTGTGGCTCGGTTCGACCGTGACGTCGTACGTCCACTCGACCTTCTCGGGTCCGGAATTATCGACGCGTTCGATGCCTGTAACCCTGAGGAAACGCAGCCTCATGAGACCATTTAGATGTGACATGATATCGACAGACTCGAACTGCATCCTGAGTGCCGCCCTGACTCTGGTCACGACGTTCCGCCTCTCCTCTCTTGTGTAGCCCCCACGCTCAGCATAGTCTATCGCCCCTCGCGGGATGCCCGCCAGGTCCGCCAGTCTCTGCTGCGACCATCCCGACGCTTTGCGCAGCTCCCGAAGAGAACATGTGCTCTCATCCAACTTATGAAGCACACTGATGCGTCTCCGCTCCAGCGATTGGAGGCGGTTCGCCATCACCAAGACGGTGATCCCATGCCCAGACGACAAATGCCTGTGGAATTCTCCGTCGTATCGGAGACCGAGCTGCTTGAGGAGGGAGATGTACATCCTCGCTGCGTTCGCAGGCAATACGTCGTGCTTGCGATTGTGCCTCCCGCTCCTCTGTACGAGCCTGCTGATCGCGCCGTATCTAGGGTCCAGAGGATGCACCACCGTTGCGAAGAACTTCTCTAGGGAGTCCCCGGTTATGTAGACCTTGAAAGAATCGTTGGAGCGGTCGACGTTTATCCTCGATGCAACCCCGAGCTTTAGCAGAAGGTCCTGATAGTCCTCCGCCAGTC
The DNA here is from genome assembly GCA_963703285.1 of uncultured Nitrososphaerota archaeon. Lineage (GTDB taxonomy): Archaea > Thermoproteota > Nitrososphaeria > Nitrososphaerales > Gagatemarchaeaceae > Gagatemarchaeum. The sequence goes on from OY969807.1 coordinate 2,180,500, forward strand.
CCTGCGAAGCCGTCCTGTAGCAGACTGCTTCGGTCTCCACGCTACCGTCTCCGAGGAATGCCGAGGTCAGGAACTCGTTGATGTGCGCGACAGATGCTCCAAGTATCTTTGCGGGGGCCCTCTTCTGCCTAGCTTTGTGAACCATTTCCGGGAAGTTGAGCCGGAGCCACGCGTGAAGGGTTGTCGAGACGTATCGGAGGCCCGCGTCCCTGCCTTCCGACTTCCTGAGGGTCGGTTCAATCTTGAACTCGTCCCGCATCAACCCTCGCATCTCGTCGAGCAGCCGTAGATCAAGATTCGTGAAATCGACCTCCACCGAAGACCCCTCGTAGAAGTTCCCCTCCGAGATCAGGTATCCTAGGATCCTGGCAGTCCTGAGTGAGAGGGTCGAGGGCTGGGCTATCTCCTTCCTTTGCGGCGTAGTGGCCTGTTCCGTAAGCTGCACGGGGAGCGAGGAGTTTGGAATCGACCTCGGGGCGGGGGCGAAATCTCCAACCTGCAGGTCCTCGGCCTTCACGGTGGCGATGCCGGCGTCGCGGTAGACGAACACGGGGTGTTCAGGCGTTACCAAGATGGACCTTCCGTTCGTGTAACTTATCCTCACGAAGTATCTTGGAGCCTTGTGCCGGCTGACGCAATCGATAGGCGTCTTTGCGATGCTTCCGTCGCTCAGGCTCGCAGAGAACAGCTGAACCGGGCGTCCAAGCCGTGCGACCTCACAGTACTGTCCCTTTACCGTCCTGGTATCCTTTTCACGGAGCGCGCCTTCGACGAAGTCACCTATCCTCACCTTCCTTCCATCCGAGAGCAGAATCTCGGTGGAAGGGTGGTACGACTGCTGCTCCATCTGCTCATGGAGGGCGCTGCGGTCGTCCTCCTTCATCTTGTCAAATTCGTCTATGCAGGCGATTCCTTGGTCCGCCAAGACCACCACTCCCGCCTCAAGCATGAACGTGTTCTTCTCGCGTATGACCGCCGCCGACAGACCCGCAGCCGTCGAACCCTTGCCACTGGCGAACATCCCTCTCGGAGCGACCTGGGCTGCGAACTTCAGCATCTCCGACTTGGCCACGCCCGGGTCGCCGACGACGAAGACGTTGATGTCACCCCTCAGCTTCGTCCCGTCAGGAAGTATGGTCTGCGGCCCTCCGACGAGGAGCAGCAGTATCGCCTCCTTCACCGCCTCGTGCCCGAGTATCGCCGGCGCGACCGACCTTATGAGCCTCTGGTAGGCGTCCGGGTTCGCGGCCACGCTCCTGATCAGGAACTCGTCCTCCTTCGTGATCTGGATCTGGCCTGGGTCCTTCCCAGCGACCTCGATGAGGTTGGCCTCGATCTTCGACCTGAAGACCCTCGTCCTCGCCTGCCCAGGCGTGATGTCGGGCTCCGCCCTTACTACGCCGCTGAGCACTATCCTGTCTCCTGGCCGCGCGGTGTTCACGATGTCCCCAATCACGTCGACGTCGAAGAAACGGGGAAGCTGTCCCGGCGGCAGCTCCTCGGGAAGCTCCTGCACCCTCAGGATCTGGCTGTCGATAAAGGAGCTCTTCTTCTCGTCCAGGGCCAGGTTCCTCGTCTCCTCGCACCCGTCGCACTTCAGGGGGTGCTTTATGACGAAGCCGTCTTGGAGGACCTTTGTGATGTGTCCGTTGGGGCAGACGAAGGCCCCGTCGGTGAGCAGCGGCCTGAGCTCCGAGCTCCGGACCACCATCCCGGCGACGGCGATCATCTTGTCGAGGTGGGAGGTGTTCACCTTTCGTAGCGAGATCTTGTCGGTGATCCCCCTTATCCTGACCTCGAGGGCGCCCTGCACCTGCACAGCGTAGGAGGCGTTCTCCGTGCTTAGGACCTCGAAGGCCGCCGTCTTGAACTCCCTCAGCGAGTCGTCGGGCTGCGAGAGCAGCCTCTCGCCGAGGTCGGTGTTGAACTGTATGATGTCCTCGTAGTCGACCACGACCGAGCTCTCGCCGGTGGCCGCGAGCTGCGCCATCCTCTCCCTGTACTTGTAGGTCCCTCCCTTATCCTGCCACGTCCTCAGGAACTCCTCGAAGAGCTCAGACAGCTTCCGCGTTATCACGGCCATCTAGGACTCCCCCAGCAACGCGCTCTTCCACTCATCGGAGGCCGACCGCGAGGCAGTAAAAAAGACCCTCTCCTCCGGAGTTATCTTGTCCCCGACCGACTGAAGGCTCGCGGAGGAGCTCATAGAGAGCAGCTTGGACAGCCTGCGGCCAATAAGGTCGTAGCACGTCTGCCTCAGCCTCTCGTAGTCTTCCCTCCTGTACCTCCCCTTCTCCGACCCCTCCCTTATCGCCGCGAGCCTCCTGCGCATCCTCAGGTAGAAGTTGGCCTGGAGGGGCGAGAGCTGCGGGGCGCTCAGCATCTTCTCCCTGGTGAGTGCCTTGAAGATCTCGGTCTCGAACGGCTCCTCTTCTATCTCGGCTATGCTTCAGTTCGGCCAGCTCCTCGGCGACCCACCGGGGAAGCTCCGCCGCCTCGCCCTGCCTCATCTTCGGGATGGCCACGTCGCCCACCTCCATTCCGTCGAAGGAGGACTTGGCGCTCACCCTCACTGGGGCGAGCAAGAACTCCCGCTCGCGCCGCATGAAAAGTTCGGTGATGACCTTCCCGCCTTCTCCAACAGAGCTCAAGGCAATCTCCTAGCAGGGAAAATCCGAGACGTTCAATGGATTAAATAAGTGTATATCTAGAAATCGACCCATCCGCCGACCCCGGACTTCACCGCGCTCGAATAGACCATCCATCCGACCGCGTTGTCCTCGAAGGCGAGCCCGACAGCCTTGAAGACGGTGACCTCCGAATCGTCGCGCCTCCCTCCCACGCTCCCGGACACCAGGCCCGCGAGGTCGCCCCGCACCCGCTCCCTGGAGATGGCTCCTTCCCGGATGGGTATCAGGACGTCCCCCGCCTCCTCCATCGCCGCCTCGACCGAGTCGACGTAGAGCGATGCCTTCGAGACCAGGCTCGTCCCGAGCTCCCTGGCGTCGGGGGTGTACGCGCCGATGGCTATGACGTGGGTCCCGGGGCGCACGTCGTCGGCGTCGAGGAGCGGGTTCTTCGAGGTGGTAGCCGTGACGACCACGTCCGCCCGGGAGGCCGCGTCCCTGACCGTGTCGCTGGCGGACGCCTCAAGCCGAAGCTCCTTCTCGCACCTCTCCACGAGCCTCTTCTGCCTCCCCCTGTCTACGTCGAAGATCGAGACCCTCCTTATCCCCAGCTGTGACGCGACACCGCCTATCTGGAAGAAACCCTGCCCCCCGGCGCCTATCATCGCCAGGCTCTCGGAGTCCCTCCTCGCGAGATACCGACAGGAGAGACCGGAGACCGCCCCAGTCCTGATGCCTGTGAGGCCGGTGCCCCCCATGATGCACTTGATCTGCCCGTCCTTGCCGTCTATCAGCAGGAGGACGGCGCGGGTGGAGGGCACGTCCCTCCCCAGGTCGGGGTAGACGCTTACGATCTTGAGGCTCGCCGTCTCGCGCCTCTCCCTGATCAGGGACGGCATGAGCAGGATGTTCCTCACGTCCGACATGCGGAACCTCGTCCGTGTTGGTGACTCTACGCTGCCGCTCGGAACGAGCTGGAACGCCCTCTGAAGCTCATCCACCGATCCCCGCATGTCTGCCAGGGAGAGCACCTGTTCGTCAGTGAGCGTGAGGATTCTCAAGGCCGGCCCGCGTGTCGGTTCCCCCTCCACGACCCTATTTATGCAGCCCGCGACGTCTTGAGGTGCTTTATTATATCCTGATTCCGGGCGATGTGACATCATGCTCCTTCGGTGGTGTCAACCGGAATGCCGATAGAGGACCTGATGTGGGTCGAGAAGTACAGACCACACAACCTAGACGATGTCGTCAACCAGACCGAGGTCAAGGTCAGGCTGGGCCCCCTGCTGGAGAAGCAGCAGCAGATGCCCCACCTGCTGTTCGCCGGCCCGCCCGGGACTGGGAAGACGACCGTAGCGCAGATAGTCGCCGAGAAGATACTGGGAGACCTGAAGTCGGACTACACGCTCTCGCTCAACGCGAGCGACGAGCGAGGCATCAACACGGTAAGGGAGCGAGTCAAGACCTTCGCGAGCTACTCCGACAGGAGGGAGGGCGTGCCGTTCAGGCTCGTCATACTCGACGAGAGCGACGAGATGACCCGTGACGCCCAGACCGCTCTAAGGCGCATCATGGAGGAGAGCTCGCGGTTCACGAGGTTCATACTCATCTGCAACTACACGTCCAACATAATCGAGCCCATCCAGAGCAGGTGCGCCATCTTCAGGTTCCAGAGGATCGGCGCCGAGGAGGTCGTGGGCTACCTCAAGAAGATAGCCAAGAGCGAGAAGATCAAGGCGAGCGAGAAGGTCCTGGAATCCATCTACGAGGCCACCAACGGGGACCTGAGGCAGGCGATCAACATCCTCCAGGCCGCCTGCTCCGAAGGGGAGGTGACCATCGAGACCGTCGACTCCGTGACCGGCGCGATGGTGAAGCAGAGGGCCGCCGAGATAATCAACCTCGCGCTCGACGGCGACTTCGGCGGGGCCAGGCAGAAGCTCGTGGAGCTCACCAGGGTCTACGGGATACCGGAGTCAGACTTCCTGCGCTACTCGAACGAGGCCATCGCCTCGACGGGCCAGCACCGGGCGGAGGCCATCAAGGTCCTCGCAGAGTACGATTACCGCCTCGTGATGGGCGCGAACCCGGAGATCCAGCTGACAGCGATGCTCGCCGAGCTGGCCGCCCTGAAGGGCAAGTGACGGCATGGACCTCTCCCTCCCCAGGGGCATCCGAGATATAGACCCCGACGAGCACGAGCTCCACGACCGCATAAGGGCCGCCTTCGACGAGGTGGTGAGAGCCTACAACTTCAGGTCGATGGAACCCGCGCCGATCGAGACACTCTCGGTGCTGCGCGCCAAGAGCGGGACCCAGGTGGACGAGCAGATCTACCACTTCAAGGACAAAGCGGAGAGGGACATCGGCCTCAGGTTCGACCTCACGGTGGGGATGACGAGGTACGTTGCAGGGAAGAAGGGCCTCCGGCCCCCGGTCAAGCTCGCCTCCTACGGTGGGGTGTGGAGGTACGACGAGCCGCAGCACGCCAGGTACCGGTGGTTCTACCAGTGGGACGTCGAGATCTTCGGCGACCCGACGACCGAGGCCGACGCCGAGGTGATGGACCTCTCCTACAACCTCTTCAAGAGGCTCGGCCTCGGGGATGTCACGCTCCACGTGGGCGACAGGAGGGTCGTCGAGGAGTACATCAGGAAGGCGCTCGGGGTCGCCTCTGAAGACCGCGCGCTCGAGATGATGAGGGCCCTGGACAAGGTGGGCAAGAAGACCGAGGAGGAGCTCATCCAGGAGTACGAGGCGAAGGGCGTGGGTCGCAGTGAGATGCGGGACCTCCTCGACTTCGGGAGGACGTCTGGGGAACCCGACGACGTCCTGGCTAGGCTCCAGGAGGACGGGCTCGAGTCAGCCGGCGGGCTGGCGGAGCTGAGGGACTCGCTCGCCCAGAGGAACGTCTCGAACGTGAGGTACGACCTGAGCATCGTCCGCGGCCTCGACTACTACACCGCGATCGTCTTCGAGGTGAAGGATGGTTCCCGCCCGGACCTAGGCTCGCTCTGCGGAGGGGGGCGGTTCGACGTCCTTCCGAGGATCTTCGGGAGGCCCGAGCTCTCCGCGACGGGCGCTGCGGGAGGCGTGGAGAGGATAGCTCTCTCCCTCGGCCCGAAGGTCGACCGTCCCCTCTCTGTCTACGTCGCCTACACCGAGCCCCAGCTCATGAAGACCGCCCTCGGGGCCCTCGCGAAACTGAGGGAGGAAGGCATCAGGAGCGAGGTGGGGCCGCGTGGGAAGTCGCTCAGGAAGCAGCTCGAGGTGGCGGGCTCGTCCGGTTTCGACTGGGTCGTGCTCGTCGGCAGGAAGGAACTCGACTCAGGGAGCTTCCTCCTAAGGGATCTGAGGGACGGGAGGGAGATACTCGTCCCCGCTAAGGATTTCGTCTCGCACGTAAGAGCTAGATGAGGCTCTTCAGGGGCGACCTCACGCACATCAGGACCGCCTCGCCCTCCTCGGCTGTCGTCAGGAAGGGCACCTGCATCTCCACCGCCTTCCTCCTGACCTTGAAGAGGTCCTTCCTCATCCTCGAGAGGTTCGTGCTGAGGGAGATGACGAACGAAGCCTTGCCTCCCGAGAGCATGGAGACCATCTCGTCGACGGTCGACGCCCTGACCGCGCCGGGCTCCAACCCTGCAGCGAACGATTCCGTGCTCGCGAGCACTATCCCCGCCTCCCGGAACCCTTCGACGAGGGACCGCATCTTGTCCGGGTCGGACTTCTCGTCGGCGAGGATTATGCCCGTCTCGCCCTTCTGAGGTATCCTCAGCCCGGCGGCTATGAGAGCCCTGCTCATGGCCTCCGGGAGGGTGTCCCCGAAGCAGGCGACCTCCCCCGTCGAGCGCATCTCGACGCCCACCGTCGGCTCGGCGCCCGCCATCTGCATGAACGAGAACTGGGGCGCCTTTACCGCGAACCCCTTTGGCTCGGGCGCGTCCTTCATCCCGGTGAGCTTCCCCCCGAGGAGCACGGGAGCGACGAGCTCGATCAGGTTCATCCCCGTCGCCTTGGAGACGAAGGGCATCGACCTGGAGGCCCTTAGGTTGCACTCGATAACCTGGACGTCGTCCTTGACGACGAGATACTGGATGTTGAACGGCCCCTTCACGCCGAGCTCCCGGGCGATGGATCGGCTGTAGTCCCTCATCCTCTCCTTGGCGACCTCGCCCACGGATACCGTTGGGATCGTCATGATGGCGTCCCCCGAGTGGACGCCCGCGTTCTCGACGTGCTCCATTATCGCGCCGATGACCGTCGTCTCACCGTCCGAGATTCCGTCGACCTCGACCTCCTTCGCATCCTCGATGAACTTGCTGACCGTCACGGGATAGTTGGGGTTCACCTCCACCGCCTTGGCGAGGAAGGTGTCGAGTTCCCGGGACCCCCAGATGACCCTCATCGCTGACCCGCTGAGGACGTGCGAGGGCCTCACTATCACGGGATACCCGACCTTCTCGCAGAAGTCCCTGGCCTGCTTCGTGGACCTGAAGCTCCCCCACCTGGGCTGCGGGATCCCGAGCTTGTCGAGGAGGAAGCCGAACCTCTCCCTGTCCTCCGCCCGCTCGATCGAGTCCGCCGTCGTCCCCAGGATGCTGATCCCGTTCTGATCGAGCTCGAGTGCGAGGTCGTTGGGGATCTGGCCCCCAACGCAGAGGACCAGGCCCATCGGCCGCTCCCTCTCGTAGATCGCCAGGAGCCTCTCGACCGTGAGCTCCTCGAAGTAGAGCCTGTCGCTCATGTCGAAGTCCGTCGAGACCGTCTCGGGGTTGCAGTTGACCACCACGACCTCGTCGACGCCGTTCGCCTTCAGCGCCCAGGCCATGTTCATCGTCCCCCAGTCGAACTCGACCGAGCTTCCGATCCTGTAGGGGCCCGCTCCGAGGACGACCACCTTCTCAGCGCCGGTCGGCTTGGCCTCGTCGACCGCGCCGTTGTGCGTCATGTAGAGGTAGTTGGTGCGCGCGGGCCACTCCGCCGCGAGCGTGTCTATCACCTTGGTGAATGGTCTGATGTCCATCCGCTCCCTGAGGGACCTGGCGTGCTCCTCGTCCATGCCGACGGCCGCGGCTATCTGCTTGTCAGAGAACCCCAGCTTCTTCGCCTCCAGGATCAGCTCCGGGTCCCTCTCCACCCCGTCCTTCCCACTCCTCGTTATCCGGCCGTGCATGTCCACGATGTTCTTCAGCTTGCTCACGAACCAGGGGTCGATCACGGACAGCCTGCTCACCTCGTCCTCCGGCAAGCCGACCATGAGCGCCTCGACCACGTCGAAGATGATCTGGTCGGTCGGGTTCCTCAGCCTCTCCTTCAGGACGGCGGTGTCGTCGGTCTCGACGAAGCGCCTTATGGCGCCGTCGTACCTAATGTTGAGCATCCTAGCGGCCTTCTGGACCGCCTCCTCGAAGTTCCTGCCTATCGCCATCACCTCTCCGATGGACTTCATGGCGGTCCCGATGTTCCTCGAGGCGCCCTCGAACTTCTTCGTGTCCCACCTCGGCATCTTGACGACCACGTAGTCGAGCGAGGGTTCGAAGAGCGCCGTCGTCACCCCAGTGACCTTGTTCTTCAGCTCGTCGAGCGAATACCCGAGGCAGAGCTTGGCCGCGATGTACGCGATCGGATACCCGGTGGCCTTCGAGGCGAGGGCCGAGGACCTCGAGAGCCTGGCGTTGATCTCGATGGCGTTGTACCTCTCCGAGTTGGGCTCGAGCGCGAACTGCATGTTGCACTCTCCGAGCACGCCGCACCTCGCCGCGGCCTTGAGCGAGAGCGACCGGAGCATGTGGTACTCCCTGTTGGTTATCGTCAGCGAGGGGGCGACCACTATGTTGTCCCCCGTGTGGACCCTCATGGAGAGGACGTTCTCCATGTTGCAGACGACCATGCTGTTCTCCTTCCTGTCCCTCATCACCTCGTACTCGATCTGCTTCCAGTGCCCGATGTACTCCTCGATGAGGACCTGGTGCGCGAGGCTCAGGTTGAGCCCCCGCTGGACGATGTCGGCCAGCTCCTTCTCGTTCCGGGCCACGCCCCCTCCCCTCCCGCCTAGCGTGTACGCGACCCTCATGATGACCGGGTACCCTATCTCCTTGACTATCCTCCGGGCGTCTTCGAGCGAGTATGCCGGCTTGCTCCTCGGGACGGAGATCCCAACGTCCTGCATGGCCTCCTTGAATAGCTCCCTGTCCTCGGTGATGTCGATCCCCGAGATTGGCGTCCCCAGGACCCTCATGCCGTACTTCTCGAGGGTGCCCCTCCTGGCCAGGCCGACGCCGCAGTTCAGGGCGGTCTGCCCGCCGAACCCCAGCAAGATCGCGTCGGGCCTCTCCTTCTCTATCACCGCGGAGACGAAGTCTGGGTTGACGGGGAGGAAGTAGATCTTGTCCGCCATCCGCGGGTCGGTCTGGATGGTCGCGATGTTCGGGTTGACGAGCACGGAACGGACGCCCTCCTCCCTGAGGGCCTTGAGGCACTGGCTGCCGGAGTAGTCGAATTGGCGGCCGCTTTAGCGGCTCTCGCCGGCTTCTCCGATCTTGATTGCCCCGCTGCCCAGAACTATCGCTTTCTTCACGCTCTCATGGTTCGAACTTTCTCACCTACCAACTTCCTGTCCTCCATGAGCGAGGCAAACCTGTCGAAGACGAACTCGCGCGTCGTAGGGGCCCGGTGAAGCCTCAGGGTGGAACTGGACCGTGATGCAGGGCTTGTTGAGGTGAATCAGCCCCTCGATGGACTTGTCGTCGGCGTTCACGAACCACGTCTTCAGGTCCGTCTTCGCGAGGCTCTCCCCGTCGACCGAGTACCCGTGGTTCTCGCTGGCCACGAACCCCTTGCCCGAGTCGAGGTCGACGATCGGCTTGTTCTGCCCCCTGTGACCGTACTTGAGCTTGTAGGTGGTTGCTCCCTGTGAGATCGCCACCAGCTGCTGCCCTAGGCAGATTCCCAGGGTCGGCATCCCCGATTCGACGAGCCTCGCCGTCGTCGCTATGGTGTCCGAGCAGAGCACGGGGTCGCCCGGCCCGTTGCTGACGACGACGCCTGCCGGGTCGTGCCTCATCACGTCGGCGTAGGAGTAGTCGTACGGGGCCCTGACGACGCTGTATCCCCTGAGGAGGAGGTTGCGTATTATGCTCAGCTTCGTCCCGCAGTCCAGCAGGACGACCCTCCTCTCCGAGTCCCCGTAGACCTGGGCCCTCCTCGGGGAGACCTTCCTCACGAAATCGATAGAGCCGTACTTCGTCGACTGCTTAAGGAGCCTCATCAGCTCTGCCTTCGAGGAGAGCTCCACGCCGTTTGCCAGGACACCCATCATGACCCCCCTCTCCCTCAGCTTCGTGACGAGGGCCCGCGTGTCGATATCGCTAATCCCCGGGATCCCCTCGCTGCGCATCCACTCCGAGATGTTGCGCTTCGAGTCCCAGTGGTTCGGGCGTTCGCAGTACTCCTGGACCACTATCCCGCTGACCTTGATCGATTCCGATTCGAACTGCCTCGGCATGCCCATGAGGTCGAGGTCCTTCATGCTCGGGACGCCATAGTTTCCTATCAGCGGAAATGTGAACGTCAGGACCTGGCCCGCGTAGGAAGGGTCGGTCATCGACTCCGGATATCCGACCATCCCCGTGGTGAAGACAACCTCCGCGACACTCGTCGTCTCTGCCCCGAACCCCCTCCCGAGGAAGAGTGAGCCATCCTCGAGAAGAAGGACGGCCGGGTTGCTCCCCTCAGTTTTGTCCATAGGGTCTCTTAAAGAATATGGGCTCAGGCCCTTGTCTTTTTAAACGCTTTGACGGTTTCCGCGTCTTCGCGCAGCCTGTCGCTGTTCGCGAGACGCTTCCGCTCCTCAGTGATGAGGTCCGTCAGCGCTGTGAAGGCCTTCCCGACCTCCTTCATCTTCACCACTATGATGGTGTCCGTGTGGCAGCTCACGGTGTCCTCGATGTTGACGTGCCGCCTGGCTATCTGGTTGTAGAAGTTGATTATCGTCCCCGGGGTCGTCCTTATCGTGATGGGGCTCTGGACGATGATGGCTGCATAGTCGTCCCCCTCCTCAAGGATCACAGAGTCCGGGAGCCTCTCCCTGATGCGGCTGTGCAGCTTCTGGTCGAAGATGAGCGTGATCGAGGAGATGCTCTCGGAGACGTGGAGGAAATCGTGCTGGTAGGTGGCCAGCATCCCGCTGACGGCCTCGAGCGTCTTCCGCGTCTTCTCGACCGAGATCTTGGAGACGTGTGTCCTCACGTTCACCACGCTCTCCGCGATCACCGTCCTGATCTCCTCGGACGCTGCCGTGTAGACCCCCCGGAGCCTCTTCAGCGACGTTATGATGCTCTCCAGGTTGACCTCCCTCCCCAGCTTCTCTGATATCCTCGGCTGCATCATCCTCGCGACCGCGCTTATGTTCGCGTAGTCCCTCGCCAGGGCGTCCTGCAGCGAGAGGTCGTAGTCAATCTCGTCCCTCACCGCCGCTACTATCCCTCCCGGGATGACCGATTTCGTAACACTCGACCCCTAAACTGGGTCCATTATGGCCAAAATCTATAAAAACGTTTCATTCAGGGTCAAAAAACCTTGAGAGAGAAGATAGTCCTCGCCTACTCCGGCGGGCTCGACACGTCGGTGATCATCCGCTGGCTTCAGGAGAAGTACGACGCGGAGGTGATCACGCTGACGCTCGACCTAGGCCAGAAGGAGGACTTCAGGGAGATAGCGGCTAGGTCGAAGGCCGCAGGCGCCGCGAAGCACTACCAGCTGGACGTCAAGGAGGAGTTCGTCAGGGACTACGTCATCCCCTCCATTCGCGCCAACGGGATGTACGAGGGCAAGTACCCTCTCGCGACCGCGCTGGGGCGGCCGCTGATCGCCACCAAGCTCGTCGAGGTCGCCGAGAAGGAGGGCGCGACCGCCGTCGCGCACGGTTGCACCGGCAAGGGCAACGACCAGGTGAGGATGGACGTCACCGTCAGGTCGCTGAACCCGTCCCTCCGGGTCATCGCTCCGGTGAGGGAGTGGAACATGTCCAGGGACGAGGAGCTGGTCTACGCGAGGAAGCACAAGATACCCATCAAGCCGTCAAATTCGATCTTCAGCATCGACCAGAACCTCTGGGGACGGTCCATAGAGAGCGGACCGATGGAGGACCTCGCCACCGAGCCCCCGGCCAGCGCCTTCGAATGGGTGACGCAGCCCAAGGACGCCCCCGACTCCCCCGGCTACATCGAGCTGGGCTTCGTGGGAGGCGCGCCGCGCACGGTCAACGGTGTGGAGAAGGGAAGCCTCGCCCTCATCAGGCACGTGAACGAGTTCGCCGGGCGGCACGGCGTCGGGATAATCGACCACATCGAAGACAGGCTGGTCGGGATAAAATCGCGCGAGGTCTACGAGGCCCCCGCCGCGGTCTCGATAATCGAGGCCCACAGGGACCTCGAGCAGCTGGTGCTGACGAGGCACGAGCTCGCCTTCAAGGCCGGCGTGGAGAGAGAGTGGTCCTGGCTGGTCTACTCGGGGCTCTGGATGGAGCCCCTGCGCCACGCCCTCGACGCTTTCATCGAAGCGACCCAGAAGCGGGTCACGGGGAGCATACGCCTGAAGCTCTACAAGGGCGGGCTCCGGGTAGTCGGAAGATCGTCCCCCAAGTCGCTCTACGACGTCAGGCTGTCAACCTACCACAAGGGGTCCACCTTCGACCAGAGCTCTGCCGTCGGCTTCATCGAGCTGTGGGGTCTCCAGTCACGCATTGCGGCGAGGATGGCGTCCAAGGCCACGAGAAGTAGAAATGCCGAACATACTAAGGGGAAGTAGGGTCAAGCGCTCGAGCAAGAGAGCGAACGACTTCATCTCCTCGATAGCCTTCGACGGCCCCATCTCAAGGCACGTGGTCTCGATAAGCATCGCTCACGTGATCGCACTTCGCAGGTCGAAGGAGGTGAGCCCGGAGGTCGCCTCCGCGTTGCTCGGGTTCCTCTCCCGGCTCCCGGAGGGCCCCGCCCTGGACGCGGAGACGGAGGACGTCCACCACATGCTCGAGCAGGAGGCGATAAGGTCGATAGGGATCGAGAAGGCGGGCTACCTCAACCTAGGGAAGAGCAGGAACGACCAGGTGGCGACCGCGCTCCGGATGGAGACGAGGGAGCGGTTGCTCGCGCTCTCCGCCTCCCTCTGCAGCGTCCAGGAATCCCTGGTCCGGTTGATCCGCGGGTCGGGAAGGCTCCTGATGCCGGGCTACACCCACCTCCAGCACGCCCAGCCCATCACGCTCGCCCACCACCTGCAGGGATACTTCGAGGCCCTGCAGCGGGACGTAGAGCGTGCCCAGCAGACATTTCGCCGCGTGAACCTCTCGCCCATGGGGGCGGCCGCCCTCGCTGGGACCTCAGTCCTCCTCGACAGGGACTACGTCGCTTCCTTGCTCGGTTTCGAGGGTCTAGCCGAGAACGCGATGGACGCGGTCTCATCGAGGGACTTCGCCCTCGAGACGGTCGCCGTCTCGGCCATCGCCATGGTCGACCTCAGCCGGATCGCCGAGGAGGTTGTGCTCTGGTCCTCGTCCGAGTTCGGGTTCGCCGAGGTCGCCGACGAGTACAGCGCCACCAGCAGCATCATGCCCCAGAAGAAGAATCCGGTGGTCGCGGAGACCATAAGGGCCAAGTGCGGATCGGTGATAGGCGAGCTCGCCGCGTCGTTCGCGATAACCAAGGCCCTACCGAACTCCTACAACCTCGACCTTCAGGAGGTGACGCCACACCTCTGGAGGGCGCTTGACGCCGCTGTCGACTCGGCTACACTGATGGGAGAGATGCTCTCGTCGCTCCGGTTCGATTCCGCCAGGCTCGCGGGTTCGGTGCGGGGGGACATGTCGACGGCGACGGAGCTCGCGAACTACCTCGTCAGGGAGCACCAGGTCCCCTTCCGGCAGGCGCATGCGGTGGTGGGCGAGCTCGTGAGGAAGTCCATCGAGAAGGGCTCCCCGCTGGAGGCGACGGTCGAGGCCTACCTTCCCGCGGTCTCGTCAAGGGTCGTCGGCCGGACGCTAAAGATTGATAAATCCCGGCTCCGGAGCGTGCTCGATGCACTCAAAACCCTGGAGTTGACGCGCACCGCAGGCGGGGCGAACCCGCGTTCTATCCCTGGCCTGCTCCACAAGGACTCCATCACAGTCAAGAACAACCTCTCCTGGATAACGCAGACGAAGAGTCTCCTGAGCGAGGCAGCCGAGCGACTGAGGGAACTGGCGGGCAAGAAACAAGTCGAGGTGAGAAGATGATAGCAAAGTGCGAAGAATGTGACGCAGACATAACCATCCCCGAGGACGCCATCGTCGGCGAGATAGTCCAGTGCAAGGAATGTAGCGCCGAGTACGAGGTTGGGTCGGTGGGCGACGGGAAAGTCACGCTCAAGGAGGCAGAGGTCGCCGAGGAGGACTGGGGCGAGTAGTTGAAGATCACCATCCTCTACGACAGGATAAGGGGCGAGGAGAAGTGGCTAGCCACTGAGGCCAGGAAGGCGGGGTGCACAGCGGAGCTGGTGGACGGGAGGACGCTGTCGTTCGAGCTCACCGACGGGGCCGCGAAGAGCCCCTTCGGTGACGTCGTCCTTCAGCGCTGCATCAGCTACTACCGCTCCCTCTTCCTGACAAAGATCCTGGAGAACTTCGGCGCGCGGGTAATCAACACCTCGAAGGTCTCCGAGGTCTGCGGGAACAAGATGGTCTCCTCCATGGTCCTTGCCAAGGCAGGGGTCCCGACCCCCCGGACCTACGTCGCCCTATCCTCCGAGGCCGTCGGGGAGACGGCGAAGCTCCTCGGCTACCCCATCGTCCTCAAGCCTTTCGTCGGGAGCTGGGGCCGGATGATAAGCGTCGCCAGGGACGCGCAGGCCCTGGACACAATCGTCGAACTGAGGGAGGTTATACCGAACCCGCTCGAGCACATGTACTACCTCCAGGATTTCATAGAGAGGCCGCCCCGCGACATAAGGGCGATAGTCGCCGGCGAGGAGATAATCGCGACCGTCTACAGGAACGCCTCCGAGAACGAGTGGAGGACCAACGTTGCCCGCGGCGCCACCACCACCGCCTTCAAGCCGGACAGAGAGCTCACGGAGATAGTCCACAAGGCGGCCCACGCCGTGGGGGGCGGGATTCTCGGGGTGGACGTGATGGAGTCGAAGGAGGGGTACGTCGTCCACGAGGTCAACAACACCGTGGAGTTCAAGGGCGCCCAGGCGGCGTCGAAGACGAGGATCGCCAAGAAGATGATCGATTTCGTCGTGAGGAGCGCGAAGCGATAGATGGTCCGGGTCGGAGTCGTCGGAGCGTCGGGCTACGCTGGCGGAGAGCTCGTCAGGATCCTCCTCGGGCACGGTAAGGTGGACCTCGCCTTCGCGACCTCCAGGAAGAACGCCGGGGAGTACCTGTTCCGTGTCCATCCAAACCTCAGGGGGATTACGGAGATGCAGTTCATCGACAACGACTTCTCGAAGATGACCGCGATGGCCGACGTCGTGCTTACGGCGCTGCCCCACGGCCAGTCTCTGGACCTCATCTCTCAGCTCGCGGCCTCGGGCCTCAAGGTCGTCGACCTGAGCGCCGACTTCCGGCTCAAGGATCCAGCTGCCTACGAGACCTGGTACGGCTTCAAGCACCCCAACCCCGACCTCCTCGCGAAGTTCGTCTACGCGGTCCCCGAGCTTAACGGGGAGGAGATCGCGAAGGCGAGCCTAGCCTCCTCGCCCGGGTGCATGGCGATAACCTCGATCCTGGCGATGGCCCCTCTCTTCAAGCAGCGCGAGCTCCGCGTCGACAGG
This sequence comes from uncultured Nitrososphaerota archaeon, assembly GCA_963703285.1. Classification (GTDB taxonomy): domain Archaea; phylum Thermoproteota; class Nitrososphaeria; order Nitrososphaerales; family Gagatemarchaeaceae; genus Gagatemarchaeum. The sequence goes on from OY969807.1 coordinate 2,195,940, forward strand.
GAGCACGTCGTCGTCGACGCCAAGATTGCCTCGTCAGGAGCTGGAGGGAAGCCTTCCCTCTCCACGCACTTCTCGGAGCGGTACGGCGTGGTGCGCCCCTACAAACCCGCAGGCCACCGACACACCGCGGAGATCGAGCAGGAGCTGTCGTGGTTGGGCGAGGGGAGGGTGACCGTGTCCATGTCTGCGCACGCGATCAACATGGTCAGGGGCATCCTCTCGACGTGCCATGTCTTCTACGAAGGGGAGGTACAGAACACCGCTATCTGGAAGATGTACCGCTCCCTCTATGGCGGCAAGCCGTTCGTGCGAGTCATCAAGGACAGGAAGGGACCGTTCCGGCTCCCCGACCCGAAGGTTGTCATAGGATCCAACTTCTGCGACGTCGGGTTCGAGCTCGACGAGCGCGGCCACAGGATCGTGGCCATCGGGGCGATTGACAACCTCCTGAAGGGGGCCGCAGGCAACGCCGTCCAGGTGATGAACCTGATGCTCGGCCTCGACGAGAGACAGGGGATCAGCGCCGCCCCCCTCCACCCCGTGTGATTCGATTGAGGATCGTGATCAAGCTCGGGGGCGACATGGTGAAGGGCCAGTTCCCCGCGGGCCTGCTGGCGGACCTCAAGAAGCTCGGCCCGGCTCACCAGCTGATCCTCGTCCACGGAGGAGGCGACGTCGTCACCGAGATTGCTACGAAGCTCGGGAAGGAGCAGAGGTTCGTCGTCTCTCCCGACGGCATCAGATCCCGCTACACCGACAGGGAGACGATGGACATCTTCACGATGGTCATGTGCGGCCTCATCGCCAAGAAGCTCGTGGAGACACTCTCGACCAACGGGATCAGGGCGGTCTCCCTCTCGGGGCTCGACGGGGGAATTCTCAGGGCCACGAGGAAGAAGAAGCTCCTCATAGTCGACGAGCGCGGGAGAAAGGTCGTGATAGACGGCGGCTACACCGGTAGGATGCAGTCTGCGGACGGGACCGTCCTGGACGCGCTGCTCGAGAGAGGGTTCGTCCCCCTCGTCTCGCCCATCGCGATGGGCGACGACTCCGAGCCTCTCAACGTGGACTCCGACAGGGCCGCCGCCTACGTCGCGATGGGGCGCGGGCGGACGCCGTACTCTTCCTCACCGACGTGAAGGGGCTGAAGCTCGACGGGAACGTCGTCGGGAGCATGACGATAGACGAGGCCAGGATCTCGATGCCGAGGATAGGGTACGGGATGCAGAAGAAGATCCTGGCAGGAATCGAGGCGATGGAGGGTGGTGTGAATGAGGTGATAGTGGCCTCGGGGTTCGGTCCCTCTCCCCTCTCGGCGGCGATGGCTCACGAAGAGTGCACGGTGATTACTTCGAGATGAACACGATCGAGACGGAGGACCTCCACGGTCCGCAGACGTATCAGAAGTTCCCCGTTGTGATAGTCCGGGGTTCGGGGGCCGAGGTGTGGGACGACCACGGGAACCCCTACATCGACTGCATGGGAGGGTACGGGGTGGCGATCGTCGGCCACTGCAACCCCGACGTCGTGGAGGCCATACGAGCGCAGGCCGGGAAGCTCATAACCTGCCACGCGTCCCTCTACAACGACGCCAGGGCGACGTTCCTCGAGAAGCTCGTCTCGTGCACCCCCAGGGGGCTCGACGCGGCCTTCCTCTCCAACAGCGGGGCCGAGGCCAACGAGGTGGCCATAAAGCTCGCCAAGAAGTTCACAGGGAAGAGGGGGATAGTCGCAATGAAGGGCGCCTTCCACGGAAAGACCGCCGGCGCGCTCTCCGCCACGTGGTCGAAGAAGTACAAGGAGCCGTTCGAGCCCCTCCTCCAAGGGTTCAAGCACGTGGAGTTCGGGAACCTCGCCGAGCTCGAGGCCGCGATCGACCCCGAGACGGCGGGCGTGATGCTGGAGCCAATCCAGGGCGAAGGAGGGATCATCCTGCCTCCCCCCGACTACCTGAAGGGTGTCAGGGAGCTCTGCGACAGACGCGGGCTCCTGATGATCGCAGACGAGGTCCAGTCGGGCCTCGGTCGCACGGGCAAGATGTGGGCGGTCGAGAACTGGGGGGTCGTCCCCGACGTGCTTGTGGTCGCAAAGGGGCTCGCCGGGGGAGTCCCCATAGGAGCCACGGTTGCGAGGAGCGATATCCTGTGGTCGCTGAAGAAGGGGGAGCAGACCAGCACCTTCGGGGGGAACCCGCTCTCCTGCGCGGCGGGGACCGCGACGCTCGACTACATCATACGGAACGACCTCCCCGGCCAGGCTGCCTCCAAGGGGTCGCTCTTCTTGGACCGGCTCCGAGCGCTCGTGGGGAGACACAGGATCGGGAGGGAGGCGAGGGGCCTCGGGCTCATGCTGGCCCTGGAGATGAGGGTGGACATCCAGAACATACTGATGCGGTCGCTCGAGGAACGCGTCCTCTTCACGTACTCCGGGAGGACCGTGGTCCGCCTGCTCCCGCCGCTCGTCATCTCCGAGCAGCAGATACTGCGCACTGTGGACGCCCTCGACAGGGTCATCTCGGCGGAGGAGGCGAAGCCAGCTGGATAGTATCGACGAGCGGATACTGGAACTCCTCCGGGCCGACTCGCGCACTTCGTTCGTGAAAGTCGCCTCCAAGGTCGGCCTGTCCGAGGCGGCGGTCCGGCGCAGGATATCCATCCTTCTCAAGGATGGGACCATAAAGCGGTTCACAATCGAGGTCAACGAACCGGAGCTCACGAGCGCGATAACATACGTCTCCGTGAGCCCGTCGTACCCCACATCCGAGGTTAGCCGGAGCATAAGGACGGTCGCGGGGGTGGAGACTATCTACGAGACCACGGGGCAGTTCGACATTGCAGCCATAATCAGGGGACCGAACATCGCAGAGGTCAACAAGTCCGTCGAGGAGATCCGCAGGATAGGCGGGGTTCTCAACACCAACACCACAATAATACTCCGCACAATCCGCTGAAGGGAGTCGAGTATCGTTAATAACGTCACGAAGAGACCATCCGAATTGCGGTAGCCGCTAGAGATGACATCGTTCACCCTCCTGTACGACGTGATACGCTGGGAAGAGAAGGCGATAGCGAACGCCGCTAAGCGGAAGGGCGTGGACCTCCATCTCGTCGACGCGCGCGAGCTAGCTCTGGACGTAACCGCCAAGTCTAGCGGGATTGCCGACCACCTTATCCTCGAGAGGTGCGTCTCCCACTACAGGAACATCCACGCCACGGCGGCGCTCGAGTCGCTGGGGCACCGGGTCGTCAACTCGTTCCAGGCGGCCCAGATCTCCAGCGACAAGCTCTTCGGGAGCCTGGCGCTCGCCCGCGCCGGGATTCCTACGCCGCGGACATTCGTCGCCTTCACCCAGGAGGCCGCGCTGAGGTCGCTGGAGAAGCTCGGCTATCCCGCCGTCCTGAAGCCGGTGGTCGGCAGCTGGGGCAGGCTCTCAGCCCTGCTCAAGGACAGCGACTTCGCGACCGCCATACTCGAGGACAGGGAGTACATGTACCCGATGTACCAGGTCTACTACCTCCAAGAGTTCGTGAAGCGCCCGCCCCGGGACATCAGGTCGTTCGTCGTCGGCGACAGGACGGTGGCCGCCATCTATCGCCTATCCTCGTCGGACTGGAGGACCAACACCGCGAGGGGAGGAAAGGCCCTGGACTGCCCGGTAACGCCGGAGCTGGACGAGCTCTCGCTCAGGTCCGCCAAGGCGGTCGGGGGCGAGATAGTGGGCGTCGACCTGATGGAATCCCCCGATGGCCCGGTGGTCCACGAAGTGAACAACACGACCGAATTCAAGAACACCGTGCCGGCGACCGGGGTAGACATCCCCGGACTCATCGTGGACTACCTCGTCTCGCTGGAGAAGAGATGAGCCCTTGGAGGACGAAGTCAGTCTCCTCCTCGACTCGCTGAGGATCTACTCGCCTTCGAGGAAGGAGTCTCGGCTCTCCGCCATGCTCCAATCGAGGATGCGAGGCCGCGGCTTCAGGAACGTGCGGACGGACGGGGCCGGGAACGCGATAGGCGAGGTGGGGAGCGGGCGCCGTCACCTGCTGCTCTGCGGACACATGGACACTGTTCCGGGCATGATGAGCGTGCGCACCGAGGGCGAGAGGATCTACGGCCGGGGGGCCGCCGACGCCAAGTCGCCACTCTGCGCGATGATGTCCGCGGCCGCCTCTTGCAGGGACGCCCCCCTGAGGGTGACCATGGCCTGCGTGACGAGGGAGGAAGGCGACAGCCTCGGGGTGAACACGCTGATCGACGCCGGGGGTGACTACGACGCAGCGGTCTTCGGGGAGCCGGGAGGCGCTCACCGGGTGGCGGTCGGCTACAGGGGCCGGTTCGAGGGCGTGCTCCGCGTCGAGACGCGCGGAGGTCACGCCTCCTCGTCCTGGGCGCACGCGAGCGCCGTCGACGAGGCGCTGGAGGTCGTCTCCGCGATGCGTCAATACGAGAAGGGCAGGTCGCTCGAGGGGGACCACTACCGCTCGGTGAACGTCTCTGTCACCATGATTCGAGGCGGGAGTTACTCCAACGTCATCCCAAAGTCTTGCTCTGTGACGCTCGACGTGAGGACCCCGCCAGGGACGGCGTCGGCCGAGGTCCAGTCCAGCCTTGCGGGAATCGTCGAGGCTCGCGCGAGGGAGCGACCCGACGTCGGTTTCGACCTCAGGTTCTCCGAAGCCACCGAATCCTATGAGGCTCCCAAGGACTCCCTGATCGTCAGGGCGTTCCAGCGGTCGATCATCAAGAACCTCTCCACGAGGCCCGTCCTCTCCCACAAGACGGGGACCGGGGACATGAACACCCTCGCTCAGCGGATGAGAATCCCCTGCGTGACCTACGGGCCGGGCGACTCCAGACTCGAGCACACCGAAGGCGAATACGTCGAGGTTCACGACTACCTGAACTCGATTGCCGTCCTCAAGGGCGCGATCCTCGAGTTCGCCTCCATGAAGTGATCGTCCGCGGTCGCGAACCGAGGAAAAGGAGATAGACGCCGCGCGACGGGGTCACGCTCACCCCGAGTCCCATACAGATGAGCGGCAACGAACCCCCCATAGACAACCACCGGCCCGGCCGGACCGCCTGGTCCCTCACGCTCCTGCCCCTGAACGCAGGCGTCCAGGGGTTCAGCACCATGGTCCCTCTCTACATCCTGAGCCTCGGCGGGTCCGTCGTCGACGTGGGGCTCATCACAACGCTGTACAACCTCGTGATAATACCGTCCTCGATCTTCTGGGGTAGGCTTACCGACAGGCTTGCACGGAGGAAGCCGTTCTTCTTCGTCACCTGCGGCGGGTGCACCTTCATCTTCTTCCTCATGTACCTCTTCCCCCACCTCGGCTCCCTGGCTGTCCTCTACACCTTGCTGGGCGTCGTCATAAGCGCGAACTCTGCTGCGACGAACCTGCTGGTCATGGAGACCTCCGAGAAGAAGCACTGGATGTCGTCCTTCTCAAGGCTCAACCTGATCGCCAGCGTCGGCTCGGTCATCGGCCTCGCTGTCGGGTCGTTGTGGACGACCGCGCTCCCGCTGAGGGAGTTCCTCCTCTTCTGCACGGCCGCCACAGCCTTCTCGATACTCCTTACGTACACGCGCATCTCCGAGCCCCCCGTCACCCTCGAGACCGCGCAACTCTCCGCGCACCCGTCGGGTTACCTGGCCAGGATATACTACGGGATGACCTCGGTCCTGAGCCATCTGGTCGTCTCCCCGCCCTCTCCGAAGGAGGTCCTTCGCTCTATCCGGGCGACGAAGGCCGGAGCGATGACCGGGCGCTCGCTGCTCTTCGTCTCGATGTTCCTCTTCATGATCGCGACCGCGCTCCTCAACACGTCGTTCGCCCCATTCCTCTCGGAATACGGGGTGATGTACAACGAGATTTTCGCTGTCTCCCTGATCAACATAACCCTCCAGATCGGGATATACAGGTGGGTCGGCGACATCATCCGCCGGTTCGGAGGGGTGCGCCTCGCATCCTACGTCGTGATGATTCGTGCCGCGCTCTACATGGTCTTCGCCGTCTCGGCCCTCGCCTTCCACGGCCTTCCCCTCTTCGTCATCGCCGCGGCGTTCTACGGCCTCATAGGCGTGGTCTACGCCATCTGGAACTCCGCGACCTCGGTTACGCTGATGTCCACCCTGGGGCAGGCGAGGCAGGGGAACGTTCTGGGAGGCTACGCAGCCCTGGGTGCGCTCGGGACGGTCGTGGGTTCCCTATTCACGGGGTACATATCCTACTACCAGGGATACTCGACGACGTTCACGACAGCAGCCGCCGTCATGCTCGTCTCATTCTTCGTGCTCGAGGCGTCGCTGAAGGCGCTGGGCTACGCGACCAGACGTCCGAAGGGACCCGAGCCGCCCGGGGACGGGTCCGCTAGTCGATGAGCTTGTACTTCAGCCGCGCCTTGCCGAGGGCGGAGACGAGCGACTTCGTGTGCTCGATGTTCTGTGTCTCCAGGTTCAGCGTGACCTCGGCCCTTCCTATGGGGACGTCGCGGCCCGCCCTCTCGTGCTCCACGCTTATGACGTTCGCCCGCGTCTCCGCGACCACCGTGAGCATGTCGCTCAGGGCTCTAGGCTTGTCAGAGAGGGTGATCCTCACCCTGAGGAGGCGGTGGGCATTCTCGAGACCCTTGGTGACTATCTGTTCGAGGATGTACATGTCTATGTTCCCGCCGCTGACCACCACCCCGCACTTCTCACCCTTCGCCTTCACGAGGCCCGCCAGGCACGCCGCGACGCCGACAGCCCCAGCCGGCTCCGCGACCGTCTTCATCCTCTCCAGCATCAGGAACTCGGCCTCGGCGATCTTGCTGTCGCTGACGAGGACGAAGTCGTCCACGAGGTTCCGGATGAGCCTGTAGTCCAGCTTCCCCGGGTGCTTCACAGCTATGCCGTCGGCTATAGTCTCCTCCGCCTTGAACGGCACTATCCTCGCCGTCTTGAAGGCCATGTACATCCCCGGGAACGCCTGGGACTGGACGCCCACTATCTTCGTCCTCGGGCTGATCGCCTTCGAGGCGACGGCAATCCCGGCGATGAGACCCCCTCCTCCCACCGGGACGATCAGCGTCCCCAGGTCCGGCTGGACCTCGAGCATCTCGAGCCCCACCGTCCCCTGCCCCGCGATGACCTTGGGGTCGTCGAACGGATGGATGAACGTGCTCCCCTCCTTGGATGATATGCTCCTCGCCATCTCCACGGTCTCGTCGAAGGATGACCCGTAGAGGACCACCCTCGCCCCGTAGCCCTTCGTCGCGTCAATCTTCGCCGGCGACGCGCTCTCGGGCATGACTATCGTGGACTTCGTGTCGAGCAGCGTGGCTGCGTGGGCCACCCCCTGGGCGTGGTTCCCAGCCGAGGCTGCGATGACGCCCTTCCTTCTGTCCGATTCGGAGAGCGAGTAGATCTTGTTGTAGGCGCCCCTTAGCTTGAAGGACCCCGTCCTCTGGAGGTTCTCCATCTTGAGGTACAGGTCCATCCCCGAGAGGTCGCCCAGCGTCCTGGAGGTGTCCAGCGGTGTCTTCCTCGCCACCCCCGCCAGCACCGCCGCGGCCTCCTCCACGTCCTTCAGCGTAACTTCCTGCTCGGTCAAACTCTCCTTCCCTCGAAAGGATCTCCCAAGTTCCAGGCTGGGTCGAGGTACCTGGGCAGGACGGAATCCATCACGGTCCTCTCCCCTGGAGTGGGCGTACCGAGCTCAATCTCTCTCCCAATCTCGTCCTCCACGACGTGCCGCATCGAGGCGATAAATGCATCTGACCTCATGCCCGTGTTCGCCATCGTCGCCACCCTCGACCTCGTGTACCTCCTTTGCAGCCGCACGTCCGCAGGGCTCGTGAGGCTCGCCGCCTCGGCGAGGTCGGCTTCGAGCAGCATGGTCCCGTGGCAGAGGAGGCCCGACCTGGAGATGTACGCGGCCATCCCGCTCACCTTCCCTCCCTCCGAGAGGATCCTGTTTGGCTCCTCGAACCAGGTCTCGACGTCGCAGGCCGCGGCCGCCTTGACGACGACGCGGGAGCACATCCTGAACACCTCGCGAGCGTCCCAGAGGTACCTTATGCCCCCGGCCGCGTACCCGCTCCCGATGAAGATTGACCAGTTGGTGTTCCCGGGACCGTTGTAGACAGCCCCGCCCGCCGTCATCCTCCTCACCACGGGTATCCCCTCCCTCTCGCACCGTCCCAGGTCCGTCTCATGGGCCGCTAGCTGGGCCCGGCCGATTATCACGGACCTCTCGTTGCTCCACAGTCTCAAGATCAACCCCCGGTTCTCCTTGAGCAGCGCCTCCTCGAGCGCAAGGTTGGCACGAGCGCCCGCCCCTCCATCCACTATCAGCCTTGGCTCCAAGCTACAACTCCCTGCGGCGCGGCGCGTCTTTAAAGGCGATGTGGCAGCCCTCCCCTTGCTTGAGACACGACTACCGCTTCCTCCCGAACGTCGCCCTCGCCGACGTCGCGTTCCTCGCCAGGGGAGACTCGCCCGATACGCTTTTCGGGGCGTGCGCGGTGGCGCTCACCAGCGTGATGGTCGACCTGAGGAGCGTGCGGCCGGCGGTCGAGAGGGAGGTCAGCATCAGGGCGGGCGACCTCGACGGCCTCCTCTACGACTTCCTCACGGAGCTCATCGTGATGAAGGACGTAGAGTCGCTCCTCTTCAAGACCTTCGAGGTACGGGTCTCCCCCGACCTGCTCGGCCTCGTCTGCAGGATGAAGGGGGAGCGCATAGACCGAGTCAGGCACAGGCTCAGAAACGACGTCAAGGCGGTCACGATGCACATGTTCGGGGTGAGGCACGAGGAAGGGCGGTGGAAGGCCACAGTGGTCCTCGACATCTGACAGCGGCAAAGACTTAAAGTCTGTCGCGAAGCGTGGCGAGCGAATCCGGTAGATCCTGATGCCAGTTCCTCCGCAGACGAAGCAGATTTCAGAGGTAGTATGGGAGATTCCCCCAACCTACAAGGAGGGAATGAACGTCCCGGCGCGGATCTATGCTACGAAGAAGCTACTCGGGGGTATGGACCAGGGCGTCATAGAGCAGGTCACGAACGTCGCATCCCTTCCGGGTATTCAGCGCTACTCCTACGCGATGGCCGACGCGCACTGGGGGTATGGGTTCCCGATAGGAGGAGTCGCCGCCTTCGACCCAGAAGTTGGAATTATTTCGCCTGGAGGGATTGGTTTCGATATAAATTGCGGTATGCGCCTGATCCGCACGAACCTGAGGTTCAAGGAGGTCCAGCCCAAGGTCAGGGAGCTCGTCGACCTCCTCTTCCAGCTCGTCCCGACCGGGGTGGGCGTCAAGGGGTTCGTGAAGGTGAACCAGAACTCCTTCGAGGAGGTCATGAGGTGGGGCGTCAAGTGGTGCGGCGAGAACGGATACGGGTGGGAAGAGGACGCGCGGATGGTCGAGGAGGGAGGGTTCCTCAAGGGCGCCGACCCTTCCACGGTCAGCAGGCAGGCCTCGAGCCGCGGCATCTCCCAGCTCGGGACGCTGGGGTCGGGGAACCACTACCTGGAGATACAGGTCGTCGACCCGGGCCGTTTCTTTGACGCCAAGATGGCCAAGAACTTCGGCCTGGTGTATGAGGACCAGGTTGTCGTCATGATTCACTGCGGGTCGAGGGGGTTCGGCCACCAGATCGGCTCGGACTACCTTAGGGTCTTCGACGGCGCGATGAAGCGCTATGGCATCACCGTGAGGGACAGGGAGCTCGCGTGCGCCCCGTTCGCTTCCAAGGAGGGCCGTGACTACTACGGCGCGATGGCCTGCGCGGCAAACATGGCCTTCGCCAACCGCCAGGTGATAGTGCACCGGGTTAGGGAGGCGTTCCAGAAGGTCTTCCGCCGCGACCCGGAGGCGCTTGACATGCACATAATCTACGACGTCTGCCACAACATCGCCAAGGTGGAGAGGCACGCCCTCGACGGCGCGACCAGGGAGCTCGTCGTCCACAGGAAGGGGGCGACCAGGTCGTTCGGTCCGGGGCACCCAGACATCCCCGCGCACTACCGTCAGATCGGCCAGCCGGTAATCATCGGCGGCTCGATGGAGACGGGGTCGTACCTGCTCCTCGGGACGGCCAAGGCCATGACGGACACCTTCGGGTCGACCGCCCACGGCTCGGGGAGGACCATGTCCAGGACGGCCGCCAGGAGGGAGGTGAGCGGCGAGGCCCTGCAGAAGTCGATGGAGAAGAAGGGCATCTACGTGAAGGCGGCCACCTACGATGGGCTCGCCGAGGAGGCCGGGATGGCCTACAAGGACATCTCGGAGGTCGTGGAGACGATGCACACGGCCGGGATATCGCTCAAGGTCGCCGCCCTGCGACCCATAGGGAACATCAAGGGTTAGCCGATGTAACCGGGCTGACCTGAGCGGTTGGCCCCGCGCGGGTCGACGCCTTGGTCCGACATGCTCTGGATCTGGCTCATAACCTGCTTCGCCTCAATCGCCCTGTCCCTGAGGGTCCTGAGGTCGATGCTGAGCTTCAGGACCCTGGAGAGGGACTCGAGCACGATCTGGGAGGCGACGGGGTCGACGAGGTACCCCGAGGTCTCCCCCAGGAGGCACGCCCCGTCCATCCCCAGCAACCCGGCCATAGCTATCACTATCCCGTTCATCCCGCTTATCCCTCCCTCCTTCATCGGCCTGACTCCGCTCTCCGTTAGCTCGGCGAGAAGCTCCTGCGAGGTCGCCGCGCCGAAGACGCGCTGCTCCGTCGTGAACCCCCCTGTGATGTAGGCTGCGAGGGAGAAGACCACCGTCGCCCCGAGCTTCTTCGCGGCCTGGAGGACCGCCTGCGAAAGCTCGTACTCGCCCTCGGATGTCGTGGGCTGGGCGTCGGCGGTGAAGACGAGCAAGTCGTTCCTCTGGCCGGTCTCGCAGTGGTAGAGCTCACCCCTGATCGCCCTCGCTACCCCCTGCTCGTTGACGTTCGCGTGGGGCGGGAAGCTGCCGGAGTAGAACTCCTCGAAGAGCACCCCCTTGAAGGACTCGATGAGGTGATCCGCCGCGAGCTTGCCGACGTAACCGCTGCCCGGCAGGCCGCAGACCAGGACCGGGCTCCTCACCTTCGGCTCGAGGAGGACCCGGGAGACTATCTCCTCCAGTCTGTCACCCAACTTGCTCTTCTTCCTTGTTGAACTTGAACTTGTCCTTCAGGTCGACGAACTTGCCCCTCTCCTCAACCTTGATCGAGGTCTTGAGGCTGAACCTAAGCCCCAGGGACCTGAAGACCTCCATCAGCTCACCGCCGCTTATCTTTCCCCCGTCCTTGTGCTCCTTGAGGTACTTGGCCAGGTAGTCCACCACGACCGGCGCCTCCTTGGGGTAGTAGGAATACGCGGCTTCGAGCACCTCGTCGCCGCGGTCGTAGAGGTTCTCTAGCACAACCTCCCTGCTCGACTTCTCCTGGGGCTTCGGCGCGGTGGCCCGCTCCACGCGTCTCTTGAGTTGGGCCATCTTCCTCGCGTTGATCATCCGAAGCTCTGCGTCATCTTCCAAGGTAGTTTGACAGCCCCCGGTCTCCAGTTAAATCCCTTTCTGGCGGCGCGGTCTATCGGGTGTCTCCCCTGGTGCTTATAGGGCCCACCGAGTTCGGACGACGATGATACGCGGATACTGCTGGAAGTGCAAGACCGCCGTCGGAGGCTTCCGAAGACCCGTTCCGTGGCAGTGCCACAAGTGCAGGAGCCTCTTCTGCGAGAGATGCTGCAGGAAGAAGGTGGGTTGGATCTTCAAGAAGCCCGTGTGTCCGGAGTGCGGGATAGAGCTGGCGGAGGGGGGCTCGAGGTTCGGGGGCGGATACCCGACGTCCGGCGGATCTTCGAGTTGGGCCCCGTGGTGACGTGGTTCAGCCGTCATCCGAGAGCGCGTCCAGGTTGTAGTAGACGAAGGCCTTGGCGTCGATCTTGTTCCCGCACTTGGAGCACTCGAAGTACTCGATCCCTGTCTTGCTCTTCCGAACGAAATGAGCCCTCCTGCGGTTGCACCTGATGCAGTTGCCCTGGACGGTCTCTTCGTCCTCCGACCTCCTGCTCAGTTCTCGCGCTTGTCCCGCGAACCCTCGGCCGTCAGGATTCGAGGCTCAGGCCGAGACGCGTCCGTCCCACGCTTCCCATGCGGATCCACACTGACAATCATGGCGAACGACTCCGTCCAGATTCTGTGAATCATGGAGGGCGGAAGGCCCAGTACAGACATGCGTGCGAGCCCGGAGTAGAGAGCGGTGAGCATCTCCGCCATGAGTCGCGTGTCACCCTTCTTCACCAGTCCCTTCTTGGCCTGCTCACGCACCAGTTCGTGAACGATGGCGAAGTAACTCTCCTGGTACTGCCTCAGGATCGACCTGACCCTCTCGTCGTACGTAGCGATGCCAGTCATCTCGAACATGATCCTGAATTGCGGTTGCCTCTCCTCGAACAGCTGCTTGTAGGCCTCCTCAAGCGCCGAATCAAGGTCCTTCCCTCGAAAGGCCGACTGCAGCCCGTCCCTCGACTTCTCCTGGGTCCACTTGTAAATCGCCTCAAGGAGGTCCTCCTTCCCGCCGAAGTAGAGGTATATCGCCCCCTTGCTGACCCCCAGCTCGGCGGCGACGTCGTCCATTGTCGACTCGCTGTAGCCCTTGGTAGAGAATATCTTGAAGCCGGCCTCCACTATCTTCGACCGGGCCGCCTCCTTGTAGCCTGGGACGACCTTGGGCATGGGCAGGAATAAGATTACGAGAGCATTTAAACTATCTCATAGTCAGCTACGATAAGTATATTAAGTGACTTACGGTCAGTATGTCAGGTCGACACAGATGGAATCTCCGAAGTCCGGGGCCTCCCCAGCGCTGACCGGACAGCCGTCTGCACGGCTTGACCCCCGCTACCCGACCAAGGTCCTGCTGACGGCGACAGCCGTCGCCCTCCTCCTCAACTACGTAGAGACGATGGTCATCCCCGGAATCCCCAAGATTCAGAATGACTTCGGGACCACATCTACCGTCGCCTCCTGGATAACGTCCGCCTTCCTCATCGTGGGGAGCGCGGTCGCGCCGCTCTTCGGGAAGCTCGGTGACACACACGGGAAGAAGAGGATGGTCCTGGTCTCTCTCGCATTCTACACCTTCGGGGTGGGGATAGCCGGCTTCTCACCGTCGATATACTTCCTACTCCTCGCCAGGGCGGTCCAGGGGGTCGGGTTCGCGATAGTGCCGCTCTCTTTGGCCATAATAGCCGACACCTTCCCGAGGGAGAGGATAGCCGCGGCCCAGGGAGTGATCAGCGGGACTTTCGCAATAGGGGCAGCGGCGGGCCTGATAATAGGTTCCTACGTCGTCCAGGACCTCGGATGGCAGTACGCCTTCCATAGCGCTTTCATCCTCAGCATCGTCCTGGCCATCATCGTCTGGCGGGTCATCAAACCAGACACCCCCGGGCCCAGCCGTTCGGTCGACTATGCGGGGGCGGTGGTGTTGATGTCGGGCGTCACGCTTCTCCTCGTCTACGCGACCGAGGGACCCACTCTGGGGTGGCTCGTCCCCGAGGAGCTTGTCTTCCTCTTGCCGGGCGTAGCCCTTACCGTGGCCTTCTTCTTCTTCGAGAGGGGAAGGGTCGAGCCCCTCATCCGCCTCGACCTCCTGCGAATAAGGAACGTCCTGGTCGCAAACCTCATCGGAATCGTCTCGGGTACCCTCATGTTCCTCCTGTTCTTCGCAGTGGTCTACTACGCCGAGATACAGTCGCCCTTCGGCCTCGGCCTCGGGATAATAGCCACCGGACTGACCATGGCCCCTGCGACGCTGGCTATGCTCGCTATCGGACCAGTCGCTGGCAGGGCCGTCGCCCACCTGGGTCCGAGGCCGATCCTGTTCCTCAGCGCCTTGGTCATGATGGCGGGACTCGGCCTCTTCATATTCCACAGGGCCACGCCCGAGGACCTCACCGTCGATACGATCTTCGCGCTAATCGGGGTCGTCTGCATGATAATACCGATCGTCAACATGGTAACCATCTCGCTGCCGAGGGAGACGACGGCGGTAGGGCTGGGAATCAACACTATGCTCAGGAACCTCGGGGGCGCCATCGGGCCTGTGGTCGCAACGGCCATCATGACGACCTACACGACCCCTCTGGTTGTCCAGGGCCACACCGTGGCGGAACTTCCTTCCGCTACTGCGTTCGACATCGTCTTCGAGGTCGCCCTGGTGCTCGCCGCAGGGGTGATCGTCCTCGCCTACACCAGCAGGAACTACACGTTCAGGCGCAACGGGAAGGGCTCGCCATCCCCAATGGCGTCTTGAGCAAGCGCGATCCCGATAATCCATTCAAGGGGAACCCGATACCCGTGAAGCGGAGCAGAAGCTACTTCCAGCGACTCGTCGTCAAAAGGACGATTTCGCGACCTACCCACGCCTCGCATCCCCGGGTTGGATGATACAATAATTCTATGGTTGAGTGATTTTTATGGCCAAAGTCGGGCAGCTGGTCTCGCAGGCCATGCAAAATATACAATCAGCCTCTCGTACGGGGTCGGACTTGTCGGTCCTCCACTGGTCCCACTCCGGGGTGCCAGGGTCCACCAGCTTCTCCTTGCCCGTGCCAGCCTGGCCCGGGTTCAGGAGCCACTCGAAGACGAACACGGGGCAGACGTCCATGCACACTCCGTCCGCGATGCACGCTTCGAAGTCCACGGCGACAGCGGTACCGTGGATGCCGTTCGTGGTGGGATAGGGCTTGCCATCGGCGTCCATCCTGGCCTTGCCTCCGCTCCTGACTATGTGGGAGGCGTGCGTGCCGGTCTCAGGGAATTCGTCCGGTTTTTGGAGGAAGTTAGGGTCTATGGCCTTGGTCTTGTAATCCACTTCATGAACCATTTAGGCTGTCTCGTGCCGGACCACCTAGGCCCGGTTATAAGTTTGTTCAATCACGCCGGCGCTTCCTCTTCAAAACCCTGAAGCCGCCGTCCTGCTGTATGACGTAGACCTCCACCTCCCCGGGGGTGAAGATGCCCGACTCGACGACCCCGTCTATCGACTTGATCTCGGCCTCGAGGACCGCGGGCCTCTCGATGGGCTCAAAGCCTACGTCGAAGAGCAGGTTCCCATTCTCCGTGTAGAAGGGGAACCCCCTCTCGCCGAGCCTTATCCTGGGCTCGCCCCCTATCTCGCGCAGCCTCTCCGCGACCGGGACGCGGGCGAAGGGGTGCGCCTCGACCGGGACCTTCACGCCTCCGCTGCAGAGCTTCCCGGCGAGCTTCCTCTCGTCCGCGACAATCAGCGCCCGGGCGGCGTTGCCGATCACCACCTTCTCCCTGAAGAGCGCCCCGCCGCCCCCCTTGATGAGGTTCAGTTCGCGGTCGATCTGGTCGGCACCGTCAAGGACCAGGTCGAGCGCCGGCCTGTCGATGGAAGAGATCTCCTGATGGAGGGCCTGCGCCACGAGCTGTATCTGCAGTGACGTCGGAACCCACCGCGCCCTGACATCCCTCCGCTTCATCTCCCTGGTTATCGTCGGCAGGACGGCGGCAACCGTGGTCCCGGACCCCAGTCCCAGGAGCGCACCCCTCCTGATTCTCGTGGATATCGCGACGCCGATCTTCTCGATGCTCTCGGCTCGCAGGTCCTTCAAGCGGTCTCGTTCTCTTTCCTTGTGTCAATCTGCTCGAGCTCGGCGAGGGCGTCCATCACCTCGTCCCGCAGGGCCCTAACCCGCTTCTCGCCCTCGCTGTCGTCCCTCTTGACCGGAGCCTTCCTCTCGATGACCTCCTCCAGGTCGTCTGTCTGTGGAATCGGGGCCACGGCGACGGCCCTTGCCGGCCGCTGGGGCTCCTGCCTCAGCTCCTCCCTCATGGGCTGCAGCCTCTCCTTGGCCTGGTCTAGTCGTGATTCGATGTTCTGTATCTTGTCCCTGAAGAGAGAGACGAGCTCATCTCTGAGGTTCTCGAGCTCGCCGACCTCGACCACGAGCTCCTTGTCCCTCAGCTTTGCCTCGAACTCCCTTATCTGAGAGCTGTACTTGCGCGCGATGATCTCCCTCTCCTCCCTCGTTATCTGGCCGTCGCTCTCCGCCTCGTAGACTTTGGTCAGGGCGGCCGAGAGCAGGTCCCGCTCGAGCATGAGGGTCCGCATCTCCCTCTTGGAGGCGTCGAGCTGGTCGACGGTGACCGACTTCCTCCTGATCTGGCCGGTCTCGTCCCGCTGGATTACCTGCACCTTCGTCCTCCCTCCCCTCCTGTAGAACACGAAGTACGAGACCCCGAGCCCGACGGCCGCCCCGCCAGCGACCCCGACGGCGAGCGTGGCCGGGTCTAGAGACATGTCCCAATCCCCGCAGATATCGCGCTAAATCGGTCTGACAATTGACGCGCTCTAGACAAGCCCTTGCTCAGGATATTAAGCTTAGGTGGTCATCCGGGGGGAGGAGAGATCATGATGATGTTGTCTCCCCTGACGATGAGCGTTCCGAGCGTCGTCGAGGTGCCTTCCTCCGTGACCTCTTCCGCGTTCTCGAGCGAGAGGTTCATGTGCTGGTCGAACCCCTGAAGAGAGCCGCGTATGATCTTCCCGCCCTTCAGCTTGATCAGGACGACCTTCCCGAGGCTCCTGTCGAGCTCCTTGATTGCCATGTCGACCGACACTAGGGGATCACTAAGCGTTTCGTGGCTTTCGGGAGTGGCTTTATTAAACTGATGGGTAGAGCGGCCCGAGCTTGAAGAGACAGGTCGCGTCGAAGCGAGAGTCCCGTGACTACATCGAGACCGTGCGGTCCTCCTCGGGGATGAAGCTCGACGTCCCGCGCTCCGCTCAGGTCGAGGTCGTTGAGCCACAGCCAGGGGTCAGGTTCCTCGTGATCGACGGCAGGCACACCTTCGTGGAGAAGGACGGATCGCTCATCCCGTACGTCGGCTCCCAGGAGACCGTCGCCCTGCTGCCGTCGGCATTCATCGACGACGGTGCCGTGAGGTTCATCCTGAAGGGTGCCGACGTGATGCGTCCCGGGATTGTGAGGTACGACCCCTGGGGCGCGAAGGACTCGCTCGTCGTCATCAGGGACGACGCGAAGGGGAGGGCGCTGGCCATCGGGAAGGCGAGCGTCGCGAGCGACGAGATGCTGGGGATGAGCAAGGGCGTCTCGATAAGGAGCCTGCACCACGCCGGGGACGCTTTCTGGGAGTCCCACAAGCTGATGTGAGAGTGAGCGCGGCTTTGGCCTCGGGGGAACGCGAATCTGAGGCGCCACCCGTCTCAGGCGCCCGACTGACCGGTGGGAACTGTCTTCGTTTAGGTTTAAAAAGGGGACGCGGTCTGTTTGGCTGACAGATTTAGTTGGAATCGGGTTTGAGCGAAGAGACAGACTCCCAGGAGAAGGGGACCGATATCCTCCTCAAGGCTCTGCAGCTGAAGAGCCTCGACGAGATACCGAAGATCGAGGAGGACGTGGCGAAGAGGGTGATAGTCATACTCAGGGTCACTCCGCTGGCCCAGAAGAGCGTCGAGGAGTTGAAGGGGGCTGTGGAACAGCTCTACGAGTTCTCGACCTCGATCGGCGGAGACATGGCGAGGCTGGGCGAGGAGAGGATAGTCATAACCCCTCCAGGGGTGCGGATCTGGAGAGGGTCGCTCGCTCAGTAGAGCCTGATTGCTTCCTGGACTGCGGGCCTCAGCGTGGGGACCCGGTAGATTCTCTGTATCACGTAAGAGAGGTTCTCGAGCTTCCTCTTCTCCCCGTGGTTTACGATGACCTGCTGCAGCTTCGGCCTCATCTTCCCGATGAAGCGTATTATCTGGTTGTAGTCGCTGTGCCCGCTGAACCCCTCGACCTTCTGTACCTGGCACTTGACGTCCACTATCTTGATTTTCCCGTTGTCTCCCAGCAGGCTGGCCTGGTGCGCGCCGTCGAGGACCCTCCTGCCTAGCGTCCCTTGGACCTGGTAGGAGACGAAGAGGATCTTGTTCCTCTCGGAGGGCGCGATCTGCTCGAAGTACTGGAGGACCGGGCCCCCCTCGAGCATCCCCGAGGTGGCCATGATGACCGCCGGACCCTCCCTCAGGGCCTCCTCCCTCCCCGACGGGTGCTCTATCGACGTGAAGTACTCGGAGACGAACGGGTTGATGCCCTGGTCGAGCATCTTGGACCTGAGTTCCCTGGACAGGTAGTCGGCGTATGAGACGTGGATGGCCGTCGCCTCCGATATCATCCCCTCGAGGAAGACCGGGGCCTCGGTGAGCACCTTGTTCCTCATGTACTGGTCGAGGACGAGGATGATCTCCTGCGCCCTTCCGACCGCGGGTATCGGTATGACGACCTTGCCGCCCTCGGAGAGGGTCCTGTTGATGGCGTTGACGAAGTTCATCTCCACCTCCTCCCGCTGTGGCATGATGTCCTCCTTGGCGCCGTAGGTGCCCTCGGTTATCAGAGTCTCGACCCTGGGATAGTTCCAGGCGGCGGAGTCGAAGAGTTGCGTCCGCCCGTACTTGTAGTCGCCCGTGTAGACGATGTTGTGGACCCCCTCCCCTATGTGGAGGTGAACGGTCGCCGAACCCAGGATGTGACCCGCGTTGTTGAAGACGAGCTTGATGTCCGGCGAGACGTCGGTGACCGTGCCGTACTGGAGCGTTACGGCGTGCTGGATCATGTCCCGGATGTCCTTCTGGTCGTAGAGGATCCGCCCTCCCTCGATCTGTGCGATTTTGATGTAGTCGCTCTGGAGCAGCGTCATCAGGGGGAGCGTCGGCTCGGTGCAGTAGACGGGCCCCGAGTACCCGAACTTGAAGAGGGCGGGGAGGAACCCCATGTGATCCAGGTGGGCGTGGCTTATGATCACTGCGTCGAGCTCGTTGAGCTGGACGTCCGCCCAGTCGAGCCTGGGGTATGCGTCCCAGGCGTTCCTTGACCCCGGATGGATTCCCGCGTCGAGGAGTATCTTGCTCTCCGACGTCTCGACGAGGAAGCACGAACGCCCGACCTCCTGCCCCGCGCCGAGGCACTTTATCGTGATCTGCTCCGACGTCGTGAACCTCGGCCTGAAGATGGTCTCCCCGAGGTCGCGGTAGAACCTCTCCCTCTCGTCCGCCCCCGTCTTCAGGGCGTAGTGGATGGTCTGGATGGCGCTGGAAGCGACGTGCGGAGACTTCCTGACCTTGATCTTCCAGCCCGTCTGCTCCATAAGCCCCGCCACGTCGTAGCCGTTCTCGGAGGCCAGCAGCTTCGGAGTATTGGCCTCGATGGTTATCTCGCCCGTAGCGTCGTCGAAGAAGTAGTTGGTGGCCCCAGCCTCGACCGGGATCGCCTTGTCGAGGATGGACCGGACGTCCTGCTCCGGCTTCCTGATCGACTTCTCGGTGCGGGTGACGACGCGCTTCTTGACGGAGTTGACTATCTCGGAGATGATGTAGTTGTTCTGGTGGAGGTACTTGGGGTTCTTGGTGTAGAGGGCGATCCTCGGACCCTCGTACTCTATCCTGGTGATCTGAGCCTCCGCTGGGATACTGTTGAGTATCGTACTCATTAGGCTGACTTGACTTGCCTTCTGCGCCAAACGTTAACTGCGACCCGCAAACTGACCCAGGAGCTTCTCCTTGTCCTGCTCCGAGACCTCCCTGAAGCCCGACTCGTCCATTATGGCGATGTCAAAGTGGTCTCCCGTGAACACATTCCTCCTCATGGCAGCGATGATCGCGTTCGCCGCCACGGGCAGCGCCTTTGCAACTGTCATGCCCTCGTGATAGCCCTCCTCGAGGACGCCCCAGCGCCACGGGGGAACCGCTCCCCGTCGAGGTGACGTTCTCCTTGAGCACCGACCCGAAGAAGTCCAGGTTGTATATCGAGCCCCCGGACCTGTCGTAGCCCCCGACGATTACGGACGCGATGAAGGGGTAGTAGCGGGACGAGAAGAGGATGTTCGAGAGTATCCTCGCAGCCGACTTGACCGGCAGCGGGACGCCCTTCTCTATCTGGTAGCTCCTGGAGTAGTACTTCAGAGTGTCAATCACGTTCTGGGCGTCCGCGACACCACCCGATATCGTGACGGCCAAGTTGTCGGAGACCTGGAGGAGCTTCTTGCCCCTCTTGTGCGCAATGAAACCGCCCGCCGTGACCCTCGTGTCCGTGGCGAGTATGACTCCGTCTGAACAGACGAGACCGACCGTCGTCGTCCCGTGGTACGTCGCGTTACCTGGCTGTTCTTGGTTCAGCTTGTTCAACTTGTCTCACAATAATCCGACAGGTCGCCCCCGGAGGGACGAACCTGGGAGCGCCGGGTCTCTTAATTAACTTTTGCATTGACGAAGGCGAACTTCTGGACGAAGCTTATTATCTCGTCCGCGGGCGCTCGCCCTCATGCGTCCTCGCTGGCATTTGATGGAGCTGCCGCAGAGGATCCTGATCGGGGAGGACATCCTCCGGCTCCTGGGCGAGTTTCTGGAGATGCCGAAGAGCGCGAGGATCGTCGTGGCCTCGGGGCTGAACGTCCAGCAGAAGGTCAGGGAGGTCGTGGCCGCCTCCCTAAGGGGGAGGGTGAGCTGGGTGGACGTCGAGTCGTCGGACATGAAGAACGTCCACTCGGTGATGAGGGCCTCCAAGGAGGCGAGGTGCATAATCGGCCTCGGGGGAGGCAAGTCGGTCGACGTCGGCAAGCTAGCGGCGTCGAAGCTGAACCTCCCTTTCTTCTCCGTCCCGACCAGCGCGTCCCACGACGGGATAGCGAGCCCCTTCGCCTCGATCCGGGGGACTGAGAAGCACTACTCGATCAAGGCGAAGCCGCCGGTCGGGATTCTCGCCGACGTTGAGCTGATAGCGGCTGCGCCTCCCCGGCTCTTCGCGGCTGGCTGCGGGGACCTGGTCGCGAAGCTGACCGCCGTCAACGACTGGCAGCTGGGGCACGATCCAGACGGGGGAGTACTACGGGGAGTACGCTGCGAATCTTGCGCTCATGAGCGGCAGGCTCGTGATAAACAACTCGAAGAGGATGGCGCCCGGGGACATGTCGGCGGTCCGCGACCTCGTCGAGGCGCTGATAAGCACCGGCGTCGCGGCCGGCATAGCAGGGAGCAGCAGGCCGTGCAGCGGGTCAGAGCACCTGTTCAGCCATGCCCTGGACGTGATCTCGCCGGGCAACGGACTCCACGGCGAGAAGTGCGGGATCGGGACGATAATGGTCGCAAAGCTGCAGGGGCTCGACTGGCGCTCGGTCAGGTCGGCGCTCAATGACGTAAAGGCCCCGGTCACCGCCGACGCCATCTCGGTCTCGGACAGCGAGGTGGTCGAGGCGCTGGTGAGAGCCTCGGAGATCCGCCCCGACCGCTACACTATCCTCTCGAAGGTCAGGCTGACGGGGAGCACGGCCCGGGAGCTCGCCGAGGACACGGGCGTTATCTAGGCCTTGGGTTCTACCGTGGCCTCTTCCTTCTTCTCTTCGACCGGCGCGGGCGCTTCCTTCGCCTCCTCGGGCTTCTCCTCCTTCCCCTCGCCCTTCCTCGAGTAGACCTCCTCGAAGGTCACCTTCCTGACGGAGGGCAGGAAGTGCATCATGTCATTGGCGATCCCGCGCTTTGTAACCTGTAGCCCTTCGGCCATGAAGGCCGCGTCCGGGACAATCACCGTGAGCTCGGCGGGCGCGAGCGTGAACTCGATTTTCTCGCCAACCTCTCCCGGGAACCTCCTCTTGATGAGCGACCGCGCCTTCTCCTCGTCGGTCTCCACCTTCCTGACGACCTCAACGTCGTAGATCAGCGTCTTCCCCGCGAGCCTGTGGTTGAAATCCACCTGAGTCCTCCCAGACCCGATGAACCTCACGACGCCCATTCTGTTGTCGACCTCCACCACGTCCCCGACGGACATCTCGGACGCCTTCTCGCCGAACTTCCTTATGGGGATCATCCTCAGGAGGGAAGGGTCGCGCTCCCCCCAGGCCTTCGCGGGTGGCAGCTCGACGGTCTTGCGCTCGCCGGGCTCCATCCTGCTGATCTCCTCGTCGAGGCCCTTCAGCACCCAGTCTTCGCCTACGGAGACGAGGCGTGGCTCGTACCTCCTCTCCGAGTCGTAGATGTCGAGCTTCTTTGCTTCGTCCTCGAGCGTACTCTCTATGGCCTCGCCAGTGTCTTTCACCTTGGCCGTGTAGTTCACGTAGATCAGGGTGCCTTTCTCGAATGGCAATTTCTTTTGAAGCACCACCGTGCTTTTGGCTCGCCTTAAATGCTTTAGCGGCCGGCCTCGAGGACGGCGACGAGCCGCTTCGTGTCCACCTGGTGGTCGAACTTGCCGAATGTCAACGCCATCGCCGCGGCGGTCCTGTTGACGTGCGCCGTGTTGACCTCCCCCATGTTCCCGATCCTGAACATCTTGCTCTTCATCGCGCCGAAGCCCGCCCCCAGGATGATATCGTGCTCCTCGTTCATCCTCTTCCTGAAGAGCTTGTCGTCGAGCCCATCCGGATAGAGGCCGGCGATCACGGTGTTCGACCTGACCTGGGGGTCTGCGTATGCCCGCAGGCCCATGGCCTCCAGCGCGTTGTAGAACGTCCCTGCGTGGCGCGCGTGCCTCTCGACCCTCTTCTCGAGACCCTCCTCGATGAGCATCTCGAGCGCCTCGTCGAGCGCGTAGTAGAGCGGGATCGCGGGGGTGAATGGCGTCTCCCCTCGGGCGAGGAAGTCCAACTGGCGCCCGAGGTCGAAGTACCTTACCCTCGGCGGGTCCTTCCGGACGTAGTCCGCCGCCTTCTTGCTTAGCGAGAGGAGGGCGAGACCGGGCGGCGCCGCGAGGCACTTCTGGCTGCCCGTGATGCAGACGTCCACGCCCCACCTGTCGACGGGGATCGAGTATCCCCCCAGGGACGATATGGCGTCCACGATGTAGAACGCTCCCTTCTCGCCGACGACCTTGCCCAGCTCCTCGACGTACGGGACGGCGCAGCCGGTGGAAGTCTCGTTGTGGACGACGTAGACCGCCTTGAGGTCCTTGGTGTTCCTCACCGCCTCCTCGACGGCCCCTAGGCTGGGGACCTTCCCGAACTCTGAAGCGACCCTCGTGACCTCGCCGCCTGCGAGCTCCACGGCCTCGGCGAGGCGAGCGCCAAACTCTCCGAAGACGGTCACCACCACCCTGTCGCCGGGCCGGACCAAGTTCCAGACCGCGGCCTCGACCCCGCCGGTCCCCGACGAGCTGAGGATGAGCGGGCTCTCGGTGGTCTGGAAGAGCGCCTTCGACTTCTCCGTGACCTCCTTCAGCAGCTCCGCGAACGCCTCCCCCCTGTGGTTGATCATGGGCTTGATCATCGCGGCCATTACCCTGTCGGGGACGTTCGTCGGGCCTGGCAGCATTATGAGCTTCCGCCTGGGGTAGTCCATCCTAGGACGCCTCCAGGTCCTTCGTGATCATGCTCCTGACCCTCCCTACGCCGTCCAGGTCCTTCACCATCCTCTCCACGGCCGGGGGCACGAGCGTCTCCCAGTCCTTCCGCTCGAGTATCCTCGTCCTGATGTTCGTTGCCGAGTACTCTCCCCTGTTGAGGTACGGTATCGGGGTCACCCTGATGCCCTCCTCCTTGAGGAGGCGTATCGTGAGGCTGTCGTTGGAGAATACGATGTCGAACCGGGGTACGGTCGACCTGAGCGTCGCGGTCCAGACCGAGTGCGACTGCGCGTCGTTGATGGGGATCAACATCCACCGCCTCGCGTCTACCTTCGCTTCGTCGAGAGCCGCCTTGATCATCATGATCCTCTCGCCCGCCGTGAACGGGTTGTCGCGCTCGTGGCTCCTCTGGGCGCTGCCCACAACTATGTACAGGTAGCCTACCTCCTTCAGCGCATATCTGACTGCCGCAAGGTGTCCGTTGTGAAAGGGCTGAAACCTCCCGACGAGTAGTCCCACCCTGCTCTTGGGCATCTCTGACAAACGGGTTTTCGTTGACTATTTAAGCGGTTTTCGGGGAGGCGCCTCCGGCAGTAGGTCCTTGGAGGCGCGGGTTGTCCACAGTTGAGATCGATGGCTCCTTTGGCGAAGGCGGAGGGCAGACCGTTCGCATCGCGACCTCCTTCTCCATCATCCTGAACCGGCCGATCCATGTCACAAACGTCAGGGCCGGGAGGCAGGTTCCGGGCCTCAGGCCGCAGCATGCGTCGACCCTGAAGATCCTGGGGGATGTCACCGGCGGCGCCGTGGAGGGCGGCGGGATCGGCTCGACGGAGTTCGCCTTCACCCCCGGTCGCCCTGAGAGCCGGACTATGACCCTCGACATGGGGACCGCCGCGAGCATCACACTCGTCCTGCAGGCCCTCGTGCCCGCCATCGCCCTCTCCGGGGTGTCCCTCGATCTCGAGCTCGTGGGGGGGACGGACGTCCCTTGGAGCCCCACCCTGGACTACGTCAGCACGGTCCTTGCCCCGGGCCTCGGCCGGATTGGCATCGTCTTCTCCGTCGCGGCGACGAGGCGCGGTTACTACCCGAACGGAGGAGGAATGGCGAGCATAAGGATCGAACCCTCCCACGGGGTGAGCGCGATGGAGCTGGTCGCGAGGGAGACCGACCCCACAATCAAGATCATCAGCAGGGCGGGGATGCTGCCGAAGCGGGTGCCGGAGCAGCAGGTCACCTCGGCCCAGGAACTGCTCGGGCGGCATGGCCTGCACGCCGATGCGGAGGTCCACCTCGAGGAGTCCTCCTCTCCGGGTAGCTCGATACTAGTAAGCTCGGTAGACGGCTCCTGCTTCATCGGAGCGGATTCGATCGGCGCCAGGGGCAAGCCGGCCCTGCGGGTGGGGTCGGAGGCCGCGTGGCGCTTCTCCCGGGCCTTCCTGTCAGGAGCCTGCGTCGACGCGCACTTCGCCGACATGCTGGCCCCCCTGCTGTGCCTCGCCGGCGCAAGGTCGACCATCCTGGCTTCGGAGGCCACCGACCACCTCAGGACGAGCCTCTACGTGGCCCAGCGGTTCGTGCGCGCCGTTTGCGCGATCGAGCCACGCGGAGCCGCGCAGCTGGTCACCATCGACCCGCGCTAGCAAAATAGCTAATAAGGTGCTGGCGGCGGCTTCCAATGGCGTTTTACTTGTCGTTCGATGCTTACATCCCCGGCGCGACCGCGGTCGGTGTCACCTACAAGGATGGTGTCGTGCTGGGGGCCGAGAGGAGGATAACGCTCGCCAACTACGTCCTAAGCAAGACGGGCAGGAAGGTCTTCAGGGTGACGGACTCGACGGGAGCCGTCTGCGCCGGCATGATCTCGGACATGCAGAACCTGGTAAGACAGGTCGGCGTCTACGCCAAGCTGAAGGAGCTCGAGGTGAAGAGGACGCTGAGGCCGGGTGCGGTGGCGAAGCTGATGTCGGTCATAATGTTCGAGCAGCGGTTCGCACCCTTCATCACGCAGGTCATCCTGGGTGGCATCGACGTCAAGCCCAAGGTGTGGGTGCTGGACCCGCTGGGGTCGATAATCGCGGACGAGTACGCCGCAGTCGGGACGGGGGCCGAGATGGCCGTCGGTGTCATCGAGCAGGGGTTCGCCCCATCCATGTCTTACAAGGACGCCAAGGAGCTTCTGGTCACGTCGATCAGGGCCGCCATCGCAAGGGACTCGATGAGCGGAAACGGGATCGACTTGCTGACGATAGACAAGTCCGGAATCAAGGAAGACGAGGCCGAAGTCTAGAACTCAGACGGGCGGCTTCTGCCAACGTCGCCCAAAGCGATCGCTTGCGGTTCTCCCGGGGCGCTCTACTCGGGGACGCTCTCTGCGTGTACCTTTCCGTCCTTGAGGGAGACGAACAGGTACCTGTTGTCCTCGAAGACGAGCGTGAGTTCGTTTTCCTTCTCCGTGACCGTCAGCAACCTCTTCTCGACTATCCCGTCGAACTTGGCCATCGGTTTCCACGTCCCCGCGTCTGGATATTTCTGTGTTACGAAGTCATTCGATGAAAGAAGTCAGCTTCGAGTTCTTCTGCAGGACGAACTGCTCCACGCTCTTCCCGGTGGCGGCCCTGACCAGCTCTCTGACGACCTCGTCCATGGACTTGGCCCTCCTCTGGTCCCTGAGCAGCTTTAGTACCTTGTGGGTGTCGCCGTGCACCTTCACGCTTTTGATTACGAGCATCCCGCCGTTTCTCCCGCCGGCCCCTTGAATACTTTGTTGGCCGGGTATTGACTCAGTATCGTCGCGAGTTCGTCATCTGCACCGGAGCTAACTGGTGCTAAGACTGGGACGGCGTTGACCTCATCGTCTTCCCTGCCTGATGGCCCGTTTCTTTTAGGTTTTATGCGCCGCCGTCGGCACCCATGGCGTGCTCCCTCTCAAGGGAATCAGGGTGCTCGACATATCCAGGCTCCTGCCCGGCGGCTTCTGCTCCCACCTGCTCTCGGAGTACGGTGCGGAGGTCATCAAGGTCGAGGAGCCGGGCCTGGGAGACTACATCCGCGACGTCCCTCCCCTCCTCGACGGCGTCAGCCTCGTCCACACGATGATCAACCGGGACAAGCAGTCTATCGCCCTCGACCTCAAGAAGGAAGGGGGGAAGGACGTGCTCAGGGCCCTCATAAAGCGCTCAGACGTCTTCCTGGAGGGCTTCCGCCCCGGGGTGGCGGAAGGTCTCGGCTTCTCGTTCGAGGAGGTGAGGAGGCTCAACGGCAGGATCGTCTACTGCTCCATCTCGTCCTTCGGGAGGGAGTCCAGCCTGAGCTCGATGCCCGCCCACGACCTCAACCTCGAGGCTATGAGCGGGCTCCTGGGGTCGGTGCGCAAGCCGGAGGTCCCGTTCGTGCAGTGGGCGGACTACGTCTCCGGTCTGTACGCCGCCATCGGGATACTTGCGGCCCTGAGGCGCAAGAGCGCGAGGGCCGTCCACATCGACGTGCCGATGGTCCAGTCGTTGATGTCCCTCCTGATGCTCCCCGCCTCGTCTTACTTTGCGACGGCTGAGCCTCCCGCCCGCGGCCAGAGCCTCGTCTTCGGCTCTGAACCTTACTACTGCGTCTACAGGACGGCTGACGACAGGTACGTGGCTGTCGCCGCCATCGAGCCCCACCTTTGGGAGAACCTGATGGAGGCACTCGGCCTCTCCCGTCTGGCTCCCCTAAGGTCGGGGAACGCTCGCCAGCGGGCCAGGCTGGGAAGGGAGTTGAGGCGGGCGTTCGCCTCGAGGACCCAGGAGGCCTGGTCGTCGCTGCTGATGGGCAGGGACTCCGCGGTCACCCCGATATTGGACATCCACGAGGCTCTGGACTCAGCGTGGGCGAGGGAATCGGGGGTGGTCGGGAGCCTGAACGGAAGGCGGGTCCTGAACCAGCCGCTGAGGTTCTCTCCCAGGACGAGGACGAAGGGCGCCCCCCGTCTGGGCGAGCACACCGCTCGGGTACTGAGGTCCCTCGGATACACGCCCTCGGAGATTGAAGCGCTCCGCAGGGCCGGTGCGGTCGCATGAGGTCCCCTGCGGACCCCCCCACCTGAGCCCGGCACGTCCGGCTGCAATCACGGCACGTTTAGAAACCCCGCGGACCCGAACGCCACGGACGTAAGATTGGCAGCTGAGATTCGAAGCGTCGGTGTCCTCGGCGCGGGCACCATGGGGCACGGCATTGCGGAGGCGGCCGCTCTTGCAGGTTACCAGGTCACGGTCTACGACGTCGAGCAATCGTTCCTGGACAGCGGGATGCAGAAGCTGCGCTGGTCCGTCTCGAAGCTCACAGAGAAGGGCGTCCTGTCCGCGGAGCGAAGCGCCGAGGTGCTCGCACGGGTGCGCGGGACGCTGGACCTGCGAGAGATGGCCCCCGTCGGTCTCATAATAGAGGCCGTGCCGGAGGACCTCGCCGTGAAGTCCAAGGTCTTCCACGACGTGGAGGAACTGAACAAGGGCGCCGTCCTCGCTTCCAACACGAGCACGATACCCATCTCGGAGATAGCGAGAACCAGCTCCACCCCTGAGCGCTATGTGGGGATGCACTTCTTCAACCCCCCCGTCCTCATGCCCCTCGTCGAGGTGATCAGGGGTGAGAAGACCGACGAGCGGACGGTCGACCGAGCCGTCTCCTTCGCCAAGTCCCTGGGAAAGCAGGTGGTGCTCTGCAGGAAGGACGTCCCCGGATTCATAGTCAACAGGATTCTCGGCCCCCTCCTGAACGAAGCGGCCTGGGTGGTGGCCCGCGGCCAGGCCACGGTCGAAGCGGTCGACTCCGCCACCGTCCAGAAGGTGGGGCTTCCGATGGGCCTCTTTGAGCTAGCCGACTACACCGGGATTGACGTGATCTACAAGGCCGGGGAGGCCGTGAGATCCCGCGACCCGACTTCCATACCCGGGGCGCCCGTCTTCCAGGAGCTGTTCAAGGCAGGGAAGCTCGGGAAGAAGTCCGGCGAGGGATTCTACTCATATTCGGACTCGAGCCCGAGGCCGAAGATCGCAGCCGAGGCAGGGCGGAATGTCGACCCCCTCCTCGTCTTCTCAGTCGCCGTGAACTCGGCGGCGTGGCTCCTGAGAAACCAGGTCTGCTCGAAGGAGGACCTGGATCTCTCGGTGAAGCTGGGGCTCGGCTTCCCCGACGGCCTGCTCCGGATGGCGGACTCGTGGGGGATAGACAACGTCGTTGCAGCTCTCAAAGAGAAGCAGAGGCTCTACGGTCAAGAATACTCCCCCGATCCGCTGCTCGAGGAGATGGTGAAGGACGGCCGGCTCGGCGTCGTCGCGGGGAGAGGGTTCTTCGAATACTCGAAGACGGATTGGTCGTTCGACGAGTTGATACTCACCAAGTCTCCCCCGCTCGCCTGGATACGGCTCAACAGGCCCCACAAGCTGAACACGATGACCCCGAAGATGATTGAGGAGCTGGAACTCGCCGCCGAGGACGTCGCCCGCGACGAGACCATACGGGTGGTCGTGATAACGGGAGAGGGGGGCAGGGCGTTCAGCGCGGGCGCCGATCTCACCAGCTTCGGATTCGGGACCGACATCAAGGCCTTCGGCGCGTCGCGCCGAATGTACGAGGCGTTCAGCTCCTTCGAGAGGATGACCAAGCCTGTCGTCGCGGCGATCGACGGCTACGCCCTGGGCGGAGGATGCGAGCTCGCCCTGGCCTGCGACTTCCGTCTCGCCTCCGAGTCGAGCCAGATTGGTCTGACGGAGACCAACCTGGGCATCATGCCAGGGGCGGGCGGGACGCAGAGGCTGCCCAGGCTGGTCGGGCTGGCCAAGGCGAGGGAGATGATCTACTTCGGGAGCAAGCTCCCCGCCGGTGAGGCGCTGAAGATCGGCCTCGTGGACAGGGTCTTCCCCAATTCCGAGTTCAGCACCCTAGTCGAGCAGTTTGCGAAGAGCCTGGCGAAGAGGGCCCCCCTCGCGCTGAAGTTCTCCAAGCTCGCCCTGAACGTAGCGAGCCAGTCCCCGCCAGACATGGGGGAGCTCTTCGAGGCGGAGAGCTTCGCCATGCTGCTCTCGACGCAGGACGCGTCGGAGGGAATCTCCTCGTTGTTCTCCAAGAAGGAGCCCGAGTTCAAGGGCGAGTGAGGCCCCCGCCTCTTCGTCCGATGACCTGCTTTCCCGGGAGGTGACGGAGGGTCAACGAAACCTGAACCGATAAATACGGAATGGGGCGGTCTCCCGCTCCATGTCCTCACCGGAGATCCTCCTCAAGGCCGAACATGAGGAGCTCAGGACCTGGGCACGGGATTTCGCAGCTAGGGAGATCGCTCCGCTCGCAGAGAGGATCGACAGGAACGACGAGTATCCGAGAGAGCTCATCCGGAAGATGGGCGAGTACGGGCTGCTGGGGATCAACATTCCCATGGAGTACGGCGGCCTGGGGCTGGACCTCCTCAGCTCCGTGGTCGTGGGGGAGGAGATAGCCAAGGTCAGCCTCTCGGTGGGGCTCCTGATCGGGGTACAGAACGGACTGGTGGGCTACCCGCTGGCCCAGTTCGGCACGAAGGAGCAGAAGGAGACGTACCTGCCCAGGCTGGTGAAGGGCGAGATCATCGGGTGCTACGGGCTGACGGAACCTGGGGTGGGCTCCGACGCCGCCAACATTCAGACGAGGGCGGAGAAGGTGGGCGACTCGTACAGGATAAACGGCTCGAAGATGTGGATCTCACAGGGCTTCTACGCGGACTTCGTCGTCCTCTTCGCCAGGACCGGGACCGTCGAGGACAAGGCGGCCGGCATGAGCGCCTTCGTCGTCGAGAAGGGGACGAAGGGGTTCGACGTCGGCGGGAAGCTCGAGGTGATGGGTGTGCGGGGGACCGGCACGGCGGAGCTGGTCTTCAACGACTGCGTGGTGCCGTCGACGAGCCTGCTCGGCTCCCCTGGCGACGGCTTCCTCATAGCGATGGCCGTGCTCAACCAGGGGCGCGTGGCAGCGGCCGCAGGAGCGGTCGGCGTCGCGGAGGCGGCTCTCGAGGCGTGCATATCGTACTCGAAGAAGCGGGTGCTGTTCGACAGGCCGCTCAGCAGGCTCGAGGCCATCCGTTTCCTGATAGCCGAGATGGCGACGAGGACCGAAGCAGCGAAGCTGCTGACGTACCGTGCCGCGTGCGTCCGCGACAAGGGAGAGGACTTCATCAGGGAGGCCTCGATGGCCAAGCTGTTCGCGACCGAGACGGCCGTCTGGGCGAGCGAGCGCGCGATCCAGATACACGGAGGAATAGGGCTTAGCAAACAGCTCCCCATCGAGAGGTACCTTCGGGACGCCAAGGTCATGGACATCGTCGAAGGGACCTCCGAGGTCCAGAAGTGGATACTCGCGAGGGAGCTGATAGGCAACTAGGGTGGCTGCTTTGAGGCAGGTCGCCATCGTAGGGTTAGGGCACTCGAAGTTCGGCAGGAGGACCGATGTGAACCTCGGGGAGCTCGCGTTCGAGTCGATCAAACAGGCCGTGCAGGACGCCGGCATAGAGAAGAAGCAGATAGAGAACGTGACTGTCGGGAGCGCGGGAGGATGGTACGAGGAGTCCCTCCCGGCGGTGATAGTCAACGAGTACGCAGGTTTCGACAAGGTCGGCACCATGAGGGTCGAGGCCGCGTGCGCCAGCGGTAGCGCGGCGGTCCGCTCCGCCTACCTAAGCATAGCGAGCGGAGAGTCTGAGGTCGCCTTGGCGGTGGGTCTCGAGAAGATGACCGAGGTCGACACGCTCACCTCCGTCGAGCTCATGGGGAGGGCCGGCTCATACCTCTGGGAGTTCGAGAACTTCGGGATGACCTTCCCGGCATACTATGCCCTCTACGCCGTCGCCCACATGAAGCGCTTCGGGACCACCGAGGAGGACATGGCTAGGGTCGCCGTCAAGGCCCACCACTACGCGTCGATGAACCCGCTCGCCCAGTTCCAGAAGGAGGTGTCGCTCGAGAAGGTGCTCGCCTCCCAGGTGGTGTCGTGGCCGCTCAAGCTCTATGACGCCTGCCCGATAACAGACGGTTCGGCCTCCGTCGTCCTCGCGAGCGAGGACGTGGCCCGGAAGCTCACCGATACGCCGATCTGGATCAGGGGCATGGGCGTCTCCTCGGATTCGGCGAACCTCAGCAAGAGGGACGACTACGTCGGGCTCGCCGCGACTGTCGACGCGTCGAAGAAAGCCTACTCCAGAGCCGGGATCGGCCCCGGAGACCTCGACGTCGCGACGTGCCACGACTGCTTCACGATTGCAGAGATAATGGCCTACGAGGACCTCGGGTTCTGCGCCAAGGGGGACGGTCCGAAGCTCATCAGGGACGGCGAGACGGAGATCGGGGGGCGGATACCCGTGAACATGGACGGCGGGCTGAAGGCCAAGGGGCATCCCGTCGGAGCGACCGGGGTCTCGATGATGGTGGAGATATCGAAGCAACTCAGGGGCGGCGCCGGAAAGCATCAGGTCCCGATCAGGAAGGGGAACGGGCTGGTCCACAACGTGGGGGGAACCGGGCACTACTGCTACGTGACGGTGCTATCGAGGGACCAGCGATGACCGACTCGGAACCGCCGACGCTGCACTCGCGCCGGTCGCTCAACCTCCGCTTCAACGTGCCCATCTCCAGGACGAACCGGTTCTGGGTCTCCCTGAGCGAGGGCAGGTTCGTCACGACCAAGTGCAGAGACTGCGGAGAGGTCAGCTTTCCTCCCCAGTCCGACTGCCCGAGGTGCATGGGCGGCAACGTCGACTGGGTGGACCTGGGCACGGATGCCGAGCTGGTCACCTTCACGTACGTGCAGGTGACGCCAACGAGCTTCGTCGACCACGACCCCTACGTCGTGGGCATAGGCCGGCTGCCCCAGGGGGTGAAGGTCCTCGCGTGGATCGAGGGCGCGCCCCTCGAGAGGCTCAGTCCCGGCATGAAGCTGAGGCTGGAGGCCAGGAGGACGGGTGACGGCTCTCCGTACTACGTCTTCGTCCCGGCGGTCTAGAACTCGACCGGGGTGGCTCGGATTACCTCTGCTATCCTCGTGAACCTGTCCTTGTAGAACAGGATCTTGGTTATCGAACCCCTGAACTTCAGCTGTCCCTTGAGGACCGCCGACTGCAGGTCGACCTCCCCCCGAGCAACCTTCGTCCAGACATCGTAGGGTCCCTCGAAAGAGAACTCGACCGTCACGCCAGGGTCTGCCCTTGCGATGGTCGTCGCGCCTCCCTCGACCCTGATCAGGAAGAGCGCGTTCTGGTCGGGCGCACCCAGGAGGATCGTCGTCTTGATGTCCTTGGTGTCGGCCTGCCACTTGGGGTCCGCCGCGAGCCTCTGCTCGACTTCCTTGAAGAACTCCTCCGTGAAGTACTTTACCATCCTGGCGCCGCCCATCATCCAGCTAGTCTTTTGAGCTTGCCTATTGAGCCCGAGACCCTCCTCGTCACCAGCTCGACTCCTCCGGCCTTCATTGCGAGGGACTCCTTCATCTCGGGCAGCCGCAGGTGATCCGTCCTGACTATCAGGCTTCCGTTCACCCAGACGACCCTGTTCTTGCCAAGGTCTGGGTACCTCTGGAAGATCAGCCTGGTGATCTCCTTCTGGGACTCCGGGTCCACCGGCCGGTCCCCCGAGAGCAGCAGGTACCTCTTCCTACCGCGGCTGGCGGTCATGGCTGGGCACTCCCGATGATCCTCTCGTAGAAGTCCGCCGGCGGTCCCTTCATCATGAAGCTCCGTGGCTTGACACGCACCCTCACCGGGTCGCTCGACGAGAACGATGCGACGCCGGTCACCAGCGTCTGCTTGTTGAGCCTGATGTAGAGAGCGCCGTGTTCGTCGATGCATGCCCCGAGCTCCCTTTCGAGTTCCCTTCTCCCGTCCCTCCCCAGGAGGGAGATGAGGGCCTGGAAGGACGTCCACGCCTCCTCCCCCGTCACGCGCCACCTGAGGCTCGCCATCCTGTTCCCGAAGTGCCCCTCGAGGACCTCCTCCTCCGGTTGCTGCTCGATGCGAAGGGCGCGCATGATGGAGTCGCTGAGCTTGGTCTCATCCTCGGTCGCCTGCACAAAGCAGGAGACCTCCAGGGAC
The DNA here is from genome assembly GCA_963703285.1 of uncultured Nitrososphaerota archaeon. Classification (GTDB taxonomy): domain Archaea; phylum Thermoproteota; class Nitrososphaeria; order Nitrososphaerales; family Gagatemarchaeaceae; genus Gagatemarchaeum. The sequence continues at coordinate 2,229,361 of OY969807.1, forward strand.
TGTATCTCTCGCTGCGCCACCCCGCTCTCGAACTCGCGGCCGGCAGCTCCGTTGATAACTTTATCAGCCCTCGGCCTTCGCGGGACCGAAGGAAAGTGTCGTGAGGGGCAATCTCTGCGTCTTGGGGATCGAGAGCACCGCCCACACCTTCTCGGCCTCGGTCGCGACCGAGGGGGAGGGTCTCCTCAGCGACGTGAAGGACGTCTACGTCCCTCCCGAGGGCAGCGGGATCCACCCGACCGAGGCGGCAAAGCATCATGCGGCCGTCGGAGCGAGGGTCATCGGGGACGCAATCGCCGCCTCCGGGGTGAAGGCGGGGAGGATAGACGCCGTGGCCTACTCCATGGGTCCCGGTCTGGGTCCCTGCCTCAGGGTGGGCGCGGTCTCGGCGCGGGCCATGGCCCTGGCACTGGGGAAGCCCCTTGTGCCGGTCAACCACGCCGTTGGTCACATCGAGCTCGGCTGCATGCTCACGGGCGCCAAATCGCCTCTGGTCCTCCTGATATCCGGCGGCCATACCATGGTCCTCTCGTGCTCGTCCGGCATGTGGCGGGTGCTGGGCGAAACGCTGGATCTCACCCTCGGACAGCTGCTCGACCAGCTCGGAAGGCACTTCGGCTACTCCTCGCCCTGCGGGAGGCGGATAGAGGAGGCAGCCTCTCGCTCTAGCAGATACGTCAGGCTTCCCTACACGGTCAAGGGGAACGACGTCTCGTTCTCGGGGCTGCTCACGGCAGCGAAGAGGCTCGTCGATGGAGGGGTCCCGTTCGAGGACGTCTGCTTCTCGGTCCAGGAGAGCGCCTTCGCCACCACAGTCGAGGTGACAGAGAGGGCGCTCGCCTTCACAGGCTGCGAGGAGGTCATGGTCGTTGGCGGGGTTGCCGCGAACAGGAGGCTCGCCGAGATGCTCGACATCATGGTTCGAAGGCACTCCGCCCGGCTGAGGGTTGTTCCCCTGCGCTACAGCGGCGACTGCGGTGCGCAGATCGCTTGGACGGGGCTGCTCGCCTTTCGATCGGGGACGACCGTGCCCCTCGAGAAGAGCATAATCAGGCAGTCCTGGCGGCTCGACACCGTCCCCCTCCCCTGGAGGTCTGACCCGTGAGGCTCGTCTACAGGGGCGCGGAGGCCGACATCTACTCGGGAGAGTGGACCGGACAGGGGGCCATCTTCAAGTTCAGAAAGCCGCTCCCCTACAGGCATCCCGAGCTCGACGCGGAGATCCGCGCGCAGCGCACGGTCCGGGAGGCCCAGATGATCGGCGACGCCAAGCGCGCCGGGGTGCGGGCGCCGTACCTCTTCTATGTCTCCCAAGAGGAGTCCCTGATCGTGATGCAGGAGATACAGGGCCCCAGGCTCAAGTCGGTTCTGGCGTCGGGGCGTGATGGGGAAGAGGTATCGACCGAGTTCGGCGTCGCTGTGGGGAGGCTCCACCGCGGAGGGATAATGCACGGCGACCTCACCACCTCGAACGTGCTCGTGAACCAATCGGGGGTGCACCTGATCGACTTCGGGCTGTCGGTTCATTCGTCGAGCGTGGAGGATCACGCCGTTGACCTGAGGCTCATCAAGGAGACGCTCGTCGGCGCCCACTCCGAGATAGCCTCCGCGGTCCTGGGTTCCTTCATGCGCGGCTACGCGAGCGAGGTCGGGGTCCCCAGGGCGAGGACGGTCGGAAAGAAGCTGGTCGAGATCGAGAGGAGGGGGAGGTATGCGAGGGTCGAGTAGGTCGGTCACGTTCGCGACCTCCAACGCGGGCAAGGTCCGCGAGGCGCGCGCCGTCCTCTCTCCCCTCGGTATCGAGGTGGTTGCCTTCGACGGCAAGGGCGAGGAGATACAGTCGGATACGGTCTCCGAGGTCGCGGCCTACTCCGCGCGTGCGGCCTCACGGAGGTACGGCCGCCCGCTCTTTGTGGAGGACGCGGGCCTCTTCGTCGAGGCCCTCGGAGGCTTCCCCGGACCGTCGTCCTCCTACGTCTTCCGGACGATCGGCATCCGGGGGCTGCTCTCGCTCCTCGAGGACCGCAGTTCGAGGCGCGCGTGCTTCAGGAGCGCGGTCGCATACTGCGACCCAGCGAGAGAGCCCCGGGTCTTCGAGGGGATGGTCAGGGGCGGGATCCTGAGGTCCCCCGTCGGAGCCAACGGCTTTGGGTTCGACCCCGTCTTCGTCCCCTCCCGCGCCCGAAGGTCCTTCGGAGAGCTCACCCTCGAGGAGAAGTGCGCAGTCTCACACAGGGGGGAGTCGCTCAGGAGGTTCGCCGCGTGGTACTCGGCCCGCCGGCCTGGGTAACGGTTTTAAACAGGCCGCGCTCGGAGTCGCTTCGGTTTTAGAATTGGCGAGGATACATTCCCATCGGCATGGGAAGAGCCACCAGACCAGGCCGACGAGCAAGAGGCCCCCGAGCTGGCTCACCTACAGCCCCGATGAGGTAAGCTCCATGACGATAAAGATGGGCAAGGAGGGGCTTACGCCCAGTCAGATAGGTGTGAGGCTGAGGGACGAATACGGCATTCCCCTCGTGAAGCCGATAATCGGCAAGTCGATCTCTACGCTTCTGAGGGAGAACAAGCTCGCGCCCGCGATCCCCGAGGACCTCCAGAACCTCCTCGAGAGGGCCAAGCGCGTCCAGCTACACCTCTCCACCTTCAAGTCGGACAGGAGGAACGTCCGCTCGCTGGAGCTGATAGAGGCCAAGATCTACAGACTCTCGAAGCACTACAAGAAGGTGGGGCTCCTGCCGAGCGACTTCAAGTACGCGGCCGTTGTAGCTCAGCTGACATAGGCCAGGTCCGGCATCGGGCATGCCCGACCTTGAAGCTCTTAGGGAAAGGATGTCGGAGGCGTCTCGGCTCCTCATCGGTCTGTCCAAGCAGAGAAAGCGGATAGTCGTCGTGACCCACATCGACGCCGACGGCCTTTCGGCCGGGGCAGTCGCCTTCGACGCACTCGCGAGGACGGGCGCTATCGCCTCGGTCAGGGCTATCCCCGACCTCGACCCCCGGGCGATTGGCGAACTCAAGGACGCAGGGTTCGACTTCTACCTCTTCACGGACCTGGGGTCCGGGCTGGTCGACCAGCTGTCGCAAGCGCTTGGCGACGACTTCCTGATCGTCGATCACCACCAGATGCCACCCGAATACTACCGTCACCCCAACGTCGTGAACGCATGGGCCTACGGGTACGACGGCGGGACCGAAGCTAGCTCCTCGACGATGGCGTACATGCTCGCGCTCTCCATCGACGAGAAGAACACGGACCTCTCGACCAACGCGGTCATCGGCGCGGTGGGGGACAGGCAGGACAGGGGGCCTGGGCGCTCTCTCACGGGTCTCAACAGGAAGGCCCTGGAGGACGGCGTGAAGGACGGTCTGATAGGCGTCTCCAAGGACTTCCTCTTCCACGGACGGGAGACGAGGCCTATCCACGAGGCGATCGCCCTCACCTACACACCATACCTCAACGGTCTCTCCGGCGCCAAGGACGCGTGCCTCGCGGTCCTCTCCAACTCGGGGTTCGCCCTCAAGGAGCACGGGCGCTGGCGCAACCTCTCCGAGCTCTCCGCCGAGGAGAAGCAGAAGCTGCTGGAGGTCCTGACGAGCTTCGTTGGGTCCGGCGCCGGCGGTTCGGCCGTCATCTCCGAGATAATAGGCGAGATCTACCTCCTTCGGGAAGAGGACCCCCTGACACCCCTGCGCGACGCGCGCGAGTTCGCCACCCTGATGAACGCGTGCGGCAGGATGGACGCCACAGGCGTCGGGATTGCCATCGGGCTTGGCGACAGGGACGGGGCCCTCTCCGAAGCGCTGAGGCTTGTCGTCGAATACCGCGTGAAGATCAACAAGGCCCTCCAGATGCTGCAGACGTCGAACGAGATGGTCTCCACGCACGGCCACGTCGCCGTCGTCAGGGGCGACGAGTTCATAGAGGAGCGGATGACCGGCTCGATATCCTCGCTCCTGGCTTCATCTGAGAAGTACAAGGACAAGATGGTCCTCGCGTGCGCCAGGTCCGGCGAGCTCGAACTCAAGTACTCCTCGAGGCTCGGAGACTCGTTCCCGAAGGACGTCAACCTCGGCGTCATAATGAAGGAGGCCGCGGAGCTCGTCGGCGGTGTCGGGGGCGGCCACAGCAGGGCCGCGGGGGCGAAAATCCTGATAACGAGGAGAGACGAGTTCACGAGCGCCGTCCTGGAGAGGTTCTCGGAGTGACCCTCACCATCGAGATCCTCTTCGAGTGCTACGGGGAGAGGGAGGCCGCCGCGCTCGAGGCCGCCCTGGGCCCCGACAACCACCCCCTCCCGAGGCAGCAGCGCTTCTCCTCGAACCGCAAGGGGAGGCTCCTAGCCTTCCGGATTCGCTCCGTCCGACACGCGACCTGCGTCTCCTCGGCCATCAGCCTGCTCTCTGACGCAAGGCTCTTTGGGGAGGTCTGGTCGCTAGCGTCATGATTATCTCCCGGGGCGAGGCGGGGTGGGCGTAAGATGCTCGACGTGAAACTGCTCCGGGAGTCTCCTGAAGTGATCAGGCACGACCTCCGCAAGAGGGGGTGGGACGACCGTCTTCCTCTGGTGGACGAAGCCATCGCGCTGGACAGCAGGTGGCGCCAACTGAAGAAGCAGGCCGACGACTCCAGGCACAAGCAGAACCAGCTCACGGCCGAGATAGCGGCTCTGAAGCGTACCGGCGGGGATTCCACCGCCAAGCTCGAGGAGGTGAAGGGGATACCGCAGAACATCAAGGAACTCGAGGCGAGCGCTGACACAGCCCAGAAGCGGGTTACCGAGATCCTCATGGCGCTGCCGAACATCTTGGACGAGTCGGTCCCCATCGGCCCAGATGACAGCGGCAACGTCACGATTCGCACCTTCGGTGCCCCGAGGTCGGCCGAGTTCCCGCTCCGCGACCACATAGACGTCATGACCGGCCTCGGGCTCGTCGACATGGAGAGGGCGGCCAAGGTCGCGGGTGCCCGCTTCTACTTCCTCAAGGGCGACGCACTGCTCCTGGAGCAGTCGATAATGAGGTTCGCCATCGATTTGCTCGTGAAGAGGGGGTTCACCCCGGTCGGACCTCCCCTGATGCTGAAGAGGGAGGCGTACCAGGGGGTCGTCGACCTCAACGACTTCGGGCCGGTCATCTACAAGGTCGAGGGAGAGGACCTCTACCTGATTGCGACCTCGGAGCACCCCCTCGTCTCGATGCACATGGACGAGATTCTCGACGGCCGCACCCTGCCCCTGAAATACTGCGGGTTCAGCCCGAACTTCAGGGTCGAGGCGGGCGCACACGGCAAGGACACCAAGGGGATCTTCAGGACGCACCAATTCTACAAGGTCGAGCAGGTGGTCTTCTCGCGCCCCGAGGAGAGCTGGGCCATCCACGAGCAGCTCATCGCCAACGCCGAGGCCATCTTCCAGAGCCTGGGCCTCCACTATCGCGTCGTGAACGTCTGCACCGGAGACATGGGGACCGTGGCGGCGAAGAAGTACGACCTCGAAGCCTGGATGCCGGCGCAGGGCAAGTTCAGGGAGATGGTCTCCTGCAGCAACGTCACGGACTACCAGGCGAGGAGGCTCATGATCCGCTACAGGGAGAAGCCATCGGCCGACCCACGGCTGGTCCACATCCTGAACTCGACCGCCGTCGCAACGAGGGCGCTCGTGGCAGTCGTGGAGAACTTCCAGCAGGCCGACGGCTCAATCCTAATCCCGGGACCGCTCGTCCCGTACATGGGCGGGAAGGAAAGGATCGCCTAGGGGACTGCTGAGTTTTTAAGCCGGGAAAATCGGGGGGCGTTTCCTAGCTTGGTAAAGAAGGGAACGGGCAAGGTAAAGGACAAGTGGAAGGCGAAGCAGTGGGTCACCGTGCTCGCTTCCCCTTCGTTCGGCAACGCACCCATCGGGAGGGTCCCCCTCACCGACGTGGCGACCCCGGGAGGGCGCGTCGTCGAGACGACCCTCTATGACATACTCAAGCAGGATCCCCAGCACTACAGCTTCAAGCTCTACTTCCAGATCGACAGGGTCGAGGGCGATACGGCCTACACCGTCCTGAAGGGCCACGAGTACTCCAGGGAGTACCTGAGGTCCCTCATGAGGAGGGGCTCGTCCATGTCCGACTTCATCAAGGACTACACGACCAAGGACGGGTACGTGGTCCGAGTCTACTGCATCGCGCTCTCACAGGGGAGGATGAACTCCTCGAAGAAGCACGGGATCAGGGCCGTCATGGACAGGATCATAGCGGAGCGGGCGGCCTCGCTGACCTACGACCAGTTCGTCCAGGAGACGGTCCTACAGAAGGTGGCGTCCGACGTCTACAACGAGGCGAAGAAGGTGACCAGGCTGAGGCACGTCGGCGTCCGAAAGACAAAGCTCGTGAGCAGGCCCGCGACCCCGCCTGCCGCCCCAGCGCCCGAAGTCCTAGCCGCGCCTGCTGCTTGAGACTATCTTCAGTATGTCCCCGTTCTTGAGGACGTAGTCCCCGGAGACCCTCATCCCGCTCCTGGCGTCGATGGCGTAGAGGAACCCCTTTGCGAGGTCGGTGTGGATCTTCCTCGCGAGGTCCATGGCGGTCGACCCGCCGCTCATCACGTATGCGTCGGGGAGCACGTTTCCGTTCTTGTCGGAGAGCTTCGTCTCGTCCTCGACTGGGTACGCCACGACGGCCCGAAGGAGCCCGAAGTACGCCAAATCTATCGCCTGCTGGACCCCGGTGCCGCCGTAGGACTCGAGCACCCTCTCCTTCACGAGCTGGAGCGCCCTCGCCTGCTGTGGGGTGAGGTCGGGCCTGATGACCTCGAACGAACCGTCTCCGGGGACGTAGCTGATGAGCCCGTGCTCCGAGGCCCTCCTCAGCATGAGCTCGGCCTCTGCAGCGCAAGGGATCACCGTCTTCCCCGTCTTGCGGAGCTCCTCCATCCTGCCTGCGGCGGCCGGGAGGTCCGCCTTGTTGGCTGCTATCAGGCTCGGTTTGTTGGTCTCCCTGAGGTGCTTCACCAGGGCCATCAACTCCTCCTCCTTCCATGTCGTCGGCTTGTCTGGTCTGAGCTTGAGGTGGAGGAGGGCCTGCTCGATGCCCTCCTCATCAAGACCGAGCCCCGAGAGCCTCTGTGCCAGGTGCGCCACGATGCTGGAGCCTGTCTGCTCCGCCAGGCGCGCCGACTTCTCCCAGTCCTTGGCTATTATCCCCAGGACCCAGAGGTCCAGTTCGTTCTCCACCATCCCGACGTCCGCGACCGGGTCGTGGCTTCCCGTCTCGACCTTTCGCCCCTCCTCGTCGGTCCCTCCCGAGGCGTCGACGACGTGGATGAGGGCGTCCGCCTGCCTCAGCTCGTCCAGGAACTGGTTCCCCCTGCCCCTTCCTAGCGAGGCTCCCGCGACGAGGCCCGCGACGTCGACCAGCTTCACGGGTACGAGCCGGACCCCGTCGTTGCAGACCGAGTTCTTGGGTGCGTCGGTGACTCCCATCTCCTTGCAGACGCACTTCGTCCTGAGGTATCCCATGCCGACGTTCGGATTGATCGTGGTAAACGGGTAGTCGGCGATCGGGACGTTCTTGAGGGTGGCCGCCGAGAAGAAGGTCGACTTGCCCACGTTGGGTTTGCCCACTATTCCGACTAGCAACACTTGACCGCCCGCAATCTTCGTGATAATGAACGCTTCGGAGCAAGGGTCCTCGGGCGAGCCGGCGGAACGCACACTTTCAACCATCCCTCCTAGGCCCACCCGGGGCAAGAGGGGCTACCGCTATAGGCCGGACTGACCGAGTCCCGGGTGTGACGCGGGTCGTTGTCGCCGGCGGTGGCCCCCGCCGGGGTCGCGGCGGCGCTGGCGGCCAGCAGCATGGGCGCTCGAGTGACGCTGGCCGAAGCGTCCGGCCGCATATCCCCTGACCGGAGCCTGCTGCCGGGGCTCCTCTCAGGCTCGACGCCACCTGACGAGCTATACGACACCACCCTCGACTACCTGACGGGACTCGGGGTAGACGCGAGGCTCGAAGAACCAGTCCTCTCCGTCGAAGCGGGTGGCAGGTTCGTACGGTCGAGAAACGGCAGGATTGACTTCGACTCCCTGGTACTGGCGACAGGTTCCGTCCCGAACCCCGTCGATCTAAGGGGTGTCTCGAAACCGGGGGTCTTCATCATGAGGTCGGCGGGCGACTACCTGGCACTCTCGGCAGCGCTGCGGCGTTGTGCCCGGGTGGTCCTCGCCGGCCCCCTCCCGTTCTCGCTCGTCCTCGCCCAGGAGATCGCACGCACCTCAGCCGTCTCCGTCTTCTTGGGCGACATCGCCCCGTCGAGGTTCGCGCGTCGCACCATCGGAGCCATAGCCGAGGCAGCGTCGTCCCGCGGCGTTAGGCTCCTACAACACCCCATCGAAGCGATTGTCGGAGTCGGACGGGCGGAGGCCGTCGTATCGAGGAGGTCAGTGCATCCCTGCGATGCTGCCGTCGTGCTACCGTCCTACAGGCCCTTTCTCCCGGAGGTCGATTGCTCCAGGGGGGACCAGGGGGGAGCGATCGTCGACGAGGCGATGCGGACGTCGTTCAGGAGCGTCTACGCGGCCGGGGAGTGCGCCGAGGCGAGGTGCGGGTCTGGGTCCCTCCCCACGAGGCTACGATCCTCGTCGCTCGTCATGGGAGGGGTCGCCGGCACTAACGCTTCAGGGGGGATCGCCAGGGTGTCGGTCTCCAGGTGCATGGCCGTCGAGCTGTTCGGTGTCGAGCTCTGCGCGGCCGGGATCGACGCTGAAGGTGCCAGGAGGTTGGGACTGGATGCCGAAGAGTTCGAGACCGACCAGGACGAGGGCGGTCTCTTTGTCTCGCTCGCCTACGACAGGGCCTCCCTCCGGCTCTGCGGCCTGCAGATCGTTGGAAGGGGCGCCACCCTCCTCTCGGAGTTCGTCTCGCTCGCGGTCTCCACGGGGCGCACCCTCGAGGACCTCGCCCGCAACGAGTCCCCCCACATCCCGCGGTCCCGCCGGGGCTCCTCTCCAATAGCCTTAACAGCAAGCAGAGCGCTCGCCAGGGCTCGAGGCTACACCATTGGCGAATCGCAAGGTACTGATCTGCGACACGGTTGACGTGGCCTCCCTTGCGCTTCCAGCGGATTTCGAGGTCGACTACGTTCCCGGGATAACGCCCGAGGAACTCCTCCAGAGGGTCGCGGAATACGACGTCGTCGTAGTGAGGAGCAGGACGAAGATCGACTCCACAGTAATCGAGAGGGCCGCGAAACTCAAGCTCATCGCCAGACCGGGGACGGGCCTCGACAACATCGACATCCGCGCCGCCAACGCCAGAGGAATCGAGGTCGTCAACAGCCCAGAGGCCCTCGTGGAGGCGGTCGCCGAAGATGTGGTCGGATTGATGCTCGCGCTGGCGAGAAAGACCCCGGCGGCCGACGCATCCACCCGATCGGGGCTCTGGGAGAAGGAAAGGTTCGTCGGGGTCGAGCTCCGGGGGAGGACCATCGGGATAGCGGGGTTGGGAAGGATAGGGAGGCGAGTCGGCGAGATAGCCAAGGTCCTCGGGATGACCGTCATGGGCTACGACATCATAGAGATCAGCAGGGATGTCCTCTCGTCCATCGGCTGCACCATGGTCGACCTCGACACGCTCTTCGCCTCCTCCGACTTCGTCACGCTCCACGTGCCCCTGACTCCGGAGACGCGCAACCTCGTCGACTCCCGGCGTCTCGCGCTGATGAAGAAGAGCGCCTTTCTGATCAACGCGTCCCGCGGGGAGGTCATAGACGAGGCGGCCCTCACCCTGGCGCTAGCCAGCGGCACGATTGCGGGCGCCGCCCTCGATGTTTTCGAGAAGGAGCCCCCCGGCGCCAAACTCCTGGCCTCGCCCAACCTCATAGCGACGCCCCACATCGCCGGGCAGACGGCGGAGGCTCAGAGGATGGCGATAACCGTTACCGGGTCGAAGATAGTCCAGTTCTTCCAGCCGAAGAGTTAGGCGTTCGTCTGGCTCCTCGGGCCTATGGCTTGCCGGGCCCCGCCAGAGAAGATTTATCTGCTCCTCCCGAAACGGGCCACCGTCTTACGTTGTACTCTGAGATCGGAAAAACCTGGCAGAGGGTCTTTCACGAGAAGGCGGGAGACATCTCGTCCAGGGCGGTCCTCCTGAGAAAGGGACCAACCATCGAGAGGCTCGAGAGGCCGTCGAGGCTGGACCGCGCAAGGATGCTCGGTTACAAGGCGAAGGATGGCGTCGTCGTCGTGAGGATAAAGGTCTCGAGGGGGGGCATGAGGAGGAAGAGGCCGACCTCGGGCCGCAGGCCGAAGCACCTCGGCGTGCTGAGGATGAAGTCGGACGAACCTACTCAGGGGGTCGCAGAGAGGAGGGTCCGCGAGAAGTTTCCGAACCTGAGGATGCTGGGGTCCTACATATTCTACAAGGACGGGAAGCACGCCTGGTACGAGTGCGTCCTCATCGACCCGAACAACCCGTCGATATCGAAGGACTACAACTACAGGCGGGCCCTGGGCCTGAACTAGACCTTCATCTCACTGCTGTGCCCAGGGAAGATCCTCGACTTCGGGTCGATGTAGTTCTTTGCGACGTTGACCGCGACAGCAGCCTGCGCGAAGCCAACGGCTATGAGGTTGAGCTTCACTGTACCATCGGGCGCGGCGATGTCACCCGCCACGAAGACCCCTGGTATGTTCGTCTCCATCCTGCCGGTGGCGGCTATCTCCCGCCCCGTGATCTTGAGACCCCAGTCCTTGATGGGCCCGATGTCCGCCCTGAACCCGATGTTGACCAGGATGGCGTCCACATCTATACGCGTCTCGCTCTTTCCCTTGCTGTCGTAGAGGACCGCGCCCGTGACCTTCTCTCCGTCCCCGATTACCTCCTTCAGCTCGTGGAACAGCCTGACCTCCACCCCGCACCTCATCAGCTCCGCGACGCTCTCTTCGTGGGCCCTGAAGACGTCCCTCCTGTGGATGAGGGTGATCTTCTCGGACCAGCCATTGAGATTGAGTGCCCAGTCGACCGCCGAGTCCCCCCCGCCGACTATCAGGATGCGCCTTCCCTTCATCAGGCTCCTGTCCCTGAGGAAGTAGTACAGGCCCCTCCCCTCGTAGGCGACGGCACCCACCGACTCGGTCCTGTTCGGCGAGAAGGCGCCGACGCCCGCGGCGACGAGGACGGCCTTGGAGAGGTGCTGGTTTCCCTTGGCCGAGTCGAGGCGAATGAGGCCACCTTCGACCGCCCTTATCGAGACTATCCTCTCTCCCAGGACCACCGTCGGGTTGAACTTCAGCGCCTGCTCGACCATCCCCGTGACTAGCTCCTTCCCCATGACCTTGGCGAACCCCCCCACGTCGTAGATGTTCTTCTCCGGATAGAGGACCTCCACCTGACCGCCGAGCTCCTCGAGGGCGTCTATCATCTTGGTCTTCATCTGCCGCAGACCGGCGTAGAAGGACGCGAAGAGCCCAGTGGGGCCGCCACCAATGATGGTGATGTCGTAAACGTCCCTCTCTGCCATCGTCCCCAAATTCGGGCGTTTCTTGATGCGATATAAACGGATTGGGAATCAGAAGCCAGTCTCTAGGGGGTCCTCGGGCTTCAGAATCTCTCTCAGGAGGGTGGTGGCGTACTCGCCCTTGCCGAGGCTGAAGGAGAGCGCCGTCCAGCCCTGACCCGATTCCTGAGTCGCGTCCGCCGCGAGGAGGGGCGCGTGCCGGAAGCCTCCTTCGCTGCTCAGCTCCTCTGCCTCCTTGATGTAGAACTCACGGGGAGCGACAGACTCCTCCTCGAGGACCCTCATCATCAGGACGTCGAACCTGGACCCATAGTTCCTGAAGCCGTAGCCGACCAGTTGTATCAGGGGTATCGCCCCGGGCGATGGCTGCTCCTTCACCCCGTGTGTCTGGCCCGACCTGAGCAGGTCGGTGGTGACGGCAGCCCAGTTGTCCCCCTGCTCGGGGCGCGAGATGTCGAGCCCGCCCTCCAGACAGTCGCTGAGCGTCCGGTTGAAGATGTACGACTGGTATGCGTGGACGAAGAGCCTCCTGGGGACAATCGGGATCCTCCTGAGCGCCCCCAGGTAGTCGTCGGGCCTGTCCGCTAGGCGGGCCGCCACGCTCCTCTCGATGTCCTGGCCGGGCGAGAAGAGCGCCCTCGACTCGCGGTAGCGCCCCTCCCTGGCAAGCCTCCTCGCCTCCTTCGCCGCCTGGCTCTCCCCCTCCCTGGGCTCCCCGAGGATTGTCTGGACGGCACCCCGGAAGTCACGGCGGAAGATCGCCCTGCCGACTCTGTGGTTGATCATCCCCCTGAGGCCGAACCGCTGGTATCCGAAGAAGTTGGGCATCCGCCTCTCGAGACAGGCCTGGTAAGCGGCCGCGACCGAGCCTGCGATTTCCTCACCTGTCCTCACGACGATCCTGAAGCGGTTTCCGGACATCATTCCCCTGCTTATCGGTCTCGGGAGGTATCCTATCCTCTCGGCGTGGAACAGCCTTCCGCTGACCTTCGGCGGGTCGTCCGCCCTGCTGCTCCTGGCGCTGGCGTACTGCACCGTGATGGCGTTGCTGTCCTTGAGGCCCGCGAAGTTCACCTTGCTCCTGAGGCTCGATGCGAGTTCCTCCGCGGCGTGAGGCGTGTCGATACCGTTCTTTGTCACGATGTAGAGGGGGACGTACCCGCTCTTCCTCTCGGGCTCGACGAGTCCGGGGTCGAGAATCTCGCTGACCTGGAAGTCCTCCCTGGCGACCCTCAGCCTTCCCAAGTGCCTCGGGGTGTCAGTGGCGTATACGGTCATCCCCGAGGCGAGGTCCGGCGCGGGTGGCCGAAGGTTCATAGAAGCTTGAGCTTTCCTGTCACCGCGTCGATGAGCTCCGCCGGGGCCGGTCCGACCCCGAGGCAGGTGACCGTCCCGGGCTCGAGCTGCGTCCGCCCCGCGTCCTGAATCAGCGATGAGGGCAGACCCATCGACCTCGCCTTCCTGAAGAGCTCCTGCAGCTCCCCCTCGCCGGCTGCCTTGACGACGACCTTCGCCCCTCCCTGCTCCTTCCACTCCGGGTACCAGGAATGGCGCATCCCCCTGCTCTCCTCAGCGGCCGCCAGGGCCGCATGGGCGACCTGCGCCGCGAGCTTCCCCTTGCCCATCTTCAGGTCCGTCCTCACGATTATCACCTGCTTGATCTCGGCCATCGTGCTTCCCGGTTCGTTGCAAGGGTTATAGCGGAACGGGTTAAGGCTTTACCCGGGAATTGACCTCTGACTACGACGTCGTCGTGGGGGGCGGGAGCGTCGGCGGCCTATCCTTCGCCGTCGGAGCAGCCTCGAGGGGCCTGAAGGTCCTGGTCCTCGAGGAGGATGCCGAGATAGGCGAGCCAGAGAAGTGCGACGGTCTGGTCTCGCTGAGGGCGATGGGGAGGTACATACCACCCGAGGAAGGATGCATCCAGAGCCGCGTGAAGTCGGGGGTCATCCACTCGCCCGCCGGACTGGCGGCCTCGCTCGACGCCTCCAGGTTCGAGGTCGTCGTGATCGACCGGAGCGCCTACGAGAAGCAGCTCGCCTCGATGGCCGCTTCAGCCGGTGCCCGCGTGGAGACGGCCGTTCGCGTCGAGGGCGTGGCCCAGACCGACGGGCACGTCAGGGTCGCTGCGGGCGGGACCTATCGCTGCTCCTACTACGTCGATGCCACCGGTCCCTCGGGGATACTGAGGCGGAACAGGCTCCGCCTGATGCCGGCGGCGAAGTACGAGGTGAAGGGCGACTGGTTCACTGAGGGGAGGGTCGAGGTCTTCATGGACCAGGACAGGTATCCAGGGTTCTTCGCATGGGTGATACCGCGCGGCGGGGGGATTGCCAAGGTCGGCGCAGCCGGCTTCGGGATAAACAGCTTCAAGACGCTGGACGCGTTTCTCGACGGCAGGTCCTCAGAGGTCCTGACCAAGGTCGCCGCTCCTATCTACGTGGGAGGCCCCGTGGACCGCTTCTCTTCTGGCCGGACGGTCCTGGTCGGAGAGTCCGCCGGCCAGGTGAAGCCGACCACCGCCGGGGGCATCCTCGGCTCGGTCGCTGGAGGGGCCATGGCCGCCAGGTGGGTCGCGGATGCTGTCTCGAGCGAGGACCAGTCGCTCCTGGAGAACTATCGGCGAGATTGGCTTCAGGAGTTCGGGGACGAGTTCAAGACGATGGAGCGACTCAGACGCCTGTACGAGGGTCTCACCAACGGCGACATTGACAAGATCGTCTCCGCCATCGGCTCGAAGAGCGTCTCTGAGAAGCTCTCTGCTACCGACTTCGACTTCCACGCCACGGCGCTCCTATCGGCCCTGGGAACAAGACAGACCCTGAAGCTCGCGGGCGTCCTCTTCTCCGCGGAGGCCAGGCAGGTCCTCTCCTCCCTCGCCTAGGAGCCGACCGGCGATATCCACTCAGCAAGGTATATGTGATAGTCCCGGAGAGGCCTGGCAGTTTGTCGCAGAAGAGCATCACACTCCCGACCTGCACCTCTTGCAACAGGCCGATAATGCCCCGCGAGAAGGCGTCCAGGTTCTATTGCCCGAACTGCCACCAGGTCTTCATCTGGCGGTGCGAGAGGTGCAGGAAGTTCTCAAGGAAGTACAAGTGCATAAACTGCAGCTTCGAAGGACCATAGTGAGCCCGAGCATGGGTTCCTATCTGGTCCGAATCAAGGTCCTCCCGACCGGTCCCGAGGTTCCCTCACAGCAGCTCCTGGAGTCCATCAAGGACCATCTCGAGGATGGGATGGTCCTGAAGAACAGCAAGGAGGAGCCCATTGCGTTCGGTCTCTACTCCGTGACGGTCGACATCGTGGTTCCAGAGGTGGAGGGCATGATCGACAGGGTCGAGCGGGTGGTCGCTACAGCGCCCCTGGTGGCGCAGTCCGAGCTGATTGGAGCGAGCCGACTCTCCAGCCAGCTCAAGAACCTGTGATTCGAATGTTTAATACGAGCCAAGGGCGGGGTCGTCCATCCTCGCCGGACTGAAGAAGCATTGAAACCCCCTCTCCGCTATCAGGTACTCGAATTCGTCAAGGAGAAGAAGGCTGTGACCGACGACGAGATCATGGACTTTCTGAAGAAGTCGGACACCTACTCCATCCACGAGCTCAACAAGTGCCTTATGGACCTCGAGATACTCGGAGTCGTCTCCATAAGGTGGATCGCGAAGGAGAAGAGGAGAGTCGAGTTCGTCGAAACGCCCCTCGAGACCACTCGCTACGGCGAAGGTTAATTATTCTCACGACCCGGGACGGGCCACGACATGGGCGTAGACTTCGGCGACGTAATCCCCAGGAGGAGGGTCGAGCTGACCAGCCTGTCAAACAAGAAGCTGGCGGTTGACGCCTACAACACCCTCTATCAGTTCCTCGCCATAATCAGGGGGGTCGGCGGGGACCACCTCAAGGACTCCAGTGGTCGCGTCACGAGCCACCTCAGCGGTCTCTTCTATCGGAGCGTCAACCTCATGGAGCTCAACATAAAGCTAGTCTACGTCTTCGACGGCGCGCCCCCCGAACTGAAGAGCGAGGAGATAAGGCGGAGGCGCGTCGTCCGCGAGGAGGCGGGCCGGCGGTACGTGGAGGCGGTCGCGGCAGGGGACGTCGAGGGCGCGAGGAAGTACGCCGAGGCCTCGACCTCCATCAGGGGGGACATGATATCAGACTCGAAGCGCCTGCTCGACGCGATGGGCATACCGTGGGTAGATGCGCCCTCCGAGGGCGAGGCGCAGGCCTCCGTGATGGCCTCCGAAGGGACGGTCGACGGCGTCGCCTCGCAGGACCACGACTCGCTCCTCTTCGGCGCGCCCCTTCTGGTGAGGAACGTGACGATCTCAGGAAGGCGGCGTCTTCCGAGCAAGAACGTCTTCATCGACGTCGAGCCAGAGACGATCAGTCTGGCCGAGACCCTCTCCCAGCTCCAGCTCAGCCGCGAGCAACTAGTCGACCTGGGCATCCTCGTGGGTACCGACTTCAACCCCGACGGCTTCAAGGGGATAGGTCCGGCCCGGGCACTCAAGCTCCTCAGGACCTACGGGACGCTCGAGAGAATCGAGCCGCTGAAGGAAGAGCTCGAGAAGGTCGACTATCCGGCCATCAGGAAGCTATTCCTCTTTCCGCCGGCGGACCCCGGGGTCCAGCCCGTCTGGAAGGATTTCAAGGCCGACGCCGTAAGGGCGTTCCTGGTAGACGAGCACTCGTTCTCCGCCGAGAGGGTCGATGCGGCCGCGAAGAGGATTCAGGGCGCCGAGAGCTCCAAGAACGAGTCCCTGGAGAAGTGGTTCGGCTAGCCTCACTCGACCCCAGCGAACTCTCGAATGTCTCTCGCCAGGAGCGTCGGGTTCACTTTCATCTCCTCGCCCAGGGTCCTGCTACGGACCTCTCCGTAGTCGTGACCGGGGTAGATGACCGTCCCCTTCGGGAGGGCCATCAGGACCTCGTGGAGGCTCCGGAACAGCTCCACGGCGGAGCCCCCCGGGAGGTCGGTCCTCCCGCAGTTCCCTATGAAGAGCGTGTCCCCGGTGAATACCTCCAGTCCGTCAAAGAGGCAAATGCTGTCCGGCGTGTGCCCCGGGGTGTGTATGACCCTAACGCTGGTTCCACCAATCCTGAGCACGTCGCCGTCGTTGACGCGAACTTCGGTGGCTAGGTCGGACCTCTCGTGCGCGACGGTCCGGGCCCCCAGCTTGTTCGCGAGCTCCGGGAGCGTCTCGACGTGGTCGAAGTGCCCGTGGGTCGCGACGGCGTACACGACCTTCATATTCTCCCTGTGGGCCGCGTCCACGACGGGGCGCGTCTCCCATCCGGAATCTATGGCGATTGCCTCCAGGGACTCCTCCTCCATCAGTAGGTAGTCGAAGTTCCTCATCGGCCCGACCGGTATCTGACGGACGATCACCTCAATCGATCCCTATTGAGGCGACGACCACCTCGCCGGTATATTCGCCTTTGCCCGAGAGCCCGACCTTTGCCCGGTGCAGGGCGATGGTGAGGTCCGCCCGCACCGTGGCCGAGGCCGCTGCCCCAGTCAGGGGGTCAAGCCCAGAAGGGATGTCGACGGCGACCTTCGGGGCCCTGGACGCGTTCATCATGCCGATGGCGGTCGCCATCGGCTCTCTCACCTCCCCCCTCGCGCCCGTCCCGAGTATGCAGTCCAAGATCACGTCGGGCCACGCAAACCAATCGCGGTAGCCGAGGAGGGAGACGAGGTCGGGCGCCTCGGCCTTCTGCACCGACGCTTTCAGCCTGCTCCAGTTGGTCGCCGAGGTCTCCGTCTTTATGCCGGCGGCCCGTCCCAGTAGCAGGGCGCGCACATGCCACCTCCCGCCTAGGAGCCTCGCGGCGACCATCCCGTCTCCCCCGTTGTTCCCGAGACCGCAGACCACGAGCATCCTTCCGCCGTCGAGGCGCGCGTACCTCTGCTCTAGGACGCGGACTATCGCCGCGCCAGCGTTTTCCATCAACGCCTGCTCGTCCAGGCCACGGTCGGACGCTCCCGCCTCGACCCTTCGCATCTCCTCGGGCGTGATGTAATCCACGACGGGCGGATCGGGAAACTACCTTTATCAATCTCTGCTCGGCGCTGCGGACCGACATATGCCCGAACCCAAGAGACATGGGAAGCCGGTCTCCGAGTCAGCGATCACCACCGTGAGGATTATGATGCCGATGGACGCGAACATCAGGGGGAACGTCTTCGGCGGTTCCATAATGAAGTACATGGACGAGATAGCCGCTGTCGCGGCCTTCCGGCACGCCAAGAAGAACGTCGTGACGGCCTCGATAGACAGGATGAACTTCATAGCACCGGTCTACGTAGGCAACCTGCTCGTGATGAAGGCATCCGTCAACTACGTCGGCAAGACGTCGATGGAGATCGGTGTCAGGCTTGAGTCTGAGGACCTGATTTCGGGAAAGGCGACTCACGTCGGCTCTTGCTTCCTCACCTACGTGGCGCTGGACGACAGGGGGAGGCCGACGCCGGTCGAGCCGGTGATACCGGTCACCCCGGACGAGAAGAGGAGGCACCGGGAAGCCCTCACCAGGAGGAAGCTGAGGGAGGTCGAGAGGGCCGAGATCGACAGGTTGTCACGTTGATTAGCGGCTCAACAATTATAGAGCACTCCTCTATTAACCGGGACGCGGATTGATGCTGCGATGGTGAGCGTTTCCGAGGTCTTCGACCTGGCGAGGAGCGGCGAGCGGGAGACAGCTGCCAGCGTCCTGAAACAGGAGTTCCAGAGGCTCCAGTCGTCCGAGCAGAAGGTCCAGCTGTGCGAGTGGATAGCGAGCTGCTTCGAGAACCTCAACGACTACGCGCAGGCAGCCGAGTGGTATGAGATGGCGGGCCTACTCTCGCTCTCGGAGACCGGGTCCGATCTCGTCAACGCTCTCATGGCCCTCGAGCAGTACGAGAAGGCGCTCTCCTGCCACGAACAGGGGGAGGACGAGGAAGCTGCGCAGAAGTGCCTCCAGATCATCTCGGAACTCAGGCGTGCTTACGCAGCCGCCTAGCCGGCCCGCACGGTTACCCGGCGAACCTGGTCAATCCTGCTTGCCCTTGTCGAGCGTCCTGCGTCTGTTGACCGTCTTCTGGTAGCACTCGTTGCAGACGAGCTCCTCCTTCATTCCAATCTTGAATGGTTTGGCGTCGGCGTCGAGCTCTTCGTCGCAGAGGTAGCACCTCACTTCCAAGGTCTCAGCCCCGCGCCACCGAGACCCGCCTCTTCTCGAGATTCCCTCTTCCCTTGAAATGCCAAACTTCAGCGTCGGCATCGAAAGCCTCTGCCCATTTAACTAATTCCCTCAGCTCGTCGCTCTTTATCCTCGCGCTGCCGCTCTTGACCTGGACGAGCATCACCCTCCCTTCCTTCGCCGCAAAGATGTCGACCGGACTGTGCGACGCGGCGCTCCGGCCGACCAGCCATCCCTCGCGCCGCAGGAGTTCCATGCACCTGTACTCCTTCGCGCGGCCTCTCCCGTACTGTGTTACCAAGTTCGGACCCCCGCGTCAATCGGTGCAATATAGATAACCTCCTCTCCTCGGGTAAGCTTATGTCGTGGTGTTCCGAAAGCGGGCTGAGCATCATTGAACCTCGAGAGCGTGGACGTCTCGCTTGACAAGATCCAGGGGAACCTGCAGGAGACCCTGAACCGCAGGGAACGAATGCTGAAGGAGAGCAGGGACGCCATCCTCTCCTGTTCGAAGGCCATCGTCTTCCTGCACTCAGGGAAGAACCACGAGGCCAGGGGCGAGATAGCCAACGCAGGGAAGGTCCTACAAAGGTTGAGGAAGGACGGGGTCGGCGGTCTGGCGAGGTACCTCCTCTCGCCGGAGACCGAGTTCGTGGAAGCGTCGACCGTCGAATCCTTGGTGCTGGGAAAGGGGATCAAGGACGCCCGGGCCCTGGGAGTCTCCGACGAGGCGTACCTCTTGGGTCTGCTCGACACCGTGGGGGAGGTGAAGAGGCTCCTACTCGCCTCGATTACCGAGGGCAGAGCGGAGAAGACGAGGGAGTACTTCGGGGTGATCGAGGAGCTCTACTCGCACCTCTCTCCGTTTGCGGTGTACGACAACGTCGTCAACGGGCTTCGAAGGAAGATCGACGTGGCCCGGATGATAACCGAGGACGTCCGTGGGATCGTCGCCGAGGAGACCAGGAGGGAGGTTCTGCTCTCCTCGATGAAGAGCCTTCGGGATGACATCAGGAGGTCGAGGAATGCCCGCTCGTGAAACTATTGCGGGTTCGCCGCTCGCTTCATCCGCCGCCGAGCCGCCCGGGGGATGAATATGGTCTTATACACCATACAATTGGCTCAAGGGACGCCTCCCGGTTGAATCGAGATGGAGAAGCTTAGTCCCGTCCTGATGTCGGAGCTGTATGAGCTCGTGAAGCTCAAGGCCCACCAGAAGTTCGTAACCATCTCCTCGGAGGAACTCGCCTCCAAGATGGGTCAGAGTCAGCAGTCTGCCTCCCAGCACCTCCAGAGGCTGGAGAAGATGGGCCTCATCGAGCGAAGGAGGACGGGCCTCAAGTTCGCGATAAGGCTGACACCGAAGGGATACGACCTCGTTCGGTCGCACTACTCGCAGTTGAAGGCGGCGGTCGAGGAAAAGGAGAAGGAGATCATCTTCAAGGGGAGGGTCTTCCAAGGATTCGGGGAGGCCGCGTACTACATCGGCAACGAAGGATACAGAGTCCAGTTTCTCAAGGTGCTGGGGTTCGACCCATTCCTCGGGACCCTCAACCTGAAACTAGAGTCTCCCATCCAGATGGAGCAGAAGCGCGAACTCCGTTCGCGCGAGGGACTGGAGATCGAGGGCTTTGAGAACGGCAAGAGGACCTACGGTGGGGCGAAGTGCTTCCGGGCCGTGGTGAACGGGAAGATACCCGCCGGAGTGCTCGTCATCGAGAGGACCCACTACGATGACAGCGTGTTGGAGATCATATCCCCAGCCGCCTTCAGGAAGGACCTCGGCCTGAAGGACGGGGACGAGGTCACCGTCGCCGTCTTCGCCTAGACGCCTAGGGTGCTCACTATCTTCGAGGTCTTGACTCCCGGTATCGGGGAGCTCAGCCTCACGACCTTGACCTGCAAACCCCTCTTTGCCGCCTCGTTTTCAATCTCCTGCGGGTTGTGCTTCTGGTCGTAACCCAGCGCCACCGTGTCCGGCTTCACCTTCTCGAGCGTGTCGTAGATGCTGCCCAAACCCCCAGGAAGGGCGAGGTCCACGTTGCGGAGAGCTGAAATGAGCCTGACCCTCCACTCCTGTGAGGTCACCGGCTCGCGACCCTTGTTCCTGGCCACGGTCTTGTCTGCCGCGACCACGACGACGAGGGTATCACCGTATCTCCGCGCCTCAGAGATGGTATGAAGATGCCCGGGGTGTATTATCTCGAACGCGCCCCCTATCATGACCACGGCGAGCTCCTTCCTCCCCTTCGGGGTGAGGCTGATAGCGTCGTTGCGCATCTCGACCAGACCGTCCCTCGAGGCTTCCTCGAGCCTACCCCAGACCGTCTCGAGGTCGCCCTCCACGACCGTCGATACCGAATCGAGGCTCGCTGCACCGTCCCGCAGCGCTGTCACGTACACAGCCCTGAGAAGCGCGTTGTCGTCCAAGTCTTACCAGTCCAGCTTGATCTTTCCGGTGAACGTGAGCGAGTCGATCAGCCCCTCCGCGTAGCCGACGCTCAGCATCGCCAGCTCATCCTGTTCGTTCGCGAGGAATGACTCGGCGTCCCTCAGGTAGAGCTCGGAGTTCTCGAACAGATCCTCGTATCCCTGCTTCAACTCGTCCTGCGCCAACCCCAGGGCCTTCTTAGCCTTTTCAACGTATCTCGGGACCAGCACCTGCGCGGTCCGCCTTACAGATGCCGCATTGTCGCCGATTCGTTCGCGGGCGATTCCGCTGACAGAGGCGAGCGACTCTACCTCGCTGAAGTGCATCCTGCCCGGGACGATGGCGACATGGGGGGGTTCGCCGTAGTCGAGTCCGTACATCTCTTCTATGGCGCCTGCCCGAACCGACTCCATCTCTGTCCCCACCCTGCTCAGGACGACGATGAAGGTCTTGCCGCTGAGGACCTCCCGCTTGAAATTCTTCTCTGCGGCGAGGAGGCCCTCCATGAGCGACCTCGGCGTCGCGCCCTCGCCCGCCTCGGTGTCGAACTCGAGCAGCAGCAGCGTGTGGGAGCCTTCGAGCAGGTTCTTGTGGACCCTCTGGTACACCTGCTGGTGGTAGTTCACGCTCTCCCTTGTGAAAGTCACCGTCGCGCCGAACTTGTAGTAGTGGAGCCCGCTCGAGCTCGCCGCTGCAGCCGCGATGGTGGTCCCGTGGATGACAGAGGTCGGTATGCCTGCAGAGCCGGCCCTCACCCTCAGGTCGCTGTGCGTGGTGGCTATCATCGGGTCTCCCTGGACGGCGAGCACCACGTCACGGTCGGCCGCGTCTTCGATTATCTTCCTCCCGTCCTCGACGAAGGCGCGGTCCACGATGGTAAGGGTCCTACCCGCAGCCGCCTCAAGTTCCTGCAGCAGGCGTGGTTCGTGCGGGGTCGTGTAGTATTCGAGGTACGCGACGTCGGCATCTCTGATAGCCTTCACGCCGCCGATGCTCACTCCCTGGTCGCCGAGGCCAAGGCCCACGAAGGTCAGCTTACCCATTCTACAAACCGCCGGTCGAACGGCTCGGTTGTTAATAATCAATCCGTGAGATGCAAAGTTCTCGAGCTGGTGGGGGTTATTAATCAAATTTGCTTCACAACCTGAAAATTGCCATACAAAGACAAGGGCAAACAACGCGCCGCTTATCGGCGTTGGTATCTGAAGCATAGGAAAGAACAGATTTTCAGAGTACACAGAAACCGGCTAGACATAATGCGCAAAAGGAAGGTGGCTCTAGTCTCGCGGCTCGGAGGCAAGTGCAGCACATGCGGCTACTCTAGAAATCTGGCCGCTTTGTGTCTCCATCATGTTGATCCGGGAGTCAAGGACGCCAGCCCATCTGTGATTCTGCGCGACAGGACTATGGAGAGCGCCGAATTGAAAGGCTTGGTCCTACTTTGTCATAATTGCCATGCAGAAATACATCACCCGAATTTGACAATGGAAATCAAACAATAAATACGGTTCAACAGACCTTCGAGGAAGCGGGCCCGTGGCTCAGCCAGGTTAGAGCGGCTGGCTCTTAGCTAGCTTGTGGGAGAAACCAGCATGTCGTGGGAGGCGCCAAAGCGTCCACGAATTCAAATCCCACCGGGCC